>CAWGYJ010000004.1:0-364299 GCA_963826895.1 uncultured Solirubrobacterales bacterium
AGGTCCTGATCCCCTAACCCCAACACGCTGACCATCCGCCTCAAGGCGGCCTCAGGGGGACGACGCGCGCCCCGCTCCAGCTTGCCGACGTAGTCGGCCGTGTATCCGCTGCGGTCGGCCAGTTCCTCCTGCGTGAGGCCGACAAGCCGGCGGTGGCGCCGCAACAGCTCACCGCACGCCGCAGCCGTCATCTTCTGGTACCAGCGGAGGCCAACGAGCTACACCGCCCCTCTCTCCACTGCCCGGTCAGTGAAGCGTAGCCGAATTACCGCCCCCCAGAGCCGCCCGTCAATCAGCTGACTGGCCACTTGTCCGGGTGTGCTGTCCGGGTTTGTCCCTGGACACGAGGTATTACAGGCTCCATCGTGGGGGACAGGCTCGATCGTGGAGGCCGCACCAGCGTCATGCCGTTATTCGTCGCCGATCACCGCCATACCCCGGAAGCTTGCCCGCTGGGCGCGGACACTCGTCACGAGTTCTTGGAGCACATCACCGCAGCCAACGCCAGCCGCCACCGCATCACGATCCTCGCCGAAGCCGTCCCAACCGGACAGCACCGCCTCCTCCTGATCCTTCACGCCGCCGATCGGAGCCAGGTCGAGCACTTCCTCGGCTTCCTCGGCCATTACGGGACTTTGGAGATCACCCCCGCACAGAGCACCGAGGCCGTAAGCGCTCACGGGGGATGCGCGGCGGGATAACCCGGTGGGAGCTGAGGCACAGGATCCATACCGCCTGACTCACCCGCTCGGAGCCGCATCCGGCGGATCCAGTGCTCGCTGGTCAATGCTGGCGCGGGGTGCTCGCGCGTGTGCGCCGCCTCCATCCAGCCGTTCAGATTGTCGGCCGTGAGGTCGTTCCAGCTGGCAAACGGAAACGCCCGAACCTCCTCGAACAATGGATCGAGCGACGAGGACGGCACCAGCACCACATGGCCGAGCGCCAGCGCCTCCCATGTCCGATGGCAGTCCAGGCCAACGCCGTGCGGGCTCAGGACGAACGCGTACTCGCCGCGCCGGCGCCCGAGCGCCCCTCTCAGCCGGCGACCTTGAACGTGACCGTCTGGGAGGTTCCATCCGCGGGGGTCACGGTCAGCTCATAGGTGCCGGCGCCGAGCTTGCCGGTGACGCTGAACTTGTTCGACCCGGCTACCCCGGAGCGCGTGATCGTGTTGTGGACGCCGACCAGCAGCGTGCACTTGGAGTGATGCTTGTTCTTGCGGGTCGCCTTCACACACTTGCCACTGACCGTCCGGCCGGTGGATTCGAGCGCGAGCTTGAAGCTCACCTTCACGGGCGCGTTGAGGGTGTAGGTCGCCGTCAGCTTGATCGACAGCTGACAGGGCTCATCGGCCTTGTTCTTCTTCGAAGTCTTCACGCACCGCCCGTGAACCTTGCGCCCCGCGGCCGAGAGCTTCCGCGGCGACACGCTCAGCCTCGAGACCGCCGGCGCGGGCAGGACCACGGTCCGCGTCGTGCTCGCCGCCGCGTTCCCGTTGCAATACGCCGTCTGGCCGGTGAAGACCGTCAGCGTCGAGCACCCATCCGCGTCTACGACCGTGAGCTGCGCCGTGTACGTACCCGCGCGCGCATACGTATGCGTCACGCTCGCCGAGCCGCCGACCGACGTCGCACCGTCCCCAAACGACCACTCATACTCAGCCACGGCGCTGTCAGACGAGCTCGATCCCAACCCATCGAACGACGACGCGGACCCCGGCGGCGCCGCCATGGCCGTGAACGAAGCTACCGGCCCCTGATCAGGCGTCACCGCGATCCCCCATGGGGCGTCGCCGGCCGCGACCGTCGGTGACGCCATCGGCGCGAGCGCACCGTCCGCCCCGACCGTGTACTGCGAGATCCCACCAGCCCCATCCGCGTAGTCGTTGGCGACGTACACGTACTGGCCGTTCGGGCTCACCGCGACCCCGGCCGGTCCGTTGCCGGCCGCGACCGTCGGCGTCGCCATCGGCTGGAGCGCGCCGCCCGCCCCGACTGTGTACTGCGAGATCCCGCCCGACCCATCCGTGCCGTCGTTGGTGACATATACGTACTGGCCGTTCGGGCTCACCGCGACCCCCCACGGGCCGCTGCCGGCCGCGACCGTCGGCGTCGCCATCGGCTGGAGCGCGCCGCCCGCCCCGACCGTGTACTGCGAGATCCCGCCCGACCCATCCGTGCCGTCGTTGGTGACATATACGTACTGGCCGTTCGGGCTCACCGCGACCCCCCACGGGCCGCTGCCGGCCGCGACTGTCGGCGTCGACATCGGCTGGAGCGGACCCCCCGCCCCGACCGTGTACTGCGAGATCCCCCCGGACCCGTCCGTGCTGTAGTTGACGACGTACACGTACTGGCCGTTGGGGCTCACCGCGACCGCCCGCGGCGACTCGCCGGCATCGACCGCCGGGGGCGACATCGGCGCAAGCGCGCCGCCCGCCCCGACCGTGTACTGCGAGATCCCACCCGACCCATCCGTGCCGTAGTTGGCCACGTACACGTACTGGCCGTTCGGGCTCACCGCGACCCCGTAAGGGTTGTAGCCGGCCGCGACCGTCGGCGTCGCCATCGGCGCGAGCGCGCCGCCCGCCCCGACCGAGTACTGCGAGATCCCACCGTCGTCGTTGGCGACGTACACGTACTGGCCGTTCGGGCTCACCGCGACCGCCCACGGCCCGTCGCCGGCCGCGATCGTCGGCGTCGACATCGGCTGGAGCGGACCCCCCGCCCCGACCGTGAACTGCGACACGCCACCCGACCCACCCAAGTCCCAGTTGGGGACGTACGCGCTCAGGCCCGCCGCGCTCGCCGCAGCCGGCACCAACAGCCCCCAAGCCACCACGACAGCGGCCAACGGGCCCGCGCGAAGCCCACTCACCGCCCAGATCCTGCTCAACCCGTCACGCCGTGTCAAGGTGTCAGGCCAAACTTCCCGTGCCCCCTGGCTCCCCAGCCCGGCGCGCCCCACCCAGACCTCCCGTGATCGCTAGTCGGAGGCGGCGCTCTGATCTCAGGCGGCAGCCTGCATGCGCCCGCTCTCGATCTCGAGCGTGTGCGAGGCGACCCGGTGAGCCAGTCCAGGTTCTGTTCGGCGATCAGGATCGAGAGACCGTCCTCCCGCTCGAGGACGCGCGGGAGGGCTTCGCGAAGCTGGCCAACGGGACCGTCCGCGGCAAGGTCGAGACTCTCGCCCGATCGCCAAGTCATCGACGCGCGAGCGGTTCGCACCAGGTCAGGAGTCTGAGGCCCTGGTCAGCGGATCACGATCAGGGAATACTGCGCTGGAGAGGTAACGCTCTGGATCAGGCGCCACCGGCGTCAGCGATCGGAGATCGAGATGAACACGCCGGCGCCAAGGTGGATCTGGAACAAGGGGCTGGCGTCGCGGTGCGACCGGCGCATCCCTGACGAGTTCCCCAACGGCCACGATCATGTGCCGGTGCCTGCATTGGCGGGCGCTCACATTGCGGCCGGCCCGCTCGATTTGATCGACGATGTTGAACGGCTCGATGACGTTGGTGGCGGCGAGCTGGTCTGGGTGCGGGGCTCGTGGCTCCCGTCGTTCGTCGATCGCGTGCTCCCGCGTATCCGCGGGCACTTCGTGTTGGTGACCGGGGACTCGCCCAGTTCGTTACCGTCATCCGCGCCGGCGGTGGCGGTTGCGTTGCTGGAGTCGCCGTACATGCTGCACTGGTACACCCAGAACTACGACGGCACCGCCGGACAGGGCCGCGTGTCGCCGATTCCGGTCGGGGTCGACCTGCACACGCGAAGCGTGCGGCCCGCCTGGGGCCAGGCCATGGCCACGCCGGCCGAGCAGGAGGCCGAGCTCGACGAGATCGCGCACGAGCTACCGCCGCTCGCGGCGCGAATACCCGCCATCTACATCGACTTCGTGCGTTCGGCGTATCGGACGCCGCCCCCGCCCGGGGCGAGCCTCGTGCAGCCACGACGCTGGATCGCCGGCGTGCTTCGGTTTCACCCACGCGTCGTCCATCAGGACACGCGGATGTCGCGCGCCGAGACGTGGCGCCGGCGCGGCGAGTACGCGTTCGTCCTGAGCCCGCACGGCGTTGGCCTGGACTGCCATCGGACATGGGAGGCGCTGGCGCTCGGCCATGTGGTGCTGGTGCCGTCCTCGTCGCTCGATCCATTGTTCGAGGAGGTTCGGGCGTTTCCGTTTGCCAGCTGGAACGACCTCACGGCCGACAATCTGAACGGCTGGATGGAGGCGGCGCACACGCGCGAGCACCCCGCGCCAGCATTGACCAGCGAGTACTGGATCCGCCGGATGCGGCGCCGAGAGGGCCAGGAGAAAAGCAGGCGCGGGCGTGACACTGGAGCGCGCATAAATTAGGCCCTCGAAGGGCAAAGCTGCGCGGCAGACCACAAGCTCCTGACGTCTGCGCTTCGCTTCGTCAGTCACCCGCGCCTACCGAACAGACTAACGCCGGACACGGCTCGCGGCAACCCCGGCGAGCACCGCGAGCTGCGCAAATACCGGCCGAACAGAGTCGATCACACCACCGCACGGCTGACTTTCATCGGTCGTCCAGAGCAGCAGTGTCTGGGTCGCCGCGCGTCGGTGGTCCACACCTGTACGGGCCACCGTCCGCGGGTGACCGCCTCGAGCAAGAATCGGTAGCGTGACCGGCCCGCGCCAAGTCGTCGGGCAGGTGCTTGCAGCTTCGGCGAGACGAGTTGGCACAGCGCTCTCGGGCAGAGTGAGCCAAGCACGCTGACGCCTCTGCGCCATTGACGGCTGAGTCAGTGGATCGTGATGGCCTGGGTCGCTGCTGGCGAGGCGATCCCGGCGAGTACCACACGCACGTAGAACGTGTAATGGCCCGGCTTCAGCGCCGTGTAGTTCTTGGGTGAGGTGCAGCTTGAGTAGTGCGGCTTGGACGCGCGCCGTTTGGTGCGCACCAGCGCGCACCGGGCCCCGGTGGCGGGCCGGAAGGTGAAGCGAGCCGTCTTCTTGGCTGAGCTGACCCGGACGCCGGTGATTTTGACCGCTGGTTGTGCCACCAGCTCGAATGGTCCGATGTCGCACCGCGGGCCCTGAGGCCGGGCGATTCCGCGCTGGTCGACCGTGATCGGCGTGCCATCTAACTCTCGGCACCCGGCCGGGTTGCCAGCGTTGATCGCCGGGCTGCCGCTCAGCAGCGCGAGCGTGTTCGTCGGGCCGCCGTTGGCCGCCAGCGGGCCGAGCATCGGATCGGTGCCGTGCAGGTCACCGCGGCTGAGGAAGCCGCAGTCGGTCCCGCTCTCGAGGTTGTAGCCCAGCGACACGATCGTGCCGCCGGAGGTCGAGCAGTTGGTGGGGGTCGTCACCCCGCCGGTGACCTCGCTGTTGCCCGTGAGAATCGAGTCCTCGACCTCGATCGTGCCCGCCGCACTGCCCAGCCCGCCGCCGGGACCGCGGGCCACCCCGCCGGGTTCGTCCTCGGCGGTGTTGTTCGCGATCGTCGAATTGCTGATCGCGACCGTGTTGTTCGGATCGTTCCAGCTAAATATCCCGCCCACCAGCCGGGCGTCGTTTCCGGTCACGGTCGAGTTCTCAACGATTAGATGAGCGGGCAAATCAGGTGTGCTTCCGGTGGCCGGGGCGCCGATGTTCGCGATCGCGCCCGAGTCATCGCCGCCGCTTGGGCCGCACGCGGCGCTGTTGCCTGAGATGAGCGTCTGATCGACGATCAGGGAGCCGCCGGAGTTCGCGATCCCCGCTCCGGAGCAAGCGAACCCATCCGTGATCCAGTCCTGGCCGAGAATCAGCGCGCCGGTGTTGAGGACGTCACCGCCCTCGAAGTTGTTATTAGGGTTGGCGCTCCCGCCGCTGATCGTGACGCCCGAGACCGTCACCGTCGGGGTCGAGCCGCCGGTCGGCGTCAGGATCTCGAGCACCCGGTCATCAGCGGTGATCGTGTCGCGGTCGGCGGGAACAGGCATCGCGATCATTGTCCTTCGCGCGCCCGCGCCCACGAGCGCGACGCTACGGTCGATCACGATCGCCCCAAGCGCGGGCGACAGATCGTACGTGCCGGGCGGCAGCGTGATCCTGTCGGGCGGGAACGGGATGGGCATTCACGTGGTCGACCAGCTGTCGCAACGAGCACGGCGTGTGCGGCGTGCAGGAGCCACCCGGATCGCCGGACGTCCGCACGATGTAGCTACTCGCCGCCGCCGACCCGGCCCAGATCCCGAGCACCACCAATGACACCAACAGGGGACGGCTTGCCCTGACCATCGTCGCCGCGATCCTACACCCGCCGCGCGCCTCAATGGCGCTGAGAAGCAGCCGCCGGTTCCTCAAGGCGTCTGCCGCCGGAATCGGAGCGGCGTCCGTCGCGGGACTCGCAGGCTGGGAGAGTCCGAGTGCCCGAGCTGGGGGCGCCACAGCGGCGAGTGTCGATCTCGCCGATGCCGTACTCCAGGCCTTCCAGACCCACCGGCTGGTCGGGCTCGGGGA
Source organism: uncultured Solirubrobacterales bacterium (assembly GCA_963826895.1). GTDB lineage: Bacteria > Actinomycetota > Thermoleophilia > Solirubrobacterales > Solirubrobacteraceae > Palsa-465. The sequence goes on from CAWGYJ010000004.1 coordinate 6,469, forward strand.
AGCGCACGGCCTGCAGAACCACCACGACGCCCTCGAAATGCTGCTCAACGATCCACGGATCCGAGAAGTGGTCAACGACATCGTCATCGAGTTCGCGAACGCCCGCTACCAGCCGACGATCGACCACTTCATCGCCGGCCGACCGGTCGGCAACGTGGATCTGCGTCTAGCGTGGCGCAACACCACGCAATCTCCCGGCGGCACATGGGACCAGCCGGTCTACGAGCAGTTCTTCCGCACGGTGCGTGCCGCCAACTGGACGCTGCCCGCCGGTAAACCGATCCGGGTGCTGGCCGGTGACCCTCCGATCAACTGGTCCAAGATCAAAAACCGGCGCGAGCTTCAAGTCTTCCAACTCCGGCGCGACACGCACGCGGCATCAGTGATCAGAAGACAGGTCCTCGATCAGGGCCACCGGGCGCTGATCTGTTACGGCTCGGACCACCTTCAACACTCCAACGGGGAAAACATCGCCTCGCTCCTGGAACGGCAGACCGGCGAGCGGATCTACACGATCGCTGACCTCACATACGCCGCCGGAGATCCCGACGGACTGGCCAGAAAGCTCTCCCCGTACCCTCGCAACACGATCATCCCGACCGCCGGCACGTGGCTCGGAACATTCAACTCAGGGCTGATCTTCGGAGGAGGAGGCGGAGGAGGAGGCCAGGCATCCTGCGCCAAGCCGCTCGGATCGGTCGTCGACGCCGGTCTCTACATGGGCCAACCCCACGATCTGACCCTCTCCTGGTGGAACCCGGCCATCTATCTCGATCCCGTCTACTGGAAGGAACTGCAGCGGCGCAACGCGATAATCGACGACTTCATAGACCTGAGCAGCTACCGCAAGGAACAACCAGCACAGGTTCCGCTAATGAAGATCCCGCAGTCACAGGAATGCGGCAAAGCCTGAAACCTCGCCCCGAGCCGGAGCTCTGCTCGTCGCCTCGGGCAAACTCGGGGGCGCCGGGGCTTTGCAGACTCCGAGCAAGCACCCGCGTCGCAGCGGAAGCGCTGGCGGGCCGGCTCGCCGCTGCAGCAAACGGATCGTGTCGGACGCTCCGAGCTTGAGTATCGCGACGTCCGCGAAGCGGGTGTCTCAGCCTCCCGCCCGCGCGACCTCCTTGTCGCCACTTGCGAGGCCGGTGTCGACAACGAGGACGGATCGTCCACTCGCGTCTGAATTGTGCGCCTCGCACAATTGGGCGGCGGCCGACGCACGACCGGCGGTCCGGAGCCGACGATCGCTTCGCTCGTCCTCGACGCCATTGACCTCGCTATGGGTTTGGCGACGCTCCGCGTCTCGTACGTGTCCCGAAGAATTCATTTCCTGGGACACGGTTCTGAGCGGTCCGTCGCCGACTAACCACTCGTTTGCAGGGACGTTGCAGAGCCCTCTGACGGACTCGAACCGTCGACCCCTTCCTTACCATTTCCAGCTGGGAGGTGTTCTAGCCCGTCGTCGTTGGCGACGAGGTCTTCTCAGGTCTTCTGAGATCACCTGAGAAATGCTCAGGTGGGGACATGTACGGAGACATGCTTAGATCGCTTGTCGGGGTGGTCAGCTACTTACCGACCGTAGCTGACCTTCCGATCACTTCTTCTTCTTGGCCTTCATTTCAGGGTCAGCGAACGGCTCGAGACCGTCTTGGCGCTCTTACCGCTGCCCAGGAGGACCACGATCTGAACCTTGAGCTTCTTGTTCTTAGAGAGGAGCTTGCCCCCGGTTCCATTCAGCTTCAGCGTGACCGTCTCGTGGGCGCCGGCGGCAAGCGAGTAGGACGCCTTGGCCACCGTCTCGGTCACGTTCTTGTCCTTGTGGCCGACGCGCTTGCGTACCTTGGTCGTCTCCGTCACCGTCCCGGCGCATCTGGCCGCGGTGGAGCAGGAAACCTTGACCGAGACCGCGGAGCCCTTCGCCGAAGCCTTGCCGACCGTGAGATGGGCGGTGCCGCCAGGCCCGCCGGGGCCGGTGCTCGATCCGTTCGTGATCGGCACGACGACGCCGCGGCCGTCGCCCGAGCCGACCGCCTCGCAGCTCGTCGCGCTCGTGCACGCCACGTTGGCGAGCGACTCGACGCTCGTATCGATCATCTCGGTCCCGGGCACGGCGTTGGTGATCGGTAGGACGACTCCGTCCCCGCCCCCGGTCTCTCCGACTCCGTAGCAGCTGGAAGAGCTCTGGCACCCGATCCCGCGGAGGGGATCGGGATTCGTCACCCCACTCCCCGCTGTCCCGTTGTTGAAGGGGATCACAACGCCGTCGCCGCTCCCGCCCGCGTCCACGCCCAGGAGCACGCAATCGGTCGTCGATTCGCAGGCTGAGGCGTTGAGCGTCCCGGCTCCGGAGACCGGCTGAGGAGTGCCCGGGGTAGCGCCGCTGATCGGGACCAGCACGCCTCCGGTGCTCGTGACCGCGGTGGCGCGGCAGGCGCCACTGCTGCAGAAGACGCTGTTCAAGTAGTAGAGCTGCGTGTCGATGTTGACCATGCCCGGGGTGCCATTGGTCACCGGCGCCGTCATTCCGGTTGAGGGGCTACCTTCATCAGTCTCTCCCACCGCCACGCAGTCACTACTGTCGCCGGGGCAGTTGATGGCAAAAAACTGCGCGGGGCCGTAGTCCTCGTCTTGAGTCGCCGTCTCCGGCGCGATTTTCACGGGGCCCGGCACGCCGTTGGTGATCGTCACAACCGCGGCGCCCTCGTCGGTCTCCGGCACATCGCTGAGGAGCTGATTCCCAACGGCGTAGCAGGTGGTGGTGGACACGCACGTGATCGCGTCCAGCGACGTCTCCGAATTGGCCGGCTCCCCCGGCACCGCCTCCGCGGCCCCCGGCACACCGTTGTTGATCTGCACGACCACGGCTCCACCCTCGGTGCCGGCCGCCGGACCCGTTCCCACCGCAATGCAGTGTGTGCTGGTCGGGCAGGCCACGGCAAACAGATTGCCGGTCCCGCTGACCGCGATCGGCGAGCCAACCGCCGTGGTAGCCATCGCGCTCGCCGGCGCCATCAGCAGTCCCACGGCGCAGGCCAGGGCCAGAATCAGGCCCCTCAGGTGTGGTCGGGGGTGCAACACGGACCTGCGCCCGATTCCACGAGCGTCAACAGCAGCCGGCAACGATGAAAGTGAAGACATCCGCAACCTCACGAACTAGAAGGGTGGTGAGGACTTCCGACTGCTGGCCCCAGGAAAAGCTAACCATAGCCTGAGCTATTGGAAGGAGGTCATGAGTTGTCGGTCGGCCTTGTGGCTGGTGGTGAGCGGCTTGGCGGCGATCCCGATTTCTTGGACGATCCCATCACGGACCTTGAGCACGGCGCTGGCCGCGCCGGCGGGGACGATGTACCAGTCGTTGGCGCCGATTCGGAATAGGTAGCCGTGCGGGAGCTTGGTCTCAGCGGCAGTGAGGGTCGCCCGGGCGCGGATCCCGTCGACCGCGTAGCGGGCGTTGTCAGTCGAGATCCACACGATCCGCCCGGCGTACTTGCCGCGCTCGCGGGCGGGGAGCGCCTTGAGCAGCTTCGCGGACCCGTACCCGACCCTGACCCCGTACGGGGTCAGGCAGAAGAAATCCTTGTCCTGGAACCCGCGCGTGGAGCTGTGGGAGTAGTCGTGGCGAGCCTGCGCACGGGTGATCCCCAAACGGATCAGCCCCACGGTCGTTCCCGACAGGGCTCCGGTCGCGGCCGGGCAACCCTTCACGTGCGGGACCGCGACCAGCACTCCGCCGCTGGTCGCGACGGCCGACCCGGCCGCGTTGGTCGCGGTGACCGTGCAGGTCAGGCTCGTGCCCTCATCAGCAGTCTGGACTCTGTAGGTGCTGGTGGTCGCGCCGAGGATCGGAGTGCCCTCCACCGCCCACTCGTATGTGTACCCGGTCGGACCTCCCGTCCACGAACCCTCCGAGCACGACAGCGTTTTACCGCTCATCGGCGACCCGGAGATCTGCGGGCGCGAGCTGTTCGCCGGCTTCACCGCCGGCGGGGTCTTGACCGACCGGAATGCGGCGCTGAGCGAGCTGGCGGCCAGCATCGAGATCGTGCACGAGCCCGTGCCCGAGCATCCCGCGCCCGACCACCCTGCGAACACCGAGCCCGCCCCGGGCGTCGCGGTAAGCGTGACCATCGACCCGGCCGCGAACGATCCCGAGCACACCGACCCGCAATCGATCCCTCCGGGATTACTCGTGACCGTCCCCGTTCCGGACCCGGTCCTGCTGACCGCCAACCCAAGCATCGTTCCGGGCGGGTAGAACGCCGCCGTCACCGTCGGTGAATCATCATCCAACGTCACCATGCAGGACGCATCCGCGCCCGAGCAGCCACCACCCGACCAGCCCACGAACACCGACCCCGCCGCCGCGGTCGCCGTCAACGTCACCGACACCGGCATCTCCGAGTCGTAGTCGTGCGAACAGGTCGTGCCGCAATCGATGAACGTATCCGTGCTCGTCACCGACCCCGAACCAGACCCCTCCCTCGCGACCGTCAGCGTGCACAGATCCGGATGGTTCGGATCACCCTCCGGGCAGACGATGCCGGTGTTGACGTTGATGTCCGTCTGGCCGGCTTGCACGTAGAACTTGCAGTCGTGATCCTCCCCGATGTCGATCGTCGCCGGCCCGAAGGTAGTAGTAGTCGTGACGCCGGTGTCCGTCTCATCGTTCGATGGTGTGACAACCGAGGCGGCGGGGCTGCTATTGGGTGAGTACCCACCCGGCTCCGGACACTGCCCAAGGTCCCCGGCGGTGGAGCCGAGTGGATATACATAGCCCGAGAACGGTCCAGCGACCGCGTTCGGAGCGACTCCGTTGCTCGCAGTGACCGAGAAGCTGCTGAACGAGCCCGAATTGGTCGGAGCGCCTTCGAGCTCCCCGCTCGTCCGATCCAGCGTCACCCCGGCCGGCAGCGTCCCAGAGCTCACCGAGAACGTCGGAGCCGGCGACCCAGAAGCCTCGAACCGATAATCTCCAAAGCCAGTGGTTGGCAACTCGCCTGCGCCGCAGCCGCACGGAAGGTCACCTGCCTGAGCCACGTCCAGCGGCGGCGTGTCCGCCGTGAACACCGGCGCCGAACCCGCCGCCGGCGTGACCGCCCACGCGCGTCCCGGCCCGACCAGCCCCCACACACCAACCACCGCTACGGCGACCAGCATCCACGTCAAGCGCTGCCCGACCACCTCACGCGCCATACGCCGGCGAGTACTCGCAGAAACCTCGCCCCAGGCGGTGTGGCTCCCACGCGACAACGACGTCGTCCTGGCAGAAGCCGCTGCATCGCCCATCGCCACCCACCATCCGATCAGATCCCTCCGCGCGCGGCCCAATCCCGACGCGCGCCGGACCACCGTTGCTGTGAAGCGCACTCTACACCCGCGGACTACGATCGCAAATCCAGGCGTTCCGAAAACCGCGTACGCCCGGGATCGGCTAGCTTGCAGCCATGCCGCGATCCGCCGACGCCCAGCTGCTGGAACTGATCGGAGAGACACAGGGACTGCTCGAGCTCCCCGAACTACGCGACGGGCTACTCGCCGCGCTCGACCGCGTCGTCCCGAGCGACTGGGTCTCGATCAACGAGATCGGGGCTAGTCCAGACGACGTGTACGTCGTCGTGCGCCCGGCGCTCCCTAAGCGAATACACAAGACGTTCGCCAAGCACGCGCACGAGAACCCGCTGATTGCCCGCTTCGCCCGCACCGGCGACACGCGCCCCTACCGCTTCTCAGACGTGATCTCACGACGCGAGCTGCACGCACTCGCGCTCTACCAGCAGTGCTACGCCGAACTCGGCCTCGAGCACCAGCTCGCGTTCATCATCCAAGTCTCCGACTCAAGCCACGTCGCGATCGCCCTCAGCCGCAAAGCCCGCAACTTCACCGGCACCGAGCGAACACTGCTCGACCACGCACGCGGCTACCTGATCCAGATCTACCGCAACGCACTCGCCCACACAGCACTCCTCACCGCCCAGTCCGAGCCTCGGGCCGCCGCCATGACCGCCCGACTGCTCGACCGCGGGCTCACAGCGGCCGAGACCGAGGTACTCACCCACGTCGCACACGGACAATCAAACGCCGACATCGCAGCCGCACTCGGTGTCAGCGAACGCACGATCGGCAAACACCTACAACGCTCCTACCACAAGCTCGGCGTCACCAACCGCTCACAAGCCGCAACACTCGCCTGGACGATCTCGCAACCACCGAGACCTTCCTCCTCATCACACAACACCCCACCGCCAAAGATCGCCGCCTCCTCGCGGCAACCCCAGCGTCACGGAAGCAAGGCGAAACCGCGCCGGCGAAACCGATCCTGAGATCCGCCACGTACGCACCCGAACCGGCCTGCTAGCCGCGATCTGAACCGTGCAAGCGCGGGCGTCGGAACGGTCCTCTCACCGTCCGGGGACGGGACGAGCTGCCGGTCTTTGCTGGAAGCGGCCACCGCGTCGACGTGGCCCGAAGAGGCGTGGAGCACGCGCGAGCGGTCGATCGCGCTGACGACTCCTTTTGCCCTCAGACGGGGGTCGAGGCGGGCTTGAGCTTTGGCGACGGAGAAGCATCCGAGTCGCAGCTGGCGAACGCGATTCGTTTCGATCGATCTGTGCCTCGAGGATTAGATCCGTAGGCTGGAGGGCTGGACGGGCCCACATGCATTCGCCAGTCGGCAGCGAGGAGGTATAGATGGAGACCTGGGATGCGATCACCGCTCGTCGCAACGTCCGCGCATTCGCGGGCCGAGCGCTTCCCGACGCGGATCTCGATCGAGTGCTCGAGGCTGGCCGAATCGCGCCCTCGTCGCAGAACAACCAGCCGTGGGACTTCGTCGTCGTGACCGACCCCGAGATGCTGCGTGAGCTCTCCACGGTGTGGCGGGGCGGCGGGCATATCGCCAACGCGGCTGCCGCGATCGCGGTGGTGATCGCTGACGAGACCGAGCCACGTGTCCGCGAGCGCAATCGCTTCGACATTGGCCAGGCGACGATGCAGATGATGATCACGGCCGCCGATCTGGGTATCGGCAGCGGTCATTCAGCCGTTGGCGATCAGGAGCTGGCGAGGTCGGTTCTCGCTGTCCCGGAGGACAAGCTCGTTGCCTTTGTGATCGATCTGGGCTATCCGGCAGACCGGCCGCTGGCACCGGGCACGAAGCTGAAGCGCCGGCCGTTCGACGAGGTTGTACACCGCAACGGTTGGTGAGCAGTTGCCAACGAGCGCATTGGCCGTCTGGCCCGGCGCAAACTCGGCGATCAGAGGGCGCAGCCCGAGCTGGACGTCTTCGCGCCGGTCAAGCGGCGATCCTGATCGGCACCGGCGCGGCTCCAGGCGGACTGCCGACGGTGGTGCGGTTCTTTCCACGCCACCCATGATGGCGGACTGAGCGGCCGACATTCGGTCGGCAGTGGAACGTGCAGAGAGCCAATCGGGGGCTACGTCCTTCCTTGCCCAGCGGAGCGAGGCAACGCGTCCCGGCGATGCCCGACTCAGGCCTCTGCGTGCGCGACGTCGGGCCACAAGTACAGAAGCATCGCTACGGGCGAGGGCGCTGCCCCTGGCTAATAGCGACAGCCGACCATGCGGTCCTCACGACAAGAACGGCGCATCGAACGTGGCGACCGTGGCGGCGCCTCCGACGAATCCGTCGCGCGCGGAGACAGGGGCCGAGCCTCCCGTGACATTCGCGCGCGGCGGGCGTAGGAGCGTGTGGGCCCTGCTCAGCGACGAAAAGGCAAGTCACACGCGCGCGGACACGACGGCTACGACCGCGCTTCCGTGCGCGGTGACGAGTCCTCGCGCGCGAACAAGGAAGGGCATGCCCGAGGCGTAGACCGGTCCGCCAAGGTAGAAGTCGACTGCGACGTCAGTAGCCGCTCGCCAGCCTGTCTCGGATGAGCTTGTGCGAGCGCTTCGCACCGTGTGCCGCCGCGGTTCAACCTCGAGATCAGCAACCCCTCAAACAACAACAGCAACAGAGCCACACACTCTACGCACCGTCCGTGCGTGTCCGGAAATGTCCGGAAATGTCCGCGCCGTCTGGCGGCCCGTTAGCGCTCCGGCGACTGCGGGAGGGCTTGATCAACCGGAGCTTGCTCAGGGGGACGAACTCGATCCGATCGAGCGCGCGATCTTCGGGCATCGACGTGAATTCGACGAGTGCGACTTTGCCTTCGTCATGGAATTCGAGTACGGCGCCGGTCGCGCCGGCGGGGACCGCGTTCGAAGACTCCAGGATCTCGACGGTGTCGTAGAGGCTTATGTCGCTGACCGTGGCCATACCAGGATGTTAGGTCGTAGGAAACGCCGTGACCAGCCGGGGCGGGTCGTCCGCGCGATCGTAGAACCAGCCCAAAACCACTGTCGCCGTGCGTCCGTTGAATGTCAGCTCGGAGCGGGTGCCGCAGCCGATGCCGAACGCCATGCTCCGGACCTCGCTCACGATCGCTTGGAGAGCGAGGCGCAGCAGTGCGTCGCGAAGCTCACCCGATTGCGAGGGCTCGACTTGGAAGACCCGACGCCATTCGCCTCCGTGGCCGTCGTCGGCGAGCACGTAGCCGTGCCACTTGCTGTCTTCGATGTAGGCGTCGGCGGCGCGAGGGAGGGGGCCGCCGATCTCCGGAGCGGCCACTACGGACGCGTCCTCAACGGCTCGGCTGAGGAAACCCGGAATGCATCGGCGAGCCGCTCGGCTGCTTGTCCGCGGTCGCGGTAGTGGAGGTAACGCATCGTCGTCTGGATGTCTGCGTGGCCCATCCACGCCTGGACCTCGACAATGTCCGCGCGGGTGATCGCGAGTGAGCCGAACGTGTGGCGCAAGTCGTGGAATCGCAGGCGTCGTAATCCCGCGCGGTTCATCGCCGCCTCGTAGCGCCGGCGCAGGCGATCATCGTTGAGCCAGCCGCCGTCGGACTCGCAGAACACGAGATCGTCGTCGCCGATGAAGTGAGGCCGCGCGTTCAGCTGCGCGAGCAGCTGGGCGACCTCGTCGACCATCGGCACCGACCGGACCTTGCCCGACTTTGGCACGCTCAGCTCGCCGGCGGCGTAGCTAGCGCGCACCCGGACCACCGAGCGCGGGAAGTCGACGTCTCGCCAGCGCAACGCACGCAGCTCGCCCATCCGTACCCCGGTGAACGCGGCGGTTGCGTACACGGCGGCGTCACGCTCGTCGTCCGCGGCGCGGATCAGCGCCCAGGCCTCCTCGGGCGAGAACACCTCGATGTCGCCGCTCGCGCGATCTGGGTGGCGCTCGAGCTCGGCGGCCGGGTTCGTGGGGAGCGCCCACACCTTCCTCGCGCGCACGAACACGCCGTGGAGCACGTTGAGGATCTTGTTCCGCGTCCGAGGGGTGATCGGCCTGCCGCGGTGAACGCGGCGAGCGAGCTGCGCCTGGAACGCCTCCAGCGCCGGCACGGTGATCTCCTCGACCTGCATCTCGCCGAACGCGGGCAGCAGGTGCACAGCGACGATCGAGCGGTAGTCCTCGACCGTCGAGGCCTTGCGGCCGCGGTCCTCGCCGATGTAGCGCAGGTACTCGGCGCATGCGTCGGCGAACGTCGCGCCTGTCCTGACCATGCCGGGCAACGTCCCGCGGCGTGCCTCCTCGAGCGTCCGCCGCAGCCAGTCCTCGGCGAGCCGCTTCGTGAAATAGCCGGCCGGGGGGCGGCCGCGCTCGGTCCACACGGGACCGAGACGCCGCTGTACCTGCCGACCGTCCGGCAGCCGGAACTTTGCGTACCACTGCGGTCCGCGCTTGCGGTCGACCCGGAACACGTGCCCTGTCGGAACCTGGAAGTCACCCGTCATTCCGGAGATCGTACGCCGATCTCGGGACATATTGGGGACATTTTTCAAAGTTGTGACAGATACGAGACTACCAAAACCCCTGTCTACTAGGCTTTTCCCGATGGCCCGGGCTGGATTCGAACCAGCGCGCGACGGATTATGAGTCCGCTGCTCTGACCGCTGAGCTACCGGGCCGCGCGCTCGCAAGGTACCGGCTCGCTCAGTCGATGGCGCTGGGGCGGGGGTGGGTGCGTCTTTGGGGCAGAAGCTGGGCGCAGGAAGGTGTCGTACGGCCCTGCGCGGCTACCACAAGGTGATAACCGCAGAGCTGCCATGTAGCCGAGTGGCGGCCGGTTTGGCCGGCCGGGCCGGCGGATTCAAGCGGTCGGCTGACACGGAACGGGGCCTCAGCGACCGCCGTTGGGAGATCCGAGCCATCACGTTGCTCATATCTCCCAAGCCCCCCGCGAACACCCGCCCGCCACAGCCCCCAACCGTTGTCGACTCCTGCCAACCGGGCTGGCGCTCATCGGATTTGCGCCATAGCGTCCCGACAACGGAAAACACCCACACGCCGCTCGCGATGAGCGAGCGGGCGAACGGGAGAGCGGACGCGGCCCGCGCCGGAGCTCAGTCGGTTTCGACGTCGAAGTCCCACTCCGCCAACCAGGTGCCGCCGGTGGGCGCGTAGCGGAGCTTGCCGTCGCCGACGGAGACCACGGTGCTCAGCATGACCGTGAAGGGACGGCCGGTTGGGACCGTCTTCGGAAGCGGCCCGCCACCCGGGACGCTCAGCTTCGGCCACAGCAGCGCCCCCTGCTCGTCCGTGATCGTGAACAGTCTCGGTGAGATCGGGACGGTGCCTTTCACGTCGGCGAATGTGAAGTCCCAGGTCGCGGTGGTGTGGAGGTCGGCGGACCCTTGGATGCGGGTCGGGATGTCGGGCCCGACCGCGGTGGCGAGGGCGGTGCCGTGCAACAGGTGCAGTTGGACCCCATTCCCCTGGATCGCGATTGCCGGATGCAGGGCGGACGCATGCAACACCTGGTTGACCGGCGCCGACTGCTTGTTGCGCAAGTTCGCCGGGATGCTCCCGTAGCGTCCGGTGGCGCCGTTGCCCTGATTCAGGGACGCGACCACCTGTTGGTGAATCGCCGCCTCCTGAGCTCGGAGCTTCGCGGAGATCCGAGGCCGCTTCGGTTGTGCCCCGCCGGCGGCCACCGTGGCGGTCTGGGACGAGCCGCATCCGGCGAGGGCCGCCGCGGCGAGCGCCGCCGCGGCGAGGGCCGGCGTGACGGAGCGGCGCAAGCCGGGCCCGAAGGCCCGGCTTGCGAACGGCCGGCGGTTGGGGCCGGTGCTCACTTCCTCCGCGAGTGCGCTCGTTTGGCCGGCTTCCGCGGCCGGTAACCGCGTTGGTTGCCGTGCCGGTTGCCGTGGCTCGGTTGAGAGCCGCCGGCTTCAGCGTGGTTGAACACATCGGGTCCGAACGGCGCCAGACCGGGCTGCGCCGCGTAGCCGATGTGCCCGAGGCCGTCGAGCCCCGGGGACGTGCTGGCGACGCCGAACAGATCCTCCATCGTGCGCAGCCAGCTGTAGTGGTTGTAGTAGTCGTAGCTGCTGGTACCCGGCTTGATGTCCGGGCTGATCAGCACGCTTCCGGTATCGCCGCCGCCGTTGGTCTCGCCGGTGGCGGTGAACAGGGGGTCGGTCTGCGCGGTGTCGGCCGCGAGCGTGATCCCGCTCACCGGCCCGCTGGTCGTGACCGGATCCCCGCTCGAATCGACGAGCTCGAACGAGGCGGTGTAGGCCGTCCCGCCGGGGGCGCCGTTGGCGCCGGTTGCGGTTGCCGGCACGGCGGTCACCGGGCCGACGAACGAGCCCGCCGGGATCCCGCTGCCGCTGACTGCGCGACCCTCGTCGTCGGCCTGGATGCCGTTGTTGGCCGGTGCCGGGGAGTTGGCCACCGCCGGGCTGTCCGTGATCGTGCTGGTGCCCGCCGGCGCCGTCGCGAGCGGGTCCGTCCGCTGCGGGAAATCCGACGCCGGAGTGCCGCCGGAGCCGAGCAGGCAGACGCCGGGCGCGGGCGGTGTGTCGCTGTAGCCGACGCAGTCGCCGGGGCGGTCGATGTAGGCGTTGAAGCCCGGCCCCGGGTACAGCTCATCTCCCTGGGCGTTGGTCTGCAGCGGGACGTTCGGGCCGGTCGGCTCATAGTCGACGCCCTCACCGAACAGCGTCTCACCGGCGCTGTCGGAGATCAGCGAGCTCGTGTAGTTCGGGGCCTGATCAGTCGAGTCGGCGAAGCTGTTGCCCGTATACGTGAACGGCGGGAAAGCCTCGTCGAACGTGACGTCGATCAGTCCGCCGTCCCTGTACGCCGGGGATGCCTCGATCTCGGGGATGATGTGCTCGAGGAACAGGTCGGCGGCATATAGCCCGCCGGTGTAGTTGACCGGCGGGTTCGGCGTGTTGGGATCCGAGAATCCGCCCGAGAGGTTGTTGCCGTGACAAACGGCGTCATGCCCGTCGGAGCAGTTGTTCGGCGAGATCCAGCTGAACGCGGGAGTGGTCTTCGCGCTCTGGAGGTCGTGATACAGACCACCGGTCGGCGAGAACAGGTTCGCGATGTGCGCCGAGTTGCAATCACCCGACTGCAGGATCGACTCGAACCACGGGAACGGGAAGTGCTTCGGCACGTACTGGTCGGTTGAGTTGGCCGAGCCGGGGTTCGGCTGGGCCGTGCTCGCCGTCGGTCCGGGGCTCGCGTACGGCGCGCCGCAGTACTGCGTGCCCGCATCGTGAGTCGGCCCGGACGCGTCCGGGTTGCCGAGGTCCTGCGCATACCCCTTCCAGCTCACGCCCGCGGAGTCCAGCTGGTTGAACAGCGTCGTCACCGAGCTCGGATAAACGCAGCCGTTCTGCCCGGGCGCGACATTCGGGCCGGCCGCCGAGGCCAGCTGCCCGTAATTGCTGTTGCTGTCCAGGTTCCCGGAATAGTCGATCGACCCCTTGATCGCGTCATAGTCCGGGCAATCGGACTGGTCGTCGGTCATCGGCGCCTGGCCGCTGGCCATCGAGATGTAGTTGTCGAGCGAGTCGTGGCCCGTCCCGTAGTAGTTCTTCAGCAGCACGCCCTGGGACGGAAGCGTCTTCCACAGGTAGGTGTTGTTGTTGAGGCCGGTGAAGCTCGCGTCGTATGACTTGTTCTCGAGGATGATCAGCCACACGTGCTTGATCTTCCCCGGACGGATCCCCAGCCCATCGAAGTAGGTGCGGCCTCTGACGTGCTCGCGCGCCCGGATCGCCTTGCGCGCCGGGGCCGGGAGCTTCGCCAGCACGGAAGCCGGCGCCTTGGCGCTGGATCCGCGCGATGAGGAGTGAGCGGCCGCGGAGGCGGAGATCGCCAGCGGCACCCCGGCGCCCAGAACCACCACGGCGGCGGTCGCGGCGCCCCACAGACGACGCCGGGCACCCGAGGGCGCAGCGTCAGTATCGCCGCTTGCGCTCGCGCGCACGCGGTGGAACCGAGTCAACATCACGATCCTTTCTTTGCGCTTACAGAGCGCCGCGGCAGGCGGCAGTCTTCCAGCAGGACCGCGGCCGCCGTGTGGCCAAGTCGTGAAGTTCGCCGAGCGCCGGGGTCGGCGGGGAGACGGGCCGGCCGGGGATCAGGAGCAGCCCGATCCCCCCGCCGCATCCGGTAGCCTTCCAGCGCGTGGCACTGGCGCTGATCCACTTCTCCCAGTCTGTCGGCGTGACGCTCGCGCTACTCGCGACGTTCGTAGGTATCGGGCTGCTCGTCAACCTGCTGGTCGTGTACATCGTGCTGCAGGTGATGGCCGAGCGCCGGGAGAACCAGGAGCGCCAGCAGCGCCTCAGTCGGTAGGGCTCGCGAGACTCGGGGACGGCTTCTGAAGGAACGCCGCCGGGGGGCGTCGAATAAGCGGCCTGCCGATGAAGCAAGCCGCGATCACGACCGCTCCGGCGGACTCAGCCCACGGCCACCAGGCCCTGTCCGCGTACATCCGCGCGCGGTTCGACGAGTTCTCCCGCTCCCAGAAGGACGTCGCCCAGTACATCGTCGACCACCTCGACGAGGCCGCGTTCCAGACCGCCGAGGAGCTCGCCCGCCGCGCGAACACCTCCTCGAGCACGGTCGTGCGCTTCTCGCAGGCGCTCGGGTTCGAAGGCTTCCCCGAGCTTCAGCAGGCCGCACGCGACGAGTACCGTCGCCGGCCGCCCGGCGCGAGCGAAGTCGCGCTCGCCGCGGCGCCGCTGTTCTCGCTGGACCACACCGAGTTCGAGGCGGCGCTGGCCGCTGACCACGTCAACGTCGAGGACACGGCGCACAAGCTGTCGCGCTCGGACGTCGAGGCGGCGGTCGACGCGATCGTCTCGGCCGAGAAGGTGCTGATCGCCGGGACCGACCAGATGGCGTTCTTCGCGAGCTACCTGCGCCACCTCCTGATGCTGCTCGACCTTCGCGCAGAGATCGTCGCGAGCCCATCGCAGGAGGCGCTCGGACGGCTGTCGCGGATCGACGAGAACACGCTCGTCGTCGGGCTGTCGGCGGGCAGGCCGCATCCGCTGATCACCCGCACGATGAAGCTCGCCCGCCATCGCAAGGCGACCACACTCGCGATCACCGACGCGACCCTGTCCGAGGTCGCGCGGCTCGCGCGGATCCGCCTGTACTACTCGTCGAACACGCCGGCGTTCGTGCGCTCGCACACAGCCCTGCTGTCGCTGATCCAGGCGCTCGCCTACGGCGTGTACGCGCGCGACGCGCAGCAGTACGACGTGCGCATCAAGGCATTCCGCCTCAAATAGCCCGCGGCGCGACTCAAATAGCCAGCGGCGCGACGTACAGCGACTGCAGCGACCGCCCGACGCGGCCCCGTTCGTCGTACAGGATCGCTTCCGAGAAGCCGGCGCCGCCGTCGGCGACGATCATCCGGGCGTCCAGGCAGATCCACTCACCGACCGGCTCGCGGAACACGTAGATCGTCAGGTCCGGGTTGATGAAGACGTATTCGCCCCACGGCACCTCCGTCGCGATCCCGTTCGGGAAGTCGGCGGCCGCTGCGAGGCGCTGAAGACCGGAGGGAATCTCGCCGGCGACCAGTGGCGCGTGCAGGCGGAACCAGGCGATCGACGGACCGAGCTCGTAAAAGCTGCCCGTGACGAACACGATCTCCATCGCGTCCGTCGGGAACCGCTCGAGCTCGTCACGCCGGAAGTCGTTCGGGCGGCCGCTGGCGGGCCCGGCAGGCACCGGTTCGGGGGCGCCGGCATCGACGCCGGCGGCGCGCACCCTGACCGCTCGCGCGCGCACGAGCTCGACCCCCTCGGGCGTCGTGATCGACCCGTCGAGCAGCTGCACGCGCTTGCCCGGGCGCACGAGCTCGCAGCTCACCTCGAGCGGACCGAGCGGGACCGGCCGCATCAGTTCGTAGGTGAGTCTGGCGAACACGAGCCCATCGTCCGGCGGCACGGCGCGCTCGAACGCGCGCACCAGCAGGGCCGCGGGCGCGCCGCCGTGCTGGGCGTCGTTGTCCCAGGGCCCGCGGGCGAGGCCGGTGGCGACGATCCGGCCATCGCTGATCTCGAAGACGCTCCGATCTGTCACGGGCGCGCGATCCTACCCAGGTACAATCTTGGACCTATGGAAGAGAACGGTTCGACGCCGCGCGAGGAGTCCACTTTCATGGTCAAGGCCGGGCTCGCGGAGATGCTGAAGGGCGGCGTGATCATGGACGTGGTGACGCCGGAGCAGGCGAAGGTCGCGCAGGACGCCGGCGCGGTTGCGGTGATGGCGCTCGAGCGCGTTCCGGCGGACATCCGCCGCGACGGCGGCGTCGCGCGGATGTCGGACCCCGAGATGATCCGCGGGATCCAGGAGGCCGTCACGATCCCGGTGATGGCCAAGGCGCGGATCGGGCACTTCGCCGAGGCGCAGGTGCTCGAGGCGCTCGAGGTCGACTACATCGACGAGTCCGAGGTGCTGACGCCGGCCGACGAGGCGAACCACATCGACAAGTGGCCGTTCAAGGTCCCGTTCGTGTGCGGCGCGACGAACCTGGGTGAGGCTCTGCGCCGGATCGGCGAGGGTGCGGCGATGATCCGCTCCAAGGGCGAGGCCGGCACCGGCGATATCGTCGAGGCGGTCCGCCACCTGCGGAAGATCACCGGCGAGATCCGCCGCCTCGGGACGCTCGAGCAGTCGGAGCTCGCGACCGCCGCGAAGGAGCTCGGGGCACCGCTTCACCTGGTGCAGCGCGTCGCGGCCGACGGGCGGTTGCCGGTGGTGCTGTTCTGCGCCGGCGGGATCGCGACCCCGGCCGACACCTCGCTCGTGATGCAGCTCGGCGCCGAGGGCGTGTTCGTCGGCTCGGGCATCTTCAAGTCCGAGGATCCCGAGCGCCGCGCTGCGGCGATCGTCGAGGCCACCACGCACTTCAGGGACCCCGCCCGGGTAGCCGCAGCTTCCACCGGCCTCGGTCAGCCGATGGTCAGCCTCGAGACCTCGAAGCTCGAGTCAGAGCAGCTCCTCTCCCCGCGCGGCTGGTAGCCCGTCGCCGATGACGGCGCCGGTCGTCGGGATCCTCGCCCTGCAGGGCGATTTCGAGGCGCACGCGAAGCTCGTCCGCGAGCTCGGAGCCGAGCCACGAGAGGTGCGGGTCGCCGCCGAGCTCGATGGGCTCGACGCGCTGATCATCCCCGGCGGCGAGTCGACGACGATGTCGCTCGGGATCGAGCGCGAGCAGCTCGCCGAGCCGCTGCGCGAGCTGATCGGCTCCGGGCTG
Organism: uncultured Solirubrobacterales bacterium; assembly: GCA_963826895.1. Taxonomy (GTDB): domain Bacteria; phylum Actinomycetota; class Thermoleophilia; order Solirubrobacterales; family Solirubrobacteraceae; genus Palsa-465. Next base: position 23,058 of record CAWGYJ010000004.1, read on the forward strand.
CCGGTGCTCGGAACCTGCGCCGGCATGATCATGCTCGACCGCGATCACCTCGGGCTGCTGGACATCCGCGCCGAGCGCAACGCATTCGGGCGCCAGCTGCGCTCGTTCGAAACGGAGCTTGCCGTCGACGGCCTCGACGGCAGGCCGCTCCACGCTGTGTTCATCAGGGCGCCGTGGGTCGCCGAGCGCGGCGACGGGGTGGAGGTGCTGGCCGAGATCGACGGTCACCCGGTCGCCGTTCGCGCCGGCAACATCGTGGCGGTCGCATTCCATCCCGAGATCGCGGGCGACCCGCGCGTGCACGCGCTCGCGCTCGGACTGAACGACGCCTGAGCGGCCCCGAGAGCGCTCTAGCCGGGCGAGCCGATGCGGTCTCGGTCGGCGTACGTCCGGAAGGCCCGCTCGAAGCTCGCCCAGTCGAACTCGGGCAAGCCGTCGGGCGACGGTGGCGGTCGCTCGTCGGTCGGCTCCTCGCCGTCCGGAGGCGGGTCCTCGGGATCGCTCCCGCGCGAGAGCCACACGGCCAGCGCGCACACCCCGATCCCGGCGGAGTCGACGATCGCCGCGAGCAGCGCGTGGTGCGTGACCCCGGCCAGCAGCCCGACCAGGTACAGAGCCACGGCGCTGAACACGAGCCGGCGCAGATCGCCGCCGGACACCGTCTCCCGGGGGGCCGTGGCGTAGGCGCTGATGAAGATCGCGATGCCGAGCGCCGCCGCCAGCCCGAGCTTCCAGATGTTCGACGAGTCGATGACCACGAGTGTCCCTACTCGATGATCGGCCTCAACGCCGGATAAATCAAGGCCTTGTCAGATCAAACGACGAGTCCGTGACGCATCGTGTTCTCCGTGACCGCGTGCGGCTCCACGAACGACAGCAGGTAGTCGGGGCCGCCGGCCTTCGCGCCCGTCCCCGACAGGCGGTTGCCCCCGAACGGCTGGCGCGCGACCATCGCCCCGGTGATCCCGCGGTTGACGTACAGGTTGCCGACCGGGGTGCGCTCGCGGACGGCGCGGACGGCCGTCGGGTCACGCGCGAACAGCCCGCCGGTCAGCGCGTACGGAAGCGACTCGACGATCTCACACGCCCGCTCCAGGCTGGGGACGCGCTCGATCGTCAGCAGCGGGCCGAACACCTCGTCGTGCAGGACACCCGAGTCCGCACGCACGTCGGCCGCGACGATCGGCGGACAGAACCAGCCGCGCTCGGGCCGCCCCACGTCGCCGGCGACGATGCGACCGTCGCGCGCTGCGATCTCGGCGTAGCGGTCGACACGCTCCTGCGCCGAGCGCTCGATCACCGGTGGGACCTCGGTCTCGAGGTCCTGCGCCTGCCCGACGACGAGCGTCGATGCCGCGCCCGCGAGGCGCTCGATCAGCTGATCGGCGATCGCCTCGTGGACCAGCACGCGGGAGGCCGCGGAGCACTTCTGGCCAGCGAACGCGAACGCCGAGGAGACGATCGCGGGCACGGCCTCGTCGAGATCGGCGTCGGCGTCGACGATCACGCAGTTCTTGCCCCCGAGCTCGGCGACGACGCGCTTGATGTGCAGCTGGCCGGGAGCCGGCCTCGCCGCCGTCTCGATGATCTCGAGCCCGACCGCGAGCGATCCGGTGAAGGCGATCGTCGCCACCCGCGGATCCGCGACGAGCTCGGCGCCGGCGTCGCCCTCCCCGGGGAGAAGCGAAATCGCCCCCGGCGGCACGCCGCCGGCCCGCAGGGCCTGCACGAGCGCCAGCGCGCACGCGGGCGACTGCTCGGCCGGCTTGAGCACGACCGTGTTCCCGGTGGCGAGCGCGGCAGCCGTCATCCCGCACGGAATCGCGAGCGGGAAGTTCCACGGCGAGATCACGGCGGTGACGCCACGCGGGATGTACGACAGTTCGTTCCGCTCGCCGGGCACCTGGAGCAACGGCCTGCCCTTCGCGAGCTCGATCGCACCCCGCGCGTAGTACTCCAGGAAATCGATCGCCTCGCACACGTCGGCGTCGGCCTCGACCCACGGCTTCGCGCACTCACGGACTTCGAGCGCCGCGAGCCTGAGGCGGCGCTCACGAAGCCAAGCCGCGGCGGCGAGCAGCGCCCGGGCTCTGTCCGCGGCCGGCGTGCGGCGCCACGCACCGAAGGCGTCGTGCGCGACCGCGACGGCGGCGTCGACATCGGCCGTGCCTGCACGGGCGGCGATCGCAACGACCCGCTCGGGCTCGCCGGGGTCGGTGGAGAGCAGCTCTCCGTGCTCGCGGACCCTGTCGCCGATCATCATCGGCACGCGCACCGGTAGCTCGCGATCGACCGCCACGAGCGCGCCCGAGAGCTGCGCGCGGACGGCGGCGCGGCGGAGCTCGAGCACCGGCTCGTTCGCGAACGGCGGCAGATCAGGCACTGCGCCCGACCATAACATTGGCGAGGTGGAAGCCCCGGATCGCTGCGCGGCGGCGACGGAACGGAGCTCGAGCCGCGGTACCGGGTCGCCGGCGCCGCCGGCCCGGAGGGCCTGATCCCGAGCACCGATCGATTCGGGGTCGCGCTTGCCGACATCGTCCGGTGCTCGCGGTGCGGACACATGCAGCTGCGTCCGATGCCCTCGCAGGAGCTGCTGGACACCGGGTACGCGGACGCCGCGTCGGACGACTACGTGGAGGAGGAGGCGGGCCAGCGCGCGACCGCGGCTGGGAGCGCACGCTCGGGGTCGAGCCGAGCGAGTTCGCGTCACAGTACGCGCGTGAGCGGCTCGGACTCGACGTGGTCCGCGGCGACCTCTCCTCAGCGCAGCTGCGGGCGGGCGAGTTCGACGCGATCACGATGGGGACGTGATCGAGCACCTGCGCTCGCCGTCCGACGCGCTCGCACGGCTCCGGTCTCTGCTGGCGCCCGGCGGCGTGCTGTGGCTGGCGCTCCCCGACGCCGGCAGCGCGGTCGCCCGCGCGCTCGGGCGGCGGTGGTGGTCGGTGATCCCGACCCACACCCAGTACTTCACCCGCGGATCGCTGGCCGGCCTGCTGAACCGCGGCGGCTTCGAGGTCCTGGACGTCGCGACCGCGCCGAAGGCGTTCACGGTCTCCTACTACCTCGGGCGCGTCGGCGGCTACTCGCCGGCGGCCGGCAGGGCGCTGCAACGGGCGGCCGGCGCGACGGGCGTGGCGGACCGCATCTGGGCACCGGACTTCCGCGACCGGATGGCGGTGCTGGCGCGCGGGCCGGCGGGAGGTCGCAACGACGGTTGGCGGATCGCACACGCCCCGCTCGTCGCGTTCACGGGTGATGACTGCGAGCCGACGCCCGCATGGCTGGCCGAGGCGCTCGCCGTCGCCGGCGGCGTGCCGGGCGCGATCGTCCAGGGCCCGACGCTGCCGAACCCGGCCGAGGGAGTCCGCCGGGGGGTGTTCTCGCGAAGCGTGACCGTCAGTCGTCTCGGGCCTTCGTACGAGACGTGCAACATCTTCTACCCCCGCATCGTGCTCGAGCGGCTCGGCGGGTTCGACGAGACGTTCGGCTCGGTCCCCGCCGGCGAGGACACAGATCTGGCGTGGCGGGCGATCGAGTCCGGTGTCCAGACGGCGTTCGCGCCGGGGGCGCTCGTGCTCCATGCCGTGCACGAGCTGGACGCGCGCGGAATGCTCCGCGAAGCCACGCGCTGGAGCGAGACGCCGCGCGTGCTCGCGCGTCACCCGGGGGCGCGAGCCCTGCTCAGCCGCGGTGTGTTCTGGAACGGATGGCACTACTGCCTCGTTCGCTCCGCCGTCGCGCTCGCGCTGCCGGCGCCGATCCGGCGCGTCCTGCTCACGCATCACGCGCTGCAGCTCGTCGCGCGTGCGCGCAGGGCCGGCTCGGGCCCCTGGGCGGCGCCCATACTGCTCGCCTACGACGCCGTCGAGACCGCCGCGCTCGTCCGCGGCAGCATCCGCTACCGCACGCTTGTTCTGTAGGGCGCCCGCCGTCCGAGCAGTGACCGAGCGCCGGGCAACATCAGCGCGGCCTGCAGGATCCGGTCTCGGGCGCTGAGCGGAACGATCGCGCCGGCGTCGGCGAGCGCGCGGCGTGCATCCGCGTAGCGCCGTTCGCGGATCCGCCCGTGAGCGAGCGCGATCAGATCGCCCGCCCGGGCGCGGCGGGCGGTCGGCTCGTCGACGAGCCCCGCGTGGAGCTCGTGCAGCTCGAGCGCCGCCTGTGCGAGCGCCGCCACGTCGGCGGTCGCGCCGCTCTGATGGCGCCGGTAGCGAACGCATGCGTCTGGCGCGAACACGAACCGCTCGCCGCGCTCGAGCATCCGCAACCACAGGCCCCAGTCCTCGCACAGCATCGGCCCGGAGAAGCCGCCGGCGGCGAGCACCGCCTGGCGGCGGGCGATCACGCTCGAGGTCGGGATCGGGTTGTGCTCGTACAGGGCCTGCGCCGAGATCGCTGCGGGCGTTGATCAGCTGCGGCAGCTCGTCGAGCGAGCTGCGGCACAGGAACCTGCCGACGCGCGTGACGCGCGGCCCGGAGCTCAGCTTGAACACGCCGTGAGTCTCGTTCAGCGCCTCGAGCGCCGCGCGCTGGGCCTCGGCGCCGTCGATCATGCTGCGGAACTTGTACATCCCGAAGACGCGCCCCTCGCGGCCGACCCGGCCCTGGCGGAAGAACACGGGGCCGGGGGTGTCGAGCTTGATCGCGATCGCCACCATGCACCCGATCGGCGCGAGCAACAGCAGCCCGACGGCGGATCCCACGAGGTCCATCGAGCGCTTGAGCGCGCGAGAGGAGCGGCTCAGCCCTGGCCGCCGCACGCCGAGCACGGTCACGCCGCCGATCGTGTCGAACTCGACGGCCGAGCCGACGACCTCGAGCAGCCTCGGCACGATCGACACCTTGACCCCCACCGCCGTGGTCCGGCTGACGGCGTCGAGCATCGTCTCGGAGTCGGCCGTTGTGGGGATCAGGAAGACGCGGTGGACGTCGGGCTCGCGGACCACCTGCTCTAGGTCTCCGAACGAGAGCCGCCGGCGCCGGCGGTCGGGCCCCTCCGACGCGTTGACGCGGCGCTCGTCCTCGAGCGGGAGGTACCCGACGACCTCGATGTGCGCGCCCGGATCGCAGGCCAGCGACTGCGCGAGCCGCGTGCGGGCGACCGCGTCGCCGATGATCAGGACGCGTTCGGCCGGCGCCGAGCGCTGGCCGAGGACCCGCGCGAGCGAACGGAGCACGAGCAGCAGCAGCGCGGTCGTGCCCCACAGCACGACGACACCCGCGCCGCCGAGGTCGAGATGCAGGCCGGCGATGTAGGCGATCAGCGACCAGCAGAGGGCGGTCGCCGCCGCCAGCCCGAGCAGCGCGGGCGCCTCCTCGAGCGTCGACTTGCGCAGCACGAGGTCGTCGAAGTCGTAACGCCCGGAGAGCTTCGCGAGGATCACGATCAGCGGGATCGTCGCGAGGCTCGCGAGCGGGATGCCATGCCCGGCGACGATCGCGACGACCGCGATCGCGCCGGCGGCGGCCCCGAGGTCGGCGACGGCCAGCAGCCTCGACCGGATCAGCCGTCTCGACCACCCGTGGCGGCCCTCGATGGACGGATCTACGGCGCCGCCAGCAGCTGCTCGAGCGGCGCGCCGCGCGCCTGCTCCGAGAGGAACGACTCGTTGCTCGTGTTCTCGAGCAGGCGGCGAACGAGGTACGCCATCCCGGCTACGAGATCGCCGATCGGGCAGTAGGTCCGCACCCGGAACCCACGGGACGCGAGCGCGTCCTGGAGCTCGTCTCCGAGCCCGCGCAGCACCTGCAGCTCCAGGTCCGAATCCTCGCCGCCGGCGAGCCGGTTGACGGCGATCGCATGTGAGACCGAGCGCAGGTTATGCGATGCGATCGCCACCCGTGCCGCCGGCCGCGCGCCGATCAGACGGCGGGTCAGCGCCTCGAAATTGCGATCGCACTCCGCCTTGACCTCGAACACCGGCGTCGGCCAGCCGTGCTGCGCTGCCTGGACCAGCTCGTGGTCCCAGTACGCGCCCTTGACGAGCCTGATCGTCAGCGGTGGCCGCCGGTCGGTGCTCTGGGCCCAGCTCAGCACCTGCTCGAGCTGCTCTGGAGAGTCGCGCAGGTACGCCTGCAACACAATTCCGACGGAGGGTCCCGCAAGGAACTCGGGCTCAGACAGCAGCTCCAGCACGAGGTCGAGCACGGCCTCGCGCGAGTCGAGCGACTCCATGTCGATGTGGATGTGGGCAGCGAGCTCGATCGCCCGCCGAAGCAGAGGCCGCAGCCGCTCGGCGGCGTCGCGGCGGCCGAGCTCGGGCGCGTCGGGCCGCAACAGTGGGGTCAGCGCCGAGACCTTGACGGACACGTTCGCGCGCGGCAGCGCTCCGAGCCCGTCGTGCTCGAGCACGGGTCGTTCGGGCCAGCCGGCGGCGGCCCTCGCGAGCTGCTCGAGCGCGCCCGTGCACCGGGCGGCGTAGGCGTCCGCCTCGGTCTCGGTGACGGTCGCTTCGCCAAGCAGGTCGACGGAGCTCGCGACGCCTCGGTTCCACAGGCCCCGCAGGACGCCGAGCGCGGCCTGCGGCGTCTCGCCGACGATGAACCTGTGCGCCATGTGCCGCACCCCGCCCGCGGCCGCCGCGCCGAGCGCCGCTCGCCCCGCCTTCGTGTTCGAGATCCGCATCGCGGCCGCGATCGGGGTCGTGGCATCGGGCACCTCGGATAGGAACCCGGTGAGATGCCGGGCGAGATCGTCCAGCGAGCGGCAGGCCGGGACGACGTCGACGAACCGGAACAGCGCCGCCTTCAGCTCCTGGTCCGAGGACGCGAGCTCCATCGCGCGGGCGTCGAAAGCGCGCATCGGGTGGCGCGCCGCTGACGGGAACGCGTCTGCGAGCTCCGCCCCGACGCGCCGGATCTCCTGCTCGACCGGGTCTTCGTCGGTGCCCATCAGTTGAGGATGTTGACCGCACGCGCGACCACGAGCCCGACCGTCACGAGCGCCGTCAGCGCCTGCGAGGCCATCAGCACCTTTGCCGTGCGCGAGAGCGGCATCGCATCCGTCGGGCTGAATGCCGTTGCATTCGTGAACGACACGTACAGGTAGTCGATCAGGTTCGGCTCCCAGCCGTCCGAGAGCTTCGGCTCGGTCATCTGCGGGAACAGGAAGTCGGGTGGCTCGGGGCTCGCACGCCGCGCGAGCGGGCCGCCGCGGTCGAGCTGCCAGAACCACAGCCCGAACAGCAGCACGTTCGTGATCCACAGCACCGCCCCGGCGAGGATCAGGTTGTGCCCGCTCTCCGAGCGTCCTTTCAGAAGGATGTTGCACAGCAGCACCAGCGAGACGATGTTGACCGCCGATACGAGCCCGATCAGCGCCAGCGCGGAGTAGCGCCGGCCGGGCGAGTGACGCATCCTCGGGTGGGGCGTGAGCGCCGTGAGGCCGATCAGGAGCAGGCCCTCGAAGGCCGGCAGCAGCCAGCTCGGACCGATCGTGACCTTCTTGGGTAGCGTGAGGTCGAGCACGATCGCGCTCGCGACGACCAGCTGCGGCGCCAGGTACGGATCCCACTTCGAGATCGCTGCCCCGCAAGATGCGAGCAGGGATTGAGCGCGGTTCTCCGCGTCGGTGCGGTCAGGGTCGGTGGGGGCGTCCAAGCTGGGCATTCAGGGAAGGGTTCACGACAGCATGGCCGAAAATGAGCAGATGTACACGCGCGCGACGCTGGTCGCAGTGCTGGCGGCGCTGGCGCTCGCGGGCTGCGGGTCGTCCGCCGGCACCAGCACCAACGCGAGCAGCAGCAACGCTGCGAGCTCCTCGTCGTCGTCGTCGACGACGACGACGTCGTCGGCCAGCACCAGCACGGTCACGACCACGGCGTCCCCGACCACCAGCTCGAGCACCACGGCGGCCGGCAGCCCGGCGTGCGTCGCCTCGATGCTTGCGCTGTCCGCGCTCGGCGGCAACGGCGCGACCGGCCATATCGAGCTCGGCTTCGCGCTGCGCAACACGAGCTCGGGCGCGTGCCACACGTACGGCTATCCCGGGATCCTGTTCCTCGGCGCGGGCGGTCAGCCGCTCCCGACGAACACGACCCGCACGACGCACGACTTCTTCGGCAGCCTGCCGCTGGCCGCGCTGACGGTCCCGCCCGGGCAGGTGGTCTCGTTCCGGATCGGGACCAGCGACGTGACCGGCTCGGGCCCGAGTTGCACGACCGCCCACGCGCTCCAGGTGATCCCGCCGGACGACACGGCGACGCTTCGCGTGACGCTCCAGAACGGGACCTACGAGTGCGGCAACGCGACCGTGTCCCCGCTCCAGCCGGGGACGTCGGCGTTCAGCGGCGGCTAGACCGTCTCGAAGGTCACGACGCCGTCGCGCTCGGTCTCGCGCACCAGCCCGTCGCGGACCAGCAGGTCCATGTGCCCGAGGACCTCGGAGATCGTCAGGTATGCCTGCGTGACGGCGATGTTGCCCCACATCTGGAGCGCGACCTCGTAGGCGCTGAGCGGTCCCGAGCCGAGCATCTTCAGCAGCTTCCGCGCGCGGCGCTCGTGCATCCGGAAGCGCTCGTCGATCAGCGCGACGTGATCGGTGACGGGGTCGCCGTGGCCGGTCAGCACGAGCTCGGCAGGCATCTCCCGCGTCTTCGCCATCGAGTCCATGTACATGATCAGCGCGTGCGGCCGCTCGCCGCCGGCCCCGGGCGTCAGCGGGCGGGAAACGAGCGGGTTCGAGGAGATGTGGGCGAGCAGGTGATCGCCGGCGATCAGCAGCCTGCGGTCCTCGTCCCAGAACACCGTGTCGGACGGGCTGTGGCCGGGGCGGTGCAGCACTCGCAGACGGCGATCGCGAAGCTCGAGCGTGTCGCCGTCGTGCAGCAGGCGGGTGACCTCGCCGCCCGAGCCGAACGCCCGGAAGGCGGCGCCGACCGCGCCGAGCACTGTCGCGAGGTCTGCGGGCGTTCCGTGCCGGCGCATCATCTGCTGTGCGAAGTCGTCGTCCGCCGTCGCGTTCGCGCCGAAGTCCCTCAGGTACGGGCCGAGCAGGTGGAACGCGGCGACCTCGGCGCCGGAGCGGCGCGCGAGGATCTCGAGCAGCCCGACGTGGTCCAGGTGCTGGTGGGTCAAGACGATCAGCTCGAGGTCCTCGACGGCGTGGCCGTGCGCGGCGAGCGCCTGCTCGAGCTCATCGAGCGACTTGCCCGAGTTCGGGCCGGTGTCGATCAGGGTCAGCGGCTCGTCCTGCACCAGGTAGCAGTTGACGCGCCCGACCAGGAACGGCGTCGGAATGCGGAGCCGGTGGATGCCGGCGGCGGCGGCCCGCCCGAGCGACTCGAGCGGCTCGGGCTCGGGCTCGGGCGGCTGGGGCGGCTCGGGCGCCGATGAGCTCACGAGCGGATCACGGCGAGCACCTCGTCGCGGCGGCGCTCCATGTCCGCGTGTGAGCGCAGCGATTCGAGGCACAGCCGCAGCAGCGGCTCGGTGTTCGACGGCCGGACGTTGAAATGCCAGTCGTCATAGTCGACGGAGATGCCGTCGAGGTGGCTGAGGCGGGCGTCGGCGTAGCGCCGCTCGAGCTCGTCCATCTTCCCCTGCTGATCGGCGACCTCGGAGTTGATCTCGCCGGAGATGAAGTACCGGCTCCGGAACGGCTCGAGCAGCTCGGACATCGACGAGCCGCGCTGCGAGAGCAGCTCCAGGATCAACAGCGCCGGAAGCGTCCCGGAGTCGGCGCAGTAGAAGTCGTGGAAGTAGTAGTGGCCGGACACCTCGCCGCCGAAGGCGGCGTCCTCGTCGCGCATCCGGGTCTTGAAGAACGCGTGCCCGACGCGGTTCATCAGCGGCGTGCCGCCGGCGTGCCGCACCGTGTCGGGCACGGCCCAGCTGGCGCGGACGTCATACAGGATCTTCGCGCCCGGCTGCTTCTCGACCATCGATGCGGCGAGCAGTGCCGTCAGGAAGTCGCCGTCGACGAACGCGCCGTGCTCGTCGATGAAGAAGCACCGGTCGGCGTCGCCGTCCCACGCGATCCCCAGATCGGCGCCGGCGCGCTTTACCTCGCCGATGATGAACTCGCGGTTCTCGGGCAGCAGCGGGTTCGGCTCGTGATCGGGGAACTCGCCGTCAGGGACCCAGTAGGCGGTCTCGAGGTCGAGCCCCAGGCGCTCGAGCAGCGGCCCGATCATCGGGCCCGCCATGCCGTTGCCCCCGTCGACGACGACCTTCAGCGGCTTGACCGCGTCGGCGTCGATGAACCCCAGGGCGGCGTCGTGGAACTCGCTGTACAGGTCGACCTCCTCCACGGTCCCGTCACCCGGGGCCTCGCCGAGCCCTGCCTCGATCTTTGCCCTGACGTCGCCGATCCCCGCGTCGCCCGAGAGCGCGATCGCGCCGCGCTTGACCAGCTTGGCCCCCGTGTAGGCCTTCGGGTTGTGCGACGCGGTGCACATCAGACCGCCGTCGAGCTGGCGTGACCCGACGAGGTAATAGAGCATCTCGGTGCCGACCTCGCCGGCGTCGACCACGGTCGCTCCCTCGGCGGTCATCCCATTGCGGTAGGCGGCCGCCATCTCCGCCGCGGTCAGGCGCATGTCGCGACCAAGGCCGAGCCTCAACTGCGGCGTCTGCTTGCCCTCGAGCTCGGCGATCACGCGTGCGAACGAGCGCCCGATCAGCTCCGCGGTACGGGGATCGAACTCTTCTCCGAACCGGCCGCGGATGTCGTAGGCCTTGAAGATCGCCGGATCGACTGCGGTCATCGGCGGGCCATGCTAGCTGCCGGCGGTGCCCCGCTGGCCGGTCAGGACCGTGAGACGCACGTCGCGGACATGCGGGCGCTCCCGTTCGCCGATCGGTCCTTCGCCTCCGTCGTCCCGATCCATTCGATCGAGCATGTCCCCGACCCGGAGCGAGTGCTCACGGAGGTCGTCCGCGTGCTCGAGCCTCCAGGACGCGCGGTGTTCGACACGCCGAACAGGCTGACCTTCGGTCGGCCGGACGAGGTCATCGATCCGTACCACTTCATCGAATACGACGCTGACCAGCTGCGGGCGCTCTGCTCCGGGTACTTCGAGACCGTCGAGGTGCCCGGCGTGCACGGCTCGCCCAGGTACCAGGCGATCCACGACGACGAACGGCGGGACCTCGATCGTCTCCTGGCACGGGACCCGCTGCGGCTCCGCCGGCTGGTCCCGCGGCGCACGCGGCAGAGGCTGTAGGACCGCAGGTTGAGCGCCGATCGTGCCGCTCCGCGGCCCGGCGCGCTGGACATCGGGCCCGAGGACTTCCGGCTATCCGCCGACGGGCTCGACCGTGCCATCGACCTGATCGCCTGCTGCCGCCTCGGCGAGCCGGCGACGGACTGACATCCGCGTACGGGGAGGGCTCCTCCGTGCCCGCGTTCGTGCTCGACGTGCTCCTCGTGATCTCGCTCGACGCGCTGACGGCCGGCGGGACGCGGGCCGCGTCGGTACTCGTCCCGCGTGGACTCGAGCGCGTGCTGGTGATGGCGGTGCTGGTCGCCGCCGCTGCGGTGATCGAGTCGCTGGCGCTCGGGCTCGCAGGGCTGAGCGGCTCACCCGCCGCGCTGACGGTCCTCGCCGTGCTCACGTGGACCGGCGCCCGCGCCGGGCTGCCGGCGCCGGCGGCGTCGCCGTGGGACGAGCTCATCGGCTGGTGGTCTGAGCTACCTCTGTGGGCTCGCGGCGCGGTTGGCGCCGCGGCCGGCCTGGCACTCGCTCTGGTCGCGAACATCCTGCGTCGCCCCGAGCCCGGTTTCGACGGGATCACGTACCACCTGCCGGAGGTCGTCGCGTTCGTCCAGAGCGGCCACGCCGGGAGCGTCGTCACGAGCAACTACACGCTGCCCGTCGGCACTACCCGATCACCAACGAGGTCCTGCTGTCGTGGCTGACGGGCATCTTGCACGGGTTCGCCGCGCTGACGCTCTGGTCGCCGGTGAGCGCCGGACTTCTCGTCCTCGCGGGCTGGTGCGCTCTGCGGCGGCTGTCGGTTCCCGCCGGCGTTCGCGTACTCGCGCTGGCCGCGCTGATCGCCGGGCCGTTGCTTTGCGTCGCGCTGCCGCAGCCGGGGACGGACCTGCCGGCGCTGAGCTGGCTGGCGTGTTGCGGGGCCCTGTGCCTGGGATCGACCGAGCGAACGGCGCTGCTTGGGCCCGCGATCGTGGCCTTCGGGCTCGCGGTCGGGACCAAGACGACGGCCCTGTCGCTGGGCGCGATCGCGATCGCAGCCGCGCTGTGGACCCAGCGCCGATCGTTGCGCGAGCACGCACGCGGCTTGGGGGTGGCGACGATGCTCGCGCTGCTCGCCGGCGGGATCTGGGCACGCCCGTCCCGCTCGAGATCCGGCTTGTCTCGCCGACGATGATCGCCCATCTGCAGTCGACGCTGTGTCGCTGGGCGCCGCGGGCGAAGTGCTGTGCCTCCTCGTCGCGGCGGCGTCGCGCTGATTCCGACCGACTTCGTGACGGGAATCGGGACCCGGGCCTACGCTCTCGTCGCCGGGTCGGGTCCCGTCCGGGCCTAGCCCTCTCGGATCTGCGGAGCTTCGAGGTTGTACTCGATCTCATCGCCCTGAATCGACTGGTGACGGTCGCGTAGACGAACACGAGCCGCAGCACCACCCGAGCGCGATCGCCCCGGCCAGCAGCCGTAGCTCGTTGCGCGGGCAGCCTGGAGGAACGGGGAGCGGCGATAATCACCGCCGTGACGACGAGATTCCCGGCCAAGTGCTGCCGCCGGTAGTGATCCTGTGCGGCGGGCGCGGGACGCGCCTGCAGGAGCACACGTCCTCGATTCCGAAGCCCCTGGTGGAGATCGGGGGACGGCCGATCCTGTGGCACGTGATCCAGATCTATCGCGCCCAGGGGTTCGACCGGTTCCTGCTGCTGACGGGCTATCGCGGCGAGCAGATTGCCTCGTTCGCGGCCTCGGAGCGCTGGCCGGCGGGAACCGAGGTCCGCTGTGTTGAGACCGGGCTGGACACGCCGACCGGCGGCCGGATCCACATCGCGGCGGCCGAGTTGGGGGGTGAGCCGTTCTGCGCCACCTACGCCGACGGGGTGGCCGACATCGACCTGCGCGCGCTGCTCGCCTATCACTCCGATCACGGCGCACCGGCGACCGTGACGGTCGTGCGTCCGGAGCTCCAATTCGGCGTCGCGGAGCTGAACGGAGACGGCGTGGTGCGGGGGTTCATCGAGAAGCCGCGCTCGGAGCACTGGGTGAACGGCGGTTTCTTCTGCTTTCAGCCGGAGGTGCTGGCGCTGCTCGAGCGCGACAGCGTGCTCGAGCGCGAGCCGCTTGCGACGCTGGCCGGCACCGGCGATCTGCGGGCGTTCAGGCACGAAGGCTTCTGGGAGTGCATGGACACCTACAAGGACGCCGTCCTGCTCAACGACCTGTGGGCTGAGGGCCACGCTCCGTGGAAGATCTGGAACTGAGCGGGCACTCGGTGCTCGTCACGGGAGCCTACGGGCTGCTCGGCTCGTGGCTGGTCAAGGCGTTGCTCGAGCAGGACGCGCGGGTGGTGGCGATCCGCCGCGACGAGCCGGCCGTCTCCGGGCTGCAGGCGCTCGGCCTCGCTGCTGCGGTCGACGTCGTTCACGGGGACATCTGCACCGACGGATTGGTCGCGCGAGCGGTCAACGAGTACGAGATCGACAGCGTCTTCCACCTCGCGGCGCAGACGCTTGTGGGGACCGCCAACAGCGCGCCGTCCTGGACGTTCGAGGCGAACATCCGCGGCACGTGGACAGTGCTCGAGGCATGCCGGGCACACGGCGTCGAGCGGGTGATCGTCGCCTCCTCGGACAAGGCCTACGGCCGCCATTCCGAGCTCCCGTACCGCGAGGACCATGCGCTGCTCGCGACATATCCATACGACGTCTCGAAGGCGGCCGCCGACATGCTCGCCCGCTCCTATTGGCACACGTTCGAGGTCCCGGTCGCGGTCACCCGGTTCGCGAACCTGTACGGCGGCGGTGACACGAACGGCTCGCGGCTCGTCCCCGAGGCCGTGTGTGCCACGCTCGACGGCCGCTCGCCGATCATCCGCTCGGACGGCTCGCCGGAGCGCGACTTCCTGTACGTCGAGGACGCCGTCCGCGCGTATCTGGCGATCTGGTCGGCGCTCGGCCGTGGCCAGGGCAGGGGGGAGGCGTTCAACGCCGGCGGTGGCAGGCCTCACCGTGTTGGCGACGTCGTCGCGCTGATCTGCCGGCTCGCCGGCAGCTCGGTCGAGCCGGACATCCGTGGTCGTGGCACCCCCGACGGGGAGATCGACCGTCAATGGGTGGATTACTCAAAGCTGCGTGACCTGACCGGCTGGGAGCCGGTCGTGGGCCTCGAGGAAGGCCTTCGGCGCACGATCGAGTGGTACCGCGATCAGGGGAGCAGCTTGCGCGAGCGCCAGATGCCGCGCCGGTGAAGGACGAGGCGGACGCCGGCCCGCGAGCGCGCCACGTCGTGCGTCGCGTCGGAGGAGTTGTCATCGACCAGGATCACCTCGTCGACGGTGTCGAGCGGGATCGCGTGAAACGTCCGCTCGAGCGTCCGAGCGGCGTTCAGCGCGGGCATCACGACTACGACTTTCATCCGCCTTCGCCCTAGACTGAAGCGCGTGTCCGGACATTCCAAGTGGGCTTCGATCAAGCACAAAAAGGCCGTCGTCGACGCGCGCCGCGGGCAGCAGTTCACGAAGCTGACGCGCGCGATCACGGTCGCGGCGCGGGAGGGCGGGGGAGACCCGGAGGGGAATCCAGCGCTCGCGCTCGCGGTCCAGAAGGCGCGCGATGCCTCGATGCCGAAGGACAACATCGAGCGCGCGATCGCAAAGGGGACCGGCGAGGGTGCCGACGCCGATCAGATCGAGACGGTCCTGTATGAGGCTTACGGCCCCGGCGGCGTCGCCCTGCTGATCGAGGCGCTGACGGACAACCGCAACCGGACCGGCGCCGACGTGCGCCACGTCCTGACAAAGCACGGCGGGAGCCTCGGCGAGCCCGGGTCGGTGTCGTACCTGTTCGAGAAGCGCGGCGTGATCGTCGTCGATGCTTCGCGCTACGACGAGGACGACCTGATCCCGGCGATCGACGCCGGCGCGCTCGACATCGCCCCTGACGACGACGTGTTCGAGGTGATCACCGAGCCGGCGGACCTGGGCGCCGTCCGTGAGGCGCTGGGCAAGGCCGGGATCGAGCTCGAGAGCGCCGACGTGATCCAGCGCCCGACCGTGCGCGTGCCGGTGGAGGAGAGCGATGCATCGCGGCTGCTGAAACTGATCGACTCGCTCGAGGAATTGGACGACGTCGGCTCGGTGGATGCGAACTTCGACGTCGACGCCGAAGTGCTCGAGCGGATCGCTTCGTGACGCGGCCCGCTACCCTGACCCGCTCGATGATCAAGCGACTCTCGATTCTCACCGCCGCGCTCGCCACGGGCGCCACGCTCGCGGCCTGCGGCAGCTCCGCCGCCCCGGGCATCGTTCAGGCCCCGTCGGGGGGCGCCACCCAAGAGCCGGTGGCGGCAACGCCGAAGGTCCCGGCCGACCTCTCCAAGGAGCCCGTGATCGCCCAGCAGACGGGCCCGGCGCCCACGAAGCTCGTGACCAAGGACCTGATCGTCGGCACCGGCGCCACGGCCGCGGAGGGCGACTCGATCACGGTCAACTACGTCGGCGCGCTCTACAAGACGGACAAGATCTTCGACGCGTCGTGGACGCGGCACCAGCTGTTCACGACGACGTTGTCCACCGGCAACGTGATCCCAGGCTGGGTGCAGGGCATCGCCGGCATGAAGGTCGGCGGGCGGCGGCTGCTGATCATCCCGGCGAGCCTTGCCTACGGCAAGGCCGGGCGGCCGCCGACGATCCCGGCTAACGCTGCGCTCGTCTTCGTCGTCGATCTGATCGCGGTTTCCTAGCCTCGTCGTCCGTCTCCGGCTCGCCCGCGCCGTGCGGGCGCGCACGGTGCAGCGGCGCCGGTTCGAGCACGCCTTTGAGGTGGTGGCGGCCCGCGAAGGACCACGTGAATGCGTCGGCTGCAGCGTCGCGCACCTCCTGTGTGCAGAGCACGCTCCCGGGACGCGCGATGCCGGTGACGCGGCTCGCGAGGTTCACGGAGTGGCCGTAGTAGTCGCCGGCGCGAAACAGCGCGGGACCGCTGGCGATGCCCGCGCGCAGGCTCGGCAGCTCGGCCTGCTCTGCTCCGTCCACCAGCGCCAGGGCCATTTCGACGAGGGGCTCTGGATCCGTTGAGACGAACATCGCCGCGTCGCCGATCGTCTTCACGAGCCGCACCGGGGGCTGCGCGGTCTCGGCCGCGAGCCGCGCGAGCGCGCCTGCGACGCTGCCGAGCTCCTGAACCTCGACCTCTCCGCCGAGGCGCGTGAAGCCGACCAGGTCCGCGAAGCACACGGTGACCTCCTGTGCGCCGTCCAGCCGCCCGGTCGCTCGCTCCTCGCGTCCGATCATCCCCCGCCCGACGCTCTCGCGGAGGTGCTGGCCGTAGGCGGCCACGAGCACCGGGCTGACCGCCGGGGTCAGCTGCTCGGCCAGCAGCGAGAACCGGACCGCGACCTCCTGCTCGGAGTCGCCCGGCTGCAGGAATGCCTCGACGAACGCCGCCGTCGTCGTCGCCGCCAGCCGGGCCATCCCCTCGCCGAGCACGCGCGTGATCTCGACGATCGCCTCCATTTCGAGGCCCGAGTCGATGAACATCTGGGTCGCGCGCGCGGAGGCGATGTCCTCCTCCGAGAACACCCGGTCGTCCGGGTCGGGGGCGGGAAGGCCGAGCAGGCGCCGGAAGCGGATCAGCAGCTCGGCCGGGATCGCCTCGTCGCGCTCGATCTCCGCGGCCGAGTACCGAGCGCCGAGGACGCGATCGAGCGGCAGCAGCGCGAGCCGGTCCTCGTCGATCGCAGCTCGCAGCTCATCGATCGGGACGCCGTCCGCAGTCAGGCGTGTGAGCAGCTCGAGGCGGGCCGCGCGCTCATCGCCCTCGAGCCCGTCGAGCAGCCCGGCGTCGGCGAAGTCCATGGCGGCATGTTTTCATGGGCCGAGACGCTCAGGCCCGCCGCCCTCAGACGACGCCGGGGCAGAGCGAGCCGGCGCGGCCGTTGACCGTGGTCTTTGCGCGACTGACCGCATACACCTTCCACGGACCGTCGGTGAGCACGAGCCGGACGTTGTCGACGCCGGCGCTGAGGATCGGCGGCGGGCGCCCGAGGTCGGAGGCGTGCGGGCCGACGAACACGTAGCCCTGGCTGACCATCAGCGGGCGGATCCGCGTGAGCTTCACCTGCAGCTTCCACGCGAGCATGCTCGCGACCGTGTGGTTGATCGAGACGTAGCTGATCGGGCACACGAGCACCGCCCTGCGGCCGCCCACGCGGTCGACGGCCGAGAACAGGTGGTTCTGGAAGTAGCTCGACTGGGTCGCCTCCTGGGTCTGGGTGACCATCAGCTTCCCGCGGGTGATCGTCCACGGCAGGGTGAGGGCGAGCACCGCCGCGCCGACGCCGAGCGTGACGGCCGTGCGGCTGCCGGCCGGCGCGATCCGGTCGGTCAGGTATTGCGAGATCCACACGACCGCGAGCGCGGCCATCAGGCACGCGATCGTCTCGGCCGGGAGCAGGTAACGCGGCAGCCCGTAGAAGAGCTGGGTGATGATCGCGACCATCAGCGACCACGCGATTGCGGCGACGCCGAGCCAGATCACCGTCGTCTGCCGCTTGGCGCACGCGATCGCGAAGCCGATGATCGAGAGCGCGAGGATCGGCGTGGTCATCAGGCCGACGGCCGACTTCAGCTCGCCGTACGCGCTGCCCGGCGAGCCCTGGCCGCCGGCGGCGGCGTTCTTGGCCTGCAGGAAGTCACCGTTGACGATCCCCGGCGGCACCGTCCACGCGAGCGGAATGGCCACCAGCAGCACGACCAGGTACGCCCTGGTCCTGGCGTCCGGTTCGGCGAACCACAGGTAGACCGCGTACAGGAAGATGATCGGCGAGAACTCGGGGCGGTTGAGCGCGCCGAGGAACAGCACGAAGTAGGCGAGCCTGCGCCGCCCGAGCAGGTGCAGCTCGATCGCCCAGACGGTGACCGCTGCGACGACCGGCTCCGAGGTCCCCCGCGCCATGTAGAAGACCGCGTCCTGCGTGAAGCAGAGCGCGAGCGCGGCCAGGACGCCGGCCCATGGGCCTCCGAATCTGCGGCCGAGCCGGTAGAGCCCGACGAGCGCGAGCAGGCTTCCGGTGCGGCTGACGATCAGCCACAGGCTCGGCCCCGCACTCCCGAAGAACCCGAAGATCGACGTGAAGATCACCGGGAAGGGCTTGAACGACGGGCCACCCTCGAAGCTGACGCCGATGTGGTGGCCGACGAAATGGTGCGCGATCTCCTGACCCCAGCTGATCCATGCGTAGGGATCCGAGCTCGGAACCCACGGGAGCACGACCACGCTGACGGTCGCGAGGATCAGGCAGGAGACGAAGATGGAGGCCAGCGGACGTTGGCGGAGGACGTTGACCGCCCTTGCCGAAGGACCTTCAGTCGGTCCCGTCGAGTCCGCTGCGCGCCGCTCTGCGACGGGCTCAGAACCGATCATGAACGGCGCCACAGTAGCAGTCGCTCCCGCGGTTGCTAGCCTCTGGCAGCCGCCGGCCGCGGCCGTCGCCGCGGCCCTGTGCGCACCGTTTCAGCGATGGACACCTACACCGAAGAGACGCCTGTGTCCTCCGACGAGCACGCTCGCTCGTCCGAGGGCGACTGCGTGGTCACGATCGTGATGCCGTGCCTGAACGAGGCCGAGTCGCTCGAGCCCTGCATCCGCAAGGCGAAGCAGGCGATCGAGGACCTCGGCATCAACGGCGAGGTGCTGATCGCCGACAACGGCTCGACCGACGGGTCCGTGGAGCTCGCCGAGTCACTCGGCGCCCGCGTCGCGCACGTCAAGGCCCGCGGCTATGGAGCGGCGCTCCAGGGCGGGTTCGCCGCCGCCCGCGGCAAGTACATCCTGATGGGGGACGCCGACGGCAGCTACGACTTCGCGCACCTGCCGCGGTTCGTCGAGAAGCTCGACGAGGGCTATGACCTGGTGATGGGCAATCGCTTCGCCGGCGGGATCGCGCCCGGGGCGATGCCGCCGCTGCACCGATACTTCGGGAATCCTGGGCTGAGCTGGATGGGGCGGCTGTTCTTCGGCGCCTCGACCGGAGACTTCTACTGCGGCCTGCGGGCCTTCCGCCGGGACGTGCTCGGAGAGCTGAACCTGCAGAGCCCGGGCATGGAGCTCGGCGTCGAGATGGTCGCGAAGGCTGCGCTCTACGGGCTGAAGACGACCGACGTGCCGACGACCCTGTCGCCCGACCTACGCAGCCGTCCGCCGCACCTGCGCACCTGGCGCGACGGCTGGCGGACGCTCCGGTTCTTCCTCCTCTACAGCCCGCGGTGGCTGTTCTTCTACCCGGGACTGGTGCTGATGGTGCTGGGCGTCGCGCTGTCGGCGCTCGTGCTGCCCGGAGCGGTCGACGTGTTCGGCGCGCGGCTCGACGTGCACACGCTGCTGTACGCGGGCGCGGCGATCGTGGTCGGGTTCCAGGGCGTCGTTTTCGCCGCACTCGCTCGCGTCTACGCCGCCTCGGAGGGCTTCCTGCCGGAGACGGCGCTGGTGGCCCGCGCGCGGAAGGTGTTCTCGCTGGAGCGCGGGCTCTTGATCGGCGGCCTGCTGGTACTCGCGGCGGTCGTGCTGACCGTGATCACGGTCGTGCGCTGGGACCAGTCCTCGTTCCACCACCTGAACTATCCGAGCTCGCTGCGGCTCGCGATCCCGGCGACGGTGGCGCTGATGCTCGGCGTGCAGGTGATGTTCGCGAGCTTCTTCATGAGCGTGCTCGGGATCAAGCGGGACACCGGGGAATAACGTCGGCGCCTGCGGCGGGCGCTTCTGGGCGCTGGTTGCGCTCAGCCGACGAGGCCGGCCTGGCGCTGGCCGTAGAGGAACCCGATCAGGGCGGCGGTCACGTTCGGGTCGAACTGCGTGCCGGCGCAGCGCGTCAGTTCCTCCACCGCCTCGGAGTGCGAGCGCTTCGCGCGGTAGGGCCGGTCGGACGTGATCGCGTGGTACGTGTCGGCGGCGATGATGATCCGGCTCCCGAGCGGGATCTCCTCGCCCGCTGAGCCCGTCGGGATACCCGCCTCCGTCCCACCGTTCGTGCTCGTGGCGGACGATCCGCGCGACGTTGCCGAGCCCGGGCAGGACGCGCAGGATGCGCTCGCCGATCACCGGGTGCTCCCTCATCAGGCGCCACTCGTCGTCGGTCAGCGGTCCCGGCTTGTGGAGGATCTCGTCCGGGATCGCGACCTTGCCGATGTCGTGCAGCAGCGCGGCCGACTTGACGCGCCCAACCTCGGGCATGTTCAGCCCGAGGTTGCGCGCAACCGCGCCGGACATCTCGATCACGGCCTCGGAGTGCTCGCCCGTGTAGCGGTCGCGCTCGAGCAGCGCCACGGCCAGTGCCTCGATCGCGTCGCGCTGGGGGGTGTGCGCGTCCTCCTTCTCCTCGGAGGAATCCGGGGCCAGCATCGCGCGGCCGCCGCCCACGCTCTGCGCGTGCAGGCACGCCATGCGCGCATTCGCAAGCAGTCCCTCGGCGCTCATTCCGCGCTCGAGCGCGGCGACGCCCATCGACGCGCCGGCGGCGCGGATCGCGCCCTCGCCGATCACCTCGAGCTCGACCAGCAGGCGCTCGAGCGACGGCAGCGCGCCCTCAGCCTCGGTGTCGGGGAGCAGGATCCCGAATTCGGCCTGGCCGAGGCGCCCGAGCTGGTCGTGGGAGCGGGTGGCCTCGCTCAGACGGCGCGCCACAGCGGCCATCAGCTCGTCGCCGGCCTTGAAGCCGTGGCGCAGCTCGAGCGTCCCGAAGTCGTCGATCGAGACCACGGCCAGCGACAGCATCCGCTGGTAGCGCCGCGCGCGGTCCACCTCCTCCGAGAGCCGGCCGCGGAATGCGCGCATACTCAGAATCCCGGTGACGCTGTCGAGGCGCAACCCCTTGGCCTTCTCGGCCTCGAGCTCCGCGACCCGGCCGCGCAGCCAATTCAGCTCGCGGAGCAGCTCCTCTTGCTGTCCTTTGCCGAACATCCACAGGCGATATCGGCAATTCGTCCAGATATCTGGAGCGCGGCTCGTGTTTTCCTGACCGCTGGCGGACGCGCGCGTACGCGTATGTCGGAACCGGGCGGCATGCGGGGGCGGGAGGCGTCCGGTCCCGCACGCAGAATGTATGTTCGATGGTCATCCTCGGAATCGACCCCGGCACCGCGAGCACGGGATACGGCGTGATCGAGTGCTCGGGATCGCGCCTGCAGGCGCTCGATGGCGGCGTGATCGCGACCGCCGCCGGAGTCCCGCTCGAGCGGCGGTTGCTGGAGATCAACCGGCGCGTGGGCGAGCTGATCGACCTGCATCGTCCCGATGCGATGGCGATCGAGGAGCTGTACTTCGGCGCCAACGCACGTTCCGCGTTCGCCGTCGGGCAGGCGCGGGGAGTCGTGCTGCTGGCTGCCGGAGCGCGGGGAATCCCCGCCCACTCGTACACGCCACAGCAGGTGAAGGGGGCGGTGTGCGGCTCCGGACGGGCCGAGAAGGACCAGGTGGCGAGGATGGTGGCGCAGCTGTTGAAGCTGCCGGCCCCGCCCGAGCCGGACCACGCTTCGGATGCGCTGGCGGTCGCGATCTGCGATGCGAACCGCGCGCCGCTCGCACAGGCGGTGGCAGCTAAGTGATCGCGCTCGTATCGGGGGCCGTCGCGGTCCGCCGCTCCGACCACGTGGTCGTCGATTGTGGCGGCGTCGGCTACCGGCTGGCGGTGTCCTCCGAGACCCTGCGCCATGTCCCGGCCGTGGGCAACGACGTGATGCTGCATGCGCACCTGGTCGTCCGCGACGACGCGCTCGCGCTCTACGGTTTCGCCACCGAGGAGGAACGGGAGCTGTTCCTGATGCTGCTCGGGGTCCAGTCGGTCGGGCCGAAGGTGGCGCTCGCCGTTCTCTCCGGCGGCCCGCCGCGGGAGCTGTTCGCCGCCATCGCCGCCGGCGACGCGCCGCGCTTCCAGGCGGTGCCGGGGATCGGCAAGCGGACGGCCGAGCGGATCATCGTCGAGCTGCGGGAGAAGGTCGGAGTGACGCTTCCGGATGGCGCCGAGGTCGTGATCCGCCGCGGCGACGACCCGCGTTCGATCGCCCGCGAGGGCCTGCTCGGGCTCGGGTACACGGCGATCGAGGTCGACCAGCTGCTCGATCAGGCCCCCGGCGAGACCGCCGAGGAGCTGATCGCGCACGCACTGAAGGCGGCGCGGCGGTGAGCTCGGTGCGGATCCAGACCCCCGATGAGCTGCCCGACGACGAGCTCGACCGCTCGCTGCGCCCACGGCGGCTCGAGGACTTCGTCGGGCAGGAGGCGCTCAAGGACCAGCTGACGGTCTCGATCGCCGCCGCTGCGTCACGCGGCGAGGCGCTCGACCACGTGCTGCTCGCCGGCCCTCCAGGCCTCGGCAAGACCTCGCTCGCGCAGATCGTCGCGGCCGAGCTGGACGTCCCGTTCGTGCAGACGGCGGGGCCCGCGCTCGAGCGCAAGGGCGACGTGGCCGCGTTCCTCACAGCGCTCGAGCCGCGCGCCGTGTTCTTCGTCGACGAGATCCACCGCCTGCCACGGGCGCTGGAGGAGACGTTCTATCCGGCGATGGAGGACGGCACGCTGCCGATCACCGTCGGCCAGGGGGCTGGGGCTCGGGTGGTGACGCTCGACCTTCCTCCGTTCACGCTGGTCGGCGCGACGACCAGGGCCGGCCTGCTGACGACGCCGCTCCGCGACCGGTTCGGGATCCAGCACCGGCTCGAGCACTACGGGCCGGAGGATCTCGGCCGGATCGTCCGCCGCTCCGCTCGGCTGCTCGACGTCTCGATCGAGGACGGCGGCGCGCGCGCGATCGCCGAGCGCAGCCGCGGCACGCCGCGGGTGGCGAACCGGCTGTTGAAACGCGTCCGCGACTACGCCGAGGTGCGAGAGGGCGGAGTGGTCACCGCCAGGGTCGCGGCGGACGCCCTTGACCTGCTGGAGGTCGACGGCGAGGGACTGGACCGGCTCGACCGCGAGATCCTGCGCGCGATCTGCGAGAAGTTCTCAGGCGGCCCCGTGGGGCTGTCGACACTGGCGGTCGCCGTGGGCGAGGAGCAGGACACGATCGAGGACGTCTACGAGCCGTACCTGTTGCAGCGCGGGCTGATCGAGCGGACGCCGCGCGGGCGCGCCGCCACGCGGCGCGCGTTCCAGCACCTCGGGCTAGAGCCCCCCGGCCCACAGGCCCTGTCGCTGATCTGAGCGCACCTGCGTCGCGTCGCGCGCGTGGCCGATCTGGACGGTGTTCTCGTAGATCGATTGCACGACGCCGAACGCGGGCTTCAGGTTCCCGTACAGGTCGACCAGCCCCTTGTTGTTGAACGGCGGCGACGGGAGCGGGTTGCCGCCGTTGTACCCGGGGTACGCCGGGTAGTCCTGGATCAGGAAGTACAGCGCGCCCGACAGCCACGGCCGCGCGGCGAACACTCCGAGGTCGTACGCGGCCATGTTGGCCTGGAAGGCGTACGTCCCGCGCTCCTCCACGGGGCCCGCGCGGTTCGCGTCCACGCCGAACTCGGTGATGATGATCGCCTTGGTCGGCAGGCACTGGTGGACGGTGTCGAGGAACGGTCCGAGCGCGTCGCGGTCGTCGGTGACGCCGCCGCCCACGTCGAACCAGCCGAAGTACTCGTTCACGCCGACGACGTCGAGCGGCGCGTACTGCGCCGCCTGGCAGGGCAGCCCGGGCCAGTCCTTGATCGCCAGCCCGACCGGCCGCGTGGGGTCGAGCTGGTGGGCGAGCGCGGCTGCCCTGGAGATGTAGTTGGCCTCGCCGGAGTCGACCGTCTGGGGCAGCTCGTTGCCGATGCTCCAGATCGCCACGGACGGGTGGTTCTGGTTCGTCTGGATGTTCGCCTTCACGAGCGCCAGCGCCTGGCGCAGCCAGCTCGCCTGCCTGAAGTACTTGTCGTTGATCTGGTAGACGGGGACCTCCGACCACAGCAGGATTCCGTCGCGGTCGGCCATCTCCTCGATCTCCGGGTTCAGTGGGTAGTGCGCGCGGATCATCGTCGCGCCGAGCTCCTTGATCCATCCCATCAGCGTGGCGAGCTGCGCCGGGCTGAGCGCGGCTCCGGTGAGGACGTTCTGCTCGTGCATGTTCACGCCGCGGATGTGGAGCTGCCGGCCGTTGAGCTCGAGGTGGCCGTTGACGACCGTGATGCTGCGGATGCCGCTGTAGTCGACGTACCCGCCGAGCCGCCGGCCCTGAAAGTCCGACAGCGTCATCGTCGCCTTGTACAGCTGGGGCGCGTCGAGCGACCACAACCTCGGCTTGGCGATCAGCGCCGTGGCTGTGGCGGTCCAGGTTCCTCCAGGTGCGATCGTGTGCCCGCCGAAGAACAGTCGCTGGTTGCCATAGGTGCCGGTCAGCTGGACGGTCTGAGGTTGGGTGGTGACGTTGCGCACGAGCGCCTGCTCGTCGATCGTCGCCGCGCACTTCGGGCAGGGGAGGATCGGCCGCACGATCGCCTGCTGGAGGTCGGCCCTGGCGGCGGACCGCAGGTACACCTCGCGCAGCAGACCGCCGGAGTTCCACCAGATCCCGCCGGGTCCGGGCGGGAAGTCCGCCGAGGTCCGGATGTTGTCGACCCTCACGATCAGGCGGTTCACCCCGGCCTTCAGGTCGCCGAGGTTGAACTCGAACGGAAGGTAGGCGACGTTGTGCGTCCCGAGCTCGCGCCCGTTCAGCCACACGGTCGCGTTGTAGTTCGCGGATTCGAACCGCACGATCCAGTCCCTGTCGCTGTTCGGGACCCAGCTGCCGAACGCGTTCGCGGGAAGCGTGAAGTCGCGCCGGTACCAGCCGATCGTTCCATTCATGCTCGCGTTCGAGAAGTTGCCGGCGTTGTCGGCGTTGGGGACGGTCACCGGGGTCCATCCGAGCGTGCTCGGATTGTTCTGAGACCAGCCCTGCGCGATCCCGACGTTGGTCGGATCGGGACGGAACAGCCATTCGCCGCCCAGCAGGTAGCGCCCGGTCTGGCCGTCCCGGTAGAGAACCTGGTTCGTGGGCGGCGTCGCTGTGTAGATGGGGCCCGGGGGTGCTGTCGTGGTGGTGGTGGTGGTGGTCGTCGTCGTGGTCGTGGTGGTCGTGCTGGTGGTCGTCTGCCGGGTCTGCGCGGTCACCGACCCGGCGGCCAGGGCGGACGCCACCGACGCGCCGAGCACGGCCGCGAGCACGGCGCTGAGCATCCTGCGCGCGGTCACGCGTGCGCCCCCCGCTTGTGCCGCTTGTGCTTGGGCTTCGGTTTCGGCTTCGGCTTGATCACCAGCTGCTCGGTCTTGGTCGTCTTGTTGCCGGCGCGGTCGGTGACCGTGACCGTGAGCCGGTAGCGGCCCGGGATCGCGTACTGGTGGTACTTGCCGTGGGTGATCACGTACTTCGAGCCGTCGCCCCAGTCGACGACCACGCTCGCGACGCCCGACCCGTCAGCAGCGGTGCCGCCGGGCGGAGTGTCGGAGTAGGTCACGTATATATGCAGCTCCTTGTGGACCTGGAGCGTGCCCGACAGCGTCGATGCAACCGCGGGCGGGTACGTGTCGACGAATACCGTGGCGGCCTTGTCGGAGCTCTCGAGCCCCGCCCCGTTGATCGCTTCGACGCTCCAGGTGTGCGGCCCCTGCGTGAGGCGCCCGAACCGGATCGAGGTCTGGCTCGTCTGTACGGGGGGCCCTCCGTCGACCGACAACTCATAACGCGGCCCCCAGAGCTCGTGCGGCGCGTTCCACGCCAGCAGCGGATACGTGCTGCGGACATACCTGAACGACGACACCGCCGAGAAGCCACCCGGGGGCTGGTACAGCTGGTCGGTGACGATCTGCGTGCCAGCGCCGCCGCCCTGCACCCAGGCGACCGCCATGTCCGCGTTGAGGTCGCCGGCGGCGGCGAGCCCCGCGCCCGCGTCGGTCGCCCCGTCGGCCGGGTCGGACAGGACGACCTCCGGTCCCCACTCGTGGTTGGTGTAGAACCGCGCGCGGATCTCGGGCGTGCCGGGCGGACCGGGGTCGTGCTGCCAGGCCGCCAACCCCGAGTAGAAGCCGGCCGCGGCCGAGACCGCGTCGGGCGGGCTCGCGTTCGGAAGGCTGTCGAGCTCGATCGCGCTCGTGGGCGCCCCGTTGTTGAGCAGGTTCATCCCCCACACCTGATTCGAGGTGCCGCGCACGGCCGTCGCCACACCGTCGCCGTACTCGCCCATCGCGACCTGGGGATCGCCCGCGCTCTCGAGCCCCGGCGTCGCCAGCCCGTCCGGACCCGTGAGCGAGGACCAGACCGACGCGTCCAGCTGGTGCAGCAGCACCCGCGTCTGCTGCTGCGTCCCGTTCGAGACGGTCTCGTCAAAGGCGACGTCGACGAACGAGGAATCTGCTCCGACGGCGATCCTGGGGTCGGTGGCGGAGACCTCGGTGTAGAAGCCCACTGACGGCACGTCAACCTGGTAGACGTCGACGCTCGGCGCGACCCCCCAGACGCGGCGCAGGTACACGTGCCCCGCTTCGCCCCAGGCGACGATCCCGACGCCGTCCTGCGCCGCCGCGACCGACGGAGCGTCGGTGCCCGTGCCGGCGCTCTCGGTCGCGACCGCGTTCAGCGGCGTCGGCTCGAGCGCCCAGGATCCCTGCCAGTAGTAGGCGGATCGGACCTGCTCGACGCCGCCGACCTCGGCCGTGAACGCAAGGTATGCCTTGCCGAGGTAGGTCGCGGACACCGACGGGCTGCTCGCGTCGTCGAACAGCAACTGCGGCGCGCCGAACGGCTCGGGACCGGCGGGCGCGACGGTCACATACAGGTCGCCGCCGTTCGTGAACGCCACCACGAGCATGCCGCCTGGCGCGGCGGCGATCACTGGATCCGACGATGGCCCCGGGAGCGCGGCGTCGATTTGCTGAGGGCTCGAGAACGTGCCGCCGAACAGCTGCGAGACGAATACGTGTGGGACTCCCGCGACGTCCCTGAGGTAGACGAGGCCGCCGGTCCCGTCCTTGGCCATCGACATCCCCGAAATGCCCTGGATGTCAGCGCTGGGGCCGTCCAGCACGGCCGGAGGAGCGAACGTCGCGCCCGTCTGCGCCGACGCGCAGGCGCAGCTAAACGCCAGCCACCCGAGGACGGAGAGCAGGATGGGAAGTCGCCTGCTGATGCCCCTAGAACAGCAGAAAGGGCTCAGGGTTGCGTAAGCGCCGCCGATGGCGGGTCGCGGCGGAAGGATGTCTATCCTGGGCTTCAGGCGAGAGCTCCCTGATGTCGCACGAGCACTACTTCATCTGCCCGCATTGCGGGAACCGGTCGATGGGCACCGACCGCAACGCCGGTTTCCGCCGGGAGGCTCGGGGTTGCGAGCACTGCGGCTTCGCGTACCTGTTCGAGCTGCTCGACGACTACTACCCGGCGCCGAACGCGGCGTTCTTCGCGTGCGACGCCGACGGGCGGATCGTCGACTGCGGCCGAGGCTCGTTCGAGCTCACCGGCATCAAGACCGAGCAGGCGATCGGGCAGCACCTCGCCGAGGCGCTCGGCCTGCAGTTCGAGGACGGGACCGACCACGTCGGCACCGCGCTCGAGTGGCAGGTGCGGGTTCAGGGCAAGCCGGTCCAGGTCCGCTCGCATGGGGAGGAGGCAGCTCATGCGGTCGCCGATCTGTTTCCGGCGTACGATGACGACGAGGGGGGCCTGCTCATCGTGCTGACGCCCACGAACCACCATTAAGTGCTGACCACCATGCCCGACCGATGACCGATCGCCAGCGCCACGGCCTCGTCCTGCTGCTCGTACTGGGGCTGATCGCCGCGTCGGTGGTCGCGGTGATCGCGAACAAGACCTCCCTTGGGCTCGACCTCAAGGGCGGCACCGAGCTGATCTACAAGGCGACGCCGACGCCACAGACGCCGACGGTCACGCCGGCGGCGCTGCAGCGTGCGGTCAACATCATGGACGAGCGCGTCAACCAGCTCGGCGTAGCGCAGGCGAACATCTCGACGCTGGGCAACGACCAGATCGACGTGCAGCTGCCGGACGTGCACGACACGGCACGCGCCGAGCAGGAGGTCGGGACGACCGCACAGATGTACTTCTACGACTGGGAGGCGAACGTCCTGCTACCGAACGGCAAGACGGCCGCCAGCCAGCTGCTCCAGCAGGATCCGGCCGCGCTGACGATCAGCGAGGGCGGGGGCGAGCCGGGGGCGGGGAGCACGACGTTGTATCCGGCGGTCCAGCTCGCTGCAAAGCAGCCGCTCGGAACCGGGGGCTCGCAGATCAACGACCAGTACTACCTGTTCGGGAAGGGCGGCACGCCGGCATGCGCGGCCGCCGCGCGCTTTTACGGCGTGATCGAGGCGGCGGCCGGCCAGCACTGCCTGATCGCGGGACCCGACAGCGGTTCGTCGCTCAAAACCGCCGAGTTGAACCTCAAGAGCGGCCTGCCCGCAGGCGTGTCCCTGTCGGACGGCCAGCTGCTGGTCGTCAAGCCGGGGACGGTTGTGCTCCAGGCGGTTCCGGCCAATCCGCTGAGCCCGCCGAAGGCCGCGGCCCCGAACACTCAGTTCTTCGTTCTGCGTGACAACGTCGCGTTGAGCGGCAACGAGATCACGAACCCGCAGCAGTCGACGGATTCCGGCGGCAACCCGGACGTGACGTTCGGGTTCGCCGGCAAGGGCGCCAACGCGTTCACCAACGTGACCGCGGCGATCGCCCGCCGCGGCCTCGAGGTCAGCCTCGGCCAGAACAAGCTCCAGCAGCACTTCGCAGTCGCGCTCGACGGTGTCCTGATCACCGTGCCGCAGATCGACTACACGCAGTACCCGGACGGGATCCCGTCCAGCCAGGGCGCCGAGATCACCGGCGGCTTCACGGTCAGCTCCGCGCAGGACCTCGCGAACCTGCTGCGCGATGGCGCGCTGCCGATCGGGCTGGACCAGATCGCCTCGCAGCAGATCTCCGCGAGCCTCGGGAAGCAGGCGCTTCACCAGGGGCTGATCGCCGGCCTCGCCGGACTGCTCGTGGTGGCCCTGTTCCTGCTCATCTACTACCGCGTGCTCGGGCTGATCGCGGTCGCCGGCCTCGCCGCCTACGGCCTCTACTTCTTCGCATTGATCAAGCTGATCCCGATCACGCTGACGCTCGCGGGGATCGCCGGCCTGATCCTGACGATCGGCGTCGCCGCCGACGCGAACATCGTCATCTTCGAGCGCGTCAAGGAGGAGATACGCGCCGGGCGCAACATCCGCCAGGGGATCGCGATCGGCTACCGCAAGGGCCTGACCGCGATCATCGACGCGAACGTCGTCACGATCATGACCGCGTTCATCCTGTTCGTGCTCGCCACCGAGGACGTCAAGGGGTTCGCGTTCACGCTCGGCATCGGTGTGATCGTGTCGCTGTTCACGGCCGTGCTCGCGACGCAGGCGATTCTGATGACACTCGGCGACACGCGCGCGATCCGGCATCGTTCGGCGCTCGGCGCGGGTGGCGACAAGCACGTGTGGCGCATCGACTTCATGGGCGCCTCGAAGTACTTCTTCTCGCTGTCGGGGACGATCCTGCTGATCGGCGCGCTCGCGATCGGCGGAAAGGGACTGAACCTCGGGATCGACTTCACATCCGGCTCGCAGATCAAGGTCGCCCTCGTCAAGCCGGCGACCGTCAACGAGGTCCGCGCGCTCGTGGGCGGCAACCCGACCGTCGTGGCGCTCAGCAACAAGGCGCTCGGGACCAACGCATTCCAGATCGACTCGAAGCTGCTCGAGCCCGCAAGGATCACCTCGCTCGAGGATCAGCTGAACACGAAGTTCGGGATCAAGGGCAACTCGTTCAACTCGAACTCGGTCGGGCCCACGTTCGGGAGCACCGTGGCCAACGCCGCGGTCGTGGCCATCATCGCCTCGCTGATCGTGATCTCGCTGTACATAGCGATCCGGTTCGAATGGAAGTTCGCGGTACCGGTGCTGATCGCGTTGATGCACGACCTGCTGATCACGAGCGGTGTGTACGCGCTCACGGGGAGGACGGTCACGGCCGACACGGTGGCCGCCTTACTCACGATCCTCGGATACTCGCTGTACGACACGATCATCGTGTTCGACCGAGTGCGCGAGAACATCCCGAGGATGCCGAGGGCTGCGTTCTCGCAGATCGTGAACCGCTCGATGTCCGAGGTGCTGACCCGGTCGATCGCGACCACCTCCTGCACGCTGCTGCCGATCATCGCGCTCCTGATCTTCGGCGGCTCGACGCTGAAGGACTTCGCGTTCGCGCTGCTGATCGGCGTCGCCTCGGGCGCCTACTCGTCGATCTTCATCGCCTCCCCGGTGCTCACGCACTGGAAGGAGCGCGAGCCCGCCTACCGGGCGCGTCGAGCCCGCATGGTGGCCGAGCTCGGCGCCGTGCCCGCGTACGCCGGCGCAGGCGCCGACATCGACCCGGAGCAGAAGCGCGCGCGGCGTACCGGGCGCCTGACCGCGCCGGAGCCCGACAGCGTCTCGTCGGCCGAGTTCGAGCAGATGAAGCGCGACCTCGAGATCGAGCAGGGTCAGCCGGCGCGGCGCACTTCGACGCTGACGAAGCGGCTCGCCCACTCCGACGACGGCGAGGACGGCGCCCCGGCCGCGCCGCAGCGCCCCCGTGCAGCCGCGCCCCCGCGGCCGCCGCGCGCCAAGCGAGCCGGTCAGGCCCGTCAGGCCGCCCCGAAGCCCGAGGCCGCGCCGCCGGCAGCCCCGGTGGCCGCCGAGCCCGATGCGCAGCCGCCGGTCGAGCCGGCGGGACCCGTGACCCCGGCGCCGGATGTCGCGGAGAACGAGGGGATGGTCCCGCGCGAGAAGCGCAAGCCGCAGTCGAAGTCACGCAACCGCCGGCATGGGAGGCGTCGCTAGCCATGGCACTGCTCGCCTGGGTGATGATGGGTCTCGCGCTGTGGCACTTCACGATCTGGCTGCCTGACCGGTTCTGGGGCGGGATCGTCGGCGCGTTCATCGGCGCGCTCGTCGGCGCCGTGCTCGTCGGCCTCGCGCTCAATGGCTTCAGCATCCCCAGTCGCCACGCCACCGACCTGGCGACGGCGCTCGAGGGCATCCCCGGCGCGCTGATCGGGATGGCGATCGTGTATTTCGAGGGTGCGAGGCGCGACAGCGCGCACGAGCAGCAGAGCCTCGGCCTGACCTGATCCGATGGCGCCCTGGGACGTGTTCACCGCGCCGCTGCGCTCGCTCCTCGGCGTGGCCGGGCAGACCGAACACCAGGTCGTCAGCCACACCCCGCTGCACGAGACCGCCGAGCTCGAGGAGAAGCTCGAAGGGTGCGTCACGGCTATCCATCGCTCCACCGACTCGCTCGAGCAGCACATCGCCGTGCTCGAGAAGCTGGCCGACTCGCTCGCGCCGCTGACCGAGTCGGTGACGCGCCTCACCGACCAGCTCGAGCCTCTGCTGCAGCTTGCGAGGCCGCTGGGGGCGGCGGAGCAGCACATGGCGAGCGCCGAGCGCGAGGCAACGCGGGTCGGGCATCTGCTCCGCCATCGCGACGCCGAGCCAACGCCGCCGCCACCGCCTCCTCCGGCGGACTAGCGACCGCAATCGGCGTCGTCCGCGGGCCTTGAGCCGGGCGGATCGAGGCCCGGGGCCTCGGGGGCCTCTGGGGTCTCTGGGGTCTCGGGGGTCTCGGGGGTCTCGGGGGTTTCGCCTGGCCGCAGCCGGCGGTAGAGGCCGTCTTCTTGGGCGAGTCCTTCGATGGCCATGCCGTAGTCGAGGGGTTCGCCGGCGGATAGGGGTCGGCTGGTATCGGGGGTGATCGGGATTCGGTGTTGTTGGTTCTGTTCTGTGATGCTGGGGCCTTGGGGGGTGGTGGGTGGCGGTCGGTCGGGGATCGTCCGGCCGTCGGGCCGGCAGAAACGGACGCCGCCATCGGGGGTCTGCTGGGTGCTGAAGCCGCCTTCGTGCACGAGTCGGTGATGGTGCGAGCACAGGTGGATCAGGTTTGTGAGGTTGGTGGGTCCGCCTCTGGCCCAGTGGTGGATGTGGTGGGCGTGCAGGTAGCGCTGGTGATCGCAGCCCGGGAACCGACAGTGCCGATCGCGGTCGTTCAGGGCGCGTTTGAGCGCCGGCGGGACCGTCCGCGTTCTTCGCCCCACCGATAGGGGTTTGCCGTCGCGCTCGAGAATCCGCACCAGCCCGGCATCGCACCCCAGCCGGCGTGCGGTCTCAGGCGCGATCGATCGCCCGCCCGCGAGCTCGCACCGGTCACCGACCTCCTCCGCCGCGAGCGTCCGAACATCCACATGCACGGTCACCTCGACCGGATCCGCACCCGCGTGGGACGAATCGGAGTTCAGCTCCGCACGCGCGAGCGCGACCAACGCGTCCGCGCGACGCGCCGGCAGCGACTCGTGGGGGTGTTCCGCGGAACACCCCTCACCATCGCATTCGCGTGGCTCCGCGGAACGCCCCTGCCGGTCACAGTCGGTGTCGGTAAGGAGATCGTGTTCTGCCCGGGCGGCCCGATCGGCGTGCTGCAGTGCCGCGAGCACCAGCGCGCCGTCCTCGGCCGGGATCCGCGCCTGGATCAACAGCGACCCATCGTTGTCGTACTCCCAGTACAGATGCCGGCGGGCGTGAGCGCTCTGTGCCCCGTCAGTGGTGGCTGCGAGCACGCCGCGATAACCCGCGACGATCTTCTCCAACTGCTGACCGGTGCAATGCCGGGCGAGCATCACCAGATACTCCTCGTTCTCAGCCGACGCGACCCGGGTGATCGCGCGAACCTGCGAATACGACAACTCCCCGGCAGCGAACGCCCCGCTCACCAGCGGCAACCGCCGCAGACAGCCCGCGACCCGGACATTCTCCCGCGCCGCGCGCAACCCGATCGAGCAACGCCACGACAGCCACTGCGCGCACGAGTACACACCCCAATCCGCCCACCCACGACGCTCATCAAACTCCCCCACGAGCTGCAACCAGCGGCACATCCCAACCGCGATATGCGCGCTCAGCTCGCAGATCTCACGCTCGAGCAACTCCAGCGG
Source organism: uncultured Solirubrobacterales bacterium (assembly GCA_963826895.1). Taxonomy (GTDB): domain Bacteria; phylum Actinomycetota; class Thermoleophilia; order Solirubrobacterales; family Solirubrobacteraceae; genus Palsa-465. Next base: position 56,217 of record CAWGYJ010000004.1, read on the forward strand.
ACGCGGCGGATTCGGGCTGTCAATGATCGCATCAGACATGGGAACGTATGTTCGTACAATACGGACGCCATCGGACAGAACCGAGTTACGTCGCCGGTCGCGTCCGGGCTCAGCCAGTGGGTGGAGCGACGTTGCCCAAGCGCTCGTAGGTCAGGATCAGCGTTCCGGAATCGAGCGCCTGCGAGCTCGTGAGCCGCAGCATGGTCGCGTCGTCGGACTCGCCGAACAGGCGCTTGCCGGATCCGAGCACGATCGGGAACACCATCAGCCGGGACTCGTCGGCGAGATCGTGTGCGAGCAGGGTCTGCACGAGCGTGCGGCTGCCCGCGACGAGGATGTCCTCGCCGTCCTCTTGTTTCAGCGCGGCGATGCGGTTCACCACGTCGTCGGCGATCACGGTGGCGGGACCCCAGCTCGGATCGGTCAGCGTGGTCGAGACGACGTACTTGTGCATGGAGTTCATCTTGTCCGCGAAGCCGACCTCATCGGTCCGTCCCGGCCATGCCGCGGCGAAGCCGTCGTAGGTCACCCGCCCGAGCAGCAGCGATCCGTGCGTCAGCGTCTCCTCGAGCTTGAACTTCATGCCCTGCGGGTCGGTGAACTTGAGCGTCCAGCCGCCGTGCCTGAATCCCTCGGCGCCGCCGGGGTCCTCCATCACGCCGTCGAGCGATACGAACTCCGTTACGACGATCTTCCTCATCGTGGCCTCCTCGGGCTGTTCTCGGACCGCAGCGGCGCGGTCGTGGCAGTGCGGTCGTGGCGGTCCTTTGTAACGACGTCGAACGGCGCGTGCACGAATCGACACGATTTCGTCGCAGCTTCCATACGCCCGCCATCGAGAACCGCGGATCCGTCGGGGGCGGCGCCTACATTGCGGCCATCATGCCCGAGGCACCGCTCCGCGCCGGCGCGCCACCGACCGCCCCACCGCCACTGCGGCTCGTCCCGGGCCGGGGATTGTCCCCGCCCACTCCGCCGCCCTCGGGACCGCCGGCCTCGGCGCCGCCGATCCCGATCCCACGGCTCGAGATCCCGCCTTACGATCTCCGCGCCGCGCTCGAGCTCGAGCGCGAGCTCGGCATCAGTCATGTGCTGGCCCAGGTCCTCGTACGCCGCGGCTTCGCTCGAGCGGATGCCGCGCGCGCGTTCCTGGATGCCGACGAGCGCCACGACGCGTCTGAATTCGACGGGATCGAGGCCGCGCTGGCTACGATCCGGGCCCATATCGACGCGGGATCGCGGATCGTCGTGCATGGCGACTACGACGTCGACGGGGTGTGCGCGACCGCTGTGCTGGTCCGCGCGCTGCGCTCGCTGGGCGCCGATGCCGGCTGGTTCCTGCCGAGCCGCGCCGACGACGGCTACGGCCTGTCCGCCGCCACGGTGGTGCGGCTCGCGGCCCGGGACGTCCGCCTGCTGGTGACCGTCGACTGTGGGATCACGGCAGTCGACGAGGTGGCGCGAGCGGCCGCGACGGGAATCGACGTCGTCGTTACCGACCACCACGCCCCACGCGCCGATAGGGCGCTGCCGGACTGTCCGATCGTGCACCCGGCGGTTTGCGGGTATCCCTGTGCGGAGCTGTGCGGCACGGCCGTCGCGTTCAAGCTCGCGGAGGCGCTGGAGGCGCCCTCGGCCGCGGAGGACCTCGAGCTGGTGGCGCTCGCGACGGTCGCGGACCTGGTTCCGCTTCGGGGTGAGAACCGGCGGCTGGTTCGAGCCGGTCTGCATGCGCTCGCGAACACGGCCAAGCCCGGCCTGCGGGCGCTGATGACCGTCGCCGGCGTCGACCCGAGCGGGCTCGATGCGCGCGCGCTGGGGTTCCGCCTCGGCCCCCGGATCAACGCCGCCGGGCGAGTCCGGCGCGCTGACGCGGGTCTCGAGCTGCTGCTCACGGGCGACCACGTCCGGGCCCGGCAGATCGCGGAGGAGCTCGACTCCCTGAACGCCGAGCGGCGCGCGATCGAGCAGCGCATCTCATGGGAGGCCGACGCGCTGGTCGCGGAGTTGGGGGACCGGCCGGCCTACATCCTGGCCTCTCCGGGCTGGCACCAGGGGGTGATCGGGATCGTCGCTTCACGGGTCGTCGAGCGCTACCACCGGCCGGCGATCCTGATCGCACTCGACGAGGACCCGGCTGCTCCCGCTCACGGTTCTGGGCGCAGCATTCCCGGGTTCGATCTGCTGGCCGGGCTGCACGCCGTGGCCGGCTCGCTGGGGCGGTACGGCGGCCATCGTGCGGCCGCGGGGCTGGCGGTGATGCCCGAGCGCATCGACGAGCTCCGGGCCGCGTTCGAGAGCCATGCCGAGCAGGTGCTCACCCCGGAGCTGCTCGAGCCGGTGCAGCGCGTCGACGCGGTCGCGTCGGGCGCGGAGCTGGGCCTCGCGCTGGCCGAGGAGCTCGCGAGGCTCGAGCCATGTGGCCTCGGCAACCCCGCGCCGCAGCTGCTCGTGCCCGGCGCACGGCTCGAGGACATGCGGTCGATGGGCGAGGGCCGGCACGCGAGCTTCTCGGTGATCTCCGGCGGCGCCCGCGCCCGCGGGGTCGCGTTCGGATGCGAGGGCACGCTCGCGGCGGATGCCGGCGCTCCGCTCGACGCGAGCTTCCGGCTCGAGCGCAACGTGTGGCGCGGAGCCGTCGAGGCTCGCCTCGTGCTCCGGCACCGCCGGCCATGTGGCGCAGGGGCGATCGAGGTGGTGGGCGAGCCCCGGGACTACCTGGCGGCCGCGATCGAGGAGGCCGGCCGGGCGCCCGCCCCCGAGCGTCATGGCCGACCGGCCGCCGAGAGTGGGCCGGCCGGCGAGCGGGTCATTCTGGATCGCCGCGGCGAGAGCCCGCTCGCCGTGCTGGCCGACGCGACCTCGGCCGGCGGCGCGGTGCTGGCGCTGTGCGCCGACGTGCCGCGCCGGCTCTGCGGGCTCGAGACCCGGACGGGCGGCTTCGCGCTCGCGTCGTACGCGGGACTGGAGCGGGATCCCGAGCCGGCGCGGCGCGCGGCGTCGGTTGTGGCGCTGGATCCGCCGGCGGGGGAGGCTGGGAACGCGATTCTCCGCGCGGGGACCGGGTTCACCCACTTGGCCTGGGGTGAGCCTGAGCTACGCTTTGCCGAGCAGATAAATGAGTTGGAGTACGGTCTCCGCACTTCGCTCGCCGCCGTCTACCGGGCCTTGCGGCCTCGGGGAACGGTGGCCGGTGAGGAGCTCGAGCTGGTGCTCCGCGGCGACGGCCCGAACGGCCGGCCGGCCCGGGTGGCCGGCAGGCTGATCAGGATCCTCGCGGAGCTCGGGCTCGTCAGCCTCGATACGGATCTGCCGGCCCTCTCGCTCGAGAGCTCGGAGCCGACGAAGCTCGAGCAGTCTCCATCGTTCAGGGTCTACGCACAGCGATACGAGGATGGACGCAGATTCCTGAGCAGCGCAAATCTCCGGGCAAGCGTGTAGCCGCCCGTCGTGCACAGCGCGCCGCCGGCGCGGCAGCCGCCGGCGCTGCCGCCAAAGGTGACGGCAATGGTGGTGCTGCGACCGGCGTGGACGGCAACGGTCGCGCGGCCGGTGGCGCCCGCGCGGCCGGCAACGGCGGCGGCGCCTCGAGTCGCGGCGGGCGCGGTGCGGCCGCGATCGCGACCTCCCGTCCTCCCGTCGACCGGGTCGAGGACCCGACCGCGCGCAAGTCGGTCAAGCGCGCCGAGCTGACGGTCACCGAGCGCCGGCTGCTCGGCGACCTGTTCGCGATCGTCGAGGAGCACGCCGATCAGGCGGTGGAGCCGGTCGACCGCGAGCGCGTCGAGGAGGCATTCGTGTACGCATGCGTGCACCACGCCGATCAGCGGCGCAAGACTGGCGAGGACTTCATCATCCATCCCGTCGGCGTGGCGAAGATCTGCGCCGGCATGCGGCTCGACACCGAGACGCTGTGCGCGGCGCTGCTGCACGACACGGTTGAGGACACGAGCGCGTCGCTGGAGGAGGTGCAGGAGGCGTTCGGCGAGGAGATCGCCGGGCTCGTCGACGGAGTGACGAAGCTGACCGGGCTGACGTTCCAATCCCGCGACGAGGCGCAGGCCGAGAACTACCGGAAGATGATGGTCGCGATGGCCACGGACATCCGGGTCATCCTGATCAAGCTCGCCGACCGGCTGCACAACATGCGCACGATCGCCGCGATGCCGAAGCAGAAGCAGATCGACAAGGCGCGCGAGACGCTCGACATCTACGCGCCGATCGCGCACCGCCTCGGCATCCACGCGATCAAGTGGGAGCTCGAGGACCTGGCGTTCCAGACGCTGCACCCGCGCAAATACAACGAGGTCAAGGGGCTCGTCGCGCAGCAGCGGGCCGAGCGCGAGCGGTACGTCACGCAGGCCGGGGACTACCTGTCCAAGGAACTCGACGAGCTCGGGATCGAGGCTCAGATCTCCGGCCGCGCGAAACACTTCTACTCGATCTACTCGAAGATGACCAAGAAGGGGCGCGAGTTCAACGAGATCTACGACCTGACCGCGATGCGGGTGATCGTGAACTCGGTCAAGGACACCTACGGCGCGGTCGGCGTGATCCATTCGCTGTGGAAGCCGCTGCCGGGGCGGTTCAAGGACTTCATCGCGATGCCCAAGTTCAACATGTACCAGTCGCTGCACACGACCGTGATCGGGCCCGAGGGACGGCCGCTCGAGATCCAGATCCGGACGCGCGAGATGCACGATCTGGCCGAGTTCGGGATCGCCGCGCACTGGATGTACAAGGAGGACGGCTCGAAGCGGCCCGAGGACGGTCGCCACGCGCTGCGCGACCCCGAGGGAAAGCTCAAATGGCTGCGCTCGCTGCTCGACTGGCAGCAGGACCTGGCCGACCCGCGGGAGTTCGTCGAGACGCTCAAGGTCGACCTGTTCGAGGACGAGGTGTTCGTGTTCACGCCGAAGGGCGAGGTCAAGTCGCTCGCCGCCGGCGCCACGCCGCTCGACTTCGCCTACGAGATCCACACCGATGTCGGCCACCGGTGCGTGGGCGCCAAGGTCAACGGCAAGATCGTGCCGCTGTCCTACGTGCTGCGGTCCGGAGACATCGTCGAGGTCCTGACCTCGAAGCGCGAGCGCGGTCCCTCGCGCGACTGGCTGGCGCTCGTGAAGACGACGCGCGCGCGGAACAAGATCAAGGCATGGTTCAAGGCCGAGTCGCGCAAGGACACCGAGCACTCCGGCCGCGAGTTGCTGCAGGACGCGCTGAAGCGCCAGGGCCTGCCGGCGCAGAAGCTGGTCGGCTCGCCGCTGCTCGCGGACGTGATCCGCGAGATGGGCTTCCGCAAGGCCGACGACTTCTACATCGCGCTCGGCGGCGCGAAGATCTCGCCGCGGGTCGTCGTCAACAAGGTGATGCAGCGCCTCAAGCAGGGCGAGGCGGCCGAGTCCGAGGCGACCGCGGCCGACGAGCTGCTGCAGACCCGGCGGCGCCGCTCGCGCCCGACGACCTCGTCCGCGCGCTACGGGATCAGCGTCGACGGCATCGACGAGGTGATGCTGCGGATGGCGAAATGCTGCCACCCGGTCCCGGGCGACCCGATCGTCGGCTACATCTCGCTCGGGCGGGGGATCACGATCCACCGCGACGACTGTCCCAACGTCGCCGTGCTGAAGCGCGACCCCGAGCGGTTCACGCCGGTCGCGTGGGACGGCGACGCCGACACGTCGTTCAAGGTCGAGATCGAGGTCGACGGCTGGGACCGCCACCGGCTGCTCGAGGACATGTCGAGGACGTTCTCGGAGGCCGGGATCAACATCCTCGAGGCGCGCTGCACCGTCAACCACCCGATGGTCAAGAACCGGTTCGTGGTCGAGGTGGGGGACACGCGCACGCTGGACCAGGCGATCAACCGCCTGCGGAACATCGATGCGGTGTTCGACGCGTATCGGGTGACGCCGGGCGCCGGCTGAGAGCCCGCGCAGGGGGGCTGGGCGGGCCGCCTGGGCGGGCTGGGCGGGCTGGGCGGGCGGGCTGGGCGGGGGTGCGGCGTGGGGCGTTTGCGTTGCCCGACGGTACGAGCGCCCCACACGTTCAGCGCTCGGGGCCGGTGCGTTCGGTACGCCCCGGCGCGGGACGGCCCGGCGTGACGCGCACCGTTCGGGCGCCGGCCGGCGGCAGCTTCGTGATCACGACGGCCTCGCCGGTGCCGAGCGACTGGATCTCGTTCGGGTCGATCACGAACCGCTCCGCGAGCCGGCGGCTGCCGCGCCCGTCGTCGTAGTGGCCGAACAGCGGGTGGCGGACCGTCTGCGCCGTGTGCTCCCACACCTCCTCGGTGCCGGCCATCGCGGCGATCATCCGCGCCGAGCTCGGGACGTCCTGGCGGTGGGCGATCTTGATCGCGGTCACGCCGGCCACCTGGTCGCGGAAGCCGCGGCCGGCGCGCTCGAGATCGGCCAGCTCCTGGGTTGCGAGCAGGACCGGCACCCCGGACTCGCGGCCGCGCGCGAGCAGCGCGAGGACGTTGTCGGATTCGAGCGCGGAGAACTCGTCGATCGCGATCATCGCCTGTTGGGCCCCGGGCTCGGTGAGCCGGTGGCCGGCCGCCGTCACCAGGTCCTGCACCGCCAGCGTCCCGACCTGCGCCGCGAGACGGCCGTAGGTGCTCGCGTTGAGGCTGAACAGCACGACCTCCGGCCCCGCGAGCGCGCGCCGCAGGTCGATCGTCTCGGGACCGCCGTCCCGCAGGAACCGCCCCGTCTGCGATTCCGAGACGATCGCGAGCCGCGTGCCGAGCCCGCGGACCGCGCTGAGCTGATCGTGGCCGAGCGAGGCGACGTAATCCTGCACGCGCGCCGCAAGCGCATCGTCCAGGTCACGAAGCAGCCGTGAGAGGCGCCTCGGCTCCATCAGCGCGACCACCTCGTCGAGCACCGGGGCGCGATCCGGATGCGCCCGCTCGAGGACCTGCATCACCGTCTGCACGTACCGCTCGGCGGCGCGCTGGTAGTGCGGCTCGGTGAACGTCTCGGTCGCGATCAGCTTGTCCTTCAGCTCGGTTGCGTTGCCGTGAGCGAGCGGGTTCCAGCAGCTCGGCCCGTCGAGCGTCCACAGCCGGAACGGGCGGCCCGCCGCGGCCGCCGCATCGGCGAGCCGGCCCGCGAACGCCGGCGAGCCCTTCATGTCGATCGCGACGACCGAGCGGCCGCGCCGCACCTGGTCGCACAGGATCCGGAGCAGCGTCGTCGACTTGCCGGCGCCGCTCGCGCCGACGATCAACCCGTGCGCCGACAGCTGCCGATCGGTGAGCACCACGCTGCGGCCGGTGTCTCGCTCACTGCCGAGGCGCACACCGTCGGCGGGCGGGGTGCGGTCACGGCGGAACGCGAACGCGGCCTGCACCAGCAGCACGACCGCAGAGCCTCCGAGCAGCGTGAGCATTCCGGCCGTCGAGTTCCAGAACAGCAGTGCGACCGCCACCCCGTACAGCCACGGGCGCGTGTCGCGCGGACGCCGGCGCCGCCGTCCGATCATCGCTCCAGCGCCCGTTCTCGCGCTGCCGGCCGGCTCACAGCCCGCCGGCGTGAGCGGGCTCGAGCCGCCCCCGCCTTCGGAGCTCCCTGCCCCCAGCGGACGGGCTGCACGTGAACGAGGTCCGAGATCCCGAGTGCCCGCGCCGATGCCTGGATCGACCGCCCGACGGCCGGCCGGTCGACGAGATACAGGACGGCGGCGACCCGTGAATCGGCCGCGTAGCCCGCGAGGATGCCCTCCAGGCGGTGCCTGTCCTTGCTCGTGAGCTCGAGCTCGACCGCGATCCGGTTGCCGCGCGGGTCGACGAGCAGCAGATCCGGGTAGTGGAACCGCTCGCGGCCGCCGGGCCCGAGACCGCCGAGGCGCACCCCGAATCGCTCGGAGCCGGGGGACCTGCCGTCGCGCGAGCGCATCGCGCGCTCGGACACGACCTCGCGCATCTCGCCCCAGACGCCCGCCCGCGCCGCGAGCCACAGCCACCCGACGCCGACATCGTGGCGGTAGCCGGCGCGGTCGACCGAGCGTGGCGCCGGCAGCCGCGACTCGATCACGCCGAGCCCCTCGCGGGTCAGCTGCCAGCAGAAGGGCTGCTCTTCGAACGGGCGGTCCGATGACAGCAACCCATCGGAGCGAAGCTCCCGTAGCCGGCGAGCGGCGGCGCCGAGCGAGGTCCCCAGCAGCGCCATCGCCTGGCTCGCGAGCACGAGCTTGTGCTCGGCGGCGAACGCCAGCAGCAACCGGTCGCGCTCGGTGATGCGCACGCTTCATCCGAGGCTCGAGCCGCGCCATTCTCGCCCCCCAGATGCCATCATCCGGCGATGGGACGTCGTGGTTCCGGGGCTCGCGGACGGTGGACGCGCTCGTGGGCGTGGGCGCTGCCGCTCGCGGCCGCCGTGTCGCTGGCCTCCGCAGGGGCGGCCGGCGCGTCCGGCGACTCGATCACGCTTTCGGCCACGCCGAGTCACGCAACCGGCACGACCCCGCTGACGATCACCGCCTCGGGGTCCACGTCGACAAACAACGAGCTCGTGATCGTCGCGGTCGTGCCCGCCACCCCGAGCCAGTGCCCGACCCAGTACACGGGCGTCTCCGGCGGATACTGGATCGACCAGCAGGTATCCACGACCGGCACCTTCAGCGGGGTCAAGTCGATCCCCAGGCACGTCGAGCACGGCAGTTACGACATCTGCGGCTGGCTCGTCAACCAGTCCGGTCCGACGATCGTCGCGACAGCCGCGCCCTTGCCGGTGACCGTCTCGAACCCGGACTCGCTCACCCTGTCCGTCGCTCCCGCGACGCTCGTCGACGGCGGCTCCGCGAACGTGTCGGTGAGCGGCGTGGCGGACGTCGAGGACCCCGAGGTGTATGTGACCGAGAAACCCGCTTCGGAGGGCGGCTGCGCGGCCGCTCCATCGCTCGATCGCGGCACGCCGGTGGCCGACTACGACCCGGCGTTCGTCAACTACGACAGCTTCCGCGACTCTCAGACCGAGTACCCCGGGAACGGGAAGAGCGGCCCGGATGCCCTCCCGCCGGGCCGTTACACCCTGTGCGGCTGGCTGATCGGCGCCGATGGGAGCACCACGCAGCCACTGGCACCGGTCGCGGAAGCGGCCGTGACGCTGCTCCCGCCCGCGGGGACGCTCGCGTTCTCGGTCCCCGAGCTGGTGCAGGCCGGGACCCGTTTCTCGGTCGCGGCCGATCTCAGCACGACGGCTGCCGACGTGGGCATGTACCTGGACCTCAAGCCGCTCCCCGCGCGCGGGCCGTCCTGCGCCGCATCGCAGTCGCTCGAGCCACGGGCCGCTCAGCTCGTGATCGATGACGGCCGCGCCACCAGCGCGACCGCGTCCGCGAAGGTGCGCAGCGCCGGCGTGTACATCGCGTGCGCCTGGCTCGAATGGCCGCACGGCACGATCGACGGACCGTTCTCGGGCCGGTTCGTCGCGCTGGGCGCCCACCAGCGGCCGGTGGAGTACTCAGGCGGCACCTCGCAACGACTCGCGCACGCCGGGATCGTCCTGCAGGCCGTCGACGGTCAGGTCGTCAACCTGACCTACCACGCGCGGTTCGCGTGCTCCAAGCGCGGGCACAAGACGTCCTACCCCGTCTACGCGACGACGTTCCCGGCGTTCGGCGTGACCAGGGGCGGAGCGTTCGCCGACACCTTCATTCAGGGCAACGACCACGCCAGGGTCACGGGCCGGCTCCGCGGCCGATCGGCGCGCGGCACGTTCAGCGAGGCGTACACGAGCGGCGGCTACGCGTGCCGCTCGGGCACCGTCTCGTTCACCGCTCGGCGCGGCCGAGGTTCAGCGCTCGACGCCGCTGAGGCTCGGGGCGCCGCGGCTCAGGACTTGCCGGTTCCGGCCGTTGGCGCCACCAGCGTTATGTACTTCTCGAGGTCCGCGTCGGTGAACTTCTGGAGCGTCTCGCCCGTCACCTGGTTGTAGCGCTCGGGGTCGAGGTAGGCCCAGGCCTCGTCGCAGTACGTGGTCAGGAACTGAGCGGTCATCGTCTGGCGCTTGCCCCAGGTGACGCAGGTCCAGACGGTGTTGATCGGGTGACCGACGAGCGGGATGTAGTGGCCGCCCTCGATCGTCGCGCCCGGCACGACGGACCAGGTCTTGCCGGCGTTGAACTGGTCCATCGCGGAGTTCGGGAAGTTGATCCCGATCCCGACGTTCTCGAACAGCCACAGAGCCTCCCACAGCTCCTGCGTGTTGCCCGGCTCGAGCGCGATGAAGGTTCCGATCTTGTGGGCTGTGCCGGCGGCGTCGAGCAGCCCCTTCTGCTGGCGCCAGTTGAGCACGTCCCGGACGTTCGAGCCGTTGTCGTTCGGCGCCCGTCTGGAGGTTGTAGCCCGAGTAGGAGGAGTACTGATCGAGCACATTCAGGCAGGTGAACGGCGGGACCGCGCGGCCGGAGTTCTTCGCCGCCTCCATCTCCTCGTGCGCGGGACCAGCCCACGCGCAGTCGCCGGCACCCTGATAGGCGGCGTCGGACTCGGGGATCGAACCGTCGTCGCACGGCCCGTTGCCGAGCATCAGCCAGTCGCTGAAGTCCCCGCCGTAGCCGCCGCTCGGCGGCGGCGCCTGCGGCAGCGAGAGCGTGCTGGGGCGGACGTCGGCATACAGGATGTCGCGACTGTCATAGGTCGGCAGGCTGCTTCCCCAGTTTCATCGGCTTCCCCTTCGGACGTGTGATTGAGCCCCTGGCGGCGCAGCATAACCTCGGTGTGGGACACCGTGGGGATAGTGCCGGCCGCGGCGTCGCGGCAGGCGCCGGCGGCCCTACGCGACGACGCGGATCCCCTGCGGGTGCACGCTGAACTCCGCCTCGTCGGTCTCGCCGATGTAGTCGCCGTCGACCTGGAGCGGCAGCGGCCGGTCGTCCAGCGTGCGGATGCGCAGTCCGTGCACGCCGTCGAACGGGTGCACGCGGCGGTGGCGGGCGATCTTCGCGCGGGCCGACAGCGCCCGCCACAGCACGGTCGGGATGTCGATCGGGCTCGCCCGGCGCAGCACCACTCCGGCCAGGTCGCCGCTCTCGAGCGTCGCGCCGTCGCCGAGGTCCACGGGGCGGTTGCCGAAGTAGGTGTACGGCGCCGCGTTCTGGACGATCGCGGTGACGCCGGAGATGACGCTCGTCGCCGATCGACGCCTCGAGCCTCGGCGGCCGGAACAGGTAGCGGCGATTGAAGACCGACACCGCCACCGCCGCGTAGTACCACTCGCCGACGCGCGCCTTCAGCCGCGGGTGCGCGTCGACGCGCTCGACGACGCTGGCGTCGAGCCCGACCCCGGCCGAGAACAGTGAAGTAGCGCTCGTTGACGCGCGCCGATGTCGACGCGGCGCGGCCGCCAGTCGTCCGCCAGCGCGAGCAGGTGCTCGGTCGCGTCGACGAGGATCGGTCGGGGATCCCGAGCAGCCGGCAGTAGACGTTGGTGCGGCCGCCGGGCAGGCAGTGAGCGGCGGTATCGGAGCCGACGAGCCCGTTGGCGGCCTCGTTGACGGTGCCGTCGCCGCCGAACGCGACGACCACGTCATAGCCGTCCTTCGCGGCCTGCCGGCAGAGCTCGGTCGCGTGGTCGCGCGACTCGGTGTCGACCGCGTCGACGCAGGTAGCTGCCCCGCAGCGCGTACACGACGAGGTTCTTGAGCCGGTCGGAGACGGTCGTCGCGTACGGGTTGACGATCACGAGCATCCGCTTGCTCGGGGCCGTGCCGGCGACGGTCGAGCGTCGCCTCGAGGCGCGCGAGCGGATCGGAGCGAAGCGGCGGCCATCGCAGCGGCGATCAACACCGCCGCGCCGCACTCGTTACGCGCGGCCCGTACCGTGAGGCGGCAGCGCTCTGCTATACTCCCGCATCACATAGCAGTACGCATCCAGAGGGGTGGAGGGATATGGCCCTACGAAACCCCGGCAACCTCCCGCAAGGGAACGGTGCCAATTCCATCAGGCTCCAACGACAAGGCCTGGGAGATGTGGTAGGGCGGTTTTACCGACCTCCGACCACAGACCCCGGCGGAGGTTTTTTCACATATGCCGCCAGAGTCTCTTCGCTGCAAGGAATGCCAGCACCGACGTATCCGCTCGACGCGCGCTACGTGTGCGAGCGGTGCTTCGGACCGCTCGAGGTCGCGTACGCGTCCGCGAGCGGACGTCGACCCAGAGGCGCTCAAGCGCCGGATCCAGGCCGGGCCGCACTCGCTGTGGCGCTACGGCGACTTCCTGCCGGTGCAGACGCCGCCGCAGGGGACGCTGCCCGCCGGCTGGACGCCGCTGCTGCGGGCCGACCGGCTCGCCGAGCGAGCTCGGCCTCGAGCGAGCTGTGGATCAAGAACGACGCCGCCAACCCGACGCACTCGTTCAAGGACCGGGTCGTGTCGGTCGCGCTCGCGCGCGCCCGCGAGCTCGGCTTCACGACGATCGCCTGCGCCTCGACCGGGAACCTCGCCAACGCGGTCGCGGCGCACGCGGCCGCCGCCGGCCTCGAGTCCTACGTGTTCATCCCGTCCGACCTCGAGGAGCAGAAGGTGCTCGCGACCGGCGATCTACGGGACGCAACCTGGTCGCCGTCCGCGGCAACTACGACGACGTCAACCGGCTCTGCACCGAGCTCTCCGGCGAGCACGAGTGGGCGTTCGTGAACATCAACATGCGCCCGTACTACGCCGAGGGCTCGAAGACGCTCGCCTTCGAGACCGCCGAGCAGCTCGGCTTCGAGCTGCCCGACCGCGTCGTCGCGCCGATCGCCTCGGGCTCGCTGTTCACGAAGATCGCGCGCGGCTTCCAGGAGTGGATCGACGTCGGGCCTGCTCGAGGGCGAGCTGCCGACGTTCAACGGCGCCCAGGCCGCCGGCTGCTCGCCGGTCGCGACGCGCGTTCGCGCGAGGGCCAGGACTTCTGCCGGCCGGTCAAGCCCGACACGATCGCCAAGTCGCTGGCGATCGGCAATCCGGCCGACGGCCCGTACGCGCTCGACCTCGCGCGCGCGCACCGGCGGCTCGATCGACTCGGTCACCGACGACGAGATCCGCGAGGGGATCAAGCTGCTGGCGCAGACGACCGGGCATCTTCACCGAGACCGCCGGCGGCGTCACCATCGCGGTGCTGCGCAAGCTCGCCGAGCGCGGGGACATCGATCCCGCCGAGCGAGTCGTCGCCTACATCACCGGCGAGGGGCTGAAGACGCTCGACGTGCGCGCGCGGGACGTTCGAGGCGTGGGAGATCGACCCGACGCTCGAGTCGTTCGAGCAGGCGAGCTGCAGCGCGTCGGCGTGGCCTGCATAGGATTCGGAACGCGATGGCCGTCAACGTCAAGATCCCGACCCAGCTGCGCGCGGCGACCGACGGCGAGTCGGTCGCCCAGGTCGACGGCGCGACCGTCGGCGAGGTGCTCGACTCGCTGTACGAGCGCTACGGCGAGCTGCGCAGCCGGATCGCCGAGGACGGCGGCCTGCGCCGGTTCGTCAACGTCTACGTCGGCGGCGAGGACATCCGCTTCCTGGACGGGCTCGACACGCCCGTCGAGGACGGCGACGAGGTCACGATCCTGCCCGCCGTCGCCGGCGGCTGATCGCGAAGGCTCCGTAGGCCGGCAGCGGGAGGGCGCCTGCGCGGGTCCAAGTGCTGACGGACCGGGGCTACAGTTGCCCCGAATGCTCGTAGGTGAGGCGCTGCTGGTGCTCGCTGCGTGTGCGCTGGGCGGCGCTGCGCTGCGGGTCGCCGCGCTCGTGTCCGACGGCGGCCTGGTGGAGGAGGTGCTCGTCGCCGCGCCGATCGCGGCCGGCTTCGCCGTCTGCTGGACGCTCCTGATTGGCTTCGCGGGCCTTTCCGGGACCGCCGTCGCCGCTGGTGGGTCTGGCCGCCGGACTCGCGTTCGAGATAGCGTACGAGCCCGGGTTCGGCAACGACGCGCTGAACTACCACCTCGCGGATGCGCTCGGGTGGATCCGCTCCGGGCATGCCGGTGCAGACGTTCAGCTACGACCTCCCGTACGGGTACTACCCGATCACCGGCGAGCTGTTGTTCACCTGGGTGATCGGGATCTCGCGCACGTTCGCGCCGATCGCGCTCTGCTCCCCGCTGATCCTTGCGGTGACGCTCCTCGGGCTGTGGCGGGTGCTCGAGGTGCTCCGGGTTCCGCGCGTGGTGGCGATCGCCGGCGTCGCCTCGTTCGGGGACCCTGCCGCTCGTCGCCCAGACGCTCAACCAGAGCGCACCGGGCACCGACCTGCTGGCGGTGACGTAGCTCTCGTGCACGGCTGCGCTCTGCGTTCGCGCACCGGCCCGTCCGGCGCTGCTCGGTCCCGCGCTGCTGGCCGCCGGCCTCGGCGCCGGCACGAAGACGACCGTGATCCCGCTCGAGCTGGTGTGTCTGATCGCGGGTGCGTGGCGCGCGCGTTCGCAGCTGCGAGGCGCGAGGGGTCGCTGCTCGCCGGCGCGGCGGGCGCGATCGCGGTCGGGACGCCGTGGTACCTGCGCGACTGGTTCGTCCACGGGTGGCCGCTGTGGCCGTTCAGCCTCAGACCGACCGGCGATCCCCAGCCGCACTTCTTGAGCCTCTTCAACGAGTCGTTCCTCGACTCTCCGCGACGCGCCGTGTCGCTGCTCGGGAACCTGTACGCGAAGTGGACCGCGGGCGGCCTGGTGCTGATCGGCGGTCTGGCGGCGATCCCGCTGGTGGCGCGGACGCGCGCGGCGCTTCTGTTCGCCGCCTGCGCGGTCGGAGCCCTGCTGGTGTGGGCATCGGCGCCGTTCACCGGTCTGTCGAAGGTGCCGCTCCTGGACGTGATCGCGCTCGACACGATCCGGTACATCCTCCCGTCGCTCGGCGCGTACTCGCTTTCCGAGTGGATCGTGACGGGGTTCCCGCTCGGTCCGCGGGGCTCTCAGCGCACCGGGGTGGCTGGGGCGCGAAGCCTCGGACAAGAGCTACGACGCGCCGGTGCTGGCGGCGACGGTGCGCCTGCCCGGATGGAGCTCCGGCGGCCAGCCGATCTCGTTCGCGCCGTGCGAGATCGCCTCGCTCGCGGGGCCGCAGTTCAAGCACCCGCTCGAGCTGATCCCGGCGGACGAGCCGTGTTCGCGCCTGCGAGCACGCGCGCGCCATGGATGGATCGTCCTGGTCCTCAACGAGAGCATCAAGGGGCTGACGGCCCCGTACGACGCCCCCGGGTGCCTGATCGGGCAGCCGTTCGTGGACGCCGGCGGCGACGCGCTGATCTTCGGGCCTTCGACCTGAGCGCCGGCCGGCGCCGGTCAGGCGGACGCGGGCGGGGCTACCTCGACCTGCGAGGGGACGCCCAGACCGATCGGGCAGCTGACGCCCGTGCCGCGGTCCGGACAGTAACCCCACGGGTTCTTCTCCAGGTACTGCTGGTGGTAGTCCTCGGCGTAGTAGAACGGGCCGGCGTCGGCGATCTCGGTCGTGATCTCACCGTACCCGGCCGCCCTGAGCTTCTCGGCGTACAAGTCGCGCGATGCGATCGGCGGCCTCGCGCTGGGCCGTCGGAGCTCTGTAGATCGCCGAGCGGTACTGGGTCCCCATGTCGTTGCCCTGGCGCATGCCCTGGGTCGGGTCGTGGTTCTCCCAGAACAGCCGCAGGATCTCGTTCTAGCGAGGTCTTCGCCGGGTCGAACACGACGAGCACGACCTCGGCGTGGCCGGTCGATCCGCTGCACACCTCTTCGTAGGTCGGATTGGGGGTGTGCCCGCCGGCATAACCGACCGCCGTCGTGTAGACGCCGGGCGTCTGCCAGAAGATCTTCTCGGCGCCCCAGAAGCAGCCCATGCCGAGGACGATCTGCTCCATGCCCTCCGGGAACGGCGGCTTCATCGGCGTTCCGAGCACCGCGTTACGGGCCGCCACCGGCATCTCCGTATCGCGGCCCGGCAGCGCTCTGGACGGGTCGATCATCTTTGACTTGTCGCGGAATCCGAGCATCGGCTAAAGGGTACTCAAAGCACAAAAGTGCGATGGCGCCACGCACCGCGAGCGATCGCCCAGGCCTCGACGGCGTCGTTGACCACGAAGAACGGCACCGCCAAGGGGCCGGCGCCGAGCTCTCGAGCGCGCTTGTCCAGCGAGATCAGGTGGCGGGCGATGAGGAGCCGCCGCAGCCACCCGGCGCGGCGAGCGCGAGCACCGACCGCCACAGCAGGTAGTGCCAGACGTTCCAGAACAGGCCGCGGTACAGCTCCTCGCGCACCGTGTGCGACAGGACCCTGTCGCGCCCGAGCTCGGCGGGGTCGGGCCGGGTCGGGCCCTGGATCACCGCGCCCGGATGCTCGCGCGCGGCTGCCACCACAGCCGCCAGCCCTCCGGCTTCTACCTGGACGCCAAGGGCGTCGCTCGGTACCTCGACGCTCACGCCCGACCGCAGGACGCCGTGCTCGCGTCGTCGTCCGCCGGCAGCGCCGAGCCGCTCACCTGGTACGGAGTGCGTCCGCTGTACTTCGAGACGCCGGCGACGGTGAGGGCCTACAGGCAGCACCGGCGGATCTGGGTGATCGAGGGCATCTCGGGCTCGACCACCACCGCGGCGATCGCGTATTACCTGCGATTCACCGCGCGGTTCTTCCACTACAGCGTCCGCCGGTTGAAGGTGTTCCCCGGCACCGTGCGCCTCGCCGTCGCACTCGAGACGCCGACCGACTGAGCGCTCACGCGAAGAAGCCAAGCTAACCTGATCGCATCCATGAAAGGCAGATTCGCGCGTCTGGTGATAGGGGTGGCCGTGCTGCCGCTCGTGTTCCTGGGCGTCGGGCTGCTCTTGATCACGAATGGCGGAAGCTCGAACGGCGCCGACCACGGCGTCGGCAGCGTGAAGATCGTTCCGGTCGCGAGCACGAACCTCAGCGGACTCACAAGACACCCGTCGTTCGTGTCGAATTCGCGCCTCCCGCCCGGAAGCGGGGCGCTGGTCGCGCAGATCACCGTACCGACGGCGATCCGGTCCTCACCGGGGGGCGCCCGCATCGGGTCGCTCGGCCTGAAGTCGCAGTTCGGCTCGCCCGTCGTCGCATGGGTGCGCAGACACAACGGCAAATGGCTCGGCATCGTCAGCCCGGCGATCGGGAACGGGCGGATCGGCTGGATCCCGAGGTCCACGGCGAAGCTCGGGCGGGTCAACTACCAGCTCGACGTGTCGCTGTCCCAGCGTCACGTGACGGTGCTCTACCGGGGCCGGCAGGTCGAGCACTACCTGATCGCGATCGGCAGGCCGAGCGCGCCGACGCCTACCGGGGACTTCGCGGTCACCGACCGCTTGAAGACCGGTGATCCGAGCGGCCCCTACGGCTGCTGCATCCTCGCCACCTCCGCGCTCGCGCCGCACGCGATCCAGGATTGGTCCGGCGGCAACCGGATCGCGATCCACTCGACCCCCGAGACGTCGTCGATAGGCCACAACGTGAGCCACGGCTGCATGCGGCTGACGCTGCCCGAGGGCGCGTGGCTGATCGCGCACATCCCACTCGGGACGCCCGTGATCATCAGGGAGTAGGATTCGCCGCGGCGATGGAGTTCGCCGGGCGCCACGCGCCGAACCGCCTTCGGGCTGATGGCTCCTACGCATAGGTTCCAACCGAACGTAGGAGACGCGTCGGCGCAAGTGATGTTGCCACCGTGGGGAGCGCAGGTCTGCCAGGTGTTGGCGTTGCTCGCGTTCGCGCCGCTGATCAGCGGCGTGATCGCGAAAGCCGAGGCACGAGTCCAGTCGCGCACCGGACCGTCGGTGCTGCAGCCGTACTACGACATCTTGAAGCTGTTCGGCAAGGAGTCGCTCCGCCCTGAGACAGCCTCGCCGCTGTTCGAGCTTGCGCCGCTGATCGCGTTCGCAGCTACTGCTCGATCGCGCTGCTGATTCCGGTGCTGACGAACTTCCCGCTGCCGCTGGGGACCGCCGGCGACATCCTCGCCGGGGCGTTGCTGTTCGGGCTCGCAGGATTCGTCACCGCGCTGGCCGGCGTCGACTCGGGCTCGGTGTACGCCGCGCTCGGCTCGAGCCGCACGCAATCGGTTGCGACGCTGGTCGAGCCGACGCTGATCTTCGTGTTCTTCACGGTCGCGCTCGTCAGCGGCACGGATCTGCCCTACGCGCTCAACGCGACGCTGTCGCACTCGACGTCGGAGTACTTCCGGCCGAGCCACCTGCTCGCCACGGCGGCGTTCTTCGCGATGCTGCTCGTCGACACCGGCCGGGTGCCGATCGAGAGCCAGGGGTCGACGCTCGAGTTCGGGATGATCGACGATGCCCGCCTGTTCGAGCATCGGGCCCGTCGCTGGCGATGTTCCGCTGGGCGGCGACGATGAAGCAATTCCTCCTGTACGTCGTGTTCCTGAACGTGCTCGCGGTGCCCTGGGGGCTGGCGAGCAGCCGGCAGCTGTCCGCGTTGCTGGTCGGGCTCGGGTGGCTACTGGTGAAGATGGTCGGGCTCGGGCTCGTGATGGTCGTGATCGAGTCGAGCTTCGCGAAGCTGCGGCTGTTCCGGATCCCCGATTTCATGGGCGCCGGGTTCGTGCTGTCGGTGCTGGCGATCCTTGTCTACTACCTCGCGAACGGTTGACGGATGCCCGTCGCCCCGCACTACGACCTCGCCCACGCGCTCGCCGCGGCGCTCGCGATCGCCGCGCTGCTCTCCGGGCTGGCGGCGCTCGCGGTCAAGCAGGTCCACGAGCAGGTTCGCGTGTATGCGGTCCAGTCGCTGTTCGCGGCCGGCTACACGCTGCTGGTCGGGATCGATCGCGCCAGTCCGGCGCTGATCGTCCTCGCGGCCTGGACGGCCGTGATCAAGATCGTCGTGATCCCACTATCGATCGACCGCGCCGTCACGCGCCGTGTGACAGAGCACGAAGTCCCGCTCGTCGTGCAGGTGCCGATGTCACTGCTGGTCGGCGTGGCGCTCGCCGGTCTCGCCTACTGGTCGGCCGCGGCGCTGCCGATCCACGGCGCGCTGCTGCCGACGCCGGCGCTCGGGATGCCGCTGTCGCTCGTGCTGATCGGTTTCTTCTTCATGATCACCCGGCAGAACGCGATCAGCCAGATCGTCGGGCTGCTGACGCTCGAGAACGGCGTCTTTCTGGCGACCGTCGCGATCGCGCCGGGGCTGCCGTTCGCGATCGGCTTCCTGCTCCTCTTGGATCTCCTCCCGGCAGTCTTGTTCTATGGGGTGTTCGCGCGCCTGATCGCTGCTCGCGCGACCGGGACGAGCATCGAGGACATGTCGGTGCTGCGCGGCTGATGGGCGCCTGGTTGTTGATCACACTCGGGCTCGCGCTCGGCGCCGCGGCGTTCGGTGCGCTGGTCGGCGACTCTCGTGTCGCGGCTCGCGCCTCGGCAGCAGCGGCATGCGGATCGCTCGTATGCGCGCTCGTGGCGGTGTTCGGCTACGACGCGGCTCGGGGGCAGCACGCCGTCGGCGGCGTGTTCTACCTCGACGGTCTGAGCGGCGTATTCCTGATCGCGGTGGCGTTCGTGTACGCGGTCGTCGCGGTCTACTCGGTCGGCTACATGGAACCGGGTATCGGCCACGTGGCGCTCCGGCGGATCTACTGGCCGCTCTTGAACCTGTTCGGGTTCGTGCTGCTCGCGACCCCGATCGTGGCGAACCTCGGGGTGCTCTGGGTCGCGGTCGAGCTGACGACCGTCGTCAGCGCGCTGCTCGTCACCAGCGAGGGCTCCGACCTGTCACTCGAGGCCGGCTGGAAGTACATCGTGATCGGCTCGGCCGGGCTCGCGGTCGGGCTGCTCGGGATCGTGCTCATCTACGCGGCGGGTGTGCCGATCCTCGGCGACCACTACACGCCCACGTACACGCGTCTGATCGGCGCCGCCGCGCACTTCAATCCGGCGCTCGTGCATGCCGGATTCGCGTTCGTGATCGTCGGCTTCGGAACCAAGGTCGGACTCGTCCCGATGCATGCGTGGCTGCCGGACGCGCACTCGGAGGGGCCGAGCCCGGTCAGCGCGATGCTCTCGGGCGGGCTGCTCGCGGGCGCCCTGTACGCGGTGCTGCGGGTGGGCGCGATCGCGCAGGTCACGGTCGGCGCCACATACGTGCACGTGCTGCTGCTCGTGTTCGGGGTTGTGTCACTGACGCTCGCCGGCCTGCTGGCGCTGCGCCAGCGCAACTACAAGCGACTGCTCGCGTACTCGTCGATCGAGCACATGGGGATCATCTCGCTGGGGATCGGGATCGGCGGACCGATCGCGGCCTATGGCGCGTTCTTCCACGTGATCGTCCACGCGGCGGGCAAGACGCTCGCGTTCTTCGGCGCCGGCGACCTGCTCAGCCGCTATGGCAGCCGCGAGGTCGATGACGTACGCGGCGTGATCCGGGTGGCGCCGTTCACCGGCGTGATGGTGCTGCTCGCGGCGCTTGCGATCGGCGGCCTGCCGCCGTTCGGGATCTTCCGCTCGGAGCTGCTGATCGTCACCGGCGGCTTCTCGCGCTCGTCGTTCGCCATCGCCGGGCTGCTGATCGTGTTCGCGAACGTCGCATTCGTCGGCCTGTACCAGACCTTTCACCGGATGGTGCTGTCCGGCAGCGGGCCTGCCTCGCCTCGCGCCGCGCGCCCCAGCCAGCCGTTGATGGTGGCCGCCATGCTCGTGAGTCTGACCGTCGTGTTCGTGCTCGGGCTCTGGATCCCCGGCCCGCTCGATCACCTGCTGCACAGCGCGGTCGGCGTGATCGGAGGCCGCACGTGACGATCCCGGTCGAGCGGCGCTGCGAGCCGGGCGCGCTCGCGAGTGAGATCGCCAGCGCGAACGGGAGGCTGATGAGGCTGTTCTGCGCCGAGCGCGACGGAGCGCTCGAGCTGAGCGCGCTGATCTCGCTCGGCACGCGCGTCCTGCACCTCAGCGCCGGTGCACGGCGAACGCGTATCCGTCGGTGACCCCGCTGGTCCCGGCGGCGCACTGGTTCGAACGCGAGCTCCACGACCTCTGGGCGTCGTGCCGGCCGGGCATCCGCGGCTCGAGCCGCTGATCCGCCGACGACGGCGGCGGGCTCGACGGGAATGGGGCGGGGGAGCCGTCGGCGCACCGAGGACCCGAGCGGCTGCGCGGCGACGGCGTGTTCGTGATCCCCTACGGCCCGGTCCGCTCGGGCGTGTTCGAGAGCGCCCAGTTCTTCGTCCAGACCGGCGGCGAGGACGTCGCCTACTGCGCGCAACGACTGTTCTTCAAGCGCCGCGGCGTCGAACGGCGGATCTGCGAGCTGCCGCCGGCACTGGCGGTTCTGGTCGCCGAACGGGCGTCCGGAACCTCGAGCGTCGCGCACGCGCTCGCGTTCTCGCACGCCGTCGAGTCGCTGTGCGAAGTCGAGGTCCCGGGCCGCGCGCAGGCGATCCGGCGGATCCTCGCCGAGCTCGAGCGCCTCCACAACCATCTCGAGGTGATCGTCCGCGAGTGCGAGGACGCGTCGCTGTCGGTCGCCCAGGCCCAGTTCGCGGTCCTCAAGGAGCGGCTGCACCGACTCGCGGCCGCATTGACCGGGAACCGCTTCATGCGGGGGGTGGTCGTACCGGGCGGCGTCCGCATCGAGTCGGCGGCCGCGCCGCTCGAGCGGCTCGCGTCAGAGCTCGGCGACTGGGGCCGCGAGTTCGCCGGCACTTTGAAGTGCTGCTGCGGACGGACTCGTTCCTCGACCGGTTGGTCAGCGCCGGGCCGCTTGCGGCGCGGGATGCACACGATTTCGCGTGCGTCGGCCCCGTGGCGCGCGGCTCGGGCATCGACATCGACAGCCGCCGCGACCTGCCCTACGACGGCTATGGCGCGCTCGCGGTCGCGACCAGGACCGACGGGGACGCGATGGCGCGGATGGAGGTGCGGTTCGACGAGGTCGGGCGGCGCTGGAACTGATCCGCCAGGCGCTCGCGACGCCCGGCGACGGGCCCGCTCGCGGCGCCGATCGGCGCGTTCACATCGCCGAGCCGCGCTCGGCGCATCGCGAGTCGGCACGCGGTGAGACGCTCTACTGGCTCGAGGCCGGGCGGGTCCGAGCGGCTGCGGTTCTGCAAGCTCCGTGCAGCGTCATTCGCGAACTACGGGATCTTCAACCGCGTGTTCGCGGCGCAGGTGCTGACCGACTTCGCGTTCATCGAGCACAGCCTCGGGCTGTCGCCGGCCGGGTGCGACGCATGATCCAGTGGTTCGTGCGCGGCATCGCGCCGCGGCGGCTGACGACCACGCTATCCCGCGCGGCCGAGCAGCCGCCGCCGGCGGGCTTCCGCGCACGGTCGTGCTCGGCGCCCGGCGCCTGCGACCCGGGCGACGGCGCTCCGTGCGCGCGGTGTGCGTGCCGGCGGCGCTGACGCTGGAGGAGGCGGGCGGCGCGCTCGCGCTCGACGCGGGGCGGTGCATCGGATGCGGACTGTGCGTCGACGCGTGCCCGTCCGGCGCCCTGTCGCTCGAGCCGGGCTTCGAGCTGGCCGTCCGCGATCGAGCCGCGCTGATCGTCCCGGCCCATGGGGACCCGTCGCCGTCGCGGCGGCGCCCGGCTGCCCGGAGGTTCCGGCGCTCGATCCACATCCGGCACGTCGACACCGGCTCGGACGGCGCGATCGAGCAGGAGCTGGCCGCGCTGCTGGGCCCGCTACTACGACATGCACCGGCTCGGGCTGTTCTTCACCGCGAGCCCGCGGCATGCCGACGTGCTGCTCGTCACCGGGCCGGTCACCGCGCGATGGCGGGACCGCTGCGGCGCACGTACGAGGCGATGCCCGAACCGCGGGTCGTGGTCGCGGCCGGCACCGACGCCTGCAGCGGCGGGATCTGGTCCGAGCCCGAGGTCCTCGGCGGCGTCGACCGCGTGCTGCCGGTCGACGTCTACGTCCCGGGCGATCCACCGAGTCCGATCGCGCTGCTGCACGCGCTCCTGCTCGCGACGGGCCGGCGTGGAGCTCCGGCGCCGCCCCGCTCCTTCGCGCGGCCGGGGGCGGCGGCTGATGAACGCGCTCGCGGTCTTGATGATCGTCGGCTGCGGCGGCCTCGCGGTCGCGGGCGTGCTCCCGGCTTTCGGCGCCCGCTACGGGCGGGCGATCGGCGTCGGCCGGCGCGGTCGCGCATCGCTGACGCTCGCGGCCGCCGGGGTCATGGCCGCGTTCGGCGAGCATCTGGTCTGGCAGCCGTTCTCGTGGTTCGCGCTCGGCCGCGGGGGCGTGCAGATCGACAGCCTCGCAGGGCTGTTCCTGATCATCACCGGCGCTGTCTCGGCGCCGTTGTTCCTCGCCGCCTCCCGGAGCGCGTCGCGGGTGTCGCTCGCGTGCTCCGGCCGGCGCTCGTGCTCGGCGTCGTCGGGCGTGTTCGTGGTCGACAACGTGTTCGAGTTCCTGATCCTCTTGGAGCTCACGGCGGTGGCGATCTACGCGCTGTCAGCGTGCGCTACGAGGATCCGCAGGCCGAGCGCGCGGCCGTGCTCACGCTGACGCTGGCGAAGCTCGGCGGCGCGGCGGTGCTCGGCGGGTTCGTGCTGCTGGGCGTCAAGGCGGCACGTTCTCGTTCGAGCAGCTCGCGCACCGCGGGCCCGAGCTGAGCGCGGCCGGCGAGAGCGGTGTGCTTCGTGCTGCTGTAGGCGGGTTCGCGGTCAAGGCGGCGATCGTGCCGATGCAGGCGTGGCTGCCGGGCGCGTACGGAAGCACGGACGGCGACAGCGCCGGCTTCATCGCCGCCGTGTCGATCAACGTCGCGTTCTACGCGATGCTGCGCGTGTGGTTCGGCTTCCTCGGCCACCCGGCCGCCTGGTGGGCGGCGGTCGCGCTGCTGCTCGGCGCGGCGACGGCGCTGATCGGAATCCTCGGCGGCGTGCTGCAGCGCCGGCTGCGGCTGTTCGTCGCGTACTCGTCGATCGAGAACGCGGGCATCATCGTCGCCGACCTCGGGCTTGCCCTGATGGGGTCGGCCGACCACCAGCCCGGCCTGATGGGCGTCGGCCTGATCGCGGCGACCTTTCAGATCGTCGCGCACAGCGTCGCGAAGGCCGCGCTGTTCACCGCCGTCGGCGCCGTCGAGCGGAGCACCGGGACGAGCGACATGGAACGGCTCGGCGGCCTGTGGCGATCGCTCCCGGCGGTCCACTGTCGCGACGCTCTCAGGCGCCGCCGCGCTCGCGGCGCTGCCACCGTTCAGCGGGTTCGTCGCCGAGTGGTTGGGTCTC
Source organism: uncultured Solirubrobacterales bacterium (assembly GCA_963826895.1). Taxonomy (GTDB): domain Bacteria; phylum Actinomycetota; class Thermoleophilia; order Solirubrobacterales; family Solirubrobacteraceae; genus Palsa-465. Next base: position 80,378 of record CAWGYJ010000004.1, read on the forward strand.
GAAGGGCTGATGCAGGGGTTCCGCGTCGGCGGCACCGGCTCGCACGTCGCGATCGCCGTGACCGGCGCGATCCTGGCGCTGACCGCAGGCCTGGCGGCGCTCGCGTTCGTGCGCGCCCTCGGGATGACGTTCCTCGGAATGCCACGCGACCCGAGCATCCAGCCTCGTCGCGGAGACGCGCGGCGAACGATCGGCGCTGCTGTCGCTCGCGCTCGGCTCGCTCGTGCTCGGGGTCTCGGCGCCGTGGGTGATCAAGGTGCTCGAGCGCGGAACGGCACCGGTCGGCGGCGCCGTCGCGAACGGGCACGTGAGCCGGCCCGGGTGGCTGGTCGAGCCCGGGTACGCGCACTTCGCCAGCATCAGCCCGACGGTGCTGGCGCTGGCGCTGACCGGATTCGCGGTTGGCGCTGGCGTGCTCCGCTACGCGGCGTCGCTGCGCCGCGCGCGCGCACGGTTCCCGTCTGGGCCTCGACCACGATCGCGACCGGCGATCGCGTCCAGTACACGGCGATCGGCTACGCGAACATGGTCCGGGTGATCTTCAACGTCGTCTACCGCGTGCGCACCGAGGTCCGGCGCATCGGCGACCAGCGCTTCCCCGAGCATCTCAGCATGACCCGCGCCGAGCCGCGGATGTTCGACCCCGGGTGGCTGTACCGGCCGATCACGCGTGCGTTCTCGCGTGTCGCGGAACTCGGCAGCAGAGTCCAGGCCGGGCCGCTGGGCCTCTATCTGCTGTATCTGCTCGCGGTCGTCGTCGTGCTGCTGCTCGTCGCCCCGCGGCTCACGTAACAATCCCGCGGTGCTCCGCCTCGAGAACACCCACACGTGACAGCCGACCGCCGCGAGCTGGCGGCGATCTTCCTCGGCGGGGCGATCGGTGCGTCCGCGCGCACGTCGCTTGTCGAGGCTGCGCCCACCACGGCCGGCCACTGGCCATGGGTGACGTTCGGCGTGAACATCGTCGGGTGCCTGTTGCTCGGTTACTTCGTGACCCGGCTGCAGGAACGGCTGCCGATCTCCGCCTACCGCCGGCCGTTGCTCGGCACCGGGCTGTGCGGCGCGCTGACGACCTTCTCGACCTTCCAGCTCGACCTGCTGCACCTGCTCGACCACCACGCCTACGGGCTGGGCGCGCTGTATCTGGCCGGGAGCGTGATCGCCGGCTTCCTCGGCGTCGCGCTCGGGACGGCGGTCGTGCGCCGCGCGAGGCTGACCTGGTGATCACCGCCCTGCTCGTGGTCGTATGCGGGGGCACCGGCGCGGTCGCCCGGTTCGCGGTCGACGAGCTCGTGTCCGAGCGCCTCGGCGGCTCATTTCCGTTCGGGACCCTGATCGTGAACGTGAGCGGCTGCTTCCTGCTCGGCCTGCTCGTCGGGCTCGACACCGGCCACCGCACGAGCGAGCTGCTCGGGACGGCGACGCTCGGCTCATACACGACGTTCTCGACCTGGATGCTCGAAACCCACCGCGCCGCACAGGACGGCGACTCGCGCCGTGCGTCGCAGGGAATCGGGGTCGCGCTCGTGGCGGGGCTGGCGGCCGCCGCGCTCGGCCGCGCCGTCGGAGGATGGCTGTGACCGAGGCCGGGATCAAGCTGACGACGTACTTCGAGGAGCGCGACCGGACCGGCGATGCGTTCCTCGCCGACGCCCTGTTCGACGTCTACGAGCGGCACGCGATGCGGACCAGCGTGCTGCTGCGAGGAATCAGCGGCTTCGGTCAGCATCACGGGCTGCATACCGAGCGTCTGCTGACGCTTTCGGAGGATCTCCCGGCCGTGTCGATCGCGGTCGACACCCGCGAGCGGATCGAGCGGATGCTGCCCGACGTGCTCGAGGTGACCGGGCACGGTCTGATCAGTCTCGAACGAGCGCAGCTCAGCACCGGACCATTCGCCTCGCTCGGGCTGCCGGCCGATCCGGGCGCCGCGGTCAAGCTGACGATGTACGGGGGGCGTTCGGTCCGCGCGGGCGGCGAGGCGGGGTACGTCGCCGCGATCGACGTGCTGCGAGCCGCCGGCGCCGCGGGAGCCTCGGTGCTGCTGGCGGTCGACGGGACGGTGCACGGCGAGCGGCGGCGGGCGAGGTTCTTTGCCAGGAACGCCGGCGTCCCGCTGATGCTGCTCGCGATCGGCTCGGCGGAGAGCATCGGACGCGCCCTGCCCGATCTCGCAGGCCTCCTGGACGAGCCGGTCGCGACGATCGAGCGGGTCGAGATCTGGAAGGCCGAGGGCGCCGCGGTGCACCCGCCGGCAAGCCCTCCCGACCGGGATCCGTCCGGTCTGCCGATCCTGCAGAAGCTGATGATCCACTGCGAGGAGCAGGCCTCGCATCGCGGCGAGCCGCTGCACCTCGCGATCGTGCGGCGGCTGCTCGAAGAGGGGGCGGCCGGCGCGACCGTGCTGCGCGGCGCCCGAGGGTTCTACGGCGACCGCGAGCCGTTCGCCGATCGGTTCCTCACGCTCAGGCGCAACGCGCCGGTGCACGTGGTGCTCGTCGATCGGCCGGCGAACGTGCGCCGGTGGTGGCCGGTCGTCGATCAGCTCACCCGTGAGGCGGGGCTCGTGACGAGCGAGCTCGTGCCGGCGGCCCACGCTGTCAGGGCGGGACCGGCGGCGCTGGCGCTCGCCGACACGCGTGCACGATAATCGCGGCCCGTGCCCGCGCTGATCCGAACGCCCGAGGAGATCACACCCGCCTGGCTGTCGGACGCGCTCGGCGGCGGGCCGGTGGAGATCGAGTCGGTCGAGCGGATCGGCACGGGCCAGATGAGCCAGAACCACCGGATCACGTACGTAGGTGGGGACGGCGGGGCGGCGACGGTCGTCGTCAAGCTCGCCTCCGATGACGCCACCAGCCGCGCCACCGGCGTCGGCCTTGGCGCCTACCTTCGCGAGATCACGTTCTATCGCGAGCTGGCCGGCCGCATCGGCGGACCGCTGCCGGCGTGCCACCTGGCCGAGTACGACGACGCGGAGGGCTGGTTCACGCTGCTGCTGGCGGACGTGGCGCCGGCGACGCAGGGCGATCAGATCCGCGGCTGCAGCGTCGACGAGGCGCGGATGGCGTTGCTCGCGCTGGCACGGATTCACGCGCCCGTGCTCGGAGACCTCGCGCTCGGCTCGGCGCCGTGGCTGAACCAGCCGAACCCGCTGAACCAGGCGCTGCTCTCAGCATTGTTCGGCGGCTTCGTCGAGCGGTACGGTGAGCGCCTGTCGCCGGACCACCTGCAGGTGTGCGAGCGGCTGATCCAGAGCGTCGACGGCTGGTACGAGGATCGGCGGCCGCCGCTCGGCCTCGTGCACGGCGACTACCGGCTCGACAACCTCCTGTTCGGCGATGGGACCTGCCACGTGGTGGACTGGCAGACGGTCTCGTGGGGGCCGGCGATGCTGGACGCGTCGTACTTCCTCGGCAACGGGCTGCCGGTCGAGGACCGCCGGGCCCACGAGCACGAGCTGATCCGGTGCTATCACGACGCGCTGCTCGAACACGGCGTCAGCGCGTTCAGCTTCGAGAACTGCTGGGAGGAGTACCGCCGGCAGGTGTTCCACAACCTGGTGATGGGGATCTGCGCGTCGATGATCGTGCAGCGCACCGACCGCGGGGACGACATGTTCATGGCGTCGGTGGAGCGCTCGGCGCAGCAGGCGATCGATCTCGAGTCCGTCGAGTTGCTGCCCGCTCCCGGCGCCGGCAAGCCACCGCCGCTCCGGCCCGCGGCGGAGGACGAGGGCCGCCACGAGCCCGGGCCGGAGCCGCTGTGGAACGAGAGCTGGTACTTCGACGCGGTCGACGATGGCGGGGACGTCGGCGTGTACATCAGGCTCGGGCGGTTGCCGAATCAGGGGGTCGCCCTCTACACCGCGTGCGTGTGCGGACCGGGCCGGCCCTCGGTGATGCTGGTCGACGCGGCCGCGCCGCTGCCGGCGGCCGGCGACGATATGCAGTTGATCGACGTTCCGGGCGTGCTCGTGGCCTCGCAGCAGTGCGTGGAGCCACTCGGGCGGTTCAGGCTGCTCGTCCGCGGGACGGGGGGCGCATTCGTGGACGAGTCCGCGCCGCTGCGCGGCGAGCCCGGCGACCCCGTGGAGATCGAGCTCGACCTGACCTGGGAGACGGACGGGATCCCGTACTCATGGCGCCAGTCGACGCGTTACGAGATCCCGTGCCGCGTGACCGGGTCCGTTCGGGTCGGCGGCGAGACGATCTCGTTCGCCGGGCCCGGGCAGCGCGACCACTCGTGGGGCGCGCGTGACTGGTGGGCGGTCGACTGGATGTGGAGCGGGCTGCACCTTAAGGACGGGACCCACATCCACGCCGTCGGAGTGCCGCAGATGCCGGGCTACGGCGTCGGCTACATCCAGCACGGCGACGAGCTGAGCGAGGTCGACGCCGTCACCGCGACCGAGACCGTCGCGGCGAACGGGCTGATCGAGCAGCCACGGATCGTGCTCGGGCCGCCGGAGCTGCAGCTCGACGTCGAGCCGCTCGCGTTCGGCGCGCTGCGCCTGGAGGCGCCCGACGGTCGGGTGTCGCTGTTCCCGCGTGCGATGTGCCGGATTGCCGCAGCCGACGGGCGCACCGGGACCGGCTGGGTCGAGTGGAACCGCGTGCAGGAAAATACGCCCGGCAGGATTTGAACCTGCGGCCTCCCGCTCCGGAGGCGGGCGCTCTATCCACTGAGCTACGGGCGCTGGAAGATCCCAGGTTACCTGCTCGTCGCGCTGGCACACTGGCGCCATGGACCTGTCGGTGTTCTTCGCCGGCACCGCCGGCTCGGTGCCGACCGCGCGCCGCGGGCTGCCGGCGCTGCTCGTCCGCGCGGGGCGCGGACCGGATCCTGTTCGACTGCGGCGAGGGGACGCAGCGCCAGCTGGTCAGCTCGGTCGGGCTGCTCGACCTGACCGAGATCTTCCTCACCCACTTCCACGCCGACCACTGGCTGGGCCTGCCCGGGATGCTGAAGACGTTCGACCTGCGCGGCCGCGAGCCGACCGCTCGCCGATCTACGGGCCGCGCGGGCTGCGCGAGCTGATCGGGCTCGGCGCTGCGGGCCGCCGGGCGGGTGCGGCTTCGAGCTCGATCTGGTCGAGCTCGAGCCCGGCGACGATGCTCGAGCGCGACGGCTACCGGATCGCGGCGGTGCCCGGTCTCGCACCGCGGGCCGGCGTTCGGCTACGTGCTGTTCGAGGACGAGCGCCCGGGCGAGTTCGATCCCGCGCGGCGCGCGCGGCTCGGCCTGCGCCGAGGGCCCGGAGTTCGGCCGCGTCCAGCGCGGCGAGACGGTCGGCGGCGTCGCGCCCGAGCAGGTGCTCGGGCCGCCGCGGCCCGGCCGCAAGCTCGTGCTCTCCGGCGACACGACGGCCGTGCGAGGCGCTCCGGATCGCCGCCCACGAAGCCGACGTGCTCGTCCACGAGGCGACGTTCGCCGAGGAGGAGCGCGAGCGGGCGGCGCGAGACCGGCCACTCGACCGCCGGCCAGGCGGCGAGCTGGTCGCGCCGACGCGCCGAGGTCGGGCTGCTCGCGCTCAACCACGTCTCCACCCGCTACCCGCTCGGCGTGCTCCGCGACGAGGCGCGCGCGATCTTCGCCCGCACGGTCCTGCCGCGCGACTTCGACACGATCGAGATCCCGTTCGCCGAGCGCGGAGAGCCGGAGCTCGTCCGCTGGCGACGGCCGCCCCGAGCACGAGATCGCGGCAGTCGAGGCGGTGGCCGAGGCGCATGAAGCGTGAGCGCGACGGCAGCGCCCGAGCGACTCGAGACGGCGCGGATGATGGGCGAGCCGCGCAGGCCCGAGCAGCTGCACGAGCTCGAGACCTGCTCGTGCTGACCCGCGGGTGGCGCGCACGCTGCTCAGCGGCCGGTGCGCCGGCGACCCGGCGGCGAGGTCGCGCGCGAGCATGGCGGCGAAGCAGCGGCCACTGGGAGCGCCACGGCTTCGGCCTGTGGCTGCTGCGCGACCGGGCCGAGCGGGTCGTTCGTCGGCCGCGGCGGCCTCCAGCACACGGACGCGACCGGCCGGCGACGAGGTCGAGGCCGCGCTGGGCGATCGTGCCGGAGCGCTGGGGGCAGGGGCTGGCGACCGAACTGGCGGTCGCGGCCGTCGAGGTCGGCTTCGGCGCGCTCGACGCTCGATGCGCGTGATCGCGTATCACGCTGCCTGACAACCTCGCCTCGCGGCGGGTGATGGAGAAGGCCGGCTTCGCGTACGAGCGCGAGATCCAATGCGTCGGCATGCCCGCACGTGCTGTACCGGCGTACCCCTGTGACACGCCTTTAGGTGATTGTGCCGTTGCGGTCCGCGGGCGCTGCTAGGCTGCGCACCGCAGCACCTTTAACCCGGTCCCGTGAGGCCAGGAAGGAGACAGTTGGAAGCCGACGACGGTCGTCCTCGACCGCGATGACATGCGCCGCACGCTCGTGCGGATCGCCCACGAGATCGTCGAGAAGAACCCGCCGAGCCCGGGGAGAAGTCGTCCGTCGCGCTCGTCGGCATCCACCGCCGCGGCGCGATCCTCGCCCAGCGGCTGCACGCGCTGACCAGCGAGCTGCTCGACACGCCGGTGCCGCTCGGCGACGTCGACATCGCCTTCTACCGCGACGACCTCACGATCCGTGCGGGCGCGGGCGTCGCCCGGTCGTCCACTCGCACCGAGCTCGAGTTCGCCGTCGACGGCCGCACGGTCGTGATCGTCGACGACGTGCTCTACACCGGGCGCACGGTCCGCGCCGCGATCGACGCGATCTTCGACTACGGGCGCCCGGCCCGCGTCCAGCTCGCCGTGCTGGTCGACCGCGGCCACCGCGAGCTGCCGATCCGCCCCGACTACGTCGGCAAGAACCTGCCGACCTCTCAGGACCAGCGCGTCAACGTCCGCGTCGACGAGGTCGACGGCCGCGACGAGGTCACGATCGCGCCGGCGAGCGAGCCACGGAGGGCCGCCGCATGACGAGAATCGGCAAGCACCTGATCTCGATCGAGGACCTCGACCGCACCGGCGATCGAGCGGATCCTCGACCGCGCCGAGTCGTTCGCCGAGGTCTCCGGCCGGGAGATCAAGAAGGTGCCCGGCGCTGCGCGGCCGCACTGTCGTCAACCTGTTCTACGAGGCGAGCACGCGGACGAGCTCGAGTCGTTCGAGCTGGCGGCCAAGCGCCTGAGCGCCGACGTCGTCAGCATCCGCTCGCGCCGGCTCGAGCGTCGACAAGGGCGAGTCGCTCAAGGACACGGTGCAGACGCTGTGGGCGTACGACCCGGCCGCGATCGTGATCCGCTCGCCGCACGTCGGCGCCGCGCAGCTGGTCGCGGGCTGGACCGCCGCCGCGGTGATCAACGCCGGCGACGGCAAGCACGAGCACCCGACGCAGGCGCTGCTGGACGTGTTCACGCTGCGCCGCCGGCTCGGCTCGCTCGACGGCCTCAACATCTGGATCGTCGGCGACGTCCTGCACTCGCGCGTCGCGCGCTCGAACATCCTGGCGTTCACGCGGATGGGCGCCGACGTCACCGTCTGCGGGCCGCCGACGCTGATCCCGCGCGCAGATCGAGGCGCTCGGCTGCGAGGCCACGGCCGACGCTCGACGGACCTGGACGAGGCCGACGTGGTCTACGTGCTGCGGATGCAGCACGAGCGGATGCAGGAGTCGTTCGTGCCGTCGCTGCGCGAGTACGCCGCTCGCTACCAGATCACCGCGGGGCGCCTGCGGCCCGACCAGCTGCTGATGCACCCGGGTCCCGTCAACCGCGGCGTGGAGCTGTCGGCCGACGCGATCGACTCGCCCCAGGCGCTGATCGGCGAGCAGGTCAAGGCCGGCGTGGCGGTGCGGATGGCGGTCCTGTACGAGCTGCTGGTCGGGTCTCCGATCCTCCAGGCGGTGGCGGCATGAGCCTCGACTCGACTGTTCGCCGACTGCCGTCCGGCCGAGCTGCTGATCCGCGACGCCCAGGTATTCGACCCGCGCGCCGAGCTCGACGAGCCGCACGACGTGCTGATCGCCGACGGCCGCGATAGCCGAGCTCGGGCCTGCCGGGACGCTGAGCCGCGCCCGCCGGCGGCGAGGTGATCGATGCCGGCGGCAGGCACGTGTTCCCCGGGTTCGTCGACCCGCACGTGCACCTGCGCACGCCGGGCCAGGAGTACAAGGAGGACATCGACAGTGGCACCGCGGCCGCCGCCGCCGGCGGCTTCTGCGCGGTGATCGCGATGCCGAACACGGCGCCGGTCGTCGACGACGCGCCGGTGCTGCGCTCGCTGATCGACGCCGCCCGCCATGAGGCTCGGGTCCCGGTCGGGTTCCTGGCCTCGATCACGCGCGGTCTCAAAGGCGAGGAGCTCACCGAGATGGCCGAGCTGCGCGACGCCGGCGCGCTCGGCTTCACGGACGACGGCAAGCCGGTCGACGTCCGCCGGGATGCTGCGCAAGGCGCTCCATACCAGCGGCTGGCCGGCGGCGTGATCGCGCTGCACGAGGAGGACCCGGCGCTGTCCGGAGACGGCGTGATGCACGAGGGGGCCGTCTCGGCGCGGCTCGGAATGGCGGGTATCCCGTCGATCTCGGAGTCGACGATGGTCGCGCGCGACGCCGCGATCGCCCGCTACGAGCAGGCGCGTGTCCACTTCCAGCATCTGTCGTGCGTCGAGTCGGTGCAGGCGCTCGAGGCGGCCAAGGCGGCCGGCATCGCGTGTCAGCGGCGAGGTGACCCCGCATCACCTCACGCTGACCGAGGACGTCGTGCGTACGCTCGACAGCCGCTTCAAGATGAACCCGCCGTTGCGCAGCGAGAACGATCGCCGAGCGCTGGTGGAGGCGCTCACCTGCGGGCTGATCGACTGCGTCGCGACCGACCACGCCCCGCACGCCCACCACGAGAAGGAGGTGCCGTTCGAGCAGGCGCCGATGGGCACGACCGGGCTCGAGACGGCGTTCGCCGCGATCTACACGGAGCTGGTACTGCCCGGCGAGCTCGAGCTCGGGGTCCTCGTCGAGCGGATGACGCCGGCGGCGCGCTGTACGGGCTGCCGATCGCCCTGGATCCGCCCCGGCGAGCCCGCGAACCTGACCATCGTCGACCTCGAGGCCGCGCTGGGAGGTCGGCGGAGCACGGGTACGCCAGCCGCTCGCACAACTGCTGCTTCCACGGCCGCAAGCTCGTCGGCCGGGTGATGCTGACGATCGCTGCCGGCGCGCTCGCGTTCCGCGCGCCGATGCTGGCCGAGGCCAGGCAGCCCGCTCTAGACGATGACCGACGCGACCGCCTACGTCCTGCTCGAGGACGGCATGCGTTTCGACGGCCTCGCAATGCGGGGCCGACGGGCCACGCGGTCGGCGAGATCGTGTTCACGACCTCGATGTCGGGCTACCAGGAGGCGATGACCGACCCGAGCTACGCGGGGCAGCTGATCACGTTCACCTACCCGCAGATCGGCAACTACGGAGTCAGCGCTCAGGCGATGGAGTCCGACGCGATCCACGCCGCGCGCCGCGATCATGCGGGCGGCGGTCGATCGCGAGGACGCTCCCGGCGCAGAGCGCGGCTGGTTGAGCTGGCTCGCGGACAACGGCGTTCCGGCGATCACGGACCTCGACACGCGCGCGCTCGTGCGCCACATCCGCGACGCCGGCGCGATGCGCGGCGGCGTGTTCCCGGCCTCGACCGACGAAGCGCAGGCGCGAGAGCTGATCGCGGCCGAGCCGGCCATGTCCGGGCGGGACCTGGCCCGGGACGTCACGCCGGCGGAGGCGATCGTGCTGGGCGGCACGGGCCCCGAGCCCGGCCCCCGGATCGCGATGATCGACACCGGGGTCAAGCTCTCGATCGTCAACAACCTCCGCTCGCGCGGCGCGACCGTCGAGCTGCATCCGTGCACGGCGAGCGCGTCCGAGCTGCTCGTCCGCGACCCCGACGCGATCTTCCTCGCCAACGGTCCCGGCGACCCGGCGGCGCTCGGGTATATCGTCGACACCGTCCGCGAGCTGGTCGGCAAGCTGCCCGTGTACGGCATCTGCCTCGGACACCAGCTGCTCTGCCGCGCGGTCGGCCTGGAGACGTACAAGCTGCCCGTTCGGCCATCACGGCGCCAACCACCCGGTCAGGGACCTGACCACCGGGCGGACCGAGATCACGAGCCAGAACCACGGCTTCGCCGTGCTCGGCCCGAACGGCGCCCGCACGATCGACGACGACGAGGCGGTCCGGTGGGATACCGACTTCGGCGCCGCCGAGCTGACGCACGTGAACCTGTACGACCGCACCGTCGAGGGCCTCGTGCTGCTCGACGTGCCCGGCGCGACCGTCCAGTACCACCCGGAGGCGGGGCCCGGGCCGCACGACTCGCTGTACCTGTTCGACCGGTTCGTCCATCAGATCGGGGCGCACGCCGATGCCGCGGCGCGATGACATCCGCAAGATCCTGCTGATCGGGTCCGGGCCGATCGTGATCGGCCAGGCGGCGGAGTTCGACTACTCCGGGACCCAGGCGTGCCGCGTGCTGATGGAGGAGGGGTACGAGGTCGTGCTCGTCAACTCGAACCCGGCGACGATCATGACCGACCCGGAGGTCGCGACGCGCGACCTACATCGAGCCGCTGCTGCCGGCGACTGTCGCGCAGGTGATCGAGCGCGAGCGGCCCGACGCGCTGCTGCCGACGCTCGGCGGCCAGACCGCGCTGAACATCGCCAAGGCGCTGCACGAAGACGGCACGCTCGAGCGGCTCGGCGTCGAGCTGATCGGCGCCAACTACGACGCGATCGACCGCGCCGAGGACCGAGAGCGGTTCCGCGAGACGATGACCGAGGCGGGCCTGAGGGTGCCGCGCAGCGTGATCGCCCACACGCTCGACGACGCGAAAACCGCGCGTCGCCGAGATCGGGCTGCCGCTCATCGTCCGCCCGGCATTCACGCTCGGCGGCACCGGCGGCGGGGTGCTCCGCTCCGAGGACGAGCTCGAGCGGGTCGTCGGCCGCGGACTGTCGGCGTCGCCGATCGTCGCAGGTGCTGCTCGAGGAGTCGGTGCTCGGGTGGGGCGAGTTCGAGCTCGAGGTGATGCGCGACCGCTCCGACAACGTCGTGATCGTGTGCTCGATCGAGAACCTCGACCCGATGGGCGTGCACACCGGCGACAGCGTCTGCGTCGCGCCCCAGCAGACGCTCACCGACAAGCAGTACCAGGCGCTGCGCGACCAGGCGATCACGGTGATCCGCGCGGTCGGCGTCGAGACCGGCGGCTCGAACGTCCAGTTCGCCGTCAACCCGGCGACCGACGAGATCGTCGTGATCGAGATGAACCCGCGCGTGTCCCGCTCGAGCGCGCTGGCGAGCAAGGCGACCGGCTTCCCGATCGCGAAGATCGCCGCCCGGCTCGCGGTCGGGTACACGCTGGCAGGAGATCCCGAACGACATCACGCGAGCGACGCCGGCGAGCTTCGAGCCCGCGATCGACTACTGCGTGGTCAAGTGGCCGCGGTTCGCGTTCGAGAAGTTCCCCGGCGCCGACGCCGGGCTCACCACCCACATGAAGTCCGTCGGCGAGGCGATGGCGATCGGGCGCACGTTCAAGCAGGCGTTCGCCAAGGCGCTGCGCTCGCGCGAGCTCGACTCGAACGGCACGTCACCCCGACGACGAGGCGGAGCTGCTCGCGCTCGCCGCGGCGCCGGGCGCCGAGCGCTTCGACCATCTGCTCGAGGCGCTGCGCCGCGGCGTCGCGGTCGACGAGCTGCACGCGGCGACCAGCATCGACCCGTGGTTCCTGCACGAGCTGCCGAGCTGGTGGACGGGGCCGGCGGGACCGAGGCGCCTTCGCCGGTGTGCGCACCTTCAAGGCGGTCGACACGTGCGCGGCCGAGTTCGCGGCCGAGACGCCCGTACTACTACTCGGGCTGGGAGCGGATGCCGCGGGGCGGCGACGGCCCCGGCCACGAGGTCGGCCGCGGTGAGCGCCCGAGCGTCGTGATCCTCGGCTCCGGGCCCGAACCGGATCGGCCAGGGGATCGAGTTCGACTACTGCTGCGTGCACGCCGCCCAGACCGTGCGCGAACTCGGGCCGCGACGCGGTGATGATCAACTGCAACCCGGAGACGGTCTCGACCGACTACGACACGTCCGACCGGCTGTACTTCGAGCCGCTCACGCTGGAGGACGTGCTCGCGCGTCTGCGAGGTCGAGCAGCGCCGAGGGCGTGGTCGTCCAGTTCGGCGGCCAGACGCCGCTGAAGCTGGCCGCCGGGCTCGGCAGACGGCCGGCGTGCACGATCCTCGGCACGGGGATCGACGCGATCGACCTCGCCGAGGACCGCTCGCGGTTCGGGGCGCTGCTCGACCGCCTGGGCTACAGCGCGCCGCCGTACGCGACCGCGCGCTCGGCGCCGAGCAGGCGCTCGAGCGTGCGCGCCGAGCGTCGGCTTCCCGCTGCTGGTGCGCCCCAGCTACGTGCTCGGCGGCCGCGCGATGGAGATCGTCTACGACGTCGACGGCCTGCGCGACTACCTCGAGCGGGTCGGCGCCCGAGGCCGGCGCGACGATCTACCTCGACCGCTTCCTGGAGGACTCGATCGAGGTCGACGTCGACGCGCTGTGCGACGGCGAGGCACGTCTGGATCGCCGGGATCATGCAGCACGTCGAGGAGGCCGGGATCCACTCCGGAGACTCGGCGTGCGTGCTGCCGCCGCACACGCTCGGCGGCGAGATGCTCGACGCAGATCCGCGAGCAGACGACCGGGATCGCGCGCGCGCTCGGCGTCGTCGGACTGCTCAACGTCCAGTTCGCGATCCACGGCGACGACGGGCTGCACGTGATCGAGGCCAACCCGCGCGCCTCGCGCACGGTCCCATTCGTATCCAAGGCGATCGGGCTGCCGCTCGCGAAGCTCGCCTGCCGGATCCTGCTCGGCGAGCGGATCGCCGAGCTGGGCTCCCCGCGGAGCACGAGCTACGGCCACGTGTGCGTCAAGGAGGCCGTGCTGCCGTTCAACCGCTTCGCCGGCGCCGACTCGCTGCTCGGGCCCGGAGATGCGCTCGACCGGCGAGGTGATGGGGATCGCCGCGCGACTTCCCGACCGCGTTCGCCAAGGCCCAGGCGGCAGCGGGCGCCAAGCTGCCCGAGCAGCGGGACCGTGTTCATCACCGTCGCCGACGGCGACAAGCCGGCGGCGACCGGGATCGCCACGCACGCTGCACGACCTCGGGTTCGAGATCATCGCCACCCGCGGCACCGCGCAGTGCGCTGCGCCGGATGGGGATTCCCGGCGAGGCAGATCAACAAGATCGGCGAGGGCTCGCCGCACGTCGTCGACTGGATCGAGCGCGGCGCGGTCGACCTCGTGATCAACACGCCGGTCGGCACCGGTGCGCGGACCGACGGCTACGAGATCCGCTCGGCCGCGATCGCGCGGCGGGATCCCGTGCATCACGACGATGTCGGGCGGGATGGCTGCGGCGCGGGCGATCGCGGCCGCCCGGCGCGGCGAGCCCGAGGTGATCTCGCTCCAGGAGCTCCACGCGCACCCGCCGGGCGGGCAGGCATCCGCTCGGCAGTGACCGACTCCGTGCCGAGCGCTGCGGGCGCCCGTTCGGTGCGCGGCCGTCGACGTCACCGGCCGCTGAGCACGGCGCCTACTCGGTCCTCGCCTGCGCGGACTCCCGCGGGCCCGCGGCCGCGAGGCCGGGCAGTTCTACATGCTCGACGGCCGCCGAGCGGTGGGGCGGGGGGGCCGGCGAGCGGCCCTTTCCTGCCGCGGGCGTTCAGCGTCCTGCGGGCTCCCGCGGGAGGCGACGAGCTCCAGTTCCTGATCGAGGACGTCGGCCCGGGCACCGAACCGCCTGTGCGAGCTCGGGGCGGGCGACGAGCTGCTGATCGTCGGCCCGCTCGGGATCGGGTTCGCGCCGCCGCGCGAAGGCCGGCGGCCGTTGCTGTCGGCGGGCGGCGTCGGGATCGCGCCGCTCGCGATCTGGCAGGACGAGCTGCGGCGAGCGCGGTCGACGTGGTGACCCTGCTCGGGTTCCGTGACGCGCCGCACGCCGAGGGCGCCGCGCTGCTGAGCGCGCCACAGATCGCCACCGACGACGGCAGCGCCGGCCACCACGGGCTCGTCACGGAGCTGCTCGCCCGACGAGCTCGACCAGACGCCCGGCCGAGGTGTACGCGTGCGGGCCGCCGCCGATGCTCGAGGCGGTCGCGCGCTGTGCGCCAGGCGCGACGTCCCGGCCCAGCTCGCGCTGGAGTCCGGGATGGCGTGCGGCTTCGGGGCCTGCTTTGGCTGTGTCGTGCCCCACCCGGGACGGCTACATCCGGCTGTGCGTCGAGGGCCGGTGCTCGACGCCGCGCGGCTCGAGACGGCGCTCGACGCCGGGAGCGGGCCATTGACCAGCTTCTGCGGCATCGAGCTCGACGCACCCGATCGTCAACGCGTCGGGCACGTTCGACGCGATCGCCGCGCGGCGGGCATTCGGCGACGGGCTGATCGAGCGCTTCCCGTTCGCCGCGTTCGTGTCCAAGACGGTGACGATCGCCCCGCGCCAGGGCAACCCGCCGCCGCGGCTGTGGGAGCTGCCCGGCGGCATGATGAACTCGATCGGCCTCCCAAACAAGGGCCTCGAGGGTTACCTCGCCCACGACCTGCCCGAGCTCGCGCGCCTGCCGGTACCGCTGATCGTCAACGTGATGGGCTTCAGCCATGACGAGGTCGCGAGCCTCGTGCGAGCGTTCGCGCGGCCGCGACGAGGTCGCCGCGCTGGAGCTCAACGTCTCGTGCCCGAACGTCGAGACGGGGCTGGTCATGGGCGCCGACCCGCGCGAGATCGCGGCGCTGCTGCACGCGCGTCAGGCCGCTGACCGACAAGCCGCTGATCGTCAAGCTGACCCCGAACGCGAGCGACGTGCCGGCGGTGGCGCGGGCCGCGGAGCGAGGCGGGCGCGAGCGCGGTCTCGCTGATCAACACGATCCGCGGCATGGCGCTGGATCCGGAGACGGGGGAGCCATGGCTCGGCGGCACCACCGGCGGCGTGTCGGGCCCGGCGGTCAGCGCCGTGGCGCTCGCCCAGGTGCATTCGGTGGCGGCTGCCGTGGCGATCCCGGTCGTCGGGATGGGGGGCGTTCAGCGCGGGCGCGACGCGCTCGACCTGCTTGCGCGCCGGAGCGACGCTCGTGGCGGTCGGCACGGAGAGCTTCCGGGACCCTGCGGCCGGCGCTAGGATCGCAGACGAGCTCGCGGCGCGCTCGGTCCCGGCCGGGAGATCCCGCGTAACAGCGGAAATTTCGAGCATAGTTGCCACACCGGACATAAAACCCCCTGCAAACGCAAGGTTATTCCCGAAACCAGGCTCGACATATGCTGAACCTCAGGTTGAGGTCGAGTCGAATTGGCCAGATTGATCTTGATCGGCCGCGCCCAAGATGTATAGTCGCCGCCCATGCCGCCGGTCAGTGAATCGCTCCCAAAGCCCATCGCAGCCCCGGAGCGCTCGCTGGTCCAGCGGATGGAGGCGCTCGCAGCGCGCCAACGATATCCGCAGCCGCCGCGCGCAGCTGAAGCGCGACCTGAAGGCAGGTCGTCAGCCGATCCACGAACTGCTGCTCGGGCCGCCCGAGTACCTGCAGACCGCCAAGGTGTTCGACCTGCTGCTGGCGGTTCCCAAGTACGGCCGCGTGAAGGTCAACAAGATCCTCTCGCAGTGCAGGATCTCGCCGAGCAAGACGCTCGGCGGGTTGTCCGAGCGCCAGCGCACCGAGCTCGTGGCGCTGATGCGCCGCCGCTGAGCCCCCGGATCCGACCGCGGCACAGTCCGCCAGCCACCCGGTGCCGCCCAGGGTGTTCGTGATCACCGGGCCCTCCGGGGTCGGCAAGGGCACGCTGATCCGCGGGCCTGCTCGAGCGGATCCCCGAGCTCGAGCTGTCGGTCTCCGCGACGACGCGCCCGCCGCGCCCGGGAGAGCAGGACGGAATCGCCTACCACTTCCTCAGCCCCGCTGAGTTCGATCGCCGGGTCGGCGAGGGCGAGTTCGTCGAGCACGCGACGTATTCGGGCGAACCGCTACGGGACGCTGCGCGCCGAGCTCGAGCGGCGGCTCGCGGACGGGGTGCCGCGTGGTGCTCGAGATCGAGGTCCAGGGAGCGCGGCAGGTCCGCGGCCGAGCTGCCCGACGCGCTGCAGGTGTTCATCGCGCCGCCGTCGCTCGACGCGCTCCGGGCGCGGCTCGTGGGCCGCGGGACCGACGAGCCCGATCAGGTGGACGAGCGGCTGCGGACCGCCGAGCGCGAGCTCGAGGCGCAGCCGGAGTTCGCGCGCGTGGTCGTCAACGACCGGCTCGAGCAGGCTACCGACGAGCTCGCGGAGATCGTGCGCGAGGCGCTGGGACGCTAGCGCCGGTGCCGGCCGGCGCGGACGCGGCGGCGCTGCGGTTCTCGAGCCCGCGTTACACCGCCGATGGACCTCACCGCTAACCTTGTTCGGCGGACCACCGACCAGAGGATGTCACTCCCTTGATCTCACCCCGTATCGACAAGCTGCTCGACCACGTCGACTCCGACTACGCGAGCGTGATCGTCGCCGCCAAGCGCGCGCGCCAGATCAACTCCTACTACCACAACCTGGGCGAGGGGACGTTCGACGAGTTCCCGCCGCCGATGGTCGACACCCGCTCCAAGAACTACCTGACGATCGCGCTCGAAGAGGTCGCTCAGGGCAAGCTGAAGTACCACTACAGGTAGGGTCCTGCGAGGGGCTGGCCTGGAGGGGAGGCATGGCTCGTCTACTGATCGGCGTCAGCGGCGGGATCGCCGCGTACAAGGCGGTCGAGACCGCGCGGCTCGCGATCAAGGCCGGACACGCCGTCCGCGTGATCCAGACGCCGACGAGCCGGCGGTTCGTCGGCTCGGCGACGTTCGAGGGGATCACCGGCGCGCCCGTCCTGACCGGTGAGTTCGAGCCCGACCCCGCCAGGGGCGCTTACCCGGGCGAGCCGCTGCCCGAGCGCAGCCCGATCAGCCATCTCGCACTGGTCGAGCGTGCCGACGCGTACCTGATCGCGCCGGCCAGCGCGAACACGATCGCGAAGCTCGCGGGCGGTCACGCCGACAACCTCGTGACGAGCGCGGCGCTTGCCGCCGCCTGCCCGGTGCTCGTGGCGCCGGCGATGAACAACCGCATGTACCTGCATCCGGCCACGGAGGCGAACGTCGCGGTGCTCGCAGCGCGCGGCGTCACGATCGTCCCGCCCGGAGAGGGCGAGCTCGCGTCGTTCGGCGAGCGCGGCGTCGGCCGCCTGGCGGAGCCCGTGGACCTGCTCGCGGCGTGCGAGGCGGCGATCGCGCCGGGCGACCTGACGGGCATCCGAGTGCTCGTCACCGCCGGCGGCACGCGGGAGCCGATCGACGCCGTCCGGTACATCGGCAACCGCTCGTCGGGGCGCATGGGGTTCGCGCTCGCGGCCCAGGCTGCGGCGCGTGGCGCGGAGGTCGCGGTTGTCGCAGCGAACGTGTCGCTGGCGAACCCGCCGGGCGTCGAGGTGGAGCCGGTCGGCACTGCTGCCGAGCTCAAGGAGGCGTGCGAGCGCAGGTTCGAGCACTGCGACGTGCTGCTGATGGCCGCCGCGGTGGCGGACTTCCGCCCGGCCGCCCCCGCCGGCCACAAGCTCAAGAAGACGGATTCGCCCGAGGCCCCGCGGCTCGAGCTCGAGCCGACCGATGACGTCCTCGCCGGGCTCTCCGCGCGCAGGCGCCCCGGGCAGACGCTGGTCGGATTCGCGGCCGAGCATGGCGAGGGCGCGATCGAATACGGCCGCGGGAAGCTCCGCCGCAAGCGACCTCGACGCGGTGGTGGTCAACGACGTGTCCGATCCGCGGATCGGCTTCGACGCCCCCGAGAACGAGGTGACGATCCTCAGTCGCGATGGGCGCCAGACGCGCGTGCAGCGCGCGAGCAAGGCCGAGGTCGCTCGGCGGATCCTGGATGAGGTCAGGCGCCTGCGGGCGCCCCGGGAGGTGTTGGGCGCGTTGGGAGGAGTCACCGATGGAGCAGCCTGAGTTCTCGCCGCCGGCGCCGGAGGAGGCCAACGGCCACGCCGCCGTCGCGCGGCGCATGGCCGCGAACGTCAGCAAGGCGGTGCAGATCCGCGACGAGACGCTCGAGCACGTGCTGGTCGCGCTGCTGGCCGAGGGGCACGTGCTGGTCGAGGACTATCCGGGTGTCGGCAAGACCGCGCTCGCCCGCGCACTTGCGCGCTCGATCGACTGCCAGTTCGCGCGGATCCAGTGCACGTCGGATCTGCTGCCGGCCGATGTGGTCGGATCGAGCGTCTACGTCCAGCGCGAGCAGCGATTCGAGTTCCGTCCGGGCCCGGTGTTCGCGAACGTGGTGCTGGTCGACGAGGTCAACCGCGCCTCGCCGAAGACCCAGTCGGGCCTGCTCGAGTGCATGCAGGAGCGGCGCGTGACGGTCGACGTCACCACGCACGAGCTCGCCCGGCCGTTCCTCGTGCTCGCGACGCAGAACCCGATGGAGTACGAGGGCACCTACCCGCTGCCGGAGGCGCAGGTCGACCGCTTCATGATCCGGGTCTCGCTCGGATACCCGTCGCCGGATGCCGAGGCCGGGATGCTCGCCGACCACGAGACCGGGGATCGCGTGCTGTCGCTGTCTCCGGTGGTCACCGGCGCCGAGGTACTGGCGGCCCAGGACGCCGCGATGCGCGTGACAGCCACCGAACCGCTGCGCGACTACGTGGTCAGGCTGCTCTGGCGTACGCGCGAGGACCCGCGGGTCGACCTCGGGGCGAGCCCGCGCGCGGGGCTGATGCTCCTGCGAGCGGCCAAGGCGCGAGCGATGATGCACGGACGGGATCACGCGCTGCCCGATGACGTTCAATCGCTGGCCGAGCCGGTGCTGTCGCATCGGATCGTGCTCGCGCCCGAATCGAGCCGCGCCCGACCGCGGGACGTGATCGCCGACGCGGTCGCCTCGGTGCGAGCGCTGTGACCGACGCGCCGACCCCCAGCGCCACGACACGGCGCGCGGCGGGGACGGTGCTCTCGGGGCTGGCGCTGTTGGTGGTGGCGCTGGCGTTCGATTCGAAGCTGTTGTTCGTGCCGGCCGCCGCGTTCGCGCTGCTCGGGATCGGTTCGTTCGCGTGGGTGTGGGTGGTCGCGGGCGGCGCCACCGTCGACCGCGTTCTGCACGCGGACCGAATCGCCGAGGACGATCCGTTCGAGGCGACGATCGAGGTCCGCGGCGGCCCGCTCGGCGTAGGGGGCATAGAGGTGATCGACGAGCTCGCCGGCACGCCGTTCCTGCTGCACGGCCGCGGCCGCGCCGCGTCCGTGCGCGTGATCGCCCGCTTCGATCGCCGCGGACTGCGGGTCGTGCCCCCGCCGGCGTTGATCGTCCGCGATCCGCTGGCGCTCGTGCTCCGGCACGGCCACTGCGTGGCCTCGCGCCAGCAGGTGCTGGTGCTGCCTCGGACCGAGCGCGTCCGCTGGATCGGCGGCGACGGCAGCTCGCGCCTGCGATCGGTCGCTGCCGCGCGCGCGGTGCTGACCGCCGCCGTCGAGGTTGACGGGCTCCGTCCGTACAGGCCGGGCACGCCGGCCTCGCGGATCTACTGGCCGGCGCTCGCGCGCGGTGCGGGCCTGATCGAACGCCGGCTGCGCGGCGATGACGACACGCGCCCGTTGCTCGTGATCGATCTGCGTGGCGACGTGCCGGAGGAGCAGGCGGACGCTGCCGTCCGCGCGGCCGCATCGCTGACGCTCGAGCTGGGCCGCACGAGCGGCTGCCTGCTGCTGGAGCCCGGTGAGCGGCGCGCCACGGCGCTCGAGCCGGATCTCGTCGGCTGGCCTGCAATCCATGCAAGGCTCGCGCTGCTGCAGAGCGGCCCCGGCGCGCCGGCGCCCACACTGTCGGCGGCCCGCTCGCGTATCGGCCCGGTGCTTTACGTGTCCGCAGCTCCGCTCGAGCGCCCGCCGGCGGCCCTCGGCCTGCACTCGGTGGTGCTCGTGATCCCGGCCGGCGCAGGCCCGCGGCGCGTCCGCCCCGCGTTCGAGGTGGCGGGCTGCCTCGGGTACCCGATCGTCGCGCGCTCGCGCGCGCCGAGGGGCGCGCCGCGCGGCCGAGGCCGCGTGAGCGTCGGCGCCGAGGTCAAGGTCCTCGGCCCGCGCTGGGCGATCCCGCGCGGCGCGCGCGGGGACGTGCGTGAGCGCCCGGTCGTCAGGCTCGCCGCCTTCGCCGCGTTCGGGCTGTACGGCACGCTTCGCTGGTCGGACCTGATGGACCCCGCGCCGACGGGGCGGCTGCTCGCGCTGCTCGGCGTCGCGCTCGTGATCGTCGCGCTGGGGACGGCGCTCGAGGGCAGGCCGCGCTGGCTCGTGGGACTCGCGGGCGTGCTCGGCGTGATCGCGGTGTTCGCGCTCGCCGGCATGCCGCTGGAGTGGATCAGGCACGTGCGGCTCGCGGTCGGCGCCGACGCCATCGGCCAGGGTCTCTCGGCGCTCCCGAATGCGCTGGTTCCCTACCTCGGGATCAACCACTGGGTGCGAGCGGTGATCATGCTCGGCGCCGGCGTGTTGCTGCTGGACGCAGCGCTGCTGGTCGCCTTCTGGCCGCGCGCGGCGGGCGATGCGCGCAGGGCGGCGGCCGCGCTCCCGCTGGTCGCGCTCGCGATCGTGCCGACGACGCTCGTCAAGCCCGGCGTCCCCTACCTGCACGGGCTGATCCTGTTCGGGCTGCTGGCGGCGTTCATGTGGGCCGAGCACGCGCCGACACGTGACGGGTTCACGTCGGTGATCGTGATCGCCCTCGCGGGTATCGGCGGGCTGATCGCGGCGCCTGCACTTGACCAGCACAGCGCCTGGATCAACTACGAGTCGCTCGCGCAGAAGCTGGTGGTGGGTCACGTCGACCAGTTCACCTGGCTCCAGGGATACGGCCCGCTGAAGTGGCCCACGCGTGGCCAGGCCGTGCTCGACGTGCAGGCGGTCCACGCCGAGTACTGGAAGGCGGAGGACCTCGACGTGTTCGACGGCTTCGGCTGGACGACGGGGAACTTCGGGTCGCAACCGACCGCGAGTGCGATCAGCGCGTCCGCCCGCCGCGAGTGGACACAGACGATCCAGGTCACGCTGCGCTCGATGCGCACTGAGAACGTGATCGCGGCCGGGGACGCCGCCGCGCCGACGCGTCTCGCCCAGGGCGTACTGCCCGGGACCAGCCCCGGGACGTGGGCCACCGGCGCGCCGCTGCAGCCGGGCGACAGCTACCGGATCAGGGTCTACGCCCCGAACCCGACGCCCACGCAGCTCGCGGCGGCGGGCACCGACTACCCGCGCGAGCTGATCCCGGGGTTCGTCACGTTCGAACTGCCCGGGTTCGACTACCGAGGTACGTACGTCGGGCCCCAGAGCGTCGTGCCGGCGGCATTCGGGACCCCGTCGTCGATCGGCTCCAGATCGACGAATCCGCTGTCCGAGACGTTCATCCAGGGGTCGCCGTACGCGCAGGCATACGGCCTGGCGGCCCGGCTCGCGCGAGGCGCCGCGACGCCCTACGCGTACGTCGAGCGCGTGGTCGCATACCTCAAGGACAATTTCTTCTACGACACGGTCGTCGCGCCGCAGAGGTATCCGCTCGAGGCGTTCCTGGTCAACACCCACACCGGGTATTGCCAGCAGTTCGCCGGCGCGGCCGCGCTGCTGCTTCGCATGGCGGGCATCCCGTCGCGCGTGGCGGTCGGCTTCACGACCGGCGACTACGACTCGGCCACCAAGCAATACGTGGTCGACGACACCGATGCCCACTCGTGGGTCGAGGCGTGGTTCCCGGGCTACGGCTGGGTGACGTTCGACCCGACGCCTCCCGCGACGCAGATCTCCGGCGCGACCGCGGCCAACAACCGCAGCGGATCGGATTCCGGGTTCACGAACCCGATCCAGCACAAACCGCCGGCGGCCACCACCGGCGCCACCGAAGCGAACCCCACCGGGACGGCGGTGGCGCCATGGCTCGCGGTTCCGGCTGTGCTGCTGCTGATCGGCCTCGTGCTCGGCGTGGTCAGCCGGCGCGCCGCGCCGCCGTTCACCGGTCCCGGCGAACGGCTCGTGGCCGAGCTCGAGCGGGCGATGCGCCGCACCGGGCGCCCGGTGGCCGACGGCGTCACGCTGTCGGCACTCGAGCGGCGGTTCGCTCGCTCGCCCGGCGCGTCCGCCTACCTGCGCTCGGTCAAGCTCGCCCGATATGCGGGCGGGAGAACCGGCCCGACCGGCGAGCAGCGCCGAGCACTCCGTCGCGAACTGGCCGCCGAGGTCGGCCCGGCCGGCCGGCTCCGCGCACTGTGGGCGCTGCCGCCGCGACTGCCCGGAAGGCGCCACGTCGAGGACTAAACTCGGTCGGCATGGAGGATGTCTACGAGCTGTTCCGTCGCGGGACCGAGTTGCTCGAGGATGCCCATTACCACCAGGCGATCGTGCCGCTCTCGCGCGCTCGTGACCTGGACCCGGACAAGGCATCGATCCGCGAGGCGCTCGGGCGCGCGCTGTTCCATGCGCAGCGCTACGAGCAGGCGGCGCACGAGTTCGAGGCCGTGACAGAGCGGTCTCCGACGAACGACTACGCGCAGTTCTGCCTCGGCCGCTCGCTGCAGCTGCTCGGCCGCCACGCGGAGGCGCGAGGGCCGCTTGCGCTCGCCGCCTGCCTGCAGCCGGGCAGGCGCGACTACCGCCGCTATCGCGACCAGGCGCGAGCCCGCGCCGCCGCCGCTCCGGGCGCGTGAACACGCGCCGGGTGGCCTAAACCCCTGCATACACGGGGCCTTGCAGGGCGTGCAGGATGGCCTGTCCGGTGCTACCCTCAATCGCACAGCTTTCGCGCCGGAACCCTGCGGCGGCAGTACCCGAAAGTGGGCGCCCGCCCGCTTTTTTTATTGACTCAAACGGAAGAGACAGTGACGCCCATCCAGCAAGAGATCGAAGCCCGGCTCGCCACCGCGCGGCCGGATGTCGAGGTGCTGCTAGCCGAGATCGTTTCCGGATCGACGCTGCGCCTGTTCATCGATCACCCGGATGGAGTCACACTCTCGCTCTGCGAGCAGGTCTCAGGCGATCTGAATGACTACCGCGAGCGCTACGCGCTCGAGGTGTCCTCGCCGGGTCAGGATCGCCCGCTGACGAAGCCTCAGCATTACCGGCGGTTCCTCGGACGCCGCGCGCGCGTCCGCCTGCGGGCGGAGTGCGCCGGGCACGGGGAGCCTGACCGGCGAGCTCGTCGGCGCCTCCGAGCAGGACGTCACGATCGCGGCCGACGACGGCCTCGTGACGATCCCGTTCGAGCAGATCGCCCGCTCCAACCTCGTCCCGGGAGACTGAGCACATGTCGAAGGAGATCGTGGAGGCCGTGAGGGGCCTTGCAGCCGAGAAGAACATCTCACACGAGAAGCTGATGGAGGCGCTCGAAGACGCGCTCCTGTCGGCGTACAAGAAGACGCCCGGGTCGGCCCCCTACGCGAAGGTCGAGATGGACCGCGACTCGGGCGACTTCATCGTCTGGGAGCTGAAGATCCCACCGGAGCTCGAGGAGCAGCTGCTCGTCGAGGCGACGGTCGACGCCGAGCCCACGGTCGACCCTGAGACGGGCGAGATGCGCGAGGCGCCCGAGCCGGAGATCGATCTCGAGAAGCTGAAGGAGTACGAGGACCAGATCGAGACCGAGGACGTGACCCCGCACGACTTCGGGCGGATCGCCGCGCAGACCGCCAAGCAGGTGATCCTGCAGCGCATCCGCGAGGCCGAGCGGGACATGATGTTCGAGGAGTACCGAGACCGGGTCGGCGAGCTCATCACCGGCATCGTCCAGCAGTCCGACTCGCGCTACACGCTCGTGCAGCTGCGCGAGCGGGTCGAGGCGCTGCTGCCGAAGTCCGAGCAGGTCGACGGCGAGCGCTACGACCATTCCCAGCGGATCAAGGCCGTGATCAAGGACGTGTCGAACTCGACCAAGGGCCCGTCGATCATCGTCTCCCGCCGCGATCCCGAGCTGATCAAGTCGCTGTTCGAGCTCGAGGTCCCGGAGATCGCCGATGGCCTCGTCGAGATCACGGGCGTCGCGCGCGAGCCGGGCTACCGCTCCAAGATCGCGGTCGTCTCGCACGTCGACGGAGTCGACCCGGTCGGTGCCTGCGTCGGCCCGCGTGGCTCGCGCGTGCGGATGGTCGTGTCCGAGCTGCGGGGCGAGAAGATCGACATCATCCCCTACAACGACGAACCCGCCCGGTTCGTCGCCAAGGCGCTGTCGCCCGCCCGCGTGCGCGAGGTGCTCGTCGACGACGCCGGCAAGCAGGCGACCGTGATCGTGCCCGACGACCAGCTGTCGCTGGCGATCGGCCGCGAAGGCCAGAACGCGCGGCTCGCCGCCCGGCTGACGGGCTGGCGGATCGACATCCGCTCGGAGACCGAGTTCGCCGCCGAGGAGGCCGAGCACGGGTACGAGCAGGAGGAGGCGCAGGGCCGCTGCGCGGCGATCCTGTCGAACGGCCGCCGGTGCCCGAACGCCGCGCTGCCCGGATCCCGGTACTGCGGCATCGAGGCCCACCAGGCGCTCGCGAACAAGGACACCGATCAGGTCGACGGCAACGGCGACGGTCCGCCCGAGCCGGCGGAAGAGCCGGTCGCAGATGCGCCTGCGGTCGACGACGGCGCGGTCGACGGCGGTGTTGAGGAATCGGAGGGTGTCGAGGAGTCCGCGGACGCCGACGCTGAGCCCGTTGCAGACGCTGAGGCGCCGGGACCCGAGGGTCTTGCCGAAGCAGCGCAATAGGGGACGTACACTCGGAGCCCGATGAACAAACGCGTCCATGAGATCGCCAAGCAACAGGGCCTGACGGCCAAGGAGCTGCTCGAGAAGCTGAAGGCCGCAGGCG
This sequence comes from uncultured Solirubrobacterales bacterium, assembly GCA_963826895.1. Classification (GTDB taxonomy): domain Bacteria; phylum Actinomycetota; class Thermoleophilia; order Solirubrobacterales; family Solirubrobacteraceae; genus Palsa-465. The sequence continues at coordinate 105,285 of CAWGYJ010000004.1, forward strand.
TCGAGGTGAAGGCCGCTTCCTCGAGCGTCGACGAGGCCGTCGCGCTCCGCGTGCTCGGGAACGGGAGCGCGCCGAAGGCCGACGGGAACGCCAAGGCCGCTGCGGCCCCAGCAAAGAACGCCAAGCCGGCGCCTGCGGCGGATGGCGGCAAGCCGGACGGGACCGCACCGGCCGCTCCCGCCGCGCAGAGCCAGCCGCAGGCCGCTGCTCAGCAGCCGCCCGCAGGCGAAGCCCCGCCGGCCGGCAACGGCCCGAACCCGCAATCGGGAGGGGGAGCCGGCAAACGCGAACGTCCCACCCGCGACTCGCTCCAGGGCGAACGCACGCCCGGCTCGGCCGGTGGCCGCCGGCGCGTGGTGATCGACTCGCAGGCCTCCAGGCGCGCACCCGGCGGACCGGGGGGACAGTCGAATCAGCCTCCGCGGCGCCAGCGCCGAGGACGGCGCCGGCGCGCCGTGTACGACGAAGAGGCCGCATCCCGCCCGGCGCCGCGGCCTGACGCAGGACCGGACGAGGTCCGGATCAACTCAGGGTCCACCGTCAAGGACGTGGCCGAGTACCTGAACGTGCCGGTACCCGAGATCATGAAGCAGCTGATCGTCCTCGGCGAGATGAAGACGGTCACGCAGACGCTGTCCGACGAGACGATCCAGGTGCTCGCGTCCGAGCTCGGCAAGGAGATCGAGATCGTGCACGTGGAGGACGAGACCGTCTCCGAGCCGACGTTCGACGACGCCGACGAGGACCTCGTCGAGCGGGCGCCCGTGGTCACGATCATGGGTCACGTCGACCACGGCAAGACCTCGTTGCTGGACGCGATCCGCGAGACCGAGGTCGCAGCGGGTGAGGCCGGCGGGATCACCCAGCACATCGGCGCCTACCAGGTCCACCACGGCGACAAGTCCGTCACGTTCCTCGACACGCCGGGCCACGAGGCGTTCACCGCGATGCGAGCGCGCGGCGCCAAGGTCACCGACATCGCCGTGATCGTGGTCGCAGCCGACGACGGGGTCAAGCCTCAGACACAGGAGGCGGTCGACCACGCCAAGGAGGCGGGCGTCGAGATGATCGTCGCCGTCAACAAGATCGACAAGGAGGGCGCCGACCCGAACCGGGTCCGCGGCGAGATGGCCGGCATCGGGCTGCAGCCCGTCGACTGGGGCGGCGAGATCGACTTCGTCGACGTGTCCGCCAAGACCCAGGAGGGTCTCGACACCCTGCTCGACACGATCGTCACGCAGGCCGAGTTGATGGAGCTGCGCGCGAACCCCGAGGCGGCCGCCTCGGGCACCGTGATCGAGTCGAAGCTCGACCCGGGCCGTGGCCCGGTGGTGACGATCCTGATCGTCCGCGGCACGCTCGAGGTCGGCGACGCGCTCGTCGCCGGCGCCCACTGGGGCCGCGTCCGCGCGATGCACGACTTCATGGGCAACCGCGTCAACCAGGCGCTCCCGGGCGAGCCCGTGGAGGTGCTCGGATTCAACGGCGTGCCGGAGGCGGGCGAGCGCGTCCGCGTGGTCGAGCATGAGCGCCGCGCGCGGCAGCTCGCCGGCGAGCGCGAGACCCGTCTGAAGACCGAGTCGCTCGCACGGCGCAGCGGCAAGCGGATCTCGCTCGAGGACATCTTCAACTCGGACCTGCAGGAGCTGAACCTGGTTCTGAAGTCCGACGTCGCCGGCTCGCTCGAAGCGATCGAGGACGAGATCGCGAAGCTGCCCCAGGACGAGGTGTCGGTAAACGTGATCCGCGGCGCGGTCGGCGGCGTGACCGAGTCCGACGTGATGCTCGCCGCCGCCTCGGACGCCGTCATCCTCGCCTTCAACGTGCGGCCGGTCGGCGACGCCCGTGCCGTCGCGGAGCGCGAGGGCGTGGAGATCCGCCACTACTCGGTGATCTACCGCGCGATCGAGGAGCTGCGCTCGGCGATGCAGGGCATGCTCGCTCCCGAGGAGGTCGAGGACGTGCTCGGCCAGGCGGAGGTCCGGCAGCTGTTCAAGGCCTCGCGTGTCGGCACGATCGCGGGCTCCCATGTGACCGAGGGCAAGATCGCGCGCGGCAACAACGTGCGCCTGATCCGCGACGGCACCGTCGTCTGGGACGGTGAGATCGCGAGCCTGCGGAGGGTCAACGACGACGTCCGCGAGGTCGCCTCCGGATTCGACTGCGGGATCGTGCTGCGCGACTACGCCGACGTCAAGGAAGGCGACATCATCGAGGCCTACGCAACCCGTCAGGTCGAGCGCGAGCTCTCCTAGCGGGCGACCGCTGATGGCCGGCAGCGGCTTCGTCGCCGTCCTCGTGATCGACCTGCACTTTCCTGACGCCCGCTCGCTGAAGGGCAAGCGCAAGGAGCTCTCGTCGGTGAAGGCTCAGCTCCACGGGCGGCTCGGAGCGGCGGTCTCGGAGATCGGGCACCAGGACACCTGGCAGCGCTCGACGCTCGCCGCCGCACTCACCGGCAGCTCGCTCGCAGCCCTGTCCGCGCACGCCGATCGCGTTGAACGCTGGCTCGAGTCGCGCTTTCCTGAGGGCGTCTCGGTGGAGCGACTCGTCGCCTCGATGGAGGATCTGCGGCAATGAGACACACCGTCCAATCTCGACCACAGCGGGACGGATAGGATGGCTTCTGGCCGCATGCGTCGCATCGATGAGGCAGTGCGCGCTGTCCTCAGCGAAGCGATCGCGAAGGACCTCAAAGATCCTCGCGTTGGATTCGTGACCGTCACCTCCGTCAAGACCAGCCCCGACCTCCGTCACGCCCGCGTGTACGTGAGCGTGCTGGGCGACGAGCCGGAGCGCGAGGGCAGCCTCGAGGGCCTCCGCTCCGCCCACGGCTACCTCCAGGGCGAGATCGCCCGGCAGCTGACGCTGAAGCACACGCCGGCGCTGACATTCGAGTACGACAAGTCGATCGACCACGGGATGCGGATCTCCGAGCTGCTCGACCAGGCCTCCCGTCCGGAGCCCGATGCCTGAGAACGGCGACCGCTCGAGCCGCGACCAGGTGCTCGATGCGCTGCGCGACTCGCAACGCTTCGTGGTTGTCACGCACGAGAACCCCGACGGTGATGCGCTCGGCTCGCTGATCGCGATGCAGCGGATCCTGACCACGCTCGGCAAGGACAGCGCGATGTTCATCGACCAGAGCGAGTTCCCGCTGCCGCACGAGTACGGCTTCCTGCCCCTCGACGGACTGATTCGCACGCCGCCGCCCGAGCTCGACGAGCGCACGATGGTGTTCCTCGACTGCGGCAATCTCGAGCGCAACCCGGCTGCTGAGGCGTTCGCCCTGCCGGGCGCCCGGATCCTCAACATCGACCACCACCACGACAACACGCGGTTCGGGACCGTCAACCTGGTCGACGCGGATGCGTCGTGCACGGCCGAGATCGTTTACGGGCTGATGCTCGAGCTGGGCGTGGCGCCCAGCGAGACGATCGCCAGCGCCCTGTACGTCGGCCTGATCACCGACACCGGGCGGTTCATGTACCAGAACACCGGGCCGGCGGCTCACCTGATGGCCGCCGGGCTGATCGAGGCCGGCGTCGAGGTCCACGAGATCTACCGGCACGTGTACGAGGAGGTCCCGTACGGGAAGCTGCAGCTGCTCGCGCGCGCGCTCGCGAACGTCCGCCGGTTCGATGGCGGTGCGCTGACGATCACCTCCCTGAGCGAGGAGGAGTTCGCCGAGTCCGGCGCCGAGGAGAGCTACTCGGAGGGCGTGATCGACCACCTGCGAGCGGTTGAGGGCACGGCTGTGGCCGCACTTGTCCGCGCCCGGATCGGCGACGCCGACGGCGCCAACAAGGTGTCGCTGCGCGCCAGCGACGTGCGGGTGGACGTGTCGCAGATCGCACGCGCCCAGGGGGGCGGCGGTCACCGCCAGGCGGCCGGGTTCACGACCGGCATGGGGTGGGACGAGCTGGTGGCGTTCCTGCGCGAGCAGGTCGCCGAGCAGCTGGCTGCGGTGCCCGGGGCGGCACCGGTTTGAACGGCGTCCTGCTTTACGACAAGCCGGCCGGGATCACGTCGCACGATGTTGTCGCGCGGGTGAGGCGGTCGCTCGGTCGCGGCGTGAAGGTCGGGCACGCCGGGACGCTCGACCCGTTCGCGACCGGGCTGCTGCTCGTCCTGGTGGGACGCGCCACGCGCGTGCAGCGGTATCTGATGCAGCTGACGAAGGTGTACGTGGCGGTGGCGCGGTTCGGCTTTCACTCGAGCACGTTGGACCCGGAAGGGGAGATCGTTTCGACCGGGGTTGTGCCATCTGGCGACCTGCCGCTCCGGACCGGCGAGCTGCTGCAGCGGCCGCCGGCCTACTCGGCCGTGAAGGTTGGCGGGCGCCGCGCCTACACGCTGGCTCGCGCCGGGGAGTCCGTCGAGCTGGCCGAGCGGACGGTCTCGGTTTACCGGTTTGCTGAGCTGTGGCGAGACGGAGAACGGCGAGCTTTCGAAATCGAGTGCTCCTCTGGAACGTATGTGCGCAGTCTCATCGCCGACCTCGGAGATGCGTACTGCGAGGAGTTGCGCCGAACGGCGATCGGGTCGTTTCGCGTCGAGGACGCGGATCCTTCACGCGTTGTCTCGCTCGAGGATGCGCTGTCGTTCATGCCGGCGGTGTCGCTCGGGGCCGAGGAGGCTTCGCGGGCGTCGCATGGGGTGGCGGTGGCCGATCCGGGCGGGTTGTCCGGGACTGTTCGGCTGCTGGGGGCCGATCGCGAGCTCGTGGCGCTGGCGCAGACCGGTGCGGACGGGCTGCTGAAGCCGGTCGTCGTGCTCCGCCCCGGCTCGGCCGCGTAGGCTTCGCCGGGGATGCGGGTCACGAAGCTGAGCGACGCCGAGCCGAGGCCCCGGCGGCTTGCCGTCGGCGAATTCGACGGCGTCCACCTCGGGCACCGCAAGGTGATCGAGGGCTCGGACACGGTGCTGACGTTCGACCCGCACCCGCTCGCCGTGGTCCGCCCGGAAGCGGCGCCCAAGCTGTTGACGAGCCTGGACACCAAGGCCGAGCTGATCGCGTCGCTCGGAGTGCAGGAGCTCGTCGTGATCCCGTTCGACGACGGGTTCGCGCACCAGAGCCCCGAGGAGTTCATCGACCGGATCATCGTCGAGCGGCTCGGCGCCACGCACGTCTCGGTCGGCGAGAACTTCCGCTTCGGGCACCGTGCCGCCGGGGACGCTTCGATGCTCTCGGCGGATCCGAGGTTCGAGACGCGGGTGGTGCCGCTGGTGGAGGTCGACGGCGAGATCGTCTCCTCGAGCCACATCCGCGCGCTGGTATTGGCCGGCGAGGTCGACGCCGCCGCCCGGTTCCTCGGTGCCCCGTTCCAGATCCGCGGCGAGGTCGTGACCGGGGACCGCCGCGGCCGGACGCTCGGCTTCCCGACCGCCAACATCGTCCCCGACGAGGCGCTCGTGTGCCCGGGCCACGGGGTCTACGCAGCCTTGGCGGACGGCGGCTGCGCGGCGGTCAGCGTCGGCGTCCGGCCGACCTTCGGCACCGGTCGCGCGGTGCTGGTCGAGTCCTACCTGCTCGATCGCGACGTCGACCTCTACGGCCAGATCCTGACGGTCCAGTTCCTTTCGCGGCTCCGGGGCGAGCGGCGGTTCGAGTCGGTCGACGAACTTGTGGCGCAAATGCGCCGGGATGTCGCGGACACGCGCCAAGTGTGTGCCGCCTCTGTAACACCCGGGTGATGCGCGGCTTCATCCGCGCAACCCTCGGGGAATGCGGCCGAGGTCTGGACGCCGCGGCGCAAGCTTTCGCTGAGCGCGGAAGATCCGTCGAACACGCTGGGCAAGCCGGTGCTGGTGCGGAGCCGCCGCACCTTCAAGCGCAAGCCCTGGAACGGGATCCCCACGGTCCCGATCCCGCAGATCGTGCTCGAGCTCGCCCGCACCGAGGACGTCGACCTCGTCCGCTTCGTGCTCGCGAACATGGACTACCTCCGGCTCCTGAACGAGCGGGCGCTGCGCAAGCTGTGTGGACCCGGCGTCCCCGGGAGCACCTTGCTCAACGAGGCGCTCGGGCGACCCCTGCCGCTGCTGGCGCGCACCCGCAGCTGGTTCGAGGTCCGGCTGATCCTCGTGTGCGAGCTGACCGGGATGCGGCTCCCCGATGACACGAACGTCGAGGTCGCGGGCTACCCGGTCGACGCGGTGTGGTGGGACGAGATGGTCGTCGTCGAATGCGATGGCGAGGGCAACCACGGCACGTTCAGGCAGCGCCGCCGCGACCTCGGCGAGGACATGGCGCTCAGAGCGCTGAGGTTCCTCCCGATCCGCTACACGACCGACAAGCTCGAGGACCCATGGGCGATTGAGGCCGACCTCGGCTCGCAGCTGCGGGAGCGGCGCGGGCGATCCGCTCTGCTAGCCTGATCCGCCGCATGACCATGACCCACGAACGCAAGCAGGAGCTCGTCGAGAAGTTCGGCGACAACGCGACCGACACCGGCAAGGCCGAGGTCCAGATCGCGCTGATGACCGAGCGCATCAACGAGCTCACCGAGCATCTGCGCACGCACGGCAAGGATCACCACTCGCGCCGCGGGCTGCTGATGCTCGTCGGTCGCAGCGCGCCGCTTCTTGAACTACCTCCAGCGCAAGGATCTCGAGCGCTACCGCGCGCTCGTGCGCGAGCTCGGCCTGCGCAAGTAAGTGATCGAGCCCCGGCGACGCCGGCGCCGCAGTTCAGTCTCAGGTCGCGCGCGACGGCACGCGACTTCACGCGACGCCGACCTGAACGGTCAGACGACCGTGCTGGTGTTCTACCCGTTCGCGTTCAGCCCGGTCTGCACCGACCAGCTCAACCTGTACGAGGAGGTGCTCGGCGAGCTGGCCGAGCGTGGCGCGACGCTGTACGGGGTCTCGTGCGACGCCACGTGGTCTCAGACGGCGTTCAAGGAGAAGCTCGGCGTCAGCGATCGAGCAGCTGTCCGACTTCGAGCCCAAGGGCGCTGCCTGCCGGGCCTTCGGCGTCTACCACCCGGGTGGGTTCCCGCAGCGCGCGCTCGTGATCGTCGGCCCGGACGGCCTGGTCGGTGGAGCTATCAGGCCGCCTCGCCCGGCGACCTTCCGGGCGCCAACCTGATCTTCGACGCGACTGTGCCGAAGGCTCTGCCGACGCCGTGACGAGCTCGGCTCCGGTCCCGGTCCCCGTGCTCGGCGGCGAGACCACGTCCGGGGGCCCGAGGGCGCGCCGGTCGTGATCGTCTATGCCGACTTCGAGTGCCCGTTCTGCGCGGCGCTGCACCTGCGCCTGCACGAGCAGCCGCTGCGCGTCGCGTTCCGCCACTTCCCCGTTCGCTCGAGCCATCCGCGCGCGTGGGCGGCGGCGTGCGCCGCCGAGGCGGCGGCTGAACAGGGCGCGTTCTGGGAGATGCACGATGCCCTGTTCGCCGACCAGGGCCGGCTCGAGGACCCGCACCTGTGGGATCGCGTCACGGCGCTGGGCCTCGACCTCGAGCGCTTCGACGCCGACCGCCGAGGGGACGCCGTCCTCGCGCGTGTCAAGCGCGACTTCGAATCCGGGATCCGGGCGGGCGTCGTGACGACGCCGACGCTGCTCACCGCCGACGGACGGCTGTTCGCGAAGGGACGGATCGAGCCGTCGGAGCTCGAGGCGCTCAAGCGGGTCCAGCGGCGCGAGCCCTGAGCCGGCGCCCGGCGGGTGCGAATGCGCGCTCGATGTCCTCGACGCGTCGGCGCGCGCCCCTGCAGAGCGTTGCGCGACCGGTCGGTGCTGAGCGCGGCGCGCACCAGGTCGAGCTGGCGCTCGGCCATGTCCGGGTTCACGTGCTGAAGCGCGGACGCCGCCTCGCAGACGCCCTTGTCATCATCGATCAGGTCGACGCGCGCCGACGTCGCCGCGGACCGCACCGGCCTGCTGAGCGCGAGCGACGAGCTCGGTCGATCACGCCGACCAGCTCCTCGTGCGCAGCGGAGATCTCCTCGTTCTGCCAGCCAGCTTGTCCTCGATCGCCTCGAACAGCGCCCGATTCGTCTGCTGTCCCTCGACGATCTCGCGCAGGAACGCGAACAGCGCCTCGCCGGGATCGTCGGAGTCCAGCAGCTCGCGACCGGCGGCCGTCGCCTCACGCATCCGCTCGACACGATCGCCGCGATCAGATCCTCCTTGGACGCGAAGTTGCGGAACAGCGTGCCACGACCGACGCCGGCGCGCTGCGGCGATCTCGCCGACGCCGACGTCGAGTCCACGCTCGCAGAACATCTCGTCGCGGCGTCGAGCAGCCGGCGTCGGTTGCGCTCGGCATCCGCTCGTCAGCGGTCTTGGCGCTCGGCCATCGCACCGCCATTCTGCGTACTCGCGCCGCGACGACCGAAGGCGGAAGCTGGTCAGGTCGAGGTCGCGAACGTCGCTCGCGCGAAGCCGCAGCCCGAACCATGATCGCCGCGCCGCCGCGAGCAGCATCGCCGCGCGCGCAGCGAACGCCACGTGGTAGCCGGCGACCTTGGCCGATGCGAGCGTGACATGCGTGGCCGACGAATGGAGCAGGGCGGTGGTCCGCGACTGGCGGCGAGCGTCGAGATGGATCGCGAGTCCGAGCGAGCCGCCGACCTGCTGGGCGGTGTTGAACAGCCCTGACGCGAGCCCGGCGTCGGCGGCGCTGACGCCGCTCGTGGCGAGCAGCGTGATCGGCACGAACACGAGGCCCATGCCGATGCTCAGCGGGATCAGGCCGACGAGCAGGCTGCCGTAGCTGCCGTGCACCGGAGAGGCCGGTGAGGATCAACATGCCGGCGGCGGCGATCGCGAGGCCGGCGGTCGCCACGTCGCGCACCCCGAAGCGGCTGATCAGCTGCTGCGCGACGCCCGCGCCGGCGGCGATCCCGACCGTCACCGGCAGGAACGCGAGGCCCGCGTCCAGCGGGCTGTAGCCGAGGATCTCCTGCACATACAGCGACGCGAAGAAGAACATCCCGAACATCGCCGAGCCGACGAGCAGCAGCGCCGAGTCCGCCGACCGCCAGCGACCGGACACGGAAGATCGCTGAGCCGCACGAGCGGGGCGACGGCCCGCCGCTCGATCGCGATGAACAGCGCCACCAGCGCGGCGCCGCCGGCGAGGAGGCCAATCGTGCGGGCCGAGCCCCAGCCGAACGCCTGCGCCTTGACGATCGCGTAGACGAGCACGAGCAGGCCGGCCGGTGACCGTGGTCGCCCCGAGCGACGTCGAACGAGCGGTGCTCGGTCTCGGCCCGTGACTCGGGGATGAACCGGAGCGCGAGCATCGATCGTGATGACGCCGACGGGGACGTTGACGAAGAACACCCAGCGCCAGGAGGCGAGGTCGGTCAGCACGCCGCCGAGCAGCAGACCGACGGCGGCGCCACCTGCCGCGATCGCGCTCCAGACGCCCAGCGCCCGGGTGCGCTCGGCGGTCTCGGTGAAGGTGGTCGTGATGATCGACAGCGCGGCGGGCGAGACGAGCGCGCCGCCGAGGCCCTGGAGCCCGCGGCCGACGAATCAGCATCGTCGAGGACTGCGCGAGACCGTTCAGCAGCGAGGCGCCTGCGAACAGCGCCACGCCGGCGACGAACAGCCGCTTGCGGCCGAGCAGGTCGGCCGCGCGCCCTCCGAGCAGCAGGAAGCCCCCGAAGATCAGCGTGTAGGCGTTGACGACCCACTGCAGGTTCGCGGGGGAGAAGTGCAGGCCGCGCTGGATCGAGGGCAGCGCGACGTTCACGACGGTCGCGTCGAGCACGACCATGAACTGCGCCAGGCAGGCGATCACGAGGATCAGCCAGCGATTAGAGGGCGGGCGACTCGGTGTGCGCATTCGCGGCTCCTGACCCCGGGAGGCGCGGTGTAAACTGGACTGAACGGTCCGGTTAGACTAACACAAGCGGACCGCATGGTCCGGTTATGTGCGCGATCGCACAGAAATCGAACGGCGAAGCCACCGGAATCGGCCGCGACCCGCTACCATCACGGGCGTTCGGAATAAATAAGAGAAACGAAGCACTCCGCCGACCGAAGGGCGGAGCAAGAAGGGAATTGAATATGTCTGACGCCGTTACGCGCGTGTCCGTCGAGATCGAGGGCAAGGAGATCTCGTTCGAGACCGGCAAGCTGGCCAAGCAGGCCTCCGGCGCCGTCGTCGTCCAAGCGGGCGACACGATGGTCCTTTGTACCGCCACCGCGGGCAACATCCGCGACGTGGACTTCCTTCCTCTGACGGTCGACGTCGAGGAACGGATGTATGCCGCCGGGAAGATCCCCGGCTCGTTCTTCAAGCGCGAGGGCCGTGCCGGAGAGAAGGGCACCCTGACCGCGCGGCTGATCGACCGTCCGATCCGACCGCTGTTCCCCAAGGGATGGCGCTATGAGACGCAGCTCGTCGCGATCCCGATGTCGGTCGACCACGTCAACCCGTACGACATCCTCGCGATGAACGGCGCCTCCGCGGCGCTGATGATCTCGAGCATCCCGGTTCCCGACCCCGGTCGGAGCAGTGCGGATCGGCAAGATCGACGGGAACTTCGTCGTCAACCCCGACGAGGAGGACCTGGTCGACAACACCGACCTCGATCTGATCGTCGCCGGCACGACGAGGGGATCCTGATGGTCGAGGCGGGCGCGAGCGAGATCCCCGAGGCGGAGATCCTCGACGCGCTCGACATCGCGCACGATGAAGATCAAGAAGCTGTGCGCCGCCCAGCGAGGAGCTGCGCCGAGAAGGCCGGCAAGGCGAAGACCGCGGTCGACGTGCCGCAGGTCGATCCCGAGCTGTACGAGCAGATCAAGGCCTCGCACGGCGCGGCGCTCGAGGCGGCGACCCAGGTGGAGGACAAGCTGGAGCGCCAGGACGCCACCAAGGCGGTCGAGGAGCAGATCCTCGAGCAGTACGCGGGTGACCCCGAATCGGCGACATACGCCGAGTACCAGGCAAACGCGCAGCGGGCGTTCGACAAGCTCGAGAAGTCGATGATCCGCGAGCGGATCGCCGTCCAGAAGAAGCGGCCCGACGGCCGCACCTCGGACGAGATCCGGCCGATCTCGATCGAGGTCGTCGGTAGCTCCCCGCGCACACGGCTCGGCGCTGTTCACGCGCGGCCAGACGCAGGCGTTCAGCGTCGCGGCACTCGGCACCACGCGCGAGGAGATGCGACTCGACACGCTCGGGCTGGAGACCACCAAGCGCTACTTCCACCACTACAACTTCCCGCCGTTCAGCGTCGGGGAGGCCGGGCTGCATGCGGCGGCCCGAAGCGCCGCGACATCGGCCACGGCGCGCTCGCCGAGCGGGCGCTCGTCCCGATGATCCCCACCCAGGAGGAGTTCCCGTACACGATCCGCGTCGTCTCGGACATCTTCGAGTCCAACGGCTCGTCCTCGATGGCGTCGCGTGTGCGGCTCGACGCTGTCGCTGATGGACGCGGGCGTGCCGATCAAGGCGCCGGTCGCGGGCATCGCGATGGGCCTGATCAAGGAGGGTGACGACTACATCATCCTCACCGACATCGCCGGCGTCGAGGACCACCTCGGCGACATGGACTTCAAGGTCGCCGGCACCGAACGACGGGATCACCGCGCTGCAGATGGACATCAAGATCACGGGCGTCACGTTCGAGATCATGCGCGACGCCCTGGCCCAGGCCAAGGTCGCCCGCGAGTTCATCCTCGGCGAGATGGACAAGGTGATCGAGGCTCCGCGCGGCGAGCTGTCCAAGTACGCGCCCGGGATCTCCTCGGTCAAGATCGACCCCGAGAAGATCGGGCTGCTGATCGGCAAGGGCGGCGAGACGATCCGGGCGCTGCAGGAGGAGTTCGAGTCCCAGATCGACGTCAACGACGAGGGCATGGTCCTCGTCTACGCGTCCGAACCGGGAGCTCGGCGACGCGCTCGTCGACCGGATCCGCTCGATGACCAAGGAGGTCGAGGTCGGCGACAAGTTCACCGGCAAGGTCGTCAAGACGACCACGTTCGGCGCGTTCGTCGAGCTCGCGAAGGGCACCGACGGCCTGCTGCACATCTCCAACGTCGCCCCAGGACGCCGGATCGCGACGGTCGAGGAGGTGCTCAACAAGGGCGACGAGATCGAGGTCAGCGTCGTCGAGGTCGACCGCGAGCGCGGCCGGATCGGACTGCGCCTGGCCGACGATCCCGAGATCGCAGGGCAAGACCGTCGAGGAGCTCGCGACCGTCGCGGTCGGGCGACGGCGGACCGCCGCGCCGCGACCGCGGCGGCGACCGCGGGGATCGCGGTGGCCGCAACGGAGGCCGCGACGGCAGGGACCGCGGTGGCCGTGACGGCAGGGATCGTGGTGGCGATCGTGGCCGCGTCCGCGACCGTGACCCCGACCGCTCGTAGCACGCGCCCCGTGGCCGACGAACACCGCCTGACAACGCTCGAGTCGGGCGTCCGGATCGTGACGGAGGCGATGCCCTCCGTCCGGTCCGTCTCGCTCGGGCTGTGGATCGGTACCGGCTCGCGAGCCGAGTCGGACGAGCAGGCCGGGCTCTCGCACCTGCTCGAGCACCTGCTGTTCAAGGGCTCCTCCAAGTACGAGTCGCTCGAGATCGACCAGATCTTCGACGGCATGGGGGCCGAGCTGAACGCCGGCACCGGCAAGGAGACGACGTCGGTGTACGCGCGCGTCATCGACGACGCACGTGGAGCGGGCGTTCGACGTGATGGCCGACATGGTGTTCCGGCCCGCGCTCACCGACATCGACTCCGAGCGGGCGGTGATCCTCGAGGAGATCGCGATGTACGAGGACGATCCGCAGGAGAAGGTGTTCGACGTGCTCGGCGAGGCGGTGTTCGGACGATCACCCGCTCGGGCGCGCGATCATCGGCCGGGCGGCGGTGATCGCCGATACGCCGGCGGCAGAGATCGCTGCGCTTCCACGGCGCGCGCTACACGCCCGCGAACGTCGTGATCGCGGCGGCCGGCGCGATCGACCACGACGTGCTCGTCGGGCTGCGCGGCCGAGCGCGTCGACGGCGCTCGGACACGTCCACCCGAGCGGCCGTTCGGCCCGCCGGCGCCACCGTTCGAAGGGACACGGCGGCGATTCGAGCGCAAGGACACCGAGCAGTTCCACGTGTGCGTCGGGGGTCCGGGCCTGTCACGCCACGACGACCGGCGGTTCGCGCTGCGCGTGCTCGACACGATTTTCGGCGGCACCAGCTCGTCACGGCTGTTCCAGGAGGTCCGCGAGAAGCGAGGGCTCGCATATGCGGTCTACTCGTTCACCAGCGCCTACCAGGACGCCGGCCAGGTCGGCCTGTACGTCGGCACCCGCACGGACAATCTCGCCGAGGCGATGGAGGTCGTGCGGACGGAGCTCGACAGGCTGCGCGAGAGCCCCGGCAGCGAGGACGAGCTGTCGCGCGCGAAGGAGAACCTGAAGGGCCGCGTGCTGCTGTCGCTCGAGTCGACCGGGGCACGCATGAACCGCCTCGGCTCGGAGCTGCTCGCCGGCGCGCCGCTGCTGTCACTCGACGAGGTGGTGGCGCGGATCGACGCGGTCACGACCGACGATCTTGCCGCGCTCGTCGACGAGCTGTGGGCGCCCGATCGCCTGTCGGCCGCCGGCATCGGGCCCGACGCGGACCGCTTCGAAGCGGCCCTGGCGGAGGTCGGCGTCGGGGCGCACGAGCCGGCGGTCGGAAAGACGTGATCCGGGTCGCCGTCGCCGGCGCCGCGGGGCGGATGGGGGCGACGGTGTGCCGCGCGGTCGAGGGCGCGGGCGACATGGAACTGGTCGCGCGCGCGGACCCGGCGCTCGGGACTTCGCTGCTCGACGCACTGCACGAGCGCCCCGACGTGCTCGTCGACTTCACGCTCCCGGACACCGTGCTCGCGAACGCGCGCGAGGCGATCGGCGCCGGCGTGCACGTCGTGATCGGCACGACCGGGTTCGACATCGACGAGCTCCGCGGGCTGACCGGAGCGAACGCGTTCGTGGCGCCGAACTTCGCGATCGGCGCCGTACTGATGATGCAGTTCGCCGCGCAGGCGGCGCGCCACATGGCGAAGGCGGAGATCATCGAGCTGCATCACGATCGCAAGGTCGACGCCCCGAGCGGCACCGCGAAGCTGACGGCCGAGCTGATCGCCCGCGCCGTGGGGAAGCCGGTGCAGGAGATCCCTGTCCATTCCGTCCGGCTGCCGGGCCTCGTCGCCCACCAGGAGGTGATCCTCGGCGACGTGGGGCAGACGCTGACGATCCGCCACGACTCGATCGACCGTGAGTCGTTCATGCCCGGCGTGCTGCTGGCGATCCGCAAGGTCGGAGCGCTGACCGAGTCGCCCGTCGTCGGGCTCGAGCACCTGCTCGAGAGCCGGCTCGGCTGACTCCACGGTCGGGCCGGTCCGCCGGCGCTGCGGCAAGAGTCGCCGCCGCGGCGGTCACCGGCGACGTGTGAGCGGGCGGACCGGATCCGGCGGTGTGCTCGCCGCGGTGGCCACGGCGGCCCGCACCAGTCCGACGTACCAGTCGACGACGAGCTCGCGTGGCACCGAGGGCTGCTCCAGCCACCAGTTGGCGAACGACTCGCCGGCGCCGACGATCGCGTGCGCCATCCCGTCGCCCACCGACGGCCCGAGCTCGAGTCCGGTGTCCTCGATCATCCGGCGCACGGCGGCCACGATCCGCCCGCGCAGGTCCGCGACCTCATCGGCGAGCGGCCGGCTCGAGGCCGCCTCGGCGAACAGCACCCGCCAGCCGTCGCGGTGCTCCTCGACGAACGCCAGGAACTCGGCGATCCGTGCCCTCAGCCGCTCGAGCGGCGGGTCCTCGTCGCGTGCCGAGCGCTCGAGCCGATCGAGCAGCTCGCGCCCGGTGCGCTCGATGTACGCGAGGTACAGGCGCTCCTTCGATCCGAAGTAGGCGTACACCATCGGCTTTGTCACGTCTGCCAGCGCCGCGATCTCCTCCATCGACGCGGCGTGGTATCCGTCGCGGGCAAACGCGCTGCCGGCCACGTCCAGGATCAGCTGCTCGCGCGCGGCGCGTGGCATGCCGTGCGTGCCGGCCTTCCGGTGGTGACGTCGCCGCGCGCGCGTGGTGGTCTTCGAGCGCATCTGTTTCGGAACCTACCTTATCGGAAATTACTCTTCAGTAGATGCCCGAACGTGGTGTGCCCCCAAACGTCCATCCGCTCCAGCGACGTGTGCTGAGGGGGCTGCAGGCGTTCAGTACGCCGCTGCTGCCGGACGACTATCTGGAGCTGATCAACCCGCTGTGGTCCACGCGGGAGCTGCGCGGGCGTATCGAGCGGATCGACCACGAGACCTCGGACGCGGCGACCGTGCTGATCAAGCCGGGCTACAGCTGGCGGGGTCACAGGCCGGGGCAGTTCCTGCGCATCGGCGTCGACATCAACGGCGTCCGACATTGGCGTGCGTACTCGCTGACCTCTGACCCGTACCGCCCGGACGGCCTGATCGGCGTGACCGTCAAGTGCGTCGATGAGGGCAAGGTGTCCCCGTACCTGGTGAGGAGGGGCCGGGCGGGCGCGATCGTGTCGCTCGGCGGAGTCGAGGGCGACTTCGTGCTGCCCGAGCCACCGCCCGAGAAGCTCCTGTTCATCACCGCCGGCAGCGGCATCACCCCGATCATGAGCATGCTCCGCCATCTCGACGCCGCCGACGCGGTCGGTGACGTGGCGCACCTGCACTCGGCGCGAAAGACCGACCTCGTGATCTTCGGTGGCGAGCTCCGCCAGCTGGCGCGGCGGCGTGCCGGGTTCCAGCTGCACGAGCAGCTGACGGCCGAGCAGGGGCGCATGGGACCGGGCGACCTCGATCGCCTGTGCCCGGATTGGCGCGAGCGGGACGCGTACATCTCCGGGCCGAGCGACATGCTCGACGCGTTCTCAGAGCACTTCGAGCACGGTACGGCGACGGCGATCGGCTGCACATGGAGCGCTTCCAGCCGAAGCTCGGACTCGGCGAGGGGGCGACCGGGGAGGGCGGCGCGATCCGGTTCTGCAAGTCGGGCCGCGAGGCCACGTCCGGACGGCTCGAAGCCGATTCTCGTGGCAGGCGAGGACGAAGGGCTCGAGCTGCCCTACGGGTGCCGCGAAGGGATCTGTCACACGTGTGTCGGAGAGCTGATCTCCGGCCGGGTAAGGGACCTGCGCAACGGGAAGGTCTACGGCCAGGAGGGCGAGATGGTCCGGACCTGCATCAACGCGCCCGAGGGACCGATCGAAATCGACCTATGAGGAGAGCCGATGACCGGCGCGACCACGAACGGTAACCGGACCAACGGCGCCGTGAGGCTGCCGGACGGCGAGAACCCGCTGCACTGGCTGACACCCGAGCAGATCGAGCAGATCGGCCGCGAGCTCGACGAGCTCCACGAGCAGGTCAAGGCGGACCTCGGAGAACGCGACGCGACCTACATCCGCTCGATGATCGCGTTCCAGCGGCGCCTGGCGCTGATCGGGCGTGGCTCGCTGATCTTCTCCCGCTGGCGGGTTCCATGGGCACTCGGGGCGGCGTCACTCGGCCTCGCCAAGATCCTCGAGAACATGGAGATCGGCCACAACGTGCTGCACGGTCAGTGGGACTGGATGAACGACCCAGTGATCAACTCGCGCGCGTGGGACTGGGACACCGCCTCCACGGCGGAGTCGTGGCGTCACTCGCACAACTACGTCCACCACACGTACACGAACATCCTCGGCAAGGACCGCGACCTCGGCTACGAGATCATGCGGATCGACCCGCAGCAGCCCTGGAACCCGGTGTACCTGTTCCAGCCCTTCTACAACATCCTGCTCGCGACGCTGTTCGAGTGGGGCGTCGCGGTCCATGACCTCGACCTGACAGCGATCAGGGCGGGGAAGAAGGACCTGAAAGCGGTTCGCAAGGACCTGAAGGGGATCGCGGGCAAAGCGCGGACCCAGATCGTCAAGGACTACGTGGCCTGGCCCGCGATCAGCGGCGCGGTGATGACCGCGGTCGAGCTCGGGTTGATCGGCGCGAGGGCCGCCAGGGAGCGGCGCTCGGGGTCGCCGGTGACGCGCACCCGCGGAACGCTGCGCAAGCGCGCGGCGTCGGCCGGAGCGAAGGGCGTGCTTTCACAGCTGATCGCGCGCCGCTCCTTCCGCGAGCCGTTCAGGCGCGACGCTGACGGCGGACGTCGCGGCCAACATCATCCGCAACGTGTGGTCCTACGCGATCATCTTCTGCGGCCACTTCCCGGATCAGACCTACACGTACACCCAGGAGGAGACCGACGGCGAGACCCGCGGCGGCTGGTACGTGCGCCAGCTGACCGGCGCCGCCAACATCGACGGCGGCCCGATGTTCCACGTGATCAGCGGCAACTTGGGCTACCAGGTGGAGCATCATCTGTTCCCCGACATGCCGAGCACCCGGTACGCGGAGATCGCGCCGCAGGTACGTGCGCTCTGCGAGCGCTACGGGCTGCCGTACAACTCGGGACCGTTCCACAGGCAGCTAGGGATGGTGCAGCGGACGATCCTGCGGCTCGCGCTTCCGGGCGGCAGAGCAGCGGCCGAAGCCCGGCCCGTACCGCGGGCCTCTGATCCGCGGCACCGGCGAGCGCCAGGACGCGCCCGGCAGATCGCCGGGCGTTTGAGATAATCGCTCGGATGAGGGCGAATCTCGGCGCGATCCTGACGGCGATGGTCACCCCGTTCGATGCATTCGGACGCGTTGACGAGCAGGCGGCGGTGCGCCTGATGCACCACCTCGTCGAGCACGGCTCGGACGGCCTCGTGATCTGCGGCACGACCGGCGAGGCGGCGACGCTGAACGACGAGGAGCACCTGCGGATGATCGAGCTCGCGGTGCAGGAATTGAAACCGGCCCACCCCCTCTGCACAGTCGTCGGCGGTGTCGGCTCGAACGACACGGCGCATGCGGTCAAGCTGACCGAGCGCGCGACCGAGATCGGGCCGGACGCGCTCCTGTCGGTAAACCCGTATTACAACCGTCCGAGCACGCGCGGCCTGATCCGCCACTACGAGGAGATCGACCGCGCCACCGACCTGCCGATCCTGCTCTACAACATCCCGCAGCGGACCGGTCAGGACCTGTCCAACGAGCTGCTCGCCGAGCTCGCGCAGATCGAGCACATCGTCGGCGTCAAGCAGGCCAATCCGGCGAACCTCGCCAAGGTCGACGGCCTGGAGATCTACGCCGGCAACGACGACATGCTCGCCGACGTGCTCGACCTCGGCGAGCCCGGCGGGATCTGCACGAGCACGCACGTGTTCGGCGACGCGTTCCGCGGGATGGTCGATGAGCCCGAGCGCCGGCGCGAGATCGACGCCTCGCTCGCCGACGTCTACCGCGACATGGGGATCGCGCCGGCAGCTGTCACGAACAAGGCTGCGCTGAACCTGCTCGGGCTCAACGTCGGAGGACCGCGTCTGCCGTACGTCGAGCTCGAAGAATCCGAGACGGATGTGATCCGCTCGCTGCTCGAGCGCCATGGCATGCTCGTGACCGCCGCGTGAGCACGCTTCGAGTGCTCCCGCTCGGCGGGCTCGGCGAGATCGGGAAGAACATGACGGTCGTCGAGTACGACGGCCGGATCGTCGTGATCGACACCGGGCTGCGGTTTCCGACCACCGACATGCTCGGGATCGATCTCGTACTGCCGGACTTCACGTACCTGCGCGAGCGCTCGGACGACATCGAGGCGATCGTGATCACCCACGGGCACGAGGACCATCTCGGCGCGCTGCCGTGGGTCCTGCGTGAGCTCGGGGACGACGTCGCGCCCGTGTACGGCGGCAGGCTGACGATCGCGATGGCGCGCTCGAAGCTGGACGAGCACAAGCTGCGCGACGCGCGGCTCGAGGATCTCGACCCCGGCGACGAGCTGACCCTCGGGCCGTTCGCGGTCGAGATGGTGCACATGACGCACTCGATTCCCGATTCGTGTGCAGTCGCCGTCACCACCGAGCTCGGGACGGTGCTCCTGACCGGCGACTACAAGTTCGACCAGACCCCGGTGGACGGCGAGCCGGCGGACGTCTCGCGCCTGGCCGAGCTCGGCCGCGAGGGCGTGCTGCTGCTGTGTGGGGACTCGACGAACGCCGACCGTCCGGGCTTCTCGCCCTCCGAGCGCGAGGTCGGCCCGCATCTCGAGGAGGTGTTCTCGCGCGCCGAGGGCCGGATCATCGTCACGAGCTTCGCGTCGAACATCCACCGGGTCCAGCAGGTTGTCGACGCCGCCGCGGCGCTCGGTCGCAAGGTGTCGCTGGTCGGCCGCTCGATGCGCAAGAACGTCAACATCGGCCGCTCGCTCGGGCACATCGAGCTGCCCGAGGGGATCCTGATCCAGCCGCAGGAGGTCGAGGACTGGCCCGATCACAAGATCGTCGTGATCTCGACCGGGTCCCAGGGGGAGCCGCTGTCGGCGCTGCGGCGGATGGCGCACAACGACCACCGGATGATCAAGCTGCACGAAGGCGACATGGTCGTGTTCTCGGCGACGCCGATCCCCGGCAACGAGCGTGCGGTCAACGAGACCATAGACCGGCTGTACCACATCGGCTGCGAGGTGATCACGACTCGCGAGGCCCCGGTCCACGCCTCGGGCCACGGCTACGCCGAGGAGCTGAAGCTGATGCTGAACCTCGTCAAACCGCGTTACGTGATGCCCGTACACGGCGACCACAAGCGGATCCAGCTTCATGCGCAGCTGGCCGATCTGGTCGGTATCGACCCCGAAGACGTGTTCCGCGGCGAGAACGGGCTGCCGCTCGAGATCGACGAGCGCGGCGCGCGGTTCGGCGAGCCCGAGCAGTCCGGGATGATCTTCGTCGACGGCGTCGACGTCGGCGATCCGGCCGACGTGGCGCTCCGCGACCGGCGGATGCTGTCCGCGGACGGGATCTTCATCGTCGTCGCGACGGTGTCGGAGCAGAGCGGCGAATCGGTGGCGCCCCCCGAGGTGATCTTCCGGGGCGTGCCGTTCATCGAGCAGGCCGATGAGCTCGTCGACGACATCCGCGCCGAGGTGGAGCTGTCACTCAGCCGCGCCGCGAAGGACGGCGTGCGCGAGACCGACCTGCTCCAGCAGGAGCTGCACGACGACCTTGCCGCGTTCGTCTACGACCGGCTGCGGCGACGGCCGATGGTGCTCCCAGTCGTCGTCGAGGTCTGAGTCCGTTCGACCTGCGCGTCGACCTCGCGCGTCCCGGCCTTCGGGATCGTGATCACGAACCGCGTGCCGCCCTGCTCGGGAGACTCGAGCAGGACCGTGCCCCCGTGCGAGGTCGCGACCGCGCGGACGATCGCGAGCCCGAGTCCGGAGCCGCGCCCGCCGTCGCGGCCGCCCCGGACGAAGCGCTCGAACAGGTTCTCCCGGAGCTCAGCCGGGATGCCGGGCCCGTCGTCCTCCACGACCAGCTCGGCGTGCCCATCGACGCTCGCCGTGCGCGCGAGCACCCGGGTTCCGGGTGGGGTGTGCCTGACGGCGTTCTCGAGCAGGTTCAGCGCCAGGCGGTGGAGATCGTCGCGGACGCCGTCCACGACCGCGGGCTCCGCGTCGATCGACAGCTCGTGATCGTCGGAGACCGGCCCGAGCTCGGCCGCGGCGTCGGTGAGCACCGCGGCGAGATCGGTCGAGCGATGAGGCTGCACCCGCTCGGCGTCCGCGCGCGCGAGCAGCAGCAGGTCGCCGACGAGCCGCCGCATGCGACGCGTCGAGCGCAGGGCCGCGTTCGCGGTCTCGGCCTGCTCGCCGCCGAGCTCCTCGGCAAGCAACTCGAGGTTCGCGAGCACGCTCGTCAACGGCGTCCTCAGCTCGTGCGACGCGTCGGCCACGAACTCGCGCTGGCGCGCCAGGCTCGCCTCCGACTCGTTGCGGGCTTCGCCCAGCGCCCCGAGCATCCCCTCGAGCGTCCGCGCAAGCTCGGCGACCTCGTCGTCGGCCTCGGGGTGGGGGATCCGCCGGTTCGGGTCGCGCGTGCGCTCGATCTCGCGCGCCGCATCGGACAGCTCGACCACCGGTCGCATCGCACGCTGCGCGGTCGCAAGCCCGGCCAGCAGCGCGAGGAAGGTCCCGCCGAGCACGCCGAGCAGCAGGTACAGGCGCACGTGGTCGAGCTCGTGGTCGACCTCGGACAGCGGCCGCGCGTACAACAGCATCGCCGGGTTCGACCCCCTCACGCCGACGCGCCTGGCGACCAACCGGTAGCCAAGTTCGTCGAACGTGCCCGGCTTCGTCGGCATCTTGAACGCGGGCGAGACGAACGGGAGGCGCCGACCGGGCGATACGACGTCGTACTGGGTGCACAACAGGCCCCCGGTGGAAATGTCGAAGATCCGGATCTCGGCCCCGTCCGCGCTTGCGTAATCGCCGAGGCGGACGCCGGGCGACGAGACGCAGTCGAGTGACCGCGCGGCGGCATCCCAGCTGAGCTTGAGCTCCGAATGCAGCCGGCTCGCAGATGAGGCCACGTCGTTGTCGAATGCCCCGCCAACGTATGCGGTCGTCTTGACGTCGACGATCGCGGCGAACGCGGCGAGGATCACGAACGTGAGCAACGCGGAGCCGCCCGCCAGCCGCCAGCGGATCGGCAGTCGCCTATACGCGGAGAACGTACCCCGCGCCGCGGATCGTGTGTAGGAGCCTAGGCTCGCCACCCGCCTCCAGCTTTCGTCGTAGGTTTGAGACGAACACCTCGATCGTGTTCGTCATCGAGAAGGGGTCATAGCCCCACACCTCGTCGAGCAGGCGCTGCCTGGAGATCACGATCCGCTCGTTGCGCATCAGGTACTCGAGCAGCTCGAACTCGCGCTGCGTGAGATCGACCGTGCGCGACCCACGGAGGACCTCGTGCGTGTCGGGGTTCAGCTTCAGGTCGCCGACGGCGAGCGCCGCCTGGCCACGCGGCGGGCGCCGGCGGAGCAGCGCGCGGAGCCTCGCGAGCAGCTCCTGGCGCTCGAACGGCTTGACGAGGTAGTCGTCGGCGCCGGAGTCGAGCCCCTCGACGCGCGACTCGACGGCGTCACGCGCGGTCAGCACGAGAATCGGGACGTCGTCGGTCTCGCGCAGCGTCCTCGCCACCTCGATCCCGTCGAGCTTCGGGAGCCCGAGGTCCAGGATCACGAGATCGGGGAGGTACGCATGCGCGAGGTCCAGCGCGCTGATCCCGTCCCCCGCCACCTTGACGTCATAGCCCTCCATCCGCAGGGAGCGCTGGAGGACCTGTGCGATCGCGTCGTCATCCTCGACGACGAGCACGCGGGGTGGGCGTTCGTGTTCGGACATCCGCTGATGGGGATGGTACGGGGCATGCCAGGCGTGCAAACGCTTCTTTAGTGGCGCTTGAAAACGCGGCAGGAGCCCGTCCCGACCCGTCGAAGGACAGTTGTCGCACGATGGCCGCCACCAGGACCAAGCGGAGCAGCAACGGCTCCAAGCGCAAGCCGCCCCCGAAGCGCGCGCGTCGCTCGCTGCTCGCGAGCCGTCCGTCCGCGGTTTCGCTGGCGCCGAGACTCGAGCTCGAGCCCCATCACGTCGACATCGCGGGGCTCGCGCTGATCGCGCTCGGCGTTTTCCTGGCGGGCGTCGGATATCTGCACTGGGGTGGCGGCGCGCTCGGCGGCGGCGCGATGACCGCCTGCCGGTTCCTGTTCGGCTCCCTCGGGTACGCGGTTCCGGTGGCGCTCGCGCTCGCCGGCGCGCTCGTGCTGATGCGCGAGCTGCGCCCGCCCGCGCGGCCGATGCGGACCGGCGTCATCTGCCTGACGGCAGCGATCACGCTCGGGCTCGCCGCCGGCACGCTGGGTCTCGGTCCGGGGCCGGCACATGCGCGTGTGTTCTGGAACGCACACGTGTTCGAGGCGCGCGGGGGGGTGCTCGGCGAGGCGGAGTTCTGGGTCGCGTCGCACCTGATCTCGACCGTCGGTGCGGACTTCCTGGCCGTGTTCATGTTCCTCGCCGGGTGCATCCTCGTCTCGGGCGCGACGCTCGCGGGCGTGATCCGGGCGACCGGCGCCGGCGTCGCCACCGTCCGCCGCACGACCGGTGATCTGACCGGCGTCCGCGCGACCGGGGCGGTGAGCGCCGCCGCTCGTGCCGTGACGTTCGAGGAGCCGGAGCCGTTACTGCCGCCCGAGCCCGAGACGGCCGAGCTCGTCATCCGGGCGACGCACGTCGAGGCGCCGCCGATCGAGGACTCGATCGACGATTCGCTCGACGACGAGGAGATCGTCGATGTCCCGCACGAGGACGTGGACGTGGAGCCGGAGCCGGCCGACGTGGGCCCCGACCAGCTCACCCCGCAGGGCCGGTACCGCGCATCGGTCACCGACGACCCCGACTTCGTCTGGAAGGTTCCGATGGCGCGCTTCCTGACCCGCTCGACCGGCGAGGCGGCGAAGCCGGATACGGCCGGGCAGGAGCAGGTGGCGGCGACGCTGGTCGAGACGCTCGGCCATTTCGGGATCGAGGCGAAGGTGGTCGGCCGGGTCACCGGGCCGCACATCACCCGCTATGAGCTGCGGCTCGCGCCCGGGATCAAGGTCTCGAAGGTCGCGCAGCTGAAGGACGACCTCGCGTACGCGCTGGCCGCGACCGACATTCGGATCCTCGCGCCGATCCCGGGCAAGCACGCGGTCGGGGTCGAGGTGCCGAACGCGCGCCGCCGGATCGTGCATCTCGGCGATGTGTTCCAGGAGCCGCCGGCCGACTGGTCGCCGCTGACGGTGTGGCTCGGAAAGGACATCGCCGGCCGCGCGATCGGCGCCGATCTGGCGAAGATGCCGCACCTGCTGGTCGCGGGCACGACGGGCGCGGGCAAGTCCGCGTGCGTCAACGCGATGCTGTCCTCGATCCTGCTGCGCGCGACGCCGCACGACGTCCGGCTTGTCCTCGTCGACCCCAAGCAGGTCGAGCTCAATCACTACGAGGGGATTCCGCACCTGCTGACGCCCGTGATCACCTCGCCCCGGATGGCCGCGAACGCGCTCCAGAACCTCGTCAAGGAGATGGAGCTGCGTTACGGGATCATGTCGCTCGCTCGCACGCGGTCGCTACCGGAGCTCAATCGGGCCCGCGAGGCGCGGGGCGAGCCGGCGCTGCCGTACATCCTGTGCGTGATCGACGAGCTCGCCGACCTGATGATGGTCGCGCCGGCGGACGTCGAGGACTCGATCATCAGGCTCGCCCAGAAGGCGCGCGCGGTCGGCATCCACCTCGTGCTGGCGACGCAGTCGCCGCGTGTTGACGTGATCACCGGGATGATCAAGGCCAACGTCCCGTCCCGGATCGCCTTCGCCGTCTCGTCGCAGACCGACTCACGCGTGATCCTCGATCAGAACGGCGCCGAGTCGCTGCTCGGACAGGGCGACATGCTGTTCTCCCCGGTTGGCTCGTCGAAGGTCCAGCGGATCCAGGGCGCGTACATCGACGAGGAGCAGATCCTGACGCTCACCGATGCGTGGCGCAAGCAGGGCGAGCCGGAGTTCAAGGAGGAGCTGCTCGAGGAGGTCGAGAGCACCGAGGACTCGAGCTCGGACGATGGTGAGCTCTCGCCCGACGAGGACCCGCTGCTCGATGAGGCGATCTCGCTCGTCGCGCAGATGGGCACCGCCTCCACCTCGATGCTCCAGCGACGGCTCCGGCTCGGATACACCCGCGCCGGGCGTTTGATCGACATGCTCGAGCGGCGCGGGATCATCTCCGGTTACGAGGGCTCGAAGCCGCGCCAGGTGCTGATCACCGAGGCGGACGTGCCGCGGATCCTGTCGCACCTCGCCGAGGCGGGGGCGACCGCCGCCTCGGCCGCTGCCCCGGCCGGAACGCCGGCACCGGTGTCCGACGACCTCGATTAGCGGTATTGTCCGGCTCGTGAGGGCTCGGATCGGGATCGCTCTGGGGTTGCTGATGGTGTTTGGCGCCTGGTCGGCGTCGCTGGCGTTCGCGCGCGGCGAGGAGTTCTCGGTGGTCTACAGCGGCGCCGGCACGATCACCAGCAGGACAAAGTCGCTGACCTCGCCCGAGTGCGGCGATGTGACCGAGGTCCGCAACGAGACGACGCACTTCTCCTGGGTCACGCACTATGGCCCGCCGGTGCTGATCCTCGACTCACACGGGCTCAGCGGAGTCTCCGACAAGGCCGATGCCGCGCAGTCCCCGCTCGCCAGCAACGACTCGACGGTCACGCTCAGCGACACCGGGTGCCAGCCCGGGATCGCCAATTGCCAGGGTGAGTCCGACCCGCAACCGGGCCAAAAGGCCTCGCTCGACGTTCCTGACGCGCCGCGCGGGGGCAGGACTCGCGTGAAGGTCGGCGCCGTCGGTGGCGAGATCGGCTTCACCGGCAAGGGCTTCTCCGGCGGCTGGGGGTTCCAGAGCGGCAGCTGTGCGATCCAGTTCAACGACTCGCAGCTGCTGCTCCCCGAGTTCAACGTCCCGAGCCAGCTCGAGGCCAGCTTCCCGGTCAGGGTCTCGACGCTCGCCTCGCTTCCGGTCGGGCACTACTTCAAGGTCCGGATCGACCCCGGCCACTACGCGCCGGCGCACATGGACAGCTGCTACGCGGACGACGGCTGCCTCAAGGACGACTTCTCGTGGCACGGCGTCGTCGAGTTCAAGCGCGTCTCCTGAACGGCTGATTTCACGGGCGGTTAGGGCGGCCTTCGGCCGCTAGCCTTCGGGCAGATGCCGGATATCGGCCCGACACTCCGGGAGGCGCGTATGCGCGCCCGGATAGACATCACCGAGGTCGAGACGCGGACGAAGATCCGCGCCAAGTACCTGCGCGCGATCGAGAACGAGGAATGGGACCTGCTGCCGGGTCCGGTGTACGTCAAGAGCTTCCTGCGCACCTACGGCGACTACCTGGGCGTCGATTCGCGGATGCTGATCGACGAGTACAAGCGGCGCTACGAGCGCCCCGCAGAGCACGAGACGAGGCCGATCGCCGCACTCGGGCGCGACCGCGAGCGCCAGTCCCGCGGTCCGCTGCTCCCGCCGTGGGCGCTGATCGCCGGGGTGCTGGTGGTGGTCGTCGTCGCGCTCTACCTGCTGGGAAACTCGGGCTCGCAGAAGGCGACGCCACCGACGACGGTTGCCACGACCACCACGCACCGTCACCGCCATCGCCATCAGAAGCGGCACGTCACGCCGCCGGCGCCGACGAGCGTGAAGCTACAGCTGACGCCGACCGGCACCGTATACGTCTGCCTGGTCAACGCCGCCGGGACGAAGCTGATCGACGAGCAGACGTACAGCGTGGGGGACACGATCCCGACGGAGACCGGTCCGGAGCTGCTGCTGACGCTCGGCAACGCGGAGGTGACGATGAAGGTCAACGGCAAGTCGGTGCCAGTGCCGCCGGCATCGCCCATCCGCCTCGAGCTCACCCCAACCAGCGTCAAGCCGATAGCGCTGACGGCGAGCCCCCCCTGCGGATGACCCCTCGCGCCGGCATCCTCGTCACCGGAACCGAGGTCCTGACCGGGATCATCTCAGACCGCAACGGCCCGTGGCTGTCCGAGCGCCTGCGCGAGCTGGGCGTCGACGCCGCGACGATCCAGATCGTCGGAGACCGCCCCGACGACCTGCTGGCAGCGCTGACGTTCATGCGGGACGCCGGGATGTCGGTGATCGTCACCAGCGGCGGCCTCGGCCCGACCGCCGACGACCTGACCGCTGAGGTGGTCGGCCGGTTCGCCGGCCGCGAGATGGTGCTCGACGAGCGTCTCGAGGCGCTGATCGCCGAGATCCTCGCGCCGATGATGCGCCGCTGGCCGGGACTCGACGCGGAGGCGATCCGCGAGTCGAACCGCAAGCAGGCCGTGATTCCGGACGGCTCGACGCCGCTGGACCCGGTGGGCACCGCGCCGGGTCTCGTGGTGCCGCCGCTCGACGGGACGGGGCCGACCGTCGTCGTGCTGCCCGGGCCGCCGCGCGAGCTCCAGCCGATGTGGGCAACCGCCGTGCAGACCGACGCCTTCCGCACGGCGATCGCGGGCGCGACCACGTACCGGAACGAGATCATGCGCCTGTTCGGGATCCCCGAGTCCGAGATCGCGAACACGCTCCGGGCTGCCTCGGACGCCGGGATCGCGCTGTCGGAGCTCGAGATCACGACCTGCCTGCGGCGTGGCGAGATCGAGATCGCGACAAGGTACGAGCCGAGCGCGGCGACGGTGTACGGAGCGTTTGCCGAGTTCGTCCGCGAGCGACACGGCGACACGCTGTTCTCGCTCGACGGCTCGACGATCGACGAGCAGGTCGCGGCGCTGCTGGCGGGTCATAGGATCGCGACCGGCGAGTCGTGCACGGGTGGCATGCTCGCCGCCCGCCTCACCGATCGCTCCGGTTCGTCGGCGTACGTCGCCGGAGGCGTCGTCGCGTACTCGAACGAGGCCAAGACATCGCTGCTCGGCGTCGAGAGGGCGCTGATCGATCGGGTGGGCGCGGTATCGACCGAGGTCGCGGAGGCGCTCGCCGACGGCGCCATCGAGCGCTTCGGGGCGGACGTGGGCGTCGGGATCACCGGCGTCGCCGGACCCGATGGCGGTACGGAGGAGAAGCCGGTGGGGCTCGTGTGCTTCTCGGTCGCCCTGCGCGGTGGAGAGCGGATCACGCGCAGTGTTCGGCTTCCCGGGAACCGCGCCGACGTCCGCGACCGATCGACCACGGTCGCGATGCACCTGGTGCGGCGTCTGCTGCGCGGAGAAGCGACCGTCCCGCTTCCGGGTCCGGGCGCCGACTCGGTGTCGGCTGCCGCTCGTCCGTGAGCGGCGACGAGCGCGCGCGGCTGTTTGTCGCGCTCGAGCTTCCCGATGCGGTGCGCTCGCCGCTCTCCGAGTGGGGTGGGGAGGCGGTGGCACCGCGCACCCTGCGGCCGGTTCCTCCGGCGTCGCTGCACGTCACGCTCTGCTTCCTCGGGTCGATCGCGGTGGGTGAGATCGGCGCGATCTCGGCTTCCGTCGATGGCGCCGTCAGTGCCTGTCGCGATCGTGCCCTGCCACTCTCGCTCGGCGAGCCGCTGTGGCTCCCGCCGCGCCGCCCGCGAGTGCTGGGCGTGCGCGTCGTGGATTCGACGGGCCGGCTCGGCGCCATCCGGGCGTCGGTCGCCGGCGCGCTCGCGACCGGGGGCTGGTTCGAGCCCGAGGCCCGGAGCTTCCTTCCCCATGTGACGGTCGCGCGCGTCGGCCGCGGCGAGCGGATCCGGCCGGCCGAGGTCCGGCCGCTCGCGCCGCTCGAGTTCGAAGGCGAGGCGGTGACCCTGTTCCGCTCCCACCCGGGCTCGCGCTACGAGCCGCTGTCCACGGCTCCCGCCGCCTCAGCGGGCGATCGGGACCTGTAGCTCGGTGACGCTCGGCACGCCGTCATCCGTCTCCAGGTACAGCTCGCGGCTGTAACCGGCGATGCCGTGGCCGCTGTCCTCGATCCACTGGATCAGGCGCTCGTACACGTCGCCGACGGCCGCCATCGTTCCGCGGTGAACGACGGACGCGACCTCGAGCACGGGCAGGTCCACGACCTCGATTCCGTCGCCGGCCGGCACGGCCTGATCGCCGATCTCGAAGCCGACGTGGACGTCGACGCTCCCGTCCTCGCGTGGCTCGTCGTAGTGGCCGACCATCATCGTCGTGCCCGCCCCCGACCGGGTCAGATGCTCGATCACCCTGGGTGCGAGCTCCATGTACACCGACGCGATGTGCTCGTGCGTGAGCCCGGCGGCCGTCCCGGTCGCCTCCGCGACGCGCAGCGGCTGGGTCTGCTTGATGACGATGTCCTGTGTGTTCAACACGGTGCTCCCTTCGATCGCCCGGAGATGCGCCTCGACCCGTCGCAGGCGTGCCTGATCCCCGGCGACCGTCTGCTCGATCTCCGCCCGGCGCAGTTCGAGCATCCCGCGCAGCTCCGGTACCGGTGCTTCCCGGTCCAGCAGCGGATGGATCTGCTCGAGCGTGAACCCGAGATCCTTGAGCGCGAGCAGTCGATGCAGTCGACCCAGCTGGCTCACGCCGTACGAGCGGTAGCCGGTGTCCGGGTCGACGCGGTCGGGAACCAGCAGGCCGGTTCGGTCGTAGTGGCGAAGCATCCGCGGCGAGACCTGCCCGAGCCTGGCGAACTCTCCGATGTTCAACATGACGAGTGAGGTGTACGGCCTGACACGGTGTCAATGTCAACGCCGCGCGGCGAATTCGCGGCTACCCGGTCTCGGTGGCCGCTCCGGTTCCGGTTCCGGACTCGGGCGATTGTGTCAGCCGGTCTGGTCCAGGAGCTCGCCCGGTCATACTTGCGGCGGCAATGGAGAGCCCGGGTGCCTGATCTCACCGACCGAGCCGCGATCGTGACCGGCGCCGGTTCGGGCATCGGCCGTGCGACGGCGGAGCGCTTCGCCCGGGAGGGGGCGCGCGTGCTGTGCGTCGACCGCGATCAGGAGACCGTGGCGGCGACGGTCGCGGCGATCACGGCCGACTCGGGCATCGCGCAGACGTACGTCGCAGATGTCGGCGACCGCGGGCAGGTCGACGCCTTCGTCGCCGACTGCGTGAAGCGGTTCGGGAGCATCGACGTGCTCGTCAACAACGCCGGGGTCAACCTGCCCGGGGTATTCCACGAGGTCGATGACGAGACGATCGACCGCACGCTGGCGGTCAACCTGAAGGGCCCGATCTACTCCTGCCGCGCCGCGATCCCGCACATGCTCGCGCAGGGGAGGGGTTCGATCGTCAACGTCTCGTCGGTCAACGGCGTCGTCGCCGAGCCCTACCTCTCGATCTACGCGGCCTCGAAGGGCGGGATCCTGATGCTCACGCGCGGGATCGCACTCGACTACGCCAAGCAGGGCATCCGTGCCAATGTCGTCTGCCCGGGCTGGGTCGACACGCCGATCAACCATGCGCACGCCGAGATGCTCGGCGGCCTGAAGCACGTGTACGACACGATCGACTCGTTCCAGCCGATCGGCCGGCCGGGGGAGCCGGCGGAGATCGCCAACCTGATCCTGTTCCTCGCTTCCGATGAGGCGTCATTCATCACCGGCTCGGTGATGCTGGCCGACGGCGGCATGACGGCGCAGTGAGCACCCGCTCGAGGGGGAGCCGGCCGCATGAACAACGGTTTCCGTGTCTTGCCGCCCGAACCGTGGTAGATGTTCCGTCATGCCCGAGTCCGTAGACCCTCATCACCTCCTGCTGATCGGGGCCGGACCCGGCGTCGGCGCGAGCGTCGTTCGGCGCTTCGGTCGCGAAGGCCGCGGACATCGAAGATCTGGACGCCTACCGTGCGACGCTCGAGCAGATCTTCAGCGCTCCAGCCGCCCCCGGGGTCACGGTCTACAACGCTGCGGTGCCGGACCCTGGCGAGATCCTCGACACGACGCTCGGGCGGCTCCGGACCGCATACGCCGTCGACGTCCTCGGCGCCGTCGTGGCGGCACAGGTCGCGGTGCCCGTCCTGCGGCCGCCGGTACCGGCACGCTGCTGTTCACCAGCGGCGGCTTCGCCGACCATCCCGTGGCGGCGCTGGCGAGCCTGTCGATGGGGAAGGCCGCGCTGCGCTCGGCGGCGACCCTGATCGCCGCCGGTGTCCAGGAGCACGGCATCCATGCCGCAACCGTGACGATCGCCGGCTCGGTCGTGCGTGGGACGGCGTTCGACGCGGACAACATCGCGGAGCTGTTCTGGACCGCCCACGCCGAGCCGGCCGACGCCTGGCAGACCGAATATCGATTCACAGGGGCGTAACGGCCGATGCGATTCGCGATTTCAATCCCGCAGTACGCCCGCGAGAGCCACTTCGACGATCGCGCGTTCCGTGCGCATCTGCGCCGGGTCGAGGAGCTGGGCCTGTTCGAGAGCGCCTGGATGCAGGAGCAGGTGATCGGCGCGGCCGGCAGCCTCGCGCCGATCGAGACGCTGACCTACGCCGCGGCCTGCACCGAGCGGGTGCGGCTCGGGTGCGCAGTGTTCGTGCTGCCGCTCCACAACCCGCTGCACCTGGCGAAGGCGATCGGCTCGCTCGACTGCCTCAGCCACGGCCGGGTGGAGGTGGGCGTCGCGACCGGCGGTGCGGGGCGCCCGTTCGAGGCCTTCGGCGTCGACCCTGACCGCCCGGTCGCACGCTTCAACGAGGCACTGGCGCTGATGAAGGCGTGCTGGACCGAGCGCGAGATCGACTTCGACGGGGAGTTCTGGAAGCTGCGGGGCGCCTCGATGGAGCCGAAGCCGGTGCAGAAGCCATACCCGCCGATCTGGTTCGGCGGGAGCGCGCCGGCCGGGATGCGTCGCGCCGTGCGGCACGGAGACGGGTTCATGGGCGCCGGCTCCCAGACGCCCGCTCAGTTCGCCGAGCAGGTCAAGGTGGTCAGAGAGGAGCTCGGCGCGCAGGGCCGCCGACCGGACACGTTCCGGATCGGCAAGCGGGTCTACGTCCACGTCGACGACGACGAGACGCGCGGATGCCGGATGCTCGAGGACGCGCTCGCCGGGCATTACGGCCGTGGCGGGTGGTCGGAGCACATCTTCGCGGGCCCGCCCGAGACGGTCGCCGCCGGCATCCGTGCGGTGGCGGACGCGGGTGCGGAGCTGATCCTGCTGAACCCGCTCCTCGACGACGCGCAACCAGCTCGAGCGGCTCGCGGCCGAGGTCATCCCGGCGCTCGGCTGAGCCCACCGTTCCGCCCGGGGGGGTGGTTTTGGGGTTGTGTCCCCCTCTGTCTAGGGACGGTGCGGAAGGACATGACCAGGTCCGCCGGTTCCGTCCGGCGGCAGCCGTAACTTGAGCTGTTCACGCATGAGACAAGGAGCAAAGAGCAGATGACCGATCACGACCCGAAGGCGGATGCCAAGCGCCAGGCGGCGCTTCAGGGCGCGCTGACGCAGATCGAGCGGCAGTTCGGCAAGGGCACCGTGATGAGAATGGGCGACCCCGGCGCACGGGTCGCGGTCGACGCGATCCCGACCGGCGCGCTGTCGCTCGACATCGCGCTCGGCATCGGCGGCGTTCCGCGCGGCCGGATCATCGAGATCTTCGGCCCGGAGTCCTCGGGCAAGACGACGCTCGTGTACCACATCCTCGCCGAGGCGCAGAAGCTCGGCGGCGTGTGCGCGTTCGTTGACGCCGAGCACGCGATGGACCCGATCTACGCCCAGACGATCGGCGTCGATATCGACGAGCTGCTCGTGTCCCAGCCCGATTTCGGCGAGCAGGCGCTCGAGATCGTCGACATGCTGATCCGCTCGGGTGCGGTCGACGTGATCGCCGTCGACTCGGTCGCCGCGCTGACGCCGCGGGCCGAGCTCGAGGGACAGATGGGCGACCAGAGCGTCGGCCTGCAGGCACGGATGATGTCCCAGGCGATGCGCAAGCTGACCGGCAACCTCAACCGGACCCAGACGCTGTGCGTGTTCACGAACCAGATCCGGGAGAAGGTCGGGGTCATGTTCGGTAGCCCTGAGACGCAGCCGGGCGGGCGCGCGTTGAAGTTCTACGCCTCGCAACGACTCGACATCCGCCGGATCGAGACGCTCAAGGACGGCACCGAGGCGGTCGGCAACCGCGTCCGCGTCAAGGTCGTCAAGAACAAGGTCGCGGCGCCGTTCAAGCAGGCCGAATTCGACATCGAGTTCGGCAAGGGGATCTCGACCTCGGGCTGCCTGATCGACTACGGGATCGAGCACAACATCATCACCAAGTCGGGTTCGTTCTTCTCCTATGGCGAGGAGCGCCTCGGACAGGGACGCGGCAACGCGAAGGGGTTCCTCGACGAGCACCAGGACATGGCGAAGGAGATCGAGGCCAAGATCTACGCGGCGCTCGACATCGGACGCGATCTCGTGAAGCCGATCGAGCCACACGACGGCCAGGCGGCTGATCCCGCCGACGACGATGGCGTCGGCGCCACGAACGGGGCGGGCACGGTGCAGGACGTCGAGGCGATCACCGGCAAGGCGGCTTGACGTGCAGGAGGTGTTCCGCGGAACACCTGCCGACGAGCAACCGCAGCCGACTCGCGAACAACGGTTCGATCATGCGCTGGCGGTCGCTCTCAGGTACCTGAACCACCGCGACCGGACCGTCCACGAGGTGCGCGGCCGGCTCGAGCGAGCGGCGATCGAAGAACCGATAGCCGGCGAGGTGATCGAAACTCTGGTCGAGCAGCAGTTGCTCGACGATGCCCGGTTCGCGCGGCTCTTCACGCAGGACAAGCGGACACTCGAACGGTGGGGCGGCGACAGGATCGAGCGTGCGCTGCGAGCGCGCGGGATCGATGCTGCGCTCGCCCGTGAGGCGCTGGCCGACGAGGCTCCCGAATCGGAGCTCGACCGCGCACTCGAGTTGCTGCGGCGCCGGTTCCCATCCCCGCCGTCAGATCGCCGCGAGCGGGACCGTGCGCTCGGTGTGCTGATGCGCAAGGGATACGACTCCGAGCTCGCGCTCGACGCGCTCGCGGCACATGCGCGCGGCGCGGAAGCCGCTTAGCTCACGCCCAGCCCGCCCCAGGACATGGCCGCGCGGCGTCGCTCGGCCATCTGGCCGCGCAATCCCGCCGTTTGCGCCGGATTCCTGCCGGTACTACGATGCGGGCAGCGAACGAATGGCCCGCGGGCCACGAAATACGAGCAAATCACATAGATCTTTTTGGATTCCGGACTAGTGCAACTAGATAAGACAGGCGTGACGGCGAACACCAACTGGCGGCTCTGCCCGCCCCGACCACCTCACCTGCACACACAGCAAGCCGTCGCCTGATCCGGCGACCCGGGGGTCGCCTGCCCGGCATCCGTTCGTGCGTCCCGCACGGGCCAGTCGGTCGCTCCAAAACTGAAAAGTTGTGAAGGGCCCGGGCCTCGCCCGGCGCCGTCAGGAGAGGATCGACCATGGAAACCATCGGAGCCGCCGCACTGATCGCTTTGGGGCTTGTGGTGGCGGCGCTGGTCTACGCGCGGATGAATTCGCGCTCGGCTTCTGCGCCTGCACCGCCCGCGGCGGGCAACGACGGCACGCCCGACGCCGAGGCGGCCGGTGCGCAGCTGCGCGGTCGCCAGGCGGAGGTCGGGCGCCGCGAGGACACGCTCGCCAGGCGCGAGTCGGATCTCGAGCGCGAGCGCGAGCAGCTCGCGGAGAACCGGGCGGAACTGGCGCGGTCGCTCGAGCGCGTCTCCGGCATGTCGGCCGCCCAGGCCAAGCAGATGCTGCTCAAGGAGGTCGAGGATCAGGCACGGCACGACTCCGCCCGCCTGATCCGCCAGATCGAGGAGGAGACCAAGCGCGACGCCGACCGGCGGGTGCGGAACATCCTCTCGGTGTGCATGCAGCGGGTCGCGGCCGGCCACGCGGCCGAGACGACCGTCTCGGTCGTGCAGCTGTCGGCCGATGACATGAAGGGGCGCATCATCGGCCGCGAGGGACGCAACATCCGCGCGCTCGAGAACCTCACCGGCGTCGACTTCATCATCGACGACACCCCCGGCGCGGTCGTGCTCTCGGGCTTCGACGGCGTCCGCCGGGAGATCGCGCGGCTCACCCTCGAGAAGCTGCTCCAGGACGGCCGGATCCACCCGGCGCGGATCGAGGAGATGTACTTCCAGGCGAAGTCCGAGCTCGAGTCGCACATCGTCGAGATCGGCGAGCAGGCCGTGCTCGACGCGAACGTCCAGGGCCTGAACCCCGAGCTGATCGCGCTGCTCGGCCGGCTCCAATTCCGCACTAGCTATGGCCAGAACGTGCTGGCCCACTCGATCGAGGTCTCCAGGCTGGCCTCGATGATGGCCGAGGAGCTCGGCGCCAGCCCGAAGACGGCGCGGCGCGCCGCGCTGCTTCACGACATCGGCAAGGGCGTGACGCACGAGATCGAGGGCCCGCACGCGCTTGTCGGCGGCGATCTCGCGCGCAAGTACGGGGAGCCCGAGGCGGTCGCGCACGCGATGGAGGCGCACCACAACGAGGTCGAGCCGCAGACGATCGAGGCAGTGATCGTCCAGGCCGCCGACGCGCTCTCGGGCGCCCGACCCGGCGCCCGCGGCGAGTCGCTCGACCAGTACGTCAAGCGCCTGCGCGACCTCGAGCAGATCGCGACCAGGCACAAGGGCGTCGACAAGGTCTATGCGATGCAGGCCGGGCGTGAGATCCGCGTGATGGTCGCGCCCGGAGCGATCGACGACGACGCCGCCACCCTGCTGTCGTACGAGATCGCGCGCGAGATCGAGAAGGAGCTCGAGTACCCGGGCCAGATCAAGGTGACGGTGATCAGGGAGTCGCGCGCGGTCGAGTACGCACGCTGAACAGATTTCGATCTGCGACCGGCTTTCGGAACAACGGTGTTCGCGGGTCGCACTGCAGGTATGGCGGCGGCCGCCGGTACGCTTGACCGGCGTGAAGCGCTACCACGGTCAGTCGTCGCGGCAGTCGGTTATGGCCCGCTTGACCGCGGGCGCCTCGAGGTCGATCGAGTTTGGGATCACGAGCATCGGGCCGCCTGGCGGGCCCGGCACCGCGCTCTGCACACCGTAGCCATTCGTGTTGCTGGGCAGGGTCGTCGTCGGATCCGGCCAGTTCGGCACGCCGTGGGCGCGCATGCATTTGGCGGTCGCGAGCGCCTCCGACATCTCGGCGCCAGTCGCGGTGCTGGTCGGGGAGTAGCCGTTCGCCGAAGGTCGGATCCGGGAAGGTCGGGAACCCGTGTGAACGTATGCAAGCCGCGGCCGCAAGCTGGGATTGCGCGTAGCTCGAAGGACTTCGTTTGCCGGCGCTACTCGATGGGGTCGCACTCTTGCTGGCGCTACTCGGCTTGCTCGAGGACCCACAGCCGGCGATCACCAGCGCGCTCGACACAACGGCGACGGCAATCGGCACGTGATGACCAGCGAGCTGAAATAGCGCGGCCATTCCCGCCGATCGTACGTTGATCGACGAGCGGAAGCTGGTCGTCGCGTTGTGCAGCACCGTAACCGCGGCTGCCAACGCTCGCGATTGCCTGACCACGACAACTCGGGGAGGGAAACCGGTCTCCTCGACCAGAAACCTTCCCAGAGTGCGGCCAACACAGGCGTGCTCACGTTGTCACAACGCGCCCCAGCTGCCTGCGATCCGGCGATCGGCTTCTCCGACGGTGAATGAGAGCGAAGATCGGGTGATCTCCGGATCCACCTCGTAGATACCCTTGGCCTCCGGTGAAGCGCTATCACGTCACCACGTTCGGCTGCCAGATGAACGAGCACGACTCCGAGCGGATGAAGGGCATGCTCGAGTCGCTCGGCTACGCCGAGGCGCCGACGCGCGAGGCGGCCGACCTGATCCTGTTCAACACCTGCTCGATCCGCGAGAAGGCCGACGAGCGCTTCCTCGCCCATCTGGGCGAAGCGAGGGCGCTCAAGCGTGCGCATCCTGACCGCGTCATCGGCGTCGGCGGCTGCTGGGCGCAGTCGGTCAAGGAGGAGCTGTTCGCGCGCTTCCCGTTCGTCGACGTCGCGTTCGGGCCCGGTCAGGTGCACCGCCTCGCCGAGTTCCTGACGAGCGACTCGCTCACCGCGCAGGGGTACTTCGAGTTCGAGGGCTTCACCGGACGCCTGCCCGCCAAGCGCGCCCGCGAGTTCCAGGGGTGGGTGCAGATCAGCGTCGGCTGCAACTGCGTCTGCTCCTACTGCATCGTCCCCTCGACACGCGGCCGCGAGGTCAGCCGGCCGGCGGACGAGCTGGTCGACGAGGTGCGCCGGCTGGCCGACGACGGGGTCTCAGAGGTGACGCTGCTCGGCCAGAACGTCAACTCCTACGGCCGCGAGCTGCCGCGCGAGGAGCGCGTCACGTTCGCGGAACTGCTGGCGCGGGTCGACGCGGATCGACGGCATCGAGCGAATCCGCTACACCAGCCCGCATCCGAAGGACATGCGCGAGGACGTGATCCGCGCGCACGCCGAGCTGCCGTCGCTGTGCGAGCACATCCATCTGCCGCTCCAGTCCGGCTCGAGCCCCGTGCTCAAGCGGATGCGGCGCACGTACACGCGCGAGCGCTACCTCGATCGCGTGGCGCTGATCCGCGAGCACGTTCCCGACTGCGCGATCACCACCGACATCATCGTCGGCTTCCCGGGCGAGACCGAGGCCGATTTCGAGCAGACGCTCGAGGTCGCCGAGGCGGTCGGCTACGACGGCGCGTTCACCTTCATCTACTCGCCTCGGCGCGGCACCGAGGCGGCAACGCTCCCCGACCAGCTCCCGCACGAGGTCAAGGTGCAGCGGATGGAGCGACTCGTCGAGGTGGTCCAGCGCCGTGCCCGGGAACGCGCTCAGCGGTTCGTCGGCAGGACGATCGAGGTCCTGGTCGAGGGACCCTCCCGGACCGATCCCACGCGCCTGCGCGGCCGCTCACGGCACAACAAGGTCGTCAACTTCGCCGGCCTCGCGTCGGCCGGCGAGCTCGTGCAGGTGCAGATCACCGCGGCCACCAGCCAGACGCTTAGCGGCGAGGAGCTGCTCGTCAGCCGGGCCGTCCGGCTAGATCGTTCGTCCAGCGGCCAAATGTACATTCGTCCAGTCCCGGTCCGGGGACGGGCGCTCAGCTTCGCTGGGGCCGAAAAGATGGGCGTGGGAGACCTTCATCCGGCAAGCCTTCCGCTCCGGGAGCGGCTCGCGGCGAGCCCGGTGATCGGGTGGCTGAAGGACACGGAGGGCCGGTACGTTTACGCCAACCGCTGCTACATGGAGCAGCTGGGCGCATCCGAGGACCGGCTGCTCGGCCGCACCGACACCGAGCTTTCCGTGCGCGAGGCGATCGACGGGCCGCGCCTGCGCGACCGCGGGCCTGCCGTCGATCAGCCGATCCAGCTCGAGTACCGCGTGGCGGCGTGGGAGGGCCGCCCGGAGTTCACCGTGATGCGCTTCCCGGTCAGGGACGAGTCGGGGGCCGTCGTCGGCGTCTGCGGCGTGGCGGGACCGATCTGGGATCGATCGGTGCCGACCCTGTGCCGCGAGCTGATGGCCTTGCAGGGCGCCGCTCCGGCCGCCCCCGCGCTGGCGTCTGTGCCAAGCCCGGAAGCTTTGACAGAGGCGGTCTTCGGGCCCGTGCAGGCGATGCCGCGCGAGCCGTTGGCGCCGCTGGCCGAGCTGTCTGCGTTGCGGCGCGAGCTGGACGCTGCGCAGGCGCGCGTCGCGGAGCTGGAGCGTGGTCTGTGCGACGAGCTGGCGGTGGTCGGCCGCTAGGGGAAGGGAGGCGTCCAGCGCGTATGCGAACATGTGTTCGTGCGGTGGACGAATCTGCAGGTGGAGGAGGACCAACGAGCCCGGTTGCCGGGCTACCGCGATGAGGCGGTCGTGCGCCATTTCGACGCGCCCGGGTCGATCCCGACGAGGTTCTACGAGGTCCGCGCAAAGTCGATCCTGAACCACGTCCCGGAGGCGTCGCAGATGCCGTTCCGCTGGACGATCAACCCGTACCGCGGATGCACGCACGCCTGCGTTTATTGTTTCGCTCGCCCGACGCACCGTTACCTCGACTTCGATGCCGGCCGGGACTTCGAACGCGAGATCGTGGTCAAGGTGAACGCGCCGGAGCGGCTGCGCGCGGAGTTGGCGCGGCCGTCATGGAAGGGCGAGCACATCGCGCTGGGAACGAACACCGACCCGTACCAATGGGTGGAGGGGCGGTACAGGCTGATGCGCGGGATCTGGGAGGCGATGCGGGACGCGGCCAACCCTTGCTCGGTGCTGACGAAGTCGCCGCTGGTGCTGCGGGACGTGAAGCTGCTCCAGGAGATCGCGGCCGTGACGGAGTTCGGCGCGGCGCTGTCGGTGCCGACGCTGGACGAGCGCGCGTGGCGCGCGACCGAGCCGCACACGCCGCATCCGCGCGCACGGCTCGAGGCGGTGGCGGAGCTCACGCGGGCCGGGATCCGGACGGGAGTGCTGGTGGCGCCGCTGATGCCCGGGATCAACGACGCGCCGGAGCAGGTGGAGCCGATCCTCAGGCTCGCCGAGGAGGCTGGGGCGGCCTACGTGACGCCGATTGCGTTGCACCTGCGCGGGGAAGTAAGGGACGTGTTCTTCGGCTGGCTCGCGCAGCAGCGGCCGGATCTGCTGACGCGTTACGAGCAGCTGTACGCAGGCCGGGCGTACCTTCGTCCCGGGGAGCGCGAAAGGCTCGAGAGCCTCGTGCGAGAAGACGATGAGCCGTCCTTCCCGCGGATGCGGGCACAGCGCCTGCCGGCGCCGCCGAGGATCGCCGAGAGCTTCTCCGAGCGGCCCAGGCAGCCTGCGCAGCAGCGTTTATTCTGAGGCCCAATGACAAAAGAGGATGACAAGAAGAACGATCTGAGAGAGGGGCGGCTCGACCGGATGTTCGAGACCCGCAGCCACGAGTGGGAGGCGGCTGGACTGGCTGTCGAGGTGTCCGAGAAAAAGGTCCGGCGGGCCAAAATCGAGGCGATCATCCTGTTCCCGGCACTGGTCGCGCTGCTCGTCGCGTGGAACCACCACCTCGCCTGGTTCGGCAAGCACACGGGAACCCTCGCGCGGATCATCGTCGTCGCGCTGTTCACGTTGCTCGGCTGGGCATTCGCCCGCGCGATGGGGCGGCTCGTCGCGCCGATGTTCATGCGGAGAATGGACCCCGGCACCGCCGGGACCGTCGGGTTCCTGGTGCGGCTGCTGACGATCGTGATCGTGGTACTCGAGGCGTTGCACCTGTCGGGACTCCAAGCGCAGACGCTGGCGCTCGCCGGTACGTCCGCGGCGGTGATCGTCGGCCTCGCGTCCCAGCAGACGCTCGGGAACGTGATCGCCGGCACGGTGCTGCTGACCGCGCGGCCGTTCCGCGTGGGGCAGCGGATTCGCTTTCAGGCGGGCGCGATCGGCGGGCAGATCGAAGGGGTGGTGAGCTCGCTTGGTCTGCTGTACACCCAGGTGGCGCGCGGCGACGACCGCCTGATGATCCCGAACAACATGGTTCTGGCCGCGGTGGTGGTGCCGCTGCGCGAGCCCGACTCGATCGACGTGCGGGTGCGACTCAGCGCGGGAACGCCGCCGAGCCGGGCACAGGAGATCCTCGACAACGCCATCACCACGCCGACGCGGCAGCCCGCGCAGGTGTTGCTCGAGGAGATCGACGGCAGCGACGTGGTCGTTCGCGTACAGGCGACGCCGGCACGGGCCGAGGACGGGGCGGCGCTCGCAGACGAGATCATCGGTGCGCTCAGGACCGTCACGGAAGAGCACGAGCTGAGCGAGAGGCGTTGATGACGCTCGTGGGCGGCCGGGTGCTCGTGACGGGCGCCACGGGGGGGATCGGGCATGCGATCGCGCGCGCTTTCGCTGCGCGCGGCGCCGACCTGATCCTCACCGGCCGGCGCGCCGAAGTGCTCGAGCCGCTCAGGGCGGAGGTCGGCGGCGAGGCGCTGGCGTGCGATCTGTCGGACCGCGCGCAGGTTGCTGAGCTCGGCGCGAGAGCCGTCGAGAGCGGGGTGGACGTGCTCGTCGCGAACGCGGCGGCCCTGGCGATGGGTCTGATGACCGAGCTGAGCCAGCAGGACATCGACCGGATGCTCGAGGTCAACCTGCGCGCCCCGATAGCGCTCGCCCACGCGCTCGCGCCGTCGATGATCGCCCGCGGCCGTGGCCACATGGTGTTCATCTCATCGCTGTCCGGCAAGGCGGCCCAGCCGAGCTCGTCCATCTATTCGGCGACGAAGTTCGGGCTGCGGGGGTTTGCACTCGGGCTGCGCGAGGACCTCCGCCCGCACGGCGTCGGCGTGTCGACGATCTTCCCGGGCTTCATCAGCGACGCCGGGATGTTCGTCAAGTCGGGCTCCCCGAAGCTTCCGCTGGGCGTCGGCACGCGCTCGCCCGAGCAGGTGGCGGAAGCGGTGATCCGGTCGATCGAACGCAACCGGGCGGAGCTCGACGTCGCCCCGCTGCCGCTGCGGCTCGGGACGGCCTTCGCCGGGCTCGCGCCGCAGATCGCCGCCAGGGTGAGCAGGCTTGCCGGATCGGGGAAGATCGCCGCAGAGATGGCGGCGAATCAGCTCAATCAGCGTTAATCCGATGCCTGACATCGTCGCGTTGTTCGGACCGACCGGGGTCGGCAAGACCGACGTCGCGATCGCGCTCGCCGACGAGCTGCGCGGCCGGGGCGAGCACCCGGTCGCGGTCTCGGCCGACGCGCTCCAGGTGTACACCGGGCTCGAGGTCCTCACGGGCGCCGCCGGCGGCGCCGAGCGCGCACGGCTGGAGCACCGGCTGATCTCCTTCCTGCCGGTCGACGCGACCTTCAGCGCCGGCCAATACGCGGAGCTCGCCCATGCCGAGATCGACGGGCTGCTCGCCTCCGGGCAGCGCCCGATCGTCGTCGGCGGCACCGGCCTGTACCTGCGCGCCGCGCTCACGGAGCTGAGCCTCCGCCCGCCGCCTCCCGAGGGCGTTCGCGAGCGATGGACCGCAGAGCTACAGGAGCGCGGCCCCGCCGCCCTGCACGCAACGCTCGCGGCGCGGGCGCCGTGGGCCGCCGCCGAGATCGATCCGGGCGACCGGCAGCGGATCGTGCGGGCGCTCGAGCTCCTCGACGCGGGCGAGCTCGAGCCGCACGCAGGAGAGTCCGAGCTGTGGACCGACGCCGTCCGGCGCCCGGCGCTGCTGATCGGCCTGATACTCGAGCGCGATCAGCTGTACGAGCGCATCGACGCGCGCGTCGACCGGATGATCGCCGCCGGCGCGGAGCGAGAGGTGCGGGCGGCGCATGCCGCCGGCGCATCGATGACCGCCCGCAAGGCGCTCGGATTCGAGGAGCTGCTGGCGGGGGATATTGAGGGCATGAAACGCCGCACGCGCAACTACGCGCGCCGT
Organism: uncultured Solirubrobacterales bacterium; assembly: GCA_963826895.1. GTDB lineage: Bacteria > Actinomycetota > Thermoleophilia > Solirubrobacterales > Solirubrobacteraceae > Palsa-465. The sequence continues at coordinate 147,062 of CAWGYJ010000004.1, forward strand.
CAGCTGACGTGGATGCGAAAGCTCCCCGGGGTCACGGTGATCGACACCACCGGCCGCACTCCCGATCAGGTCGCAAACGAGATCATCCATAGACTGGACCAGAGCCCCGAACCAACCTGACGGCCTACAGTCTGGAGGACACATGTCGACGTCGATGAACGACTTCAATCAGAACGTAATCGAGGAGTTCCGCGCCAACGGCGGTGTCGTCGGCGGCCCGTTCGACGGGATGACCCTGCTGCTCCTGCACCACACCGGGGCGAAGTCCGGCGCCGCCAGGATCAACCCCCTGGCCTACCTGGACGACGACGGCCGTTACGTGATCTTCGCCTCGAAGGCGGGGGCGCCCACCAACCCGGACTGGTACCACAACATCAAGGCCCACCCGAACGTACGGATCGAGGTGGGAGACGACACGTTCGATGCCGTCGCGAGCGAGGCGACCGGCGAGGAACGCCAGCGGCTGTACGACGCGCAAAAGGCGCGTGTGTCGTCGTTCGCCGATTACGAGCAGAAGACCGACCGCCTGATCCCCGTGATCTTGCTCACGCCGTCGGGTGCGTAGTCAAAGGTCGACGCGCCCGGCGGTCGATCGTCTGAACCGTGTCCACTGAGCCCGAGATCCGCGGCCGAGACGTCGCCGCACAGATGGCGCACGCGCTGATCGCGATCGCGCGCTGGTTCTCGCGCCTGGTCACGGGCCAGGTCGTAAAGCGCGTCGGCGGCCCGGCGCGCGCGCGGGTGATCATGCTGTTCGGGGCCGTGCTCGCGCTGAACGGCGCCGACGTGGCGACGATCGGCGCCGTCGCTCCGCAGCTCGAGGCCTCGCTGCACATCGGCAACACGAAGATCGGCCTCCTGAGCTCGGTGTCGCTGCTGGTCGGCGCCGTGTTCACGATCCCGGTCGGGTTGCTCGTCGACCGCTATAAGCGCATGCCGATGCTGTCGACCAGCATCGTCCTGTGGAGCCTCGCCTCGCTCGCTGAGCGCGTTCGCGGGCGGCTATTCGGGCCTGCTGCTCACCCGGATGCTGCTCGGCGCGGTGGTGGCGACCGGCGGCCCGGCGATCGCGTCGCTGACCGGCGACTACTTCCCGGCGAGCGAGCGGGGCCGCGTGTACGCCTACATCCTCGGAGGGGAGATCGCCGGCACCGCGTTTGGATTCATCGTCTGCGGCAGCATCGCGAGCCTGATCTCCTGGCGGGCATCGTTCGTGCTGCTCGCGATCCCCGGGTTCTTCCTCGCCCGCGAGCTTTACCGCACCGTCCCCGAGCCGCTGCGCGGCGGCCAGAGCCGGCTCGAGCGCGGGGTACTCGACCTTCACGAGGCCGCCGCTGCCGCCGCATCGAGGGTCGCACAGCCGCCGGACGAGCGCGGCGAGGAGCCGACGCAGGTCGACCGACGAGGCGGCCGTCGAGGCGGCTTACAGGCTGGGAGCCGAGCCCGACCCGAAGCTCGTGCTCCACAAGGACCCGAAGGATCTCGGGCTGGTCGAGGCCGTCAGGTACATCCTCTCGATCCCGACCAACATGCTGATGATCATCAGCTCCTCGCTCGGGTACTTCTTCTTCTCGGGGCTGTCGACGTTCGCGCTGTTGTTCGTGAAGGGTCACTATCACGCGAGCCAGGCGGAGGCTGAGCTCGTGCTGGGCCTGCTCGTGGGCGGCGCGCTGGTCGGGACGCTGATCAGCGGCCGGATGACGGACGTGATGCTCCACCGCGGCAACCTCCAGGTCCGCGTCTGGGTCCCGGCGATCTGCTATCTGGCCGCCGCCGTGGCGCTCATTCCCGGGTTCCTCTCGAACCATCTGACGCCGGCCGTGTGGTTCGACGTGCTCGGAGCGGCGCTCCTGTCCGCAGCCAACCCGCCGCTCGACGCCGCCCGGCTCGACATCATGCCCGCCGGCCTGTGGGGCCGGGCGGAGAGCACCCGCACGGTGCTGAGGTCACTCGCGCAGGCACTCGCACCGCTGCTGTTCGGCGGGATCGCCGATCTGGTCGTGGGCATCACGCCCTCGCAGGCGCCGATCGGCACGCACGTGCGCGGCTCCGTCTCTCACAGCACCGCGAACGGGCTCGAGGTCAGCTTCCTGCTGCTGGTGGGAACCCTGGTGGCGGCGGGCGTGTTCCTGCTGCGCGCGCGCTTCACATACCCGAGCGACGTCGCGACCGCGGCGGCGTCGAACCAGGGCGGCTCCAGCGCGCCCCCGGCGTCGAACCAGGGCGGCTCCAGCGCGCCCCCGTCCGAGGCCGTGACCGTGCGCTCGTCAGAGGTCGCGACCGTGCCCGAGCAGTTACCTGGCGAGCAACCCGGCGCGCAGCCGACCTAGAGGATCCGCCGCAGTTCGGCCAGCTCGGCCTCGCTCGGCGACCACCGCCCCGCGGCGGCGTTCGTGGCGACCTGCTCGGGCTTGGTCGCGCCGGCGATCACCGAGGAGACCGCCGGCTGCGCCAGCAGCGTGCCGATAGCGACCTCCACCATCGACAGACCGCGTTCGGAGGCGAACGCCGCCAGCGACTCGAGCACGGCGAACTGCGCGTCGGTCGCGACCTGGCTCCGCTCCGCGAGCCGCGCACCCACGGGGGCGGGCTCACCACGGCGGTACTTGCCGGTCAGAAGTCCCGAGGCGAGGGGGAAGAAGGGAACGAAGCCGAGCCCGAGCCGCTCGCACAGGGGGAGAACCTCCTGCTCGGCCTCGCGGACGAGCAGGCTGTACTGGTTCTGGATCGCGGAGAAGTGTGTGAGGCCATCGTTCCGGGCAACGTCCTCAGCCTCCTGGATTTGCACGGCGCTGAAGTTCGAGGCGCCGATCGCACGCACCTTGCCGGCGCGCACGAGCTCGTCGAGCGCCCCGAGCGTTTCGGCGATCGGGGTCTCGCCGTCCGGCGTGTGGTACCAGTAGAAATCGATCACGTCGGTCCGGAGCCGGCGGCAGGAGGCCTCGAACGCGTCACGGATGTACGCCGCCGAGCCTCGCGGGCCCTTGCCATCGTGCATGTCCATGCCGAACTTCGTGGCGAGCACGACCTGGTCGCGCCGGCCTTCGAGCACCTGTCCGAGCAGCTCCTCGCTGGCGCCGGACCCGCCGTAGATGTCGGCGGTGTCGAGGAACGTCACGCCCTCTGAGATCGCCGCGTCGACCACCGCTCGCGTCCCTTCGAGGTCCACTCGGCGACCGAAGTTGTTACAGCCGAGACCGACGACCGCGACGTCGAGGCCGGAATCGCCGAGTGGGCGGTGCGCGAGCGGGCTCATGACCCTGATCTATACCAGTCCCGCGCGGCTCGCAGACCGCCGGCCCGACGCCGCAGGGCTCACGGGACCGGGGTCAGCGGATACATCGCCACGGCGGCCAGCAGCACGAGCACCCCGTAGGACAGGAGCACCCACCGCCGGGGTCGCCAGCGCCCGAACAGATGCGCGATCACGGCGTAGATCCCCGGCATCACGATCACCATGTAGTAGAGATAGCTCGTGCGGCTGTCGACGATGCTGAGCAGCTCGAACGGGGCCCACGTGCCGACGAACCACGCGAGCCCAAGGGCCGCGAGGGACGGCGGCGCGGCCGCCGGGCCGCCGTCCGCACCAGCGTCGCTTGCTCCGCTGCCCGCGCACGCCACAGCCGCCACGCGGCGAACAGAAGCCCGGGGATCGCGAGCAGCATGATCGGAGGGCTGATCATGCCGAGGAAGTGCACGGCCGGGTGGATGTGACGCAGGCCCCGTGAGGGGTGCGCCGGGTTGATGTTCAGGTACACGATCGGCTTGTAGTCGCCCAGCCACTCCCAGGGGTATGACGCGATTCCCCGAGGCCCGTGCGGGCTCGTGAGGCTGGCCTGGAAGCTCAGCATGTGGGCGATGTGGCCGAACGGCCCGCCGCGGACAAGCTCGCGCTTGTTCGGGTCATAGGGCGGGGCGATGCGGTCCATCGCATCGAGGAGCGCGAGGAACACCGCCACAGCGGCTGCGGCGCAGGTCGCGAACCGGCGGGCCGCGCCGCGTACCAGCGCGCGCACTTCCGTGCGGCGCCCGGCGAGCAGGCGCAACAGCTCGACGAGCGCGAGCACCAGCAGCGCGTACGGCGAGACCAGCTTTGCACAGGCGCCGACGCCGAGCGTCACCCCGGCGGCCAGCGGCCGGCCGCGCAGGTACAGCGCGACTCCCCAGACCATCGCGGCGAGCACGTACACGTCGAGCGTCCCGATCCGGGCGTGGACGAGCTCGAGGTTGTCGGTCGCCATCAGCGCGCTCGCCCCGAGCGCGGTCCAGCGCCCTCCACCGGCGGCCCGCACCAGGGCGAACATGCCGAGGATTGCGAGCGACCCCAACAACACGCTGCCGATGCGCCACGCGAACGGGCCGTCGCCGAACAACTCGATCGCCCCGGCGATCACCAGCTTGAGAGCTGCGGGTGCTCGGAGTTCGGATCGTCGCCGAGCGGCGCGTTCGCGTAGTCTGGCCCGGCGGCGGCCGCAGCCCCGCGATCACCCGCGCCGCGTTGACGTAGTAGATCTCGTCGAAGACCAGCGTGTGCGCCGCTGTCGTCCTGCACGGCGAGCGGCATGGCTCCCCGAGCCACGCAAGCCGTACGGCGAGCGAGATCACCGATAGGACCGCCAGCAGCGCGAGCGGCGCGGAGGGGTGGCGAAGTCGCGCTGCCATGGCGGCGCGACGCTAGCGCCCGGGAGGTTGCCGCGCTGTCTCGCCCCGACCTCGCCTCCCTACACTCCCGGCGCGTGGAGTTCGAGAAGTGGCACGCGCTCGGCAACGACTACGTGATCGTCGAGGCCGCGCTCGCTGCCGTTCGCGCTGACGCCCGGCACGGATCCGCGCGATCTGCGCGCCCGCACACGGGTGTGTTCGCCGACGGCATCCTGCTGCTCTCCGACCCGGACGAGCCCGGGTTCGTCGCCCGCCTGCGGATCTTCAACCCCGACGGCTCCGAGGCCGAGCTGTCCGGGAACGGGGCGCGCGAGGCGGTGCTGTACCTGCGCCGCCGCGGCTGGACGACGAGCGACACGTTCTCGATCCAGACGGCGGCCGGGGAGATGCGCCCGACGATCACCTCGCCGACAACCTGCACGATGGACATCGGCCGCGCGCGGCTGCGCAGCGACGGACTATCCCGCCGGCGACGCCGATGGCGCGGCGAGCTGACTGCCGGCGGACGTTCCTGGCGCTTCCAGCACGTCCAGGTCGGCAACCCGCAGTGCGCGATCGAGGTCGCCGACGAGCGACGCTGCGAGACGCTCGACCTGCCGGCGATCGGACCCGGCGATCGAGCACCACGAGCTGTTCCCGAACCGCACGAACGTGTCCTGGTCGACGCGCTCGGCGGCCGGCCGGATCCGCGCGCGGATCTTCGAGCGGGGCGTCGGGGAGACCGCGGCCAGCGGCACCGGGGCGACGGGCGCCGCGGTCGCGTACGTGCTCGGCGGCGGCGACTCGCCGGTGACCGTCGTACTCGACGGCGGAGAGCTCGAGGTCGAGGTGGGGGAGGATCTGCACATCAACCTGACCGGCTGGGCCGTGCCCGTGTTCCGCGGCGACGCTCGCCGACGAATTCGTCAAGGAGCTGCATGCGACCGAGTAGCCGCCTGGAGCGGATCCCGCCGTACCTGTTCGCCGAGCTCGAGCGCAAGATCGCCGCGAAGCGCGCGGCCGGGATCGACGTGATCAGCCTCGGCATCGGCGATCCCGGACATGCCCGACGTATCCGCCGATCGTCGCCGCCGCCCAGCGCGCGGTGGCCGACCCGAGCACCCACAGCTATCCGACCAACCGCGGCCGCCAGGAGTTCCGCGAGGCGGTCGCCGCGTTCTACGCAGCGGCGCTTCGGGGTCGAGCTCGACCCCGAGACCGAGGTGATGCCGGCGATCGGCGCCAAGGAGTGCATCTTCAACCTCAACCTCGCGTTCCTCGATCCCGGCGACGTCGCGCTCGCGGCCGACCCGGGCTACCCGTGTACACCGGCGGGCCGCTGCTGGCCGGCGGCGAGCCGGTGCTGATGCCGCTCGTGCCCGAGCTCGGCTTCGCACCCGACCTCGACGCGATCGACCCGGCCGACGCTCGAGCGGGCGCGGCTGATGTTCATCAACTACCCGAACAACCCGACCGGCGCGGTCGTCCCGGACGGCCTGTTCGAGCGCGCGGTCGAGCTGGCGCGGCGCGCACGACCTGCTGGTCGTGCACGACAACGCCTACAGCGAGACGACCTACGACGGCTACGTCGCGCCGTCGTTCCTCGCGACGCCCGGGCGCCAAGGAGGTCGGCGTCGAGGTGTTCTCGCTGTCGAAGGGCTACAACATGACCGGCTGGCGGTGCGCGGCGATCGTCGGCAACGCCGAGGCGATCGCGCACTACTGGCGGCTGAAGTCGAACATCGACTCGGGCCTGTTCGAGGCGGTCCAGCTCGCCGGCGCGCGGCGCTCGGGCCCGAGCTCGACGCGCGACGTCAAGGGCATGAACGCGGTCTACGCGCGCCGGCGCGACCTCGTCTGCGACGCGCTGGCGCAGGCCGGCGTCGAGGTGACGCGCGCCGAAGGGCACGATCTACATCTGGGCGCCGGTTCCCGACGGGCTTCGAGTCCTCGGCCGCCTACTGCGAGCACGTGCTCGAGCAGGCGGCGGTCGTGATCTCGCCCGGCGGCGCCTACGGCCCGAACGGCGAGGGCTTCTTCCGGATCTCGCTGACGACCCCGGACGACCGGCTGCTCGAGGCCGTCGACCGTCTGCGCGCGCTGAGGCTGATCGGCGACCGCCCCGCGGCTACCATCAGACGGGCGTGGCAACGTAGCCGCCACGGCCGCGCGCCAGACCTCGCAGGGCGACGGTGGCCCGCCGAGCGGCGGGCGCGCTCGTCAGCGTGCCTTTATGATCGCGGCCTCCCGCGGACGGCGACCTCGAGGTGCTCGACGAGCTGCGCGAGCTGCTGCGCACCGCCGGCGTCGCGAGCGTCGGGCGAGCTGGTGCAGCGCCGCGAGCAGCCCGCACCCGAACACCTACCTCGGCCCCGGCAAGCTCGAGCGAGCTGAAGGACGAGCTCGCGAGCGCCGACGCCAACCTGGTCGCGTGCGACGACGAGCTCTCCCCGCGCCAGGAGCGCAACCTCGAGTCGGCGCTCGGGATGCCGGTGATCGACCGCACGGCGGTGATCCTCGACATCTTCGCCGACCATGCCCACACCGCCGAGGGCAAGCTCCAGGTCGAGCTCGCCCAGCTCGAGTACAACCTCGCACGGATGCGCGGGCTGTGGTCGCACCTCGAGCGGCTCGGGCGGGCGGATCGACGGCGGCATCGGCACCCGAGGCCCGGGCGAGACGCAGATCGAGACCGACCGCCGGCTCGCGCGCGACCGGATCTCGGCGCTGCGCCGCGGCTGGCGCACGTCCGCTCAAGCCGCTCGGTGATGCGGGCGGAGCGCGAGCGCGCGCATCTGCCCGTCGGTCGCGCTCGCCGGATACACGAACGCGGGCAAGTCGACGCTCCTGAACGCGCTGACCGGCTCGGAGGTGGGCGTCGGCGATCGCCTGTTCCAGACGCTTGACCCGACGACCCGCCTCCTGCGAGCCGGCGGGCGGGACTACCTTGTGACCGACACCGTCGGATTCATCCGAAAGCTGCCCCACCAGCTCGTCGATGCGTTCGGTGCGACGCTCGAGGAGACCCGCCTCGCCGACCTGCTCCTGCACGTGGTCGATGCCTCCCAGGACGAGGAGCAGCTCGAGGAGATGACGACCGCCGTCGAGGACGTGCTGACCGAGATCGGCGCCGACGAGGCGCCGCGGCTTCTGGTTCTCAACAAGGCGGACCGGATCGACTCCGACCGCCGCGCGGAGCTGGCGCTCCGTCACCCCGAGGCGGTGCTCGTGTCCGGTCTCACCGGCGACGGGATCGAGCCGCTGATCGAGCGGATCGTCGCGGAGTTCGACCGCCGGCTGATCGAGGTGCAGCTGCTTTTGCCCTACGACGCCGGGGGACGGCTGGCGGAGCTGCACGAGCTGGCCGGCGATCTCAAGCGAGAGGACACCGCCGAGGGAGTCCGGGTCAGCGTCCGCCTGCCGGCAACGGTGGCAGCGCGTTACTCGCGCTACGCGCTCAGCGGCGGCGCCGTGTGAACCTGCGGGTCCGGCGCCTGGATCCGCGGGCGGTACTGCCATCGCGCGCGTACGCCGGTGACGCCGGGCTCGATCTGCACGCGCTCGAGCCGATCGTCCTCGGCCCCGGCGAGCGTGCCTCGATCCCGACCGGAATCGCGGTACAGATCCCGGAGGGCCATGCCGGGCTCGTGCTTCCGCGCTCGGGCCTAGCCGCCAGGCACGGGATCGCGCTCGTCAACGCTCCCGGGCTGATCGACTCCGGGTACCGCGGCGAGATCAGGGTGCTGCTGCTGAACACCGACCGCGCGCAGTCGCACGACATCGCTCCCGGCGACCGGATCGCCCAGCTGATGGTGATCCGGCACGAGACGCCGGCCGTGCTGGAGGTGGATGAGCTTCCCGGATCGGAGCGCGGCGGCGGCGGGTTCGGCTCGAGCGGAACCGGCGGCTTGGGCTCGGGCGGTTGAGCTTCGCCCACGGCCGAGTGCGTGCCAAACCGCACCTTCTTGCAAATTGCGGGATCGTCGTCGGCGGGACCCTTGGCAGGGGGCACGGCGAGTTGTAAGTTGCAAAACAAGGCGCGAGCGACTGACGAAGCGAAGTGCAGACATCAGGAGCTTGGTTTGCCGCGCGGCATGTCCTCGCGGGAAGGGTTTGGGCCCGACCGCGAGTGACTTCCCAAAAACGCGCGCTCCAAATAATCAGTCCTCGCGCCCCTTTCTCTCCTCTCCGGCTGTGTCCCGCTTGGTGCGCTACCGGCTGAGCGCATGCATCAGATCGGCCCACAGGTCGTCGACGTGTTCGAGTCCCACGCTCAGCCGCAGCAGGCCGGGCGGGACGCGAGCGCCCTCCCAGCGCGTGCGTGACTCGAGCGTCGAGGCGACCCCGCCGAGGCTCGTCGCGTTCTCGATCAGCTCGAGCGAGCGCTCGACGCGGTCGGCGGCATCGGCGTCCGCGACGTCGAACGACAGCAGCGGCCCGAAAGCGCTGACGTACCGCGCGGCAACCGGGTCGCCAAGTCCGGGGTAGCGCACCCGCTCAACGCGTGGGTGCTCGGCGAGCCGTCGCGCGAGCTCGAGAGCCGTCGCCGACTGGCGCCCGGCGCGAAGCGCGAGCGTCTTCAGCCCGCGCAACAGCAGCCACGCCGGATCCGGCGCCGCGACGATCCCCGTCGCGCCTCGGAAGCTGGCCAGCCGGTCACGGTCATCCTCGCGGGCGCAGCACACGGCCCCCACGAGCGCGTCGTGGTGTCCGGCAAGGATCTTCGAAGCGCTGTGGACGACGAAGTCGGCTCCGTGCTCGAGCGGCCGGAGCAGCAGCGGGCTCAGCACCGTGTTGTCGACCGCCACGCGGCCGCCGGCGCGGTGCACCTCGGCGATCACGGAGTCCAGATCGGGGAACGTCAGCATCGGATTCGAGCACGGCTCCAGCCACACCAGGTCTGCGAGGGGAGGCGGCCCGGTCTGATCGAACGCGATCACCTCGATGCCCCAGCGCTCGAACTCCGAGCGCAACATCCCGAGCGTCCCGTAGTAGCCGCCATCCGCGACCGCCACGCGGGCGCCGGGCGCGAGCAGCGCGAGCACGAGCGAGGTGACCGCGCCGGCGCCGGAGGGGAACAGCAGCGCGTGGCCGCCGTCGAGCTCCGAGAGCACACGTTCGGCCTCCACGCCTACCGGGTGGGCATAACGCTGGTAGTAGTACGCGCCAGGCGTCGCCTGCTCGTAGGCGTGGATCGTCGCCCGGTCGAGCGGCGGCACGCGCCCGCGGCTGAGCTGCGTCTCCAGGTGGGGGTGCGACTCGGGATCCACGGATCAGCTGGGGCTCCCCGGGAGGATCAGCCCGTGCGTCTGCAGGAACTGGCGCGCGACGGACGCCGGGTCGCGGTGGGCGATGTCGACCTCGGCGTTGAGCCAGCGGATGTTCTGGAGCGTGAGCAGCGCGTCGACCTTGTTGATCGTGGCCACGAAGTCGGGGCCCATCTCGTTGAGCACCTTGGTCGACACCACCGGGACCGCCTGGCCCCAGCCGAACACGTTGCGGGGATCGCCGAGCAGCGCGTAATCGCCGCTCGCCAGCTGACCGTCGGTCGTGTTGACATCGGCCGCCTGGATCGAGTCGTCGTCGAGCTCCGGGTACTGGGCTCCGATGTCGAGCGGCGTGTACCCGGCGGGAGCAAACCCGTATGCCTGCTCGATCGACGGCAGTCCGGGATTGCTCTGCTCGAACTGCGGCGGGCCGCCGAGCGTGAGCTTCTGGGCGACCCTGCGCAGATCGCCGATCGCGCGAAGGTGGTTCTGCTGCGCGTACGCCAGCGTGACCGCGATCGCCGGCGTGTCACTGAAGGGCGTGGGGTCGAGCAGTGTGAGGCCGTGGGCGCCGGCCCACTTCTCGGCCGCGACGTACGCCTGCCCGGCGGTCGTGAAGCCACCATGGTGGTGAGCGATGTCGTAGTCGAGGTAGCCGAGGTACTCGGGGTACATGTCGAGCTGTCCATCAGCGAGCGCGGCGAGCGTCACCGAGGTCGGGCCGATGTTGCTGTTGAGCTCCTGCACCGTGTACCCCTGTGCGGTCAGCGCTTCGGCATACAGCTCACCCAGCACGAACTGCTCGGTGTAGTTCTTGTCCCCGATGATCAACGCCGGCTTGCCGGTTCCGGGGAGCGGACCGGTGGTGGTCGTGGTCGTCGTCGTGACGGGCCCGTCGGTCGCGGACTTCGACTTCGCCACGCCGCTACCGCCGCAACCCGAGATGCACAGTACGGCGAGGGCTGCGACTACGGGTCCGGCGAGGGCACGAGGACAAGACGGGACGCGCACGGTGGCGCCGAGGATCGTAGCGGGGGATCCTCCGTGCCCTCTCAGACTCCCGCGGCACGTCGCGCCTGCGCGTGCGCTGCATCTTCGAGCTCGTCATCCAGCGGCGCCAGCGGTTCGCCGAGCCCCAGCGCGGTCGCGATCAGCCAGTCGGCGAACCAGGCGTTCTTCGGCAGCAGCGGGCCATGGAGGTAGGTGCCGACGACGTTGCCCGCGATCACGCCCTCGCGGCCGTCGGTGCCGTTGTTGCCGTGACCCGAGAGGACGCGGCCGAGCGCGGCCGCGCCCGGTCCGAGCCACGTGCGACCGCCGTGGTTCTCGAACCCGGCGAGCACTCGTGTCGGCTTGTCGCGCGGCGGCGGGTCGAGCGGATGAGCGCACCTCGATCGCGACGTTGCCGATCAGCCGGGCCTCCTCGTCGGCCGCTCTGACGGTTGTCAGGTCGACGAGCCCGACCCCGGGGAGCTTCTCGCCGCCGAGCTCGTAGGAGTGACCGAGCAGCTGGTAGCCGCCGCAGACCGCCAGGATCACCGCGCCACGGGCGGCGGCCGCGTGGATCGCCGCGCGCTTGACCTGCGCGAGGTCGAAGGCGCACAGCCGCTGATCGCGGTCCTGGCCGCCGCCGATGTAGTACATGTCCGCGCCGTCGGGATCGAGTGCGTCTCCAAGCTCGCCGGCGCTGAGCTCGAAGCCGATACCCGCGCCACTCACAGCGGCGCTCGAGGAGCAGCAGGTTGCCCCGGTCGGCGTAGATGTTCATCAGGTCCGGGTACAGCGCGCAGACGCGCAGCGTGCGCTCAGGCACCGAGCATCACCACCACGCTGCCGACGTAGTCCTCGGTGGCCGGCGACATGCGCGCTGGGCGAGTGGCTCGAGCCCCGCCGTCGCGCCTCGCGCTCGAGCTCGGCGGCGCTCACGCGATCGAGCCGGATGCTGTTCAGCTCGACGGTCATGGTCGCCCTGGGGGCTGACCGCCTCCCGCCGGCGCTCGAGCACGTAACCCGCGTCGTCGACGCGGATCGCCGTCGGCGCGCTCGAGTACACGATGCCGTCCTGCTCGCACATGTCCGGCAGCGGGATCGGCCCTCCATCGCTCGACGTCGAACGATCGAGCGACTCCGGCAGGGCGGCGGCGAGCAGTCCACCCGCGGCCAGATGCCGGCGGGCGCAGCGCAGGAACGCTGCCGCTGCCCTGCCCGTCGAGCAGCTGCACAGTCTGCATCGGCACGATGCACAGCGGGAAGCGCGTGTCGAGCTCGAACGAGCGCGCGTCGGCGACCACGGTGGTCACGACGCAGGCCGCCGCGCGCGGCGACGCAGCGCATCGAGCAGCTCGGGGTCTCGGTCCAGCGCCGTGACCTCGTGGCCGTTGCGGGCGAGGTCGAGTGCGACGCGGCCGGTCCCCGCGCCGACGTCGAGGATCGGCCCCCCGCGCTCGCGGGCCAGCTCGCGCCAGAGCGGCAGGTCGGCGACGTAGCCTCCGCACTCGAGGTCGTGCCATATCACCGTCACGCCGGCACGCTCCTCCGCGTGAGCCAGAACCCCTGGACGAGCCCGCGGGCGGCCAGCTCCTCGCGCAGCTCGAGCAGCGCCGTGTAGGTCGGCATCGCGTACAGCCGCCCCGCCGCCGTATCGGACAGCGCCGCGTCGAGCGCGGGCGCCAGCCCCGCCACGAGGTGCAGGCGCGAGGTGTCGACGCCGGCGTACTTGAATCGCAGTGCGAGCTCGGCCGCCCGGGTGCCTGCGCAGGTGACGCGCCGGACGCGCGGCGCGAGCAGCTCGAAGTCGGCGTCCCAGATCCATGACACATCGTGCCCGTCCGCCGTGCGATCGTTGAGGATCCCGAGCAGGTCGAGCTCGCCGGATTCGAGCGCGAGCGTGCGCATCACCTCGTTCGCGCCGGCCGGGTTCTTCACGAGCAGGATCGACAGCTCCGCGTCACCGATCACGACGGTCTCCGCACGACCGAAGGCCGCGGTGACGCGCTCCAGGCCGTCCACAATCGTCCCGAGCGGTACGCCGACCGAGCGGCACAGCGCGGCGGCGGCGAGCGCGTTGTAGACGTTGTAGAGACCGGGCAGCGGCAGAGCGACCGCGGCGGCGCCCTCCGGGGTGCGGAGTGTGAAGCTCGCCCCGCGCGTGCCGTCGAGCTCGATCCGCTCCGCCGCAAGGTCCGGATCCGGCCGTCGCTGCCCGCAGCTCGGGCAGCGGTAGCGGCCGAGATGGCCGAGGTAGATCGCGTCGTAGATGTACGCGGCGCCGCAGCGACGGCAATGCTTGGAGTCGGAGGCGTGCTGCATCTCCGGCAACGCCATGGCCAGGTCCTCGACCCCGAAGTACGTCACCTGTCCCCGCCTGCCAACGCCATCGCGCCCGAGATCGGCGACCAGCGGATCGTCGGCGTTGAGCACCAGCTGCGAACTCGCCGGCAGCGTCTTCACGACGCCGGCCCAGCGCTCGGCGATCGTCTCGAGCTCGCCGTACCGGTCGAGCTGGTCGCGGAACAGGTTCGACAGCAGCACCGAGCGGGGGGAGAGCTCGGGGACGATCCGGTCAAGCCAGAACTCGTCGACCTCGAACAGACCGAGCTCCCCGGCGATGCGCCCGCCGGCCCGGGCCGCCGCAAGCAGGGTCGAGGCGACACCACCGGCCATGTTCGCGCCGGCCGCGTTGTGCACGAGCTGGAGCCCGTCGGCCTCGAGGATCGAAGCGGCCATCGCCGCCGTGGTCGTCTTCCCGTTCGTCGCGGACAGCACCAGCGAGCCGCGCTCGAGGCGGGCGCCGAGCTCCGCGATCGCATGCGGGTCGAGTCGCATCAGTACCTTGCCGGGCAGGCTCGTGCCACCGCCGCGCCCCGCCTGCCGGGCAAGCTCGCCGACCGCTTTGGCGGCGAGGATCTTCGCGCCGAGCGTGCTCATCGGGGCGTCAGCGCTCGCACGGCTGCCGGCAGCGCGCGGACCTCGACCGGAAGGTCCGCGATCGGATCGCCGTCGGCGTACATCGTGAACGGCCGGTCCGCGCCGATCCTGACCCTGGCGCACCGCACCACCTCCACCTCGGGTCGGTTGACGTGCTCGCCCTTGAACACGTCCGGCAACCCGCGCAGGAACCGAGTCTTACCCATCGCGCCGACGATCACGAGCTCGAGCAGCCCGTCCGTCAGCGACGCGTCCGGCGCCATCAACATCCCGCCGCCGTAGGCCTTCGAGTTCGCAGCCGCGACCGTGTAGCCGGTAACGGTCCGCGGCGGACGGTCGTCGACCTCGAGCGTGAACGTGGCCGGTCGCCAGGCCGCCAGCGCGCGCAGCGCGCCGTACGCGTACACCAGGTTGCCGCGCACCAGCCGGGTCTCGTTCGCGATCCGGTTCGCGTCCGAATCGAAGCCGCAACTCGCGATCCCCGCGAACACGCGGCCGCCGGCCTCGCCGAGATCCAGCGGCCGCTCGGTACCGTGGGCGAGGACGTCCGCCGCCGCCACGGGCGTGAGCGGGATGCCGAGCGCGCGCGCGAAGTCGTTGCCCCGGCCGCCGGGCAGCAATCCGAGCAGGCCACGGCCCGCGCCCGCGAGCGCCCCCGCGACGGCGCCGATCAGCCCGTCGCCGCCGAACGCGACCGCCACCTCACCGCCATCGGCGGCGGCGATCGCCAGCTCCCGTGCGTGCTCGAGGCTCCGCGTGCGCTCGATGCGGTGCTCGAGCCCGAGCGTGGTCAGAGCGCGTTCGACGTCCGGCAGCTCGCGCGCCGCCCGGCCGCCCCCGGCGGACGGGTTGATGATCACGGTCAGTCTCCTGGCTTGGGCGTCTGCAGGCACGGGAAGGGCTTCAGGAGGCGATCACGAGATCGTGCAGCGTAGCCGCGATCGCGACCGGCGCCGGGTCGCTCGCCGCCTCCGCCTCGGCGCGGGTCGCGACGCCCGTCAGCACGATCGCGCCATCGATCCCCGCCGCGGCGGCACCCGCGAGATCGGCCTCGATCCGGTCGCCGATCATCAGCGCACGCCCCGAGCCCAGCCGGTCGAGCGTCGTCTCGAACATCTGCGGGTCGGGCTTGCCCACCGATCGGGCGGTGCTTACCCGTTGCGTACTCGAGGCCCGCGACGATCGCGCCCGTGCCCGGAGACATCCCGTCATCGGCCGGGAACACGGCGTCCCTGTCGGCAGCCAGCATCTCGCCGCCGTTGAGCAGCGAGCGGGTCGCGTCCCGCAGCTCGGCGAACGTGAGCCCGTCGTGCCCGGCGACGACGACGACGTCGGCCTCGGTCGCGCGATCCGTGTGGTTGACGATCCGGCAGCCGGCGTCGCTGACGTGGCGGAAGATCGCCTCGGACCCGATCACGTAGGCATCCGTCGGCGGATGCCGGTCGGCGAGGACGTGCTGGAGCGCCGAGCCGGCCGTGATGACCTCCTCGAGGCCTGCCTGCACGCCCAGCGACCACAGCTTGCGGACGTAGTCCTCGGGCATCATCCGCGAGTCGTTGGTCAGAAATGCGACCGCTTTGCCGGCGCTCCGCAGTTGCGCGACCGCCTCGGGCGCGCCGGGCGTGCACGCGTCACCGAGCCACACGCAGCCGTCGAGGTCGAGCAGCACGCTGTCATACGGGTCAAAGAGGGGGGAGAGGGGCATCGGCCGGCTTAAGGATTATCTCGACGCGACTGTGATTACCTCCGCCCGATGCGAAAGGGCTTCTGGTCAGGGGGATCAATCGGGCTTGCGCTGGTGGCGCTGGCGCTCGGCGGCTGCGGAGGCAGCTCGACCGAGAGCTCCACTTCCACGGCGACCACGAGCGCAACGACGAGCACCGTCGCCCCGAGCGCCTCGTCGGGCGGCTGCCGGACCGTGCACCTGCCTGCGGCGCGGCCGTCCCCGCATCTGAGCGCGCCCACGATCCGGCTGAACCCGGCTCGCACGTACACGGTGACGGTCGTGACCAACTGCGGGACGTTCGCGTTCACGCTCGACGTGAAGCAGTCGCCGAAGACGTCCGCGTCGTTCTACTCGCTGGTCAAGCGCGGGTTCTTCGACGGGCTGATCTTCCATCGCGTCGCCGCCGGATTCGTGATCCAGGGCGGCGATCCGACACAGACCGGAGGGGGAGGCCCGGGCTACACGGTTGTCGAGGCCCCGCCGAAGAACACCCAGTACGTGGCGGGGGACGTGGCGATGGCGAAGACCGAGGCGCAGCCCTCGGGCGCGTCCGGGAGCCAGTTCTTCGTCGTCACCGCGGCGAACGCGACCCAGTCCGCCGGGCTCACGCCCGATTACGCGCTGGTCGGCAAGGTGGTATCCGGCATGAGCGTCGTCCAGACGATCGGCAAGCTGCCGACGAATCCGCCCGACGACGGGATGCCGACGATGCCGGTCGTGATGTCGTCGGTGACGGTGGCGACGCGTTAAAAGAGCGCCGTCTGCGCGGCCTCGACGGGCGGCGCGAGGCACTCGGGGCCGTCGTAGCGAGCGTCGTTGACCGCCGGCCCGACCGCGCGCAGCGCCGTGTGCGCGGCCGGCAGCCCGTGCAGCAGCTCCTGGAGCTGTGCGGGAGGCGTGCCGGCATCGAGCCACGCGGCCTCCGCGTCGGGCGCGAGGATGATCGGCATCCGGTCATGCAGTGAGGCGATCGCCGAGTTCGCGGCCGCGCGTCATGATCGTGCACGAACGGATCGTCCGTTCGTCCTCGCCGTGCCAGATCGACCACAGCCCGGCGAACGCGAACAGCCCGGCGTCGTCGCGGGTGATGTGGAACGCCTGCTTGGGGCCGCTCGGCATGCTGCGCCACTCGTAGAAGCCGTCGGCCACGATCAGGCAGCGGAAGCGCTCGAACGCGCGGCGGTAGGCCGGGCGCTCGGCCACGGTCTCGACGCGTGCGTTGATCATCTTCAGCCCGGTGTCGGGCGACTTCGCCCACGACGGCACGAGACCCCAGCGCAGCAGCTCGCCGCGGGGCTCGCCCTCGCGGCTCGGTCGTCACCGCCAGCACGTCGTCCCCGGGCGCGACGTTGAAGCGCTGCGCGATCTCGATCGACTCTCCGATCGGGAAACGGGCGCGGACGTCGAACGGGGTCGGGCTCGCGAGCGTGTAACGACCGCACATGGCGGCGCGGCTCAGCGGCTGCGAGAGGCGATCTGCTCGGCGCGGTCGGCCTGCGCCCGGCGTTGTCGCCGCCGGCCGAAGTAGACGAGCACGCCGACCGCGATCACCACGAGCGCGAGCCCGTAGAAGATCGACAGGTCGAGCGAGAGGCCGCCGAACGGGAGCGCGATCAGCTTCACGATCCCGAACGCGAGCGCGAGGACCGCCACGATCAGCACGATGACCAGCACGACGCCGCGGATCCGCGCGAGCGTGCCCGCGCTCTTGGGCGGCATCACCAGCCCAAGGAACTGGAGCCCACGCAGCTGCCTGTTGGTCGGCGCCTCGACGCCAAGCCGTTCGGTCGCCTTCTTGAGGTCGTCTGCGCGGCGCTCGGCCAGCGCGAGCGAGGCGTCGGCCATCCGCCGCAGCTGCATCCGCTCCTGCGGGCGCGCCGCGGCGATCGCGCGCTGGAAGTGCGAGCGGGCCTTGGCCGCGTCGTAGCGCTCGGCAGCGCGGGCGCCGAGGATCGCCTGGGCGGCGGCCTTGTACTTGGTCTCCGACTCGAGCTCCTCATCGGAGCGGCTCTCGAGCTGCTGCATCATCGCCAGCTGGCTGCGCTGCTCGACCCGCATGGTCCGCTGCTGCTTGGGCATCGTGGCTTTCAGTGTAGTTCGACGAACACGCGCTCGCGGGTCAGGTTCGCACCGGTGTCGGCCGGATCCGCCGGCGGCGGGCGGTACACGTCGACGTGCCGCCCGCCGATCGCGCCGCCGGTGTCCTGGGCGACGAACCAGCCGCCGTAGCCGTCGTCGCGGTAGGCGGGGATGTAGACCCGGCTGCCGATTGGAATCACGCCCGGATCGACTGCGATCGAGCGGTAGTAACGCAAGGGAAGCGAGGGACCGGGGGCGAAGCTGACCCCTGTCATGGATACATAACGCCTGCCGCGGCCTCTGGACCAGCCGCCCTTGCGCAACGGGAACGTGACCGCGCCGGCGCTGTTGCGCCAGAAGTCGCCGTCACGCCAGAACGGCGCACCGCCGGCGAACCCGTCGGTGGCCGAGGTCGGGGCTCCGGCGGCGGTGACCCAACCGGCGCTGCCGAAGCTGTCGAGGTGGATCAGATCGCCGTTCGGCAACTCGCCTTCGCCTTGCATCGAGACGCCGCTCGCCGAGTACAGCCAGTCGATCGGGTAGCGGCCGGTCAATCCGGGCGCGGCGACGAGCCGGCCCCTGAACCACGACTCCGGCGCCGGCCAGTATTCGGTGACCCGAAACCCTCCGAGCCAGTGGCCCTTGGTGTGCTTGGAGGGCGGCGGGGGCACCTTGCTCGAACCGCCGGCGGGCCCGTTCAGACCAGTGCCGCCGGTCGGGCCCGGTCCCTTGGCCGAGGCCTGGCTCGCCGCGCACAGAAGCGCGGTGCTCAGCGCCATGAGCGCCATCCAGCGCCCGCGGCGGGCGAAGTTGGTCAGCACAGAGCTCTCATCGCCGGATCGGCCCCGTCGCTTGAAAGTTGTACCGGACGATGCGGGCGGATTCGGCTTCGTCACAGCACTGTCAAATCTGTGTGCCAACCGCTGCCGGATCGCCGCCTCGGAGCCCGGGCGGACCTACGGTGGCGCGATGGAGCTGACGATCGCGATCCGGCCGGAGGGCGACGGTTACCGCTCCGAGGTCGCGGAGCTGCCCGGATGCGTCGCCAGCGCGCGAACGCTCCCGGAGCTCGGCGAGGCGCTCGAGCTCGCCGTCGCCACCTGGCTCGAGGACCCGGGCGTGACGCTGCTCTACCTCGAGCTCGCACCCGGCGAGATCACGGCCTCGGCTGTCCCCGGCGCGCTCGACCAGTGGTGGCTCGCCGGCCGCGGGCGTCACTGACCCTCGGGTTGGGCCCCCAATTTCGCGGCGTACTTCACATAAGCCTGATTATCGAGCGTAGATTGCGGAGGTTGCAGGCGACGCCGGACCCCTCGCCAGCCTGGGCAGCATCGACTAACACAGTCACAGACGGCTTACGCTGCGCCGGTGGCAGCGAAGCTGGCTCGCGGGCCCAAGGCATTGCTCCTCGGCCTGAGCATCAGCCTCGACGAGCTCGCGATCGGCTTCACGCTCGGTCTCCTCCGCATCCCCGCCGCGCTCGGCATCGCCCTGATCGCGTTTCAAACATTCATCGTCACCCAACTCGGGCTGCGGTTCGGCGCCCGGCTCAGCGAGCGCCTACGCGAAGGCGCCGAACGACTCGCCGGCTTCGCGCTCACCGCACTCGCGATCGTGCTCCTGGCCGAGAAGCTGTTCTTCTAGCACCCCCCGAACGAACTTCGTCCCGGAGCGGTCGCTGAGCGACCGGAATCAGACAAGGTTCGCGCCGGGCGGCACGCGCGGGTGCGCCGTTGTCACAGAAGTACCGGTCGCTCTCGCCGGCGTGAGAACCCCTCGGCTCAGCGACCGACGGTGCGCGCGGCGTCCTCCGCGGCCGCCACGGCAAGGATGTCGGCGCGCTCGTTGAGCGCGTGACCGACGTGTCCCTTGACCCAGTGCCAGCGGACCCGTTCGTGCTCTGAGGCGGCCGCCTCCAGCTGCAGCCAGATCTCCATGTTCTTGACGGGTGCGCCGGCGGTGGTCTTCCACCCCTTGCGCTTCCAGCCCGACATCCAGGAGGTCATGCCGTCATGCAGGTAGCGGGAATCCGTGACGACGCACACCCGGGAACCGGCTGGGACCCCCCTGAGGCCCTCCAGTGCCGCCGTCATTTCCATGATGTTGTTGGTTGTGTGCTCAAGTGATCCGCTTCGCTCCTCCACGACGCCGTCCTCCCAGCAGACGACCGCCGCCCAGCCGCCGGGCCCGGGATTGCGCTGACAGGCGCCATCCGTCCAGACCAGCACCTCTCCGACGAGCGCCTCAGGAAGCAGGCCCGGCAGGGATCTGGATCTACGTGGCGGGCCCGGTGGCATCGGTCGCGATTCAACCATCCGGGCCGGAGGTCAGACGCACGTGGGTGCCCGCGCTCGGCTTAAGATCGCGCGGTGGACGGCGACGTGATCCGGGTGCGGATGCTCGCGGACTGGTGCAGCTCCGACGAGCTTTGCGAGCTGTTCAACCGGATGACGACCGAGGGCAACTACGAATGGCGCTTCAGCGACCTCGATGGCGCCGAGCGACGCCTGCGGATCACCGCTGCCGACGACGAGGAGCCCGATTACTGGGTCGTGATCAACGCGCCGCCACACGAATTGGAGAGTTTCGATCGCCGCCGCACCGTCGTGTTCCACATGGAGCCGCTGATGTGGACCGAGCAGATGCGCGGGCGGTGGGGCAACTGGGCGGCTCCCAGCCCAACCTCCTTCCTACAGGTGCGCGATCACCGCCGCTACCGCAATTCGGGCGACTGGTGGGTCGGCCCGAGCTACCCGGAGCTCCGCCACGGGCCGCCGCCCGGCAAGCACCGGACGATGGCGGCGTGCGTCTCGACCAATTACCTCAATCCTGGACACATACGGCGAATCGACTTCCTGCGCTTTCTCGATCGCCAGGACATCGACCTCGACATCTACGGCGCTCCCGAGAACGGCTTTCGGCGCTGGCGCGCGCAGCCGCCACCGCGCGACAAGCGCCGCGCCCTGCTCCCCTACCGCTACTGCTTCGACGCGGAGAACAACTCGACCCCCAACTACTACACCGAGAAGATCACCGACTGCCTGCTCGCCGAGACGCTGTGCTTCTACTGGGGCTGCCCGAACCTGGACTCGTTCTTGGATCCCCGGGCCTTCATCCGCCTCGACCTCGACGACTTCGAGGCCGATTTCCAGCGCATGCGCCAGGCGATCGAGGCGGACGAGTGGAGCGCGCGGTTGCCGTACATCCGCGCGGAGAAGCGGCGGATCCTCGACGAATCCCAGTTCTTCCCCACGCTCGCTCGAGTCATCGATCCGGCGAGGAGGAATCATCGCCGGTACCCGGGCGCGGTCGGTCACTCGCCCGTCGAGGCGCAGATCGGCGAACGGCGCTGCGGCAGCTTCGTCGAGATCTCCGACCGCACGGGCACCGCCGAGGCCGGCGAGACGATCGACGCCGAGCGCCGGCTCGACTGGAGCGGTCTGTGCCTGGAATCTGACCCTGACCGTGCACGGTCGGCTCGCGGGATTCGCGATTGCACGGTGGTCGACGACAACGGACGGGAGCCGGTGGAAGGCCTGCTCGCTCGCAACGGGCTGGCGCCGACTGCAATCGAGTGGCTGAACCTCGCCGTCCGCCGGCCACACGAGCTGATCCGCGCGGGCGGGCGGCTGGATCCCGAACGGATCCGCGCCAACCTGATCTCGATGCCGATCGCGCCGGACGACGAGCGCCGGCTTGCCGCCGACCGACTCGCGAGCCTTGGGTACCGCCGGCTACCGTCAGGCGCGGAAGCGTCCGCGCCGATCGCGATGGAGCGCGCGGGGCGCGCGGACATCTTCGGCTTTTACCACCTGTGGACGATCAACACCTGGCGCGCGGTCGCTGAGAGGCAGTTGCGCCGGTGGGCGGACTCCGGTTTGCTGCCCGCGACCCGGCGGATCTTCGCCTCCGTCGTGGGGCCGGAAGCCGACGAAGGCGTCGCGATACTCCAAGCCGCCTGTGGCGACCGGCTCGAGATCGTTCACCGGTCCCCCGACCCGACGTGCTCCGAGCGACCGATCCTCGAGCACGCCCGCCTCTTCTGTGAGGATCGCGAGCCGCTCGCGCGTGCATGCTGGTACATGCACGCGGGTGGCGTTCCGGAGGATCCATGCCGGAACCAACACTTGGTCGTCGAGCGCTGGCGGGACTGCGTCGCCGCACTCGACCACCACGACGTCTGCGGCGTCAACTGGCAGCTCGA
Source organism: uncultured Solirubrobacterales bacterium (assembly GCA_963826895.1). GTDB lineage: Bacteria > Actinomycetota > Thermoleophilia > Solirubrobacterales > Solirubrobacteraceae > Palsa-465. The sequence continues at coordinate 168,906 of CAWGYJ010000004.1, forward strand.
CCCCGCCCCACACTTCAGCGGCAACTTCTGGTGGGCACGACCGCGCTATCTCTCGTCGCTTCCCACGCGGATCGGCCCCACCCAGCTCGAGCCCGAGCAGTGGATCGGGACCAATCAGCCATCGGTCCACTGCCCGCACGACAGCGAGACCGATCACTGCCGGCAGCGCTATCCGGCGGCGCCGTACCTGCGCCCGTAGCGCTCGTAGATCACCCGTGAGGCGAACGTCCTGGTCTCGAGCAGCTCCAGCGGCACGTCTTCGGGGACCGGCGGCAGGAACGGCGTGCCGCCACCGACGACGATCGGATACCGGAACATGCGCAGCTCGTCGACGAGCCCGAGCTCGATCGCCTGGGCGGCCAAGCCGGCGCCGCCGATCGAGACGTGCTTGTCGGTCGCGTCGAGGGCCGCAGCGACCTCGTCGGCCAGCGATGCCTCGGCGAGCCGGGCGTGGCCCTGGACGCTGTTCAGCGTGCGGCTGAACACCACCTTCGGGATGCCGGCCCAGATGTCGGCGAACGCGCCGGCGTCCTCGTTATGGCGCATCGACGGATCCGCCTCCCACGGGAGCAGCGTCTCGTACAGCCTGCGGCCCAACAGATAGCCGCCGAGCTCGCGTATCTGTGCGACGTGGAAACGAAACTGCTCATCGCTTGGGGGCGTCCACGCGAACCCGCCCTCGCGGTCGGCGATGAACCCGTCCACCGAGACGCTCATCGAGTAGATCAGCACGGCTTCAAGTATCTATTGATCGCCTGCCGTTATGTACCGCCGGCGGGGTCCCCCGGTGCCGCCGGCTCAGCGGGACCGGAGCTCAAACCCGCTTTGGCGGCGGCGAGCTGGTGCGGGCGCGGGCGGCATCCGCGGCCCGGTCGAGCTCGGCCTGCGCGCGATGCTCGGCCGCCGCGGACCGGCGACGCCCCTCCAGGGCACGACCATCCGCCGCGTCGAGCTCCTGCCCTCGTCGCTGAGCGAGGTCCCGCCAGTCGTCCGGACGGTCGCGGTGGGTCGGCACACCATCCATATCGGCGCGCGCTCGTGGGTCTTGACTTGGCCGGCCGGCGCACGGACGGGAAACCCGGGCCGCAACTCTCGCCGCCGGGCGGGTATAAGTCCTGCGAAGGCGTACACGAGGAGGTAGCGGAATGAAGCGCAGCATTGGAACGCTCTTGGTCGCGTTCGGCATTGCGATCGGCTGCGCGTCGGTCGCGATCGCAGGGTCGTCTCCGGCGGTCTCGACCGGGGCGGCATCGAAGATCGGCGACACGGGCGCCACGCTCGGCGGCAGCGTCAACCCGCAGGGCACGAGTACGACGTACCAGTTCGAGTACGGCCTGACCACCCAGTACGGGGTGGTGACGAAGCCCAAGAGCGCCGGCTCGGGTTCCAAGGCGGCGGCGGTGGCGGCCGGCATCGGCGGCTTGATCCCGGGCACGACCTACCACTACAAGCTGCTCGCAGCCAACAAGTACGGGCAGGGCGCCGGCTCGGACCGGACGTTCAAGACGGCCGGCCACGCGCCCCCGGTGGCCGCGACAGGCCCGCCAAGCCAGGTCCATCAGTTCGGTGCGACGGTGACCGGCACGGTCAACCCGAACGGGCAGGCCACGACTTGGGAGTTCCAGTTCGGGCCGTCGGCCCTGTACGGGTACTCCACGAGTCCGTCGACATTGCCGGCGTCGAACACGACGTCCGTCGTCTCGACGACGCTGACGACGCTCGAGCCCGGGGTCACGATCCACTATCGCCTGCTCGCGCTGCACGGCACGACGGTGATCTCGACCGGCTCGGACGCGACGTTCTTCACGCTTCCGGACCCGGCGCCGGTGCCGCGGGTGACCGCGTCGACCACGCCGCGCACCGCGAAGCACGCGCCCTACGTGCTGAGCACCAGCGCGACCGTCCACGTTCCGTCGTCGGTTCCCTCGTCGCTTTCGTGCTTCGGAGGCGCGACGGTGACCTACTTCGTCGGCAAACGACAGGTCGGCTCGACGCCGGCGACGCTGCTCGGGACGTGCACGCTGTCGGCGGCGAAGAGCTTCTCGAAGCTGCCCGTCAAGCTCAAGCGCCACCAGAAGACCGAGGCGCTGAAGGTCGTGGTGCATTTCCGCGGCAACGGGTACATCGCCCCCTCGTTCTCGAAGTCGCAGACCGTCACGCTCGGCTGACGCCGATCGGTCACGCCCGGCCGGTGCGCTCAGCGCGCCGGCCGGTCGCCGACCGGGTAGACGAACCGCAGGCCCGACCACACGCCGTCGATCGCGCACACCTTGTTGTCGACGAGGCCGGCCGCGAGGCCGAGCTCGCGGACGACGCCGTCTCCCAGATCGGTCGCGATGCCGGAGGAGCGCTTCGGCCAGGCGATCCACAGCCCGCCGCCGGGATCGAGAGCCCGCTTCAGCGCCGGCACGCGACGCTCGAAGGCAGCGATCGAGTCGAAGAACGCGACGATCACGTCGAGCGGGCCGCGCAGGCGATCCCGCACGACCACGCCCGGCGGCAGCTCGCCCAGCGTCATGCCAAACCCATCAGGGGCCCCCACGAAGGCCACGCGCGCCCCCGGCTTGATGCCGAGCTTCCGCGGCAGCGGGGTGGCCGCATAGCCGGCCGGAGCGCTCACCAGCGAGCCTCGGCGGCGACGGAGGCGATCACGTTCGAGAGCTGACTCCCCTGCCAGGCGATCGGCGAGCGGCCGGGCTCGTCGAGCACGAGCCGGGCTCCCGGGATCGCGGCCGCGTACGCCTCTCCGAGCGCCTGCGGATGCTCGGGGTCGGGGCGGTCGGCGCTCGCGACGACCGCGACCGGCAACCCCGACAGCGCACCCAGGTCCTCCAGCCCGCCGAACGGTTGTGAGCGCGGGACGACGTGCAGCGCGTCCGCCAGAGCCTCGGGATGTTCGTGCAGCGCCAGCCGCTGGCGGATCACCTTGACGACCGTGTCGCGGTAGGCCTCGGGCACGGCATCGATGTCGTAGGCCGCGAGAAAGCCGTCGATCCCGCCGGTGCGAAGACCGTCGGCGAGGGCGTCCCAGTGCGCGAGCCGGTCCGGCGCGCCGAACGTCTCCGGGTCGTATCCGGGCGTTATGACAACCGCCCCCGCCACCCGCTCCGGGGCGTCGAGCGCGAGCGCCAGCAGCGTGTGCCCACCCATCGACGCGCCGGCCAGCACCGCCCGATCGATCTCGAGCCCGTCCAGGACGGCCAGTAGATCGCCCGCGAGCTCGTCGTAGCCGTAGTCCGAGGGCGAGGGCGCCGGCGACGAGCGCCCGTGCCCGCGCGCGTCATAGGCGACCACTCTGTGGCCGGACCGCTCCAGCATCCGCGATCCCATGACCACGTAGCGGCGGTTGGCGGTCAGCCCGTGCAGGAGCACGATCGCCGGCCCCGCTCCGTCGTCGGATACGGACAGGCGGACCCCGTCGCTCGAAGATCTCCTGTTCCGCCACGAGCGCGTTCTACCATCAACGACGTGGACGTCACCGAAGCGAACTTCCAGACAGCGGTCATCGACCGCTCGCATCAGGTCCCCGTGGTCGTCGACTTCTGGGCCGAGTGGTGCGGGCCGTGCCGCCAGCTCGGGCCCGTGATCGAGCGCGCGGTCGCCGCTCGCGCCGGCAAGGTCGAGCTGGCGAAGATCGACGTCGACGCCGACCCGACGATCTCGCGGACGTTCGGGATCCAGAGCATCCCGGCGGTCAAGGCGTTCAAGGACGGCAAGGTCGCGGCGGAGTTCGTCGGCGCCCAGCCGCCCGCCGCGGTCGAGCGGTTCCTCGATCAGCTCGTGCCCTCCGAAGCCGATGAGCTGGTCGCGAAGGGCGACGAGCAGTCGTTGCGCCGGGCGCTGGAGCTCGAGCCCGCGCGTGCCGACGCACTCGTGCCGCTCGCCCGGATCCTGCACCAGCGGGGCGAAGCCGACGAGGCGAGCGCGCTGCTGGACCGCGTGCCCGGGAGCTTCGCCGCCGACGGCCTCAGGTCGCGGATCGAGCTCGAAGCGCGCACAGAGCCTGACCTCACCGCCGCATTCGAAGCGCTCGACAAAGGCGACAGAGCGCACGCGCTCGACCTGCTGATCGACGCCCTGCCGAGCGCCGACGGCTCCAAGGAGGACGTGCGCAAGGTGATCGTCGGGATCCTCGACGAGCTGAGCGTCGACGATCCGCTCGCGCGCGACTCGCGGCGCAAGCTCGCAGCCGCGCTCTACTAACCTGTGGGCGTGGACCGGAGGATTCGCGGTTCCCTGTTCGCCGGGCTGGCGTCGGTAGCCGCCGCCGCGCTGCTGTCCGCGAGCACGGTCGGCGCCGCCCCGGCCGCTCGAACCACCGACGCCACGCTCCAGCGCCTCCTGAACCGCCTGGTCGCGGCTGACGGCGGGCCGGTGGGCGCGATCCTGACCCTGTATCGCAACGGTCACACGACGGTGGTCCGCGCCGGACGGGCGGACGCGTCGAGGCCCGGCGCACCCCAGCCGAATGAACATATGCGCATCGCCAGCATCACCAAGGCGTTCACCGGAGCGGTCGCCCTGCACCTCGTCCAGCAGGGCCGGCTGGGCCTGGACGACACCATCGGCCGGCGGCTACCCGGGATGCCGAGCGCCTGGTCGAAGGTCACGGTGCGCGAGCTGCTCGATCACACCAGCGGGCTGCCCGACTACACGCAGTCCGACGGATTCCGGGAGCAGGCCACGAACGACCCGCACGGGTACGTGACGCCCATGCAGGTGGTCGGGTGGGTGCGCAAATCGGACATGAACTTCACGCCGGGCACGCGCTACGAATACTCGAACACGGACAACATCGTCGTCGGGCTGATCGCCCAGAGGATCACCGGCAAATCGTTCGGAGCGCTCCTGACACAGCTCGTGTTCCGGCCGGCGCGACTGAGGCAGACGACCTTCCCGACGCGCAGGATCTCGCTGCCGAAGCCGTTCATCCACGGCTACGACGTCGAGCCGGGTAAGCCGCCACAGGACGTGACCACGTTCCTGAGCCCGAGCGGCGCCTGGGCGTCGGGCGCGATCGTCTCCACCCCGGCGATCTCGGCGCGTTCATACGCGCCGATCTCAGCGGCCGGTTCTTCGGCCGGCGCAGCGGCGTCAGCAGCTGCGGTTCGTGGCCGGCTCCTCGAGCCCGCCGGGGCCGGGCCAGAACTCGGCGGGGTTGGCGCTGTTCCGGTACCGGACGCCATGCGGCACCGTGTACGGCCACACCGGCAACTTCCCCGGATACGTGCAATGGGCCGCCGCGACTGCGGACGGCAGCCGCTCGGTCACGACCTCGCTCAACATCGCCGCGCCGACGGGCCGGCTCCTCGCGCAGCTCCGATCGCTTCAGGCAACGGCGGTCTGCGTGCTGCTTGGGGAGTAACCCCCAATCAGAGCGCGAGCGTCAGCTGCGCGTCGGAGCGCGAGCCCGCCTCGTTGAGGCCGGCCACCCTGACCCCCAGCAGGCGCACGGGCCGCGGCGCCGCGAACCGCCGCAGCAGCTCGAGCGCGACCGGCCCGACGTGCTCGGCCCTCGCCACGGGCTCGGCCAGCGTTCTCGCCCGCGTATGCGTCGAGAAGTCGTCCAGCCGGACCTTGATCCCGATTGTGCGGCCGCCGCGCCGCTGGGTCACAAGCGCTCGCACAGCTGAGCGACGAGCTCTGCGAGGATCTTCTCGAGGCGCCCGGGGTCGGCGATGTCGGCGTCGAACGTCGTCTCCCGAGACTCTGAGACGACCTTGCGCTCCTGCGTCACGGGTGAGTCGTCCTCGAACCGAGCGCGGCGGCGCAATTCGGCCCCGTGGCGCACGCCGAACCGCTGCCGCGAGCGTCTGCTCGTTCGCGCGCGGCGAGCTTCGCGAGCGTGTCGATCCGGAGCGCCTGGAGGCGCTCGACGGTCTTCGGGCCGATTCCGGGAACCAGACCGCGGCGACGCTCCCGCGAACCGGGCGCACGCCTGGTCGCGGGTCAGCACCACGAAGCCGTGTGGCTTCTCGGCATCGGACGCCACCTTTGCGACGAGCTTGTTCGGCCCGATCCCGATCGAGCAGGTCGAGCCCGCAGCTGCCGCTCGATCTCGAGCGCGAGCCGCCGCATCTCCGCTCTCGGTGCCGGCATCCCGGTCAGCTCGAGGTACGCCTCGTCGAGCCCGATCACCTCGACGTCCTCGGCATGCGCCCTGACGAGCGCCATGACCTCTCGCGATGCCTCCCTGTAGTACGGGAAGTCGGGCGCCAGGAAGATCCCGTCGGGACAGAGCCGCCGCGCACGCGAGGCCGGGATCGCAGACCCGACGCCGAACCTGCGAGCCTCGTAGGAGGCCGTGGTCACGACCGCACGCGGACCGGTGCCCGCGACGATCACCGGCAGGCCTCGCAACTCCGGACGCCGGCGCAGCTCGACCGACACGTAGAACGCGTCCATGTCGAGATGAGCTACGCAACGGTCCGACATCTGCCCGCCGGAGGCTACGCCGACGGGCAGATGGTCAGACAGCTGTCGGACGACGCGATCCGAAGACCGCGACGACTAGTGAATCGACGCCCAGACGGTGTCGACGCCGCCGAAGCCAAGCGCCCCGGCGGTGTTCTGGTTCAGGTCCCAGTCACGACCGGCGACGAACGGGCCGCGGTCGTCGACCGTGGCGGTCACGGTACGCCCGTGATAGTGGAACGTCACCTTCGTCCCGCAGGGCAGGACCTTGTTCGCGACGCCGTAGGTGGCGTGGAACCCACAGGCCGTCTGGCCCGCGTCGTCATACCAGGACGCGACCATCGGGCTGAACACGGTCAGCGTGCCGGCGCCCGCGTGGGCGACGCGCGCGAACCGGTTGCCTCCGAACAGCACGCGCAGGCGGTGCTGGCCGCCCATGCCGCTGGTCGGGTAACGGACGACGAAACCGCCGTGCCGGCCGGTCCGCGTGTTCGCGAGCGACCGCCAGCCGCCGCCGATCCGACCCTCGAGGCGCACGAGGCTGCCCCGAGAACACCGGCAGCAGCCGGCCGCGCACGTGCACGACCCCCGAGCCGAGCGCCTCGAACGCACGCGGCCTGACCGCGAAACGCGCGGGCACGCGGCTGTGGGCCGTGTGCGTCTTCCGAGCGGTCGTGATCGTCGACGTCGACGGCGTGGCCGGACCGGCGTAGGCGGGGGTCGATCCCGCGCTCAGCGCGTAGGCGGAGGCGGGAACCATCAGTGTCAGCACGCCGGCCGCGATATGCGCACGGCGCGTTTTATTCATCCTGAATACAGGCCTCAAATCGAGGACCTCCTTCTGCGAATCGACTGGCGCCTACGGGGTTAGCTGACGGGCTCGCAGCCACCCGTGGGCGCGCAAGGCACGTCCTCGGAGTGGTCGCTACGGTCGCGGCCGGCAGATGCCGGACGACCGATTCGCCCCGGCCGGGCCGCACTTGGCGTACCCCGGCAGTGGGTCCCCCGTTCGCTCCCGCACCGGGCAGGAAGCGACTCGGCAGGTCGAATTGAACGACTTGGTCAGAGTAGCGACGCGACTTCCGGCGTAGTGTGAGCCTCGGTCGACACAAGCCCCGCGCTTGTCACAATCCAGCCACATGCCCAATCCAGACCGCCTGACCGGCCTCGACAGCTCGTTCCTGCACCTCGAGCGCGACTCGGCCCACATGCACGTGGCCGGCTGCATCGGTGTTCGAGGGCCGCGCGCCCGAGTACTGAGGAGCTCGTCGACGCGATCGTCTCCCGGCTGCATCTCGTGCCCCGCTACCGGCAGCGGCTCGCGTTCGTGCCGCTCGAGCAGGGCCGACCGGTCTGGGTCGACGACCCGCACTTCAAGGTCGCCTTCCACGTCCGCCACACGGCGCTGCCGCGGCCCGGAGGCGAACGAGCAGCTGAAGCGCCTCGCCGGCCGGGTGTTCTCGCAGGCGCTCGACCGCTCGCGGCCGCTGTGGGAGCTGTGGCTGGTCGAGGGGCTCGACGGACGGCCGCTTCGCGCTGCTCTCGAAGACCCACCACGCGCTCGTCGACGGCGTCTCCGGCGTCGACATCGCGACCGTGCTGTTCGACACCTCCCCGGACCCGGCGCCGGTCGCTCCGCCGACCACGAATGGGCGCCCGCGGCCGCTGCCGACCGGGCTCCAGCTGCTCGCCGACGCGCTGCTCGAGCGCGCGACCGTTCCGGCCGAGATCGTCCGCGGCGTCCGCGCGGCGCTGCGCGGCCCGCGGCAGGTGGCGCGGACCGCGTTGGCACGGCGCTCGTCGGGCGTCGGCGCGATGGCGTGGGCGGGGCTGAACGCCGCGCCCGCGAGCCCGTTCAACGTGCGGATCGGCCCGCACCGCCGGTTCACCTGGGTCGACGGCGACCTGCAGCCGAGTTCAAGGCGATCAAGAACGCGCTCGGCGGGACGGTCAACGACGTCGGTGCTGGCGGCGGTCGCCGGCGGCCTGGGCCGCTACATGCGCCTGCACGGCTACGACACCGACGGCGTCGTGCTGAAGGCGATGGTGCCCGGTCTCGGTCCGCGCCGACGTCGAGCGCGGCGCGCTCGGCAACCGCGTCGCGGCGATGTGGGCGCCGCTGCCGGTCGGCGTCACCGATCCGATCCAGCGGCTGCTGATGATCCCGACGCGCGATGGACGGGATCAAGGACTCCGGCCAGGCGGTCGGCGCCCAGGTGCTGACCGAGCTGTCGGGCTTCGCGCCGCCGACGATCATGGCCCAGGCCGCGCGCCTGCAGGCCCGCCAGCGACTGTTCAATGTCGTCGTCACCAACGTGCCCGGGCCCCAGTTCCCGCTGTACATCTCGGGCGCGAGCTGATGCGGCTCTACCCGATGGTTCCGCTGGCGGAGAACACGGCGCTCGGGATCGCGATCATGAGCTACAACGGCCAGCTCAACTTCGGGCTGACCGCCGACTACGACGCGCTGGCGGACGCTCGAGATGCTCGCGGACGAGCTCCGCGCAGCGATCGAGGAGCTCGCCGACGCGGCGGGAGCGCCGGAGAGCGCGCTCGCCGGCAGCGAGGGAACGGTGGCGCGGGCCGCGGAGCCGGTCCCGACCGCCGAGTGAACTGGGACTCGCGTACCGGTCTGCTGATCGAGCGGACCGCGATCGGTGTCGCCTCGCTGGTTCTGTCCGTTGGCGCGATCGCGCTGCTGTCCGGCTACTTCGCGGGCAACGATCAGGCCGGGATCGCCGGCAGCCAGATCGGGCCCGGGACCGCGTTCAAGGACCTCGGCGACCAGCTGCTGCCACCCGGACGGCTCCAGCCGCCGTATGACTCGACGCCGCCGACCAGCGGCCCGCACGTCCCCGAACCGCTCGAACGCGACGAGGTCGCGCTCAGCGACAACCAGCTGCTGACCGCGCTGTCGCAGGGCAACGTCGTGATCGACTACGGCGGCCGTACCCCGCCCCCGGGCTGCGCTCGATGGCGGACTCGATCGCGGGACCGTTCAGCCCGTCGCTGGCCGCGGTCGGCCAGGCGGTGATCCTCGCGCGCTATCCGGGTCTCAGGGGCCTGCTCGGCCTGGCGTGGGCGCACATGCTCGCGTCGAGGAGCCCGGCCGATCCGGCGCTCGAGGACTTCGCCCGTTTCTGGCTCGGCAAGGGCGCGCCCAGCCGTTCGCTGCCCGCCAGCTGATAATTCGGAGTTACATGCCGATGCCGTTCCAGCTCGCGCTCTGCCAGATGAACGCCACCGTCGGCGATCTCGCCGGCAATGAGGCGAAGATCGTCGACGGGATCTCGGCCGCGGCCGACCGCGGAGCGCAGCTCGTGCTGCTGCCGGAGCTCGCGGTCACGGGTACCCGCCCGAGGACCTGCTGCTCAAGGAGCACTTCCTCGCGGATGCGCGCGCCGCGCTTGACCGGATCGCGCAGCAGACCCGGCGGACTGTCGCGCTCGTCGGGTTCCCCGAGCGCGCCGAGGACGTCTACAACGCCTGTGCGGTGCTGGCCGACGGCGAGGTCAAGGCGATCTACCGCAAGGTGTATCTGCCGAATTACGGCGTGTTCGACGAACAGCGCTACTTCCAGAGCGGACCCGGAGGCGCGCTGATCGAGGTCGGCGACGTGACCGTCGGGCTGTCGGTCTGCGAGGACATCTGGGAGCCCGGTCCGCCGGCGTCCGATGAGGCGCTCGCCGGAGCGACCGTTCTGATCAACATCTCGGCCTCGCCCTACCACGCGGGCAAGGGGCTCGAGCGCGAGCGGATGCTCGTCCAGCGTGCACGCGACAACGTCGCCGTGGTCGCGTTCTGCGCGCTCGTCGGCGGGCAGGACGAGCTCGTGTTCGACGGCCACTCGCTCGTGATCGACCACGAGGGCCGCATCGTCGCCCGCGGCCGCCAGTTCGTCGAGGAGCTGCTGATGGTCACGATCGATCCGGCCGGGCCACGCAGCGCCCGCCTGCGCGATCCGCGCCAGCGGCCGGCGATCCGGCGCGCCGCCCCTCACTGCCCCGTGATCGCCCGCCTCGAGCTGCCGCCGCTGCCGCGCGAGGCCGACACCGTCGACGGGCCCGTCGCGGAGCTGCTCGAGCCGGCCGCGGAGGTGTACGCGGCGCTCGAGCTCGGCCTCAGCGACTACGTCGACCAAGAACGGGTTCCGGCACGTGGTCATCGGCCTGTCCGGCGGCATCGACTCGGCGCTGGTGGCGACGATCGCCGTCGATGCGCTCGGCGCCCGAGTTCGTCTCGGTGGCGGTGATGCCCTCGCCTTACTCCTCGGACGCCACCCAGGGCGACGCGCGCACGCTGGCCGCGAACCTGGGCGTGGAGATGCTCGAGCTGCCGATCGAGCCCGCGATGGAGGCGTACGACGCGACGCTCGCGCACGTGTTCGGCGCACGCCCCGCGGACATCACCGAGGAGAACCTGCAGGCCCGGATCCGCGGCAACCTGCTGATGGCGCTGTCGAACAAGTTCGGGTGGCTGGTGCTGACGACGGGCAACAAGTCCGAGATGGCCGTCGGCTACTCGACCCTGTACGGCGACAGCGCCGGCGGGTTCGCGGTGATCAAGGACTGCCCGAAGACGCTCGTCTACGAGCTCGCCCGCTACCGCAACGCGCGCGGCACCGGGCCGATTCCGCAGTCGATCATCGACCGCGCGCCGAGCGCGGAGCTCCGCCACGATCAACGCGACCAGGATTCGTTGCCCCCATACGAGATCCTGGATCCGATCCTCGAGGGCTACATCGCCGACGACCTCGGCCGCGACGAGCTCGTGCTGCGCGGATTCGACGCCGCCGACGTCGAGCGCGTGATCGCGCTCGTGGACCGCGCCGAGTACAAGCGCCGCCAGGCGCCGCCAGGGATCAAGATCACCGACCAAGGCCTTCGGGCGCGACCGGCGCGTTCCGATCACGAACCGCTACGGCGGCTGAGCACGGGTCTCCCGAGCCTCAGGGGCGCTCGCGCGCGGCGACCGTCATCCGCGTGAGCACGCACAGCCGCCCCTGATCGTCGGTGATCTCCACCTCCCACACCCAGGTGGTGCGACCGCGGTGCCTGGCGATTGCGACGGCGTGGATGGTCCCTTCGGTGATCGGACGCAGGAAGCTCGTCTGGTTCGACAATCCGGTCGCGACGAGCCCGCGCGACGCGACCCCGAGCTGCGTGCCGAGCGAGGCGATGCTCTCCGCGATCGAGGCGTAAACGCCGCCGTGGACGAGGCCCGCCAGCTGCTTGAGCTCGTCGCGGACGGCGACTCGAGCCGCGATCCGGCCCTCCTCCACCTCTGTCAGCTCGAGCCCGTACAGGGCGTCGAAGCCGTGCTGCATGCGGAACGGCAGATCGAAGTCCATTGGCGCGGCACGATACCTGGCTCGTCATTCTGTCTTTAGGTTCTCTACGCTAGGCCTCGCGATGGCGTCGATCGAAAGTCTCCCCCCGGATCAGCGAGCCGTCCTACAGCTCGTGCTCCAGCGGGGCCGAAGCTACGACGACATCGCTCAGCTGCTGTCGATCGACCGGGCGGCGGTGGGCCAGCGTGCGCACGCCGCGCTCGACGCGCTCGGGCCCGGCACGCGGGTGGATTCGGACCGCCGCGCTCAGATCTCCGACTACCTGCTCGGTCAGCAGACCGAGGCCGAGGCGGCGCAGACGCGGGAGCGTATGGCGAGCTCGGCCAGTGAGCGTGCATGGGCTCGCGTGGTCGCCTCGGAGCTCGCGCCGTTCGCCACCGGCTCCCTGCCCGAGATCCCGGCCGAGGGCGCCCACGAGCCTCCGCCGGCCGCCGCTCCGGCCGCCGCTCCGGAGCTCGGAGAGGCGCTCGCTGCCACCCAGGCGCCCGAGCAGGCGCCCGCCGAGACACCGCGCGCAGCTGAGCCGGCGGCTGCACCGTCCGGTTCCGCCACACCGCCCGACGGCGGCGGGGCCGGCGGCGATCGCCCCGTTTCGCGCCGCGGCGGCGCCATCCTGATCGCTGTCGCCGCGGCTGTGGTGGTCGTCGTGGTGGTGATCGTCCTGATCGCGAACAGCGGCAGCTCGAACAGCAACTCGACGAGCGCGAGCACACCGGCAACCACGCCCGCGACCACCCCCACCGGCAGCACGGCATCGACCGGTTCGACCGGCACCACCGGATCCAGCGCCAAGGTGCTCGCGCAGTTCAACCTCTCTTCGCCGACCAGCAAGAAGACGATCGGGATCGCGCAGTTCCTCCAAGCCGGAAGCCAGTATGGGATCGCGGTCGTGGCCGAGAACGTCGAGCCGAACACGAAGCACAACGCGTATGCCGTGTGGCTGTACAACTCGCCGGGGCAGGCCGAGCTGCTCGGGTTCGTGAACCCGGGTGTCGGCTCGACCGGGCGGCTGTCGACCGCAGGTCCGCTGCCGGCCAACGCCTCGCAGTACCACCAGCTGCTCGTGACGCTCGAGACGCAGAGCAAGCCGAAGGCGCCCGGGACGATCGTGCTCCAGGGTCAGGTGACCCTGAGCCACAGCGGCTGAGCGGCTAGCCGAGAATCCGCTCGAGCTCGTCGAGCGCCTGGTCGAGTCGCTTGGCAGTGGCGCGCTTGAGCATCGGCCCGCCGCCGAGGCGAGTCGATCCCCGGAGCCGCTGGCGCCGCTCGAGCGTCACCTCGGTACCACCGCCGGCGGCCGGGATCACCGCGACCTCGGTGATCGCCTCGTCCAGCACGCGCTCGAATGGCGTCCCCTCGATCTCCTGCTCCCAGGACCGGCGTCCGGCGCCGTCCTGCGTGAAATCCGGCTCCTCCGACTCGAGCAGGCGGTAGTCGAGCCGCACCGCGCGTCCCTTCTTGGTGATGTGCACCTCGGTCCAGACGTCGGGCCGACCCCTTCCATCCGCTTGACGCCCGGCCACCAACGCGGCAGGTGGTGCGGGTCCGAGACCACCTCCCAGACGCGCTGCGGCTCGGCGGCAAGCGTGCGTTTTCGGCGCGCGGTCGGCAACTCACTCCTGTTCGTACTGGATCAGCGCCCGCACATTGCGGGGCGCGAGCTGCTCGCGTCCCGCGAGGAAGCTCAGCTCGATCACGAACACGCAGCCGACGACGTTTCCTCCGAGCCGCTCCACGAGCTCGCACAGCGCCAGCGCGGTCCCGCCAGTGGCAAGCAGGTCATCGTGGACGAGCACGCGGGCTCCGCCTGCGAACGCGTCCGCGTGGACCTCGAGCGCGTCGATGCCGTACTCGAGCGCGTAGCTGGCGCTGATCGTCTCGTGCGGCAGCTTGCCCGGCTTGCGCGCCGGCACGAACCCCGCCCCGAGCGCGTTGGCGAGCGCGCCGCCGAGGATGAAGCCGCGAGCTTCGGCGGCGACCACGAGCTCGGCCTCGAGCGGCTCGCGAGACCGCGCGGAGCCCGTCGATCGCCTGCGTCCAGCGCCGGCGGGTCGCAGCAGCAGCGGCGTGATGTCCTTGAACACGATCCCGGGACGCGGGAAGTCCGGGATGTCACGGACGAACTGCCTCAGGTTCACGCTGTGATGACCGCCGTTCAGGACGGACGGCGGCCGCTCAGGTCGGCGATCTTGCGCAGATCGCGGATCAGCAGCAGGTGCTTGAGGTGGGTCGTCACCGAGGCCAGGTTCTCGAGCGCCTCCACGGCCTCCTTGCGGCGCTCCGGGTTACGCGAGCGCAGGGCCGGCGCGAGGATGCTCTGCAGCAGCTGCGCCTCGCGGTCGGCGGAGGTGCGGAACACCCGCAGGTTGCGGCCGCCGACGCCGTAGCGCGCCAGCTCGGACACGGCGCGGACGATCTCGCGCTCGGTCTCGTCGAAGTACGCGACGCCGGCGCGCAGCTCGCCCTTGATCACGCCGAACTCGACCAGCTCGCGCGACGAGCTTCGGATCCGCGCCGGTCTCCTCGACGACGTCCTCGAGCGAGTACAGCGCGCCCGGGTCGCGCGCGGTGACGCGTCGGCGCGGCGCGTCGACCGCGCGTCCCCGGCGGAGGCGACCTCGCGCTCGGCGCGGCCCCCGGCGAGCTCCTGGCGGATCACCCGCAGCGGCAGGAACTCGTCGCGCTGCAGGCGCAGGATCGTCCGCAGGCGCTGGATGTCGGATCTGCGTGTAGAGCCGGTAGCCGCCCTGCGTGCGGCGCGGCGTGAGCAGCTTCTGGTCCTCGAGGTAGCGGATCTTCGAGATCGAGATGTCCGGGAACTCCTGATCCAGCGCCTTGCAGACGGCGCCGATCGTGACCGCCTTCTGGCGCGGGCGGCGCAATCGCCGTCGCCGGCTGCGGGCAGCTCGACCTCGGGACTCGTGTGCGTCGGTCGTCGACATCAGCGGCTCAGGAACGCGAGCTTGTACTTGCCGATCTGCAGCTCATCGCCGTCGGCGAGCCGGTGGGACTCGATCCGGCGCCGGTTGACGTAGGTGCCGTTCAGCGAGCCGCAGTCGTCGAGGTAGTAGTCGTCGCCGCGGCGGACGAGCACGGCGTGGTCGCGCGAGACCGTCACGTCGTCGAGGAAGATGTCGGACTTCGGGCGCCGGCCCGACGGTCATGCCGGTCGCGGTCGAGCGGAAAGCTCTCCCGGCGCGTCCGCCGCCCGGCGCGGATCACGAGCGTCGCACCGCGCGCCGACGAGTCCTCGAGATCGACCGGCCTCGAGCTCGCCGGTCTCACCCGACCTTGTAGGTCGCCGTCGTCGCGCCCCGGGGGCTGCTCGGATTGCGCGAGGAACGCGCCACACCGCTGGCAGTAGTTGGCACCTTCGTCGTTCGCGAAGCCGCACTCTGGGCAGTGCTGCGCCACCGCTCCGCGCTCTGCCTAATCCGTGTCGACGGCCGGCACTCGCCCCGCGAGGATGTCGGTCAGCTGCTGGACGTCGGCGCCGGAGATGACGTGCTCGCCGCCCTCGTGCTTCTTGCGCAGGCGATTGACGAGCTCTGCGCGGAGGATGTCGATCTTCCCGTGCAGGATCCGGCGCTTGTAGGAGATCTCCATCTCCTCGGCGGTGAGATCCTTGATCAGATCCTTGAGCTCCTGATCCGTCAGCGAGCCAAGGTCGGGAAACGTTTCCATGTAGAGGTTTCCTCCCCCGTCCTTTAGTGGTCGAGTCTTGCGGGAGCGGCGAGTATAACCGGCGCCCCCATAGGGTCAAGTTGAGGTTGAGACTTTGCGCGCTGAGAACCTCCCGGAGCGCCGCACTCGCGAACGTCACATACACCGTGGCGGTCAACGCAAGCGCCATGCCGACATACAGCAGCACGAGCGCGAGCCGGTGCAGGCCGGCCATCGCGAAGAACGGCGCGCCCATCGTCGGCGCCACGCCCAGCCGGCCGGGCCAGTTGATCTTGATCTCGATGCCCCTCGAGAGCGCGTACCGGCTGAGCCCGAGCATGAACAGCTCTCGCGCGACCACGACCGCGATCGCCCACCGGGGCAGCAGCTCGAAGTTCCAGGCGACCGCCATCCCCGAGATCACGAGCAGCCGGTCGACGATCGGGTCGAGCAGCGCGCCGAGCCGGCTGTACTGGCCCGTGAGCCGCGCCGCGAACCCGTCGAGGTAGTCCGCCCAGCCGATGCAGCCGAAGATCACGACCGCGAGCGCGCTCTGTCCGTCGGTGCTCGAGAACGCGACCGCGAGGAACGCGGGGATCGCGGCGAGCCGAACGTAGCCGATCGCGTTCGGGATCGTCCAGGGGTTCAGCGGCTGATCGGACAGCGTCTGGGGCGGCGGCGGACCGGAGCGGTCGACTCCGAACAGCCTGCGCTTCGTGAGGTCGCGCGGCACTACGGAGCCCCAGGTCTGAACGCGAAGCTCCAGCGCCCTGGGGTGTGCGGCGAGTACCGGCGGGAGTCGTCGAACTGCAGCACCCAGGTCCCGTGCCGGGGGTGGCGCACGGCCCATAGGATCGAGACCTCGCCCAGTCCGCACGCGCCCGTCACGCGCGCGACCTCGACCGTCTTGCGCACCTTGCCCTTGAACACGTAATGCTCGTACAGGCCCGCCCCGGGAGCGAAGCCGCTGAAGCGGAAACGGATTCTTGCGTGCTCGGAGATGAACTCGCTGGAATCGCTCGACTGCATCCAGAACGGGACCACATTGAAGCTTGTCGTCGCGCTGAGGCTGCTCTCCTGCCGGTCGACGCCACTGAGCACGATCCGGGTCGGGCGGACGAACGACAGAACCCGCAGGAAGGGCACATACGAACCCTCGAACGTACCGCTGGGCGCAACCGTGTACGTGTCCCCGAAGCCGCCCGGGTCTGCGTGCAGCTGGACGCTGTCGCCGGCGGGGAACCCGCTCCCCTCCACCGGCACGCTCGCGGCGCCGCGGCCGTGCCTGACGGTCGCGTACACGTAGCAGGCGTCCTTTGTGATCGGTCTCAGCTCTGGCGTCTGCTGCGGCACGCCGACGTCATTCAGCAGCACGTCCACGCCGGTCGGCTCCCCCACGCCGTAGCCGGAAACGGTCAGCGCCAGGTCGGTCTTGCCGTCGCCGTTGAAGTCGGCGGCGACGAGCCCGCCGGCGCTCGACATCCCTCCGCTGTAGAACGGATTCGCGAGCGCGGCGCCGAACCGGCCGCCGCCGAGGCCGGGGTAGATCGAGGGCACCCCGCCGCTGCCGTCCGACGCTGCGATGTCGGGAATCCCGTCGCCGCTGAAGTCGCCGACCGCGATCGCGCTCTGGCCCGTCGCCGGAACTGGCGTGCCGGCGGTGAACGTGCCACTCCCGGTGCCGATCAGGGGCACGATGTCGGTCAGGTTCGCGACCAGCAGATCGGGGATGCCGTCGGTGCTCAGGTTGGCGACGGCGAGCGAGCCCGGGCCGTCGGGAGCACCGCCTGGATCCGGCGACGGGGAGGCCGACGTGAAACCCCCGTGGCCGTCGCCGAGCAGCACCGACACCGTGCCGTCGTCATTCGCGGTGACGATGTCCTCGTTCGTGTTCGTGAGCTTGGCGATCGCCACCGCCTGAGGCTGCGCGCCGAACGCGCCGATCTCGATCGGGGTCGGGGCTCCGAACTGCCCGTCGCCCTGGCCGAGCATCACGTACACCTGTCCGTGATCGGACGCATCCGTTCCAACGGCGACCAGATCGGGGATGCCGTCGCCGTTCAGGTCCCCGACCGCGACCGCGGCGGGCGGCGCGGGCACCGGCACGTCGATCGGGTTGCCGAATGTGCCGCTCCCGTTGCCGGGGAAGATCACGACGTCGTCGAGGTTGCGCTCCAGCGCGACCACGTCCTGGTGTCCGTTCCCGAGCGCGTCGGCGATCGCCAGGTCGGTCACGGGCGCGCTCGTCGAGAGCTGGGCGCCGCGCGTGAACGTGCCGCCGTCGAGCACCGCGATGCCGCTCTGCGACAGGCCGACCGCCAGGTCCGGAATCCCGTCGCCGTTCAGATCGCCCGCCGCGAGGTACGTCGGGTCCTGGCTTCCGACGGAGTACGTGACCGGGCGCGCGAACAGCGACGCGGCGTCGGCGACGCTCGGCGCGATCGATGTCAATGCCGCGAGTGCGAGCCCGGCTGCGGCGCGGGTTACGGCAGACCTCGCCACAGCTCGTCCAGCGCCGCGGCGGCGTTCTCGATCGGCACGGCTCCTGCCTCGCGCCCCCGTCGAACCTGAACCTCGATCTCCCCGGCGGCCAGTGTCTTGCGTCCGACCGTCACGCGCAGCGGGCAGCCGAGCAGCTCGGCATCGGTGAACTTCTCTCCCGGCCCGGCGTCGCGGTCGTCGTACAGGACCTGGAGCCCGGACGCGCCCAGCTCGCCGTACAACCGGTCGGCGAGCGCGCGCTCCTCGCTCCCCTCCGCTCCGATCACGACCAGCTCGACGTCGAACGGCGCGATCGATCTGGGCCACGAGATCCCCTGCTCATCTGCGTACTGCTCGACCGCAGCGGCGGTGGCCCGGGCCGGGCCGAAGCCGTACGAGCCCATCCAGACCGGGCGGATCGCGCCGTTCTCGTCCAGATATGTGGCGCCGAGCGGCTCCGAATAGCGCACGCCGAGCTTGAAGATGTTCCCGACCTCGATCGCGGGCTCGATCCTGACGGGCGCTCCGCCGACGGTGTCGCCGGCGACCACGCTGCGCACGTCGACGGTCTCAAACGTGAAGTCCCGGCCGGGCTCGACGCCGCGCAGGTGAGCGTCGGGACGGTTCGCGCCGGTCACGTAGTTGGCGCCGGCGCCGGTCGCGACCCCCTCGTCCAGCAGGATCGGCACGCCCGCAACCCCGACCGGGCCGATGAAGCCGGGCGGCCCGATCCGCGCCTCGATCTCGTCGGGGTGCGCCGGGCGGAACGGCTCGTGGAGCACGAGCCCGAGCTTGACCTCGTTGACGCGGTGGTCTCCGCGCACGACCACGAGCTTCAGCTCGCCGCTGTCGGTGACCACGGGAAAGGCCTTCAGCAGCGCGCCCGCCGGCAGTTCCATGTGCGTTGCCACCGCGTCGATCGTCGTCATCCCGGGGGTCGCAACCTCCTCTGGAGCCGGCAGTGGCGACGGCAGCTGCACGGGCTGCGCCTCGGCGGTGGCGACCTCCATGTTCGCGGCGTAGCCCGGTGCGAGCACGACCTCGTTCTCCCCGGCCGCGCACGGCGCCATGTACTCGTGCGCCCCGATCCCGCCCATCATCCCGACGTCGGCCTCGACCCGGTACCACTCGAACCCGCAGCGGTCGCAGATGCGGTCGTAGGCCACGACGTGCTTGTCGTATGCGACCGCGAGTCCCTCCTCATCGCGGTCGAACGTGTACGAGTCCTTCATGATGAACTCGCGCGTCCGCAGGATCCCGGCGCGCGGCCGCGGCTCGTCGCGCTCCTTGATCTGGAAGTGGTACAGGATCAGGGGCAGGTCGCGATAGGAGCGAACGGTGGCCGCGACGTGGGTGGTGACGATCTCCTCGTGGGTCATCGCGAGCACCATGTCGGCCCCGCGGCGATCCTTCAGCTTGAACAGCTCCTCGATCGCGTACCGGCCCGTGCGCTTCCACGGCTCCGCGGGGTGCAGTACCGGCATCAGCATCTCGAGCCCGCCGATCGCGTTCATCTCCTCGCGCACGATCTGGGTCACCCGCTGGTGCACGCGCCAGCCGGCCGGCAGCCACGACCACAGCCCCGAGCCGACCTGGCGGATCAGGCCGGCGCGGACCATCAGCTTGTGCGACAGAGCCTCCGCGTCCGCCGGCGGCTCGCGCTCGGTCGGGAGGAAATAGGCGGACATGCGGGTCATCGTGGGTGTGCAAGCGTAACGGTGCGCCACGCAGGAACTGATCTTCTAAGCCGGAACGATTCTGAGACGATTCCATCTAGATGGCGGCTCGGAGCCCGCTTATCGGCCGCGAACGGGAGCTGGCGCTGCTCGAGCAGACGCTCCAGCGCACTCGCCTTCTGACCCTCACGGGACTCGGTGGTTGCGGCAAGACGCGCGTCGCGCTCGAGCTGGCGAGCCGGCTCGAACCTGTAAGTGCGGTCGCCGAGCTCGGCGCGGTGCGGACTGCCGGCCAGCTGGTGATCGCGATCCTGCGCGCGCTCGGGATCCGCGAGCGCGGTGGCCGGCGCCCGTTCGATCTGCTGATCCAGTCGCTCGCCGCGCGTGAGCTGCTGCTCGTGCTCGACAACGGCGAGCACTTGACTTCTGAGCTCTCCGAGCTCGTCGGCGAGCTGCTCGAATCGACGACCGCCCTCCGCGTGCTGCTCACCAGTCGTGAGCCGCTGGGCCTCCCCGGCGAGGACGTCTTTGCGCTGGCGCCGCTCGGGCTGCCCGAGCGCGACGGGACGATCGCCTCCGTCGTCCGGTCCGACGCCGGGAGCCTGAGCTCCAACTGCCCCAACATCGGCAGCTACACGATCGAGCCCACGCTGGCGTCGCTGGCAAGCACCGTGTCGGCGCTCACCCCGCCAGCGACCGGCAATAACTACACCAGCGGCCCGTGCTCGCATCCGGGCAACCTGGTCAACACCTGCGCCTACGCCGTCGCCGACCCGTCGACCGTCGTCACCGCAGTCGACCAGAAGCTGACGAGCCTGCAGCAGGGCTACTACGACGACGTGCTGACGCAGATGGGGTCGAGCAGCGAGATCGCCGACGCCGTGACCGCGCTGAACGGTGCCCGCGCGCTTGTCGACGACTACACCGCGCTCGCCCTGCCGGTGGCACTCGCCAGCGATCCGACGCTGCGGTCCGTGGTTTACGGCCCCAACGATCTGCTCGATGACAGCTCGCCGGGCGATCAGCTCCAGGCGTTCTTCCAGAACGCGTACAACAACCCGCCCGCAACGGATCCGGCCGCGCCGGGCGGGACGCTCGAAACCGACATGAAGCAGGAGGCGCTCGGATTCGCAGCTGCGGTCAAGGCGGACCTTGGAGCCGAACAGGGCTCTTCCGCGCAGGCGCGCCAGGCAAAGCTGGCTGCGGCTGCGGCTGGCGCCAACGGCGACGGTAACGATCCGCTGCTCGACGCCACGCTCGCCGACCTGTCGCTCGTCGATGACGTGCTCACCGCCCCCGCGGACAACGGAAACAGCAATGGAAACGGGAGACGGGAACGGCGTCAGCGGGCCGAAGCCCTCGCCGTCGCCTTCGCTGAAGATACTCAAGCGCGCGCACGCCAAAGGCGACGCCGTCACGATCGTGCTGGGTTGCACGGGCGCAACCTGCAAGGGCAGCGTCTCCGAGCTGTCAACCGAGCAACTGCGCGGCAGCAAGATCATCGCCGTCACGGCCGGCGCGAAGGCGTACAAGAAGACAGTGACGGTCGGCTCCAAGCGCTTCACGATCGCCGCCGGCCACGACGCGACGCTGATGCTCACGCTCGGCTCCGCCGGGCGCAAGCTGATCGCGCGGTTCCACAGGCTGCGGGTGCTCGTCGAGGTGACGCTGAAAGGGACGAGCGCCAACTCGGCGACCGTCGGCTCGTCGAGCCTGACGCTGAAGCTGCCGCCCAAACGGCGCTAGCCGCGCCGCCGGACGCTGGGCGCGCGCCGGGATTTCGTAGCCGGTTCGGGGTATGGCCACTCTGATAGAAGTGGATGAATCAGCGATTGCGTATAAGGAGCTATCCATGGCCTATTCCGTCCCGGACCTTCCGTACCCCTACAACGCCCTCGAGCCTCACATCGATGAGGCGACGATGCGCGTCCACCACGACAAGCACCACCAGGCGTATGTCGACAAGGCCAACGCGGCGCTCGAAGGCACCGAGTGGGCAGACACGCCGGTCGAGGAGGTGCTCCGCAACCTGGGCGAGCTGCCCTCCGACAAGCAGGGCCCGGTCCGCAACAACGCGGGCGGGCACTACAACCACTCGCTGTTCTGGGAGTGGATGAGCCCCAACGGCGGCGGCGAGCCCGACGGCGCGCTCGCGGACGCGATCAACGCGGCGTTCGGCTCGTTCGCCGACTTCCAGGCGAAGTTCAAGGACGGTGGCGTCAACCGCTTCGGCTCGGGCTGGTCGTGGCTCGTGCACGACGGCTCCGGGCTGGCGCTCGTGTCGACGCCCAACCAGGACAGCCCGATCTCGGACGGCAAGACGCCGCTGCTCGGCGTCGACGTATGGGAGCACGCCTACTACCTCAAGTACCAGAACCGCCGGCCGGACTACATCGACGCGTGGTGGAACGTCGTCAACTGGCCGAAGGTCGCCGAGCAGTTCGAAGCGGTCTCGTAGCGTCGCCCGTCCGGTCCGCGCTTTCGATCGCGCGACCGACGCGAGACGCGACCCTGACGCGCCTCACGCCCGCCGAGGAGGTGGCGTGAGGCGCTCCAAGGTCGGCGTTCGAGCCTGACGCGCCTCACGCCCGACGACGAGGTGGCGCGAGGCGCCTGAGGGCCGGCTCAGGCGCGGGTGAAGCGGCGGCCGGCGACGGGTGAGACGGCCTCGTCGAGGCGGATCGCCGGCTCGGAGTCGTCCGAAGCAGCCGCCGCCGCGGCCTCGAGCGCCGCCATGCGCTCGGGCGTCATCGCGGTCTCGTCCTCGTTCTCCGCGAGCCACTCGCGCGCCTCGGCCGCCTGCGCCTCGTCGCGCTCGACCCGCTTGCCGGCGGCGTAGTACTTGTCGATCTCCCTGAACAGCTCGTCGACCAGGTCCTCGGTGCGGACCTTCTTCAGCGGCTCGCCCTTGGAGTAGATCATCCCCATGTCCTTGGCGCCGGTGATCCCGAAGTCGGCGTGGCGCGCCTCGCCGATGCCGTTGACCGCGCAGCCGAGCACGGAGACCTCGATCGGGTCCTCGTAGGCCTCGAGCCGCCGCTCGACCTCGGCCACGACCGTGTCCATGTCGAACTGGAGCCGGCCGCAGGTCGGGCAGGCGATCAGCACCGGGCCGCGCTCGCGCAGCTTCAGCGCCTTGAGGATCTCCCAGGCGACCTTGACCTCCTCCTCGGCGTGGAACGTCGAGAGCGAGATCCGGATCGTGTCGCCGATCCCGTCGGCCAGCAGCGTCCCGAGACCCGACAGCCGACTTCAGCGAGCCCGACCACTTCGTTCCGGCCTCGGTCACGCCGAGATGCAGCGGATACGGGATCCGCTCGGCGAGCAGGCGGTTCGACGCGATCGTGTTCGGCACCGAGGTCGACTTCATCGACACCTTGAAGTCGCCGGAAGTCCAGGCGCTCCATCAGCTCGACGGTCTCGACCGCGGCAGTGACGAGCGCCTCGACGGGGTTGTCGTACTCGAGCTGGCGCAGGTGCGCGGGCAGCGAGCCGGAGTTGACCCCGACCCGCAGCGGCGTGCCGAGCTCGGTCGCGCGGCGCGGTCACCTCCGCGACCTTGTCGGGGCCGCCGATGTTGCCCGGGTTCAGGCGCACGCAATGCGGCGCCGGCGTCGAGCGCCTTGAGCGCGAGCGTGTGGTTGAAGTGGATGTCGGCGATGATCGGGATCGGCGACTGCGCACGATCGTCTTCAGCGCCTCGGCATCCTTGTCACGCGGCACGGCCACGCGGACGATGTCGGCGCCGGCCTCGGCGACGCGGTGGATCTGGTCCATCGTCGCCTGGAGGTCGGCGGTCTCGGTCTTCGTCATCGTCTGGACGGCGACCGGCGCGCCGCCGCCGATCGGCACCGCGCCGACGTGAATCTGGCGCTCTGAGGCCATGGCTCGGTCCAGTGTAGAAGGGCCCCGCTCAGGGGCCACGCCGGCGCCGCACCGACAGGGCGCCGAAAGTCACCGCCGCCAGCACCAGCAGCACGAGCACGACGATCACCGGCGTGGGCAGGAACGAGCTCCCCGAGCCGCTGCCGGTGCCGTTGTTGGCGCCCTTCCCTCCCGGATGCGTCAGCGCCGACTCGATCACCGCGACGCAGTTGTTGTACTCCTGGACGTCCGCGGGCATGGTCGCCAACGCGTTCTCCAGCTGCGCGACGCTGTAGTGCCGGGTCAGCCGCAGGTGCGCCTGGCAGTCGGCGATCACGGGAGCGCCGATCCCCGCCCAAGCGGGCGTGGCGGCTGTCAGGCACGCTGTCGTCGCGACCAGCGCGACCAGGATGTGGCTGCGGATCTGCTTGCGCACGGTTGCACCGTCGGGTCCCGGAGCGCGGCGAGCGTAGCAATACTGCGGCGCGATGCCCGTCGCTCTGCAGTCGCTCAGCGAGCGCCCGTGGTTCGCGCGCACGGTGCTCGCGATCCCGTTCCTGCTGATGATCAGCGTGCTGCGCGGAATGACCGCGACGCTGCCGATCTTCCACGGTTCCGACGAGCTCGTCTACCACTACCCGACGATCCTGCGCTTCTCGCGCGAGCTGCCGTTTCCGGACCTGCACAGCTACCACGCCGCACAGACGCCGCTCTATCACCTGCTGATGGCCTACATCGGGAAGGTGATCGGATATCAGCTGTGGCGCCTGCGGCTGGTGCAGGTGCTGATCTCCTACGGGCTGGCGCTGGCCGTATTCGGGCTGCTGGCGAAGCGGCTGCGGATGGAGCGCATCCAGGCGCTCGCGATGACGCTGCTGTTCGTGATCTCGCCGTACGTGTTCGGCCAGTCGTTCAGGCTCGGAACCGACAACCTGGCGCTGCTGTTCTCGATCCTCGCGATCGACCGTTTGGAGCGGTTCCGCGAATGCGATCGGCTCGGCCCGTTCCTCGCCGGCTGCGCGCTGATCGCCGCGGCAACGCTGACCCGGCAGAGCGCGGCGTTCCTCGTCCCGGTCGCGGCGCTGTACGCGCTGCGCCCCGGGGCGAAGCTGTCGTGGCGCGAGCGTGCGGTCGCGCTCGGAGCCGTGGCGCTGTCGGTGGTGCCCGTCGGGCTCCTGTTCCTCAACTGGCACGGCCTCGTTCCTGTGGGCGGCGACCCGGGCTCGTGCGGGCTCTGCGCGAAGAAGGGCGGCAGCGGGCTATCGCTCGGCGGGCTCGAGCTGCAGACGATGGAGCTGACGCTCGCGTCGATCGGGATCTACGGCACCGTCCTGTTCGCGCCCGAGTGGGTCCCGAGCGTGCGCGCGCTGCTCTCCGGCCAGGATCGCGCGGGGCGCATCAAGCGGGTCGTGCGCGCTCCGCTGATTGCCGCGCTCGCCGGCGCCGTCCTGCTCGCGCTGTTCCCGGCCACACCGGGGAACGAGGCCGCCGGAGATGTCTGGAAGGTCGCGGGGCACCTGCCCTCGATCCACGGAAGCTCGGTGCTGTTCTGGGTGCTCGTGCCACTGGCCTGCGCCGTGCTCTGGCTCCGTCTGCAGCGCGCGGAGCGACCGTGGCTCGTAGCGGTGATCGCCGGCTGCTTCCTGATCGCCGCGATCGCGATCCGTTACCCGTGGCAGAAGTACGTCGACCCGTTCGCGCTGCTGATCCTGCTGTTCACGCTGCGCCGGGACGAGCTCCGCACGCCCCGCCGATTGGCCGGCGCAGCCGTGCTGGCGGCAGCGTTCCTCGTGTACACGATCGACTATTCATCGCACCGCTCGACGCCGCATCCGCTCGCCGCCGCGTCGCTCACCCGCGCGTCTGGATCAGCACCTTCCCCAACCCCGCCGGCCCGACGAGGCGCGGCGCGAGCGCGGACAGCTGATAGGCGGACTGCGTGAGCGGGCGCGCGAGCGCGAACCGGACCACCAGATTCCCGTCCAGCGAGCGCGAGGAGATCAGCCGGACCCCCGCCGGAAGACGACGCGCCACCCGCTGTGCGGTGTTGCCGACGACGTCGACCTCGGTCACCCTGACCGGGGCGCCCGGGTCGCTGTCCGGGTCCTCACTGGAGCCGCTCCAGCTGACGCCGGGCAGATACAGAGCGAGGGGTGCGGTCGCGTAGGTCCCGTCGTAGGCGATGATCGCTCGAGTGCCGCCGGGAGCGCCGAGCAGACCCGCGACGCCGCGCCAGTCCGGCCGCTGGTAGGACGGATGCCCGTCGATCCGGATGCCCGACCACACGAACAGAGCGAGCAGCACGATCGCCAGCGCAGCGCCCACCGGGGCCAGTGCGCGGGTCCTCCCCGCGGTGCACGCGGCGCCGAGCACGAGCGCCAGCGGGACCCAGGCGGCGATCATCGCGCGCGTCTCGAAGTAGTCGTGGCCGACCAGCGCGAGCACCAGCGGTATCAGGATCACGCAGCCCGCGAGCGCGGCCGCGATCCCGGCACCGCGCAGCTCGCGGTCCGAGGAGCCGATCACCAGCAGCACGATCGCGATCGCCGCGACGATCGCCGCCAGCAGCAGCCCGTCGGCGGCCAGCGAGCTGCTGCTCTTGAACAGCGTGTTGACCGAGAAGATCACCGGCATCTGCCGCAGCCGCGCCGACAGCGGCCCGACCGAGTCGATCCAGCCGGTCGGATGCGATCCGTGCGAGATCGCGTGCGGGAGCAGCGCTCCCTGCACTGCGACGAGCGCCGCCAGTGCGACCACGCTCGCGCGGTTCCGAGCGGACCACAGGAGCCACGCCGCCTCCGCGAACACGAGGAACGCCGCGAAGTACTGCGTCGCAAGCGCGAGCGCCGAGACGACCGCCCACCACGCGATCCGGCGCGTCGTGGGCGTTCGCCGAGCCCGCGCGAACAGCAGCAGCGAGCCGGCGCACAGCGCGCTCAGCAACATGTACTCCCGCGCCTCCTGCGAGTACCAGATCATGAACGGGCTGACCGCCGCCAACGCGGCCGCGACCAGGCCCGCGCGCGAGGAGATCAGCTCACGTCCGCACGCCCACACCAGCGGGATCAGCGCGACGCCCGCGACCGCCGACAGCGAGCGCATGCCCGCCTCGCCGGTCCCGAACACCTGCGCCCACGGCCACGCGAGTACGAAGAACAACGGCGGGTTGGGCTCGTTAACGCTCCACAGGTGGAGCATGCCCCCGAACGAACGCGTCATCTCATGCGCAGCCTGCGCCTCGTCGAACCAGAAGCTCTGGTCGGTGAGCGTCGCGAACCGGAGCACCGCGGCGAGCGCCGTGATCCCGGCCAGGACCCAGACATCCGCCGGAATCATCGCCGCCCGCGAGCGCCCCGGCCGCGCGGCCGCGGTCGCGGCGGCGGTGCGCGCCTGGGTGACCATGGGGAGCGATTCTAGGCGGCGAACCCCTATCTTCAGGCGCTTGCTCAAGCCCCTCCCCTTCGCGCTGGCAGCCGCGCTCGCCCTCGCCGGCTGCGGCGGCTCATCGCCCGCGCCGCGGCCGCACCCCACGACGCCGCACCGCACGACACCACTCGTCTCGATGTTCGAGGCCGGCCCGCAGTTGACGGCCGATCCGGTGGGCACGCTCGACCTCTTCCGCTCACTGGGTGTCACCGACATCAAGGTCTTCCTCCCGTGGTCATCGGTCGCCCCCGATTCCAGCTCCCGAACGCCGCCCCCGGGGTTCGACGGCGCCGATCCCGGCGCGTATCCGGCCGCGGGTTGGGCTCCGTATGACGCGATCGTCCGCGACGCGGCGGCACGCGGCATCGGCGTCGACCTGACGCTCGCCGAGCCGCCCCCCGATTGGGCGGCGGGGCCGGGCGCGCCCGAGTTCCATCACCTCCTGGTCGCCCAGTGGCATCCGTCTGACGGCGATTTCGGCGCGTTCGTCCGCGCCGTCGGCACCCGGTACAGCGGCCGTTACACGCCCGCGGGCGCCACGAGTCCGCTCCCACGCGTGTCGATCTGGTCGATCTGGAACGAGCCGAACTACGGCCCCGAGCTCGCCCCGCAGGCGATCGACGACTGGCAGGTCCCCGTCTCCCCCGCGCTCTACCGTGGCCTGGTCGACGCAGCCTGGACGGGGCTGCACGCAACCGGCCACGGCGGCGACACGATCCTGATCGGCGAGCTGGCGCCCCGCGGGATCGAGCAGGCGGACGGCATGGTGCCGCTCCGCTTCGTGCGCGCGCTGTACTGCCTCGGCCCCACGCTCGAGCCGCTGCGCGGCGCCGCGGCGACCGCCCGTGACTGCCCACCGACAGCGGCTGGCTCGCAGGCATTCCGAGCCGAGAACCCGGCGCTGTTCGAGGCGAGCGGCTTCTCCGATCACCCGTATCCCCAGGGCGAGGCGCAACCGGACGTCGTGACGCCCGGCGAGCCCGACTACGCCGACTTCGCCGCGCTGCCGAAGCTGATCTCGACGCTCGACCGCGCGCAGCAGGCGTACGGCTCCTCCAAGCGCTTCCCGATCTGGTCGACCGAGTTCGGGTACACCACGGACCCGCCGCGTGCGTTCGAGGCGAGCCCGGCGATCGCGTCGGGGCTGATCAACTGGGCGGAGTACCTCAGCTGGCGCAACCCGCGCCTGCGCTCCTATGACCAGTACCAGCTGCTCGATCCGCCGGCGGCCAGCGGATCCGAGTTCGATACCGGGCTCGAGTTCGCGGACGGACGCCCGAAGGCCGTGTACGCGGCGTTCCGGGTGCCGCTGTGGCTGCCGGTCACTCGGTTCGCGTCGGGGCAGGCGATCGAGGTCTGGGGATGCGTGCGCCCGGCCCGGTACGCGCGCATCGACACCGGCGCGGTCCAGCACGTCCGGATCCAGTTCGCCGCCGGCTCGGGAGCCTCGTTCAGGACCGTGGCGACGATCGTGCTGACCGATCCATACGGCTATTTCGACGTCCGCCACGCGTTCCCCGGAACCGGCCTCGTCCGGCTCGCGTGGCGCTATCCGCAAGGACCGGAGATCTTCAGCCGGACGGTCGCGGTGTCGGCGCGCTGATCGCGGGTCGTTCGCTAGGCTGAGCGGCGAGGGAGTCTGGTGCGCGCTCGGACAGGCGCCACCGGCGGCGCAACTTCCGCTTGCCGCCAGTTGTTTTGTGAACCATGCCCTTCACCGCACGTCCACAACGTCTGCTCGCCCTCGTGGCCATTCTCGTCGCCGGTCTGTGCGCATGGACCGCGTCAACCGCGCGGGCGTCGACCTCCCAGATCTCGATCATGGAGCCGGGGCCGTCGGTGCTCTCCGATCCCACCGACACGATCCACACGCTGCTGCTGCTCGGCGTCAGCTCGATCCGTCTCAACCTCAACTGGGACGACATCGCCCCCAGCCCCGGGTCGACGAAGGCGCCCAAGCACTTCAGCGCCTCGAATCCCGGCGCCTACCCGGCCGGTCGCTTCGCTCCGTACGACGCGGCGATCGAGGCTGCGCACGCGGCCGGCATCACCGTTGACATCGACGTCGCGGGCGCGACGCCGCTGTGGGCCCTCGCCCCCGGCCATCCGGCGCACGCGGGCGGCTCCTGGGCACCCACCGACTCGGCCTACCAGGCGTTCTACGAGGCCGTCGCCAGCCGGTACAACGGCCACTACGAACCGCCGGGAGCAACCGCGCCGCTGCCCGACGTGACGACCTGGGCGATCTGGAACGAGGCGAACTACACCGCGAGCCTGAAGCCACAGTCGACCGGACGTGCCAACACGCCCGCGTCGCCGCGGATCTATCGCGGGCTCGCCGACGCGGCGTGGAATGCGCTCAGGGCGACCGGCCATGGGCACGACCACGTGCTGCTCGGCGAGCTCACGCCGCGTGGCACCGGCCCGAGCGGCCTGTACCCCGTTTCGTTCCTGCAATGGCTCTACTGCGTCAGTCCCAAGTACCAGCAACTCCGCGGCAGCGCGGCGTCCGCGCTCGGCTGTCCGACCAACGCGGCGGGCTCACGCCGGTTCCGCTCGCAGAACCCGGTGCTGTTCGCCGCCACCGGCATCTCCGTGCACCCGTACAGCGATTGGTATCCCCCGAACACCGAGCGGTACGCGGGCTGCCTCCACAACGCGCTGTGCGCGTCCCTGGGGGACATCGGAGACCTGATCACCGCGGCCGACAAGGTGCAGCGTGCCTACGGCTCGCATCTGTCCCCGGCGGTGTACAGCACCGAGTACGGGTACAAGACGGCCCCCCCGTTGGTGGCTCATTTCCACAACAAGACAACGAACTACTACAACGTGTCGCTCAGCACCGCCGCCGACTACATGAACTGGGCCGAGTACCTGTCCTACAAGAACCCGCAGATCGCATCGTACGACCAGTACCTGCTGATCGACCCGCAGTCCACGAAGTACAACGGGCACCAGCCGTACGCGAGCGGCCTCGAGACCTGGGACGGCCATTACAAGCCGTCCTACTACGCGTTCCGGGTGCCGCTGTTCCTACCGGTCACGAGCTTCTCGGCCGGGCAGTACATCCAGGTCTGGGGTGGCGCGCGCCCGGCGCCCACCGCGGCGCGCGAGTCACCCGGCACGAGCCAGACGGTGGAGGTCCAGTTCGAGCCCAAGGGCTCGAGCACGTTCACGACCGTCTTGACCGTGCCGATCACGAACAGCGAGGGATACATCGACACCCACGTCGGCTTCCCCGGCAGCGGCACGGTTCGGCTCGCGTACACCTACCCCGCCGCCGACCTGATGCTGGCGCCCGGCTACACGGTCTTCAGCCGGCTCGTTTCGGTGACCGAAAACTAGATGCGGCTTCGAACGGTTCTCAGCGCCGCGGTCGTCGGCGTGCTCGCAACTGCCGCTCCGGCGCTGGCATCGAGCTCGGAGACGTCGATCTTCGAGCCGGGCGTCGAGCTCGACGCGAACCCGGTCGCGACGCTGCACACGATGCGGCTGCTCGGCGCTCGCGAGCTGCGGCTGATCATCCACTGGAACCAGATCGCTCCGGACCCCGGCTCGCGACGCATGCCGAGCAGGTTCGACGCTTCGAACCCCGGCAGCTATCCGGCCGGCGGTTGGTCGCTGCCGGACGAGATCATCGAAGACGCGCAGGCGGACGGGATCAAGGTGGATCTCGACATCGACGGCCGCGCGCCGCTGTGGGCGATGCCGCGCAGCGCCCCCGTCAGCGCCCAGGGCAGCCAGGACCCCTCGGGCGCCGATTACGCCCGGTTCGTACAAGCTGTCGGGAAGCGCTACACGGGCAGGTACACGCCCGCCGGCGCCTCGTCGCCGCTGCCGAGGGTCACGACCTGGTCGCTGTGGAACGAGCCCAACTACCAATCGAGCCTCGAGCCCCAGGGGTCGGGCGAGAACAACGTCAACCCGGTTTCTCCGGGGATCTACCGGAGCCTCGTCGCGTCGGGGTGGAAGGGCCTCTCGGCCTCGGGGCACGGCCACGACACGATCCTGATCGGCGAGCTCGCGCCGCGCGGCTATCCACACGACTTCAAGGGCTACATGTTCCCGGTCCTGTTCGTGCGCTCGCTCTACTGCGTCGGCTCGAACTATCGCCCGCTGGGCGGCGCGACCGCACGCGCCCAGGGCTGCCCGACGACCGCCTCGGGCTCGCGAGCGTTCGCGCGCAACAACCCGGGGCTGTTCGGCGCGAGCGGCTTCTCCGCGCACCTCTACTCCAACTACGGCCCGCCGGACGGCGAGTTCTACGCAACGTGCGTGCACAGCGGCCTGTGCGCGTCGCTCGGCGATATCGGCGACCTCACGGGCGCGCTCGACCGCTCGATCCGCGCCTACGGATCCCACAAGCGCTATCAGATCTATGACACCGAGTACGGCTACCAGACCGCGCCGCCGCGCAAGTCGCAGTACGGCGTGGTGTCGCAGGCGACGGCCGCGGCGTGGCTCAACTGGGCCGAGTACATCTCGTGGAAGAACCCGCGGATCGCGTCGTTCGACCAGTACCAGCTGACGGATCCCGAGCGGCCGACTCCCGCCAACGACTACGGCAACGACGACAACTACGCGAGCGGGCTCGAGAGCTGGAACAACAAGCCGAAGCCCGCCTATTACGCGTGGCGGCTGCCGCTGTACCTGCCGAAGACGCGCGGCCACCGGCTCGAGGTGTGGGGCTGCGCCCGCCCCGCACCGTACGCGGATCTCGACACCGGTGGCGACGCGCAATCCGTGAGGATCCAGTTCGCGTCCGGCTCGAGCAGCTCGTTCAAGACCGTCGCGACGATCAAGCTCACGAACCCGATGGGGTACTTCGACACGCACGTGTCGTTCTCGGACAGCGGCACCGTCCGGCTGACGTATACGTATCCGTCATCCGACACCCAGCTGGCGCCCGGGTACACCGTCTACAGCCGGCACGTCGCGATCACCGGCTAGCCAGGCTTCGTAGGATTCGGCGATGGGCGATGTCGCCGACCTGATCGCGCGATTCAGGGAGATCTGCGGTCGCGAATACGTGCTGACTCACGCGCACGAGCTCGCGACCTACCGCTCCGACGGGCTGCTGCACTACCGGCAGATGCCCGTCGCTGCGGTCCTGCCCGGCACCGCCGAGCAGGTGCAGCAGGTGGTGCGGGCCTGCTACGAGGCGGGCGTGCCGTGGGTCGCCCGGGGCGCCGGGACCGGGCCTGTCGGGCGGCGCGCTGCCGGTCGCCGAGGGCGTTCTGATCGTGCTCGCGCGGATGCGGCGGATCCTGTCGGTCGAGCTCCAGGACTCGCGCGTCGTCGTCGAGCCGGGCGTCACCAACCTGGCGGTCTCCCGGGCGGTCGCGCCGACGCCACTTCTACCCGCCGGACCCCTCGAGCCAGATCGTCTGCTCGATCGGCGGCAACGTCGCCGAGAACTCGGGCGGCGCGCACTGCTTCAAGTACGGGTTCACGACCAACTACGTCACCGGGCTCGAGGTCGTGCTGACCGACGGCAGCGTCGTCGAGCTCGACCGCGACGACCCCGGCTACGACCTGCTCGGGGCGTTCGTCGGCTCCGAGGGCACGCTCGGGGTCGCGACCAGGATCAGCGCTGCGCGTCGTGCCCGCCCCGGAGGCGATGCGCACGCTGCTCGCGTTCTTCGAGGACACGCGGGCGGCCGGCGACGCGGTCACCGCGATCGTCGCGGCGGGGATCGTCCCCGGCGCGATCGAGATGATGGATCGCCTGTCGATCGAGGCCGCCGAGCAGGCGACCGGCGCCGGCTACCGGCTCGATGCGGGCGCGGCGCTGCTGGTCGAGCTCGACGGCCCGCGCGAGGAGTGCACTGGCGCGGCTCGAGCACGCTGATCGAGCTGTGCGCTGCGCGCGGGCGCGCTGGACGTGCGGGTCGCGCTCAGCAGACGCAGGAGCGCGACCTGCATCTGGCGCACGCGCAAGGCGGCGTTCGCGGCGATGGGCCGGATCGCGCCCGCCTACTACGTCCAGGACGGGGTGATCCCGCGCACGCGCCTGTCCGAGGTGCTGCGGCGGATCGACGAGCTCGCCGCGGAGTACGAGCTGCGCGTGGCCAACGTGTTCCACGCCGGCGACGGCAACCTGCATCCGCTCGTCTGCTACGACTCGGCCACGCGAGGGCGAGGCCGCGCGGGCCGAGGAGCTGGCCGGGCTGATCATCAAGGCCTGCGTCGACGCCGGCGGCTCGATCACCGGCGAGCACGGCGTCGGCATCGACAAGAAGGCCTACATGCCGTCGATGTTCGCCGAGCCCGACCTCGACGCCTTCCAGCGGCTGCGCTGCGCGTTCGACCCGCACGGGCTGGCGAACCCGGGCAAGGTGATGCCGACTCCGCGGCTGTGCGGCGAGGTCCCCGGCCCCTACCGCGAGCACCCGCTCGAGCGCGCCGGGCATCGCGGAGCGGTTCTAGTGTCGATGCCACCGGACGCTCAGCCCCGACGACGTTCGAGGACGCCGCCGCGGCGCTCGCGCGCGCCGACGGCGGAGGGCCGCAGGGTGCGGATCGTCGGCGCCGGCACCAAGCTCGGCTGGGGCAGCCGGCGCGCCGACGCCGGACATCGAGCTGCGACACCGCCGGGCTGGATCGGATCGCTCGAGCACAACGCGGGCGACCTGACCGCGATTCTGCAGGCCGGCGTGCCGCTGGCGCGTCGGCCCAGCGCGACGTTCGCGGCCGCCGGGCAGATGCTCGCGCTCGACCCGCCGCTCGGCCTGCGCGCCGAGCACGCCGCGACGATCGGCGGCGTGCGTCGCCACCGGCGACAGCGGGCCGCTGCGCCACCGCTACGGCGCGCCGCGGGACCTGGTCGTCGGCGCGACCGTCGCGCTCAGCGACGGGACGATCGCCCGCTCCGGCGGGAAGGTGATCAAGAACGTCGCCGGCTACGACCTGGCCAAGCTGTTCGCCGGGTCGTTCGGGACGCTCGGGCTGATCCTGTCGGTCAACGTCCGCCTGCATCCGCGGCCCGAGACCAGCGCGACCGCGCTCGGGGCGACCGCGGACGCTCCGACGTGCTCGCGGCGGCGGCGCGGCGCTCGCCGGCGGCGCCGCTCGAGCTCGAGGCGCTCGACGTCGCCTGGCGCGGCGGGCGGGGCGGGCTGCTGGCCCGCTGCGCGGGCCCGGAGCCCGGCCGCCGGGCGCAGCGGGCGGCGCGAGCTGATGCGCGCGGCCGGCCTCGAGCAGGTCGAGCGTGATCGACGAGGACGAGCAGCTGTGGGCGCGCCAGCGAGCCGGCCAGCGCTCGGCCGGGCAGGCGATCCTGCGGGTCGCCGCCCGACCGACCGCGCTGGCCGCGCGTGCTGGCGCGGCCGACGGGTGACGGCGGGACGCTCGTCGGCCGCGCCGCGCTCGGGCGAGCTTCGTGAGGTCGACCCGACGCGGTCTCGCGCGGCTGCGCGGCGGCTGCCCGGCGATGCGCGCTCGACCGTCCTGCTCGACGCGCCCGCCGAGCTGCGCGTCCGAGCTGGACCCGTGGGGACCGGTCGCACCGGCGGCGCTCGAGCTGATGCGGCGGATCAAGGCGCGCTTCGACCCGGCCGGCGACCTGCAACCCCGGCACTGTTCGTCGGAGCGGATCTGATGGCGGCGTTCGACGATCACCGGCCGCCCGAGCAGGACGTGATCGACGACTGCGTCCACTGCGGCTTCTGCCTGGACGCCTGCCCGACCTACGTGCTGTGGGCGCAGGAGGCCGACTCGCCCCGCGGCCGGATCGTGCTGATCGACGAGGCCGTCAAGCCGGGCGGCGAGCTGTCGGACGAGATGGTCACGCACTTCGACCGCTGCCTGGGCTGCATGGCGTGCGTGACCGCCTGCCCGTCCGGCGTGCGCTACGACCGCCTGATCGAGCGGGTGCGGCCGCAGGTGGAGCGCCACTACGAGCGATCCAGCGGCCGACCGGGCGCTGCGCCGGCTGCTGTTCGAGACGCTCCCCCACCCCAAGCGCCTGCGCGCGCTCGCCCCGGCGATCGCGGCCGCCCGCGCGACGCACGCCGACCGGCGGCTGCCCGGACGGCTGGCGGCGCTCGCGAAGGTCGCGCCGCGCGTGCTCGCGACGCTCCCGCCGAGGCGGCGATCCGCCGGAGCGGACCGCCGCGATCGGCGACGCAGCGCGGCCGCGTCGGCCTGCTGCTGGGCTGCGTGCAGCGGGTCTTCTACCCGCAGGTGCACCGGGCGACCGTGCGCGCGCTGGCGGCCGAGGGGTTCGAGGTGCTCGCCCCGCGGCTGCCGGACTGCTGCGGCGCGCTCGAGCTCCACGCGGGCGAGGAGGAGGCGGCGCTCGCACGCGCGCGCGAGCACGGTCCGGCGTTCGCCGAGCTCGGCCGGCTCGACCACGTCGTCGTCAACGCCGCCGGCTGCGGCTCGGCGATGAAGGAGTACGGAGAGCTGCTCGGCACCCCGGCCGCGCACGCATTCGCGGCGCGCGTTCGGGACGTGTCCGAGCTGCTCGTCGCGGTGCCGGCCCGC
Organism: uncultured Solirubrobacterales bacterium; assembly: GCA_963826895.1. Taxonomy (GTDB): domain Bacteria; phylum Actinomycetota; class Thermoleophilia; order Solirubrobacterales; family Solirubrobacteraceae; genus Palsa-465. Next base: position 204,267 of record CAWGYJ010000004.1, read on the forward strand.
GCGCCGCGCGGCGCCGGTGCCGCTGCGGGTCGCCTATCACGACGCCTGCCATCTCGCCCACGCCCAGGGGATCCGCTCCGAGCCGCGCGAGCTGCTGCGAGCGATCCCGGAGCTCGAGCTGCTCGAGGTCGCGACCGAGCGCGATCGTCTGCTGCGGCTCGGCCGGGATCTACAACCTCGTCCAGCCGCAGGCGGCCGCCGAGCTCGGCAGACGCAAGGCGACGCACCTGCTCGAGACCGGCGCCGAGGCGATCGCCGCCGGCAACCCCGGCTGCGCGGCTCAGCTCGACCTCCATCTGCGCGAGCTCGGTCATCCGCTGCCGATCCACCACCCGGTGGAGCTCGTGTGGCGATCGATCGCCGCCACGGGCCGGGACCGAGGCGCATGAGGCCGGTGTGGTGTCTGTTGGCGTCGACCGCCGCGATGGTCGTCGCGGGTTGCGGCTCGTCCTCCTCGCACTCGTCCTCGACGACGGCCGCGAGCGTCACGAGTTCGAGCTCGAGCGCTACCAGCCGACGACGAGCACCAGCTCATCCCGAACGACTCGCAGCTCCACGACCAGCTCGACGCCGACAGCCAGCTCGAGCACGGTGAGCTCGGAAGAGGCTACGGCGGCGCCGCCGATCCCTTCGGGGACACCGGCCGCGCCCGCCGGGCTCGCGCAGACCACCGGCTATGCGACGTACGAGAACTGCACCGAGCATTGCTCCGGCGCGGTGCCCTCATCTCTGCGCCGAAAGCTGCTGCTCCCGGCGATGGACGGACACACCTGCCCCACTGGCACTGCACGGGGGCCGATCACCCCCAACATCGCGACGCACGCGCGCGTGTCGGGGTTCCTCGGCAGCCAGTGGGACGGGGTTCCCGTCACGTGGGCGCCGGCGGCCGGATTCACCGGACCGATCCTGATCCGCGGCCGCCAGCTCAACGGCCCGAACGCCGTCGGCTTCGGCGAGGGCCACAAGCCCTACGACGAGCTCCAGATCTACGCCGCCGCGGGCCACACCCAGGCCTGGCCGACGTTCGTCCGCGTCCGCGCCCCGGGCTGCTATGGGATCAACATCGACACGGCGCACAAGACGGAGGCCTTCATCTTCGAGGCCACGAAGTAGCGAGCGCCGATGGGAGACGCCTATCTCACGATCGTGAACGTCAGCGTCGAGTGCCCGCTGACACGACCTTCATCCGCCGCCAGGGTGACCGTGTAGCTCCCGGGCCGGAGCGTCAGCCTCGAGGAGACGCGGCCATCGAAGCTCACCCGATCGGACCCCTTGCGCGCGTTCAGCGCAAGCGTCCCGAGCTTCACAGTCGTCCTGCACGTCCGGCCGCGCTTGCCCCCGGGGACGCACCTGCCCTTGGCCCGCCGGCCAGCGACCGCGTGCGAGAACGCGAGCGTCACCTTCACCGCGGCGCTCGCCGAGAACGAGAACGTCGTGCCGACGGCCGGGCCCGCGGCGTGCCGGGCGCGGCTGATCGAGGCCCGTCCGTGCCCGGCGCGCCACCGGCTGTGGGTCTGGCGAAGGCCGCTCACCACCGGCTCCGCCGCGACCGTGTAGGAGACGGTGGCGCTCGCCCGGAGCCCGTCGTCGGTGGTGGCCGTGACCGTGAACCGGTGCTCGCCCGGCGACGCCGTGTCAATCGGGCTGCCGTTCGCCACAGTTCCGCTGCAGGCGGTGATCGTCGCGCCCGTCACGGAGCACGAATACGACGCCCACACCGGCTCGTCCTGAGAATATGAGCCGCCGTTCGCCGGGGTGCCGATCCTCACCGCCGGCGAGGGGTAGCCGAATGCGTAGGCGACTCCCTGCATCGTGTTCGCGCCGACGTTGTGCTCAGGCGCGCCGACCGCGAGCGTGCCGCCGGCGAGCGACACGCTCTGACCGAAGTAGTCCTGTGGCGTCGAGTCGGCCGCGTGGAGCGTCAGGCTCGGGGTGACGGTCAACGTGCTTGTGGTCGATATCGGCCAGCCGTCGGCGGGAGCCTCGAACTGGTAGACCGCGGCGGCCGGGTAGGTCAGCACGCCGCCCGGGGCATAGTCCCCCACGCCGGTCGCGCCGGCGAACACGGTGTCGCCGTCCCCCGACATCGCGACCGAGGTGCCGAGCGAGGCGTTGTCATAGCTGGGCGAGCTCTCGAGGTCCGCGACCGGCAGCGCGCTCTGAGGCCAGCCGATGTTCGGCCTCGTGAACACGTACCCCGCCCCCTGGAAGGTCGTGCCGCCCGTGAGAGGCGCGCCGGCGACGACGATGCCGCCGTCGTTCGAGATCGCCACCGAGACGCCCAGGTACGAGGCGCCGGTCGCGCCCAGCACCGAGACCTGGTTGACGTCCCCGCTGTGGCCGCCCCACGACGGGGGGTTCGGCTCCTGGAACACGTACGCCTCGTTGCCACCCGGGGCGCCTGCGACGATCGTGTCGCCGCTCGAGTCGATCGCTACAGACTCGCCGAGGTTCTCGTCCGCACTGCCGGCCCCCTCGCCCGAGCTCGGCGCTGCCAGCTCGGCCGTCTGGTCGCCGGTCGTGGCCCAGACGCCGCTCTGCGGCCGCTGGAACGCGAACGCCGCGCCTTGGCCGGCGTTCGATTCGATCTTGTGGTAGGGCGCACCGGCGACGATCGTGTCCCCACCCGCGTCGATCGCTACGGAGTAGCCGAGACCGTCCCCATCCTGTGTGTCGTTCGCGCTCAGCGTCGCGTTCGGCGTCGAGGCCGTCGCCCAGCTCCCGCTCGCCGGGCGCGTGTACACATCGATCGCGCCCTGGGTGCTGTCGCAGTGGCAGCCGGCGCCGACCGCGATCGTGTCCCCGCCGGCGTCGATCGCCACGGACGAGCCGAACTCGTCGGTGCTCGCGGTCAACGTCGCGGACGGCGCGGCGGTCGACGCCCAACCGCCGCGAGGCTCGGAGAACACGTACGCCGCGCCATGCGGGGCCTCAGCGCCCTGGGGCGCGCCGATCACGATCGTGCTGCCGTCGGTCGCGACCGACTGACCGTCGAGTGCGCCCGCGGAGGCGCCGGCGACGCTCAGCTCGGCCTGCTCGACGAACGGATCCACCCGGATCGGATAGGAGGCGCCGAGATCGTCGACCTCGATCGCGAGGCGCCGCCCCCCGCCGAGCAGCGCCATGTGCGCCGGCAGAGCGCGGCCGGCCGCGTCCGTCGCGACCAGCGACCCGTACCGCAGTGCTTCGCGCTCGCCCTGCAGGAACACCGATCCACCGCCGGCCGCCAAGCTCGCGCGAACCGTGCCCGAGAGCCCGAGCGCCAGCGTCAGAGGGCCGTCGCCCTGCGCAGGGCGCGAGAACACCTCGAATCCCTGCTCGAGCCCGAGCGGACCGTTCGCCCACCACTCGGTGACCGGGCCGTGGTCGTAGTCGACCCGGTTCGCGTCGACGAGCGGGCGCGCCGCCCGAAGCCGCTCGGTCGCTGGACCTCGGCCCCAGGCGGTGAGGCTGATCCCCACCCGCGTCGACCCGGCCTCGATCACAGCCCCGTGCGGGCCGAAGCGCGCGCCCACGCCGGCCACCGGACTCCACGTGCGCAGCCCGGCGATCCGGTACCCCGGTTCGAGACCGCCGAGCACGGTCGAGAGCGGCCCCCGGGCGGCGGCGGGAAGACCGGCCGCGTGCGCGCGTCGCGCCGGAGTGCGCCCGGCCGCCGCCGAACCTCCGCCAGCGCCGACCGCGATTGCGAGCGCAGTCGCTGCGCACACCGCCATGCCGCTCGCCCACCGGTCCAGCCGCATCCGGAAAGCCTAACGGCGGCGCCGAGGCACCGCGACGGCTACCCGGAGTACATCGCCTCGATCTCGCCGGCGTACTTGGCCGCGATCGGCTTGCGCTTGAGCTTCATCGTCGGGGTCAGCTCATCGCCGCCCGGCAGCCAGTCGCCGCGGGACGATCGTGAACTTCTTGATCTGCTCGACGCGCGCGAGGCGCTCGTTGGCGGCATCGACGCCGGCCTGGACCGCCTCGATCATCTTCGGGTTCGTCGGCGAGCTGCCTCGAGCGACGGCGTCGTCGAGCCCGTGCTGCGCCGCCCACTGCGGCGCGAAGTCGGCGTCGAGCACGATCAGCGCCGTGTTGTAGGGCTGCGCGTCGCCGATGCAGCACGCCTGCCCGATCAGCGGGCTGCCCGGTCTTGAGCGCCGCCTCGATGTTCGCCGGCGACATGTTCTTGCCGGCCGCGTTGATGATCAGCTCCTTCTTGCGGTCGACGATCTTGAGGAAGCCGTCGTCGTCGATCTCGCCGATGTCGCCGGTGTGCAGCCAGCCGTCCGGCGTCGATCGCCTCGGCGGTCTTCTCCGGAGCGTTGCGGTAGCCGATCATCACGAACTCGCCGCGCACGAGCACCTCGCCGTCGTCGGCCAGCCTGAGCTCGACGCCCGGGGGCGGCCGGTCCGACGGTGCCGATCTTGACGTGGCCGGGCCGGTTGCACGTCCCGGCGCCGCAGGTCTCGGACATGCCCCACAGCTCCGCCGAGCTCGATCCCGATCGCGTGGAAGAACTCGAGCACCTCGACCGGCGTCGGCGCGGCGCCGACGTTGACCGCGATCAGCCTGATCGAGCCCGAGCATCTCGCGCAGCTTGGAGAACATCTCGCTCGTCGGCCTGCGCCACCTGCGCCTCGAGCTCTTCGGGCACGGGCTCGCCGCTGCTGGCGCAGGCGCACGCGCTCGAGCGATGCCGCCAGCGCGGCCTCCTCGAGCGCCGCGCTGCTCCTCGGGCTGCGCGGCCTGCATCGCCTCCAGGCCGGCCTTCAGCTTCTCCCAGATCCGCGGCACGGCGAAGAACCAGTTGGGCGCGGACCTGCGGCAGGTAGGAGAGGATCTCGCGCGGGTTCGGGCAGCGCAGGTGACGATGCCGGCGTACACGATCGGGATGTAGTGGTGCGCCATCCGCTCGGCGATGTGCGCCGACGGGCAGCCACGAGATCACCCGCGAGCCCGCCGCGAACTCGATGATCTCCTGGACCGACTGGGCCGCGAACATGACGTTGTGGTGGGTGAGCTGCACGCCCTTCGGGTGGCCCGTCGTGCCCGACGTGTAGATCAGCGTCAGCACGTCGTCGGGGCTGACCTGCCGCGGACGCGGCGGCGGCGTCGAACTCCGGGTTCGGAGCCCTCGACGTCGCCGAGCGCCACCGTCCCCTCCGGGGCGTCGCCGTCGACGACGATCACGTGCTCGAGGCCCTGGCAGACTGCTCGCGGGCCTCCAGGATCACCGGCAGGAACGCCTGCTCGACGATCGCGACCCGGGCTGCGGCGTCGGTGAGCAGATACTCGATCTCCTCGGCGGGATAGGTCGTGTAGATCGAGAACGGGGTGGCGCCGAGCGTCACCGCCGCGAGGTCGACGATGTGGAACTCGGGCCGGTTGGCGAGCATGATCGCGACCGTGTCGCCGCGCCCGACGCCGAGCTTCGCGAGCCCACCGGCGAGCGCGTCGACGCGCTCCGAGCAGCTGCCGCCCAGGTCAGCGAAACGCCGTCGTCGGGCGTGCGGACGGCGACCAGTCCGGATGGTTGGCCGCCGTGCGCCGCAGCGCCTCGGTCAGCGTCGGGGCGTCAACCGCCTGTCCGGCTGCCGGCGTGATCGTGCTGCTCTCCATCTCTCCTCCGCGTCCTCGGGGCCAAAAAGCGGTGCCAAACGCTACCGCAGCGCGGGCGATGTACGAGTTTGAGCTCGGCCGCAGGCCGGAGTCGTGATAGCGAGCCGCGAGCTGGTCCGGACCGAGGTTCTCGATCAGCTCGAACCCGACTCCGTGGAGCAGCTCGCCGAGGCCGTCGGGGTGAAAGCCCGAGACCCAGGGCTCGCCCGCCGCCGCCACCGCGTCGCGCACCCGCTGCGTTCGCTCGGGCCAGGTCCCGCGCTCGAACACGCGCTGGTCCAGGTAGCTGAACACGAGCTCCGAGCCGGCGCCCTGCCCGGCTCGGGCGATCGCCGCGAGCGTGGCGAGATTCGCCTCGCGGGTCAGGTACGGCGTGACGCCCAGCCACGCGAAGAACGCCGGGTGGGCGGAGTCGAAGCCCGAGCCCGCCAGCGCCACGTCCAGCGGAACCTCGCCGAGGTCCGCGGCGACGAAGTGGACGCCCGCGGGCTCGGGCTCACCGGCCTCCGCGAGCCGTGCGAGCTTGAACCTCTGCGTCGCCGGGTGGTCGACCTCGAACACCTCGAGCTCGCGCGCCCAGGACGGCCTGCGCAGCGCGAAGCTGTCAAGCCCTGCGCCGACGATCACGTACTGCCCCACGCCGCGCGCGACCGCCCGCTCGAGCACGTCCTCGGTGTAGCGAGCGCGGAGGATCACGTTGCCATAGCTCGGGTGGCGGCGGAGCGCCTCGTAGACGTCGACGCCGTCGTGCGCGGCGCGGAGCGCCCCTCGTTCCTCGTCGCGGATCAGCCGCTCGCCCCAGCGGTCCTCGAGCAGCACCGGCTCGTCGAGCCGCGCGTGCGCCGCGCGCATCAGCGAGGTGCCGATCGCGGTCACGCTCGCGCGGCCCTCCTGCACCCCTACTTCCCCTGGAAGCTCGCCGGGCGCCGTTCGATGAACGCGGCCACGCCCTCCATCAGGTCGGCGGTCCTCGCCTGCTCCTGCTGGATCGAGGCCTCGAGGTTCAGCTGGTCCTCGATGCCGGCGTACGCGCGCGCGTTCAGCTGTCGCTTGGTACCGGCGTAGGAGCGCGTCGGACCGGCCGCGAGCCGGTCCACCAGCGCGCCGACCTCGGTCGCGAACGAGTCGTCGTCGAACACGCGGTTGATCAGCCCCCAGGAGAGCGCCTGCTCGGCGCTGATCCGCTCACCGAGCATGGACATCTCCATGGCGCGCGTGAAGCCGGCGCGCGCGGGGACGAACACCGACGACCCTCCGTCGGGAACGAGCCCGATGTTGACGAACGCGAGCAGGAAGTAGGCGCTCCGGGAGGCGACGATCAGATCGCTGCACATCGCCAGTGAGCAGCCGATCCCGACCGCCGGGCCGTTGACCGCGGCGAGCACCGGCTTCGGCATCTCGCGGATCCCGAGGATGATCGGGTGATAGAGCTCGTGCAGAACCGTCTCCACGTCGGGGTAGCCGTCGGGGCCGGGCGTGAACCCGGCCTTCAGGTCGGCGCCCGACGAGAACCCGCGGCCGGCGCCCCCGATCTCGACGGCGCGGACGGTCTCGTCGCCTGACACCGTTCTGACGGCGTCGAGCAGGTCGAGCCCGAACTGCTTGTTCCACGCGTTCATCGACTCGGGTCGGTTCAGTTCGATCCGCGCCGCGCCGCCGTCGCGAAGCAGGGTCACGGTTTCGTAGCTGTGGGCGATCTCGTAGTTCGGCACGCCGGCCTCCTCAGGTCTCGGTTCAGCGTCAGCGGACGTTGAAGCCTGACCCAGTCAGCGTCGAGATGTCGTTCGACAGCCCGATGACGAACAGCAGCACGATCAGCGCGAAGCCGACGACGCTCGGCGCGCTCCATCGCCGCGTACGGGATCCGCCGGCCGCGCACCTTCTCGGCCACCGCCCAGAACACGTGCCCGCCGTCGAGCGGCAGGAACGGGAACAGGTTGATCACGCCAAGCGAGAGCGAGATCAGCGCGAGCACCTCGAGCGCCTGCGTGGTGCTGGACGCGAACGCCTCCTGCGTGATCGTGAAGGCGCCGACGACGCTGTGGAGCTGCTTGCGCTCCTTGGGCTCGAAGATCTGCGCGATATGCGAGATCGTCGTCGACGTCCAGCTCCACAGCTGACTGACGCTCTGTCCGGCCGCGCCGACGGCGCCGACGTTGCGAATCTCGTCCCCGAACGCGAAGCCGACGCGCATCCGCTTGTCGGCGGCGCTGTACCGCGGGTAGATCGAGAACGTCAGCAGGCTGACCGGCGCGCTGCACTGTGATCCTCACGGGCGTCGCGAGCCCGGCAGCCCTCGACGAGCGTCCCGGCGCAGCGGTGGCTGCCGATCTGCGCTGTGGATCTGGGTGACCGACAGGTCCCGGCGGCCGTCGACCGCGACGATCCGATCGCCCGGCCTGAGGTACGGCGACGCCGGCGCGATCAACTGGCTCGCCCACGGTCCGCGTCGCCACGGGCTGGCCGTGCTGCAGCACGTATTGCCCGTTCGAGGCGAACAGCACGGCCAGATGATGAACGCGATCAGCAGGTTGACCGCCGGGCCGGCGAGGATCACCGATGACCCGCTTCCAGACCGGCTGGTTGTAGTAGGCGCGCGGCTGTACGTCCTCGGGATCTCCTCGTTCGGGTTCATCCCGGTGATCTTCACGTAGCCCCCGAGCGGGATCGGGCCGATGCCGTACTCGGTCTCGCCGCGGCGGAATTTGACGAGCAGCGGGCCGAAGAACAGCGAGAACCGCTCGACGCGCATGCCGACGGCCTTGGCGGCGGCGAAGTGGCCGGCCTCGTGCAGGATGATCAGCGCGGCGAAGCCGAGGAATCGCGAGCACGTAGGACACGCGCCCAGTGTGGCAGGCGTCCTTATGAGGTCGCTAAGCGCTTTGCGCACGCGTCGACGAGGTCGCTTGGCCACGCGCCGCGCCTCGGCGTCGGCGTCGGCCAGCGAGTCGAACGAGTGCACGCGCTCGCGCGGGCAGCTCGCGCGAGCGTCTGCTCGATCACCGCGGCGATCTCGAGGAACCGCAGCCGGCCCCCGAGGAACGCGTGCACGGCGACCTCGTTGGCGGCGTTGAGCGTGCACGGCGCCGTCCCGCCGGCGATCGCCCGCCGCGCGCGCCAGGCGCAGGCAGGCGAACGTCTCGGTGTCGACCGGCTCGAACGTCAGCGCCCCGAGCTCGGCCAGGTCGAGCGGCCTGACCGGCACGTCGACGCGCTCGGGATAGTGCAGCGCGTAGGAGATCGGCACGCGCATGTCCGGATAGCCGAGGTGGGCGAGCGTCGCGCCGTCGCACAGCTGGATCAGGCTGTGGACGATCGACTGCGGATGCACGACGACGTCGATCTGCTCGTACGGCGTCGCCGAACAGGTGGTGGGCCTCGATCAGCTCGAGCCCCTTGTTCATCAGCGTCGCCGAGTCGATCGTGATCTTGCCGCCCATCGCCCAGGTCGGGTGCGCGAGCGCCTGCTCGATCGTGACGTCGTCGAAGCTCGTCCGGCGCGTGCGCCCGCGGAACGGCCCGCCGGAGGCGGTCAGCGATGAGCCGGTCGACGGTGCCGGGCCGCTCGGCGGCCAGCAGCTGGTGCAGCGCCGAGTGCTCGGAGTCGACGGGGATGATCGCCGCGCCGGTCGCCTCGGCGAGCTGGGTCACGAGCTCGCCGCCGACGACCAGCGACTCCTTGTTGGCGAGCGCCAGATCGATTCCCTCGCCGAGCGCGGCGACGGTCGGCACCAGCCCCGCCGAGCCGACGATCGCGTTGAGCACGAGGTCGCACTCGGTGGTCGTGATCAGGCGCACGAGCGCCGTCGGGCCCGGCGCAGCACCTCGCCGTCGGTCCACGCCTCGGCGGCGCGCGCGGCCGCGTGCGGGTCGGCGAGCGCGATCCGCCTGACGCCGTGCGCCTCGCGCCTGCTCGACCAGCGTCTCCCAGGCGTCGCCGGCGCTCAGCCCGACGACCTCGAGCTCGACCGGCTGCGCGACACGACGTCGAGCGCCTGGACGCCGATCGAGCCGGTCGAGCCGAGGATCACGAGGCGGCGGGGCACGCCGCTCAGACTACCCAGCAGCCGCCTGGCGCACGATCGCCTGGGCGGTGACCTGGACCGTGCCGCGCTCTGCGAACCGCAGCACGGCAATCGTGACCTCGGTGCTCACCCGATCCGCGCCGGCGCCGAGGGAAAAGCCGAGCCGAGTGCCGCTCGGCTTGTAGCGTGCGGCCCCGGCGGTCGCGAGCACGGTCGGGATCGCATAGCCGGAGCCGCCGCCGGACTCCAGCTTCCCGGTCGACAGATTGCGCACGACCGTCCTGATCGTGTCCGCGGCGATCACCACGTCGAGCCGGAACAGGCCCTCGGCCAGCAGCAGCATCGCTCGAGCGCCGGGCTCGATCTCCTTCGAGGCGGACAGCACGAGGCGGCGCTGCTCACGGTCCGGCGGTAGCTCACCGGCGAGCTGGGAGTCCACGTGCCGGTCAGCCGGCGCCGTTCAGCATCTGCGCGACGAAGCGCTGAGTTCCGGATCCGATCGCGCCCGGTTCGGTGCTGACGATCAACGTGAACGCCTGGTTCTGCACCGCGGGCAGGAACTGAATGGTCGCCTGGTCGACCGAGCTCGTGGTGCCGAGCCCGATCGTCGCGTGGGCGCCGCCGTTGATCGTCCCGTGGGTGTCGCCGTTGATCCAGTCGATCGGGCTTGCGGTGTTGTTCGTGATCGTGATCTCCTGGCCGTTGGGTCCCGCCTCCGCCGTGACGGTCAATGATTTGTCGGCCGAGGCGACCAGCGGCACCGTTCCGCCGCTGACCGTCGCCGTCGCCGTGCCGGTGGCGACGCCGCCGTCGCCTTGGAGGAACGCCTGGGGCGAGAGCCCGCCGAGCTTGCCCGAGTTCGCCGCGGTGCCGTCCTTTGCGAGGTAGTCGAGGGTCGCGTCCTTGTCGGTCAGGAACTTGGCGTTCGCCTCCAGCTTGCTGTAGACGTTGCTCTTCAGCTCGATGACCGAGGCCTTCACGGCACTGATCGCCTTGTCATCCTTGGCGTAGAGGCTCTGGAAGTCCTTCTCGACGGCGATCAGGCTTGTGCGCAGGTTGCCGTTGAGGCCGCCGAGAGACAGCTTCGGCGTCCACGTGGCGGGGTTCGAGGCGGCAGCGTGACCGTCCGCCGCCTTCGCGGTCGCAGCTCGCTCGACGACCCCCCCGAGCAGCGCCAGGAACGCCATCGTCACGCCGGCCTTCGCCCGGGTCCACTTGAATCGAATGTATTCGGCCATCCCGATCCTCCCCTTCCGCGAACGTTGTTGTCGGCCGTGGTGGGAGTCTGGCGCAGGCCCCCGGTGAGCACAAGTCTCCGATCAGTCTCGCCCGAGCAGGGCGATCACCCACCCGTGGCGCTCGCTCCTGCGCTGCTCGCGGAATCCACGCGCCGCGTAAGCCGCGAGCACATCCGTCGCCTGTTCGGGCCCGAAGCCGCTCACGAGCGCCAGCCGCGACTGCGCCGGGAGCGATGCGGCGACCGGCTCGTGCAGCCAGGCGGGGATATTCGCGGCGAGCGCGTCGCTCGGTGGCGGTGCGGCCTCCGCCAGGTCCGTGACCGCCGAGTCGATGGCGGCGTCGTTCGCACCCGCGTTGGCAGCGACGGCAGCGACGCTCTGGGGGTCGACGTCGAGCGCGACCACGGGCCGCCAACCGAGCTTGCACGCCGCGATCGCCAGCACGCCGGTCCCGCAGCCGAGGTCGGCGAACGATCCGGCCGGCTCGAGCTCCAGCAAGAACTCGAGACAGGTCCGGGTCGTCGGATGGGTACCGGCACCGAATGCCTCGGCCGACTCGGACAGCACGACCTCGAGCAGCGCCGCCGGCGCCGGCAGCGCCCACTCCGGCCGGACCACGAGGCGCCCTCCGATCACGTCGGGGCGGTAGTCGAGCACCCGCCGCTCACGCCAGTCGTCCGGCACCTCGCACTCGGTGACTCGATGCGGCCAGCCCTCGGCGGCGCCCGCCACGCGGGCGAGCGGCGGCAGCGTCTCGCCGCGCATCCTCAGCTCGACCGCGTCCCCGTCGGCGATCTCTCTGACCCCGCCCGGGACGAGCGGCAGCAACCGGTCGAGGACGTCCTCGGCCGCGGCGGCGGGAACCCGCAGCCGCAGCTCTCGCATCAGTGCACCGCGAGGTAGATGTAGTACGCGGCCACGATCGTGAACATCACTCCGTCGAGCCGGTCCAGCGCGCCGCCGTGGGCGCCGAACAGCCTGCCCGCGTCCTTCGCGCCGGCGTCTCGTTTGACGAGCGACTCGAACAGGTCGCCGATCGGCCCGAGGATCGCGATCATCAACCCGAGCAGCAGCGCGTCACCATGGGTCAGCCACGGGCTCGAGTTCTCCGCCGCGAGATACACCGCCAGGATCGCGATCAAACCGCCGCAGAACAGCCCCTCCACCGTCTTGTTCGGGGAGATCGACGGCGCAAGCGGAATGCGGCCGAACAACCGGCCGCCGATGTATGCCCCGGTGTCGCCCAGGAACGTCCCGATCGCCACGTCGAGCACGAGCGAGCGGCCGTGCGGCAGCTGGCGCAGCAGCTCGGCGTGAGCGAACGCGAACCCGACCCAGTAGACGCCGAGCAGGGTGCCGGCGATGGCGACGGTGGCGCCGCCCGCGTTTCCGCGCGCCAGCACCGCCAGAAAGAGGATCGGCACGGCTGCCATGGCAACCTCGGTGACGTCGCGCAGATTCCCGTAACGCGCGCCCAGGACCATCGCCGCGAGCGCCGCGAACCCGACGACGTCGACCGGCCGCCAGCGGTGCAGCAGGCCGTACAGCTCGCTCAGGCACACGCACCCGACCGCGATCATGAAGATCGCGAACGCGAGCCCGCCGATATCGATGAACGCGATCGCGATGATCGCCGCCGGGATCGCCACGAGGATGCGCGAGAGCAGGTCCGATCGCCGGCGTGGCGGTCGCTCGGCGTCCTCGCCGGACTCGCGAGGGGGCGCGTTGCGGGGCTCGGCGACCTTGAGGCATCAGCGGCCCCCGAAGCGCCGGCGGCGAGCGGAGAACTCCTCGAGGCTCTCCTCGAGCGCCGCCCTCGAGAAGTCGGGCCACAGCTCGTCGCGGAATACGAGCTCGGAGTACGCGGATTGCCACATCAGGTAGTTGGAGATCCGGACCTCGCCGCTCGTGCGGATGACCAGATCGGGATCGTGCATGTCCGGGGCATAGAGATGGGCGCGGAAGTCGTCCTCGTCCCCGCCGGTAAAGGTTCGCGCTGCATCGACGATCTCCGCCCTGCCGCCGTAGTTGAACGCGACGAACAACGTGATTCGCGTGTTCTCGGCGGTCATCGCCTCCGCCCACTCCATCCGCTCGATCAGCTCCGGTGGGACAGGGTGCGAGCGCCGCCCGATGAACCGCATGCGCACGCCCTCGTGGTGCAGCTCCGGCGTCTCGGCCTCGATCCGGCGCCCGAACATCGCCATCAGCGCCGAGACCTCGTCCTCGGAGCGACCCCAGTTCTCGGTCGAGAAGGAGTAGACGGTCAGCTCCTCGATGCCGAGATCGACGGCATCGCGCAGGCGCGCCTTGACCGTGTCCGCCCCGGCCTCGTGGCCGTCGAGCACCGGCAGGCCGCGCGCCTTCGCCCAGCGACCGTTCCCGTCCGTGATGATCGCGACGTAACGGGCCCTCCCGCCGTGCCCGCCCCGCCCCTCGTCGGAGACCGGGCCGCCCACGTCACACCTCGAGGATCTCTTCTTCCTTGTGCTTCAGAGCCTCGTCGAGCTCCGCGATTCGCGCGTCGGTCGCCTTCTGCAGCTCGGCCTCCGCGCGGTGCTCGTCGTCTGCGCCGGCGTCGCCGGACTCCTTGAGCTCACGGAGATCGTGCATCACGCTGCGCCGGACGTTGCGGATCGCGACGCGCCCCTCCTCGGCGATGTGCCGGACCACCTTGACGAGCTGCTTGCGCCGCTCCTCGGTCAGCTCGGGAACGCTGAGCCGGATCACGTTGCCGTCGTTCCCGGGCGTCAGGCCGATGTCCGACTCCAGGATCGCTCGCTCGATCGCCTTGATCGAGCTCTTGTCGTACGGCTGGAGCGTCAGCATCCGGGGCTCGGGCGCACTGATCGTTGCCAGCTGCTTGAGCGGCGTGGCGGTGCCGTAGTAGTCGACGACGATGCGATCGAGCAGCGCCGGGCTTGCGCGGCCGGTGCGCACGGACGCGAACTCGTGCTTGGTCGACTCGACCGACTTCGCCATCCGGTCGCGCCCGTCCTCGATCAGTTCGTCGGTCAGCTCGCTCATGTCCGCACCAGCGTTCCCACTCGCTCGCCCGACACTATCTTGTCGATGTTCCGCGCGTCCGACATGTTGAACACGACGATCGGCAGGTTGTTGTCCATGCACAGCGCGAACGCCGTCGAGTCCATCACCTGAAGGCCGCGAGTGAGCGCGTCCTTGTGCGTGATCTCGGGAATGAACTCCGCGGTCGGGTCGATCGCCGGGTCGGCGCTGTACACGCCCTTGACGCCGTTCTTGGCCATCAGGATGACCTCGGCGTGCAGCTCGGCCGCTCGCAGCGCCGCGGCGGTGTCGGTCGTGAAGAACGGGTTGCCGGTGCCGGCGGCGAAGATCACGATCCTCCCCTTCTCGAGGTGGCGCATCGCGCGGCGGCGGATGTAGGGCTCCGCCACCTCTGAGATCGTGAGCGCCGACTGCAGCCGCGTCGGTACGTCGAGCTTCTCGAGAGCGTCCTGCAGCGCGAGCCCGTTGAGCACGGTCGCCAGCATTCCCATGTAGTCGCCGGTCGCCCGGTCCATGCCCTTGGCCGCGGCCGCCAGACCCCGGTAGATGTTGCCGCCGCCGACGACGATCGCGATCTCTACGCCGCGCCCGTGGACGGTCGCGATCTCCTCGGCCACCGCCTGTACGCGGTCGGGGTCGGTGCCGTAGTCGAGCTGGCCCATCAGCGCCTCACCCGACAGCTTCAGCAGAACGCGACCGTAGACCGGCTCGGACGCCGGCGGCTGGACGGTCACGGTCTCAACCACCAACGGAGAACCGCTCGAAGCGCCGGATCACGATGTTCTCTCGCATCTTGTCCGAGACCTCGGCGCGGAGCTCCTCGATCGTCTTCCCGCCGTGCTTGCCGTCGTTGACGTGCTTCTGGCGTAGCAGGACGACGTCGTCCAGCCACTTGTCGAGCTTGCCCTGGACGATCTTCTCTCGTACGTTCTCCGGCCGGTCCGCCGCCTGCTCGGTGGCGATGCGCTCCTCGCGCTCGCGATCCTCGCTCGGCACGTCCTCCTCGCTGATCGCGATCGGCGCCGCGGCCGCGATGTGCAGCGCCAGGTCGCGGGCGAACTCCACGAACTCCTCGTTCCGGGCCACGAAGTCGGTCTGACAGTCGACCTCGACCATCGCGCCGATCTTGTTCCCCGCGTGGATATAGCTCTGGACCGCGCCCTCACGCGTCTCCGCGCCCGCCCGCTTGGCGGCCGACGCCTCGCCCTTCGCGCGCAGGATCTCGACCGCCTTCTCGAGATCTCCGCTCGACTCGACGAGCGCGTCCCTGCAGGCCATCATCCCCGCGCCCGTCCGGTCCCGCAGCGCCTTCACATCCGCTGCGCTGAAGTCAGCCATCTAGTTCCCCTCCGCAGATTCAGTCTCGGTCTCGGTCTCGTTGCTCTCCTCGGCTGTCGGAGGAGCAGGTGCCGCCTCGGGCTCAGGCTCGGTCGCGGCCTCCGGGGCGGCGGGCGGAGCGGCCTCGGCCTCGGGCGCCGGGGCCGCCTCGGGCTCAGGCGCGGCCTCCGGCTCAGGCGCGGTCGCGGCGTCAGCCGCCGGAGCTGCTGCACTCTCAGCGCTCGACTCAGCCCCCGGGGCTGCGTCCGGTACCGGCGCCGGTGGCGCCGACTCGAGTTCGGGGGCCGCTTCGCCCGCGGGCGCGCTCCCGGCGCCGGAAGCGGGCGCGGCCTCGGGGACTGGGGTAGCTGCGGCCTCGGGGACTGGGGTAGCCACGGCCTCGGGGACTGGGGTAGCCACGGCCTCGGGGACTGGGGTAGCCACGGCTTCGGCTGCGGCAGCAGCGGCGGCCTCCGCGGCCGCAGCGGCCTCAGCAGCTGCGGCGGCCTCAGCGGCCGCCCGCTCCTCAGCCTCACGACGCGCGGCCTCCTCGGCCTCGCGCCGCGCCCGCTCCTCGGCCTCCTGCCGCTCACGCTCGAGCCGTGCCCGCTCCTCCTCTGCCCGGAACACCGAGTGGCCCTGGGCGACGACGTCGCCGATCGCCTTGGTGATCGCGCTGCAGGAGCGGATCGCATCGTCGTTGCCGGGGATCACGTAGTCGATCCCCTCGGGGTCGCAGTTGGTGTCGACCAGCCCGATGATCGGGATCCGCAGCCGCTGAGCCTCACGCACCGCGATCTCCTCGGTCTTCAGGTCGATCACGAACATGGCATCGGGGACGCGCTGCATGTTCTTCACGCCGCCGAGGTTCGCGCGCAGCTTCGCGAGGTCGGCCTGCGCCGCCATCCGCTCGCGCGTCGGCAGCAGCCCGAGCTGGCCCTCGGCCTCGTAGCGCTCGAGGTCATGCAGGCGCTTGATCCGCAGTGAGATCGTCTGGAAGTTCGTCAGCAGCCCGCCGAGCCAGCGGTGGTTGACGAACGGCATGTCCGACGCGGTCGCAATATCGCGAATCGCGTCCCGCGCCTGCTTCTTCGTGCCGACGAACAACACGGTGCCGCCCCGGTGCGCGACGTCGGACGCGAACCGGCGCGCGTTCTCCAACAGCGCCTGCGTCTGCAGGAGGTCGATGATGTAGATGCCGTCCCGCTCGCCGAAGATGAAGCGGCGCATCTTGGGGTTCCACCGTCGCGTCTGGTGGCCGAAGTGCACGCCGGCCTCCAGCAGCTCCGTGATCTCGATCTGAGCCATGGTCCTACTCCCTTTGTTTTGAATGCGGCCCCCGGCCGTTCGGACTCGCGGACCCCGGGTCTGAAGCCGGGGCAGGGCGCGATCGACGCAGCCGGAGTTAGGTGTAAAAAATTCCCAAATCAGTTTACGCAAGTTCCTGTTATCCGGTACGTTCTGTCCTGTACCGGGCCGTCACCCTTCCCCTACCTTCGGTGACGACCCGAGACGCGGGCCGAACCTCCCTTCCCCTACCTCCGGTGGCTCGGTTCGCAATTGGATCGGCGGGGCGGCTTTGGACGGGCCGCCCCGCCGGCATTCCTGGCTGGCTGTCCGGCCAAACGCGTCGGTGAAACCGCGCTTCGCGCAGTTCTTCCCGTAGCGATCGTGTCGCGTAAATCCGATCGGCGCCAGACCGGTTGGCAGGAGCTGATAACGGCTTGGGCGGTGGTAGGCGGGTGGTCGTGGGGGGCTTGGTAGATATGAGCAACGTGATGGCTCGGATCTCCCAACGGCGGTCGCTGCGGGCCCGATCCGTGTCAGCCGACCGGTCGAAACGGCCGGTCCGGCCGGTCAAGGGGCCGCCGGTCGGCGATATGGCCGCGTTGCGGTTATCACCTTCTGATCACGACGCAGGTTCAGGCGACCTCCTCAGCACGGGAACAACTGCGCGTTGCGGTTATCCGGGGCGGGTCGAGCCGGCTCGGTCGCCTCCTGCGGCCAGCTCGAGCGCGGCGACGAGATCGTCCGGCAGCGGCGAGGTGACGTCGAGCGGCTCACCGGTCACGGGGTGCGCGAACGCCAGCCGCGTGGCGTGCAGGAACTGCCGCGCCAGCCCGTAGACGCCGCGGGTGCCGTACTGCGGGTCACCGCACACCGGATGCCCGATCGCCGCCATGTGCACCCGGATCTGGTGCGTGCGCCCGGTCTCGAGCCTCACTCGCACGAGCGTCGCCTCCGGCAGCATCCGCTCGAGCTCGAAGTGCGTCCGCGCCTCGCGCCCGTCGTCGGTGTCGATCGACATCAGGCGCCGCTCGCGACGGTGGCGGCCGATCGGGGCGTCGATCGTGCCGGTCCGGGCCGGCGGGCGCCCTTCGACCAGCGTCAGGTACTCCCGGTGCAGCTTGCGCGCCGCCAGCTCCGCCTTCAGCGCGCGGTGCACCTCCTCGCTCTTCGCGACCACGAGCAGGCCCGAGGTGTCGCGATCCAGACGGTGCACGATCCCGGCGCGCCATGGGTCTCCGCCACCGGCGCCGTGCGCCGCCACGGCCTGTGCCAGCGTGCCGGTCCAGTGGCCTCGGGCCGGGTGGACGACGACCCCGGCGGGCTTGTCGACGACGAGCAGCGAGTCGTCCTCGTAGGCGATCGAGAATGGCGCGTCGGCGGCGTCGGCCTCGGCGATGACCTCCTCATCGGGCCACGCCTCGATCACCTCGCCGGGCGCCACCGTGTGGCTCTTCTGCCGCACCCGGCCGTCGACCCGAACGCGCTCTGAGTCGATCAGCGACTGCGCTTTCGCCCGTGAGCCGAGCGGCTCGGCGAGGAACCTGTCGAGCCGGACTCCGACCGCGTTCGCGGGGACCTCGAGCCTGACCGGCGCCGCGGCCTCACTGGTCATCGCGGCGACGGCCCTCGAGCACGAACAGCAGCGCGAGCACGCCGAACGTGATCGACATGTCGGCGATGTTGAACGCCGGCCACAGCGGCAGCTTGATGAAGTCGGTCACCGCGCCGTGCGCGAGCCGGTCGATCAGGTTGCCGATCGCGCCACCGACCAGCAGGCCGGTCGGGAGCCACAGCCAGGGCCGCTCCGGACGGATCGCGAAGTACCCGACGAGCGCCGCGAGCGCGACGAACGTGAACACGAGCACGAGCGCGCCTCCGCCCGAGAACAGGCTGAACGCGACGCCGGTGTTGCGGACGTCGACGAGGTTCACAGCCGGCAGGAACTTGTTCACCTGCCCGACCGGGATGTCGGCACGGACGATGTGCTTGCTCAGCTGATCGGCGGCGATCACCACGGCGATCACCGCGCCTGCTCGCATGAACGCCGCCGCCCTGACGTTGGCTCGCGCCCTCACCGTCGTCGCGCCCACGTCAGGCGATCGCGTTCGTGATGATCCCGCGCAGCACGATCAGCACGATGATCGCGACCATCGGCGACAGGTCGAGGCCCCCGAGGCTCGGCAGGATCCGCCGGAACAGGCGCAGGAACGGCTCCGAGCAGTCGCGGAGGAAGTCGAGCAGCACGTCGAGCCAGCGCGAGTACGAGGGCCGCAGGCCGAACTGGAACATCATGTTCAGCAGGATGTACAGGAAGATCACGATGATGTAGACCGAGAACAGGTCGCCGACGTAGTTCGACACGTCGAGCCGCGTGATCGCCTCGATCAGCATCAGCGACCGCCGCCCAGGATCACGGCGTCCGCCGCCGCTCCGAACGCGCCGCGCAGGCCGCCCCGTTCGAGCGCATCGAGCCCGCGAGCGGTGGACCCGCCGGGCGAGGTCACCTCGCGGCGCACGGCGAGCGTGTCGTAGTCGCGCGCGGCGAGCAGCGCCGCCGTGCCCGACAGCGTCTCCGCCACCAGCTCAGATGCCAGCGGCGCCGCCAGACCGTGCCGGACTGCCGCGTCGACCTGCGCCTCGGCGATCAAAGCGGCATAGGCCGGGCCGACGCCCATCACCGCCGTGGCGGCGTCGAGCTGCGATTCGGGCAGCGTCACGACTCTCCCGAGCCGCCCGAACTGCGCGAGCACCTGCGCCTCAAGCGCCGGATCGACGTCGGCGCCATGCTCGCGGGCGTAGCAGACGATCCCGTGGCGGACCTCGACGGGCGTGTTCGGCATCAGCCGGAACATGGGTATACGCGGGTAGGCGGATCGCAGCACGCCGGTGGGGGTGGCCCCGAGCACGGACGCCACGGCTTTGGCTTGGTCTCGGATCTCCTCGGCGACCGCGAGCAGCTGATAGGGCTTGTGACAGAGGACCACGAGGTCCGCCCGCTCCGCCACCTGCACGTTCG
This sequence comes from uncultured Solirubrobacterales bacterium, assembly GCA_963826895.1. GTDB lineage: Bacteria > Actinomycetota > Thermoleophilia > Solirubrobacterales > Solirubrobacteraceae > Palsa-465. The sequence continues at coordinate 223,788 of CAWGYJ010000004.1, forward strand.
TGAGCGCCTCGCCGCCGAGCTCGGCGACGAGCGCCGCCGCCCGGCCCGAGCCGTTGTCGGAGCACAGCACCGGATCGCCCCAGCCACGGGCGATCGCGCGAGCCATGCTGCCCGCTCCTATCAAACCGACTCGCATCTACGGGAATCTAGCGGGGGTGGCCGAGAGGTCACCGAGCCGCTGCACTCGCCGTCGGCTGAAGCTCTCGGCCCAGAACTGACACAAAAGCTCCGCGGCGCTCGTACACGCGTCCAGTTCGCGTCCGGTCGAGCGTCGGCGACTGGTACTTAGGACCCAGGGACCGCTCGCAAACGCCAGCGGACCGGAAAGGGACCTCATGCAACATCGAAGGACCGCCGCGCTCTCGATCGTCGCCGCTCTCAGCCTCGCGGCCGCCGGGTACGCCGCTGCGAGCGGCAGAGGCAACGACCACGGCCAGCCGAGCGTGGTTCCGCCTCCCCACCACCATCATCACCACCATCACCACCACCACCGGGGCTGGGGCAATGGATGGGGCGGCGGTGGCAACGGCGGCAACGGCCCCGGCAACGGCGGCAACGGCCCCGGCAACGGCGGCAACGGCCCCGGCAACGGCAACGGCGGCAACGGCCCCGGCAACGGCCGCGGCAACTAGCCGGCATCCCAGCCGCAAGAGCCCGAACCAAAGTGTCCGTCACAACGGAGCCCCGGGAGAGGCCGGCGCGGGCAGCCGCGGTCGACGACGATCGGCCGCGCCCAAGGCTGTTCGTCGAGCGGCGCGAAACCCCGCGTGCGCCGGGTCCGCGGCTCGTGGTTCTGATCCCGGCGCTCAACGAGCAGGACACGATCGCCGGTGTGATCGGTGAGATCCCGCGCCGGCTGACCGGCATCGGCCGGGTGGAGGTGTGCCTGATCGACGACGGCTCAGACGACGCCACCGTCGAACGGGCACGCGCCGCCGGGGTCGACTGGGTGACGAGCCATCCGGCCAACCGCGGCCTCGCCGCGGCGTTCAATCGCGGCGCGACCGCCGCCATCGCCCGCGGGGCGGACTACGTCGTCACCCTCGACGCCGACGGCCAGCACGACCCCTCGCTGATCGGTGAGCTGGTCGCGCCACTGGTAGCGGGTACGGCGGACATCGCGGTCGCCGCGAGGCCGCTCCACGATCCCACCCAGGGGTCCACGGCGCGGCGGATCGGCAACCGGTTTGGATCGTGGATCGCCCGCCGTGTGATGGACGTACCGGTGAGCGACGTGACCTCGGGCTTCCGCGCGTTCACCCGGGATGCGCTGCTCCAAGTGCACGTCACCGGGGGCTTCACCTACACGCTCGAGACGCTCGTCCAAGCAGCATCGAAGCGGCTCCGGATCGTCGAGATCACGGCGCCCGCCCGCCGGCGCACGTTCGGCAAGTCCCGGGTGACGGGATCGATCCTGAGCTACGTGACGCGAACCGGCGGACAGGCACTGAGGACCACGCTGCACACGAACCCGTTGCGGTTCTTCGGTCAGCTCGCAGCCGCCTGCGGCGTCGGAGCGGCGATCTGCACCACGTGGTTCCTCCGCTCCTACGTATCGGGTGGCATGCACCTTCCGTTGCTGCTCGCTGCGTTGCTGCTGGCGGTCTTCGCCGCGGCCCTGTTGATCTGCGGGATCCTGGCGGACGCGGTGTGCGCCAACCGGCGGCTGCTCGAGGACGCCCTGCACCGGATCAAGCAGATCGAGGCGACCACCCCCCCGAGCCAGTGAGCGTGATCGCCGACGCCCGCGCGGCCGGCACCCTCGTCGGTCCGGCACAGCGGCAGGCTCCGGCGCTGGCCGTGATCGCCCCGGTGCACCCGCTCGTCAGCGGGGCGGCTCAGTTCAACACGGCGATGGTCTCGGCGTTGCGCGAGCGCGGCCCGGTGACGGCCATTTCCTGGCGACGGCTGTATCCACCGGTGCTCCATCGGCGCGACACGCACGATCGCCGCTCTCGTCCACCTCGGATCGAGCCCGCGCAGCCGCTGCTCGACTGGATCGACCCGCGCACGTGGGGCGCCGGCCTGCGAGCAGTCGCGTCCTCGGGCGCGCGCGCGATGGTGCTCCCGTGGCTCCACCCCGTGATGGCGCCGCCATACGTGCACATGCTCCGTCATCGGCCCGCGGGGGTCAGGCGGGTGGTGATCTGCCACAACGTGCTGCCGCACGAGCCTGTCCGTTTCGCTCCAGGGATCTCCCGGGCGGTGCTGCGACAGGCCGACCTGCTGGTCACTCACGCCTCCCACCAGCTCGCCGAGCTCGAGTCGCTCGGCTGCGTGCGGGCGCCCGTGCTGCCGGCCTTCCATCCGCGCTTTGATGCGGCGGACCTGTCGAAGGTTCCCGACGCGGCAGAGGTCGCCGGCGAGCGCGCCCGCCAGGGAAGCCCGGCGATCTCGCTGCTCGCGTTCGGGGCGATCCGGCCCTACAAGGGCATCGACCTGGCGCTCGAGGCGGTCGCGCGCATCGAGCCGACCGTCCACGTGCGGCTAACGGTCGCCGGCGTGTTCTGGGACGGCGGCGCATCCCTGCGAGCGCACGTCCGGGCGCTCGCACTCGAGGACCGCGTCGAGTTGCGTGACGGCTTCGTCTCGAACGAGGAGGCGGCGCTGCTGTTCATGGCCGCCGACGCGTCGCTGCTGCCGTACCGATCGGCGACGCAGTCGGGGGTCGTGCAGCTGTCGTTCGCCTACGGGACGCCCGTGATCGCGACCGCCGTCGGCGGGCTCTCAGAGGCGATCGAGGACGGGGTCGACGGGCTCCTGTGCCCGCCGGACGATGCGTCCGCGCTGGCGGCCGCGATCTCCCGCCTTCCATCGGTGCGCGCGCGGCTGGCGGACGGCGTCAGCCGGGCGGCCGAGCGGCACTCGTTCGGGCGCTACGCCGAGCTGCTGAACGGCGCGCTCGACGAGCTCGAGCGCGCGGCGCCTTCCACGCACCGGAGCGGCGGACGGTGAAGCGCCGCGGCGTCGTCCAGAACAGCGCGCTCGCGCTGTTCGGCGATCTGTCCTTGAAGGCCGCCACGTTCGTGCTGATGGCGGTCGCGGCCCATGGCCTGCCGACGGCGCAGTTCGCGCTCCTGGCGGTCGCGCTCGCGACGGCGACGTTGATGACCTCCGCGCTCGACCTCGGCAGCCAGGTGCTGTTGACGCGCGACGGCGTCGCCGGCGCCGAGACGCGCGGCGCGCTGCTGGTGGCGCTGGCGCGCGCGCGGGCGCCGCTCGCCGCCATGTGCGTCGCCGGTGCGCTCGCCGTCGGACTCGCCGGCGGCCACCTGCTGGTCGCGCTCGCAACCGCGGCGCTTGCGCTCGCCGGCGCCGCACAGCTGACCCTGACGGGCGCCCTCCGTGCCGCCCAGGACCTCCGTCCCGAGGCGGTCTCCAAGCTCGCCGGCGGGCTGTGCACCGTGCTTGCGGGCGGCCTGTGCGTGCTGATCGCGCCGCAGGCCTCGACCGTCCTGGTCGCGGTCTCGGTGGCCGCTGTGCTCACGCTCCTGCCGATGGCGCTCGCCGGGCGGGGCGTGATTCGCCGCGGCCCTCCGGTGCTCGGCCGCCGGGCGCTACGCAGGGCGGTTCCGCTCGGCGTGATGGCACTGGCGACCCTCGTGTACTACCGGTCGGGCACGATCGCGCTGTCGCTCGTCTCTGGCCCGCGGCAGACCGCGGCGTTCGCCGCGGCGAGCACGGTCGGATGGGGTCTGCTGGCGGTCGGAAACGCCGTCACCACGGGACTCCTGCCGCGGCTCGCCGAGTCCGCCGAGGACCGCGACCGCGCGCTCGTGACCCGCCGCGCGCTCGGGTGGACGACCGCGACCGCGGTGGCGCTCGCCGCCGCGGTCGCACTGGTCGCGCGGCCGGTGATGGTGCTTGCGTTCGGCAGCCGCTACGCCGACGCGGCCACGCCGCTGGCGATCCTGGCGCTCGCGAGCATCCCGATCGCCGCAGGCGGCGTGCTCGGGACGGCGCTGATCGCCGCGGGGCGGATCCGCCCGGTCGCCAATCAGGTCGCGGCCTCGCTGGTGGTGAACCTGGCCGTGCTGGCACTGCTCGCCCCGCGTCTTGGCGCCGACGGCGCGGCGCTCGCGACGCTCGCCTGCGAGGCCGTCGCGGTGGTGATGTTCGAGCCGCGCCGCCGCGCGCGAGCTGCCGGGCACGGTCGGACGGCGGTCGGCGGCCATGCACGTGGTCGCCCCGGCCGCCAGGAGAGCCCCGTGAGCGTCGTCGAGCAGCCGCCCGTCAGCGTGCCTCCACCGTCGGTGTCCGCGCCGCCGCCCACGAGGGTCCCGACGATTCCCGCCAAGCCGGTCGGCGGTCCGAAGCCGAGCGTGCGATCCGCTCGCCCGACCCGGATCAGCGCGGCCTGGTTGCGGTCCCCCACCGTGCTGGCCGCGATCGCGTTCGTGATCGTGCTGGTCGCGCTCGAGCTCGTCGCGGTCGAGCTCGACTACCCGCTCCGGGTCACCTCGGACACGCCGACCTACCTCGCGCTGTTGCGGCAGATGGCGTTGCATCCGCTCGCTCACCAGAGCGTATTCCTGTCGGTCCCCGGAATCGCGACGCCGGACGCGACGCCCTACACCCTGGCGCTCGGGGAGCTCTGGCACGCGGTCGCTGCCCCGGGCCAGTTCAGCAACCCGGTTGCCGAAGGGCGATTCCTCGGACTGATCGGCATTCCGGTCTCGCTCGCGACGCTGGCGATGATCGCCTGGTACGCAGTCGTCGTCGCCGGCAGGCGCCAGGGGCTGCTCGCGGTTGCGGTGCTGATGGTCCTGTTCGGGCCGGCGCACGTCATCTGGGCGAATGACCTCACGTTCAACGGGCTGATGTACGGGGGCTTCTTCCCCCAGAACGTGGCCATCGCACTCGCCCTCGGAACGCTGCTGGCGCTCCGCGGTCGCGGCCGGCCGACGCTGCTGCTCTGCTGCGCGCTCGCGGGAGCAACGTTCGTGGTACATCCCCTGACCGGGACGATCATGGCGGGTCTCGCCTCGCTGGACGCCTGCATCCGGGCCGTCCGCCGGGAAGGCGGAGCGTTCCGCGCGCCGGTCGCGCTGACGGTCGGGTTCCTTGCGGGTACGGCGTGGCCTGCATACAAGCTCAACCTCGCGCTCGCGCTCACGCCCCGGGTTCCCGGCTCGGTGGTGATCGCCGGCTGCGCGGTCGCCCCGGTGTTCGTGACCTTGGCTGCACGTCTGATCGGCCAGGCGCACGTCGGTCCGGCGCTCGAAGGGCGGCTGAAGGCCCACCGCGAGCGCACGCTTTCGCTGGCCAGGCGCGCCGCATCTCCGCCCGGATGGCTCGCGATCGCGGGCGCCGCGATCGTTACCGCGCTCGCGATCTGGGAGATCGTCGCGATCCTGACGCCGCCGAGCGACCCGCTGCTCCACTCCAGCCGGCTGTCTATCTACTGGGGCGAGCAGCGCTGGCGCTGGTTCCTGATGCTGGCCGGCGGCGCGGTGGGGCTCTCCGGCCTGGTCCGGCTCGCACTCCGCCGCCAGCCGCTGCCGCTGCTGTGGTTCACCGGCTGCGTCGGGATCGCGCTGCTCGGAGCCATCGGGGTGCCGGTCCCGGTCTGGTGGCGGTTTCTCCTGTACGGCCAGATCCCGCTGGCGATCGGCGCCGCGGTCGTGCTGGTCGAGGACCGCCCCGGGCTGGTCCGCCGGGTAACCGGCGGGACCCTCGGCTTCCTACTGGCGTTCAAGCTGGCCACGCTGCTGCTGCTCCCCTCGACGGTCACCTACCTCGGGTCGCCGCTTCAGGAGGCCTACACGATCGGCCGGCACCTGCCGGCGGGGCCGGCCGGCCTGGTCGCGAGCGATCCGTTCACGAGCTACTACATCCCGGCCGCCACCGGGCGCAAGGTGCTCACGGTGACCAAAGGGCACGTCACGACTCAATCCGAGCTCAACGCGTCCACTCATGGATACGCACTCCTGCACGACTTCTATACCGGCGGGCCGACGGGCTGGTGGCGCTACGGCGTCGAGATGTGGAACACCGGGGTGAGGTTCGTGCTGGTCGAGAAATCGACCTCGCTCCGGCCCTCGAATCTGGTCACGTTCTCAACCGGTCCGACGCCGCTGGTCCGCACGCCGGCCGATCGGCGGATGCTCGGCCGCTACTTCTGGCGTCTCGGTCGGATCGGCAAGCTGCTCTACACCGACCAGGAGTACGCGCTCTACGAGCTCGAGCCGGCGCGGCTGTTCCCGAGCGGAGCGCGTGGGTGATGGTCAGCGCCGTCTACGACCAGCGCTCGATCGGGATCCGGCGGTACGTGGAGCGATTGGCGGGCGCGCTCGCTTCCGAGGGTGTGGTCTATGAGCCACGTCCTCGCCCCGGCGCCGTCTACCACTTTCACCTCGCCAACTCGACGCGCCGTGTGATCTGGAACGCTGCCCGCCAGGGACAGCCGTATCTGGTCACGGTCCACGACGTGCTGCCGCGCGCCCGCGCGCTGAGGCCGGTCCAGCGACGGCTGGTCCTGCCGCTCGTGCTCCGCGGCGCCGCCTGCGTGGTCGTCCACTCGGCGCACGCCGCATCGCTGCTGCGCGAAGGCACCGGTCATTGGTTGCCGCGGGTGGAGGTCATCGCCCACGCGGCACCCGCACCCGGCTCCCGCGACCATCGGGCCGCTCGCGCGGCACTCGCGAGGTCAGCCTGCCTTCCCGAGCTGGCGGCCGATGGGCCGCCGCTGTTCGTGCTCCCGGGGATCCTGAGGCGCGCCAAGCTGGTGGCCGAGACGCTGAGGGCCGCGGAACCGCTGCTGGCGGCAGGCCGCCTGCGGCTGCTGCTGGCGGGCGCCGGCGCCGATCTGGCGCTCGCGGCCGACGTGGAGCGCGCCGGCGCGCTGCTGCTTCGGGCCCCCGACCCGGCCACGTATGAGCACGCGATCGTGGCCGCCGACGCAGTCCTCTGCCTGCGGGCCGACACGGTCGGCGAAAGCAACGGCCCGCTGCTCGATGCGCTTGGCGCGTGGCGCCCGGCGCTCGTCACCGCGGTCGGCTCTGCTCCGGAGATCGCCGGCGACGCTGCGCGGACCGTCGAGCCCACGGTCGCGGCGATCCGTGCCGGCCTGACGTCGCTGCTCGACCCAGGCGAACGCGAAACACGGGCGCGCGCCGCACGACGACGCGCACGCGAGCTCACGTGGGAGCGAGCGGCGCAAGCGCACCGGGCGCTGTTCGAGGAGTTCGCGGGTGTCTGAGCTGTCCGTGATCGTTTGCACGCACGATCGGCCGGACGACCTCGACCGATGCTTGGAGGGGCTTGCCCTGCTCGAGCCGCAGCCCGAGGTGATCGTCGTCGACTCGGCGTCGGCGGTACCCGCGGCGCCGGTCGTCGGCCGTCACAGAGATCGGATCCCGGGCGTGCAGTGTCTGCGCGTCGAACAGCCCGGCCTGTCGTTGGCGCGCAACGCCGGCATCGCGGCCGCGAGCCGCTCGCTGATCGCGTTCGTCGACGACGACGCAGTTCCACTCGCCGGCTGGGCGGCGGCGATCGAGCGGGCGTTCGAAGACCCGCGGATCGGCTGCGTCGGCGGTGCCTGCCAGCCGGACTTCGCGGTTCCGCGGCCGGCGTGGCTGTCCGATCGGCTGCTCCAGCTCGCCGGGATCACGCGGTTCGGCTCGCAGCCGCGGAAGGCCAGGAGCAGCGCCGAGTGGCCGTTCGGAGCGAACATGGCGTTCCGCAGGGCGACGCTCGATCAGGTCGGCGGGTTCTCTCCCGCGCTCGGCCGCGTTGGCCGCTCGCTGCTGTCGGGCGAGGACTCCGAGATGGTCGCGCGGACGTTGACGGGCGGCTGGCTCGTCTGGCTGGACCCGCGGGCGATCGTCGACCACCGTGTTTCCGCCGAGCGGTGCCACAGCCGCTACTACTGGAAGCGGTTCTGGTGGAACGGAATCAGCCGGGCCGTCCGTCCCCGTGGGACCGTGACGGTTCGCGTGCTGTGCGCGGCGCCGGTGCGAGTTCTGCTGTGGGCGCTCTCCGGCGACCGCGTGTATCTGTACCGGCTGGCGGAGACGGTCGGCTATCTCGCGGCTCGTGCGGGAATCGTCGCGACGCGGTGACGGCGATGACCCGAGCCGGACCGTGGCAGCGATTCGCATGGGCGGCACTCGCGCTGGCGGCGATCGTCGTACGGGCGCGCGGCCTCCATCGCGGGCTGATCTACCCGGACGGCTACGAGTATCTGCTGATGGCCAAGGGGATCGCGGGTCACCTTCAGCCGACGATCCGGCTTGGCCCCGGCGGCGAGCTGTTCGTGCCGCCGATCGACGCGGCGTTGAAGCCGTTGTTCCCGGCGCTTGTGGCGCTCTCCTCAGCGGTCACGTCGCTCCGCCACGCCGCCGACGTCGTCACGGTCGCCTCCGGCGCGGCCACGGTCGTGCTCGCAGGGCTCGTCGCGCAGCGCCTCACCGGCTCGCTGCTCGCGGCGGGTGTCGCGGCGGCGGCGACACTGCTGTCCCCCGCACTGTCATATTGGAGCGGCTTCGCCGGGCCGGACGCGCTGGCGACCGCGCTTGCGCTGGCGACCGCGCTTTCGGCGTTGTCAAACCGCCCGGCGCTGGCCGGCGCGCTTGGCGCCCTCTGCACGGCCGCGCGGCCGGAGTGGTCACTGGTGCTGGCGGCGTTCGCGGTCATCGCGCTGACGAGTGCGCGAACGCGCCCGGCCGCTGGACGTGCGCTGATCGCCGGGGCGTTCGTGCTCGCGGCGGTGCTCGCCGTCCTGCGACCACCGCTCGGCGCTCCTCCCGGCGGCGTCGCGCTCGTACTCGCCGGTTTCGCCGCGGCGGTTGTGCTGCAGGGCGCCGCGGCGTGGGCGAGCAAGGACAGGCGGCGCTCGCTCGCGGGTGTGGCGCTGACGATCGCCGTGATCGCGGGCGTCGCGGTCTCGGGGCGCTCGGCGGCGCTCGCCCAGCTCTTGCGAGACGACTGGCCGCTGCTGGCACTGTCCGCAGCCGGACTGACTCGTGCCGCGCTCGGCGAGCTGCGGCGTCCCGCGCTGGTGATGTGCGCGGCAGTGCTTGCGCTCGGCGCCGCGTACACCTTCCGGAACGCGGGGCTCGAGCGTTACCTCGCAGAGCTGGTGCCGCTCGCATGCGTCGCAGCCGGCTTCGCCGCCGCGCCAGTCGCGCGTGTCGGCCGCGTCCTGTCCGAGCGCCTTGCGCCGGCGGTCGCCGCCGTCCTGGCGGTCGTTCTGACGGTCGGACTCGCTCCGTCGCAGCCGGTGCCCGGCGACGACGCGTTCGCGGCGCTCGCCCCGCAGCTTGCCCGACTGCCGGCGGGCACGCTGCTGACCGCCGCACCGTACGCGTTCGGATTGCTCCTGCCCGACCGTCCGGTGAAGATGATCCGCCCGCACGCCCGCGGTCTGATCCTGCTGGATGGAGCAGCGCGGGCGTATACACCGCAGCTCAAGGCGACCGGCGACGTGGTGATGCGCGCGACCGTGCCCGACGGCTTCGAGCGGCCCGACGGACTCATCGACTATGCGCCCGCGCTGGTGGTGCGCGGCGTGGTCATCAGTGAGACGGCCGCGCGAGCCGCCACCAGGGTGCCGAGCCGGGGCAGCTCGAGTGGCATCGAGCTGGCGACTCGAGGCGCTAACTCTGGTTGAAGAAGCCCTTCTCCACGAGCCGGGCGCGCTCCTCGGCCGACAGCTCGACGTTGTGCGGCGTGAGCAGGAAGATCTTGTCCCCGATCCGCTGCATGCCCCCCTCGAGCGCGTACGTGAGCCCGCTCGAGAAATCGATCAACCGCTTCGACAGGTCCGTGTCCGTCCCCTGGAGATTCAGGATCACGGGGATCGAATCCTTGAACTTGTCGGCGACGTCCTGCACGTCGTTGAAGTTCTTCGGCGCGACGAAGTGCACGCGCACGTCACCGCCGTTGCGCCCATTGCCGCCGCGCGCGCCGACCGGCCGCAGCGTGGTCGTGCGTCGCTCGGGGCCCGCGTCGTCGGCGAAGATGTCGTCGAAATCGTCCCGCCGGCGACGGGAGCTCAGGCGCCTGACGTTGGGGCGCTCGCGGTAGCTGTCCTGGATCTCTGCCTCCGGCTCGACATACGGCTCGACGTAGTCGTCGTCGTACGCCTCGTCCTCTGCGAGTCCGAAGTAGACCAGTGTGCGGTGCCAGGTATCGCGAAAAGCCATGTTGCGCTGAGGGTTTCGGGGATAGCCCGCGTTTCCCTGCCCCCGATTATGGCGCTCTCGGCCAGCTTTAGCGATACAAGCTCGTGCCGATCCGCACGATCGTGGCGCCCTCCTGCGCAGCGACCACGTAATCCTGGCTCGTGCCCATCGACAGCTGCTCCAGTCCGTGGCGCGCGGCGAGCTCCCGCAGCGCCGCGAAATACGGCCGGCTGAGCTCGGGTTCGCCGGCAAGTGGCGGCATCGTCATCAGCCCCGCGACGGGCACGGGCGATCGGTCCAGGAACGACGGCAGCTGATCGGGCCGGATGCCGCCCTTACCCTGCTCCCCGGCGACGTTGACCTCGATCAGCACCTTCAGACCCGGCGGCGCGTGCCGCTCGAGCTGAGCCAGGGCCGACTCTGAGTCGATCGAGTGGATGTAGCGCACCAGTGGGGCGATCGTCCGGATCTTGCGGCTCTGGACCTTGCCGATGAAGTCCCACGTGAACGTCGCCGGGTGGGCGGCGGTCTTGTCGACGAGGTCCTGGGCCCGGTTCTCGCCCACGACGCTGACGCCCGCTCGCGCGAGCGCGGGCAACTCCTCCGCCGGCAGATACTTGACCGCGGCCAGGATCTCGACCTCGCCGGGCGCCCGCCCCGTCCGCTCGATCTCGGCGCGGATCCGCTCGAGGTTGGCGCGGATGCGCTCCGGATCGAGCCCGCGGATCAGCTCAACCATGCGAGTCCCGCCTGCCGGCCGGTGACGCCGCGATCGCGCCGGTGCGAATAGAACAGCTCGGAGCAGATCGTGCAGAGGCCGAGATCGTGGACTGTGGTCACGCCTGCGGTCTCCAGCTCGCCGCGGGCGATCGCCTTCAGATCGAGGTTGCGTCCGCTCTCGCCCGTGTGGACGGCGGATGGATGTGCGCCGAACGCCGCGTGCACCTCCTCCCCCACCTCGTAGCAGCACCGTCCCGGCCCCCGGGCCGATCGCGGCCGCCAGATCCCCGCGCGCGCCGAGCTCTCGGACTGCGTCGACGCCCTCTGCGATCACGCCGGCGGCGAGCCCGCGCCAGCCGGCGTGCACGACCGCGACCGCGCCGCCACCGGCGATCGCGACCGGCAGGCAGTCCGCCGTCAGCACCATCGGCGCGATTCCCGGCTGGGCCGTCGCCTGTCCGTCGGCCTCCGGCGGCTCGGCGCCGAACGGCGCCGGCTCGTCATCCGCGATCACGGCGCTGAGCCTGATGACCGCCGTCCCGTGCACCTGGCGCACGCGCGACACCACCACGCCCGCGGTGGCGGCCAGGTGCGCGCGGTTGCGGTCGACGTGGACCGGGTCGTCGCCGGTCAGCCGCCCGAGATTCAGCGACGCATACGGCCCGATCGAGCAGCCCCCGCGCCTGGTCGTGAACATCGCCCGGGCGCCGGGCAGGCCGATCGCGAAGTGCTCGCCGGCACGCTCGAACGGCTCCGGGACGTTCACGTCGTCAGCAGCTCCATGCCCGGCACAGGAGCGCGCTGGGCGTACTCGAAATGCGCCCTGCCGGCCGCCTTGAGCGTGCGCCTGTGAGCCCAGCCCCCGACCTGGCGGGCGCGCTCGTACACGTGCAGCCGCATCGAGGCGGTCTCGCCGTTGTAGCAGTAGGCGAGCTCTCCGTCGGGGTCGTGGTAGGTGACCCCCGCCAGCAGCGAACGGTCCGCGTCGACCTCGCCGATCAGCTTTCGCGCGCCGGCCACCGCCTCGAACCGCCAGCCGGTCAGGGAGAAGGTCGAGTCGTTGGCGAGCACTCGCAGCGGCGCGGTCGAATTGAAGTCCTCGCCGTCGATCCGCCCGACGACGGGCGTCGACGGGCCGACGTCGCGACCGAAGCGCCGCAGAAACACGGACACGCCGTCGACGAACGTGTCCGGGATCGGCTCGCCCTCCGGCGTCGTGAAGTCGTTGCAATGGACCCACGCCCACGTCCGAGCGTGCTTGGAGCCCCACAGGTGCGCCTGTCCCCCGCGCGCCCCGGCCAGCGTGAGCCGCTCGCCACCGAGCTCGATCGTGCCGTCGATCGACAGATCGGCACCGGGGAGCGTCAGCACGGTCTGGGCGGCGCCGAGTCGCTGGATCGACGGGTGGACGTGCTCATAGGCCCGCGGCGGAGCCGGCCAACCCAGGTCCCAGGCCACGTCGTCGAACGACCCGGCGCTCCCGCCGTCGGACAGGGTCGCGTCGCCAACGCGCAGCGCAAACGGGTTCGTCTCGGCGTTGAGCTCCGCGATCGGGAAGCTCGCCTTGCGCGCCAACGTCGGCCGGCGCCCCTCGCGCGGATCCATCGCGAGGAACCAGAGCGAGCAGCTCGCCTCCTCGCCGGCGCTCGCGAGCGGCGCGAGCATCGTGTACCTGATCCACACGCCCACGCCGGTCTCGGGCTCCGTGAGGGTCAGGTAGTAGACCTCGTAGTGCCCGGGACGGCCGTCCCATCGCAAGGCGTTCGCGCTCGAGCCGCTCACCGCCGGAACGCTACCTCCCGCGAGCCGGCCGCCCGTCGCCGTCGCCCCGGTACCCCTGCCTTGCGGATACGCCTGCGGTTGTCCGGTTCGTGCTCGGCTGAGCGCATCCGGGGTTGTTTCCGGTCGACGGCGGCCATAGACTCAGCTCGCACACGGACGAGGAGGGACGGATGCGTGGGGCTCGGCGGCAAGTACTCGTTGGACGTGTCGCGAGGCACCTGTGGAGGACCCTCCCTGCCGCCTGCGCCGGACTGTTGATGTTCGCAGGCGTCGTGTCGGCAGCGACATCCCGCGAATACGACGGAGCCACTGGCCAGAAGCAGGGGTTCCGGATCAGCCTGGCCGTGAGCCGCGGCGCGGTCACCAGCGTCCAGTTGTCCGCGCTCGTGACCAAGGGTCCCGCCGCGCTCTGCGCCGCCAACATCGGCGACAGCGTGTTCCAGTTCAGCAAGGGCAGGGCCAAGATCGTCCGGCACAAGACGTTTGCCGGAAAGCTCACGGACGGTCGCACAGCGTCGGTGACGATCAAGGGCGTGATCACCGCGCATGCCCTCACCGGCTCGTTCACCGTCGACGCGTTCATGGTGCAGGACACCGCCGGCGTTCTGAAGCAGGTGACGTGCAGCTCCGGAAAGGTCAGGTTCACCGCGGCAGCAAGCGGCGGACAGGCGGGCGGCGCCAAGTACTCAGGGTCGATCCCGCCCGGCGATCCGATCAGCTTCCGCGTATCGGCGACCGGCAAGGCTGTTGACGGCCTCGTGCTGCGGTACGAGGCGACCACATGCCCGGGCGTCGGCAATGAACTCCCACCGACGACCCACTTCAAGACGCTCGCGATCAAGTCGGGGAGCTTCTCGGGCACCGCGACCCACAAGTTCCCCGGGCAGGTGATCGGCAGCCGTCACTTTCCCGGAAACACGTGGACGTACCGGATCAGCGCCACGTTCTTCGGCCGGCTGGCGGCCGGGCAGGTGAGCGTCACCGAGCACGACCCGGGCGTGCCGACCTGCAGCGAGTCCACGGCCTTCACGGCCAGCACGAAGTAAGCCGGGACTCAACCGATCCCGTCGCGAGCCGCGGCGAGCGCCTGCGCCAGCTCGGCCTCGCGGTCGCCCGCCAGCCCGTCGAGCTTCGCGTCCAGCGCGGCGCGGAGCCCTCGCCCGACGGCCGGTCCCTCCGGGATGCCGGCGGTGATCAGGTCGTCCCCGGCGATCTCGAGCCGGACGCGGCTGAGGTGCTCGAGCCATTCGCGGGCCGCGTGCTCGGGCCCGAGCGCACCCGCGAGTGCAACGAGCTCGGGCGACGCGCCCGCGGCAGCGGCCGCGATCTCGGACGGCCGGCCCGCCCGCGAGAGCGCCTCCGAGACCTCCCGCGAGCACCGGACCGCGCCGGCGACGACATCACGATCGGCGGCTTCGAACGCCAGCCGGTCGAGCAGCGGCTCGACACGATCGTCCGGTAGGTCGCGGGCGGCGAGCGCGATCGCGAGCAGGTCGGGCCGCGCCGCAGCCGGCAACAGCGCGAGCGCGCGCCTCGCGAGCGCGGTGTCGCCGCCGAGCCCGAAGGCCTGCTCGATCGCGCCGTCGGCGCCGAGCGCGGCGAGCATCGCAAACGCGCTCACCGGATCCTGCTCGCGTGCGAGCAGGCGCAGCTCAGACCCCAGCCGCGAGCCGGTGAGCGTCCCGAGCGCGCCGCCCGCGATCGCATCCCGCGCGAGCCCGGCCGTGCGCGGCTCGATCTCGAAGCCGTCGAGGCGAGCGGCGTACCGCGCGAGGCGCAGCAGCCGCGTCGGATCGTCGATGAAGCTCCGCTCGTGCATCACCCGCAGCCGCCGGGCCTCGAGATCGGCGAGCGCGGCCGGCGCGGCGCGCAGCTTCCCCGCTCCCGGGCCGCCGAGCTCGATCGCGATCGCATTGACGGTGAAGTCCCGCCGTTCGAGGTCCTCGGCGAGCGCCGCCGGCTCGACCTCCGGCAACGCCCCCGGTGCCGGGTAGCGCTCGCGCCGCGAACGGGCGAGGTCGTATGTTTTCCCGTCGACCGCGACGCTCGCCGTCCCGAACCGGTCGTGCGCGCGGAGCTCGCCGCCGATGCGCCGCGCCAGGGGCGCCGGGTCTCCGTCGACGACGAGATCGAGGTCGGGTGCGGCGCCTCCGAGCAGCAGGTCGCGAACCGCGCCGCCGACCAGGTACACGCCCTCTGCGTCTCCGACGGCGTCGAGGACGGCCGGTACGCCGGGCAGCGCGCGAATGCGGGCCAGAAGCACGTCCGGAGCCGGGACTTCCATGGGATGCAGTCTCTAGCATGGCCGCCAATGCCGAGTCCCGATTCGCGGCGGAGGTGGCGACGCGGGCTCCTGGCAGCAGGCGTGGCGCTGGTCGTTCTGATCGCAGGCGGGGTCGCGTTCGTGCTGCTCCATGCGCCCGGCAACGTCTCCCACCCGAACATCTCGTTCACGACCACGACGTCGACCACCACGTCGTCGACGACCACGACCACCACTCACAAGGCGGTCGTGGTCGACGACTTCCTGTGGCCTCGGTACGGGTACGACGCGGGCAGAACGCGTTATTTCGACGGGCCCCGCGACCTCGCGCCGCCGCTGCGGGTCGGATGGATCCACCACGACTACGCGCTGCTCGAGTTCCCGCCGGTGATCTACCGGACGACGCTGTACTTCATGAACGACGGCGGTTGGGTCAAGGGCGTCGACGCCCTGACCGGAAAGCAGCTGTGGCAGACCCACGTCGGGACCCTGGCGGCCGCCTCGCCCGCGATCGGCGTGCGTGAGGGGCTGCTGTACGTGCCGGTGCTCTCGACGTACGGCTCGAGTCCCGGTGGCGGGCGGTTCGTCGCGCTGTCGATGCGGACTGGGCACATCGCCTGGTCGATCCCGATCGGGGCGGGCACCGAGTCCTCGCCGATGGTGTGGGACAAGAGCGTTTACTTCGGCGACCAGGCCGGCAACGTGTACTCCGTCAACGCGCGGAACGGGCACATCGACTGGACCTATCACGCGAGCGGCGCGGTCAAGGGCGGCCCGGCGCTCGCCGACGGCAAGCTCTACTTCGGCGACTACGCCGGGCCGGGCCTACTGCGTCAACGCGAGCAACGGCCACCAGGTGTGGGCGGTGAGCACGAACGGCGCGCCATTTCGGCTTCGGCTCGGGCAACTTCTATGCGACGCCGGCGGTCGCCTTCGGGCGCGTGTACATGGGCAACACCGACGGTCGCGTGTACTCGTTCGGCGGCGCGCACCGGCGCGCTCGCCTGGGCGACCGGGACCGGGCGCGTACGTCTATGCCTCCGCGGCGGTGGCCGACCCCCGGGGCTCGGCCCGACCGTCTACGTCGGCTCCTACGACGGCAACTTCTATGCGTTCAACGCCCAGTCCGGCGCGATCCGCTGGCGCCATCCGGCCGGCGGCAGGATCTCGGGCTCGGCGACGGTCGTCGGCAACGTCGTCTACTACTCCGACCTCGGCCACCAAGACGACCACCGGCCTCGACACGACGCACCGGCCGGCAGGTGTTCTCGTTCCCCGACGGCGCCTTCACCCCGATGATCGCCGACTACACGCGATCTACCTGGTCGGCTATGACACGCTCTACCAGCTGCTGCCGAGGACCCGGCCGGCCCACCGCGCTCAAGCCCGCGAACGACGGCCGCGGCGAAGGCCAAGCACAGCATTCCACGGCGGCGTTACACCACGCAAGCCCCCATCACGGCGCGCGAAATGACCGTTCACGGAACGTCACGTTCCGCGGACAGCTTGCTATCCTACTACGTCATATGCGTTGTCGTAGTGGAAGTCATTGTCAGCAGCCGGCCGAGAAGGGCCGTCGGTTCTGCGCGGAGCACGCGGCGGAGCTCGATCGCATGCGCGAGGAGCTCAAGGATGCCGCTGCCGCCCGCATCGGTCGGGGCCGGCCCAAGCGGTCGTCCACCTGCTGCCGTCCCGGCTGCTATGAGCCCCGCGTTCCGCCCGCCGCGTACTGCGATACGTGCGCAGCGGCTGGTTACGTGGAAGAGGCCGCGTAACCGCGGCCGCTGTCAGCTCGACCCTCAACAGAAACTGCATAATGCCGGTCGGCCGCGGTCTCGCGGCGCTGACGCGCTGCTCCGGCGACTGCACGGCGTGCCTGAGCCGTGCTGACAATGCCCGCTCCGCGCGCGCCAGCGAGTCCTTGACCTCGGCGACCGTGTGCTGGCCGTAGTGGAAGATCGAGGCGCACAGCACCGCGTCGGCGCCGGCCTGCACCGCCTCGGTCAGGTGCGTCGAGCTCGCCCGCGCCGCCCGAGGCGATCACCGGCACGCCGACCGCCTCGGCGACCGCGCGCGGTCAGCGTCGAGGTCATAGCCGGCGTTGGTGCCGTCGCGGTCCATGCTCGTCAGCAGGATCTCGCCCGCGCCGCGCTCGACGCCCTCGCGCGCCCAGGCGACCGCGTCGCGGCCGGTCGGCGTGCGGCCGCCGGCCACGTACGCCTCCCAGCCGTCCGCTCGGCCGTGCGCTTGGCGTCGATCGCCAGCACGACGCACTGGGCGCCGAACGTGCGCCGCGAGCTCGTCGATCAGCTCCGGGCGCTGCGAGCGCCGCCGAGTTGACCGAGACCTTGTCGGCGCCGGCGTCGAGCACCGCCTGGGCGTCGGCGACCGAGCGGATCCCGCCGCCGATCGTGAACGGGATGAACACGTCGTCGGCGGCCGCGCCGGGCGAGCTCGACGACCGTCTCGCGCTTGTCCGAGGTCGCGGTGATGTCGAGGAACACGAGCTCGTCGGCGCCGGCGCGCGTCGTAGCGCGCGGCGAGCTCGACCGGGTCGCCGGCGTCGCGCAGGTCGACGAAGCCGATGCCCTTGACGACGCGGCCGCGCGTCGACGTCCAGGCACGGGATCACGCGCTTGTAGTGCATCAGGCCCGGTCCCAGCCGACGCGCCTCGAGCGCCGTGCCGCGCACGTCGAAGCGCTGCTCGTACAGCGCCTTGCCGACGATCACGCCGGTCAGGTTGACCTGCCGCAGCGCCGCGAGCGCCGCGCAGGTCCGTCGAGCGACGAGACCCCGCCGGAGTAGACGAAGTGCCGCGGACGCCGTCGGCGATCCGCGCGCACCTCGTCGAGGTCGGGCCCGGCGAGCATCCCGTCGCGCTCGATGCTCGAGTAGACGAACCGGCGCACGCCGCGGTGGCCGAGCCTCTCGATCACCGACGTCGGCCGGGATCTCGGTCTGCTCGGTCCAGCCCGACGGCCGCGAGCCGCCCGTCGCGGGCGTCGACCGAGACCACGACGCGGTCGCCGTGCGCGGCCAGCACCTCGTCGAGGAAGTCGACGTCGCGGAACGCCGCCGTCCCGAGGATGACGCGCGCCGCGCCCGCGTCGAGCGCGTCGCGACCGCCTCGATCGATGCGCAGGCCGCCGCCGACCTGCACCGGCACGTCGACCTGCCGCGGCGATCCGTCGCACGTGCTCGAGGTTGGCGGGCGCGCCCGTGCGCGCGCCGTCGAGATCGACGACGTGCAGCGCGCGGGCGCCGGCGGCGACCCAGCGCCGCGCGGCGTCGAGCGGATCGGCGTCGTAGATCGGTCCGCTGGTCGAAGTCGCCGCGCGCCAGCCGCACCGCCTTGCCGTCGAGGATGTCGATCGCCGGCAGGAGGATCATGCGGGCGCAGCGCCGGCGGCGGCGCCGGCGGCGATCGCCGGCGCCGCACAGGCCGACGAAGTTCGCGAGCAGCGCCAGCCCGTCGCGCGAGGACTTCTCGGGATGGAACTGGACGCCGAACACGTTGCTCGCGGGCGACGATCGTCGCGAAGCGCTCGCCGTACTCGGTGCGTGCCGACCACGTCGTCCCGGTCGCGCGGGCCGCGCCGCGAGCGAGTGCACGTGGTAGAACGGCGCGTCCGCCGGCCGGCAGACCCGCGGTCAGCGGCGAGGTCGCGCTCGAACGGACCTCGTTCCAGCCGATGTGCGGGATCCGCAGCCCGCCGCGCTGCAGCCGCGTGACCTCGCCGCGCGATCAGGCCGAGGCCCATCGGTCTGCTCGAGCTCGTCGGAGCGCTCGAACAGCAGCTGCATGCCGAGGCAGATGCCGAGCAGCGGCACGCCTTCGCGCGCGCGCGTCGTGCGAGCAGCTCCGTCGAGCCCGAGCTCGGCGAGGTTCGCGCATCGCGCGCGGGAACGCCCCGACGCCGGGCACGACGAGTCCGTCGGCGGCCGCGATCGCTGCGTGGTCGCTCGGTGATCGTCGCGCCGCGCGCCGACATGCTCGAGCGCCTTCTGGACCGAGCGCCGGTTGCCCATCCCGTAGTCGACGACCGCGATCCGCGGCGCACTCACGTCAGCGTGCCCTTCGTGCTCGGCACGCCGGTCTCGGTCGGGTCGAGCGCCACCGCGGCGCGCAGCGCGCGCGCGAACGCCTTGAACACCGCCTCGATCATGTGGTGGGCGTTGGTGCCGGCCTCGACCGTGACGTGCAGCGTCAGCTTGGCGTTGGTCGCGAGCGCGCGGAAGAACTCCTCGGTCAGCTCGTGGTCGAAGTTGCCGATCGCGCCCGGCGGCAGCTGGCGCCTCGAACGCGCAGCAGGCCGCGGCCGGAGATGTCGATCGCGCACGGCGGCGCGCGCCTCGTCCATCGGCACGGTCGCCTGGCCGTAGCGGCTCGATCCCGGCGCGGTCGCCGAGCGCGCTGGTCGAGCGCCTGGCCGATGCAGATCCCGACGTCCTCGACGGTGTGGTGCGCGCCGGTCTGGAGGTCGCCGGTCGCGTTCACGTCGAGATCGAGCCGCCCGTGGCGCGCGAGCAGGTCGAGCATGTGGTCGAGGAAGCCGACGCCGGTCCGGCGGCGGCCGGCGCCGTCGCCGTCGAGCGCGAGCTCGACGTGGACCTCGGTCTCGCCCGTCTTGCGGTCGATCTCTGCGGCGCGGCTCATGATCGTTGCCATTGTCGCGAATGCGCGCCTCCATCGACCGGGCGTGGAGCTCGAAGCCCTCGGCGCGGGCCACCGGCGCCGCGGCCGCGGGCGAGCGCGCCGCGTCGCGCCGATCCGCACCTCGGCTGAAGCTGCGGCGGAAGTGGTCGGGCGTCAGCGCCGACGCGAACCGCGCGGCGCCGTTGGTGGGCAGGACGTGGTTGGAGCCCGGCGATGTAGTCGCCGAACGCGGTGCCGCTGTCGGCGCCGACGAACACGCAGCCGGCAGCGCGTGACGCGCGGCGCGAGCGCCTCGGCGTCGCGTCGCCGATCAGCTGCAGGTGCTCGGGCGCGAACGCCTCGGCGATCGCGAGCGCTCAGCCGCGCTCTGCCGACCTGCACGACAGCCGCGCGATGGCCCCGGTGTCGGGCGAGTCCTGCAGCCGCCGGTCGGCAAGCTGCGTCGAGCAGCTCCGCCGGAGTCCGAGATCGCGACGCACCAGCGAGTCCCGGGCCGTGCTCGGCCTGGGCGAGCAGGTCGAGCGCGAGCGGCGTCGGTGTCGACATCGCCGTCGGCGATCACGAGCAGGTCGCTCGGCCCGGCGAAGCCGTCGATCCCGACCTGGCCGAACACCTGGCGCTTGGCCTCCTGCACGTACAGGTTGCCCGGGCCCGACGATCACGTCGACCGGGGCGACCGTCTCGGTCCCGTAGGCGAGCGCGGCGATCGCCTGCGCGCCCCCCATCCGGTAGACGACCGACGCGCCGGCCAGCCGGCAGGCGCCGAGCACGCCGGATCGACCTCGCCGTCGGCGCCCGGGCGGCGAGCACACGGCGATCTCCTGCGACCCCGGCGGCCCGGGCGGTCGACGACTCCCATCACGACCGTGCTCGGGTACGGCGCGCGGCCGCCCGGGCACGTAGACGGCGGCGCGCGTCGACCGGCACCTCGCGCAGCGCGACCTCGTGGCCGTCGAAGCTCGACCGTCCGGTCCGGCGCGCAGCCGCGCCTGGGCGACGCGTGGCGACGTTCGTCGATCGCCAGCTCGCAGCCCGGCGCGCACGTCCGGGTCGAGCCGCTCGGCCGGCGGTGTCGAGCTCGGCGTCCGGCACCCGCAGCGCCGCCGGCGTCGGCACCGCCGGTGTCGAACTGCGCGCGTGTAGTAGCGACAGCGCGTCGTCCCCGCTGGCGCCGCACGCGCTCGATGATCTCGGCGACCGTCGCCGCGACCGACTCGGGCGCCGGCGACGAGCGCGCGCAGCTCGCCGCGCGAGCGCCGCCGGGTCGCCGGCGCAGCGTCAGAGCGCTCACACCTGCACTGACACGCTCCAGCAGCGCGTCGATCGTCGGCCGCCCGCAGCTTGTGGGCGACCGGGTTGGCGATCAGCCGGGCGGTGCAGACGGCGATCTCCTCGCGGACCACGAGCCCGTTCTCGCGCAGCGTCGTGCCGGTCGCGGTCAGGTCGACGATCGCCTCGGCCAGCCCGGTCAGCGGCGCCAGCTCGACCGAGCCCTTGACCTCGACGATCTCGGCCTGGCGGCCGGTCGTCGAGGAAGTGCCGCGCGGCGATCCGCGGGTACTTGGTCGCGATCCGACGACGCCGAGCCGCCGCAGCGCCTCCGCGGCGCGATCCTCGCCGGCGACGCGAGGCGAGCACCATCCGGCAGCGGCCGTAGCCGAGGTCGAGCAGCTCGTAGACCTCGCGCTCGGACTGCTCCATCAGCACGTCCTTGCCGGTGATGCCGATGTCGGCGGCGCCGGCCTCGACGTAGGTCGGCACGTCCGATGGGCGCATCGTCACGATCCCGGCGTCCTCGAACAGCAGCTTGCGGTCGTTCGTCGCGGACCTCGCGCGTGTCGATCCCGAGCCGGTCGAGCAGGTCGAGCGTGTCGGCGAACAGCGCCCCGCGCGGGACCGCGATCCGCAGGCTCGCTCATCGTCCGCCGCGCCTCGCTCCTCGCCGGTCAGCGCGATGTGCAGCGCGCTCGACGTTGAGCGCGAAGCCCGACCGCCGGCAGCGGCCGCCCGAACGTGCCCAGCAGCTCGTCGTAGCGGCCGCCGCTGCCGAGCGGCACGCCGTAGGCGGGGTCATAGACCTGGAACACCGCGCCGGTGTAGTAGCCGAGGCTGCGCACCAGCCCGAGGTCGAAGATCACGCGCGTCCGCGACCGTCGGGCGTCGAGCAGCGCGTGCACCTCGCGCATGCCCGCTGAGCGCGTCGTGCAGCGCGCCCGAGAGGCCCTCGAGCACCTCGGGGCCGCCGCGGGTGCGCGGCACGCGCAGCAGCAGCTCGGACTGCTCGCTCGGCCAGGCTCAGCCGTGGATCTCGCGCTCGACGCCGACGAAGTCGCCGGCGGCGAGCTCGGCGAGGATCCGCTCGCGGCGGCCGGCTCGACGCCGAGCGCCTCGAGCAGCGACGGATACAGCGACGCGTCGCCGAGCCCGACCCGGTAGTTCTCCAGGCCGGCGGCGTCGAGCGCCGCGCACAGGACCGTCAGCACCTCGGCCGTGCCCTCGGGCGCCGGGCGCGCCGATCAGCTCGACCCCCGCCTGCAGGAACTCGCGCGACTGGCCGCGCTGCGGGCGCACGCCGCGGTAGGCGTGGGCGAAGTAGCAGAAGCGCAGCGGCGGCTCGGCGTTCGGCGTAGCGGGTCGCGACCACCCGCGCGATCGGGATCGTCATGTCGGGGCGCAGGACGAGCACGTTGCCCTGCTCGTCGAACATCCGGTAGGCGGGCGCGCGCCTCGATCGCGTCCTCGCGCTCGAACGTGCTGCTCGTACTCGAGCGCCGGCGTGTAGACCTCGCCGTAGCCGGCGCGCTCGAACACGGCGCGGATCGCGGTCGGTCATCGCGCGCAGCTCCCGCATCTCGTCGGGCAGCACGTCGCGGGTGCCGCTCGGGATCCGGTCGACCATCGCGGCATCTGGAAGCTCTCCGAGCGCGTCGACGGGCGCTCACGCGTGCGACGGGCGCGTCTTCCAGCGCGGCTGATCCGCGCGCCGAGCTCCCGCAGCCGCTCGTCGATCCGCTCGTAGCCACGGTCGATCTGGCGGACGTTGCCGATCTCGGTGATGCCGTCGGCGCACAGCGCCGCGATCAGCATCGCCATCCCGGCGCGGATGTCGGGCGACTCGACCCGTGCCCCGCGCAGCGGCCGCGGGCCGTTGACGATCGCCCGGTGCGGGTCGCAGATCGTGATCGCGGCGCCCAGCAGCTGACAGCTTGTCGGTGAAGAACAGGCGGTTCTCGAACATCTTCTCGTGGATCATCACCGAGCCCTCGGCCTGGGTGGCGAGCGCCAGCGCGATGCTCGTCAGGTCGGCCGGGAACGCCGGCCACGGCCCGTCCTCGACCTTCGGCATGTGATCGCCCTCGTCGTTGCGGATCATCAGCTCCTGGTTGCCGGGCACGATCACGTCGTTGCCCTGGACCTCGCTGCGCAGGCCGAGCCGCTCGAACACGAGCCGGATCATCCGCAGGTCGTCGGGCAGCGTGTCCTTGACGATCAGCTCGCCGCCGGTGACCCCGGCGAGCGCCATGAACGAGCCGATCTCGATGTGATCGGGCGCGATCTCGTGCGTGCAGCCGCGCAGGCTCGCCTGGCCGTGGACGGTCATCACGTTGGAGCCGATGCCGTCGATCGCGGCGCCCATCGTCGATCAGCATCCGGGCGAGGTCCTGGACGTGGGGCTCGGAGGCCGCGTTGCGGATCACCGTCGTGCCGCGCGTCAGCGCGGCGGCCATCAGCGCGTTCTCGGTCGCCATCACGGACGGCTCGTCCATCAGGAAGTCGCACGGCCTCAGGCCGAGTGGCGGGGCGTCGAGCACGATGTCGCGGTCGTCGTGCGACGCTGCGCGCCGAGCGCGCGGAAGGCGTCGAGGTGCGGATCGAGCCGGCGGCGGCCGATCACGTCGCCGCCCGGCGGCGGCATCGTCGCCGAGCCGAACCGGGCGAGCAGCGGGCCGGCGAGCAGGAACGAGGCGCGGATCCGCTCGGCGAGGCCGCGATCCGACGTCGTGCTCGGTCGACCGTCGGAGCAGTCGATCGATGACCTCGCCGGGGCCGAGCCATTGCACGCGGGCGCCCAGCGTCTCGAGCAGCAGCGTCATCGCCTCGACGTCGGCTGATCCGCGGCACGTTGCGCAGGATCACCTCGTCGTCGGTGAGCAGGCAGGCGGCGAGGATCGGCAGCGCGCCGTTCTTGTTGCCCGGCGGCGGTGATCGTGCCCGACAGCGGCACTCCGCCTTCGATTACGAACTTCTCCAGTGGGATCGACCTCGCGGCCGGCGTACGCCGGTGATCGTGGCCAGTCAGCCGTAGCTGCGTGACGCCGTCGCGCGAGGTCCGTGAGTGGCGCTGAGCTAGGGTAACGGCCATGCCTGCGCAGATTTCGCGGGCGCAGGCCTGGGACCTTCTTTGCGAGTGGACCGAGTCGGATTCCCTGCGCCGCCACATGCTGGCGGTGGAGGCCGCGATGCGCGCCTATGCCCCGCGGTTCGACGGCGACGTCGAGCTCTGGGGGCTGACCGGCCTGCTGCACGACCTCGACTACGAGCGCTATCCGAACCTCGATGACGGCCACCCGCGCTACGCGATGCGCGAGCTCGAGGCGCGCGGCTACCCGCCGGAGCTGGTGCGCGCCGTCGCCTCGCACGCCGACTTCCTGGGCGTCTCGCGCGACACGCCGATGGAGAAGACGCTGTTCGCGGTCGACGAGCTGTCGGGCTTCATCCTGGCGTGCGCGTACGTCCGGCCCGAGGGGCTGGTCGGGATGACCCCGAAGTCGGTCAAGAAGAAGCTCAAGCAGCCGAGCTTCGCGGCCGCGGTCAGCCGCGAGGACATCGTGCGCGGCGCGGAGGAGCTCGGCGTCGACTTCGACGAGCACATCGCGAACGTGATCGCGGCGCTCGCCGAGCGGCGCGAGGAGCTGCTGCCGGCGGCGTGAAGTTGACGCCGCGCCGGTGGTGCGGCATCGTTCGGTTCGATGGGGCTGCGACTGGATCGGGTCTCCCTGCGCCGCGCCGGGATCTTGCTGGCGCTGGGCCTGGCGCTTTTCGCCTACGCGCCCTCGCTCGCGCGGGCCGCCGGTTACAGCTGGCAGGACGGGCCCGCGGTCGAGTCTTCGGATACGAACTGCGTGACCAGTGACTCCGAGCAGGAAGCCGGCGCCTGGCTCAGCTACTACATCGACCCGAGCGCGCCGCCACAGGCCGGAACCGTTTACTACGTCGGGATCGACGTCGCCGGCATCGGTGACCCGTGCGTGGGTATGTACGCCGACATGAACCTCGAGCTGCCACCGGGCACGACACCCGACGTGAGCGCGACTGATCCCGTTAAGTGCGTACTGAAGTTCCCTACCTCGAGCAGCTTCCGACAGGACACCTAGGACTGCCCGCAGAGCCTGCCGGAGGTGGCGCCCGGCGAGTACTCGGTCGACCCGATCCACTTCAGTCCGCCGTACTGGCCGCTGCCGCAGGGTGGGATCGTCGAGGTCTGGGTGCCGGTCGTATCGACGGAGGCGGGTGAGCTGACACTGAACGGCGTCGTCACGCTCGCAGACGGTCAGTCGGAGCCGACGCTGCAACCGTCCCTGCAGATGATCGTGAACTCCTCATCGGTCCAGACCTCGGGCAACGGTGAGAACCAGATCGGGGTGACCTATAACGATCCGTCGCTCACCAGCAATGAGCAGACAGCCCCGCACGGCCCGACGACCGCGGTGGGGGTGGGCTACGTCTACAACTGGTCGAACCCGGGCACCGCCGTGGGGGTCCTGAATTACGCGGGGCCAGCGGGCAACTGCAACCCCGTCGGCGCGAATCTCCCCACGGCGACGACGCCGACCGCCTCGCTGCAGGACCCGAACACGATGCTGACCGCCACCTTCAGCAACTTGGATCCCGATGTCGCGTACTGCTGGCGGCTTGTCGCGACGGTTACGGGCAACGGGCCCGAGGCCGGGACGTACTACGGCAACTGGGAGTACTTCGTGACGAACGGCCAATACATCAGTGGCCTGTCTGGAGAGCAGCCCCCGGCGAACCCCCCGGACGTCTCCGTCTGCAACTCCAACACTGGGAACTGCACCAACGTCGGATGCGGAGGTGGCTCGACCTGCGGCGGCACCGGCGGCGTGCCGGCGAGTACGACGGAGGCGCTCGACCTGACGTTCTCGGGGAGCGGATCCGGCACCGTCACCGGCTCGGCGGACCTCTCTTGTACGGCATCGTGCACCACGAGTTTCTCCTCCGGCGCGACCGTCACCCTGACCGCGCAGGCGGGAACGGGCTCGAGCTTCTACCGATGGAGCGGCTGTGCGTCGACGAGCGGTGCGACGTGCACCGTGACGATGAGCGCGGCCGAGAGCGTGAGCGTTGAGTTCCTGAGGGAGATCAACATTCAGAGCCGGACGCTCTCTGTGGCTTTGACCGGACCCGGCGGCTCGGGCTTCGTGAACTCCTCCCCCAGCGGGATCACCTGCCCTGGGACCTGCTCGGCCAGCTTCAACGCCAACACCACCGTCACGTTGACCCCGGTCGCTGCGCCGGGCTACACCTTCACCGGCTGGACGGGTGCAGGTTGCTCGGGCACCGGCACCTGCAGCATCCGGCTGGCCCTGAGCGAGTCGGTTACCGCCAACTTCGCTCACAACGCATCGGGGACCGCAACGGTGACCGTCTCTCTGAGCGGCACGGGCTCGGGCAAGGTGACATCGACCTCAGGCATCAGTTGCCCTGGTACGTGCTCGCACGGCTACGGCGATGGCGCGACCGACACGCTCACCGCTACCGCAGCGTCGGGCTCCAAGTTCACGGGCTGGAGCGGTGGAGGATGCTCGGGCTCGGGCACGTGCAAGGTCACCGTCAACGCCGACGAGAACGTCGTCGCCGAGTTCACGCTGCTGCCAAAGCCACCACCCGTCAAGCCATCGTGCTCGCTGTCGGTGACGTCCCTCAAGATCCTTTTGAAACGCGAACGCCACGGGTCCGGCGTGCTCGATTCGCTCGGACTGAAGGTCCAGTGTACGCAGCCGATAACCGTGAAGCTGTCCGGCAAGGTGACAGAGCAGCTCTCGCGCAGGAAGGTGAAGCACTTCACGCTTCGTCCGCTGACCGTTTCGCTGGCCGCGGGGAGGTCGCGGGTGGTTTCGCTGAAGCTGCCCTCGGGTGCGATCAAGGGGCTGAAGAGCCACCGCAAGGAGAGCATCGCGGTTACGCTGGCGGGCTCCGACACGAGCGGTTCGGCGTCCGCTCACGCCTCGGTGGGACGGCTGCATACATCGGGCTGATCGCCGCGGGTGCGGTGGGATATGGTCCGGTCGCGGATGTCCGATGCGATCAAAGTCGTCGTCCTTGAAGGCGACGAGACCGGCCAGGAACTGCTGGAGCAGTCGGTCCGTGTCCTCGATCCTTCGCTGCTGGGGCTGGACCTCGAGCTCGAGCGGTTCGACCTGTCGCTCGAGAACCGGCGAGCGACCTCGAATCAGGTCGTCCACGACGCCGCCGTCGCGATGCGCGACGCCGGGCTCGGGCTGAAGGCCGCGACGATCACCCCCGAGGGCGCGGACGACGTCGGCTCACCGAACCGGATTCTTCGCGAGGAGGTCGACGGCAAGGTGATCGTCCGGACCGGTCGCCGCCTTCCGGGCATCAGCCCGATTGCAGGGATTTTCTATCCAATCTCGGTCGTGCGAATGGCGGTCGACGACGCCTACGGGGCGAAGCAGTGGCGCGAGGGCTCCTCGGGAGAGCCTGACGAGGTCGCCTACCGGACCGAGCACATCACGCGTTCCACGTGCCGGGCGGTGTCGGAGTTCGCGTTCCGCACCGCCGGCAAGATGGGCGCGCGCGTGTACGGCGGTCCGAAGTGGACGGTGTCGCCGGTCTACGAGGGGATGCTCAAGGAGGAGCTCGACGCAGCTGCCGAGCGCCATCCCGAGATCGAGTACCGGCCGGTGCTGATCGATGCGCTGTATGCCGGCCTGATCTCGGGCGCCGCCGACGCGCCCTTGGTGATTCCCGCGCTGAACCGCGATGGAGATTGTCTATCGGACCTGGTGCTGCCAATGTACGGCTCGATCGCGGGCGCCGAGTCCGTGCTGCTCGCGTTCGACGAGAACTACGAGACGAGGGTCGCGATGGCCGAGGCGCCGCACGGAACCGCGCCGGCGCTGCTCGGCAAGGACATCGCGAATCCGCTCGCCATGATCCTCGCGTGCGGGGCGCTGTTGCGATACGCGGCGGACCTCCACGGGGCCGACGCGGAGCGCGCGTCGCGTGCCGTGTACGAGGCGACGCTCGAGACGATCGCGTCCGGTTGCAAGACACCTGACCTCGGCGGCCACACAGGCACGACGGAGTTCACGACGGCGGTGGTGGACCGCGTGCGGACGAAGCTCGAGGTGTGGGCGTCGCTTTGAGCGGCGTCGCCGCGTCCCGGCCTTGGGGCTCGCTCGCGGGCCGCTTGCAGGATTCGTTGCAAACACCCGTGGATCGGGTGGAAATGCCCGGTTCCGTCCGACCCCCTCCGTAGCCTCACGAACATATGTTCCAGTCTTCGAAATCACGGCTGCGCGCCCTGTTGGACCGGGTCGACGACTTCCTCGCCGACCATCCGGAAGAGGCGCCACCGCACCCTCATAGAACTCCCCTGCGCTGGGAGCGCGACCGCCGCCCCGGCGCCGTCGCGGCTCGTCCCGCGCACTGCATCTCCCCCGTCCGCGCCGACCCGCGGCGGGTCGGGCGCGAGCGCGCGACGCGGTAAGCGGGCGTCGTGTACGGGAGGGGTGTTCCGCGGAACACCCCTCGCGCGTGCGTACCAACCGCCGAGCAGTCCGCTCGGGCGTGCGAGCGAGATGGCGAGTCCACCGAACAGCGCGAACGGGTTCCGTGGCCTGCCGGCCAGAACCGCCTGCGGCGAGGCCTGGACGCTCGTGACCGTCCCCTGCGGGGCCTCGTTGCGGATGCGCGCGGCGACCTCCGCTCCATGGCGCTCGAGGAACACGCGGTCGTGGAACGAGCTCGCGAGGTCGTGCTCGAGCTCGACCGCCTCGAGGCGATCGAGCAACGCCCGCGCATGGCCCTCCTCGCGGAGATCGATCTCCAGCCGCCAGCTCTCGCTGATCGCGGCCGGGGCCTAGATGACGGACGGAGCGCCGATACGCGCGTGCAGGAGCATTGCGTGCAGCAGGCCGAGCGACGATCCGTCCGGATCGCCGGTCGGCTGGCCGCCGGAGGTGCCGAGACTGATCAGCACGACGATGAACGTACCGAGGCCGAGCACGACGCAGATGAACAGCAGGACGGCTACCTGCGGGTTGGCCCGCAGGTAGTGCAGTACGTCCCGTAGTAAAGAGTGGTCGCGGTCACGCGACATGGTCTGCTCTCACTCTCAAAGAAGAACCGGCGGCGTCCTACTCTCCCAGGCCCTTGCGGGCCAAGTACCATCGGCGCTGAGGGGCTTAACGGCTCTGTTCGGAATGGGAAGAGGTGTTTCCCCCTCGCCATAGCCACCGGA
The DNA here is from genome assembly GCA_963826895.1 of uncultured Solirubrobacterales bacterium. Taxonomy (GTDB): domain Bacteria; phylum Actinomycetota; class Thermoleophilia; order Solirubrobacterales; family Solirubrobacteraceae; genus Palsa-465. The sequence continues at coordinate 252,843 of CAWGYJ010000004.1, forward strand.
AATCGGTGAGAGACCGCTCCTCGCGGGCCTTCAAAACCACACAGTGCCAATGAACGGATATCAAAAGAAATCCGTCAAGCCCTCGACCCATTAGTACCGGTCTCCTACGGACGTCACCGTCCTTCCAGATCCGGCCTATCAACCTGGTGGTCTACCAGGGGTCTTACTCTCTCTAGGAGATGGGAGAGCTCATCTTCAGGTCGGCTTCCCACTTAGATGCTTTCAGCGGTTATCCGATCCGCACGTAGCTAACCTGCGGTGCCCTTGGCAGGACAACAGATACACCAGAGGTGCGTTCATCCCGGTCCTCTCGTACTAGGGACGACTCCTGTCAACTCTCCAACGCCCACGGCAGATAGGGACCGAACTGTCTCACGACGTTCTGAACCCAGCTCGCGTACCGCTTTAATGGGCGAACAGCCCAACCCTTGGGACCTACTTCAGCCCCAGGATGCGACGAGCCGACATCGAGGTGCCAAACCGGGCCGTCGATGTGGACTCTTGGGCCCGATAAGCCTGTTATCCCCGGAGTACCTTTTGTCCGTTGAGCGACGGCGCTTCCACTTGCTACCGCCGGATCACTAAGGCCTACTTTCGTACCTGCTCGACCTGTCGGTCTCGCAGTCAAGCTCCCTTGCTGCCTTTACACTCTACGCACGATTTCCGACCGTGCTGAGGGAACCTTTGCGCGCCTCCGTTACATTTTGGGAGGCGACCGCCCCAGTCAAACTACCCGCCTGTCACTGTCCAGCGCCCGGATTCACGGCGCGCTGTTAGAGATCCAATACACCAAGGGTGGTATCTCAAGGTTGGCTCCACGCCAGCCGCAGCCGGCACTTCCAAGCCTCCCACCTATCCTGAGCGAGATGCATCGAACCCCAATACCAGGTTATAGTAAAGGTTCACGGGGTCTTTCCGTCTAGCCGCGGGTACTCGGCATCTTCACCGAGACTGCAATTTCACCGAGCCCCTCGTTGAGACAGCGTTCAAGTCGTTACGCCATTCGTGCAGGTCGGAACTTACCCGACAAGGAATTTCGCTACCTTAGGACCGTTATAGTTACGGCCGCCGTTTACCGGGGCTTAGTTTCGGTGCTTCGGGCGAACCCTAACACCTCCACGTAACCTTCCGGCACCGGGCAGGCGTCAGCCCCTATACGTCGTCTTACGACTTAGCAGAGACCTGTGTTTTTGGTAAACAGTCGCTTGAACCTATTCACTGCGGCCCTCTCGAGCTTCACCCGCGAGGGGCTTCACTCTACTGGGGCGCCCCTTATCCCGAAGTTACGGGGCGATTTTGCCGAGTTCCTTAACGAGGGTTATCTCGATCACCTTAGTGTTCTCCACTTGCCCACCTGTGTCGGTTTTGGTACGGGCACGCGCTTCCTCCCTAGAGGCTTTTCTTGGAGGCATGGCATCCGGGACTCGCCGGCTTAGAGCCAGCTGGCATCGCACCTCGAGTTATGCGGCTCCGGATTTACCTAGAGCCACCCCTACATGCTTACCCCAGGGCAACCATCGCCTGGGATCCCATAGCCTTCCTCGTCCCCCCATCGGTCAAACGGAAGCGACGTGGTACGGGAATATCAACCCGTTGGCCATCGACTACGCCTTTCGGCCTCGCCTTAGGTCCCGACTAACCCTGAGCAGACGAACTTTACTCAGGAATCCTTGGGCAATCGGCGGAGGGGATTCTCACCCCTCTTTCGTTACTCATGCCGGCATTCTCACTTCCGGCGCCTCCACGGCTGGCTTACGCCGCCGCTTCACTGGCGTCGGAACGCTCTCCTACCGCGCGATCCGAAGATCGCACCCGCAGCTTCGGTGACTAGCTTGAGCCCCGTTACATTGTCCGCGCTCGAACACTTGACCAGTGAGCTGTTACGCACTCTTTCAAGGGTGGCTGCCTCTAAGCCAACCTCCTGGTTGTCTGTGCATTCGAACATCGTTTACCACTTAGCTAGCACTTAGGGACCTTAGCTGGCGGTCTGGGCTGTTTCCCTTTTGACGCTGAAGTTTATCCCCCAGCAACTGACTCCCGGAGTAGCCGTGGCGGTCTTCGGAGTTTGCCTGAAGTCGGTAACCTGGTAGGGCCCCTAGTCCAAACAGTGCTCTACGGCCGCCACGGAATTTATCCGAGGCTATACCTAAATATATTTCGGAGAGAACCAGATATCACTGAGCTTGATTAGCCTTTCACTCCGACCCACAGGTCATCCGCCCAGTTTTCAACCTAGGTCGGTTCGGTCCTCCACGAGGTCTTACCCCCGCTTCAACCTGCCCATGGGTAGCTCGCTCAGCTTCGGGTCTACCGCCTACGACTAAATCGCCCTATTCGGACTCGCTTTCGCTACGGCTCCGCTCATCGCTTAACCTTGCCGCAGACGAGTAACTCGCCGGCTCGTTATGCAAAAAGCACGCGGTCACAGAACAAGTCTGCTCCCACCGCTTGTAGGCACGCGGTTTCAGGTACTATTTCACTCCCCTTCCGGGGTACTTTTCACCTTTCCCTCACGGTACTAGTCCGCTATCGGTCACCAAGGAGTACTTAGCCTTGGAGGGTGGTCCCCCCAGGTTCAGTCCGCGTTTCACGGGTGCGGACCTACTCAGGAACATCTGCGGAAGGTCATGCAATTTCGTCTACGGGACGATTGCCCTCTGTGGTGCGAGGTTCCACTCGCTTCGACTATCGCATGTCTTTGTAACTTCCGCTGGGCCGGTCACGACCCAGACCAGACGTCCTACAACCCCTGATGCGCAACGCGTGACCGCTTACACGCACCAGGTTTGGGCTGATCCCCTTTCGCTCGCCACTACTCAGGGAGTCTCGGTTGATTTACTTTCCTCGGGGTACTGAGATGTTTCACTTCCCCCGCTTGTCTTCGCCGCGCCTATGTGTTCAGCGCGGGATAACGCCGCATTACCGACGTTGGGTTTCCCCATTCGGGCATCCGCGGGTCACTGGCTATTCAGCGCCTCACCGCGGCTTATCGCAGCCGTTCACGCCCTTCATCGACTCTTGGTGCCAAGGCATCCACCGTGTGCCCTTACTATCTTGACGGTGATCTTTTTGGGTAAGGGGTGACCCTCCGAAGAGTGTCAAGAACCTCACCCCCGAGTGAGAACCGAAGTTCTCGATCGGTGATACCCGTTTCATTGGCTACTGTGCAGTTTTCAAGGTCCGCAAAGAGGCGAGCTCGCCCCGCGATGACCCCGGACCGAAGTCCTCGAGCCGCCGGCGGCGAGCCGGTCTCTCAAAACTCAACAGCATGCGGGCACCTCGGCGAGCTCGAGAGCTCGCTCGTGTGCCCTGCCAGATCCGGTCGACATATCTAGTGGCCGGACGCGCTCGCCGAGAGCGTCGCGGACTCCGAAGAGTCAAGACGACGATCGGACTGGCGCCCGGTGCCCTCCGGTTGTAAGGAGGGCTCCCTAGAAAGGAGGTGATCCAGCCGCAGCTTCCGCTACGGCTACCTTGTTACGACTTCACCCCAGTCACGAGCCCCACCTTCGACGGCTCCCTCCCTTGCGGGTTAGGCCACCGGCTTCGGGTGTTGCTCACTCCCATGGTGTGACGGGCGGTGTGTACAAGGCCCGGGAACGTATTCACCGCGGCAATGCTGATCCGCGATTACTAGCAACTCCGCCTTCATGCAGGCGAGTTTCAGCCTGCAATCCGAACCGAGACGCGCTTTAAGGGATTCGCTCCACCTCGCGGTATCGCAGCCCTCTGTACGCGCCAATGTAGCACGTGTGTAGCCCTGGACATAAGGGGCATGATGACTTGACGTCATCCCCACCTTCCTCCGGTTTGTCACCGGCAGTCTCGCATGAGTCCCCAACTAAATGCTGGCAACATGCGACGGGGGTTGCGCTCGTTGCGGGACTTAACCCAACATCTCACGACACGAGCTGACGACAGCCATGCACCACCTGTGATCCTGCCCCGAAGGGAGACTGTGTTTCCACAGCTGTCAGGAACATGTCAAGCCCAGGTAAGGTTCTTCGCGTCGCGTCGAATTAAACCACATGCTCCGCTGCTTGTGCGGGCCCCCGTCAATTCCTTTGAGTTTTAGCCTTGCGGCCGTACTCCCCAGGCGGGGCACTTAATGCGTTAGCGTCGGCACGGAGGGAGTCGACACCCCCCACACCTAGTGCCCATCGTTTACAGCGTGGACTACCAGGGTATCTAATCCTGTTTGCTCCCCACGCTTTCGCGTCTCAGCGTCAATACCGTCCCAGCGAGCTGCCTTCGCCATTGGTGTTCCTCCTGATATCTGCGCATTTCACCGCTACACCAGGAATTCCACTCGCCTCTTCCGGATTCTAGCTCGACAGTTTCCACCGGCATTCCAGGGTTGAGCCCTGGACTTTCACAGCGGACTTACCGAGCCGCCTACACGCTCTTTACGCCCAATGATTCCGGACAACGCTTGCCCCCTACGTATTACCGCGGCTGCTGGCACGTAGTTAGCCGGGGCTTCTTCTGAAGGTACCGTCACTCCAGCCGGCTATTCACCGACGAAGCTTCGTCCCAACTGAAAGGGGTTTACAACCCGAAGGCCGTCTTCCCCCACGCGGCGTTGCTGCGTCACGCTTTCGCGCATTGCGCAAGATTCCCCACTGCTGCCTCCCGTAGGAGTCTGGGCCGTGTCTCAGTCCCAGTGTGGCTGATCGTCCTCTCAGACCAGCTACCCATCGTTGCCTTGGTGAGCCGTTACCTCACCAACAAGCTAATGGGCCGCGGGCCCATCCCGATGCGGAGGCCGAAGCTTCCTTTCCCCAGCGGCCTTATGGCCGGAGGGCACATTCGGTATTAGCCCGAGTTTCCTCGGGTTGTCCCAATCATCAGGGCAGGTTACCCACGTGTTACTCACCCGTTCGCGGCTTTGCCCCGGGCCGAAGCCCGGTTCGTCGCTCCACTTGCATGTGTTAGGCACGCCGCCAGCGTTCGTCCTGAGCCAGGATCAAACTCTCCGTGAAGAACTGCTCGGCAGCTGACCGAAGGCCAACCGCCGCTCACAAAGAGTCGTCAAAAGGGTCCGCCCACGAATGGGCGGTCTTCCGGGCCTGCCATTTTGGCGGGCAGGCCCTGCGCCCTCACGAGGGAGCCCGATGTACACAGGGGGCTCCGGGGCGCAGACGGGGTCAATCTTGGCACCGCCGTCCGAATGTCCCCGCGAACGGGGTCAGCCGGCCCAAGAAGGGTCGGTCGGGCGACGGCGTCGAACCTGGACACACATCTCGACCGAGGGATCGGTCGAAGTGTGCGCATGCTGTTGAGTTTTCAAAGACCGTCGCACCTCTTCGGATGGGGTTTCCATTCCAGTGGGGCGCGTCCGCGGGCACCAAAAGCAGGTTCCCCGGAGCGGACCGATGAGTATAGCGCCAGATCGGGGCCGCGTCGAAGCGCGGCTCCGCCGGCGCCGGCACCAGTCTACGAGATGACCTGCACGCTCACGGTCCGGGTTCGCGGCCGGTCGTCGAAGTCGATCAGGACCACCTGCTGCCACGTCCCGAGTGCGAGTCGCCCGTCGAGCAGCGGAATCGACTCCGATGCTCCGATCAGCGCCGCACGCAGGTGCGCGTGGGCGTTCGTGTCGTGGTTGAGCCGGTTGTGCTCGTAGTCCTCGCGTGCGGGGATCAGCCGGTCGAGCAGCGCCTGCAGGTCCGCCACCCCACCGGGCTCGTACTCCATCGTCGTGATCGCCAGCGTCGACCCGGTCGCGAACGCGGTCACGAGCCCGCGCTCGACACCGGTCGCGCGCACCACCCGCTCGATCCCTTCGGTCAGGTCGACGATGTGCCCGTTGCCCGGCGTGTCCATCCGCAGCATGCCGCCGTCGACGGGCATGGTCAGCCGATCCGCACGCGTACGAACCGGCGCTTGCCGAGCTGGAGGACCCGGCCGTCGAGGCTCTGCGCCGGCAGATCGAGCGTCGCACCGTCGACCACCTCGCCATCGATCCGCACTCCGCCCTGCCGCAACGTCCGCCGGGCCTCCGAGCTCGAGATCCCGAACGCCTCGGCCAGCACCGCAGGAAGGTGTACGACGCCGGCACCGCGCTCGACTTCGATGGTGGGGATCTCCTCGGGCAGGCCGCGTTCGACGTGGATGCGGTCGAACTCCCGCTCGGCCGCGGCTCCGGCCCCGTCGCCATGGAAGCGGTCGACGAGCGTGCGAGCGAGCGCGCGCTTTGCGTCACGGGGCCCGATCACGGGGTCAACGGGTGAGCCGAGCAGCAGCGCGTACCACTGCTCGAGCAGCGAGTCGGGGATGCTCATCGTCTTGCCGAACATCTCGTCCGGCGACTCGCTGACCCCGATGTAGTTGCCGGTCGACTTCGACATCCGCTGGACGCCGAACGTGCCCGGACAGGATCGGCATCGTCAGGACGGCCTGCCCGGGGACCCCGTAAGCGCGCTGGATCGTCGCGCGCGAGCAGCAGGTTGAACTTCTGCTCGGTGCCGCCGAGCTCGACGTCCGACTCGATCGCGACCGAGTCGTAGCCCTGGAGCAGGGGGTACAGGAGCTCCAGCAGCGACACGGGCGTGCCGGCGGCGAGCCGCTTGGCGAAGTCGTCCCGCTCGATCATCTGCGCGACCGTCGTCGTCGCGGCGAGCCGGAACAGGTCCTCGATCGGCATGTCGAGCCATTCGCTGTTCCGGTGCACCTCGATCCGCTCTCGGTCGAGCACCATGAACGCCTGCTCCTGGAACGTCTCGGCGTTGCGGTCGATCTCCTCGCCGGACAGCATCGGCCGCAGCACCGAGCGGCCGGATGGATCGCCGACGCGCGCGGTGTAGTCGCCGATGATCAGCACGACCGTGTGCCCCAGATCCTGGAACTCGCGAAGCTTGCGCAGCACGACCGTGTGACCGAGGTGGATGTCGGGAGCGGTCGGGTCGATCCCGAGCTTCACGCGCAGCGGCCGTCCGAGCGCGAGCTTCTGCTCCAGCGCGCCCTTCGGCAGGCTGTCGACGGCATCGCGCTCGAGCCAGGCGGCATCCTCGGCGGCGCTCATCCGGGGCTCTCCAGCCGGCCGCGGCGTCCGCAATCTGCCCCGGCGAACGCTCGCATCCGGGCAATGGAATCCATCCGGACCAATGCTAGACTCTCGCAGCCGTCGGGGACCTGCCGTCACTCCCCGTCCGCGGCCGACTCACCGCCCGGTCACCGCCGTGGCCGGAAGCCGCACTGAGCCTCGCATGAGCGATGTCCACGTCGACACCCAGGCGCAGGACGAGCAGTCCAGCGCCCCGATCCCATTTGCGCCGCCGCGCAGGCGACGGTGGCGACGTGACCGTTCCGGCCGGCCACCCAAGCCGCGGCTGCGCAAGCTCCGCCTGCTAGGGATCCTCGTCGCGCTCGGCGCGCTGGCGTTCATCTCGCTCGTGTTCGGGATGATGATGGCGGTCGCGTCCGACCTGCCCCAGCTCACGAACGTGACCCAGCAGCGCCAGCAGGTCAACTCGTATCTGTACGACGACGCCGGACGGCCGATCGGGATCTTCGCCAGCCCGACGAACACCGTGATCGACAGCTGGGACCAGATCTCGCAATCGATGGTCCACGCGATCGTCGCCGTCGAGGACAAGCGCTTCTGGAGCGACCCCGGCGTCGACCTCAAGGGCGTCGTGCGCGCGTTCGCGTCCGACGTCACCGGCGGCGAGACCCAGGGCGGGTCGACGATCACGGAGCAGTTCATCAAGCAGGTGCTCGGCGAGGAGAACAACCGGACGATCTTCGAGAAGCTGCGCGAGGCGGCGCTCGCCTGGCAGCTGACGAAGCGCTGGTCGCCGATGAAGATCCTCACGCAGTACCTGAACACGGTCTATTTCGGCAATGGCGCGTACGGGATCGAGTCGGCCGCGCGCGTGTACTTCGGCGCCGCGCACGGCTATGACGCGAACGCCGGTCCCGAGCAGGCGGCCGGCGCCTGCGGCGCCGCAACTCCGGGGGACACGAGCCGGCCCGACGTGCGCTTCCGAGCTCGAGCCGTGGGAGTCGGCGCTGCTCGCCGGGATGATCGCGAACCCGACGGCCTTCAACCCGTTCAATCCCGCCACGAGAACCCTGGCGCAGAGAGCGACGGAACCTGGTGCTGCAGGACATGTATCAACAGGGCTACATCAAGGCACGCTCGTTACCCGGCGGCGGCCGCATAGGGGCGCATGCGCTGCTCGTCGAGTACCTCAACAAGCCGCTGCCCCCGGTGGCGGACCTTCAGCAGCCGTCGGAGCCCCCGGCCGCGCCGTACTTCACCAGCTGGGTGCGGCCACAGATCATCCATGCGATCGAGCGCGTCGACCACGTGCCGCAGAAGATCGCCGAATACCGAGCCTTCTACGGCGGGCTGAAGATCAAGACGACGATCGACCTGCCGCTCCAGCAGGCTGCTCAGCAGGCCGTCGACGCCGAGTTCCCACCCGGCTCGGACGGACCGACCGCCGCGCTGGTGGCGATCGACAACAAGACCGGTGAGGTTCGGGCGATGGTGTCGGGCGGCGGGGATTGGAATCAGAGTCAATTCAACCTAGCCACCGAGTCAGAGCGCCAGCCCGGATCGGCGTTCAAGGTGTTCACGCTCGCGGAGGCACTCGCGACCGGGGACTACGGCCCCGATTCGATCATCGACTCGGCGCCACAGAACATCCTCTTCAAGGCCCCGCACATCAAGCCGTTGCAGCACTTCATCGTCCACAACTTCGGCAACACGTATTCGGGGCCGATCTCGCTGCAGGAGGCGACCGACATCTCCGACAACACGGTCTTCTCCCAAGTCGGGATGCACATCGGGACGACCCACATCGCGCACATCGCCAAGGAGATGGGCATCCGCACGCCGGTCTCGACCAACCCCGCGATGATCATCGGCGGCCTGCACACCGGCGTCTCGCCGCTCGACATGGCCCACGCGTACGAGACGCTCGCGATGAACGGCGTCAAGGTCTACAACAACACGCTCGGGGACTTCAATCAGGGTCCGATCGGGATCCATTCGATCACCTGCACGACAGACATCTGCGGTCACCCGGGCACCACCATCACCAACACCCCGCATTACCGGCAAGTCCTGCCGGCGTCGGTCGCGGAGGAAGAGAAGACGATGCTCGAAGGCGTCGTCAGCGCCGGCGGCACCGCGCCGAACGCGGCGATCCCGGGCATGGTCGTGTGGGGCAAGACCGGCACGACCTCGAACTACGTCGATGCGTGGTTCGTCGGCTCGACCGGGTCGATGACGACCGCAGTCTGGGTCGGGTACCCGAACAGCGCTGTGCCGATGACGACGAACTACAACGGCGCGCCCGTCGAGGGCGGCACGTTCCCGGCGATCATCTGGAACAACTTCATGACCCAGGCGCTGCAGATCCTCGCCACCGAGGCTGCGCAGGAGCACCAGGGGACGACCGGAGCGACGGGCACCGACACCGGGGTCGCGACGAATCCGACCGGGACCGCCACGAACCCGAGCGCGGTCACGCCGTCGGCGGGCACCACTGGCACGGGCAACGGCGGCAGCACCGGCACCGGCACCGGCACCGGTAACGGCCCCAACACCGGCACGGGCACGGGCAACGGCGGCAACACCGGCACCGGCACCGGTAACGGCGGCAACACCGGCACGGGCAACGGCGGTAACACCGGCACGGGCAACGGCGGTAACACCGGCACCGGCACGGGTAACGGCGGCAACTCCGGGGGCGCGTCGCCAGGCGGCTCAGGCGGCGCCGGACTCGGAGGCGGCAGCTCCGGCACCGGAGCCGCCAACGGCCCCAACAGCACCGGTGGCGGGTAGCCGGGGCCGCGACACGTAGGGATTCCCGGCGGCGGCGAAGCGCCACGGCAGCTCCGCCGCCTTCGTGATCCCGACCCGCCGCCCGGCGACCACGCCCGGGTCGCGCCACGCACCGGTGCGCGCGGACAACGAGATCGGTCCGCCCGAGACGAGGTCGCTGCCGTTCATCGACAGCTCGATCCCCAGCGCCTGCGTGAGCTTGCCCGGTCCGGAGCACAGCTCTCGCACAGCGAGCGACCGACCCCGTCGCTCACGCATCGCCTCGATCCCCTCCACCGGCTCGAGCGCCCGAATCAGTACGGCCGCCCCGACCCCTGGCCGCTCGCAGACCGCGTTCAGCATCGCGTGGATCCCGTACGAGCGGTAGACGTACGCGACCCCCGGTCGCCCGAACAGCACGCGTGTTCGCGGCGTCAGCCCGACGAACGCATGACAGGCGGGCTCCGAGTCGTGGTAGGCCTCGGTCTCGACGATCACGCCGGCGCTGCCGCCATGCGAAACCACGCACCCGATCAGGTCGCGCGCGACCTCGAGCACGGGCCGGTTGTAGAAGGCTCGCCTCACTCCGAAGGCGAAGCCGAGGGCGCCGCCGCCAAGCCGACGGCTGCACGCGCGCGGTCCAGTTGCTCGCGCACGCGCGCGAGGCTCGTGCCGCCCTCGGAGACCTTCGACTCGAGCCACGCCCGGTCGGCGAGGAGCTCTCGGAAGCCGCCGTCGAGCACTGGCGAGGCGGCAGCGAGGTCGTCGTCCGACAGCTCGGACAGCGGGACCCCGCGGGTCACCGCCTCACGTACCAGCCCCGCCACCACCCCGTGCGCTTCACGGAACGGCATCCCACGGCGAACCAGCAGATCGGCGACGTCGGTGGCCGCGAGCATCTCGTCCGCGGCAGCGGATTCGAGCCGCTCGCGGTTGAAGCTCAAGGACCCGACCATCCCGGTCGCAGCCTCGAGGCAGAGCTCGACCGTGTCACAGGCGTCGAACAGGTGCTCCTTGTCCTCCTGCATGTCCTTGTTGTAGGTCAGCGGGAGCGCGTGCATCACGCCGTGGAGGGCGACCAGGTGACCCGCGATCCGCGGCGCCTTCGCGCGCAGCAGCTCCGCCGCGTCGGGGTTCTTCTTCTGGGGCATGATCGACGAGCCCGACGCCCAGGCGTCCGAGACGGTGCAGAACCCGAACTCCTCGCTGGACCACAGGACGATCTCGGCTCCGAGCCGCGACAGGTGGGTCGCGCAGGTGGCCGCGGCGGCCAGGTAGTCGAGCACGAAGTCGCGGTTCGAGACCGCGTCGATCGAGTTCGGCGAGGGCTCGGAGAAGCCGAGCTCCCGGGCGACGAGCGACCGGTCGGTGTCGAAGTTGACGCCGGCGAGCGCGCCGGCGCCGAGCGGCAGCGCGGCGGTCGCGGTGGCGGTCGCGGCGAACCGCTCGCGGTCGCGGACGAGCATCCACACGTAGGCCAGCAGATGGTGGGACAGGTACACGGGCTGCGCGCGCTGGAGGTGCGTATACCCGGGCATCGGCCAGTCCAGGTGCGCCTCGGCGGACTCGATCAGCGTGGCCGCCAGCGTCCCGATCCGGTCCACGGCGACGCTCGCGTGGGCGCGCACGAACATCGCCACATCGGTCGCGACCTGGTCGTTGCGCGAGCGCGCGGTGTGGAGCTTGCCACCGACGGCGCCGGCGATCTCCGTCACCCGCCGTTCGATCGCCATGTGGATGTCCTCGTCGCGCTCGGCCACGGCGAAGGTGCCGTCGGCCAGCTCACGCGCGACCTGCTCGAGCGCGGCAAGCAGCTCGTTCCGCTCGGAGTCGGTGATGATCTCGCGCGCTGCGAGCATCGTCGCGTGGGCGCGCGACTGCTGCACGTCGTAGGGCCCGAGCCTCCAGTCGAAGGAGATCGAGTCGTTCAGCGCCCTGAAGGCGTCGTCCTGCGGCTCGGAGAAGCGCGACATCAGCGCCGCGATCCTACGAGGTCCAGCACCTGCCGCAGGGCCGCCGCGACGCGCGCGACGGCGGACTCCGCGAGCCCGGGGAAGAACGGAAGCGCGATCGACCGCGCCGCGACGTCCTCGCACACCGGGAACTCGCCCTCGCGGTGGCCGAACGTCTCCCGGTAGTAGGTCATCAGGTGGATCGCTGGGAAGTAGGGCTTGCTCGGCACACCCAGTCGACCGAGCGCGCGGATCGTGTCGTCGCGATCGACGCCGCGCGGCAGCTGGACGACGTACACGAACCAGCCGCGCCGGGCACCGCCGGTGTCGGGGCACGGGAGCTGCAACCCGTATTCCGTCAGCGGCGCGAGCGCCTCGCCATACATGGCCGCCACTTCCGATCGCCCTGAGAGCATCGCGTCGAGGTGCGAGAGCTGGGCGAGCCCGAGCGCGCACGCGATGTCCGAGAGGCGGTAGTTGAACCCGAGGCGGTCGTGATCGAGCCAGTCCATGTTCGGCGCGCGACCCTGGTTGCGCTCGGAATCGAGCCGCTCCTTCAGGACGGAGTGAAAGCAGGTGACGATTCCCCCCTCCCCCGTCGTCAGCTGCTTGTTCGGGTAGAACCCGAAGACCGCCGGATGACCCGTACCGCCGACCGGTCGCCCGTCCGGCTGGACGGCGCCGAGCGCCTCGCAGGCGTCCTCGACGATCGGCAGCCCCAGCCGCTCGAACGCACCGATCGGGGCCGGGTAGCCGAACACGTGCACGGGCAGCAGCGCCGTCGTGCGCTCGGTCACCGCGGCCGCGGCGGCCTCGGGATCGAGGTTGAAGGTGACCGGATCGATGTCGGCGAACACCGGCCTGGCGCGCTCGTACACGATAACGTTCGCGCTCGCGACGAACGAGAACGGCGTCGTCACGACCTCGTCGCCGTCGCTGACGCCGGCGGCACGAAGAGCAAGGTGCAGACCTGCGGTGCCACTCGAGACCGCGCTCGCGAACGGAGCGTCCACGCGCGCGGCGAACGCCCGCTCGAACTCGGGCACCACCGGCCCCAGCGACAGGCGCCCGGAGCGGAGCACGTCGAGCACCCGCCGCTCCTCCTCGGCGCCGATCACGGGCTGGGCGAGCGTCAGCTCGGGCTCGCTCACGATCCGGCGGCGCTCGAAGACGGCGGCACCCGCGAGCCGCGGCGCCGGGCCTGCATTCCGTACTCGAGCGAGTCGACGAGCGCCTCCCACGAGGCTTCGATCACGTTCTCGGACACGCCGATCGAGCCCCACACGTCGTCGCCGTCGCTGGCATCGAGCAGCACGCGCGTGATCGCCGCGGTGCCCGAGTGCTCGTCGATCAGGCGGACCTTGAAGTTCTCGAGCTTGATGTCCGCCAGATGCGGATACAGCTCTCCGATCGCGTCGCGAAGCGCTCGGTCCAGCGCGTGGACCGGCCCGTTCCCCTCGGCCGTGCGGACGTACCGCTCGCCGTCGACCCACAGCTTGATCGTGGCCTCGGTCTCGACGTGGCCCATGTGCCCCATCTCGACGATCACGCGCCAGTGCTCGAGCCGGAACAGCGGCTCGTAGTCGCCGGTCTCCTTGCGCAGCAACAGCTCAAAGGAGCCATCGGCGGCCTCGAAGTGGTACCCCTGGTGCTCGAGCGCCTTGACGTGCTCGATCACCCGGCTCGCGCCGGCCTGATCGAGCGAGATCCCGGCCTCGCGGGCGCGCTCCACCACCGTCCCCTTGCCCGACAGCTCGGAGACGAGCAGCTCGCGCCGGTTGCCGACGAGCGACGGATCGATGTGCTCGAATGTCGCCGGGTCCGCGGCGACGCCGGCGACGTGCATTCCGCCCTTGTGCGCGAACGCATTGCGCCCGACGTACGGCTGGTCGGGATCGGGCGTGAAATTCAGCAGCTCGTCGAGGTAGTGGGCGGTCTCCGTCAGCGTCCCCAGCTGAGCCTCGGTGAGGCACTCATGCCCCAGCTTGAGCTGCAGGTTGGCGATCACCGGAACCAGATTTGCGTTGCCGCAGCGCTCGCCGTAGCCGTTGATCGTCCCCTGGACGTGCGTCGCCCCGGCACCGACCGCGGCGATCGTGTTCGCGACTCCGCAGCCTGCGTCGTCGTGGCAGTGGATCCCGATTCGCACCCCGGCCGGCCCCAGCTGCCGGACCACCTCAGCCATCACCGACGCGATCCGGTCGGGCAGCGTGCCGCCGTTCGTGTCGCAGCAGACCACCGTCTCGGCGCCGGCACGCGCGGCCGCTCGCAGGCAGGCGAGCGCGTACTCGCGGTCGTCCTCGTAGCCGTCGAAGAAGTGCTCTGCGTCGTAAAGCGCGCGCTTGCCCGCCGCCACGAGGAACGCGATCGACTCGCCGATCATCGCGAGGTTCTCCTCCCGCGAGACCTTCACGACCTTCTCCAGATGCAGGCCCCAGGTCTTGCCGACGAGCGTGCACACCGGCGCGAAGCAGTCCGCCAGGACCTGCAGCGCCGGGTCCTCATCGGCTCGCAGGCCCCGCCGGCGCGTCATCCCGAAGGCGGCGATGGAGGCGTTCGAGAACCGCTCGGCCGCGAGCAGCTCGAACAGCTCGAGCTCCTTGGGGTTGGAGCTCGGGAAGCCGGCCTCGATCAGGTCGATCCCGAGCTCGTCGAGCCTGTGCGCGACCCGCAGCTTCTCCTCCGCGGACAGCGACATTCCCTCCCCCTGCATCCCATCGCGGAGGGTGCAGTCGTACAGCTCTATCTGGCTCATACAGCTCTTGTCGGCAACTTGACGACGTCGAGCCACTCCTGGTAGCGCGGCGAGCGCCCGTGAAGGGCGTCGTCGAAGACCTGCAGGAGCTGTCGCGTGATCGGCCCGGGCTCGCCGGCACCGATCCGGTGGTCGTCGATCTCACAGACCCCGACGAGCTCAGCCGCGGTTCCGGTCATGAACACCTCGTCGGCGAGGGTCAGCTCCGCGCGCGCCAGGTTGCGCTCGACGACGGGAATCCCGAGGTCGCCGGCGATCTGGATGATCGAGCGGCGGCTGATCCCGTCGAGGATCCCGGCCGTCTGCGGCGGCGTGATCAGCTGGCCGTCACGGACGGCGTAGATGTTCTCGCCCGACCCCTCGGACACGAACCCCTGGGCATCGAGCAGGATCGCCTCCTCGTAGCCGCCCTTGATCGACTCGATCTTGGCCAGCACGCTGTTCAGGTACTGACCCGAGGCCTTCGCATGGGGGATCAGCGAGTCGGACGAGATCCGCCGCCAGCTCGAGACCTTGGCGCGCACGCCCCGGTCCTTGCTCTCGTCACCCAGGTACGCGCCCCACGGCCACACCGCGATCGACACCTCGACCGGCGCGTCGAGCGGGTTCAGGCCCATCTGGCCGTAGCCGCGGAACGCGATCGGGCGTATGTAGCACTCGCGCAGCTCGTTGGCGGCGATCAGCTCGTGCGTCGCGGAGCGCAGCTCCTCGAGCGTGTACGGGATCGGCATGTAGTACAGCTCGGCCGACTTGAACAGCCGCTGGAGATGATCGAGGTGGCGGAAGATCGCCGGGCCCTGCGCCGTGTCGTAGCAGCGCTCGCCCTCGAACACGCCCGTTCCGTAGTGCAGCCCGTGGGTCAGTACGTGTACCTTCGCGTCCTCCCAGGCGACAAGCTCTCCGTTGTGCCAGATGAGGTCCGCTTGTTCCACGGCTGCTGCTCCTTAGAGGTGGTTTAGTACCGCCTGGGTCGCCTGCTCGGTGCTCGCAGAGCCCCCCAGGTCCGCCGTGCGCAGGCCCTCGGCCAGCGCCCGGTCGACGGCCGATTCTATCGCCGCCGCCTGCGGCTCCATCCCGAGTCCGTGGCGGAGCATCATCGCCGCGGACAGGAACATCGCCAGCGGGTTCGCCGCGCCGGTGCCCGCGATGTCGGGCGCCGAGCCGTGCACGGGCTCGAACAGCCCGGGACCCTCCCCTCCGAGCGAGGCGCTCGGGAGCATCCCGATCGAGCCCGTCAGCATCGCCGCCTCGTCCGAGAGGATGTCGCCGAACATGTTCTCGGTGACGATCACGTCGAAGTGCCGCGGGGCCGCGATCAGCCGCATCGCGGCGTTGTCGACGAGCAGGTGCTCGAGCTCGACGTTCGGGAACTCGCGCCCGTGCACGTCGCGTACCACCTCGCGCCACAGCCTGGAGGTCTCCAGCACGTTCGCCTTGTCGACGCTCGTCACGCGCGAGCGGGCGGCGCCGAACGCCACCCGGGCGATCCGCTCGATCTCCCCGCGCGTGTACACGCAGACGTCCGAGGCGGAGTCGTCGGTCCGCGTCTTCTCGCCGAAGTAGATCCCGCCCGTCAGCTCGCGCACGACAAGCAGATCCGTGCGTTCGATGATCTCGCGCCGCAGGGGCGTGGCGTCGTACAGCGCCGGAAGCGGCTTGACCGGCCGTAGGTTTGCGAACAGCCCGAGCCCCTTGCGCAGGCCGAGCAGCCCCTGCTCGGGGCGTGGCGCCGATGGGTCGGTCGTGTCCCACTTCGGGCCGCCGACGGCCGCCAGCAGGACCGCGTCGGCGGCGCGGCAGGCGCTCGAGCACGTGGTCGGTGAGCGCGACCCCGTGCGCGTCGATCGAGGCGCCGCCGAACGCATGGGGCTCGTACTCGAGCTCTCCCGGGACGACGGCGTTCAGGACCTCGACCGCCGGCCCGGTGATCTCCGGGCCGATCCCGTCGCCGGGCAGCAGGACGATGTGGCGGGGCATCAGGAGGCGGGAGGCTAGCCGAGCCGGGCGGGGCGCAGGCTCGAACAGGCCGTGTTCGCCTTCTGGAACGCCGGGCTGTCGATATCGATGTTGCTGAGCGCCTTGAGGATCCCCACGCGCAGCCCGCTGCCGACGGGATCGGGAACGTTGATCCCGTGGCGGCGGAGGCACTCGACAAATTCGAGCGCCTGCTGGCGGCGCTGCGCGAGCTGCGACGGCGACAGGTTGAGCTGCGGGAAAGCGGCCACGAGCTCGGCGTGGCAGTCGGCGACCGCGGCCTGGATCTCGGACGTGGAGTACTCGTTCAGCAGCTGCCGGACCGCCGCGCCGGCCCCGGCCGTGCCGGTGGCGGCCGAGTCGGGCACGTTCACGCCATGCGCGCGCATGCACTTCGCGAGGTCGACCCGCGCCCTGACCTGGGCGTCGGTCGGGGCCGTGAGCGAAGCGCTTGGCGCAGCGGCCGTGGACGTCGACGTCGACGACGAGCCGCACGCGGCGGCACCGGTCGCGACCGCCGCCGCCGCCAGCGACACGAGCAGGGCCCGGCGCATCACTCGGCCGCCTCCGCCGCCGGCTGGAGCCCTCGCGCCGAGCCGCGATCCGGCTCCTCCTCGCGGCTGAGGCTGGACGGCCACCAGTTCCAGCGCCCGAGCAGGATCACGATGGCCGGCACGAGCAGCGTCCGGACGAGGAACGTGTCCATCAGGATGCCGGCCGCGAGGCCGAAGCCGATCGCGCGCAGCTGGCTGCCGCCCGAGCCGCCGCCGCCGACGATCGCGAACACCGCGAACGTGCCGCCGAGGATGATGCCGGCCGAGGTCACGGTCGTGCCCGTGCGGGAGACCGCCTTGACGACGGCGTCGCGCAGCGGCAGGTGGCGCGCCTCCTCGCGGATCCGCGTCATCACGAGGATGTTGTAGTCCTCGCCGAGCGCGAGCAGGAAGATGAACATCAGGAACGGGAGGATGAAGCTGATCCCGCCGTCGCCGCCGATGTCGATGAACACGATCGTGGCGACCCCGAGCGCGGCGAGGTACGAGAGCGCGACGCTGAGGATCAGGTACAGCGGCGCGATCGCGCTGCGGAGCACGAGCGCGAGCAGCAGCCCGATCGCGATGATCGCGACCGGAACGATCACCCGCAGGTCGTGGTTGGCGGTCGGTTGATGTCGTAGACGGCCGCGGCCTCGCCGGCGACGCCGCGAGTCGGTCGCCCCGGAAGCGGCGGCGGCGTTCGACACCGCGCGTCCGGATCGACGGCGTCGCGTTCATCGCCGCGGTCGTGCTCTGGCCGCCGGCCGCCAGGCCGCCTCGAACTGGATCACGCGGCCGTCGGCGGATACGAACATCGCGGCCGCGCGGTAGGCGTTGTACAGCGCCGGCGGCGATGTGCGATCCGGCGGGCTCGGAGCACCGGCAGGTGCTGCGGCGGCCCGAGCAGCGAGTGCAGGTGCGAGAGCTGCGCGGGCGTGAGCGTCGTGCCGTTCGGAGCAGCGGACCGGCGAGCTGGGTGAAGCTGGCCCGATGAGCGCAGCGAGCTCTCCGCCGTACTGATGCGCGACGGGTCCTGCCAGACCGACGACGGGTACGCGAGCACGAGGTTGGCCGGGTTGCTGCGCGGTCTGCGGGAAGTGCTTGGACAGCGCTGCGTTGCCGGCGGCCGCATCGGAGCCCGCCGGGGCGTTCTGGTCGCCGCCGAAGCCGCCGGAGTTGTAGCCGAGCGCGCCGGCGGCGAGCGCCAGGAACAGCACGAGGCCGACGACCAGCGTCGTCTTCGGGTGGCTGCACCAGCCGGCCGGCGACCCTGCCCCAGACGCCCTCGCGCTGGGTGCCGGGCTCGATCTTCGAGGGCCAGAAAGCCTTGCGGCCGAGGATCGCCAGCAGCGCCGGCAGCAGCGTCAGCCCGATCAGCGAGCATGACCGCGACGCCGACAGCGAGCGGCACGCCGAGGTCGTGGTAGAGCCCGAAGCTCGCGAGCAGCAGCGTCAGCAGCGCGAGGATCACCGTGCCCGCCGAGGCGGTGATCGACTCGCCGACGCGCACGAGCGAGTGCTCACGGCATCGTGGGGTCCTTCCCGTCGCGCAGCTCCTCGCGCACGCGGAAGACGAGGAACAGGCCGTAGTCGGTGCCGCGCCGAGCAGCAGGATGATCAGCAGGAGCTCGGTGATCGAGGAGATCTGCAGGCCGCCTGCGCCGAGCGCCGCCGATCAGCGCGCATCGAGATCAGCGAGCGCGAGGCCGCTCGGCAGCAGCGTCATCATCGCCGCGGGCAGCGAGCGGAACACGAACAGCAGCAGCACGATGATGAACAGGAACGAGAAGCTCTGGATCTTGTTGCCGGCCTTGTTCGAGCTCGCCTGGTTGGCGACGAGCGTCGCGACCTGGCCGGCGAGGTGCAGCTGCAGCCCGGCCGGGGGATTCGCGCTTGCGCGAAGGTCCCGTCAGGCCGTCGATCGATCGCCTTGTCCTTGGTGATGTCGTTCGCGCTCAGCTGCGACGCGCACCCGGATCGTCGGCCGCCTCGCCGTCGGCGCGAGATGCCGACGGCGTCGGCCGACTGGACTCGCTCGGCACGCCCGGTCGCAAGCTGCGCCTCGCGGGCGACGGCCTCGAGGTCGGCGGGCGTCGAGCCGCCGCTGGCGCGCGGCGATGATCGTGATCTCGCTGATCTTGCCCGAGGCGCCGCCGCCGAGCAGCGGCGTCGCGAGGTTGGCGGCCTTCGTTGCTCGGCGCGCTCGAGCGCAGGAAGGCGCTGTTGTTGTCGTTCACCTCGCTGCAGAGCGACGGCAACGTGGCGGCCGTGACGATCACCGCGACGGCGAGCCAGAAGACGACGACCAGCCAGCGGAAGCGCACGACGAAGCGTGCGAGTGCCTCGTAGACGTCGTCGACCGATCTGGGCTGCTCATCGTCGCCTCCTTGATCGTGTCCCTTCCCGCGGGGTCAGGGTACGGCTTCCGATTCGCGGGCGAAACGTCCCCGAGGTGGAATTCGATCTCCGCCTATGGGTGGACTCGCGGCGATCGGACCGCATCGGGACTACGTCGAGACCCCGCAGGCACTGTATTTCGCGGGTGCCGGTGCGACCATCGGTGAATGAGGGCCAATGCCCGTCGGCTCGTGGCCCTCCTTGAGGGCGCCTTGCTCACGCTACTCACCGCCGCCTCGGCGCAGGCCAGCGCCGCTGTCCTGACGCCGAACCGTTTCGACGACCCGCCCAGCGGGGCCGCCACCTGCTCCGATGCGACCAACGGCTGCTCCCTGCGTGGCGCCATCGCGGCGGCGCAGGCCGGTGACACGATCCGGCTCGCGGCCGGCACCTACACGCTGAGTCTCGGAGCGCTGGCTCCGACCGCCGCGATCACGATCCAAGGCGCCGGCGCGACTGCGACGACGATCCGGCAGACCGGCCAGGACAGGGTCATCGATGATCACGAAGCGAGCGCGCTGACGATCAGCGGAGTGACGATCACGGGGGGCGATCTCGTCGGAGCGCCGGGGGCCAACGGCGCGAGCGCGGGCCAAGGCGGCGAGAACGGAACCTCGGTGAACGGCGCCGGGATCGAGGGCGGGAACGAGCTGACCCTCACCGACGTGATCGTGACCGGAAATCGCGCCTACGGCGGCAACGGGGGTAACGGAGCGAGCGGTTCGCCGGGAGCAGGTGGCACGGGCGGTGAGGGCGGCAGCGCCTATGACGTGGGCGTCAGCGGCACATCCGTGCTCAATCTGACCGATGTCGCGATCACCGACAACATCGGCCAGTCGGGCAGCGGCGGCAAGGGCGGGAACGGCGGAGCGAGCGGCGACGGCGGGGACGGCGGCAACGGCGGGCAGGCGAGCGGCGGCGGCGTGGGAGACGGCCTGACATCAACGATTAACGCCACCGACACGCTGATCGCGAACAACAAAGCGCTGTCGGGTGCCGGTGGCGCCGGCGGGGACGGCGGCACGGCCTCGGGGACCCCGGGCGGCGGCGGCGAGGGCGAGCCCGGGATCGGTGGCGGCCTGTTCAGCAACGGCGCCGTGAACCTGACCAACGTGACGGTCACGGGCAACACGGCCGGCGGCTCGGCCGGCGGCCGCGGTGGAACGGCGCGGAGCTCGGGCACGCCGACCAAGGGAGGCGCCGGCGGTATCAGCTGGGGCGGCGGCGGCGGCGCGTTCGCGCTCTACAACGGAGCGTCGGGACAGTTCGCGTCGGTCACAATCGCAGCCAACACGGCGACGAGCGTTGCGGCCGCCGCCGGCGGTTCCGGCTCGGACGGCGGTGCCACCGGCGCGGCGGGCATCCTTTATCCCGCAGTCGGGGGTGACATCGATGTCTCGATCGCGACGCTCACGGTCCGCGGCTCGATCATCGCCTCCGGGCAGGCGGGCGCGGGCACCCAGAACTGCTCTGTCAACGGCACGCTGACGAGCGGCGGCTACAACCTCGAGGACCGCGATCAATGCTTCGCGGCGACGATGCCGAGCGATCACACGTCCACACCGGCTGGTCTGGGACCGCTTCAGAACAATCGCGGTCGGACCGAGACGATGGCGCTCGAGCCGGGTAGCGCGGCGATCCGCGCCGGCGCCTCGCCATGCTTGAACGCCGCCTCCACTCCACTCGGCACTGACCAGCGCGGTTTGCCGCGGGGCGCCCCGTGCGACATCGGCGCGTTCGAGGGCCAGGCGCCCACGGCGAGGACCGCGCCGACCGTCAGGGGGTCGGCCATCGTCGGCCACTCGATCGTTTGCTCCGCGGGGGTATTCGGTGGCGATGAGCCACAGACGAGCGCGGTTCAGTGGTTGCGAGACGGGGCGCCGATCGCCGGCGCCGGCGGCGCCTCCTACGTGCTCTCGACTGCTGACGCGCACCAGAGTGTGAGCTGCCGGCGGACCGTGACGAACGCGTTCGGATCGGCCGGCGCGACGAGCGCCGCGGTGCTGCCGGCGCTCGCGCCGCCGGCTCTGAGCAAGCTGAGGCTTCTCCCGGGCCGCGTGCGCGACCGGCATCGCGAGACGATCGCGTTCTCGCTCAGTGGGCAGGGTGCGAAGGTCAGCTTCGCCCTGCGCCGCAGACTCGAGGGCGTTCGGCGCGGCAAGCGCTGTCTCGCGCCACCGCGCAAACGGAGTCGCAAGCGCCCAAAGGCGTGCACGCGCCTCGTGTTGACGCGGGGCGAACCCGCAACGCGCGCCGAGCCGGTCGGTGCCGAGTCGCTTCGCTGGACCCCACGCGGTCTGAAGGCCGGCAGTTACGTGCTGAGCGCTTCGGCGGCGAGGGGCGGCACCGCCACGGTCACGTTCTCCGTCCGCTGAGGTTCAGCCGCACGTATTCGAGCACGAGCGGATCCCCGGCGCGGGCGAGGACGCGGTCGATGAACGGCCCCCGAAGGCTCTCCGGGAGCGGGTCCAGATGGCGCACGAGGCACACGGTCCGCACGAACGCACGGGGGTCGGCGGGCGTGACCGGCTTGGGCTCGAGCCAGCAATCGACCTGCTCGAACCCTGCGCGAACGAGACGCTCGTGGGTGTCCTCGGCGGTCGCGTAGTTCCATGGCCCTTGCCAGCCCTCGAAGAACGATTCGAACGGCTCCTCGGCGGCGACCGAGTCGGCGAGCCTGCGGAACGCGTCGATGTTCCCGTGGCCGCCGCACTGGGCCAGCAGCCTCGCGCCGGGCTTCATCGAGCGAAACAGCGCGGAGAACATCGCGTCGTGGTCCTTGACCCAGTGGAAGGTCGCGTTCGAGAAGGCGACGTCGACCGGCTCGGGCAGCGACAGCTCGACGAGGTCCTGGCACAGGATCGTCACCTTCGGGTCGCCGCCGAGCGCCTCGGCGGCGTGCGCGGCCATCGAGGGCGAGACATCGACCCCATAGACGCGGCCACGAGGCACGCGGTCGGCGAGCAGCGCGGTGACTCGCCCGGATCCGCAGCCGGCATCGAGCACGACCTCCTCGCCGCGCAACGTCAGCCGCTCGAGTTGCTCGCGTGCCCACGTGAGCTGGATGTCGGACACGCGGTCGTAGCTCGCCGCGTCCCAGTCGCGTGACGGAGAGCTCACCCGAGCGCCGTCGTCACAGGCCCCGAGCGCTCGCGAGAGCCTTCGTAGCCGGCGATCGCGTCCTCCTGGGCAAGGGTCAGCGCGATGTCGTCGAGCCCGTTCAGCAGCCGGTGCTTGATCTCGGGGTCGATCTCGAACCGCGCGCTGCCGCCCGGCCAGCGCACCTCCTGCGCCGCGAGGTCGACCTGGCCCTCCCCCGCGTCCGCGATCGCCCGGCAGGACTCCTCGCTGAGCTCCACCGGGAGCAGGCCGATCTTCGTGCAGTTCGACCGGAAGATGTCGGCGAAGCTCGGCGCGACGATCGCGTGGAAGCCGTAGTCCTCGAGCGCCCACGGGGCGTGCTCGCGGCTCGAGCCGCAGCCGAAGTTGCGCCCGGCGACGAGGATCGGGTTGCTCGGCAACTCCCAGCCGGGCTCCTGGGCCCAGTCGTAGAACAGGAACTCGCCGAACCCGGTCCGCTCGATCCGCTTGAGGAACTGCTTGGGGATGATCTGGTCGGTGTCGACGTCGTCTCGGGCGAGCACGCTGACGCGCCCGGTGATCGTCTCGATCGCTTTCATGACTCGGCGCCCTCCCATTCGCGGATGTCGACGAAACGGCCCTCGATCGCGGCGGCCGCCGCCATCTGCGGCGAGACGAGGTGCGTCCGCCCGCCCCTGCCCTGGCGGCCCTCGAAGTTGCGGTTGGAGGTCGAGGCGCAGCGCTCGCCTGGCGAGAGGATGTCCGGGTTCATCCCGAGGCACATCGAACAGCCGGCGCCACGCCAGTCGAAGCCGGCGTCTCGGAAGACCTGATCGAGGCCCTCTCTCTCCGCCTGCGCCTTGACCTGTTGGGAGCCCGGAACCACCATCGCGTAGACCGAGTCCGCCACCCGGCGGCCGTTGATCACCGACGCCGCCGCGCGCAGGTCGCCGATCCGCGAGTTCGTGCAGGAGCCGATGAACACGCGGTCGAGCCGGATCTCCTGGATCGGTGTGCCGGCCTCGAGCGCCATGTACTCGAGCGCGCGCTCGTGGGATTCGGACGAGGGCTCGGGCACCGTGCCGGCGACCCCGACGACCATCTCGGGGTTCGTGCCCCACGTGACCATCGGACTGACCGCGCTCGCGTCGACGACCACGGTCTTGTCGTAGGTCGAGCCCGGGTCGCTGCGCAGCGACAGCCACTCCTCGGCCGGCAGCTCGGCCGGGGCACCCGGGCGACCGGTGACCCATTCGAACGTGATCTTGTCCGGAGCGATCATGCCGGCCCGGCCCCCGGCCTCGATCGTCATGTTGCACACCGTCATCCGACCCTCCATCGACAGCGCCTCGATCGCCTCGCCGGCGTACTCGACGACGTGCCCGACCGCGCCGTCGACGCCGATCTGGCCGATCGTCGCGAGGATCAGGTCCTTGGCGGTGACGCCGAAGCCGAGCGCGCCGTCGTAGCGGATCAGCATGCTGCGAGGCTTCGACTGCACGAGGCACTGGGTGGCGAGCACGTGCTCGACCTCGCTCGTTCCGATCCCGAACGCGAGCGCGCCGAACGCGCCGTGCGTGGCTGTGTGCGAGTCACCGCACACGATCGTCATCCCGGGCTGGGTCACGCCGAGCTCGGGGCCGATCACGTGCACGATCCCCTGGTGCTCGGAGCCGAGCGAGTAGACGGGGATCCCGAACTCGCCGCAGTTCCGCTCGAGGGTCTCGACCTGCACCCGGGAGAGCTCGTCCTTGATCCGCGCCGCGACCGGGGTGCCGTCGGTCGGGACGTTGTGATCTGCGGTGGCGAGCGTGCGGTCGGGCCGGCGCACGCTGCGTCCCGCAAGCCGCAGCCCGTCGAACGCCTGCGGGCTGGTCACCTCGTGGACGAGGTGCAGATCTATGTACAGCAGGCCCGGAGCGACCTCGTGGGCGTCCCAGATCTTGTCGAACAGGGTCTTGGCGGGCATTCAGCTTCTCCTCAGGCCGGCGCTCACGACCGCGAGCAGCACGGCCTCGTGTCCTCCAGGGTTCTCGAAATGGTGCGGCAGGTCGGCGTCGAAGGTCACGCAGTCGCCTGCGGCCAGCGCGTGGGACGCGCCATCGATCACGAGCACGACCGTGCCGCGCTCGACAAGCGACGTCTCGCGGCTGCCCGGCTCGTGCATCGGTGGGTCGCCGGGGCCGCCGGTGACAGCGCCCGGCGCGAGCGTGTGGCGGGAGAGCTCGGCACGCTGACCGGGCAGCGGCGGAGTCAGGATCTCGGACCGGTGGCCGCCGCGTGTCGGTCCGCGGCGCCGCTCGGCAGCGCGCACGATCGTTGACCGCGCCGTCCTCGTCGAGCCGTAGCAGCTGACACAGCCTGAGCTCGAGGCCGGACGCGATCCGCGTGGCAACCTGGAGCGTCGGCGACGTCTCGCCCCGCTCGACCTGCGACAGCATCGGCGCACTCACGCCCGAGCGCTCGGCCAGGTCGCGCAGGGACAGGTCCATCGCCTCGCGCAGGGACTTGACCCGGGGCCCGACGTGATCCGCCTTCGTCATACGCACGTACGTTATCACGTACAACCTCACGAACATCGGCTCCTTGTAGCCTCAGCGCATGCTCTTCCGCCCGGACGTACTGGTGCTCGGCGGCGGAGGCCTGCTCGGGGAGCGGTGGCTGATGGGAACGCTCGCCGGAATCGAGGATGCGACCGGCTTCGATCTGCGCCGGTGCGAGTACTTCGTCGGGACCTCAGCGGGCTCGATCGTGGCCGCGCGGCTCGCGGCCGGGATATCCCCGAACCGGCCGGAGTCGAGCGGAGTGGAGCTTGCGCCGGTGGCGACGCCGGTGCCGGACACGGTTGGCTCGGCGGCGCTCGCGACCGCGCGCCGCGCCGGCCAATGGACGGCCGCTGCCTGGTCCCCGTTCGTGCCGTATGCGCTCGCGGCCGCGCGTCCGCCCGGAGCGCTGATCCGCGCGGGCCTGCTCTCGCGGGCGCCGCGGCCGAACCGGACGCTCGACGACCTCGGCGAGCACATCGAACGCCAGGGCGCCCGCTTCGACGGGCGGCTGCGGATAACGGCCGTCGACCGCCACCGAGGCCGACGGGTCGTGTTCGGCAGCCCAGGGGCGCCGTACGCGACCGTCGCCCGCGCGGTTCAGGCCTCGTGCGCGGTGCCGTGGATCTTCGCGCCGGTGATGATCGGCGGCGAGGAGTACGTCGACGGTGGCGTGTGGAGCGCGACGAACCTCGATGCCGCCCCCGCGGGCCGCGACACGCACGTGTTGTGCCTGAACCCGACCGCCGGCGTCAGCGGCACCCACCCGGTGTTGACGCTGGCGCGGCGCGTGGCGCGCTCGGCGGTGGCGGTCGAGGCCGCCGCGCTGCGCCGGCGCGGCGCGATCGTGCGGACGATCGCGCCGGATGCCTACGCCGCCGCGGTGATGGGCGCGGACTTCATGGACCCCGGGCCGCGAGCCGGAGTGCTCGCGGCCGGCTATCGCCAGGGGCTCGCGCTGGGCCGCAGCGCTACGGGGCGCTGACGGGCTCGGGCGCAGCCACAGCCACGGCCTGCGCCTCGTCGGCGACGCTGCGCCGGCGCACGGCGTTCGACAGCGCCCGGACGTATGCGCGCGCGCCCGCCTCGAGGATGTCCGTCGAGACACCCTGGCCCGAGCCGGTCACGCCGCCGAGCTCCAGCACCACCGAGGTCTCCCCGAGCGCGTCCTGACCGCCCGTCACGGCGTCGACGCGAAACTCTCTGAGACGCGCGTCGCACCCCGTGGCGGCGTTGATCGCGCGGAAGATCGCGTCGACCGGACCGTCGCCGGTGAACGAACCGGTCAGCTCCTCGCCGTCGGGGCCGCGAACGCCGACCGTGGCGTGCGGTGGCCGCCGAGTCGAGGCCTCGACGTCGAACCACTCGAGCTCGTAACCGGTGATCGCCGACCGGAGCTCGTCGGTCAACAGCGCCTCGAGGTCCATCGCCGTGACCTGCTTCTTCTTGTCGGCGATCTCCTTGAAGCGCTTGAAGGCGGTGTTCAGGGTCTGGCCGGTGACGTCGAAGCCGAGCTCGGCCAGCGCCTGCTGCAGCGCATGCCGGCCGGAGTGCTTGCCGAGCACGATCGAGTTCGCGAGCAGCCCGACCGTGGTCGCGTCCATGATCTCGTACGTCGTGCGCTCCTTGAGCACGCCGTCCTGGTGGATGCCGGACTCGTGCGCGAACGCGTTGCGCCCGACGATGGCCTTGTTCGGCTGCACCGAGTAGCCGGTCAGCCGCGAGACCAGCCGGCTCGTACGTGCGATCTCGGTCGTGACCGCGCCGGTGTGCAGCCCGACGTCGGTCTGGCGCGTGTGCAGGAGCATCACGATCTCCTCGAGCGACGCGTTTCCGGCGCGCTCGCCGATGCCGTTGATCGCGCATTCGACCTGCCTGGCTCCCGCGCGGAGGCCGGCGAACGAATTCGCCACCGCCAGGCCGAGGTCGTCATGGCAGTGGACCGACAGCACGATGTCCCGCAGCTCCGGGACCAGCTCGTACAGCCGGGTCAGGAGGTCCGCGTACTCGTGCGGCATCGCGTAGCCGACCGTGTCGGGGATGTTGATCGTCGTGGCCCCCTCATCGATCGCCACCTGGCACACCTCGGCGGTGTACTCGAGATCGGCGCGGGTCGCGTCCATCGGCGAGAACTCGACGTCGTCCACGTACTGCTTGGCGTGCGCGACGGCGGCGCGGGCCTGACCCAGCACGTCCTCACGCGTTGTCTGCAACTGATGCTGGATGTGGATGTCGGAGGTCGAGATGAAGGTGTGGATCCGAGGCCGCGACGAGTCGCGCACGGCGTTCCAGGCCGCGTCGATGTCGGCCACGTGCGTGCGCGCCAAGCCGGTGATCACCGGCCCTTCGACCGTCCGGGCGATCGCCTGGACCGCCTCGAAGTCGCCGGGCGAGGTGATCGGGAACCCGGCCTCGATCACGTCGACCCCGAGCCGCGCCAGCTGCTGTGCGATCTCGAGCTTCTCCTGTGTGTTCAGCGAGATCCCCGGCGACTGCTCGCCGTCGCGCAGCGTCGTGTCGAAGATCAGTACTCGGTTTGGATCGTCAGGCGGGTTCATGTCACTCCTTCAGTGTCTCGACTTGGCTTCTTCTCGTGCTGGTTCGCGGCTACGTGCGGCCGCCGGCGCGCTATTCCCCCCGAAGGGGGAGGAGAAGAAGTCGCAGGTCGAGGCGGAGTGCCATCTGCCTGCAGAGTACAGAGAAGCACGCCCGGGCGTCAACGACTGCAATGATGAACGCGGACACGCCCGTGCTGCTCTACTGGATCCAAGACGTCGCTCACTACCGCGGCAACGGCGGCCCGGACCTGTCCGTGATCGGGTTCGTGATTGCGGGCGCGATCGTCGGCGTGCTGCTGTACAAGCTGGCTGACCTTGGCGCGCTCGCGATCCGCCGGCGGCTCGCCGTGCGCCGCCGCGAGCGGGGCGACGCCGGCGCCGAGCGGCGTGCACGGGCGCTGATGGGCGAGCTCTGCCCGGACGGCTGGCGCGCGCAGATCACGCTGTTCGCCCCCGGCGATGAGCCCCCGGGCGCTCCGCCGGGCGAATGGGCACGCGTTGCGCTCGACTGGGCCGAGCTCGACCCCGAGCGTGGCGGTCCCGCCGTCGTCCGCCGTGTTTGGGCGCCGACGGTCGTCGCGGCGCTCGACGCGATGGTCGCCGACCGCCGCACCGACGAGACGCTCGAGCAGATCGAGCACGGCGCGGCCGCCGACGGCGCCGAGTGGCCCGATCTGTAGCCGGAAGCCGGGGTACATCGGCGGCGGCGCGGGTAGCCTGCCGGATGCGCAGGACAGCAGCTGTGGCGACGCTGGGCGCGATCATCGCCGGAATCGGGTTCTCCGGGCAGGCTGCCGCAGCGACTGCCGCCGCCCGGCCCTTCCACACCGTGCTGGAGGACGACGACGAGTCGCTGTTCTCTCCGTCGACCCTGCCGGCATTCATCGGGACGCTGCGCTGGCTCGGCGTCGATGAGCTGCGGGTCTCGGCCGAGTGGAAGCTGGAAGCGCCCGATCCGTACTCGCGCGCGGCGCCCCGCGACGTCGACCTTTCCGACCCCCGCGCGTATGACGGCTCGCCCGCGATGCAGTCGCTCGACCGCGCCGTACGCGCCGCGGCCGCCGGGGGCCTCGGAGTGATCATCGACCCGTCGTTCAGCGCCCCGTTGTGGGCGACCTCCGACCGGCGGCCGGCCAGCGTCGCAGGCGATCCGTGGTTCAACACCGACATCGACGTCCGCGAGCTGGCGCAGTGGGAGGGAAGGCGCGGCGCTGATCGGCGACACGAGCCAGAGCGGCGCCGGTGCCGCGGGGAACACCGGGGTGCCGCCGCTCGCATTCATCCGCCGGCTGGCGTGCGTCGACGCGGAGTTGCGGCCGATCACCACCGGCTCGTGCGCCGGCTTCACGACGCTGCCCGGTGACGGCTGGTCCCAGCACCCCTACGAACGCGACTCGCCGCCGTGGGTGCCCTCGGGCCCGAACTACCCCGACGAAGCGCAGATGGGAGACCTGCCGGCACTCCAATCGCCGGCGCGATCCGCAGGTCGCGTCGTTCTCCCAGTTCCTGCTCCGCCGCCACGCTGACCGCGCAGACGCTCGCGCTGCGCGCGCGCACCGGCGATCCGCGCGCATTCGGCGGCACCTGGGCAATGGGCCTCGAGCGCGAGGACGGCGCTCCGAAGCCGGCGTTGGCGATGTTCCGCCCTCCCGTCGTGGCCAGGATCCTCGTTGCCCGCGACCCGGCCCCGTCATGGCTGGCCAGCAGCCCGGCCGGCGAGCCCACCGAGTTGATCGAGGTCTGGGGCCGCATCAGGCCCGCGGCCGAGCCGGCGCCGATCTCGTTCCCGGTCGGCTAGTGCTTGCGGTGCGTCTTGGGGGCGATGAGCCGCACCGTGCGGATCACGGTCAAGGCGGTGCCACCCGCGGGCCGGACAGTGATCAGAACCTCAGTCGTGAGCCGGTGCTTCTTCGCGAGCAGCCTGCGCCCCTTGCGGCTGAGTGTCACCTGGACAGTGAGCGTGCCGGCCTTGACCTTGCCGGCGCGCACACCGGCGTTTGCGAGCTCGGTCAGGTGCGTTCCCTTGCCCTTCAACTCGCACACGATCGCGACGGCCGACCCGGCGTTCGTGATGCTGAGCCGGACGCTGAAGGAGTCGCCATGGACGCTCCCCGGCACCTTCGAGACCGTGAATGCCGGCTTCGGGTGACCCGGGGCCCCGGAGCTCGCCTCAGTTGTGAACGACTGCCACGTTCCGTCCGAAGCCGTCCCGGTCGTCGGCGTCCAAACCGCGCGCCAGCAATAGGCGGTCGACGGGCTGAGCCCGGTCGCTGTCGCGGTCTCAGGATGCGACCCGCTCCCACCGGCGAAGAACGTGACCGGGGATCCAACAGTGTGCTCATTGCTCAGCGACGTGCAGCCGCCGTCGCTCGGGTCGGTCGCCAGCTGCGCCGAGGAGGCACCGGCGACGCTGTTCGGGGAGGCGTCGTAGTCAAGCGTGGCGCCCGTCGACGTGATCGCCGTCGTGGAGGGCGACGCGTAGGCGACGGCGCCGACGAGATGGAACAGGATCAGACTGGTCTTGACCGTCTCGTAGGAGAGCGTGTGGACGGTGCTCCCCTTCTGGAAAGAGGCGGAGACGCAGTACGTCGTGCCCACGCTCAGCCCGCTGACCGTGCCGGACTCGTTGACTCCGACCCCGTCAGGTGGGCTGAAATCGACCGTGTCGAACTGCTTCACATCCGTCGGCGAGCTACAGCTGCCGTTCGACGGGAGCCCCTCGTCGACCCACGAGCTGATCGTGTCTCCGGCCGGGTGGATCGTGTAGTCGACGGTCACCGATGTGGCGGTCTCCGACGTCGCCGGCCTCTGGTAGCCGATCGTCGGGATCTCGCGCAGGTAATCGGTGCTGAAGGTGTTCCACGCTCCGCTGACCGCGGAGCCCGAGGCCGGGGCGAAGTCGGCGCGCCAGCAGTACGTCGTCCCGCTGCCGAGGTCATCCGCGGCGGCGGTCTCCGCGCTCGCGCCGCTCGTACCCGACGCGATCGCGGTGCTCCCCGTCTGCTCGGTGCTGGCGCCCGGGCAGGTGCCGCCCGAGCCGGCTGGGCCGTACTCGACATATGTGTCGCCGGCGTCACCGGCCGAAACCGCGTTCCACTCGAACGTGGCGTCGGTGAAGCCCACCCCCGTCGTCGATGGCGACGGGTAGTTGATGCTCGGGCTCGCCTCGTCCGCGGCCGGCGTCGTGATCAGGTTCCACCCGCCGTTGAGGACGTAGCCGCTCGGTTGCTCACCGAACGCCGCCTCCCAGCAGATCGTCTCCCCTTGGGGCAGCGTGTCGATCGTCACCGATTCGGACTTGGTTCCGCTGCCGGAGATGCTTATCGGGGGGCTGTTTGACAGCGGGCCCTGGCCCGGGCACGTGCCGTTCGGCCCCTCCTGCTCGTAGTCGACGGTCGCCGTGCCGGTGTTCCCGTTCGGCGTGATGTCGTAATAGAACGTGGCCGTGGCATCGTCGTCCGCGTTGACCACCGGAGTCGTGTTCGACGGGGTTGGATAGGAGATCGTCGCCGGCGTGACCCCGGCCGGCGTGGTGAACTCGTTCCAGCCGCCGTACACGGACGGTCCGCCACCCTGGTTGGGCGTGTACGCAACCCGCCAGCAGTAGGTGGTGTCGGGCGTCAGGCCGGTTGCGCTCCCAGAGTCGTAGTCGGTACCGGTCGAGCCGGCAGGGTAATTTTGCTCAGGCGACGCGAACGAGAGGTCCGCGTTCACGGTGGCGCACGACGTGGCCGAGCCGAGCGCCACGTATTCGGCGATCGCGTTGCCCGAGACCCCATCCGGCGCCACCGTGTAGTTGAACGTCACCCCGCTGTCCGTGAGGTCGGAGGTCGACGGCGACTGGTAGCCGACGCTCGGCACAGCGCCCTGGTCGACCGTGATTCCGACCTCCACCGGGTCCACCGGCTCGCAGCCGGAGCAGTTGCCGTCGTACTCCCTGGTGAAGGCGGCCGCACATGCCATGCCGGTCGTCGGGCAGTACTCGGTCAGCGAGGTGGCGGCGAACGCGGTCGTGGACTTGACCGGGATCGCGACGTCCAGGGTGTCGCCGGTTGGGACCTTCCACACCAGGTTGCCGTTGTCCGGGTCGAAGCGGTAGTAGCCGCGGTCGGTCGTGACTCCGTCGCTGCCGGTTCCCGTCTCGGCTGTGGTCGGGCAGTTGCTCGTCAGCGGCCCGCTGTCATCCGAGCACATGATCGGGTTCGCTGCCGACACCGCGAGCTCGGTGTCCTCCGGCAGCCCGATCTCCATGCTCACCGTCTCATACGGCGCGCAGCCGTAGTAGTCGCTCGCCGTCTTCAGCTGCGTGTAGCCGTTGACCTGGTACGCGAGTTGGATGTAGTAGACCTGATTCGTGACCGGGTCCGGATCGCCGAGGTACGACAGCGTCGAGTAGCCCGCCGTCTCGAGCTTGCTCTGGCCGGGGTAGAACGGGCACACCTGTGAGGGCGTCGGCTCCTGGGCTCCGGATTCGTACGTGCTCGCGAAAGCCGTCGAAGCGAACACCAAGGCGGCCAGCACTGCCGCCAAGCCAACCCCGATACCCCCGGTACGCGACATCCATGGAGAGCGTAGCCCTCCGCCCGGTGGCGGTCAATCAGGACGCGTACAGCGACTCGATCTCGGCCTCGTACTTCGCCGCGATCGGCTTGCGCTTGAGCTTCATCGTCGGTGTCAGCTCGTCGCCGGCCGGCGGCCAGTCGACGGACAGCACCTTGAACCGCTTGATCTGCTCGACGCGGCTCAGGTGGGAGTTGGCACGCTCGACCCCGGCCGCCACCTCCTCGAGCACGCCGGCGTCCGATGACAGTGCCTGCACCGAGCCATCGGCGAGGCCGTGCGACGCGGCCCACGCCGCGCAGGCATCGGGATCGAGCACGACCAGGGCGACGTTGTAAGGCCGGCGGTCGCCGACCGCGATCGCCTGGCCGATCAGCGGGCTCCCCTGCTTGAGCTGCTGCTCGATGTTCGCCGGCGACATGTTCTTGCCGGCCGCGTTGATGATCAGTTCCTTCTTGCGGTCGACGATCTTGAGGAAGCCGTCGTCGGACAGCGTGCCGATGTCGCCGGTGTGCAGCCAGCCGTCGGCATCGATCGTCTCGGCCGTCTTCTCGGGCTGGTTGCGGTACCCGGCCATCACCGTGTCGCCGCGCACAAGCACCTCGCCGTCGTCCGCGAGCCGGACCTCGACGCCGGGAATCGCGCGCCCGACGGTTCCGAGGCGGAGATCCTCCTGGGGGACGATCGTCGCAATCGAGGCGATCTCGGACATCCCCCACACCTCGCAGATCGGGATCCCGAGGGCAGCGAAGAACTCGAACACGTCCAGCGGCGCCGGCGCCGCGCCGATGATGTACGACTCGCAGCGGTCGAAGCCGAGCTTCGCGCGGATCGGGCGATACACCTGTTCCTCGGCTCGGGCATACGCCTGCTCGATCTCCGGCGGGACCTCCATCCCCGCCTGCTCGGCGCGGACCTTCTTCAGGCCGAGGTCGACGGCGGCGAGGATCCCTGCCCGGCGCTGCTCGTCGGACTCGGTCTGGAAGCCGGCCTCGAGCGCGGCCTTCAGCTTTTCCCAGACCCGCGGCACGGCCCCGAAGCGGGTCGGCCGGGCGTCGGCTGCGTGGGCGAAGATCTGCGCAGGGTCCGGGCAGCAGGTGAGGGTGTCGCCCCAGAACATCTGGCCGTAGTGCGTGAGCCCGCGGTCGGCGATGTGCGCCATCGGCAGGTACGAGACCGTGTTGCCGCCGGCGCCGAGCCACGGCGCCGCCTCGTGCACGCCCCGGCACTCGGCGAGCTCGTTGCCGTGGGTCAGCTGGACGCCCTTCGGCGGCCCGGTCGTGCCCGAGGTGTAGATCAGGGTGAGCACGTCGTGCGGCTCCACGGCCCGCCAGGCGGCATCGAAGTCGAATCCGGCGGCCGGCTCTGCCCGCTCGAGCTCGTCCGGGTGGATCGCGTCCGGGTCCGACCCGTCCAGCAGCACCGTGTGCTCCACCCCCGGCTGCAGCGCGATCGCAGCCCGGGCGGTCTCGAGGAACGCGGCCTCGACGACGAACACGCGCGGCGTCGCGTCGCTCAGCAGGTACGCGATCTGCTCGGGCGACGAGGTGTTGTAGACCGAGAACGGAATCCCGCCAAGGTGCATCACCGCGGCGTCGAGCGGGTGGAACTCCGGACGGTTGTGAAGCATGAACGCGACCGTGTCGCCTCTGCGGACGCCGAGCGCGTGGAACCCGGCCGCGAGCCGCCGCACCTTGTCGGCGTACTCCGCGAACGTGATCGTGATCCCGTCCTGCATCGTCCGCAGCGCGACCTGCTCGGCGCGAGCGGCCGACGTGAGCTGGAACGCCTCGCACATCGTCGTCGCGTGCAAAGCCACCGGCTCGCCGGTGGCCGCGGCGGTGTCGAGCCCTGCTTCCATCACGGCTGCGGACGTTACAGGCTGACTGTGCGGCCTGCCACGAAACCCTCGCCGGCGACGATCTCGTCGATCACCGCCGCCGGGACCGGTGCGTCGGTCGTGACCGCCATCGCCGCGAGCCGGTCGTCGCCGTCGGCGAGATCCTCAGGCTGGCGGCCCACCGCAGCCGAGACGATGTTGACGCCGTGGGCGCCGAACACGGTTCCGACTCGGCCGATCATCCCCGGCACGTCTCGGTAGCGGAACAACGTGATGTTGTCCTCGAGCTGCACGTCGAACCGCTGGCCCCACGCCGCGAGCAGGTGCGGGCGGTTCTGCCGGCCGATCAGCGTGCCGACGACCCGGACCGTCCCTGAGCCGCTCGTCACCGAGACGCGGATCAGGTCGGTGTAGTCGCGGGCGGCCGAGCGCTTCGTCTCGGCCACCTCGATCCCCCGTTCCTGAGCGAGCGCGGGCGCGTTGACCTCGTTCACCTCTTCCTCGGTGTGGCCGCTGAGCACGCCGAGCAGCACCTGGATCGACAGCAGGCGGGTGTCGCGGTCCGCCATCCGGCCCAGGAACTCGGTCTGCACCCGGTCGACCGACGAGCCCTCGGCGAGCGCGATCGCGATCTTCCCGAGCGAACGGCAGAGCGGCACGAACGGCCCGAGCACCTCCATGTCCTCGGCGGAGATCGCGGGCACGTTGACTGCGCTCGTGACGACGCCGCCGTCGAGCGCTGCCACGACCTGCTCGGCGGCCTGATAGCCGGCGCGGTCGGTCGCCTCGGCAGTCGACGCCCCCAGGTGAGGCGTGACGATCACGTTCGAGTAGCCGAACAGCGGGTGGTCGGTGATCGGCTCCGAGCGGAACACGTCGAGTGCGGCGCCGCCGACCTTGCCCGAGTCGAGCGCCGCCCTGAGATCGTCGTCGACCAGCAGCGGACCGCGCGCGACGTTCAGGATCCGCACGCCGTCCCTGCACTTGGCGAGCGCGTCCGCATCGAGCCACCCCTCGGTCTCCGGGGTCTTCGGGAGATGCAGCGTGATGAAGTCGGCGACCGCGTAGACGTCGTCGGAGGACTCGGCCTTCTCGACCCCCAGCTCGCGGTAGCGCTCGGCGCCGACGAACGGGTCGAACGCGATCACCCGCATGCCGAAGCCCCGCGCGCGCTGCGCGACGAGCTGGCCGATGCGACCGAAGCCGAGGATCCCGAGCGTCTTCTCGAACAGCTCGATGCCGGAGAAGCTCGATCGCTCCCACCTGCCGGCCGTCAGCGATGCGTGCGCCTGCGGGACGTTCCGTGCGAGCGCCAGCAGCAGCGCCATCGTGTGCTCGGCGGCGGTGATCACGTTCGACTGCGGCGCGTTCGCGACCACGATCCCGCGCTTGGTCGCCGCCTGCACGTCGACGTTGTCGACGCCGACGCCGGCCCGGCCGACGGCACGCAGCCGCGTCGCCTTCTCGATCAGGTCCGCATCGAGCTTCGTCGCCGAGCGGATCAGGATCCCGTCGTAGTCCCCGATGCGCTCGGCGAGCTCGTCGCGATCGAGGTCCGTCAGCGACGTCGACCTCGAAGTGCTCGCGGAGCAGGTCGATGCCCGAGTCGCCGATCTTCTCGGCGACGAGGACGCGCGGGCGGTCGGTTGCGGTGCTCATGACTGCCGCTCCAGGACCCAGTCGATGCAGGCCGTCAGCGCCTGCACGTCCTCGGGGTCGGTCGCCGGGAACATCGCGATCCGCAGCTGGTTGCGGCCGAGCTTGCGGTATGGCTCGACGTCGACGATGCCGTTCTCGC
Source organism: uncultured Solirubrobacterales bacterium (assembly GCA_963826895.1). Classification (GTDB taxonomy): domain Bacteria; phylum Actinomycetota; class Thermoleophilia; order Solirubrobacterales; family Solirubrobacteraceae; genus Palsa-465. Next base: position 288,615 of record CAWGYJ010000004.1, read on the forward strand.
GCAGCGTCGCGGCGAGCGCGGCCGCGTCGACCTCGTCGTCGAAGTCGATCGTGCCGACCACGAGCGAGCGCTTGGCCGGGTCGGCGACGAACGGGCTCGCGTGTTCGTGCTGCTCGGCCCAGCCGTACAGGTGCCCGCTCGAGGCGCTCGTCCGCGCGACCATCCCGTCGAGCCCGCCGTTCGCGAGCATCCACTCGATCTGCTCGGCGAGCAGGAACAGGGTCGCGAGTGCGGGCGTGTTGTACGTCTGGTCCTTGACGGAGTTCTCGAGCGCGATCTTCAGCGACAGGAAGTCGGGCGTCCAGCGCGTCTGCGCCTCGATCCGCTCGAGCGCGCCGGGGCTCAGCAGCGCGAGCCACAGCCCGCCGTCGGAGGCGAAGCCCTTCTGCGGCGCGAAGTAGTACGCGTCCGCGTTCGCCACGTCGACGGGAAGGCCACCGGCCCCGGACGTCGCGTCGATCAGGACGAGCGCGTCGCCGGCGCCGGCGGGCCTCGGCACGGGGACCATGACCCCGGTCGAGGTCTCGTTGTGCGCCCAGGCGACGACATCGGCGCCGGTGGCTTCGATCGCCGCCGGGTCGGGCGCGTCGCCGGCGTCGGCCTCGACAACGATCGAGTCGGCCAGGAACGGCGCGGCGTCCGTGCACTTGGCGAACTTGCTCGAGAACTCGCCGAAGCTCAGATGCAGGGCTCGCTCGTCGACGAGCCCGAACGTCGCGGCATCCCAGAATGCGGTCGTGCCGCCGTTGCCGAGCGCGACCTCATAGCCGTCGGGAAGCGCGAACAGCTCCGCGAGGCCGCCGCGGACCCGGCCGACGAGCTGCTTCACCGGCTTCTGGCGGTGCGACGTGCCCATCACGGCACGGCTCGCCGGGCCGGCGAGCGCGTCGAGCTGCTCCTGCCGAACGCGGCTCGGGCCCGAGCCGAAGCGGCCGTCGGCCGGCTTCAGCTCGTCGGGGATCTTCAGGGCGGTGTCAGTCTGGGTCATGTGCGCTCCTCGAGAGTGTTTACATGCCCAGGCGCGCGGCGGTGCTGCGAAGCCATCGCTTCCCGGTGGTGAGTTCCACCTTGATCGCGCCAGTCACGACGGCGGGTCCGAGTTTACGGCACCCGCGCCCCCGCGGCGCATTCAACCGGCCGGCTGACACGCAACGGGGCCTCAGCGACCGCCGTTGGGAGATCCGAGCCATCACGTTGCTCATATCTACCAAGCCCCCTCCGCGACCGCCGCCCCAACCGTTGTCAACTTCCGCTACCCCGGCCGGCCTCATCCGATTTGCGCCACACCCTCCCCGGTGGGCAAATCTCGACCGACCGGACGAGTTACTCGTCGAATTCGGTGTCGATCCAGTCCATCTGCGCGCGCAGCTCCTTGCCGATCACCTCGACCTGATGCCCGGCCTGCTCCTCGCGCATCCGCTTGAAGTTCTCCTGGCCCGCCCGGTTCTCGGCGATCCACTCGCGCGCGAACGTGCCGTCCTGGATCTCGCCGAGCACCTGCTTCATCGCCGTGCGGGTGGCGTCGCTGATCACCCGCTTGCCGCGAGTCAGGTCGCCGTACTCGGCCGTGTTGGAGATCGAGTAGCGCATCCCGGCGATCCCCTTCTCGTACATCAGATCGACGATCAGCTTGACCTCGTGCAGGCACTCGAAGTACGCCAGCCGCGGGTCGTAGCCGGCGTCGACGAGCGTCTCGTAGCCCGCCCGGATCAGCTCGGTGAGCCCGCCGCAGAGCACGGCCTGCTCGCCGAACAGGTCGGTCTCGGTCTCGTCCTTGAACGTCGTCTCGATCACGCCGCCGCGGGTGCCGCCGATCCCCTTCGCGTAGGCAAGCGCGACGTTCAGCGCGTTGCCGCTCGGATCCTGATGGACGGCGACCAGGCACGGCACGCCCGAGCCCTCGACGTACTGCCGGCGGACCAGATGGCCCGGGCCCTTCGGAGCGATCAGCGCGACGTCGACGTCCGGCGGCGGCACGATCTGCTCGTAATGGATCGAGAAGCCGTGGCCGAACAGGAGCATGTTGCCGCTCGCGATCCCGTCCTTGACGCCCGAGTCCCAGACCTGGGCATGCAGCTCATCGGGGACGAGCATCATCACAAGGTCGCCGCGGCTGGCGGCGTCGGCGGGCTCGAGCACCTCGAGCCCGTGGGCCTTCGCCTTGTCGACGCTGCTCGAGTCCGAGCGCAGGCCGACTACGACGTCGACGCCGGAGTCCTTGAGGTTGAGCGCGTGGGCGTGGCCCTGTGAGCCGTAGCCGATGATCGCGACGGTCTTGCCGTCGAGCAGGTGGAGGTCAGCGTCGTCGTCATAGAACATAGGGTCGGCAGGCTACACACCCGCCGACCCCGGTCGATTTACGGCCCGCCGAACTGCGCCTGGAGCGACTGGACGTCGGCGACGTACTGCTGGGTCGAGGCGTACTCGCCGTTCTGCTCCACCGAGGGCAGGCCCTGGTAGTAGCCCGCGGCCGCTGTCGCCTCGTCGCCGCCGTCGTTGTCAAGCAGCCATTTGAGCAGCAGCACCCCGCCGCGAACGTTCGAGGCCGCCGACGCCGGGGCCAGCGGCTCCGGGCCGGCGAGCGTCGAGCCGACCCAGTTCCAGGTGCCGGGCAGGATCTGCATCACGCCGCGCGCGTCGTCGACGGACACGAGGTCGTTGTTGAAGCCGCTCTCCTGCCAGCCGATCGCCTCGGCCAGCGATGCCGGCACGCCGTTCTGCGCGGCGATCGAGCCGATCTCGGAGGCGCTGACGGTCTCGGGCGTCGGGTATGGCGGGCCGCTCGAGTCGCCCTCGGCGGGCGCGCCGACCGGCTGCGTGCCGGAGACGTCCTCGGCGGTGGCGGCGGACGCGAGCGCGCCCGAGAGGTCGAGCGTCGAGCCGGAGAGCAGGATCCCATTCGGGTCCAGGCCGTTGGCGGCCGCCAGCGCGTCGACGGTGGTACCGGCGCGCGCGGCGATCGACGAAAGGGTGTCCCCGGGCTGGACCACGTACCCGGTCGCGGACGTCTCGTCCGGGGTGGACGTCTCGGGCGTCGTTGCCGGAGTGGCGGCGCTCGTCTGCGCCGGCGCCGCGTACCCGCCGCCCTGGGGCGGGATCAGCAGCGTCGTGCCGGCCTCGATCTCGGTGAACGGGGAGATGCCGTTGGCGGCGGCGAGCTGGTCGACGGACAGCCCGTCGGCTGACGCGACCGAGGTCAGCGACTCGCCGGGGGCTACAACGTGTGGGAAATCGGCCGCCGCGCACGCGGGCGTGAGAAGTGCCCCGGCCGCGGCGAGCGAAAGGATTCGCAAGCGCATGGTCCGCAGTGTCAACGAGAATCCGCCCGCCGGAAACCGGTGCAACATCGTTCCCAGGGTGCAAGTTCGCGTCCAGGTTATGGACTGCCCGCTGGGCCCGGTCAGGCGTCGGCGGCGGCGACGAGCGACCGGCCTCCGAACAGCAACGTCCCGTCCGGCTGGGCGAACGGCTCCGCGAGCTCGGCGATCCTGGTTGTCACCCGCTCGCGGTCGGCATTGCCGAGCGTGGCCATCGTGTCCGCGAACACGGCCGACAGCTCGATCGTCTCGGCGACGTACGCGTCCAGGTCTCCTGACGGGCGGTCGAGGGCGACGACGCCGAGCTCGACGTCGACGAACCCCGCCGACTCGAGCAGATCCTGCAAGGTGGATGCGGGAGCGAGCGCGAACATCCCGGGCGCCGCCGGGTCCGGCGGCTCGGCCAACCCGAGCTCCACCAGCGCACGACCGGGGATCGTCGCCCACGGGTTCTGCTTCGCCTCGTCCCAGACCGCGACCGCGATCCGCCCGCCCGGCCGGAGCACGCGACGGGCCTCGCGCACGGCCGCCTCGGGATCCTGGATCAGCATGATCCCCCAGCGGCAGAGGATCACGTCGAAGCTGGCCGTCTCCTTGTCGATCCACTCGAGCGACAGCTGCTCGAACTCGACGTTGTCGATTCCCTGCGCGTGCGCGCGCTCGCGGGCGATCTCGAGCATCCCGTCCGAGAGGTCGCTCGAGGTCAGCGTTCCCCCCGGCTTGATCAGCTCGGCGGCCATGAAGCCGGTATCCCCCGGGCCGGCCGCAAGTTCGAGCACGCGCTGCCCCGGCTGCAGGTGGGCGTGCTCGATCATCCATGCCGACACGGGCATGCCGAATGTCCGCACGCGGTCGGCGACCCTCCCCCACCCGGCCGACGCCCGGTCCCAGCGCTCTGCGCTCTGCGCCCGCTGCGCGTCGGCGTCCGCCGCGCTCACTCGCTCGCCTCGGGGATCCGCTGGGCGGCGTCTCCGAACGCCGCTTCGATCTGGGTCCGCATCCTCCGCTGGAAGATAGCCAGGAGCGCGTCGGAGGCGAGCGGACGCAGCCGCTCGAGCGACTCGTCGATCTCCCGCCAGCGATCCGGCGGCATGTCGTCCTTGAGGAACGGCCGCCACACCTCGCGCACGAACAGCCGCACGAACGCGTGCGCGACGGCGTCGCAATGCTTCTCAAGCTCCGCGAACACCGCCAGGGCGCCGTCGATGGAGATGCCGCGTCGGGCGACCTCCTCGGCGACCGCGAGCAGCGACGGGCTGGGCACCCCGTAGGTCCCGTCGCCGCCGTCGACGAGCACGCCGGCGCGCTCGGCGTTCTGGAGCGCGGCCGGCGGCTCGCCGGGGAACCTCGCCGCGAGCTCCGAGGCGGTGAGCCGCTCGGGCCGCTCGTCGTAGGGCGTGGCGATCGCGCGTTTGAACCGCTGCAGGCGCTCGGCCGTGCCGTCGGAGTCGTCGAGCAGCCGCTTGATCCCGTTGAGGTTGAAGCCCTCGTCCTGGAGGTCGCGGATGAGCTCGAGCCGCTCCACGTGGTCCGGTCCGTAGTAACCGACCCGCAGCCGCACTTCGGGCGGCGCCAGCAGGCCTCGCGCCTGGTGGGAGCGGATGTTGCGCACGGTCATCCCCGTCTGCGCCGCCAGCTGCTCGATCGTCAGCGCGTTATCGGCCATGTGACAACGGATGATGTCACGTCAAATGACGTCAGGCGAGTGGCGAAGCATCAGAGCTCTCGCCGCAGGAGCTTCCCCGAGGGCGTGCGCGGGAGCTCCGCCCGCTGCTCGAACGCCTTCGGCACCTTGAACGGCGCGAGGCGCGCCGCGCAGTGGGTCTTCAGCGCGGACGCGTCGACGGCCTCACCGTCGCGCGGGACGACGGCCGCGATCACCGCCTCCCCCCACTCCGCGTCCGGGCGCCCGAAGACGGCGGTGTCGGCGACCGCCGGGTGCTCGAGCAGCACGGCCTCGACCTCCGCCGGCGCGACGTTCTCCCCGCCCGAGACGATCGTGTCGGCCTTGCGGCCGGTGATCACGAGCCGGCCGTCGTCGTCGTCGAAGGCACCGAGATCCCCGGTGTGCAACCAGCCGTCGGCCGCGAGCGCCCCCGGGGCGACGATCGGCCCGCGCACGAGGATCTCGCCGTCCTGAAGCTGCAACTCGACGCCGTGCAGCGGCAGCCCGAAGGTCGCGATCTGCGAGCAGGCCTCCGTCATCCCGTACGTCGGCGCGACGGGCACCCCGGCTCGCGCCGCGCGCTGCAGCAGCTGCGCCGGGATCGGACCGCCACCCAGCAGCGCCCAGCGGAGCGTCGGGGGCTCGCGCAGGCCCGCGTCGAGCAGGCGGGCGAGCATCGTCGGGACGAGTGAGACGAGGGTGATCCGGTTGTCCGGGTCGCTCAGCTCCGCATTGACGGAGTCGGTGTCGAAGCGCTCGTGGAGGACGACGGTGGTGGCGTAGATCGCCGAGCGGATCAGGATCGAGAGGCCGCCGACGTGTGCGAGCGGCATCGGGCACAGCCACCGCTCGTCGGGGTCGCGACCGAGCGCCAGCGCCGAGCCGTGCGCGTTCGCCAGCCAGTTGCCGTAGGTCAGCTCGACCCGCTTCGGCGCCGCGGTCGTGCCGGAGGTGAACATCACGGTCGCTGTGGAGGAGTGGTCGATTTGGTCCGGATAGCGGACCGGATGTACCACCGCCCCGGCACGGGCGGCGCGCTCGGATTCGCTCAGCCGCGGGTCGATCGGGATCGCCGGCGCGCCGGCGAGCAGGCAGGCGTGGAGGGACACCGCGAACTCAAGGGGATCGGCCGCCTCGAGCGCCACGGGGATGCCGGCGGTGAGCTCGCTCGCCTCCGAGGTCGCCTGCTCCAGGAGGTGGGCGTAGCTGAGGCGGCGGGCGCCGCTCTCAAGCGCTGCGCGATCGGGGTGCCGGGCGGCGGCGAGCTCGAGCCAGTGCGGCATCGGCCAAACGGTAGTCTCAGCCGGCGTGAGCATCGAGTGGCAGCCCGCGCACGAGTACGAGGACATCCGCTACGAGCTCGGCGGCGAGGAGGCCGCCGGGATCGCGAAGATCACGATCAACCGCCCGGAGGTGCACAACGCGTTCCGGCCCGAGACCGTGATCGAGATGATCGACGCATTCGAGCGAGCGCGCGAGGACCAGCGCGTCGGTGTCGTGATCCTCACGGGTGAGGGCACGAAGGCGTTCTGCTCCGGCGGCGACCAGCGCGTACGCGGCTCGAAGGGCGGCTACGTGTCCGGCGCCGACCCCTCGGAAGCCGGGACCCATCAGGCGGTCGGGCGCTTCCACGTCACCGACCTGCACGTCCAGATCCGCCGGCTGCCGAAGCCGGTGGTGGCGATGGTGGCGGGCTACGCGATCGGCGGCGGCCACGTGCTGCACGTCGTCTGCGACCTCACGATCGCGGCCGACAACGCCCGCTTCGGCCAGACCGGCCCGAAGGTCGGATCGTTCGACGGCGGCTTCGGCGCGACCGTGCTCTCACGGCTCGTCGGCCCGAAGAGGGCCAAGGAGATCTGGTTCCTGTGCCGCCAGTACGATGCGCCCGAGGCGCTTCAGATGGGGCTCGTCAACGCCGTCGTGCCGGTCGACCAGCTCGAGACCGAGACGGTCGGCTGGTGCCGGGAGATGCTCGAGATGTCGCCGTTCGCGCTGCGGCTGCTGAAGGCGAGCTTCAACGCCGACGAGGACGGCCTGGCGGGGATCCAGCAGCTCGCGCACGACGCGAACCTGCTGTTCTACATGTCCGAGGAGGCGGCCGAGGGCCGGCAGGCCTACCTGGAGAAGCGCCGCCCCGACTTCACGAAGTTCCCGCGGCGCGCCTGATGGCCGCGGCGACGGCGGCGAGTCGGCCCGCGCGGCGGGACCCGTCCCCGAGCGGGGTGCGGATCTGGCTGATGGCCGCGCGTCTGCGGACGCTACCCGCGGCGGTCGCGCCCGTGATCGTCGGCACCGCGCTCGCCGGCTACTTCGGCGAGTTCCACGTGCTGCGGCTCGTCGCCGCCCTGGTCGGCGCGATCTTCATCCAGGTCGGCACCAACCTCTCGAATGACTACTCCGACGCCCGGCGCGGCGCGGACACCGAGGACCGGCTCGGCCCGGTCCGGGTGACCGCCGGCGGGCTCGTCCCGCCCCAGCGCGTGCTGGTGGCGACGTACGTCTCGTTCGGCATCGCGGTACTCGCCGGCATCTACCTGATCGTGGTCGCCGGGCCATTGCTGCTGCTGATCGGCGCGGCTTCGATCCTCGCCGGCGTGCTGTACACCGGCGGGCCGAGGCCATACGGGTACGAGGGCCTCGGCGAGCTGTTCGTGTTCCTGTTCTTCGGGATCGTCGCGGTCGCCGGCTCGTTCTTCGTCCAGGCCCGCTACGTGAACTGGGAGGCGTTCGCGCTCGCGGTGCCCGTCGGGCTGCTGGCTGCCGCGATCCTCGTCGTCAACAACGTCCGCGACATCGACACCGACCGCCGCGCCGGCAAGCAGACGCTCGCCGTCAGGCTCGGCCGCAAGCGTACGCGTGTGCTGTACGCCGTGATGGTCTACGTGGCGTACGTGCTCGCGCCGGTGACATGGCTGTTCGGCCCGCTCGATGCCTGGCTGCTGCTGCCGCTCCTGTCGCTGCCGATCGCGCTGCCGCTGGTCCGGTTGGTCCGCAACCGCAGCGACGGGCCGTCGCTGAACGGAGCGCTCGCGCAGACCGGGATGTTGCAGCTCGCGTTCTGCATGCTGCTCGCGGCAGGCGTGCTGCTGAGCCGTCCGTGAAGCTCTCGGCCCGCGTGGTCGACGCGCGGATGTGCCAGCCGTTCGTGACCGCGTCGGGGTCGCTCGAGCTCCGCAAGCTGATCCTGGTCACCCTGATCGACACGGATGGCACCGCCGGTTACGGCGAGGCCGCGCCGCTCGAGCCGTACGTCGGCGGATCGGTGCGCGACTGCCTGGCGGCGCTCGAGGACTGCCGGGCGCCGCTCGAGGCGCTCGCCGGCGCGCCCCGTGCCGAGTTGCTGGCCGCGTGCGCCGAGGCGGCGGTTCTGTCGCCGGCGGTGGCCGCGATCGACCTCGCGCTCTGGGACCTCGAGGCCCGCCGCGCCGGCGTGCCGGTGTGGCGGTTGCTCGCCGACGAACAGCCCGCTCCGATCGAGGTGAACGCGACGATTGCGGCCGCCGATCGGGCCGGCGCGGCGGCGGCCGCGGCGGCGGCGCGCGATGCGGGCTATCGGTGCGTGAAGGTCAAGGTCGGCCTGGGCGACGACGCGGGGCGTCTCGCGGCGGTCCGCGCTGCGGGAGGAGCGTCGATGGCGATCCGGATCGACGCGAACGGCGCCTGGACGGTGGAGGAGGCGATCGCGTCACTGAGCGCGCTCGAGCCGGCCGGGATCGAGCTGTGCGAGGAGCCGGTCCACGGCCTCGGCGAGATCGCAGCCGTCCACGAATCGACGAACGTGGCGATCGCGCTCGACGAGAGCGCCGCGCTGCCGGGGGCGTTGCAGCGGCGCGTGGCCGACGCCGCGTGCCTGAAAATCTCCGCATCCGGCGGGCTGACCGGCCTGCTCGCCGCGGCCACGAAGGCCCGCGCCACCGGCTACGACGTGTACGTCGCCTCGACGCTCGACGGCCCGCTGGGGATCGCCGCGGCGCTGCACGCGTGCGCGGCGATCGGGCCGGACCGCCCGTGCGGGCTCGCGACCCTGAGCCTGTTCGCGGACCGCACCGACCCGCTGCCGGCCCGAGACGGTCAGATCGCCTTGCCAACGGGTCCCGGCCTCGGCGACGGGCTGCTCGGCTGGTACGGAGCGACGATCGCGACCCTACGCTAGAGCCGCCGGGCGATCACGCTCGCCACCGTCCCCGGCGATTCGAGGTGCACGGCGTGGCCGGCGAGCGGGACGACCTCGAGCTCGGATCCGCCGCCGAACCGCGGCGCCATCTGCTCGCGCGATCGCGAGGAACTTGGCGTCACGCTCGCCGACGATCAAGGTCACCGGCATCGTCAGCTCTCCGAGCCGGTCCCACAGCGGCGGGCAGCGCGCCGGTGCCGAGCCCGCGGAGCGCGCGCGCCAACCCGGCCGGCGTGTTCCGCAGCCGATCCGCGTTGACAGCCTCCCGGACGCCGGCGGGCTGGCCGGCCAGCACGGGGGTGCGAGCCCAGTCGGCGGCGAACTCGTCGATCGTCATCCGCTTCGAGCGCGCCCGCGAGCGCCTCGTCGTCGGCGCGCCGCGCGGCCCGCTCGGCGGCGTCCGCCAGCCCCGGGCTGGCGCCGATCAGCACGAGCCGCCGCACGCGCTCGGGCGCCAGCCGAGCGCGACGTGCAGCGCGATCCGCCCGCCCATCGAATAGCCGGCGAGCGCGAACGCGCTCGCCGGCGGCGAGCGCAGCGACGTCGCACGATCACGCGTCCAGCGTCACCGGCTCGGCGCCGGCGGCGGCGCCGTGGCCGCGGATGTCGGGCGCGAGCACCCGGTACCGTCCGCCGAGCGCCGCTCCGACGGGCTCCCAGCTCGCGCCGGTGTGCGTGAATCCGTGCAGCAGGACGAGCGTCGGCACCATCGCGACCGCAATCATGACCGCCACCGACACCTACCTGCTGCTGCGCGCGTTCTGCGACGAGCTCGCGCGCTGCGGGATGCGGGACGCGTGCACCTCCCCGGGCTCGCGCAACACGCCGATCCTCCTGTCGCTCGCGCGCGAGCCGCGGATCGCGAGCTGGTCGCACATCGACGAGCGCTGCGCCGGGTTCTTCGCGCTCGGCGCCGCGAAGGCCTCCGGGCGGCCGGTCGCGCTGACCTGCACGTCGGGTACGGCGGCGGCGAACCTCGCGCCGGCGGTGATCGAGGCCCACGAGGCGCGAGTGCCGCTGATCGTGCTGACGGCCGACCGCCCGCCGGAGCTGCGCGACGTCGGCGCCGGGCAGACGATCGACCAGCTGAAGCTGTACGGCGACGCTGTCAAGTGGTTCTTCGAGGTCGGCGTCCACCAGGCGACCACCGAGAACCTGCGGTGGATCCGCACGCTCGCGTGCCGCGCGTACGCGACCGCGACTCGGCGGCGCGCCGGGGCCGGTGCACCTCAACTTCCCGCTTCGCGAGCCGCTCGTCCTCGGTCCGGCGAGACGCTCCCGGGCGATCACACCGGCCGGCCCGGCGGCCGCCCGTACGTGATCACCGAGCCGCCGCACATCGGAGGCGATGCCGGCGGCGGCCTCGGCCCGCATCCCTCCGGGCGCGTGGTGATCGTCGCCGGCGCCGGCACGACCCGATCCGCGCCGGTCTGGCCGCGTACGCGGCAGCGGCAGCGGATTCCCGTGCTCGCCGACCCGCTGTCGGGCGCCCGCGCGCGGCGGCGCCGCGATCGCGCACTACGACCTACTGCTGCGCGAGTCCGGGTTCACGGACGAGCGCCGCGCCGGAGTTCGTGCTGCGCGTCGGCGATCTGCCGACGTCGAAGCCGCTGCGCACGTGGCTCGCGAGCCTCGGCGACGTGCCCCAGATCGCGTTCGATCCGTACTGGACGTGGCACGACCCGGCTGCGGTGGTCGGGATGCGAATCCACAGCGCGCCACCCCGGCCGGACGCCCTCGAGATCGAGCCGGGGTGGCTCGAGCGCTGGAGCGACGCCGACCGCGCCGTCGCCGACGCGATCGCGACCGAGCTCGCGGCGCCGGGCCTCTCCGAGCCGCTGACCGCGCGCCTGCTCGCCGAGCGACTGCCAGCCGACGCGACCCTGTTCGTCGCCTCCTCGATGCCGATCCGGGACATCGAGGAGTTCTCGCCGGTGCGCGCGGCCGGCCCGAGGGTGCTCTCCAACCGCGGGGCGAACGGAATCGACGGCACCGTGTCCGCGGCATTCGGCGTCGCGGCCGCCGGCGAGGGGCCGGTCGTCCTGCTGATCGGAGACGTCGCGCTGGCCCACGACATCGGCGGCCTGCTGGCCGCCCGCCGGCTCAGGCTGGGGATCACGATCGTGCTGCTGAACAACGACGGCGGCGGCATCTTCCACTTCCTCCCCGTGTCGGCCGAGCAGGACGCGTTCGAGGAGCACGTCGCGACCCCGCACGGCCTGGAGTTCGAGCATGCGGCCGCCCTGTACGGCTGCGCCTATGAGCGGCCCGGGACGGCAGCCGAGCTGGCCGCCGCCGTCGAGCACTCGATCGCGCAGCCCGGCACCACGATCATCGAGGTGCGAACGGAGCGCGAGGCGAACCTCGCGCTCCATCGCCGGATCGCTCTCAGGAGCTCGAGCGCCGCCGGCGAGCGGCCGCCAGCGTCCGCCGCGCAACCTTGAGCCCGACGCGCCGCGTACGGTCGGCACCCCACGCGACCGGCCACACGGGCGCGCGTGCGAATGCCTCGGCCGGCAGCCCGAAGGCCTGCGGGCGCGCGCGGCGAGCGGCGATCGCCCCTAGGATCGCGTCCTCCGATACCTCACCGTCGGTGCCGAGCATCATCGCGAGCGGGTGGAAGTGGCGCGTGGTGTGGAAGTCGAGTGTCGCGAACGGCAGCAGCTCGGGTCGCGAGCGCAGCAACACCGCGACGTCGCGGTTCGGCGCGTACCCATCGTAACGGCGGTTCCAGAGCTCGATCCCGGTCAGATAACGGAGCCAGGAGGGGTCGAACTTCGTGTAGGCCTGCTTGCGTCGCGGGTGCGCGAACACGGCGATTCCACCGGCCTCGTGCACGGCGCGGAGCATCGATGGGGTCTCGAGGTTCTCGCCCAGGAACGGCACCGGGCCCCACACGGGGACGTGGACGGTGTTGTCCGCGTCGCTGTACTCGATTCCCGGAACGAACAGGATCTCCTCGGTGCTCGCGGCGGCACACGCCTGGCGATACGCGGTCCACTTCGCCTCGTCGAACCCGAGGTCGTGCTCGGCCATCAGGATCGCGCGGTACCCGCGCTTGACGAACGCCTGCGCGAGCCGCTCGAGCGGCCAGCTGCCGTCGTAGGACCAATCCGAGTGGACGTGCGCGACGACTCGGGTCGCGGTTCCCGCAGACGCCACCCCGCTCATCCTCGCTCGGTGGCGTGCCGCAGGCGCACGGCAACCAGCTCGCCGCACTGGGCGACGAACGGGAGCGGGTCCGATGCCTTGAAGTACGGGTGGGTGGTGCCCGGCTTCGGGCGAACCGAGGCGAGCGCCGCACGCGCGTCGCCGTTGCGCAGCCGCCAGGCGATGTTGCGCGCGTCGCCCTGCTCCCAGCGGTACGTCGCGCCCGGACGGCCGACCTGCGGCGCCGGCCGCTCTCCGAGCAGCCACCGGACCCACAGCGTGCTGAGCGGCACGCCGGCGGCGCGAGCGATCCCGATCGAGCCGAACAGCCGCGGGTTGAAGTCGATCGGCCACATGTGCCCGTCGCCGTCCTCGATCATCTGGAGCTGGAAGATCCCGCGCCAGCCGAGCCGGCCGACGAGCGATCCGACGCGCTCCGCCAGCCATGGCGGGATCACGGCGGTCTCCGAGAAGCTCGCCATGCCGGCGACCGGCGGCCATGTCCGCACGTACCGGTTGAGGACCATCCCGAGCAGCCCCTGGTCGGTGACGACGCCCAGGAAAGCCGCCACGTTGCCCTCCATCCGCCGCTGGACGATGCAGCGGCCGATGCGCGCGTGCGCGGCCGCGAGCCCGCGCTCGTCCTTCGCGAGCTGCGTCGGGAAGCGAACGATCCGCCCATTGCTCTCGGTGATCGTGTCGACTCCCTTGACGAGCACGGGGAAGCCGAAGCTCTGCGCGGCGGCCAGCGCCTCGTCGTAGCCGTCGCAGACGACGCCGTCGGGCGTGGGCAGGCCGGCCTCGCGCGCGGCCTGCGCCAGATGCTCCTTGCTGAGCGAGCGCGTCACCACGTCCGGCGCCGGCAGTCCGAGCGATACATGCGGCTCGAGCCGCTCTCGCCTCGAGGCGACGGCGAACAGCGTCTCGTCGGTGCCGGCGAGCAGCACGGCGTGAGGGCGCCGTCGGACGATTCGCTCGAGGCCCGCCACGTACGCGTCGACGCCCTCGTGCGGATCGGGCACCACGAAGCGTGACGAGCACTCGCGCGACCACAGCCCCGGTGCCCACCACGCGAGCCCGGCGGCGCTCACCCGGTACCCGGAGGCGTGCAGGCAGCGAATCGCGGCGAGCCCCGGCCGATCCTGCGCGTCGGTCACGAGGATCCGCTCCCGGTCCATGCTCACCCCGCGAGCACCGGCAGCAGAGCGCCGAGCTTGACCTCCGTCTCGGCCAGCTCCGCGGCGGGCTCGGAGTCGCGGACGATCCCGCAACCCGCGAACAGCTGCGCGACCGGCCCACGCAGCAGCGCACACCGCAGGGCGACGCAGAACTCCCCGTCGCCGCTCTGGTCGCAGTAGCCGACAGCGCCCGCGTACCAGCCACGATCGAGGCCCTCCAGCGCCGGGATCAGCCCGGATGCGACGCGCCACGGCTCTCCGCCGACCGCGGGCGTCGGGTGCAGGACGCCCGCAAGCTCGATCGCGTCCATCGGCGAGGCAAGCTGCGCGCGGATCGGCGTTGCGAGGTGCTGGATGTTCGCGACCTTGACGACCACCGGCTCGGGGGCCGCCGTGACCCAGACCGAATGCCGCCCGAGCGCTTGGGCGATGCGCCGCACGACGATCTCGTTCTCCTCCCGGTCCTTGTCGCTGCGCAGCAGTCCCTCTCCGAGATGGTCGTCGACCGCCGGATCGGCGCTGCGACGGGTCGAGCCGGCGAGGCCTACGGTCGAGGCGCGCTGGCCCTCGCGGCGGATCAGGAGCTCGGGGCTCGCGGCCACGAACGTCGCATCGCCGCGCCCGACCGCGAACACGTAGCACGAGGGGAACGCGTCACGCAACAGCCCCAGCACGGCCGCCGGGTCGTGATCGGCCGGCGCGTGCACGCGGACCTCGCGGGCGAGCACGAGCTTTTCGAGCTCGCCGGCCCGGATCCGCGCCACCCCGCGTGCGACCGCCTGCTCGTAGTGCGCCGGGGGCATTGGACTCTGGACCCGGTACCGGCCGACGGGCGCCGGGTCGAGCAGCGGCAGCGACCGCGAGCGGAGCTCCGCCACCCGGCCGATGACTCGCGCGAGCAGCGCGTCGGGATCGTCGTCGGGCGCCACCGGAACCGAGATCGTCAGCTGCGCACGGCCGCGGTGGCGCGCGATCGCGGCCTCGGGGACGATCAGCGATGCGGGCGGGAAGCCGTCCCACTCGGGCGCCGCGCCGCCGTCGTCGGCGAACGCGAACCCGCCGACGGCGACCGGGCCCGCGCCGGGCGGACCTGCGCCGGGCGGACCTGCGAGCTCCCGGTCGCATACGGCTGCGCCGGCAAGGTCGCGCCACTGCGCCGCAACCGCCTCGAAGCGATCGGGGCCACGCGCCTCGAGCGTCCACGCCGCGCCGATTCCGGCGAGCGCGAAGCGATCGCGGTCCGGCTGCTCGAGACAGAACCACTGCTCGCCCGGCCGGCGAGCACCAGCGACCACGGCGCTCGGGTCGACGGTTCCCGGGAGCTCCGCGACGGCGCTCGCGAGCACGCTCGACCCAGCGCCTCGCGCGGCCGCGAGCGCGGCCTCGATCTTCGCCGCGAGCCCGGCGGCCAGCCGGCGTGAGAGATCGTCGCGCAGCAGCGGCCCGGAGCCCGTCTCGGTCAGCGCTCCTGTCACTGGCTTTCAGGGTACCGGCCGTCACGCAATACGATCCACTGCGGCGTGGGGAACAGCGTGACAGCGTGAGCATCCGCGTCGGCATCGACCTGGTCGCCGCCGAAACGATCGCCGAGGGCGTGCAGGCGCACGGCGACCGGTACCTGAAGCGGATCTACCGTGAAACGGAAGTTGCAGACTGCCGCCGCAACGGTGAGCTCGACCTGGAGCGCCTCGCGGCGCGGTTTGCCGCCAAGGAGGCCGTGATCAAGGCGCTCGCCCCCGGCGGCGAGCCGATTCCGTGGCTCGACATCGAGGTACGGAGCCTGCCGAACGGAGCGCCCGAGTTGCTGATCCATGGCCGCGCGGCTACATTTGCGAAAGACGCCGGAATTACCGGCTTTGCGCTGAGCTTCACCCACGAGCAGGGGGTTGCAGCGGCCGTTGTCGTCGCGGAGGCGCGGGCCGGTGCCGATAGGTAGGCGATGAACGCGAAGATCCGTCAAGCCATCAGGGACCACGGGCGCATGCCGGTCGACATCGACACGCTGCCCGATGAGGCCGACCTGTACCAGGCCGGGATGACATCGCACGCGAGCGTCAACGTGATGCTCGCGCTCGAGGACGCGTTCGACATCGAGTTCCCGGACCGGATGCTCCAGCGCAGCGTGTTCGAGAGCGTGTCCGCGATCGCCGCGGCGCTGAGCGAGCTCGAGGCCGGAGTCGCCGGATGACCGCCACGGCGGAACGCGATTCCCTGATGCTGCAGGACGTGCGCGAGATCGCCCGCGAGATCGCCGCCCCAAATGCGGACGACGTCGATCGTGCGGCCCGCTTCCCGTCCGAGGCGATCGACGCGCTGCGCGAGCGCTCCGCACTGTCGGCGCTCGTGCCGCAGGAGCTCGGCGGCGCCGAGGTCTCGTTCGCGACGATCGCGGCGTGCTGCCTCGAGCTCGGGCGCTGCTGCGGGGCGACCGGGATGGTGTTCGCGATGCATCAGATCCAGGTCGCGACGATCGTGCGTCACCTCGGTCCGGACCCGTGGTTCGAGCGCTACCTGGCCGAGCTGTCCGAGCAGCAGCGCCTGGTCGCGTCGGTGACCTCCGAGATCGGCACCGGCGGCGACATGGGCCGCTCGATTGCCGCCGTGACCCCCGCGGAAGGCGACCTGGTCACGTTCGAGAAGCAGGCGCCGACCGTGTCCTACGGCGAGTACGCCGACGACCTGCTGAGCACTCTGCGCCGCAGCCCCGACGCTGAGGCGGGCGACCAGGTGGTGGCGCTGTCGCGCAAGGACCAGACGACGCTCGAGCCGGCCGGCACCTGGGACGTGCTCGGGATGCGCGGGACCTGCTCCCCCGGCTTCGTCGTCCGCGCGACGTTCCCCTCCGAGCAGGTGCTGTCGACCCCGTTCGCTCGTGTCTCCGCCGAGTCGATGGTGCCGGCTTCGCACATCCTCTGGTCGCACGTGTGGCTCGGGATCTCCGAAGATGCGTTCGACCGCGCCCGCTCATTCGTGCGCGCCTCGTCCAAGCGCTCCCCCGGCCAGCCGCTGCCCGCCGCGAACCGCCTGTCGCAGGTGCTCGGCCGGCTCGGCCTGCTCCGGGCGGAGGTCGGCTCGGCGCTGGCCGAGTTCTGCGCGGCGTCCGAGGATCCGGCGCGCGAGCGCCTGTCGACGCTCGCCGGCGCGCTGCGCTTCAACAACCTCAAGATCGCCGCGTCCGAGCAGGCGGTGGAGGTGTGCCGCGGCGCGCTCGACGTGTGCGGGATCGTCGGCTTCAAGAACGACACGCCGTTCAGCGTCGGCCGCCACCTGCGCGACACGATGTCCGGCCCGCTGATGATCGCCAACGAGCGGATCCGCGAGACCAACGCCGGGCTGATGCTGATCGCCAAGGAGGTCTGATGCCCGAGTTCCGAGCCGGTACCGCCGAGCAGGTAGCGTTTCTCGAGGAGCTCGTCGAGGCCGGGCTGCTGACTCGCACCGGCGTGCACGGCCTGTACGCGCGCGGCGGCGAGTTCGAGGCGGTGCGGCTGGCGTTCGATCGGCTCGGTGACCCGTGCGGCGGCGCCCGAGCAGCCCGAGGCGCTGATGTTCCCGCCGATCATCCCGCGCGACCAGTTCGAGACGAGCGGCTACCTCGGATCGTTCCCGCACCTGGCGGGCAGCGTGTTCGGATTCGAGGGCGACGAGCGCGACGCGGCCGCGCAGCTCGAGCTCGCCAACCGCCACGAGGACTGGAGCGAGCACCAGACGATGACCGACGTGGTGCTGACGCCGGCCGCCTGCTATCCGCTGTACCCGGCCGTCGCAAAGCGCGGTCCGCTGCCGGCGGGCGGACTGACGCTCGACACCGGCGATGCGTACGTGTTCCGCCGCGAGCCGTCGGACGACCCGGCGCGGATGCAGATCTTCCACATGCGCGAGATCGTCCGCGTCGCCGAGCGCGACACGGTCGTCGCGTGGCGCGAGGAGTGGCGCACGCGGGCCGTCGAGCTGCTCGAGTCGCTCGGGCTCGAGATCGAGCTGGACATCGCCAACGACCCGTTCTTCGGCCGCACCGGCCGCATCCTGGCTTCCGCACAACGGACACAGGAACTCAAATTTGAGCTCCTCGCTCACGTGACCGAGTCAGGTCAGACCGCGATCGCTTCCTCGAACTATCACCAGGACCACTTCGGCCACACGTACGAGATCCACGACCGCCGGCGGCGAGCTCGCCCACACCGGCTGCATGGCGTTCGGCGAGGAGCGGATCACGCTCGCACTGCTCAGCGCGCACGGGCTCGAGACCGCCGGCTGGCCGGCCGAGGTGCGCGAGCGGCTCGAGCTGTGAGATGAGCACGACGTCGGCGCGACGGCCCTCGTTGTGGGGGCTCGATCCAGCGGCCTACGAGCCGCACCGGCTGCACGCGCCGGACCGCACGTACGCCGAGACGAACTGCTACGTCGACGTGCTGATCGAGCTGCTGCACGCGCGCGGCGACGAGCCGCTGGCGATGCTCGGGTTCATCGCCGGAACCGACTGGGAGGGCGACCAGTTCACGTATGCGAAGCCGCCGCACGAGGATCTGATCCGGCTGTTCGGCGTCGACGTCCACGAGATGCTGCCGTACCTGAGCGTTCCTGAGCACATCGAGGAGCAGCTCGCGCAGGGGCGCACGGTGCTGGTGGAGATCGATGCCTGGTACCTGCCGGACACGGCCGCGACCAGCTACCGCCGCGAGCATCTGAAGACGACCGTCGCCCCGGAGACGATCGACCGCGAGGCGCAGCGCATGCGCTACTTCCACAACGGCGGTTTCTACGAGTTCGACGGCGAGGACTACCAGGGAGCCTTCCGCCTGCTTCCGCACTTCACCGACGACGTGATGGAACCGTTCATCGAGCTTGTGCGCTTCGACGCCGGACCGCGGCTGACCGGTGAGGATCTCCGCACCGAGGCGCGGGCGCTGCTCTGCGAGCACTACGGGCGCAGGCCGTCGCGCAACCCGTTCACGGCGTGGGGCGAGCAGCTCGGGGACGACTTGCCGCGGCTGCTCGAGGGCGACGCCGAGGACTACCACGCGTACGCGTTCGTGACCGTGCGAATGGTCGGCTCGGCGTTCGACCTGTGCGCGGACCACCTCGAGTGGGTGCTCGGCGCCGAGGGCGAGGAGCCGGCGGCGGCGATGCGCAGGATCGTCGACGGCTGCAAGGTGATCTCGTTCCGGCTCGCGCGCCGGCGGCCGTTCGATCCCGAGCCGGTGGTCGCGTCGCTGGCGCAGGCGTGGGACGAGGGCATGGAGGCGCTCGGCCGCGCGCTCGGCTGAGGTCCGGTCTTGCGCTGGCCGCTCGCAGACGGTTGGGAGGTGGCCGCGACCGCACCGGGGGCGTGCGCGGATCCCGAGGGCCTGCGCTCGCTGGAATGGCTCCCGGCGCGGGTGCCCGGCACGGCCGCCGGCGCGACCGGCGCGACCGGTGCGGACGGACGCGACTTCGACGCCTGCGACTGGTGGTTCCGATGCCGCTTCGACGCACCCGATCGCGGCGCGTGCCGAGCACCGTGCTGCTCGAGCTCGGCGGGATCGCGACCGTCGCGGACGTGTACCTCAACGGCGAGCCGCTGCTGCACTCGGAGTCGATGTGGGATGCACACGAGCTCGACATCACCGCGCTGCTCGCGCCGGAGAACGAGCTCGCCATCGCCTGCCGCGCGCTCACGGCCGCTGCTCGCGGCACGGCGCCGCCCGCGGCCGCGGTGGCGGACCCGCGTCGTGGACGACGACGCGCTGCGCTGGTACCGGACAATGGTGTTCGGGCGCTCGCCGGGATTCGCGCCCGGCCCGGCCCCGGTCGGTCCGTGGCGCCCGGTCGCGGTGCGCACGGTCGCCGCCGACGGGATCGACGGCCTCACCCTGCGGGCGCGGCTCGCCGGGGAGGATGGCGTCGTCTCGGTGTCGGCGCGCCCGCGCGGCGCGCCCGGCGAGGTGGCGGTCGTGGCCGGCGAGCACCGGGCCCGCCTGTCACCCGCGCAAGGAGAGCTCCGAGGCGAGCTCCGCATCCCCCGCCCGGCCCTGTGGTGGCCGCACACGCACGGGGAGCCGGCGCTGTACGAGCTGACGGTCGAGGTCGACGGCGAGACCGCCACGAGCGAGCGCGTCGGGTTCAGGTCGCTCGCTTTCGCGCAGCAGATCTCCGAGCAGGGGCTCGATCTGCATGTCAACGGCACGCCGGTGTTCGCGCGCGGGGCGGTGTGGGTTCCGTCCGATCTGGTCACGATGGCCCCGAGCGAGGACGAGCTGCGGGGGCTGCTCGAGCGCGTGCGGGATGCCGGCATGAACATGCTCCGCGTCGTCGGCACCGGCGCTTACGAGTCGGCGCCGTTCCACGAGCTGTGCGACGAGCTCGGGATCCTCGTCTGGCAGGACCTGATGTTCGCGAACGTCGATTACCCGGTCGGTGATCCGGAGTTCGCCTCGGTCGTTGAGGCGGAGGCGGGCGCCGTGCTGGACCGGCTCGGCGGCCACCCGAGTCTCGCGGTGCTGTGCGGCAACTCGGAGGTCGAACAGCAGCCCGCGATGCTCGGGCTCGAGCCCGACCTCGGGCGGGATCCGCTGTGGGACGAAACGCTGGCGCGGCTCGTCGCGGAGGCCGGGGTCGACTGCGCGTACATCCGCTCGACCCCGAGCGGCGGCGACCTGCCGTTCCACGCCGACCGCGGCGTCGCCCACTACTTCGGCGTCAGCGGCTACATGCGACCCGCCTCGGATGCGCGCGACGCGAACGTCCGGTTCGCGTCGGAGTGCCTCGCGTTCGCGAACGTCCCCGACGAGGTCGAGGTCCCCGTGCACCACCCCCGGTGGAAGGCGGGCGTCGCACGGGACGCGGGCACGGGCTGGGACATCGGTGCCGGCTGGGACTTCGACGACGTCCGCGACCATTACCTGGGCGCGCTGTTCGGCGTCGACCCGGTCCAGCTGCGGCGCTCGGACCACGCCCGCTACATCGAGCTCTCGCGAGTGGCGAGCGGCGAGGTGATGGCCGAGGTGATCGGCGAGTGGCGCCGGCCGGGATCGCCGTGCCGCGGCGCGCTCGTCCTGTGGCTGAAGGACATGCTGCCCGGCGCCGGACTCGGCGTGCTCGACCACCGCGGAGCGCCGAAGGTCGCGTTCGGGTACCTGCGCCGCGCGATGGCGCCGGTGGCAGTGTGGACGACCGACGAGGGCGTCAACGGCGTCGCGGTCCACATCGCAAACGACCGCGGCACGCCGCTGCGCGCGCGCCTGCGGCTGTCGCTGTACCGCGACCTCGAGGCCCGCGTGGCCGACGCCGAGGAACGGCTCGAGCTCCCGTCGCACGGCCACGCCGTGCGCTCGGTCGAGGGGCTGATCGGTCATTTCATCGACGCCGCCTGGGCCTACCGGTTCGGCCCACCGGCTGCCGATGCGATCTTCGTGACGCTCGAATCGGACGATCCGGCCGCACCGCTGTCCCAGACGGTGCGATTCCCCGGCGGGCTCCCGCGCGAACGGGTGCCCGCGGCACGTATGGGGCTGCGCGGGACCGTCGAGCAGTCGCCCGAGGGTGCCGTGTCGATCGACCTCGAGACGACGCTGCTCGCGTATGGCGTGCGCGTGCTCGCGCCGGGGTTCGCGGCCGCCGACGACGCGTTCTCGCTCGAGCCCGGCGCCGCTCGTCGCGTCCGCCTGGCTCCGCTCATGGGGGACGCCGAGTTCACCGGCGCGACGCTCAGCGCTTTGAATATGCACGGGACGGTCCGGGTCAGATGACCGGCACCGACCGGACGCTGTACCTCTCGCGCGGCGGCTCGCCGGCCGTGCACGCCGTCCACCACCCTCCGGCCGGGAGGCCCCGCCGCAATGTCGGCGTCGTGTTCTGCGCGCCGTTCGGGTGGGACGAGGTGTGCTCGTATCGCAGCCGCCGCGTATGGGCGCAGGCGCTCGCGGCCGACGGCTACGCGAGCATCCGCCCGACGTATCCGTCGACCGGCGACAGCGCCGGGACGCCGCACGATCCCGGGCGGCTGGACGCGTGGACGGACGCGATCGCGCAGGCGGCTGCGTGGCTGCGCTCACAGGACAGGGTGCACCGGATCGTCGCGATCGGGATGTCCCTGGGAGGGCTGCTCGCATACCGCGCAGCGGCCGCCGGGGCCCCGATCGACGATCTGGTGCTGTGGGGAACGCCCGCACGCGGTCGTGCCTGGGTGCGGGAGCTGACGGCGTTCTCGAAGCTCGAGCTTGCGAGCTTCTTCGACGGGCTCGAGCAGCCGCCGGAGCTCGGCGAGGGCGAGCTCGAGGCGGGTGGGTTCCTGCTGAGCGACGAGACCGGCAAGGCCGTCTCCGCGCTCGATCTGACCGAGCTCCCCCTTCCCTTCCCGGATCGCCGGCGCGCGCTGCTGCTCGATCGCGACGGCATCGGGGTCGACCATCGGCTCGCGGAGCAGCTCGCCGGCGCCGGGGTCGCGGTCGAGATCGGCTCCGGGGCGGGCTATGCGGCGATGACCTCCCACCCCCAGCAGGCTTCGGCACCGCTGTCGGTCATCGAGCGGGTCGCCTCGTGGCTCGAGCACGCGCCCCGGGTCACCGGCGCGGCGCCGACGGCGGTCGGCGGACCGGATGCGATCGGCGAGGTGCGCGCCACGGACACCGCCAGGGTCGGGAGCCGGGGCGTCCCCGTGCTCGAGACGCCGATCGTGATCGAGCAGCGCTTCGGACGGCTGGCCGCCGTGCTCGCAGCGCCCGAGCAGCCGAGCGCGTCCGCCGACGGGCTGTGCGCGGTGTTGCTGAACGCCGGCGCGGTGCGGCGGATCGGCCCGAACAGGATGTGGGTCGAGGCGGCGCGGCGCTGGGCGGCGGCCGGAGTGCCGACGCTGCGACTCGACGTGGAGGGGCTCGGCGACGCTGATGGAGATCCCACGCCATACGCGGCCGACGCGGGCCTGTACGTTCCGGCGCTCGTGCCGCAGGTGATCGCCGCGCTCGACGAGCTCGAGCTGCGTGGCGTTGGGACGCGGTTCGTTCTCGGAGGCCTGTGCGCGGGCGCGTACTGGTCGCTGCACGCGGCGCTCGAGGACCCGCGCGTGGTCGCGGCGCTGATGATCAATCCGCGGGCGCTCGTGTGGGACTCCAGCCTGCTTCCGGCGCGCGACCTGCGCAAGCTGCTGTCCTCCGACGTCACGCTGGCGAAGATCCGCGAGCAGGCCTCGGCCCCGAGGGTCCGGGCTCTGGCCCGCTACGTGCTGACGACGCCGACGCGCACGGTCGCACGCCACGCTCGCGCGGACGCGGAGGACGAGCACGCGATCGTCGATCGGCTCGAGCGGAGCGGCAAGCGTGCGCTGTTCGTGTTCGCCGAGAACGAGCCGCTCCAGGGTGAGCTCGCAAGCTCCGGCGAGCTGGCGCGGCTCGAGCGGATGCCGAACGTGACGATCGAGTACCTCCGCGTCCGCGATCACACGCTGCGGCCCTGCCGGATGCAGCCCGAGGCGCACGAGCTGCTCGACCGCGCGCTCGAGCGCGAGCTCAGCTCAGCCGCTCAGGGCTTGATCCAGATCGCCGCGTCGGAGTAGCCGTCACTAGCCCACAGCATCCGCCAATCGCGCAGCTGCGTCACCAGCGCGGCCCACTCGCCGTCGAGCGGGCCGAGCCCTGCCCGCGAATGGGGGCTGAAGGTCGGATGGTCGAGCACGCCGTGAGCGTCGTCGAGGACCAGCAGGCCCCCGGCCGCGAGCTTCGGGATCGCCTCGCGAATGCACGTGGTCCGGTGCTCGCCGTCGACCAGGCACACGGTCAGCTCGCCGTCGGAGAACTCATCGATCAGCCGCACGTACGGCGATTCCTCGGGGCGTGCGGCCGGGTCGACCGACAGCAGACGCACGGCGTCGGCGGGAAGGCCGGCGGTCCGGAGCTCTCCCTGCACGCGATCGAACCACCCTCGATCGTGCTCGGCGCTGAGGATCCGCCCGACGCGCCGGCCAAGCCAGGCGGTGCTCGTGCCCGAGCCGTATTCGAGGCACGCGTCGCCCGGCTTCAGCAGGTCGGACAGCATCTCGATCGCCTCCTTGGAGAGCCATGGCGCGTCCGGATGCCTGCGCTGGTAATACTCAGCGCCGAACCGGTGCAGCGCGTGCCGTGGCGGCCAGAACGATTCAAGCTCCACGGCGCGGCATGGTAACTATCCCGCCCGCCCGGGCCCGCCCCGCTTCGGACCGAGACTCAGAGACCGTTCAATGACCCGCGTTCTTGTCACGGATGCGCAGGAGCGCTCGCTGCTCGCGGCGATCAGATGTCTGTCCTTGAGCGGGGCGGAGGTCGACGTCGCCGCCCCGTCCCGGCTCGCCCCCGGCCTGTGGTCAACAGCACCGCGCAGGCGCCACCTCGTAACCGAACCCGCTCACAGCGTCGCGGATTTCGTCGACGACCTCGAGCGGCTCGTACGCGCGCGGCGCTACGACTTGCTGCTGGCCGGCACCGACACGTCGCTCCTCGCCGTGTCGCGGCACCGTGACCGGCTCGAGCCGCATGTCCACCTCAGCCTCCCGGATCACGAAGTCGTCGAGCTGGCGCTCACCCGGATGGCCGTCTCGGCCGCGGGGCGCGCCGCCGGCCTCCCGCCTCCCCCCGAGACGTTGTGCGACAGCCCCGAGGCGGCACTGCCGGCCGCTCGGGCCTTCGGCTATCCGGTGATCGTCAAACCGGCGGAGGTCGTGACCGAATCCGCGCCCGGCACCGCTCGGCGCAGAGCGGCACGGATCGCACGCGACCCCGATGAGCTCGCCGCTCACGCGGCCACGTTCGGCGCGTGCATCGTTCAGCGGCGGCTCCAGGCCCGCCCGATTTCGCTGGGGGGGGTGGCATCGGATGATGGGCTCATCGCCTACGCGATGTCCCGCTACGAGCGTGTGTGGCCGGTCGCAGCGGGCAGCGCCTGCTTCTCGACGACGTTCGCCGCACCGGCAGAGCTGATCGAGCGGGCGGAGCGACTTCTCTCAGAGCTTCGCTGGACGGGGCTGTTCGAGCTCGAGTTGATCGAGGACGGCGCCGGCGGCTATTGCGCGCTCGACTTCAACCCGCGCCCGTACGGGTCGATGGCGCTGGCGGCGCGGGCGGGGGTGCCACTTGCCTCGATCTGGTGCGAATGGGCGCTCGACCGAACGCCGCTGCGCCGGACTGCGCGTCCCGGCGTCGGCTATCGCTGGGAGGACGCGGACCTGCGGCACGCGCTCTGGCAGCTGCGCCACGGCGACCGGCGGGCGGCAATCGCGGCCGCCCGTCCTCGCCGCGATGTCGCACATGCCTACTTCAGCGCCCGGGATCCGCTGCCCGCTGTCGCCCGGACCCTCGAGCTGCTCGTCCGGGCGCAGGAGAAAGCCCGCAGCGAAGGCAGCTGACTCAGGTCTCGCCGCGGCCGCGGGAGATCGCGATCTCGCCGGTGCGGGCCATCTCGACCAGCCCGAACGGACGCACCAGACGCTCGAACGCCTCGACCTTGTCGTAGGTGCCGGTGACCTCGACGATCACCGACCGCTTGGTCACATCGACGATCTTCGCGCGGAAGATCTCGCACACCTGCATCACCTCGGTCCGGGTCGCCCCGTCGGCTGAGATCTTGAACAGCGCGAGCTCGCGGGCGAGTGTCTCCTCGGGCTCGAGGTCGCGGATCTTGAGCACGTTGACGAGCTTGTGGAGCTGCTTGGTGACCTGGTCGATCGGGTGCACTGCGCCGTCGAGCGTCAGCGTGATCCGCGAGACGGTGTCGTCGTCGGTCGGCCCGACGGCGAGCGTGTCGATGTTGAACCCGCGGCGCGCGAACAGGCCCGCGATACGGGTCAGGACACCGGGCTTGTTCTCGACCAGGATCGAGAGGATGTGCTTGCGGCCGGTGCGCTGACCGGCGACCGCCTCGAGCTCGTCGAGCGACAGGATCTCTTTGGTGCCTGGTTCTCCCATCGCCGCTCTCACCCCACCATCTCGCGGGCGGCCTTGCCGGCCGGAATCATCGGGTACGTGTTCTCCTCGCGCGTGACGCGGACATCGACGAGCACGGGGCCCTCGGTGGCGATCGCCGCCTTCATGTCGCTGACGAGCGTGGTCTTGTCGGTCAACCGGATCCCGGTCGCGCCGTAGGCCTCGGCGACCTTGACGAAATCGGGCCACTGGCCCATGTCGACCTGGCTGTAGCGCTTGTCCCAGAACAGCTCCTGCCACTGCCGGACCATGCCGAGGTAGCCGTTGTTCATGATGAACACCTTGATCGCGATCCCCTCCTGGGCGCAGGTCGCGAGCTCCTGCATGTTCATCTGCACCGAGCCGTCGCCGGCGATGCAGACGACCGTCTGATCCGGGCACCCGACCTTCGCGCCCATCGCCGCCGGCAGGCCGAAGCCCATCGTCCCGAGCCCGCCGGAGTTGATCCACCGGCGCGGCGCCGGGAAGTCGTAGTACTGGGCGGTCCACATCTGGTGCTGACCGACGTCGCTGCAGACGATCGCGTCGCCTCCGGTCGCCTCGTACAGCGCCTTGACCATGTACTGCGGCTTGATCTCGGAGTCGGTCGAATCCGTGTAGCCGAGCGGATAGCGCTCCTGCCAGGTACGGATCCGCTGCCACCACTCCTCGAGCCGTTGTGGGTCGGCCTCGAGCGCGCGGTATTCCGCGGTCAGTCGCGGCAGGATGTTCTTGGCGTCGCCGACGATCGGGATGTGCGCCGGCACGTTCTTCGAGATCTCGGCCGGGTCGACGTCGATGTGGATGAACTTCGCGCGCGGGGCGAACTCCGACAGCTTGCCGGTGATCCGGTCGTCGAACCGCGCCCCGATCGCGACGATCAGGTCCGCCTCGTCCATCGCGTAGTTGGCCGTACGGGTGCCGTGCATCCCGAGCATCCCGAGCCACTGCCCATGCGGAGCAGGAAAGCCGCCGAGACCCATCACGGTGCAGGTGACGGGGAAACGGTCGGCGAGGCACAGCTCGGTCAGCTCCGCCGCGGCGTTGCCCGCGATCACGCCGCCGCCCGCGTAGATCACCGGACGGCGCGAGTTCGCGAGCGCCTTCGCGGCGAGACGGATCTGCTTCTGGTTGCCCTCGGTCGTCGGCTGGTAGCCGGGCAGGTGCACGTCGGTGACGGGCTCGTACGGGATGTCCGCCCGGCTCAGGTCCTGCGGGATGTCGACCACCACCGGACCCGGGCGGCCCGTGCGCGCGATGTGGAACGCCTCGTGGATCGAGCGCGGGAGCTCGAGCGGGTGCTGGATCATGAAGCTGTGCTTGACGATCGGCATCGTGATGCCGATCGTGTCGGCCTCCTGGAACCCGTCGGTTCCGAGCAGCTCGGTCCGCACCTGTCCGGTCAGGAACACGACCGGGACCGAGTCCATCATCGCGTCGCAGATCGGCGTGACGAGGTTCGTCGCGCCGGGGCCGCTCGTGCCGAGCGACACGCCGACCTTGCCGGTCGCCTTCGCGTAGCCCTCGGCGGCGTGACCGCCGCCGGCCTCGTGGCGCACGAGGATGTGGCGGATGCCGGCGTCGTAGAAAGCGTCGTAGGTCGGGAGGTTCGCGCCGCCGGGGAGGCCGAATACGACGTCCACACCCTCCGCCTTCAGGCACTCCATCAAAGCGTCGACTGCACGCATGGCACTCCTCCTTCCGCGAACTCTCAGGGCTTTATCGGCACGCGGAAGCGTCCGCATGCGGGACCGGCGAGTCTACGCGGCCGGCGGTTCAGGCGGTTGCACGCCGCCGCCGTCGCATCGAGGCCTCAGAGGCGATCGCCACGTCCGGGAACTCGAGCTCGGTCCCGCAGTTCGTGCAGAGCGCGTCATGAAGCATCACGATCCGGCCGCAGCCGGGACATTCGCGGCGCAGCTCCTCGTTGTCGTAGCGGTAGAACAGCGCCGCCAGGAGACCGAGGAAGGGCGGGCAGCCACAGACCAGGAACCAGATCCAGAACGAGCTGCCCTTCCTTTTCCCGAGCACGCCCCCGATCGTGCCGAAGGCGGCCACCAGGAACAGCAGCCCGAGCCCTTCTGTGGCCACGGCTTCGGGCCCTACCAGACGATCGTCTTCAGCGCCCACAGCACGGCGAGCACTACCGCCACTGCGGCAACGATGAAGAAGACCGACTTGATAATGCCGATCACGATCCAGATCGCAAGCCCGGCGGCCACGACCAAGACGGCGCCGGCGGCCGCGCGTCTACGAAGCGGGGTGCGCGGGCGACTGGCTTCAAGGTCCGATCTCATACGGACAGCGTAGCGCGACGAGGCGCCGCGCCCGCTCAGTCGAAGACGCGCTTGAGGTGATCGAAGCGAGACGCCGGCGCCGCGGCCCGCGGCTCGAACCGCAGCCGAGCGAGCCGGTAGCGCCGAATCGGCGCTGAACTCGCATCCTCGGCCTGCGCTCGGCGCTCTTCCAGCAACAGCACTCGGGTGGATGTGACGGGACGTGTCATGGCCAGGATGATGGCCTGCCGGCCTTAACCCCGCATTGGCCAGAGGTACAAAGTTCCTGCACCGCGGTGCGCCGCAGGGCTGGCGAACGCCTGTGCGGGTGGTGGCGCGGGCGGGCGCGCGGGAGCCGTCGGGCCGGGCGGTCGGGGCGGGCGGTCGGGCGGGGCGCGACCCCGCCGCCGGCCCGTCTTTGTCGATTCAGGTCGCCATACGAACGTTCCGCTGTGTTCTAGGGACAGAAACCCTCCCGGCGACGCCCGGCTGGGGCTGCCACGCTTCCTCGTAGCGTTCGGCTCGTCTCAGGGGGACAAACCCACCGTAGTGGTGAGAAAGTCCCCCAGACACGCCGGCCACACCCGCCGGGCCTCCCTCGGGGCTGTCTTCGCAGCGTTGACCCGCAGCCGGCTACGCCGCTGTGCGCGCGGCCTTGCGCGCGGCCTTGAGCGCGGTCCGCGCGCCGCCGCGCAGACGTCGCCCGAGGCGCCACGTCGCGCCCGAGAACGCCAGGTTCGCCACCGTCGCGAATCCGACCTCGTCCGTGCGCAGCGCGAGCAGCAGGTGGGCGATCCGGTCGGCACGCGGCAGATCGGTGCCGGTGGCCTTGACGCAATAGCAATAGACGCGCCGCCCGCCCGGCACGACCAGCACCGCCCCGAGCTCGCCGACGATCCACACGCCGAACCGCCCGCGCTCGAGCGCGAGCCCGGTGTCCGCGAGCAGATCGCGCTCGCGATGACCGACCAGATCGCCGAGCAGACCGAGCGCCGTCAGCTCCGCATCCGGCTCGCCGGCGGTTCCGGACCGCAGCACGTTCGCTCCCCGCGCGGCGTACAGCCCGGGAATGATCCACGCGTGCGCGAGCAGGATCAGCGCGACCGGGATCGTCACCGGACTGAGCGCGATCAGCAGCCCGGACACCGCGATCAGCGGCACGGTGTGCGCCAACGTCACCGCCGTCCAGCGCCTGCCGGCGCGTACGAGCTCGGCCTCGTCGACCGGCCGGCGCCAGTAGACGGTGGACCGCTCGGGCAGCGCCGTGGCCGCCCCCGGCGAGGGTGAGGCGCTCGTATCAGCCCCCGGCGATCGCGCGGCGGAGGATCACCAGCGGCGCGTCGAGCGGCAGCTCCCGTACCTGCTCGGCCTCGCCACCGGGCCGCGAGACGACCGCGAACATACCCCGGTCCAGCTCGCGGCGAAACGCGCTCACGGCCTCCTCCACCGACTCCGCGTCATCCAGGTTCCACTCCGCGAGCGTCGTGTGGCCGGTCTTGTCCATGCGGATCAGACGGGACATTTTGTCCTCCTTTGCGGTCGAAACGGGCCCAAAGCCGTTCTAGAACGCATCTTAAACCCGCCTTTCAAGCCCTGCGGACGATGAAGAACTTGATAATCCTCCATCGACAAAAGTTCTGCAAAGCTCGTCAAACCTTGGCATTCTCTTGTACATGAAGGTTAGTCTGCGGACCGATTTTCCATATATCCGTCTATACCCGCCAACTTTTGCGCAGGTTCCGCGCTTAAAACGCGTTACCATGCCGTGCAGGGGTAGCGACGAGCCGCGCACCGCCGACCAGGTGACGGGAACGCGATGCGCACAGGCGGGTGAGTCCATAACCCTATAACTGGGCCACGAAAACCGGGACTCCCGTGGAGCTTGGACTATGACACCACCACCCGCCGCAACCCATGCTGCTCCAGGAGCGGTTCCGCTCGCATCCAGGCGAACGGAGCGCAGCGCCTGGCTGCTCGGCGCGGCAAGCGCGCTTGACCAGCGCCCCTGGGCTCGCCTGAGGCTGCTCGTCGACGTTGTCGTGCTGTACCTCGCCTCCGGCGCGGCGCTGTTCGCCTCGCCGATGCAGGACACCGCCACGAATCGATGGCTGGCCGTTCTGTTCCCGGTGATCACGGTCGGCGTGCTCCATGCGCGGCCGGGGCCGGACCGGCGCCTTTACGGCTCGTGCGTCGACACGATCGCGCACGTCCTCGGCGTGACCTCGCTCGCGGCGATGCTGACCCTCGCGCTCGAGTCGTTCCTCGGCGCGAGCCATCCGATCGACCTGGCGCTGCGCTTCTGGCTGTTCGGGTTCGTTTACCTGGCCGGCGGCCGGGCCGCGCTGCTGCTGATCCGCCGTCAGGCCATGAGCTCACCCGCTCTCGCCACGCCGACGCTGATCGTCGGCGCCGGAGTCGTCGGCGATCACCTCGTCAAGCGGCTGTCCTCCGAGTTCCGGTACGGGTTGCGGCCGGTCGGCTTCATCGATGCCGACCCCCTCCCCCGTGCCGATCACCTCGCGCGCTCGAAGCTGCCGGTCCTCGGCGGCCCGGATGACCTGCTCGAGACGATCGAGCGGACGGGCGCGCGGCACGTGATCGTCGCGTTCTCCAACGAGCCCGACCACGAGCTGATCAAGAAGATCAACCAGTGCACCGCGAACGGCATCGAGGTCTCGCTCGTCCCGCGGCTGTACGAGGCGATCAACGAGCGCGCGACGCTCGATCACATCGGCGGCCTCCCGCTGGTGACCGTCCAGTCGGTCGATCCGAGAAGCTGGTCGTTCGCGTGCAAGCACGCGGCCGACCGCGTGTTCGCCGCGCTGGCGCTGCTCGCGATCGCGCCGCTGATGCTCGCGATCGCGCTGCTGGTCAAGCTGAGCTCGCCCGGACCGATCATGTTCCGCCAGCGCCGGATCGGACGTGACGGGCACCAGTTCGACGTGCTGAAGTTCCGGACGATGCGGATCGCGTCCCCCTCGCGGACGCCCGAGTTCCTGCCCGAGACGGGAATGGCGCCGGGCGGGGTCGAGGGAGCGGATCGGCGTACGGCGATCGGCCGCTACCTCCGAGGCACCTCGCTCGACGAGCTGCCGCAGCTGATCAACGTGCTGCGTGGCGACATGAGCGTCGTCGGCCCGCGCCCCGAGCGCCCCGAGTTCGTCGAGCTGTTCGCGCGCGAGGTCGACCGCTACGACGACCGTCATCGCGTCAAGTCCGGGATCACCGGCTGGGCGCAGGTGAACGGGCTCCGCGGTCAAACGTCGATCGCCGACCGCGTCGAGTGGGACAACTACTACATCGAGAACTGGTCGCTGGGGTTCGACCTTCGCATCCTCGTGCTGACGATCGCCGAGGTCATGCGCCTTCGCGACACGGCCTGAGCCGGCCGTTCCCGTTCATTAGCACCCCGATCAACCGTTACGCCGACGGATGACGTAGCTTTGGCCCCTGGAATGGGGACGGTGGTGACATCGCGGCGCTCGTCCGCGGGTTTCTGGTCGAGCGCCAGCAGCTTTTTTCTCCCGATCGGCGTCCAGATCGACCCGGGCGGCGTTCGCGGCTACCCGATCGACATGCGCGTCAAGGCGGACTCGCCGGACTGGCCTCGTCCCGGGCTCACCGACGACCGAACGCTCTACGCGTCGGTCGCCCAGTACGGCCTCGGCTGCTACGAGCTGTGGCTCGCCGGTGATGGGCAGGCGTGGCTCGACGCGGCGGTGCGGGTCGGCACCCACATGCTGCAGATGCAGCGTCCGGATGGCGTGTGGCCGCACATCGCGGAGTTTCCGCACACCCAGCGCGTGACGCCGCCGTGGTGCTCTGGCCTCGCACAGGGCGAGGGCGCTAGCCTGCTGGTGCGACTCCACCTGGAGACGGGCGAGGATCGGTTCGCCGATGGCGCACTGCGGGCGCTGGCGCCTTTGTCGGTCGCTCAGGACGAAGGCGGCGTCCGCGGCGATCTCGGAGGCCATCCATGGCCCGAGGAGTACCCGACGACGCCGCAGTCGCACGTCCTCAACGGCGCCATCTTCGCCCTCTGGGGCTTCCGGGACGTGGCGGTCGGCCTGAGGGATGCCGACGCCGGGCGCGCATTCGAGACCGGCCTGGACGCGCTGGTGGCGAGTCTGCACCGGTACGACACGGGCTACTGGTCGCTGTACTCCCTGTTTCCGCACCCGATTCGCAACCCCGCG
This sequence comes from uncultured Solirubrobacterales bacterium, assembly GCA_963826895.1. GTDB lineage: Bacteria > Actinomycetota > Thermoleophilia > Solirubrobacterales > Solirubrobacteraceae > Palsa-465. Next base: position 320,481 of record CAWGYJ010000004.1, read on the forward strand.
AGCTCCTTCTACCACGCCCTGCACGTCAGCCAGCTGACGGCGATGGGGCAACTCGCCCCGAGGCCCGAGCTGGCGCCGGTGCGCGACCGCTGGCAGGGTTACTCGGATTCCGCCCTCTGCCGCCGGCGCGCGTTCGCGCACAAAGCCGTGTTTCGCCTGCTAGTGCCAAGAAATCGGGTCCTCGCGCACCGCCTTCCCTGGAACCGTTCATGACCACGCTGCGCCGGCCTGTGAATCGCTCCGCCCGCTTATTGCGGCTTGTAGTGAACCTGGCATAGTTGTCGCCGATGGCACCCCCGAGTTCGTACGGACCCTCTGAGGGGGGCCACGGCCGGTCCGAGTCCTCCGGCTTCAGCCGGTACTACGAGACCATCCTCGAGCACTGGCTCCTGATCGTGATCTGCACCGTCATCGCGGTGGCGGCTGCCGCGGCCTACGTGACCGTGGCCCCGAAGTCGTATACGGCGACGGCGCAGCTGCTCGCCAATCCCGCGCAGGCGGGCGACACCGAGCTGTTCAACCTGCCGGTGCTGCACAGCTCGGGCGATCCGACGCAGGACATCCTGACGGCGGCGGACCTCGTGACCACGCCCCAGGTCGCAAACGCGGTGATCACGAAGCTGGGCCTGCACACGACCCCGACCGAGCTGCTCAACCGCGTCTCGTCGGAGCCCGTCGGGGCGAGCAACCTCGTCGGAGTCTCGGCTGTCGCGCCGACCGCGCCGGAGGCGCAGGCGATCGCGAACGCGTTCGCGACCGAGGCGATCGCCGTTCGCACCGCGACATTGCACGCGGCGATCACCGCCGTGCTGCCGAGCCTGATCGCGAGCGTCAACGCACTCCCGCCGGTGGATCGCAGCGGCGCCGGCTCGCTCGGCCAGGAGCTGAGCGACTACGAGCAGCTGGACAAGGTCAACGACCCGACGCTGTCGGTCGCGGCGCCCGCGCAACTGCCGACCGCGCCGAGCTCACCGAAGAAGGCCCTGTCGCTCGCCGCCGGCCTGTTCGGCGGCCTGCTGCTCGGGATCGGCGCCGCGTTCGCCTTCAGCGCGCTGGACCCGCGCGTGCGCCGCGAGGAGCAGGTCCGCGAACTGCTCAAGGGCGTGCCGGTGCTGGCACGGATCCCGCAGGTGGGGCGTCGCAAGTCGCCCGGGCCGCTGATCCCCAACGATCTGTCGCTGCCGGCACTCGAGGCGTACCGAACGCTGCGCACGAGCCTGGCCACACGCGCGAGCGGCAAGCCGCAGGCGTATCTGCTGACCGGCTGCGCGCCGTCCGAGGGCAAGACCACGAGCGCGATCTCGCTCGCGGTGGCGCTCGCCCAGGGCGGCGGCCGCGTGATCCTGATCGAGGCCGACCTGCGTCGGCCGCGGATCGCCGCCTCGCTGGGGCTGACCCCGGAGATCGGCACCGAGCAGGTGCTGTCCGGCGAGTCGACGCTACGAGACGCGCTGATGCCGATCTGGTTCGACTCGACGCCACTGCACGTGCTCCCCGCGCGCGGCGCCGGCGCCGGACTCGCCGACCGCCTGTCGTTCGCGGTCGCCCAGCACCTGATCACCGCCGCAAAGGAGCAGGCCGACTTCGTTGTGATCGACTCGCCGCCTCTGACGGCCGTGATCGACGCGCTGCCGCTCGCGCAGCTGGCCGATGAGATCCTGCTGGTCGTACGCGTCGGCCACTCGCGGCTGACGAAGCTCGCCCAGCTGGCGGAGATCCTCAACAACCAGGGCGCGTACGCCACCGGCATCGTGATGGTCGGCGGTCCGCGTGCGGAGCTCGGACACTACTCGTACGGCGATTACCTGATGCCCGAGCGCTCGGGCGGCGGGCGCCGCGGCGAGGGGAGCGGCTCCGGGGACGGTCGCGAGTCGCGACGGGGGCGGGACCGGGTCCGCCAGACGTGACCGCGCTGATCGCGCGGACCGGCGCGGACGCGACGCGCTGGCTGGTGGGCCTGTTCGTACTGTGCGCAGCGCTCGGGGTGGCGGCCGGGGTCAAGCCCGAGTACGGGATCGCGATCGCATTCGCGCTCTCGTTCGCGGTCGCCACGTTCGCGAATCTGACGGTCGGCGTCGCGCTGTTCACGACGCTGTCGTTCCTCGACGTGCTCCAGTTCGGCGGAGGCGCCGTCACGTTCATGAAGCTCGCCGGGCTGTTGCTGTTCCTGTCGTGGTTCGCGCGCGCCTCCTCGGCGCCGCGCCGCGTCACCCGGGCGCTGGTTGCGGAGCACCCCGGTCTGGTGTGGTCGCTGGTCGCGTTCCTGGGGTGGTCGACGATCAGCCTCGCCTGGGCGACGAGCCGCTCGCTGGTGATCTTCGAGACGTACAGCCTGCTGCTCGACTCGCTGCTGCTCCCGATCGTGTTCGCGGCCGTCAACGAACGCCGCGACGCGCTGATGATCGTGGTCGCGTTCATCATTGGAGCGGTCGCGTCCGCGACCTACGGGCTCGTGCATCCGTTGCCCGCGTCCGCTCAGGACGCCGGCCGGCTCGCGGGCGCGCTCGGCGAAGCCAACCAGCAGGCGACGGTGCTCGTGGCCGCGATCGCGCTGTCGCTCGCGGTGCTGGGCGCGGCCCGGCGCTCGCCGATGCTGCTGCTGCTCACGATCCTCGCCGCCTTCCTTGCGTTCTTCGGCCTCGTCGACACGCTCTCGCGCGCCGGGCTGCTCTCGTTCGGATGCGTGCTGCTCGCCGGCGTGTTCGTAGGTGGCCGCTGGCGTCCCTATTTCGTGGCGCTCACGGTGATCGCGATCGGTGCGGTCGGGGTCTACTACTTCGCGATCGCGAGCGTGAACGCGAAGGACCGGGTGACGATGACCGACACCAGCGGCCGGACGTCGCTGTGGACGGTCGGGCTGCGCGCGTTCGAAGCCCATCCGATCCTCGGCGTCGGCTCGGACAACTTCCAGGACGTGTCCATCCACTACCTCGACCGCCCAGGGGTGATCGCCGAGGCGCAGGTGATCGTCGACACGCCGAAGGTCGTCCACAACATCTACCTCGAGCAGCTCGCCGACCTGGGCATCCCGGGGCTGCTCACGCTGCTGGCGGTGTTCGGATACGTGATCGCGACCGCCTGGAAGGCGGCGAAGATCTTCGAACGCGTCGGCGATCGTCAACTCGAGCTGCTGTCCAGGTGCACGATCCTCGCCCTGGTCGCGTTCATGACCGCCGACTTCTTCGCCTCGGAGTTGACGTCCAAGCAGCTGTGGATCGTGATCGCGCTCTGCCCGGCGCTGCTGAAGCTCGCGAGAAACGCTGAACGCGACTCGCTCGCAGCAGCGTGATGCAACGCATCCGGGTGCTGTTCCTGATTGACAAGCTCGTCAATACCGGCGGCGCGGAGATGTTCGCTTTCGGACTCGCGACGCACCTGCCGAGCGACCGGTTCGAGAGCTGGCTCTGCTCGACGCGAGTTGTCGACGCGGAGAGATCCGCGGCGCTCTCCGAGGCCGGGGTGAGACACGTGCACCTCGATCGGCGCACGAAATGGGACGTCCACCACTTCGCGCCGTTGCCGGGACTGCTGCGCCGAGAGAGAATCGACATCCTGCACGCTCACAAGTTCGGCTCGAACGTCTGGGGTACGCTGCTCGGCCGAGCCGCCCGGGTGCCAATCGTGCTCGCCCACGAGCAGACGTGGTCGTATCAGGGCGATCCGTTGCGCCGCTTCATCGACGGGCAGCTGATCGGCCGGCTCGCGACCCGGTTCATCGCCGTCTCCTCGCGCGATGCCGAGCGAATGCGCTCCGTCGAGGGCGTGCGACCGGAGAAGATCGTCATGATCCCGAACGCATTCGTTCCGCGGCCGGCGACGCCCGACGGCGACCTCCGTACCGAGCTCGGGCTCGAGCGCTCAGCGCCGTTGATCGGGGTGGTCGCGGTTCTGCGCCGGCAGAAGGCCCTTTCGGTATTGCTGCGCGCCCATCTCCGCGTGCTCGATCAGATCCCCGACGCACACGTCGTGATCGCCGGCGACGGCGAGTGCCGGGCCGAGCTCCAGCAGCTGTGCCGCGAGCTCGGTACGACGGGCCGGGTTCATTTTCTCGGAGAGCGACAGGACGTCGACTCGATCCTGCGCTCAGTCGACGTCGCGGCGATCTCCTCGGACTACGAGGGAACGCCGTTGGTCGCATTCGAGTGCATGGCCAGCCGCACTCCGCTCGTGGCGACCGCCGTCGGCGGCCTTCCCGACATCGTCCGCGACGGCGAAACCGGGATTCTCGTCCCACCGCGGGATCCGACGGGGCTGGCTGACGCGCTCGCCGGCGTGCTGAGCGATCCCGACCGCGGTCGGCGACTGGCGGACGCGTCGGCGGCGACTCTCCGCCTTTTCACGATCGACGCGATCACCGCGCGCTTTGCCGATCTCTACGAAAGCCTGATGGCGGAACGAGGCCGGTCATCCGGCGCGGCCTGATGGAACGCATCCGGGTGCTGTTCCTGATCGACGAGCTCGCGATCACAGGCGGGGCGGAGGTGTTCGCGCTCGGACTCGCCACGCACCTGCCCGCCGAACGGTTCGATCGCTGGCTGTGCTCCACCCGGCTCGTCGACCCGGGGATGAGCGCGACGCTCGTCGAGGCTGGGGTCAAGCACGTGCACCTGGACCGGCGGACGAAATGGGACGTGCACCGGTTCGCGCCGCTGCCGGGCCTGTTGCGGCGAGAGAAGATCGAGATCCTCCATGCGCACAAGTTCGGCTCGAACGTCTGGGGAACCCTGATCGGACGGGCAGCCAGGGTGCCGATCGTACTCGCTCACGAGCAGACCTGGTCCTACGAGGGAGATCCGATGCGCCGGCTGCTCGACGGGCAGCTGATCGCCCGGCTGGCGACTCGCTTCATCGCGGTCTCCTCGCGCGACGCCGAGCGGATGCGCTCAGTCGAGGGCGTGCCGGCAGAGAAGATCGTGATGATCCCGAACGCATACGTGCCGCGGCCGGAGACGCCGGATGCCGATCTGCGCGCGGAGCTCGGCCTCGAGAGCTCGACCCCGTTGATCGGCGTGGTCGCGATCCTGCGGCCACAGAAGGCATTGGACGTGCTGTTGAAGGCTCATGCCCAGGCGCTGCAGACTGTTCCCGACGCGCACCTGGTGATCGCGGGGGACGGACCATGCCGGCGTGAGCTCGAACAGCTGTGCCGCGAGCTCGGCACCGCCGACCGAGTCCACTTCCTCGGCCTGCGACACGACATCGACTCGATCCTCCGCTCGATCGATGTCGCCGTCATCTCCTCCGATTACGAGGGCACGCCGCTGGTGGCGTTCGAGTGCATGGCCAACCGGACTCCGCTCGTGGCGAGCGCCGTAGGCGGTCTGCCCGACGTGATCGACGACGGCGAGACGGGCGTGCTCGTCCCGCCGCAGGACCCGGCGGCGCTCGCGCGCGTGCTCGGCGACCTGCTGAGCGATCCCGAGCGCCGACGGCGCCTCGGTGAGGCGTCAGCGGCGAGGCTCGGCGAGTTCGACGATCGAGGCGATCGCGGGCCGCTTCGCGGAGCTGTACGAGAACCTGATCGAGGACCGGGGACGGCGATGGCCGATGTGATCGTCCTCTGCTACCACGCGGTCAGCCCCGATTGGGACTCGAGCCTGGCGGTGACTCCGGACTCGTTCGAGCGCCAGATCGCGTATCTGCTCGCGCAGGGCTGGAGGGCGACGACGTTCACCTCGGCCGCGCTGGCGCCGCCGTCTGAGCGCACGCTCGCGATCACGTTCGACGACGCGTTCGCGTCGGTCAAGCGCTACGCGCTCCCGATTCTCTCGGGGCTCGGCGCGCCGGCGACGGTGTTCGCGCCCACCGCGTTCATGGACGGAGCGCTGTCTCTGAAGTGGGACGGGATCGATCACTGGCTCGGCACGCCCGCCGAGCCCGAGCTGGCGCCGCTGCACTGGGACCAGCTCGGCGAGCTTGCCGAGCTCGGCTGGGAGATCGGGTCGCACACGTGCACCCACCCGCACCTGACTCGGCTCGACGACGCCGCGCTGGAGCAGGAGCTCCACGTGTCTCGCGAGCTGTGCCTCCAGCGACTGGGTCGGCCGTGCACGGCGATCGCATATCCGTACGGCGATGTTGACGCCCGCGTCGCCGGCGTCACCGCGCGGGTCGGGTACGGCGCCGGCGCGGCGCTGTCGAGCAGCCTCCGCCGCGCGCGGCGTCATGCGGCAGCCCGATCGGGATCTACCAGGTCGACGAATGGCCACGGTTCAGGCTGAAGGTGCTGCGGGGGATGCGATTCGCGCGATCGACGCGGCTGTGGCCCGCCGGGCCGGCGTAACGAGACGCTTCACGGTGAAGACGATGCGGCTCGCTGTCTACTGCGATTATTCCTACAAGCTCGACGCGGACGAGCTGTACGCCGAGCTGCCGTTCGGGCTGTTCGCACAGGAGCTCGCGCCACACTGCGAGCGACTCGTGTTCGTCGGCCGCCTGGACGAGACCCGGGGCGGTTCCCGTTCCGGATGCGCGGCGCCGGGTTCCTGCCGCTGCCGTCGTACACGAGCGGCGCCCACCTGAGCGAGGTGCTGCGGGCGATGCCGGCGTCGGCCAGCCGCTTCTGGCGGGCGCTCGACGACCTCGACACCGTCTGGATCCTCGGCCCGAACCCGCCCCAGGCGCTGCTGTTCGCGGCGCTCACGCTGCTGCGCCGCCGCCGGCTCGTGCTCGGCGTGCGCCAGAACCTGCCGGAGCTGATCCGCCATCGCCACGCCAGCCGCCGGCTGCTGCGGTCCGCGGCGTCCGCTCTCGAGGCTGCGTGGCGGGCGCTGGCGCTGCTCGTGCCGGTGGTCGTCGTCGGGCCCGATCTCGCCCAGCGCTATCGCCGCGCCCACGCGGTCCACGTCACCTACGTCTCGCTGCTGGCCGACGCCGAGATCACCGCTCCGGCGGACGACCGACGCGCGCTACGACGGGCCGGAGCTGCGGATGCTCGCCGTCGGGCGGCTCGACGCGGAGAAGAACCCGCTGCTGTTGGCGGCAGTGCTCGCGCTGGCCGTCGACAGCGACCCCCGTTGGCAGCTCCGCATCTGTGGTGAGGGCACCGAGACCGAGGCGCTGCTGGCCGAGCGTCGAGCGGCTGCGCGTCTCCGAGCACGCGACGCTCCACGGCTACGTGCCGATCGACGATGGGCTCTGGGACCACTACCGCCAGAGCCACGTGCTGCTCGCACATATCGCTGACCGAGGGCGTTCCGCAGGTGCTGCTCGAGGCGTTCGCGGCGAGGCTGCCGGTGGTGGCAACGGCGGTCGGTGGCGTGCCCGCGTTCCTGGACGGCTGTGGGCTGCTCGTCGGCATCGGGGATGCGGCTGGCGCCGCGGCCGCGGTCGGGCGCCTCGCCGGCGACGCTGAGCTGCGCGAGCGGCTGCTCGAGTCGGCCACACGGCGGATCAGCGAGCACACGCTCGGCGCGGAGACCGAGCGGCTCGCGAGCTTCCTCGCGGGACGCTAGGAAGCCGTCGCCGGGATGCTCGGGACGGCGCCGTCGATGAACTCCCGGTGCCAGAGCTCGAGCATCAGCAGCGCCCACAGCCCCTTGGTGTGCTCCTCGCCGGCGTTGTGACGCGCGATCAGCCGCTCCACGGAGGCCGGGTCGACGATCCCGCGGGCCCTGCTCGCGTCCGACAGCAGCGTGTCGGCGGTGAACTCGGCCAGCTCTCCGCGCAGCCACGCCGGGATCGGCGCCGAGAAGCCCATCTTCGGCCGTTTGAACAGCTCCGGCGGGACGTGCTTGGCGAGCGCGTCGGAGATCAGCCGCTTGCGCTCGGTGCCGCGCTGCTTGTAGCTAGTGGGCAGCCGCGCCGCCCACTCGACGAGCCGGTAGTCGAGCAGCGGCGCCCGGTTCTCGAGCGAGCTCGCCATCGTCGCGATGTCCATCTTCACGAGCAGCTGGTCCGGAAGCTGGTAGCGGGTGTCGGTGGCGAGCGCGCGGTCGAGCGGTTCGCGGTCCGCGCCGCGGGGCGCGAACGTCGGCGAGCCGACCATGCCGGGCCGCACGGAGCCGCGCTCGTCGGGGTCCATCACCGCCGTCAACTCGGCGTAGCGCTCGCCGGGCTCGAGCTCGACCGCGCGTAGGAACCGGTAGAGCTTGTGCCGGCGGGACATCGGGTGCGCTTGCTCGGCCCCGAGACGCGCGCGCGCCGGATGCCACCGCGCGCCGGGCCGTCGCGGCGCCGGTCGAGCGTGCGCCGCCATCCGCGCCGCCTGGTGGCGGTAGTAGCCGCCAAACAGCTCGTCTCCGCCCTCGCCGGTCAGCGCGACGGTGATCCGCCGGCGCCATCCGCGCGAGAGTAGAAGCTCGGAACCGCCGAGGAGTCGGCGAACGGCTCGCCGTAGTGGTGGACCAGCGCGGCAGCAGCTCCAGCAGGTCGGTCGGCTCGACGAGCGCCTCGTGGTGGTCGGTGCCGAGGCGCTCGGCGATCGCGCGGGCGTAGGCTCGCTCGTCGTAGCGGCTGTCCGGGAAGCCGATCGAGAACGTCTCCACCGACGGAGCGCCGGCGGCGAGCATCTGCGCGAGCACGTAGCTCGAGTCGACCCCGCCGCTGAGAGAACAGGCCGAGCGGCACGTCGGAGACCAGCCGCGCCTTGACCGCGGCAAGCGAGCGGCTGCTCGAACTCCTCGAGCGCGTCGGCGTAGGACATCCGCAGCTTGCGGCTCGTAGTCGAGCGTCCAGTAGCTACCGGCGCTCGATCCGGCCACCGACCGTCCAGGTCAGCGACTCCCCGGCTCGAGCTTGCGGACGCCCTTGAGGATGGTGTGCGGCGAGGGCACGTAGCCGTAGCTGGAGGTAGTCGGCGAGCGACACCGGGTCGACCTCGCGCTCGATCCGCGCGTCGAGCACGAGCGCCCCATCTCGGAGGCGAAGCTGAGCGACCCGTCGGCGTGCGGCGCCACGAACAGCGGCTTCTTGCCGAGCCGGTCGCGCGCGAGGACCAGCGGCTGCGCGACCGCGTCCCACAGCGCGAACGCGAACATGCCGTCGAGCTCCTCGATGAACCGCTCGCCGTACTCCTCGTAGGCGTGGGCGATGACCTCGCCGTCGGTGTGCGAGGTGAACCGGTGGCCGGCGCGCTCGAGCCGGTCGCGAAGCGCCGCGAACCCGTAGATCTCGCCGTTGAACACGACGTGCACGGTGCCGGCCTCGTTGACGTAGGGCTGATGGCCGCCGGCGACGTCGATGATCGCCAGCCGCCTGATCGCCAGCGCGACGTGCTCGTCCTCGTAGAACCCGGCCTCGTCGGGCCCACGGTGGGTGATGGCGTCAGAGATGCGCCTCGAGCAGCGCCGGCGACGCGACCCCACTGTCCCGGCCAGTCCGGCGATGCCGCACATGCGACGGCGCCCATGTTACCGGCGCGGCCCGCCGGCAGCCCGGGGGCGCCACTGGCTACCGTTCCGCGCGTGCAGGACGACGCACCGGTCGACATCTCGGTCCTGATCCCGACCCTGAACGAGGAGCGGTACGTCGAACAGGCGGTCGCCGCCATGCGCCGCCAGCGGTTCGACGGCCGGATCGAGTTCGTGTTCGCCGACGGGCGCTCGAGCGACCGCACGCGCGAGATCCTCGAGTCGCTCGCAGTCCATGACCCACGGATCCGGGTGTTCGAGAATCCCAACCGGACCGTCTCGAGCGGGCTGAACGTCGCCCTGCGACAGGCACGCGGGCGCTACATCGCGCGGATGGACGCGCATACCGAATACCCCGAGGACTATCTCGCGGTCGGCGTCGCGCGCCTGCGACAGGGCGGGACGCGCTGGGTTTCCGGGCCGCAGGTTCCGGTCGGGCCACGGGCCCGTGTCGCGAGCGGTCGCGATCGCGCTGTCCTCGCCGCTCGGCCGTGGAGGCTCGCGCAAATGGGGCACGACGGGCGATGGCCCCACGGAGGAGTACGAGCTCGACTCGGGCGTGTTCGCGGGCGTGTGGGAGCAGTCGACGCTGCTCGAGTACGGCGGCTGGGACGAGCGCTGGCCGCGGAACTCCGACTCGGAGATGGCGGGCCGGTTCCTCGGGCGCGGCGAGCACCTGATCTGCGTCCCCGCGATGGGCGCGGCGTACGTCCCGCGGGACTCGCTTCGGGGGCTCTGGCGCCAGTACCGCGACTACGGCCGCTACAGGTTCAAGACCGCCGGGCGGCACCCGCACACGCTGAGGCGCTCGCACCTGCTGGCGCCAGGGATCGTGCTCGCGACGGCGGCGTCCGTCTGGTCCCCGCGGCCGCTCCGGACCGCCGCGCGCGCCGGCGTCGGCGTGTACCTCGGGACGCTGGCCGCGGCGAGCGTTCGCGCGTCCGCCGGGGCCGAACGTCGTGCGGACGCGGTCTTGGTGGCGCCGGCGCTCGCGATCATGCACTACGGCCACGGGGTGGGCGCGCTCGAGTCGGTCGCCCGGGACGGTGTCCCGGTCGCCGCGGTGGCGTCGGTACTCGGATTCGCGGAGATCGCGTCCAGCGAAGACTCGCCGATCCGCGCGTACGCGCCGTCGCTCACCGCTGACTAATTCTCCATAAACCGGTTCGTCCCTAAAAACCGGACTATCAGCCTGATCGGCAGCCTCGCGCCGGCAGGTTCCACAAAGCCACCACCGCGCTAAAGCGTCGGGTTTCCCGACGGTTGAATCGCGGCCGTCGGACGTTTGGCCAGCCACCGCAAGGCAGAGGTGGACGTTATGACCGCGAAATCGCACGCGCCGGACATCGGGATGTCCGGGTCGCGTCCAGGGATTGGACTGGCCATTCGTATCAGGAATGGCCGTCCGGGCAACTGAACAGGGCTGGATCGGACCGATACAGCGCTCGCCGCACAAGCGGCGAGCCCATTGGTCCAACCCGCCCACACACCAGCCCAATGAAGAACTCAAAGCCCCTCGCCCGCCGCCTCCTCCGCATCGTCGCCGCCCCCGCAGCCGCCGGCCTGATCGCGCTCTCAGGGAGCGCATCCCCCGCGCTCGCGAGCACGACGCCGTGCTCGAGCAGCGACATCTCGTCCTACGTCGCCGACAACAGCGCCCCCGCCTGCTGGCAGCCGTACGCCTCGAACTCGCCGTTCAACACGCCGATCCCGTCGAACCCGACGCTGGCCTCCAACTCCAGTGCCGAGGTCTCCCAGATGGACGGCTACAACTACCACTTCGACGGCAGCTCGAGCCAGTACCAGTTCTACAGCGAGGGCAGCCGCGCGGTGTACTTCGCGAACAACAGCGATCCGCTCGTGACGATCGACTGCACCGCCTACTGGGGCCCGAACACGTGCCAGGGATGGAACGGGATCCCGATCAACAACATCCAGATCCACGTCCCCGCCGGCGCCCAGCCCGAGACGGATTGGGACCACCACATGATCGTGATCGACACGGCGACCGGCACCGAGTACGACTTCGAGCGGGCCTCCTGGACCTCGAGCAACGTACTGACGGTCTGGTCCGGCAGCGCGATACCGATCGAAGGCACCGGGCTCGACGGCGGCGCCGACGCGGCCGACCTCGGCCTGCTCGCCGGCACGATCACGGCGGCGCAGCTCGCGTCGGGCACGATCGACCACGCACTCGCGGTCAGCGTTCCGTGCACGACCGGCTATGTCTGGCCGGCGACCGGAGCGTTTGGCCAGGCGTGCTCCGCGGTCAACCAGGGCGCATCGAACGCGATCCCGATGGGCGCCCTGCTCCAGCTGAACATGACCACCGCGCAGATCGCGGCCACGCACGCACCGGCGTGGGAGCAGACGATCATGCGCGCGATGGCGACGTACGGCATGTACGCGAACGACACGAACGGCAGCAGCGATACGACGACGTTCGAGGTCGAGAAGTGGGACGACATCTCCTACACGAGCCTAGGCCAGGCGCCGCAGATGGCGAACCTGTTGGAGTCGCTTGGCGGGCAGAGCGACGGCAACGGCGGCTTCGTGGTCGACGGCGTCCCGATCCCGATCTCGAAGCTTCGCGTGATCGCCCCGTGCGTCCAGCAGGGGACGTGCCCGAGCAGTTCCTCGACCCAAAGCGGCGGCAGCGGCAGCGGCAGCGGCAGGGGCCCGAGGCACCAGGACCCGATCGCCCAGACGGCCCGCACCCACGAGCAGACGGTGACCACCACCAGCCACTTCGTGCTCGTCGACGCTACCCGGCACGTCGTCCGCCACTCGGCCCATCGCAAGGCCCGTCATCACCGCCGGCATCGTCGCCACGCCCGCCGGCAGCACAAGAGCTGAACGGGGAGTTCAGCGCGGGCGCGGGTTCTCGTGGGACCCACGCCCGGTGTCCTCGGGCGGGGGGTTGTGTGGGCCCCTCGCCCGTCTCGTCCGCCGGCGTCACGCGGGTGCGTTGGATCTCGCCAGTGTCGGTGTCGATCCACTCGCCGGTGATCTGTCCTCGATGCTGATCAAGTCCCATTACGATGCTCACAAGGGGCCTCCTCAAGCTCCACGGTTTGAACGCCTGCGCGGACACGCTCCGCGCTTGAGCTGAGGGGGTCCCTACACGTCGGAGTGGACAGACTGCTCATGACATCTTTCCAGAGCGGACCCGTCGGCTTCGGCTGGCGGGTCCGATCGCTCCTGGATACTGACGGCCGTGTTCACGGACCGCGCGGACGAGCTCGAGCTGCTGGCGGAAGGACGGTCGCTCCCCCAGGCATCCGGGAGCGAGAGCGTCGCCGCCAGCTCCGCTTACGCGTTCGCGTCCCAGCTCGCGACCGCGGCGTTCACCGCGATCCTGACTCTGTACCTGGTTCGCGCGCTCGGCAGCTCGGGCTACGGTGATTTTGCGCTCGCCGTCAGCATCGGCGCACTCGTGTTCGTCCCGGCCGAGTTCGGGATCGGCTTCTCGGCCGCGCGGTTCCTGGCGGAGCACCGCGGCGATGACCGGCGGATCGCTGAGGTCGTCGCCGACGCGATCCGGCTGAAGCTCGTCTTCTCGGCCGTCGCGTGCGGAGCGCTCGCCGCGTTCGCAGGCCCGATCGCCTCCGCCTACCATGCGCCGATCACCTGGCCACTGCGGGCGGTGGCGCTGGCGGTCTTCGGGCAGAGCATGATGTTCCTGTTCGACGCGTCGTTCATGGCGGCGCGGCGGCTCGCATCCGATCTGCGAGTGGTGTTCCTCGAGAGCGCGGTCGAGTGCTCGACGTCGATCGTCCTCGTGCTGCTGGTCGGGGGCGCCGTGGGCGCAACCGCCGGACGCGCGATCGGCTACTGCTCCGGCGCCGCGTACGCCCTGGTGCTGGGAGCGCGCGTGTTCGGCTGGCCGGCGGCGATGCGCCACCGCCGGGACCGTCCATCGAACGAGCGCCGGATCGCAAGATACGCGGTCCCGCTGGTGCTGGTCGACAGCGCCTGGACGCTGTTCTCGACGATCGACCTGCTGCTGATCGGCGCCTATCTGAGCTCCCGCGAGGTCGGCTTGTTCGCGGCGCCGCTGAGGCTCCTCATATTGCTCAGCTACCCCGCGCTCGCGCTCACGAGCGGCGTCGCGCCCCGGCTGGCGCGCAGCCACGGCCACGAGCCGGACGCCCACGCGCTCGAGCGCGCGCTGCGCCTGGTGGTCGTGTTCCAGGGCGTGATGCTCGCGCCGCTGATCGTCTGGCCGCGCCCGATCGTCGACGTCGCGCTCGGCTCGAGCTACTCGGGCTCGATTGCCACGCTCCGCGTGCTCTCGATCGCCGGGTACCTGTACGCGTTCGCGCCGCTCCTGTCGGTGTCGGCGAACTTCCTCGGCGACGCGAACCGCAGGATCCCGCTGATGGTCGGCGCGGCGCTGATAAATCTGGTCATCGACCTGATTCTGATTCCGCGAATCGGGATCGTTTCGGGTGCGATCGCAACCGCGGCCGCGCTGCTCGTGATGGATGTGGGCCACTTTCGAATCTGCCGTCGTCACGTCGACCTGCCGCTGCGGCCGCTCGCACGCAGCGCATACCGCATGCTGGTGGCGGCCGCGGCGATGGCCGCCGTGCTGCTGGTGATCGGCACCAACCCTTCTGCGCCGATGATCGTGGTCGGCGCGCTGGCGGGGCCCGCGGCGTTCGTCGCGACACTGGTGGCGCTCGGTGAGCTTCGCGTCGGGGACCTGACGAGCTTCGCGGGCAGGGTCGCGGACCGGCTTCCCTGGAAGGCCCGGCGGCGCGCGCTCTCGGAGCGGTTGAGCCGGCTCGCGCCCGACATCGCGGCGCTCGTCCCGGGCCTGGTCGCGGTCGTGCTGATGCTCATCTGGGCGATCTACAACGGCGGCTACGACGACGCCACCTGGTACTGGGGGGCGCTGCTGCTGCTGGCGCTCGTGGCTGCCGTCGCGTGGGCGCGGCGCAGCTCGTTGCGCCTTTCCCGAACCGCCGGCCTGGCGCTGCTCGCGTTCGCGCTGTACGTCGCGTGGTCGTATCTGTCGATCAGCTGGGCCGAGTCCAAGGGAGACGCGCTCGACGGGAGCAACCGGGCGCTGTTGTACCTGCTGATGTTCACGCTGCTCACGATCCTGCCGTGGACGCCCCGCGCGGCGCTGATCGCGCTCGTGACGTTCGTGCTCGGCGTCGGCGCGATCGCGCTCGTGCTGCTGATCCGGCTCGCGTCGGGCAGCCACATCGGAGGGCTGGTGATCGAGGGGCGGCTGTCCGCCCCGACCGGCTACTTCAACTCGACCGCGGCGCTGTTCATGATGGCCGCGCTCGTCGCCATCACGCTCGCGGCCCGTCGCGAGCTGTCACCGTCGCTGCGAGGGGCGCTGATCGCGACCGCGTGCGCCGGTCTGCAGCTGGCGATGATCGTCCAGAGTCGCGGCTGGCTGTTCACGCTCCCGATCGTCCTGCTCATCTGGATCGCGCTCGTTCGCGACCGGCTGCGCGTGATCGCGGCCGCGGTACTGCCGGCGCTGGCCGTGCTCGTGCCATTGCACAGGCTGCTGGGCGTCTACACCGGCGCGGAGAAGGGCGACCTATCACATGCGGCGAGCCGGGCCGGAACGGAGGCGCTGGTGGCCTGCGTCGTGGCGCTCGTAATCACCACCGTGTTCGCGTCCGTCGAGACGATCCGCGCCCGGCCGCCGCTGCCGGCGGTCCGCAGACGGCAGCTCGGGGCGCTCGTCGCGGTGCTCGTCGTCGGCGTGTCGATCGCCGGTGGCGTGGCCGCCACCCACGGCCATCCAATCCGGTTCATCCAGCGCCAGCTGAACGGCTTCAGCCACCAGACGACCTCCGACGCGACGTCCTCGCACTTCGCGACGCTGGGCAGCGGTCGCTCGGACTTCTGGCGCGTATCGCTCGACGCGCTGGCCGCTCACCCGGTCGGCGGCCTCGGCCAGGATAATTTCGTCGACTACTACCTGCAGCATCGCCACACCGGTGAGGAGCCCTCCTGGGCTCACAGCCTCGAGCTTCAGCTGCTGGCGACCACGGGCCTGGTGGGGTTCCTGCTGTTCGCGGGGTTCGTGATCGCGGCGGTGGTGGCGTCGAGACCGGCGCGCCGGCGCGGAGAGGGCATCGCCCCCGCGGTTGCGGCGGCTTGCGTCGTGCCGCTCGTCGTGTGGCTGGTGCACGGGTCGGTGGATTGGTTCTGGGCGATGCCGGCCCTCAGCGGGCCGGCGCTCGGCTTCCTGGGAGTCTCGGTCTCGCTGTCCGAACGCCAGACGAGCGTCGTCTGGCGGCGCGAGCGGCCACGACGCATCCCGGGCTGGATGAGGCTCACCGCTGCGGGTGCGGTGTTCGTAGTGTGCGTGGTCGTGCTGGGATTCACGTACCTCTCGGTACGCGAGATATCGGTAGCCGGGAACATCGCCGCCGCGAACCCGAACGGCGCGCTGCACGACCTGTCGCTGGCCGCCGATTTCGACCCGCTCAGCTCGGAGGCGGGGCGGCTGGCGGGCGAGATCGCGCTCGAAAACCATCTGTACAGCACCGCCGCGACCCGTTTTCGCCAGTCGCTGCGCGAGGAGCCGCTGGGGTGGCTGTCATGGCTCGGTGCGGGGCTCGCCGCGTCGGAGCTCGGCGACCGGACGGCTGCGCGCCACGACTACGAGATCGCGGACCGGATCGACGGGCGCCAGCCGGCGGTGCGCCAAGCGCTCGCGCAGATCGGCTCCGCGCACCCGTTGAGTGCGGCCGAGGCGCTGCGCCTGCTGGTGGTCACCCCGTGACCGTAACTTGCGCCACCTGCAGGTTCGTGTACCATTTCGCCCGGGGAACGTGAACATTAAGCCGTGCCACCTACCCAGGTGGTCGCGGGAATCAGGGTTCGAAAGGAACTCATGCGAAGGATTGTGACGCTTGTAGTGGCCTTTACTCTGTTGGCGCTTCCGGCTGCCGCTTTTGCGGCCTCCGGGTCCAGCAGCTGCCAGGCGTACAACTCCGAGACATGCGGGCCGACGCAGATTTCGCGCACAACCACGCCCGCGAGCTCGGCTCAGCTGCCGTTCACGGGCCTGGATGTCGTGCTGCTGGTAGTCGGGGGCGGGACGTTGCTCGGTGCGGGCTTCGTCGTGCGCAGGCTTTCGCGGCGCATCTCGTAGATCACGAGGACGGGCTGACGACGATGACCTTCCGGGGCTGACCCTGGGGGCCAGCTCTGATGCGCGCTCAGCCATGTCGGGCGAGGCTGGGCTGAGCGCGCTCAGGAGCCGTCGGCGAGCCGATCGAGCAGGATCCGGCGGACCTCGCCGCCGTCGGCTCTGCCCTTCGTCTCGCGCATGACCGCCGCGATCAGCGGGCCCATCGCCTTCTGATTGCCCGCGCGGACCTGATCCGCGGCCGCCGGGTCGGCTGCGATCGCCGCATCCACCGCCGCCGCGACCGCTCCGTCGTCGTCGAGCGCGCCGAGGCCCTTCGCCTCCACGATCTGCTGCGGGTCGCCGCCCTCGGTGGCGAGCACCGTCAGCACTTCGCGAGCGTTGCCGCGGCTGAGGTGCCTGGCGCTGACCATCCGCGCGAGCGCCGCCAGCGCCGCCGGGGTGACGGTCGAGCTCGCCGGGTCGGTGTCGGAGCCGATGCGCTCGACCAGCTGCGGGATCCAGTTCGCGAGCTCCACCGGGTCGACCTCGCCGGCGTCGCCGGCCGCCCGCTCGAAGTAGTCGCCGAGCTCGGTCCGAAACGCGAGCTCGTGCGCACGGTCAGCCGCCAGGCCGTACGCGCTCTGTAGCCGCTCAGCCCGGGCCGCCGGCAGCTCGGGCAGCGCCGCGCGCGCGTCCTCGAGCATCTCCTCGGTGATCTCGAGCGGCACGAGGTCGGGCTCGGGGAAATAGCGGTAGTCGTGCGCCTCCTCCTTGGAGCGCAGCGGGCTCAGCCGGCCGGTCCGCGGATCGAAGTGGATCGTCTCCTGGACCACCGGCTCGCCGCCTTGCAGCAACTCCGTCTGGCGCTCGATCTCGGCGCGCACGCCGTCCTCGAGGAACCGGAACGAGTTCATGTTCTTCAGCTCGGTCTTCGTGCCGAGCTCAGTGTCGCCTTCGGGGCGGATCGAGACGTTCGCGTCGCACCGCAGCGAGCCCTGGGACATGTCGACGTCTGAGACGCCGAGCGCCTTCAGCGTCGCGCGGAGCAGCGTCAGCCACTCGCGCGCCTGCTCGGGCGAGCGGAAATCGGGCTCGGTCACGATCTCCACCAGCGGCGTCCCACCGCGGTTGAAGTCAACGATGCTCTCGTCGGCGCCGTGGATCCGGCCGCTCTCCCCCACGTGGTCGAGCTTGGCGGCGTCCTCCTCGAGATGGACCCGGTGGATCCGGATCTCGCCGAGCCGGCCGCCGCGGCACAGCGGCACGTCGTACTGGGAGATCTGGTAGCCCTTCGGCAGATCGGGATAGAAGTAGTTCTTGCGGTGGAACAGCGAGCGCGGCGCGATCTCGGACCCGAGCGCGAGCCCGATCATCGTCCCGTAATGAACCGCCTTCGCGTTCAGAACCGGCAGCGACCCCGGCAACCCGAGGCAGACCGCGCAGGTGTGCGTGTTGGGCGTGTCGCCGAACGACAGCTCGCAGCCACAGAACATCTTCGTCGTGGTGCTGAGCTGCACGTGGATCTCGAGGCCGATCACCGGCTCGTAGCTCGTCATCGCCGTGCCCATGAGCCATCGAAGGCGATCGCCTGCTCGAGCGCGTACGCGGCGTCCAGCAGCCGGCTCTCGGAGAACGCCGGACCGGCCAGCTGGAACCCGACCGGGAGCCCGTCGCTGAGCCCCGACGGGATCGAGATCGCGGGAATCCCGGCCAGCGGCATCGGCACCGTGCAGAAGTCGTTCAGGTACATCGCGAGCGGGTCATCCGTCTTCGCTCCGAGCTCGAACGCGGTCCAGGGACTCGTCGGCGTGACGATGAAATCGAACCGCTCGAATGCGGCCTTGAAGTCCTCTGAGATCTTCGTCCTGACCTTCAGCGCGGTGCCGTAATAAGCGTCGTAATAGCCGCTCGAGAGCGCATAGGTGCCGAGCATGATCCGGCGCTTGACCTCGGGGCCGAAGCCGGCCGCGCGCGTGGCCTCGTACATCGCGTCGAGGCCGCGCCCGTGGTCGACCCGCAGCCCGTAGCGGACGCCGTCGAACCTCGCGAGGTTGGCCGATGCCTCGGCAGGCGCGATCAGGTAGTACGCCGACAGCGCGTGCGGGGCGTGCGGGAGCCGGCAGCTCTCCACCTCGGCGCCGAGCGATTCGGCGAGCGCGATCGTCTGGTCGAAGTTGGCCCGGACGCCGGCCTCGACGCCGCCGTCCGGCCCGGTCAGCTCCTCGGGCACGCCGAGCCGAATGCCGGTCAGGTCGGTCGCGGCCGGGGGATCGATCGCGCCCGGGAACTCGAGCGACGTCGAGTCGCAGTGGTCCTTGCCGACCATGTGCTTGAGGAGCAGCGCGCAGTCGGTCACATCTCGAGTGATCGGCCCCGCCTGGTCCAGCGAGGAGGCGAACGCGATCATCCCGTACCGAGAGCAGGCGCCGTAGGTGGGCTTCATCCCGACGACGCCGCACAGCGCCGCCGGCTGGCGGACCGAGCCGCCCGTGTCGGTCCCGATCGCCCATGGCGCAAGTCCCGCGGCGACGGCCGCGGCACTGCCGCCGCTCGACCCGCCCGGCACGCGGCCGCGGTCCCAGGGGTTGAGCACCGGACCGAAGGCGGAGTTCTCGTTCGAGGAGCCCATCGCGAACTCGTCCTGATTGGTCTTCCCGAGCAGCGTGACGCCGGCCCCCTCGAGCAGCTTGACGACCGTCGCGGTATACGGCGGCCGATAGCCCTCGAGGATCCGCGAGCCCGCCTGGCTGGGGACTCCTTCGGTGCAGAACAGGTCCTTGACGGCGAGCGGGAGGCCGGCGAGCGGCGCGTCCGCTCCGGGCGTGTGGGCCGGCGGCCCGGGCGCAACCCACGTGAACGCGTTGAGCTCATCGTTGGCGGCGCGCTCGCGGTAGGCCATGAACAGCTCCACGCAGTCGATCTCGCCCGCGCGGACGCGCTCCGCGGCCTGCGCCGCGCTCAGCTCGATCAGCTCGTCGCTCACTGCTGAGAGGCGCCTGGAGTGGGAACGCCGAATCCGCCGGCAACGCGTTCGGGAGCAGACGCGAGCACGACCTCGGCGGGGAACGAAGGTACGGGCACGTCGGGGCGAAGCGCGTTGACGACGTCGACGACATGCGAGGTCGGCGGCACGTCGGCCAAGTCCAGCTCGGAGATCTTCTCGATGTGCCCGAGCACCTTCGAAAGCTCCGCCGCCATCTTCTCGACCTCGGGCTCGGTCAGCTCGAGGCGCGCCAGACGCGCGACGTGGAGCACCTGTTCACGATCGAGCATGCCAGGGATTCTAGGTTCCGCCGAGCCGGACGGTCTCGATGTCGGTCCTGGCGTCGCGTTCGGAGAGCCCTTCCCGCCGCAACGACAGATATCCGCCGTAGAACAGCGCGAGCGACGCGGCGAGCGCGACGTAGCCGCCCCAGCGAACGTCCAGATCCCCTCCGGGCGGGTCGATCACGACACGCCACAGCAGCGCGGCCGACGTGAGCAGCCCGAGCACTGTGACGACCAGGCTTAACGTCACCGGGATCGCCGGCGCCCGCCGAGTCGCCTGGAAGAAGACGAGCGCGAGGCCGGCCAGGACCGCGATCAGCACCAGCCAACGAAGATGCAGCAGCCCATCCCAGCCGTCGAAGGTGGTGGCCTGGCCCTCGCTCGCGAGCGTCGGCGCGAACGTGCTCGAGACGCCGTAGAACGGCAGCACGAACAGCGCCAGCGCGAGCACCACCGCCCCGCCGCCGGCGATCAGCTCGCCGCGGCGGAGTCTCGATGGATCGAACTTCAAGTGCTCGGTGGCGCCTTCCCGCTCAGCTGGTCGGGACGATCGTCTGGCCCCGGCTGACGCGCAGCGCCGAGAACACCAGTCCGGCAGTCAGCACGACGGCGGCCCAGAAGCCGAACCCGAACAGGCTGAAGTGGATGTGGAACAGGAACTTCAGCACGACAAACCCGGCCGCGATGCCAGCCAACACGAGCCTCGTATTACTACGGCTACCGCCGATTATCGGGACCGTCGTTTGCGGCGACAGCCTCTCGATCGCGAGATCTGCAAGAAGGGCGATCAATGCGATCACCGCGAGGATTGCGAGCCAACCATCTGGAGCATCGGTCGCCGTAAGCGAACCGCCGCCGACCGTGATCGATCCGACGCCGGTGTTGACCGTTGCACTACCGAGGCTGAACCACGGCAGGAACAGCAGGTCAATCACCAGCAGCAACGCGAGCCCGCCGACGATCCAGTCGTCCCGAGACATGTTGTCCAAGCTCATGCTTCCCCCATTCTGTAGGACACGACTGAGTGATTTTCTGGCTCCGCCCGCAGGCTCCTGCCCGCGGGTCTGAGTCCGGCGACGCAACCCTACCGCGCGCGTGCCTCCGGTGCCATATCGCTCGCCCGTCTCGAACGCTGCTGCGCCTGCCGGGCGCGGGCCCGCTCCTCTCGCAGGGCGTCGAAGCCGCCGAACGCGATCGCCACCGCCCCGAGCACGCCGAGCACGGCGCCGAGCTTCTGATCGAGCACCTCCGACGGCCGCGGGAGGACGATGAACACCCGGTAGATCAGCAGCGCAGCCGTCACGGCGCCGAACGCCGTCAGCGCCGGGCTCGTGTTCGTCCGGGACCCGTGGCCCCGCTGCGTCGCATGCAGCGCGAACGACCCGAGCGCGAGCCCGATCGTCACGAGCATCAGCCATCGGACGATGCTCAGCGCGTCCCACGCGTCGACCGACGATTGGCTCGCGGGCGATGCGGACGTCCGGCCCGCGACGCCCGCCACGCCGTACCACTTGAACGCGAACATCACGACCAGCAGCGCCAGCGCGCCCGTGAGCGCGACCAGCTCGCCACGGGTCCAGTCGGCGCTCAGCGCCGCCAGCCGGTCCCGCACGGGCTAGGTCCGCTGGAGCCGAGCCGCGGCGACCGTGTTCGACATCAGCATCGCGATCGTCATCGGGCCGACGCCGCCCGGTACCGGCGTGATCATCCCGGCGCGCTGTGAGACCTCGTCGAACGCCACGTCGCCCTTCAGCCCCTGCTCGGTCCGGTTCATGCCGACGTCGATCACCACCGCGCCGGGTTTGACGTATTCGGCCCGGATCAGCTCCGGCACGCCGACGGCTGCGATCAGCACGTCGGCCCCCGCGCACACGCCGGGCAGGTCTCGCGTGCGCGAGTGGCACATCGTGACCGTCGCGTTGCGCGCGAGCAGCATCGCCGCGACGGGCTTGCCGACGAGGTTCGACCGTCCCACGACGACCGCCTCGGCGCCCCCCAGCTCGACCCCCTCCGTGTCCAGCAGAACGAGCACGCCGGACGGCGTGCACGGTCGCAGCCCGGGACTCCCCTGCGCCAGCCGCCCGGCGCTGATCGGGGTCAGGCCATCGACGTCCTTGTCGGGCGAGATCAGCGCCGTCAGCTCGTTGCCGTCCAGGCCGTCCGGGACCGGCAGCTGCAGCAGGATGCCGCTCACCGCGGGATCGGCGTTGCACTGTTCGATCAGCTTGGCGACCGCCGCCTGCGTCGCCCCCTCGGGCAAGTGCTGGTGCAGGTCGACGATCCCGGCCTCCGCGCAGGCCTTCCGCTTGTTCGCGATGTAGATCGCCGACGCCGGGTCGTCGCCGACCAGAATCGTGGCGAGGCCGGGCTGGACGCCCGTGTGCTCGGTCAGCGCCGCGACCTCGTGCCCGACCTCGGCGCGGACCCGCTCCGAGATCGCCTTGCCGTCGATGATCGTCGCGGTCACGGCGCGCACGCTACCGCTTCGAGATCGGGGCGAGATCGGCGACGAGCTTGCGCTCCGAGCGGTCCCTGCTGAACCGGATCACGACGATCCCGCCGGGCTCGAGGCCGGTCACGACGCCGTCGCCGAACGCGGCATGGACGACGTCGTCGCCCAGCCGGTATGCCATGGGCGCCGGCTGCTCGCGCTCGTAGGGCTCCACGTCGGCCGGGGCCTCCCACGAGGTTGCGCGGGCGCGGATGCTCGCGAACCGCCGCGGCGCCTGCGCTTCGCGATCGGTCAGGTCCTCGGGGATCTCGCCCACGAAGCGGCTGGGCGCGCCGAACGTGCGAGCGCCGAACACGCTCCTGGTGCGGGCGTAGGTGACGTACAGGTCGCGCTCGGCACGCGTGATCCCGACGTAGCAGAGCCTCCGCTCCTCCTCGAGCCCGCCCTCGTCGAGCGCGCGCGAGTGCGGGAACACGCCCTCCTCGCAGCCGATCATGAACACGATCGGGTACTCGAGCCCCTTGGCGTTGTGCAGCGTCATCAGCGTCACGAGCCCCTCGTCGTCGGTGCGGGTGTCGGCGTCGGCAACCAGCGCGACCTGCTGCAGGAACTCGCCGAGCGACTTCTCCGCACCGGTGTCGGCCGCGTCGTACTGGGCGGCGACGTTGACGAGCTCCTCGAGGTTCTCGATCCGGCCCTGTGCCTCGATCGTCCGCTCGGCCCGCAGCGCACTCGAGATACCCGGTCTCTTCCAGCAGCTCGTTCAGCAGTGTCGCGACCGGGATGTTTGACTCGGCGCGCTCTCTCAGCGTCTGCATCGTGCCCATGAAGCGCGTGAACGCCTTGATCGCGGCGGCGCCGAGATCCGGCACCTGCTCGGGCTCGGAGGCGGCGTCCCAGATCGAGCTGCCGATCGTGTTCGCGAAGCCGAGCACGCGCGACATCGAGGTCGAGCCGATTCCGCGCCGCGGCGAGTTGACGATCCGCGTGAACGCGCCGACGTCCTGCGGGTTCAGCAGCACGGTCAGGTACGCGATCGCGTCCTTGATCTCCATCCGGTCGTAGAACTTCGGCCCGCCGATCACCTGGTACGGGATCTCCGCGCGCACGAGCGTGTCCTCGAGCACCCGGGACTGCGCGTTCGTGCGATAGAAGACCGCGATCTCGGCCCGCGACGATCCGTCGTCGATCAGGCGCTGGATCTCGCCGGTGACGTAGCGCGCCTCGGCATGCTCGTCATCGAGCTCGCGGACCTTGATCGGGTCGCCCTGGCCGATGTCAGTCCACAGCGACTTCGGCTTCTGGCCGCGGTTGTTGCGGATGACGGCGTTGGCGGCGTCGAGGATCGTCTGCGTCGAGCGGTAGTTCTGCTCGAGCTTGACGATCTTCGCGTCCGGGAACGTGTCCTCGAATTCGAGGATGTTCGTGATGTCCGCGCCCCGGAAGCCGTAGATCGAGTTGTGGGTGACGATGCCGTTGGCGATGAAGTTATGGGTGGGGTCTACGTCGATGTCGTAGACCGGCTTCGTCAGCTCTGTGCGCTCGACTTCGGTGACGAGGTCGAATTCCGAATCAGCATCGAAGAGGAGCATCCCTGGGCGGACTTGGGATGCCGGCGTCATCGGGAGCGGTGGTGCGGTCCGTTCGAGCGTCCCGAGGGTGTGGGGCGTTTGTCCCACCTGGTGGTAGAAACGCCCCACACCCCCCGCGAAGTGGGTGTGCTCAGGGGTGCTGAGGAGGATTCGGCCGCCGGCGGTGCGGATCAGCACGCCAGCACGTCGCTCATCCGACCGGTAGGTCCGGACGACACGGGCCGGCTCACGGTAGGCCGACAGCACCTCGTCGCCCACCTTCAAAAGCTGTATTTGACGTTCGGACCCGTCGGCCATCGTCACCAGCGTCCCCTCAACCAAACACTGCGCGTCATCGCCCACGACCATCAGGTTCCGGTGCTCCCCGGCGAGCAGCTGGAGCCAGCGGTACTGGGCGTGGTTGGTGTCCTGGTACTCGTCGACGAGGACGTGGCGGAAGCCGTTGGCGTACCGCTCGCGAACCTCGGGGAACAGCTCGAGCACGTTGACGGCGCGGACGAGCAGGTCGTCGAAGTCCATCGCGTTCATCCGGTGCATCTCGCTCTCGTACTGGCGATAGACGTCGGCGACCGTCTGCTCGAAGAACGAGCCGACCATCTGGCCGTACGCGTCGGCGTCGCGGAGCTTGTTCTTGGCGTCGGAGATCTGCGTGGCCGATCGCGGCGGGCGTGAATCGCTTCGGGTCGACGCCGAGGTCGTCCAGGCAGCGCTTGATCAGCCGGCGGGAGTCGGCCTGGTCGTAGATCGTGAACTGGCGCGTGTACCCGAGCCGGTGGGCGTCGGCGCGCAACATCCGCGCGCACGCCGAGTGGAACGTCATCACCCACATCGAGCGGACCCGCCGGCCGACGAGCAGCTCGGCGCGGTCGCGCATCTCCCCCGCCGCCTTGTTCGTGAACGTGATCGCGATGATCTCGTTCGGCCTCGCGTGATCCGTCGCGACCAGGTAGGCGATCCGGTGCGTCAGCACCCGCGTCTTGCCCGAGCCGGCACCCGCGAGGATCAGCAGCGGACCGTCTCCGTGCGTCACGGCTTCGCGCTGGGGCTCGTTCAGCCCCTGGAGGAGTTCGTCGAGCTCTGCTTGGGTGTCTTCGACCACCGGATCGCCTACGGTAGCGGCCGCTGTGGTCGACCTCGTGGCCGAGATCAGGAGCGCCTGCGCGCTGGTCGCGGAGCGCGCGCGGCACGTCTCGATCGACACCGGCGCGATCGCTGATTACGCCGCCTCGCTGCCGCTGGGCGAGCCGGTGGCCGGCCCGGACCCGGAGCTCGCGAGCCCGCGCGGCGTTCTGGCTCACGCTGGATGCGATCAACTTCGGCTCGGGCTGGTTCCCGACGCTGCGAAAGCGCGCGGGCATCTCCGGGTACCGCACGATCGAGGCGGGGATTCGGGCGCGCTTCGACCGCGAGGGGCCGTGGTCCCCGGCGGAGCTGGCGCGCATCGAGCCGGCCGAGATCGCCGCCGTGCTCGGACAGGATCCCGGCCACGAGCTGATGGCCCTGTTCGCCTCGTCGCTGCGCGGCCTCGGCGACACCCGGGTCACGGACTTCGACGCGGCGGTCGACGCGCGGACGGCTCAGCGGTCGAGCTCGCGACCAGGCTCGGCGGCTGGGAGTGCTTCGCCGACGTCGCACTACGACGGACGAGCCGGTCCCGTTCTACAAGCGCGCGCAGATCGCGGCCGCGGACCTCGCGCGTGCGCGGCGTGATCGAACCACCGGACCTCGATCGGCTGACGATGTTCGCCGACAACCTCGTCCCGCACGTGCTGCGGCTCGACGGGGTCCTCGCGTTCGATCCCGAGCTGGTCGGCGCGCATCGACCGCGGGGAGCTGATCGAGCACGGTTCCGCCGAGGAGGTCGAGATTCGCGCCTGCGCGCTGCACGCCGTCGAGCTGATCGTCGCGGCAACGCCCGGGAGCTGCGCCGCCGCCGTCGACGAGCTGTTGTGGAACCGCGGCGCCGGCACCGTCTACAAGGCTCGGCAACGCCATCGATGCCGCTGCACGGCATACTGAGCGGCTCGCGCCGGCCGCCTTTTCGACCCGGCGCAAATCGTCCAACCCTTCACTATGATCGACCGGTATCCAGATCGATATGTCCGTCGTGGCGTGTCCGCAGGGGGCCGCGGCGGGCGGGAGACCACTTGGGACGGAGGCGCCGAGGAGCCGGCAGGGCGTTCGCTCGAGTCCCCGGGCGAGCCGGCCGGCACCACCACCGGCGACTCAGACAGACAGGAGGTTCTGTTTTGCTAAAGCATCGGCTTCAGGGCGGCAGGCGAGCGCATCTCGTCGTCGCCCTCAGCACCGTGTCGTTCGTCCTCGCATGTGGAGCCACCACGGCCGCGACCGCGGCGCTGCCGCCGTCGACGAACACCCATGTCCCAACCTGGGCTTACGACGACCACTGCACGAGCGGGGGCCGCGCCAGCGGACCGCTCGTCCGCGCGTGGGTGACCTACGCCGAGAGCAACTGCGGTCCGGTCGCGAGCAAGGCCCGAAAGAACTGCCACATCCACGGCCGCACGTACTGCGCGGTGATCCAGTACTTCGATACGGACTGGAGCTTCCGGGCCCAGGCGCCGACGGTCGACAGGCGCGCCGGCAGCGACTGGTGGGTCCACCAGCCCGCCCCGCGCCAGCACCAGCGCATCTTCACGACCACCTTCACAGGCGGCTACGCGACCAACCAGGCGAACCCGCTCGTCCGCGCCTACTACCGGCGCTACGCGCTCAAGCACTTCAACCCCGACGACGGCCTGATGATGGACTGGCAGGCCGCGAGCACGCGGCAGCAGTGGTACTTCGCCACCTGCGGTTGCGAAAGCTCGTTCGAGATTCGCACGAACGCCGCGCTGCGCAAGGCGCACACGGAGATGGCAGCGGACATCACCCATGACAACAGGGCGAAGTTCATGCAGATCGACAACTCGCTGCCGTGGAATCCGTACTCCGCGCAGGGCATGCAGATGCTGAACCCGCACGTCGGCGTCGTCGGTTGGTCCGAGGAAGGGGCCCCTGAGGACTTCGGCACCCTCGATCCGTTCTACTCGACGCTGCTCGACCAGATCGCGTACATCGCCCACGACACCCGCGGCTTCCTCGCGATGTGGCCGAAGGGCTACGCCCACGCGAAGACGCTGTACCGGAGCCGGCTCGTGACCGAGGCGACGGATCTGCTCGGCTTCACCCCGACGCACCTCGTCGACTGGGCGGACCTCGAGCGGGGCAGCCACGATCTGGCGGTCTGGCCCGAGGAGGGGATCTATCCGACCGATCCCGTTCAGACGATGGCCGCGCCTCGCGGTCGCGGGTGCCTTGCGGGCACCGGCAAGGTGTGCTCCTCAGGAGGTCACAAGAGCCTCGAGGTGGCCGGCGGCGTCTACCGCCGCGAGTTCCACGACTGCGCCGACCGTGGGCACTTCTTCGGCGCCTGCGGCGCGATCGTGAACACGACGGGTCACAGCGTTCGCGTGAAGTCCAGCTGGCTGCGGCTGAGCTACGGCCACGAGATCACGCTGACCGGCGGCGACGTCCAGGTCCATGGTCGGATCGACCTTACCGGGGCGCGGTTCAGCGCCGGCAAGAGCACGGTCCCGCCCGACAGCGCGCTGCTGCTCGCTCCCTAGCCACACTCGACTGACGCTCCCGCGCCGCCGGCCACCCAGTGTCCGGCGGCGCCGGTGCGCCTGCGTCAGGCTCAGGCGAGCTTCTCGTACGCCAAGCTGAGGCCCGGCGCCACAGGGCCGGCGCCGATGCGGCTGAGCGCGTCGAACGCGGCTCGCATCGCGCGCTTCGCGCCGAGGTAGCGCTGCTGGTGCCTGGTGGAGTAGGCGTACCAGAGGTCGGCGTGGCTGCGGAGGCCCAGCAGGGTCGGCTCGAGCAGCCTCGCCTCGCCGCCGCCGCGGAGCAGATCCCTGCCGACCTCACGCGCGGTGCCGCCGCGGATGCCGGCTCTGAGCAGATCCTCATCGGTCGTGCCGGGCTCGATCCTCGCCGAGAAACGCCGCGCTGCGGCGTACGCCCATCTGGCCGGCAGGTAGTTGATCAGCGGCAGGCCGGTCGTGTGGTCCTCCATCGGATAGAACCGATACGGCAGCTGGTTGACGAACACCACCCCGCCGACATCGAGATGCGCCCACAGCTGCGCCGGCAATCGCCTGCGTTCCTCGGGCAGCAGATGCTCGTAGACGGCGCCGAAGTTGATGAAGCGGAACGTCCCCAAGCCCGGTGGCAGCTCAGCGCCGCTCGGCGACTCGAGGAACACCAGGTTCGAGAGACCGTAGAACTCGGCGCGCATCCGCGCTGTCGCGATCAGCTCGGGCTCGAGCTCGACGCCCACGATCTCCGTCTCGGGCAGCATCCGCGCGAGGTTCACCGTCGAGCCTCCGCTGCCCGAGCCGAAGTCGAGCAGCCTCGCGCCCCGGAACCGCTCAGGCGAGACGTACCCGAGCATGCTGTAGCGCAGGAACAGCTCGACGTAGTCCGGGTCCTCGTCGCGGGCGATCTCGTCGCACAGGTAGCTCGGCCCCTTCGAGCGCAGGATCTTCTCGATCAGCGGCATCGGATAGGCGGTGCTCCATTCCGGGCGCGAGACGTACACGCCGGGATTCGGATGCGCCGTGACCAGCCGGCGCCCATCCGCCTGCTCCTCGACGGACACCCGGCCATCTCCGTGCTCCAGCCACACGACGCCCGGGCCGTGCAGCTCCATCAGCCGTCGCTGTCCTCGGCCGCCTCGCGCGCTCGCGCGATCGCCTCGGCGCCCGCCTCGCCGACGAGCAGCTCGGGACGCAGGACGCCGCTCGCGACGAGGTCCAGCGCCGGGAAGCGCCCGATCGCTGGCGAGCGCGACGTCGAGCGCGATCACGGTCGTCTCGCCGCCGATCGGCGTCGACGCGGTCGCGATCACGGTCAGCGAGCCGCCATCGACGATGTTGCGCGCCGACGCCAGCAGCTTGCGGACGGCGTGCGGCTGCACCCGTCGAGCGTGTCGATCAGGACGACCGCGTCGCCGCCGCGGGCGGCGAGGCGCCGCGCCTGGTCGATGACCAGCTCGACCGCGTGGGCCTGGGCGTCGGGCGAGGCGGCGAAGCTCACGGCGACGCCGGGGCACCGGGCCGCGGTCCACTCGGAGATCTCCTCGGGCCGGACGCCGGCGAGGGCGACGGACAGCGACGCTCCTCGTGCCGGGCGAGCGCCGCGGCGAGCCGGCGCAGCGCCTCGGTCTTGCCCGAGCGCGACGCGCCGGCGATCATGACGCGCGAGCCCTTGCCGAACGGCGTCAGCCACTCGATCGCCTTCAGCGTCGGGTCGTCGAGCCCGAGCTTGAAGCGCTCGGACGGGAACGCCGCGGGCAGGTCGTCGAAGCGGACGCTGTCGGCGATCTCGGACGCCGGTCGGCCGTTGATCGTGTCGATCCTGACCAGCGAGGCGAACCGCTCGGAGCGCCGGGGGGCGCGTCGCGGGCCACTGATCCGGTCCCCGGAGACGAGCTCGCAGCGCTTGACCTGGGCGGCGGAGATGTACACATCGTCGTCCGAGGGCTCGGGCGGGTCGACGCGCACGAACGCCGAGCCGTTCGGCGAGCAGGTCGACCACGCCTTCGACGAGCTCGTCCGTCTGCGGCTCGGGCTCGGCCGGCTCGGCCTTTTCCTCCGGCTCGGATCCGGCATCGCCCGATTCCGCGTCCTCGGAGCGGCCGGCCGGCGAGCGACCGCGGCCGCCGCGGCGCCCACGGCGCCGGCGCGCCGGGCCGGTCCTCGTCCTCCTCGGCCGTCCCGGGCTCCTCGGCTGCATCCGCCTCCGGAGCGGGTTGCTCGGCCTCTGGAGCCGGTTCCTCCGCCTCCGGGGCGGGTTCCTCGGCCTCCGGGGCCGCCTCATCCGACGGCAAGTCCCCCTGCTTGGCGAGGATTGCGTCGATCAGGGCTTGCTTGCGCAGGCGCCGGTAACCGTCGAGCGACAGCTCAGAGGCGATTGCGTGGAGATCGGCGAGCGGGCTCTGTTCCAGCGCTTCGCGATCGAGTACGGACATGGTTTCTCCTTCGGATTGATCGGTGGGCTCCGGTCGCGTTGGGCCAGCGACCGGCGATACGCAGTCCCTGAGCCTAGCGTCGCCTGATTCCAGCGCAACGAATCGCCCAGCCGCACCGCCGAATCGAGCTCCCGATCGCCGGACAGCACGGCGCGGACTGCCAGGTAGTCGGCCGCGTCCGCGACGTCGTGCACGCGCAGCACGTGCGCTCCGCAGCTGACCCCGTGCTCGACCGCCGCCAGCGTGCCGGCGAGCCGCTCGCGCGGCGGGCGCGACGTGATCGCGCCGACGAAGTCCTTGCGCGACACCGCCAGCAGCAGCGGCCGCTCGAGCACGTGCAGCTCCCCCAGCGCGCGAAGCACCGCGATCGTCTGCGCCGGCGTCTTGCCGAAGTCGGGGCCCGGATCGAGGATCAGCTGCTCGAACGCCAGGCCGCGGCTCAGCGCAAGCCCGATCCGCTCGGACAGGAACGACTGCACGTCCTGCACGATCCTCCCGTCGAGCGACGGGTCGAGCAGCTTCTCCTTCGGTGCCGCACGCGTGTGCATCAGCACCAGCGCGGCGCCGGTCTCGGCGCAGACATCCGCCAGCGAGGGGTCCCGCAGGCCGCTCACATCGTTGACGATGCACGCTCCCGCCGCGACCGCCGCGCGAGCCACGGCCGGCTTGTACGTGTCGACGGACACGCGCGCTCCGAGCTCTCCCGCGACCCGCTCGATCAGCGGCACGACGCGCTCGATCTCCTCGGCGGGGTCGACGGCGGGCCGGTTGGTGACACCCGACTCCCCGCCGATGTCGATCACGTCGGCCCCCGCCTCCAGCAGCTCGCGCGCCCGCTCCACCCTCGCGGAGAGCGTCTGCTCGAGCCCGGCGTCCGAGAACGAGTCCGGCGACGCGTTGACGATCCCCATCAGCCACGGCCGCTCTCCCAGCTGTGCCCGCTCGCCGGCCAGCAGCAGCTCCCGCAGCGGCGCGCTCACAGGGCGGCCCGGTAGACCATCGAGGCCTCGAGCATCGCGGCATGGGCAGCGCCGCAGCCATCGCACTCGCCGACATGCGTGAGCAGCCACTCGGCATCCTCCGCGCCGGTGTCCTCCCCGTCCTGGCGCAGCGCCAGCAGCCTCAGCGCCCGCTCGCGCTCGTCGCACGTCGCGGGGCCTGCGGGCACTCCCCGGCGCTCCGCTCGCAACCGCAGCCGGGCGCGCGCCAGCAACGGCGCGACCGCCGCCCGGTCGACGCCCATCACCGATGCGAGCTCGTCGTAGTGCAGGCCGAGCGCGTCGCGCAGCGCGAGCGCCTCGCGCTGCCGCTCGGGGAGCTTCGCGTTCGCCTCCTGCACCTCGGCGCGCACCGCGCCCGCCAAACCGCCGGTCGCGTCCGGCGACGATGCCGCCGAGAGCTCGTCGGGAGCGCTCGAGCGGCATGCGGCCGCCGCGGCCGCGAGCAGCTCGAGGCGGCCGGCCCCGTTCGCCGAGCGGCGCGCCTGCGCCGCCGCCCGCGCCGCTCGCTCGCCGCCCCCGAGCACGTGCCGGCAGAACTCGAGCAGCTCGTCGGGGTTGGCGCGCTCAGTCAACGACGAGACCCTCCGCCGCAGCCTCCGCGAGGAACCGCTCCACCTCGCCCTCGGTCCGCTGCTCGTCCCAGCCGAGCTCCGGGGCGAGCGCCCGGGCGACGCGTCGCGGCGCCTGCCCGTCGGGCGCGCACAGCTCACGCGCCGCCAGCAGCCCGAGGCGCGTGCGCCTGAGCAGCACATCGCCGACCGACTGCGCCTGTTCGTTGCGAGCCGCGTATGGCGCCTCGGCGAGCAGGTCCGGGAGGCCCGTGACGATCGGCTGAGCGAGCTCGCCGCGCTCTGCGGCGGTAGCGAGCACACGCTCGGCCAGGTGGCCGTACCGGCCGGCGAGCGCGGCTCGCGAATCGTCGGAGACGCCCTCCACGACGGGCAGCGCCGCGGGATCGATCGGCTGTCCGAGCGGGATCTCCTGGGTCCGGCACGGCGCGTTGCGCCCGTCGCGCTCGACCAGCCGGTCGACGGCCATCTTGGCCATTCGCCTCCAGGTCGTGAGCTTGCCGCCGGTGATCGTGATCAGCCCGCTGGAGGTCTCGTACAGCTCGGCCTTGCGGGAGATGTCGACGGACTTCCTCGTGTCGCCGGTGGATATCAGCGGCCGCACGCCGGCGTACGCCCCGGTCACGTCGGCCGGTGCCAGCGCGGTGCCGAAGAACTCGTTGGCCGCATCGAGCAGGTAATGGACGTCGTCGGCTGACGGCCGCACGTGCTCGAGCTCGCCCTCGTAGTTGTTGTCGGTAGTGCCGATCAGGCTGCGGCCGAGCCACGGCAGCGCGAAGATCGTCCTGCCCTCCCCCGCCGGCACGATCGCGCCGGCCACGAGCGGCAGGTCCTCGTGGGCGAGCGTGATGTGCGTGCCCCGGCTGGGGCGGATCGTCGGCACCTCGGCCTCGGAGTGCAGCTCCTCGGGGCGGATCTGGTCGGCCCATACGCCGGTGGCATTGATCACGTTGTCCGCGTGCACGACGAACTCGGCGCCGGTGACGCCATCCTTCACCTTCACCCCGGCGGTCCGCTCATCCTCCTCGAACAGCTCCGTGACCTGCAGACGGTTGGCGCAGATCGCGCCGAACCGCTCGGCCTCCGCCGAGCACGGTCAGGACGAGCCGCGCGTCGTCGGTCTGGCAGTCGTAGAACAGGTAGCCCCCGCTAGGCTCGCGGCGCTCGAGCGCGGGCAGCAGCTCGACGACCTCCTCGCCCGAGATCACACGGTGGCGCGCGGGGCTCCAGTCGGTGTCGCCGTCACCCGATCCGTCCTGCCCCGCCCTGCGCGCGCTCCGGCGCCCCCGCAGCCGCTGCGTCGCCATCACGTCGTACATGTTCAGGCCGAGCCCGACGAGGCGGTCCGGCCGCGCGCCGTCGAACGCGGGCACGACGAGCTGCAGCGGTCGCACCAGGTGGGGCGCGAGCTTCACCATCAACTGCCGCTCCAGCAGCGCCTCGCGGACGAGCCCGAGGTCGAAGTTCTGCAGGTAGCGCAGGCCGCCGTGAACGAGCTTCGACGAGCGGCTGCTGGTCCCGGAGGCGTAGTCGGCGCGCTCGACGAGCGCGACACTGAAGCCTCTGGTGGCGGCGTCGAGCGCGACTCCCGCGCCCGTGATCCCACCGCCGATCACGACCACGTCGAAGCGCTCGGAGGCGAGCGTTTCCACTGCACGATCGCGAGCGAGCATCTGCGCTGGAGACTAAGTGGTACGGCCGGCGGGGCGCCGCGCGGCCGGTGTCCGCCTATCCGCCCGCTTGGTGGAACAGCTTCAGCACGACCTTCTCCCACGCCGGGGACGTCTGCTGGTAGCCGGGGCAGCAGGGCGGCCCGCCGGGCGCGCTGATCCCGATCTCGACGTGTGGCGCCGAGGACATGCCGACGTCGCCGCAGCCGACATCCGCGATCGGCTCTCCGATCGTCACGTGCGCGCCGACCGGCACCAGTGCCGGCGCCGCGTGGCCGTAGTAGATGTACCGGCCCTTGTACGGCCCGCTCGAGACCTTCAGCACGGGTGCATAGGGCCCGAAGCCGTCGATCCCCTCCTGGACGATCGTGCCGGAGGTCATCGCGACCTCCGTGACCTGCCCGCCGCACGCGTTGTTGACGGTGCCGATGTCGATCCCCTGGTCGAGCGTCCACGCGCTGGGCTGAAGGACCCGGCTGATCGGCTTCAGCGGGAAGATCAGCCCGTCGGTCGCGTCCAGCGGCACGTCGGCACGCGATTTCGAGCGCGCGACCGCCGCCCGCTTGACCGCCGCCTGGAGCGCCATCGCGGTGTGGTCGCCGACGGTGCCGCTGGCCGGGCTCAGGTGGCGCGAGCGCTGGAAGCTCTTGACTGCCGACACGGTCTCAGAACCGAACGACCCGGTCACGGGCACCGCGTAGCCGACCTCGTCCAGCCACGCCTGGAGCGTCCGCACGTCCGACCCGTGGTCGCCGCGGCGGAGCGCGCGCCTGAATGGGCTCTTCCCGGTGGTCTCAGA
This sequence comes from uncultured Solirubrobacterales bacterium, assembly GCA_963826895.1. Taxonomy (GTDB): domain Bacteria; phylum Actinomycetota; class Thermoleophilia; order Solirubrobacterales; family Solirubrobacteraceae; genus Palsa-465. The sequence goes on from CAWGYJ010000004.1 coordinate 354,329, forward strand.
GACCTTCTTCTGCTGACTCGAGGTGGGCGTCAGCGGCCGGACCCGCCCGACGCGGCCGTGCGCGACCGGACCGCGAACGAGCCCAGCGCCGAAGATCGCGACGATCAGTCCGCTGCGGATCCGGTGGTGTCGAAAGTTGCTGGAAACGGGCACGGGACCTGGTCGGTCGATCGATGCGGCCTTACATCGCTGCCTGTGCCTGCGGGGTTAGCTGACGGGCTGGCGCTCTGCTCCTCGCGAGCGCCTCTCGCGGATCACCGCGGGACTCGCCCCAATACGTTGGGTTCCCCGCTCCCCGGATCGGCTGCCCGGGGATTAGGCGGTTCGCAACGTATCAGAACTGCCGGCACCGAGGCGCAAACCGATCGTGGCGCGCTCGCGGGCTCGCCGCGCGGGCGTAGCGAAGCGGCGATTCGAGCACCACGCGCGGCACCGCCGCGGGCGGCATGCTCAGTGCGCGGGATCGGCGACGCCTTCGGCGCGTCGCTGCTCGATCATCTGCTTGATCCGGTCGACCGTGGCCTCGGACATCCGGCGAATCTCCCAGTGAGTCAGCTTCAGCAGGCGCATCGGCGAGGTCGCGATCACGTCCGCATTGCGGGGCTCGCGCTCGAGCAGGCCCATCTCCCCGATCAGATCGCCCTGCTTGAGCGAGGCGATCTTCTGGCCGCCCCGGATCACGTCGGCGGTGCCCTCCTCGATCGCTATCAGCTCGGTCGAGTAGTCGCCTTCCTTCATCAGGATCTGTCCCTCGGCGGCGCTCGTCTCGGTCGCGAATGCGGCCAGGCGTTTGGCCTCTTCGTCCGACAGCTGCGAGAAGATCGGAATTGCGGTCAATCGGGCGGGGTCCATGTCGGGCGCACTCTATTAGACGCCACCTGAACGTGCCAACCGGCTCATTTTTCGATCCGGACCGCCTGGATGACGTTCGCGAGATGCCGGTTCGGGTGGCCGCTGACCGGCGCGTAAACCTGGAACTGATAGGTGCCGGGGGTGACCGGCCGCGTCCCCGTCGGGGTCAGATTCGCGCGGCAATCGAGCACGGCGGGCACCCGCCCGGTGAACGTCGCGGAGCCGTGCGCATGCTCGAGGCCGCTGATCGGCGCCGAGCATTGAGTCGTCTGGCCCGGCTGGGCGTTCGTGTCGTACGGGGTGACAAGGAACAGCTGGTAGTCGCCGGCCGCCCTCAGATCGCTGAGCTTGACGGTGACCAGCTCGCCGGCCCTGACTGTCCTTGGGCCGTTGAGCGACGCTGTGCCCGACACGATGGCGGCAAGCAGCGACAGCAGCCCTACCGCCAAGAGCGCCATGTTGCGCTTGGTCAGAGCGCCCGCACCTCGGCGGTCACCTCGCTCACGGACGCCTTCGCGTCGCCGAACAGCATCGAGGTCTTCGGTTCGTAGAACAGCGGGTTGTCGATCCCGGCGAAGCCGGAGGCCATCGAGCGCTTGAGCACGATACCGCGTGCGCCTGGTCGACCTCCAGGATCGGCATCCCGTAGATCGGGCTGCCGGGCTCGTTCTTGGCGGCCGGGTTGGTGACGTCGTTGGCGCCGATCACGAGCACCACGTCGGTGCGCGGGAACTCGGGGTTGATCTCGTCCATCTCCTTGAGCAGGTCGTACGGCACGTCCGCCTCGGCGAGCAGCACGTTCATGTGGCCCGGCATCCGCCCCGCGACCGGATGGATCGCGTACTTGACCTCGACGCCCTTGGCCTCGAGCGCCTGCTCGAGCTCGCGAACCGCGTGCTGGGCCTGGGCGACCGCCATCCCGTACCCGGGCGCGATCACCACCTGGCGCGCGTAGGACGAGCTGATCGCGACGTCCTGGCCGCGCTCGTGGAGCGGACCGTGCCGCCCGTCGCCCGCTCCCCCGGCCGGCGCCGCGACGGCGCCGCCGAAGCCGCCGGCGACGATCGCCGGCACCGAGCGGTTCATCGCCTTGGCCATCAGGTTGCGTGAGGATCGTGCCCGAGGCGCCGACGAGCATCCCCGCGACGATCATCGCCGTGTTCGACGAGCGCGAAGCCGGTCGCGGCCGCCGACAGGCCCGTGAACGCGTTCAGCAGCGAGATCACGACCGGCATGTCGGCACCGCCGATCGGCAGCACGAACATGATCCCGAGGATCCCCGAGACGACCAGGATCCCGAGAATGAACAGCGCCTGCGAGTGGCTCCCGGCCAGCGAGATCGACCGCGCTCGCGACCGCGATCGTGAACAGACCGAGATTCAGACCGACTGCCACGCCCGGGGAGCTTGATCGGCCGCCCCGGGAGGATCTCCTGGAGCTTGCCGAACGCGATCAGCGAACCCCAGAACGAGATCGAGCCGACGATCGCTCCGAACAGCTCGAAGATCTCCGAGCGCAGCGGATAGTCGCCGCCGAAGTGATGGCGGAACTCGACCCACGCGATCAGCGCCACCGCGCCGCCGCCGACGCCGTTGAACAGCGCCACCATCTGCGGCATCGCGGTCATCTTCACGTTGCGCTGGCCGAAGGCACCCCGACCGCGGTTCCGATCACGACCCCGAGGATGATCAGCCAGACGGTGCTCGAGCCGTGGAACTCCCCCGTGTGGAGCAGCGTCGCGATGACCGCGATCGCCATCCCGACGGCCGCGATCTTGTTGCCGCGGACCGCCGTCCGCGGCCCTGTCAGACCGGTCATGCCGTAGATCAGCAGCGAGAACGCGACGATGTACGCCGCGTCGACGAAGTACGCCGACTGCAAGAAGACGGTGGCAATCACGACCTCGGCTGCTCCTCGGCCCCGGCCTCGTCGGCCTCCGGCGGATCCTTGGCCTTGAACATCTCGAGCATCCGGTCGGTGACGAGGAACCCGCCGATCACGTTGATCGTCCCGAACGCGACCGCGATCACGAGCAGCACCTTCTCGAGCACGCCGTTCGCCTCCGGCATCAGCAGCAGCCCGCCGAGCACGACGATCCCGTGGATCGCGTTGGTGCCCGACATCAGCGGCGTGTGCAGCGTGTTCGGAACCTTCGAGATCACCGCGAAGCCCACGAATCCGGCGAGCACGAGCACGGCGATGTCGGTCACGAGACTGTCCATCGTCAGCCTCCGAGCCTCCGCGCCGCCTTCGCGGCGGCCTCGTTGACGATCTCGCCGCCCCGCGTGATGCAGGCACCCCGATGATCTCGTCGTCGAAATCGAGGCCAGCTCGCCCTCCTCGGAGATCATCAGCTCCAGCAGCGCCTCGATGTTGCGCGCGTACAGCTGCGACGCGTGCTCGGCCATCGTGCTCGGCAAGTTGAGCGGGCCGAGGATCTTGACGCCGTGCTCGATCACGGTCTCGCCGGGCTCGGTCAGCTCGCAGTTGCCGCCGGTCTCGGCGGCCAGGTCGACGATCACCGATCCCGGCTTCATCAGCTCGACCGCCTTCTCGGTGACGAGGATCGGCGCGCGGCGGCCCGGGACGGCGGCGGTCGTGATCACGACGTCGACCTTGCCGATCGCCTCGGCCATCAGCTCCTGCTGGCGGGCCTGCTGCTCGGGGGTGAGCTCGCGCGCGTAGCCGCCCTCGCCCTCGAGGTCCCCTCCGAGGTCGAACTCGAGGAACTTCGCGCCGAGCGACTGGACCTGCTCCTTGACCGCGGCGCGGACGTCGAAGCCCTGGACGACCGCGCCGAGCCGCCGCGCGGTCGCGATCGCCTGAAGGCCCGCGACGCCGGCGCCGAGCACCAGCACGGTCGCCGGGCGGATCGTGCCGGCGGCGGTCATCAGCATCGGGAAGAAGCGCCCGATCTCGGTCGCCGCGATCAGCACCGCCTTGTAGCCGCCGATGTTCGCCTGCCACGAGAGCGCGTCCATCGACTGCGCGCGGCTGATCCGCGGAACCGACTCCATCGCGAAGCTGGTCGCGCCCGCCCTGGCGATCGCCTGGATGCCGGCGCCGTTCGTGAGCGGCGCCAGGAACCCGATCAGGACGGTGTCCGAATTCAGACGCGCGGCCTCCTCGGCCGACGGCGGCGCGACCTTGACGACCACGTCGGCCCCCCACGGGTCCTCGACGACCTTCGCCCCGGCCTCCTCGTACAGCTCGTCGCGAAGCAGCGCGCCGGCGCCTGCGCCGCGCTCGACGAGCACCTCGAGCCCGTTGCCGGACGAGCTTGCTCACGATCTCGGGCACGAGCGCGACCCGCCGTTCGCCCTCGGCGGTCTCCTTCGGGACACCGATCTGCATGGGCGCGGGAGCGTATCGAGGATGCGCCCGCGCGGTCCGTTACCCGTCGATCGGGGCCAGCACAAGCGCGGTCAGCAGCGCGACCGCGGGCGCGAAACCGCCCAGATTCTGGCGGATCGGGTGTGCTCTGGGCAGCTTGTGACGCGGACGCGGCGCGGCGCGGCGCGGCGCGTGATGGCGCTCGTGGACGTGCCGATGGGTCGCATGCGCCGGCACAGCGGGCGCCGGTGGCGGTGGCGGCGCGAGCGGCAGCGGTTTGCCCGTCAGCGCCATCAGTGCCTCGCCCGTGACCCACACGGGGGTCTGGTCTAGCGCCGTCGAGTAGCGGATGTGCCCGTCGGGCGCGAGCAGCGAGTTCAGGTACCGCTCGGGCGAGCCGTGGGGGAGCGAGCCGAGCGGCACGCCGACGGCGATCAGCCCCTGGATCCCGAACGCCGTCGATTGCGCGTTCGAGGTCGCGCCGGGCTGCGACGGGAATCCGCCGTCGCGGTTCTGCTGGCCCCGGATGAACCTGACCGCGCGCGCGATCGCACCGTGCGCCGCGGGGTCGGCGGCGAGCGCCTCGAGCGCCGCGCCGGTGTCGTCGACGTCGCTCTGGCCGCCCGCCGTGGCGAAGTTGAAGCCGCCGTCGGAGTCCTCCTGGCGGACGATCCACGCGAGCGTCCTGGCGCTCGGCGCGACGCCGGCGGCGCGCAGCGCCAGCACCGCGAACGAGGTCAGGTTCACCTGCTGGCGCACCGAGCCGTCGCGGCCGATGTCGCGGTCCAGCAACTCGAGCAGGTCCCGGCCGCCCACGTCGGTCACCGACTCCCCGGCCGCACGCGCAACGAGGATCGTCCGCTCGAGCGAGCCCGGGTCGCTCGGCGCCTGGGAGCTCACATACGCGAGCACGCTCCGCCCGCCGTGGGCGACCGTCGAAGGGTTGTAGCCGGCGGCGGCAAGCCCGAGCGCCGCCCAGCCGGCGTACAGCTGCGCCGAGGGCTGGCGCGGCGCCGGGCCGAAGCCGCCGTCGTGGTTCTGGGCCGACAGCAGGTACTGCGCGGGCGACACCGCGGCGCTCGCGACCCCCGCGCCGCCCGACTCCCCCGGTCATGCCTGGCTGGCCGGCCAGCCAGGCCAGCGAGCCTGAGCTGAGGGCCACGGCCAGCAGCACGGGCGCGACGCGCCCCGCCGGCGCCCACCGGACGTGGAGCCGGCGCGTGAACCGCTCGATCGAGTGCATCAGCGCCGGGCCGAAGGCGAGCGCGAACAGCAGGCAGCCGGTGGCGTGGACGAGATCGAAGCCCAATCCCTTGCCGACGTACGCCACCAGCTGAGAGCCGCTGTGGTCGCTGTAGGTGACCCAGTCGCCGAAGTCCTGGAGTGGCGGTGAACGCGAACCCGACGACAAAGCACACGATCGCGAGCGGCCAGCGGCCGATCCGCCGCGCGGTCACGGTCGCGAGGCCGGCGCCGATGCAGGCCGGCGAGCCCCCAGGCGGCCATCTGCCACGGGGTCCAGGGCCCCTGCCCGAAGAAGAAGTTCGAGGTCAGGCCGGCGACCGCGCCGACCACGAATCCGGGCCCACCGCCGAGCGTGTAGCCCGCGATCAGCACGATGTCGGTCGTCGGCTTGACGTTCGGCACGGCTGCGAACGCGATCCGGCCGAGCGCCGCGAACGCAGCCAGCGTCGCGACCAGCGCGACGATGCGGGCGTCGGGATGCGCGCGCTCATACCAGGCGAACCCGCCGGCGAGCGCCAGCGCCAGGATCGTGAACGCGCCGAGCTGCCAGCTCATACCGCGACCTCGGCGCGCTCCTGGAGCAGCGCGACGCCCTCGCTCGGGCGTCAGCGCGCGCGGCGCCGCCGAGGATCCGGGCGGTCTCGGTGGCGAAGTACGTGCCGCCGGTGAGGATCTCGGCCGTCGGGCCGTCGGCGATCGGCGCGCCCGTCGCCGAGCAGCACGACTCGGTCGGCGAAGGCGGCCGCGAACTCGGGATCGTGGGTCGCGACGATGACGCGGCGCTCGGCAGCGAGCGCAGCAGCTCGGCCAGCTCGCGCTTGCGTCCGCGGTCCATGCCGCGCGTCGGCTCGTCGAGGCACACGACCGCGGGGCGCCGGCTCGGGGTCGCCGAGCACGATCGCGAGCGCGAGCCGCTGCTTCTCGCCGCCGGAGAGGTCGCGCGGATGGCGGTCGCGCAGCTCGGACAGGCCGACGGCTCGCGAGCGCCGCTCGCGAGCGCCTCCTCGGCGACCGTCTCGTGCACGAGGTAGTCGGTCGGGTTCTGCAGCAGCAGCGCGACCCGGCCCTCGGCGCGCACCTTCCCGCGCGTCGGCTTCATCAGCCCGGCCGCGTGGCGCAGCAGGGTGGACTTGCCGGCGCCGTTGCGGCCCATCAGCGCCACCCGCTCCCCGGGCGCCATCGAGAGCGAGACGGCGCGGAGGATCACAGGGCCGTCGCGCAGCTCGTGCCAGACGCGGTCGAACTGCGAGCGCCGGCCCGGTCGACTCGGCCGGCGAGCGGTTCGTGGCCGAGTGGCGCACAGAAACCCGCCCCGGCAGTCGGCGATGCCGGCGGCTCGCAGCGCGGCGCGGGCAGCCTTGACGCCGGCCGCCGGCGTGAGCCCGAGGCCGTCAGCAGCCGCGCGCCGGGGGTCTGCAGCTCAGGCGCCGCAGCGGCCGCCCACGCGAGGAACTCCGCCGGCGGCGCCGTCGAACGCGACGCGCCCGGCGGCGATGGCCACCACCCGGTCGGCGAACGGCAGGCAGCGCTCGAGCCGGTGCTCGGCGAGCACGATCGCGGTGTCGCAGTCCTCGTTGACCGCCGGAGCGAGCCGATCAGCTCGTCGCCCGCGACCGGGTCGAGCTGGGACGTGGGCTCGTCGAGGACCAGCAGCGCCGGCCGGCCGGCGAGCGCCGCGCCGAGCGCGACCCGCTGAAGCTCGCCGCCCGAGAGCTCATGCGTGGGGCGTTCGAGCAGCGATGCGATCCCCAGCGACAGCGCCGCCTCCTCCACGCCCCGGGCGACCGCGGCAGCGGACGATCCGCGGTTCTCGAGGCCGAACGCGAGCTCGGCGCGCACGGTGCCCATCACGACCTGCGTCTCAGGGTCCTGGAACAGCGTCCCGACCGCCGCGGACAGATCGGCCGGGCCGTGCCTCGCGCGTGTCCATGCCCTCCACCGCCGCCCGGCCGGCGAACGTGCCGCCGGAGAAGTGCGGCACGAGCCCGCTCGCCGCCCGCAGCAGGGTCGACTTCCCCGATCCGGAGTCGCCCGCGAGCACGACCAGCTCCCCGGCTTGACCGACAGCGTCGACGTCGTCGAGCGCCGGCGCGGAGCCGCCGGCGTAGGTGTACGTCACGCGCTCGAGCTCCAGAACGGCGTTCACTGCTCGATTCCCCGTCGTTCCGCGAACGGCAGCCACGCAACACGCGAGCAGGCCGGCGGCGACCAGCACGGTCGATGCGCTCGCCGGCGAGTGCAGCGGACGGGTATGCCGGAACGGCGCCAAGCCGTCGACGCGAGCGACGATCGCCAGCGCCAGCCACCAGGATTGCCGCACGCGGCGAACAGGAGATCGTGGCGGGAGCGAGCACGCCGCCGTGCCGAGCCGGGCGGCTGCGCGGCGCCGTAGCCGCGGACCTCGAGCGCGGCCGCGACGTCGAGCGCGCGATCGAGCACGCCGGCGGTGCTCGCGCGCATCAGCGCCACGCGCGTCGGCGGCGCGCCCGGGCCGGCAGCGCTGGGCGTCGGCCAGGCGCCGGCGAGTCGCGCACGAGCACCGGCACCAGCCGCGTGGCCAGCGTCGCCGCTGAGCGCGGAGCGGAACGACACGCGACGGAACAGCCGCAGCACCTCGTCGGGGTCGACGGCCGCGGTGTACAGCGCGCCGCACAGGATCAGCGCGACGGCGCGCAGCCCGAGGATCGCCGCCGTAGACGGTCGCCTCGAGCGTGACCTCGGTGTGGCCGAGCAGGGGCAGGTCGCCGAGCCGCGCAGATCACGGTCAGGCCGTCGCGGCTCACCAGCGCGTTGATCACGGCGATCGCTGAGCGCCAGCGGGAGCCGAAAGCAGCGGCGCGACGCGCATCTGCGCGGCCGACGCCGGCGAGCACGCCGGCGCCGAGCACCGCCACGGCGACCGCGCCGAGCGGCGATCGGGTTCGACAGGATCAGCGCAGCGAGCGCCGAGCGCCAGGCAGTAGACGCATCCGGCGCCGGCGCGCGGCCGCGTGCAGCGGGCTGGCGCGGCGGCGGTAGCTCATCGCGAGCCGGCTCGACCGGGACGGGCAGATCGGTGCCGCCCTCGACGGCGAGCGCGAAGTGGTCGTGCAGCGCGCGCGGCGTTCAGCGCCCGCGCGGCCGCCATCACGCCGGCGGGGTCGGTGCCGGTGATCATCCACGTCGGGGCCGGGACTGCCGTCGCGCGGTCGCCGCGACCAGCCCGGCGCCGGCGCCGAGCGTGCGCGCGACCTGCCCCGCTCGGGTTCAGCAGCTCAGCAGCTCGCGCCCTCGCTCGGCGAAGCGGGCGTAGACGCCGCTCGCCGCCGGGCCGGCGTCGATCAGCTCGGCGGCGACCTCGGCGCGCAGCTCGCACCAGGTGCCGACCACGACGCCGAGCGTGTCCGGGCCCGAGCCGGTGCCGAGCATCTGGCTCGCGACCGGGACGCCGGCGCGATCGAGCGCGGTCGTCGACCGAGCTTGCACGCGGCGGCCACGTCGGCGCCGCATTCGAGCGTCGTCGGGTAGCCGCTTGCCGGCGATCCCGTGGTGAACGGCTCGGGGTAGGAGCCGACGACGGCCGGGATCGAGTCGGTCGCGCTCCAGTCGTGCAGGTCCCACCAGATGCGGTCGCCCTCGTGCACGCGCCGTCGCGGCGGCGCCCTGCGGCGCCTGGATCCCGTTGACGTAATAGAACCAGTCGAGCCGCGACGCAGCCGCCGGAGAGGCCGTCGATCGACTCCACGAAGCCGCCGCCGTAGCGGGCCCCAAGTTCGGGAACGTGCGCTCGAGCATCCGCATCACCGTCTCCGCGCCCGGCACGCGGGACTCGTTCGCGAACCCGACCTGGCGCGAGCCGAACCCGCGCGTGACCGTCATGGTCACGTTCTAGGTGCCGGGGCCGGACCGAGCCGCAGCCGCCCAGCGCGAGCGCAAGGGCGCACGCGGCGACGGAAGAGCGGGCTCGGCGCGACATCGTCCGACTAGCCTGTGACGCGCACCGCCACCGGTGCCGAGCGGATGTAAGCCCCTGTGCGTCGCGGTGAACGAGAACGTCCCGGCGCTGCCGCCAGTCAGCTTGATCGTCCCGTTGGAGCCGGTCTTGCCGTGATGCAACCCGGTTGAGACGGTCGCGCCGGCGAGCGGCTTCGACTTGCCCTTGGCGTTGTAGTAGACGACCTTGGCTGTGAACGGCTGGTGGCCGTTATGTGACTCGGCAGAACACGAGCCCCAGCGGATACTCGTCCGGGCCGTTGTTGGGCACCGCCGCGAATAGCACCTGCTGGCCGCTGTGAAGCGACAGGTCGCAGACGCCGGCTTCGGCGGCCACGTTGTTCACGAACACCTCCCAGTACGGGTCGCTGGCGTGAACCAATGGGGACTCGCCGAGGATCGAGATCACCTCGAGCCCGTACGTCTTGGTGTAGTCACCGCTCCAGTCGTGGTGCGTGGCGACGTCCAGCGCGCCGGCGGCGCTGGTGGCGGGGCAAGCCCCCGCCGGCGTTTCCGTCCTTGGGGGTGGTGGCCGGTGATCGACCCAGCGTGAGTCTTCACCTTCGACG
>CAWGYJ010000005.1:0-651099 GCA_963826895.1 uncultured Solirubrobacterales bacterium
TCGGTACTGCGACGGCGATTCACGCGACGGCCGCACTTCGCGTGCCCGCCACGCAAAGCCACGAGGTTTGGCCGAGACCCGCATTGATCACGGCACGGGCATCTCCGGGCTGTGCGCCGCGGACCCGGAACGCACGGCAAGCGCGACTCGAAGACACGGGAGAGCCGGCAAGGCTCGAGCGGGCCCTTGGGGTTCAACTACATCTCACCTTGGAGTTCAACTACATCTCACATACACAAGCTCGCTGAGCGGCAGCAACACCACCGCCGCCGCTCGTCGGTCAGCCGAACGTGACCCGGATCCATCGGCTGCTGGATGCAACGTACGGGTAGTCACCCTCGGTCGCGATCATCCTGACCGCGAACGGCTCACTGACGACACCGGAGCCGGCGGCCCAGGACCACCGCACGCTGAACCTCCCGCGCGCGCCGGTGCGGAACGACACCGGCTCATACGGCCGCTTGCGATGCGCCAGCCGGATCAGTAGCTGCAACGCGACCCCGTCGCGCGGGATGTATCCGCCGAGCAATCGACCGTGCAGCGTCACCGTGCCTGACCACCGAAGCCGGCGTGGGGTGGCGCTCAACGCGATGCGGGCCGGGACGTTCAGCTGCACCGGCGCCGAGGACGCCGGCAGCAGGTCGGCGCTGCCGAGGTAGACGACCTTCACAAGCCGGGACGGTCCCGCCGGGAGTTTCGCCGACCAGAAACCGTCTGCGGCGGTCGTGGCGGTCGCGGCAAGCCTGAACGTCCCACGACCATCGTTCGGAACAGTCATGACCGCGACCCGCGCGCCACGGACAGCGATGCCATCGGAGGTGCCGAGCCAGCCACCGACGCTCGTGCGATGCCCGGAAGCAACCTGCTTGCGCGCCTCGAGGACCGTGTGCGGCAGCAGCACGACCCGCACCCGCTCCGAGCGCCTCACCTCGACGGTCTTCCCGTGCCGCCTTACGCGTACGAGCACAACGCGTCGCTCGATCACAGTGCGCGGATGACAGCGCTCGACGCTCACCGTCTTCGTCTGTGCCCGCTCGTGGAGACGGATCCGTAGACCGTCGTGGCGTACCCACACCCAGCGACCTGGGAGCGTGACCTGCACGCGCTCGTGCCGGCAGCGGAGATTCACGAGCTTTGGGAACCCGATGGCGGCCACCGTTGGCTGGCCGATGTCAAGCCGCCACTGCTGCGAGGCGGAGTAGGCGTACTGGCCTTGCGGACCGATCGCTCCGTTGCGCGCCTGGCAGGAGACGAGGTGCTCGCCGATGCCGGCGACAGGCACACGGTCGCTGCCGCCGGCCTGCCACTGGACCGAGGCACCGTCGAGCGAGCATCCGATCGCGACTCCGCTCGGGCCCGCGCTTGCCGTAGCTGTCACGTACTGGGTGCCCGCCGTGCTCGAAGCGTTCGTCGGCCCGGACAGGCTGAGCTGCACCGGGACGTTGTCGACGCGGAGTGTCTTCGAAGGGTCGGTCCGAACCCCAGCCGCGTTGGAAGCCGCCAGCTGCAAGCCGAACGACCCCGACGAACCGGCGGGCACGAACTGCTCGGTATCAACCTGCGGGGTGTTCCAGTCGACAGGTGTCGGGCATTGCTGGAAGCTATTGCCGTTCGGAGCCGCTGCCGGGCCGTTCTGACTATGGCCGTTGACGAATGCCTCTATGTCGCAGACACCGGACGGGTCGCTCGCTGAGAGCGCGACGCTCCACGGGTCGCCAGGCGGGTTCCAGACCCAGCGACCTGCCTCGTTCCACAGGTTGTCCTGGCCGATCGCCGACAGGGTCGGACCGCGGGTCTCGCTGGCGGTCACGTTGACCTGTGGGACGCTCAGAAAGCCCTGGTTGTTGCAGCTGCTCGCGTAGCAGTAGAGCTGAAAGCCCCAGTAGCTGCTGTTGAGTGGATTGTCGGCGCCGTCGGTCTCGGTGCTCGTGTTCACGCCCCAGGTGGCGTAGCCGCTCGACCAGTAGCTGCGCCCAAGCCATCCGTGCTCGGAGACTTTCACGAGGCCATCGCGGTCGATCGTCGGTACCTGCACAGACTCGATCGTGATCCCGGCCGGCGCGTTGACCTGCCAGCGGCCGGCCGCGCCGGCGGACACCGTCTGAGCCGCAGCCGACACATTCCAGCCGGGCCCGGCGCCGGGGCTGCCGGGTAAGCGGCTGCACGACGCCTGCCCTGTTAGCTGTCCGGGCGAGAACCACGAACTCATGAACGTTGTGCATGTGGCCCGCGACGTGCCGAGCTGCACTTGCAGCGTTCCTGCCGACGCCGGCGCGGCACTTGCCAGCGCCACCAGCGAGCCGACGACGGCGGCCCGGCTCACGAACACCCGAGCAGGCCGGCAACCTGGGCTCACGGCGCTCCGCACGTGTCCTGGATGTTGAACGTCTCGTCCTCGGGGGAGAACGTCCCGCCCACCGTCACCCCGGTGTGGACCGTGAACGGGCCACCTCCGGTGTCCTCGACCCAGGCGACCGGGAATGCGCCGGCCGTGTGTCCGCTGGGCGGGTAGGCGTCGGAGATGCTCACGACCGGTGCGTTTTCCTTGTTCGTGCAGGCGGGTGCGGTGACCGTGATCTGGTACGTGCCGGTGCCCGTGTGTGTCGCGGTGATCCCGTCGCTCGGCTCGGCCTGACCGATGCCGTTGATGATGGCCCAGGCGCTCGGAGGGGCGGCGCCGGCCGGGCCGGTGGCGCCGGTCCGGCCCCGGGTGCCGGCGGGCCCGCGCTCGGCCCAGCTGAGCTTCGTCTGACCACGCGCGCAACGTGACCTGATCAGAAGCTCGCCGGTCTTCTTGACGACGCAGCCGTGCACCGTGGTGTTGCCGGTGGCGGCGATCGCGTACCCGCCACCGGCGCCGATCGCGAGGAACAGCGCAAGCCACGCAACGACGTTGCCTTGGAGTCGCGAAAGTGCTCGCTTGATCATCGCTCGGTGCCTTTCTCTACCAGCGCTCGGATCACGAGCACTTGGGGTTGCAGTTGTTGCCGACCTCGCCGCCCAGCCCGGACGGTCCGCTGGCCGGAGTGTCGCTGGACGCCGAACTCGATGCGCTGGCTGGCTTGCTCGCGCTCACCGGAATCTCCACGGCCGGCTCGCCGCCGGCCGTTCCACCCGACACGTATGAGCCGCCGGTCGAGTCGCCGGCAGACGGAACAGTGCCCGGGTGCGCCGTGGTGGCCACATGCCGCATTGAGTGCCGCTGCGCCCGCGCGGCGGTACGATGCGAGCTACGAGCTCGCGGGGTCTTGCGAGTGTGCTCCTTCACCCGTCTGGCGCGCGGGCGCCCGGCCTTGAGGCGCGAGCCGACGACCCTGTCCGTCGGCGCCGACGCATGGAGGGAGCTTGTCGGCGCGTGATGTTGTCCAGCGCCCGCGAGCCAACCGACTGCCGCACACACAAGCACAAGAGCGGCGACCCCAACCGCAATCTTGGGAGCCAGACGACGCCTGACAAGCGGAGGCGATGGATCGTTGCGATGATCCACTCCGATGCCACCGGCGGGGATCTCGCTCTTAGGCGCCCCCGCGGCTATGGTCCCGGGGCGTCGGCGTAACCAGCGAATTACCCACGCAAGCGGCGTCACATCGAACGGACGTGGCCGGCGGAGGCTGCGTCGCACTCGATGTCTCCCGCTGAGGCCTGGGCCTGCATTACGCCAATCGAGCATCGGACCCTCAGGGACCGCGCGCTGGGCGATGCCGGTGATCTGGCCGGTCAGCCGCTCGGTCTCGTACCAATCCTCCTCAGTGCCCTCAGACGAGAGGCCGTGGTCATCGAGACGGAGAGGGCGGACCGCCGCAAGCGGCGGAGGCTGATCCGATCGGTCTCCCCTACCTGAGATGCTGTCCATAAACCCGTAGATACGTTAGCATCAATAATATCGGATAACGTAAAGCTCGGACCTCCGGCAGACTGACACGAAAGCTTATGCCCGAACGGACGACATTTGAAGAACTCATGACCGTCGCCGAGGTGGCTGAAGCGCTTCGCTACACCGAAGGCACCGTGCGCCATTGGATCCGCACGGGCAAGCTCCGCGCTATCCAGGTCACCGGCGGGCGCGAGTACCGCATCCGCCTTCCCGACTTCCTCGCCTTCGCTGAAGGGCTGGGTATCCCGGTACGCGCTGCAGGCTCAGATGCCGAAGCCCGCCTCGAGGACGAACCGCTGACCGCGCAGCTCCGCCGCCACGATGAGCGTTGAGCGCGCCATAAACAACATGAACGCCGCCGACCACACGTTCAGGTCGGCGCTGCGCCAGCACCGGCTGGCACCGCCCGACGCCGGCTTCGGGCGGCGGCTGAAGGACTTCGCCGACGCGTGCGAGTCCCAGCAGATCGCTTGCGAATACGCAGCGCAGGAGGGCCTCGGATGGGAGCCGCTCCCACCTGCCCGGCGGCCGCCGCCGCCCGAGCTGCGGCCCGACAGCGGTCGTCGAGGTCCCAAAGAACTCTGGGCGACGTTCGACATCACCTGGGAAGACCTCAGTGAGGCGCTTGAGGGCATAAGCCTCGCAGCCATCGCCCGCGCCTTCGACGAGCTCGCGACGATCGCGCGCCAGCTCTCCGCATCGGTCGCTGAAGAAGACATCGCAATTCTGCGCGCACAGCAGGCCTGAGACAAAGCATCCGGCCCAGGCCGGCCTAGCCGGCGGCCAACCGTCAATGCGAGCTCGGCTCGCCGCGCCCGGCAAGCCGAGCCAGCCCCGGGACTTCCGCCGGAGGTACGACGAGAGCCTGGTCTCTATCGCTCGCGCAGCTTGGCACTCGCTGGCCCGCGCGGCAATGGCACCGAGAGGGAATTTCCGCGCAATCCCCGGGCGCAGTCACGAACCTTGGCTTTAATCTGAAGACTGCCGAGCGTCCGCGCGCCGGCCCGTCCGCTCCCGGGCGGGGCAAGTGTTATTGACGGAAATCAACGTTATTGACGCATTAGCGGTATCGTATGCTGATGTCGTCCTTAACGACAGCCCGTGGTCTCGACCGCCCGGACCTCCGACTCTGGTCTGCTCAGTCATCCTGCAGCGGACCCTGCACCGCTCCCATCCACCGCTCGTTGGGAGGCGTATCACCGGAGATCCACAAGCCATGAGTGAGGCTGCGCGCAACCCTCTCGCCGAGTTCGCCCGGTTGCTGCCGACGGTGCTCGATGAGTCCGCGCTTCACGAACTCGCCGCTCGTCTCCAGCCGCTCCTCCCGGCAGCCGAAGCGCTGGAAGCCAGCAAACGCCTGTACACGGCTACGGAGGCGGCCGAGCTCGTTGGCGTCAACATCGAGACCGTGCGGCGCGCGATTCGATCCGGCCACCTCGAAGTCGCTGGCCGCATCGGCCGTTCGCCGCGGATCAGTCGAGACGCGATCGATCGGTGGCTTGCCAGCACGATCGACATGACTGGCAACGGCCCGCGCCGTCGGCCGCGTCGTAGACAATCTGTCCTGCCAGAGCACTCCCTGCGAGCAGCGTTCCGCGACCCCTAGCTCTAGCGCCGTGGAGATCCAGAAGCGAACACTCACCGACGGCTCCATTCGATGGAAGGTCCGCTGGCGCCAGGGCGGCCGATATCGAGCTCGCACGTTCGACAAGAAGGGCGACGCCACGAACTTCGCCGCCGAAGTGCGGCGGCGCCAGCAGGTCGGAACGCTCGCCACCATTGACAGCGGCCGGATCACTCTGGCTGAGTATGTGTCAGAGACTTGGGCTAAGGCCTACCGCGCGAGTCTCTCCGAGAGCACGCGTCGACGCTACGGCCATCTCTACGACAAGCACATCCTTCCAGAGCTCGGCCCGCTCACCCTCATCGAGATCACACCGGAGGTGATCTCCCGGTGGCAGAGCGATCGCCTCGCGGCCGGAGGCGGCGCTGTGGCCGTTCGAAACGCGGCGACGCTGCTCGGCGGGATTCTGCAGCGCGCCCTCGAGAGCGGACATTTGCAGTCCAATCCGGCGAGGGCGGTCAGAAAGACGCCCATGCCCCGCCGCAAGGAGGTCCGCCCGCTGGCGCCGATCGTGGTGGAGCGCATGCGAGCGGCGGCCGGCACGCGCGACGCCACTCTGATCAGTGTTCTCGCCTATGCGGGCCTCCGGCCAGGCGAGGCACTTGCCCTCCAGTGGCGGGATGTGCGAGAGCAGACCATCCTGATCGAGCGTGCTCTCTCGCTCGGCCAGGTGGACGACACTAAGACCGACGCTCATCGGACAGTCCGGCTGCTGTCCCCGCTTGCCGCTGACCTTCGAGAGTGGCGCCTTCGCTGCGGTCGGCCTGGCGCACAACGCCTGATCTTTCCATCGCGCTCAGGAGAGCCCTGGACCTTGGCCGCATACCAGTCGTGGCGCCGACGCGCGTTCCGGCGCTCGCTTTCGTTGGCGCACACCGACCCAAGCAGCGACCCGATGGAACAACGCTGCCCGGCTTGTGCCGCCGCTCCTGCCAAGCCGTGCCAGACGCCCGCTGGGCGCGTGATGAAGCAGCCGCACGTTGCCCGTCAGCGTCCGAGGGTTCCGGGCCGGCCTTACGACCTGAGGCATAGCTTCGCGTCGCTACTACTTCACGAGGGCCGCACGGTCATCTACGTCGCGCGCCAGCTGGGTCACGATGCGCGGCTCACCCTGAGCACCTACGGACACGTCATTGACGAGCTCGACGATGTTCCGAGTATCGATGCCGAGGCGGCGATCGCCGACGCTCGAGTCATGATCGCCGGCACAAAGCGACCGACGCGGGAGTCGAGGGCGTGACCACGCGAGAGATCTACCGACCGA
Organism: uncultured Solirubrobacterales bacterium; assembly: GCA_963826895.1. Lineage (GTDB taxonomy): Bacteria > Actinomycetota > Thermoleophilia > Solirubrobacterales > Solirubrobacteraceae > Palsa-465. The sequence goes on from CAWGYJ010000005.1 coordinate 6,763, forward strand.
GGGTGCATATAGGGTGCATCAGCTTGCAGCCACCGATGGTCTCCAGTCGACTTACACGTCACAAGAACTGCCCGTATGCAGCCGGTTTGGCTACTGGAGACGACTGGCCGTTACTCCTGCGCTTCTCTGATAAGGAAGAGGTCCCAGGTTCGAGTCCTGGATCGCCCATCGCAGATCGCCTGTGGTTGCGGGCGATCTGTGGTTTCGGGGCACACCGAGGAGCGTCGGGGCCGTGTACGGAAGACAGCGCGGAAGCCTCTTCACTGTTGGGGCTCCTAGTGCGCCGCACCTTAAGTAGCTTGTAATTGTAAGGCACTTCGCGTACGCTGGTCGGGTGGCCCGGAGCGCAGCGACGATCGAGCTGTCCGAGCAGGAGGAATCCGAGTTGCGCGCGGTGCTCAAGACACCATCGGCGTCCCAGCAACAGGCGATGCGCGCGCGGATCGTGTTGCGGGCGGCGGAGGGCGCGTCGAATACGCAGATCGCGGCGGAAGTGGGTGTGTCACTCCCGACCGTTGGGTTGTGGCGGCGGAACTTCTCAGAGCGTGGGTTGGAAGGCTTGGAGACCGCGCCGAGGCCGGGGCGTCCGCGCGAGATCGATGACGCTGAGGTGCAGCGGGTGCTGGCGATGACGTTGGAAGCGCCGCCAGACGGGAGTACGCATTGGAGCGCGCGCCGGCTCGCGGCTGCGGCGGGGATCTCGGCCTCGACGGTTCATCGAATCTGGCGTGATCACGAGCTCAAGCCGCATCAGGTCCGCTCGTTCAAGTTCTCCAAGGACCCGCAGCTGGTCGAGAAGGTGATCGACGTCGTGGGGCTCTACCTCGACCCGCCGAAGGGCGCGATCGTCCTGAGCGTGGATGAGAAGACGCAGATCCAAGCCTTGGATCGCACCCAGCCGACGCTGCCGATCAAGCCGGGGCGCTCGGCGCGGATGACGCACGATTACAAGCGCAACGGCACGACCAGCCTGTACGCGGCGTTGGAGATCGCGACCGGCGAGGTCACCGGCGCCTGCTATCCAACGCATACGCACAAGGAATTCCTGGCGTTCCTGAACCGGCTGGTGAAGGCCTATCCGCGCCGGCCGCTGCACGTCGTGCTCGACAACTCCTCAACGCACTCCACCCCAGAGGTGAACCGCTGGCTCGAGCGCCACCCGCGCGTGCATTTCCACTTCACCCCGACCAGCGGATCGTGGATGAACATGGTCGAGATCTGGTTCTCGATCCTCACCAAACAGCAGGTCCGGCGCGGCGTCTACCACGACGTTCCCGAGCTGATCGCCGCGATCGAGCACTTCATCGACGGCTACAACGAGCGCGCTGTCCCGTTCGTCTGGACCAAGACCCCAGATCAGGTCCTGGCCAAGGCCACCAAACAACAAGACACTTCAGACGCGCTGCACTAGCTCGGGCGTCGATCTGCCCAGGAGCGCCTCGTTGTCGAGGTTGACGTTCTCGACGTGTGTGCGCGGCCTCACCCTTGGGCTGACCGGATAGGTGCAGGCAGCCGCTGGGCTCGTTGAAATCGCTGGAGGCCTCGCGCAGCGCACGGTGTTGCCCGAAGCTTCTCATCAGGTCACTTGACTATCGGGGCTCCGGCGCGGTAGGTCCGCGCCGACCGTAGCGGCCGGGGGGCAAGCTGTAGACCGAGGGGGTTTGGGATTCTCACTTCCGGGGCTTGGTGGTCGAAGACGAGACGTGTGGCCGCACTGGTGGTTCTGGTCGGTGGCCTCGACGCCGCGACTGCGCCGGTGGCGAGCGCGGCGACCCCATCGTGCCGAGTCACGTGCACCAACGTCTACAGCAGCGAGTACGGGTCGCAGGCGATTCTGTACACGCCGAACGAGATCTTCCCCAAGACTGGCCAGCCCGTCTTGCTTTCCCCCGGCACCAACACGAACGAAGACGAGGATTTCGAGCTGGACACTGAGGGCCCCGTAAGCGACTTCATCATGGCCGGCTTGATCAATCCGCGGATGAGCTCGTACGACAGCCAGGAGGTCTACGAGATCCAGTATGACCCGTACGGCGCGCAGTCGGGCTTATGCGTGGGAACGAGTGGCACTCCCGGTAACGCCATGCCGGTCACGCTCCAACCGTGCGGCGTCAGCTGCAAGACGTGCTGGATCCAGGCGGGCACTGCGCCGAAGTTCACCTGGATCAGTGGCGCGACCAGCTCCGACTTCGTCGACCCTCCCGTCCTGACCGAGCCACCCGCGGGCCTGCCGCTCGGCACCTTCACCGCCGAGTCGACGGGCAACGGCATCTACTCGAACCAGCTCTGGGAGCAGACCACGGGTGTATATGTCGCCGTCAAGCAGGCCGGTCCGTCGGCCCGAGTGGCGGCCCCGGTCGCCATCGCGCCGGGTGGCGCGGTCGCCGGACGGGACGCCGCCCCTCTTGTGCCGGCCAGCGCGTACGTAGCGAACCTGCTCGAGGGCGACGTGACGCCGGTCGACCTTCCTGCCGGGCCTGCGGCGACGCCCGACTCGGTGGGCGGCGCTCCCGATGCCGTCGCGATCACCCCGGACGGCACGACCGCGTACGCCGCGGACGGTTACCCCGGCGGGTGAACCCGATCACGCTGGCGACGGGCACGGTCGAAAGCACTGTCTCTGCCGACACGGGGTGGGCGTCGGCGGTGGCGATCACGCCGAACGGCCAGACCGCCTACGTCACCGACGCCGACACCAACCAGGTGACGCCGATCACCGTCGCGACGAACATCGTGGGCACCTCGATCCCCGTCGGCAACGCACCGGACGGGATCGCGATCACGCCGGACGGTGCGACCGCGTACGTGACGAACCTGGCGGACAACACGGTGACGCCGATAACCGTCGCGACGAACACCGCGGGCACACCAATCGCCGTCGGCAACAGCCCCGACGCGATCGCGATCACGCCGGACGGCACGACCGCCTACGTGGCCGGCGCCGGCGATGCCACCGTGACTCCGATCGACCTGGCGACGGCCACGGCGGGCACCCCGATCCCCGTCGGCCTCTACCCCGACGGCGTGGCGATCACCCCGGACGGCACCACGGCGGTGGTCAGTGACTTCTACGGCTCCGCAGCCACCTCGATCAATATCGCGCCGAACACCGTCAACGCTGGAATCTCGGTCGACAACGGCCCGTATGGCGTGGCGGTGACCGGCCCGATGCAGATCGGCAACGACCCGACCCTGCCGGGCGGAACGACAGGTACCACCTACTCGCAGCCGCTCTGGGCGGTGGCGGGCACCGCCCCGTTCACCTATGCGCTGACCGGCGGTTCGCTTCCGCCGGGGCTGACGCTGTCGCCCGCCGGCGTGATCAGCGGTACGCCACCGCGGGCGTGGACGCCTCGTTCACGATCACCGTCACCGACAGCAGCACCCATCAGCAGACCGCGGAGAAGGCGTTCACCCTCACCGTTACCCAGCCCCCGACCGTGATCACCCACCCGGTGAATCAATCCGTCACCGTCGGCTCAGGCGCAATCTTCACGGCTGCCTTCACGGGAAATCCCGTGCCGACGATACAGTGGCAGATCTCGACCGACGGAGGGCACACGTTCACCGACATCTCCGGCGCAACGTCGGGGACCTTAAGCGTGAGCAGCGCCACGGCCTCGCAGTCGGGCAACGAGTACCGTGCGGTCGGATCGAACTCAGTGGACAAGAACGTCCCGTCGAACGCGGCGAAGCTGACCGTGATCACGATCCCGGCGATCGTCACCGCCCCTGCGATCTCCAGTCGCGCCCGCTCGGTGAAAGTCGGCCAGAAGCTCACGTGCTCGCACGGGTCCTGGACGGAGAGCCCAACCGCGTATACCTACCGGTGGAGCCGCGACGGGACCCCGATCGCCGGAGCCAGGAGCCCGACCTACACGGTCCAGCAGCTCGATGAGGGCAACACGCTGACCTGCATCGTCACGGCGACGAACCCGGCGGGGAGGGGGTCGCCGGCGACGAGCCGCCAGTTCAAGATCCGGGTTCCGTTCGTGCGGCGCTGCCCGGCAGCGACCGGGTCGCTGTCGGGCACGAAGCTCGGCCTGTTGATGCTCGGGATGACGCGCGCACAGGCGCAGCACGCGTACACCCACAGCAGCTCACGCGGAAAGGCCTATGAGGAGTTCTTCTGCCTGACGCCGCGGGGCGTCCGCGTCGGGTGCGCCTCACCGAAGGAGATCGCATCGCTCCCCCAGGCCGACCGCGCTCGCTACGCCGGGCGCGTGATCTGGATCTCGACGTCCAGCGCCCATTACGCGATCGACGGCGTCCGAGTGGGCGCGACCGTGCAGGCCGCCGCAGAACATCTGCGGCTCGAGCCGGTGTTCGTGGTGGGCCTCGACGACTGGTACCTCGCCCCGGTACATGGCGCCAGGGGGATTCTCAAGGTCCGCCACGGGATTGTGGAGGAGCTTGGGATCGCCGACGCCGCGCTCACCCTGACTCGGAGCGCGCAGCGCACCTTTCTCACCTCGTTCGGATGACCAGCGAGCGGCGATCGCCGGCGCGGCCAGCGCCGGGCTCGGCGCTCCCGCTTCGTCATTTCGTGTTCGACGACGGTTCTCCAGACCGTTCGCCGAAGGTCGGTTCGATCCGCTCGCCGTGCCAATCACGACTGTGCCCTGGGATCAAGGCCGACGAGGCTTGGCTCGAATCCGCCACGAAGCCCGTGCTCGAGTGCGGATAGCGCCCAGGTCTCAAACGTCTACCGCGAGGGGTTGAGGAACGAGAAGTTGCGGCGGACGTGGATCTCGTTGCGGAGGAACACCTCGCGCAGCGCGGGGTCGCGCTCGGCGTATTCCAGATAGAGGTCGGCGACTTGGCGGGCGAGTGGATGCTGCTCAGGTTCGCCGTACCACGCGGCTACGTAGCAGTCATCGAGCAAGGTCGCGAGGGTTTCGGCGTCCGCAGCTAGTTCGCCCGCCTTGACCGATTCCACGACCTCGCGTGCGAGCGACGCTCCCTCGCCGGGAATACCTTCCTCGCGCCAAACCCGGAGCTGGAAGGAGAGGTTCTCGGCTCCGTGGTGCAGGACGACACAGTTGGCGAGTATGTCCTCGTAATCGCCGTGGTAGAACGCGAACCGGTCGGGGTGATTTGCCGCGAGCAGAGGGAGCAACTGCTCGTCCGAGCCGGCGAACCCCGCGTCCAGACTCTCGCGAGCTAGCCGGCCAAACGCCGTTCCCAGCCACGCCATGTTCTCCCGCGAGCCGCTGGCATAGCCGGCGGCGACGTGCCCTCCGAGGCTCGCGAGGTAGCGCTCGCGGTCGGCCAGCTCATGCTCAAACAAGGGGCGCATCGAGAGTAGCCGCGGGCGGTCAGAGGGATGCGCGAACGGATCCTCGCCTGGATGAGGACGAAAGCGCAGCCCGATGTCGATCCAGCCGACATGTGAGCCATCGAATGGGTTGTCCTGCGCGACACGTGCGGCCAGCTCCGGTTTGGACCAGACGAGCGCCGTGTAGAGAGCGGTGTCTTTCCGCGGGTTTCCATTGCTGAGGGGATGGATGGCCCGGGCCGCCTCGATCTGTGGAACGAGAGCGGCGGCGGGTAGGTCCTCGAACGCGATCGGCACCACCTGTGTGCGCGCGCCAAGCCCCCGGCGGCTGCGGGCCGCCTCAATCTGCTCCGCGAGCTCCGGCTCGGCGAAGACGACCAGGTCATGGTGAATGCCAAGGACGAATTCGTCGGCCAGCCGAAGGTAGCTCTCGACGGAGGTGCGGTCGGTTTCCGGCTCTCGACGCGCCAGATCGAATAGGTAGGTGACGAGCGTCAGGGACCTCGCTGGCACTGGGTTAGCATACGAGCGCGCATGGGCGCGGACGTGAACCAAGCGGCGTCTCCGTGAGCTGCCGATGAAGCTCGGCGTAGCAACTCTGTGGAGCTATGAACAGCTCGACAAGCTGCTCGAGTCGGCCGAAAGGGGCAGCGAACCGCCAACGGGCTATGTGATCGTCGACAACGGTGGCTTCTACGAGACTTCGCGCGCGAAAGCGATCGTCGGCCGCAGGCGAGGGGTTACTCTCGAGTGCGTAACGCCCGGCGCGAATCTGGGCGTGGCCGCAAGCTGGAACCGGATCCTCGATCTCGCCGGCGACGAGCCAATCGTGCTTTCCAATGACGACGTCGTCCTGGCTGAACGTACGTTCGCCGAGATGGCCGCCGCACTTCAGCACGCGGCGTTCGTTTCCGGGCTGGGTTGGGCGCTGTTTGGTCAACGCCCGGAATGCACCCGTCTGGTGGGTCCTTACGACGAGAACATCTGGCCGGCGTACTACGAGGACGTCGATTACCACATCCGGCTCACGCACGCGGGTATTACGCCGGTCTGTCCGCTTTCGGCTCCGGTAGGGCACATCGAGGGGAGCACGACCCGACGGCTCGGCTTGGAGAGGTGGCGGTCTCAGTGCGAGCGCAACCGGCGGTACGTAATCAGGAAATGGGGCGTCGACTCCGCGCAGGCGACGCCATACAGCGAACCATTCGATGGTGAGCCGCCGCCAGGATGGAGCTTGCGCAACTGCCGGGAGACCCGGCAATCGGGCAGCTGGCGCGAGTCATTCGCGGAGCGGTCCGATGCGCCGCGTCCGACGATCGCCCTGTGCATGATCGTCCGCGATGAGGCGGCAGTGATCGGTCGTTGCATCGAGTCGGTGCGCTCTCTGATCGACTGCTGGCAGATTTGTGACACGGGCTCGCGGGACGGTACGCCGGCACTTATCAGCCAGCTGTTGAAAGACCTTCCGGGCGAGCTGCACCGACGGCCATGGCGGGACTTCGGTTGGAATCGCAGCGAGCTGATGGCGCTTGCCATGGGCCGTGCCGACTACCTGCTCTTGATCGACGCGGACATGACATTGGTGCGCAACGGTGCCTTGCCACCACTCGTCGCGGACGCCTATCTGCTGCCTCACCTGGGCGAGCTCAGTTACGCCGTGCCGCGGCTGGTTCGCGGCGATCGGCGCTGGTGGTTCGAGGGCGCCACGCATGAGTACCTGGCTACCGACGGGCCGTTCACGCAAGAGGTGCTCGAGGCTTTGGCGATCGAGCACCACGGCGACGGAGGAACCCGGGCCGAGAAGTTCGAGCGCGACGTTCGGCTGCTACAGGACGCGATCGAGCGTGACCCCGACGACGCTCGCTCGACCTTCTACCTCGCCCAAACGCTTCGGGAGGGAGGGGAGCCAGCACGAGCGATCGAGCTCTATCGCCGGCGGGTCGGGCTCGGCGGCTGGGATGAGGAAATCTTCTACGCCGCCTACCAACTCGCCGTGCTGGTAGGCCATCGAGACCCGGACGCGGCCATCCCACTGCTGCTGGAGGCGCACGAGCTTCGCCCAACGCGCGCCGAGCCCTTGTACGAGCTGGCCCGGCTCAGCCGGCTACGGCGCCGCCACCACGCCGCATACATGTTTGCCTGCCGTGGCGCACTCATCCCGAACCCATCGGACATGCTGTTCGTTCATCGCAGCGTGTACGACTGGGGCATGCGGTTTGAGCAGGCGGTGGCGGCCTACTGGATCGGCCACTACGAGGAAGCGCTCGAACTGAACGAGGGACTGCTCGCCGAGGGACGGATGCCGCCCGCTCACGCGAGCACCGTCGAGAGCAACCGCAACTACTGCCTGGAAGCACTCGGCGGCCGCTCCGACACGCGACCGTTCGCTATGCGGCTGGCCACGATGCTGCCCGACCTGTGGCACCGCGAGATCCACCTCGACGTCGATCCCCCCTGGCCGCAGTTCAACCCCTCGCTAGCGTCCGACGAAGACGGCTTGTTGCGCATGGTCGTCCGCACAGCGAACTACAGGATCGAGCCCGACGGCGGCTACGACATCTTCGACGAGGATCGAATCGTCCGGACGGTCAACTACCTCGCCCGGCTCGACCATGAGCTACGGATCTCGTCGGTGACTCCGATCAAGGATCGCTCAAGCTTTGATCATCGGCGGGTTCGTGCGCGGCTTGTCGATGCGCGATATCGAGTCGTTGTGTGAGGAGGCCGGGCTCGCGAAGATCTCGAAGGTCGACCGTTGAGGATGTGCGCGGAGCTGCATGAGCGGTTCGAGGCGTTCGAAACGCGGCTCGCTGTATGACGTCAACCTGGTTGTTCTGTTCCTCGACGCGATCTATCTGCCGGTCCGCCGCAGCGGTCCGAAGGAGGTGGTGATCTGCGCATAGGGCAACTACGAAACCGGCGCAAGAGCACTGGTTTCGGTAGACGTCTGGGATGCGTGAGGGCAAGGAGGATTCGCTCGAGCTCGGTCGCGACCTCATCAGCCGCGGACTCCCGGCGCCACGGTTGATCGTCGCCGATGGCGCGGCCGGGCTGCCCTCGGCGGTCGAGGAGACCTGGCCGCGCGCCGATCGGCAGCATTGTGCCGTTCATCGCCTGCGGAACCTGCTGGCGAAGCCGCCCAAGTCAGAAAACAGCGGGCCTCCCGCCTATCCCTCATTCGTCGAAGGCTGGGAGGACCTTCGATTGATCAAGGTCGGAGAGCGGTGGCTTGCTATCGCGAATGCGCGCGACCGAAATCTCGAGGCTCGCGCCGAGGTGGTCCTGCTCGAGCTGGATGGACCCAGCATCCTGAGCGCACGCGTTCTCCGCGGGCCAGAACAGGGTCGCCACGAGAAGAACTGGATGCCGTTCCTCCACGGCGGTCGCTTGCACCTCGTCTACTCATGCGGACCAACCGTCGTATACGAGTGCGATCCGGCGACGGGCAAGCTGCAGGAGATCGTCCGACGCCAGGCTCCAGCGTTTGCGGAGGCGCTTCGTGGCGGCTCCGCGGGCGTGCGTGTCACAGGAGGCTGGCTGTTCGCCGTCCACGAGGCCTTCGACAACGGCCCCCGCGCCTACCTCCAGCGCCTCATCCTGCTCGACGACGACTTCCGCCTTGCAGCGGCTTCTCCACCCTTCCGGTTCGGCCACGCACCGATCGAGATGTGCATTGGGCTGGCGAGCGTGGGCAAGCAACTCGTCATGTCGTACGGCGAGAGCGACGCGTCCGCCCACCTCGCGGCCTGCGCTCTTGACGACGCACTCGCGCTGCTCGAGCCATGCGACGACGCGGAAGTGCCGAGGCTGCCCCCCAATCCGTCCGCGCAACAGCGGCCAATCGGGAGATCCGCTCAGAGGACGGCTGGTTACGCGCTCGCGTTCGAGTCCTTCGGGCTCCCAGCCGAGGTGTTCACCGACGATCGAGAGCTGTTCGAGTCCCTGCCGATGGCTCTGCCACCAGGGTGGGTTCCGCGCGATGCCTCGGGGGCCGGGACGCGTTTTGGTCTGGCCCGGGCTGGCACGATTACCGTCGACGGCTTCGAGTTGATGCACATCGATGGGGGTCCTCAGGCAGCACTGTCGGCGCTTTCCTCGGCGCTGCGCGACCACATCGCTCGCAACGCGCGGACACACACATTCATTCACGCTGGCGTGGTGTCCGTGGACGGTGAGGCGATCGTCATTCCTGGAAGCAGCCACTCCGGGAAGACGACGCTCGTCGGTGAACTCGTTCGCTCCGGCGCCATCTACTACTCCGACGAATACGCGGCGGTCAATGCGTACGGATTGATCGACGCCTACGCCAAGCCGCTTTCGATCCGCACCCCGGAATCGGGCCACTTCGGGATCTCAACGCCGGTGTCCCAATCCCAGATTGGGAGCGAGCCGGCTCGAGCCGGACTGATCGTTCTGACCAGCTACTGCCCCGACGCGGAATGGCGGCCCGTGGCGCTCGCTCCCGGGGAGGGGGCGTTCGCGCTGCTGCAGCACACCGTGGCCGTGCGAGCGAGGCCCCAACAGGCACTACGCGCTGCGCGCGACGTGGCTCGAGACGCGCGCGTAGTGAGCAGCCTGCGCGGCGAGGCCAGCACAGTCACAGACGGTCTGCTCGAAATGGTCCGTGGTATCTTGCGCGACCGTGGCGGCGAACTGTCCACGCGCGCGCCTGAAGGGCATCCTGACCGAGAGCCTGGGCGAGGAACTCTTGCTCTATGACGAGCAGCGGGACTTGGTCTGCAGGCTCAATCACACGGCTGCGACCGTGTGGCAGGCGAGCGACGGGCAGCGCACGGTTGAAGATCTAGTTACGGTGCTTCGCAAACAGCTCGGCGAGGCAGCTGACGCGGATCTGGTGTTCCTGACCCTCGAGGATCTCGACGAACACGGCCTGCTCGAGCCCGGTTACGAGAGGCGCGAGCTCAGAGAGGCCACCCTCAGTCGTCGGCGGTTCATGCACCGCGCGGGCATTGCGGGCGTGGCAGCCGCCGCGCTACCGGTGGTCGAGATGATCGTCGCACCCACGCCCGCCGCAGCCCAGTCGCCCGGCCCAACCGGTCCAACCGGCGCTACCGGCGCTACCGGCGCTACCGGTCCAACCGGCGCTACCGGCGCTACCGGCCCAACCGGCGCTACGGGCCTCACGGGGCCGACCGGCCCAACCGGCGCTACCGGCCCAACCGGTCCAACCGGCGCTACGGGCCTCACGGGGCCGACCGGCCCAACCGGCGCTACCGGCCCAACCGGTCCAACCGGCGCTACGGGCCTCACGGGGCCGACCGGCGCGTAGGCGCCCTCCCAGCATCAGCCTTCGGATTCGGGGCGCATTTCCGAAGGCGCTATGGAAGCCTTCTGGAAGCCTCAGCCGCCAGAATCCGACCTTCAACGACCCCCAGCGTGATCGGACACTGGCAGCTTTTACCTGCGAAGCCGCACAATCGGTCGTCACCGACCTGACGGCTCCCACCCCTGATAATGGACTCGATCGCCTGAGCGATCGTGAATGGACCTTCAAGCGTCGACGGTTCAAGACCCCGCTGCTGGAAGATCGCGACACGGAAGTCTGTCTGGAGCTCGACGATCAGCGGCTCCATATAGTCGTAGCGCAGTCCAGGCCCTCCGTGCAACAGCAGGACCGGCCGCCCGTCGCCCACGACCCAGCCGGCGACAGTCCCCCCATCGACCGTCGCCGTGAATGCCGAACGCTCAATCACAGCGCGATCCTATGTAGGCATGGCGAGTCCCGCAAATCGCCCATCCCGAAGCTCGCGCCGCAACTCGAGACTGCCACCGAGCCCGCCCGATCCGGCCACCCGATCGTCGCCGATGCGATAGCGCGCGCCGCGGCTACGTACAGATGTAAGCGATCGCCCGCGCGCGGCGAGTGTTGCCAGCGCTTCGAGGGATCCGCCTGTCGCCCCGCGGACGGGCGCCGCCCGCCGCTGTCAGTGCTTTGCGCCCTGCTTGAGCTGGTTGATGTGGTCCTGGAGCTTGGCCAGCGGGAACCAGTGGAACACCATCTGGAAGTCCGACAACTCCGTTGTCGTGTGCTGCCCGGCGTCGTTGTCGTCGGAGCAGATCCCGGCGACGTCGCAGTCCGTGAAGCCTGGGAACACGTTGTACTCCACGCGGAATTCGTCAGGGGCCCCTTTCGCGTGCATCAGATCATTACGTGGCGGCAGAGTCACGTAGTAGGTGAATGGGCCGAACGGCGTCTCGGACTGGTCGTGATCGGGCGGCTCCAGACCGACGGCCACAGCGCTGTGCCGGCCACATGGCGTGAGCCCCGGGGTGTTCCCGCCCGCGACCTCCATGACGTACTTGTGAGTGCGGTAGGCCTTGCTGACGTTCGGAAGGTAGGAGCCGCGCACCTTGTCGACGGTTATGAACGACTCGTTGTAGGCCAATTGCGGGTCGCGCTGGTTGCGATACGTCTTCGAGCAGCGAGTCGGCGTCGTGGTGCCGTCGGAGGAGCTGTACTCGGCGGACGAACTGGTCCAGCCGGAACGCGGATACAGCACTGGCGCGTAGTGGCCGGAAGGGGTCTCCGCCGGCTCCAGGTCGGGTTCCCCATCGTAGAACTGGAGCTCGACGATCGTGTCCTCACCCCAGAACCAGCGGAACTTCTCGGTCCCGTTCAGGCCGTTGGAGGGGTTTGACCCGTAGTTCGCCTTGTAGCTCCCGGCAGCCACGACATACACCAAAAAGCAACATACGGGCACATTGGAGGAGGCAACAGAGGCGCGTGGCGCGTGCGCCGAGGACCCAGCCGCGACCATCCGTAATCCGGCCCAGGCGCCTGCCGGCAACAACACGGCCGTCGCCACCGCCACGGCCCACCCGACCGCAGCTGATCGCCTCCACGCCGGGCGGTCAAAACTCAGCTGACCAGGCCCCCGATCCATCTCAGGCAGAACGTACACCCGCCGCACAGCACGGTCAACAGCCCTCCGCCACGAGCCGACATCTGCAACGACTGCGCGCGTCGGATGCAGGGTCGGTCGAACCTCGCCACCGCCGCGTCACTCGCCCCGGACGCACGGCAACGCGCCGCAACCCGCTGCCACGAACACCTTGCTGACCATGCCTCTACGAGCGCTCTCGGTCTCCCGCCGTCCTGCCTCGGACCGGCGACGACCGCATACTCGGCTGCAGCCGGCCGTCCTGCGGGTAGGTGGCCATACCGGTTGCTTGGCCGGAGCGAGACCCGGGTGGCCCGCCGGCCTCGGCGCGACGATCGCTTCAAGCATCCCGACGGGCACGCTGTCAACGATCGCTCATAGGCGACCAAGCGCTCGTCTTGCGCCCACGCCCGGTCTCACGCGAGGCCGCACGGCTGGATCGTCGCCGTTGGGATCGTCGGCTCCGGGCAAGCCATGACGATCGCTCCGACAGAATGCGATCGTGGTACGCCTCGCGCCTTCCGCGCTCGCCCGGCTTCGATGCGTGCGGGTCCGACCAGCTGGGGCGGCTAGTCGGGGGTCGCGTTGAGAGTGCCGGAAAGCATGGAAACCAGCAGTCGGGAGATCGACCCGGCAATGTCGAGACTGCTGCAATGGACGAAACGGGGCAGTGGGCCGGATGCCGACGCCGGCAGTTGCGGCGACTGCAGCTGCCTCCCTCGCGCGCCTCGCGCGCCAGCCCGGCCGTCTCCTTTCCAGCGTCACTTTTCGAGCTTGATCGTCGCGTTCTGCCCGCCGCTGTTGCAGCTGCCGGTGTAGCCCTGGTAGGGGAACGTCCAGTCGACCTCGAGCTGCATCTTGACGCTCGTGATCTCCTTCAGCTTCTCCAGCCAGCTAAGGAGGGCGTGATCGCCATAGGCCGACCTCCTGGGGTTACCCCAGCTGACGGTGGCGCCGTCCGTCACAGGCTTCACGTACGTATCGGTGGAGTTGATGATCTTCGGCTTGCCCGGGCCAGCCTGTGTCGCAGCGGTCATGCTCAGCGACGCCGACTTGTTGTCGCAGCCGCTATTCCTCGCCGTCGGCTCTACGTGCGGGGCGGCGAACGACTTGAGCTTCCCGTTGTCAAAGGTCAGCTTGACGAGGCCGATGCCGCCCGGGAAGTGCCCCGTGTACTTCCCGTTGAGCGTCATCGAGCCGGCGGCGAGTGCGCCGGCGGGAAGCAGCATCGCCCCGACCGTTACGAGCAGCGCGCGATAGATCCTCACGATTGTTCCTTTCTCGTTTACGTTTCACCGAGGAATTCACGAATCGGCCGGACCAATGATGCCCTCGCTGTCGCGACAGGCTACCACCGCTCAACAAAGCCACGGGAGTCGTGATCGGCCGATGCCGGCTCCCGGCGTTGCTGCCCCGTTTCGTCCAGAGGGCAGCCTGTCCGATTGCCGCACCCAAGGCTCAAACCCGGATTTGTGCGGCGGTTCGCCGCTAAAAGCCCAGCGCGTGAACGACCTGTCGTGCCTGCCTGCGGATCAGCCCGGAGACCTCGAGCTCCCAGCTGCCGCCGTCCGTGAACTTGATCGTCACGCCGCAGCGCAGCAGCCCGCCGCTCACCCCGGCCGAGGCCACCTCACTCCGGGGCACCCGCGCGATCACCTCCTCCAGCCTGCCGTTGAACCCGCCCGAGCCGATCTTGAGCAGCGCGATCTCTCGATCGGTCACCGCCAGGAACGCGATCCGAGGGAACTTCGGCGTCGCGGACGTGTCCTGCTGGGCGTGCCTCGCGACCACGTGCCCGACCACCGGTACGCCAGCAGTCCCCGCTTTCCAGCCGAAGCCCCTGGGGTTGACCGTCGTACCCGCGAGCTGCTGTGCTCCCAGCAGCTGTGAAGCGTCATGCGCCACGTCGTCCTCCTGTCTCATCCAGCGTCAGCGAAGCGACTCTATTCCGCGGGTCTCGGATGGCCGCAAGAATCACCGGCGTGCTTCAGGCGCGGGGCCCGTAACGACAGGATTCCGGGCGTCTCGCGTGCGTTCGAGACTGCCCGGCGTCGTCCATTGCGGCAGCCGGCGGGTCGCCGCACAGCTCGATGCTGTGCGCCTATTGCAGTTACCGCTGCGTGGCGACCGGTTCGCGGCGATACCGGCTGTGTTTCTGGCCGGCATGGCTGCTTGCCGCGCGAGAAGGGACAGCTTGGCGCGTACTCCAGCGTGACGACATCGGCTGCTGTTGCGGGTGCGGCTTGCTCTTGGGCCCGGTGGTGGGAGACAATCGCTGGATGACGTTGGTGATGCCCGAGACGCGGTACGCGAGGACGGCTGATGGTGTTCACATCGCCTATCAGGAGGTTGGGTCCGGTCCGTTTGATCTGATCTTTGCGAATTCGTGGGCGTCGCACATCGAGTTCTCGTGGAGCAGGCCTGCGGTTGTGCGGTTCTACGAGCAGCTGTCGTCGTTCTGTCGGCTGATCTTGTTCGACAAGCGCGGCACCGGCCTATCTGACCCCGTCTTGAACGTGCCGACGATCGAGGATCGGATGGATGACATGCGAGCGGTGATGGACGCTGTCGGCTCGGAGAATGTCGCGCTGCTCGGGACCTCGGAGGGCGCGGCGACCTCCGTCGTTTTCGCGGCGACGTATCCAGAGCGCACGACGGCGATGGTGCTGTTCAGCCCGTTCATCATCGGCCTAGCGGACGAGGAGTGTCCGTGGGCGTGGACGGCGGACTTCTGGGAGCTGCTAAGCACGGCGATGGAGAACACCTGGGGCATGCCTGACGGCAGCGGCGTCGAGTTCTGCACCCCGAGCCTGATCGGTGATGACTCGGCGAGGGAGTGGTACGCCCACTATTGGCGCTCGGCAGCCAGCCCAAGCTCTGCCCTGGCTCTGCTGAGGGTCAACACGCAGATCGACATACGACCGGTGCTGTCCACAGTTCGGGTGCCGACGCTGGTGCTCCAGCGCACCGACGAAATGTGGGTCAACATCAGCTACGGCCGGTACACCGCCGAAAAGATCTCAGGCGCGACGCTGGTTGAGCTGCCCGGCACCGACCATTACCCGTGGGAGTAGAACTCCGACGCGGTGGTCGGGGAGATCGAAGAGTTTCTGACCGGCGCTCGGACAGAGCGGGATAGCGACCGAGTGCTTGCCACGGTGATGTTCACCGACATCGTCCGGTCAACCGAGCAGGCCAGCGCGCTCGGCGATCAAGCATGGCGGGAGCTCTTGGACGCTCACGACGAGATGGTCAGACGACAGCTAGCCCGTTACGGAGGACGTGAGGTGAAGACGACCGGAGATGGTTTCCTCGCCACGTTTGACGGCCCCGCCCGTGGCATCCGTTGCGCGCTTGCGATCCGTGACGGTGCCCGCCGGCTCGCGATCGCAGTTCGGGCCGGGCTGCACACCGGCGAATTGGAGCTGCGAGGCGACGATGTCGGTGGCATCGCGGTGCACATCGGCAACAGGGTTGCCTCCTCAGCCGAAGCAGACGAGGTGCTCGTGTCCTCCACGGTGAAGGATCTCGTGGCCGGCTCCGGCATCGAATTCGCGGATCGAGGCGAACAACGACTCAAGGGCGTACCCGACACCTGGCGCCTGTTCCGAGTCGTCGTCTGACCACGACGAGAGCCAGCCAGCAGCCGGCGCAGCCGCAATCAGCGGGGCGAGCAACGCTTCCGTTCGAGCGCCGGGGACCACGAGCCGGTGGACGCGCGCGACTCCCTCTGGTGCGGAGAAGCCGCGACCGTTGGCGCCGATCCTGGGGACGAGCGCTTCCCCAACCGGACAGCCGCAGCCAAGAACGGGGACGGCGAGCAGACTGCTGCTTTCCATGCTTTCCGGCACTCTCAACGCGACCCCCGACTAGCCGCGCCGGCTGGTCGGACTCAAACGCATCGAAGCCGGCGAGCGCGGAAGGCGCGATGCGTACCACGATCGCATTCTGTGGGAGCGATCGTCATGCTTGCCCGTAGCCGACGATCCCAACGGCGACGCGCCGATCACGGGACCATCGTCCTCGGTGCGATCGGTTCCGCCCGAGAGCGCTTGGTGCGGCGGGCCTAGCCGGGCCTCGAGACTCGATCAGCGCCTTGATGTGAGCGGGTAGCGCTCGGGGTGCTCGATGGACTCGAGCGCTAGATCGACGTCGAGTCCAGGCCAGTAGAGATGTTCTGGTGTGGGTCGCTCGAGCTGCAGAATTGCTTCGACGGTGGCCTGCTTGAACCAGGGGAACTCTTCGAAGGGAAGGAAGATCTCGCGGTCATCGATCAGCATCCAGAAGCCGTGCTTGGAGATGTTGGTGACTTCAGCGGTCGAAGTGGCGGTGCCAGGCATCCCTGATTTCCTGCTCGTGATCGACGACTAACTGTAGGACGCGGCTCAAGTCCTGGGCGCTGAGCTGGTAGTTGCGTGCGAGCTCGATGTTCGGCTCGATCCAGAACTTCGCCTCGCCGTCGGGCGATTGGACGTGGATGTGGAGTCGCTCCTCCTCGCGTGAAAAGAAGAAGAAGCGGAACGGGCCGTCGCGAAACACGGTCGGGCTCATGCCCGTCGACGATGCCAGACATTGCGGTCGTTCACCGGCGCATGAAGCGCATCTGGATCTGAGTCATCAGCCCCGGCGATCACCGAAAAGGCGGCGGCGGAGCGAGGATCGGTCGGTCAATCGTCGTCTGTAGGAGGACGTCATGCAAGCCGTACCACTGCTCGACCACGCTGGTAGGCGCCGGTCCCCAGCGACCACGTCCAGCTTTCATCAGGGCGTGCCGCCGCGGAACAAGGGGCTCCGCTACCCGCCGGATCCGCCGACCGTGGACGAGATAATCGCCGTCATGCGCGCCGCCGGCGCCGGACCTGAGGGAGTGCGGTTGCGCGGTGTGATCGTCGTGCTGTGGCGCGCAGGACTTCGGATCAGCGAAGCGCTCGCGCTCAACGAGACAGACCTCGACGCCGATCGCGGCGCGTTGCTCGTCCGCCACGGCAAAGGCGACAAGCGCCGCGAGGTCGGAATGGACCGATGGGCGTGGTCGCACCTCGAACCGTGGCTCGAGCTCCGAAGCAGCCTGCCGTTCGGCCGGTTGTTCTGCGTCCTGCGCGGGCCGACCCAGGGGCGGCCGTGCGCGCCGGCCGGAATCCGGGCCCAACTGCACCAGACTGCAGTGGCAGCCGGAGTGCGGCGTCGTTTCGCCCCGCACCAGCTCAGGCACGCGCACGCGGTCGAGATGTCACGAGAAGGGATCTCGCTGATCGTGATCCAGCGCCAACTCGGCCACGCCGATCTCGCGATCACCTCCCGGTATCTCCGCGGAATCGACAACACGGAGATCATCCAGGCCGTCCATCAGCGTCCCGAGCCGATGATCCCCGCCAACAGGCAGCTCGCCCTCGGCCGCTGACGCCGACCACTCGCCCGCCCTTAGCGTGAGGCGGCGACTCATTCGCTGCCTCACGCCTAAAAGGCGCCGAAATGAGCGACCCGCAATCCAGACACGGCGGCTTTGCGTCGCCAGAGGAGTCGTCGGCTGCGGTGCCAGCGGAGAACGAAAGGAATCGTCCGACCGACCTTGTCGAACTCAGGCATCACTCAAGGTGCTCGGCGCATTAGGGACTCTCGCGGCCGGCCTCGGACGCGAGCGTGATCAACTAGGTGGCCGGGAAGCCACGCCAGGTCATTGAGCCCGCGATTCCCTCGCAAGCTCGCCGGCGGCGGTCGCCAGAGCGACTTGTCGCTTGCCGCCTCTCTCGGACCGGTTGCCGGGGAGCAATGTGATTGCGTCGGCGATTGCGTCGTCGAGGACGGCACCCCATAACGGTTGCTCAAGCCTCCCCGCCAGCCGCCCGAGCGCACCTCCCACGCCTTTCCACGTCAGGCCGAACGCGACCAGCACGCTTGTCGCGCCTGCGACCAGGTGAGAGCTACCGCCCTTCGAGAGCAGGTAGATCCCTCCGCCCGTGAGCGCCAGCGTCGCGCAAGTCAGGAGCGGCATCCTGAACGTCACCGAGCGGACGATCGCCGCCGTCCGTCGCAGCATCTGGCTCGCGGCGCTGATGTAGTTGCCGATCTCGAGCATGTCCTTGGCCTCCTTCTCGCCACAGAGAAGCGCGCGCCACAGTTCCCCTTGACGTCGCAGAGCGCGCAACGTCGTCCCGATATCGGCCGCCAACGCTGGGACCGTGGCGTCGCCGGCCTCGAACTTCACGACACCCGACGGGCCACGCCGGCCCAAGTACCTCCACTCATACCGAATCCACTCCCGGAACGTTTCCGGCTTGCGCTTGGCCGGGTCAGGTGGGTAGATCGCGTCGCGCCACCTCCCGAGGGACCTGCAAACGCTGCTCGCAGCATGGGGCGGTAACACGCTGCTCAGATCGTCAAGCCACGCAAGGAGATTCGCGATCCTGTAGTAAGCGAGCTCGGCGCCGAGCCCGGCCGCGTCACTCGGCTCGCGACAGGTATCGGCGAGCGCCCGCCCGAGACCGTAAGCCTTGCCAAGGCGAGATTCCGCGGCCGTCAACTTCGTAAGTAGCTGCACGTGGAGCGCGAGCACGGCCTCCGCGCCGGCCTGCGTCGGCGCCAAGCCGTCCAGCGCCGTCAGATCAACAGGATCAAGCCCGACCGCGCTGATCACGCTCTGTACCTTCTCAGCTCCCACACGGATCTGCTCGCCGAGCAGCGCGAGTCTCTCCTCTGGATCAAGACTCCCAACCCCAGGAAGATCCGACTGGCTATGCCCCGTGGGCGGCGACGGGTTCCGGCACCGCTCATACAGCGCGGACATCTCCCAGCCAAGCGCGAAGCAAACACTCACATTCGGGTCGGTCGCGTCAGTCACTCTTGCATGTGCCGCATTCTCCAGCGCGGACACGATCGCGGGAAAAGCTTCGGAATCCGATCCGGCTCCGCCACCTTTAGTCTCCGCCGACTCAGCCATTCCTCCTCACCCCATCCCTTCAGGCAAGCCGACACCGTGACGCCCTCGGCACTCCATCACCACGAACTCATGCTGGCAACTGCCCCGGATGGCACGCGACACGACGCCGGCCGAGGCTGCCGCTCCTGACCGGGAGCGATCCAGAACCCGTACCGCGCGTCATTAGGGGGCAAGCAAGCGAAACTAGAGCATCACGACCGACGCGTCCTCAGCATTGTCGCCCGGCACCCTGGAGCGTCGCCAATGCAGTCGCCCGCCGATGGCCGCGCTGGAGCACAATGCGATCGTCAGCGATATGCATGGTTTCTGCGCTGCGTAGGCCGGCGCCGCCGGTGGACTGACCGGAGAGCGGGCAAAGCGCGTCTCGGCTTCCGAGCACCTGCTCAGTTGTCCGCTACAGGCAGATGCCGACCCCCGACTCCGTACGGTCGGTGGTCGATCGAGATCCCAGACACACGGCCTCCGGCTACGACCCCGTCAGCTTCGGCGTGGCCTCCGCGGGTCTGAATAAAGATGCTGAGTCGCGGCGTGGTGACCGCGATTCCCTGCTCGCAACCGGTGTGGTCCGGCTCCCGCTCGATCCTCGCGGCCTTCCCCGCCGACATTCCAACGTGAACGCCCCCCGAAAGCACGAACGCGCTTGACGTCGTGTAGAACGATTCGAGGCGATGTCGGCGAACATTGATGTAGTAGTTGACGTCGCAGAATGTGTACGACATCTGCATCGTGCAGCCGTAGCCGAGCAGCTGATAGTTGGGCGTCGGAGGCGAGCCATGGCCGATGTTGCCGTTCATTGAGTAATTGGGCGGCCCTAACCGCCGAACAATCTCGGCGCGGGTCGAGCCGTTGAGCTTCAGCGAGCCGATCCCTCCAGAGAGTGAGACCCTGGTCTTGCTCAAGTGCGCGCCGGCTACACCGGTCGCGAGCCCAAGCATCGAGCATGCGGCGAGCAGAGCCCCCACTCGGAGGGTCCGGCGTCGATGGCCGCGCTGGCGCACGACCTGATCATCCCCCATCCGCCCGTTCCCCGTGGGACTATCTCCATAAGTCCGCTGCGACGGAACCGGCGCTCGTGACTGCCCGCCGGTGCGCTAGGACGAACCGCGCAAGCCGCCGAGGGCGCAGGCCATGCAAGTTGTGCGTTGCTGGCGCCGGGCATAAGCTCTGCCCGGGGCCTTCTTGAAACGCGCATTGCTTCCTATCGCGGTCGTCGTCGGCATCACCGGGTGCGGCAGTCAGACACGAACCGTCACCGTCACTCGGGCTCAAAGGAATGCCCCAGCCGCGGCTCCCGTGCCCACCACCACGGTCGTCGCCTCCCAGACGCACACCAGCACGCAGCCGGCGGGCGGCTCGACGTCCGGAGGAGCCTGCGGGCAACTGCCGACTCATAGCACGTGGAGCGTCAGGAGCAAGGGAGTTCCGTGCAGCGCGGCCCTAAAAGTGATGACGACGTTCGCCGCGGGTAAGAGCCCCTATCACGCAGGCGGCGACATCGCCACGAGCTACTGGATCGTTGGCAACTGGCAGTGCCAGGAGATGATGAACACCGCCGGCTGCTCCATGCCGGGCGCGTCGATCAGCGTGACGATTGCGTCGGCTCCTGAGAGTCAGCCGGCGTCGTCCGCCCCAGCCGCGCCGGCGTCAGCGGCAGCGGCGCTGGGGAACCAATGCATCCCCGACCCGGACTACGGCCCGGCCGAGCCGAAGTATCCGGGGGCGAACTGTCCCCAAGGCCAGGTCACCCGCGTTCAAGCGGCCTTCGGTCAGGGGTGCATCGGAACTGCTATGGACAACCCCGACGGCGCGAGCTGGGACCCGAACAGTTGCAGCCCGCCGGTCTCTACGTACGGTCTTCCGTGCGAGAACCTTGGACCGATCATCGGGCTGCCCTCGGGCGACGACGAGTGGTCGCCGGAGTGCTACCTACAGGCAGAGGCAAGCGGCGCCTTCAGCACTGCCACCAATCAGAACTCGAGCCCCTGAACTGAGCCGCCGGCGACACTGACACGCTCGGGGAGCGGTGCATCGGCGCCCTCGGTCACCGCGAGAAGGCGCCGACCGCTAGTGGTGCAGGCAACGCAGGCCCCTAGAGATCAGACAATCGTGCAGTCGCCAATCGGATCGCGCGATCTCAGGACTGCGGGCAGACGAAAGCGCTCGTCAGCCAGTTTCTGGCTCCCCGGACGGACTGTCGAGAACCCTTGGCATGGCGGTCCGCCAACAACGACGTCGACACGCTGACTTAGCCAGCTTGGGCGAGCAGCCTTTCGAGAATCCGCTTCCGCTCGTCCACGTACTGGGCGAACCGATCGCAGGCAGCCAGGGTTAGCTCGCTATGAAGGATCGGTGGGCCATCAAGGAATTCGTAGGCCAACGCGTCCATGCCAGCGTTCTTTAGCTCGTTCCAGACCTTTCGCTGCCAAAGAACAATCCGGTTGCGTAGGGCAGCGCCACTCGGGGTGACCAAGAATGCGAGGCCTGGACCTGGAGCGGTCATCGAATTGACGACATCTGTCCGGAGCTTCTGAGCAGCAAAGATCAGATCGTTCGCGACATCGGTCTCGTGTTGCAGCCAATCCAGTTGGCGTGAGCTGAGCTTGGGCTTCAGGGCCGCAGTCGAGCGAGCCTCGTTCCCTTCCCTGACCTCGCGCTCTCTCGCCTGCACGGCATCGAGATACTCGTTTGGTATTGGTCTCCTTGTGACAACGCTGGGCCGGTTCCGTAGGGCGGCGATCCGCACCAGCTCCCGCTCTGGCTCCGGCTCCGTCACCGGTTCGGGCTGCTGATCCTCGTGCTCGCGTCCGCCCGAGGCGATTCGCTCGGACCCCTGTTCAGCCTTTTCGTGCTGGCTGGCCCACCTGATGGCTCGGACCACCGACCGCTGGACTGTGTTGTTGCAGACGATTGCGACAACGGCCAGGATGCAAGCGGCTATGAGCGCCGCGAGGCTCAAGGAGTGGCTGTCGATCTGAGTGCTGCCGATGCCGACGAGGACGGCGATCAACCCCCAGGCGTTCCAGCTACGGATCATGACGTGGAATCTAGCTCCTGTCTTGGCGGGAACCTTAGTTTTGAGAAAGCAACACGTAATCTACGGTCGAGTCGTCCGAAAGCCCGCGATCTTGAAATACGTTGCCGTGCTAAACGGACAGAAGTTGGGATTGGCACCCCAAACCAGCCCGGAACCCATTGGCCCGGCATGGCGCCAGAGGAGATCTCTGGACAGGTCTAGGCATGGACTTCGTGCAGCGCCTGCCCTCAACGCCCGCTTACTCTCGCAAGCAAGAGTTCGCTGGTTCGAGTCCTGGATCGCCCACTGAAGGGTGTGATCGTCTAGGGCTCGGTGATCCCGGCCTACAAGAGTCACCCCCTGATTAAGCTCCGTCCGTGAACCCTATGTCCGCTGAGCAGCAGCTGGTCTTCGATCGTGCGTATGCCTGGTATCACAAGGACGGGGCGTGGCCGAAGCTTGAGGATCTCCAGCGCGAGATCGCCGCGCAGAGGCCCGACGTCCTCGTGCGGGGAGCGGTTGGCTCGCTGCGCAACTACGTTGCGTTTGATCAGCCGGACGAGCTTGTGCATCTATCCCTTCGTGCCTTGGCGACTGTCGCTGAGGCGCGCCCGCTTCTAGAGGCGTATTGGAAGGTATGCGTCGATCTCATTCGCCGCTATAGGGACAGGTCGCAGGAAGCAAGCTTCACCTCAGAGGATCTCAAGGCCTTTCACTTTGACCCCATCCTTGAGCGCGAGTTGTCTCGCCTGCTCGTTGAAGACCATTGGGGGTTGGGCACGGGCAGTGGCTCACCGAAGGATGGTTGGTCGTACAAGATCGACGAGCGGGTCCTAGCGGCGAGTGACGCGGCCACGCTCGAGGAGTTCTTGGCAGCTAGATTCGACGAGCCGCTCGAGCCGCCGCCTCCGCCCGTCCCTCAGCTCACCACCCTGGCCATCGCTCCGTCGTCGCTCGACGGCGATCAGCCGATAGACACGGTTTCACAAGACATCCTTCACCGTGGCCCGATGGCCGACATGCTGGCTTCTGAGGCCACGTCGCGCCTGCGCGCCCACGGCTTCGTAATAGGCGTATCCGGACCATGGGGATCTGGCAAGACATCGGTGCTGAACCTTGCTGCCGAGGCGATCTTGACTGCACGTAGCGGCTACGTTGTCCGATTCGACCCCTGGCTGTTTTCGGACACCGAAGAACTCGTCGTGCGATTCCTCAGCGAGCTCGCGGCCCAGTTGAAAAATGGTCACGACATGCGGGAATTGGCCGGCCGCATCTCCGACTACGCAGTGGTGCTGGCCCCTCTCACGGCATTTATTCCCGTCCCCGGAGCCTCAGTTGGCGGGAACGTGCTGAGCAGTCTCCTGAAGCGGCGGACCAAGCGACCGCAGACATCAGCGGTCGATCAACGCAGGAGCGTTCGAGAGCTGTTGGCGAAGCTCGACAAACCTTTGGTCGTGCTGGTTGACGACATCGACCGTCTTGATCGCAACGAGATCCGTGATGTCTTTCGACTGGTGAAGTTGGTCGCCGACTTTCCGAACACGGTCTACGTCTTAGCGTTCGATGAGTTGCGTGTCGCGCGCGCCCTCACCGAAGGAGAGGACGACGATGAAGGCTACGCGTTCCTCGAGAAGATCGTGCAAGTAACGCATGACGTTCCGCCCTTGCCCCGCGCCACCCTCGCGCAGGTGCTCGCGGATGCGATGAGCGCCGCGATCGGTGACGTTGGCCAATACAAGTTCAACCCCGACACGTACACCGCCACGTTCGGGGCTTTGTGCTCGCTGTTTTCGACCGTCCGCGACATACGCCGCTACATCAACGAACTACCCGGAACGCTAACGCTCGTCGGGAAGGAGATCGATCTCGTTGACGTTCTATTGCTCGAAGCTCTGAGAGCCAGGGTCCCATCGAGTTTCGCGCTTCTCACGGTGTCGAGGGAGACGCTGACGCTCCCAACGGCCCCGGATCTGGTGCAGCCGCGGGACACGGCGCCTGATGCGCAGCAAGTCGAGAACATTCTTGACGCCGCTGGGCGCTTCCGAGCATCTGTTGCGACGATTCTGCGCAATGTGTTTCCGGTTGCAGGCCGGTATCTCGGCGGCGGTGGGTACAACGAGGACTGGCTTCCAGTCTGGCGGCGCGAGGGCAGGGTGGCACATCGCGAGGTTCTCGACATCTATATGAGCCGCGCGCTGCCGCCCGGCGTCCTCCCAGTGGGACTCGTCGAGCAGGCGGTAGAGGTGTTGGAGGATGAAGGGTCGCTGTCGCGCCTGCTGTCGGAGCTAGACGCCGAGCAGCTTGAGTCTCTGCTCGACCGCTTGGAGGACTACGAAGGCCGCTTTCCAACCGAGCATCCCGATGTGCCAATCGCCGTTCTCTACAACCAGCGCAGCAGGCTTCGCGAAGGAGTGCGCGACGTTCTAGATCCGGGCGCCAACGCAAAAGTCACGCGTGTCATCTCGAGACTGCTCCGCAAACTAGACAGCGCCGGCGTCAACCAAACAGTTCGAGCAGCCCTTCCGAAGTTGCCGAGGCTCACGGACCAGCGCGATCTGATCGGACTAGTCGGCCACCGCCACGGAGAGGGGCTAGGCCTGATAAGCGAGGATGACGCGTCCGCCCTAGAGGCAGAGCTCGTGGCCGCTGTGCTTTCGGCTGATGCGTCTGAACTTTCGGAAGAGAAAGGGCTCATGGCCCTGTTCTCTTGGTCCTACGCCGCGGATCCACGCGGCACCGCGGCGAGCCTCGCGGAGTTGATCAACGACGACGATTTTCTGGTCGCGCTGCTTAGAGCGGCCGCAGTCGAGCGCGTGAGTCAGCCGATGGCGGGCGGAGCGGTACGGCACTCATTTGAGCTCAACTGGGAGCTGCTCGCGATGTGGATACCGGAGGCGTCACTCGCCGCAGCGATTCAAGGACTTGCGACGGACCCGGTCGACGCAACCTTGAACACGGGCGCGATCCTTCTCGAGGCAAAGCAGGTCGCGCTTGGCGTCGAAACGCGACACGGTGTCGGCTGATCTGTCCTGAAGTGCATTGGCGTTGGTCACCCTATTGCCTCCAACGGCAGACGATTCGAGATCCCCGCCGTCGCGTCGAAGCGAACATCGGTGCAAACTCTGAGTTCATATGTCCGTTGAACGGCGCGCCGACGATGCCGAGGTCGTCCGACTGCTTGATGGCTTGGCAACGACGAGGCAGCGAAGGAGAGTCGGAGCGCTGCCCGTGAGGCCATCGCCACGTCTTCAGCGACGACCGACAGCGCGGCCGTTGACGCCTTGTCGAACGCGACCAGGAGGAGCCCTAGCCCTTGCTTCTCCTCGGATCGGCGGAACGCGGATAGGTCCGTTCTTCCTGGATTTTCCCGTCCTGCTTGTGGATCTTTACCGACACTGGCTCCGCGCTCTTCTTCGCCACAGCCGCGGTCTCCTGATCGCGTCGGCCTTTGTAGTCGCCTTCGTGTTGGGCACGGTCCGGCCGTTGCTCTCTCCAGCCCAGCCGTCCCGCTTCTTCACAACGTCGATGCGCTTCATCCCGACCTCCTCCCAGACTGTCTCCTGACGGTTCCATATGCCGAACTCGGCCGCCAACTGCATATTCGCCGGATCGAAGCCACGTGTCCACCCCAGTCGCGGTGCTCCAGCCTAAGAGCGCGGCTCGTGAGGGCGGAAGCCGCACGCGGCGCCATCGCTTTCCTCGTGCAGTCTGCTCCTGTCGCACGATCCGCGTTGGCGACCGATGAGTTGGCCGGGCGGAGGCATACTCGGTCCGGTCGGCCGTCCTGCGGGTAAGGGAGGAGACCGGCTGCCTGGCAGGAGCAAGAGCCAGCCCTCCGCCGACACGGGACTGATGGCTGACGATCGCTTCGAGCAGCTGTAGGCCGGTCGCCCTCGTGATCGCTTCGGCGACCAAACGCCGTTGCAGACAGGTGCCGGACCGGTACAAGGCATCCGAACTCGACGGCTCGGCCGCCCGCGCGCGTTAGCTGGTCCACGGCGACCGCAAGGACTCCCCGCCGCGCATTCTTCGTAGAACTCGAGTCGGCCGGCTCCGAGGCATGCACCCGCCGTCGTGTCTAGCGCCAAGTCTTCACCGCGCTGGTCGCCGAGGGCCACCAGCACTTCCGTGCCCGCGATCCGTCCTCGCGCCACTCCCTACGATCGCCTACGAAGCCATCGTCGATGCCGCACGCGAGATCGTCCGCGACCGTTGGGACAGGGAACCACAACCCGACGTAGCCTCGCTGATCCCCGACCTCACCCTCACCCTCACCCTCACCTTCACA
Source organism: uncultured Solirubrobacterales bacterium (assembly GCA_963826895.1). GTDB lineage: Bacteria > Actinomycetota > Thermoleophilia > Solirubrobacterales > Solirubrobacteraceae > Palsa-465. Next base: position 33,181 of record CAWGYJ010000005.1, read on the forward strand.
GCGATGTTCGAAGGCGCGGCCGCCGCCGCCCGCGCCGCCTAACCGCGCCCCTGCTCCGACCCCCTGCGGCGACCCCAGGCATCCCGAACTAGCGGCGCCTGGCGTCGCGTCAGCAAGAGCTGGGCGGATCAAGGATCCAGGACGTCGCGCCGGCTCGCCTGAAGGCCCACCGACACGACCAGTGACTGGCCGATTGACGCTTCTTCCTCAAGTTTAAGGCATGACGATCTTCTTTCGCTCATGCCTATAGGGCTCCTACGACACTCCCACCTGTTCAGCCGCTTGCGGTGGTGGGGAACTCGACCATCGTTCCCTGCGCGTCCTCACCTGAGTTCGTCCCGACCACCTTGCACTTGACAGCGAGAGTGTCGCCGTCGGGGTCAAAGAAACCCTGAAGGTCGAGGTTTGTGTAGCCGCCGAAATCTGCTGCGACCGTTTGGTCGACCTGGCCGGTGGTGCTGTCGACCTAGTTCGCACTCGACCGTGTCCGGCGTGGTTGGCGCCGCGTTGTTAGCGAGCTCGATCGCCGCGTTGACGTAGTTGTACCCGTCGCCGGCGGACCGAGCTGCGGGGCCACCGTCGAAACGACGGTGGTGAAACCCAAGCTGGTGAGTGGCAAGGTCGGGGCGGGGTTGCGGCGTTCTGGTTCTGCCCAGCCGCGTCGACATACATGTCAACCGGAGGATAAGTTGCATGAGTGCGATCCGGTACCGCTGGCCGACAACCCGGTCAGAGCCTCGCCGCCCGGACAGGTGCAAAGATGCCTCCGTCGATGTTCAGCGCCCGCCCGGTTTGCTGCAGTCCCGAGCCCGGGCCGATCGTATAGCTGCCCGCCGGACCGGTCTCGCCACGCGGTCCGGGCTTTGCGTACTGCTTGATCAACTTGATCACGGCCGTCCTCGTCAGCGGCTGGGACTTCCCGACCGCCGACGCCGGCAGTGCCGACTGCCCACCGACCGACGCTGTGAGCATTAGCGCGCCGATCGCGCTCCTACGCCAGTACTTGAACATCGCTGCCCTCCTGTGGTTGGCCCTGGGTCCCCGGGCCGGTCCCGGCCCGTCAAGGCACTCTATGCGCCCCGCAGCTGCTCACATCCGTGCGGCACTCGACATCGCCGCTAACCTGCCGTTGGGGCACGTTATCGGTATCTCTCCGCAAGGTCCGGGTTACCGGAGGCGATGCAAGCCCTCGCGGATGCGCACGAGACTCCGTACAGGCTGCCGTAGGAGGCAGCGAGAGAAGGGGCCGACTGGATCGTCCACTTATGGCCATTCCACCGCTCGGCAAGCGTGGCGGTCCCGCTTCTACCGTTAGACCCGACAGTGTTTCTGTCACCGACGGCGATACAGGCGTTCTCCGCAGTGCAGGACGCCGCATTGAGCTGACCGCCGTCCGTTGTCCTGGGGGTCGGCTGGATCGTCCATCTGTGCCCGTTCCAGCGCTCCGCCAGCGTCGCGGTCCCGCTTTCGCCGTTGGGCTCCATGATGTTTGTGTCCCCGACGGCGATGCAGACGTCGGCCGACGTGCAAGACACCCCATCAAGTTGACCGCCGTCCGTTGTGCTGGGGGTCGGCTGGATCATCCATTTGTGCCCGTTCCAGAGCTCCGCCAGCGCCCCGTTCGCCGTGCTACCGACCGCGATGCAGGCGTTCGCCGATGTGCACGACACTCCTGACAGCCCCGACGTTGAGTGTTGCGAGACGTCCGCCGTCCGCGGGATCGACTGGATCGCCCACTTGTGCCCGTTCCAGCGCTCCACGAGCGGCTCGATCGCCCTTTCACCGACGGCCGTGCACGCATCCGCCGAGATACACGACACCCCGCTAAGAAGCGCAAAGCCGCCCGGGGCGGGGATCGACTGGGGCGTCCATTTGCGCCCGTTCCAGCGCTCCGCCAAGGCCCTGATCGGGCTGCCCTTGCGACCGGTGCCCTTGCGACCGACGGCGATGCAAGCGTTCGGCGATGTGCAAGACACCCCAGATAGCAGCGCGTTCGGGTTGGGGGTCGACTGGATGGTCCATCTATGTCCGTTCCACCGCTCCGCGAGAGTCGTGTCCGAGTCAACCCCCTTGTAACCGACCGCGCTACACGCGCTCGGTGACGTGCACGACACCCCGAAGAGATAGCTGCCCGGCGAACGCGGAGTCCGCATCAGCGTCCAGGTCGTCGCAAGGGCCGACGATGCCATGACCATCGCGAGTACCGCCACCGCACCCGCAAGCAAGCGAGTCCGCGACCGCTGCGAACTCGATCGATGGACAGGCCCTGTCACCCTCTCGCGCCAGCTGTCGCGAGCCCATTGAAACGTCATTGCTACGCAAGCCTATTGGAGTCCTCGGCCCACGATCACTGCGCATCCGACACGCGCGTCGACACGGCTCACGCAACGCTTCGGCGCCGGCAGCCCGAGCGGCGCTCACGTCGCGATAGGACACAAATCTGCGCGAAGGCCGGTCCGATCGGCCCGGGCACTGACTCGGCCGTCCTATTCGGACGCGACCTGCAGCCCGCGGCTGCCCGGGTTCCGCGGAAAGCGAGCAAGTCGCCGGCGAGTGCGTTCGTCATCTCGGTCACGCAGGGGCCACCATCCCTATGGCGACGACTCGCTCCCGCTGAGCGCCGACGCCGTTCAGCGCTTGACCGCTCGACCGGCGGCCGAGTTGCCTGCGGGATCCCGGCGATGGGAAGATCCAGCATGCTGAAACTCGCGGCGACGGTAGTGGCGATCGCACTGGCCGATTGCATCAACCCGTCGCTCATCAGCGGGGAGCTGTTCGTCGCCACCGGGAAACGTCCGCGGCAGAAGACGATTGCGTTCACCGCGGCCGCGTGGATCGTGACATTCGGGTTCGGCCTTGCGCTCGTGCTCGGCCTCGGAGACCTCATCCTGGCGCTCGTCCCGAAGCCGGGCAGGACGGCCAAATACGGGTTGATCACCGCGGCGGGAGTCGTGCTCCTGGCCGGCGGTGCGATGGTATGGATCCGCCGCAGATCGCTCGTGAGCACGGAGGCGATCAGTGACCGGCAAGCCTCGCACCGACCGGCGGCGCTCATGGGAGCCGGTATCGCGGGGCTGGAGTTACTTACCGCATTTCCCTACTTTGCCGCGATCGCGATGATTGTCGGCTCCGGCGTATCGAGCGCCGAAAGGCTGCTGCTCCTGATCCTCTATTGCGTCATCTACACGCTCCCGCTGATCGCCATCGCAGCACTCATCGCGGTGATGGGCGAGCGCGCTGAGCGGATCCTCGGGCCGGCGGGCGGCTGGTTGTCCGCTCATTGGCCGGCGGTCGTCGCCCCGCTCACCGTCGCGCTCGGCATCGGCGTGACGGTGTTCGGAATCGTGCAGCTGACCTCGACATAGCCGCTCACCGTAGCCTCGACACCTCTCCACGCCCGGAGAGCATTCACCGGGAACCCACCGTAGTGATCCACCCGGCGCCTTCAGAGCCCGATTACGCGGGTCGAGGATCTATACTGCCACGCCGCCTCCTGGTGATCCTGGTGGCGAACTCACGACCGGTCGTTGCCGCACGACGGTGCGCCGCTCAGCGTCGGCGAACGCGCAAGAAGGCGACGATGAGCAGCGGCACGATCACCAGCGCTGTGATGAGAAACGGCCACATGGGAGAGCCGATCGTACTCGAGTTCGGATGCGCCAAGACAACATCTGAGCGGTCGGCGGCTCCTCGAAATCGCGTCGCCCGGACGAGCGCTTCCACGGGGCGGCGGCGTCCGCGCCAGTGATCGCATTGGCGCGACCACCCGATTGTGCGACCGAGATGCGCGGTTCTGGCGAGATGCGAGACGGACCCAACGCTGGCGTCGCGCCTTGCTTTGCCGTAGCTGCGTGCCTCATGGCGGGCGCGAGTGACCGGGCTCAGCCGACTCTGAGGCAGAGCCAGCTCGTTTTCCAGGACACAGTCGGGCGCTTCGCAGCCGATTGTCAGATCGTGAGTGTGCGCGTCGTCTGGGTCGATCCGGTCGCGACGGTCGAAGGACGCTGCGTGAGGGCGCAGCGGCGATCGTCTGCTGCTTATCCGTATCGCTCGGCTACGTTGTTTTCCCCGACCGCCATGCATGCGTTTGCCGACGTGCACGACACCCCCTCCAGGGGGCCGCGGGCGGGGTCGGGGGTCGGTTGGATCGTCCATTGTTGCCCGTTCCAGCGCTCCGCCAGCGCGTGAGAGTTTTTTGGTTCGTAGCCGACGGCGATGCATGCGTTTGCCGACGTGCACGACACCCCGTAGAAGACGCCGCCGGCAGTGGGGTTGGGGGTCGATTGGATCTTCCACTGGAGTCCGTTCCAGCGCTCCGCCAGAGTTCGGTTTAGTGCTGGGCCCTTGTGACCAACCGCGATGCAAGCGTTTGCCGACGTGCAGGACACCGCGAGGATCTGGCCGCCGCCGGCGGGGTTGGGGATGGGCTGGATCGTCCACTGGAGCCCGTTCCAGCGCTCCGCCAGAGTCGTTACGCTCGGCTTCGTCATGGATGCGTCCGAGCCGAGGGCGACACAGGCGCTCGCCGACGTGCACGACACCGCGCCCAGCTGGTCGTCGCCGCCGGCGGGGCTGGGAGTCGACTGGATCGTCCACTGGAGCCCGTTCCAGCGCTCCGCCAGAGTCACGGGGCCCGTGGCGAAGCCGGAGGCGATGCACGCGCTCGTCGACGTGCATGACACCCCGTCAAGGGTGCCGACGGCGGCGCTGGGAGTCGATTGGATCTTCCACTGGAGTCCGTTCCAGCGCTCCGCCAGAGTCGCGGTGAAATGTTCGCTGGAACCGACGGCAGTGCAGGCGTTCGCCGACGTGCAGGACACCCCTAGAAACTGGGCGCCGACGGCGGGCTTGGGGGTCGGTTGGATCGTCCATCTGTGCCCGTTCCAGCGCTCCGCCAGGGTCCCGTTTGACTTGCTGCCCTTGCTACCAACCGCGATGCACGTGTTCACCGACGTACACGACACGTCTTCCAGATCGCCGCGGGCGGGGTGGGGGGTCGAAGTCAGCGTCCATGTCGCCGCAACCGCCGGCTGAGCCGTCGTCACCGCGAGCCCGACCACCGCACCCGCGCACGCCAGTGAGCGAATTCGCGATCCGCTCGACCTCGCCCGATGAACCAGCCTGCTCGTACGCTCCATGATTCCGACTCCCACAAGTCCCTCCCGCGCCGATCCGGGCACAACCCTGACAGGTGCCGCGCCCGCGGTCAAACGCTGGTTGCCGCAGCCAACCACTCGCGCCCGCAAGGAGCCTCCCGCAAGACACGGCGGCGATTGGAAGGACGCTTTCCGCCGGTTGCGGCAGTCGGCCATGCGCAGCGACCTCGCCGACCAAAACACCAGACGATGGTCATCTCCTGACAACCGCCAGCTGCCCAGCCACCCGGAAGCACACTGCTACAGGCCGGCCGAGTCGAGTAGCTGCGGCGTCGAGAGCTGACCCGGCCGCACACGTGCTCTTACCACAGTAGGCGCCTGCGGACCTCGCCGGCGAGTGCCCCGGATTGCGCGGAAAGCAAGGCTCCAGCCGAGGAGCGCTTTCGTCACGGAGCGCCGTCAGATGCGGCCATCCCAATGGCGACGAAGTGCCGCAGGTGCAGCCAGCGAGACGTGTCCAACGCCATCCGGCCGCGACTGGGCGACGAGGTGCGCGTAGACGCCCGAGCCAGCGCTTTCCTGGCGCCTAGGTCTCGTGCTGTCAGGTCGCAACGCGAAGTCGCTCCGTTGGTACTGATCGCCGGCGCAGGACCTGCTGCGCGGCTCCGTGTACGGCTCTCTCGTCGGCGTGGCTGAAGCGGCCGATGTATTCGTTCGGCACGGCGACCAGCTCACTGACCGAGGGATCGCGCGCGGTCCAGCGCAGCGCATGGACGACATCATTGATGGACAGCTGACGACGAGCGCTCCGGAGCAACCCGCGCACGATGTGCTCGAACTGCTCGGCAACCGTCTCTAGCTCCCGCTCCGAGAATGGAACGCGCTGAGCAGCAGGCCGGTGGACACGGCCGTCGCACCGCACGAGGAAGCCGGCGTTCGCGAGTCGAACCGCTCGGCGGTGCTCCGAAGCGAACGCATCAGTCCGATCCCAACACCAAGGGAGATCGAGATAGAGCTCGGGTCGGAGGCGGCGACACTGACCGCGGAGTCCCACAGCACCTGTCTCTCGACCCTCGTCATGCTGACGCATTCGCTCCGACGGGTCGTACAAGCTGGAACCTACGTAAAGCGCACCCAGAGCTTCCTTGTCAGTACAGGACTTCAGCTGGATGACGTACACCCCGTAGCCACTCACGTCATCGTGTATCGGACGCAGCATCGCGCGGCTTGACCGGGCACGCAGACGTCAACGCAATCACTGCCGTCGCTCTGTGAGGACTAGGATGGCAACCGTGCGAGCGTTTAGGTGGCTAGCGGTGGTCGCCATGGTGATCGGCGCCGCCACTGTGAGTCCGTCCGCCGGAGCGTCGGCCTCCCTTGCCCGCATAGCGGCGGTGCATCGCGTTTCTGTCGTTCGCTGTCGGACCGAATTCGGGATCACGCCGGGCAAGATTTCGGTGCCGTCCACGATTGTCGTTCGCGGAGCGCCTCGCTCGACTCGCGGCCTGGTCGCCTACACCAACACTGATCTGTTCCTCCTTGGGCCTGCCAACATGAGCTGCGCTGGGCTTGTGGGCGCGGACGGATCGGCGAGCGTGACGGTGTGGTCGCGCCGGCATCAACGGCCCCACCAACACTCACACGGGGACGGGCTGACGCTGCAGGTGATTCCCGCATGTGTCGGCTGCATGGCTCTCGCGGCTTGCCCGTTCTTCCCGGCATACGCATCAAAGCTTCGTTTTCCATGCACGAACGGGATTCCGTCCGGCGAGTCGGTCAGCCGCCCCAGCGCGCATGTTGCGCTGTTCGAGGACCCGCCCGGGGTCGCGGGCGACGGCTTCCCGAGCGGCGGCCCCGACCCCGCGAACGGGATCGACGGCATCAAAGGCCGCTACGGACAGCAATACGGCGCGACCTGCACGCTCCCACAGCGCGAACACGCCGCCTGCACCGTCGTGCTCAACGACGTGCTCGCTCGTTACGGGTGAAATCGCCCCGGCCGAGTCCACGAAGTGATCTTTACGGCCGCCGCCGCTTTCGCGCGTTCCATCAGTCGGACAGCCGGTAGAGACACCGCCATCGCTTACTTGTCCGGGGGTGGGTGTCAAGCGGGTGGTCATCGGCGGGGTGTTTGGCCGGCTGGGGGGGCGTGGGCGCGTTGGGGGGCGGGGGTGTGTCCGCGGACGCCCAGGCTTACTTCGGTGCTCGGCTCGGGGTGGCTACCGGGTCGGCGACATGATGTGTGATGGGGTGTTCCGGCAGATGGGGTGCGGCCGCTCATTCTTTCTGGGCCGTTCCCGTTGTGGCGGGTCGGCAGCGATCTCGCCGGGAGCTGGCCGCGGTTCATCGGATGATCTGGGGCTTGCCGCGTGACGATGGGTTAGGCGACTGGTGCGAGTGCTTGGTCGCCGAGGGCTTTGAGGATGTGGTAGCTGCGTTTGAGCAGCTTGCGTGAGAGCGCTAGGCACGCACGGTTGCCGCCGATCCGTTCGGCGAGCTGTAGGTAATAGGCGCGGTCGGGGCTGGCTGGGAACCGGGCGCGTTGCGCGGCTTCGTAAAGCGCCCAGCGCAATGCGGGTGGTCCTTGGCGGGACAGATGCCCGGGCGCGCGATGCGCGTCGGATTGATAGACGGTGATGTCCAGGCCTGAGTAGCGGACGACGTCGCGGGAGTTGGCAAACCGCCGCGCGTCGCCGAGCTCGGCGAGGATCGTGACACCGGTCAGCTCCCCTACCCCATACAGCTCGGCGATCAGCGCACGGCACCCGGGCTGGGAGCGGGCGAACGCACGCAATTCGCGATCGAACGGAATCAGCCGCTGTTCGAGCGCGTCGACGACGTGCAGCGCGATCGTCAGCTGTTCGCGGGCGGCGGCCGGGAGCGTCAGACCGGCCAGCCATTCGCGGTTGGCGACGCTGAGCACGTTGCGACGTTGCGGGATCCCGTGGTGATAGAGGACGGCGTGCATCCGCTGCTGCCACTCGGTCTTCTGGTGGGAGAGCAGATGCCGCGTACGGACCCGCGCGCGCAGATCCAGAATGTGCGCGGGCGGGATCCACGACTCGGGCAGCCGGCCGACCAGCAACAGCTCACGCAGATGCCGGGCGTCAGCCCAGTCGGTCTTCGCGCGCTTTTTCTTGCCCTTCAACGCTGCCGCCTCCGCCGGCTCGGCCAGATGCACCTCCGCGCCGACACGCTGCAGCTCCTCGACCACGAACCGCCACCCCGTCGTCGCCTCCAACGCGACCTCGAGCGCTTGGCCCTCGAACTGCTCGAGAAACGCGCGGACCGACGCCCGGTCCGCCGGCGCCACCCGGGCGCGCGAGATCTCGCCCGTGACCGTCTCGATCCACTCGGCCGAGATCTGCGCCCGATGCTGATCCAAACCCATCACCAACGACATGCCGCCACCTCCCCCTCGATGCCCACACCGCCGGCACGCCCGCTCACGCAGGCGGTCAGCCCAGCCCATCGCATAGCGTGAGCCACGGTCGGTACCTCCGATTCGAATAGCCGGCCGCGCGGCCGCAATCCGCGCGCGCCTACAACGCCGTTCGACGCGGAGGACCGGCCACCTTCACCGCCCGATCACGCCAACCCGGACATGACATCTTTCATCCACTCAGTGCGGCGCAAACCTCGGGATCGCATCGGCGACCGACGATACCCCCGGCACTGTCTGCCGGGCTCAGGGCTCCGGGCTCCTGGGCCCGTCCGGCGGAGTCATCTCGATATGCCAGCACCGGTACGCTGCGGCGGATGCTGAGCGATCAGGCCCTCGATCGGCTCCTTTCGATGCTCAAGGCCGCCGGCGTGGACGTCGACGCACCGACAGCGAGTGACGTCCAGGCGACGTGGGAAGTAATGGCCCGGTTCGCTGCCGAGCCGGTAGAGGACTGTGAGCCGCCGGAACAAGATGGCGACGGGATCCTCGCGCAATACGGCACATACGGCGGGGACACGTTCCAGCTCGATATGACCCGCCAGTTCTCGTTCGTCGACGCCGACGGCGACTACGACCACATGGCACAGCTGAACTGCACGTTCTATTTCCAGCCTACGCCGGCATTGACGGCAGCCGGAGCGGATTCCGAGTGGTCATTCGATGTGCCGCTGGCCGATTTCTTCGAGCATGTTCATGCGATGCCGGGTTTCGCCGCGGTGCGCGTAGACGCTGCGTCGCCGCTGCGGCTCGACGTGTCTTACGGCGACGTCTGAAGGTCCCTCGCCGACACGATCGCTCGCGGTATCGAGCCAAAGAATTCGTGACGATCGGAATGGCGATGACTCGCCTAAGTGGTGGGCCCGTGCGGCGCCGGGCCCGTAGAGTCATCAGCATGCGCGCCGCTGCTCGCATCCTCGCCAGAATCTCGGCGGCGACCAGCATCGCGTTGGCGACGACGGCCCTGCCTGCAGATGCAATCGCGCCCGCGAGTCCGGTGTACGTCAACTGCTGGCATCAAGCGCCGGGCCCAACGTTCAGCGGGTACTTCGTGGCGCGAGCACATCCCGGCCGCTGCACCCTGTGGGGCTCACCCGAGGATCTCGCCGATCTGTATGTCCTTCGCCGCCTCCGCTGGCGGAACTGGGGACGAGCCCGGGTTCTGCTTCAAGGCCAAGTACGGAACACGCAACCCGGAATGGGCGGCCCGCTTTGGGGTCCGATGACTGCGCGCCTGTCGCGCATTCGCTACGGATGCGACGGCTACCGCTTTTACACCCGAATGACCTTCCCAGATCGCTCCGTCGCGACCGTTCGGCTCTCAGATGCGTGCGAGCCGTCGCAATAGTCGGTCTGGTTGCTTCCGGAGCACTGATCACTCCTCCGCAGCACAGCTGGGATCGACCGCGTCGCTAGAGCTACTTGTACGAGCGGGGCGGCTGGAAGGTCTGAGCAGTGCGCTTACACAGATATGAGCCGTCGGCGCACGCCTCGTCGACGAACTCCTTCGTGAACGGACCCTTATATGTCGTGCCGCCACCAACGCCGGGCGCCGTTGCAGGCCGGTACGGATAGCCGCAGAAGTAGTAGCCCATCCGACCTCCGCACACCCACCACCTGCCGGCGATCTTTACGGCGCCACCGTCAAACGTATCCGCGCCATCGGCCGTGAAGTTGATGATCGAGTCATGCCTGAACTCGGACTTTGTCAACGTCGCGCGGGCCGCGCGGCACGACATGTGCCACGGGTAGACCGCGACCCGGCCCCAGTACCTGCTGTGGGCGTACCCGCAGCGCCGGACCTTCGCCGGCGAGGCCGCAACCGCGGCAGCGGCCGCGATCGTGACCCCCAGAACGAGAGCTACTGCCCCACAACGCGTGGCTGCTCGCATGTACTGACTCCAATCTCCCCGATGGCTCCGAAAACCGCGCCGCCAGATGGGGCGAGTGCTTTGGTCATCGGACATCGTAGTCCGCGCACGAGCGCGTTGGCGATGTCTGGATCGCCCGGCCCCGCAGCAGCGCCCCGATCGCTTCGCCGCGAAGGCAATCTCCAGGCCTGGTCCGATCCGCGCGATCACTTCGGCGACGCAGTGAGTGTCGGCAGCTGGCTCTACGGCGCCGGCACGGGAAGCATGCGGTCGCACGGTGGCCTCCGTCGCTCCGGGGGCGGGTCGTCCGATGGGCGTCTAGGCTCCCTGGTGTGGGTGCGAGTGTGCGGGAAGGTCCGGTTGCGGTGGTGCTTGGTGGCGGCGGCGCGCGCGGCGCTTACGAGGCCGGTGTGCTGTCGGTGCTGTTGCCGGTGCTCGAGGAGCGCGACGAAGCTCCTCGGATCCTCATCGGCACGAGTGCTGGCGCGCTGAACGTGAGCTTCCTAGCCGCGAACGCGCAGCTGGAAACGAGCGAGCTGATCGCCCGCGCGCTGGCGACGTGGGAGTCGCTGCGATGGGGCGAGGTGGCCAGGCGGCTCCTGTCGACCGCGTCCGTGCGGCGGGCGGTCGGCTATATGGGCGAGGTCCTCGACGTGTCTGGGCTGCGGATCAACTCGTTGCTCGACCCTGAGCCGCTGCGGGTGACGCTGCGTGAACGCGTGGACTTCGACCAGATTGAGGGGAACGTCCGTGGCGGGCGGATCGATGCGGTCGGGGTGGTCGCGACCTCTGCGCTCAGCGGGCGCTCGGTCGTCTTTCATAACGGACTCGCGTCGCCACCGCCAGATGATCGTCGCGGGATCGACTACGTGGCCGCGCGGTTGGCGGAGGAGCACGTACTCGCCTCGGCCGCGATCCCCGGGATCTTCCCGGCCGTTCAGGTGACGGGACCGCAGCCCGCTCGGGGCTGGTACTTCGACGGCGGCACTCGCTTGAACACGCCGATCAAGCCGGCGCTTGCTCTAGGAGCGGCTCGCGTGGTGGTGGTCGCGGTCACCTCGGTGAGGCCCGGTGGAGCGGATCTGGCGGGTGCACGGCGGCCGGACGCCTTGGAGGGGGCCGAGCAGATCTTGATCGGCGTGCTCGAGGATCAGCTGGCCGCGGACGTCCAGACGCTCGCGGGCATCAACGAGCTGCTCACCGTGAGCGGCGGGTCGGCCCGGACGGCCAAGCGCGTGGTTCCCTACATCCTCGTGGCGCCGACCCAGACCGATGCGATCGCGGAGCGCGCCCTGCGCGTCGTCCGCGAGCACTACTCGGGTTCGCTCCAGGCGATCACATCGGACGTCGCCCTGCTCGCCAAGCTCACCGCCGCGGGCACGGACGCGCGCCACGCCGCGCTGCTCAGCTTCCTGCTGTTCGCGCCCGAGTTCGCGCGAGCATTGATCGAACTGGGCCAGCAGGACGCGCGCTGCTGGATCAGCCAAGCGCACGACCTCGACGAGCTCTGGCAGGTCTCACCGGTCTAGACACCGACGAGCCCCAGCGCCGAGCAGGACGCCAAGCGAGCTCTAGTCCGCGAGGCAGTAGCAGCGGTCGTCGACTCGGCCGCCGACCTCGGCGAGCAGCCAGCGCTCGAGCTCTGAGCGGTCGGCCGCGCACACCTTCACGTACTCGCCGGCCGTCCACGTGGTCGCCTTCGGGCGCAGGACCGTGATGTGGTCGCACCACGCGCGGTGAAGGCGCAGGTAGGCGGGCGTGATCCGCTGGCGCGCGTTGACGACGAATCCGTCGCGGTTGGCGCGAAGCCAGCGTTCGTAGCTCTCGTCGTTGTGGCGGAAGATCTCGACCGGCATCGAGGCAGATCGTAGGACGCGCTGGTCGACCAGGCGCTCACGACTTGCAGTGTGCGGCAACGCGTGCGCGGATCGGGCTTACCGTCGGGCAGATCGTCCCGGCGACGAGCGCGACGGCTGCGACCGGCCGTGGGCTCGGCGGATCCGAGTGGGTCGGAAATGCAGCCGGCCGCTCGCCTCCGGCGTGCGGCGAAGCTGGATCGCCGAAGCTCGGTGTACTACGGGCGGTCCTTCTCTGCAGCCCCCGAGCCTCCCGGCTTCGGCGCCGAGCTGCGGCGGAGCGGGGGCAGTTCGACCAGGCAGCCGCTCGAGCGCCCACCGGCGGGGAAGGCCCGCGCCAGCGCGTTCGCGATCAGCCGCGCGCGCCAACGGTAGCCGGGGGTGCCGTAGTGGATCCCGTCGACGATGAACCACTGCGTCCGGACGATCGCGGCCCAGTCGAACACCCGCATGTTCGGGTAGCGGCGGCAGGCGCGCAACAGCGCGGTGTTCCAGGCGGCCATGTCGCTCTCCGCGTATGGCCCGGTCGATTGCAAGGTGCGTACGTTGACCCACATTGCGGGCTGCGAGCCGGCGATCGACATCATCCGTGCGATGCGAGCGCTCCGCGAGACATTTGAGCCGACGGCCACATCGGCGGTGTCGTTGGTGCCGAGCGCGAGCACCCAGCAGCCCCGATAGCCCGATCGCTTGATCCCCTGAGCGAGCGTGTACATGTCGGTCTGGCCGACCAGCGACTCGACGATCGAGTCCCCGCCGTCGATCTCGTACACCTGATGCCTGACGCCGACGCGCGCGAACTGGGCAGTGAGGCGCTGTGCGGGGTTGGGGAGATAGTCCGGAGAGTTCAGGCCCTCCGAGGTTGAGTCGCCGAAGTACGCGACGCTCGCGCAGGAGCTGCGCGACGGGTTGCCGGAGAGCACGCGGGAGACGACCGTGGGCTGCCCCGCGCGCGTGCTGCCTGGGGATGTCGCCGGAAGCGCCGGGACGGGAGGGACCACCACGGCGGTGGAGAGCGGCACGGCGGATAAGGGCGTGGGCGTGGCGCTGAGGAACAGCGCCAGCGCGGCCACCGCGGCACCCGCCGCGCCAATCGCAGCGAGACGCACCCGCAGCGAGAGAGCACCCAGCCCGGTGCGGCGCGCCCGGCGCACCGTGCGAGCGAGCGCGCCCTGGCGGACGGGCTGCTCGATCAGCCGCCACGAGAGCGCCGCGAGCGCCACTGTCAATGCGACTTGCCAGAGCGCCCGGATCGCCGACGGCTGCGCGAGCGCGCGGGTGGTGAGCGCGATGACCGGCAAGTGCCAGAGGTAGATTCCGTACGAGCGCACACCGATCCAGCGCAGCGGCGCGACCCCGAGCGCGCGGCCGGTCCGGCTAGCCGGGTGCACGGCCACGGCGATCACCAGCACTGTCGCGAGCGACAGCATGACGAGGCCGCCCTGGTATAGGAAGCCCGAGTACTCGCCGGTCCGCCAAAACATCACGATGATCCCGGCGAGGCCGAGCACGCCGAGGCAGTCGAGGATTCGCCGAGCCGACACAGGGACCCGAGCACTGAGCCGCTCACGTGGCCAGACCATCGCCAGCGCGGCGCCGAACAGCAGCCCGAACGCTCGCGTGTCGGTGCCCTCGTAGATCCGTGTGGAGTCGACCGAAGGGTGGTAGAGCAGCGCCATCTCGAGCGCGGAGACGCCCGCCAATAGCAGCGTGACGCCCGCCAGACGGGGCCGCAAACGCCGGCTCTGCGGGTTTTCACGCACGACTCGGCTCAGCGCGAACAGCAGCCACGGCCAGAGCAGATAGAACTGCTCCTCCACGGCCAGCGACCACAGGTGCTGCAGCGGCGGTTGCGGGCCGAAGCGCGCGAAGTACGAGCTGTGCTGCGCGATCTGCCAGAAGTTGTTGACATACAGCAACGCCGACCACGTGTCGCCGCGCGCCTGGGCAAGCAGATCACGGTGCCCGATCGCCACCCACGCGCCGACGACGATCAGCATCACGTACAGCGCGGGCAGCAGCCGCCGTGCGCGGCGGCGCCAGAAGTCCAGCAGCGGCGCACCGCCATCGATCCACCGCTCGAGCAGCAAATCGGTGATCAGGTAGCCGCTCAGCGTGAAGAACACGCCAACACCGAGAAGCCCGCCGGGCGCCCAGGAGAAGCCCAGGTGGTAGGCGACCACCGCCAGCACCGCGATCGCCCGCAGCCCGTCGAGCCCGGGCGCGTAACGCTCCCCCTTAACGGTTGGTTCAGGCAACGAACCGCTCGCCGCCGATTCTCACCACACCAAGCTTTACACACGCGGCGGCTGTCTCTTCACGGCGGCAGCCGGTCACCAAACTGACACGCCATCGCTGATGCCGGCGATCCGAAGCTCGGCCGCGCGCTCGCGTTTGCGGCCAGCCGGCTCTGCCAGGAGACGGTCGGGCTGTGGTCGGCGAGGAACGAAGAGGCATGACGATCGGCCAGGTGATGGTCGGGGACGTGGTCGAGGTGTCAAAGCGCGGACGCGTGTTCCATGCGCTCGTCACCGGCCGCGACGGGCGGCTGTTGACGCTCGCGCTGATCGAGCGCGGGATCAGCTACCGGACGGCGTCGGCGCGCGAAGTGCGCGCGCACTGGTCAAGGCGCGGCCGTCCGCGCATCGCGGCGACCAGCCACGGCCGTCGAGCGCTCGAAGGGGAGCAGGGCGGAGTGAGGAATGTCAATGTGGTCGTGCTGACCGCGAACCTGGCGCCGGGCCCGGAGCTGCGAACAACTCAATCGGGCGCGGTCGTCGGCACGCTCCGGGTCGCGAACAGCGTGGGGCGAAAGCGCGGCGAGCGGTCGGTCGAGAAGCCGAGCTTCTTCGACGTCGAGGTGTGGGGCAACCAGCTGATTGCTGATGGCCACAAGGTCTTCTTGCATGCACGCTCTCGCGCGCGTGCAAAGGAGGCGCTGCCCGGTGCGCCTGGCGCCGCGGGGGTGCTTGTGGGCGATCTCTCCAGCATCCGTCAAACGCGGGAACTCGCCGACTCGGTGAACGCAGAGGGTCGGTTTGACGCAGTGATCCATAACGCGGGTGTCGGCTACCGAGAGCGCCGCGCCGAGACCGAAGATGGCCTGGAGCACGTGTTCGTGATCAATGTCTTGGCGCCCTTCCTACTCACCGCGTTGGTGCAGCGCCCCGCCCGGCTGATCTACCTGAGCTCGGGCATGCATCAGTCCGGGGATCCCGACTTCGCTGACTTGCAGTGGCAGCGGCGGCGCTGGAACAGCGCACAAGCCTACGCCGACTCCAAGCTACTCGACGCGGCCCTGGCGTTCATCGTCGCCGGACGATGGCCGGACGTATCCGCCAACGCGGTGGACCCGGGCTGGGTGGCGACAAAGATGGGGGGAGCCGGAGCGCCAGACGACCTGGCGCAGGCTCCGCTGACCCAGGTGTGGCTGGCCGTGGACTCGGAGACGGCCGACATCACCGGCAGCTACTTCTACCACCGCCGACCGCGGCCTCCGGCCGCGCTCGCCCAGGACAGGGAGGTTCATCAGCTGCTGCTCGAGAGCTGCTCTTCGTTGACGGGCGTCGAGCTCCCGGCATGAAAGCCTGCCTCGATGATTGGGGAGCTTGACGTGACCAAGCCTCGAGCGTTTGTGACGCGCCGCCGGATGACAGAAAGTCGCCAAAGCTCAAGTGCGCGTCGACCATCCGCATGGGGACGAAAGGAGTCGTCAGCGTGAGTCGCCGCAGGTGCGTGCTTCTGTCCGAAAGCGGAAGCTTCGCAGGCTCGCCAGAACCGTCGCGAGAGTGCTGCTGGTTCGTGAATGCGGGAGCGCGACGAGACGGTTCGCCGTGCCTGCCCCGACCATCCATGATCTACTTGGCATCGCCGCCGTCGTCCACCGCACAATGAGCCTGATCAGCATCCGAGCACTTGGTCACGGTTCGTACCGCGACCGGCCGTTCTGGCGGGACGTCAAGAGATTCTGCGCACGGAGCGGTGTCTCGCTCGAGATCCTTCTGATCGACTTTAGATTCGATCAGCTCGACTGACAAAGCAAGCGGACACGACGCGCGCGGAGAGGCGCGGTGAGTCTTCCATCGCCAACGATCGATCAACGCCAAGTTTCGCGACATCAAGGCCGATGATCACCGCGTTGTGTCGCACTCGTGGGCGGGGTTGATAAGCGACGTGTTTCCGATTCCGCGCTGGTAGGATCCGGCGCCTTGGCGCTCGCCGGTGGTTGATGTGGGCGATTTCGGATTCGCGGTGGGCGTGGATCGTTGCCAAGAGTCCTCACGCGTGAGCTCTGCGACAAGGAGGGATGATGGCCGGTTCCGATAAGCGCATGGTGTGTGTCGGGCGCCGGGCACGGTGCGCCAGTGTGGCCGTGGTGGGCGTCTTGTGTCGTGGGTGTCGCTGGGGTCGGCGACGCGAGCGCGGCGACGATGACCTTCAGCTCCCCGAGCAGCAGCTTGATTGTCGTGCCGGCAGGGGTGACGTCGATGACGGCGACGGTGATCGGCGCGGGTGGCGGTGCGTGCGGGGCCGTGAAGGGTGGCTTGGGCGCGTCGGTGACGGCGACGATCCCGGTGTTGCCCGCACAGCAGTTGTTTGTCGGGGTGGGCTCGGCCGGGGGAGCATGTGGGCCCGCTGGCGGCAGTGGTGGCATCGGGGGCGGTGGTGATGGTGGCCCGAAGCTCTTGAGTGGTGCCGGCGCGGCTGGCGGTGGAGGCGGGTCGCTGATTGCCAGCTGGGCGTCGGCTTTCCGGGCTTTGGCAATGGGGCGTTGCTGGCGGCCGGCGGCGGCGGCGGTGCCGGTGCCCAGAAATGCCCAACGGGCACGAACGCCGGCGGGAACGCCGATTCGCCGGGCGGCGCGCCGGGCGGCGCGTCGGGCCGCGTCGACAGTGGCGGCCCGGGCGGGCGGGCGGCGACTCGGCTGCGGGCGAGGGCGGGGCGGTCCCGAGCGAAACGGGCATCCTCCTTCCGACGGTAGCGGGCGACTCAGGCTCGTTTAACGACGGTGGCGACGGCGGCACAGCTTTCTTTGCCGGCGGTGGCGGCGGCGGTGGCCTGTGGGGCGGCGGTGGTGGTGGCCCCGGGTACTCGTCTGGCTGTGGTGCGGGCGGCGCTGGCGGCAGCAGCTTCTGCCGTCGCGACCGTCGTGAAGGAGCCCGCAGAAACCGCGGAGCGACCTCATGTTTCAGCCTCGCTCCGGCCGGACGGACAGTCGACTACCACCAGCGAGGTACTGAAGTGCAAGACCGTTCACGCAAGGAGTATGTAGCGCACGACAATCGGTCCCGACCGGGAGCGGTGCACAACGAGGAGTCTCCGAGGCCATAAGGTGCACCCGAACGCGCAAGGTCCACCGGCACGGCACTCAGACAAGGTGGTTGAGGGGACCGCGAAGAAACGGGCTTTACACACTGACCTGAGCAGGCGCGCGGCAGCACGAGATCCTCCGAAAACTCCCACTGAGGCTCGCCTAGACACCAGCCCAGACACTCTTCGCCACACACCGCGGCCGACCGCGAACCCGGGGTCGGCCCCCGGCGATCCGCATCATTGCCCACGTGCGAGAGTTCAGTCGGCGCCGGCCACACCCCGGCGACTACGACACCGCCGGCCCGTGCGGACCCATATGCCGGGTGGTGTGGGAGGGAACACGGCGAGTCTGGCCTCTATCTGATCCAGATCGCGTGCTAGCCGGCAAGGCTGTTGTTGCCGACTCTGCAACGTCGATGTCGAGTGCCGCGTTTCGCCTATCGCGTGAATCCGAGCGCGAGTGAGCCGACGTGGCCGGTGTTCAGTTCCGCGTCGTCGCCCAGGCGGCATCTCATCGACACTGCCGCTCTTCGCGCTCCGACCAGTAGCCGTGCCGTCGTGCCGTTTCGGGGTGAAGCCGCTCGGCGGCGACTCCCGCTGACGACTCCTTTCGTCCCGGCGGTGATGACGCGCACATGAGCATCGGCGACCAGACGATGGCGTCGTGAGAGCCTCGGTGCTGCTCTT
The DNA here is from genome assembly GCA_963826895.1 of uncultured Solirubrobacterales bacterium. Lineage (GTDB taxonomy): Bacteria > Actinomycetota > Thermoleophilia > Solirubrobacterales > Solirubrobacteraceae > Palsa-465. The sequence continues at coordinate 51,446 of CAWGYJ010000005.1, forward strand.
GTCGTCGCGTAGCGCTTCCTCAACCTGGGCGGAGCAGTTCGGCGATCGACGTGTAGGACGCCGTCACTCATTCTATTCCGGGCGCTCCAGACCAGCCGTCGGTCGACGCGGAGTCAGCGCAGCTGGTCGAGTCTCGTCGGTTCATGACGCTCGTGCGGGGCTCGAACCAGTTCCGCCCTCCGAGCGCGAGCGAGCGGGCTGTCGTCGTCTATGGTCCGCTTGGTTACGATGACTGTGGTGCGCGTGGTGAGCAGGCTGTGGGCGGGACTGGCATTCGGTGGGGCCGTGCTGGCTTTCGCCGTCCTGCTGCTGAACGCGTCTGGTTCGCGGGCGGTTTTGGCTGCGCCGGGTGCCGAGCGGCCGCCGGTGCTGACGTTCTATTTCGGGCTCAAACGGCCGGATGCGAAGGCGGTGGCGGCGTTCTGGGCGGTCCAGCGGCCGGGTTCGGCCGGCTATCGGCGTTTTCTGAGTCCGGCTGAGATCGCTCGTCGCTACGGCGCCTCGCCGGCGACGCGCAGGGCGTTCGTTGCGGCGATCGCGCGGCTCGGGCTGCGGGCATCGATCGACCCGAGCGGCGTGTTCGCGCGGGTCAGGGGCACGCAGGCTCGGCTGGAGCGTGCTTTTCACGTCAAGATCACGAGCCTTCCCGATGAGACCGCGACGCTCTATCAGGCCAACCGTCCGTTGCGGTTGCCGGCCGCCGTCAAGCCGCTCGTGCGCGAGGTGATCGCGACGTTCGAACGAACGGTGCGGCCGGTCAAGGGCACGAGCAGGCGGCTGATCGCACGGACGCCGCCACCGCTGCGCACTGCCGCACCGGGACCGAAGAACGAGGGGACCTGGACGCGTGGTTGCGCGGCCGCCCGGAGGCTCGGTGGCTACAGCTTCGGCCAGATCCGCCACGCGTACGGGATCGACAAGGTCGGGGCGGGAGCCGGAGGATCGGTGGCGATCCTCAACGATGAGGAATCGATTCTCCCCTCTGACGGTGTTGCGACCGCTCGCTGCTTTCACTACCCGGCCGGCCGTGTCCAGATGTTGTTCACCGATAGCGAGACGAGCCGGTTCAATCCCGACACGCCTGAGCCGATCGAGGACCTCTCGCTCGTGCGCGGGATCGCCCCGCAGTTGCGGGCGGTGCTGCAGACCGGCGTGTGGGGCGCGCAGGCATTGTGGTTCCTGGGGCCTGCGAAGCTGATGCGGCTGCGCCGGTTGCCGGACGCCCTCTCGATTTCCTACGGATACTGCGAGCGGCTGGCCGACAAAGTGTCGATCGCCGGGGTGCGGCTGCTCGACGCAATGTTCGTGCGGCTCGGGCTGGCCGGGGTCGGCGTGTTCGGCTCCGCCGGCGACTCGGGGTCGACCTGCGACGGGTCACCGTTTCCTGGCACGGCGTGGCCGGCGGACTCGCCGTATGTCACGAGCGTCGGCGGTACTCGGCTCGTGCTCAACCGTCGCAACCAGCGCGTGAACGAGGTCGTATGGAACGACCTACCTTGGCTCACGCCCGCCAACGGCGGCGGCGCCGGCGGCGGCGGCGTGGCATTCGGCTACGGACGGCCGCCCTATCAGCGCTACATCCACATCTCGGGCAACCGACGCGCGACGCCCGACCTGGCGGTGAACGCGTCGATGCTCCCCGGGTATCCGATCATCGCCGACGGTCAATGGCTCCTGGACGGTGGGACGAGCGCCGCGGCCCCGCTCGCCGCCGCGGCATTCAGCGCGATCAGCGCCCGGCTGCAGGCGGCCGGCCAGCCGCCGCTCGGTCCCGTGAACGGGCTCGTCTACTGGCTCGAGCGTCACCACCCCAGCGCCTTCTACGACGTCATCTCCGGCAACAACCGTTACGAACGTCGCGTTCCCGGGCACAGCGCGCATCGTGGCTATGACCTCGCCACCGGGGTCGGAGTGCCGCGATTCGACCGGATACTCGGCCTGATACCCAAACCCGGACCATGATCGCGCCAGCCGCCCGAGGCGGCAGCTGGGGTCCCGAGGCGATCGGCCGTCAGAAGCTCAGAGGCGACGCGTGCGCAGATAACCGTCGAGCCAGTCGTAGATGCGAGCGTCGCGGATTCCCAAGCCCATCGGCTCGCAGTGGCGGTTCGCACCCTCGGCGGCCGTGAAGCTCACCAGTTGCTTCTCGCCGGGCAGCATCTGGTACAGCCGTTCGGATTGGCCTGGCCAGAATTGCTCATTCTCGGGGTCGGTGATCAGGACCGGCGTGGTGATGTCCTTGACCTCATCACCGAGCTTGTACTTCAGCACCTCCTGGTAGAGGTCCCACCGGGACTCACCCTCAACGCCATAGGGCTCGCCGCGAAAATGCAGGGTAGCGCGCGTCGACTTGGAGAACCGCTCGGCCCAGCCCATTTCTTGGTCAAAGGCCTTCTTCTTGCTCTCATCCTCAAGCTGAGAGATCATGAAGCCAGGTAACTGCGCTGTCCACGACGTGGAAACGTCCACCACACCCGGATCAATCACCGCCGCAGCGAAGCGATGCTCGAACGCGAGCGCCCTCGGCACCCAGTAACCAGCCTGGCTGACGCCGATCACCGCGATCCGGTCCGCATCGACATCAGACCGCGCCACGATCGCGTCCAACACGGGGGTGAGTACCGCTTCCCAGTCGTGCCGAAACGGAATGTGCTGCAAGAACAGCGTTGCCTGCTGGCCGGGGCCATCGAAGGTCAACCAGTGATATCCGCGCTCGTTCGCCGCGATCCCACCAAACAGCCCCATGTCGGAGGTCGCGCCGTCGCTGCCGTTGTTGATGACCACCAGCGGGCGTTTCTCGCCAGGCTTGGCGTCCGGAGCGCGGAAGAAATAGCCAGGAAGGGTCGTGCGCTCATAGCTGATCTCGATCCGCTCCCCCGGAACCGGCGCCAAGTCGACCGCCTTATCCCAGCACGCGCGATGACGCCGCCAGATCTCCGGCTGACGGCTCGCCTGCGTTGCGTGGGCGATCAGATACAGCGCAGTCGAGTAGTAGCTGGCTGACCGCAGGTACAGGCCGTGGGCGCTGACGCGATGACCGCCAGCCTCCGCGTCCTGTGCAGCGGACCCCATCGCGTCGGCGGTCGCGCACCACTCCGTCACCCATGCGTCAGCGTCACCGTCCTTGATCCGCGCGACCGTCGCCTGCACCTCCCCAGCGTCGGCATACCCTCGGTAAACGCTACCCAGCGCCATCTCATACCCGAACTGAAAGTCGTCGTTATTGAAATTCGCTCGCGTCATGAATCCGCCCTTCCTGCCGCGGACGTCCTCCGCCTGCCAGATTGAGGTGCCCCAGCAGATCGCGCTGTCCCGCTCTTCCCGCTCTGACCGCGATCATATGCGACCTTGCAGGGCGCGCCAACGACGGGCAAGAGGCTCGCAATCCGCGCCTGACCTAGGGCCTGCGGTCGTGGAGGGGGCCCGAGAGGTAGCGCTGGATTGTGGGCGCGATGTATTCGACGATCTCGGCGTCGGGCATGGTGGCGATAGGTTCGATGCCCCAGATGTATCGGGTCATCGCGAGTCCGAGCATTTGGGTGGCGATCAGGCCACCTCGGATCAGGCGCTCGTGATCATCGAGGTTCTCGGCGACGGCGTTGATGAGACTGCCGCGGATGATGAGCTGTAGCCGCGCAAGCGCGACCGGTTCGTGTGCGGCGATGAGGATGATCGAGCGCAACACCTCTGAGGACTCGCGTTTCTCCCAGCTACTGAGCAGGAACCGAACCAGAACCCGGCCGCGGGTCTCGAGCGCGCTGGTGGTGGCGTCCGCGACGCCGTCAAGGAAACCTGGCGGCGGGACGAGGCATGCCTCGAGCAGTGCTCGCTTTGAGGCGAAGTAGTAGCCCACGAGCCGTGGGTCAACGCCGGCCTCATGGGCGACTGAGCGCATCGAGGTAGCGGCGTATCCGTGCTCGGCGAACGAGCCACGCGCAGTCGCGACGATCCGCTCGGTCAGTACGCCCCGGTCTTCTCTAGGGCCGCGCTTCCTTGACTCACCTGATAATTTCCTCACGTGAGTAAATTCTACCAGAGAGGCAGACAAGATGGGTCATCAATGGGTGCTTTGGATCTTGACCACGGCCGCGGCACTGCACGTCGTCGAGGAACGCGGACTGGGGTGGCAGGGATGGGCAGCCCAAACACTCGGACCCAAGATCGGCGTTGTGCCGTCATGGGCGGACTTCTGGGCAACGAACGGGCTCTTGATCGTGTTCGGGATCAGCGCCTCGGTGGTGGGGTGGCGGGCTCCCGCGTTCGCGCTGGCGTTCCCCGCGGTTAGCCTCATAAACGCAGTCCTCTTCCATCTCCTGCCCACGCTCCAAGCCCGCCGGCCCAACCCCGGGATCTTCACGGCCATGCTGCTCTACCTCCCGATCGGGATCTGGGCCTACCTCGCGGCCGGCAGCGACGGCGCACTCGATCTCGCCACCGTGCTTCTCAGCCTGCTCATCGGTACGGCGGCGATGGCCTCGGCCATTGTCCTTCTCATGATCCAGCCTCGCTTCCGCTATCGCGACGTTGACCCGACCCCATCTCTCCCGAACCTCGAAGCGAATCAAGCCCCGGCCGCCGCGTGAGCCGAGCGGCGAATAGAAGCAATCCGAATGCGGATCTCGCGTTGCGGGGTCCGGTTTAGCGGACTTAGGGCTGGCTGGCGAAATGTTTACCGAGGATGTGGAGCATGGAATCGATATCGCCAGCCGGATCCAGACCGGAACCTCCCGCATCAACGAGGCCCACCGGCAGGCCGCGGAGAGCCGTTCGGCGCCTTGAAGCGTTAGGGGGTCGGCCGTGAGCGAGGACGAGAAGGATATGAGGGGTACTGGGAAGCCGCAGTCAATTGCACTGCAGCCGACGTATGAGTTGCTCGCCGAGCGCTCGCCTGCGAAACAACTCCTTGTGAGCAGCCCGTTGCCACCCAGCCGACCGCCTCCAGGCGCCACCTGTTACGGATCAGACTCGTTCCGCGCCACCCCCGGCTCCTCGCCACGACCGGCCTTCTCAGCCAACCGCTCCTTCGGCACCTTGAACGCCGCGCGGCGTCCTTCCTCGGTCCGCAGATGCTCAGGCGGCTCATCACCGCGATCAGCGCCGAACAGGCTGTCCTCCCAGCGGTCGGTTTCCTCAGCCTGCTTGAGGATGTCCGCGACCAGCTTCTCGTAAGCGCGGTTCGCTCCCCGCGACGCGTTCGCGCGGATCTTCGTCCCATCGATCGAGATCACCCCTAATCTCCACCAGACCAGCCTCGTCGCAGAGCGCCAGCACCTCGCAGAACAGCTCGCCGAGCGCCCGCTCGTGCCGACGGCGGAACTCCGCAATCATTGAGTGATCCGGCACGCGCATCGCCCTGATCAGCACGTACACAACATTCTCGAATTGTGCGCTTCGCGCGATTGGGCAGCGGCCGAGGCGCGACCGGCGGTCCGCAGCGCACGATCGCTTCGCTCGTCCCCGACGCCATTGACCTCGCTATAGGTTTGGCGACCTTCCGGTGGCGGCGGCCGAACCCGATCCGCGCCACGGCGTGACGGTCGGGCTCGCCCAATAGGAGCCACGACGCTCCTAGCGCAGAGCGCCAGTCCCGCTTGGGTCTGGAAATGCCTGCCGCCGGACTCCGCCCTGATCACTCCCGGCGTCGCTGACTTGCTCGAATCGGCGACTCAGCGGCACTTTCCGGGGTGTGCGGCACGCGACACCACTGCCGGCGAGTGCTGATAAGGAAGAGGTCCCAGGTTCGAGTCCTGTATCGCCCACTCTCAGATCGCCCGTGGTTGCGGGCGACTTACCTTTCCGAACAAGTTCGACATCTGCCCGTCACGGACGGCCGCCTCGTATTCACCGCGATCACGGCGAAGGGCGAACGCTGTTAGGCGGCGGCTCTGATGCTCCTGACCTTCGCGCTCGCCTGGCCGTGCCCCGTTGTGTTCGAAGCGTCAAGCGTGAAGGTCGCCGAACTCATTGGCTTTCGCCCCGAGCGCGTGCAGTGCGAGTGCGGGCAGCTTGATGGTGAGCGTCGTTGGTTTCCCTGCCTTGCAGGTAGCCCTGAGCGGGCCCAGAGCGAAGGACTTGGTCTTCTGCTTGCCGTGCTTGGGCTTCTTGCCGAGGAGCTCAACCAGCGTCCCGGTGAGGCGGAGCGACGCGTCCTCGTTGCAGCGCGCCGTCAGCGCCAAGGTTCCCGGCTTGGCGCTCTCATTCTCGTGCTTGGGAGCTTTCAGCACCACCGTGTCGCTTCGCACCGCCAGCGTGCAGACGGGCGCCGGCGCGGCGGCTTTGTCGAAGGTCGCCGACACGGCCTGCGCCGAGTTGAGCGTGACCGTGCAGTTGCCCTTGCCCGAGCATCCGGCGCCGCTCCAGCCTGCGAACGTGGAGTTCGAGCCGGGTGCGGCGCTCAGCGTCACGGTGGTTCCTGCGGCGTAGCCGTGCGAGCAGGTTCCCGGACAGCTGATCCCCGAGCCCGTAACCAACCCGGCCCCGGCGCCGGCGAGCGACACGGTCAGCGTCTCGGTCGGCGCAGCGCCGACAACCGCAAGGCCAAACGGATTCGTTCCCACGGCCACGGCCGCAGGGCTGTCGGGTGAGAGCACGCCGCCGGCCCCAACGGAGTATTGAAGGATGTTGCCGCCTTTGCCCGAGCAGCTGCCGTCTGAGGTCGCGTACACGGACGACCCGTCAGGGCTGATAGCGACGTTGCCGACGTTGTCGCCCACAGCAGGCTCAACGGTGGCCGGCGTCTTGGGGCTCAGCAGCCCGCCGGTGCCGATGCTGTACTGCAGGATCTCGAGCGTCGGCGACGCGTTGCAGTCGCCCTTGTTCGCGGTCGCGTACGCGCTCGTGCCGTTGGGGCTGACGGCGATCGAGCCGGCAGAGAAGTTCGTCCCCGGGCTCACGCTCGCTGTCGACTTGGGCGTGAGCGCGCCGCCGGTGCCGATACTGAACTCGTAGATCGCTCCCTGCGCGGTCGCCCCCAGCTGACCGTTCACGGTCGCGGCCGCGGCGTACATGCTGCTGCCGTCGGGGGTGATCGCCAGGTCCGTGACGCCGACGGCGGGGAAGCTCGCGTCGAACACAAGCCCGCCGGACGGGCCCACGGAGTACTCGCGGATCCCGCCCGTCACCGCACTGGGGGAGCAGTCGGGGCTCGAGACGTAGACGTGCTGGCTGTCGGAGCTGATCGCGATCGGTCCCGGGCAGGCCGAGAACATGGTCCCGTTGGACGCCGACGGGGCGCTAAGCAGGGTCAGTCCACCGCCCGCTCCAATGTTGTACTGCCAGACGCCCGGTCCTGGGCTGCCCCCGTCGTCGGATAGATACAGGTGCCGGTCGTCAGGACTTACGGCGATCGACTCGGTCGTCGCCGTGGTGTCGATCGAGGACGATGGCGTCGATGGGAGCGTTCCTCCGGCGCCGATCGCGTACTGAGCGATCGAGGACGGCAGCGCAACGTACAAGTCGTTGCCGGCCGGGCTCGCCGCGACCGCCGCCGCGAACGTCGTGCCCGTAGCCACGAACGGAGGACTCAGGGGCGAGAGCAACCCGGTCGGCCCGGCACCCAGCTGATAGACGTTGCCGTCGACGCCGTCGATGGCATACGCCCCCGCGGCGCGGGCCGCCGCCGCGTTGATCCCGAGCAGGAGCAGCGCCGTGAGCAGCAGACCCGCGACCGGCTCGTCCAGCCCGTCCGTGCAATCACCCCAGCGTGGTCATCGTGACAGGGTCCCCCGGTCAGGACCAGAACTCGCATCAGTGCGCCCCTATTCAGCTTGTGCGTCGTGCAGGGGTAGGAAGCAAAGCAGCGCCAGGAACCGCTGTCAACGACCTGAGCGTGCTCGTCGATCGCGGTAGACTCGGCGAATGCGGATCGGCTGGAGGCCGGTTGTGGGGCTCTTCGCGTTGGTGGCCGCCTTCCTTGTGCTGGCGGGGGGCGCTATGGCCGCTACAGACATCGTCGGCGAGTGGCACGTGCAGGAGGCCGTGTTCAACGGGCCCGACACTTCGCCAGCCGGGACGTATCAGTACACGGGCACGAACGACTACGAGTTCCTGGTCGAGGACCAGGCGGGCGATTTCTCCGGCAGCCTGTACGGCGGGATCGACGCGATCAACGGCAAGCTCTCCACCAACCAGGTGCTGTTCACGTGCGCGAATGGGTGCACCAGCGCCAACCAGTCCACGCTGACCGATACCTACCAGGGCACGCTGTCGACCAACGGCGAGATGATGAGCGGCATGTCGGCCGACTGCTCGAGCTTCAGCGGGAACGCGATCTACGTCGGGCTGTGGACCGCCAACATCGGTTCGAGCCCGACCGCCCCTGCTCCCCCCATGACGATGACCCAGGGCCAGGTGACAGAGGCCGCGGCGATCTGCAACCTGCCGCCCCCCAGCGGCGTCGACCAGCGCCACACCACCGCCACGCAGACGACCTGTTACCGCGGCACCACGCTGACCAGCGACTCCACCTGCGTCGCCACCGTCACCGACACGGACACCCCCGCCGGGACCCCGCAAGGCAGTGTCCAGTTCACGGTGACGGGCTCGCAGGGCTCGCTGCCCGACGGCGCGAGCTGCGTGCTGGCCGCGAACTCCTCGAGCGCCGGTAGCCCTGCGAGCTGCAGCGTCACGTTCCAGCCTGGATCGGCGGGCACGCCGGCAAACTCAACCGTCCCGCTCGAGACCGATTACCCGGGCGACACCGATTACCTGCCCTCGTCGGCGGCAACCGCTGCGGTCAGCCTCTCGACCGCACCGCCGCCACCAGGCGGCACGCAACCCACCCCGCCCCAGCCGGAGCTGTTCAGCTACAACGAGTGCGAGGACTGGGCGTACTCCACCAGTGCGACGCCGCCGGGCGTATACACCGGTCCGAGCGGGGCTGACGTCCCGCAGGCAGAGCGTGACATCTACTGCGCGCAGGTGGCGGGGCTGTCGCTGATCCAAGGCGGAGCCTGGGCGGTCACGTCGACCGCCGGCGCGGCCATCCTCGGCGCGACCTTCGCGCACTCGTTCGGCCTGTACGTCGCCGAGCCCGCCGGTTTCGCGGCTGCGGCTGCACAGTTCGCCGCCTGGTCAAACTCGATGTACGCCGCCTATGCACGAGGGATGGATGACCCACCCGTATCGAGCTTCGAGAAGCTGGCCAAACCGGCGGTCCCGCGCCTCCCGAAGGTCCGCGTCAGCGGGAGCGCCTCGGTCCGCGCAGCGGCCCGGGCGCTCAATCGCCTGATCGAGCTCTTGGCCAGCACCCGCGCGATGGCCGATGCGTTCACCACCACCGTCGATCGGGCCGGCGGCGCGAGGCAGGCGCACGACGACCTCTGGGAGGGCCGCCAGACGCGGCTGGCGATCACGTTCGCCGACGGGCTCGCGTCCGACTTCACGAAGCTCGAATCACTCACGCGCTCTGTGGCCAAACTTGCCGCTCATGCCGCTGGGGCTCACGTTGACCTGTCGATCGCGGAACTCAAGCGCCTACGGGCTCAGATCAGCCATACGGGTCTGACGGCGGCCGAGCGCTCCCGGCTGCGCTCGCTCGGGTATGACCCGGCACAGCTGGCGGCGATCGTCGCGGCAGCGCGCGACACCAAGGTGCCGACCCGGGAGTTCGTCACGAGCCCGGCAAAGCTCTTCGCTGACCCCCGGCTGGCGAAGGAGTACGCGAGCCTGCGTCTGTTCTTCCACCTGTGGGCCAGAGAGCCGGCGGTAGTCGCCGCCTCTGAGCTGGATTCCTAGCGGGGCTCAGACCGGGCCGCTGCGGCTACCTGACCCTCGCGGCCATGGCCGTCGGCATCGTGGGGAACCAGAACAGTGGCGGCATCCGCGGGGGTCACGTCGGGGTAGAGCGTCCTGACCGTCAGCACTGCGAGGAGCCCGCCGACCATCTGGGCGACGATGTAGCTTGGGACTGAGGCCGGAGCGATGCCCGCGAAGGTGTTGGAGAACATGCGGCCGATGCTGATTGCCGGGTTGGCGAAGCCGGCCGAGCTGGTGAAGAAGTAGGCAGCGCCGATGTAGGCGCCGACCGCGGCCGGCGTGATCGTCGAGCGGCGCGTGCGGGCGAGGGCGAAGATCACGAGGATCAGTCCGGCGGTCGCGATCACTTCCGAGAAGGAATGCGCGGGGCTTGCGCGATGGTGGGTGGAGATGCTGATTGCGCTGAGCGAGAACATGACGTTGGCGACGATCGCGCCGAGGATGCACCCGACGACTTGAGCGGGGAGGTAGGCGAGCGCGTCGCGCCAGCTGATCCCGCCGAAGCTCGCGTCGACGAACGACACGACTGGGTTGAAGTGCCCGCCGGAGACGGGGCCGAACATGAGGATGATCGCGAACAGCCCGGCAGCGGTCGCGGCGGCGTTCTCGAACAGTTCGAGTCCGATGTCGTTCGGTGAGAGCTGCTGGGCGGCGATCCCAGAGCCGATCACAACGGCGGCGAGGAACGCGGAGCCGAGCAGCTCGGCGAGCAGCCGGCGCCGGATTGGGAGGGTCGTGGTCATGGGTCCTTGTCGAGTCAGAGGAGCGCGCAGACGTCCTGCCGGAGGCAGTCGCGCGTCTGCTTGTGGGCGAGGGTCAGGATGTGGCTGCGAATTGGGACGTATGGGCAGACGTCGCCACAACCCATCGTGACCGCCCAGTCGGCGTGAAGTTGCATCTCCACGGTGGCTATGCGGCGGCGACGAGCTTGGCGGCGTATTCCTCGGGCAGGCCAGCGGCCGCGACCTCGCGGGCGACGGCCTCGGCGTCGTACGGGATCCGCTCGATCGAGACGCGCACCGGCCCGGAGTCGTCGGCTTCGAGGATCGCGAACGCTGCTCGGGGGTCGCCGTCCTTGGGCTTGCCGACCGACCCGCAGTTGACAAACAGCACCCCGCCGAACGTGTTTACCCACGGCTTGTGGGTGTGTCCGAACACCATCACCTGCGCGTTCTCGGCCTTCGCGAGCCGCTCATACAGGCTGGCGGGCTTGTCCTCGAACAGGTATTCGTTGACCTTCCGCGGGGAGCCGTGCACGAGGTGCACGTCCTGGCTGCCGACTCGGAAGTGCAGGTCGAACGGCAGGCCGCGCATAAAGTCCTTTGCGGCCTGATCGGTGTGGGCGAGCGTCCACACGACCGACCGCCGGCCAAGCTCGCGGTCGTGCGGGGTGATGTATGCGCACCCGCAGTCGTCGAGATCGCGAGCGATCGCGTAGTCGTAGTTGCCGTAGATCGTGGGGATCCGCCGCTCGGCGAGCAGCGCGCACACCTCGTTCGGGTGCGGTCCGTAGCCGACCAGGTCGCCGCCGCAGTAGAGCTCGTCGATTCCGTGCGCGTCGAGCGCATCGAGCGACGCTTGCAGCGCCGGCAGGTTGCCGTGGACGTCGGTGATGACAGCTACTCGGTGCACGGTCAGAGCCTCTCCTGGATCAATTCGGGGCACTGGAGCTATCCGCCAGTCTAAAGATTGACAGGCATCAGTTCAATCGGTATATGTATATAGATGACGATCGATCTGGAACTCACCCCGAAGACGAAACGCCCACCCGGCGAGCCGTGCTGCGAACCGGTCGTCTACCCGGACGTTCAACGTGACGAGGCCCAGCGAATGGCGGCCATCGCGAAGGCGCTCGGCGACCCCGTCCGGATCCAGCTCGTTGATGTGCTCCGGCGACATGCCGGGAAGGTCTGCGTGTGTGAGCTCGTGCCGCTGTTCGACCTCTCCCAGCCAACCGTCTCACACCACCTGAAGGTGCTCCGACAGGCCGGCATCGTCGGCTCGGAGCGCGAGGGGCTGTGGGCCTACTACTACGTCATCCCCGACGCGCTGAAGGAGCTGTCTGCATGGCTGAGCTGACCGACATCCGCGAAACCGTCCGGCGGCGCTACGCGGCCGCCGCGAACGCCGCAGCGACTGGCAGCTACGACCAGGCTCAGGCATTCGAGGCCGAAGCGGGCTGCTGCGGCCCAGGCGCAGGCTCGTGTAGTCCCGCCGATCAGACGGGCGTGTTCGGCGCCGCTCTCTACGACGAGAGCACCCGCGAGGCGGCTCCAGGTTCGGCCATCAACGCTTCTCTGGGCTGCGGGGTGCCGACGGCGGTGGCCGACCTGCGCGATGGCGAGATCGTCCTCGACCTCGGGTCCGGGGCCGGTGCCGACGTGCTGATCAGCGCCCGCCGGGTCGCGCCTACCGGCAAGGCGATCGGGCTCGACATGACCGACGAGATGCTCGGGCTCGCTCGCGCAAACGCGCGCGACGCCGGAGTCACCAACGTCGAGTTCGTCAAGGGCTATCTCGAGGACATGCCGCTTCCGGACGCGAGCGTCGATGTGGTCATCTCGAACTGTGTGATCAACCTCTCCGGCGACAAACCCAAGACGATCGCGGAAGCCGCCCGCGTCCTGCGCCCCGGCGGCAGGTTCGCGATCTCAGACGTGATCGCCGCCCCCGACATGGACGAGCAAACCAAAGCCGAGATGGCCGCCTGGACGGGTTGCATCGCCGGCGCGCTCACCGAGGCCGAGTTCCGCGCGATCCTGACCGGGGCGGGATTCGACGAGATCGAGATCCGACCGACGCACCAGGTCCACGAACACGCCTCCTCGGCGATCATCCGCGCCCGCAAGCCAGCAGCCGCAGACTGCTGCGACACCGACGCCAAAGTGACCTGCTGTGAGGCAGACGCGAGGGCCGAATGCTGCGGCGAGTCTCAGGCCTCTGGCGCATGTGGATGCCAGTCATCGGCAGGCACGCGGGCCGGCTGAGCTTCCGCCTCGCCACCGGACCCGGTCTGAGCCAGACTCCGCATCGTGGCTGGCGAGATTCAGCTCAACGACCCGCAGACCCTGTACCGGCGCTGGGAGGACTCCCGGTGGTCGCCATTCGCGATCGACCTCGAGATCGACCGGGCGCAATGGCCCGAGCTCGCTGCCGAACAGCGCCAACTGCTCCTGTTCGCCCTGTCATCGCTGATGGTCGCCGAGGAGCGGATCACGACCGATCGACACTCTCTGACCATCAACTGACCAGTGACCGCGTCCGCAGCAAGTCGCCCCACGCGCGGGCGCGGACATCGGAGCGGTATTGGTTCTCGACCATGAGGCGCGCGTTCTTGGCAACTCGCTGACGCTCCAGCGGCTGAAGGAGGAGAACTCGATCGATCGCGCACGCGAGCGCCTGCACGTCGCGTGGTCGGCACAGCCAACCGGTCTGACCGTCGGTGATCAACCCCGGAACGCCGAAGACACTGGTGCCGAGCACCGGAAGACCGAGCGCCATCGCCTCGAGCATGGACCGTGGGGTCGACTCCACATCTGAGGCCAAGACCATCAGGTCGGCGATCGCGTACCACGGACGCGCATCGGCCACCAGCGGCTGGATCCGGACGCGTTCTCGCAAGCCGTACTCCGCCGCCGCCAGGTGCACCGCTCGCTCGTACTCGCCGCCGTAGCCACCCACGAGCTCGAGGGTTGCTTCGGGATGTCGTTCCGCCACCCATGCAAACGCCTGTATCAGCGGGACCTGGCCCTTGCGCGGATCAATCGTCGCCATGCACAGCACGATGATCCGATCGTCCGGAATGCGTTGCCGCCGCCGGGCCTCGGCCCTGTCAAAAGTGACGCGCCAGCTGTCCAGTTCGACTATGTCGACCCCGTAGGGCAGCGTTACGCACGGCGTCGAGGGCAGGTAGGGCTCATAGCATTCGCGGGTCTCCTGGCAGGTGAACGCCAGCGTGTCGGCGGCGCGAAGCGCCGCGTCGGCTCGTTCACGTACCCGCGGGTGCAACCGATCCTCGTAGGTCGCCCACAGGATCGGGAGCCGATAGCTCTCGTGGATCGCCCAGACCGTCGGCAGTCCCAGCCGAAGGCAGACATCGGCCGCGGGAAACGCGACCACGGTGTTGACCAACGCTATGTCGCATCGACTGCGTTCCGCCCAGCTCATGACCTCTACTGCTTGCGCGTCATATGCCGCGCTGTCCATGATCGGGAACGGCGGGCAGACATGCACATCGAAGCCAAGGTGCTCGAACGGCTCCCGGATTGGACCGTCCGCAAACGACATCACGACTCCAGTGACATCACCCTGGTCGCAAATCTCGCTGACCAGGTCCGCGAGGAACAACTGAGCGCCGGCACGGTGGAGATCGTGGGTGCAGACCAGAAGCCGCATTCCGGGCGAACGGCGCTCATGAGCCAAGGGCCGAGAGATCCTCCGAACGGATGCCGTTGGTCTCACGGCCGGAGCTTGATTCGTCGCTGTGATGACGATCGCGATGTCGGGCAGAACGACGGTGCTGCCGTCCATGCCGACACCGTGACCACCGAGCTCAACCGTTCCCTCCGCGCAGTTCATGTCCGAAAGGTCCACCATCAACTGAAAGCCGGACAGCCCCGCGGTGGGGAGCGAGGTGACCTTTCCGACGTCCGGGCGAACGCCCCCGAGTCGGGCACGACCAATCGGCCTGCCGTCGAGCGTCAGCTCTACGCGCGAGCAGGGGCCCGCCCCCGTCGCCGCCCAACCTTCGACTCGCAGCACATGTGTCGATATGACGCTCCCCGCCGTGGGATAGTCGATCGCTCCGCCCGGCAGGCCGGGATACACCTGTACAGCCCCGGCGCGAGCTTCGGTACCGGCGTCGGGGCCGGCAACGGGCAGGGCAACGGGCATCGGTGCCGGCCGACGAGTCAGAAACCGCCGACGAACAGCGGCAGCCAGCCGAAGGGTCTTTGCACGCACGGCCTAAGCCTAATTCGCCATAGACTGCCTTGATGGGGCTGGCAAGCCTGCAGCGACACTGGCAGGCCCTCGGTGAGCAGGACCCGCTGTGGGCGATTCTCACCAGCCCCGGAAAGCGCGGCGGCGCCTGGGATCTCGATGAGTTCCTCGCGACTGGCCAAGCGGACGTCAGCTCCGTGCTGGGTGTGCTGTCAGACCATCGCGTGAACGTGAAGCGTGGACGAGCACTCGATTTTGGCTGCGGCGTCGGGCGGCTGACGCAGGCGCTTGCCGATCATTTCGACGAATGCGATGGAGTCGACTTGGCAACCTCGATGATCGAGTATGCAGTGGCACTGAACGAGCGCGCCGACCGCGTCCGGTTCCATCACAACGACGCTTCCGACTTGCGACTGTTCGAGGCCGAGAGCTTCGACTTCGTGATCTCGCTGCTCGTGCTTCAGCACATGGAGGCGGCTCTGATGCGCGGGTATCTGAGCGAGTTCGTCCGCGTTCTTCGCCCAGGCGGGGTCGCCTACTTCAACGTGCCAGAGCGAGCTGTGGGCGGAGTCCCGCTCTCACCAGATGCGTGGCGCGCCGGTGTCAGATTGAGCACTGGGCGGCCGGCCTTCTCAGCCGGCAGAGCCGTGGCGCTCGAGCTGCTGGTTCGTAACGACAGCGGCGTTCCCTGGCCCGCCTCCGCATGGATTCAGATCGGATATCACTGGCGCATGCCGGACGGGGAGGTGGCGGTCTTGGACGGCGGGCGCACGTTGCTCGACACTGCCCTCCGGCCCGGGCAGGAATGCCCGGTCCGGCTGGACGTTGTCGCGCCCGGGGAGCCGGGTGAATACGTGCTCGAGATCGACCTCGTGCAGGAACCGATCAGCTGGTTCAGCGACCTGGGCTCGCCCACGCTGCGCTTGCCGGTGACCGTGGCCACCACAGCAGGAAATCCGGCGAAACGGGATCCCGCCGCATTGCCGACGGTGTCCAGCGACTGGGATGGCTTCACGCCGACGATCGAGATGCATGCGATGGACGGGAGCGAGGTGGCAGCGGCGGTCGAGGCTGCCGGCGGGACGGTACTCGCCGCGATTCCCACCGACCGCTGCGGACCGTGGTTTCCCAGCGTCGACTACATCGTGACACCGAGAGCTAACGCGAGCCCGAGGCTGTCAACATGGTTTCGACGCGCTCCGCTACGTCGCTCGTGAAACCGCTGTGCATCAGATCCTGAATCCGCTCGAACTGTGCAGTCAGGAAGCGGGCCGCCCGTGCGTGTCCGTGCTCGGTGAGTATCGCGCGCCTCGCGGCTGTAGCTTTGCGCCGGGCTTCGGCCGGATGCCGGTAAACGCGCCGCATGAGCTCGGCGGCGACGTCGAGGTCAGGGTCACCCCAAACGTCGCCTGCAGGGTAGGGACACACGTCCGGCCCCACCGGCACCCGCCTGACCGGCACTAGATAGGCTGTGTCGTCGCTCGTGAATTCGAGGTTGCCCGAGTAACCGGACGCGATCACAGGCGTCCCGCGTGCCATCGCATCGGCGATCGTCAACCCAAAGCCCTCGGCTCGATGCAGCGAGATGTAGCAGTCGGCCTCGGCAAGCAGGGCTGCACACTCCGAGCTACTGAGATGCTCGTCGATCAGGACGATGTCCGGGCGATCGCCAACTGCATGCCGAAGGCGCTCCATCTCCAACGGCTCGCGGGAGCCGTTGATGCTCTTGAGTACCAACGTCGGACCTTCGCACGGCTCGAACGCTCTGCCGAACGCGTCGGCGAGGCCGATCGGGTTCTTTCGTTCCAGCGTGCTGAAGAAATCGAACATGAACAGAAACACGAATCCAGCAGGGATGCCGAGTCGGCTCCGAACGCGCCCCGCGGGGACGGCCGGTTCGCGCACCGGGTGAGGGAATGTCAAGACCGGCTTGGCGGCGGCAGCCTCGATACAGCGCTTGGAGTATGCGCTGGGTGTCCAGATCTCGTCGACCAAGCGGCTCATCTGCGCCATCAGGCCATGCGGTGTCTCGGTCTCCCACGCCCAGTAGCCAACGGTGTACCTTCCCTCGAAGAAGGTGCTACCGACCGAGCGGGCAAAGCTCCTCAGCTGGTCGGCGTTCACCCACACTATGTGCGTGTTCAGGTCGGTCCGCAGCGACGGGCGCGAACGGTCAGAATGACTCGGCCGGCTCTGGGTCAAGCGGAACGGAAAGGCCCCACATGGGAGGCCGGCGGTCTGCATCGTGTCCAGCGCGCGGCGAGCCGCCTCACCGATACCCAGCTCGGCCTCCAGATAGCCGGCGATCAGAAACCCGGGGTTCAGACGAGGGCCGTTCCACCGGACCTCGGATCCCACGCCCTGCATCGCGATCTTGGCGACACTCTCCGGGACCAAGCCCGCGGGGCGACCATGCTCCCATCCCCACCGGCGGAGCCAATCAGCATCGACATTCTCCACGTGCGGGAACGCCTCGAGAAGATCCTCACGCTGCTTGTAGAGCTCGAACAAGAGCCGGGGAACGGCCGGTGCGTCCTTGCTCGCCGGTTCCGGCGAAGCAAGCCAGTTCAAGAACGCCGGGAGTGACGACGGATCGAACGGATCCGGTGGCCGTTCGCTCGTCCCACCAGCATCGCGATCGAGCAGGGCACGCCTGACCGACGCCCTGATCGGCTTCGTCAACGGCGCGCCGTCGGGCAGCTCATTCCAGCGATAGGGCAACGTGCAGCACTCATCGAGGCCTTCGGCGCCCAAACGTTCACTGTACATCTGACACAGGTCGCGGATCACGGGGTACTCGCTCAGCCTGATCCGCGGACGGTCACCCTGATGCTTTGACAGCAGATGCGGGCGTCGAGGGTCAAACCCACTGAAGTGAAAGACCACGAGTGGCGAGCCATTCACCAGATAGCCGTCTGAGTGAGACTCCACGCTTCTCTGATCGATGTTCCAGTAAGCGACGTTGTACCCCGGATCGCGGAGCGGATGGATGTCAAAGTAACCCGGGGCGAGATCGACCCACCGCTGATCGGTGAACAGCATGTTCGCGTGGTCGACGAGCGCGTCCAGCCTGAGCCGCTGTGCCCACCAGCGCAGGAACGGCTCGGCTCCCGCGCTGACAGCGATGAAGCCGAGATTCCAAGCACCCGAGGCCAAAATGTCGTACTCGGTCGGCTTGCATCCGTCACGCGGCATCGGGACTGTCGCATGCGGAGTCAGCACGATCGGATGCCGCTCTGAGATCGCGACCACATCGCCGAGCGGAGCGAACACCATGGCATCCGGATCGAGGTAGAGCACCGGCTGCGATGCATGCCGCGCAAGCAGCGCCAGGAGCAGCAACGGTTTGACGGCCGTGGCCAACTCCATCACCTCGTAGCAGGCCGCCATCTCATGGAATTCGCGGGGCGAGACCGGTAGCTCTTCCGGCGAAACGACGTCGAACGGCTCATCGGCGAGCGGCCTGGCGCCGCCGACGTCGTCGATCACCAGGACCTGCAGGCGTGCATCGGGATGGTGCTTCGTGATCGAACGGGCCAGCACCCGCGCCTGCGGAAGGTAGTTCGCCGCGATGATCGTGCAGATGATCGGCGGCGTCACCGCGCTCGCCAGATCAAGGCCCTGGCCCGCTGATAGCGAGCCATGACCCGCCAGGACCGTGACTCTTCGATCGCTCGGAGACGGGCCTCGAGATAGTCGGCGCGGCGCTGGAGCTCATCGACCTGCCGGCCGCTGACCTCGGCCACGACCCGAGCTGCATCGGCATGAGCCAGAGCGTCGGCTCGCGCGATATCCCGCTCGAGCAGAGCGGTCTCGAGGTCGTCGCCCGTGGCCGACATGACACGGGCGTCCGGTGCGGGATTGCGGTCTGACGACGGCGCTGTGTCCCTCGGCGCGCGACGTGGACGTGCCGGAATCGACTCGCGGGCGTTCGGGTCATCTGGAGACGGCACGGCGCTCACACGCGGCCGCCGGCATCTCTGTTGATTATGGTCCTGTCCCCTCGTCGAGATGTGGAGAGCCCTGATCAGAGCATCGTCAATGTGGAACGACCGCGTGCCGCCGTCGACAATAACGGAGGTGCCCACACCCGGCAACCCGGGCGGGCGGACGTAGGTTGAGCGCCACGGCGACGCGCTGCAGCGTGTGATGCGAAGCACTGGCCCATGCCACCGCCGCCGACGCGGGATCCCGGCGTCGGTCGGCTACGTGCTCAGCTATTGCGTCCTCGCAGTCGTGGCTTACGGCAGCGTGTCCCCGCTCAGCTCGAGCCGGATCATGAACTGCGGTTGCCATGACGCCGCACAGGAGGCGTGGTTCCTCGCCTGGCCACGCTTTGCGCTCACGCACCTGCACAACCCGTTCTACAGCAACTGGATCGAGTACCCCCATGGCGTGAACCTGGCGGCGAATACGTCGATGCAATTTCTCGGTGTTCTGTTCGCCCCGGTCGTCGCACTGGCCGGGCCGGTCTCTGCGTACAACCTCAGCCTGCGACTCGCGTTTGCGGCCTCCGCCACGTCGGCGTTCTTCGTGCTGCGACGGTGGACGCCGTGGGAGCCGGCTGCCTACATCGGCGGTCTGCTCTATGGCTTCTCGCCTTACATGGTCGGAGAGGGTCTAGGGCACGCGTTCCTGATGTTCGCGCCGATACCGCCGCTGATGTTCCTGGCGCTTGTCGAGCTGTTCGCCGTCCAGCGCCGCCCGGCATGGCAAGCTGGCGTCGTCGTTGGCGGACTGGCCGTCCTGCAGTACTACATCTCGAGCGAGATCCTCGCGACGACCGCACTGTTCGCTGCCGTCGCGGCGGGCCTCGTCGCGCTTGCTCGCCCGGCGATCGCCCGCGGACATGTCAGACATGCGCTGCTGGGCCTCGGCTGCGCCTTCGCGGTGTTCCTCGTGATTGCCGGTCCCGCGATCTGGTACTCGTTCGAGGGGGCGCAGCACATCGTGGGGCCGCCGCACTCGGTCGCGTCGCTGGCGCCATACCACGCCGATCTGCTGAGCGCGATCGTGCCCAGCCATAGCGAGCGGATCGCGCCGTTCGGGCTGGCAGCGGTCGGTGATCGGTTGACGGGCTATGACATCACGGAGACCGGCGCGTATCTCGGAATCCCTCTGATCATCCTGCTTGTCGCGCTCTCGATTCGCTACCGCAGAGATGCGCGCATTCGGCTGGCAGGTGCCCTGGCCGTCGTGTCGTACGTGCTCTCGCTGGGGGCGCATCTCGAGATCGACGGCGTCCAGACGCACATCCCGCTTCCGTTCGTAGTGCTCCAGCACCTGCCGCTCATCGATGGCGCGGTGGCCGGGAGGCTTTCGCTCTACACGAATTTCTTCGTCGCGGTGCTGGTCGCGATCGGTCTCGGCCGGCTCCGGACGGAGCCCTTGTGTGATCGCGGTCGTCTCTCGAGTCGGCCGGCCGGCGCTCGCGACAAGGTGTCGTGGCGACCGAGCCGCGCCGCCGGCTGCATTGCACTTGCCGTCGTCTGTCTGGTCCCGTTGCTGCCGAGCTTCCCCTACCAGGAAGTGCCCACCGGCGTCCCTCGCTTCTTTACGAACGCGGATGTCAATCAGGTCCCGATGGACAGCGCGATGCTTGCCTACCCGTATCCGTACACACCGAACGTCCAAGCGATGCTGTGGGAGGCGGTGGCCGGCCTACGGTTCAGGATCATCGGCGGCCAGGCCGCAATCCCGGGTCCGGACGGTCGGACCTCCTCCGCGCCCGAGCAGTTGGCACCACTGACAACCGAGCAGCTGTTCCTGTCGGCGCTGCTCGGGACCGCCTCGCCGCTGCCGCCGCCGCCACCGCCGACTCCCCAGACGCTGCAGGACATCCGCGCATTCCTCGTCAACTACGGCGTCCGGACGGTCGTCGCCGATCCAATCGGACACGACCCCAATCTGATCGCGCGCTACATCGACCGGGCGCTACACGAGACACCCCGACACGAGGGCGGGGTCGAATTCTGGCCGGTACGGCTGCGCCCGGGCTAGCGCCTCCGGTGGGGCGAGGCCGCTCTGGGGGCTCGATCGGTCCTCAGACGCCGAGCTCGGCGGCGATCTCGCCTGCGGCAACGGCGTCGGCCAGCCGTTGGTGGTCCAGTTCGTTCTGGTCGGCGTAGGCGCTGGAGAAGCGGGCGATCGCCTGGTCGAACTTCGCGCCTGGGCCGAGGTAGGCGGCAATCGCGAGCCGGTCACCGGAGCGGGCGTGCGCGCGGGCCATCGACCATCCACAAGCTCTCGTGTACGCGTGAAGGCCTGATTCGCTCATTGTCGAGAGGTCGACGGATGCCTTCCAGTCCCACAGCTGGCGGAGGTAGAAGTCGTGCTCCTTGCCGTCCAGGCCGAGGCTCCGCTGCCAGCCGAGGAACACGTCGATCGCTGCCTGCGAGAGGCGCTGACCGCGGACGACACGTTCACCATGGTTCTCGAACTCGCTCGCACCGAGGTAGGGCTCGAGCACCGAGGCCTGCGCCTCCTTCATCTGCAGGACGAGCGGGTCCTTGCCTTCCCGGCCGGCGAAAAGGAGCACCCAGGCGCGCGTGCCGACGCTTCCGACACCGACGACCTTGCGGGCCATGTCGACGAAGCGATATGTCGAAAACAGGTAGCGCCGATCCTCATCGAGGCTCGCGGTATATGCATCCAGCGCCACGCGAACGATGTCGGTGTCCTGGCGGGCGTCGTGCGGATCGACGAGCTGGCTGAGCGGAACCAGGAGCGGCGGAACACTACGGAACCGCAGCTCTCCGTCGTACTCGTTCGTGTGAGCTTCGAGACCGCCCGCAGGCTCGTCTTGCGCCGCGCCTTGGCGAACGGCTTCGCGAACAGGATCCGCCCCTTCTTGCCGAGCCGCCCACCGAAATGCTCGACGAGCTCGCTCGCGTTGAGGCGGTCATACCAGACATCGAGATGACTCTCGTTGGCAAAGCCGCGCATCCCCTCTCGGTACTCCCGCACGCAGCCCATCACGAGCCGTCGCCGGCGATCCGCCGGGAGGCCGATGTCCCGGCCGGCGATCTCGACGCTGGCCGCCATCCGCTTGACATCCCACTCCCACGGGCCGGGAAGCGTCTCGTCGAAGTCGTTGGGGCCGAACAGCAGCCGGCGGTCCTGCGCGGCGAACCCGCCGAAGTTGGAGATGTGGGCATCGCCGCAGGCCTGTACCACGATCCCCGAATTCGGCGTCGCCGCGAGATCGGCCGCCATCACGGCGGCCGCGCCACGGTAGAACGTGAACGGCGAGACGAGCATCCGCCCGTAGCGGATCGGCACCAGGTCTTGCAGCCGCGTGGCCGCCTGGGTCTGGAGCACCGAGACCGGATCAGGCCGGTCCGGCGCCGGCACCCAGTCGCCGTGAGCCGACCGCGGCGTGTTCCCGCGGGCGGCGCGACCACGCTCCGCAGACTCCCCCACCTGCAACGTCGCTCGAGCGGAGGCCTTCGCGTGACCGGCGGCACGAACGCCACCGCCGCGGCGTGGTGAATCGGGATGCGGGGTTGCACTCATCAAACGGCGGCTCCGTCACCGGAGCTTCAGCCCGCGTGCGCTCCCGGGCATCATCCGAATCGGGTGACGGGATCCGATGCCCAGAGCGCCCGCCACTGTGGCGGATGCGGATCTCCTGCAGACGCCGCATCACGGTGTTCGATTCGAACTCGAGCAGGCGGCCGGAGGTTCGGACGGAAGCGCGGGCTCGGCCTGTGGTGGGTTGCGACGGTGCAGCAGATACCGGTACACCAGTCCGAGCGCGGCGATGATCACGACGGCGATCACCCCTTTGATGCCGATGTCGCTGAGAATGTCGGCAGCGGGTGGGCCGAGGAAGTATGCGCCGAGTCCGGTCACGAGCGTCCACCAAGCGGCCGCCAGAAGCGACGCAGCGGCGAATAGGCGCGCAGGCACGCGGTATATGCCAGAGACCACCGCCGGAAGCAACACCGGGGCGGCGCGGGGGAATCGTTGAAAGACGTGGTCGCCCTTCTCGATCGTGCGGGACCTGAAGCGCCGGAGCGGTCCACGCCGCTCCATCAAGGGGCGACCGCCCGATGAGCCGATCCAGTAGCCGAGCGCTCGTCCGGCCAGGCAGGCGAGGAACGCCAGCACGAGCACCAGGGATAGCCTCAGGTGACCCTCCGCGGCCAGAAGTCCAGCGGCGATCAGCGCGGAGTCGCCCGGTCCTGGTACGCCGACGGCCGAGATCGCCGCAAGCGCCACGAGTGCCGCGTACTCACCCGCCACTCATCCTCCTCCGAAGCCGTAACGGACAGGCGTACCGCTGCGTGTCCGGTCGGAACCTGACTGTTCCGAACGCAAGCTAACGGCCTGTCCGACCGGGCGCTGTCGCGCCGGTCGGCTCCTCTCGGCTGGGCGAGCGCCGACGTGCGTCCCGGAGGTTTCCGAACAGAACGGCGAGCGCCGCCGCTCCGATGAGCAACGCGAGCGCCGTCCGCCAATGCTTGAGGAACAGCAGGACGAGCCCGACCCCGAGCGCCAGCCCGCCGACGAGCAGGACGGTGCTGGCCAGAAACGACGGAAATCGTCGGCGGGCGATCGCCTCGACCCCGATGAACACAGCCACGAGGACCGCGATCTCGATGATTCGTGCGAGGGGGGAAACGATGAGCAGGAACGCGAGGGAGCCGAGCAACAAGGGAGTACTGATCGCGGTCTAGCCGGGGCCGGCGCGCTCAACGGTTCGTGCCACTGCGACCCGCGACTTCACATTGAGCTTTTCGAAGATGTGTGCCATGTGGCGCTCGACCGTCTTCTCGCTCAGCACGAGGCGCTGCGCGATCTCACGGTTGGTAAGCCGATCCGTGACGAGCAGCGCGACCTCGAGCTCGCGGCCGCTGAGTGACTCGAGCCCGTCTGAGCCGCGGGCGCGAATGCCTGAGCGCGGCACGTGCCGTCCGAGCCGTCGCAGCTCGCGGGCAGCGACCTCGGCCAGCCGCTCGGCGCCGTACCGCACGAAGACTCCGCGCACCGACTCGAGCGCGTCGATCGCCTCCTCGCGGCTTCCGGAGGCCGCGAGCGCTCGCCCGACCACAAGCAGACATCGTTGCCGCTCGAGTGGATGGGTGCCGCCCGCGATTGTGGCCGCGCGTCGCGCGATCGCGATCGCATCCGCATGGTCGCCGCCCGCCAGGGCGACGTCGGCGCGTGATCGCAGTGCCCACACCTGAGGCCCGGCCAGTTCGAGCCGGTCCGCCGCCGCCTGGGCACGATCGGCCCATCGCGAGGCCATCACGATGTCATCGAGCAGCGTCTCGGCCCGGCTCAGGACGCCGAAGTAGTAGCTCCGGTGGGACGGCTCCACCCATGGCAGCTCGTCGCCGCCGCCGGCGAGCAACATCTCATCCCGGCCGCTCGCCGGGGCGCCGGCCTCGATCCTGGCCTCCCCCAGCCACAGGTGGGGGAACGCAGCCCTGACCCCATGATCCGCCGGCCGCATGCGCCCCACCGGCTCCCGCGCCAGCTCGATTGCTTCATGTAGCCGGCCGGCTCTGACCGCGACCCACGCGCGCAGCCCCCAGGTCAAGGCGACCATCTGCTCCGCACCGATCAGCTCGGCGTTCTCGGTCGCAGCAGTAGCCCGTTCACCGGCCCGCTCAACCTCTCCGAGCCACGTGTAGGAGATGGCCAGCCCCACCAGCGTGGGGACCAGCAGGTGGCTCTCATCGTGACTTCGCGCAATCGCCAGGGCGCGCTCATAGTGCCTCACGACGTCGGAATAGCGCTCAACGTGGTGCCGGCACCAGCCGACCCAGTGGGCCGCGCCGAGGTGCACTGCCAGCTCGTCGTCGGGGATCGCGTCGAGCAGGGCCGACGCCTGCTCGGAGTGCCTGATTGCCGCGGAGGTACGCCCAACGTTGACATCAGCGAGTGCCAGCACAGCGGCGGCGGCGGCCTTCAGGCTCGCGTCCTCAGTGGGCCGGGCCAGCGCGAACGCGTGTCGCGCCGGCTCCGCCATTCCCTCCCAATCGCCCCGGAAATAGCCGTCGGCCGCGACTTCGATCGTAAGCGCCGCGCGCTCGGCCGAGGCCGACGCGGGTAGCTCGTCAACGGCAGCGTCAAGTGCTGCTCGAACCCCGTCGGTGCGGCCGAGCAGCCTTTCCATCAGCGCCCTCGCAGTCACCACGCGCGCGCGGAGGATCGGCTGTTCTCTGGGAATGAGCGAGAGCGTCTCCGCGAGCTTTGCCGATGCCCTCTCGACCTGACCGTCGGCGATCAGCATCGTCGCCAGAGGCACGAGCTGGGCGAGACGCTGGTCCGGCGGAGCGGACTCCGGCAGGAGCCGAAGTGCGGCCGCGAACCAGCGGGCGGCGCTCGCAGGCGCCTGTGCCGAACTGGCGTGAGCCGCTTGAGTCAAGAGAGTAATTGCCGCGCTGTCGCCCGTGGCGGCCGAGCGCTCGACGTGCGAGGCACATGCCGCGGGAGGGGCTCCACTGGCGGCCAGGGCTGCGGCGGCCCGTGCGTGACCGTCGACGCGCCACGCCGGTGGGGTCAGCTCGTACACCGCTCGGCGCACGATCGGATGGCGGAACGTGAAATATCCGGGCACGTCGGTGCCTCGGAGAAGTCCGGCGGTGATTGCCTCGTCGATCGCGCTGAACGTGTCGCGACGGTTTGACTCCGCGATGGCGGCCACGAGCTCCCCGGGGCACGGGTCGCCGGCTATCGAGGCGGCGTCGAGCACCTTCCTGCACCCGCTCGAGAGCCCGTCAAGCTCGGTCTCCAGGGCGTTACGGACGGCGGGCGGCACATCCGCCAGCCGCTCAGAGTGGAACGGCTCCCGACCGAGGTGCTCGGGCGACCGGACGAGTTGCTGTAGGTAAAATGGGTTCCCTCCGGCCTCGGCGTAGACGGCGTCCTTCAGCTCGATGTCGTCCAGCGTGGCGAGCAGCGCCTCGGCCTCCTCCCGGGTCAGCGGGTCGAGCTCGATCACCTCGCACGCCCCGCGGTCCCGCGCGGAGAGCAGCTCGGCCGAGAGGCGTCTCGGAGCCTGGGCGGACCGGGCCGCCAAGAGCACGAGGATCGCGGCACACGGGGGTCGCCGCAGGAGATGTCCGATGAGGCCGATCGAAGCCTGATCGGCCCAGTGCAAGTCGTCGAGCGCGAGTACCACCGGTCGCTCCCGGGCGAGCAGCTCGAGCAGCGCGCCCACGGCCCGGTATGACGCGAAGCGGCCGCCGCGGCCAACGCTGTCGGGGGACGAGCTCGATCTGAGCCCCGGAAACACAGCCGCGAGCTCGCCGAGTTCCTCAGCGGTCAGAGATCGCAGTCGGCGCGGGTCGAGCGATCCGAGGTACGGGTCCAACGCATCCAGGAAGATGCCGAACGGCAGATCTCGCTCGAATTCCTCCGCCCGAGCCGAGAACACCAGGTGACGTCTGGCGTCCGCGCCTGCCAGCGTCTCGGCGATCAAGCGCGACTTTCCGATCCCCGGCTCCCCCGTGAGGACGATCGCCTGACAACTCCTCTGACTCGCGTCACGGAGCGCAGCTGTGAGGCGATCGAGCTCGACTCCTCGCCCCGTTAGCTGACCGTCCGGAACAGCCATCGCGCCCAACTATGAACACTCCCAGGGGCGCCAGTCAACTGCGTCTGCAGTGCGGCGAATGATGAGGGAGATCCCCCGATGTGCGGTCCTGGTGCCCCCGCTTACCGTCCAGCCTATGCCGAAGTTCGTCCTCTTGCACCACCACGAGCCTCGGCAGTGTCGCACGGCTTATGCCGCATGGTCGGGATTCGACAGCCCGCTGCGACATCGACAGACCCTGGCGTCGTGCGACGACGGCGGCCACCAGATCTACTGGGTCGTCACTGCAGAGCACGAGCAAGCGGCGCTCGCCCAGCTGCCTCAGTGGCTCGCCGAACGCACCAAGGCGACCGAGGTTCGAGAGGTGGGCATTCCATGACCAACCGGAGGTGTCACATGAAGTTCAACAACCGCAGGCCCTCGCCGGCACTCGTGATCGCGGTGGTTGCGCTTTTCGCAGCGCTCGGCGGCACGGCCTACGCGGCCGCGACGATCAACGGAAGCCAGCTCGTCAACGGCTCGGTTGCCGGCAAGAAGCTGAAGAACCACACGATTACGGGCAAACAGGTGAACCTCAGCCAGCTCGGGAAGGTGCCGACGGCCGCCCGGGCTGACAATGCGACCACGGCCGGCACCGCGACGAGCGTGTCCGGGAGTGTCCCCGGCAGCCAGATCACCGGCGCCGTCGCAAACGCGACCAATGCCGGGACGGCGGCGAGCGTGTCCGGGAATGTGTCCGGCAGCCAGATCACCGGCGCCGTCGCAACCGCGACCAATGCGACGAGCGCGACCAACGTCGGTGGGTTCACATTCGCGAGGATCAACGCGACTAACGCAACCGCGACGTTCCAGACGGTCCTGAACGATTTCGGCGGCCTCACGTTGCAGATGAGCTGCAGCGGCGGCCACGTCAACGTCGAGGCCACGTCGGCCACGGCCGGCGCTTCATACAACATGAGCGGCGTCGCCAACGCCAACGCCACCAACGACGTCGACGCAGAGGGCACGCTGTCGACGACGCCGCTCAACGATCAGACCGCCAACCCTGCTCAGCTCACGTTCTCCTACGAAGGTGCGTCGAGCGTTGTTTCGGGAACGATCGGCGTGTACGACGACGCGGGCACCTGCTCAGCCTTCGGCAACGCCGAGGATTCGTGACGGTGCGCTGAGGGCGGAGCGAGCCGGGCCGCATGCGCCGCCGGAGGGGTCCGCACATGTGCGGACCCCCTCAGGCATCCGGTGACTGTGCAAGGAAGCGTGGTCAGCGCGCGCGAATCACGGATGCTTGAACACGGTCTCGAACGTCTCTCCGTTGGTTGAGAGGGGTCCGGTCGTGACCTGGACCGCGCCAGCCTGGCCAGGACCGGTGACGAGGTTGT
The DNA here is from genome assembly GCA_963826895.1 of uncultured Solirubrobacterales bacterium. Taxonomy (GTDB): domain Bacteria; phylum Actinomycetota; class Thermoleophilia; order Solirubrobacterales; family Solirubrobacteraceae; genus Palsa-465. The sequence goes on from CAWGYJ010000005.1 coordinate 79,070, forward strand.
AGCCGCTCGGCGCGCTGCTCGGTGATCCCAGCGACCCGAATGGACCGACGGCGGACGAAACTCCCGGGCTCGATGTCGCGCTGCGGCCCCTTCTTGCACTTGAGCTTCGGCACCACGATCGCCGCGCTCACCTGGGCCGGCACCGCGACATAGTTCTGATATTCGTAACCAGTGAACGTGGGGCGTTTGGCATTGGCTGTCTCCGGCCCGATTGGGCGTGCAAGGGCCGGCGGCGCGAGGATCGCCGACGCGACGACGGCGGCCGTGGCCGTCACCACTGCCCATACCTTCTTCATCGTTCCTCCTTCGGTCGCAGGTCAGCCCGGCGGCCCGGTGGCGTCACGTTCCTCGTCGGACTTGGCGCGGGCACGCGCGGTCTGCTCGAAGGAGCTGCGGAACTGGCCGAGGCTGTCGGCGAGCGCCGAGAAGTCGGACCCGGGCAGTACCAACACGTCGATCGCTGTGAGCGCGCGTGCACCCGCGCTACGTGGATGGCGGCCGAGCAACGCCATCTCCCCGAAGTACTCGCCCGGCCCGAGCAGGCTCACTGTCTGCTGTTCGGCGCCGAAGCGCTTGAGGATCTCGACCTGTCCGGAGATGATCATGTAGAGGCTGTCGCCGCTGTCGCCCTCCTCGAACACCAGCTCTCCCGGCTCGTAGTGGGCCTGCACGGCCCCGCGAGCACCGCCGAGATTGAGCTGCACCGGGTGAGTCGGGAGCACGAGGTCGCTGAGCCACGAGATCGCAACGCGCGTCTTGCGGGCCGCGCCCGGTAGTTTGGCCCAGTAGACGGCGCGCCAGATCAGCCAGGCGGGGAGTCCTTCGACGCACACGCCCCCGGGCAGTTCGGCGACCGCGCGGCGGTGGCCGAGAGCGCCGAGCTTGCCCAGCCCGGTGAACGCGAACGTGCGTCGCCGAGCACCGCGCTGCTCGGCGACGATGTTGTGGGCGAGCACCTTCGCCTGGCGAATCGCGTGCTGCGCGGTCGGCGGGCACGGCTCTCCATCGGGCATCGGGACGCGGGCGCAGTCGCCGACGGCCCATACGCGCTCGGCGTCCTTGACCGCGAGCGTTGCGTCGCATTCCAGGCGGCCGCGCAGGCTCGCCAGCCCCAGTTGCTCGACGATCGGGTTGGGCGAGGATGGGACGGTGGAGATCAGCGTGCGCGTGGCGATCCGTGTCCCGTCCGCGAGCACCGCGCCATGCGGGCTGGCCGCGACGAGGCGCTTTTCGAGCAGCAGCTCGATGCCGTGCTCGGCGAGCGTGGCCGTCGCGTACCTGGCGAGCGGCAGCGTGAGCTCGCGCTCGAGCACGTAGTCGCCGCTGTGCACGAGTACGACCCTGATGTCGTCCGGTGCGATCGAGCGGTACGAGCGGGCGGCAGCGCGCAGGAAATCGTTCAGCGCCGCAGCCACCTCCGTCCCGGAGAAGCCGCCGCCCGCGACCACGAACGTGAGCATCGAGGAACGCAGCTCGGGATCCTCGATGACCGAGGCCTGCTCGAGCACGCTGATCACGTGGTTGCGGATCCGCACGGAGTCGGCGAGCGTCTTGAAGGCAAGCGCGTGTTCGGGCAAGCCGGGGATGCCCCGGAAATCGGTTACGTTCCCGAGCGCGAGCACGAGGTGGTCGAACTCGAGCTCGTGCACGCGCGGAGTCAGCCCGGCGCCGAGCGTGACCACCCGCCGTGCGAGATCGACGCCCTCGATCTCGCGCACGAACAGCTCCGTTCGCGGCAGCAGCTGGCGCAGCGGGCTGACCGTGTCGAGGATGCCGACATCACCCGCGATCACCTCCGCCAGCATCGGCTGGAACACCAGATAGTTCTCGCGGTTGACCAGCGACACTTGAACCGGGGCGCCCGCCGCGGCCAACCGCTCGAGCGCGAGCGCGACGTTGACGCCGCCGAAGCCCCCGCCGAGCACCACCACCCGTGTCGGTCCGGCGGGTGGCCCGCCGGAGCCCTCAGCGATGCTCACAACCGGCGCCCGCACCGAGCCTCAAGCCCTCCACGCGATCGATCAGGCGGCCGAGTGCTCGAGCCTGAGGCGCTCGAGCGCGGCGGCGGACTCGGGATCGCGGTCGAGTACGAGCTCGCGCACCGAGACTGCGTCGAGCCGCGCCGGCTCGGTCTCGTGGAAGAACGCCTGGAGAGTGTGCGCGAACCGGAATGGGTCATCGAGATGCGGAAAGTGGCCGGCTTCATCGAACAGTTCAAGGCGGCTGCCCGGCATGGCCTCGTGTGCAGGCTGCGCGTGCTCGACCGGGATGATCCGGTCGTGGCGCCCCCAGACGATCAGCGATGGCATCTTGGATGTCAGGTAGAGGCGGTCTGACGCATTGATCCGCTGGCCGGTCGGGTCGATCACACCACGGACCGTATGGATAAAGGCGTTTCGTGCCTCGGCGTTGGCAAGAGACTGATAGCCGCGCGCCATTTCCGTCAAATCGGGCCGCGTCCGAAGCCCGACTCGGCCGAGCGCGCGCGGTATCACCGAGGCAACGCCCAGCACCCGGGGGTGCGCAAGCAGCGGTAATACGAATTCCGATCCTGGCAACGTCGCGGCTCGAAGCAGGGGGTGAACCTCGTCACCGAGACCGCCGCTCGAGACGAGCACGAGCCGTTCGCAGCGCTCGGGGAACTGGTAGGCGAATTGCATGGCGATCCCACCGCCAAGCGAGTGCCCGACGACGCTCGCGCGCTCGATGTCCAAACCGATCAGCAAATCGCGGATGCCCGAGGCATGAGCCCCGAGCGAATAATCCCCGCGCGGCTTTGCCGAGTCGCCGTGACCCAGGAGATCCGGCGCCACGACAGTGTGGTTCTCGGCCAGCAGCCGGACCGTTTGATCCCACTGTGAGGCGCGGCCGGCGACTCCGTGGATCAGCACCACCGGCGGTCCCTGTCCGGCGATATTGAAATTCACGCGATGGCCGTGAAGCGAAACCTCAACCCGGTCGATCGCCGGGACCGCGCGCATATGCCGCTCGCGCCCTCCGCCACCCGGCTGCGGCCGGGGGCGCTCAGGAACAGGGATCGACGCCATTCCCATGAGCGTAGCGACCAGCCGGTGGCCGCCAGCCACGACGGATTGCTCCAGAAGCACTAGGAGGACGCTCCGAGGTATGTAACGATGCGCGCATGCGTCGCCCTGGGTGGGTGCGTGGGCTATCGAGACCGGCAGCCGTGGCCGTCGTGCTGGCGGCGGCTTTGCTCGGTGTCGGCCTCGCAGTTCTGACCGGCCTCGCATTCGCCAACGTGCAAAGCAGCTACTACACGATCGGCACGCCAGGCCCGCCTGTCGCCGGCGTGATGGCCACTCCGAGCCAGGTCGCCCCCGACAGCTCGACGAACTTCGAGGTCACGTTCACGGCCGCGACGTCGCTCGCCGGGGGCGCGGGCGCCTACGTCGCGATCACGCCGTCGACGGCACTCGGTTCAACCCCGGCGGACGTCGCCCTGATCGGGAGCTCGTGCATCCAAGCCGGCACCGATGGCGGCGGGTTCACGGCCGTCGGGTTGACCGTGAACCTTGGCGGCTCCTGCAGCCTCGCCGCGGGCAGCAAGGTGGAGGTTGACTTCACGGCCGATGCTCCTGGCGGGTCCGGTGCGTTGACCTTCGCCGTCACGACGTCTGCCAATGGCACCGTCGCAGAGTCGACCGCGGTTCACGTCGTCGGGCCGACCTTGTCGGCGAGCTCATACATGCCCGGCGCCCACACGACCTACACGGTCAGTGACGTGCCGATCGCAGGCATCAGCGCCCCGGCGACATCGTTGAAGTTGACGGCGGACGCGACGACCGGTGCGGGGACGATCACGTTCCTGAACTCCGGCGCCGGTGGCGCGGGCTACGCGGTGACTTACACACCTCCGGGCGGCAGCGCCACCAGCGACTCCGTGAGCAATGCCTCGGCGAGCGGAGCGACGGTGACACTCACGCTTGCCACGCCGCTCGCGAACGGAGGCAGGTTGGAGGTCAGGGCCACGGGTCAGAACCCGTCTGCGAGCCCCGGCGCGCAGGCCAACAACGTCACCGCTGCGCCGGGCAACGGCATTCCCGAGGCATCGAACGCGATTGTCTTCGGCACGTCGGTGACCGCCGTCAGCGTGACGCCGTCGCTCCCGGTCGCCACAGCGTCGAACACCTACACGATCGATTTCCGTGCGTCCAGTCCGGTCGCGGCAGACGGAGACATATACCTGGCCGAGACCGACGGTCCGACCGATTTCGCGGCCGTCAGCGGTGTCCTGGTGACCGACAACACCCAGGATGTGCATTACGTGGCGACCGGCCTGCTCCTTACCGACGGCACGGCCACGATCCCGCTCGCCGATCCGATCGCTGCCGGCGACTCCATCAGCCTGGTGGTCGCCGGCGTAACGAATCCTGCCGCGGCCGGCACGATCGACGACTTCACCGTTGCGACCACCGCTGACGCGGCCCCGGCGCCAGCAACGCCGTACTCGATCCTCGCCGATGACAGCCCGGGCGTGGTCGTCTCGGTCGACCCGAGCGCGACCGGCGCCATCGCAACGTACACGCTGTCCAATGTCACCGCGTCGGAGACCCTGACGGGCGGCGTGAGCACGATCCAGCTCCAGGCTCCGGCCGGAACCGTGTTTCCGGACGAACCCAGCGTCTTCACGATCACGGACGCAACGACCCCGTCGGGAAGCGGGACGGTAGCCGGCGCCGTGGCCGTTGAGGGCGGTAACGTCGTCACGTTCACCGTCCCGAACACGATCAACTCGGGCGACGTGCTCACGATCACGATCCGCGATGTTGTGAACCCGAGCTCATCGAGCAGCACCGACTCGATCAACCTGGTTGGCGGCGTCACCGGTCCCGCACCGATCGCGGTGACCACGACGACGACGACCACCAGCACGAAGCCGCCGCCGCCGCCCCGGCCGGTGGTCAAGGACCTCACGACGAGAGCGCACGTGAGGCGCAAGCAGGTCGGTGTCAAGTTGCGTTGCGCCGCGGCCACATGCAGGGGCGATGTGAAACTTGCGAACGGGAAGACGGTGCTGGCGAGTCAGCGATATTCGATTCGGGCCGGCAAGACCGGCACCGTGGCGATGCGTCTCGATCGCAGGGATCTGCGGCTGCTGTCGCGCGCCGGGCATCACGCGCTGAGGCTGACGGTCACGATCACCGTCACCGGCGGCAGGACGGTGAAGGCCAAGCTGCTCCTGACGGGCTAGGCGCGTCGGCCCATGCGGCCTTCCGGTTCGACCGGGGCCGCTCGAGCGGCTTGGGTTGCGGGGGTTGTGTTCTACGGTCGTCCGTGATGAGCTGTGCGGGCTTCATTTCCAGCGACCGGAGGTAGTCGACGGTGAGCAGAATCGGGAAGCTTTCCGGGGCGATCATTGCCGCGGCAACGGTCGGGCTGGCACTGGCGGCCGGGGCGGCTGCGGCGTCGGTTCCGAAGTCGGTCGATTTCTGGGGCATGCGTCCCGATGCGTTGGCTGCGCGTCCGTCTGCACTGGGTTGGACGACGGACCTGGGGCCCTCGTTCAACGGCACCCATGGCAGCAACAACGGGCGGGGGCCTGACAGCAACCTGTCGTGGAGCAGCTGGGGTGCGAGCGGCGCGAGCGGGAACGGCGACCTCTGGCTGCCGCGTGAGCGCGGCACGAGCATCTCATGGAAGCGCTACCCGGCAAAGCTCAGCTTCTCCGCGCCGAAGACGCTGAGCTTCGCGACGGACGTGACCGCCGCAACACACAGATCGGCACTCGTCTTCACGCGCGTGACGGTGTCCTTCAGCGGGGCCGTCCCGGCGCATTGGCGGCGGTCGGCGAGCTTCACCCTGAAGAGGTTCGAGGAAGGCTTCTATGGCTTCGGCTTCCCGATCTGACCCGGGTCGAGCGGGGTCAGCCGCCTTGCCCGAGACCGGGGAGGTGCAACTGATCGCGGCCCTCGTCACCGCCAGGCTGTCAGTGAACCGTCCCGCTGACGGCGCACGGTGGGGCGGCTCAGTGATCGAAGTCGGTCGCGACGATCCGCTGATCGCGGACGCCCGAGGCGTCCTCTGAACAGAGCCAGACGATCGGCGGTCCCATGATCGAGGGGTCCAGGAGCCGCTCGCGAACATCGTCTGACACATCCTCGGGGACCATCCCCGTGGCGGTCGCGCCTCCGGGGAGGAGGATGTTGACCGTGACGGGCGTTTCGGCGAGGTCCGCGGCCATCACGCGAGCGAGCGCCTCGACTCCGGCGCCGGCCGGTCCGTAGGGCACGAACCCGCCGCGCGTCATCGTCTGCTCGTTCATGGAGATGACGACGATCCTGCCCCGGCCCGCGTCGATCATGCGCGGCGCGACTGCGCGGGCGACAAGGAACGATCCGGTGATCTTCGTCTCGATCACATCGCGGAACCCGTCGGGCGACACCTCCCAGAAGGGCTGCGGATCGGTCATGAAACGCGGGTTGACGGTGAGCATGCCGATGCCGGCGTTGCAGATCAGGACATCGACGCCGCCAAGCTCTTCATAGGCAGCATCGATCCCGGCACGTACGGACCGCTCGTCCCGGACGTCGAGCTCGACTCCGACGGCGCCCAGCTCGGCCGCGACCGCTCGGGCGCGGGACGCGTCGCGGCTGGTCAGGGCCACCCGGGCGCCGGCGGACGAGAGCGCGCCGGCCATCGCCCTGCCGAGGCCGCTGGTGCCGCCGGTGACGAGGATGCGGGTGGACGTGAGGTCAGGCGTGTTCTCAGACATGCAAGCCACGGTAGAACCTGTCGTGAGCGTCAGGCACCGACCGCCGCCGCCGTTATCTTCGCCTGCGGATGGAAGCCGCGGCGGCGAACAACACCTGCGTAGTGCCGTGGAGCATGCTCGTGGTTCAGCCGGACGGCTGCGCGAGCTTCTGCTGCGACGTGCCGCTGCTGCTGACCGTCGACGGCCGGGCGGCGAATCTGACCGAGGACTCGCTCGACGATCTGTGGAACGCGCCAGAGCTGGTCCAGACGCGGGCGGCGATGGCGTGTGGCGAGCGCCCGGAGTCGTGCGCGACATGCTGGAAGGTGGAGGACGCCGGGGCGACGAGCAGGCGGCAGGTGCTGAACGAGATATACACGGTCGGAGGCGGTGCGCTGGACGTTGACTCGCTGGCCGGGCTCGGAGCCGCGACGGGATACCGCCTCGAGCGGCCGCCGGACTGGTTCATGCTCGAGCTCGGCAACACGTGCACGCTGCGATGCCGCAGCTGCGGCCCGGTGTTCAGCTCGCGCATACGCGCCGACCGCGTGCAGTCAGCCTGGTCCGAGGACGGAGCGCGTGGCGATCAGCCGTCACAGGGCCTCGAGCGGCCGGGGACGCGGCGAATCCCAGGGACGGCGTGGTTCGACGACATCGAACGGATGGCCGAGATGATCGCCGACAGCGCCCGCGAGCCGGTGATGCTGTCACTGCTCGGTGGCGAGCCGTTTCTGATCAAGCAGACATGGAGCCTGCTCGAGGCCCTCGTCGAGCGCGGCGTGGCGGAGAACGTGCTCGTCGCCTTCAGCACCAACGGCCAGCAACGGAGCGACCGGCTCGCGGAGCTGGCGCCCCACTTCCGGGCCGTGCACGTGGCGCTCAGCGTTGATGGGCACGGCCGGCTCTACGAGTACCTCCGCCACGGCGCGACGTGGGCTCAGCTGTGCGACACGATCGAGTGGCTGCGCACAATCCCGCGCGTCGGCCTCGCGATCGGCCCGACGCTCCAGAACGCGAACGCGCTCGGGATGGCCACGCTCGTCCAATGGGTCGACGGCGAGGAGCTCCACCTGAGCTTCAATGCGGTGAGCTGGCCGGCGCGGCTGGCCCCGGGCAACCTCCCGCCGCGCGTTCGGCGCCGCGCGGCTGCCCGCCTGCGTGAGTACCTCGCGACCGGCTGCAGCTTGCGCAACGCCACTGTCGTGCGCAGCTACTGCGAGCTGCTCGAAGCGCCGGGCGACGCGTTCGACGAGCTGCTGTTCGAGGAGTTCATGGCGTTCACGAACGATCTCGACGGCGCTCGCGGCGAGAGCATCGCGGCTGCGGCGCCCGAGCTGATCGCACTGCTCGAGGAGGACGGCCTCGTGTGGTCGTCCGAGCGGCGCTACTCGCTCGCCTGAGCGTGTGAATCCAGCCGGTCGCGGCCGAGCCGGTTGCGCGGCCGACGCCGGTTGCGCGGCCGACCGCGCGGAGGTTCGCCTGCAGCATGCTCACGAGAACGGACCGCTCTCCGCCGAGGATCGCGAACAGGCGGCCTCGACCCCGCTGGAACAGCTGCCAGGAGATAGAGCCGTGGACGCGCCGGAGCTGATCGCGTGCGGAGCGGAGCTCCGCGCGCGAGCGGGCGAGCTCAGCCAGAAGCGCCTCGGTCCGGTGCTCCGCCACGCGTCGCTGTTCGTCGCAGTCGTTCGAGCTCGCCGGCGAGCGCCTCGCGCGCGATCCTGAGGTCGCCAACCTCCACCTCCAGCTCGTGCTTGCGATCGGATATTCGCCGCAGCCGGTAGTCGCCGTTGTCGAGCGCGGCGGCGAACACGAACTGGTAGGTCTCGGCCTCCGGGTCGGCGAGCGTCAACTCGAGCACCTCGGTCGGCACCGTCTCGCGATCGACGCCGAGCTCGGTCTCGAACGCCGGGATCCGGACGCGCCGCAGCTCCGTGATCACGAGCCCCGCCTCCTGCACCATGCGCTTGATCGAGGCCAGCGTGAAGAAGCGGGCGTGGGTCTCGTCCAAGAGGCCCCAGGCGCCGTAGTTCCACGAGCCCTGCAGCAACGCATGACGGACGTCGGCGTGTCCGACGTGCGGGAGGGAGACGACGACCTGTCCGGTCGGCGCGAGCAGCCGGCTCGCTCGTGCAAGCACCTGCTGCGGCCGGAGCAGGTGCTCGAGCACGTCGCCGGCCAGCACCACGTCGAACTCGCGGTCAAGTCCCACGAGCAGCCCGGGATCGTTGAGGTCGCCGACGATCACCTCTTCGGCGAGCCTCGCCAGATCCGCGGCCGCGTCGGGTTCGAGCTCCACGGCGGTGACCGAGCAGCCGCGGGCGACGAGTGCCTCGGTCACGTGACCGGACGCCGCGCCGAGCTCGAGCACGCGCCGGTTCCAGCCGACCAGCTCGACCGCGAGCGCGTGCGCGTTGTTCGGTGCGTAGGGATCGACGCGCTGGTGGTACCGGCTCGTCATCCGACCGTGGCCCCGTTCGGCGTTGCGCCACCGGCGAGCTGCAACTCCCGCCGCAGCCGTTCGTTCTCGCGTGACAGCGACTCGGCACGGGCGCGGACCGTTGTGATCTCGGCCTCGGCATGCTCGCTCGCGCTTGCGATCTGCCGCTCGAGCGTCGCCTCCAGCCGCGACAGCCGGCGCTGCAGGACGGTCTGAGTCTCGAGACCGTCGAGATAGAGCTCGGCGAACCGATCGCGAAGCTCGAATGGCACGGTAGACAGGGGCGGCGGCGCGGAGGCTTGAGCCGGACTCGATCCGGTCAGAGCTCTGGCCGTCGCCTTCAGGTAGCCGTCGCCGTGCTCGAGGTCGGGCTCGAGGTGTGCGCCCTCGGCCCACTCGTTCCAGGCGTTGATCAGCACGAGCCCTTCGGGTCCGGCGCGGTCAGCGACGGCGCGCAACCATTCCTCGTACAGCGCCGGAGTGCTGTTGTGCAGCACCAGGCTCCGGCCGTCACCGCGCCGCGAGGTGTTGTCCCACATCGGCACGACGCATTCGTAGCGCCTCCACGCCGGCTGCTGCGCGGCCAGATACAGGCGCATCGCGTCCTCGTAGTCGTACACGAGGTTGCCTTCGGCCGCATCGACGTCGGCCAACGGGGGCTCCTGCTCAGCGAGACCATGGGGGACGAACTGTGCAGCGGCATCGGCGCCATACCGCGCGGGATCGTTGAAGTCTCCGTGGGTGTCGAATTTGATGACCTCGATCTCGCCGATCCCGGCGGCACGCCACAGCTGCCTCCAGCGCTCGAGCGTGCGGCTCGCGTCGGGCATCGCCTGCAGCCGGTAGATGAACAGCACGGGTCGCCCTCCGACGCGGAGGTAGTGGGGGCTCGACATCGCGCGCAACAGGAACAGGCCGTGGGCCTCGTCGTCCTCCGCGCTGTAGCGCTGGCGCAGCAGGACCTCGTGCTCGGCGGCATCCCACGACCGGCTCCAGTTCTCGTTCGCCCACGCCAGGCAGAACGGAATGTCCGGAACTCCGTGCTCGATCGCGTCGTCGACGACGTGCCGCAGCGGGCGCTGACCTCCGAACCAGTAGTGGTAGTAGCAATAGGCGTCGATCCCGTGCGCCTTGGCCGCTCGCGCCTGGGCCTCGCGAACCTCGCGCACCCGGAGGTCGTAGAAGCCGAAGTCGCGGGGCAGGTGGGGCTGGTAGTGACCGCGGAACAGCGGCTTGGCCCGGACGACGTTGTGCCACTCGGTGAACCCGGCGCCGTACCACGCGTCGTTCTCGGGAATCGGATGGAACTGCGGCAGATACAGCGCGATCGTCGTGGCCATGAGCGCGCTTACATCAAGGGCCGGAACGGCAGCCCGCGGTTGCAATAGTGCTGCTCGAGTGCCAGCGGTCCGGCGAGCTCCAGCGGCCCGCGCGTGACCGTCACCGTGTCGCGCTCGACCGCCAGCCCCGTGATCAGCTCCGGTCCGGTCGCGGCCACCATCAGCAACTCGACGATCAGGTTCGTGAGCGCTGGGCGATCGTGAAACCAGCCGCCGCCGGACTGCCATAGCGGGTCGGGAAAATGTGCCCAGCCCCAATCCTCGATGATGTAGCAGCCGCCCGGCCGCAGGCGGGCGAAGAGCAGCTCGAACGAACATCTCGTCTCGCGGTAGAGGTGCGACGCATCGTCGATGACCAGATCCAGTGGTTCGTCTGCGTGGTCTGCGTCGATCGCCGCGGCCAGCTGTGCGGCGTCGCCCTGGTCGATGCCGTAGTGCGGCACCAGCACCGTCTCGAGGCTCCGGTCCTCGATGAACCGCTCCAGCGCCTGAACCGGCTCGGTCTCGAGCTCGATCGCGGTCAGCTTGGCCGGCCGCGCGGCGGCCGCGAGCAGCGCCGCGCTGCCGCCGCGGAAGATGCCGAGCTCGACGATCCGGGACGGGGAGAGCTCGTCGAGCAGCGCGAGCAGCCGGCACACCATCGAGGTCTGCTTCGCGACGATGAAGTGGTCCGGGCGCGGGCGCTCGTTGAGATAGCGGTCCGAATCGGCCGTCACCGTGAACTGCACGCCATCGATTCGCAGGCGATCGTCCGAGACCCAGATCGCCTCGGCGCGCCGGTCCGCGACGGTCATCGGTCCCAGGGAAGCCGTGAGCTCGAGCTCCGGGGAAGCGCTCAGGGTCCCGTCAACGCCCATGGCCCCAACGCTACCCGTGGCACCGGCGGCAACCGCACTCCGAATATCGTTGACGCCGTGTCAGCGAGACACGAGCAACAGCAGGACCGCTGGAGTGTCGCGGTCGCCGCCGTGACCTGCGGGCGGCTGACGCAGGCTGAGGTCGTGCAGGCGTCGCGCGGCGATTGCACGGCGCGCGCGGATCAATACGGCGTCAACGTGACCGAGTCCGCCGGCCGGTCGCTGGGAGCCCGAGATCCGACACCCGAGCTCGTGGTCGAGCATTGGGGCGGCGACGCCGAGATGCTCGCGTTCGAAAGCACGTTGAGACCATACGCCCGTCGCTCCGACCCCCGCGAGCGCGCGCGGGTGGCGGCGGAGACGATCCGTCACTACGACCTCGACTCGCTCGAGATCACGTTTCCCGACGGCGGGGAGCTGTCCGCCGACAGGATCGAGATCGTGCTGCGCGGACCGCGCGCGGGTCGCCTCCGCCGCCGAGACGTGCTGATCCGCGCGGCGCTGCGCTGATCTGCTCTGATCGGCCGGCGACGCCTCACAGAAGCGCGACCTCCCGGAAGAACAGCCCGAGCGGGCGGTCGTCCGCCGAGAGGCCTAGCTCCTTCGGCGAGCGTGGCTCCTGGATCCGCCACTCGATATGGAGCTCGGTTCCCGCTCGGACGCGCCTCAGCGGCAGCCGGGCGACCGGGTTGCCCGGGTGACAGCGCACGGTCCCGAGCCGCCGCCCGTTCGCACGCACCTCGACGCTCACCGGCGGCGCCCCCTCGGGCAGGAGTGGGTCGGCGATCCACTCGAGCTGCGTCGCCGGCGTCTCGCTGCGCAGCACGATGCAGGAGCTCGGACCGACGGTCCATCGTCCCGCCTCCGCCGCCTCGCCCCAACCGGAGACGAGCATGCGCTCGTCGTCGGTCCCGATCCCGATGCCGACCCGTCCGCCGGCCGCGCAGGTGGCGATCGGTCGCAGGTTCAGCCGCTGCAGGAACGCTCCGAACGGGCGCAGGTCGTCGTTGATCTGACGGCGCGCCGGCGAGGCGGCGCTCGGGACACGGAACACCAGCTCGAGCCGGGTCCGGCCGCGGACCAGCTGCTCGGGGAGCGCGATCGACGTGGACTCGGCGGTCGCGCCGGGCGTCAGGCTCGCGACGCGCCGGCCGTCGAGGAGCACGCGGACCGGGTGTCCGGGTCGCCGCTGCAAGGCGGCGCTTCCCGCAGCCACCTCGAGCAGCAGCGTCGAGGGCGCCGGCTCGGCGAGCACGACCGCGAGCCGCGCCTCGCGCCCGGCGATCCAGCAGCCCCAGTCCTCCGGGAACCAGAGGCCGTACATGGTGTGCCGCCGCACCGTGTCGGGGTCGCCGAGGTCCAGCGGCTCGCCCCAGCGGAGCGGCGGCGGCTCGGCCTCGCCCTCACCGATCGGCGCCTCGACCTCGGTGAACGGTCGTCCGGGTCCGGGGCGACCGCCCGGGCGCAGGTGAAGCAGGTCCGAGGGCCGGGCGATCCCGAGCCGTTCGGCGGCCAGTCGCGCGTGCGCGCCCGGCGTCGACCGCGCTCCCAGCGGCAGCCGCCGTCGGAGGTACTCGCCGTGGACGACCGCCGTGCGCCCCGCGACGCCGCGCCCGCGCGGCTGTCTGGACTCCGCCCGCAGCTCGAAGCGGAGCGCCGGCGAGGCGACGAGCAGTCGCCGCAGCGTGGCCGGCGGGACCTGGGCGCCGGCGATCCGTTGGAGGAATGCGAGCCCGGCGCGAACCGCCGGCCCAACGCGTCGCCGGCCGGCCTGGGCGGCGAGACGCTCGTAGTCGAGCTCGCCGTCCGCGTCGCGCACGATCAGCGCGGCGTCGAGCACCCAGCGATAGCTCGGGCTCGGCCCCCAACGCAGGCCGTGAACGATCGTCAGCAGCAGCTCGTCCGCCGGGCACAGCGCGCGCGTGCGGACGCCGCGCAGCTCCACCGGCAGCGACGCTTCCCAGAAGTCGTCATCGGCGCCGGGCTGACACGAGGCGCGGGTCGCGTACCAGTGCAGGTCGAGGCGTCCCTCAGCACCGTCGCCGAAGCCGACAGATGCCCTGACCCGCGGTACGTACTCGCTGAGGTACCACGCCGGCAGCCCCTCGACGGAGCTCAGACCGTGCCCGAGGATCACCTGCACCGCCTCGGCGACCGCGCCGGTCGGGACGAGCACGTCGATGTCACCCATGTGCCGGATGCCCGCGTGCCTGCGCCCGTCGACGAGCATCGCCGCGCCCTTGAGCAGCATCGTCCGCAGGCCGTGCTCATCGAGCGACGCGACGATCGGCATCACCTGCGCGAGCAGGATCTGCGTCCGTGCCCAGGCGAATCGCTGCACGCCCTTGAACAGGTCGAGCAGCGGGTCGTCGTCGATCCCGAGCGCGATCAGGTTGCCGCGCAGCTGCGGAAGCAGCGCGTGCGTCCCGTAGTCCATCGCGGCGACGTCGAGCAGCGGCCGGATCCGGCGCCAGGCAGCGAGCCCGCGCTCGTCCTCGAGCAGCGCCGCTCGCAGCAGGTCGGCCTGCAGCGGCGTTGGCCACATCGAGACGTGGCCGGGCACCGCGCCCCAGGGCGGCGGCTGCGCCCGCCGGACGGGCCGGTCATCCGCCATCTTGCCGGCGGGGACGGTGTCAGCTCGCATCGGCTCGCCGCCGGTCGAGCGATGCCTTCAGCGCGCGAGGAAACTCGCCGAGTGCGTCGCGGTTGGCGATCGAGTTGTTCGCGCCGTGAACGCGGCGCCACAGCACCTGGTCGGGCACGGTCAGCTCGCGCACGTGCTGCTCCCGCGCGCGCAGCAGCCAGTCGAGGGCCTCCGCGACCCGGAGCCCGCTCGCGAACGGCCCGACGCGGTCGTACGCCGCGCGGCGGATGAGCAGGCCCCCGACCACACGCCCCGCCTGCGCCTGATCGAGCGCGACGGGCGAGCCGCCGGCGAGCTCTGAGAAGTGGCGCACATGGCCGAACAACATCTCGAGCTCCGGATCGGCCTCGAGCTCACGCACGCGGCATTCGACGCTGTTCGGCGTCAGCAGGTCGTCGGCGTCGAGCAGCACGACGAGCTCGCTTCGCGTGGCGGCGGCGGCGCGGCTTCGCGCTGCCCCGATCCCGGCGTTGCGCTGGTGCAGGACGGTGGCGCCGTGGGCCTGGGCGATCTCGGCTGTGCGGTCGCTGGACCCATCGTCGACCACGACGATCTCGTCCACCGGGTGGGTCTGCGCATGGACGCTCGCGAGCGCGTCGGGCAGGAATCGCTCGGCGTTGTGCGCCGGGATCGCGACCGCGATCGACGGGCTGTGGTCAGGCATCGTGTCCAAGCGCGCGGCGGCGGCGCGCCGAGGCGCGCAGGACGCTCAGCATCGCGCGTTCGACAGCGCTCGTGTCGGCCACGCTGTTTCTGCGATGAACGCGGTAGCGCAGCGCCAGGTAGTCGCCCTGCCCGACCTGCACGCCGGCCGCCTTCGCGCGCGCGATCCAATCCATGTCCTCGGCGAGCCGGCGGGTCTCGTCGAAGCGACCTACCAGCTCGGCCAGCTCTCGTCGAGCGAGCATCGCGCCGGTGTGCCACGGGAAGGGACCGTCGTCCCAAGCCGGGCTCCAGTGCGCCGGTCGTGGCTCGCCGGGCGTTACGAACGCTTCCGTCATCCCGAACACGATCCCCAGCTCCGGATGGCGCTCGAGCTCGCCGACCTGATGCTCGAGCGCGTCGGGCAGCATCACGTCGTCGGCGTCGAACATCGTCCAGTACTCCCCCCGCGCAGCCTCCAGGCCGGCGTTGCGGGCCGCCGCCGGTCCCGCATTCGCCTGCCGCAGGACCCGGACGCCGAGCGCGCGCGCGACCTCGCCGGTCCGGTCGGTGGACCCGTCGTCGACGACGATCACCTCGACGGGTGCGTACGTCTGGGCCAGCGCACTCTCCAGTGCCTCGCCGAGGAACGCCTCCTCGTCGAACGCCGGGATCACCACCGACACGAGCGCGCCGCTCAGCACCCGAGCGTCTCCTGAACCAGGGCCGCCAGCTCCGTGACGTCGTCGCCGACGTCCAGCGCGAAGCACGGCACCACGCGAACCACGTCCGCGAGCGCGGCGACGACCTCGCCGCCGCCGAACGGCTGCTGAAGCACGGTGCTCGGCGCGAGCGCGAGCATCGCGGCGCCCGGGCTGACGCGGCGCAGCCGCGAGCGCCCGCCGGTGATGCGAGGCACGACAACGGCGCGCACCGGCAGCGCCTCGCGCATCGAGTCCGGCATCAGCCGGCTCACATCGAGCACGGCCTTCTGCCGAGCCTCGTCCGCCGGTGGGTGACGGACATCGGTGGCAAGCTCGGGAAACCGCCGCTGGTGGCCGGCGTCGAGCTTGGCCACCCCGTAGATGGAGCAGGCCGTCGGCCGGCCGGCGGTGTCGAGCAGCACGTAATCGTCGGCGATGTACAGGAGCCCGTGGGACAGTCCGGCGAGCGCGACGGTCGTCTTGCCGGATCCGCTCGCTCCGGCGATCAGCGCGCAACCGCGGGGATCGCCGACCGCCCCGGCGTGCACGAGATGCCGGCGCGCGTCGCCGAGCGCCCAGTACAGCGCCGAGCGCAACGGCGCGGCGCGCTCCCACCAGCGGATCGCTCCGAGCTCGGGGACCCGGTGCAGGAGCGCCCGCCGATCGAGGTCCACGAGCGTCAGCGCGCCCGAGCCGGTCTCGTGCACGGCGAGCACGCGCGCGGCGCCGTCGTCCCGAACGAGCCCGCCCGGACCGATGTCCGCGAACGCCCATGGGTGCTTTGCGACGGGGCCGCGGCACGCTCGCTCGTCCCATAGATCGATCCTCGCGCCGACCTCAGCGGGACCTGCGCGGTCGCCGAACGCCGGCAGCAGCAGATCGGCGAGTCCCGCGCCGGCGAATCGAAGCCGGACTGCGCGGTCGCCGAACCGCAGCGTGCGCTCGACCAACCCCGCGTGCTCGGCGGCGTCCGTGAATTCGCTGCTCGCGGCGGCGTAGAACGAGCCGAGTGCGGATTCGGTGAGGCTTGCCGTCATGCCGTCGCGGTGCCGGTGCGCCGCCGTGCGAGCGACTCCCGCAGGACCCCGAGCATCACGCCCGACACCTGCATCCGGTCGGCACTGGCGGTGCCCGGGTGGATGCGGTAGCGCAGCGCGAGCGCGTCCACGTGCGCGGCGCCGACGCCCAGGTCCCTGGCCCGGACGATCCACTCGAAGTCGGCCGACACGCGCATGCTCTCGTCATACGGTCCGACCGCCGCGAGAACCTCCCGGCGCGACATCATCGTCCCGGCGCAGCCCGGGAATGGCCCGTCGTCCCAGGCCGGGTTCCAGTGGGGCGGCCGCGGCTCGCCCGGGGTCACGAAGGCTTCGGTGAGCCCGAGCACCATCCCGAGCTCCGGGTGCCGCTCGAGGTGCTCGACCTGGCGCTCGATGCGCTGCGGCGGCATCAGGTCGTCGGCGTCGAAGATCGTCCAGTAGTCGCCGCGTGCCAGCGACAAGCCCAGGTTCCGAGCGGCCGGGTGACCGGCGTGTTCCTGGCGCACGACGCGCACTCCGTACGTCTCTGCGATCTCGCCGGTCCGATCGGTCGACCCATCGTCGACGACCATGAGCTCGACGGGCGAGTAGGTCTGTGCCAGCACGCTCTCGAGCGCCTCGCCGATGAAGCGCTCCTCGTCGAACGCGGGCATCACCACGGACACGAGCGCCTCTGCCATCAGGTCACGATCGACGCCAGCGCGTCGTCAACCGCGGCCGCCAACTCGCGTGGATCGTCTCCGACCTGGAGCCCGAAGCACGGGACCCGCCGGACCACGTCCGCCAGCGTCGCCACGACTTCGCCGTCGTCGAACGGCAACCGGAGCGCGGAACTCGGCGCCCACGCGAGCAGCGCCTGCGAGGGGTCGAGGCGCGTGAGGCGCGTGCGGTCGCCCGCGACGCGTGGCACGATCACCGCCCGGACCGCGACCGAGTTGCGCAGCGAGCCTGGAAGCGCCGCGGCCACGTCGAGCACGGTCGCATCGTCCGTCGTCGGGTCGGCGCGGACGCCCGCCGTGCAGTACACCGAGCCCGCCTCGAGCCCGCCCCGGTCATAGAGCAGCACCGAGTCGTCGCCCAGGTAGCCGAATCCGTGCGCCGCGGCGGCCAGCGCGACGGTGGTCTTGCCGGACCGCGGCGCTCCGGCGAGCAGCACGCCCCCTCGCTCGTCCCCGACCGCGCCGGCGTGCACGAGCCGCGACCCGGTGCCGGCCAGAGCCCAGAACAGCGTCGCGCGCAACGGCGAGGATCGATCCCACCAAGGGAGCGCTTCGACACTCACGATCCGGTGCAACAGCGCCCGCCGAGGCCGGTCGACGAGCGTGACGGCGTCGGAATAGGTGTTGTGCACGGCGACGAACCGCGGCTCGCCGGACTCCCGCACCACGCCCCCGGGCTCGATCTGGCTGGCCATCCACGGCAACCGGATCGCCTCGCCATTGAGGCCGCGACGCTCCCAGATGTCGATCGTCGCGTCCGGGCGACCGGCATCCGGCGGCTCCACGCGATGGGCGAGCGCGGCGAGCAGCACGTCGGCAAGCCGCTCTGTGGCGCAGCGCACCCGCACGCGCCGATCCCCCAACCCCAGGTGATGCTCAACCAGTCCGTGCTCCGCCGCCGCGAGCTCGAACTCGCGTCTCGCAGCGGCGTATGAGGACGCGAGCGCGCCCTCAGCCAGTCTTGGCATGCGGCCAGCCGGCGGCTTCGTCCACCTCGTGCAGCGGGTCGACGAGCATGAACTCCTGCATATCCGTGTAGGTGTGCAAGACCGGGGCCGCGAACTGCACCCGACCTGCAGGGAACAGCGGTCCGTCGATCCGGCGCGGCTCGCACTCGACCAGCAGCCCGTCACTCCGAAGTTGCTCGGCGAGCTCCGAGACCGCGTCCGCGATCTCGACCGGATCGCCGTCGTACCGCTCGCCCGCGGCGGCGAGCAACGTCCCGAGGTCGGCGCCGGTCGTGAGCGCGCCCCACAGCTCGGCGCCGGTCCCGTCGAGGCTGTAGTAGGTGCCGGTCACGAGGTGAATCAGGATCGCCTCGCCATCGATCGTCTCGTGCACGACGTGCGGTGCATTCACCCTCAGAGCCTCGCCCACGCAGGCGATTCTATGCGCGCGCGGGGCGGCGCGGCAATTCCGCGAACGCGGTGAAGCTCACGAGCCTCACGCCGAGCGCCGCGATCTCCTCGCGCAGGCCCGGCCCGGTCAACGTCGCGAGCTCGACGGCACGCTCTTGCAGATAGCTCGAGCTGAAGTCCCCGATCCGGCCGGGGTGGCAGCCGATCTCGGTCAGGCCCTCGCCGACCTTCGTGCCGATCAGCTGCAGCAGGAACGGCCGCTGTACGTGTCGGAGCTTCGTCACTCCCGCCTGCCACTGGCCCCAGAACGCGCCGACGTATGCGACTCCGGACTGGCCGCGGAGCGGGACGCCGAGCGGCTCGACGAGCTGGGCGAACACGGCCCGCCGCGCCGGCGAGGAGCTGTGCACGTGATGGTGGGAGTCGACGTGGGTGGGGTCGCGGCCGACGAGCGCGCGGAAGCGCTCGAGCTGGCGTTCGAAGCTCCGGGTGGCCACAGCCGGATCTGCGAGGTCGGCGTCGTCGTCGACGAAGTGAAGTCCGATCGAAAGGGCAGCGTTCCCGGCGGCTCTTCGCGCCGCGTCGGCCGAGGCAGGGGCCGACACCATCAGGCTCGTGCTCGTCACGATCCCCTCAGCGTGAGCCTCGAGGATCCCGTCGTTGATCCCGCGCGAGAGCCCGAAGTCGTCGGCGTTGACGACCAGTAGCCGCATGGCGCGCCAGCGTAACCGGTGGTGTTGCCCCGAGTGGACGAACGCGTGGAGTATGGTGGCGCTGGCATGAGGGTCCGGCGTACGACGGCGATCGCTCTGGCACTGGCGCTGACTGTGTCCGCTGCCGCGCTCGCCGCGGCGGTGGCGAAGCCAAGCGGGGGGTACTTCTACAGGAAAATCGGCAAGTTCTCGATCACGCTGACCGCGAAGTCCGGCAAGTCGATCGCCCCAGGCAAGCCGGCCGGAGCTTCCAGCGTGCTCGTCGTCTGTCCGAAGACGAGCTCCGGCGCCTTCGACGAGCTACAGCTCGGATTCCCGGGCGTCCGCCTGAAGGTGGCCGGCCATCACTACCACTTCAGTCTCACCTACACGGAGAAGCACGCGAACCTGGTCGCGATCGCACCGGTGTTCGGTCACGTGACACACGAGCGTGCGATGGCGACCGTCACGGGTACCGTCAAGAGCCCGAAGCTGATCACCGGCACGGTCGAGGTGCACGGCAGCGGTTGCAGCCTCGCCACCTCGAGTTACCGCGCACGCTCGGCCAAGGTCTGACTAGTCCGGCGGCGCGTCCGGCAGCTTCTTGAGGCTGCCGGTGAAGCGGACCACCTTCGCGGGGTCGACCGCGAAGCTGAGCTGCTTGACCGGAAGCTGCGCGAGCTCGGCATCCGGAATCGCCTCCTTGAAGTCCAGCTTCAGCGTCCCGCCGCAGGCCGGATGGACCCGGTCCAGGTCCCAGACGATGTGCAGCCCGTCGCCGTCAAGCGTCAGCGTCGCCGGCCCGTCCGCCTGAGCGTCGTACGGGACATCGACGACCTTGACCTTGCCGATCGTCGCGAGCACGCGGCGGTCTGTGGCGGCGAATGCGCCGAGGTGAAACTGCTTCTCCCCGCTCGACCGAAGGCCGGGGACGTGTCCCGAGAAGGTCTGCACGGCACGGATCCCCTCCGTCTGGAACAGCACCCGCTCGGCCGCGATCTCAGCGCGGACGTCCGCCGGCATCTTCCCGGCTCCGAATACGCGGTACAGGAACCCCCCGGGCATCCCGGCGCAATTATCGTCGCTGACGGCCCGCGCCGTTCGTTCGGTGACGTGCGGCCAGGGCCGTGCGGCCGCACGCTGCTATGCGCGCGTGAACATCGCCGGCCGCGCGTCGTCAAGCCGGAGCTGGCCCTCGAGGAAGTCGACGACCGTGTAGCGCGGCCGCAGCCTGCCGCCGTATCGGAACGCGGCCTCGATCATCGCCGCGTCGATCCCGAGGTAGCCGGATTCGGCGGGTATGCCGGCGAGCGCGAGCGCGCGGTCGACCTCGTCGAACAGCGCGATCGCCGGCGCCAGACGAGCGCGCACCCGGGCCCAGGCCGCGTCGCTGTCGGGCCACACCGCCAGGTCGGCGGCGAACCGCTGTTTCTCGCGCACCGCCGCCAGGATCTCGGGCGTCGGCTCTCCGAGCCACTCCCGCGCGGCCGGATCCAGCGGGTCGAGCACCGGTGTGGGTCGGCTGAGCTCGTGCACCCCGCCGTCGTAGGCGAACCGCTGCAGGCGCATCGCGAACCGGCTTGCGTAGCCGACCTGGAGCCCGTGGGATGCGTGTGGCCGGCGGCCACGGGCGGCGAGCAGGTCCCAGAAGTGCGAAGCGTGGTGCTCGCTGCCGCTGGCGGGGCGGGAGCTGCCTGCGATCGCGATCGCGATCCCGGATTGCACGAGGCCTCCGAGCAGCCGCGCCGATTGCCTGCTCGCCGCCCGCGAGCACCGCCTCGACGTTGCGGGCGGCGAACGTCATCGGCTCCAGCGCGCGCGCGGCCGCGGCGTCTGAGAACGGCTCCCCGTAGAGCAGGTGGGCGGCAAGCCAGTCGACACGCGCGGTCGCCTTCGCCGAGCAGGTCCCCGAGGCCGGCGCGGGTGAGCTCGGCCGGCGCGGCGGCGGCGACGCGTGGATCGGCGAAGATCGCCGCCGGCATCCGCGCCGGGAGCGTCACCTTGACGCCGTCGATCTCCATGGCGGCGACCGATGACGCGTAGCCGTCCATCGAGGCAGCGCTCGGGACGCTGACGAACGGCCGCTCAGACGAGCTCGCCGCGTGACGGACGATGTCGGTGATCACGCCCGAACCGGCTGCCACGAGCACACCGGCTTCGCCGGCGGCGTCGCGGACGGCGGCGGCCTCGTCAAGGCCGGCGCGCAGCCCGTGCGCGAGTTCGAACACCAGCTCGCGCACGGCGACGCCGGCGGCGCGAAGCGATGCGATCGCCGCGCGCGCCCACGGCCTCCCGAGTGTTCACGTCCATCACGACCAGCGCTTGCGGCCAGCGTTCCGCCGTCCACGACGCCAGCCGGTCGAGCGCGTCGGGCGCGACAACGACCGTGATATCCGGCTCGCTCACGCCTGGCCGTAGTACGCCTGCGGCCCGTGCTTTCGCGCGTAGTGCTTCTCTCTGACCGCGTCGTCGAGCAGCGGGCCGCCGGGCGTCGAGGACGGTCGTCAGGAGCGCCATCCGCGCAACCGCCTCGAGCGTCACGGCGTTCTCGACGGCGCCCTCCGGGTCGCGGGCCCAGCAGAACGGAGCGTGGCCGCGGGCGAGCACGCACGGCACCTCGGCCGGTCCGTGCTCGCCGACCGCCTCGATCAAGAGCTGCACCCGTCGCGCCCTCGTAGTCGGCCTGTACCTCCGCGGCGGTCAGCCCCCGCGTCAACGGGATCGGGTGCGGACTGAGGTCGGCATGCGTCGTCCCGAGCACTGGGATCTCGCGCTGGGCCTGAGCCCACGCCGTCGCCCACGTCGAGTGCGTGTGCGCGATCCCGCCGATCTCGCCGAACTCGCGGTACAGCGCCAGGTGGGTCGGCGTGTCGGTCGAGGGGCGCCGCTCGCCGCCGACGACTCTCGCCACTGTCGAGCGACACCACGACCATGTCGCTCGCGGTCATCTCGTGATACCGCACGCCGCTCGGCTTGATCGCGAGCACCCCGCGCTCACGGTCGACCCCGCTGACGTTGCCCCAGGTCAGCGTCACCAGCCCGTGGACGGTCGAGCGCCAGATTCGCGGCGAGCACCCGCTCGCGCAGCTCGTCGAGCTCGTCGGGCATCAGTTCTCCTAGATCTCCTCGTACTCGACGTCGAGCAGCTCGGCGAACCGGCGCCACCGCGCGGCGTGATCGCCGAGGTTGGTGACGAAGTGGTGCGGCGCGCCCGACCGGAGCCAGTCGTCCATGAACGTCTCCATGCCCCGCTCTGGGCGGAAGTGGAAGTAGTGCATCTCGACCTTCGGCAGCTCGGGGGTGTCGAGCACCTCGCCGTGGCCGACCACGAGCCGGTAGTACTCGCCCTCGATCGGGACCAGCGCCGCCGTCGTCGCGACGCCCGGCTCAGCCGAGAAGACCGGCGTCGGCGGGTTGTCGAGCCGTCCGATCCCGAGCGGCCGGTCGATCAGCCGCACCGGCCGGTCGCTGCGGGCGAGCTGCCAGTTGCCCTCGCCCATGTGGCTGATCAGGACCGAGTCGAGCTCCCAGTCCATCGCGTACATCTCGCTGAAGTGCGCGTTGCCGATCATCTTCTGGCTCGCGAACATCAGCGCCGCGGTGTTCGTGTCGCCCTCGGCCGCATAGCCGTAGCCGTCGGCCATGAGGTCGGATGCCGCCAGCAGCGGCAGCTGCTCAAAGCGGCCGTCGCCGCCGATCGAGTCGAAATGGAACGAGAAACCCTCGTAGCCCTTCTCCTCGAGCAGTCCGCGAATTGCGAGCTCGATCCGCGCGGCGTACGCATGGCGCTCGCGCGGGAGGTCGCCCGGCGACCTCGAAGCGCTCCGCGTGCTCGCCGATCAGGGCATCGACATCGGCATCGGCGACCGCCTTGCACCGGATGTAGAGCGCGCCGAGGTCCTCGGCGACGACCGTTGGACCGAGGCGGCGAAGGAAGGCCGGCGCGTCGTACAGGATGTCGCCCATACCGTTCATCGGATAGCCGAGCAGGGCGATCCGGGCTCGGCGCAGCGTGCTGACGGCGAGCGCTGCGTGCGCCCAGTCCGCGAACGAGTGCTCGAACCTGTCCGAGCGCCAATCGCCGGTGATGATCGAGAACGGGATTCCGGCGCGCTGGATCGCGTTCGCCTGGTCCTGGGCGCCGTGGATCCCCTGGTTGTAGGTCAGGTCGTCCATGTTCCAGTAGGCGGTGATCGCCCGTTCGGGCTGAATGTTCGCGAGCAGCAACGGCACCGGGGTCTCGAGCAGCGCGCGCACGGTCCGCATCGCAGGACCGTAGGTCAGCATCACGATCATGATCCCGTCGACGCCGGCCGCGACCAGCTCGCGGCTGATCGCCTCGACGTCCTCGCGGTTGCGCGCCGGACGAGTGAACCGAACCTCCGCGACACCGGCCAGCCGGGCGGCGACCGACGCCGCATACTGCGGCCTGGTGCTCGGTGATCCCGGGGATCATGTCGTCGTAGAGCTCCTGCATGATCCCGAGTAGTCCGATCCGCGGTCGCTCGCTCATCGGGCTCTCCTTTCCTGACGCGCGTTGGTTGCGATTCGCTTGAGGCCGTGCAGCAGCTCCACCTGCGAGCGGCCGAGCGTCTCGTACAGCTCGCGGTAGATCGCGTACACGCGGTCGTAGGTCGCCTTCGCCTCCGGGTCGGGCGAGTAGCTGCGCGCCGTCGCCGGGCCGCGTCGCCGCGACCGCGGCGCGATGTCGTCGTAGACCCCCGCGGCGACCGCGCCGAACAGCGCCGCGCCCCGGGCCGGGATCTCGCCCGAGGCCGGGCACGTGCACCGCGCGTCCGCTCGTGTCGGCGATCAGCTGCATCGTCAGCGGGCTCGCTCGGCGATCCCGCCGCAGGCGACGATCTCCGTCAGCGCGAGCCCGTGCTCCGTCGAAGTTGTCGATGATCCGGCGGTTGCCGAACGCGATCGACTCGAGCAGCGCGCGGTAGATCTGCTCGGGCGTCGTCTGCAGCGTCAGGCCGAAGATCACGCCGGTCAGGTCGGCGTCGGCGAGGATCGTGCGGTTGCCGTTCCACCAGTCGAGCGCCACGAGGCCGGTCTCGCCCGGCCCGATGCTCGGCGGCCGCCGCTCGAGCGTCGCGTGCGTAGGTGCTCGCCGGGCCGACGAGCGTCTCCACGAACCACGCGAGCATGTCGCCGACCGCCGCCTGGCCGGCCTCGTAGCCGTACAGGCCCGGCAGGATCCCGTCCTCGAGCGACGCCGGTGATCCCCGGCAGCCGGACCTCGTCGGGCTCGACGACCATGTCGCAGATCGAGGTCCCGACGACCATCACGAACGTCCCCGGCTGCTCGACGCCGGCGCCCGGGCACCGACACGAACGAGTCGACGTTGCCGACCGCGACGGCGACGCCGTCGGTCAGCCCGAGCCGATCGCGCGCGAGCTCGGCCGCAAGCGTCCCGGCCCGCGTGCCGAGCGGCGCGAACGTCGTCCCGAGCTTCTCGGCCGGCGCCGCGAACCCGGGGTAGGCGGCCTCGAAGTACCCGACGGCGGGCAGCCCCTCCGTCGGGCGACCACATCGCCTTGTAGCCGGCCGTGCACGTCTGGCGGCACTCGACGCCCGGTCAGCTGCCAGACGATCCAGTCGGTCGCCTCGATGAACGCGTGCGCGGCGTCGTAGACCTCGCGGTCCTCGAGCCAGAGCTCGATCAGCTTCGGGAAGTACCACTCCGAGGAGATCCGCCCGCCGTAGCGGGCCAGGAACTCCTCGCCGCGCTCGAGCGCGACCTCGTTGAGCCGGTCGGCGACGTGCTGGGCGGCGTGGTGCTTCCACAGCTTCGGCCATGCGTGCGCGGCGCTCGCGCCAGCGCTCGAGCGTGCACAGGGGCGTCCCGTCCGCGGTCACCGGCAGCACCGTGCACGAGGTGAAGTCGACGCCGAGCCCGACGACCTCGCTCGCGGGCGACGCCCGCGCTCGGCGACGCACGTCCGGGATCGCCGTGCTCGAGCACCGTCACCCAGTCGTCGGGGTCCTGCAGCGCCCAGTCCGGCGGCAGTCGCTCGCCGGTGACCGGCAGCTCGCGATCGATCACCCGGTGCGGGTAGCCGACGACGCTGACCGCGAGCTCCTCGCCGCGTGCGCGCGTCGAGCAGCAGCACGCGCCCGGACTCGGTCCCGAAGTCGACCCCGATCGCGTACGGTCCGCCGCGCACGGCAGCGAGCCGGTTACGCCGTGCCGTCTGCGGACGCCTGCGCCTCTGCCGCCATCGCCGCCTCGCGGGCGCGCCGGTACTGCTCGACGACGATCTCGTTGAGCTCCTCGACGCTGGTCTCGGCGGTCGGCTTGTCGAACGCGATCACGCCGTCCTGGATCAGGTTGACCCGGTCGCAGACCTGGAACACCTGGACGTAGTTGTGGACGATCAGGATCATCGAGACGTTGCCCTCGTCCTTCAGGCGCTGCGATCAGGTCGAGGATCTGCGCCCCCTCCTTGGCGCCCATCGCCGCCAGCGGCTCGTCGAGCAGGATGATGTCGGCGTCGCCGGAGATCACACGCGCGACCGCGATCGCCTGACGCTGACCGCCCGACAGCCGCGCCAACGGGAGCATCGATGCTCGGGATGTTGATCCCGATCTGGTCCAGCGCCTTGCGCGTTTCGCGCGCATCCGCCGGTTGGCGAGGAACGGCAGCGGGCTCGTGACGCTGCTCGCGGTGCAGGAACAGGTTCTGGTACACCGTCAGCTGGTTGATCAGCGCCAGATCCTGGTACACGGTGTCGATCCCCTTCGCGCGGGCGTCGTCGACGTTCTTGGGCGCGTAGTCCGCGCCCTTGCACCACATCGTGCCCGCGTCCTGCTTGTGGAACCCGCACAGGATCTTGATCAGCGTCGACTTGCCGGCGCCGTTGTCGCCGAGCAGCGCCGAGCACCTCGCCCTTGCGCAGGTGCAGGTTGATGTCGCGCAGCGCCGTGATCGGGCCGAAGCGCTTGCTGATGTGCTCGACGCGCAGCACGTCGTCGTCGGCCGTGGTGAGGCCGACGATCTGCTCGCCGGCGAACGCCGCGTCAGGCACGACCGGACCCCCTTCGCACGCGCCTGACGAGCACGTATACGACCATCGCGATGATGATCGCGATCCCGAGGTAGAGGTCCTCGTAGTTGGCGCTGACGCCCTTGATCACGAGCCCGTCCTGGAGGATCCCGAGGAACAGCGCGCCGAGCAGCGCGCCGACGACCGTGCCCTCGCCGCCGGTCATCAGCGTGCCGCCGATGATCACGGCCGCGATCGCGTACAGCAGGAACTGGTTCGACCCGGACGGGTCGGGCGTGATGCTCGAGGTGCGGACCGCCTCGAGGATCCCGGCGAAGCCGGCCGTGACGGCGCACAGCACGAAGTTGCGCAGCATCACGAGCCGCACGTTGACTCCGGCCTCGGCCGCGCCGAGCCGGTTGCCGCCGCACGCGACCGTGTAGATGCCCCATCGGGTGAGCGACAGCACGACCTGGAGGATCGCCACGATCCCGATCGCCCAGATCAGCTCCGAGTAGGTCCCGGCGCCGAAGATCTGCGCGAACGTGTGCACGCCGACGATCGTCGTGCCGGGCGTCGTGATCTCCTCAGAGTGCGAGAGGATCAGCGACAGGCCGTCGAGGAAGAACAGCATCGCCAGCGTCGCCACGAACGAGGGGATCCCGACCCAGGCGGTGAAGAGGCCGTTGACGGCGCCGCAGCACCGCCGCGAGCAGCAGCGCCACGATCATCGCAAGGCCGAGCGGCAGGCCGACGCCGGTGTTGAGCTTCCAGAAGAAGAACGGCGTGAACAGATACAGCGCCCCGATCGACAGGTCGATCTCGCCGAGCGTCATCACGAACACCTGCCCCGCCGCCATGATCGCCAGGAAGCAGAAGTACGGCAGCAGCGACTTGAAGTTGTCGAACGTCAGGAAGTTGTTGGTGGTGATCGCGAAGTAGATGATCGTGACCAGCGTGACCACGATGATGCTGCCCTCGCGCAGCGCGAGGAGCCGCACCAGCCATCGCAGCGGAGCACCACCTCGGGCCCGGCCTGACGCCGGGCCCTCCGGGGTGCTCTTGGCTGGACTCCCTGATTCCGAAGCTACAGCCATCCGCTGAACGTTAACCGGTTTGCCCGGGTTGCGGTCAGGACTTCTGGACGCCAGGCGCGGTGCCCGTGCCCTCGTAACGGCTCTTCGTGCTGCTGTACGGGACGACCGTCGTCTTGTTCAGGAACTTCAGGCCGGTGTCGGTCTCGGCGATGCCGCTCAGGCCCTGCGAGGCGTTGTACATGTAGAGCTGCAGGATCGGCAGGAAGCCCTGGAGGTAGGGCTGCTGGTCGATCGTGAACTCGATGTATCCGGCCGCCAGCAGCTGCTCGGTGATCGGCGTCAGGTCATAGCCGCCACCGACCCAGCCCTTCGCCTTCAGGCCCTGCTTCTGGATCGTCTGGGCGAGGCCCTGGGTGCTGCCGGCGTCGACCGCGAACATCCCCTTGGCGCTCGAGTGGGCGGTCGCCCACGAGTTGATCACCGTCAGCTCGGCCGGAACCGCGGCGCCGGTCGCGACGACGTCGTACTTGATGTTCGGGTGGCTCTTGAGCGTGTCCATCGCGCCGTCGATCCGCGGCTGGATGTTGGCCGCACCCGGGGTCGCGATGAACAGCGCGATCTGGCCGCCGCTCGGGCAGCAAGCGACGATGTGCGCGCCCATCTGCTGGCCGGAGACGAGCAGGTCCTGGCCGATGTAGGAGCAGGCGGCCGGTCTGGGGCTCGTCGGCGTTGTAGGCGACGACCGGGATCCCGGCGCTCAGCGCCGCTTTGACCGGCGCGTTGAACGCGGTCGGGATCGATCAGCGAGGTCGCGATGCCGTTGGCCTTCGCGCTGACCGCGCTGTTGATCGCGTTGACCATCTCTGACGACGTTGCTCGTCGCCGAGCCGGTCCACGTGTAGGAGCAGCCGAGCAGCTTGCACGCGTCCGCGGCGCCGTTCTGGGTCGGCGTGAAGAACACGTTCGTGGTCACGTGGTTGACCATCATGAAGTGATAGCTCTGGTTGACGCCGAAGATCGACGACGCCGCACTGCTGCGTGCTCGTGGTCGCCGCGCGTGTCGAGCTGCTGCTGCTCGAGCTCGCACCCGCAGGCCTCGAGCGCCAGCGCCGCGATCCCGGCGGCGCCGCCGGTCAGGGCCGTGCGCCGGGTGACCTGACGCAGCTTCTTGAACGGCGAGTCGTCCTCCTTGCGCTCGTCCCATTCCAGACGCTCGACCGCGTCGCCCAGGCTGTCCTGTCAGGTTCAGACATGATGCTCCTCTCCTTCAAGTATTGGAAGGTCCTACCGTCAGGTCAGCCGGTTGAGCGCTCTCATCGCACTACAACCTCGACAATGAGCGAACACTCGCGACATCGTCAGCAAATCCTCATGCGGCCCGGCCGCCGCGGCATCCGTAGTTCTCCCGGATAGCCTTGGACCTGTCCGCAAGGTGAAGTCCACGTCAAGCGCTGTCTCTCCTCTCCTCGTTGCGCCCGGCGCGATGTTAACGATAACACCGGACCGACGTAGGTTATTTTTGAGTTAGCATCGCGGCGGGTACCGCCGTGCTCGCGCGCACGATCAGCTCGGTCGCGACCTTGAGTCGGACGTGACCCGCTCGCCGTGCTCGATCGGCCGCACCAGCAGCCGCAGGCTCGCGGCTGCCGACCTCGACGAAGTCCTGGCGCACGGTCGTCAGCGGCGGCGTGAAGTACGGCGCCTCCGGGATGTCGTCGAAGCCGACGACGCTGACGTCGCTCCGGGACCTCGCGGCCGGCCTCGTGCATCGCCCGGAGCACGCCGAGCGCCATCTGGTCGTTGGCTGCGAAGATCGCGGTCACGGCGCGATCCTGGCTCAGCCGCCGGCCCAGGTCGTAACCCGCCCGCGCGCTCCAGTCCCCGACCAGCATCGGCGGCGGGTCGGCCCCGGCGGCTTCGAGCGTGGTCCGCCAGCCGTCGACGCGCTCGGCGGACTCGAGCCAGTTCTGGGGCCCGGAGATGTGCCAGACCGTCTCGTGGCCGAGGTCGAGCAGATGGCGCGTTGCGCTGACGGCGCCTGCGAACTGGTCGACGCGACACGACTGGCATCACGTCTGACGGCCCGGCCTCGACGGCCACCAGCGGGAGGTCGCTGTGCGCCTGGCGTAGCGCGTCGGCGGCCTCGTGATCGGGCGCGATCACGAGGATGCCGTCGACGCCGCTGGATCCGCAGGCGCTCGATCGCATCCGACGACCGAGGAGCGGTCGAGCGCTTTGAGGCTCGCGACGTCATAGTCAGGTAGCCCGCCTCGTGCGCCGCGCGCTCGATCCCGAACAGGATCGAGGCGGGGCCGTACAGCGTCGTGTCGAAGCCGACCACGCCGAGCGTGTTCGGTTCGGCCGGTGGCGAGCGCGCGGGCGACCGAGTTCGGCCGGTAGCCAGCTCGCGCATCGCCGCGAGCACCCGCTCGCGGGTCTCCGGGCCGCACGCTGGGGCTGCCGTTGATCACGCGCGAGACGGTCTGATGGGAGACGCCGGCCAGTCCGCCCGACATCGGACATGACCGCCCCGCGCTGCGGACGCCTGCCCGCTTTATGCGGTCCTGCGCATCCATTGACCGCGATCGTCCAAGGTGGTCCGAGGCGCATGTTATCGCTAACCGCGCAGTGTGCGGAAGCTCCGCGATGCACCGGATCATGTTGACGCCAGCCGCGTCAACCAAGGAGGAGCGATGAAGACCAGCCTCGGCATCTGGGCCTTCGGGCCGATGATCACGCGCTTCGTGCCCGGTCGGCTACCAGCCCGCGCACGACTACAAGGCAGAGCCGGTCGCGGACAAGGTCCACCGGGCGATCGAGGGGCTGGGCGGGCTGATCGACGGCTACGAGTTCCACTACCCGGATGAGCTCTCGCCGCGACAACATCCACGAAGTGCAGGGCGGCGCTCGGGCGACCACGACGTATATGCGATCGCGACCGGGCTGCACCTCGATCCCCGGTTCGGCCGCGGCGGTCTGGTGCAACCCCGATCCCGCCGATTCGCGGCGAAGCTCGGCGGATCACGCGCGACGCCGCGGAGTTCGCCGGATCGATCGGCGCCAGCTGATCATCTGGCCGGGGATCGAGGGTTACAACTATCCGTTCCAGACCCCGTACGTCGACTCGTGGCGGTGGCTGGTCGAGGGCATGGGCGAGGCGGCGGAGATCTGCGCACGGCACGGCGTCAAGCTGTTCCTCGAGCACAAGAACTCCGAGCCGGCGATGAAGATCCTGATGCGCAACATCGGCATGTGCATGTACGTCGCGAACAAGCTCCACGCACAGGGCCTCACCAACGTGCAGGTCAACATGGACTGGCAGCACCTGATCATGAACGGCGAGCACCTCCCCGAGTACGCCGCGCTGCTGCACTCCGAGGGCCTGCTCGGCCACCTGCACGCCAACTCCGGCTGGGGCGTCACCGACGACGACAACATGGTCGGCGCGACCGCGTTCATGGAGACGCTCGAGCTCGCGCTCGAGCTGCGCCGCTGCGGCTACGGCGACACACGGCGAGCGGCTCGGGTTCGACCTCTACCCGTACACCGAGGATCAGGTCGGCGCCGTCGCACGGTCGGTGCTGCAGTGGCGGTTCATCGACTCGGTCGCGGCCAGGATCGACGATCGCGCGCTGCGCGAGGCGCAGCAGGCGAAGGACGCGACCGCGCTTACGAGCTCGTCTACGCGGCGCTGGGCGCTCCAGCGTCGAGTGAGTCCTGCGCGTCGGGATCGACGTCGGCACGTCCGGCGCTCAAGGGGCTGGCGATCGACCAGGACGGCTACGGTGCTGGCGCGCGCCGAGGTCGGCTACCCGCTGTCGACGCCGCGCGCCGGGGTGGGCCGAGCAGGACCCCGAGGACTGGTGGCGGGCGGCGGAGTCGGTGCTGTGCGACGCTCGCCGGGGCGGCCGGCCCGCCGGCCGGGATCGGGCTCAGCGGCCAGATGCACGGGCTCGTCGCGCTCGACGCCGACGATCGGGTGCTGCGACCGGCGATCCTCTGGAACGACCAGCGCACGGCGGCCGAGTGCGGCGAGATCGAGGCAGACGATCGGGCTGGAGCGGCTGATCGAGCTGACCGGCAACCGCGCGCTGCCCGGGTTCACCGCGCCCAAGCTGCTGTGGCTGCGACGCCACGAGCCCGACGTCTACGGCCGGATCGCGCGGGTCTTGCTGCCGAAGGACTACGTGCGCCTGCGGCTGTGCGGCGAGCACGCGACCGACGTCTCGGACGCCTCCGGGACGCTGCTGCTCGATGTCGCCGCGCGGCGCTGGAGCGAGCAGGTGCTCGAGGCGCTGGAGCTGGACCCGGCGTGGCTGCCCGCGACTGCTCGAGAGCCCCGCGGTCTCGGGCTACGACGCGCGAGCGGCATGCCGGTCGCCGCCGGTGGCGGCGACCAGGCCGCCGGCGCGCTCGGCGTCGGCGTCGACCGCCCGGGGCCGGTGTCGGTGGTGCTCGGCACCTCGGGCGTCGTGTTCGCGGCGCTGCGAGCGGTTCGCGGCCGACCCGCGCGGCCGCGTGCACGCGTTCTGCCACGCCGTCCCGGGAAGCTGGCACGCGATGGGCGTGATGCTCTCGGCGGCCGGGCTCGCTGCGCTGGCTGCGCGACGTTGCCGCGCCCGGGGTCGCCTACGACGAGCTGCTCGGCGGCGGCCGTGGCCTGGCCGCCGGCGCGGAGGGGCTGCTGTTCCTCCCCTACCTGGCGGGCGAGCGGACGCCGCACGCCGACCCCGACGCGCGCGGCGCGTTCGCGGGCCTCAGCCTCCGTCACGACCGCGGCGCGCTCGTGCGCGCGGTGCTCGAAGGGGTCGCGTTCGGCCTGCGCGACTCGCTCGACCTGGTCGCCGAGCTTGGCGGGCGACCCGCGCTCGGCCGCGTCTCCGGCGGCGGCGCCCGCAGCGAGCTGTGGCTGCAGATCGTCGCCTCGGTGCTCGAGCTGCCGCTCGAGCGGGTCGCCGTCGACGAGGGCGCGGCGTTCGGCGCCGCGATCCTCGGCGGCGTCGCAGCCGGCGTCTGGCCCGACGTGCACGCCGCCGTCGCCGCTACCGTCGCGCCGCGGGAGCGGGTCGAGCCCGGTCGCCGAGTGGGTGGCGGTCGTACGCCGAGCAGCGCGAGCGCTACCGCGCTCTGTACCCGGCGCTCCGGGATGCGCTCCAGTGAGCGAGGCGTGGCCCCCGGACGGCGCCGTGTTCGACTTCGACGGGGTGATCGTCGACTCCCGTGCGCCAGTGCGCACCGCCGTCAACGAGGCGCTTGCAGCGCACGGCTTCGCCCGGCGCAACGCGGCCGAGCTCGACCGGTTCATCGGGCCGCCCGTGCTCGCCGCTTTTGCCGAGCTGACCGGCGAGCCGGAGGACTCCGCCGCCGTCGCGGCCTGCGCTGTCACCTACCACCGAGAGTACGAGCGCGTGTACCTGACGCAGACGATGCTCGTCGAAGGCATCGGCGCGGTACTCGGCGCGCTCGACCTCCCGCTGGCGCTCGCGACCGCCAAGCAGGCCGAGTTCACGATCCCGCTGCTCGCGGCGTTGGGGCTCGGGGCGCGCTTCAACCCCGTCTGCGCTGCCGACAAGTCCGCGCTGCACGAGCGCAAGGCGATGCTCGTCGAGCGCGCGTTGCGGGGACTCGCGGTCGGGCGAGCCGTGGTGGTCGGTGACCGCTCGTTCGATGTCGAGGCGGCGATCGAGAACGGCGTCCCGGCGATCGGGGTGACGTGGGGAATCGGCGACCGCGCCGAGCTCGAGCGCGCCGGCGCCGATGTGATCGTCGAGCGCCCGGGCGAACTTCTCGCGCTGCTCCGAACTCGAAGCGGCCACGGTGGATGAGCGATGAGCGTCAAGTGGGGGATCATCTCGACCGCGCGGATCAACGAACTGTTCCTCGCCGGCGTGCGCGAGTCGGCCGAGGTCGAGGTCGTCGCCGTCGCGAGCCGCGACGCAGGCCGAGCGCCGAGCGGTACGCGCGCGAGCACGGGATCGCTCGCGCGTACGGCAGCTACGAAGCGCTGCTCGCCGATCCCGATGTCGAGGCCGTTTACATCTCGCTGCCGAACGCGCTCCACGTCGACTGGACCGTGAAAGCGCTCAAGGCCGGGAAGCACGTGCTGTGCGAGAAGCCGCTGAGCCGCCGAACGGCGGAAGTGCAGGCGGCGTTCGACGCCGCCGATCGCGCAGGGCGCCTGCTGATGGAGGCGTTCATGTACCGCCACAACCCGCAGACGAAACGGCTGTCAGAGCTCGTGAGCGAGGGCGCGGTCGGGCGCGTGCGGATGATCCGGGCGGCGTTCAGCTTCGCCACCGTGGATTCGTCGAACATACGCTTGGCTGCGGCGCTCGATGGCGGCGCGCTGATGGACGTTGGGTGTTATTGCGTCAGCGGCGCGCGGCTGATCGCGGGCGAGCCCGAGCGCGTGAGTGCCGAGCAGGCGACCGGCGGCGACGGCGTCGATGTCGCGTTCGCGGCCGCGATGCGCTTCCCGGACGACGTGCTGGCGCACTTCGACTGCGGGCTCGCGCTGGCCGACGCGCGACGAGCTCGAGGTTGTCGGCGAGCAGGGATCGCTGTTCCTCGACGATCCGTGGCACTGCCGCCGCCCGGTGATCGAGCTCCGCCGCTCGGACGGCGCGGAGCGGATCGAGGTCCCGGTGGCCGACTCCTACCGGCTCGAGGCCGAGAACATGTCGGCCGCGATCCGGGGGACCGAGCTGCAGCTGCTCGGCCACGCCGATGCGGTCGGCCAGGCGCGCGCGATCGAGGCGCTGTACGAGTCCG
Source organism: uncultured Solirubrobacterales bacterium (assembly GCA_963826895.1). Classification (GTDB taxonomy): domain Bacteria; phylum Actinomycetota; class Thermoleophilia; order Solirubrobacterales; family Solirubrobacteraceae; genus Palsa-465. The sequence continues at coordinate 113,020 of CAWGYJ010000005.1, forward strand.
CGGCCGTCGGACGGACGGTGACGCCGCCGCCGCTCAGCTGAGCCCCGCGTGCCCGGCCTCGGCACCAATTGGGCGGGCAACTACAGCTACCGCGCTGCGCGGCTGCACCGCCCGGTAACAGTGGACCAGCTGCAGGAGATCGTCGCGGCGGCGAAGCGCGTGCGGGTGCTCGGCTCACGCCACTCGTTCACGGACATCGCGGACTCGTGCGAGCTGGTGTCGCTCGAGCTGCTGCCCGTCGAGATCACGGTTGACCGCGCGCCGGGAACGGTGTCATTGAGCGCCGGTGTGACGTACGCACAGCTGGCGCGAGAGCTCGAGCGCGAGGGGATGGCGCTGGCCAACCTGGCATCGCTACCGCACATCTCGGTCGCCGGCGCGGTGTCCACGGCCTCGCACGGCTCGGGTGACCGGAACGGAAACCTTGCGACGTCCGTCCGCGCGCTCGAGCTCGTTCACGCGGACGGCTCGCTGGGTCGAGTCGCGCGCGATCACCCGGATTTCGACGGGCTGGTCGTCGGTGCTGGGCGCGCTCGGGGCGCTGACGCGCATCACGCTCGATCTGGAGCGGGCATACGAGGTGCGCCAGCGCGTGTTCGAGGGCCTGAGCTGGCGAGCGTTGTTCGACCACTTCGACGAGATCATGTCCAGCGGCTACAGCGTGAGCGTGTTCACGCGCTGGGGCGAAGCGCTCGACCAGGTGTGGGTGAAGAGCCGCGCGGATCTGTTACCCGGGCCGCTGTTCGGCGCCACTCCGGCGAGCTCCGAGCGCCATCCCATCATCGGGCTCGATCCGGCGAACGCCACCCCGCAGCTCGGGCTGCCGGGTCCGTGGTCAGAGCGACTGCCGCACTTCCGCTCGGGTTTCACCCCGAGCAGCGGCGCGGAGATTCAGTCCGAATACCTGGTCCCGCGGCGCCACGCGGTTCCAGCCATCGAGGCGGTGCGGGCTTTGGCCGACAGGATCGCTCCGCTGGTACAGGTGTCAGAGATCCGCACCGTGGCCGCCGACGAGCTGTGGATGAGCCCGCAGTATCACCGTGACACGGTCGGCATCCACTTCACCTGGGTCCGCGATCAGGCCGCGGTCGAGCGTGCACTCGTCGAGGTCGAGGCCGCGCTGTCGCCGTTCGAGGCGCGTCCGCATTGGGGCAAGCTGTTCCTGATGCGAGCGGGGGCTCTGTACGAGCGGCAGGCCGATTTCGCGGCGCTCGTCGAGCGCACCGACCCGGAGGGCACGTTCGCCAACGAGTGGCTGCGGACCCACGTGCTCGCCGGCGCGTAGCGCCGGTCAGGGCGCCGGATACGAACCGAGCAGCGAGAGATCCGCAGCGCTGAGCCGATCGCTGCGTTGGCGCGCTGGTGCCAGTACGGGTAGATCAGCGTGCGGGCGGCTGACCTGCTCGAGCTGCGCCTGCTCGTCGTCGGTGAGCTCGAGCGTCGCGGCGGCGAGGTTGTCGGCGAGCTGCTCGTCGGTGCGCGCGCCGACGATCACCGTGCTGACGCCGGGCCGCGCCAGCAGCCACGCGAGCGCGACCTGCGCCGGCGAAGACGCCGCGCTCCGTCGGCGATCTCGACGAGCGACTCGATCGTGTCGTAGAGCTTGTCCTCGTCGTAGACCGGCGGCTCGCTCCACTCGCCGGCGTGGCGCGAGCCCGGCGGGGGCGGCTGGCCGCGGCGGTACTTGCCCGACAGCAGCCCCCCGCCAGCGGGCTCCAGATCAGCAGGCCGAGGCCCTGGTCGATCGCCGAGGGGACGATCTCGTACTCGGCCGAGCGCTCCTGCAGCGACAGGTAGACCTGCTGGCTGACGAACGCCGGCAGACCCGATCGCCGCGCGATCCCGAGCGCCTTCATCACCTGCCAGCCGGCGAAGTTCGAGCAGCCGACGTAGCGGACCTTGCCGCTCTGCACGAGGTGCTCGAGCGCGCCGAGCGTCTCCTCCAGCGGCGTCTGGCCGTCCCACTCGTGCACCTGGTAGAGGTCGATGTGATCGGTCTGCAGCCGGCGCAGGCTGGCCTCGCAGGCCTCGATCAGGTGGTGGCGCGAGAGGCCGGCGTCGTTCGGTCCCGGGCCCATCGCGAACGCGCGCCTTGGTCGCGAGCAGGACGCGGTCGCGGCGCCCTTCAAGCGCCTCGCCGACGATCTCCTCGGCGGCTCCGTCGGAGTAGACGTCGGCGGTGTCGATCAGGTTGACGCCGGCGTCGAGCGCCATGTCGACCTGGCGCCGGGCGCCGTCGACGTCGGTCGTCGCCGACGTCGCGGAACTTGCCGCGGCCGCCGAAGGTCATCGTCCCGAGCGTCAGCGCCGAGACGCGCAACCCCGAGCGGCCCAGTTGGCGGTATTCCATGTCTCCTCCACGCGGTTGAAAGGTGCTCCAAGGTTACGGATCACACAGCCCCGGGTCAGTCGAGCAGCCGTGCTCCCGGGCCAGGCATGACCTCGAGCGCGCCGTCCGGTGCTCGTACCCCTGGCGGCAGGAGGCCCAGGACCCAGCCGCCGAAGCCGCCCCCGACGATCCGGGCGCCGACCGCGCCGGCGGCTTGCAAGCGCTCCACCGTCGCCTCGACCGCGGGCGTCGACACCTCGTAGCAGTCCCGCAGACTGGCGTGCGAGGCGTCGAGCAGCCGCCCGAGCTCCCGGAGGTCGCCTCGCCCCAGAGCCTCGACCGCCTCGTCGACGCGGGCGTTCTCGGTGATCACGTGACGAGCGCGGAGCGACAGCGGGACGGGCAGCTCCTCGGCCATCCCGAGCGTCGCATCGCGCAGGCTCGTGATCCCGAGTGCTCGGCAGGCGGCATTGCACTCCGCCCGCCGCTCGTTGTAGCCGGAGACGGCGTTCGCGTGGCGCTCGCCGGAGTCGAGCATCACCAGTTTGAAACCATCGAGCCGGAGCGGGACCGGCTTGACCTCGAGCGAGCGGAAGTCGATTCGGAGCGCATGGTCGCGTTCACCGAACAGCGTCGCGAGCTGGTCGAGCAGGCCGGTCTGAGCGCCGACCCAATCGTTCTCGATCCTGGAGCAGATCTTGGCCAGTGCGATCCGGTCTGGTCGCGGATCGTCGGTCAGTGCGATCAGCGCGGTGCAGAGGGCGACTTCGAGCGCCGCGGACGACGACAGACCGCCGCCACGAGGTACCGTGCCGCTGATCTCGAGCTCGGCTCCCGCGAGCGTGAGGCCGGCCCGCTGCAGCTCGCCGGCCGCGCCGTGGACGAAGGCGCGCCATCCGGTGGCGCGCGAAGGTGCGTTGAGGGCAAAGCGATCCCGCTCGTTCAGATCCGCAGCGAGCGCCCGCACCTCGGGCGCCGGCAGTGCCCGCGCTCGCACGGTCACACCTTCGGCGATCGCGAACGGGAGCGCGAGCCCGTCGTTGTAGTCGGTGTGCTCCCCGATCAGGTTGACCCGGCCGGGAGCGAACGCAGTGGCGTGGTCTGGCACTCACTCTCCAGCGGTGCGGCACCGCTCGCTGAGTGCCACGTCAAGGAATCGCTCGCACAGAGCGCGGCCGAGGTAGTTCCAGCCGGCGATGCGCGGCGCGGTTTCGGCGCGCAGGCGGTCCGGGTCGAGCCCGATCGCGACGGCGTCCGGGTCGGTGGCGTACTGATCGAGCCAGGAGCCGAAGTCCGCGCTCGTCACCTCGGCGTGGAACTGGATGCCCCATGCCAGCCGGCCGGCGCGGAACGCCTGTAGACAGCCGTCGCTGTGTGCGAGCGCCGTGGCGCCGGCCGGCAGCCGGAACTCGTAGCTGTGCCACTCGAGCGCTTCGAAGCCGGGACTGAGCGGCCCGAGCAGCGGGTCTCGGCGAGCGCTGTCCGTCGTGTGAACCTCGTACCAGCCGATCTCGGGCTCGGGCGCTCGGCGTACGGCCGCGCCGGCCGCGCCGGCGACGAGCTGCGCCCCGAGGCAGACCCCGAGCAGCGGCACGCCGCGCTCGATCAGCTCGGCGAGCAGCGCACGCTCCCCGGGGAGCCACGGGTGCTCGGCGTCCTGGTCCGGATGCATCGCGCCCCCGAAGGTGAGCACGGCGTCGTAGTCGCACGGGTCACCCCACGCCGGGCAGTCCTCGGGCACCCGCCACTGGTGCAACTCGGCGCCGCGCGCGTGGATCGCATCGGCGAATACTCCGGGGCCGGCGTCCGCTTCGTGGACGATCGCGAGCACGCGCACGGAGGGCAGTCTCGCAGCCTGGGTTAGGCTCCCGAGCACGATGCGATTCGCGCCTGACCGACCGATGGGACTCGCGCCCGCGACCGTGCTCGACTACCGTGAGCTCGCGCGCCGCCGGCTGCCGCGGCAGCTGTTCGACTACATCGACGGCGGTGCCTATGGCGAGAGGACGATGCGCGGCAACGTCGAGGACCTGGAGCGGCTGCTGCTGCGCCAGCTGGTGATGCGGGATGTCTCCGACCGCGACCAGTCGGTCGATGTGCTGGGGCAGCGGCTTGCGATGCCGGTGATCCTCGCGCCGGTCGGCCTGTGCGGGATGTTCGCGCGCCGCGCCGAGGTGCAGGCTGCGCGCGCCGCGGAGGCGGCCGGCGTTCCTTTCGTGGAGTCGACCGTGTCGATCTGCTCGATCGAGGAGGTGGCCCGGGCGGTCTCGGCGCCTCCCTGGTTCCAGCTCTACGTGATGCGCGATCGCGCGTACGCCGAGGACCTGATGAGCCGCGCGAGCGCGGTCGGGTCGCCCGTGCTCGTGCTCACGATCGACCTCGCCGTCGTCGGCGCGCGCCACCGCGACACCCGCAACGCGGTCGTGGGCGACGTGCCGCCGTGGGCGCTGGCGCTCCGCGGGCTCGACCTGATCGGCCACCCACGTTGGATTCGCGACGTCCCGCTCGGAGGCAAGCCGCTGACGTTCGGCAACCTGGAGCAGGCGGTGCCCGGCGCCCGCTCACCCACGGACTTCCGCGAGTGGGTCGACGCCCAGTTCGATCCGAGCGTGACCTGGGACGACATCGCCTGGGTCCGCGAGCATTGGAACGGGCGGCTGATCGTCAAGGGCGTGCTCGATCCCGAGGATGCTCGGCGTGCGGCCGACGCCGGCGTCGACGGCGTCGTCGTCTCGAACCATGGCGGCCGCCAGCTCGACGCGGTGCCGTCGACGGCCCGTGCCCTGCCGGCGATCGCGCAGGCGGTCGGCGATCGTGTCGAGGTACTCGCCGACGGCGGCGTCCGCAGCGGGCTCGACGTGGTCAAGCTGGTCGCGCTCGGTGCGCGCGCGGTGCTGATCGGCCGCGCATGGGCGTGGGCGGTCGCCGCGCGGGGCGAGGACGGCGTGCGGCAGATGCTCGGGGGGCTCCGCTCGGACATCGACGTGGCGCTCGCGTTGACGGGCAACACGTCGTTCGCGACCGTCGATCATGCGGCGCTCTACGGCGACGCTCGTTGAATGCTTCGCGCGCAACGCGATGCGCGATCCGGACGAGATCGAGCGGTTCTACGACCGCTTTCGAGGGCCGGCGCCCCTATCACTTCCAGGACACGCGCCAGTCGGCGTCGGGGCGCTGGGAGATGTGGATGGACTCGGGGCAGGCGGCCGCCGTGCGGCGAGCTCAGGCGGACCGGGTAGCGTAGGTTCCAGATGGCCATCCGCGAGGTGCTGCCCGGCGTGTTCCACTGGACCGCCGTGCACCCGAACATCCACATCGAGGTCTCGTCGTACTGGCTCGAGGACGGCGGGGTCCTGATCGATCCCTTGATTCCGCCCGATGAGGGCATCGAGTGGTTTGCCGAGCGGTCGGTTGATCCTGTGGCGATCGTGCTGTCGAACCGCCACCACTACCGCGCCAGCGGCGCGTTGGTTGAGCGCTTCGGCGTGCCGGTGTACTGCGTTCGCGAGGGACTGCACGAGTTCGGGGACGACCGGCCGGTGAGGGGGTTCGAGTTCGCCGACGAGCTGCCGGGCGGCATCGTCACCCGGGAGATCGGGGGCCTGTGCCCGGACGAGGGAGCCCTGTACCTGGAGGGCCGCCGCGCGATCGTGTTCGCCGACGGAGTCGTGCGCGCGTCGCAGTCCGACGGCCCGCTCGGGTTCGTGCCGGACTCGCTGATGGACGACCCGCCGGAGACCAAGCTCGCGTTGCTCAGCGCGTATCGCCGGGTGCTCGACGAGCTCGACTTCGACCATGTGCTGATGGCCCACGGCGGACCGGTGCTCGGCGAGGGCCTGGCACAGCTCCGGGAGTTCGTCGAGTCGGGCGGCCGGACCGCGTTCGAGCTGTAGGTGTGGCGCGCCCATGCCGCGGTTCGTGATCCAGAAACACGCCGCGACGACGCTCCACTACGACTTCCGGCTCGAGGTCGACGGCGTGCTCCGATCGTGGGCGGTGCCGAAGGGACCGTCGACCGACCCGCGGGTCAAGCGGCTCGCGGTCGAGGTGGAGGACCACGCGATCGAGCACGCGGATTACGAAGGCGTGTACGAACGCGGCAGCGGCGGTGGCGGCCGGCCCGGTGCGGTCATCATCTGGGACACGGGGACGTACGAGAACCTCGATGCGGAGCGTTCGATGGCCGCCGCGCTCGACGGAGGTCACGCCAGCTTCTGGCTGCGTGGCGAGAAGCTCGAGGGCGGCTGGACGCTGCAGCGCACTCACGGTCAGGGCGAGAAGGCGCAGTGGCTGCTGATCAAGCGGCGCGACGAGGGCGCCGACGCGCGGCGCGATGCCGAGGGCGCGCAGCCGGAGTCGGTCAGGTCCGGCAGGACGATCGAGGAACTGCTCGAACAGGCGAGTCGATGACCCCACCCCCGTCGGGATCGGAGGCCATGCGGGCCACGCTCACCAAGGAGCGGTTCAGCGATCCGCAGTGGATCTACGAGCGCAAGTTGGACGGGGTCCGCTGCGTGGCGGTCAGGGACGGCGGCCCGGTGAAGCTGCTGTCGCGAAACGACCTGTCGCTGAACGGGCGCTACCCGGAGATAGCCTCGGCGCTCGAGAAGCAAGCGACCAAGCGATTTGCGATCGACGGCGAGGTCGTGGCGTTCGACGGTTCGGAGACGAGCTTCGCCCGCCTGGCGCAGCGAGGCCGCCACTACGTGCCCGTGTTCTATTACGTGTTCGACGTGCTGTGGCTCGATGGTGTCGATGTTCGGGGGGAGCCGCTGCGGGAGCGAAAGCGGCTGCTGCGCGAGGCGATCAAGTTCGGTGGTCCGATCCGCTTCACGACCCATCGCAACGAGCACGGCGAGGCGTTCTATGTGGAGGCTTGCCGCAAGGGCTGGGAGGGGCTGATTGCGAAGCGCGCCGACAGCGTCTACACGAGCAGCCGCTCCCGCGACTGGCTGAAGTTCAAGTGCGAGCAGGGACAGGAACTGGTCATCGGCGGGTACACGGCGCCGAAGGGGTCGCGGATCGAGTTCGGGGCGCTGCTGCTCGGCTACTACGACGACGGGGCGTTGCGGTACGCGGGCAAGGTCGGGACCGGGTTCGACGAGGACGCCCTGCGGGACATCGGCGAGCGGTTACGCGGTCTGCGCGTACCGGTTTCGCCGTTCTCGGAGTCGATCCGCGAGCGCGACGTCACGTGGGTGAGGCCGGAGCTCGTCGCTCAGGTGTCGTTCGCGGAGTGGACCCCGTACGGCCGGCTTCGCCACCCGGCGTTCCTCGGCCTGCGTGACGACAAGGCTGCCTCGAAGGTGGTGCGCGAGGGATGAGCTCCGACGTGCTGGTCGTGGGCCGGCGGCGGATCGAGATCACGCATCCGGACAAGGCGATGTTCGAGCGGCCGACGATCACGAAGCTCGAGCTGGCGCGGTATTACGAGCAGGTCGGCTCGGTGATGGTGCCGCTCGCACGCGACCGGCCGCTGGCGCTCCAGTCGTTCCCGCGTGGGACGGGAGAGCCAGGGTTCTTCCTGAAGTCCGTGCCCTCGTACTACCCCGACTGGATCGACACCGTCAAGGTCGGCAAGCGCGGCGGCTCGCTCACTCAGGTGCTCGCCCAGCACCCCGCGACGATGGTCTACCTCGCCGGCCAGAACGTCGTCACGCCTCACGTGTGGCTGTCGCGCGCCGACGCGCCGCTGGCGCCCGACCGGCTGATCATCGACCTCGACCCGAATCCGGGAGTCGGGTTCGCCGCCGTGCGGGCCGCCGCTCGCGAAGCGGGCGCCCGGCTGCGAGACGCGGGGCTGAAGCCGCACGCGATGGTCACCGGCTCACGCGGTGTGCACGTACTGTGCCCGCTGCGGCGGGGACCGGGGTTTCAGGAGGTCCACGGGTATGCGCGGGCGCTCGCCGAGGCGATGGTCGCCGATGACCCGAAGCGCCTCACGCTCGAGTGGCACAAGGCTGAGCGAGGCGCGCGGATCTACCTCGACATCAACCGGATCGCCTACGCGCAGCACGCGGTCGCCCCGTACGGCGTGCGTCCGCGGCGCCGCGCGCCGGTGGCGATGCCGATCCACTGGGACGAGCTCGATGACCGCTCGCTGAAGCCCGACCGGTGGACGGTGCGCAACGCGATGGCGCGGCTCCAGAGCGAGGGCGACGCCTGGAAGGGCCTCGGTCGCGACGCCCGGAAGCTGCCGGCTAAGCGGCCTGAGCCGCCTGCCCCCGCCACTGAGCGCTGATCAGCACTGCGAGTCGGGCCCGGAACTCGAAATGCCGCGACTGTGGCTGGGACAGGCACCTCAGCCGCTACGAACCCGTGCGGCCCTAACAGGTCTTCGATACCGAGATCGTGACCGTCGCGCCCGGGTCGACGCGCCGGCCGGCGCCGGGGCTTGTGCCGCAGACGCCCTGACCGCCCGGGATCAGGAACGAGTAGAACGGATCGGTGTCATTGAGCTTCACATGCAGCCCGAGCGCGACAAGAGCCTTCGCGGCATTCGGTGGGCTGTCGTTGCTGACGTTCGGGATCGTGACGAGGATCTGGCGGTAGACGCGTACGGCGGTCATCGCGGCCTGGTCGCGCACGGCGCCCGCGAGCACGTCGAGCAGGTTCGAACCAGGCTGCAGCGCGACCTGTGTGCTGAATGAGCCACGGGTGACGGAGACGCGCCGGCCGAGGACGAGCACGCTGGTTGCGAGCGGCGTCACGCTGCCGGACAGCGTCACCGAGCCGGAGCTCACGACGGCGCCGTCAACCGGCTCCGATACCTGGAGGTGAATCTGCGGCTCGGGGTGTGGCGCGGCGGAGCCGCAGGCACTCAGCGCAACCGATGCGGCTGCGACCGCGGCGAGGACGGTGAAGGTGCGCAAGTGCACGCCCGAGAAGGTAGTGGACCCGTCTGCGCCACAATCACACCGTGTCGGAGCTGGCCATCGGGATGGACATCGGCGGCTGCCGGGTGGACGAGCTGATCGGGCGCGGTGGGATGGGTGTCGTGTACCGCGCCACCGACCTGAAGCTGAACCGACCTGTCGCGATCAAGCTGATCGCCACAGAGCACGCGACCGATCCGGCGGTCAGGCGGAGGTTCGAGCGCGAGGCCCAGCTGATGGCCGCGATCGACCACCCGAACGTGATCCCGGTGTACGCGGCGGGCGAGCAGGACGGACACCTGTACCTGGTGATGCGGTACATCGCGGGCACCGACCTGCACGTGCTGCTCCGCGATCGCACGCGGCTCGAGCCGCGCGAGGCGGCGCGGATCGTCGACGACCTCGGGGGCGCGCTCGATGCCGCGCACGCTGCCGGGCTCGTGCACCGCGACATCAAGCCGGCGAACGTGCTGCTCGCCGGCCGGCACGTGTACCTGACGGATTTCGGAATCACGCGCGCGATCGACTCGGCCACCAGGTTCACCGACAGCGACGAGTGGGTCGGCACGGTCGACTACATGTCGCCCGAGCACCTGCGCGGCGGCGAGACCGACGCGCGCAGCGACGTGTACGCCCTCGGCTGCCTACTCCACACATGCCTGACCGGGACGCCGCCGTTCCACCGGCAGAGCGCGGCCGCGACGATCCTCGCGCACATCGAGGATCAGCCCCCGCCCGCCTCTGACACGCCAGGGGTGCCGCGGGCGTTCGACTCGGTGCTGGCGCAGGCGCTGTCGAAGAAGCCGGCCGACCGTTACGCGACGGCGGGTGCGCTCGGCGCCGCGGCGGTCGCGGCGGCGGACGGCAATGCCGCTAAGCGCTCCGGACCGGGCGGGCGCCCGCGCTCGCGCGAGCCGGCTCCGGCTCCAGGGAACGCCCCCGGGCCGTCTCCGACCGCCGTGATGCCGGGCGCGGCCCGCCCCGCCACCGGAGTCACGGCTCGCCTTCACTACTACGCCGATCGCCGCCGCGCGCGGCTGGTGCTTGCCGTGGTCGCGCTGCTGGTCGTGATCGGTGCCGCGGCTGCGCTGGCGGCCGCACTGTCACCATCGAAGGCGACCCCGAGCGGACCACTGTCCTCGGCCGAGGTGATGGGCGCGGTGCGCCAGTTCGCCTCGGCATACAGCGACCGCAATGCGCGAGCGCTGGCTCGCGTCCTCGCGCCGAACGCCGAACGCGTCAGCCCGACGGCGGTGCAGCACGGCCGCATGGCGGTCGTGGCCGAGTACGAGCTCCAGTTCCGAGCCGAGCCGATACGCGCATACGAGCTGAGCGAGACCACCGTCGTGCCCGGACCCGTCGGCCGCGTCTCCGGTCGCTATACCGTGCTGATGCGTGGGCGGGCGGCGGCGATCACCGGCACGGTGGCGTTCGGCGTCGAGCGCGTGGACGGGCGGCCCGAGATCGGACTGATCGCTACTCAGTGACGTCCTGCGCATCGGTCGCGTAGGTCGCGAGGCACAGGTCGATGAAGGCGGCGGTCGCGGGCGGATGGCGGCGGCCCTCGCGCCAGGCGAGCATGATGTCGCGCTTCAGCGGCGGATCGATCAGTCTCGCGACCGACAGCTCCGGGTTCTCGCCGCCCGAGTCCGAGCGCGGCACCAGCGCGACGCCGAGGCCGCGGGCGACCAACCGGCGGATCAGCTGGCTCTCGTTGCTCTCGAGCACGACCTCGGGCTCGAACCCGGCTGCATGCCCGGCGCCGATCAGCAGCTCACGCAGCCGCGCCCCCTCGCGGTAGGCGATGAACCGCTCGCCGGCGAGCTCGTGCATCCGCACGCGGCGGCGTCCGCCGAGGCGGTGGTGGCTCGGCACGATCGCGACCAGCTCCTCGGACACGAGCGGATGGAAGCCGATCCCGCGCCGTTCGATCCGCTCGGTCACCGACAGGAACGCGAGGTCCAGCTCGTCGAGGCGAAGCAGCTCGGCCAGCTCCTCGCTCGACTCCTCGCGCACGGTCAGCTCCACGCCCGGGTGCAGCTCGTGGAAGGTGCCGAGCGCGATCGACAGATCGACAGGCCCCATCGTGTGGATCGCGCCGACCATCACGTGCCCGGTCTGGAGACCCGTAAGCGCCTGCAGATCGGCGCGTGCGGCGTCGAGTTCGGCCAGGATCCGCCGCGCGCGGACCGCGAGCAGCTCGCCCGCCTCGGTCAGCGCCACCCGCCGCGTCGTGCGTTCTACGAGCGCGACACCCGCCTCCTGCTCGAGCCGGCGGATCTGCTGGGAGAGCGCCGGCTGTGCGATGTGCTCGTGCTCGGCCGCACGGGTGAAGTTGCGCTCCTCGGCGAGCGCCACCAGGTATCGGAGCTGGCGAACTTCCATAGGCACAGCTTATAAATAAGCGCCAATACTCGTCTTGGACTTCTAGAGCGATTCGGTCATCATGTGCGTGCAGCACCTCTCTCCTCCCCGAGCGCGCCCCGCAAGCCAGGCCTTTTCGCCGGCACGGGCGCACTCGATTAAGGACCCGGTCAGGGAGCGGAGCGCTACGGATCGGCGTGGGGCGCTACGGATCGACCGGCGTGGTGACCCGGGGACCGCCCGGGCGCGTTGGCCGATGGGCCGCCACCGCCCGTTCGAGACGGGCGCCCTGGCCCGCCGCGATCGCCGCGACCAGCTCCCGATGGATCGCCACCAGCGAGTCGCCGTCGAAGCCGACGACCTTGGCGCCGCCTTGCGTGGACTCGAGGAAGTCGATCAGCGACAGGTACATCGCCCGCAGGGGCCCGTTGCGACACATCGCACCGAGCTGCCGGTGCAGCGCCCAGTTGACCGCGAAGAACCGCCGCGGGTCATCCTTCGCGCTCGCCATCTCCACGAGCAGCGCCTCCAGCGACGCGATATCACGCGCGGTGTGGTGGCGGGCGGCGTGCCGGTCGATCGCGGGCTCGAGCGCGTCGCGCAGCTCGAGGCACTCCTCGTAGCTGGTGACTCCGCTCTCGAATCCGAGCACGGCGTGCTTGAAGATCAGCCGTCCGTCGGGCCGCGAGACGAACACGCCGCCACCGGGCCCGGGGCGGGTCTCGACGAGTCCGTGCGTCTCGAGCATGCGGATCGCCTCGTTCACGGTCGCGACTGCGACCCCGAACCGGCGGCGCAGGTCCTCCTTGGTGCCGAGCCGGTCTCCCGGAGAGCGCCGCTCGGCGATTTCGCGCTGGAGCTCCTGCGCGAGCTGTTCGGCGCGCGAGGTCCGGATGCCAAGCGGGGTCTGATGTTCGGGCACGATCGACACGATCATCATCCTTAATCCTCCTCGGATCAAGAGACGGCGAAACGGGCGGAACCCTTCCCCCGAGGCCCGAACCCGTGCCGCCGCGGCCCGTTCCCGGCTGTTCTGGGGGCGGTCGAGGCCCGGCGGGGCGTCCGGCGGCGGCCCTTATACTTGGATCGACCGGCCGGACAAGGAGCCCGATTGCAGGAGATGGTCATCTACGGCGTGAGCTTCGACATGGTCGGCAAGCAGCCGATCGTGCTGTTGAAGACGGTCGAGAACAACAAGTTCCTGCCGATCTGGATCGGTCATCCGGAGGCGGCCGCGATCCTGATGAAGCTCCAGGGCGCCTCGACCCCGCGCCCGATGACCCACGACCTGCTGTCCGACATGCTCGGTGAGCTCGACGTCGAGTGCACCCGCGTAGCGGTGACCGAGCTGCGCGAGAACACGTTCTACGCGTCGATCAGCCTGCGGGTCAATGGCCGTGAGCTCGAGATCGACTCCCGGCCGAGCGACGCGCTCGCGCTCGCCGTGCGGGCGGGCGCTCCGATCTTCGCCGCCGACGAGGTGATCTCCGAGTCCGCGATCGAGTTCGAGCACGAGGTTGAGGACACCGAGGAAGTCGTGGAGAAGTTCAAGGACTTCCTCGACCAGGTCACGCCCGAGGACTTCGCCTCCGAGGAGTAGGACCTACGCGATATCGCCCCGGGCCTCCGCGAGCGGGGGGTCCGCCAGCGCGGCCGCAAGCTGCTTACGGGAGTTGATCCCCAGCTTGGAGTAAGTGTGACCCAGGTGCATGTCGATCGTCTTGGTCGTGACGAACAGGGACTGGGCGATCTCCTGACTGGTGCGGCCGTCGGCGGCAAGCAGCGCGATCCGGAGCTCGCTCGGCGTGAGCGCATCGCGGCCGGTGGTCCGTTCACGTCGTGGCCGCGCCCCGGTCGCGGCCAGTTCGGTGCGAGCCCGCTCCGCGAGCCTGACCGCGCCACACGCGACTGCGAGATCGAGCCCCTCGCGGAGCGGCCCGCGGGCCGCGACGCGCTCTCCGGCGCGCCGGCGCGACGCGCCGAGGTCGACCAGGACGCGGGCGTGCTCGAGCCGTGCGGGCGATGTAGCGAGCACTGCCACCGCCTCCTCGAGCTGGGCGCGGCCGGCATCCCGGTCGGGCTCGAGCAGTCCGAGCGCGCGCCGCGCAACCCCGATCCGGCGCGGCTGCCGGGAGGCCTCAGCCTGGACGAACTCCGTGTGGGCGAGCGCCAGAGCTTCGTCGCGCTCTGATGCTTCGAGCATCAGCGCGAGCGCCGAGCGCCAGGAGACGGGGAACGGGTTGGTGAACCCGAGCGCGTCGATGATCTCGCCGCCCCGGCGCAGGTCGGTGATCGCCCCGCCCCGGTCGCCACCGATGAACCTCAGCCTGCCTCGGACGATCAGCGCCAGCGCACCGATCTGGACCTCGGCAACCGGCTCGACCGCTTCCACGAGGGCTGCGATCTCGGCCACGTCGGGCCGTTCGAGCAGGACATCGCTGCCGTGCCATCCGAGCGCGCCGATGATCTGCGGCAGCTCCAGGTCGCGTGCCTGCTCGGTCGCGGCCTGGAGTTCGGCGGCGGCGGTCACGAGGTTGCCGCGGCGACACTCCATCAGCACGACCTGAAGCGCGGCGATGACGTACTGCACGACTGAGCCTCTCGCCTGCGTGTCCGAGCGAAAGCGGTTGGCCATCTCCTCCGCGCGGTCGAGCTCATCCATCAGGATCAGCGAGGCGATGCCCTGAGGGAGGATCTCGAGTGTCTCGCCTTCGTCGAGGTAGCGACCGTCATCCCACCCGAGCTCCACCAGTGCGATCGTCCTCTCGCCCGGCTCATCGCGCTGCGCCCCGCATGCGGCCAGCAGCAACGCGAGCGCGCGCGTGCCGGGACCGCCCTCAGCGACGAGTTGCTCGAGGACCGGCCGGCGCTGATCGAACTCGGCAACCAGGCGAGAGTCGTACAGCGTCAGCGCCGCTCGGTAGGTCTCGATCTGCAGTCGCAAGGAGCCATGATCATCGGCAAGCTCGGAGAGCGCGCCGTCGAGCAGCCGGCAGCTGGTGTCCCAGTCGCCGCTGTAGACATGAATCGTCGCCTGCTGAAATGCCGCGGCCGCGCGCACCTCCGGCGCGTCAGCGAGGGCACGAACCTCCTCGAACCGAGATGGCGCGGAGGGGCGGCCGGCCAGCTGCTCGGCGGTGGCGAGCTGCAACATCAAGGTTGCTCGCAGCGTTCGCGCCGGCCCCTCCTCGAGCGCGCGGGCGAGGTAGGTGACGGCGCTCTCGGGTGCCCCGACGGCCAAGGCATGCGTGGCGGCGTCCGTCAGGGTCGCGATCGTGTCGGGATCCCCGATCGGTTCGCTGGCGAGCAGATGGGCCGCGACGGCGTCGACCGCGGCGCCCTCCCCGGTGAGCAGCGCCGCGGCCCGCCGGTGTGCGGTCGCACGGGCGCCGGGCGCGATCTCGTCATAGATCGCCGTTCGCACGATCGGATGCCGGAACTCCAGCGCGCGACCGGCCCGGATCAGATCGGCGGCCACGAGTCCGTCCATCGCTTCGATTGCCGACCGCTCGCCCAGCTCCGACAGCGAAGCCGCGCGTGGAAGCGCCGCCTCTCCGCCCAGCACCGCGATCGCTCGCGCCAGCGCCGCCGCGTCGGGCGGAAGCCGCCCGAGCCGGGCCAGCACCGCTCGCGTGATCGTCGGCGGCGCGGTCTCGGTCAGCGTCTGTGCAGTGGCCGCCGTCGGCAGCACCTGGTCGCGCCTCAGCGCCGTCGCAAGCTCACGGACGAAGAACGGGTTCCCGCCCGTGGCCTGATGACAGGCGTCCACGAACTCAGTTGCCGGGGCGACCCCGAAATCGGCGGCGAGAACACTTGCGACACCCTCATCGCTGAGCGGCGCGGGTTGCGCGAGCTCGACACCCGCAGCAACCTGAAGCGCGGCTACCAGCGACTCATCGGAGCCTCCCTCACCGGTTCTGAGTGCAGCGATCACCGTGGCCGGCAGGCCTTCGAGCCGAGGAGCGAGATAGTTCAGGAACCGCAACGACGGCGGATCCGCCCAGTGGACGCCGTCGATCACGAGCGCGATCGGGGTCTCGGCCGCAAGATTCGCGATCAGCCAGTACAGCCCGTGGACGACCGAGAACACCTGCTCGGCGGGGCTGGCAGTGCCGTCGGCGTCACCCAGGATCGCACCGGTCGCGAGCCCGGCGGGCTCACGGAGCAGTCGCCCGCGAACGCTGGCGTCCGCTTCCCGAAGAGTGGGCTCGAGCAGCTGGCGGACGAGGCCGTACGGAAAGCCGAGCTCGAGCTCGGCTCCACGAGCCGTGAGCGCGATCACTCCACGGTTGCGCGCCCGCTCGATCGTCTCCCCGAGCAGGGCGGTCTTGCCGATCCCGGCGGGCCCCTCGATCAGCACCAGGCGACCGTTGCCCGCGATTGCGTCCGCGAGGGCGCCGTCGATCGCGCTCAGCTCGGCCGTTCGCTCGATGAGCAGAACGCCACCCCCGCAGACCGCGCCGATCCCATGGACGAACACCTATTGACGATCGTCAGCGCTGTCCAGCACCTGCGCTCCAAAAACTGGTAGCGCCTACCGTAGCGAAGGGTGCGGCTCATTGCGACGCTCGGGCCATGGGAAGTGGGGACAGCGAGCGGGTGATCCTCGACCTTGACCGCGGGGAACCGACCACAGGTCGGATCGGTGGCGAGCAGGGCGCTTCCGCGCCGTTTCGCGGGTGGGTCGAACTCGTCGGCTGGATCGAACGCCTCCGCCGTGGCGGTCGGGTGTCGACTCCTGATCCGGGCAGCGCTCGCGAGCAGGACGGGGCCGGGCCATGAGAGACGGGCACAACAATCAACAGGAGGCATCACATGTCAGTTAGCTCGTACCGGCGAGTGACGACGGCGATCGCGATCGTCGCAGCGCTCGCCATCGTCTCGGCAATGCCGTCCGCCGCGGCGGCCAAATCGAAGAAGTCGTCATCGCTGACGAAGTCACAGGTGATCAAGCTGATCAAGCAGTACTCGAAGCCCGGCCCGCAGGGCCAACAGGGCGGGCAGGGCCCCAAAGGCGACACCGGCCCGGCCGGAAGCTACACGCTCGGCCCCGGCTCGGGGCTCCAGCTCAGCGGAAACTCGCTGAAAGTAGACCTCGGTAACTGCCCGCGGTTTGACTTCGCTGCCCAGTTCAGCGATGGGCTTGGGTGCCAGCCCGAGCCGACGTCCGACTACCAAACCGACTTCGCCGGGTATGGAACCGGCTCTCTGTTCGGCGAATTCCCACCGGTCGGGCTCACGATCACCAATACGTACAGCGAGATCGCGCACGCGACGCTGGGGGTCGCCGGCAACCACATCGTCAACGCGGTCGTCCAGTTGGCGTCGACCGGGGTCGATACAGACACCTGCCAGCTTCGCCAGAATTCGAACGACCTGCAGACCGAGGAAGCCGTTCTCCCGGTCAATGCCGGCAGCGGCTATGCCACGATGTACCTGCAGTACGGCCTGCTGGACTCCGCAGGCGACACGATCAGCGTCTGGTGCAAGACCGGCAACAGCGGCCAGAGCGACGACGCGGGCGGGAACGTGGTCGCCTACCTGGCCAACAACCCATGAGGTACCCGCGCCGGTGGCGCGGGCAGGGAGCCGGCTGAGCCGGCCGGCGGCCGACTGGGAGGTCGCGAGGATCCGGACGACGAGAAGTCGACCCCGATCCCCGCGGCCTCCGCCGCTTCTCACATGCTGCCGAGCAGCGCCTCGAGCTCGCGCATCCCGATCGGCCCTCCCGGCGCGATCACGCTGTCCCCGGCCCGCTCGCTCACGCCGGCGAGGTAGTGCTCGTGCAGCGCCGTGGCCTCCTGTGACATCGCCCCCGCGTAAACGGCCCGGGCGGTCGCCAGCAGCCGCGCCGCGCGGCGGTCGTCGCCGTCGGTCGCCGCGATGGCCGCGAGGCCGATCAGCACCTCCTGGAGCTTGTCCGGTTCGCCGAGTTGGACGGCGTCGCGCGCCGCCTCGGTCAGACGCTCGTGCGCTTCCGGGATCCTGCCCTCGTACAGCGCGATCTGACCGAGGTTGGCCTGGATCGCGCCGCTGAGCGTTGTCCCCCACGTCGGCAGCATGAAGGCGTGCGCGCGCTCGAGCCAATCCCGCGCGACGGCGTAGTCCCCGGCCATCATCGACTCCACGCCGAGGCTCATCGCGGTCGACGCCTGGCGCATTACGTCACCGGCCGCCTCGGCGGCGAGGTGGTAGGCCTCGAGCGACGCGCGGACCTCCTCGGGCTCGGCCTCCCCGCGCCAGACGAGCCAGTCGTTGGCCTGTGCGCGGATCAGCGGATCGGTCTCCGCGGCCAGGGTCGTGAGCGCATGATCGCGATGGCGCGCCGCGTCCTCGTCGGCGCCGAGCAGGTAGAGGACCCAGGCAAGTCGCGATTCACTCAGGAGCGCGAGCCGGCTGTTGCCGGTCAGCTCCGACAGGGCCAGGCACTCGGCGAACGCATCGGCGGCCTGTTGCCGTTCCCCCTTCAGCGCCGAACGAACCGCGAGCGTGTAACAGGCCTTCGCCCGAACCGATGCGTCGCCGTGGTGGGCAGCCAGCGCCGGCGCTAGCCACGCCTCGATGGCGAGTGAGGTCGGCCGGAGCATCCAATAGTCGACCACGCCCGCGATCCGCAGCGCGGCCTCGAGCTCCGGTGGTGAGCTCGCGCCGGACACAACCGCCCGCAGGTTCGCCTGCTCGTCGTCGAGCCGCTCGATCCAGCTGACCTGGCTGTGGCCGGCGAGACCGGCCGCCGCATCGTCGGCGAACGTAGCGAAGTGCTCGGCGAACGCCCGCAGCACGTCCTCGCGGGCAGGGTCCTCTCTGAGCCGCTCGCGCGCATAGTCGCGGATCGGCTCGAGCATCGCGAGGCGGGTTCCCTGCCGTGCGGGAACCCGGTGGATCAGGCCCTGGTCCAGCAGCACGCTCAACCCGTCTGTGACGTTGAGGCTCAGGTCTCCGCACACCGCTTCGGCGGACTCCGAGGTGAACCCGCCACCGAATACCGACAGTCGCGCGAACAGGATCCGCTGCTCGCGCCCGATCAGGTTGGTCGACCACTCGATCGTCGCGCGCAGCGAGCGCTGGCGCTCGGGCGCGTCGCGCGGCGCGGGTCCGAGTTGCTCGAAGCTGCCCCGGAGCCGTTCGAGGATCGCCGGGACGGACAGAACGCTCGCCCGCGCCGCCGCGAGCTCCAGCGCGAGCGGCACGCCGCCGAGGTACCGGCACAGCTCTCCGAGTGCCGCCTTGTCCGCCTCCCCCAGCGCGTAGCCTGGATGGCCGGTGGCGGCGCGGTCGAGGAACAGCGCCGCGGCCGCCGAGTCCTGCACCGCTTCATCCTCGAGTGCCGGAACGGCCAACGGCTCGACTCCGAAGATCCGCTCGGCCGACACGTGAAGGGGTGATCGGCTGGTGACGAGCAGCTTCAGCCGCGGGCATTCGTCGGCGAGCGTGGAGATCGAGGTCGCTGCCGGCAGCAGGTGCTCGAAGTTGTCCACGACCAGCAGGCGCTCCTGCCCGCGCAGGACACGCACCAAGGCGGCGAGCAGCGACTCGTCGGCCGAGGGCGTGATCCCCAGCGCGCGTGCGAGGTCGCCAGGGACTCCCTGGGCGTCGACCGTCGCGGCGAGCCGGATGACCGTCACGCCGTCCGGGAAGTAAGGCCTCGCGTTGCGCGCCGCCTCCAGTGCGAGCGTCGTCTTGCCGATCCCGCCCGTGCCGGTCAGCGTCAGCAGCGCAACCTCGGGGTCGCAGAGCAGCGCATCGAGCTCGCGCAGCTCGCGCTCGCGCCCGATCACAGGGGCCCCGCGCCTGGGCAGCACGCCGACGTCCCGAGCGGTCCCGGCGCCGGTGATCGGCGCCGAGACAACGAGCGAGGGGTCCTGGTTGAGGATCGCGGCCTGCAACGCTCGTAGCTCCTCGCCCGGCTCGATCCCAAGCTCATCGACGAGGCGCTCGCGCGCCTGGCGGTAGGCGTCCAGTGCGTCCGCTTGACGTCCGGCGCGATACAGCGCGAGCATCAGCTGGCCGCGGAGTCGCTCGCGGAGAGGATGCTCGCGGATCATCCGCTCGAGTTCGCCGACGAGCCCGGCATCGCCTCCGGTTGCGAGCAGTGCGTCCAGGCGATCCTCGGACGCTGCGATCCGCTCCTCTTCGAGCCTCGCGATCTCGCCCTGCGCGAACGGTTCGTAGGTGAAGTCCGCGAGCGCCGGCCCGCGCCACAGCGCGAGCGCCCTCACCAGCAGACGGTGGGCGCCGCCGGCGTCGCCCGCCCTGAGCGCACGCCGGCCCTCTGCAGTCAGCTGTTCGAACTCCTCCGCGTCGAGGTCGAATGTGCCCGGCTCGAGGCGGTAGCCGCCGGAGCGCGTGGTCAGCACGCCGGCGCCGAGCGGCTTGCGGAGGTTCGAGACGTAGACCTGGAGCGTGTTCGGTGCGCGCTTCGGCGGCGACTCGGCCCAGAGCTCGTCGATCAGGCGCTCGCTCGCCACAACCTCCCCCATGTGCAGCAGCAGGATCGCGAGCACCGCGCGCTGCTTCGGGCCCCCGAGGACGACCTCGCGACCGAGATCGTCACGCACTTCGAACGGTCCGAGGATCTGAAAGCGCATCGAAGGTCCGGGCGGCACTCCGCCGAGCGTGTGCACCTCGCCGGGAAGAGTAGGCCGACGGCCGCCCTGGGCACAAGTGAGCGGGCGCTTTAGCGCTTTGAAAGGGTTTCTTAAGCGGCTGGATCCACAGTCCTGGCCATGCACACAACGGCATTGAAGGTCAGGTTGTATGAGCGCCGCCGCGAGCTGGCCGTGATCGAGGGTCTACTCGATCGCCTGGCCGCCGGCGAGGGCGGCGTTGCGTTCATCGAAGGGCCGCTCGGGATCGGCAAGACGACGCTCGTCCAGGAACTCGCGCGTGTGGCGAGCGAGCGCGGCCTCGGCGTCCTCGACGCTGCCGGGAGCGCGTACGAGCGGGACTTCGCCTCCGGGGTGGTTCGGCAGTTGCTCGAGCCTGCCGTCGGAGCGGCCGAGGTCGATGCCGCGCTCGCGGACACCGGTGGCCTCTGCGAGGTGATGCATCGCCTCTACCGATACGTGTCCGTGCTCGCCGAGCGCGGGCCGCTGCTGGTCGTGGTCGACGACGCCCAGTGGCTCGACGAACTGTCGCTTCGCTGGCTCAGCTTCCTGATCCGGCGACTCGAGGAGCAGCCTGTGCTCGTCGTGCTCGCCTCGCGCACGACCTCGTCCGAGTCGATCCGGCCGCTGCGTGAGGCGACCAGCGGCAAGGCGATCGTGTTGACGCCCGAGCCGCTCAGCGAGCAGGCCGCCCACGCGCTCCTGACCGAGGCCTTCTCCGAGGAACCGGAGCCGGAGTTCACGCGCCGCGCGCTCGATGCGACCGGCGGCAATCCGTTCCTGCTCGGCGAGCTGGCCCACGCACTCGCCGCCGATGGCAGCGGACCGCAGCGGTCATCCCTGGTATCGCTGCTTGGAGCGGCGCCGGAGGCGATCGCGCGCCGCGTGGTCATCCGGCTGGGCGACCTGCCCGAGCCCGATAGGAAGCTTGCGCAGGCCGTCGCGGTGTTCGGCTCCGGCGCGTCGCTCGTCGATGCCGCGAGCGCGGCCGACCTCGATGCCCAGGTCGCGACCGATGCCGCCGATCGGCTCGCGTCATCTGCGGTGTTCGCGCCGAGTGGCCCGCTGCGGTTCGTGCACGAGCTCGCCCGTGCGGCGGTGTACTCGCAGCTCGGCCCCGGGCGGAGAGCGCAGCTCCACGGTCGTGCGGCCTCGTTGCTGAGTGCGGGCGGAGAGCCGCCCGAGGTGGTGGCGGCGCATCTGTTGCTCGCGGAGCCCGAGCGGGACCCGGCGGTGGTCGAGCAGCTGCGGGCGGCGGCCCGGTCGGCGTCTGCCCGCGGCGCGCCGGAGGCGGCCGCGGCATATCTGCGCCGCGCGCTGGCGGAGCCGCCGCAGCACGAGTTGACGCCGAGGATCCTCGTCGACCTCGCCGGCGCCGAGGCAGCGGCAGGCGACCCGAGCGGCGCACCGCGCCTCGCCGCCGCGTTCGCGACGGCTGAGGACGCCGACATGCGCGCCGAGGTCCTGGCGCTCGACGCCGGCTTCCTGCTCGGCTCGGGCTATGTCACCGAGACCCTCGCGATGGTCGAGCAGGTCGCGGCGGAGTGCAGCGCGGACGATGGGCGCTGCCCGCTCGAGCTCGAGGCGCGATACATCGCTGCCGCGCTGCTGGACCCGGATCAGACCACGGATGCCGCCTCGTGGCTGGAACGCGCCGGCGACGCGATCGGAGGCGACGATTCCGGCGAGCGCGCGGTCCTGTCCCAGATCGCTCGGCAACGGACGTGGGCCGGGGCCGACGCTGCGATGGCCGTTGATCTGGCTCGGCGCGCGCTCGCGGGCCCGTCGCTGGTGGAGGATGGGCCACTCGTGCCCGACCGGCTCGAGGGGCCGCTGACGGCGTTGATCTGCGCCGGCGAGCTCGATCTGGCGGCCGGGATCCTGGACAGGATCGAAGCTCTGGACGGCGTCGCCGAGTCGCGGCGCGCGGCCGGGTTCCTGGGGTCGATGCGCGCGCTGATCGCGTATCGCTCCGGGGCGCTCCCCGACGCGGAGGCGACGGCGAGGGATGCCATGGCGGCGAGCACCGAGGCGGGGCTCGTGCTCGAGGCGGTCACTCCGACCACGTGCCTGGTGCTGAGCCTCGTGGAAATGGGTCGTCTCGAAGAGGCCGGGAGCGTCCTCGAAGCATCGGCGGGTCTGTCCCCCGAGCTCGAGCGCTACGCGCCGAGCGCCCTGCTCCTGGGTGCGCGCGGGAAGCTCAGAGTCGCCGCCGGAGATGTCGACCGCGGGCTCGTTGATCTGCTCGAGTGCGGTTGGCGCTGCAGGCGCTTCGGAATCCGCAATCCGATGCTGGCGGAGTGGCGACGGGAGGCCATCCACGTGCACTGGCTGCGCGGCGACCTGGTGGCCGCGCGGCTGCTCGTCGACGAGGAGCTGACGGCAGCGTGCAGCTGGGGAACGGACGAAGCGATCGGCGGCGCTCTGCGGGTGGCGGCCTCGATCGCTTCGGGCAACGACGCCGCGATCGCGACCCTTCGCGAGGCCGAGCAGCATCTACGCCGTGCGCCGGCCACGCTCGAGCTCGCGCGCACGCTCGCGGACCTCGGATCGGCGATGCGGCGCGTTCAGCGACGGGTGGACGGGCGCGTGTGCCTGCAGGAAGCGGCCGAACTCGCCGCGCACTGCGGAGCGGCCGTTCTATCGGAGCGCATCGATCCCGAGCTCGGCGCGACCGGAGCGCGGCCGCGGAGCTTCGCGCCAGACGGCTTCGAGTCCCGTGGCCGGCTCGCCGACGCCCTGCCGGTGGCCGCCTGAGGAGTGGAAACCATCAACCCGCACATAGAGACGAGCTAACCATGCAGCAGTTGTCAGAGACCGAGGTGGCCCTGAACGCGCAGGCGGCGAGCGGCGCCTCATGGGCGGCCGGCGCGCCGATCGAGGCAGCGGTCCGATCCGACCCCGTGGAGCGGCTCACGAAGCTGGCGGCGCTCCGGAGCAACGGCGTGGTGACCGAGGAGGAGTTCGCGGCGCAGAAGGCCAAGATCCTCGGCGCGATGTGACAGAGCCCGACAGGGGCAGGGCGACAGGGGCAGCTAAGCCGAACTGACGGCTGGCTGGGAGGCCGCGAGGATCCGGGCGACGAGCTCGTCGAACCCGATTCCCGCGGCCTCCGCCGCCTGTGGGAGCAGGCTCGTCTCGGTCAGTCCCGGGATCGCGTTGGCCTCGAGCACGTGCAGCTCGCCGGTGTCGTTCTCGAGCATCAGGTCGACCCGCGCGAAGCCGCGGCAGCCGAGCAGCTCGTACACCTCCCGTCCGAGCTCCGCGGCCCGTGCGGCGGTCGCCTCGTCGATCTCGGCCGGGCATACAAAGCTCGTTCGCCCGATCTCGTAGCGCGCCTCGAAGTCGTAGAAGTCCTCCTCCTTCGGCACGGCCTCGACGACCGGCAGCGCGCGCGCTCTGGGCTTGCCGCCATCGTCATCGATCACGGACACGGCCAGGTCGCGCCCGACGACGTGGCGCTCGAGCAGCACCTTTCGGTCGTAGGAGAACGCCGCCACCAGGGCGGCCGGCACATCGGCGGCGGTCCGGGCGAACTTGATCCCGAGCGCCGATCCCTGTCCGGCCGGCTTGACCACGATCGGGAACTCGAGGCGCTGCTCGATCGCCGGCAGTGCCTGGGCCGCGCCGAGAACCTTGAACGCCGTCTCCGAGAACGCGAAGAAGTCGGGGGTCGGGATCCCGTGGTCGCGCATTGCGTGCTTGGCGAGGACCTTGTCGGAGGCGCGGATGCACGCCGACACACCTGACCCCGTGTACGCGATGCCCATCGCCTCGAGCAGCTCCTGGACGGTGCCGTCCTCGCCCTCGGGGCCATGCAGCGCGACGAACGCGATGTCGGGAGCGGCCTCGGTCAGCTGCGACACGAGCTCGGCGCCGACGTCGATCGGGATCACCTGGTGGCCGAGCCGCTCGAGCGCGTCCCCCACCCGGGCGCCGGACTTCAGCGACACCTGGCGCTCGAAGGAGCGGCCGCCCTTGAGAACGGCGACCCGCAGGCTCACGACGCGCGGCGGTGAGCGGGCAGCCTGAGAATCTTCGCGAGCTCTTCCGGGCTCTCCCGCGGGACCGTGCCCTCGCCGGACTGGTCCGATGCCGCGCGGTCGCGTGCCGGCCGGGCCGGTGGCGCCGCCGCGCTGCTTACCGCGCGCGCGCCCGTCAGCGTGCCGTACAGACGCCACCTGCTCCCGAACCACCTCGCCGATCCGCCGGATGCCTTCGCGGATGTCGTCCTCTCCGACGCCCGAGAAGTTGAGCCGCATCGACGATCCGCCGCGCCCGTCGACGAACGCGGCCCGCCCGGGGACGAACGCGACGTTCTCGCGCAGCGCCCGCGCCAGCAGGTCGGTCGTGTCGATGTAATCGGGCAGCGTCGCCCAGATGAACAGCCCGCCCTCGGGGTGGGTCCACTCGGCCTCGCGCGGGAAGTACTCGGCGAGCGAGTCGAGCATCACGTCGCGCCGGCGGCGGTAGATCTCGATCAGCGACCGCACGTAGTCCTCCCATGGCCCCTCCTCGAAGTACGCCGTCACGAAGAACTGCGTGATCGACGACGAGCAAAGATCGGAGGACTGCTTGCCGATGTTCATCTTCTGGAGCACCGGCCTCGGCGCCGCCGCCCAGCCGAGCCGGACGCCGGGGGACAGGATCTTGGAGAACGTGCTCGCGTAGATGACGAACTCGCCACGATCGAGCGAGCGCAGCGTCGGCAGCGGCGTCCCGTCGTAGCGGAGCAGGCCGTAGGGGTTGTCCTCGAGCACCAGCAGCTCGCGCTCGTGCGGCGATCCGCACCAGCTCGTGGCGGCGCTCGAGCGACATCGTCACGCCGGCCGGGTTGTGGAAGTTCGGCACCGTGTAGATGAACTTCGGGCGGCGGCCCTCTTTCTCCAGCTCGTCGAGCGTCCGCGCCAGCTCATCGGTGCGCATGCCGTCGCGGTCCATCGTGATCTGCACGACGTCCGCCTGGTAAGCGCAGAACGTCGGCACCGCGCCGGGGTAGGTCGGGGCTTCGGCGATCACCACATCGCCGGGATCGACCAGCGTCTTGCAGACGAGGTCGATCACCTGCTGCCCGCCGGTCGTGACCAGCAGGTCGTCGGTGTCGATCGTCATGCCCTCGGCCGCCATCACCTTGGCGATGCAGCGCTTGAGCGGGGCGAAGCCCTCGGTCGGCCCGTACTGGAGCGCCCGCGCGCAGAGTCGGCGGCGACCGTGCTCATCAGCGACGCGTACGAATCCGGCGGGAAGGTGGACGTGTCGGGGAGCCCGCCGGCGAGCGAGATCACATCGTCGCGCTCGGTCAGCGCCATCAAATCCCGCATCGCCGAAGACTTCATGACCTTCGTACGTTCGGCGAACAACGCCGCGTAGCGCTCGATGTCCCGGGCGAGCGTGCGACCGCGGCTCCGGCCGGCCCGACGCCCGGGCTCACGCGTCTCGTCTATCGTCACGCCGACTCACGGTACAGCACGGTGCATCTCGTCTTCGACATATTCCAGGGGGTCGGCGTCTCGGCCGCGGTCGGGATCCGGCCGTTTCTTCCTGCGCTGGCAGTCGGCGCGCTGGGCGCCGGCGATGTCGAGATCGACTTCAAGCACTCTCATTTCGCGTTCCTCCAGAGCGTTCCCTTCCTGATCGGGATGGTGGTCGGCGCGATCGTGTGCGCGTTGATCGAGCGCCGGCTCGGTGCCGAGAAGGCCGAGCAGCGTCCATCGTGCTCCTACCGGTGGCATTCGGCTTGGTGCTGGGGGCGCTTGTGTTCGCCGGCATCGCTCTGCCGCGGCGGCCACGTCACGTGGCCCGGCCTGATCGCCGGCGTCGTATGCGCGGCGGTCGGCGCGGCGGCCACCATCCCGCTGCTCGCGGCGGGTACGAACGCGGCTCGACGCTCGGCCGCGTCGATGCTGCCGATGCTCGCTCGAGGGTGCTGCGATCGTGATCGCCGTCCTGTCGGTGGTGGCGCCGCCGGTCGGCCTGATCGCGCTCGTGCTGCTGCTGTGGCTGCTGTTCGCCGGCCGCGGCCGCGACGAGCAGAAGTACGCGGGTCTGCGGATCCTCGGCAAGTGAGCCGGCCCGGAAGCTGGCTGACGCCAAGAAGCTCGTGCTCGTCGTGATCGACGCGCTCAAGCCCGCGATGCTCGAGCGCGCGATCGCGGTCGGCCGCGCGCCCGCGCTCGCGCGGATCATGCAGGACGGCGTGTACGTCGACGACTGCGTCGCCGCGTTCCCGTCGGTCACGCCGGTCTGCGCCGCCTCGATCACCACCGGCGTCGGACCCGAGTTCCATCACATCCCGAGCATGAACTGGTACCACCGCGAGGAAGCGCGGTACGTCGAGTACGGCTCGAGCTTCTCGGCCACGCGCCAGTTCGGGGTGCTGCGGTCGCTGACCGACACGGTCTACCGGATGAACGCCGAGCACCTGAACCCGGACGATCCCGACCGTGTTCGAGTCGCTCGACGACATCGACGTCCGCACCGCCGGCACGACCTACCTGATCTACCGCGGCCGCCACCAGCACGAGGTCGCGAACGAGTCGGCGCTCGCGCGGATCGTCACCTCGACGCTGTTCCGGCGCACGATCGTCGGCCCGCGCGAGCTGTTCTACGCCGACCTGTATGCGTCGCGCAAGACCGGCTGCCGCGGTCAGCTCGGGATGCCGGGCGTGCGCGACCAGCACACGGGCTGCGTCGGCGCGTACCTGGTGGAGCACGACCTGTTCGACTTCATGCTGTTCTCGCTGCCCGACAACGACGCCTGGTCGCACCGGAACGGCCCGCACGCGCAGGTCACCTCGATGGCGGCCGCCGACCGGCAGCTCGAGCGGCTGATGCACGCGGCCGGCGGCCCGGACGCGTTCCTCGATGAGCATGCGCGGTGGTCGTCGCCTCGGATCACTCGCAGGCGCCGGTCGAGGAGCGGATCCGGCTCGACCAGGCGTTCGCCGAGTTCGAGGTCGCGACGCCGAGCCCGGCGCGATCGGCGGGCGCCGAGATCGCGCTGTCAGCCCGGCGCAGCGCGTCGGCGATGATCTACGCGCTCGATCTCGAGCGCCGCGATGAGCTCGTGCAGCGCTCGGTCGAGGCCGTCGCGGAGCTCGAGGGCGTCGACCTGGGCTGTTGGCTCGGCGAGCGCATCCGGAGGCGGTGATCCGCAGCGCGGCCGGCGGCGAGCTGCGATTCGCGCCGGGCGGCGAGCTGGAGGACCTGCGCGGCGGGCGCTGGAGCGTCGACGGCGAGCTGAGCGCGGTTGGGGCGCGCGGAGCGCGACGGCCGCTTGCAGAGCCCCGACTACCCGGACGCGCTGGCGCGCGTGTGGTCGGCGCTGAACTGCCCGACCGCCGGCGACGTGCTGCTGTCGGCCGCGCCCGAGCTACGAGTTCGTCGACTGGGGCGGCGCCGACCACGTCGGCGGCGGCAGCCACGGCTCGCTGCACCGGTCGGACTCGCTCGGCGCGCTGCTGTGGTGCGGCACCGGGCCCGAGTCGCGCGCCGCGCGCGAGCAGTGGTCGCTGCGGGACATCGACGCCGATGATCCGCGACCATTTCGGGTCGGCCGGCGCGCGACGTGCTCGGCCCGTGTCGTAGCTGACCCCGCTTTTATGATTTTCGTAACGGTTAGTCGAAACATTGCTCGGTATGACCGACGAGACGTCGATACAGTCATCGGCCGTGTCCGTCACCGAGACTAGCCGCCGTCGAGCTCCCGTTCCGCCACCGTGTCCGGCACGGCGTGCGCAAGCCCGCCAACTGGATGCAGCTGGTGCGCTTCGCGGCCGTCGGCGCAGCGGCTACGTCGTCAACCTGGTGGCGTTCGCGATCTGCGTCCACGCGCTCAAGATCGACTACCACGTGGCCGCGGTCATCGCCTACATGGTCTCGGTGCTCAACAACTTCTGGCTGAACCGTCACTGGACGTTCGACGCCAAGCACGATCACGCCGGCCATCAGGCGCTGCGATTCTTTGCCGTATCGCTCGTCGCCTTCGGCTTCACGTACGTCATTCTGATCTCGCTGGTGAGCGGGACGGGGATGGAGAAGGTGGTCGCGCAGGCGATCGCGATCGCGGCCGGCACGCCGCTGTCGTTCATCGGCCAGAAGCTCTGGAGCTTCAAGGCCTGAGGCAGTCGCCGGCGTGCGCGGCGCTGCCCGCGCTGGCTGTGCTGCGCGGCGCTTGTGCTCGGGGTGCCCGCCGCCGCGCGGGCCGCGACGGCGATCCCCGGCAGCCCGCAGACTCGTCACCTCCCAGACCAAGCCGCCGCCCGGCTTCCGGCTGACCGCGACGCAGGTCGAGCGGATCGCGGCGCGCGAGGCGAACGTCCGCGCCGACCGTCGCTCATCACCGCAGGCGCCTATCCGGCCGAGTACACGAAGGGGCCAGGCGAGTGGCAGGTGAGCTGGTTCACCCCCAAGGGCCAGGAGATCGCCCAGGTCTACATCGCCGACGCCACCGGCAAGGTGATCCAGTCCTGGACGGGCTTCCAGGTCGCGTGGTCGATGGCGCGCGGGTACGCCGGCGCGTTCGGGCGCCGCTCGAACGCGCTGTACGTGTGGATCCCGCTGTGCCTGCTGTTCGTGGTGCCGTTCCTGCCGTGGCGGCGTGGCGCCGACGGCGCCGCCGGTGGTCGCTGCTGCACCTCGACCTGGTGGCGCTGCTCGCGTTCTCGATCTCGCTCGCGTTCTTCAACAACGCGAACCTCGGCCTGTCGGTCCCGCTCACCTATCCGAGCCTGCTGTACCTGCTCGTGCGGATGCTTGCGCTGGCCGCCGGCCGCGGGCGGCCGCGCGCGCCGCTGCGGCTGGCCGTGCCCGCCTCGTGGCTCGTCGTCGGCGTGATCTTCCTGGTCGGGTTCCGGGTCGGGCTGAACGTCACGCAACTCGAACGTGATCGACGTCGGTTACGCGGGCGTGATCGGAGCGCACAAGCTGGTTGACGGCGAGAGGTTGTACGGCGGTTGGCCGGCCGACAACCTGTATGGCGACACGTACGGTCCCGTCACCTACTACGCGTATGTGCCCGCGTACGCGGTCTTTGGCTGGAGCGGAACCTGGGACGACCTGCCCGCGGCGCACGCCGCCGCGATCCTGTTCGATCTGCTGGCGCTCGCCGGCCTGTACTGGCTGGGCCGGCGGGTGCGCGGACCGACGCTCGGGATCGTGCTCGCGTACGCGTGGGCCGCATTCCCGTTCACGCTGTTCGTGCTCAGCTCCAACAGCAACGACGCCCTGGTCTCGGCGCTGATCATCGGCGCCCTGCTGGTGATCACGAGCGCTCCGGCACGCGGAGTGTTCGGCGCGCTCGCCGGGCTCACGAAGTTCGCGCCGCTCGCGCTCGGTCCGCTGCTGCTCCGGGGCGTCGGGGAGCGGCTGCCGCGGTGGCGGTCGGCTCTCGCGTTCGTGGTGGCGTATGCGGCGTGTGTCGTTGTGGTGATGCTGCCGGTGCTGATCGACGGGAACCTGCGCGCGTTCTGGCACGACTCATCGCCTACCAGGCGAGCCGCTCCGCTCCGTTCTCGATCTGGGGACTGTGGGGCGGGCTGTCGTTCGTGCAGCACCTGGTCCAGGGCGCGGCCGTGGCACTGGCGGTGGTGGTCGCATTCCTGCCGCGGGGCCGGCGGACGGTTGTGGAGGTCGCGGCGCTCGGCGCCGCGGTGATCATCGCGGTGCAGCTCGGGCTGACGTACTGGTTCTACCTGTACATCGTTTGGTTCTTCCCGCTGGTCGTCCTGGCTGCGTTCGGCGCATATCCGGCTGTGGCCGGCGCCGACGAGGTGCCCGATGCCGGGGTCACCGGACGCCGGGGGCCGGCTCGAGCACCTGCTCGATCGCCAGCGCTCGCATCGGCTCGGACGCGGCAGTGATCAGGACGCCGTTGAGCCAGGGGTCCTCGTCTGAGGTCTCGAAGCGGACCGGCATCCGCGTCGCCATCGATTCGATCGCCTGCTCGCGCTTGACGCCGATCACGCCGCCGCGCGGCCCGGTCATGCCGACGTCGGTGATGTAGGCGGTGCCGCCGGGCAGCACGCGCGCGTCCGCCGTGGGGATGTGCGTGTGCGTGCCCACGACTGCGGTCACCCGGCCGTCGAGGTACCACCCGATCCCGACCTTCTCGCTCGTCGCCTCGCCGTGCATGTCGACGAGCACATGGTCGACCTGGTCGCGGAGCGCGTACAGCGCCTCGTCGGCCGTCGGGAACGCGGGCTTGGCGGCGTTCATGAACAGGTTGCCCGAGAGCGACACGACGCCGAGCCGCACGCCGTCGCGGGTGACGGTGCACCAGCCGTGACCCGGCTGGCCGCGCAGGAAGTTCGCCGGCCGGATGATGCGATCGTGGTCGTCGAGATAGGGGTAGATCTCGCGGTGGCGGTAGGTGTGGTTGCCGAGCGTGATCACGTCGACGCCCGCGCCGAAGATCTGGTCGGCGTTCTTCGGCGTGATCCCGACCCCGCCGGCGGCGTTCTCGCCGTTGACGACCACGAACGTCGGCGAGTACCGCTCGCGCAGCGCCGGCAGCAGCGAAACCAGGGTCCGCCGGCCGATGCCGCCGACCACGTCGCCGACGAACAGGATGCTCACCTCATTTTTGACGTCCACAGCAACCGCATACTTCCACCTGGATGAGGTTGAGGCTTCCGAAGTGGGTGAGGCGGTCGGACATGGCGCCAGATCCCGGCGATCCGGCCGACGAGGCGACCGAGCAGCCCGACGCCGACGAGACCGAGCAGCCCGACGCCGAGGAGACGGTCGAGGGCAAGCCCAATCCCGCGGTGCCGCCGGTGGTGGTCCCGCGATGGATACAGCTCGTCGTCCTGCCGCTCGCGCTGCTGGGGCTGTGGGAGCTCGCCCGCAAGTCGGGCTCGGTGCTGCTGATCCTGATCGTCGCGAGCCTGGTGGCGCTGATCCTGCAACCCGATCGTCGAGCGCGTGCAGCACCGCCTTCGGTTGCGGCGAGGCCTGGGGATCGCGGTCGTGTATCTGGGCACGCTGGCGATCATCGTGGGCATCGGCGTGCTGCTGGCGAACCCGATCTCGAACCAGGTCACGAAGTTCGCCGACGATGTGCCGCACATCGTCAGGCAGGCGAACCACGACCTCGACAAGGTCCAGAAGTTCTTCAACGACCACGGCATCCACATTCACATCGAGAAGCAGGGCCAGACCGCGCTGCAGACGCTTCAGAAGGACGTGCTCAAGCGCTCCGGCGACATCGTCTCGTTCTCGCGCGACCTGCTCGGCAAGATCGTGACGATCGGCTTCGACCTCGTGCTCGTGCTGGTCCTGTCCGTGTACCTGCTTCTGTACGGCCGGCAGATCGGCGTGCTCGTGCGCAGGATCATGCCGCCGGGCGACGGGACGCCAGAGGACGACTTCCCGACGCTGGTCCAGCGGGCGCGTGTCGGGCTACGTCCGTGGTCAGCTCAGCTTCAGCCTGATCATGGGCACCAGCGCCGCCCTTGGACTGTGGGTGTTCTCGTTGCTCGGGATCTTCTCCCAGGGCGGGGAGTACGCGATCTTCTTCGGCGCCTTCTACGGCCTGATGGAGTTCATCCCCTACGTCGGGCCGATCATCGGCCCGGTGCCGGCGGTTCTCGTCGCCCTGTTCAACGACCCGATCACCGCGTTGTGGGTGGTGCTGCTGTTCGTCGCGCTGCAGCAGCTCGAGGGCCACGTGGTCGCCCCGCAGGTGTTCCGGATCTCGCTGCGGATCAACCCGATCCTGATCATCCTGGCGCTGCTGATCGGCTACCAGCTGTACGGGATCGCCGGGGCGCTGGTGGCGCTGCCGGCCGCGGCGGTCATTCGTCAGACCGCGCTCTACCTCCGGCGCCACCTGGTGCTGGAGTCGTGGGATGTGCGAGCGCCGCCCGGTGCGGGCGCCGAGCCGCTCGCCGGGCTGCTCGCGCTCGCGCCGAACGCGGTGGCGGAGCACGTCGACGCTCCGGGCTCGGGTGACGAGCCCAGCGTCAGCGGTCCACAAGACGGTTAACCTCCGCGCCGTGTCCACGGTCGCGCAGACAGGAGCGCCGTCGGCGACGCTGGCGGCGCGCGGCGTGACCAAGCGCTTCGGCTCGCGGACCGCGCTCCACGACGTCAGCTTCGAGCTGACCGCCGGCGAGCTGGTGGCGGTGATCGGGCCGAACGGCGCCGGCAAGACGACACTTCTGTCGATCCTCGCGGGGGTCGCCCCGCCCTCTGACGGTTCGGTCTCGAGCCACCCGTCGGACGGACGCATCGGCTGGGTGCCGCAGCAACCGGCGCTGTACTCGAAGCTGTCGGTGGCCGAGAACCTGCGGCTGTTCGCGCGGCTCGAGCAGCTGCCGGATGTTGATGCCGTGGTGGCGCGGATGCTCGAGCAGACGGGGCTGGTGGATCGAGCCGGGGACGAGGTGGGGAGGCTGTCGGGCGGCAACCAGCAGCGGGTGAACATCGCGATCGGGTTGCTGTGCGAGCCGGTCGCGCTGCTGCTCGACGAGCCGTCTTCGTCTCTGGATCCGCGCCAGCGGGAGGTGCTGTGGGAGTTCATCGGCGCGCTCGCGGGCCGTGGCACCACGGTCGGGTACTCGACGCACAACGTCGCCGAGGCCGAGCGGTACGCCGATCGCGTGCTCGTGCTGGTCGAAGGCGAGCTGGTGTTCGCCGGTAGCCCGACCGAGCTCGAGCGGACCGTCGGGTCCAGCGGTGTGCGCGACTTCGAGTCCGCCTTCGTGCGCTACCTCGACCAGCGCCGGGCGCCTTAGTGCGCTGGCTGCTCGTCAAGGACCTCCAGATCCTGCGGCGCTCGCCGCTGATGGTCGGGCTGCTGGTCGTGTATCCGATCGCGATCGCGCTGATGATCGGGTTCGCGCTCTCGAGCCCGCCGGGCAAGCCGAAGGTGGCGTTCTACAACGAGGTCGCGCCCGGGAAGGGACGGATCGCATTCGGCTCCCAGCAGATCAACATCGCCCACTACGCCAAGGACCTGTTCCAGTCGATCGATCCGATTCGCGTCCACTCCGAGGCGGAGGCGATCGCCAAGGTTCGTGACGGCGAGGCGCTAGCGGCGCTGATCATCCCGTCCGACATCGCCCAGCAGATCCAGAGCCTGGTCACCTCGGGGGTCGGCAACCCGACCGTGCAGCTGATCTTGAATTCGAACGACCCGATCGAGCGGCAGTTCGTCGACCAGGCGATCTCGACGCGACTCGCCGAGGTGGAGCAGGCGGTCTCCAAGCAGGTGCTCCGCGTGGCCGTCGCCGATCTTCAGAAGGTGCTCAACGGAGGCTCGATACAGATCCTCGGGGCGAACGTGAACCTGCTGGGTCTGCGGGACTCGCGGACGATCCTCCAGGGTTCGATCGCCTCGCTGCCACCGAAGTCGTCAGTCGGGGTGGCTTTGAAACAGGTGGTCGGGTTCGCGAACCTGGCGATCCAGGGGCTCGCGTTCGCGAGCCCGGTACTGGGGTCGATCGGCACACCGCTCACCGTTTCGCAGACGGAGCTGGCGGGTCGTACGACCCCGACTGCGACATACGCGGTCGCGATCGCGGTGATCGTGTCGCTGATGTTCGTCACGCTGCTGCTGGCCGCCGGGATGCTGGCGATCGAGCGCTCGGAGCACACGTACTCGCGGCTGATCCGCGGGCTGGTCTCCCCGGGCCGGCTGCTGTCGGAGAAGATCGTCCTGGCGGCGGGGTGCGGCGCGGTGCTGGCCTTGGTCATGGCGGCGTGCGTGTCGCTGTTCGTGTCGTTGCAATGGTCGCGGTTCGAGCTGTGGGTGGCGGCGCTGGCGTTGGGCGCGCTCGCGTTCGGTTCTTTGGGTGTGGCGATCGGGGGGCTGGCGCGGGAGGTGTCGGCGGCGTCGCTGATGGCGTTCCTGGTTTCGCTCCCGGTCGCGTTCGTGGCGCTGGTGCCGGCGAGCGCGGTGTCGGGCGGACTCAAGACCGTGCTGGACGCGATCTCGTTCGTGTTCCCGTTCAAGCCCGCGCTGGAGGCGGCGAGCAACGCGTTCAGCGGCGCCTCGCCGGGGATCGGCTGGCCGCTCGTGCACCTTGCCGGGCTGACGATCGTGTTCGCGCTGGTGGCGCGGCTGACGCTGGGGCGGTTCGCCCGGCGGTAGCGGGTTGGTCGGATTCTGGGTGCCGGCGGGTGGAGGCTGCCGCACGGGGCGGGGGTTGCCGCTCCGGGCGGGGGTTGCCGCTCCGGGCGGGCGCGCGGTTCCGGGCCCGGTCCGGGAGCCCCGCGGATTGACAAACTCGGCTGCGCCGATCCGGCGGTGTCGAAAACGGGGCCAGAGCCTGCATCTTTGACACGCGCGCCGGCAGTCGGGTCGATTTGGCATTCCGTGGGGGTGGCGGCGGCGGCGGCGGTGGCGGCGGCGCCGGGGCGGGGTCTGGCGTGGTCACAAGGTGGCAACGAGCCGCGACCCCGGACCTGCCCGTGCTGCCGAAGCTCGCGGCGGTGCTCGACGAGGAGCTGCCGGCCTGTCTGCAGGGGCCGAGGCGGGCCAGATCGAGCGCGTGCTCGCTCGGCTCGGGAGTGCGGATCAGCGCGGGTCAGGCGGGCGGGAGGAGCTCAGCTGGTGGCGCGGCGGAAGCCGACCACGCAGAGAGCGCACACGATCAGCAGCAGGATCGGCACGAACGCGCCCCAGACCCCGGCGATCGCCAGCACCAGCCCGACGACACCGGCGACGCCGGTGACTCCGCCCGCGACCACCAATCGGTACGCGCGCTGCTCACGTGTGCGGCGGGGGGTGTAGCCCCCGCGTCTCTGGATATCTGCCATTGCGTGCAAGAGTACAGCGATGACGCATCAGGTCCTGATCTACAGCTACGTGCCGGACATGCTCGAGCGGCGCGCGCCGCATCGCGAGGAGCATCTGGCGAAGATCGCGGCGGCCAAAGGGGACGGCCGGCTCGTGATGGCCGGCCCGATCGGCGATCCGCCGAACGGCGGGCTGCTCGTGTTCAGCGCGCGGGACGCCGCGGAGGAGTTCGTCCGGGCGGATCCGTACGTCGAGGCGGGCCTCGTCACCGAGTGGCGGATCGAGCCGTGGACGCTCGTGTAGCGGGTCGGCCGGCCGCGTAGTCGTATCCTCAGCTGACGATGGCCTTCCCCCAGACCCGGCTGCGCCGGCTGCGCTCGACTCGCGCGCTGCGCGGCCTGGTGCGAGAGACGCGGCTCGAGCCGGCGGACTTCGTCTACCCGATGTTCGTCGCGCACGGGATCGACCGGCGCGAGCCGATCGAGGCGATGCCCGGGATCGACCGCCTGTCGATCGCACACGCGGTCGCCGAGGCCGGTGAAGCCGCCCGGCTCGGGATTCCCGCCGTGCTGCTGTTCGGGCTGCCGGCCGCCAAGGACGAGGAGGGCTCGGGCGCCTGGGACGACGAGGGGATCGTGCAGCTCGCCACGCGCGCGATCAAGGAGGCGCACCCCGACCTGCTCGTGATCACCGACCTCTGCCTGTGCGAGTACACCTCCCACGGTCACTGCGGAGTCCTGAAACCCGGCGGGGCGGTCGACAACGACGCGACGCTCGAGCTGCTGGCGCGCACTGCCGTCTCGCAGGCCCACGCCGGCGCGGACGTGATCGCGCCGAGCGACATGATGGACGGGCGCGTCGGCTCCATCCGCACGGCACTCGACGACGACGGGCTCACCGACACCCCGATCCTCGCCTACAGCGCCAAGTTCGCCTCGGCGTTCTACGGTCCGTTCCGCGAGGCGGCCGACTCGACGCCCGCGTTCGGCGACCGCCGGGCCTACCAGATGGACCCGGCAAACGGCGACGAGGCGGTGCGCGAGGCCAAGCTGGACGTCGAGGAAGGCGCCGACATCCTGATGGTCAAGCCCGCGCTCCCGTACCTCGACCTGATCCGGCGGATCAAGGACGAGACGGCGATGCCGCTGGCGGCCTACAACGTGTCCGGCGAGTACGCGATGGTCAAGGCCGCTGTGGCCGCGGGCTATCTCGACGAGCGCGCGACCGTGCTCGAGGCGCTGACCTCGATCCGCCGTGCGGGGGCCGACATCATGATCACCTAC
Organism: uncultured Solirubrobacterales bacterium; assembly: GCA_963826895.1. Taxonomy (GTDB): domain Bacteria; phylum Actinomycetota; class Thermoleophilia; order Solirubrobacterales; family Solirubrobacteraceae; genus Palsa-465. The sequence goes on from CAWGYJ010000005.1 coordinate 149,220, forward strand.
CACGCGAAGGAGGCCGCGCAATGGCTTCAGTGACCGGCACCGGCTTCGGGCCGAAGCTGCGCAGCCGCAAGGACGGCGCGGCGATCCCGCTGGACGAGCTCGACAAGCGCCTGCTGAACCTGATGCAGGGCTCGTTCCCGATCGCGCCGCGACCCTATGCAGAGGTCGCGGAGCAGGCCGGCGTCACCGAGCAACAGGTGCTGGCCCGCGTGCAGGAGCTGCTCGACGAGCGAATCATCCGCCAGGTCACGCCGATCTTCGACACGCGGGCGCTCGGCTACAGCTCGATGCTGGTGGCGGCCAAGGTCGATCCGGAGAACCCGTGGCGGGCGGCGAACATCATCAACGCGCACCCCGGCGTCTCGCACAACTACCTGCGCAACCACGAGTTCAACATCTGGTTCACGATCGCGACCGAGCCCGACTCGCCGCTCGGGCTCGAGCGGACGCTCGAGGTCCTGGCTGAGATCGCCGGCGCCGAGTCGATCCGCCAGCTGCCGACGCTGAAGCTGTTCAAGATCCGCATGGACCTCGAGATGGAGGGCGGCACCGACGCGCTCTCGAAGGCCGCCGAGGCCGCCGAGCCCGCCGAGACCGAGCGCCAGCCCTACGACGAGTTCGACGAGGCGGTGATCCGTGCGATGCAGGGCGACATGCCGGTCATCTCCGAGCCGTACGCGCCCGCGGCGCGGAGCTCGGGATCGGGGTCCCGGAGCTGCTCGCGCATCTGGAGGGGATGCAGGAGCGCCGGCTGCTGCGGCGCGTCGCCGCGATCCTGTTCCACCGCCGCGCCGGCTTCAGCGCCAACGGGATGGGCGTCTGGAAGGTCCCTGACGACCGGATCATGGAGCTCGGCATGCGGATGGCGGCGTTCCGCGGCATCTCGCACTGCTACCAGCGCCCGACCTACGCGGACTGGCCGTACTCGGTGTTCACGATGGCGCACGGCCGCTCGAAGGAGGAGTGCGACGCGATCCTCGACTCGATCGCCGAGCAGACCGGCATCAACGAGCGCGCGACGCTCTACTCCTCCACCGAGTTCAAGAAGATCCGGCTGCTGTACTTCACCGACGAGTACCGCGACTGGGAGCGCGAGCACGCCGGGGTTTGAGCACAGCACCTGGGACGACGCGCTCGGCTGAGCTGTACGCCCGCGCGCTGCGGGTGATGCCGGGCGGGGTCAACTCGCCCGTCCGCGCGATGCGCTCGATCGGGCGCGATCCGATCTTCATCGCCTCGGGCGCGGGCTCGACGGTCCGGGACGTCGACGGCAACGAGTACATCGACTGGGTCTGCTCGTGGGGGCCGCTGATCCTCGGCCACGCCGAGCCGACTGTCGATCGCGGCCATCGTCGCCGCGGCGCAGGCCGGGACCACGTTCGGCGCGCCGACCGAGGGCGAGGTCGAGCTGGCCGAGCGAGATCGCCGCGCGGATGCCGTCGATCGAGATGGTGCGGATGACCTCGTCCGGGACCGAGGCGACGATGAGCGCGATCCGGCTCGCCCGCGCGGTAACCGGCCGGGACAAGCTGCTGAAGTTCGGCGGCGCCTACCACGGCCACGTCGACGGCCTGCTCGCGCAGGCCGGCTCGGGCCTCGCCACGCAGGGGATTCCCGCCAGCCCCGGCGTCCCGGAGGCTGCCGCGGCGGCGACCGTGATCGTTCCCTGGAACGACGCTCGACGCGCTGGTGGACGCCTGTGAGCGCCACGACTTCGCCGCGATCATCGCCGAGCCGGTCCCGGCCAACATGGGGGTCGTGCCGCCTGGCCCCGGGTTCCTCGAGTCGCTGCGGCGGACGCCGAGGGGAACGGCGCGCTGCTCGTCTTCGACGAGGTGATCACCGGCTTCCGCGTCGCGCGCGGCGGCGCGCAGGAGCTGCTCGGCGTCGAGCCGGACCTGACGATCATCGGCAAGATCATCGGCGGCGGACTGCCGGCGGCCGCCTACGGCGGCCGGCGCGAGCTGATGGAGCGGATCGCTCCGGCCGGCGACGTCTACCAGGCGGGCACGCTGTCGGGCAACCCGCTTGCGGTCGCGGCCGGCGCTGGCGACGCTCGCGCAGCTCGGCGAGCAGGCCTACGAGCGTCTGGCGGTCACGACCGACACGCTCGCCGACGGCCTGCGCAGCGCCGCCGCCGACGCCGGCTGCGAGGTCGTCGTCCAGAGCGCTCCCGGCCTGGTGACGACCTTCTTCACCGAGCGCCGGTGCGCGACTACGACGAGGCGGCGGCGTCCGACACCGACGCGTACGGCGCCTGGTGCCGCGCGCTGCTGGCGCGCGGCGTGTATCCGCCGCCGTCGCAGTTCGAGGCCTGGTTCCCGTCGCTGGCGCACACCGACGAGGACATCGTGCTCACGCTCGCGGCGGCGCGCGAGGCGTTCGCGGAGGTCGCCCGCCAGTGGTGAGGACGGCGATCGACGGCGTGGTGGCGCTGCGCTCCGCGCTCCGGGCGCAGGGAGGCACGGTCGCCGGCGCTGCTCGGCGACGACGTCGACCTCGGTTCCGACCCCGAATCGCCGGGGCTCGCGCAGCGTGCCGCGGCCGGCCCGCGCGCGGCCGGAGACTCGCGCGAGTACGAGCTGCTGCTCGAGATGATCCTCGAGGGATCGCGGCTGCACTACGGGCCCCAGCGCGTCGTGCAGACCGCGGACGACGACCTCGCGCTGCTGCTGGGCGACCAGCTCTACGCGCTCGGGCTCGGCGCGGCTGGCCGCGCTCGGCGACTCGACGCCGTGACCGAGCTGGCGGACCTGATCTCGCTGGTCGCACAGGCCATGCCGGCGGGGACCGCGAGCTCGCCGCGGCGGTCTGGGAGGCGGGCGCGCTCGCCGTCGGCTGGGGCGCTCCAGCCGGCCTGCAGGACGCCAAAACGCTCGCCCGGGAGGGCGATCCCGGCGCTGCGCAAGCGCTCAGAAACGCTGCCGCAGCAGCGGTCTCGTGACGGCTGCCTCTTTGTTGACGGTAGGCTTCACGACGCGTTCAATTCGACGCACGAGGCGCACATGCCAGATCGACATAACGAAGCCAAATCCAAGTACACCGTCGACCGGAAGATGCCCGGTGCGTTCGAGGGCGAGACGGTCACCCGCCGCCGGTTCATGGAAGTCGCCGCGCAACGGCGCGGGCGCCGTCGCCGCGGCCGCGTTCACGCTGCCGGCGCTCGGGTTCGCGCTCGGCCCGGTGTTCAGCCGCGTGCCGTTCCTGGCAGGCGATCGGCACGCCGGACGACTTCGTCGAGACGACCTACGTGACCAAGGTGATCACGATCGTCCAGGGCATCGGCGAGGCCGGCAAGTCGATCGCCTACGTGCGCAAGCGCGATCCGAGCATCGACACCGAGCCCGAGGATCAGTACAACCACTGGGTCGCGCTGTCCTCGCGCTGCATGCACCTCGGCTGCCCGGTCCGCTTCGTCGCGGCGGCCGAGCGCTTCATCTGCCCGTGCCACGGCGGCGTCTACGACTTCCGCGGGATGGTCGCCGGCGGCCCGCCGGTGCGCCCGCTGGACCGCTTCTACACGCGGTTGAACTCTGCCACGGGCCTCGTCGAGATCGGCCCGCGCTACTCGGTCAACTCCGAGCTGCAGCGGTTCTCGCCGCGTGACCCGGGCGAGCCGCTCGACGGCATCGGCCAGTACCTGTATCCCGCCCGCTTCTCGACCTCGCGACCTCCAAGCCGTAGCGCATGCCCAAGCTTCCCGCCCCCCCGCTCCCCAAGGTCCTCCGGCCGAAGCCGCCCGCGCCCCGGCCAGAACGGGAACGGCAACGGCAACGGCGCCGGCCACCGCGGGCGAAACCGCCGAAGGAAGCCGGGATCACCGTCGTCGACTGGATCGACGAGCGCACCTCGCTGTCGGGCGGCCTCCGCTGGCTGCTGTTCCGCAAGGTCCCGCAAGGGCATCAACTGGGTCTACACGCTCGGCTCGGCGACGATGTTCGCGTTCCTCAACCAGGCCGTCACCGGCGTCTTCCTGGCGATGTACTACCGCCCGGACGCCGACGGCGGCGCGTACGAGTCGATCCGCTACATCACCGACGACGCCTTCCTCGGCCAGCTCGTGCGCGCGCATGCACAAGTGGGGCGCGTCGGTGATGATCATCCTGATCTTCCTGCACATGGGGCGCGTGTTCTTCTTCGGCGCCTACAAGTACCCGCGGGAGCTGACCTGGATCATCGGCGTCGTGCTGCTGATCCTGACCCTGGCGATGGGCTTCACCGGCTACCTGCTGCCGTTCGATCAGCAGTCCTACTGGGCGACGATCGTCGGCGTCAACATCAACGGCACCGGCCCGTTCATCGGCCCGTATCCTGTCGGACTTCCTGCGCGCCGGGCCCGAGTTCGGGGCGACCACGCTGTCGCGGTTCTACGCGATCCACATGATGCTGATCCCTGGGCTGATCGCTGCCCTGATCGGCGCGCACCTGTACCTGGTCACCAAGCTCGGGATCTCGGCGCCGCCGTGGATCAAGGCGGAGCCGACCGAGAGCCCGAGCTGCGACGAGGTCGAAGTCTGAGGAACGCCTGCGCGGATGAACCAGGCAGAGAAGGAGGCAGTACCTCCGCGAGTACTCGATCGCTGAAGAACCAGGGCAAGCCGTTCTTCCCCTACGCGGTCGCCAAGGACTCGATCATGGCGTTGATCGTGATGATCGTGATCATCTTCCTGGCGCTGATGTTCGGCGCCGAGCTGGGCCCGAAGGTCGACCCGACCACCACCACCTACGTGCCGCGCCCGGACTGGTACTTCTTCTTCCTGTTCGAGGTCCTGCGCGTGATGAGGAACGTCCCCAAGTTCACGGACATGGCGACGATCGGCGTGCCGACGATCTGCATGATCCTGCTGTTCCTGCTGCCGTTCTACGACCGCAGCCCGGAGCGCCGGATCGAGCGCCGGCCGGTCGCGCTCGCCGCCGGCGTGCTGACGATCTGCGATCATGGCCTACCTGACCTACTCGGGTGCCAACACCGGCTCGCCGAACTCGGTCGACGCTGGAGCCGCCGGCGTCGCTGACCGCGGCCGAGCGGACGACGTACAACGCTGGCGAGATGGTCGTCGGCCAGTCGGGCTGTCTGGCGTGCCACGTGATCGGCGACAACGGCAACAACGGGCCCGGGCCCCCGCTGACCCACATCGGCCCGATCCTGCTGCCCGGCAGCGATCGCCTCGACGCTGCGCAACCCGACCGCGCCGATGCCGTCGTTCGCGGGCCTCGCGATCGAATACCCGCAGAAGTTCACGAATTTGGTCGGGTTCCTGTCGACTGCTCCAGTAGCAGTCACTCGCGCGATGACCGTAGACGCAGAGGCAGTGCCCGGGAGCGCTCCCGGCACGCTCGAGGAGCCCCAGGTGCGGGCGATGTTCGACCGCATCGCGGGCGTCTATGACCGCCTGAACTCGGTCATGACCGCCGGGCTTGCACCACCAGTGGCGCCGGCGCGCGGTCGACCTCGCCGCGCTGCGTCCCGGCGATCGGGTGCTCGATGTCGCCACCGGCACCGGCGACCTGGCGTTCGAGCTCGCGCTCGCGGGTCGGGCCGGAGGGCGAGGTGGTCGGCGCCGACTTCTCGGAGCGGATGCTGGAGCTCGCGCGGGCGAAGGCCGGCGGCGCGCCGGCGCCGGGGGCGGGCGGCGCCGCGGCCGTCCGCTTCGAGCCGGCCAACGCGCTCGCGCTGCCGTACGCCGACGCCTAGTTCGACGCGGCCACGGTCGGCTTCGGCGCGCGCAACTTCTCCGACCTGCCGCAGGGCCTGCGCGAGATGGCCCGGGTCGTGCGGCCGGGCGGACGGGTCGTCGTGCTCGAGATCACCACTCCGCACCGGCCGCCGCTCTCGACCTTCTTCGCGCTCTGGTTCGACCGCGTGGTGCCGGTGCTCGGCCGGCTCGCCGGCGACGCCGACGCCTACAGCTACCTGCCCAACTCGGTGCGTCGCTTTCCCGGCCCGGAGGCGCTCGCGGCGCTGATGTGGGATTGCGGCCTGAGTCGTGTCGCTACGTGCTCACCGCCGGTGGCATCATCGCGCTCCACTCCGGAGAGGTGCAGTGATGCGTGAGGTGTGGTCGTGAGCGCCGTACAGGCCGTCGTCGACGCCGGCGGCGAGGCCGCGCCGCGGCTGATGGAGCGGATCGAGGAGCGGATGGCGTCGCTGGCGGGCGGCCACGGGCCGCTGCTCGGCCGGCACGCCGGGGACACGATCGCCGCCGGCGGCAAGCGGCTGCGGCCGCTGCTGGTGTGCCTGGCGGCGGGCGTTCCGCCGCCCGAGACCGACAGCCTCGTGCGGGCCGCGGTGGCGGTCGAGCTGGTGCACGGCGCGACGCTGGTCCACGACGACGTGCTCGACGGCTCGGCGCTGCGCCGAGGCCGGCCGACGGTGGTCGCCACCGGCGGCCGCGAGGTCGCGACCGCGACCGGGGATCTGCTGTTCTCGCGCGCCTTCGCCGAGCTGGCCGATGGCGCCGATCGGCGGCTGCGGTCCGGGTGCTGTCGGCAGCAGCGTCCGAGCTGGCGCTGGGCGAGCTGATGCAGCGCGCCGATGCCTGGGATGCGAACGTGAGCGTCGAGCGCTACCTCGAGCGCTGCCGCCTGAAGACCGCGGTGCTGTTCCGCGCCGCCTGCGAGCTGGGCGCGCTCGCGGGTGGCGCCGACGCGGAGCGGGCGCTCGGCACGTTCGGCGAGCGGATCGGGATCGCGTTCCAGCTGCTCGACGACGTCCTCGACGTCACCGGCCCGCCCGAGCGGACCGGCAAGCCGCGCGGCGCCGACCTGCTCGACGGCACGGTCACGCTGCCGCTGATCGTGGCGCGCGAGCGCGATCCCGAGCTGGCCGGCCTGGACTCCGGTCGGTCCGCACGCCGGCGACGCCGCTGGGTGTGCGAGCGGATCGAGGCGACCGGCGCGCTGGCGGTCGCCCGCGAACGCGCGCTCGAGCTGGTCGCCGCCGCCAAGGCGGCGCTGCCCGGCGCTGCCCGAGCGCCAGCAGACCGCCCTGGCGCTCGTCGCCGACGGCGTCGTCGAGCGTTACGCCTAAAAGTCCTCGGGGAGGATCAGGTCCGCTTCGAGCGCGGCGGCGAACCGGTCGATCTCATCGGACATGTTCGCGTGCGTCAGGCGCCGGAGGTCGCGGAGCATCGCGTCGACGCCCTCGTCCAGCCGCTCCTCGAGCGCGGCCACCTGGTCCTGATCGAACACGCCCTCGCGAGTGTGGTCGCAGTTCGGGCAGTGGAGCTCGAGCTCCCAGTGGTCGGCGCTTACCTGGCCCCATGCGTTCGGCTGGACCAGCTCCGAACCGCACTCGACGCAGACGTGCAGGCCGGCGGCCGGATTCTCGGTCTCGGCGAAGCGGATCACTTCGATCGAGCGGCCGCTGGGCAGGACGATGCGGCGGACTGAATGTTGGTCGGGGTTCTCGTTCATCGGTGCCTCCTGGATGAACGATTAATCGGCCGATCGGGCTGCGAGCTTGAGCGCTCAGAGTAGGTTGTGACCGCTAACTGCGGATATGCCGCTACCCTTCATGGACCCCATACGGAGGCAGCACGCGATGTTCCGAAATCCCTATGCCGACGGTCTCATAGTTCTCGTGATCGTTCTGCTGTTCCTCGGCCCCAAGCGGCTGCCGCAGCTCGGCAAGTCGCTCGGACACGGGATGCGCGAGTTCAAGGACGGGATCACCGGCAAGTCGTCGATGGACGACGAACACGAAGACCGCCCCGAGCTGACCAAGGCCGCCGACCAGCCGAGCAGCGCCGCCAGCCAGACCGAGCCGGTCTCGACTCCCGCCGACCGCGCGTCCTGACGCACTGCGCCGGCAGGTCGCGCTTAGATGGCTAAGACGCTACGGCCGATCGGGCATGAGGACCGCCTGAGCATCGTCGACCACCTCGACGAGCTCCGCTCGCGGCTGATGGTGTGCGGCGCGGTTGTGTTCGTCGCGTTCTTCGTCTGCTTCTGGCAGAACCAGGCGCTGCTGCATGTGCTCAACCGGGCGCTGCCGACCTCCGCCTCGATCGCTTCGCAGGACGACGTCGCGAACCTGGCCACGGTGTACCAGAAGGAGAAGGCTGCGCTACTCAAGATCGAGGCGGCGGCAAACGGACTGTCGCAGTCTTCGAGCAACCTCTCGGCGGTGGACCGCGCGCTGTTCAGCCAGATGGCCCTCGGCACGGGCCAGTTCCTGCACGCCCTCCCGAAGAAGAATCAAGACCAGGTCAAGCCGATCACGATCGGCATCGGCGAGCCGTTCACGACCACGCTGACGGTGGCGTTCTACTTCGCGCTGATGTTCTCCTTACCGGTGCTCATCTATCAGGGATACGCGTTCGTGATCCCGGCGCTGAGCCCGAGCGAGCGGCGCGTGGCCCTACCGGTCATGGCCGCCGCTCCGGTGCTGTTCGTGGCCGGCGTCGCGTTCACCTACTTCGTCGTGCTGCCGCCTGCGGTCCACTTCTTACAGGGCTTCAACTCGGGCAACTTCGACATCCTCGTGCAGGCGAAGGCCTACTACACGTTCGAGATCCTGACCATGCTCGGGATCGGGCTCGCGTTCCAGTTACCCCTCGGGCTGCTCGGCCTCGACGCGATCGGCGTCATCAATTCGAGGACCCTGACGAAAAACTGGCGCTACTGTGTGGTCATCATCGCGGTGATCGCCGCGGCGTTGCCGGGGGCCGATCCCGTCACCACCGGGCTCGAGACGCTCCCGCTCTTGCTGCTCTATCTGGCCAGTATCGTCCTGCTCAAATTCGCCGACCGACGCGCCGCCGCCCGCGCCTCAACCGAACTGGCGACGCTCGATTCACACTAAGTAAGCACTGATGCTCTTCGACCTCCGCAGCCGCGGCCGCCGCCGCACGGTCCAGGTGATCTATCTGGGACTCGCGCTCGTCATGGGCGGCGGTCTGATCCTGTTCGGCGTCGGGGCCGGCAACGGATTCGGCGGGATCCTGAACGCTTTCAACGGCTCGGGCAACGGCGGCGCGCAGAAGCAGGCGCTCTCGGCTCAGCAGAAGCAGGCGCAGTCCGCGACCAAGCTGAACCCGACCAGCCCTGCAGCGTGGTACTCGCTCGTTCAGGCCGATTACGAGGCCGCGGGCCAGGGCAGCAACTACAACTCGACCACGAGCCAGTACACGACCGCGGGCAAGACGGAGCTCCAGTCGGCGATGACCGCCTGGCAGAAGTACCTGACGCTGACCAAGAAGCCGGACCCGAACCTCGCGGTGCTGGCCGCGCGGGCCTACGACGGGCTCGCGCAGTTCAAGAGCGAGGCGGCGGCCTGGCAGATCGTCACCGCCGCCAACCCGACCGTGCCGACCTACTACGAGGAGCTGGCTGCGGCCGCCTACCAGGCTAAGGACATGACTCTCGGCGACCTCGCGGCGGCGAAGGCGGTCGCCCTGTCGCCGAAGGCGACGCGGCTCGAGGTGAAGAACCAGCTCAAGGAGCTCCGGGCCGAGGTGGCGCCGGCGTCGACCTCGACGACGGCAACCACCACGACCACCGCTTCCTCCTCGAAGAAGTCCTCGAAGAAGAAGTAGCTCTCTCTCCCGAGCTCTAGCTCGTCTCCTCGATCACAGGATAGGTATACGTCCGGTCCAGCGCGGTCGGTCCGGGGCCGTACAGACGCAGCGTGACCTCGAAGGTCCCGCTCGCCGGCGACGGCAGCCAGTTCGACTGGTGTCCGGCGGGAGCGGTCGCCTGGATGTAGATGTCGAGCGACCCGTCGGGGTTGTACTTCAGCCCGGCCGTGTGGCTGGCGAGCTCGTACCGGTCGATCGGGTTCGAGACGAGGAAGAACGACGAGTTGTACATCGTCACCGACCAGAAGTACTTCGCAGGCGGCAGGTGACCGGCCGGGAAGTGGATCACGTAGTCGTTGGCGCCGTTCAGGTAACCGCCCTTCGAGCCCGTGACCCCGACGATGTACATCGCCTCGGCGGGCAGGTTGGCGGCGATCCCGTTGAGCGCCACGACGGCACGAAGGTCGTAGTCGGTGCCGTAGTCGCCGATGTCGGCCGGCGGCACGAACCAGCCGTTGTTCTTCACGACGCTCGCGGCGGCGATCTTCGTCTTAAGCGCCGCCACGGTGGCGGGGCCGGCCGCGACCGCGGCGCTCAGCCCCTGCACGACCGCCGCGCTCAGGTGCTCGCTCGACGGGTGCAGCCCCGGGCCGATCCCGACGGTCTTGAGCTGCTTGAGGATTGCCGCATCCCGGGCGGGCGGAGGCGAGACGGCGAGGTCGTCGCCGAGCTCGTCGAAGAACTTCAGGCCGGTCGGCTCGACGACCGTCTTCGGGGTCTTGACGACGTGCTTGGGCCGCGGCGGACTCCACTCGAGGCCATGCTTGACGTACTCGGCGAGCGGGATCAGCTGATATCCGTTCTGAACCTTGTGCACCGCGGGCAGGTCCGACTGCCCCAACACGAGCGTGCGCCCGACGAGCCAAGCCAGCTCGTACGGCGAGCTGATCCGCTTGAGGCCGTGCGGGATCTTGCCGTGGAACTTCGGGCCGGTGATCACGTAGGTCTGAGCGCCGTCGCCCGTCGTGCGCGTCCCGATGTAGTGGAACACGTTCGTGTACGGGTCGAGGAACTCGAACGAGAAGTACCGGTGGTTCGGGATCGCCGAGACGTGCAGGACGAGCGCTCCGTCGCTGAGGTCAAGGTGGCCCATCGTGTACAGCGTGTCGTTGTTCGGCTGCACGAACACCGCGTTCGCGGCGGTGTCGAGTTGCCGGGCGTTGCCCAGCTCGTTGATCGGCGCGTCCGACAGCGAGTCGGGCACGGTCACGCTCGTCTGGTGCTCAGCCTGGCGGTTGAACTCCATCAGCGGGATCGCGTACACGTAGGCGTCGGTGCCGATCTGCTGGGCCTGGGCCTCGGTCAGAGGCGCGGCGGCGGCCTGGGCCGGGAGCGCGACGGCACCGGCGATGGCGGTTGCTGCGGTCGCCGTGATCGTGGCGAGGCGGCGGATCTGTCCGGTGAATCGAGCTGGCATGTGAAGGACCTTCCTCGGAACTGGTTTGTGCGAGGCAGACTAACGCCCTTATTTACGTTGTGTCAAGTTGATACGTCGTCGATTAGGACGGGTTCGACCGGCGGGCGCGGTCAATCTCCGACGATCTCGGCGAACGCAGGCTCTTCGCGGATCGCCGCGAGGTCGTCGTCCTCACGGGCCGACTCGGCCAAACAGGGCGAGAGCTCGAGGGCGCGCTTCAGGTGCGCGAGCGCGTCCTCGATCCGGCCGGCGCGGCTCTCGAAGCAGGCGGTGTTGTAGTAGAGCGACCCAGACGGAGGTTCGCTCGCGAGGAGTTCGTTCGCTCGGTCGGCTCCCTCCTCGTAATCGCCTGAGGCGAACAGCGGGAGCAGCGGCGCGAACACCTCCCAGCCCTCCGGCCTGTACGCCTGCCCCGGGGGCGCCCCGCCGATCGCCAGCACGGTGGTGCCGTCCGCCTCTGCGAAGGCCGTCCGCTTGATCCCGGCCGGGACGTGGACGAAGGTCCCGGCGGGCGCATCCTCGCTCTGCCCGTCGAGCTCGAACCTCGCGTGCCCCGAAGCGACGAAGTACAGCTCCTCGCTCGAGTTGGGCTCGGACTCGTCGTGCTCGTTGATCACGCGCTTGCCCGCCTTCGGCGCGGTCAACGCGATGATCCCGAAGGTCTGGATCCCGAAGTGGTGGCGCACGGGCCGGAACGGCTCCCGGCCGTCGTCGATCTCGTGGATCTCGTGGAGCCGCGCGATGCCGTAGTCGGCCGCCATCATCATCCTCCTTGTTTACAAATTGTCAATTTCAGTTATCCTGTGGCTGTGCCCACTCGTCCGGCCGAGCGCCCGCCCCGCCGACTGTCTCGCGCCGCCCGGCGCGAGCAGCTCGTCGACGCGGCGATGCCGATCGTCGCCGAGCAGGGTTTCGCGGACTTCTCGCTCGACGAGCTCGCTGCGCGCGCGGATGTGACACGGAACCTTCTCTATCACTACTTCCCGCGCGGGCGCGAGGACATCGTGCTGGCGGCGGTGGAGCGGGCGGGCCGCGAGCTGACCGACGAATGGGTGACCGATGAGGCCGTGCCGCTCCCCGAACGGCTCGCCGCGAACTTCACGCGCATCGCCGACCACGCCCTGGAGCCCAGCGACGCCTGGTTGGTCTACCGTCGCACCCGAGCTGCGCTCGACCCTGAGCTCACCGCGGTCTCGGCGGGCTTCAGCGACCACGTGGTCCAGAGCATCGCGCTCAACCATCTCGGCACGCGCCGTCCTCCCGCACTTGTGCGGTTGGCGCTGGGCGGCTACCTGTCGTTCGCCGAGACGGTGCTCGATCAGGCGCGTGTTGCTCGCGCTCCGTCGCGCCCGCGCCTGATGCGGATGCTGGCCGACACGCTCGTGGCGACGATCGCCGCGGCGCGGGACTAGCGTCCACGCCGCATGGATCCGCCTCGCCGGCCGAACCTGATCCTGCTGGTCACCGATCAGCAGCGCTCGCCGCAGCACTGGCCGGACGATCCGGCGTGGCTCGCTCAGCTGATGCCCGCCGAGGCCGAGCTCCGCCGAACCGGGGTCAGCTTCGAGCAGGCGTGCACGGCGACCTCGATGTGCTCGCCGAGCCGGGCGACGTTCCTGAGCGGCGCCTACCCCTTCAGCCATGGCGTCACGTTGACGCTGACGGCGGGCGATCTGTGGCCCGATCCGCGCAATCTGCCGTTCGTGCTGCGGGAGACGGGCACGCTCGCGCTCAGCGGCGAGGCGCCGCGGGAGCGGCTCGCCCGCCAGTTCGTGCGCGGGTTGCTGCGCCGCGGCCCGAAGGGCGGCAACGAGCCAGAGCTTCCGGCCGGGTTCCCGACGCTCGGGACCCGGCTCCGTGATGCCGGCTACACCGTCGTCTACAAGGGCAAGTGGCATCTGACGAAGCCCGTCGCCGGGGGCGAGTGGAGCGCGGCCGACGCCGAGCGCATCGAGCGCGACTACGGCTTCGGCGGCTGGGAGCCGCCGGACGCGGGCGAGAACGCCGACGCGGAGCACTTCGGCGGCGGCAACGCCGGCGACTCGCGCGAGGGCTGGGACGAGGACTACGTGCGCCAGGTGGAGCGGTTCCTCCGGGAGGCCAAACCGCCCGAGCCGTTCTGCCTCGTGATCTCGCTCGTCAATCCGCATGACGTTCTCGGCTACCCGGCCTCGTACACGGCGGGTGGCTACCGGCGCGAGCAGTTCTCGGGGCTCGGCGTGCAGCTGCCGCCGACGGTCGACGAGGACGTGCGCGAGAAGCCGTCGGTGCACGCGTTGATGAAGCTCGGCCAGATCGGCTACCTCGGACCGCTGGCCAGCGACGCGGCGAAGCTCGACTACGTCAACTTCTACGCCCACCTGCACCAGCTCGTCGACGCCCACATCGGGCGCATCCTCGCCGCGCTGGGCGACGCCGGCGACCCTCGCTCGCTGCGCTCGAGAACCGTGATCGCGCGGATCTCCGACCACGGTGAGATGGGCCTCTCACACGGCGGCTTGCGCCAGAAGATGTTCAACGTCTACGAGGAGACGATCCGCGTGCCGATGGTCGTCTCGAATCCGATCCTGTTCGCCGGCGGGAGCGCGATCGAAACGCCGGCGCCGGCTTCGCTGGTGGACGTCGTGCCGACGCTCCTCGGGCTCGCCGGCGCGCCGGCGACGGGGACGCTCGACGGGCGCAGCCTGTGCGGTGTGCTCGCCCACCACGCGCGGCCCGACGCCGCCGCGCTGAGCGCGAGCGCACTCGACTGGAGCGGCGTCATCGGCGCCGAGGCGGAGGTGTCCGCGCGCGACCACGTGCTGTTCACCTACGACGATCATCAGGCGGGCACGGCCCTGCAGGAGGTCGCGGGGCAGCCGAACCGGATCCGCTGCGTCCGCGACGGGCGCTGGAAGTACGCCGTCTACCTCGACCCCAACGGACGGGTGCCCAGCGAGTTCGAGCTCTACGACCTCGATGCCGATCCGCTGGAGGTCCACAACCTGATCGACAAGCGCAGCGGAACACCGCGCGGGGCGGCTGCGGCGCGGGAGCTTCCGCGGTTGTGTGAGCTGCTCACGAACGCGCGCGCGTCGGTCGGCGCCTGAGGCGCACGGATCAGGCGCGGTACGCCCGCAGGAGGTAACCGTGGCGGCTTGGCGCGCGGACCTCAGTGCGGGTGAAGCCCCCGTTCTGGAACAGCCGCTCGATCCCCTGGGCGGTGTAGTTGAAGATCGGACAGTCGCCGATCCACTCGTACCGCACCTTGCGGACCGGGCCCTTCAGCCACGACCAGGCCGGGAACGACGCGACGACGGCCGCGCCAGGCTCGCTCAGCTCGGCCATCCGCGCGACGAACCGCGCCGGCTCGGGGATGTAGTCGAAGAACCCGACGGCGAGGATCACACTGAAGCGCTCGTCCACCGACGCGTTCAGGAAGTCCTCGGCGATCAGCTCGATGCGGTCGTCCCAGCGGGCCAGCCGCTGCCGGGCGAGGTCGATCATCGGCTCCGAGAAGTCGATCCCGACATATCGCGTCGCCCCGGCCTCGAGCACGAACTCCCCGATCCGGCCCGAGCCGCAGCCGACGTCGAGCACGCGGGGCTCGTCCACGGCCGCGACCGTGTCGACGGCGAGCTGCCGGCGGCGAACCAGGCCCGGACGGAGCAGCCGTGCGATCGGCCGCTCGTCCTCATACAGGTCGTCGAATTGCCGCGCGTGGGAGCGGAAGCGGCTACGGACCTGCTGGGCCGTTTGAGCTGAGTCGGGCATAGGCCTCACCATAGGTGATCAGGCGGTGGCGAGCGGCTACCGCGCGCAGCACGCGGACCGCCCGCCGGCGAGTGGCATTCCGCTGCAACGTCCGCAGCCGGGCCTTCGCGCGTTGTCCCGTTCCTTCGGTGTCACCGAGCAGGGGTCGCAGCTGCTCGGGGTCGAGCTCGTGCGGGTGCAGGTAGAGACCGGCGTCATCCGGCGCGCGATCCAGGCCCCGGAGGATGAGTGGCGTCGGCGTGAGCGCCCAGTACGACGCCCCTCCGAGCGGCAGCGACAGCCACCGCCAGCGCACCGCGGCGACGGGCAGTTCCCACAGGGGCGCATCGGCAAGCCGCCGCGCGCCGCTTGGGGCGCGTCCGCCGGAGGCCGGAGCGCCGGCGCCCGGCCGGTCGCGCAGGATCGGCGAGTCGTGCTCGCTGGCGTCGTAGCGGAAGCCCTGCTCGGCCAGCACCTCATGTGCCCAGGGAGTGCTGCGCGTGATCGAGAACGCGGGCGCGCGGTACCCGATCGGCCGCCGGCCGGTCAGCTCCTCGATCGTCTCCGCCGCGTGCCGCACGTCGGCAGCGAACTCCTCCCGGGTCTGCGTGAACACCGGCAGGTGTGCGTCGCCGTGGCAGGCGATTTCGTGCCCGCTCTCGACGACCCGCTCGACGAGCTGCGGGTGCGCCCGCGCCGCCATCCCCAGGATGAAGAACGTGCAGCGCGCACCGAGCTCGGCGAACAACGCCAGCATCGTCTCGGTCTGGCGCTCGAGCGCCGGCCCTGGCTCCCGCCAGTTGGACGCGCCGACGCGGCGGCGGACCAGCTGGTGCCAGTCCTCGAAGTCGACGCTGAGCAGCAACTCACCTGACATCGCCGCGCACCATACGCGTCGTGTCCGCGAGTTGGGGGGCGCGTCGTGCTGGTGGCCCGGACCGATGGCCGGCGCGCCGAGGCGGTCGCAGCCGAAGTCACGGAGTTGGTGATCTCGCACGGGCTCTGAAAGGATCCCGTTGACCGGTGCCGGGAACTCGGGCGCCAAACGGCGACACGAGGAGAGACAGTCATGGGTTTTGACGGTTCTGAGATCGACGGGCTGCTGAACGATGCGGTCGCCGGCGCGACGGTCCACGGCGTCGTGGCGATGGTGGTCGATCGCGACGGGGTGCTCTACGAGGGCGCCGCCGGCGACGCCGGCCCGGACACGATGTTCCGCAACGCCTCGATGACGAAGGCGGTCGCGACGACGGGCGCGCTGCAGCTGCTCGAGCAGGATCGGCTGAGTCTCGATCAGACGGTCGAGTCGGTGCTCCCGGAGTTCGGCGAGCTGCAGGTGATCGAGGGGCTCGACGCGGGGCGGCCGCTGCTCAGGCCGCCGGCCACGAAGGCCACGATCCGCCAGCTGATGACGCATACCGCCGGGCTCGGCTACTTCTTCCTCAATGAGCGGCTGTTCGAGTACGGCCCGGCGACGGGGCTGCCGAATCCGCTCGAAGGACGGAAGGTCTCGCTCACCGCCCCGCTGATCGCCGACCCGGCGACGCTCTGGGAGTACGGCGTCAACGTCGATTGGCTTGGGCTCGTGCTCGAACGGCTCACCGGCCAGACGCTCGGCGGCTACCTGGCCGAGCATGTCTATGGGCCGCTCGGAATGACCGACTCGACCTTCCATCCGAGCGACGAACAGCGGGCGCGGCTGCTGCCGATCCTGATGCGCGCCGCTGACGGCACGCTGCAGCCAACGGAGCTCGACCTGCCGCCTGAGCCGGAGTGGGACGCCGGCGGCCACGGCTCGTATGGGACCGCACGCGACTACGCGAGGTTCATACGCGCCTGGCTCAACGACGGTGAGCTGGACGGGCGGCGCGTGCTGAAGGCAAGCACGGTCGCGGCGGCGTTCGAGGATCACATCGAGGGGATCCCACTTCCCGAGCTCATGCGCTCGTGCGTGCCGGAGCTCTCGAACGACGTGCCGGCGCTGCCGGTGCCCCAGGGCTGGGGCCTCGGCTTCCACCTCGTCAAGGTGGACGTCCCCGGGATGCGCAGCGCCTTCACCGGCGACTGGGCGGGGATCTTCAACACCTACTACTGGATCGATCGCGGCGCCAACGTCGGCGCGGTGTTCATGACCCAGGTGCTCCCGTTCTACGACGCCAAGGTGGTGGAGGCACTGCTGGCGTTCGAGGTCGGTGTCTACTCGCAGGTTGGGGCCGCCGTGCCGGCGGCTTGAGCGGCGCGGCGGTTCAGAGCGTGCCGATGCGGTCGGGGGGCCAGTAGGTGAAGAACGCATTGCCGATCAGCCAGCTCGTCGGGACCGGTCCCCAGTAGCGGCTGTCGTCGGACACCCCCCGGTTGTCGCCCATCATGAACCACATGCCCTTCGGGATCCGGATCGCCTTGGAGTACGAGCAGTTCGGTTCCTGCGCCGAGCACGGAGCGATGTAGCTGTCGTGCTCGCGCCGGCCGTTACGGATGACGTGCCCGTCCTCGATCCTGATCACGTCGCCGGGGCCCGCGACGATCCGCTTGACGAACGTCTGGCTCGATTCGCTCGGCTGCGGCCAGTCACAAGGTGCCGCTGCGGGATGCGGGCGCCCGCATTGCTCGCTCTCGGCCCCGGACGGCGGGTGGAACACCACGATCTGGCCGACGTGCGGCGAGAAGAACAGCCGGTCGACCAGGATCCGCTGACCCTCGTTGAGCGTCGGCTCCATCGAAGAGCTGGGGATCTTGTAGGGCTTGACCGCCCAGGCCTGGATCGCAAGCGCGAGGCCGATCGCCACCGCGATCGTGATGGCGAGCTCAAACACAGCCCGGACGTGCCGGCTCGCGAGCATCGCTAGCGCCGCCGAGCCGGGTGCCGGCGGTGTGCGAGGTCGCCCGGTCCTGCGACGTGGCGAGACTCGGGGTGACGAGCGTGAGCGGCCGGCGTCGTGGCCTTGGCACCCGACGCCTGGGGAAGCTCGGCGGCCCACGCGGTCACGAGCGACATCGCGCCGACTGCGACCCACGCCGGCGAACGCAGCCGACGCACCCAGCGCGCTCTCTCCGGCCGGACCCTGCGGAAAGCCGACGTGATCGTGCCGACATCCCCGAGCCGCCGAAGCGCCTCTTGAATCGCCGCGGGATCAGCCATGCCGGAGGCCTTGAGCTCGGCCACGCTGTCATCGAGGTGCGCCGTGATCTCTCGTAGAACACGCCGGCGCTTCAGCGGGCCACAGCGCAATCCGCGCTTCAGGGTGCGCACGAACCGCTCGCGAGGGTCGTCAGTCACCCGCCACCTCCGGAGCCGAGACGAACACCGAGTCGATCGCCCCGCTCAACCGCTGCCAGCTCTCGAATCGCTCTCGAACCGCGCCTTCCGCGGTCGGCGAGACGGCGTAGACGCGACGGCGCCGGCCGCTGACGACCTCCCAGCGGCTCCGGATCAAACCCTCCTTCTCGAGTTTGTGCAGCACCGGATACAGCGTCCCCTCCGCGACGTCGAGCATCCCCTCCGAGCGCTCACGAAGCTCAGCCGCGATTGCGTATCCGTGCAACGGGCTGCCGCCGAGCACGGCCAGCACCAGACCCTCGAGCTGCCCCTGGAAACTCAAACCCGACATACCTAGAAATCATATGCATCGGACATAGAGGTGTCAAGCCCGGCGCCGAGCCGCTGGTTCGCTCGCGCCGCCTGCATGAACTCTGTCTCGCCGGTCTAGCGACGCCAGAAAGCCAGCCGCTGCGTCGAGGCCGTGAGGATGTGGCCCCAGGTGATGGGTGTGTCCTTGCGCTCAGATATCGCGTCGAACGGGCTGAAGCGCATTTCGCCGCCGGTCCCGAGCTGGATCGTGCCGTCATCCTGCCTGGTGCCGTCGACGTAGATCCAACCGCGCTCGATCCGGAGGTTCTCGCTCACAGGTGGAGCGTATCGGTAGGCCGATCCGATCGCGCTTCGTCTACGGTTGTCCGGTGACGAGTGATCGGAAGCCGGAGGTTGCGGTGCCCGCGGGTCAGCCGCCGTCGTACCAGCTCGAGATCGACGACATCGTTGTCGGCGAAGGCGATGAGGCCGTCTCAGGTCACATTGTCGAGGTTCACTATGTGGGCGTCTCCTGGAACACCGGTCGGCAGTTCGATGCATCCTGGGACCGCGGCAGCACTTTCAAGTTCGCGCTCGGCAAGGGCCAGGTGATCTCCGGTTGGGATCAGGGCGTGAGGGGCATGAAGGTCGGGGGTCGACGCCGGATCACGATTCCGCCGATGCTTGCGTATGGGAAGCGCGGCGCCGGCGGTGTCATCGGGCCCGACGAGACGCTTGTGTTCGTCGTTGACCTGATCGCGGTCGACTGACTTCTCGGTGCAGTCAGCGCGCTGAAGGCGAGCCGCGTTCGGCGCGGGCGAGCACGGCGTTGATCCCGTCGCTCGAGATCAGCGCATGTGAGCCGGCGATGAGCGGGCGGACGGCAGCAAGTCCAACCCGTCCGCGCCAATCGACCGCATCGACCCGCGTCTCGCTCACCAGCGCTGAACGGCCCCGGTCCATGCTCTGGACCCAGTTGGCGAACAGGACGCGGACCGTGCCGCGCTCCGACCAGGTACGAAACTCCTCGGGGACCGGCAACGAGGGATAGTCGCGTCGCAGAGTCCAGATCCGACCTACCAGTCCGGACACCAACGATCTCTCGCCGTCCTCCAGCACGTTGAACGGCGGCGATCGAAACATCTGATCGATCGTCAGGTCCGGATCGAGCCCGGGGATTCGCAACCGGATCAACCGTCCCAACCGGCGAGTGTCGGCCAGTCGCACCGTGCGTGCCGCCGTCCACAGCACTCCCGGCTCGACCTCGGCCTCGCGCCGGTGATGGATCCGCACCTGCGGGCGCTCCAGCCAGCTGTCGAGATCGGGGTCGATATCCCCACGCTACCGGGCTATGAGTGGGCACAGAGCGTCGAGGAACGCGCAGCATGGGTGCAGGCGGTGGTGAAGCATTGGGGTAGCAGCTCGCCGGAGCAACCGTGGGGCGGGTTCGCCGGCCAGGACGAGCAACGCCAGCGCCTGCTCGCGCGTCACCGGCGCTTATCGATGACTCCGGATGCCGCTGCCGCGTCGCTCGCGGTGGTAGGGGAGCTGGATGCGCGCGACGCGCTCGCGAGCGTCCAATGCCCGACGCTGGTGTTGCACCGAGCGAACGACGTATTCATCGACGAGCGCCACTCGCGGTACGCCGCCGAGCACATCCCGGGGGCGCTTTGTCAAGTCGCTCGGCGATGGGATGCTTGCGACCTTTGACGGGCCCAGCCGCGCGATCAGCAGCGCGCTCGCCATTCGCGACGGTGCCCGACAGCTCGGGCTCGACGTTCGCGCCGGCTTGCATACCGGCGAACTCGAGCTACTCGACAATGAAGACATCGGCGGCCTCGCGGTTCACATCGGTGCCCGCATAAGCGGCCTCGCCGGGCCGGGCGAAGTGCTCGTGAGCAGCACGGTGCGGGATCTCATCGTCGGCGCAGATCAGACTCTGACTGACCGTGGCGAGCACCGGCTCAAAGGCATCCCCGCAGCGTGGCGATTGTTCGCGGTCGAGACATAGCGCGCCGGCGAGAATCAGGTTCAGGAACTCTGTTGCACCGCGATCGCCTCGATCGAGACCAGAAGACCGCGGGGCAGCCGCACGTTGGCCGGAGCTGACCGCGCCGGCGGTGGATCGGGCATGTGCCGGGCGTAGACCTCGTTGAGGCGACCGAAGTCTTCAACGTTGGCGTAGAAGATCGTCGTCTTGACCACATCGTCCATCGACGATCCCGCGGCCCTGAGCACAGCGGTGAGGTTCAGCAGTGCTTGCTCGGTCTGGGCTTCGACCCCGTCCGCGATCGCGCCGGTCGTTGGGTCGATGCCCGCCATCCCCGAGCAGAAGACCAAGCCGCCCGCGACGATCGCCTGGCTGTAGGGCCCGAGAGCGTCGGGAGCCTCGTCGCTCGATACTGCGGTTCGGGTCATTGTTCTGCCTCTGGTCGCGGTTCGTCGGTCGCGCCCAACCTATGACGACAGGAGCGTGGACGCAAGGCCATCACTGGGTGAGCGGCCGGGTGGTCAGGTCTTGGACGAGCGCGTCGGCCACGATGCCGTGAGCATCACAGACGCGGCCGATATGCAGCAGCGAATCGGTCTCCGCCGCCACCTGCCCGTCACCGAGGCGGAGCACGACGGGGGTGCGCGTTGAGAGATCGCCGGCGGCGAGCGCGATCTCGACGTTGACGAGGTCGCTGGAGGTGACGGCGGCCACGACGGCGCAGCTATGGATGCCGAGCAACTCGAGCGTGGCGCGGTCCTCGCCGCTGCGGATAGCTACCGGGATGCCGGCTCTCCGTGCGAGCCGCAGGCACGGGGCCTGTGGGTTGCGCTCGACAGCGAGCACCGGGATGTGTCGCCGGCGCAGGGTCTCGGCCAGGCGGTACCCGACCTGCCCGAAACCGATGAGCAGGACGTGTGCGCGGGCGGGGGCCGCCCGTGGGCCGAACAGCGCGGTCAGCCGGGGCCGGCTCAGCCGCCGCACCAGCGCCGCGGTGAACACCGCCACGAGCAGAAGTGTGGCGACCGCGGTTAGTGTCGAGACGAGCTTGAACCAGGCGGGTGCGGTCGCCGACCCCGGCGCCGCTGCGATCGTTGCCACCGATCGAGTACTGAAGTAGAGCGCGTCGATCACATTGTCGTGCAGCGCCAGCATCGAGCAGGCGGTCTCGAGCAGCAATGCCGTGAGCAAGCCGGCGCCGGCGCCGGCGAGCAGCCTCAGCGCATCGTCGACGAGCCGCACGCCGCTGCGCAGCGATTCCGCGGGTCGTGCCCCGGCGTCGATGCACTGCGCGGCGATCTCGTCCGCGACGAGACCCGCCGGAGACAGGACGTGAACCTCCGGGACCGTGTGCCGCAGCTCGCGCGCCAGCGTCGCATCGAACATCGTCGTCCAGACCGGGACGTCGTGCCTCAGATGCGCGCTCAGCAACGTCAGCCGCAGCGCGAGGACATCGTCGCGCGTCACGATCACCACCGCACGCCAAGGCGCCCGCCTCAGCGCCGCCGACATCTGCGCGTCGGTCCCCGTTCCCGGGTACTCAGCGCCGATTCCGCGCTGCGCAAGGCGAGCGAGGACCGCCTCGCCGAGGCTGGTCGCGTCGCCGAGTACGAGGATGGGCCGCTCGCCGTCAGACGGGGTGATTGGCACGGACCGCAGCCTATCCGGGCGCCTCGCGTCCTATCCGCCGCCCGACCGGCGGCTTCGTGCGCCTATGCCGGCGACGTGCGGGCGGTGGTCATGCCGTGAGCGGCTGCTCCTGATCACCGCGGGTGTCGAGCTCACGGACGATCGCCTGCGTGTCCGCGTCCTTGACCATGTAGTCGTCGAGCAGTGGGTTGACGATCCCGCGCATTGCGCTGAACGCCGCCCAGCGCTTGGGCGCGATGATCCGCGGAGCGCGCTTCTCGATCCCGCGCGCTACAGCCTCACCGGCTTGCGCCGGGGACAGGCGTTTGCGGAGCGCCTTCGGCAACACGTTCTGCATCTTCTCCGCGATCGGATCGGCGTCGATCGCAAGGTGCACCATCTCGGTGTCGATGAAGCCGAAGTACGCCACGCTCGCGCCCGCGCCGTGCGGCACGAGTTCGACTCGGAGCGCGCGTCCGAGCTGCTCGACGCCGGCCTTGGCCATCGCGTACGGCGCGGCCCCCAACCCGTTGACGAACGCATACACCGACGAGGTCACGACGAGATGTCCGCGCCGCTCGGCAATCTGCGGCACTGCCGTGATCACTGTGTTGTAGACACCCCCGAGGTTGACGGCGAGCACACGGTCAAAGGCCTCGCCGTTCATCGCGCGGACGGTCGCCCCACGCGACGCGATGCCGGCGTTGGCGACCACCACATCGACCCCGCCAAGGCGCTCGGTCACCGTCGCGACGACACGCTGCATCGCGCCACGATCGGTCACGTCCGCCGCGAGACCAAGCGCGCCGCCGGGCAACCGCCCCGCGGCGCTCTCAGCCGCGCGACTGTCGAGATCGACGATCACGAGTACCGCGCCACGCTTAGCCAGCGCCTGCGCCGTCCCCAAGCCGATTCCCCGAGCTCCACCGGTCACGATCGCAACCTTGCCCGCCAGCTCAAAAGTCCTCGCCATGGAGCGATTCAAGCAGACAACAGCAGCCCGCAACGCGCGCGATGGAATGTTCGGTTGGCGTCAGGAGCTGAAATGCCGTGCTTCGTCGGCTCCGCACACGGGCGCTTGCTCGACCGAACGCGGTGTACGGTAGATGTCGCCGCCGCTCGTATTGCGAGGAGCGAATGTGCAACGCCAACGGTCCAGATCTCTACGAGGAGGATTTCAATGCCCGTCCTGATTCGACACCGTGCCGCGATGAGCGCTGCGCAATACGACGAGTCCGCGCCGGCCCTGGTCGCGCAGCTGAAGCAACAGCCGGGCTTCCTGGTTCATGTCACATACGAAGACGACCAGGGTTTTGTGGTCGCCGAGGTGTGGGAGACGCAGGAGCAGCACGACGCATGGTTCGACGCAAACGTGACACCAAACATTCCGTTCGAGATCACGCAGGAAGTAGTCGACCTTCACAGCGTCCACACACCGTAGGCCGCGCGAGCAGCCGAGCGAGCCGTGCTGTGCGGGCCATGTATGCTCGAGCGGCAAGCGGGGGTGGCTGGAGCTGAAGGTCCTCGGACCCATCGGAGTTGTTCAGGCCAAGGAGTCGGTCGCGGCCTGCCCGAAGCGCGGGCATGGACGATCTCTGTTCCTCCTCCAGCTGCTACCTATAGCGCAGCGTGAGGGGCTCGCCGGGGGGGCTGACGAACCTCTTCCGCGGATCTACTTGCATCCACAGCGAACGGGTATGCGTCCAGATGAAGGCGGCGTCCCTCGCGGAGAGGCGCTCGGGCCACCGGTGCAATGAGTCGGCGTGGATCGCCGTCGTCGAGCTGATCTTGTAGTCCTCCAGCGCCGACTCGGGCTGCTGGCTGTTGAACTCGAGCTGCTGCGGCTCGAACCGCTCCTCCAGGAAGGTCATCACGCTCGCCAGCGTCTCATCTGGGCTCGTCACAAGCTGTTCGTAGATGACCGAGTGGTAGCGCAGCGGGTGCTCTCTTCCGAACTGCATGCCGGCCCGTGTGTGGTTGAGGTAGTGGATCACCTGCCCGAGGATGTGGGCAGGGATGTCGTCGCCGAAACCGGCTTCCCGAAGCGACGCGATCGTGTCCAGCGGGTTGCGCACAACGTGGATGAACAACCACTGGTCGCCGAGCAGGCGCTGCCATTGGGACGAGTAGAGGACGTTCTCCGGGGCTTTGTCGGCCCAGC
The DNA here is from genome assembly GCA_963826895.1 of uncultured Solirubrobacterales bacterium. Lineage (GTDB taxonomy): Bacteria > Actinomycetota > Thermoleophilia > Solirubrobacterales > Solirubrobacteraceae > Palsa-465. The sequence goes on from CAWGYJ010000005.1 coordinate 173,298, forward strand.
GTGGCTTCCCCGCCCGGTGGGCGGTCCGGCGGTGGAGCTCGACGAAACCACGGCCGAAGAACTCCAGAAGCTCGTCCTCGCTCGCCAGGGCCCGAGCGGTGTTCATGTAATCCTTAACCCCGCGTGGAGGGCCGTAAAAGTCGAGGAAGAACTTGACCTCAGGTCCGCAGTGGATAGCGCTGTGGCTGTTCAGGATGCGACGGACCAGCGTGGTGCCCGACCGGTGGCAGCCACCGATGATGATCGGCCATTCTGAGCGCGGTCGCTGAGACATCGGCTGTAACGATAAGTGCCGTGACACTCCGATTCGCCAGCTCGCCGTCGCCGGTCCCCTCACCGTACTTGGAAAGGCGGCAAGCCGGGCCATCTCCCAGAAGCGCGCTGATCACGCTCGAGTCGTGCGGCTCGCGGAACCATCGTGGTGCGTTCGGGAGCGTCACACTCCACTGACCCGGCTCCCGAACGGCGTTGCGGTCAAGTCCGATAGCCCTGGGCTCGCGGACGCAATCAGTGAGCGAGCCCAAACCGAAGTGGTCGATCCGCGCCTCGTCTCAGAGAGCCGGCGCGACTCCTTCCCAGAGCTGGCCGCCTTTGCCGACAACGTAAAGGTTGCGGTAGCTGAGCATTACCTGGTCGAGTGCGCCCGGGCCGGTAGGGCCGTTCGGTGAGAGCATGGCCGCGGGCACACGGATGACGAAGCTCCGCATGCTCGGCAGAAACAGCCCATGGATCGTTCCTCCGATCGAGTAGTCGAGGAGCTCACGCGGGTTACCTGTCCTCGGAACCCACGGCAGCGTTCGCCGTACGCGCAAGCCACAACGCTCGAGCGCCGCCTGTCCTGACGGAACGTAGGCGAGGGCGAAGCGCCCCAACGGCGCGCCAACATCCCCAGACAAGAACTGCCCCCAGGGATCGATCAGCAGATGGTTGTTACGAGTCGATCGCAGAGGCGAGCACACACGTGTCTCCAGCGTCGGCGAGTTGTAGTCGATCGCCGTCGTTGGACTGGTCACCGGGACGCTAAAGACGGTCTGTGGGCCTGATCCGAGCCAGACGATCCCGCTCCGGCTGCCGCAGTTCCAACAGCTCTCCTCCCAGCTCAACCAGTCAGCGCCCGCGGGGCCAACAGAGCACTCGGTTCCGCCGCTCTCGCCGTAGTCGCCGTCCGATACACAGTCCCCTAGCGGCGGGGCGACCGTTCGCTCCTGCCCGGTTGACAGCGAGTACCGATCCAACTGGAACGACTGATACACGCCGCCCCACGGTGGGCCCGAACATCCCGCGGCGAGCCACGGCCCGTCGAGTCCCACTCCAGAAGGATCCGAACAACCAGGGAAGCTCACAGCCGTCGAGACGCCCGTGCGCTCGTCGACCAGAGTTACTGACCCGCTGGGGCTCTCCAGTGCGACGTATCGCCCGTCCGTCGTCGCCGATAGCTGAGTCCCAAGCAATCGGAAGGCCACGTGCTCGACCAGCGGCTCAGGGGCCCGATGACGCGCGCGCGCCGACGAGGCGCCGGCGAGTAAGAGAAGCGATCCGCACACAGCCGCTACACGCACGGCCGCAACTCGCATCCTCATGCCCTGCTCAACGAACCAGCACAGTCAGAGTTTCGGGGACTGCAGCAGGGATGACCCCACCGATCCCAGTTGCCTCGCCGTTGAGCTGACCTCGCTCGATGAGACTTCTCCGAGAGAGCCCTTATCGGTGGCTTACCGGTAGTTCGCAGACTCGATCGCAGTGAGTACGGAAAGCATCGCGGCGGGGGGTCGCGGTCAGGTGGATTGGCGACGCGCCGAGTTTGTCCTGACGCTGCTCGGGTTCCTCGGCTTCCTGACGCTCCCGATTCGCATCACGACGATATACAGCGGTCTGCCGGCCCATCCGCTGTTCGTTCACGTGCCGGTGATTTTGATCCCGACCACGGTCGTGGCGGCAGTCGTCTTGATGATCAAGCCAGAGTGGTTCTCGCGCTACGGGATTGCGCTGGCTGTGGTGTCGATTGCCGCGATGAGCTCCACCTTTCTGACGATGCAGGCCGGCGCCTCGCTGCGCGCCGTGCTGAACCTGCAGGGTCAGGCCGCCATCTTGATCTCCCAGCACGCGCAGGCCGCACACATACTCGCCGTCGTCTATGTCCTCTTCACGGCGACGCTGATCGTCACTTTCGCCGCAAGGCGGATCTCCAGCGGCATGCCAACCGGCCTGCGGATCGTCGACGTTCTGCTGGCGCCCAAATCGTTATTCGCCTCGCTGCGCATACTGCTCGTGCTGCTGTCGATCGGCGCCGGCTACATGTGCTTCAGAACTGGCGACCTCGGCGCGAAGGCCGTTTGGGCCGGGCGGATCCAAACCGCGCACGGTGCGCGCCTGAGCGGCCCGGGGACACCGAGATCGGTCCCGCCGCCAGGGACCATCGCGCCGTAGCCGCCGAGCCTCTGGGGCGCGTCGCAGTGCGCTTTGCCAATCGCGACAGAGAAGAGGGCCCCCACGTCGACCTTCGCCGTTTGCGCTCTACGGCCGACGTTCAGAATCGTGGATCGGTCATCGACCGAGCCGGTACCGGGCTGATCCGATTCAGGCCGGGTCCATTGTCAGGTTGTCTGGTATGAGATGTTGTCGGATGTGTGCGACGCACCACAACGGCATGGATGACCGAGCCGCCTGACCCCATCGAGCTGGCGCCCCACCTCACCAAACGGGTCCGCAACGTCCTCGCGTGGAGCGAGGAGCTGCTCTACATCACCGTTGGGCTGCTGCTGCTCGCAGCGGCGACGTTGATCTTGATAGGAACCATCAGCGGTTTCGTCAACTCGATCAGAACGCACCAAAGCGCCGTCAACATCGGCGTTGTCCTACTCGACCGTATCCTGCTGACGCTGATCGTGGCTGAGCTGTTGCATACGCTCCGCTACGTCGTGCTGCGCGGCGAGATCGTTGTCGAGCCGTTCCTGTTCGTCGGTCTGATAGCCGTGGTCAGGCGGATTCTCATTGTCACAGCTGAGCTGGAGCGCCAAGCGCCGGGCGGTCGGACGCTCACCAACCAGCTGCTCGAACTCGGGCTGCTCGGGGTCCTCACGCTCGCGCTGTCGATAGCGATCTACCTCGTGCGGCGGGCCAAACCGGCGGGCTCGGGCTGACCCCGACCGACAGGCAGACCAGGACACGAACGCCAGACTACGACCCGCGTCCGATGAGCCTTGGGCTGTTGAGATGGCTGACAGGCGTTCCTGGACGCCGGCTTCGGTCCGGCGGCGGCGAACTCGCGCCCCCGTGTCGCTCTCCCCGATCGCGCGACCGCCGGATCGGCAAGCTGCATCCCGTGCCAGCCCGGTCCGCTGAGCCCCGTGACGCTCGGGCGCTGCGCAATCTTCATGTCGAGACAGGATGAGGATGATGACCCGGCGGAGATTGGGCACATCGATCGTCTCTACGGTGCCGCTAGAGGAGCCGGGCCTCCGCGGTCATGGGGCCGCCGGCATCGCCGGTGTTGACCGTGTCCCTCGGCTCGATCAGGAGAACCTCGGTCTCTTCTTGAGCGTCGGGACAGTGTTCGACGCCGCGCGGCACGACGAAGATCTCGCCGGGCTCGAGCTCGATGTCGCGATCGCGCAAATGGATCGTCAGCCGGCCGCTGATCACCAGGAAGAAGTCATCGGTCTCGTCGTGCTTGTGCCAGACGAACGGCCCTTTGACCTTGACGACCTGGAGCTTGTAGTCGTTGAGGAAGCCGACGATTCCCGGCTCGTAAGGGTTCTCGAGCAACGCCAGCTTGGCAGCAAGATTGATCTTGTCGTTCATAGCGTAGACGTTTACAGCAGATCTGCGCGGCGCGGCGCGCCGCGGGTCCCGAGCGTCCGTTTGTCCTTGCTCCGGCCGGGGCTGCTGGACCGCTTGCGTGGTCCAATGGGCCGGTCAAGAAGGTGCGGTTGTCGAGCCCTTGGTGGATCGAGGACGACCGAAGGTTAGGCTGCAGTTGTGTTTGGGACTACCGAGGCGCTGCGGGCGGCGATTCTCGAAGAGCTGCCGCAGCGGCCCTTTCAGGTGGTGCTGTGGGACGGCACACGGGTGCCGTCGAGTAGCGGTGACGGACCGACTTTTCTCGTCAGGTCGCCACGCGCGATCGCGCATGTGCTGCGGTCCCCGGGCGAGCTTGGGATCGGTCGGGCGTACGTCACCGGACTTCTCGACGTGGACGATCTCGACGCTGCGATGCAGCTCGTGGAGGAGTGGCAGGAGCCCGAGATCGATCTCCGTGCTCGTCTGCGGCTGATGGCCGCCGGCGTTAGGGCGATGGGTCTGGTCCGTCCGCCGCGACGGCCGGCTTCCGAGCTGGTCCTGCGGGGTCGGCGGCACTCGCTCGGTCGCGACGCCCGTGCGGTGCGCCACCACTACGATGTCGCGAACGAGTTCTTCGAGTTGTTCCTAGATCGCTCGATGACGTATTCGTGCGCGATCTTCTCGGGTGGGGCGCAGACGCTTGAGCAGGCCCAGGAGGCGAAGCTCGAGCTCGTTTGCACCAAGCTGGCGCTGACGGCGGGTCAGCGGGTGCTCGATGTCGGCTGCGGCTGGGGCTCGTTCGCGATCCACGCGGCGTCCCGACATGACGTCGAGGTTGTTGGGATCACTTTGTCCGAGCCGCAGGCGCGCGTGGCGAGGGAGCGCGCTAACGCGGCAGGCGTCGCCGATCGCGTCGAGATTCGCGTGATGGACTACCGCGAGTTACCGGATGAGCGCTTCGACGCGATCGCGTCGATCGGGATGGTCGAGCACGTTGGGGAGAACCAGATCGACTTGTACGCCAGGACACTCGCGCGTTTCTTGAGGCCGGGCGGCCGGCTGCTCAACCACGGGATCGCGTACCTGTCGCACACGGACATCGACGCCGGGGACTTCTCCGAGCGGTACGTGTGGCCGGACGCCGCGCCGCTGCAGCTTTCGCTCGTACTGGGCGCGCTCGAGCGTGCCGGGTTCGTCACCCGGCACGTCGAGGACTTCCACGCCGACTACGTGCGCACGCTTGCGCACTGGAGCGCTCGCCTCGACGACCACCTCGACGAGGCGCTCGCACTCGTTGGCCCGGAGCGCCTGCGCGTCTGGCGGCTATACCTGAGAGCGGCCCGGATCGGGTTCGAGACCGGGTTCACCTCCGTTTACCAGGCTCGCTGCGAACTCGCGGCCGCGCCAACCCAGCTCTCTGACGCCTCTCCTGAGCGCGGGCGGGAACGTGCAAAAACCCCGCCGTAGCGGGGCTTCGTGAGTGGGCCGTGGAGGGATCGAACCTCCGACCTTGGGATTAAAGTTGGCCATTTGCAGGGCTTTTGCGTTACATACGGGCGTTTGAGTGCTTCTCATTGCAGTCAGGGCAGGTCAGAATTGCTGAGTTCGGGACATGGTTCGGGACACGGTTTTCGCAGTACGCTCGAGGCGATGACGGCCACGAGGATCACCCGGCGAGCTGACCAGATGGGCGGGGTGCCGTGCATCAGGGAGCTCCGCATCCCCGTGACAACGATCGTGGGGATGGTGGCTGAGGGCATGACCGTGGGCGAGATCGTCGACGCATATCCGGACCTCGAGCCGGCGGACGTGCAGGAGGCGGTTCGATGGGATGCCGAATCGCAATGAGCGCGGACCGACCTCCGCCCGCTGAGGGACCTGATTCGGATCACGGCGACGATCTGGCACACGACGCCGACACGCCAGTGCTCGCCGGTCAGCAGGGTCGGCGCCGGCGCGCGACACGAGAAGAGTTGCTTGCTCTGGTCAACGAGCAGCGTGCCCGACACGGTCTCGCAGCTGCTGAGTAAGAGATCACCCGGCCACGCGCCGTCCGCTGTCAGCCGTACCGTTCTGGGGTGGCGAAGAAGTACAAGGCTGTTAGGAAAGCGCTGATGGACGCGGGCTGGACTGTGGTGCGGCAGAGCGGCTCGCACGAGGTGTGGGCGCACCCTGACCGCGAGGGGGCGCATCGTGGTAACGGGCAAGGACAGCGACACGGTGCCGGTCGGGACGCTGGGTAGCATTCGTCGGGCCAGCGGCCTGGAACATCTTCGATGAGCGAATACGTTGTGATCTACGAGCAAGCCGAACACGGCGGCTGGGGTGCTTACATCCCGGATCTGCCCGGTGTCGTCGCGCTGGCGGACAGTCGCGCAGACGCCGCCGAACGGATTCAAGAGGCGATCACGGCGTACGCGGACGATCTCCGCGAGCGAGGCCGGTCGCTTCCGGTCCCTCACCACGCCACGGGAACCGTCGCAGCCTGACGTTGCCCCCCGCTCGGTCGCTTCACTTGAGTGAGTTCGAGCGGTAGCGTTTCCTGTGTGCCTGCGGAAGGGCCGACGACCAAGATGGATACGCGCGCTCGCGATCTCGTTGTCGTCTCGGCGCTCAAGGCTTGGACGTGCTCGCGCTGTGGCAGCGATGACGGCGGCCTATTGATCATGGACGACGGTGGGCCGGTGTGCATGGCCTGCGCCGACATGGACCACCTCGTGTTCCTGGGGTCGGGAGACGCTGCGCTGACTCGTAGGGCACGGAAGGCCAGCGGTCTCTCGGCTGTTGTTGTGCGCTTCAGCCGGGCTCGTAGGCGCTACGAGCGTCAGGGCGTGATGGTCGAGGAGGAGGCACTTGCCAAGGCCGAAGACGACTGTCTGGCCGACGATGAGGCACGGGCACGACGGCGCGAGCGCGATGCCGAGCGAGGCGCCGCACAAGATGTTGATCTCCAGGCGCGGATGGCCGCGGAGATCCTGAGCCTGTTTCCCGGATGCTCGCCAGAGCGGGCGGACTCGATCGCGAGGCATGCCGCCGAGCGGGGGAGCGGGCGAGTCGGGCGTAGTGCTGCTGGGCGAGCATTGGATGTGGGCGCGCTAGAGCTCGCCGTCGCTGCCTCGGTCCGTCACGAAGACACCCCGTACGACGATCTGCTCATGTCGGGCGTAGACCGAGAAGACGCTCGTGATCGGGTCCGCGAGCAGGTGCGGCGCGTCCTCGACGACTGGCGCAGACCGAGCTGATCTAGCGCCCGAGGGGACGTTCTGAGGGACGTCTTCGAGAGCGGTATCTCGGTCGGGATGTCGGTCGAGTCGGGGCGCAGCCCCGACGTCCTCAGCTCATCGCGCGGGCGGACGGCGCAGTCCAAGCAGCGCAGGAACCGCTTGAAACGAGCTGAGACGTGCGAGCAACTCGAGGTTCGTCGCTGCTTGACGCCGCCGGCCCGGCCGCGCCACCCCACGCGTCGTGGGGTGTGATGCGCGCGTTCGTTTAGCCCCCCGTTGTGCGAAGAACGTGCGGACACCTCATCTGCAACGCCGCGCTCCAGATCGGCGTTCGAGTATCGACTTTCGCCAGCCCGGGCACTAACGAGTGGCGGCTCGCGGGCCGCCACGCGTCCCGGTGCCCTGGCCCTCGAGCCGGTTGGGAGTCCGTCAGTTTGTCGTCGCGCCGGTGTGCGAGGCCGTGCCGGAGGTGCCGGCCGTCGGGGAGGTGCCGGCCGTCGGGGAGGCGCCGGCCGTCGGGGAGGCGCCGGCCGTTGGGGAGGCGCCGTCCGTCGGGGAGCTGCCGCCGCTGTGGCTGCTCGCGCCGCCGGTGGTCGCCGTGCCCGATGACCCATGCACGGTCGGGGGCATCGCCGGCTTGGCAGCAGGGGCGCCCGGGTTCATCTGGCTGTCCCCGGTGATGAGCTGGCGATCGATCTTCGCCATCGTGCTCGCGCCCGCGATGCCGTCCGCGGCCAGCCCGTTTGCTCGCTGGAACTCGGTGATGGCTGCAAGGGTCTGGGGCCCGAGCACGCCGTCAACCGGCCCTTCGTAATAGTTGAGCTGTGCGAGCTTGTGTTGGAGGGCCACAACCCATGCACCGTGCCGATAGGCGGTGCGAGCGGCACCGGCGGAGGCGCTGCCCGATTCGCCCGGAGCCACGCGCGACGTGTTCGTCGCCCCTCCGGCTACGACGGCGTACGTGCCGCCGAGGGCGAGGGCGGAGACCGTCGCCCCGAGGGCGAACGCCCGGGCGAATGATCGACGCCGGGTTGGAGTGTGGTGCCTGCTCGTGGGGCCGATCGTGGCCGTCTGGGTGGTCGTGCTCATGCGGGATCCTTTCTCGTGCGATTCCGGTCTGTTCGCCGGTGTTCGGACACGGTCCCACCGCGGAGGCCGCGCGTCGTCCGTATCGCGGTACGGCACTTTTGTGGCTCGCGTACTGCAGTGGTCCGGGTGCACGGAGCACACCCTCGGTCAGGGCGTGACGAGCTTCGGGGGCATCTGGCACCTCGCGCGCAGCTGAGCTCGACTCATGGCCGTCGTGCCGGTCGATCGAGCCGCTCCCGCAGCCAACCGAACACGTGGACGTCGAGGAGCGGCGAGCGTGGCCCTGCCTGCGTAGTCGCAGCCGGGATAGCGTGCGCGGAGTTGCTGCGGCTGGCCTGGCCACCACTCTCGAGCGTGGTCGGTGACGAGCAGCGGCGTCGTGATCTCGTCGAGCTCGTCGCCGAGACGGTAGGCGAGGATCGTGCGCAACAGGTCAAAGCGCGAGCGGTGACCAGGACGGAATGGCTGGCCGTGGAGTTCAAGCGTCGCCGACAAGGGCCGGCGAGAACATCTCGGCGATGTGCATCTCGCGGTCGAATGCGGCCCGGTGATGTGCCTGCGAGGTGGCGGCGCAGTGCCGTGGAGAGGAGATCGAGCCACGGGACTGCGAGGTCGATGATGCCGGGGTCCGCGACTGCCGCGGCGAGCCGGTGCTCGAAGCAGAGCGCCCGGGTGAGGAGGTACGCGCCGTGGCCGATCCCGATCGCGGCGATCCGGTCTGGGTCGACGTCTGAGCGTGTGATCAGCGTGTCCAGCACCGGCGTGAGCACCGTCTCCCAGTCGGGCCGGCAGGTCATGCCCAGCTCGAACAGCGCCGCCTGCTGGCCGGGACCGTCGAACGTCATCCAGTGGTAGCCGTGCGCGGCGGCTGCGGCCCCGCCGTGTGCCCATGTGTGCGAAGTTGGTGACGTGAGCCCGTTGTTGATCACCAGGACCGGCCGCGGCTCGCCGGGACGCACGTCGGGCGCCGGAAAGAAGAACCCCGGCAGGGTCGCGTCCCCGTGGGGGATCGCCACCCGCTGACCGGCGACGGGAGAGAGGTCGACCACGCGCTCCCAGCAGGCGCGCTGGCGGCGCCAGATGTCGAGTTGGCGCTCGGGCTCGCTGGAATGAAAGATCTGACGCAGCGCGAGCGCGTAGTAGGTGGCGGCGCGCCGGTAGCAGGCGAGCCCGCCCGCTGCGGTCCTCGACTCGGTCCGCGGCTCTGGCCAGCGCCCAGGCCGATCCGGCCGTCGCCATCCACTCGTCAAGCCAGCGAGTCGGGGTCGCCATCGATGATCCGGCCCGCGGTGGCGAGCACGTCGGCGAGATCGGCGGTCCCGTGGCGGCACGAGGCAAGCGCCGAGCGCAGGCCGAGCCGGGAGGACTCGTGTCTGGAAGCCGATGGGGTCCGGGTGCTCGTTAGCCTGGATCTGTGAGGTGTCGTCACGCAGCATGGCACCAGCATGGGGGTCGCTGGGACCGATGTCGTCAGTAGGCCACTACTGCAGTTGCCTCGTCCGCGGTACTGCGCGCCGTGCGCGCCGGACGGGACGCGTATAGTCGAACGGAGCGTTGGTGGGACCGACCTCATCGTCAGTGCCGGTGGGCGCGCGGCAGGACTGGCCATTGATCGGGCGTGCCGGCGAGCTTGAGCGCATCGCAGGGGCTCGGGCCGACGGGCATGCCTGGGGTCGTGCTGCTGGCCGCAGCCGGGGTCGGTAAGTCGCGGCTGGCCCGGGCCGCGCTGGCGGCGGCCGAGCAGGCAGGCGCGGCGACCGTCTGGGTGCAGGCGACGCGCAGCGCGGCGAGCGTGCCGCTCGGGCCGTTCGCGAGCGTGATTCCCGCCGCGGTGCGCTCCGATGACCTGTTCGAGCTGCTGCGCGGCGCCGGCGCGGCGCTCGGCGAGCTGGCCGGCACGCGGCCGCTTGTCGTCGGCGTCGACGACGCCCAGCTGCTTGATCCCGTCTCGGCCGCCCTCGTCCTGCACCTGACCAGCGCGACCGACGCGTTCGTGCTTGCGACGGTCCGCACCGGCGAGCCCTGCCCCGACGCGATCGTCTCGCTGTGGAAGGACGCCGGCGCGCAGCGGCTCGAGCTCGCCCAGCTGGAACAAGGCGGAGACCGCCGAGCTGGTGGAGAGCATCGTCGGCGGACCGGTGAGGAGGGTGCGCACCGGTGGGTGTGGGAGACGAGCCGCGGGCAACGCGCTGTACATTCGAGAGCTGGTGCTCGGCGCTCTCGGCAGCGGGGCGCTTGAGCAGGTCAGCGGGCTGTGGCGGATGCCGAGCCGGCCGCCGCTCAGCGCGTCGCTCACCGAGACGGTCTCCGCGCGCCTGGCCGGGCTGACGAGCGCCGAGCGCCGCGTGCTGGAGCTGCTCGCGCTCGGCGAGCCGCTCGGGGTCTCAGAGCTCATCGAGCTGGCGGGCAGCGAGCCGGCCGACTGCGGTGGAGGCGCGCGGCCTGATCGCGGCCGGTGGTCCGGGTGGCGACGGGCTGGTCCGGCTCGCCCACCCTCTGTACGGCGAGGCGATCCGCGCAACGCTTCCGTCGCTGCGCGCACGCGAGCTGCGGCTGGCGCTCGCGTCGATGGTGGAGCGGCGGGATGACGTCGGCGCCGAGGGCGCGCTGCTGATCGCGCGGTGGCGGCTCGATGCCGGCGCGCCGATCGCCATGCCGATGCTGGTCGCCGCGGCGCGGGCGGCGAACCCTCAGCGGCGATCCGGATCTCGGCGCCGAGCTCGCGCGGCGGGCGCTGCAGGCCGGCGCCGGGCCCGAGGCGGCCTGCTGCTCGCGCGGTGCGATCAGGTGCGCAAGCGCTTTGCCGAGGCGGAGTCGGTACTGGCCGGGATCGAAGGAAGGCTCGAGTCACCCGAGGCGGCGATCGCGTACCTGGAGCAGCGCGTCCGGTGCTGCTACTGGGGGCTGAGGCGCCCCAGGAGGCACAGGCGCTGCTCGTGCGCGCACGGGACTGGTGGCCGGAAGCCGTCCTGGCGCCGGCGGCTTGACCCGATGCGCCTCCACTTGGCGTCGATGCTCGAGGGGCCGGCCGGCGACGGTCGCGGTCGCGGGCGAGGCGCTGGCCGAGCCGATCGCTCGAGCGGAGCTTCGCCGTGAGCTCGAGCCGCTGCACGCGGTCAACCTGTTCTTCAGCGGGCGGACAGTCGAGGCCTACGAGCTGATCTGCCGGCTCCGTCCGGAGGTGCCGATCACCAGCCACAGTGCCGAGATCGCGCTGATCAGTACGGCGATGATCCCGCTGGAGAGCGGCCTCGATTGGGAGCGGATGCAGCGCGACATGGCGGAGCTCCTCGAGGCGGGCGTGCGAGCAGGCGACGACGCCGCCGCCGGGGTCGGCGCGGTCGGGCTCGGCGGGGTCGCATTCCTCGCCGGCCGCTTCCGCGACGCCGCGCGGTGGCTGGCCGAGGCGGAGCTCCACTACGAGCACCGCGACATCTTCGGCGTGCTGCTGATCGTGTGGGCGACACAGGTCCGGCGTCGCGCTGCTGACCGGCGAGAACGAGCGGATGGTCCGCGCGCTGGAGCGCTGCGAAGCGATGCTCCACGGCGAGGAGCCACTCCCGAACCAGATCCCCTACCTCGCCCGCGCGCGGGCATGGATGGCCGACGCCCAGGGCGACGCCCGGGCCGCCCAGCAGATCTTGCTCGACGCCGCCGAGTCGATGGTCAGGATGCCGGTGTACGACGCCCAGCTGCGGCACGACGCACTGCGCTGCGGCGCCCGGGCGCGCGCGATCGCCGAGTCGCTTCAGCCGATCTGCGGGATCTGCGACGCTCCGCTCGTCGCGGCCTACGCCGCCCACGCCGCGGCGCGTGCCGATCGGGACGGGACCGGCCCTGCTCGAGGCGGCAGAGGCGTTCGCCGGCATCGGCGCGCTCCGCTACGCAACCGAGACGGCCGCCGAAGCCGCCGAGGTGTTCGCTGATGCCGGACGCCAGGACTCCGCCCGCCGCGCCGCCGCACGCTGTCGTGCGCTGTTCGTCGACGGCCAAGGCGGAACGCCGCCGGCGATCGGCGGGCTCGACAGCCACGCGATCGACCTCACCGCCCGCGAGCGCCAGCTCGTGGAGCTCGCCAGCCAGGGCCTGTCGAACGCCGAGATCGCAGAGCGGCTCGTGCTCTCGGTGCGCACCGTCGAGTCGCACCTGTACCGGGCGATGCAGAAGCTCGGGGTCAGCGACCGCCGCGAGCTGTAAGCGACGGCTGCCGTGGCCCTCCACGCGGGAGGGCCACGGCGTTTGCAGCAGATCTGCGGCCGGAGAGGGTCGGCTTACGCGGCTCGGTCGCGGGTCGCGTGCAGGCGGCGCTCATGCGAGTGCCGCCAGATGTGATGGTGATGCGATGGGGTCGGCACCGGTGCCGGGGCGCCCGCTTCGGTCGCGGGGTTCACGGTGATCACGGTGTTGCCGATCACCGACTCGTCGGACTTCAGGTACGCGTTGATGTAGTACGTCCCGGGGTCCGCGAATGTGAACTCGTTGCCCGCCACCGTGACGCCGGTGGTCGGCGAGAGGATCATCGCCACTCCCGACGGGTCGATCGGTCCGAGGCTGTCGCCGCTTGCGTCGCGCCCGGTCACGTCGACGGTGACCGACTGCCCGGCGGTGATCGTCGTCGCGCTCGGCGCCAGCTTCAGCGATGACACCAGGCCCGGCAGCACGGTCATGCCGAGCTGCGCGGTCACCGTCGTCCCGGTGAGGTACGCGGTGATCGTGCGCTGGCCCGCCTGGCCGAACTGGATCGTGTTCGCGTCGATGCTGTCGCCGAAGCCGCTGTCGGTCAGCGTGAACTGGCTCGGACCGAGCGTGAACTGGTTGCCGTAGGCGTCCTCGCCGGTGAGCTCGAAGTAGACCGTCGTCCCCGAGTCGACGCTCGTGCCGCTGTCAAGAGGCGCGAGCGTTGCGGACACGGCGGCGGCGGGATCGACCTGCACGGTCGTGATCGCCGTGTATCCGTCCACGGACGCCTTGATCGTGTGGGTCCCGGCCGCGACGAACTTCACGTGGGCGCCGTTCACGGCGTCCGACGCGACGTTGCTCGTGAGCTTGGCGCCGGTTGTCAGGTCGCCTGTCGGGTTGCCGTAGGCGTCGTACGCGGTGACCTGGAACGCGGCCGAATGGCCTGCGGTCAGCTCCGCCGGGTCGGCCGACACGCCGGTCGACTGGATCGGTGCCGCGGTCACGCTGACCTGGGCGCTCGCAACGGCCGCGCCGTTGAGGTAGGCCGTGACGGTGTGTACGCCGGCCTGGTACATCGTGATCTGATCGCCGGCGACCTTGTCGGGTGAATTACCGACGTCACCCTGGCTGGGTGTGATCTTCGTGTTCCAGGTGGAGCCCGACACGCCCAGTGGGAAGCTCTGGCCGTCGGACGTCGTTCCCGTCAGCGGGACCGTGACGGTTCCGCCGGCAGTCACCGAGGATGCGGAGGGCGTGAGCTGGTAGGTGAGCTGCGGCACGAACGTGAGCTTCACGGTCCCGTCCAGGTTCTGACCCGGAGTGCCGCTCTCGATCGTGCCGTGGATAGCCTGCGCGTCGATCATCGACGAGCCGGCACCACCGCCGTTGCCGCCGGTGTCGACGTCGGGGCCGGCGAACTGGCTGCCGACCGCACCGCCGCCGCCGTTGACGCCGCCTCCACCACCACCGCCCCACGAGTACGAGGCGAACTGATCGGACCACGGGCTTGGGAGGCCCGGCCCGCCGGCCGGCCCGGACGCGGCGCCACCGGCGCCGCCCGGCGCGGAACCGCTGGAGGCCGTTCCGCCGCTCTGCGCAACCGGTCCGGCCGACCCGCCGCTGCCGCCGTCGGCCTCGTCATCGCCGCCGCCGCCCTGGCCGCCGCCGCCGGCCGCGACGATGATGTCCTGGCCATTCAGCTGCACGATCGTGGCGCCGCCGCCACCGCCGCTCGGGAATCCCGGAGGGCTTCCGTCGGCACCGGTGCCGAGATGGCCGCCCCCGCCCTGGGCGCCGCCGTAGCCCCAGCCCCCGAGGGAGTCGCTGGCGCCGCGAGTGTTGGCCATGTGCCCGGCGGCGCCGGGGGCGACGAGCAGCGTGTCCCTGCTGGTCACCGGCAGGCAGCCGCTGATCACGGCGCCGCCGCCGCCGGTGTGGTCGTAGGAGGAGTCGGTGAACCCGGCGCCGTCGCCGCCCTTCGCGACGATGCAGACGGCGCTTGCTGAAGCGGGCACCCTTACTACGTCCGCGCCGCCGCTGTAGCCGTAGGTGTAGACCGTCGGCGCCTCGCCGCCGAGCCGATGGTGATGCGCCGCGGTGGCGGCCGCCGGCAACGCCGCGGCTACGCCGGCGACTGCGAGTGCTGTCTTGACACGTGGTAGGAACATCTCGGATTCCTTTCGATTGCTCGTCCGGCGTCGACCGAGGTGGTGCGCCGGTTTTGCAGGTGAGTGGAACCCTGCCGCCCGATGCTCGATCCGTCGTCCGTACTGGGCTACTGAACCGGGCGCGGACCGGTACTGAGATACATCAGCGTGCTTGCGCGCCTGCGCCCCTGGCCCGCGCCGCTTGCTCGGCCTCGAACGTCACGGCTCCGGCCGGCAACGTCCATTGCCGCTTGCGAGGCGGTGGATCGTCTGGCCACTCGCCGTGCTCCTCGAAATACCGCCACCCGTCCTCATGGCGGGCGCGCTCCTCGTCGCCCGACACACCGAGACGGTAAAGCGCGTTGATCATCAGCACCGAGAGTCCGCCGCCGACCGCCATCGCAAAGCCGTCGACGCCGAAGGCCGGCGGCAGCTCGTTACACCATGAGCGACGGCAGCACGTCGCGCGCGAAGCGGTCGAGCGACCGTCGCACGTCGCCGGGGTCGCTGTCGAGCGATCCCGGCACGATGATCAGCCGGTCGATGCCGGCCGGAGCGATCGCCACCAGCCGCTCGCGTACTTCCTCCGCCGTCCCGGCGACCGCAAAGCGGTCGACGAACTCGTCCTCCAACCGCCGGGCGAACCCTGCACCTGCCTCGCCGTGGCGATCCTTCTCGTAGCCGACGACCGCCTCGGCGTCCGCCGAGAACCGCGCGAATGTCGCGACACTGCCGCGGACCAACTCGCGGGCGCGGTCGCGATCGGGATCGATGGCGACATTCAGATACGCGCCGACGGTGACGCTTGAAGGTCCCGCCCCGCGCGCGGTCGCAGCGCCCCAGCGGAGCTTGTCGAGCTCCGCCCCGAGCGTCAGGTCGACGCCCTCGGCGTGACGCGCCGCGGCCGCGATCGTCCGCGGTCCGCTCGCGGCCACGTGGACCGGCACCTTCGGCACGCGGCCGTCGGCGAGCCAGCGGATCGCGCTGCGCGTGCCGTTGGCGAGCTCGACCTCCTCGCCACGGAGGAAGGCCTGCAGCACCACCAGGCTGCGCTCGAACGCCGACACCGGCAGGCGCTCGCGCCCGATCTGGCTCAGCGCCGAGTCCCCCTGCGCGAACCCGAGCGTCGCACGTCCACCGCTCTCCGCCTGCAGCGTCGCCGCCGCGGACGCGGTCACCGCCAGGTGACGCGTGAGCGGGTTCGTCACGCCCGGCCCCAACCGCAGCCGGTCGGTCGCCACCGCCGCGAGCGCCAGCTCCACCCAGATGTCCGCCGTCAGGTTCTGGCTGTCGGCGACGAACAGCCCCGTGAAGCCCCAATCCTCCGCGCCGCGCGCGAGCTCCACCACGCGCCCGGGCACCGCGAAACCGTGCAGCCAGACCTCCATCTCAGGGATCATCCTCCGTCGGCTTCCCGATGTGCTCGCGGCCTCAGTACGCCCGATCACGAAACTGCAGTAAGGACTACTGACGACGGGTGACGGCCGCTGGCGAATGATCCATCTCGCCTTTACCGGCCGATCCACGAGGAGTCCACCGATGCCCGGCACACCCACAGCACGCAGGTTTCCCGCTCTCGCGATCTCTAGGGCGGTTGCCCTCGCACTACCGCTGCTGCTGGCCCTCGGCTTCTGCTCGGCCGCGGCAGCGGCGACCCGTTCCCCGACGATCACGTTCTTCTTCGGGCTCAAGCGTCCCGAGGCGAAGGCGCAGGCCGCGTCCTTTGCCGTGCAGCGCCCGGGCTCACCGCAATACCGGCACTTTCTCACCGTTCGCCAGATCTCCATCCGCTACGGCGCCGGCAGCTTCACGCGAGCGGCGTTCACGCGCGAGATCTCGCGGCTGGGGCTGTCGGCCCGGATCGACCCCTCTGGAGTGTTCGCACGCGTGAGCGGAACCGTCCGCCAGTTCGACCGCGTGTTCAAGGCCCGGATCACGAGCCTGGTCGGCAACGACCCGAACGCGATCACGTTCTCGCTCAGGCCGGGCGCAGCATTGACGCTGCCCGCGCCTCTGCGTGCGCTGGTGCAGGACGTCGTGCCGACGTACGTTCACTCGGCGACTGCGTCGGGGCACCTGACCGCTGCCGACGTCGCCGCCGCGCGCGCGCCGCGGCGGAGCGGGGCATGGACGCGCGGCTGCAAGCAGGCGAAGAGCACCGGCGCGTTCAGCTACGCGCAGGTACGTCACGCCTACGGGATCGATCGGCTCGGCAACGGCAGCGGCGCCACGGTCGCGATCCTGAACGTCGCCGAGGGCCTTCTCGGCCCGGACATCACCGCCAACGCCCGCTGCTTCGGGTATCCACGGCTGCGGACGCGGACGCTGCGCTCCGACGGCCAGACAAGCAACTTCGGCCAGCCCACGTTCGAGCCCGAGGAGGACCTCGCGGTCGTACGCGGGATGGCCCCCGGCCTCCGATCGCTCACATTCGCGCAGGTGTGGTCATCGCCCGAGTTGTGGTTCCTTGGCGCCTCGCACGTGCTGGACGCCTCCCACCTGCCCGACAGCTTCTCGATCTCCTACGGCGAGTGCGAGCGAACGATCCGCGGCAAGGGATCGACCAATGCGACGCGAGCCGGCGCCAACCTGATGGACGCGCTGTTCGTGCGGCTGGGTGGGCGTCGGCACCTGCGCCTCGGCCGGGGACTGGCAACGAAGTCACTATGGAACGACCTGCGATGGACGCCCGCATCGATGGGCGGCGGCGCGAGCGGCGGCGGGTTCTCGATCGCCTCGCCACGGCCCCCGTACCAGGACGGCCTCGGGCTGTCCGGCCACGCGCGCGCAACACCGGACGTGTCCGCGTCGGCCTCGAACTTCCCCGGCTGGCCGGTCGAGCTCGGCGGCAACTGGGCCATCGACGGCGGCACCAGCGGCGCAGCGCCACTGATCGCCTCGGCGATGGCCGTCCTCAGCGCCGACCAACAGCGCCGGCACCGCCCCCCGATCGGACCGGCCAACGGGCTCTTCTACTACCTCGCCAAACACGCGCCGAGCACGATCTTCGACGTCGTCAGCGGGACCAACAGCTACTCGCCGAAGGTGCAGGGCTTCCGGGCACGGCGCGGCTACGACCTCGCCAGCGGCCTCGGCGTGCCCCAATTCGCCGCGCTGGCGGCGAAGCTCCCGGAGCCGGGCTGCTGCCCCTGAGCAACAGCGCGAGATCATCAGGCCCTGCTCGGTTAGGCGCGAGCCCCATGGCAGCCCATCCTGGCCGCCGCCTACGCGAGGTTGCTCGCTTGGACCGCTCGCGCGTCGCGGTCGCCGCCGCAGCGTCAAGCGCGATCGGCTACGCGATCCCGCTGGTTGTGGGACTCGCGACCGGCCAGCTCGCAGACGGCGTCGCTGCTTCGGCGGGGGCGCTCATTGTCGGCTTTGCGAACCTGGACGGCGGTTACCGCGTGCGGGTGGCGACGCTGCTGGCGGCGACGCTACCGCCGGCGTGGCCGCGCTGGTGGGCGGCTTCGCGGGCCCGAGCCTCCTCGCGACGGTCGTGGTGCTGGGCGCGTGGGGATTCGCCAGCGGACTATTGGTCGCTGTTGGGAGCAGGGCCGCGTTGGTCGGGATGCTGTCGACGTGGTCGCTGCTGCTGGCCGGTGATCTGAACCTCCGGGGGCAGGCGGTCTTGCACGAGGCATGGCTGATCGCGGCAGGCGGGCTGGTACAGACGATGGTTGCGCTTGCGGCGTGGCCGCTGCGCCCATTCGCCGCCGAGCGGCACGCCGTCGGGGACGCCTACCGGGCACTTGCCGCCTACGCACGAGCGCCGACCACAGCGGCGCTTCAAAGCACCTCCACCGCGCTCGCCGCGGCAACGGAGACCGTCGGTGCGGACTCTGCACAGACCGGGGGACGCGGCGCGCTCCGCACGCTGGTCGAACAAGGCGAATGGGTCCGGCTGGAACTGGCAGCGCTGGCCCGATCGCATGTACCCGGCGTCGACGCGACCCTGCGAGCGGCTGCGGACGCCCTGGACAACGTCCTCCCAAGACGCGAGTCGACGCCCTCGCTCGAGGCTCTCAACCGCAGCGCACAACGGATCGACGAGCCCGTCGCGCGCCAGCGTGCAGCACGACTCACTGCCTGGATCGCGGCCGCAGGCGCCCACAGTCGCGTCGACGCGCCGGGCGCGGAGGCACCGACGCACCCGGCCCGCGCGTTGCGCGACGAGCTCACGCTCCGCTCCAGCGCGTTTCGTCACGCAATCCGGCTGTCGGTCGCACTGATGGTCGCCGTGAGCGCATACCGAAGCTTGTCGCTCGGCTCGGGCTACTGGGTTCCCTTGACAGTTCTGTTCGTGCTCAGGCCCGACTATGGGACAACGATCACGCGTGGGATCGGGCGGACTATGGGGACGATGGTCGGCGTCACGATCGCGTGGACCATTGTCACGCTGTTCTCGCCCTCCGACGCCGCAATCGTAATCCTGCTCACGCTCTTGGCCGGCGCCGCATACGCCGTCTATCTCGCCAACTATGCACTCTTCTCGGTGGTCCTCGTTGTGCTCGTCGCGCTGTTGGTGGAGTTCAGCGGCGGCTCACCAATCGGTGCGCTCATCGACCGCCTCGTCGACACCGCAATCGGCGCCGCGATCGCGCTCGGGGCGTTCACGCTTTGGCCCACCCGCGAGGCGCCCGACACCCACAAGCGCTTGGCGGCGTTCGTCATCGCCCAGGGCCGCTGGCTGGCGGCGATCCTCAACGCTTACTCGGACGGCGGTGACCGGCGGTTGCTGCGTCCAACGCGACTCGCGGCCCGCCGCGCACGCGTCGAGGCCTGGGACTCGGTGCGGCGCGCGTTGGCCGAGCCGCCCCGCCGGCGTCCAGACGCCCGACCGCTGCGCGCGGTGCTCACCGCGATGGACGACGTGAGCGAGGCTGCCCTGGTACCTAGCCGCAGCAGTCCACGACGGCGCGCGAGCGCCGCGCGAAGCGTTCGGTCCGTACGTCACCGCACTGAGCGGCAGCTTCGACGAGATCGCCGCCTCTATCCGCGACGGTACCTGGGCGAGTCCAGCGCTGCCGCGCAACGAGACGCTCGCACTCAAGGGAGACGATCCGACGCTCGCGACCGTCGCGGCCGAAGCAATGAGCGTACTGGGCTCGCTCGATCGGCTCGAGCAGGACATGGCGCGAGCCTGAGCCAGCCGACCCAAAATAACCATCGGCTGCCAGTCGGTATCGACCACTGGCCTCGCCTCCAGCCCGTGTTTGCGCTTCGTCGGCAAGGACCGGTCCGGCGATCCCGCGAGACGCGGTCACCACCGGGTCACGGCGCGTCCGCTCGCAGCAGGCCATCGAGCATGATCGCCAGGTCTGCGAGCATCTGCCGGCGCTGTTTCGGCCGCGTGCCGTCGCGTGCGGAGTAGGCGAACCCGCGCATCGCCGTCTGCATCGAACGGGCCAGGCGGTCGGGGTCGTCCCGCCGCACAGTGCACTCTTCCATCGCCACCTCGAGCTGCGCGCGCAGCCGCGCCACGAAGACGGCCGGGGCGCGCCCAAGGCGGGTGGTCACGTAGGGCAGCAGTAGCTCGGGATCGACGTCGAGCAGGCGCAGGAACAGCTCGTGGCTCGAAAGCAGATCCAGGACGCGGACCGCGTAGGAGACGATCCGCTCCCTGGATCCCACGACGTCCGCGGTGTCCTGTTCGGCCCGCGCGAGGATCACGCCGAAATCCCTGGACATCAGGGCCTGCAAAATGCTGGTGACGTCTCGATAGCGGCGATACACGGTCATGCGGCTGAGGCCGGCTCGCTCCGCGACATCCGTCAGCGTGGTGCGCCGGAAGCCGACCGCCATGACCTGCTTGTACGCGGCGTCCAAGATCCGCGCCTCGATCCGGTCTGCTCCGTCCCGGATAGAAAGTGACATACTACGTCTAAATGTATCGATGACGACGGATCGAGGGCAAGGATGAACGACAAGGGTGCGCAAGCTCCGAGAGGGCGGTGGTCTGCGTGGTCGCGCCGGTTGGCCATGGCGACTCTGCTGGCCGGACTTGCCCCGGTCGCGAGTGCTGGTGCGGCCGTGGCGAGCGGGAGGCTGACCGTGACCATCACACCGAGTCAGGTCGCCGTCCGCTCCGGCGCCGACACGGCGGTCGTGCAGCGCAACCCGTTCCGGCTGAGGATCCTGGGTGCCGCGGGCGCGGCCGCGCTGTCGGAGGTGGCGAACGTCAAGCCGGCACCCGACGCCGTGCCCTCCACGATGGATCTGCTGCCGCCCGGCACGGACGCGCCAAAGAGCGAGCAGCTGTACGCGCCGCTGTCATTCCTCGTCGGCCAGGAGTCCTACACGCAGTACATCGGCGGCGTGTGGAGCGGCAACCTGATGAGCGGGTCCTACTCCGGCATCCAGTATGCGGCACGCAAGGTCATCGCCGCCCGCCGCAGCGGCTCGGGCGCGATCCTCACCCTCTCGACCGACGATCCCTCAGGGCGCACGCTCCAGGTGGCGATCCAGCCGGACGGCGCCGGCCTGATCCAGGTGTCCGTGACCCCTCACCCGGCCATCGGCGTGGCGATGATGAGCGACTCGTTCGCGTCCTCCGCGAGCGAGGCGTTCTACGGGTTCGGAGGCCGGCACAACGCGCTGAACCAGCACGGACAGGCCTTCTCCAGCTGGGTCGACGAGGAGAACATCCCCGGGCTCGCAGCGCCCGGCACACCCGCGGGAATCCTCTACCCGAACGGTCCTACCGCCGCCTTCTACGTGCAGGCACAGTTCATCTCCTCTCGCGGCTACGGGTTCCTGCTGGACCAGCCGCAGCTCTCCTGGTTCCGGCTCGACTCCGATCGACCCGACGCGTGGAGCGTCGCGACGGCAGCCCGATCGCTCACCTATGTGGTCGCTCCCGGAACGCCCGCGCAGGCGATTGGGAACCTGACCTCGCGCACCGGTCGCCAGCCGGCGCCGCCGCTCTGGGCGCTGGGTCCGATGATGGACCGTCTGGTCAAGAACAAGGTCGAGACCCTCGCGGACTATCAGGCGAACCTCAACGCGGACATCGCCAACATCGACCGCTACCACATGCCGCTGACCGCGTACCGGATCGAGGGCTGGGGGATGAAGAACCCGGACAACGACGGCATCGTCCTCTACAACCCTCCGGTAGTCAGCTTCGCGACCCAGACGAAGATCATCAAGGAGCTCAAGGCCCGGCACATCCACCCGCTCGCCTACCTGCGGCCGTTCATCGCACCCGGCTCCTACCCGGACCGCATGGGCTACTCCGTCAAGAACGCGCAGGGACAGACCTACGTCACGACCGGCACGCTCGCGCAGACGATCGGGCTCATCGACTTCACCAACCCAGCGGCGGTGCGCTGGTGGAAGGGAGAGGTGGCCAAGGTCCTCAACCTCGGCTTCGACGGCTTCATGGCCGACTTCGGCGAGGAGGTCGTCGCCGGCATGCACTTCCACAACGGGCAGACAGGCGCGACGATGCACAACCTCTACCCGGTCCTTTACATGAAGTCCACGCGCGAAGCGGTCGACGCCTACGAGCGCTCGCACCCGAACCGGCAGATCTGGTTCTACAACCGCGCGGGCTACTCCGGCACGCCCGGATCGGCCGCCTACGAAGGCGGCAACGTCCCCGGCGACGAGGCCACCTACTGGGGCCAGGGCTCAGGCCTCGCCTCGCTCGCGCCCGACATGCTGAACCGCGCGATCGGCGGCGCCTTCGGGTACTCGACCGACATCGGCGGCTACTACGACTACACCACGCCACCCACGACCAAGCCGCTGTTCCTGCGGTGGGCCGAGTGGGCGGCGCTGAGTCCGATCTTCCGCCTGCACGGCGCCGGTCGAACCGGCACGCACACTCCTTGGTCCTTCGACCTGCAGACAGTGCACGTCTACAACCAGCTCTCGCTGCTGCACGAGCGGGCCGCTCCGCTGATCCTGAAGCTATGGAGGTATGCCGACCGGACCGGCATTCCACCCACCCGACCACTATGGCTCGAGTTCCCCAGCGACCCGCGCGCTGCGGCGCAAGGGCAGGAGTGGACCCTCGGGGACGACGTACTGGTCGCGCCGGTCGTGACCGAGGGGGCAACCAGCCGCAGCGTCTACTTTCCCCGAGGCTGCTGGCGCGAGCCACAGACCGGCCTCACCGAGCACGGCCCCCGTTCGGCGGCCGTGAGCGCACCCCTGACGCAGCTCCCTTTCTTCTTCCGCTGCGGTACCACACCATTCCCCGCCAAATGAACTAGAGACCGGAATGGCGCCGGCCAATCCCACGCCGAGAGGTCTGGCCGGTGCAACATCCGAGACTGGCCAGGAGTGGGCGCTCATGCGACCCCGTCACCCGAGCCGCCAGATCGCTAGGAAGCGTCCGGCGCTGGCGCTGCTGGCGACGAGCTGGGCAGGTCCCAAGCTTCCCCTGTGGAGACGCCGAGAGGGTCCGCTAGTTGTAGATTCTGACCACGTTGTTCATCCGGTGAGGTAAAGCCATCCGGTGCTCCTTGGAGGCTGAAGGTGCTCAAGCCATCAGTCCGAGGAGGACACCGGATGAAGATGGACGCTAACGCCAGGCTCAGTCTGAAGGGCCGTGAGCTGCTGGTCGCTCGGGTTGAGGATGCGGGGTGGTCGCGGTAGGTGCCGCGTGTGCAGCTGGCGTCAGCAGATACCGACCTTGGTCGCCGCGTATTGCGCCTGTGCCGCCGTGTATTGGCTTCCGGCCGACGAGTCGAGCTGCTGGACCAGTCCCTGGCATGAGAATGACGACTGTTGCAGGTACTCCTTGGCCGACTTCACGGCTTCCGTATCCCAGTTGATGTTCAAGCTATCCACGGCGGCGGTGGCGTCCTGGAGCGAGTAGCCGCTTCCGGCTGGCGACGAGAGCTGGCTGATCAGTCCTTGCTTGGAGAAGGCTTCGGTGGAGAGATACTGCTCGGCGCTCTGGACGGCTTGCTGCTGAGATTCCGTCAGGTTTGCTGAGGCGCCAGAGCTGAGAACACCTCGATCTCACCGCTTCGCTGCACCGGGAACTTCTCGACGTCGGCGGCCGCGTTGCTGGGCAGCCGTAGAGCTTGCGTGCCCGCCCGAGGATTCCGTGCAGCTCGATCAGCAGCTTGTTGCGCGAGCGCGCCGATCCTTCGCAGCCTGCGATCCAGGCCTCGATCACCTCGGTCGTGATCGACTCGATCGGCATCTCGCCGAATGCCGGCAGGAGGTGCGCCTTCAGCGCCGAGCGGTAGCCGCGGAGTGTCGACGGCTTCCGGCCGCGGTCGTGCTCGACGTAGCGGAGGTACTCAGCGGCCGCGTCGGCAAACGTCGCGCCCGTACGCACCATCCCGGGCAGCGTTCCGCGGCGCGCCTGCTCGAGCGTCGACCGAAGCCAGTCCTCCGCGAGCCACTTCGTGAAGTACCCGGCCGCCGGCCGGCCGCGTCCGGTCCACGCCGGCCCGAGCTTCTTCTGGACCTGCCGACCATCCGGCAAGCGGTACTTCGCGTACCAGGCCGGACCGCGCCGCCGCTCGACCCTGAACACGTGGCCCGTCGGAGGGCTCAGCTGTCCCGCCACGATGGATCGTACGCCGATCTCGGGACATATTGGGGACACGTTTCGGAATTGGCACAACTCCTGAAACAAGAAAACCCCGCCGTAGCGGGGCTTCGTGAGTGGGCCGTGGAGGGATCGAACCTCCGACCTTGGGATTAAGAGTCCCCTGCTCTACCAGCTGAGCTAACGGCCCTTTGTGTCTGCTCAGCGGCGATGTTACCCGGCCGCGGCGGGTCGTCGCCGCTACGGGAGGAACCGATTCGTGCCGTAGCGGGCGGGGCTGATCGGGTGCTTGATCAGGCCGTGCGCGACCATCCAGGCCGACAGAGCGGCGACGTTCTTCTGCTGTAGCTCGCCGAACGGGACGCGGCCCGAATCGTTGTACAGCGGCAGGTAGGCCTCGAGCGAGGCTTGGGTGAAGCGGCGCTGCAGCCCGGGGTTCAGCTCGAGCAGGTCCTCGAGGCTGCGCCGAGGGTCGGCGATCGTGTCGGTGTAGCCCGGACCGTCGCGCGCACGAACGCGCGCACGAGCTGTGGATCGGTTCGGATCAGGCTGCCCGTGGTGAACGCGACGAGGCCGGGGTAGGCCGGCCCGCCGTATCGGTCGAGCTTGAACACGGTGATCGGGTGTCCGGTGACCTGGAGCTGTACCCCGTCGTCCGGCCAGAAGCCGGTGAAGGCGGCGATCCGGCCGGCCGCGAGATCCTGGCCGCCGTTGAAGCCGACATTGACGACGTGGACCTTCGCCGGGTTGCCGCCGGCGCCGGCGACGGTGGTGTCGAGCACGGCGGTGTCGGACGGCACGCCGGTGATCCCGACCGTGCGCCCCGCGAGCTGCGCCGGCGAGGTCAGGTGCTCGTCCGCCAGCGCGATCAGTCCGCCGAGCGGCCGCTGCGCGATCGCCATGATCGCGACCGCGTCGCGTCCCTGGGCGATCTGCGTCGCCACGTCGCTGCCATCCGCGAGCCCGAAGTCGGCCCGCCCGGCGGCGATCAGTGAGAGCGTCGACGAGGTGGAGCTCGGCGGGACCACGCGCAGGTCGATGTTCTCCTGGCGGTAGTAGCCGGCCGCCAGCGCGCGGTAGATGCCGGCGTGCACGGCGTTGGGGACGAAATCGAGAATCAGGGTCGCGTGCCTCAGCCGCGGGAGCGCGCCGGTGGCGAGCGGTTGTGCGGCTGAGCGCTGCGACGAAGAGGTCGCCGAGCCGCAGCCCGCGAGCGCGAATACGAAGACGGCCAGCATCGCCAGCGCGGTGAGGGTTCGCCTCGGCGCCATGAGGTCGGCAGGATACGAGGCGGGATAGCTGGGCGGCTGGGATACCTGGGCGGCTGGGATACTTGGGCGAGATGGCCGCGCCCTTCACCTCCCCGCTTGCGGAAGCGATCGCTCCGGACGTGCTTGACCGGTTCCTCCGCTACGTGCGAGTCGACACCCAGTCCGCCCGCGTGAACGCAGGCGACTCCCGAGCACGCCGGGTCAGCTCGAGCTCGGTCGGTTGCTGGTCGGACGAGCTGCGGGCAGCTCGGGCTCGAGCGACGCCGTCGATCGACGAGAACGGATACGTGATCGCCACGCTGCCCGCCAACGACGGGGCCGGCGCCGCCGGTGATCGGCCTGATCGCGCACATGGACACGAGCCCCGACGCGCCCGGCGCCGGCGTGGAGCCGACTCGTCCATCGAGGACTACGACGGCGGCGTGATCGAGCTGCCGCAGCAACGGCACCAGGCTGGATCCCGAGGCGATGCCCGAGCTCGGCGAGCAAGCAGCGGCCACGACATCGTCACCTCAGCGGCGACACGCTGCTCGGCGCCGACGACAAGGCGGGCGTGGCGGAGATCATGGCCGCCGTCGCCCACCTCGCGCGCATCCCGAGCTGCCGCGCCCGACGCTGCGGATCGGCTTCACCCCCGACGAGGAGATCGGCGAGGGGGCGACGCTGTTCGACATCGAGCGGTTCGGCGCGCTGTGCGCCTACACGCTCGACGGCTCCGAGCTCGGCGAGCTGCAGGACGAGACGTTCTCGGCGCGTCGAGGCGAGTGGTCGTGCATGGGCGTCGACGTCCATCCCGGTCATGGCGACCGGCAAGCTCGTCAGCGCGCTGCGGCTGGCGGCGCAGATCGTCGCGGCGCTTGCCGTCCGACCGGCTGACGCCCGAGACGACCTCCGGGCGCGAGGGCTTCATCCACCCGTATTCGAGCTGAGCGGCACGCCGAGTCGCGCCGAGTCTGGGCGATCGTGCGCGACTTCGACGAGGACAAGCTCGCCGAGCACGTGGCGCTGCTGAGACGGACCGCGCACGAGCGTGGTCGACCGCCGAGCCGCGCGCGCGGCTCGAGATCCAGGTGCGGTCGCCAGTACCGCAACATGCGCCGGTACATCGACGCCGGTGCCGGACGTGGTCGAGGCCGCCAGGAGGCGATCCGCGCCGAGGGGATCGAGCCGCGTCGGACACGCCGATCCGCGGCGGCACCGACGGCTCGATGCCTGTCGAGATGGGGCTGCCGACGCCGAACATCTTCACCGGCGGCCACGAGTACCACTCGGTGCGCGAGTGGGCCTCGGTGCAGGACATGGCCGCGGCCGCGGCGACGATCGTCCGGCTCGCCGAGGTCTGGAGCCGCCCGAGTTCTCCGCGGTCCGTGGCCGGGTAGGCTCTTCGCGCGATGGCACCTGACGCCAATTCGCTCGCCTCGCTCGACGGCGAGATCATGCTCGCCGGCGAGGCGACGATCCCGGTCACCGACGAGGGCCTGATTCGCGGCGACGGCGTGTTCGAGGTGATCCGCGTCTACGACGGCAGCCCGTACGCGTTCGAGGAGCACCTGGCGCGGCTGGAGCGCTCGGCGGGCAACCTCCGGCTGCCGAGTCGATCTCGAGGCCGTGCGCGCCGACGCCCACCGGCTGCTCGCGCAGGCCGGCCGGACCCGAGCACGAGGCGCTGCGGATCATGGTGACGCGCGGCGGGCGGCGGATCCTGCTCACCGAGCCGCTGCACCTGCTCCCCGAGCGAGCGCGGCTGAAGACGATCACCTACTCGCCGACGCGCATCCTCGACGGCGTCAAGTCGCTGTCCTACGCGGCGAACATGCTCGCCGGCGCGACTGGCGCGCGAGCAGGGCTTCGACGAGGCGCTGCTGGTCACGCCGCACGGCCGGGTGCTGGAGGCGCCGACGAGCTCGATCTTCTGGGTCAAGGACGGCGAGCTGCTGACACCGCCGCTCGACGAGCACATCCTCGCCTCGATCACGCGGGCGCTGGTGATCGACGTGTCGCGGCGCGAGCGAGCGAGCCGTGCACGCTCGAGGACCTGTTCGCCGCCGACGAGGTGTTCCTCGCCTCGACCGTCCGCGAGGTGCAGCCGGTCGCCGCGATCGACGATCACGAGTTCCCGGGCTCCGCGCCGGTGTCAGCGAGCGGATCGCGGCGGCGGTCGGAGAGCGCATCGCAGGCGGAGCTGGCCGCGCTGAAGGTCCTGACGGTCATCGGCAACCGGCCGCAGTTCATCAAGGCGGCGGCGGTCTCGCCGTTGCTGCGCGCGCGAGCACGAGGAGATGCTGGTCCACACCGGGCAGCACTTCGACGACGAGCTGTCGGCGGTGTTCTTCGCCGAGCTCGGCCTGCCGGCGCCCGAACGGGAGCTCGGCATCGTCGCTCGGCTCGAACACGCTCGCAGACGGCTCGCATGCTCGCCGCGCTCGAGCCGGTGCTGGCCGCGGAGAAGCCCGACTGCGTGCTCGTCTACGGCGACACTAACTCGACGCTCGCCGGCGCGCTGGCCGGCGCCCAGGCGGATGTGCCGGTGGCGCACGTCGAGGCGGGCATGCGCTCGTTCGACCGCTCGATGCCCGAGGAGCTCAACCGCGTGCTGAGCGACCACGCCAGCGCGCTGCTGCTGTGCTCATCGCAGGCGGCGGTGACCAACCTCGCGCGGCGAATCCGTCGCCGGGGCGATCGAGCTCGTCGGCGACGTGATGGTCGACGTCGCGCTGAAGGTGCAGCCGAGCGCGCGAGCGCGCACGGACCTGGTCCGGGCGCGCGGCCTCGAGCCGGGCAAGTACGTGCTCGCGACCGCGCACCGTGCCGGGAACGTCGACGACCCGGATCGCCTGGGCATGCTGGTCGAGCTGTTGCTCGCGGTGCCCGACCCGGTGCTGCTGGCGCTGCACCCGCGCACGCGCGAACGGCTGGAGAGCGTCTCGGACTGCTGGCGCCGCTGGAGGAGGACGTCACGGTCACGGACCCGCTCGGCTACTTCGAGATGACGGCGCTGCTGTGCAACGCGCAGCGCTGTGCTGACCGACTCCGGCGGGCTGCAGAAGGAGGCCTACCTGGCCGGCGTGCCGTGCGTCACGCTGCGGCCGAGCACCGAGTGGACCGAGACCGTCGAAGCAGGGATGGAACGTGCTCGTGGACCTCGACGCCGCACGGCGCCGTGGCGGCGCTCGAGCGCGACACCGCCGGCCGACCGGCCGCAGCTGTACGGCGACGGGCACGCGGGAGAACGTGTCGTCGCCGCTCTTACACTCCACTGCCGATGATCGCCGAGCACCGCTGATGATGGCCGAGCGCACGATTCGGGTCGGTGTCGCCGGGCTCGGGTACTGGGGTCCGAACCTGGCGCGGAACTTCGCGGCGATCCCCGGGTGCGAACTGGCCTGGTGCTGCGATCCGTCCGAGGAGCGGCGCGCGCGCGCGGCGCAGCAGTTCCCGGGCGTGCAGCTCGCGCCGGAACTGGACGACCTGCTCGCCGATCCGGATGCTCGACGCGATCGCGCTCGCGACGCCGGTCCCGACCCACGCCGACCTCGCCGTGCGGGTGCTCGAGGCCGGCAAGCACTGCTTCGTCGAGAAGCCGCTCGCACAGTCGGTCGCCGACGCCGAGCGCGCGGTGGCCGCCGCGCAGAGCTCAGGGAAGGTGCTGATGGTCGGCCACCTGCTCGAGTACCACCCCGGAGTGGTCGCGCTGCGGCGGCTGCGTAGATGACGGCGAGCTCGGCGACCGCATCTACTACATCTACGGAAACCGCCTGAACCTCGGCAAGCTGCGCGCGGACGAGAACGCGCTCTGGAGCCTCGGCGCGCACGACGTCTCGGTCGTGCTGCACCTGGCCGACGAGGAGCCGGTGGAGGCGGTCGCGCACGGACGATCATACGTCCGCGACGGCGTCGAGGACGTCGTGTTCTGCTTCCTGCGGTTCCCGTCCGGCCTGGCCGCGCACCTGCACCTGTCCTGGCTCGACCCGCACAAGGAACGGCGGTTCACGGTCGTCGGTTCCCAGCGGATGGCGACGTTCGACGACATGGCGGTGGAGGGCAAGCTCACGGTCTACGACAAGGGCTTCGACTCGACGAGCAAGCCCACGGCTACGGCGAGTACATCACCCGCGCCGGCGGGAGCTACTCGCCTCGGATCTCGAACGCCGAGCCGCTGCGGCTCGAGTGCGAGCACTTCGTTGACTGCATTCGCGAGGGCTCAGCGCCGCGCTCGGACGGCGCCAGCGGGCTGCGCGTCGTGCGCGTGCTCGAGCAGCTCCAGCGGTCACTCGATGCCTCCTCGCAGGAGGTGCGAGTCCGTGGCTGAGCTCATCGCGGCGACCGCGGTGATCCACGAGGCGGCCCGGATCGGGGTGGGCACCGAGATCGGCGACCATGCGGTGATCCACGCCGGCACCGAGCTCGGGGAGCGCTGCTACGTCGAGGACGGGGCGGTGCTCGGAAAGCGTCCGCGCCTGCGCCCCGGATCGAGCGCGGCCGGCGACTTCGGCGCGCTCGTCGTCCAGGACGGCGTCACCGTCTGCGCAGGTGCGGTGCTGTACGCGGGCGCGTCGATCGGCGAGAACACGATCATCGGCGACCAGTCGCAGGTCCGGGAGCGCGCGCGGATCGGTGAGGGGTCGGTCGTCGGTCGCGGGTCGGTCGTCGACTTCGACGTCGAGATCGGGACGCGGGTCTTGATCCAGACGAACGTCTACGTCACGGCGGGGTCGGTGGTGGAGGACGACGTGTTCCTCGGGCCGGGCGTGGTGACGACGAACGACAACACGATGGGGCGGCACGCGCGCGGTGAGGCGTTGCAGGGTCCGACCTTCAGGCGCGCATGCCGTGTGGGGGGTGGCGCGGTGCTCGCGCCCGGCGTCGAGATCGGCGAGGAGGCGTTCGTGGCCGCGGGCGCGGTGGTGACCGCGACGTTCCCCCGCGCGCGGTGGTGATGGGGGTGCCGGCGCGCGTCGTGCGCGAGGTCGGCGACGAGGACCTGATCGAGCGCTGGCGCTAGGGAGGCCTGGCTCAGGCGGCGGCGCCCGCCGGCTCGCCGCCGGTCGGGTCGGCGCGCATGGAGGAGCCCGCCTCGGTCCAGATGATCTCGCTCGCGCCCGGGCCGACCCCGATCAGCGCGATCGGCACGCCGACGAAGTCGGCGATGAACTGGAGGTAGTCGCGCGCGGCCACCGGCAGCTCCTCCTCGGAGCGGCAGTCCGTCAGGTCCTCGCTCCAACCGGGCAGCTCGACGTACTCGCCGGCCGCGTGGTGGAGCACCGTCTGGTGGTAGGGGAAGTGGTCGAACTCGGCCCCCTCCGGGCCGCGGTAGCGGGTGCAGACCGGATCAGCTTCGGGAACCCCGAGAGCACATCGAGCTTGGTGATCGCCAGCGCCGTCAGCGAGTT
Source organism: uncultured Solirubrobacterales bacterium (assembly GCA_963826895.1). Classification (GTDB taxonomy): domain Bacteria; phylum Actinomycetota; class Thermoleophilia; order Solirubrobacterales; family Solirubrobacteraceae; genus Palsa-465. The sequence continues at coordinate 203,892 of CAWGYJ010000005.1, forward strand.
GAGCCGCGCCGCGTAGCGCAGCGCGACCAGGTCGAGCCAGCCGACGCGACGGGGCCGGCCGGTCGTGGTGCCGTATTCGCCGCCGCGTCTCGCGAATCTCGTCGCCCGAGCGGCCCTCGAGCTCGGTCGGGAACGGCCCGGCGCCGACGCGGGTGCTGTAGGCCTTGGCGATGCCCCACACCTCGTCGATGTCGCGCGGGCCGACGCCGGCGCCGATGCAGGCCGCGCCCGCAACCGGGTTCGACGAGGTGACGAACGGATACGTGCCGTGGTCGATGTCGAGCAGCGCGCCCTGCGCGCCCTCGAACACGACCATCTCGCCCTCGTCGAGCCGCTCGAGCACGAGCCGGCTGGTGTCGGCGATGTAGGGCTCGAGCCGGTGGCCGTAGGTCAGGTACTCCTCGGTCATCGCCTGCAGGTCGAGCCGCGGGTCCTTCGCGAAGGGACGCAGCGACAGCCGCTTCGGCTCGAGCGCGGCGACGATCTTCTTCTTGAGGATCTTCTCGTCGAGCAGGTCCTGCACGCGGATCCCCAGCCGCGCCGCCTTGTCGGCGTAGCACGGCCCGATGCCGCGGCGGGTGGTGCCGATCTGGAGCTTGCCGAGCTTCGCCTCGCCCGCGTGGTCCAGCAGCATGTGGTAGGGCATGATCAGGTGCGCGTTGGCGGAGATCCGCAGCGCGCTCGTGTCGATGCCGCGGCGGCGCAGCTCGTCCAGCTCGTCGGTCAGGACCTTCGGGTCGATCACGACGCCGTTGCCGATCACGCACAGCTTGCCCGGGTGCAGGATGCCCGACGGCATCAGGTGCAGCTTGCAGGTCTGGCCGTTGCGGACGATCGTGTGGCCGGCGTTGTTGCCGCCCTGAAAGCGCACGACGGCATCGGCCCGCTCCGCGAGCAGGTCGGTGATCTTTCCCTTGCCTTCGTCGCCCCACTGGGCGCCGACGATCACGATTCCGGGCATGGCCGGAGGTCAGTGTAGATGGACCCACCCGCCCGGGGGCGGCGCCCGCGGGCGCCGCCGCGTCAGTGCGGTTGGGGCTCCATCCGGTGGTCGTGGCCGATCACCGGGAGCTCGTCGCACATCTCGGTGAGACGCGACACGGTCCGGGCGGTGATCTGCTCGCACAGCGCCTCACGGTCGTCGATGTTGGTCGTGATCACCATCGAGCGCTGCTCCTCGTAGCGAGCGTTGACGATCGAGTACAGCTCTTCCAGCACCCAGTCGTTGCTGCGTTCGGCGCCCACGTCGTCGATGTGCAGCAGGTCCACGGCGACCAGTCGGTCGAGCAGATCGATGTGCGAGCGCTCCTGGCGGTAGGTGTCCCTGATCTCGTTCAGCAGCCGCGGGAGCGAGTAGATCGCGACCGAGCGGCCCGCCTCGAGCGCCGCCTTCGAGACGAGCATCGCGAGCGTCGTCTTGCCGGTTCCGACCGGGCCCATGAACCACAGCCCGAGGCCCCGGTCGAGCTTGTCGTCGATCGAGTTCGCAAACCGGCGGGTGGCGGCCACGATCGCCGGATCGATGTCGGTGACCGGCGCCCGGTCGAAGGAGCAGTCGCGATACCGGCGCGGGATCACCGCCGACAGGTTCCGCGCCTTCGCGTACGCGACGATCTGCGGCCGGCAGCGGCAGTCGTAGGCGGTGTTGGTCTCCTCGTCGATCACGAGGCCACCGCCGTCGCACATGTCGAAGGGGCAGGCGCTCATCCGGCGAACCTCTCGCCCGCGTAGTTCATGAACTTCGGGTACTGCTTCTGGAACGTGAGCACGACGTCGCCGACCGGCCCGTTGCGGTGCTTGGCGATGATGATGTCCGCCTCCCCCGGCCGCTCGGACTCGTCCTTAGGTAGTACTCCTCGCGGTAGATGAACATGACCAGGTCAGAGTCCTGCTCAATCTGACCGGATTCTCGTAGATCGGAGAGGATCGGCTTCTTGTCGCCACCGCGCTGCTCGACCGCGCGGCTCAGCTGCGAGAGCGCGATCACGGGGACGTTGAGCTCGCGGGCCAGCCCCTTCAGTCCTCGGCTGATCTGGCCCACCTGCTCGACGCGGCTTTCGACCCGGCCCTCGTGGCGCATCAGCTGGAGGTAGTCGATCATGATCAGCTTCAGCCCACCCTCGAGCTGGTGGTGCAGCCGCCGGGACTTGGCGCGAACCTCGAGCACGCCGGTGTCACTCGAGTCGTCGACGTACAGCGGCGCGTCGGCGAGGCGCTGGCAGGCCTCCAGGATCTTCGGCCACTGCTGCTCGGCGACCTTGCCGCGGCGAAGGTCCTCGCCGTTGATCTTCGCCTGCGAGGCGACGAAGCGCTGGGCGAGCTCGGACTCGGACATCTCCAGCGAGAACAGCGCCACCGGGTAGCCGGCCAGGGCAGCGTTCTCGGCGATGTTCGCGACCAGCGCCGACTTGCCCATCGACGGTCGCGCCGCGATCACGATCAGGTTGCCCGGCTGAAAGCCACCGGTCTTGTCGTCCAGGTCCTTGAAGCCCGACGGCGTGCCGGTCAGCGGCGAGTGCGAGACCGACAGCTGGTGCAGGCGGTCGGTCTCCTCGTCGAGGATCTCCGCGATCGGACGGATCTTCTTCTGGCGGTCGTCGTGCGCGACCTCGAGCATCGAGCGCTCCGCGCGCTCGACCAGATCGCGCGCCGGCGCGTCCCGGGACAGGACGCTCGCCTGGATCTCGTACGAGGCCGACAGCAGCGCGCGCATCTGGGCGTTGTCGCGGACGATCCGCCCGTACTCCCGCGCGTGGCCGGCCGCCGGCACCCAGCCGGCCAGCTCGTCGATCGCCTCCGGCCCCCCGACCTCGTCGAGCCGGCCGTTCTGGCGCAGCGTCTCGGCGACCGTCAGATGGTCGATCTTGCGTGCTGCCTCGTAGAGCTCCAGCATCGCCGCGAACACCGCCCCGTGCTGCTCCCGGTAGAAGTGCTCGGGCCGCAGCTGCTCCTCGACCAGCAGCGAGTGGAGGTGCCGCTCGTCCAGCAGCACCGCCCCCAGCACCGACTTCTCGGCGTCAAGGTTGTGGGGCGGAACGGCGACGTTCTGAACGGCGGTTGCCATAGCTTTCGTCGAATCTAGCTTGCCCTCAGGCGGCTCCGAATCCGTCGTTGCCGCATCCTCCGGGAAACGTTTGCGGACGGTCACGCCGCCGCCTGCAGGCGGGCAGCGTGACCGCTTCAACGGTCAGTGCCCGGCCGGCGACGAACCGGGTGGCCGCCCGTCGCCATCTGAGTCGCCATAGCCCGGCAGCGCAGTCCCGCGTCGCCGTTCCGCCCACGCCTTGGCCTTTGTCAGCTACTCAAGGCCTGAGCCGATCGGTGCGCGTCGGTAGCGGCTGAGGCGTCTGTCCCAGCCACGGTCGCGGCCGTTCGAGTTGCCGGCCAGCCCGCAGTGCTGATCAGCGCTAAGTGGCAGGGGCAGGCGGCTCAGGCCGCTTAGCCCGCCGCGACGACCATCGTCTTGACGGTCGCCGTCACCTCGTCGGTGACCTCAACGACCACCATGTACGTGCCGATGTTGCCGGATCGGCTCCTCGAGGTGGATCTTGCGCCGGTCGATCTTGATGCCGCGGGCGTCGCGGATCGCGTCGGCGATGTCCTGGGTCGTGACCGATCCGAACAGCCGGCCGTCGTCGCCGGCCTGCTGCGGGATCGTCAGCACGGTCCGGCCGAGCACGGCCGCGCTCTCACGAGCCCGCTCCTCGGCCTCCGCGCGGCCCGCTCGGCGTCTCGCGCCGGCGCTGGGCCGCCTGCGATCGAGGCCGTGCCGTCGCGGGCTCGGCGAGCTTGCGCGGCACCAGGTAGTTGCGCAGATAGCCGGCGCGACACGTCGACGACCGCGCCGCGCTCGCCGAGCGACTCCACGTCTGAAGCAGGATCGCCTGGGGCATCGTGTCAGCTACCGCTCGCGTGTCGCGGTCGCGGTCACGGTCGCCGCGCCGTCCACGCTCGCGATGATCGTTGCCGCCTTCGGCCACGTACGGCAGCAGCGCCAGCTCACGGGCGCGCTTGACGGCGCGCGCGACCTGGCTCTGATGCCGGCGGCACGCGCCGGTGATCCGCCGCGAGCGGATCTTGCCGCGGTCGGAGATGAACCGCCGGAGCATCGACAGGTCCTTGTAGTCGACCTGATCGATCTTGTCCCGGCAGTACGGGCACGACTTACGCCGCCGGAAGTCGGGCCGCCCTTCCTGTCGCGCCGGCGAACCGGCCGTCTGCGTGCTTTGCCACGAGATCGGCCTAGCGTGTCTTGGCTGATGCTCAGAACGGAATGTCGTCGTCTGCCGCTCCGCCGCCGACGGGCGCTGCGCTCGAAGTCGCCGGTGTCGATCGGAACGTCGCTCTCGGTCGCGCGTGCGCTGCTGGAGAACCCGTTCCCGTTGCCGCACCGGCGTCATCACGCACCGCCGAGGAACTGCACGTTCTCAGCGACGATATCGACTGCTTGGCGCTTCTGTCCGTCCTGGGTCGGTCCACTCGCGCCAGCGCAGGCGGCCGTCGATCGCGACCGCCGCGGCCCTTGCTCAGGTACTTGCGCGCAGTTCTCGCCCTGCGCGCCCCAGACGCGTGACGTCGAAGTAGTTGGGCTCTTCCTCCCACTGCCGGTGTCGTTGTTCTTGCGCCGGCCGTTGCACGGCGACGCGCAGCGAGCAGACGGCGCTGCCGCTCGGCGAGCGGCCTTCAGCTCGGGGTCCCGCGTGAGGTTGCCGGTGATGATCACCCGATTGATGTTGCTGCCAGCCACTGATGGCTCCTTTCCACAGACGTTGAAAGCTCGTGGCCGAGTCTATGGCCGGGCAGGACGGCAATCGGCGAGTCGCCGGAAAATGGACGGAAACGTTTCAGAGCTGTGACGGCGATGACGCGAGCCGTGACGAACACGGCACGATTTGCGCCGGCTACTCGTCAGATTCGGGCCTGAGGCGACCGCGACGGCGTCGTCGACGTCAGCCACGGGAGCGGCGTGATCGGCCGGGCTCTCGACCGCGGCCGACAGGGGCGCCGACGGGACGCCGCCACCTCCGGCGGGCACCGGCGCCGGCGCGCTGGCGATCGGCGGGGGCGACTCAGGCGCCGGCGGCGTGCCCGGGAGTCTCTTGATGATCCGGAAAGCGGAGCACCGCGTCGTCGATCCGCAGGTTGTGCGACAGCGACTCGAGCAGCGACGTCGGCCCGGTGAACTGCAGCAGGTGGTACTCGCCCTCGCCCTGATGGTTGATCTCGTAGGCCAGCGGCCGCTGGTGCCAGTCGTCGTTGCGGTCGACCGCTCCGCCGGCGTCGGTGATCTGCGGCCTCGACGTCGGCAGACGATCTTGGCGCGGCGGTCGTCCTCGGCCTCGGTGGAGAGGACCAGCGACCAGGTCGTATAGGCGAGGCTTGGTGGCAGGCATGGACAAGACCGGGCCCGGTCACTCGGGGCGGCGGCGGCCGACTATAGCGGCGGTCGTCGTTTGCCAGATGCAGCGGCCGCTGGCATGCCGTCCAAGCCGCCCAGCCGAGCTTCCGATCCTCCAGTGCGCCGACGAGAGCGACTGGGAGCGGTGGCTCGAGCACCACGCACTCCGAGCTCGGCCGGCGTGTGGCTCAAGTTCGCCAAGAAGGGCGCGCGGTCACGACCGTCACTCACGCCAGGCGCTGGACACGGCGCTCTGCTTCGGCTGGATCGACGGTCAGGTCGGCCGCCTGACGAGACTTCTACCTGCAGCGCTTCACCCGCGGCGCGGCCCGGAGCAAGTGGTCGACAGATCAACCGCGGCCACGCCGAGCGGCTGACCGCGGCCGGCCGGATGCGGCAGCGCCGGGCTCGGCGCAGGTCGACGCCGCCCGGACCGACGGCCGGTGGGACGGCCGCGTACGAGCCGCAGAGCTCGCGCCGCGTTCCCGACGATCTCGCAGCAGGCGCTGGACGCGAACCCGGAGGCGAAGCGAGTTCTTCGCAACGCTTCGACCGGCTCGACCCGCTACGCGTTCCTGTACCGGATCACGACGCCAAGCGCCCGGAGACGCGGGCGCGGCGGATCGAGCAGTACATGCGGATGGCGCCGAGCACCGCACGTTGCATTGATCCCGGGGCGGTGCTCAAGAACGTCGCTATGGAGGCTGTCGACGTCGAACCGATGACGCGCCGGTTCGTTTAGCAAGCAGTTGATAACGGCTGGGCCGCTTGGTCGCGATCCGTGCCGGCGGACCGGTTGAACAGCTGCCCGGCCAGCCAGACCGGCTGTAGCTCGGCGACATGGCAGCTCTGCGGTTAGTCAGCTCTGTGATAACCGCGCAGGCCTGTGCGACGCCCTCTATGCGACGACAAATCGCGCAGATGCCTCGCCAGGCCCCGGGTCTGGCGGGGTCGGTGCGTGCCGGCGCCGGGTGGTGGCCGCGGCGTGCGGCGCGTGCCCGCCAGCGCGCCCTTCTTGGCCTGGATGTCGGCGAGCTGCTCGTCGATCCAGTCGCCCGGATTGCGCGCGGTGACGATCGAGCGTCAGGCCCTCGTGGCGGCGCGCGCGCTCCTCGAGCGGCATCGTCAGCGCGGCGTGGATCGAGTCGGCCAGCTCCTGGATGTCGAACGGGTTGACCGACAGCGCGTACTCGCCGAGCTCCTCGTGGGCGCCGGTGTTCTCCGACAGGATCGAGACGCCGGCGCGCTCGTTGACCATCGGGCCCTCCTTGGCGACCAGGTTCATGCCGTCGAACATCGCGTTGACGATCAGCACGTCGTAGTGCTTGTAGGCGGCGACCGCCTCCTCGAGGTCGTCGCGCAGCTTGAGCTGGATCGGCATCCAGTCCGGGCGAGCCGTGGCGGTGGTTGACGACCGCCACCACCGCCTCGATCCGCTCCAGGTACTCGGCGTACTCGGGCACGTCGGTCCGTGACGGCATCAGCTGGGCGATGAACGTGACCCGCTCGCGGAACTCCGGGTGCTGCTCGAGGAACACGTCGAACGCGCTGAAGCCGCGCAGCACGTTCTTCGACAGGTCGGCGCGGTCGACGCGCAGGATCAGGTGGTCGCGCCGGCGGCGCAGCAGCTCCTCCTCGAACTCACCGCACGCGCGGGCGCCGCGCCACGGCCTGACCGCGGCCGAGTCGATCGGCAGCGGGTAGGCGCGCACCCACACCTCGCGGTCCTCGAGCTGGACGACGCCCGCGTCGTGGTCGACCTCGAGCCCGAGCAGGTCCTCGCAGCACTGCAGGAAGTTGCGCCGGTAGGAGCGGGTGTGGAAGCCGATGATGTCGTTGGCGAGGATCCCGTCGTAGATCTCCTCGCGCATCACCGCCGGCAGCACCCGCCACGAGTCCGACTGGCTCCACGGGATGTGGACGAAGTGGTGCAGGAACGCGTCCGGCCGCTCGCGGCGGATCAGCGCCGGCAGCGTGTAGAGGTGGTAGTCGTGGACCATCACGACCGGCTGCTCGACGCCCTCGATCTCCTCGAGCACCGCGTGCGCGAGATCCTCGTTGACGACGTTGTAGCCGAACTCGAACGCCTCGGTCTCGTTGCGGCGGATGTCCGGAGCGTTGGACAGGTCCCACAGGTAGTGCTGGATGAACCACAGCATCGGGTTCGCGATGATGTTGTAGAAGCGGTCGTAGGCGTCGGCATCGGAGGCGACGAGCTTGACGCGGTACTCGTCGCCCTCGGGCGTCGTGACCGGGAACGGCCGGCCGCCGTGGCGCTCTGCGACGAGCACGTCCTCGTCGGTCATCGCCGACGCGATCCAGGTCACCTCGCGATGCGACGCGAGCCCGATCAGCGCCGTCACGAGCCCGCCGGTGCCGCGCCGGACCGCGCCGCCGGCCTCGAACGTCACCGGTCCGCGGTTCGAGACCAGGACCAGTGGACTCTCAGCCACGGGGCCCTCAGACCTCGAGCGACTCGAACAGCTCGAGCCAGTCGCGCAGCAGCCTCGGCGTCAGGAACCGCTTTCGCACGGCCTCCTTGCCCGCCCTTCCGAGCTGCTTGCCGAGCATCGGGTCCTCGAGGATCTCGACCGCGCGTTCCGCGCACTCCTCGACGGTTGAGACGAGAAAGCCGGACTCGCCGTCGCTGATCTGGAGTGGGATGCCGCCGACGTCGCCACCGATGAACGGCTTGGCCTTCCAGATCGCCTCGGAGACGGTCAGCCCGAAGCCCTCGCGCGTCGACTTCTGGATCACGACGTCCGAGTGGGACTGGAACGCGTTGACCTCGATCGAGCCGACGTTGTTGAGGTTGTTGAGAATGTGGATGTCGGGGTCGCCATCGGCGTGCGAGACCGTGGCGTTGAAGAAGTCCCACCCCTCCGGGTCATCGGTCGCCATCGAGCCGACGAGCGCGAGCTGCACGTCGGGCACCCGTTCCTTGACGAGCCGGTAGGCATCGATCACGCCGAGTGGGTCCTTCCACGGGTCAAATCGCGAGACCTGGGTCAGCAGCGGCCGGTCGACGTCGATTCCGAACTGGTCGAGGATGTAGCTCGCATCCTCGGGCGAGAACGCCATGTTCTTCGGCGACAGCGGATCGATCGCCGGCGGCACGATGTGCGCGCGACCGTTCATCCCGGCCGGCACGTACTGCTGCATGTGGAACACGGACGCCGGATACACCTCAAGGTACGGCAGCAACTGCGTGAGCGTGTCGGAGTTCGGGGTTGAGAGGTCGATGTGGCAGCGCCAGACCCAGTTCCGAGACTTATCCGGGACCAGTGACGGGACGGCGGCCGGCTGCGGGTCGTGCATGATGCAGACGTCCCAGCCGTCAGACAGCTGCTCGGCGTTGATGGCGTTGAAGTGCCGCCAGGTGGCCCACTGATCCTCGGTCAGATCCTGAGGATTGCCCTGGAGGGCGTTGTGCATGACCTTGGTCGCGTTGAAGAACTCCTCGCGGCCGTAGATCACATGCCATTCGCAATCGAGGCCGACGTCGTTCATCAGCGGGATCAACGTGTACAGGATCTCGGATACACCGCCGCCGAACGCGGTCGCCGACACGTGCAGGACGCGCTTCCCCTTGAGCCGTTCGGCGCGCTCGCGGATCTCGTCGACCATCGCCCGGCCGACAATGCTGGCGTAATCGGAGAGGTACTTGTGGCCGACTGAGACGGGCTGGAGCATCGATGGAGGAGACGGCGGTCCCGGGGAGGCCGCACGATAGCGGCCCGGCAGGCGATCAGGACCGCCGCGAGCGCAGCCGCCGAACGCCGTCGTCCACAGCCCGGACAAGCTGCGCGTGCAGCGCCGGATTGGACGGCCGAGATCGACGACATCTGGTAATCGTGGCCGGAGCCGAGCAGGCGGTGGCGGTCGAGCGGCTCGCCCCACCCGTCGGTGACGACTCCGCCCGGCCTCGCGCAGGCAGAGCCACGGCGCGGCGAGGTCGTATGGCGAGTTGTTGAGCACCGCCCACCGCCGACCCGCTCGAACTCGCGCGCGCATCCCGGGCACGTCGTCGATCAGCCGCGAGCCGACCTCGATCACCGCGTCGAGCTGCCCGGTCACGATCCGCGTCATCGCGAACGCCTGCGAGCCGAGCTCGAACGTCCCGCCTCCGACCGAGGACGCGTCGATCAGCTCGGCCAGCACCTCGACCGTCGGCCGGGCCGGGCGGCCGCGGAATCCGTAGCCCCAGAACATCCGGGAGACGTCCGACGCCGCGCTCAGTGAAACCGGCCGGGACGAGGACACCCCGTGGCCGCGCACGCCCAGGAACCAGTCGCCGGACTTGATCTCGACCACGCAGCCGACCGAAACGTCGGCCATCGTCGGCTCGCCGTCGCCGAGCGGGGCGAGCGCGACCGCCACGCAGCCGACTCGAGCCCGGCCATCGCCGGCCGGGTGCCGTCGATCGGGTCGACGACCAGCACGTGCGTGGCGTCGGGCTCGGCGACGAGCCCGCGATCCTCGGAGTAGAAGGCCGTCCGCGGCGCCTGCTCGCGACAGAATTCGGCGAGCGAGTTCTCGGCGATCTCGTCGATCGCGAACGTCAGATCGCCTCCCGCGCCGTTCCCGGCGATTGCGCGACCGGACACGGAGCCGAGCCCGGGCGCGACACGCTCGCGCAGCGCTCGCGCGAGCTCGAGCACGAGTTCTGGATTCACGACGAGGGCAGCTCGAGCGTGAACACCGTCGTCGCCGGGCGCGAGAAGCACCGTCAGCCGGCCGGCCATGCGCTCGGCCAGCTCGGACGCGATCGCCAGTCCGAGGCCCGAGCCCTGTGCGTCGTCGGCGGTGTAGAACGGCTCGAAGATCCGCGGCACCGCGCGGTCGTCGATCCCCTCGCCGTCGTCGCGCACCGCGAGCCGCACGGGGCCATTCTCGCGCAGCGCGGTGACGACGATCTTCGTGCCCGGCGGCGTGTGGGTCAGCGCGTTGTCGATCAGGATCCGCATGATCTGCGCGACGCGCACCGGGTCGCAGACGGTGTCGATCGTGCGCGCCGGGAGCCGCAGCTCGAGATCGGAGTCGTGCTGGGCGAGCGTCGGCTCGAACTCGCCCGACACCGATCGCGTCAGCTCGCCGAGGTCGACCTGCTCGGGGCGCAGCTCGAGCGAGCCGGCCTCGAGGCGCGAGAGGTCGAGCAGGTCGACCGACAGCTTGCGCAGCCGCTCGACCTGGTCGCGGACCTGATCGAGGAAGCGGCGGCGCGTCTCGGGGTCGAGCTCCTCGTCCTCCAGCAGCTCGACGAACCCGCCGAGCGAGAAGATCGGCGTGCGCAGCTCGTGCGAGGCGGTGGCGATGAACTTCTTGCGGGCGGACTCGAGCTGCGAGAGCTGGCGCTGCATGTCGTTGAACGCGACCGCGAGCTGCCCGAGCTCGTCGCGCGAGTCGACCGGGATCGGGTGCTCGAACTCGCCCGCGGCGACCTGCTCGGCGGCGCGCTCGAGCCGCTTGACGCGCTGCGCCAGCCAGCGCGCGACGTCAGGTAGCCGCCGATCAGCGCGAGCAGCAGCGCGATCCCGCCGGCGACCAGGATCTCGTGGCGGACGGTCGCAGACGTTGTGCACGATGTCGGCGACCGGCGCCGAGTACACGACACCGCGCGCGACGCGGCCGTGGAACGGGATCGGGTACGCGGCCTCGGCGACGACCCGGCGGTCCCGGACTCGGTGCCGGTCGTGAGCCGGCCGGTGCGGGCCGCCCGGTAGGCGGGCGGGAAGCGCAGCGCCTGGCGCGGCCGCCGGCGAGCTCGAGTCGGCCTGCGTCGACAGCTGCAGCGGGCCGCCCAGCGTCCGCGATGACCGAGCAGCAGGGTCACCCGGTACGCCGGAGGCGGCCGCGGCGTCGTCGACCTCGGCACGGATCGCAGACACCCGAGCGGCCGAGTCGATCATCTGCGGCGAACCGTGCCCGAGTAGTGGGTCGCGGCAGCGGAGAGCTCGTTCAGGCGCTCGCCGAGCAGTCGGGTCTGCAGCCCCGGGGCGACGTACAGGTACAGCGCCCCGATCGCGAGAGCGTGATCGCCGAAGAACACGAGCGCCAGCCGGTTGCGCAGCGACAGCAGCATCGCCGGCATCCGCCTGCCGCTGCGCATCTACGGCTCCGTGTCGCGGAAGCGGTAGCCGACGCCGCGGACCGTGAACAGGTACTCCGGGTCCTTCGGGGTCGCGCTCGATCTTCTCGCGCAGGTGGCGGATGTGAACGTCGATCGTGCGCGGGTCCCGGTAGGCCGAGTCGCCCCAGATCCGTGCGAGCAGCATGTCGCGCGTGAACACGCGGCCCGGGACCGCGGGCGAGCGCCGAGAGGATCTCGAACTCGACGTAGGTCAGCTGCGCGTCGTTGCCGCGGACGCGCACGGTCCGCTTCGGGAAGTCGATCCGCAGCTCGCGGACGGTCAGCGGCTGCTTCGTCGGGCGCGGTCTGCGACCGGCCGGCTCATCTCGGCGCGCCGCAGCGCCGCCTTGATCCGGCTCGAGAACTCGCGCAGCGAGAACGGCTTGGTGATGTAGTCGTCGGCGCCGAGCTCGAGCCCGACGACCTTGTCGATCTCCTCGGACTTGGCGGTCAGCATGATGATCGGCACCGAGCTGCGGCTGCGCAGCCGCCGGCAGACCTCGAGCCCGTCGATCTTGGGCAGCATCAGGTCGAGCACGACGAGGTCGAAGGGCTGCTCGTCGAAGCGGTCGAGCGCCTGGCGCCCGTCGGTCGCCTGGACGACGTCGTAGCCCTCCTTGCGCAGCGGGTAGGAGAGCAGCGTCTGGATCGACTGCTCGTCGTCGACGAGCAGGATGCGCGCTGGGTGGTCCGCCATCTGGGAAGCTTCCTGCTGCAAGCGTAGTCCAGCGGCCGCGTTACCCTCCGGGGCAATGCTCGATCCGCGGATCTACCGCGCCGGCCTGGTTGCGGTTGCGCTGGCCGTGATCGTGTTCGCGTTCTCGTTCGACGATCAGCCGGGAGCAGCGCACGCGACGCTCGTGGCGGGCGCGTTCGACGCCCAGTACGCCTACAGCCGGGTGCAATGCTCTGGCCAGGCGTACCCCGATCGCCAGCCTGGATCGGTCGATGACGACGACCTCGCGACCGCGATCGCCAACACCTTCGACGCGGACGCCAAGTCGACCAAGGACGGTTTCACGGTCTCCGACGACACGTACACCGCCCGCACCACGGACGGCGACCGGACGCTCGAGTCTGTGATCGCCACCCGGACAGGCACCGGACCGGAAGCATCGTCGTGGTCGCGCCCAGGGACTCGGGCGGGTCCGGGCCCGCCGCGCTGTCGGGCACCGCGACGCTCGAGAGCCTCGCCACCGTGCTCTCCGGCGAGACGCTGACCCGCACGATCGTGCTCGCGTCGATCAGCGGCTCGGCGGGCGAGGCCGGCGCCGAGCAGCTGGCGCGCTCGTTGCCGGGACCGATCGACGCCGTGATCGTGCTCGGCGACATGGGCGGCACGCACATCTCGAGGCCGGTGATCGTGCCGTGGTCGAACGGGTACGGAGTCGCGCCGACGATGCTTCGCAGCACCGTCGGTGCCGCCGTGACCTCGGAGTCGACCGTCAAGACCGGCGGCACGAGCCTCGCCTCGCAGTTCGTCCACCTCGCGTTCCCGCTCACGATCTCGGACCAGGCGCCGTTCGACGCGCGCGGGATTCCGGCGGTTGAGCTGTCGCTGTCCGGCGAGCGGGGGCCGGGCGCGGACGCGCCGATATCGCAAGCGCAGATCGCCGGCCTCGGCCAGGCCGCGCTCGAGTCGATCACGGCCCTGGACAGCGCCTCGGCGGTTCCGGCCCCGACCCCTTATCTGCTGATGGCCGGCAAGGTCGTGCCGCCGTGGGCGATCAGGCTGTTCGTGCTCGCGCTGATCCTGCCGGTGCTGTTGGCTGCGGTCGACGGGCTCGCGCGGGCGAACCGACGCCGCTACCCGCTCGCGTCTCGGCCCTGAGCGTGCTTGCGCTGACCGCGCCGTTCGTGCTCGTGCTGTTCGCGATCGCTCGGCGCGAACCTCATCGGCCTGCTGCCGGCCGCGCCGCCGGGACCGGTCGGCCCGGGAGCGGTCCCGATCCACGCCGGCGACTGGGCGGTGGTCGCAATCCTCGTGCTGCTGCTCATCGGGGGGTTCGCGCTGCATGAGGTGGCTGCGGTTCATCGGCGACGCGCGAGGGGGCGCCGCGTGGTGCCGGCCGTGATGTGCGTGGTGGCGATCGCGATCTGGACAGTGAACCCGTTGGCGGCTGCGCTGCTCGTGCCGGCGCTGCACCTGTGGCTGTGGCTGTCCGATCCCGAGCTGCGGCTGCACCCGGCGGCCGCGTTCGCGCTGCTGCTCGTCGGGCTCGCGCCGCTGGCGCTCGTGCTCGCGTATTACGCGACCTCGCTCGGCTACGGTCCGGGCTCGAGCTGTGGACGCTGATCCTGATGCTGACGGGCGGCCACATCGGGGTGGTGGCCGCGCTCGAGTGGTGCATCGTGCTCGGCTGCGACCTGCTCGATGGTGCTGGTGGCGCTCGAATCGCGCGTCGCGCGCCGGCGCCCGCGCAGACGCCGGTCGACGGTCCGCGGCCCGGTGACTACGCCGGCCCGGGATCGCTCGGCGGGACCAAATCGGCGCTCCGACGATGAGGCGCCTGGCGCATCCAGGCGACATCTCCTCGGTGCTGATCATCTCCGGGGCTCTGCTGCTGATCGACGCCGGCGCGACGCTGCTGTGGCAGGAGCCGGTGACGGCCGCTGATCGCCGTGATCGAGCGCAGCAGGTCAACAAGCAGTACCTCAGCTACACGCACCGATCCGCTGTCGCCGCTGGACCGAGCACGGCGCTCATCGGCCTGCCTTCCGCGGGAGCGGATCGCGTACCTGGCGCGCAAGGAGCAGCGCCAGGTCGGCACCGGCGACGCGATCGGCAGATCGAGATCCCGACGATCGGCGCAGACCTACACCATCATCCAGGGCACCGACACGGCGAGCCTCGAGGACGGCCCCGGCCACTATCCCGTCGACGGCGTTCCCGGGCATGGGCCAGACGGTCGCGATCGCCGGCCACCGGACCACGTATCTGGCGCCGTTCCGGTACATCAACGACACTGATCCACGGGCGACCGGATCGTCGTGCACGATGCCATACGGGCGGTTCACCTATGTGGTCCAGTACCAGCAGATCGTGCAGCCGACCGACATCGGGCGTGATCGACAACGTCGGCTACGAGCGGCTCGTGCTGTCGGCCTGCAATCCGCTGTACAGCGCGGCGCAGCGGATCATCGTGTTCGCGCGGCTGCGCACGTGCAACCCCTGGGCGCGGCCCGCTCGGCATCCGGCCTCGCCTAGATGGGCTGCACCCAGGTCGTCCGGCTGTGCCGCCCTCAACTCGACATGAACCATCCGTCCAGGGCCGGCGGGCGGTTCTGAACATCCGTCCAGTGACGCCGAAAACGCATCTGTACGGTGAATCCAGGGTACATATGGCGTTGCACGCCGCCGAAGGGGATCCATGAACCACAAGAGCGAGCGCCGGCTCGCGGAACTAAAAGCTTTGATCGAGCGGGGCGAGTACGGGGTCGACACCGCAGGCGGTCGCGGACGCGATCGTCGAGCGGCTGCGCGGCCTCGCAGCGGCCGCCTCGCACACCGATGAGCCTCAGAAGGAGTGCTCGTAGCCCGACAGCTCGCCGTCCGCGTCGGTGAACACGACGCCGGCCGGGCCGGGCACGACGCGGCCGACCCAGGTCAGCCGCTGGCTGTCGAACGCCGCTCGCCGCGCTCGGCGGCATGCAGACGCAGAGCTCGTAGTCGTCGCCGGCGGTGGCGGCGAAGCGCCGCCGGGTCGGCGCCGAGCCGGCGCCGCGGTCTCGCCGCACGCCGGCGTGCGAGCGGCAGCTCGCCGAGCGACAGCTCGATTCTCACCTGGCTGCGCCGCGCCAGGTGCCCGGCGTCGGTGGCGAGGCCGTCCGAGATGTCGATCATCGCGTGCGCACCCGCGGCGGCGAGCTCCCGCCGAGCTCGAGCTGCGGCTCGGGCCGGGCGTAGCGCGGTCGCGCGGCGCGCGCGCCGGCCGCGGTCGCTCGCCTTTCGAGCACCGCGAGGCCGGCGCCGGCACCGCCGAGCGAGCCGGTCACACCGACGAGGTCACCGGGTCGCGCCCCGTCGCGGCCGACCAGATCGCCCGGGTCGTCGGCCCATCCGACGACGGTGACCGAGAGCAGGAGCTGTCGGCGGCGGTGACATCGCCGCCGGCGATCGTGGTCTCGTGCCGGGCTGCGAGCTCGGCGGCGCCGGACACCAGTGCGAGCGCGTCGGAGGGCTCGGTGCCGGCCGGGAGCCCGAGCGCCAGGTACGCCTCGCCCGGAGCCGACCCCCATCGCCGCCAGGTCCGACAGCGCCGTGGCGAGCGCGCGGTGGCCGATCTCGGGGCCGGTCAGCTGCTCACGGCGGAAGTGGACGCCGTCGACGAGCGTGTCGAGGGACGTGACCGCAGTAGCCGCGGGCGCGTACGACGGCCGCGTCGTCCCCGAGCCAGCGGATCACGCGCGGCCCTCGCCCCGGCGCTCGAACAGCAGCGTCTCGATCGCGTCGATCAGCGCTAGTCGTTAGCTCGAGCCATCGCGCAACTCAGCCGGCGCTGACTACAGGCCGGACCGCTCAGCGGTGGCGGTAGACGATCCGCGCGCGGTCGAGGTCGTACGGCGACAGCTCGACCCGGACCCGGTCCCCGGGCAGGATCCGGATCCGGAAGCGGCGCATCTTGCCCGCGACGTGACCGAGCACGACTCGGTCCATGTTGTCGAGCTTGACGCGGAACATCGCGTTGGGCAGCGCCTCGACGACCTCGCCTTCCAGCTCGACTTTTTCTTCCTTGGGCATGCAGCGTCCCGCAACGTCTATGCAGCACGCGCATCCGGTGCCAGCTGGAAAGCTACCAGCTAGTGCCGCGTTGCCGCCTTCGCCCGGCAGATGGCCGTGTGCCCGTCAGCCCGGCGCGGGGCCGTTCGATCCGTTGCCGCCGGTGCCGGCATTCGGCGGTGCCGGCGGGTCGAGGTCGTCTGCCCTGGGGTGGTGGTCGGCTGCGGTCGTGCCCGGGCCCGTGGTACCGGCGTGGGGGTCGTGACGCCGAGGCCGCCTGGTCACGCCGTGCTGCCGCCTGCCGGTCAGGCTGCGAGGCGGCCGAAGAACGCGGTGCCCTGCCAACGGCACGGCCGGAGACGGGAAAGTCGCCGCAGTAGCCGCCGCTGGCGCGCCTCCATGTAGTCGTGCCAGATCGGCGCCGCGAGCGTGCCGCCGAACCCATCGGCCATCGGGATGTTGCCCTGCGGGTAGCCGACCCAGACCGCGGTCGACGATCTGCGGCGTGTAGCCGACGAACCAGGCGTTCTCGAGGTCGCTGGCGGTGCCGGTCTTGCCGGCGGCCGGGCAGCCGTAGTTCGCGGCGGTCCCGGTGCCGCTCGTGATCACGCTGCTTGAGCACCTGGTCGCCGCGTAGGCCTGGCCGTACGGGAACACGCGCGTTGCCGGGCTGGTCGCCGAAGTTGGCGACGCTGCCGTCGGGGAACACGACCTTGCGATGATCGTCGGTCGGCACGTGGTGGAGCCGCCGTTGGCGAGCGTCGCGTAGGCGTCGGCCATCTGCAGCGGCGATGACGCCGATCCGCAGGCCGCCGATCACCTCGGACGGGTAGCCGTCCAGCGGCGAGGTGATGCCCATCGCGTGCGCCGTGGCGTCACGTTCTGCATCCCGAGGTCGGCGGCCAGCTGCGCGAAGACCGTGTTGTCGGACAGGATCGTGGCCTTGGTGATGTTGATCCTCCCCTGGTAGGAGTCCTCGGCCGTGTGGACGTACCAGGTCGGGTACCCGGGCAGCCATCCCGCCGGAAGGAGCTTCGAGTCGTAGTACGTCGTGTTCGGGTTGCCGTGGTAGTCGTGGATCAGCGTCATCAGCGCGAACACCTTGAACGCCGATCCCGGTCTGGCGCTGGGCCTGGGTGGCGTAGTCGAACTGCGTCTGGTCGTAGCTGGTCGAGGTCGCGATCGCGTCGATGTCGCCGTTGGTCGGGTCGATCGACGCGAGCGCCGCGGCCGGCTGGCCCGGTCCGCCCTCGTGGTCGTCGAGCGATCGCCTGCGCGCTAGCGCCTCGCTTGCGCAGGTCGATCGTCGTGTAGATCTTCAGCCCGCCCTGCTGTGAGCGTCGGGCAGTTGTTCGGCGTGTCGGGGCAGAGGTCCTGCTCAGCCTGCTGCTGCACGTAGTCGAACACATACGGCTGCTGGCGCGTGGTGTACACGTCGTTCTCGTGGGTCTGGAGGCGAGCATGCGATTGGCGGCGGTCGGCCTGCGCCTGGGTGATGTAGTGCGGAGGTGACCATCGCCTGGAGCACCTGGTAGCGGCGGTCGCGGGCGCAGCCTGGGCGCGTCGAACGGGTTGTATTCGGACGGCGCCTGCGGCAGGCCGGCGAGCAGCGCCGCCTGCGCCAGGTTGATCCTCCACACCGGCTTGTCGAAGAACATCTCCGACGCGGCCCCGACGCCGTACGCGGTCTGCCCGCCGACGGTCCCGTAGGCGACGTCGTTCAGATAGCTGTTGAGGATCCAGTCCTTGCTGTGGAGCTTGTCCAGCTGCTCGGCGAGCTTGGCCTGGATGATCTTGTACTTGAGGTGTGACCGTGAGCCTTGATCTTCGGGTAGGAGATTCTCGACCAGCTGCTGCGTCAGCGTCGAGGCGCCCTGCAGCCCGCTCCCGCCGCTGAACAGGTCGCTTGATCGCGGCGCGGACGATCCCCTCGTAGTCGAGCGCGCCGTGCTGGTAGAAGCGGCGGTCCTCGATCGAGACAGTCGCGTCGCGCAGGATCTGCGGGAGCCGCTGCTCCGGGACCACGGTGCGCACGTTGGCGGTCTTGATGTACCCGAGCGACTGACCGTTGGATGCGAACACCTGCGAGCTCTGCCCGGGCACCTGCGGCGTCAGCTGGCTGATGTTCGGCGCGGAGTCGGCGACCCTGACGACCCAGCCGACGAGTCGCCATCGCCCCGAGCGCGATCCCGCAGATGCAGAGGATCACGGACATGATCAAGATCCGCGTTATCGGGGATCCACGGTTGCGCCGGCGGCGGCGCTGTCGTTCGCGTCTGCTCATGTGGCGGGGACGGTTCCTCGGCGTGCGTGCGTCACCGCATGCGGCACACCTCCGATCAAGATTCTAGCCGTGAGCCTGTTTCGATCCGGCGTTTCGGTGTCCTGCCGTGACTGACGGGCGTGCAGTCCTGCTCGACGCGCTCGGGACGCTGGTCGCGCTCGAGCCGCCGGCGCCACGGCTGCGGCAGGAGCTGGCCTCGCGGTTCGGGCTGTCGGTCGATCTCCGCGACGCCGAGCGCGCGATCGCGGCCGAGATCGCCTACTACCGGTTGCACTTCGACGAAGGCTCTGACCGGGCGTCGGTGGACGACCTACGGCGCCGGTGCGCGCTGGTGTTGGCGGATGCGCTCGGCGTCTCGTTTGCAGTGACCGAGGCGTTGCTGGCCTCGCTGGTGTTCACGCCGTTCTCCGATGCCGCTCCGGCTCTGCGTGCGTTGCGGGTGCGGGGGGTCCGCCTCGTCGTCGCGAGCAACTGGGACTGGTCGCTGCACGAGGTGCTCTCCCGAGTCGGGCTCAGCGGGTTGGTGGACGGGGTCGTGACCTCAGCGGAGGTCGGTGCGCGGAAGCCCGCCGTGGAGCTGTTCGAGCGCGCGCTCTCGATAGCCGGGGTGCCGGCGGCGCGGGCGATCCACGTCGGCGACAGCTACGAGGAGGACGTCCTCGGCGCGCGGGCGGCCGGGGTTGAGCCGGTGCTGATCCGCCGCGACGACGGGCGCGTATGCTCGGACGTGAGGTCAGTCTCATCGCTACGCGAGCTCGTCCAGTTCTGATTCTGTGCGCGGCGCTGGTCGCCGGCTGCGGCGCCGCTGCGCTCCGTTCGACCACGACCCACCTGCTGAGCTCGCCGCCGAACACGGTTCCGATCCGGCCGCCGCTTCGGATCCCCGACCCGCCGCCGACCGGGATCCCCGCGCCGGCGGCCGACGTGGCGGTGATCCGCGCTTGGGCCAACGCTTTGCGGCACGGCGACGTCGCAGCCGCCGCGCGTTACTTCGCTGTTCCGAGCGAGATGATCAACGGGTCCGGCGCGGGCGCGCTCGTGCTTGACATCCACACCGAGGCGGAGGCGCGCGCGGCGCAGGAAACGCTTCCATGCGGTGCCCGCCTGATCTCGACCGACCGCCGCGGCAAGTACGTCAACGCGCTGTTTGGGCTCACGGGCCGTCCGGGTCCCGGCGGCAGCAACTGCGGCGGCGAGACCGGCTCGACGGCGCGGACGAACTTCGTGATCGCCGATGGGCGGATCGTCGAGTGGATCAGGGCGCCGTCCGAGCCGGGCGATGGCGGCGCCTCGCCCTCGGGCTCGCCGGGCCCGAACGCATCCGTCTGAGGTCGCCGGCCCTACCATCGGGCGCCTCGATGAGCAGCGTTCCCCCACCCGCCGCGCCCTGGACCCCGCCGCCGGCCGAGGCGCCCCCGCCGGACCCAGCGGGCGACGGTCCTCCGTGGCCGCTGTGGCTCGCGCCGGCGGGGATCGTGCTTGGGCTCGCGATCGGGATCTTCTCGACCCTGGTCGTGGAGCTGATCGGGTCCTCCGGCGGCTCGACCGTCAGCAACCCGACGCCCGCGGTCAGCATCGCGGCGGACATCGTGTTCGACCTCGGGTTCGTGGTCGCGGCCCTGTACCTGACGAACATGGTGCGCCGGGTGCGACCCGCCGACTTCGGCTACCGCTTCATCCCGGTGTGGCGCGGGGTGCTCGCGTTCGTCGTCGCGGCCGTCGGCTACTACATCGTCACGACGGTGTACGCCGCGCTGGTCAAGTTCCACGGCAGCGACAAGCTGCCGTCCGAGCTCGGCGTGACGAAGAGCACCGCCGCGCTCGTGGCGGCGATCGTGTTCGTGTGCGTGCTCGCTCCGATAGCTGAGGAGTTCTTCTTTCGCGGCTTCCTGTTCGGCGTGCTGCGGCGGTGGCGGATCATCGTCGCCGGCCGGAATCTCGGTCCGTGGGTGGCTGCGGTGATCGTCGGCATCCTGTTCGGGCTCGCCCATACCGGGTCCGCGTCGTCTCAGTATCTGATCCCGCTCGGGTTCCTCGGGTTCGTTCTCTGTCTCGTGCGCTGGTGGACGCGGTCGCTGTACCCGTGCATGGCGCTCCATTCCGCGAACAATGCGCTCGCGCTCGGGGTCAATCAGGAGCACTGGGGCGCGGGCGCAATCGCGGCGCTGGCGGTCGGGTCGCTGATCGTGATCGGGCTCTTGACAGGTCCCCTTGCACGCATCCGCGCCCCGGACTGATTTACTTCCGTACTCATGCGAGGGCGGCTGATCGTTTTGACGTTGCTCGCGCTGCTGGTTCCGGCCGGCGTCGCGAGCGCTCACAGGGGCACGTCGAAGGTTGCGCCGGCGAAAGCCGGCTCGATGAAGCTGTACCTCGAGGGCGTGTACTTCGTCAGCCATCACGCCGTGACCGTGCCGGGCCGTCCGATGCAGGTCCACGGTGCCGTCTGGCCCTTCGTCCGCGGTCAGAAGGTCACGCTGGTGGCGTCGATCGGGCATTCCGTGATCGGCCGCTACACGACCTGGATCTACCCCTCGAAGAACGGCCGGTACGGGATCTTCACGAAGACCTTCAAGACCGGTCTGACGGGCGCGGTCACGGTCAGCGCGGTCCACGCGAAGAACAAGCTGCTGAAGGGCTTCGGCGCCGAGCGCCACTACTCCGTTCTGAACGAGAACGTCGGGTTTGGCTCGACCGGGCCGATGGTGCAGCTGATCCAGCAGCGCCTGGCGTTCCTGCACTTCTACATCCCGCAGACCGGCGTCTACGACCAGGGCACCGGGCTCGCGATGGACGCCTACCACCGGCTGCTCGGCTGGGGCGTCTACCAGACCGTCAACGCCGGCACGATCCAGTACCTGCTGAACGGCTGGGGTCAGTTCCACGTGCGCTTCCCGGGCCAGGGCCAGCACGCGGAGGGCGACCTGTCCGATCAGCTGCTGGCGCTGATCCAGGGCTCGAAGGTGGTGGCGATCTACCCGATCAGCTCGGGCAAGCCGTCGACACCGACGGTCCTCGGCGACTTCCACGTGTACCAGAAGACGCCGGGGTACCTGCCGGACGGGATGTACTACTCGAATTTCTTCACCGGCGGCTACGCGATCCACGGCTACAACCCGGCGCCGGACTACCCCGCCAGCCACGGCTGCATGCGGGTCCCGATCGTCGACGCGATCTCGATCTACAACTGGTTGCAGATCGGGAACGGCGTCGACACGTACTACACCTGAGCCGCCCTTCTTCGGCCGACTGCGAGCAGGGCCAGTAGGTCGTCATCGCACGAGCGCTTGGGGTGCAACACCCCGAGCCGGTGACCCCTCGCACGTCGTCATAGGTGAACCCAAGCTCGAACAACTGCGGCAACGAAACGACCCCGTGATGGCTTCCCGCCGCCCGCGCGAGCGCCGAACCACGGCCACTCGGGGAGCCTTTCTGGCCACCACGACCGGTTTCCCTCCCAAAGACGTCCGGATCGCCCTCATCGCGCGCCATCCACCCCACGTTGACACCTCAAACCTTACGGTTTGCGGCGATTTTGTGCCAACTCTGGGCTGCCCGGGGCGCCTAGGTCATGCCTCGCGTGAAGCGCGCCAGGTAGCCGATGCCGAGCCCGTACGCGAGCAGCGCAAAGAGAGTCGGCAGTCCGTGGACGACCCACTGGTTGTCCGACTCGACGATCGAGCTGAAGGGAGAGGTGAGAAGCTTGGCGGCGCCGTCGATGAAGCGTTTCGGCTGCCCGACCGGCTTCGAGACCGTGGCTGGGATGTCCGAGGCGGCGGGCGTGCCGTTGGCGTTGAACGCCGGCGCGACGTTGATCGACGTCACCTGGTGCGCGGAGGCGCCGGACACTTCGTTCAGCGCGAACAAGATGAAGGAGATCGCCACCAGGGCGCAGCAGACCCACGACGTGAGCAGGAGAATGCGGTGAACCACGTCCCGGTTATCGGCCGACGTCGGCTTTAGCATGACCGCGCGATGGCGGATTTCAACGCACGGGAACGGCTGCTGCACGAGCTTCAGTTGCACGCCCTGGTCATCGGCGAGGTCACGCTCACGAGCGGCGCCACCGCACAGTACCTGGTCGACGCCAAGCGGGCGATCCTTCTGAGGCCGGGATTCGATGCGCTCGGCGAGCTGGTCGCGGCGCAGGCGGAGGAATGGGGCGCGACCGCGGTGGGCGGGATGACGATGGGCGCCGACCCGATCGCGTGCGCCGCACTGGCCGGTGGCGCGGATGTGAAGGCGTTCTTCGTCCGCAAGGAGGCCAAGCAGCACGGGCTGTCGCGCAGGATCGAGGGGCCACTGCTGACGACCGATGACCGCTGCATGCTGGTGGAGGACGTGGTCACGACCGGCGGCTCCACTCTCCGGGCCCTCGAGGCAATCCTCGACGAAGGTCATGAGGTCTGCGGCGTGCTCGCGATCTGCGACCGGTTGGCCGGTGGCGCGGAGCGGATCCGCGCGGCGGCGGA
This sequence comes from uncultured Solirubrobacterales bacterium, assembly GCA_963826895.1. Lineage (GTDB taxonomy): Bacteria > Actinomycetota > Thermoleophilia > Solirubrobacterales > Solirubrobacteraceae > Palsa-465. Next base: position 226,896 of record CAWGYJ010000005.1, read on the forward strand.
GGTGCCGTACGTCGCGCTGACGACGATCGACGAGGTCTACCCGGAGCGGCCCGACCGCTAGAAGGCTCTAGATCTGGAGGTCGATCTTGCCCGTCAGCGCCCGGCAGCGGGCGAGCGGCTGGCGCAGCGGCTGGATCTCCCAGCCACTGATCGGCCCCGGCGTGATCAGGATGATCGGGCGCGTCGAGGCGATCGCGGGGGCGTACTTGTAGCCGATGCTCGCCACGTTCAGGTGCAGCGTGAAGGCGACCATGGACTGGTACTGCAGCCGGGTCAGCGGCTCGCCGCAGCCATGGAACTTGTCCGGGCCACCGAGCCGATCGACCAGCGTCGCCAGTTCGTTGATCACCTTCGTTCGAACCCGCTGCTCGTGGAGATCCTTGTGCTCGGCGCGGCCGGTCTGCAGCGCGCCGGGTAGGAACGAGCCGACGGCCACGACGGCCAGTGCGATCCCGACCCACTGCGGCAGCCGGGGCGGCCTCACCAGAAGCCAGCCGACGCCGATCGCTGCCACCACCGCGCCCAACGCCGCCGGCGGGAACAGGTAGCGCTTCACGCCGGCCCAGCCGTGCAGCACGAACGCGATCTCCAGCAGGACCCACGCGGCGATGCAGCCGCACAGGATCAGCGTCCGCCGGTCGCGGCGCCAGAGCGCCCACAGGAATGTCAGCCCGCCGGCGACCTCGATCGGCCGCTCGTACAGAGACAGGAAGCGCCCAACCGTTCCGAAGACCTTGTTCGAGTGCAGTTCGCGCGGCGAGTTGAGCGCGTTCTGGCCGGCGATGAACCACGTCTTCGCGGTGATCGCCGGAATCCCGAACCACAGCGCCAGCTCGACCACGACCCACGCCGCTATGAACTTCCAGGCCGACCGGTCCTGGCGCCACCACCAGATCGCGTACGCGGCCTGGAACAGCCAGGCCTCGGGCCGGGACAGTCCCGCCAGCGCGAGCAGCGAGTACGCCCATCGACGACGTCCGGAGAGATGACAATCGACGGCGCCCAGGCACAAAGCCACCACGATCGGGTCCGACTGCGCCGAGAGGATGAAGTGGAAGTAGTCGACGATCCCCAGCGAGGCGGCGGCGGCGACCACGGCCGCGACCCAGGCGGCCCACTGGCGCTCGGGCGGCGCGTCGGTCAGCCGGTACGCGATCCGGCCTGCGAACACGGCGCCGCTCAGTGAGATCGCGGTCGCGGTGATCAGCCACAGCCACATCGCGTAGTGGCCCGCGAGCGCGTACGGGACCGTGAACAGATACGGGAACGGCTTCCACGACGGGGCCGCGTTCGTATTCAAGCTCAGGGTCAGCGTCTGGTGCCCCCACACGAGCCAGCCGTACGGGTCAAACCCGGGGCGCGTGTTCGCCCAGCGGACGAGCAGCGCCGAGAAGATCAGCAGCCCGGCACCCGTCGCGATCGCGGGGTGCTTACGGATCAAGCCGGTGGCGCGCCGGCGGGGGCCGTCCGGGGTCGTCCCGGCCTCGCTCGCCGGCGCGGCGGTCGACGTCATCAGGGGAGCGACGGGGTCAGCGCACCGCCCGGATGCTGCGGACTGACGGTCCACGCGGCGTTCATGCTCGCGCAGGACGTCTTCTGAACGCCCTTCTGCCTGAACAGGTGGGCCTCCCAGCCGTTCGGCAGCTGGATGAACAGCACGATCGGGTATTTCTTGTGGTACAGCTCGCGCTTCGGCAGGTAGCCGACGTCGCCGACGTTCAGGTGCGTGAACAGCGCCGTCATGCTCGCGTACTCGGTGTTGTTCACCGGGTGGCCGCAGTAGTCGATGCGCTTGGCGCCGCCGATGTGGTTGATCAGCGCCTCGAGCTGGTTGATGCCGAGCGTTCGGTCGCGCTCGTGCGCCAGGTCGCGGTGCTCGAAGCGCATCCGCGCGACGGCGGCCGGGACCATCGGCAGCACGGCTGCGGCAGCCAGCACGATCGCCCCGATCCTGATCGCCGGTCGTGTGGCGCGCTTGAACTCGATCAACAGCCATCCGACCGCCACGCCCGCGAGCGCGCTCTCGAGCGCGGCCGGCTCGAAGATGTAGCGCGGCTGACCCGGTAGCCCCTTCAGGTCGAGCGCCGTCTCCGTCAGCACGTAGAGGACGGCGCTCGCGCCGACCAGCAGGACCCGCCAGTCGCGCCGGAGCCAGGCGACCGCCAGCGCGAACAGCGCCGCGAGCTGCACCGGGAGATAGGTCAGCCCCGTGAACCGGTGGAAGGTGCCGATGATCTTGTTGCCGTGGAGCGCGCGCGGGGAGCGGAGCGCCAGCTGGTAGGCGATGAACGGCCGGCCGTTCGTGATCGTCGGGATCCCGAACCACATGAACAAGATGAACACCCAGCCGCCGATCAGCAGCTTGCGGGTATCCGGGCGCTTGATCCACAGGTACACGGTGAACGGCGCGAGCGACGACCAGACCTCCGGGCGGCCGATGCCGGCGAGGCAACCGAGCACGAACGCGAGCCGAGGTCGTCCGGACAGGTACGCGTCCCACGCGGCCACGAACAGCGTCACGATCATCGGATCCGACTGGACGCTGAGCACGATGTGCATGTAGTCGGAGATCCCGAGCAGGGCGGCGCCGGCGAACACCGCGCCGGCCAGCGCCGGCCGGCGGTCGCCGTCGCGCACGCCGATCAGGCGGTAGGCGATCCGGCCGGTGAAGAACACGCCGCTCAGCGAGATCGCGACCGAGGAGACCATCCACAGCCACAGCTCGTCGTGGACGCCGAAGATCGCGTACGGGAGCGTGAGCAGCAGCGGGAGCGGCTTCCACGAGGGCGCGCCGCCGAGGTTCAAGTTGAGGTGGATCGACTGGTACCCCCAGACGAGCCAGCCGAACGGGTCATAGCCGGGCCGCGTCTTGGCCCACTCGAGCAGCCCGAACGAGAACAGCAGCAGCGCGACCGCGGCGATCCACCACTTGTACTTGAGAATCAAGCGGATCAGCGATCGGGCGCCGTTCGTGGGCGGGCTGACGCTCGCTCCAGAGGTCGGACTCGGCGGCGCTTCTTCTAGCGTGTGCTCGGACACTGGCGTTCGGTTACGTGACTGCGGAGGATCCGAAGCACAGGCAAGCGGATCCGGGGAAAGCTGGCGGGCGCTCGGCTGTCGGTCGTGTCCTGCAGGGAGCGGACACCCGGGCGGCGCGGACGGTAGCACGCGCGCGGCCGAGGCTACGGTTGACTGCGGGCCGCGCGTTCGGAATAGTTGCACTGCGATGCACGTCGGTCCGGGCTGGAGACGGGCGACGGTTGCGGCGCTCGCCGCGCTGGCAGCCGCTCCGTGTGCTGCGAGCGCGAACACACTCGTGGTCAAGACCACGAGCGACGGGATCACGTCCGGCGCCGGCGCGTGTTCGCTGCGCGAGGCGATCGCCTCGGTCGACACCCCGGCCACGCCGAACCCGAACTGCGCCGCGCCCAGCGCCGACGGGAACACGATCATGCTCGGCGCGGGCAGATACGTCCTGACGATCGCGCCGACCGGCGTCGATGACAACACGACGGGCGACCTCGACATCGAAGCGACCGTCGCGAACCTGACGATCCAGGGGGCCGGGGCCGCGAGCACGACGATCGACGCCTCGGGCCTCGGTGACCGGGCGTTGATGATTGACCCCGGCGCCACCGTGACGATCACCGGGCTGACGATCACCGGCGGACACGCGCCCGCCGGCGCGAACCAGAGCACGTTCGGGCAGCCGGGCGGTCCCGGCGCCGACGGTGGCGGCATCTTCAACTTCGGGACGCTGACACTGAACGACGCAGGCGTGACTGCGAGCTTCGCCGGGAGCGGCGGGACCGGCGGTCTGCAAGGGACGGGCGGCGCGGGGGGCGTGGGAGGAGGGATCGACAACCTGGGCACACTGACGCTGGATTCCTCGACGATCAGCTCGAACCACGCGGGCGCCGGCGGCACGGGCGGATCGTCGAACGGAGAGTCGCCCGGTGCCGGCGGGTCCGGCGGGCAGGGCGGGGGCATCTACAACGGCGGCACGCTCACCATTGGTTCCGGCTCGGCGCTGAGTGGTGACGTCGCCGGCGCGGGGGGCGCAGGCGGATCTCCGATCGGCGGTTTCGATGGTGCCGCCGGTGGCGCCGGCGGCGGGGGTGGCGGCATCTACAACGACGACGACGGGCAGCTCACGCTCACCGGCGCGACGCTCGGCCCCAACACGGCGGGAGCGGGAGGCGCGGGCAGCTTCGGCAACGGGGCGTTCACCGGCACCGGTGGCGCCGGCGGCGCCGGTGGGTGCGGCGGCGCCGGTGGCGGCCTCGACACGGTGAGCTCGCTTCCGGTGACGATCACCGCCAGCACGCTCAGCGGCAACGCCGCCGGGGCGGGCGGTGCCGCGGGCGGGGGCGGTGCCGGCGGCGGGCCCGGGGGGGTAGGCGGGAGTGGCTGCGCCGGCGCTTCGGGCGGCGGTATCGAGAGCTCGGGCGCCACGCTGACGATCGTCAACAGCACGCTCACGGGCAACTTCGCCGGCGCCGGCGGTGCGGGTGGTGCCGGCGGCTTTGGCATTGAGAGCTCCGGCGGCACGGGAGGTACGGGCGGCGCGGGCGGCGACGGCGGCGCGGTTCGCGACGACGACCCGAGCGGATCGACGCTCAGCAGCGACACCGTTTCCGAGAATGGGGTCGGCGGGGGCGGCTCGGCCGGAGCGGCCGGCGATGCTGAGGGACCGGGGAGCACGAACGGGTCATCTGGAACGCCGGGCGTCGCCGGCGCCGGCGGCGGGATCTACAGCCCGAGCGTCACGTGCGTCGTCGGGCAGCCGTGCGAGACGGGGCTCGAGGACACGATCTTCGCCTCAAATGCCGGCGCCAACTGCGGCGGGCGCGTCAGCGACGATGGGAACAACCTGAGCTTCGGCGACACGAGCTGTCCCGGCATCAACGGCGATCCGATGCTCGGGCCGCTTCAGGACAACGGTGGGCCCACGCAGACGATCGACCTCGGAGCGGGCAGCGCGGCGATCGGCGCGGTGCCCGTCGCGGACTGCCCGGCGACCGATCAGCGCGGGCTCCCGCGCCCACCAGGGCAACCCTGCGACATCGGCGCCTACGAGGTCACGCCTCCGGCGGCGAGCACGGGTCCTGCGAGCGCGATCGGATCGAGCAGCGCGACCGTCGCCGCCACGGTCACCGCGAACACGGCACAGGCGACCGTCGTGTTCGAGCTCGGCACCACCACCTCCTACGGGATGCAGAAGACGGCGACACCCGCGACCGGGCTGATGCCTGCGCCCATCACGGCCACCTTCGCCGGCCTGCGCCCGAGCACCACCTATCACTATCGGGTGCAGGCGACCTCGAGCGACGGGGCCGTGACCGGCGCGGACCGCACGTTCACGACGACGGCCGCCCCGCCCACCGCTCCGAAGCTCAGCCGCCTCGCGCTGAACCCCGCCCGCTTCGCCGCGGCCCGCTCCGGCCCGGCGATCGGGAGCGGGCGCGGACCGGGAACGAAGGTCAGCTACGACGACACCGAGGCGGCGTCCACGTCCTTCAGCGTCCTGCGCCTGGAGCCCGGCGTTCGCAGCGGCCCGCGCTGCGTCGCGCCACCGAGGCGCAGGGGAGGGCATCGGCGTGCATGCACTCGTCTGCGCCCGGCCGGCAAGTTCGTCCACGTGGACCTCGCCGGTTCCAACCGCTTCCGGTTCACCGGCCGGGTCGGCGGGCACCGGCTGGTGCCCGGTCGCTACGAGCTCGTCGCTGTCCCGCGGGCGCATCGGCTCCGGGGTAAGGCGGTGACGGTCAGCTTCCGCGTCGCCGGATGACGCACAGACGGGCGGAGGAATGCCCCCGGCAGGAATCGAACCTGCATCCCGCGCTTAGGAGGCGCGTGCTCTATCCATTGAGCTACGAGGGCGTGGCGGACCGCAGACTAGCCCCAGCAAGAGGACAGATGACGACCAACATTGGCAGACCGTTAACCATGGATGACACGGCCATGGTCCGTATGTAGTGTTGCCGCCGACAATGGGGAGGCTTGAAGAAAGGCGCATGGACGGCGGCCGAGCGCGCCGCCGCGACGCCGATTCTGGCCCCCGCTTGGAAGCTGTTGACCTGAGGAGGTCACGAAGCATGAGGAAGTTCTCTCGAACGGCGCTGGCGGTCTGTACCGCGGCGCTGATCGCATTAGTCGTCAGCGCCTGCGGCTCGAGCAGCAGCAACAGCTCGAGCTCCAGCAGCGCCAGCGCGCCTACGAGCGTGCCGACGACCGGCCCGGGCCTGACATCCCCGACCCCGGGGACCGGCAGCAAGATCTCCGGTGGAACGGTGTACTTCACCGAGGGGTCTGACGCCCCGCCCAACTACATCTTCCCGATGTACACCTTCGCGGTCTGCAGCACCACGAACGCGAACCAGCTGATGAACATGCTGTATTACCCGCTGTACGTGTACGGCGAGAACTACCGGCCGACGATCGACTACAACCACTCGATCGGGCAGGCACCGGCGATCTCCAACGGCGGCAAGACGTTCACGATCAAGCTGAACCCGTACAAGTGGTCGGACGGCGAGAACGTGACGGCCCGGGACCTCGTGTTCTGGATGAACGTGCTCAAGGCGAGCCCGTCGACCGAGTGGTGCGGCTACGCGCCGGGGTACTTCCCGGACAACGTCGTCTCGTATTCGGCGCCGAACCCGTCGACGTTCGTGATCACGTTCAACAAGGTGTACGACCCTGAGTGGGTCCTGTATTCGGAGCTGTCGCAGATCACGCCGATGCCGCTGGCATGGGACCGCACGTCGCTGTCGCAGCCGGCGCCGAAGACCGACAACGGTCATCTGCCGGACACGACGAAGTCGGGCGCGGCCTCGATCTACGCGTTCCTTGACAAGCAGTCCAAGGATCTCGGCAGCTGGCCCACGTCCCCGTTGTGGAGCGTCGTCGACGGTCCGATGAAGCTGTCGGCGTTCACCACCGATGGTGAGGCGACGTTCGTGCCCAACCCGGACTGGTCCGGGACGCCGAAGCCGTCGATCGCCAAGCTGATCGAGCTGCCGTACACCAGCGAGGCAGCGATCTACAACTCGATGCGCTCCGGTGGCCCGAGCCAGATCACGATCGGGAACGTGCCCTCGCAGTACGCCCCGCAGCTGAGTGCGCTGGAGGCGGAGGGATACACGCTCAACAAGGCGGCGAGCTACTCGTTCAACTACTTCCCGATCAACCTCAACTCGAACGCCCCGACATCACCGGGCAACGAACCGATCCGCTACATCTTCCGGCAGACGTACTTCCGGAACACCCTGCAGCATCTGATCGATCAGCAGGGCTGGATCAAGGCGTTCCTGTACGGCACGGCGAACCCGACGTGCGGCCCGATTCCGCTCGCGCCGCCGAGCTCGCTGGTGAACACCTCGGCGATCCCGTTCACGCCATGTTCGTTCTCCACGTCTGACGCGAGTCAGCTGCTGACGAGCCATGGCTGGAAGGTGGTGCCGAACGGCACGACCACGTGCACGAACCCGACGCTGTGCGGTACCGGGATCAAGAAGGGCGAGGGGATCTCGTTCAACATCGACTACGAGTCGGGTGTCGTGGCGGTGCAGGACGAGATGAACGACCTGGCCTCGCAGGCGAAGAAGGTCGGGATCACGATCAACCTCTCGACGCACCCGTTCAGCACGGTGATCGCCACCGGCGCACCGTGCCCGGACACGAAGCCATCGTGCAAGTGGACGGCTGAGAACTGGGGCGCCGGCTGGATCTACGGTCCCTCCTACCTGCCGACGGGCGAGCCGCTCTACAACCCGGGCTCGGCCGCGAACGCCGGCAGCTACTCAGACAGCAAGATGACCTCGCTGATCGGTCAGACGATCACGGGGCCGCAGGCGAACGAGAGCGCGGCTCTCGCGAGCTACGCCAGCTACGCCGGTCAGCAGGATCCGGTGATCTTCGGCCCGACCTCGATCGGAACGTTCGAAGGTGACGCGGGAACGCTGATCGACAAGAAGCTGGCAGGCTATTCCGCGAATGCACTGGGCTTCCTACAGCCGCAGTACTGGTACTTCACGAAGTAGCTTGTCGACAACGCCCCTCAGCGGTGGAAAGATGTGCCCGGCATGACCGGGTACATCATCCGCCGCCTGGGGCAATCGGTCATCGTCGTCCTCGGGGTGACGCTGATCACGTATCTGCTGCTGCACCTCTTGATCCTCCACGACGGCTTGCCGCAGGTGGGTCGAGAGGTGCTCGGCAACCCCCGCGCGACGCCGCAGGCGCTCGCGGCGTTCGAGGCTCAGACGCATCTGAACAAGCCGATCCTCGTTCAGTACTTCGATTTCCTGAAGCAACTCATCACCGGGACGTGCCCGCCGGGCATCTCGGGAACATGCCACTTCGGGTACTCCTACCAGTACAACCGCACGGTCGACTCACTGCTCGCCGTGGAGCTGCCACGCGACCTCTTGCTCGGCGGGCTGTCGCTGATCTTCTCGCTGATGATCGCGATCCCGGTCGGCGTCGCGCAGGCCGTCAAGCGCAACAGGGCGACCGACTACATCGGCACCGGCGTCAGCTTCATCCTCTATTCGATGCCGCAGTACGCGATCGCGCTGCTGCTTATCCAGTTCCTCTCGATCAGCTTCCACGTGTTCCCGGCGACGGTGCCGCCAGGCACCTCGGCGATCCAGCTGCTCACCGAGCACACCAGTGCGCTTGTGCTGCCCGTGGCCAGCCTGACGCTCGTCAGCTACGCGTACTTCAGCCGGTACATGCGCTCCTCGGCGATCGACACGCTCGCCCAGGACTACATCCGCACCGCGCGGGCCAAGGGCCTGCCCGAGCGCCTCGTGCTGATGCGCCACCTGCTCCGCAACTCGCTGGTCGCGGTCGTGACGCTCGTCGGCCTCTCGATCCCGGTGGTGCTCACCGGGACGCTGATCATCGAGCAGGTGTTCAACTATCAGGGGGCCGGCCTCGAGTACTACCAGGCGGCGCTGAAGCCCGACTTCGAGGTGATGCTCGGCATCACCGTCCTCGTCGGCGTGGTCACCGTCGTCGGGAACCTGCTCGCGGACATCGGCTACGCGATCCTCGATCCGCGGATCAGGTATTAGAGTGGCCTTCCCACTGGCATGACCGCGGTCAATCCGTCACACGTTGAGGTGGAGCTGGTCCCCGAGGGCGGGGAGGTCATCTCGAGCGGCAGCCCATGGCGCCTCGTCGGCCGGACGTTCATGCAGAACCGGCTCGCGATCATCGGCCTGGTCGTGATCGTGCTGCTGATCCTGTTCTGCTACCTCGGGCCGGTGATCTACCACACCGATCAGATCAACGACAACCTGGCGCTGGCCAACGCCGGCCCGAGCTCGAGTCACCTGCTCGGGAACGACTCGAACGGCTACGACATCCTCGGCCGGCTGATGGAGGGTGGGAAGAGCTCGCTCGAGGTCGGGTTCATCGTCGGGATCGTCTCGACTTTGATCGGACTCGTGTACGGGGCGATCTCGGGCTACTTCGGCGGTGTCCTCGACGGCCTGCTGATGCGGCTCGTCGATATCGGCCTCGCGATCCCGATCGTGTTCCTGTTCATCTTCATGGCGCAGATCTACAAGCCGAGCCTGGGGCTGCTGATCGTGCTGCTCGTGATCGTCTCGTGGCTGATACCAGCCCGGCTGGTTCGAGGCGAGGCGCTGACCCTGCGAACACGCGAGTACGTCCAGGCCGTCAAGGTGATGGGCGGGTCGTCGTGGCGGATCATCGCCCGCCACCTGGTGCCCAACACGATCGGCACGATCGTCGTCACGGTGACGTTCCAGATCGCGAACGCGATCCTGACGCTCGCCGTTCTCCAGTACCTCGGGTTTGGGCTGCCGCCGACGACGCCGACGTGGGGCTCGATGCTGTCCGATGGGACGAGCAACCTCCAGGACGGGTACTGGTGGCAGGTATATCCGGCCCTGATCATCATCGTGCTGACCGTGGTGGCGTTCAACTTCATCGGCGACGCGTTGCAGGACGCGTTCGACGTCCGTCTCCAGGAGCGTTGAGCACGTGCCACTGATCGAGGTCGTCGACCTCAAGACTCGGATCCCGCTGCGCCGCGGCGTCGTGCACGCCGTCGACGGGCTCAGCTTCGACGTCGAGCCGGGCGAGACGGTCGGGATCGTCGGCGAGTCGGGGTGCGGCAAGACGATGGCCGCGATGACGATCATGCGACTGCTGCCGCGCAACGCCTACATCGCCGGCGGCGAGATCAACTTCGACGGGAAGGACCTGACGAAGATCTCGGACGCCGAGATCCGCAAGATCCGCGGCGACGACATCGGGATGGTGTTCCAGGACCCGATGACGTCGCTCAATCCGACGATGACGATCGGCAAGCAGATTGCGGAGGCGGTGCGGATCCACCGGGACGTCTCCAAGCAGGCGGCGATGGACCGCGCTCGCGAGGTGCTCGAGATGGTCGGCCTACCGCGGCCGGCGGAGCGGCTCAAGGACTACCCGCATCAGCTCTCGGGGGGCCTGCGCCAGCGCGTGATGATCGCGATTGCGCTGGCGTGCGACCCGAAGCTGCTGATCGCCGACGAGCCGACGACCGCGCTGGACGTGACGATCCAGGCGCAGATCCTCCGGTTGCTCGACAGGCTCAAGGCCGAGCTCGGCATGGGGATCATCCTGATCACGCACGACATGGGCGTGATCGCGGGTCGCGCCGACCGCGTCGTAGTCATGTACGCCGGGCAGAAGATCGAAACCGCGGAGACGCTCGAGCTGTTCAAGCACGTCCGCCATCCATACACCGAGGCACTGCTCGCCTCGATCCCGAAGCTCGACCAGGACCGAAGCCAGATTCTGTACTCGATCCCCGGGCTGCCGCCCGACCTTCGCCGGCCGCCGCTCGCCTGCCGGTTCGCGGCGCGGTGCGCGTTCGCGACCGACCAGTGCCGCACCGAGGCGCCGAGGCTCGAAGACGATCCGGAGCGCGCCGCGCACAAGTTCGCCTGCTTCCATCCGCGCGCGTCCTCGGTCACCGAGATCTCCGACGTCGCCGCGGGGCTGCTCGCCGAGGCCGAGGCCAACAAGGCGCTGGCGGAGACGTTCGGCAAGGAGCTCGAGCTGCTCGAGGTGACCGACGAGGAGGCCGCCGCGCTCGTCGCGAGCGGTGGCGCGGGCAAGCCGGACATCGTGCTCGAGTTCAGATCGGTATCGAAGGAGTTCGAGGTCACCGCCGGCGCAGTGATGCGCCGGAAGATCGGCGCGCTGCAAGCGGTCACCGACGTACAGCTCGAGGTCCGCCGGGGGAGACGTTCGGGATCGTCGGCGAGTCGGGCTGCGGCAAGACGACGCTCGGCCGCCTCGGCGTCGCGCTCGAGACTCCCACCGGCGGGCAGGTGATCTTCAACGGCGAGGACCTGAGCACGTTCAAGCGCTCCGAGCTGCGCTCGAAGCGCCGGGATCTCCAGTTCATGTTCCAGGACCCGTACGCGTCGCTCGATCCGCGAATGCGCGTCAAGGAGATCATCTCCGAGCCGCTCGACATCGCCAAGCGCGGAACATCGGCTGAGCGTGTGCAGGCCGTTCGCCGGCTACTCGATGAGGTCGGGCTGGCACCCGACCACATGGATCGCTACCCGCACGAGTTCTCGGGCGGCCAGCGCCAGCGCCTCGGGCTCGCGCGGGCGCTCGCGCTCAACCCCGACGTGATCGTCGCCGACGAGCCGGTGTCCGCGCTCGACGTCTCGATCCGCTCACAGGTCCTGAACCTGATGCGGCGAGTCCAGGGGACCTACGGGCTGACGTACATCGTCATCTCCCACGATCTGTCGGTCGTTCGCTATCTCGCCGACCGGATCGGCGTGATGTATCTCGGCAAGATGGTCGAGATCGGCACCGGCGACGACATCTACGAACGTCCGGCGCACCCGTACACCGCCGGCCTGCTCCAGGCGATTCCGCTCCCGAACCCCGAGCGGGCGCGCAGGGATGGCGACGTGGCGATGAAGGGCGAGCTGCCCTCGCCGTTGAACCCGCCCTCGGGCTGTCGCTTCCGCACTCGTTGCCCGTTCGTGCAGGACAAGTGCGCCGAGGAGGTGCCGGTGCTGCGTTCGTTCGGCGGCGAGCACATGGCGGCGTGTCATTTCCCGCTGCAGACGCCGGTCGGGAACGGCTCTGTGCCCGCCGCCTCCGGGGTCGGCGACGCCGGGACGAACGCCACGGAGACCGCTGCGGCGGTGCTCGCGGAGCCGGGCTCCGGCGGCGTGCCCGGGCCGGACTCGGACGGGAACTCGCAGGACGACGGCGCCGCCGATCAGTCTGCATAGACTCCCCAGGTGGTCCTCCGCCGGCTCCGTCGCGACCGCCTGACGCTAGCCGCGGCCGGGTTCCTGGTCGTGCTTGCGCTGCTGGCGATCGCGGCGCCTCTGATCGTCGACCTGTTCGGCATCAGCGGCCCGAACGTCCGCAATCCCGGAGCGGTGAGCCTGCTGGGCGTACCGAGCGGTCCGAGCGGCGCCCATCCGCTCGGGGTGGACGACCTCGGGCGGGATGTGCTCGCGCGAACGGTATACGGCGCGCGTGTGGTGCTCGAGGTCGGCTTGCTCGGCGCGCTGATCGCGACCGTGCTCGGAGCGGCGGTCGGGATCGCCGCCAGCTACGTGCCGCCGCCCGTGCGGATGGTCGTGCTGGCGGCGCTCGACGCGTGCATGGCCGTGCCGGCGATCCTGCTCGGCGTCGGGATCGGGCTGGCGTGTGGCGCGGCCGGCTGCGCCGGCGGGGCGGTCTCACCGGGAAGGGCGACGGTCATCTTCGCGGTGGCGGTCGCCGGGTTCGGCGTGATCGCACCCGAGGTGATGCGAGTCGCCGGCGACCGGCGGCAGCGCCCGGTGACGAGGCTCTGCGTCGCCGGGTTGCAGGTCGTGCCGGCGGCGATCCTGCTCGAGGCGGCGCTCGGGTTCCTCGGCGTCGGCGTTCGGGCGCCGAACGCCGAGTGGGGCGAGATGATCGCGTCGGCCGGCCGTGACATCACGAGCGGCAACTCGGGCTGGTGGGGGCTCGTGTTCCCGGGGTTGGCACTGACGGCGACGGTGCTCGCGTTCCGCCTGCTGGGACGCGGCGTAGAACGGGCGGTGAGGGCGTGACGATCCGGGCCTACCTGCTGCGCCGTCTGGGGCGCGCGGTGCTGGCGCTGATCCTGGTGGCGCTGGTCACATACCTGCTGTTCCGCGTGCTGCCGGACGCGACCAACGGCGCTCGGGGATCGCTGCTCGACTACCTGAAGGCGATCTTCCTGCACCTGAACGTCGGCTACAGCCATCGGCGCCACAGCTCCGTGCTGAGCCTGATCGCGGCGCGACTGCCGCCGACCGCGTCGCTCGTGCTCGGAGCGCTCGTGCTGTGGGCGGTGATCGCAATCCCGCTGGCCATCGTGACCGCAGTCAGCCGCCGTAGCCGCTTGCGCAACGTGGTCGGCGCGGTCGCGCTCGCACTCGGCTCGGTACCGGCGTTCTGGCTCGGTCTGCTGCTCCTGTACCTGTTCGCCTCGGATGTCGGACAGTTCCCGGTCCTCCCGGGCGCGAACTCCTATGTCCCCCTGACCGTGGATCCGGGGAAGTGGCTCACCTCGCTGATCCTGCCGTGGCTCTCGATCCTGCTGACGCAGGGAGCGATCGCCTCATGGTCGCTGCGGCGGGAGCTGTGGCGGCTGTCGGAGAGCGACTGGCTGCTCGCCGCCCGCGCCAAGGGCCTTCCCGAGCGGACGGTGGTCTGGCGGCATGTCGCTCGAGTCGCGGCGGCGCCGGCGCTGAAGGTGATCGGGATCGAGCTCGGGGCGCTGCTCGGCGCGGCGGTCGTGGTCGAGACCGTGTTCGCGATTCCGGGGGTCGGGATGCTCGTGTACGAGTCGATCCGGCACGACGACATCGTGACCGCGGAGGGCGTCGCGGTCCTCGCAGGGCTGTTCATGGTGGTCGTCCGCCTGGCGCTGGATGTCCTCCGGGCGATATTCGATCCAAGGGTGAGGACGGCGTGAGCGAGCCCGTGCTCAAGGTCGCCGAGCTCAGCGTCGTCGTCGACGGGCTGCCGGTGCTCGACGAGATCTCGTTCGAGGTGCCGCGCGAGGGCGTGGTGGCGATCGCCGGCGAGCCCGGCGCCGGCAAGAGCATCGTCGCCCTGACGATCCTCGGGCTGACCCGCGACCCGGGCGTGCAGGTGAGCGGCGAGATCACGTTCGCCGGTCGCAATCTGCTCACCCTCCCGGACGCCGCCCTGCGCGAGATCCGCGGCGAGGGGATCGGACTCGCGTTCGCCGACCCGCTGTCCTCGCTGCATCCGTGCCATCGCTTGGGGGCACAGGTGTCCGAGGCCGTGACGGCGCATCACCCAGTAGGAAAGATGGCCGCGCGCGACCGCGCGCTCGACCTGCTCGAGGCGGTCGGGATCGAGCAAGCGAGCCTGGTCGCCGATCGCTACCCGCACGAGGTGACCGCCGTCGAGCGCCGGCTGGCGTCGCTGGCCGTCGCGCTCGCCAACGGCCCCCAGCTGCTGATCGCCGAGAACCCCACGGGCGGGCTGGATCCGGAGCAGGCGGCGGTGATCGAAGCCCTCCTCGGAGCGCTGCGGTGCGGCGTGCTGATCAGTACCCGTGACCGGGGCCTTGCCGCCCGGCTGGCCGACGAGATGCTGACGCTGGAGGGCGGGCGGATCACCGAGCGCCTCGGCCGCCACCAGCCCGAGGCCGTCGAGGACGTGCCACCCGCGGAAGCCGCGCGCGTTCGCGTCAGGCGCGGCGGGCTGCTGGGACGCCTGCGCCGCGGCCCGCGCGGGGCGGGCGGCTCCTAGTCCTCGGCCTCGTCCTCCTCGGCCTCGTCATCCTCGACGTACAGGGACTCGACCGCGAGCTCGTTTCCACGGCGGTCCCACAGCTTCACGTCGACGAAGTCGCCGCGGTAGTTGTCGGGGGCGATCAGCGTGAAGCGCTCGTCCACGAGGTCGCACTGATCGACCGCGAGGTTCGCCAGCTCGGCGGTCACGACCGCGCCGCCGGCGATCATCGGCACGCCCCAGACGAGCGTGATGTCGGCGGTCTTGCCCTGGTCGCCGCGCCAGGTGCCGATTACGTCGTCGTTCAGATCGAGCTTCCAGTCGGGGTTGGACTCGGCCGTCTCCGAGGTGAAGTCGACGCTCGCGGTGAAGTCGCTCGGCCCGCCGGCGCCCTCGCCGAACGACACGTAGCCGAACAGCTCGTAGCCGGCGCTCGTCCGGGCGACCGCCGGGATGTAGGTGCGCCCCCCGAACGCGCGGTCCGGGAACCACGCGATCTCGCCTGGCTCGCCGAGCTCCTCGCCTTCGGTGTCGAGCGCCTGGACGGCGGCGAAGAAGTGCTCGCGAAGGGTGTCGGCCCAGCGCCCGTAGGGGATTCCCTCCTGGGGCGGCTCGGCCGCGAATGAGATGACGAAGCGGTCTGTGGGCGGCATCGGCGCCGGGGAGCTTATCCGGGCGCCGCGGCGTCGGCGTTCAGAACGCGCCGCGGCGGCTGAGAACTGCGGGGATCGTCTTCAGCAGGATCGACAGATCGAGGAACACCGACCAGCGCTCGAGATACACGAAGTCGAGCCGGACCAGGTCGTCGAAGTCGAGCTCGGCGCGGCCCGAGATCTGCCATAGGCCGGTGATCCCGGGGAGCACCAGATAACGCTTCTTGTGCCATTCCTCGAGCTTCTCGAAGTCGCGCATCGGCAGCGGGCGCGGGCCGACGAGCGACATCTCGCCGCGCACGACGTTGACGAGCTGCGGCAGCTCGTCGAGCGAGAACCGGCGCAGGAAGCGGCCGACGGTGGTCAGGCGCGGGTCCTCTCGGATCTTGAACAGCGCGCCCGAGGATTCGTTGAGCGGCTCGAGGTCGGCCTGGATCTGGTCGGCGTGCTCGCGCATCGTGCGGAACTTGAAGCAGTAGAACGGCCTTCCGGCCATGCCGGGGCGTACCGAGCGATAGATCGCCGCCCCGCGGCTGTTGAGCTTGATCGCGATCGCGATCAGCAGCAGGATCGGGGCCAGGAAGATCAGCCCGAGCACCGACAGCACCAGGTCGAACGTGCGCTTGAGCGCGTAATCGATCCCCTCGAACACCGGCGGGCGCAAGGTGAACAGCGGCACCGTCTGGCCGGGCACGAACTGGGCCCGGTCGGTCAGGATGTCCATCGTCGACGGCGCGACATGGACCGTGACGCCGCGGCGGTGACAGACGTCGACGAGCTCGACCGCGCGCTCCTGGGGGAAGTCCGGGTCGGCGATGATCACCTCCTGAATGCGCTCGGCGGCGAGCACGTCGGGCAGTTCCTCGAGCTGACCCAGCGAGCGCAGCCCGTTGCTCGGCCGCGGCGTCAGCGAGATGTAGCCGACGAGGTCGACGCGCGTCCGGGACTTGCCCGCGAGCGCGTGCGCGACCGCCTCGATGTGCTTGCCCGATCCGACCAGCAGCGCCCGGCGCGTATAACCCGCCTGCTCGAGCAGGTACCCGGTGACACGCGTGTGCAGGTGGCGCAGCGCGCCGATGTAGACGGTGCCGAAGAACAGCGAGCCGTAGAACAGGGAGTAGGTGGAGAAGTGCTCACCGTTGGCCAGCGCGAACAGTGCGGCGATCACTGTCGCCTGGAACAGCGCGGTCGCGATCCCCGCGAGCCCGGGACGGCGGGGCCGGTCGGCGTACAGGTCCACGCGCGCGAACATCAGCACCGTCACGAGGTAGCCGAAATCGGCGTAGTGCTTGGTGTCGTGCCAGGCGAGGCTTGCGCGGAACTCGTCATGGAATGCGAGCTTGAGCGCGAGCACGGTCCAGATCGCTGCGAACACGCCGATGTAGTCGAGGATCAGCAGCGAGGCGACTCTCGCCACCCGCCGAAGCGTCTCGAGGCGCAGCAGGAACGACAGCACAGGCGGCCGTTTGCGCCGCACGTCGCGCACGGGGAGAGGGAACGGCACGGTGCCGTCGCCATTGGTCCCGTTGGCAGCGCTCCGCTGTGCTTCGCGCTGGTCGATCGTCAAGTGGTTTGCCTACCGATCATCTCTGCCCAACGGTGGTAACGGTATCTTGACAACGAAAGTTACGCGGTTGGTCTCAGGGCGCCGAAAAACGCCCGAAACGCGTGAGTTTGCGCGGCTATCGCGGTGCGCCGACAAGCGCTTCCGCGCCCGATTGGTCGATCGTGCGCCGCAGTCCCTCGCGCAAGTCGATCTCCGGTTCCCATCCGAGGATCTCGCGCGCCAGGCTGATGTCGGGCTGGCGCACCTGCGGGTCGTCGGTGGGGAGCGCCTCGTACACGATCTCCGACTTCGAGCCCGTCACCTCGAGCACCGCCTCCGCCAGCTCGAGCAGCGTGAACTCGTTGGGGTTGCCGATGTTCACGGGGTTGTGGTACCCCGATTCAGCCAGCGCGATGATCCCGCGAATCAGGTCGTCGACATAGCAGAACGATCGCGTCTGCGAGCCGTCGCCAAACACCGTGATCGGCCGATCCTGGAGCGCCTGGCGCAGGAAGGTCGGGATCGCGCGCCCGTCGTACGGTCTCATCCGGCCCCCGTATGTATTGAAGATGCGGACGATCGCCGTGTCGACGCCCTGCTGGCGGTGATAGGCCATCGTCAGCGCCTCGGCGTAGCGCTTGGCCTCGTCGTAGACGCCGCGCGGGCCGATCGGGTTGACGTGGCCCCAGTAGCTCTCGGGCTGCGGGTGGACCTGCGGGTCGCCGTACACCTCGCTGGTGGAGGCGGTCAGGAACCGGGCGCGGTGCTTCTTCGCGAGGCCGAGCGTGTGATGCGTGCCGTAGGAGCCGACCTTCAGCGTGTGCAGCGGCAGCCGCAGGTAGTCGATCGGCGAGGCCGGCGACGCGAGGTGGTACACGAAGTCGATCCGCTCCTGCACGAAGTACGGGTCGATGATGTCGAGGTTCAGGTGGATGAAATCGTCCGAGCGGATGTGCTCGATGTTGGCCAGCGAACCGGTCTCGAGGTTGTCGACGCAGATCACGCGATGGCCGCGGCGCAGCAGCTCGTCGCACAGGTGCGAGCCGAGGAACCCTGCGCCTCCGGTAACTAGAGCAGTGGGCATCCGGGCCCAATCTATCGGTGGGCCCGGTTAGCGTGCGGTGCGGGCGGGGCCGGCGCCGCGCAGCACATGCTGATCGCCGCGGCGAATCGTGACGCGGGTCGCATCCAGATGGGAGAGCAGCGCCTCGGCGTACCGGCGGGAGGTTCCGAGCTCGTCGCGCAGCTCCGCGAGCGTGATCGCGCCGCCGTTGCGGTCTGCGAGCCGGATCGCTCTGGTGCGGGCCTCGTCGATTGCGTCGGGGTGGAAATGGAGCGTCTTCGAGACGCGGATCGCGCGGCCGTGGGCGCGGAGGGCGGCGAGGTGGCCGGGGTCGAGCTCGGCGTCGGGGGGTGGCTCGAACCGGGCCTCCCGGAGCCTGCGCTCCATATCGATTGACTGGTCAGTCAAAGGGGGGAGCGAGGGCGGCGCGGGGGTGTGGGGGGCGCCGGCCGCGGTTTGGTCGATGGCTTGAGCGTCTTGAGCGTCTTGGGCGACGTTTGTCGACCAGGCGCCGGGGGGCTCGCCGCGGGCGATCCGGGCCAGCCGGGCGAGCGCCTCTCGGCTCGCGCCATGGCGGGGTGCGTTCGCATCCAGCACGGTGCCACCACCGACCGTGCCGGGCGGTGAGATCCGCCTGATCACGAGGCGGTCGCCGTCGAGCGCCAGCAGCGGCCGTTCGAGTCGCAGCTGCCAGAAGCGTCCGCCGAGCGCGGTCAGGCGTGCCGGGGTCTCGCGCGTGCCGTGGTGGACCTGGACCCGAGCCCCGTGCTCGATGTCGCCGTCCAGCTCCAGGGCGGCGTCGAGGGTCCGGGTCGGGTGCACGTCGCCGCCCGCCAGCAGATCCCCGCGCGCGACCTCGCCGCGGCCGATCGCGAGGTTCACAGCGACGCGCTGGCCGGCGCGCGCGGCGTCGACCGGTCGGTCGTGAACCTGTACGCCGCGGACCCGCGCGGGAGTGCCGGCCGGAAGCACCGTGAGCGTGTCGCCGCGTGCGATCGCGCCCGACCACAGCGTCCCCGTCACGACTGTTCCCGCCCCCTTGATCGTGAACACGCGGTCGACGTGAAGTCGCGGCGGCCCGGCCTCGTCGGCGCGACTCGGCACACCGGCGGCGGCGCGTTCGAGCGCGGCGCTCAGCTCGGGCAGACCCTCGCCCGTGCGGACGCTCGTGGCCACCGCGCCGGCCCCCGGAAGGAGCGCCCGGGTTTCGGCCAGCGCCCGTGCCGGGTCCGCCAGGTCGGACTTGGTGACCGCGATGACCCCCGTCTCGATCCCGAGCGCATGGAGCACCGACGCGTGCTCGCGGGTCTGCGGCATCACTCCGTCGTCCGCCGCGACCACCATCAGGTACAGATCGATCCCGGTCGCGCCGGCGACCATCGTGCGCACGAACCGCTCGTGGCCGGGGACGTCGACGACCGACAGCCGGCGGCCGGAGGGGAGCGCGAGCTGCGCGAACCCGAGCTCGATCGAGATGCCACGCTCGCGCTCCTGAGCCAGCCGGTCGGTGTCCGTTCCGGTCAGTGCCCTGACGAGCGCGGTCTTGCCGTGGTCGATGTGGCCGGCAGTGCCGAGCGTCAGCGGGCCCGGGGGGATCATCGCCGGGCGGCGGCGATCACCAGCTCGAGCTCGTCGTCCGCGATCGTGCGCGGGTCGAGCAGGACGCGTCCCTCGTGCACCCTCGCGATCACCGGCGGCGTGCCGTTGCGAAGCTGCGCGGCGAGCTCTGCTGCGGACCCGTTCAGGGCGACCGCGGGCCCTTGCAGCTCGAGCAGCGGGAGTGCGCCGCCGCCGGGGCGGGAGGTGGTTCGGATGAGCTCTGCGCCGCCGCCGATTCCGTCCGCCAGGGTCTGCGCGCGTGTCTGCAGAACGTGCTCGGGGGCGTCGAGCATCGCGAGGACCGGGATCTCGCGCCGCGCGCGCTTCGGATCGCGATACAGCATCAGGGTCGCCTCGAGCGCGGCGAGGGTGAGCTTGTCGACGCGCATCGCCCGCGCGAGCGGGTGGCGAGCCGCCGCGGCCACCCACTCGGTGCGACCGATCAGCAGTCCCGACTGCGGGCCGCCGAGGAGCTTGTCGGCCGAGCAGCAGACGATCGCGGCGCCGGCGGCGATCGAGCGCCTGATCGACGGCTCGTCGGCCGCGGCGGCGATCCCGTCGGCCAGCAGTCCCGAGCCGACGTCGTCGATCACCGGCGCGCCGAGCTCGCACAGCTCCTCCACCTCGACATCCTGGACGAACCCGACCGTGGCGAAGTTCGAGCGGTGCACGCGGAGGATCGCGGCGTTCTCGCTCAGCGCCGCTTGGTAGTCGGCGCGCCGGGTCCGGTTCGTCGTCCCGACCTCGACCAGCTGCGCGCCGCCGGCCGCGATCACCTCCGGGATCCGGAAGCCGCCGCCGATCTCCACCAGCTGCCCGCGCGAAACGATCACCGGGCCACCCGATACGGCGACCGCCAGCAGCACCGCCGCGGCGCCGTTGTTGACGACGAGCGCGTCCTGCGCACCGGTCAGCTCGCGAAGCAGCGAGGCGACGTGCTCCTGGCGACCGCCTCGCGCGCCCGTGTCGATGCTGAGCTCCAGATTGCTGTAGCCGCCCGCGAGCCGGGTCACGGCCTCGCGGGCCGCCGCGGGCAGCGGCGCGCGTCCGAGGTTCGTGTGGAGGATCACGCCGGTGGCATTGATCACGCGGCGCAGGCTCGGCGCGTCGAGATGCGCCAGCCGCTCGCGCGCCGCGGCGACCAGGTCATCGGTGAGCGGGGCGCCGGTTCTGATCGCGGCGCGCTGCTGCTCGATCGTTTGCCGCGCGGCCGAGATGGCGAGCGCGTGCGGCGCCCCGTCGAGCTTCGAGGCGAGCTCGTGGACCGCCGGCAGCGCCCTCAGCTCGGCCGGGTCCCCTCCACCCATTCACCCTCCTCGCGCTTCCAGATCGGGCACTCGGCCTTGATCCGGTCGATGATCTCGCGCGCGCCCGCGAACGCCTCGCCGCGGTGCGGCGCCGAGGCCGCGACGATCACCGACGACTCGGACAGCGGCACCGTGCCGATCCGATGCTCGGCGGCGGCGGCACACAGCCCATGGGTCCGGATCGCGTCCCCGACGATCTCCGCGATCCGCTGCTCGGCCATCTCCGCGTACGCCTCGTAGTCGAGGTGGTCCACCTCGCGCGTGACACCCTCGAACGTGACCACGGCGCCGGCGCGGGGGTCGCGGACGCGGGCAGCGAGCGCGTCGAGGCTGAGCGGGTCGGTCGTGACTCGGGCGGCGGTGGCGGCGCCGCCCGACACGGGCGGGATCAGCGCAAGCTCGTCGTCGGCATGCAGTGAATCGCCCGCGTCCGCGTACTCGCGGTTGACAGCCATGACCACCTGGAGATCGCCGGCGACCGGCTTGAGCCGCTCCAGCGCGTCGGCCACCGTAGCGCCATCCGGGAGCTCCAGCTCGAGCACGTCGACGCCCGCGCGCTCGCGCAGGCCGGCGAACAGGCGCACGCGAATCTGCATTGCCCGAAGGCTAGCTCTGTTCGTGTGCGCGGTCTCGCCGGCGTCTCGGCGGCATCGTGTTCCGGCCCGCTCCGCCCGGGTAACCTCTTGTGCGATGGCGACGACCGACGAGAACCGCACGATCGCGCCGATCGTCGGCCCTGACGATCCAAGGCGATTCACCGACTCCGGGATCGAGATCGAGCAGCTCTACACCGAGCGCGACCTGCCGGACAACCTGGCCGAGCGGCTCGGTGAGCCGGGCTCGTATCCGTTCACGCGAGGGGTCCACGCGGACATGTACCGCAAGCAGCTGTGGACGATGCGCCAGTACGCCGGGTACGCGAGCGCGAAGGAGTCCAACGAGCGCTACCGCTACCTGCTCGAGCACGGCTCGACCGGGCTGTCGATGGCGTTCGACCTGCCGACGCAGCTCGGCCTCGACTCCGATGACCCGCGCTGCCTCGGCGAGGTCGGCCGCACCGGTGTCGCGATCGACACGATCGACGACATGCGGACCGCGTTCGACGGGATCCCGCTCGACCAGGTCTCCACCTCGATGACGATCAACGCCCCGGCGGCCGTGCTGCTGCTGCTCTACGAGCTCGTCGGCGAGGAGCAGGGAGTGTCGTCCGAGCAGCTCCGCGGCACGACCCAGAACGACATCCTCAAGGAGTACATAGCGCGCGGGAACTTCATCTACCCGCCGGAGGGCGCGATCCGGCTGACGACCGATCTGTTCGCGTACTGCGACGAACGGGTCCCGAAGTGGAACACGATCTCGATCAGCGGCTACCACTTCCGAGAGAAGGGGTGCTCGGCCGTGCAGGAGGTCGCGTTCACGCTCGCGAACGGGATCGCGTACGTGCAGGCGGCGCTCGATGCGGGCCTCGAGATCGACCGGTTCGCGCCGCGGCTCGCGTTCTTCTTCAACGGTCACAACAACGTGTTCCAGGAGGTCGCGAAGTTCCGGGCCGCGCGGAAGATGTGGGCGTCGATCATGCGCGACCGGTTCGGGGCTCTGGACGAACGGTCGTGGAAGCTGCGATTCCACACGCAGACCGGTGGCGTGACCCTGACCGCGCAGCAGCCCGAGAACAACATCGTGCGTGTTGCCCTGCAGGGGTTCGCGGCCGTCTGCGGCGGCACCCAGTCGCTGCACACGAACGGGTTCGACGAGGCGCTCGCGCTGCCGACCGAGCGGGCCGCGAAGATCGCGCTGCGGACCCAGCAGATCATCGGCTACGAGTCCGGAGCCGCCGACACGGTCGATCCGTTCGCGGGCTCGTACTTCGTCGAGGCGCTGACCGACGAGATCGAGACCCGGGCTTCCGAGCTGATCGCGAAGATCGACGAGCTCGGCGGCTCGGTCCAGGCGATCGATTTCATGAAGAACGAGATCGAGGAGTCCGCGTTCGGCTACCACGAGCGCTACCGGATCGAGCAGGACATCGTCGTCGGGGTGAACAAGTTCGTCGACGACACGCTCGAGGTGACCGACATCCTCCGCGTCGACCCCGAGTCCGAGCGTGAGCAGGTCGGGCGGCTGAAGGCGTTCAAGGAGAACCGGGACGCGGCGGTCGTCTCGGCGCGGCTGCAGGAGGTGCGCGACGCCGCAGCCGGCACTGGCAACCTTCTGCCGGTGCTGCGAGAGGCGCTGAACGACCGCTGCTCGATGGGCGAGGTCTGCGCCGCGATGCGCGACGTGTTCGGCGAATACCGCCCGACGCTCTAGTCGTTGGCGGTCACGTTCCCACAGGTCGCGATAGCCGTCCATGTGATGGCGGTCGTGGTCGCGTTCGGGGTGACGTTCGCCTATCCCGTGTTCCTGGGTGTGGGGCGCCGGCGGGATCCGCGCGCGATGCCGTGGTTTCACCGCATGCAACAGCAGATCGGACGCCGAGTCGTCAACCCGGGCCTGACCGTGGTCGTGATCGCCGGCATCTACCTGGCCACCGACCTGCACCTGTGGAGCCGGTTCTTCGTCCAGTGGGGCGTGGGAGCGGCGCTCGTGCTGGGAGCGCTCGAGGGCTCGTTCATGATCCGCTACGAGGGACGGCTGGCGGAGCTGGCCGAACGCGACGTCGCGGCCGCGGGTGAGGGATCGGTCACGTTCAGCCCCGAGTACGAGGCGCTGTGTCGGCGGCTCGGGATGGTCGGGACGGCGATGAGCCTGCTGGTGCTGGCGACGATCTACGTGATGGTCGTCAACTCCTAGTAGCGCGGCTGGGCGCGGGCCGACCCTGTGGCGTCGCGCGGTCGCGTATCGGCGAGTGATTGAACGCTGAGGGTCGGTTCTTCGCGGGCGAGGCGGAGTTCAGGCGCCGCGGGCTGCACGATCGAGTTCACCTCGGGAACGGGAAGGAGTCGGGTCCGGCCGCGCGAAAGTCGATCCCATGACAGAGCACACGGCAAGCCGGACCCTGGTCAAATCGGCCCCCGAGTTGTGGGCCGAGTGCAGCGACGCGAGCGCGCTGACGAGGCATCTCGACCACTTCGGCGAGATCAGGATCACGAGGCTCGAGCCCGAAACCGCCGTCGCCTGGGAGGGCGAGCAGGTACGCGGCACGGTGCGGCTCGAGCCGTCGGGATGGGGCACGAGGGTGACGCTGACGGCGAAGCTGGAGGAGGTCGCGGTCGCCGAGGCGCCGGAAGTCGTGGCCGAGCCCGAGCCGGTGGCGGTGGAGCCGGTGGCGGTGGAGCCGGTGGCGGAGCCCGAGCCGGTGGCGGAGCCCGTGCCCACGGAACCGGAGGCCGAACCGGAGCCGGAGAAGCGCCCGGGGATGTTCGCGCGGCTGCTCGCGATGCTGGTCGGGAAGCCGGAGCCTGAGCCGGAGACCGTGTTGCGGGAGCTGACCGCGGAGCCAGAGTCAGAGCCGGTCGCCGAGCCCGAGTCCGCGCCGGTGGCGGTGGAGCCGGTGGCTGGGTGCGCGCCGGCGCCGGGGCCGGAGGCGCCGTCGCTGGGGGTCGAGCTGGCCAACGCCGAGACGGCGCTGGTCGCGGCGCTCGACAGCCTGGGTCAGGCGCACCACCGTCCGTTTTCGCGGGGCTGATCGCTCACCGGATCCTCACGCTCTCGCGCCGCACGGCCCAGCCGTGGCGATCGCGCGCGCGGATCGTCAGCGTGTAGGCGCCGGGCCGCAGCTCGCGGGCCGCGTACAGGACGATCCGCGTCCCCGCCGCGGTGCCGAGCGCGTACACGTGGCCTGCCCGCGACAGCAACGCGGTCGCGATCGAGCTCTTGACCTTGATCGGCCCGGCCACGAGCCTGGTCGTGCACTTCTGGCTGGTCACCTTGTGCTTGTGGACCGTCTTGGTCACCTGCTTGCAGGTCACGAGCTCGACCTTCCCGCTCGGGCCCTGTGGCCCTGTCGGTCCCTGCGCGCCCCGCTGCCCCGGGTTGCCCTGCTGGCCGGGCATGCCCGTGTTGCCGGTCGCGCCCGTGTTGCCGGTCGCGCCCGTGTTCCCCGTCGGGCCGGTGGCGCCGGTCGGGCCGGACGACAGCGGGATGATCGAGACGGACGGGGTCGACGAAGTCGCCGTCACGCCGGTGAGCGGATAGGTGACGGTCGACACGCACGTCAGGCCGAGCCCCACGTCGCCGGCATCCGGCCTGAACGTGGCGCCCGTGCCCTGCGGCAGACCGTTGTCGGAGAGGAACCAGCTGTAGCCGTCGAATGAGTACTCATTCCGCAGTGGCTGCAGGCCGGCCCAGGTCGCCCACGCATCGCCTCCGCAGGTCTGCTGCGTCCCCGCCTGTCCCGAGCCCGAGACGACCGGCGGCTGGAGCTGTGCGGGCTCCGCGTTCGCGCCGACCTCCCCGATGCCGCCCGGGTTGGCAGATTCGTCGAAATACAGGTTGCCGTCGGAGCCGGTGACGATCCCCTCGGGGTCGACGCCCGCGGTCGGGATCGAGAACTCGGTGATCGCGTCCGTGAACGGGTTGATCACGCCGATCTTGTCGGCCGATTTCTCCGTGAACCACAGATCTCCGTCGGGCCCGGCGGTGATCCCCCACGGTCCGCTGCTCGTGGTGGGCGTCGAGAACTCGGTGACCACGCCCGTGTAGGGGTTCACGTAGCCGACCTTGTTCGCGCCGTAGTCGGTGAACCAGACGTTGCCATCGGGGCCCGGAGTGACGTACTCGGGGCTTCCGGAGGTGGCGTATTCCGTGATTGCTCCGGTCGACGGGATGATTCGCCCGATCTTGTCGTTCGCGCCCTCGGCGAACCACAGGTTGCCGTCAGGCCCGACGGCGATGCCGTTCAGTCCACCGCCGGTAAGCCCCTTTGAGGTTGAGTATTCGTTGATGACCGTGTTGGTGCTGGGGTCGAACTCGCCGATTGCGTTGGCGCCGCCCTGCTCGGTGAACCAGATGTTCCCGTCCGGCCCGGTTGTGATCCCCCACGGACCGCCGTAAGTGCCGAGCGGATCGGCGTTGTAGGAGTTGAACGCGGCGCTGCTCGGGTCGTAGACGCCGATCTTGTCAGCGGCCCCCTCGGCGAAATACAGATCGCCGTTGGGACCGGTCGTGATCCCGTTCAACGCCGCGCCCGTGTTGGGGAGCGGGAAGCTCACGCCCTGGCCCGACGAGTTGGCGACGATGTCGCCGATGTTGTTCCCCAGCTGCTCGGTGTACCAGAGGCTTCCGTTGGCTCCGGGGGTGATCGCGAACGGCCCCGAGTTCGTGGTCGGGCTCGCGAAGCTCTTGATCTCACCCCTCGGCAACGCCGAGGCTCCGGCGGGCGCCACCATCGCCACCCAGACCGCCGCCAGCACCAATGACGAAATACGCGCTCCCCGCATGGCAACCCCTCCGATCCGTTTGTCGGCCGGACTCTATGCCGGGCCTCGCAAGGTTTGGCGATTTCGTCCGGTGGCGGCCGCGGGCGGGGCGAGGGTAGACTCGCGGGCCGCGATGCGGGACAAGGCCCCGGAGACGTACGAGGAGAAGCTGGCGCAGCTCGAGGAGCTGCGCCACGAGGCGGTCCACGCCGCCTCAGACGCGGCGATCGAGAAGCAGCACGCGAAGGGCAAGTACACGGCGCGCGAGCGGATCGAGAAGCTGCTCGATCCGGGCTCGTTCCAGGAGCTCGACGCGTTCGTGCGCCACCGCACGCACGACTTCGAGATGGACAAGAACCGCCCGTACGGCGACGCGGTCGTGACCGGACACGGGACGATCGACGGCCGGCGGGTGTGCGTGTTCAGCCAGGACTTCACCGTGTTCGGCGGCTCGCTCGGCGAGGTGATGGCCGAGAAGATGTGCAAGATCATGGATCTGGCGGCGAGGATCGGCTGCCCGGTGATCGGGATCAACGACTCGGGCGGCGCGCGGATCCAGGAGGGCGTCGTCAGCCTCGGCGCGTATGGGGACGTTTTCGTCCGCAACGTCAAATGCAGCGGCGTGATCCCGCAGATCAGCCTGATCATGGGCCCGTGCGCCGGCGGCGCGGTCTACTCGCCGGCGATGACGGACTTCATCTTCATGGTCAAGGAGACCTCGCACATGTTCATCACGGGGCCCGACGTGATCAAGACGGTCACGGGTGAGGAGGTCGGGTTCGAGGAGCTCGGCGGCGCGATGAGCCACAACTCGAAGTCCGGAGTGGCGCACTTCGCCTCCGACGACGAGGACCAGTGCCTCGAGGACACGCGGTACCTGTTCTCCTTCCTGCCGCAGAACAACCTCGAGATCCCGCCCCAGGTGCAGCCGACGGACGATCCGCTGCGAATGGATCCCGAGCTCGACAGCGTCGTCCCCGACAACCCGAACAAGCCGTACGACATGCGCGACGTCGTCCGGCACATCGTCGACGACGGCGAGTTCTTCGAGGTCCACGAGCACTACGCGCGGAACATCATCTGTGGCTTCAGCCGCCTGAACGGCTACGCGGTCGGGATCGTCGGCAACCAGCCGAACCAGCTCGCGGGCGTGCTCGACATCGACTCGAGCTGCAAGGCCGGGCGCTTCGTCCGCACCTGCGACGCGTTCAACATCCCGATCATCACGTTCTGTGACGTGCCCGGGTTCCTGCCCGGCACGACGCAGGAGTGGGGCGGAATCATCCGCCACGGAGCGAAGCTGCTGTACGCGTACACCGAGGCCACCGTTCCGAAGATCACGATCATCACGCGCAAGGCGTACGGCGGCGCGTACGACGTCATGGCCTCCAAGCACATGCTCGCGGACTTCAACTTCGCGTGGCCGACGGCGGAGGTCGCGGTGATGGGGCCCGAGGGCGCCGTCAACATCATCTACCGGCGCGACATCCAGTCCTCGCCGACGCCCGAGACGCGGCGGCAGAAGCTGATCAACGACTACAAGGCGCACTTCGCGAACCCGTACGCGGCCGCCGAACGCGGCTACATCGACGACGTGATCGTGCCGCACGAGACGCGGCCGAAGATCATCACCGCGCTCGAGACGCTCCAGACCAAGCGCGAGCCCGGGCCGAAGCGCAAGCACGGCAACATTCCGCTGTAGGCGGCGTAAGCTTCCGGCGGTAACCGCGGCGCTGGCCGGGCGTCCGCGATCGGACCGAAGCAGTGCTATCCCGGGCCAAGATCCTCGCCGTCGCGACCGGCGTTCAGCTGCTGCTCGCAGCGCTGGGCGCGGTGCCCGCGACAGCCGATGCCGTCCGGCTCCCGACCGAACACGCAGCCGGCTACCTGCCGGTCGCAAGCCGTTCGGCGGGGGTTCGCCCCGACGACGCCCAGTTCTCGAACGTCGACTACAACGGCGGCCCGGTGATGCCGTCGAACACCGATTACACGATCTACTGGAGCCCGCACGGCCTGTCGGCGTTTCCGGCTGAGTACGTGAGCGGGATCGCGAAGTACTTTTACGACGTCGAGCGGGACAGCGGGGGGCATGGCGACGTCGACTCGGTCGCCGCTCAGTACAACGACGCCACCGGAGACACCGCGAATTACGCCGCGGATGTCGGTGCGCAGCTTGTCGACACCGACCCGTTTCCGGCCGGTGGATGCCCAGCGAAACCGGGCCGGACCTGCCTGACCGACGCCCAGATCGAGTCGGAGTTCATCGCCTACCGAGGCTATGCGGCACTTCGCGGCGGGCTGACCGACATCTATTTCTTCATCCTGCCCCCGGGTATCGACGTGTGCGACGGGACGTCGTTCTGCACAGCCGATGCGACGCACAGCGCGTTCGCGTGCGCTTACCACTCCGCCTGGCTGCCGGGTGGGGGCGGTGAGTTCGTGTACGCCGTGATCCCGTACGTCGTGGGCAACGACGGTTGCACCGAGGCCGGCGCGCAGCCGAACGGACCCTCGGATGTGGCGGTCAACCTGATCGCGCACGAGCAGATCGAATCGATCACAGACCCGATCGGCGGCCTCGGATGGTGGGACTACACGACCAGCGAGCAGACGGGTGAGGACGAGGAAGTCGCCGACAAGTGCGCGTGGGATGGCGGCGACGCAAGCTACGACCAGGTGATCAACGGTGACCTCTACTGGACCCAGTACATCTGGAGCGACTCGGGCAGCCAGTGCCTGCCGGCGCTGCCGCCGAACTACGCACCCCCGGTCGCGCAGTTCACGAGCTCCGCCCAGCCTGGAACGACGATCACCTTCAACGCGTCCGGCTCTTCCGCTCCGGATGGGATCGCCCACTACCACTGGCAGTTCAACGACAACGGTTATCCGAGCGCGTTGACCGAGGCGGAGTCGACCTCGCCGACGATCACGCACACGTTCCCCAAGCCGGGGTGCTACGACGTGGCGCTGACGGTCTACGAAGCCAACGGGACCCCACGCGGAGCCGCGGACGACGCCTGCACCGGAGACCAAGGACCGATCCCGACGTTCACGGTCAGCGCCGCGCACAGCGTCCCTGGGCAGCCGGTCGCGTTCGATGCCAGTGGCTCGCAGGGATCGTCACTCACGTACAGCTGGAACTTCGGGGACGGCGTCACCAGCGTGATCGGCAGCTCCTCCCCGACGCCGACGCACACGTATGCGAGCGCGGGGACGTATGAAGTAACGCTGACGGTTCTCGATTCCCAGCACCAGACCGCCACGGCATCCCGCCTCGTCTACGTGCGCGGTGCGCCCGACGCCGCGTTCGTGCTCGTGCCGGCGTTGCCGTGGGCCGGTCACCCAGCGTTCTTCGATGCCGCGAGCTCGAGCGAGATCAATGGCTCGATCAGCTCCTATCGCTGGAGCTTCGGTGACGGCACGCCCGCCGCGAGCGGCGAGACCGTGGGCCATGACTTTGCGCACCCCGGAACCTATCTCGTGACGCTCACGGCAACCGATCAAGACGGCGTCTCGGCTACCGCGATCAAGCACGTCACGGTCCGGGTGCCGCCCAAGATCACTCGCCTCCGCGTGCACATGCGCGAACTGCTGGTCACGGTCGACGCCGCCGGGACGGTAACCGTCGGCCGACGCAGCGTGCGGCTGCGACGGCCCGGGACCGCGACAATCAGGCTGCGGCTGACGCACAGGCAGGCCGCAGCGCTCCGCCGCCATCATAGAATCAAGCTCAGGTTGAGAGTCAGATATGTCCCGGTCGACGGTTTCTCGATGACCGAAACGGTTCGCGTCACGGTTCGCTCGTAGCGGTCCTCACAGCTTCACGGCCTGCGCGGCCACGGTCCCGGCTCGCCATGCATCGAGCGCCGCGGCGGCGATCGCGAGGTCCTGGATCGCGAGGCCGGTGGAGTCGAACAAGGTCACGGACTCGGAGCCCGCCCGCCCGGGGCGGGCGGCGGCGGCGCCCGCGAGCACGGCGCCCAGCTCGGTGACCTGCTCACGGATGACCAGGCCATCGTTCACAGCTCGTGTGAGCTCGCCGCCGTGCGAGGCCTGCTCCCACTCGTCGCAGAACAGGGTGCACGAGGCGACGGCGCCGGGGCTCGCCTCGGCCTTGCCCGGCCCGTCCGCGCCGAGCATGTTCAGGTGCATGCCCGGCCGCAGGTCGCCGGCGTCGATCACGATCTCGGCGCCGGGAGTGACGCAGCAGACCACATCGGCGCGGGCGGCGTCCGCCCGGGTGCCGACCTCCCACAGGAGCTCGTCCGCAACCGAACGGGCGGCGTCCTGCGACGGGTCGAAGCACACGCCCGGTCCGTAGCCCGCGACCGCGAGGCAGCGCGCCACCCAGGCGCCGTGCAGCCCGCACCCGATCAGGCCGACGGTCCGCGCGCCCTGCGCGGCGAGCGCCTGCGCGGCCACGGCGGCGACCGCGCCGGTCCGCAGTGCGGTGACCGAGCGGGCGTCGAGCAGCATCAGCGGCTCACCGTTGGTCGCGTCGGAGACGCAGATCACGCCCGTGACGGTCGGCAGCCCGCGCGCCGGATTGCCCGGGAACGAGGTCACCCACTTGACGATCGCGAGGCCGGCGCCGCGTGCGGGCATCGCGCGGAAATCGCCGAACGGCGGGCTCTCGAGGTAGACCTTGGCGGGCATCTCCCACTCGCCGCGGTAATGGGACACGAGCGCCGCGCGGACGCACTCGATCGCGTCCGCGGGAGATACCGCGGTGAGGACGGAGTCGTGGTCAAGAACGGGGAGCTCGGGCACCTCGATCACGATATCTTCCGTCGTCGTGGGGCACCCGCGGACGGACCGGATCACCAGAGCACTCGTCGTGCTCGGCTGTGCGGTGGGCTGCGTGCTGGCGCTCGCGGCGTCCGCGGGCGCGGTAGTCGTCCGCCTCCCGAACGGGCACCAGGCCGGCGTGCTGTTCCGCGGTGGCGCCGACCCGGCATTGACCAAGGGGAGCGCGATCGAGCCGGGTCGGATCGCGCACGTTCGGCGGCCCGAGGCGATCCCGGCGGATGACACGTGCACGACGCCGGATGACGGCAACGTCTGCTGGCAGGGCGGACCGGTGCTGCACACGATCGATCCGTACCTGATCCTGTGGGAGCCCAGCTCTGTCACACCGCTCCCGGCAACCTCCGTCGACCTGCTGGAGAGATACCTGACCGACGTGGCCGACGACACCGCTGAGACCGGTGACACCTACGGGGTCGGGCGCCAGTACTTCGATTCGACCGGGTTCGCGGACGAGCGGCAGACCTTCGACGCGGCGAAGCAGGCCGTCGTCGACACGGACGCCTACCCGGATGACTGCCCGAGCCAGACCGGATTCCCGTCCTGCGTGACCGACGACGACATCCAGAGCGAGCTGTCGTCATTGATCGCTGCCGACGACCTGCCAACGGGCACCGGCCCGAACGCGCCCGTCTATTTCGTGGTCACGCCCGAGGACACGGACGTGTGCTTCGACACGGTGGCGTCGGACGGCTGCTCCGACCTCGCCGTGCCCCCAACCGACAACGACTTCTGCGCGTACCACAACAACTTCGAGGACCCCGACGCCGGCGACAGCCAGGTGATCTACGCGCCGATCCCATTCTCGTCGGAGCAATACGGGCTCGAGGGCTGCCAGGGCGACGAGTCGTCGCCGACCCCGCAATACCCGAACGGCGACTTCGCGGACACGATCGCCGACCTGATGAGCCACGAGAGCAATGAGTCGATCACCGATCCGATCGTCACTCCGAGCGCGACCGGCTGGGAGGACACCAGCGGCAGCAACGAGAACGAGATCGCGGACAACTGCGTCAACTACGCCGCGACGGCGGACCCCAACGCCGGCAACAGCCCGAACGCCTATTCGCCGACGATCAGCGGCGACGCGACTCCGATCGCTCCGGCATTCTGGGGCACGCTCGCCGACCAGCTGATCAACGGCGACCACTACTTCACGCAATCCGTCTGGAGCAACGGGCAGCAGAACTGTGAAACGGCGGCGAACGGCGGGACGCTCTCGGCCGCATTCGTGACGCCGCCGCCGGCGGCGCCGAACACGTCGGTCACCTTCAACCCGGGCCCGACTGTTGCCGCCGCCGGCGTCAGCAGCGCCACCTGGGGCTTCGGCGACGGGGGGACGGCGTTCAGCGCCGGGCCGCTCGCGCAGGTCGCGCACACGTACAAGGCGGCCGGCAGATATCAGGCGACGCTGACGGTCGTCGACGAGGACGGGCAGCTGTCCTCGCTCTCGCACACCGTCGTGATCGGGACGGCGCCCACCGCTTCGTTCACCGCGAAGCCCAGCGCGGCGGCCACGGGCGAGAAGGTGGCATTCAGCGCCGCCGGCTCGCGCGACACGAACGCCGGTGGCTCGATCGCGGCGTACACCTGGAGCTTCGGCGACGGCGTCACTGGCACTGGCGTCGCCCCCAAGCACGCATACAGCCACCCCGGCGTCTACACCGTGCGGTTGTCGGTCACCGACGCGCTCGGTTTCGTCGGCACCCAGACCGCGCGCCTGACGGTGGAGTCGCCCGGCAAGATCACGAAGCTGGCGCTGCGCAAGCGCGGCAAGTGGGCGAAGCTCGTGGTCACCGTGTCGGGCCCGGGGACGGTTCGGGTCGGGAAGACCTCGCACCGGCTGAAGGCCGCTGGGAGCGCGAGCTTCAAAGTGGCGTCCGGGCAGGAGCTGACCGTCGTCTACACGCCCGAGTTCGGGCCGGCCGTGACGAGGACCGTAAAGGGGTAGCCTCCGGCCGGTGAACCGCCGGCCGAAGCTGACGATCTTCGCGCCCGACGCCTCGCCGGAGGAGGCGGCGGCGATCGTCGCGGCGCTCGAGCGGTTCATGCGGCAGACCGCGCCGGTCCCGGTTGCGCCTGCGCCCAGGCGGAACCCGTGGCAGCTGGCCGCGCTTCAGGAGGGCGTCGCGCGGCACCCGGTCAGCCCGCTTCCCTGGGCCTGAACCACGCGGAATCGGTAGCTACGAGCAAGCATCGTGCGCTCCGAGCGCGCGATCCACGCCCCGAGCGGGACGTTCCTGGACACTTGACCGTACAAGTGTGTAAGCTGCCCGCGCCCACAAGCTTGAACAGCGAGTGACCGGGGTGGATGTGCGGCGGGGGCCGCGGACGGTCGTGTAAAAACGAGACGAGACGAGCCGAGAAATCGGCCGGGGGTAAACGAGAGTTGAACAGGGACTGCACGCGTGCGCCGTAGCCTTGCTCCGGCGATAGCAGGGAAAAAGGCCGCTTTCGGGACCGTGCCGGTCGGGCTCAACGGCCTCGGCACGCGTCGCCAGCGGTTCTGGTTCGCCGTGCTCGGGCTGATCGCGCTGTCGATGCCCTACTGGGCGGCGCTCGTCGGTTCGGTCGAGGGCGCACTCGCGCCGTCGGTGCCCGCCGCGGTCACGATTCCGGTGCTCGAGGTGCCCGTCGCCCGCTTCCCCGCGCTCCAGATCCCCGCGCTTCGCCCGGCGCCTGCAGTGCCGTCGACCCCCACCTCCACCGCAGCGCCGACCACGGCAGCGCGCGTCGTGACCGCGGCCCCGGGCGCCGCCACTCGGCGCGTGGTGGTCGTGCGCCACGTCGTGAGCAAGCCTCGCGTGCCGGTGCAGAGCAACAGCT
Organism: uncultured Solirubrobacterales bacterium; assembly: GCA_963826895.1. GTDB lineage: Bacteria > Actinomycetota > Thermoleophilia > Solirubrobacterales > Solirubrobacteraceae > Palsa-465. The sequence goes on from CAWGYJ010000005.1 coordinate 260,843, forward strand.
ACGCGCTGACCGGAAGTCCGGGAGCCGCGAGCGGCGGCCCGTCGGCGAGCTCGCCTGCCGTCTCAGGTCTGGCGAACGCGGTGCAGAACGCGCCCGTCACCTCGCAGCGGGGCCCCGCGCCGCCACCGATCGCCGTCGGCTCCACGCCACCGAGCGTGAATCCGGCCGGAGCGCCGGCGACGGGCACCCAGCCGGCCGCGAATGCGCAACCCGCGGCAGCCGCCGACACGAGCGGCGCCGGCGCGAGCGCGACCGCGGCGTCCGTCCCGCACAAGGCGACGCCGACGACCGTGGAGGAAACCGTTCCGGGTCCGGCCGCGACACCCTCGACCACGGGTTCACCCTCAAGCAGCGCTTCAGGGTCGGCGAGCGGGAGCGCGGTTGCGAGCGGGAGCGCGGGTGCGAGCGGCAGCACCGGGTCGCCCGCAGCGCAGATCTCCTCGCCGGCGCAGGGCAACGCCTCGACGCCCCACAACGCCGCGATCAATGCCCCGGCCGCGAGCTCGGTGAAGCTCGCCACCAGCGCCACCGTCGTCCAGGAGACCGTGCTCACGCCGGAGACCGTCAGCTCGCAGGCGGTGGTCACGACCCCCGCGCAGACGGTGTCGACGGTCTCGACGGCGCTCCCGGCCTCGATCGTGTCCGCCACGACGCAGAGCACGCCGGCGATCGGCCTGTCGGCGCCCGCGGCGCCACTGGCCGCGGCGCCGCTGACCGTGAGCGTTGACAACACGCCGTCGAGCCCGACGGTCGCGACCGGGATCCAGGCGCCGAGCACCGGCGCGGCAGCGACGACGACGAGCGCGGCGGGCACGACGCCCTCCTCGAGCGGCGGGACGGCAGCGACCCAGAGCACGGACACCCCGCCCGCGAGCACCCAGATCTCTTCGACCGGCAGCGACACGACGTCCTCGGTGGCGCTGGGCACGGCGAGCGCGCGCGGGCCCCCGTCCACCTACGGACCAGTTCTGATCACGGCCGCCGGCGGCGGCTCGATCACCGCCGGAGCGGCGACCCTGACCTTCGCTCCCGGCAGCCTCCCGGCGGACGCCAACGTGTCCGTGACGGTGGTGGCGCCGAGCGGACCCGTCGACGGGATCACGCCCGCCTCGGACGAGTACGAGCTCCAAGCCGTGAACGTGCAGACCGGCGCGCTGATCGAGCAGTTCAACTCGCCCCCGCAGCTGACGATCGCAGGCGCCCCGGGCGGGCAGGTCTACTACCTGCCGACGGCCGGCGCGGCGGTGCCGATCAGCTCGAGCTACGACGCGCAGGCCGGCACCGTGACCGCCGGGCTGCCCCACTTCTCCACGTACGTCGTCGCGGCGGGCGTTTGGACGATCACGCTCACCGGTCCGGAGACGGAGAACCTGACGCTCCGTGTCGACAACTCCGACCTCGACGCCGTCGAGAACGGCGTGACGGTCGAGACCGCGCCGCTTGCGGACATCACGAGCGTCTCGATCGTCAGCACGAGCCCCTCGGGGGCCAACGTCACGCTCGACCTCGACGGCGGCGCGATCCCGGTGCCGATCTCGTTCACCGGCGGACAGGGCAACACGCTGACGATCCCGACGCTCGACACCGACAGCGCGTGGACGTGGAACGGCACGACGCTGACGGGTACGAGCTCGGGAGGCGACTTCCAGACGATCACGCTCGTCGACGTCGTGCAGATCACGCTCGACAGCACCGTCGACAACTCCCTCACCGGACCGACCGGCGCGTCGACCTGGACCGTCGACGGCACCGAGTCGGGGAGCGTCGCCGGGCTCTCGTTCAGCGGCTTCGAGGCCATCGCGAGCGGATCCGGCGCCTCGACCGACACCCTGGACACGCCGACCGCCGTCACGAGCTCGGGCGGCGGCGCTGGAAGCGTGCTCGGGATCAGCTACTCCGGCATCCAGGCCGTTCACCTCGCCGCGGGCTCGAGCTTCAGCTACCAGGGCCCTGCCGGCGACAACGTGATCACGCTGAGCGCCGGATCGGGCGCCGGCATCCTGTCGCTCACCGACGCGGACACCACGATCGACCCCACGACCGGCGAAGACGACGACGTCACGACAACGACGATCCAAGTCGACGCGCCGAGCTCGTTGCTCTCGATCACCGGCGACAGCGACTACACGACCGCCGTCACGATCGACGCCTCGGCGCTCGCGGCCGGTTACTTCACGGGCGCGCTCCTGGTCGACGTCGGCGCGGCCCAGATCACCGACGCAGCGGCGAGCCTGGGGCTGGCGCTCGCCGAGCCCGCCGATCTGGGCAACACCACCGACAGCCGCACGGTCACGGTGGCGATGTCGGGCGCGAGCTACTCGATCGCCATCGACGGCAACAGCGCCGTGCTCCCGGACGCGGGGATCACCGCGATGGCCATCGCGAGCACCGACGGGAACGACAACGACATCACGCTCGACCTCAGCGGTGGCGCGATCCCGGTGCCGGTGTCGGTCGACGGAGGCACGGGTGACACGTCGCTGACGCTCGCGAATCTGACCGCCGGCAGCGCCTGGACGTACGACGGGACGAACGGCACCGCAACCTCGGACGGCTCGGACTTCCAGCCGATCACGTTCACGAACCTCGACTCGGTGACCGCGGACGGCCCCGGGCCGAACACGCTGAGCGGCCCGTCGAACGCAACCTGCACGGCGAACGGCGGATCGGGCTGCACCTGGACGATCGACGGCAACAACGCGGGCGACATCCAGGGCCTCGACTTCTTCGGCTTCACCTCGATCACGGGCTCGGGAACCGACACGCTCACGACGCCGACGGCGGTCGGCGGCGGCAGCGTGATGGGGATCGCCTACACGGGGATCACGACGACCACCTACGCCGCCGTCGACACGTTCACATACGTGGCGCCGCCCGACGCTGCCGGCGCGATCGATCCGATGGACACGATCACGATCGCCGACGACCAGGGCGGGCCAAACGGCGCCAACATGTCGATCACCTGGACGAGCATCTACACCCTGGAGACGCAGAACGGGCCCCAGCAGGAGATCACGACCACGGTGCTGCCGCTGATCGCGCCCAGCACCGAGCTCGTCGTCGAGGCCGGGGATGCCACAACCAACACGGTCACGATCGGCACGCTGACGGCGTTCGCCGGGCAGCTGACGCTGATCGGCGGCACCGGCGCCGTGTACACGCTCAACGGGCCGCAGAATCCGTTCAGCTGGACGCTCCAGGGAACGGACGCCGGCAGCGGTGGCCCCGCATCCTCGACGCCGGTCATCTGGTCCCCGCCGTCGGGCGCCGGAGGCGCATCGCTGCTCGGCGTCTCGTGCACCACGACCGGCGTGTGCGTCGCAGGCGGCCCGAACGGCGAGCTGGCAAGCAGCTCGAACGCGGGCGCGACCTGGGCGGTGGCCCCGATCGACGGCACGTACACGATCGAGTCCGTCTCCTGCACGCCGACGTTCTGCGTGGCGGTCGACAACCACGGCGAGGTGCTCACATCGACCGATCCGACCGGGAACTCGGTCGGCGACTGGGTCGTCACGCGGATCGATCCCGGCCAGACGCTGTACGGCGTGTCGTGCTCGCCCGACGGTGGAGTGTGCGTCGCGGTCGACAGTGACGGCAACGTGTTCACCGCCACCACCCCGCTCGGCGGCTTCACGTCCTGGACGCAGGCGAGCGTCGACGGCTCGAACACGCTCTCGGGTATCTCTTGCCCGACGGACTCGCTGTGCGTCGCGACCGACCTGCTCGGCGATGTGATCGCCTCGGCCGCCCCGACCGGCGGCGCGAGCGCTTGGCAGGTCAGCGAGGTCGACCTGAACGCTCCGCTGACCGCGATCTCGTGCACGATCAACTCGCTGTGCGTCGCGACCGACGCGAAGGGCGCGGTCGTCACCTCCGAGGATCCGACCGCGGGTCAGGTCGGCTGGACGTACACCGCCGTCGACGGCACGAACCTGATCACGGCGATCTCCTGCACCGGGGCGATCTGCGTCGCGACCGACGGGGCCGGAAATGCGATCACGTCGAACGGCCCGCCGGACGCTCCGTGGGTCGTGACGCAGATCGACAAGGACGGCACGCCCGGCGGTGTCTCGTGCGCGACGCAATCCCAGTGCGTCGTGGTCGACTCCGCCGGCCTGGCGGTGATCGGCAACGCGCCGCCCGTGGAGGGGTTCACCGGCTCGATCGCGTTCGAAGGCTTCCAGACGCTCAACGGCAGCGGCTCGGACAGCCTCGGCGGCTCGTTCTCGGACTCGACCACGTGGACGATCACCGATCCGACCACCGGCTCGGGCTCGGTCGTCGGCGAGGGCACGGACCCGGACTCCGGCGTCCAGTCGCCGTTCGATGAGATCACGTTCAGCGGGGTCGATCAGCTGTACGGCGGCCTCGGCGACCCGGGGGACAACACGATCGTGTACTCGAGCACCGGGGCCTGGACGATCACCGGCGCCGGTGCAGGCTCCGTCTCGGTCCCCGGCCAGAGCACCGGGGTCGCGTTCAGCGGCTTCGACTTCGCGCAGGCCTCGGGCGACGGCTCGGACACGCTCGCCGGGCCGAGCGCGGGCACCACGTGGACGCTGCTCAGCGGCGGCGGCTTCACCGTCGACGGCGTCACGGTCACCGGGGTCTCGACGATCACCGCGAGCGGTGAGAGCGGCGCGTCCGGCGACACCGTGGTCGGACCGCTGAGCGGATCGTCCACGTGGACGATCTCCAGCCCGGCAGGCGTGACGATCGTGACCCCCGCCGAAACGTACGTCTTCAGCGGGATCGCCACCCTGGAGTCGAGCTCGGCCGACGACACGCTGGTCGGGCCGGGCGGTGGCGGCACCTGGGCGATCGACGGCAACGGCTCGGGCACGTTGACCCCCACCGGCGCGAGCAACGCGATCGGGTTCATCGCCTTCAAGACGCTGACCGGTGAGGGGACGAACACGCTCGACGCCCCGGGGTGGACCAGCAGCGGCGCGGGCTCGGGCACGGTCGCAGGCGCGAGCTTCAGCGACATGGGAACGATCGTGTCGACGACGGTGGCGACGTTCACGTACTACGGAGCCGCCGGCGGGGACGACACGCCGACGATCGAGTCGCTCAGCGGCGCGAACGGGATCCAGAACGAGATCACCGGCGGCGCGTTCGGCACCGTCGAGTTCTCCGATCCGACAACGGAGCTGGTCGTCGATCTCGGCGGCAACGACAACACCGTCACATTCCAGTCGCTCGACTCGCACGTGCCGATCGTGTCGATCAACGCCGGCACCGGCACGGGCAACACCCTCGGCGGTCCCTCGAGCCCGTCGGGCACGTTCGAGATCACGACCGACGGCGCCGGCGATGGGACGCTCGCAGGAAGCGCCGCCTACACGTACACCGGCTTCCAGACGGTGGCCGGCGGGAGCACGAACGACGAGCTCGTCGGCCCGAGCGACCAGAACGATCCGACCGACTGGACATTGACCGGGGCCGGGACCCCGAGCGGCACGGTTGACGGGACGCTCGGGACGGTGACGTTCGAGAACTTCGGGAAGCTGCTCGGGACGAGCGGGATCGACACGCTCACCGGCCCGGCGACCCCCGAGACCTGGACGCTGAGCGGAACCGGCGTCGGCACTGTCCTCGGCGCGTCCTTCAGTGGTTTCGTGTCGATCACCGGCGGCAGCGGCGCCGACACGCTCCGGGGACCGGCCGGCGGCGGGACGTTCGCGATCACCGGCAACGACAGCGGCACGCTCGACAGCACCGCTTGGTCCGGGTTCACGCAACTGACCGGTCAGGGCGGCGGCAACACGCTGTTCGAGCCGTGCCCGGGCACCCCGTCGCCGGGCTCGGGCACGTGCGACGGGATCGCCTACAGCGGCATGCAGACGGTGTCCGATCAGGCTCCGAGCACGTACACGTTCGACGGGACCTCGGGCAACGACACGATCACGGTGAGCGCCGACCCGGGAACGCCGGGCTACATGCAGATCGTCGACAACGGCGTCACCACCGACTTCGCCGACCCGACGCTGGCGCTCGTGATCGAGGGCAAGGGCGGGACGGACTCGATCACGGCCGATTCGCTCGACGCGGCGTTCAACGCAAGCCTCGAGATCTTCGGCGACGTGGCGGTGAACCTGGCGCCGAAGACGCTGACCGAGACGAACGCGACGACGAAGCTCGAGGACGTGTACCAGATCTCGCTGCTGGCATCGGACGATACGAGCGTCACGATCGCGGGCGATCTCGCGCTCGGGACGGGCGACCTCGAGGTCCTGACGAACACGTTCACGATCAACTCGAGCGTGACCATTTCCACCACGGGCTTCATCACCGTGTTCGCGCAGAACCTGGGCCTCGCGGTGCAGGACGACCTCCCCGTGCTCGTCACGAACAAGGACGCATCGATCTCGATCGGCAATGGGGTGTCGCTGACGGCGGCGAACATCGAGCTGTTCGCGTACTCCTCCGACGTCGCCAGCCTGGTGACCGCAATCGACATGCAGACCGGCGGCGCGGCACCCAACGCGGCCGGGACCGTGATCCAGGAGCTCATCAGCCACCTCGGCCAGCTCCCGATCAGCGTGCTCGTCAAGCAGGCGACGACATCGGTCACGGTCGGCTCGAACACGACGATCGACGCCACCAACGGATCGATCGAGATCCTCTCCGGGGCGAATGTCGCGGCCATCGCCAACCCGACCAGTTCGTTCTTCACATTCGGGTTCGCGCAGGCCGAGGCGACCGCCACCGTGGACGTGGAGACCGGCGCGCTGCTCGAAGCGACCGGCGCCGTCGACGTGCTCGCCGATGGCACGGCGAACGCCTCGATGAAGGCCGCGACGAACCGGTACCTCGGGCAGAGCCCGCCCGATCCGACGCAGACCTCGATCTCGATCGCCGCCACCAACGCGGAGCTGACCGCCACCGCGACGCTCGCAGCCGGCGCGCGGATCATCGCCGGCACGACCGCGAACTTCCGGGCCACCGGCACGATCACCTCCAGCGCGAGCGGCAGTGCCGGCAGCTACAACAACGGCACGGTCGGGATCGGGATCGGGCTCGACTTCTCGAGCGCGACCGTCAACACCGACGTGCAGGGCGCGATCACAGCCGACGTCGGACCGGGCTCGGGCGTCAAGCTGATGATCGACCCGACGGTCACGTGCTCTGCCGCGACGGTGGCGAGCGATGAGTCGGCCTGCCCGATCGGTTACTGGAATCCGGCGAACTGGACGATCGTCGTCGGACCGAATTCGCTCCAGACCGGACAGGCGGTCACGTACTCGAACGGCGGCGGGGTCAGCATCGGCGGTCCGATCGAGGGCCTGATCAACAACATGACGTACTACGTGATCAGGATCGCCGGCGAACCCGACCTGATCCAGCTCGCGACCACGTTCACGAACGCCGTGCAGGGCGCCGGGTACGAGTTCGGCAGCGACTACATCAGCCTGCCGTCGGCCGACATCACCTCCGACATCACGAAGACGTTCAGCGCGAGCGACATCAACGCGGCGACGAACCAGATCACGGTGTCGCTCGATCAGGCGACCGGAAGCGGCCTCGACTTCACGCTGTTCGGCGCGGCGCTGGCAGAGGGCCAGCCCGTCGAATACGTGGACCTGGGCGGACCTGGGATCCCGGGGCTCGTGTCCGGGCAGATCTACTACGCGGATCCGATCGAGACCGAGTTCAACCCGAGCGGCAGCTCCGTCCTGCTGCCCGGCGGCCGTCAGGTGGTCGCGCTGTCGCTGACCTACTCGGCGGCCGAGGCCGGCACCGCGATCCCGCTCGGCTGCGCCGCCGGCGCCACGGCGTCCGAGCCCTGCGGCGGCAGCGGCTACGAGCTGATCGTCGTGCACGTGTTGGACTCGGGCGAGGCCGACGGGGTCGGTGTGATCTCGAGCCTGTCGGCGACGGATGACGCATCGGGCAGCGCCTCGCTGAGCGACCAGTCGACCGGGAAGATCCAGTCGCTGAAGAACGGGATCCACACGGCGACCCAGCCGATCGCCGACCGGCTGTTCCAGGCGCTCGCCTGGAAGCTGTCGACGTACCTCGGCCAGGGCAAGGACATGGAGACGACGAAGCAGTCGGTCGCGGTCGCCGGAGCGTTCGCGTTCACGTATGCGAACCACAACGCGAGCGTGACGATCGGGTCCTCCGCGGTGCTCAACTCCGGCGGGCAGCTGTATGCCGAGACGAGCCTGACCGAGAGCCTGCAGCAGTCCGCGACATCGTCGATCTCGGGTACCGCGGCGATGCGTAACAAGATGGGCGCGGACACAGAGGAGTCACAGCACAAGACGTCGATCAGCGTCGGGCTCTCGATCGCCGACGTGTCGAACACCGCGCTCGTGACGATCGACCCCGGCGCGACGCTGAATGCGTCGAACGACATGCTGATCTACTCCGAGATCGAGTACCCGATCCTGACCAACCTGTCGAATCTCCCGGGCTCGGTCGGAGAGCTGTTCGGCGCGCTCCAGAACGGCTCGGCCATCTCTGAGATCTCCGGCATCATCGGCGGCAACCTCGGGCTGACGTCGTTCCTCAACGGCTTCTCCAACGCCACCGCGCAGGCCGAGAAGCTGGCGATCGCGGGCTCGACGACGCTGTTCTTCCTGACCAACGACGCCGAGGCGAACGTCGACAGCGGCGTCCTGATCAACCAGTGCACCGCGACGTGCGTGGCGCCGGCGGGCGTCGATCAGACAGTCGTCGTCGAAGGCGAAACGGTCGAGCAGCTGATCAGCATCTCGGGCACGCTGAAGACGGTCGCGTCCCTGATCGCGATCAATCCGGTCGGCAGCAGCAGCAAGAGCGGCGGCTTCGGCGGCGCGATCGACGGCACCGTGCTGAACAACACGACCAAGGCGTACGTCGCGCCCGGCGTCAAGATCGCCACCGGTGTCGACGGCGGCGTCGACGTCGAGGCCGAGGAGTACGTGATGTTGCTCCAGTTCAGCGCCGCGGGGGCGTCCGCCGACAGCACGGCGATCAGTGGCTCGCTGAGCCTGATCGACCAGACGAGCAACACGATCGCGCAGATCGACAGCGGCGTGACGATCACCGGCGGGCCGGTCGACGTCGCCGCCGACTCGCTCGAGACCGTGATCGACGGCGCCGGTGACGTCGTCACCGGCCACGGCAGCGGGCTCGGCGTGAGCGTCGACGTGACGCTCGTCAACCGCACCACCGAAGCCGTGATCGGCGCGCTCGATCTCGGCGCGCCCGGCAACGGCGGCGGCGTGGTCGGGTCGGGCGGCGTCAACATCGACGTGAACGGACCGGTGACCGTCAGCGCCACCAACACCGGCGCGCTCTGGGCGTTCGCGGTGGCCGGGACGATCGCCACCAAGCAGAAGGGCGACAAGGACGAGGACGCGCTTGCGATGGCGCCCCCGAAGGCGCTCAAGCTGCTCGGCGCGACGTCGATGTCGAACAACCAGCCGCAGGAGGAGACGGGCATCGCGTTCGCCGGGGCCGCCGAGGCCAGCATCGTCACGGACGCGACGCTCGCCTACGTCAACGATCTCGGCGCGATCGACGCCGGTTCCGGCGCGGTGAGCGTGACCGCGAGCCAGAGCACCGACCTCGCGGGCGGAACCGGCGCACTGGCGATCAACACCGGCACCGGCTCGAAGACGAACCTCGCGCTCGCCGGCGCGCTCAGCCTCGACATCGTCAACGACACGACCGAGGCGGAGGTGATCGGGGTCGCGATTCCGGCTGCAGGCGGCCTTCAGATCAGCGCCAGCCGCACCGGGACGCTCGACATGGCGACGATCGGCGCCGCCGGATCGACCGCCAGCGGGCGCTCGATCGGGATCGCCGGCTCGGTCTCCTGGCAGCAGATCACGGCCACGACCGAGGCCCTGCTTGCCGGAGTGGTCGCGACGCTGAGCGGCGACGCGAGCGTGACCGCGTCCGACACGACGTCGGAGATCTCGATCGCGGGCGCGGGCGCGTACGGCGGCCAGGTCGGCGTCGGCGCGGCGCTCGGCCTCAACGAGATCACGCAGAACACAGAGGCGATCGTCGAGCCGCTGACCGTCGGCCAGACCACGACCGATCCGTCGCTGACGCTCGGCGGCGGATACACGCAGTCGTCGACCGACGGCATCGACGTGATCGCGGTCGGCCTGTCGGCGGGGATCGGCCAGAGCGCCGTCGCCGCGACGATCGCGGTCAACCTCGGCAGCACCTCGGCGCAGTCGACGGTCACGGACGCCACGATCACCGCCAACGGCGGCGACATCGAGATCAGCTCGACCGACAACAGCACGATCGACGTCGGCGTCGGCGCGCTGGCACTCGGCGTGCTCCAGCCCTCCAAGGACTCGAACAGCGCGGGCAACAGCAACAACACCCACGTCGCGATCGGGATCTCGATCGCCGTCAACTCGATCGAGCAGGACGTCCCGGCGACCGTCACCGGCAGCACGCTCAGCGCGTCCGGCAACATCGAAGTGACCGCGAGCGCGACCGGCACGATCTACGCGGTCGGCGTCGCCGGCGGCGCCACCTTCAAGGGCTCCGGTAGCTCCGGCGGCTTCCAGTTCGCCGGCGCAGGCGTGGTGATGGTCAACGACATCAGCGGCGACATCACCGCTGAGATCACCGGCGGATCGCTGACGACGACCGGCACCGGGGAGATCGACGTGCAGGCGACGGACGGCACCTCGATCAACGCCGACTCCGGCGCCGCGGGGCTCCTGATCAGCCTCTCGGAGAGCCCGGCGTCGGTCGCGGTCGGCGCGGCGGTGTCGGTCAACCAGGACACGCGCACGATTCAGGCGAGCACGGACGGGACCACGCTCGACTCCGGCGGCGCGATCGACATCGCATCGGCGTCCACGGCGTCAATCACGACTTGGGCGCTCGGCATTGCCGGCGCGATCACGAGCGGAGGCTCGAGCGGCTTCACCTTCGCCGGCGCGGGCAGCGGCGCCGGCAGCACGGTCGGCCAGAACGTGTACGCGATGATCACCGGTGGCAGCGTGATCGCCGCGAACGCGCTGAGCGTCACCGCGACCGATGGCACGACGATCGACACGCAGGCGGGCGGGGTTTCGTTCGTGCTTGCGCGCGGGCCTCCCAATGCGGTGGCAATCGGACTCGCAGTCGCCGTCAACGAAGTCACCGACAACGTCACCGCCGAGATCAACGGCGCGAGCAGCGTCAGCGCGGCGACTCTCTCGATCACCGCCACCGAGAGCGCATCGATCCACTCGTGGACGATCGCCGGCGGTGGATCCGTAAGCGCCGGTGGCAGTGGCAGCGGCGCCTCCTTCAACGGCGCCGGCGCGGGCTCGGGCAACACGATCACCGACACCGTCCTCGCGACGCTGTCCAACGTCCCGCTCGTAACCCTCACGGACGCGACCACGGTCGCCACGATCAGCGCGTCCGACACCTCCGAGGTGTTCGCGGTCGCCGGCTCGGCGGCGTTCGGCGTCAGGATCTCCTCCAGCGGCGGCGCCAACATCAGCATCGGCGCGGCGGTCGCCGTCAACACGATCGACAACTCGACGATGGCGACGGTCGACTCGGTCGGCTCGCAGGCGAACCCGTTCGCCGCGCCGGGCGGCCTCACCGTCAGCGCGACCGAGAGCGCGGCGGTCGTCGCGATCACCGTCGGCGTCGCCGGCAGCGTGTCGGCCGGGTCGGGAGGCGGGGTCGCGTTCGCCGGCGCCGGCTCCGGGTCGGGCAACACGATCACGACCGACACCGAGGCTCACATCACGAACAGCGTGGTGAGCGTGGCGCCGCCGGCGCCGCCGATGGGGACGCCACCGGCCAACAACGTCACCGTCACCGCGGCGGATACCACGTCGATCGAGGCGATCGCCGGCGCGCTCGGCCTGTCGGGCAAGTTCGGTGGCGGCTCCAACGCATCGGTCGCGGTCGGCCTGTCGGTCGCCGCCAGCTCGATCACCCCGACGACGATCGCCGAGGTCTCGGGCTCGAGCATCACCGCGACGGGCGCGATCACGGTCACCGCCAACTCGCTGGACTCCGCGGCGGCGCCGGCGACGCCCTCGTACTACCCGCCGAGCGCGAGCCCGTTCTCGCCTGGCATCTACGCCTATGCGCTCGGCGGCGCGGTCGCGGTCGCCGCCGGCAGCAGCACGAACATCACGGGTGCGGTTGGCGGTGCGATCTCGCTGAACACGATCGGCGGCAGCACCGAGGCACTGATCGACAACGTCGGCTCCGCGCAGGGCTCGACGATCTCCGCCGGCGGTGCGCTCACGGTGCAGGCGTCCGATCAGAGGACGATCAATGCGCTGACGATCGCCGGCGCGGTCAGCGTCAGCGCCGGCTCGAGCACGAGCGTCGGGATCAGCATCGGCCTGGCGATCGCGCAGAACACGATCAGCGGCACGCTCCAGTCCTCGATCACCTCGTCCGACGTCACCGGCGCCACGAGCGTCTCGGTGACCGCCACCAACAGCGCCTCGATCACTTCGTCGTCGAGCGCGGCCGCCGTGTCGGTGGCCGTCGGCTCGAACGGGGTCGCGCTCGGCGGCGGCGGCGCGGTGTCGCTGAACGAGATCCTCGGCACGAACAACGCCTACGTCCAGAGCAGCACGATCGGCACGAACGGCGCACCTGGTCGGCCCGGTCACGATCGGTACCTCGAGCACCGGCTCGATCCAGGCGTTCGTGCTCGCGATCTCCGCCAGCGTCGCGGTCGGAGACGAGGCCGGCGTCGGGGTCGCGATCGGGATCTCGGTGGCCCGCAACCTGATCGGCTGGCAGCCGACCGGGCTCTCGAGCACGACCTACCAGAGCACCGATCTGCCGGCGGCGCTGAACTCGGACGACACGGTCACCGTCGACGGCGGACCGCTCAACGGCCAGACGTTCAAGTACATCGGCCCGACTCTGACCGGCTACGTCCTGTGGGATCGGCAGGACTTCAGCGACACGTCGCAGTGGACGAACCTCGGCACCGGCGACAACAACGCCACGTACAACACCAGCTCGCTGACGACCTCGCTGGCGACCGGGAACACGGTCACGGTCGAGGGCGGCCAGTTCGCCAGGTGACACGTTCGAGTACATCGGCCCCGGCATCGCCGGCGCGGTCGACCTGTCGGTCCAGAGCTACGACGACACGACCGCCTGGGACCAGGTCGGGATGACGCCGTCCGACGGCCAGGTGCAGGCCTACAGCGCCGGCAGCGACATCCAGAGCTCGGGCGCGCTCACGATCACCGCGTCCGAGAGCTCGACGATCAACGCGACCGTTGCGGCCGGAGCGGTCGCGATCGCGGGTGGTGGCGACGCCGGCATGGGCGTCAGCGCCGGCGGCGTGTTCACGCAGAACCTGATCACCAACGACGTCCGCGCGTACATCAACGGCGATGGCGGCAACGGGATCAGCGCCACCAGCGTGACGATCACCGCGACCGACGCAGCCGGCATCCACGTGATCGCGGGCGCGGTCAGCGTCGCGGTCGCGATCGGCGGCGACGCGGGGATCGCGGTCTCGATCGGGCTCGCGATCGCACTCAACAACGTCTCCGGCGCGGTCGCCGCATTCATCGAGAACACGACTCACGGCGTGTCGACCACCGGGGGCGACATCGACATCGCCGCCACCGAGAGCGGCCTCCCGGTGATCGACACCGGTACCTCGAGCCAGCTCGATCTGGCGACGCACTCGATCACCAGCGGTGAGCTCAACTCGCTCGCGGCGCTCAGCACCACGAACCAGCAGGGAACGACCGATCTGACCGGGCTCGTGGCCGCGTTCGGCGCGGCCGGCGTCCCGATCTCGTCGCAGAGCTCGGTGTCGCCGCTGAACGGCTCCAACCCGGGCGTCACGCCGGTCGTGCCGGCGACCGCCTGGGAGGTCGTCACGGACGGTGGTCCGACCTACATCGTGACCGAGGCGAACGGCAAGTTGCTGGTGTCGGAGGCGACGATCGACGCGGTCGCGTTCGCGGCATCGTTCGCGGCCGGCTTCTCGGGCACCGCCGGGATCGCGGTCAGCGGCGCCGGCGCGGCCGCGATCAACCAGGTCGCCACGGACGCGAACGCATACATCAGCGGCGGCACCGTGACCAGCGCCGGCGCCGTCTCGATCACTGCCACCAGCACTTCCGCGATCACCGCGACGGTGGCCGCGTTCTCCGCCGCTATCGGCGGCGGCGGCAGCGTCGGCGTAGGAGTCTCGATCGGCGTGTCGATCTCGCAGAACCAGATCGGCACGACCGGCACGCCGGCGCAGGTGCAGGCGTACATCCTCGGTGCGAACGTGTTCGCGGACCGCGGCCTGTCGCTGACCGCGACGTCCAATGAGACGATCAGCGGCCTCGTGCTCGCGGCCTCGGCGGCGGTCGCGGTCGGCGGCGACGCGGGCGTCGGTGCGAGCGGCGCCGGCGTCAGCGCGACGAACTCGATCGTCGTCTACACACGCGCGTTCATCGACGGCGTCGGAACGATCGGAGTCGAGGCGCAGAGCATCACGCTCAGCGCCACCGACAGCTCGACGATCCAGGCGATGGCCGGCGCCGCATCGCTGGCGGCGGCATTCGGGGGCTACGCCGGGGTCGCGGTCTCGATCGCCGTCGCGATCGCGCAGAACAGCATCGGCAGCGTCGTCGACGCATACATCGCGAACGCGGCCAAGTTCGTGGACGCCTTCGGCGGCGACATCACCCTGACCGCGCAGGAGACATCGCAGATCAACGCCGTGACGTGGGCCGCCTCGCTGGCGGTCGGCGGCGCATTCGTAGGGGTCGCCGTCAGCGGCGCGGGCGCGGTGGTGCAAAACGACATCACGACGCAGACGAACGCGTTCATCTCCTCCTCGGCGGACGTCATCAGCGCCGGCGCGATCAGCCTGACCGCCACCGACACGGCGAGCATCCAGGCCGTGGTGGCCGCCGTCTCCGCCGCGATCGGCGGCGGCGCCGGCGGTGTCGGCGTCTCGGTCGGCGTCGCGCTCGCGCGCAACATCATCGGCTTCGCGCCGAATCCGAGCGCGAGCTTCGACTACACCTCGGATCAGACCGTCAGCGGCATTTCGGACGGAAAGGTCGTGAAGGTCACATCCGGGCCGCGCGACGGCGACTTCTACGAGTACATCGGCCCGGCGCAGTCGACGAGCGTCGACCTGAGCACCCAGGACTACGGCAACCCGTCCTTCTGGCTCCAGGTCGGGCTGACGAGCGAGCCGGCGCAGGTCGAGGCGTACATCTACGACTCGGGCGTCACGGCAGGCGGCGCGCTGACCCAGACCGCGACGGCGACCGAGTCGATCAACGCGACCGTGGTCGCCGCGTCGGTCGCGGTCGGCGTCGGGGTCGGCGGCGTCGCGCTGACCGGCGCCGGCGCCGCGACGAGCAACACGGTCTACGACCAGGTCCAGGCCTTCATCAACGGGAACGGCGACTCGAGGGGCGTCAACGCCGGCAGCGTGTCGCTGACCGCGCAGGACAACTCCTCGATCACGGTCCTGACAGGCGCGGTGTCGCTCGCCGCTTCGGTCGGCGGCGTCGCGGGATCGATCTCGATCGGCGTCGCGCTCGCTTCGAACACAATCTCCAACGACGTCGAGGCGTTCATCACCGGCGCCCCCGGCGGAGTCACGGCGAACGCGGGCTCGGTCTCGCTGAGCGCGACCGAGGGCGCGACGATCACCTCGACGACGTTCGCGGCGAGCATCGCGGTGGCGATCGGCGCCATCGCCCTGGGGATCTCCGGCGCGGGCGCCGAGGCGCTGAACGTGATCGACACGACCACGACCGCCCACATCGACAACAGCGTCGTCGGCAGCTCCGGCGGGGTCTCGCTCACGGCGTCGACACCGTCGAGCCTGAACATCACCGCCACCGTGGTGGCGGCGGCGGTGTCGATCGCCGGCGGCGGCGGTGGGATCGGTGCCGCGATCGGCGTCTCGATCGCCGAGAACCTGATCGGCTACAGCCCCGGCGGGACGCAGACGCCCGCCGAGGTGGAGGCCGACCTGAACGGCGCCACCGTGCACACCGGCGGCGCGCTGACCCAGAGCGCAACCGACAACGCGCAGATCAACGCGACGGTGGCATCCGGCGCCGCCGCCGTGTCGGCCGGGGAGATCGGGATCGGCCTCGGCGGAGCCGGGACCTCGGCGACCAATGAGATCGCGATCGACACGACCGCGCTCGTGCAGGGAGCATCCACCGTGCACGCGGCGTCGATCTCGCAGACCGCGACCGACAGCTCGTCGATCACGGTGCTCGCGGGCGCGGCGGCGATCGCAGCCGGGTTCGGGGGCGTCGGCGTGGCCGTGTCCGTGTCGGTCGGGCTCGCCACCAACACGATCGAGAACCAGGTGCTCACGGGCGTCAACGGATCGAGCACCGTGGTGACCGCGGCCGACTTCACGAGCGCATCCGGCAACACCGCGGTGATCCCGGGAGACGTGGTCCTCGTCGGCCCGAGCTACCCGACCGCGTCGTACACGGCCCAGGGCTCCGGAACACAGACCGTGAGCATGAATCCGGGCACGATCGTCAAGCTGAACCCCGGTTACCTGACGCCCAAGTACCTGAGCAGCGACAGCAGCACCGTGACGCTCAACAACGGGGACCGAGTCGCCGTCAGCGACACCGTCGTGTACGCATGGGAGGGCGGCAACGGCGCCCAGGTCAAGCCCAGCACCGCGAACTACTCGGACATGACGCAGTGGGTGCTCGTCAACGGGAGCACCGGCGCTGCCTACACGTTCGTGGGCGCCCCGGCCACGAACGAGGACCTCAACGCGCAGGACTACACGAACACGGCGCTGTGGGAGCCGGTCGGCGGCACGCCCGGCACCACGTACGTCTACACCGGCAGCCCGTCGACGCTCAACCTCGGCGGCCAGAACTACGCGGACACCGGTGAGTGGCAGCCGGTCACGTTCGGCGGCCTGAGCTCCAGCGCCGGCGAGACCGCGACGATCTCGGCGACGGCGTTCGCGGCGGCGGTGTCGCTCAGCGTCGGGGCCGCTGCCGGCATCAGCTTCTCGGCCGTCGGCGCCAACGCCACGAACGTGATCCTGACCGAGACCAAGGCGACGATCGACTCGAGCACCGTCAACGTCGTCGGCGCGATCTCGCTGAGCGCGACCGGGTCCTCGACGATCACCGCCGAGGTGAAGGGCCTGACCGCGGCGGCCGGCGGCGGCGGCGTCGGGGCGGCGCTGAGCGTCGGGTCGTCGACCGCCCAGAACCTGATCGGCTACCTGCCCGGGACGATGCCGACCCAGTCGCAGACGCCGAACCAGGTGCTCGCCTACATCAACGCCTCGCACGTGACCACGAGCGCGAACACGCTGACGATGCAGGCGACCGCGAACGACACGATCACCGCCACCGTCGACAGCCTCGCGGCCGCGCTGGCCGGCGGTGTGGTCGCGATCAGCGCCGCGGGCGCGGGCACGAACGTCGTCAATGACATCGCCAACCAGATCGAGGCCTATATCGCAGGCTCGAGCACGGTCGCTGCGTACAGCGGCGCGAGCCTGAGCGCGTCCGACACCTCGTCGATCACCTCGAGCGGCGCGGCGCTGGCCATTGCCGGCTCGTTCGGCCTCTTCAGCGGCGCGGTTTCGATCGGAGTCGGGCTCGGCAGCGCGACGGTGGACGACGACGTCGAGGCCTACGTCTCGGGCTCAACCGTCAGCTCGGCGGCGGGCGGGCTGTCGCTGAGCGCGACCGAGTCCGACACGGTCACCACCTCCTCCGCGGCGGCGGCGGTGACCGTCACCACCGGTGTCGGCCTGAGCGGCGGCGGCGCCACCGACACCGTGACGCTCGAATCCACCGTGAAGGCCTGGGTCTCGGCGGCGACGCTGACCCTCGACGGCGACGCCCCCGGGCTGAGCGTCGGCCTGTCGATGATCGCCAGCGACTCCTCGTCCGGCACCGCGCACGTGATCAGCGCTTCGGCGGCGCTCGGCTCGATCGGGTTCGCCGCCGCCGGATCGACCGCGACGGTGCTGGTCGACCCGACGGTCAAGGCGACGATCGACAACTCGACCGTGACCGCCCAGCAGGGCGTGTACGTGGTCGCCGGCGAGACCAGCTACGCCGACGCTCCGGCCGAGGGCAACTCGGTCGGCACCGACATCGCGGCCGCGGGATCGACGGCCACCGCGACGACTTCGCCGACGATCGAGGCCCACATCGAAGGTGGCAGCGTCAACACGGTCGGCACCGGCAGCGCCACCGGCCAGGTCACCGTGATGGCGCTGTACGACGAGACGCCGAACGGCGCCACCTACAGCACGACGACGTCCCCGTACGGAGCGACGTCGCTCGCGGAGGCGTCCTCGGGCGCGCTGCTGGTCGGGTCGAGTGGCGCCAACGCGACGGCGAGCGACAACTCGTCGACCAAGAGCTTCGTCACCGGCGCCGGGCTGGACGTCGGCGGCGAGTTGAGTGTCATCGCCGGCTCGGACACGGCGCAGAGCGCGACCGCCGAGGGGCTCGACCTCGGCTTCGCCGGGATCGGCGTGACGCTCGCGACCGCCACCTCCGACGGCGTCACGAGCGCGTCGCTGACCGGCTCGGGCTCCGAGACGGCGATCGGCGGCATCCTCGTCGACTCGAATGCCACCGCCGCCCCGACTGCGACAAGCAAGGCGCTGGCCGGGGGCGTCATCGCCGGCGCGGGCACGAACGCCACTGCCACCGTGGAGAACGATCCGGGCGGCGACCCGTTCTCGAGCTCGAGCCTGACCGGCAACTTCTCCGGCGGCACGATCACGGTGTCCGCCGAGTTCGACCCGAACGCGTCGGCGACCGCCGAAGGCGGCGCGTTCGGTGCAGTCAGCGTCGGCGCCTCGGTCGCGAACGCGTACGACGCGGGCGATGTGACCGCTTCGGTCGCCGACAACGCCGTGCTCGGGGGCGCCGCCGGGCTGGCCGTCAGCGCGACCCGCACGGGCGGGTCGATGTCAAGCGCCAGCGCCGCATCCGGCAGCCTGCTCGTGGGTGTCGACGCAACGACGTCGGACGCCACCAACATCCTCAACGGCAATCCCAGCTACGTGACCGCCAAGGTCGGCAACGACGTCACGCTGCCGGCGGGCGGCGTCGGTGTGGTGGCGAACGACAGCTCGAGCCAGAACGCAAGCTCGTCGGGCATCGCGATCGGCGGCCTGCTCGGGATCGGCGCGAGCCCGGCGGACGCCAGCGCCGACATCCAGACGCTCGCACAGCTCGGCTACGGCGAGATCACCGGCTCGACCCGCGCCGGCGCGCTGACGATCATGTCGCTCGGCGTCGACGGTGTGAGCGCGTCGACCACCGCCGGCAGCGGCGGCGTCGTCTCCGGCGACGTCTCGGACGCGACCACCGACGACAGCTCCGACGCGACGACGACGCTGGTGGCGCCGCCGAACAACGGCGCCGAGACGCTGTACGCCGGCCAGGTCGTGATCGACGCCAACCACGTCAGCGACTACTCCACGCACGCCGACTCGGAGAACGCCGGTGTCGTGCAGATGAGCGGCTCGTTCGCGCACGCGACCAGCACGGCGGACGCCACCACCAACATCCCGGGGATCGAGATCGACTCGTTCGGCCCGATGAGCATCACCGCCGAGGACGACTTCCATCGCACCGACACCAGCACGGCGATCTCGGCCGGCGGCGGCGGCGGCATCTCGGTCACCGCGGCGACCAGCCACACGACCTTCACCGGCACCGCGCTCGTGAACATCGCCGCGGGCGCCAACCTGCGCGTCGACTCCGTCCCGCTCAGCTCCCCGAGCGGGCTCGGCGTCGACAGCATGGAGATCTCCGCATCGTCTGTCGTGACCGGTGACGACGTCGTCTCGCTGTCGACCGGCGGCGCGATCAGTGGCGCCGGCACCGAGACGGACTTCACCGCCAACGTCACCGACACCGTCGACGTCGGCGCGGGCGCCCAGTTCTTCAGCACCGGCGACATCGGGATCGGGACCTGGATCGACACCACGATCACCGCCGAGGCCGACGTCCACACGTGGGGCATCGCTGCCGTCGGCGCGTCGAACGCGAACGCCACCGTCAACGGCACGCAGACGGTCGACATCGGCAGCGGCTCGGCGCTGACCGCCTACGGCAACCTCAACCTCGAGGCCGGCGGCGACCCGACCGGCTCCAACAGCACGACGATCACCGTCAACACGAGCTCGCAGGGATACGTCCGCGGCCTGATCGCGATCCCGGCCTCCGAGGCGACCTCGCACGCGAACGACACCTCGCTGTTGCAGGTGGAGTCAGGCACCGTGTTGATCAGCGGCGAGAACTCTGTGCTCGACGGCCTGCCCGGCACCCTCGATCCGATCGCCGACGGCACCGGTCACGGGTACGAGCTGGGCTTCATCCCGGCGACGCAGCACTCGAGCACGGCCGACCAGAACGGCAGCGGCCAGGTGCAGATGGACGGCACCGACACCGCCGGCTACTTCAACAGCGTCTCGCTGACGATCCCCGACTGCGGGAACACGGACCCGTCCGACGGAGACGGCGCCAAGTTCTGCTCCAACTACACGCTGACGGTCAACGGCTTCAGCGGGGCCGTCACGCCGGAGCCGGCCCTGGTGGCGTCGGCGTTCGCCGCGACGCTCCCGTTCACCGCCAGCCAGCTCCAGGAGATCGGCGCCGGGAGCTCCAGCGACCCCGTCTACGCGCTGCTCGTCTCGAACCTGTTCGCCTCCGGCGGCACCGTGACCGTCGACGCGACCTCGCTGTCCGGCAGCACCGGCTCCGTGACGGCCAACGGCGCCCCGAGCATCACGATCCAGAACGACAGCCCCGACTACCTGGTGCTCGGGAACATGACGATCCCGAATATCCCAGGCGGTGACGTGCTGTTCACCGGGCCCGCGCAGACCGGGCTGAACTTCACGGCCAACCACGCCGAGGGCGTCGGCAACATCAACGTCACCAGCGACTTCGACTGCTCGAGCTTCGTCGGCGGCGACTGCGTCGGCAACTCGACGTACGGCCCCGCGATCATGCTCTCCGGCGAGATCGACAACCTCGGCGGGATCGTCAACATCACCGACGACTGGGGCTCGTTCTTCCAGGCCGGAGCGATCCTCGGCCAGCAGGTCAACCTGACCGACCCGCACGGCGCCGTGATCCTCACGCTGCCGTCCGGCGACCCGTACCCGGCCGGCTCACCGAACCCCTACAGCCTGTGGGAGAACTCGATGATCTGGCCCGGCGGCGACCCCGGCGCGGCCACCGTCTGCGACAAGACCGGATGTCATCAGACCAACAACGGCTCGAACCCGCCGAACGCCGCCGAGGCGCTCGTGTGGGCGATCAACTCGTACTTCAACTGTGGCGGCTGCACCAATGCCCAGCTCGACGACTACGCCTATCACTGGGGCTCGGGCACGGACCCGACCCTTGGCGGGAACGACGCGCTCGACGGCAACAACTACAGTGACCTCTTCTACGGCGACTGCTTCCCCGAAGAGGGAACGCAGGGGGACTCGGGGGGAGCCGGGAACTGCTCCCAGAACGGCGCCAAGAGCGACAGCCTGCTCAACGCCTACACCCAGATCGACTCCGATCCGGAGGACCCGCGGGCAGGCGGCAGCGCCCGTCAGGGCTACCTGCCGCAGCTGCCGGGCAGCGGCTCGAACTCGCAGTACGCGCTGTCAGAGACGCTTCAGAGCTACCCGCAGGCGGTCCTCACGAACGGCAGCTCGGCCGTATATGGCAACCAGGTCTCGATCACGGGCGGCATCATCGACCTCGATACGACGATCACCGCGGGGCAGCCGACGAGCTGGTCGTTGCTGCTGCCGAACACACTGACCGCGACGATCGACGAGGACCAGGCCGCCTACAACCAGTACGGCGGCAACGCGGACTTCCCGCTCGACGTCGACAGCGAGTTCGGCACCGCTCAGGTGACGGCCGTCTACGACGCGGCGATCCAGCAGATCCTGGTGTCGGAGATCGGGGCGGCGGCCGGCGGTTCGAACGTGACCTTGAGCGGGGACATCATCAGCTCGGTCCCGGGCTCGATCAACGTGACCGGTGGCCTCGGCCAGGTCAACATCGACAACGAGACCGGCGTGCAGATGGAGATCCAGCGGATCTTCACCGGCGCCTCGAACGCGAGCGTCACGAACGTGATCGACGTCAACGACACGCTCCGCAACCAGCAGACGGTGTATGTCGAGACCCCCGGCGCCGGGACGATCACATACACCGGCAAGGTCGGCGACGACATCGGCTGCGTGGAGGGCACGCAGACCAAGAACGCCAACGGGACCACCTGCGGAAGCCACACTGCCTCGGGTCCGACCAGCGGCGCCGTCACCTACTCACCGCAGACCGGCGCGCGGTGGGAGTGGGAGCTGGAGGCCGACCTATCCCGGAGCGTCACCTCGGACCCGGACGGCAACTACTTCGACGTCGACACGACCAACTGGGTCTTCACCAACCAGCCGACCAGCAATGACCCCTGGTTCTACCTGAGCCAGGGCGGCAGCGACGTGGGCGCCAACCCGACCGGCTGGCTCCAGACCGGGACCGGCAACGAGAACGCGTTCCAGCAGACGATCACCGGCAGCATCTCATTCGACTTCGTCGAAGGAGTCACGTACGGCGGCTGCGACGGCACCTACGGCGACGGCGGCTGCCACTACGGCTTCTACGACAACGTCGGCGAGGGCTCCAGCGGCGACGGCTGGGGCGCCGACTGGACCTACTACTACGCCACCAACGCTTCGATCACGATGGTTATGTCGGTCAAGGCCGACAACCCGATCACGATCAACTTCGCCGGCTCGCAGACCGCGAGCATCGTGATCAACTCGAACGCGGGGGTCACGCTCTCCGATCAGATCACGAACCCGCTCGGCACGCTCGAGATCAACGCCCAGGGGCCGATCACCGCCACCGGGCAGGCGAACATCATCTCCAACGAGGTGCTGCTCAACACCAACGGCGACGGCGGGATCGGGACCGCCGCCAGTCCGCTGCCGATCACGCTGACGGCGGTCGCCGGCAACAGTGCCAGCGGGTTGCTGACCGCGCAGGCATCGAGCGCCGGCGTGTACCTGAACCTCCAGGGCCAGGCTCAGCTCGGCTCGATCGTGGCCCAGAGCGGCAGCAGCTACGGCGAGATCGTGGTCAACTCGACCGGAGGCATCTCGTCGGCCGGGAACGGCGGCACGGTCGGCGCCACCAGCCCGGCGGCGCAGTTCTATCTGATCAGCTTCGAGTACTTCACCACCGACGCCGAGGGCCACCTGAACGTCAACTCGCTCCCGTTCTTCATCCAAGAGGTGACCGAGTCCCCGATCGCCGGCTTCGACACCTACAACCAGATCTCCGGGCGCGACATCACGCTGATCGCGGGCGCAGGCGCCGGCAGCTCGACCGCCGCGCTGCGGATCGCCGCTCATGTCGATTCGCAGGGCAACGGCGGCGTCGTCAACGTCGCCGCCGAGGATGACGTCGCGCTCGAGGTCGTCAGCGGCGACCTGCTGATCGGCCGCACCGTCTGCTCGGACGTCGCCTGCAATGTCGCCGGCGTGCAGCCGCTCCAGGATCCGTTCGGGATCACATCCGTCGGCGGCGATGTGACGATCACCGTCGACGACGGCGGCATCTACGACGCGAGCGGCCAGACCGCCGCCTCGGCGATCACCGATCCACAGACGATCTGGACGAGACTCGGGCTGATCGCGCCGGGCGGGCCCTCGAACCCGGACCAGAGCGTGCCCGTGGAGGTGTTCACGTCAGAGGTCCAGCAGAACTACAACCGCTACTGGCAGCTGCTGCTGAACGGCTCGGTCGACCAGACCGGCACGCAGTACTCGCTCGATCAGGGCTCCTATCCGCTGATCCAGCCGCTCGCCTCGGCCGCACTGGGCGGGATCACGCCGACCCCGCAGCAGATCCAGGACTACGCCCAGTACCTGTGGACGCAGACGACCGCGTTCTTCGACAACGTCTCGGTGCCGGCGAACGCCGAGTTCAACACGGTCGAGATCCCGGCGCCGCTGAGCACCGGTCTGTACGTCTACGGGGCGGACTGGCGCACCAATCCCGAGTTCGAACCGAGTCAGCAGGCCGGCGCCGATCCGACATTCACGTTCTCCTCCACGACCTCGGCGGATTACAACCAGATCGTCTCGGCGCTGACCGCAAACGAGTACTGGACGCCCGACGAGCTCCAGTACGAGGTCGACGCGATCGCGATGAACTCGGCCACGGTCGGCACCGCGGCGACTCCGGACATCATCGGCCACAACGTCACGCTGACGGCGAGCGGCCCGATCGGCCGCCAGGTCGCGCCGACCCAGGTGTCGGTGTCCGAGCTCTCCCAGGGCCAGATCTGCTCGGCTACGCTGACCACGAACTGCGTCACGTCCGACCAGCTGGCGGCGCTGCTGCTCGCGACTGCGCCGGGCGACATCACGATCAGCGGCACCTCGGCCAGCTCCCCGGGCGGCGTGTTCACCGATCTGGCCTTCAACCAGCTTCCCGCGGACGCCGTGCCGGTGACGCTGAACGTCGCGGAGACCGAGCCGCTGTTCTTCAGCGCGCTCGGCACGCTCACGATCACGACCCCGGACGACCTGTTCGGGCAGAGCACCAGCCCGTTGGTCACGGTCGGCACGATCAGCGCCGCGCTCGTCAACCTGTCGGTGCCCGGGAACATCTACGGCGCCTCAAGCTCGAGCGAGATCAGCTCCACCGGCGACACGTACCTGACGGCCACCGGCGACATCGCCGAGGCCGTCAACGCGACGAGCGGCGCGATCACCCCGCTCGACGTCAACATCGGCGGCACGCTCGTGTCGGCGCGCTCGGGCGGCAACCTCGGGCTCGAGCAGGTCAGCGGCAACCTCACGTTCGAGACCGGCTCGATCTTCGCTACGGACAACATCCTGCTGGTAGTCCCCAGCGGCGACCTCGTGCAGCTGCTCGCCGGCTGCGACCCGACGACCTCGAACTGCATCGGGATCGCCGGCAACGGCATCGACCTACAGGTTCCGACGGGCGCGGTCGGCAGCGCGAACACGCCGCTCGACCTCGGCATCGGCAGCGGCGACCTGACCGTGCTCGCGCCGGACGGCATCTACGTCACGACGGTCGGCAGCGTCAACGTCGAGTCGCTGAGCGCGCTCGACGGGCCGATCACGCTGTCGGCGGTCGCCGGGGCCACCACGCCGGGCGACATCAACCTGGAGAAGATCACCTCGAACGGGCTCGTCAGTCTGTTCGCCTCCGGCGGGATCTACCCGGTGGCGAACGACGACACCACCGACAACACCGGCTGCGAGACGCCGCCGACATCGAGCGATGTCACCGCCTGTGCGGATTCGGGCCTCGACGCACCGAGCGCCGTGCTCGAAGCCGAGACCCAGATCGGCAACTCGGCCACCTCTGAGTTGCCGATACACGTGGCGGACCTTCAGGTCAACTCGTTCGGCTCCATGTGGATCCACAACTACGGCAACTTGACCGTGGAGCAGGTCGTCCAGACATACCCGGACGGACTCGAGGCCCGCGGCCAGCTGTATCTGTCGGTCGGGTCCGACCTGACGCTGACGGCGCCGATCGACTCCGGAGGCGGTCCCGTCAACGAGACCGCGGACGGAACGATCACGCTCGAGACCTCGGTCACGAGCGAGGGCGGCACGATCACCTTCGACGCCGGCGCGAACATGATCTTCGACAGCGACGGGACGATCGACGCGACCGGGTGCGACTCGCCGCCGAACACCGCACCCTGCGCGCCGCCGGTGTCGGTGACCGCCGAGGGCACCAGCGGCACCAACACCGGGCTCGTGATGATGGACTCGGGCTCCTACATCCACGGCGGCGGCGGGACGGTCGACATTCAGGGCCTGAGCGACGTGACGCTGACGCAGGTCACGAGCACGAACACGGTGACGGTCGGCAGCACCAACGGTTCGATCCTCGACGGCAACGCCGGAACGGCGACGGCCGGGGCGATCGACATCACCGGCGGCCAGATCATCCTGACCGCGGGCGCGGCGATCGGGTCCGGCACCGACGCGCTGCTCGTCGACCACACCGGCACCGGCGACATCGGCGCGCTCTCGGCCCAGAGCGGGCTGTGGCTGACGCAGACGGGCGGCCCGCTGCAGATCTCCTCGGCGACGACGACGAGCGGCCCGGTCGTGCTGACGGTCACAAGCCCGAACGACCTGATCATGGCCGACTCCACCAGCGTCGTCAGCGCCGGCGGCGCGGTGACGCTGAAGGCGCCCGGCGGGAACATCACGCTCGACCAGGGCGCGACCGTCACCGCCGGCACCGGGATCACCGCCACCGCGGCCGACGCCGTCACGCTCACCGGCGCGTCGCTGACGACGACCGGCGGCACGCTTGGGCTCGAGGCCGGCACGACGATGGCTGTCCACGGCGGCACGCTGAAGTCGACGAACGGCGCGGTGTCCCTGAAGGCCGACGCCGGCAGCCTCACGATCGACACCTCGGCGACGGTGACCGCGGGCACGACGCTGACCGGCACCGCCTCCACGACGGTGACCTCGAGCGGCGCGTCGCTGACCGCCACCAGCGGGTTGCTGAGCCTCACCGGCGGCACGGGCGTGTCCGTCGACGGCGGCTCGCTGACCGACACGAACGCGTCGGTCTCGCTGACGGCGACGACCGGTCCGCTGGCGATCGACCAGAGCGCGACGCTGAAGGCCGGGGGCGGAATCACGGTGGCAGCGGACAGCGGCACCGCGACGCTGACGTCGCCGACGCTCACCGCCAACGGCGGCGACGTGCAGATCACCTCCTCCGGCGACGCGACGCTGACGTCGGGCACGTCCGTCACCGGGTCGACCGACGCGATCATCACCTCCACCGGCGGATCAGTGGCGATCCACGGCGGCTCGGTCAGCGCGACCACCGGCAACGTCCAGCTGAAGGCCGAGGGCGCCTCCACCGACGGCGCGCTGACCGTTGACACCTCGGCTCAGCTGTCCGCCGGCAACGGCGTCACCGGCAGCTCCGCGAACTCCTCGGTGACTTTGACGAGCGCGTCGGTCAGTGCCACGGCCGGCGCGATCCAGTTCACGGCGGCCACCGGGTTGACCGTCGACGGCGGCACGGTGACCGCAACCGCGGGGACGATGACCCTGACCGCCAACGGCGGCACGCTGCTGATCGACGACTCGGCGGCGCTCACCGCCGGCGAGGCGCTGGCCGGCAGCGCGACCGGTCCCGTCACGGTCACCGACGCGTCGGCGAAGTCGACCGGCTCGTCCGTGTCGCTGACGGCCAGCGGTGCCGCGAACGCCGTTACGCTGACCAGCGCCACGATCACCGGGCGAGACGGACGCCACGGTGACCTCCAACGGTGGAGCCGTGGTGGTTCATGGCGGTTCGGTCACCGCGACCACCGGCACGAGCACGTTGCAGGCCAAGGCCGGGAACCTCACGGTCGACCAGAGCGCACAGATCTCGGGCGGCAGCGGCGTGACGGGCAGCGCGTCGGCGCAGGCGACGCTTCACGAACGACACCGTCAAGGCGACGACCGGAACCGCGCAGCTCACCGGCGGGACCGGACTCACGGTCGACGGCGGATCGGTGACCGCGACCGCCGGCAGCGTGTCGCTGACCGCGAGCACCGGAACACTGCTGGCCGACGACGGGGCGCTCGATCACCGCCGGCCAGGGAGTGACCGGTGCCGCGACCACCGGCGCCGTCAGCGCCACCGACGTGACGGTGACGGCCACCGCGGGTACGCTCAGCCTCACGGCCGGCACAACGCTGTCGGTCAGCACCGGGACGCAGCTGACCGCGACCGCCGGCGCGACGAACCTGACCTCCAACGGGGACACGACGGTCGACGAGCAGCCTCGAGCGTCAAGGCGGGCACGATCCTGACGATGAAGGAAGGCCAGACCGGCGCGTCGACGAGCTCCTACGAGGGCACGTTCACCGGCCCGCTGATGTACATCGACGGCGGCAACTTCGGCGACACGATCACGCTGGCGCCGGTCGCGCTGAACGGCTACACGTTCGTCGACGGCGGCACCGGCACGAACGACATCGTGCTGTCGCTGCCGAGCATCGATCTCGCAGACAAGCTGAACTCGGGCACCACCGGGCCGGGCGCGCTGGTCAACGGCACGAGCGCGCAGGGCGACCCGCGCGTCGTGCAGGGGGTCGATCTGCCGCTGCGGAACATGGTCAACGTCAGCGGCGGCTCGGCGACCTCCACGATCGAGGTCGACCTGTCCGCCACGAGCGGCACGGATTACATCGTCAACGCCTCGGACGCCGGCAACCTGCTGCTGAAGGCGCCCGCCCAGGCGAGCACGTTCCTGGTCCGCGCCGACTTCGTGGCGTCTGTGACTCCGCTGGCGGCTGGGGATGCGGACGGCCCGTACGCGCCCGACTATCAGCGCGTCAACTACGTCTCGAGCGTCGCCAAGGTGACGATCGACGGCTCGAACCTCGGCGACAACTACTTCTTCATCGACACGGGCACTCCGGTCGTCGTCAACGGCGGCTCCGGTCCGGACACCTACCAGTTCGGCGGCGTGTACGGCTCGCCGCAGACCGCGACCTCCGCGGTCGCCGCCGGCGATCAGATCTCGACGGTGTCGACGCCGTACGGGTATCTGAGCCGCGGCGTCAGCTTCCCGACCACGGTGAATGCCGGCTCGGGCAACGACACGTTCCTCGTGTACGACAACCAGGCGCAGCTGACGCTGACCGGCGGCGGTGGCGACGATTCGTTCACCGTGCAGCCGCTCGACGTGCTGGACGCACCGGTGACGATCGACGGCGGCACCGGGCACAGCTCGCTGTATGCGATCGGCACGCAGGCGCCGGAGCTGTTCGCGCTGAGCTCGACGAGGGTCGAGGGCGCCGGCATGAGCGTCGGCTACACGCGAATTGCGCGCGTTGAGCTGAACGGCGACGGCGGTGGCGACACGTTCGTCGTGCTCAGCACCGCCGCCGGAACGGTCACGCAGATCGACGGCGCCCCCACGGGCTCGGACACGTTCGACATCGGCGACGACGTGGTCGGCACGCTGAACGCCGTCAACGCAGCCGACGTGCCGGTCTCGACTCCGTTCGCCGGCCCGCAGAACACGGCCGGGCTGGCCGGACCGCTCGTGCTCGACACCGCCGGGATCCCGGCGCCCGCGCTGCTCGGTGCGGTGCAGCTGCCGACCGAGCTCGATGCGGCGCTGCCGGTGGTCACCCCGCTGTCGGTCGACCGGCTCGCGGTCCCGACGCTGAACGTGTTCGACGATGTGAACGGCACGACGCAGAGTGGATCGCTCGGCGGCATCTCCTCCCGGGAACTGACCTCGCTCGGCACCGTGTATGGGGCGACTGCGCCGGGTGCGCTGGGGTCGGTCGCGTTCGGCGAGGTGAGAGGCCTCGGCACGAGCTCCGGCGCCACGATCGACCTCGGCGGCCAGCTCGGGTCGGTGCAGCTGGACGGCGGCATCGTCTACAGCGGCATCGCGATCGTCGACGTAATGCTCGGCACGACGAGCGCCGGGACGGACATCTTCACCGTCAACTCGACCGTCGTGAACTCGATCACCGTGATTCAGGGCGGCGGCGGAAACAGCGAGCTGGTCGCGGACGGAGGCGGCGGCCCGCTCGCGCCCCTCGCGTTGTTCTCCGGGACCAGCCAGAGCGGCAGCTTCTACAACTCCACGCCGACCGACCTGACCGGCTGGGCTCGAGCCTATGACAACCCCGGCGACGCCAGTGTGATCGACGTCCGCGGCGACTCGAACGGCGTCGTGATGTACGGCGGCACCGGGGACGTGACGCTGTACGGCGGCGGCGGCGACGACCAGATCGCGGGCGGCTCCGGCTCCGACACGATCTGGGCGGGCACCGGCAACGACGACATCTACGCCAACGACGGCTTCAACCTGAACCTCGATCAGACGCTCGCGATGAGCAACGAGGAGCAGACCCAGGTCCTCAGCATCGCGTACAGCACCGCTCCCGACGGATCGCCGACCGAGGACATGCTCCAAGCCTCATCGGACGAGATCCACGGCGGATTCGGGAACGACGTGATTCTCGGCCATTGGGGCTACATCACGGTCGCGGGCGGCACCAACCTCCTGACCAGCACTGGCGGGGTCACCGGCATTTACACCTACGACAACAACGCCACGGCAAACGTCTCCGTGGCCGGCGACAACGGCTCGTACATCGTGCTCGGTGGAGGCGGCAACTCCACGATCGACCTGCATGGTGAGCAGGCCAACCCCGACGTGATCATCGGCCACGACGGCATCGTGACGTTCGCGACGCCGGAGAACTTCACGTCGGTCGGTGGCTGGTACACGAACCTCGCCTCGATCAGCTCGCGCGACCCGCTCCGCGCCACCAGCGACCGCCTGATAGCGGGCCCGGGCCCAGCCGTGATCATCGGCGGCGCCGGCAGCAACTACATCCAGACGACCGGCGGCAACGACCTGATCTTCGGCAACGACGGCTCGATCAGCTACGCGAACGGCGAGCCCACGCTGATGATCTCCGAGAACGAGAACGTGCAGGCGAACCAGGCGCTGGAGGGCAACACGATCATCACCGGCCCGGGCAACTCGGTCGTGATCGGCGGCTCGGGCAACAACACGATCACCATCGGCTCGGGCGACAGCGTCGTGATCGCCGCGAACGGCCTCGTGCAGTTCAACGCCGCCGGTCAGCCCGTGCTCGCCCAGTACCGGTTCGCGACCTTCGGCGGCACCGACAAGATCACGATCGCGGGTGGCAGCCCGATCACCGCGCCGAGTGCGTACGGCAAGGTCGGCGCCGGGATCGTGATCGAGAGCCTCGGCGGCGGCACGCTGTCCGCGCCGGGCTCATACCTGGTCGTCGGTTACGCCGGCAACGCCGAGGGCACGTTCTCCGGCTCGCAGAACGGCTGGATCAACCCGCACGCGCAGAAGACGAAGACGCCCACGCTCGGAACGGTCAAGATCGGATCGAAGGCGAGCGTGTCGGCCAAGGGTGTCGCGAGCGTCTCGGTGTCGTGCCAGGGCGGGACCTGCACGGGCACGCTCAAACTCAGCTACACACCCAAGGGCAAGCACAAGGCTGTGACCGTCGGCTCGGTCCGTTACACGATCTCCGCCGGCAAGACGAAGATCCTCTCGGTCTCGCTCTCGAAGGCCGCCAAGGCCGCCCTGACGAGCGGCAAGGGCAGGCTCAAGGTGACGGCGACCGCGACCCCGACGAGCGGCAAGAGCGGGACCGCCACGGTGACGCTGACCGAGGCGAAGAAGAAGAAGACGAAGAAGTAGTGCCCCATCCCCCTGAACAGAAGGAGAGCTGAATGAGGTTTGTCCGTCGTTTGCGCTCGCTGCGCTCACATCGTGTGGGAGCGGTGACCGTAGCGGTGATCGTGGGGACCATGATCGGTCTCGCCGGTGCCGCCGCCAAGCTCACCGCCGGGGGAGACGTCCAGGCGTGCGTCGCGAAGGCGGGCGGCGCGGTCCGGTTCATCAGCCCGAGCCACCGCTGCACGAAGAAGGAATCGAGCTTGCTGATCAGCGAGAAGGGGCAGCCCGGTCCGCGTGGGAAGCCCGGCAAGCCCGGCAAGCTCGGCAAGGTCGGCCCGATCGGCCCGAGGGGCGCCACCGGCCAGATCGGCCCCGCCGGCCCGACCGGCCCCGCCGACACCGAGGTCGTCGACGGGCCCAGCGTGGTCATGTCGGGTGGCGAGGAGGCCGGGGCGACCGCGACCTCGACCGCCGGGTGCGACCAGGCGGTCAACGGCGCGAACCGTGAGGCATACGGCGGCGGCGTGAACATCGTGACGCACCCACAGACCCAGAACGCAGACATCGTCTCGATCCAGTCCTCGTACGCCGGTGACGGGTCGACGGGAACTTCGATCGCCACAGCGCCTGGGGCCGGTCAGACGGCGAACGCGTGGACGGCGGAGGCCGTGATCAACCGTCTGTACAACGCGAATCCCGCGGACACGGCAACGGTCCAGGCCTACGTCGTGTGCGGCCCATGAGGTCGCTACGTCCACACGTGATCAGCGTGCTGATCGCCGCGGTGGTCATCGGCGCGCTGCTCGGCTTGGCGGGCGCGAACGCGAAATCCAGCGCTGGGCGCGTCGTGCACGCATGCGTCGGGACAACCGGTGGGGTGCAGTTCACCGGGCTCAGCAAGGCGTGCGCGAAGCGCGACTCGAGCGTGCTGCTCAACCAGGTCGGCGCGGCGGGGAAGACGGGCAAGACCGGGAAGACCGGGAAGACCGGTGCGATCGGCACGCCGGGTGGTCCCGGCGCGGTCGGACCGACCGGCCCCGCCGGCCCGGCGAACTCGGAGCTCGTCGAGGGGCCGATCGAAACCCTGTCGGCCGCTGACAACGCAGGCAACCCGACGGGCGAGGTCGCGGTCTCAACAGCGAGCTGCAGCTCCGCGACCAACCCGGCCAACGTCGAGGCGTACGGCGGTGGCGTGGACGTCGTCACGCATCCGCAGACCCAGACCAGCGATATCGTCGAGTTGCAGTCGTCCTATCCGGTGGAGGCGACTGGTCCTACCGGCGCCACCGGCGTCACTGGCGTCACGGGGCCGTTGGGCGCTCCTACACCGGTGGGGCAGCCGGCCGACGCCTGGACGGGCGAGGCCGTCGTGGACCTGCTCAAGGGCACCACGACGCCAGACACCGCGACGGTACAGACGTACGTGGAGTGCGGGCCCTAGGCCCGTTTGGTTGCTCGTGGCGGGCGGCCGGCCCGCCACGAGCAAGGTCTCCGGCGTAGCGGCGGTCTCGGCGGTCTCTGCGGAATCCCTGCTACCAAAGGAAAAAGGGGGGATTCCGATAGGGTTTTGGTACATTTCAGCGTGCCCGACCCCGAGAGCCAAAGGATCCCGATGGAGCCCGCATCGCTGGACACGACCAAGAGCGCGCCCCGCGAAGGGTCGCTCGAGAATCCCGAGGTCCTGGAGAACGTTCCGGGGCACGTGATCCCGATCCTCGAGCGCGAGTTCGACGACTTCGACACGGAGTCCACGCGTTACCTGAAGGGCCAGCTCGAGGAGGACGACTTCATCAAGTTCCGCCTCAAGCAGGGCGTCTACGGCCAGCGCCAGCCGGACGTCCAGATGATCCGCGTGAAGCTGCCGATGGGCGGCGTCACGCCCGACCAGCTCGACGCGTTCGCCGACGTGATCGAGCGAGTACGTGCCGCTGCGCAAGGGGCACATCACGACGCGCCAGAACATCCAGATGCACCACATCCCGCTGCCCGACGTCGCCAAGCTGATCCGCGAGCTCGGCGACGCCGGCCTGTCGCTCGCGCGAGGGCTGCGGCAACACGATGCGCAACGTCACCGGCGACCCGCGCGCCGGCGTGCTCGAGGGCGAGCTGTTCGACATCACCCCGTACGCGGGCGCCTACGTGCGCTACTTCGTCCGCCACCCGACGACGCAGGCGATGCCGCGCAAGGTCAAGACCGCGTTCACGGCGACCGACGACGACAACGCGATCACCCAGATCCACGACATGGCGTTCATCCCGCGCGTGCGCGACGGCGTCCGCGGCGTCGAGATCCGGGTCGGCGGCGGCACCTCGATCATGCCGCGGCTGGCGCCGACGCTGTACGAGTTCGTCGAGCTCGACAACGGCGACTACCTGAAGGTCACCGAGGCGTGCATGCGGATCTTCGACCGCCAGGACTTCCTGCGCGTCAACCGCGCCCGCGCCCGGATCAAGGTGCTGATCGACAAGATCGGGATCGACGCGTTCCGCGAGCTGGTCGAGGAGGAGCTCGAGGGCGACTGGGTCGCCGAGCGCGACTTCTCGCTCGACGAGATCCTGTTCGACCACGACGAGGAGGCGCATCGCGCCGGCGCGCGCGGACTCGTACGCCTCGCCCGAACGGCGACCAGCGCGAGTTCGACCGCTTCCTGGAGTCGAACGTCGCGCCTCAGCGCCAGACGCGGCTTCGTCACCGTCGAGGTCAAGATCCGCCGCGGCGACCTGACGCCCGAGCAGCTGCGCGGCGCTGGCGCAGATCATGCGCGACTACACCGGCGGCTACGCGCGCACGACCGTGCACCAGAACCTCGTGCTGCGCTGGGTGCGCGACGAGTCGCTCTACGAGGTCTGGCGGGCGCTGTCGGAGCTCGGGCTCGGCGACGCCGGCGCCGACGAGATCACCGACGTCGTCCGCTGCCCCGGCACCGACTCCTGCAAGCTCGGGATCACGAGCTCGATGGGGCTCAACCAGGCGGTCCAGGAGCGGCTCGTGCAGATGGAGCATCGACGACCCGCTGACGCGCCGGATCCACATCAAGATGAGCGGCTGCCCGAACGGCTGCGGCCAGCACCACATCGCCAACATCGGCTTCTACGGCGCCTCGATCAAGGTCGGCGAGCACACGATCCCGGCCTACATCCCGCACATCGGCGGCGCGTACGAGGGCGGCGACGTGCGCTACGGCCAGCGGCTGAAGGCGCGGCTGCCGGCCAAGCGCGTGCCCGAGGCGGTCGAGCGCTGGGTACGCTTCTACGAGTCCGAGCGCGGCCGACGGCGAGGAGTTCAGCGCGTTCGTCGACCGCGTCGGCGCGGCCGAGTTCGAGACTCGGGTCAAGGATCTGACGATGCCGATCGAGTTCAACCTCGAGAACATGAACCACTTCATCGACTGCAACCGCGAGCGTCCCGTTCGAGGTCGAGCGCGGCGAGGGCGAGTGCGCGGTCTGAGACCGTCGCAGCGGTCGGACGCCGCGAGCGCTCGAGCAGGCGCGTCCGCCGCAGGAGGTGCTCGCCTACGGCGTCGAGCGCTTCCACCCGCGGCTGACGATGGCCTGCTCCTTCCAGAAGGAGGAGTCGGTGCTCGTCCACATGCTGACGGAGATCGAGCCCGACGCGCGCGCGTTCACGATCGACACCGGCGTGCTGTTCCCCGAGACGCTGGCGACCTGGAAGGCGTTCGAGGAGCGCTTCGGCGTTGCAGATCGAGGTGATCGACGCCGCAGCCCCGGCGAGCCGTGGACGGCGCGAGCGACTGCTGCGGCGCGGCCAAGGTCGACGGCGCTCGAGCGCGCGCTGTCGGACGTCGACGCCTGGATCACCGGCATCCGCCGCGAGCAGGCGCCGACGCGCGCCGCCGCGCCGAAGCTCGAGCGCGACGAGCGGCGCGGGATCTGGAAGCTCAACCCGCTCGCCGACTGGACCGAGAAGGACGTCTGGACGCTACATCTTCAAGCACGACCTGCCGTACCACCCGCTGCACGATCAGGGCTACGCCTCGATCGGCTGCGCCCCGTGCACGCTGCCCGGCGATGGCCGCGAGGGCCGCTGGGCCGGCGAGGACAAGACCGAGTGCGGGATCCACGCACGTAGGCGCCGTCGCGATAGACGTCGACACGGGCTCTGATGAATCCAATGCATTACGAGCTGTCGCACCTCGAGACGCTCGAGGCCGAGTCGATCCACATCATGCGCGAGGTCGCCGCCGAGCTCGAGCGGCCGGTGCTGCTGTTCAGCGGCGGCAAGGACTCGATCGTGCTGCTGCGGCTGGCCGAGAAGGCGTTCCGGCCCGGCAGGTTCCCGTTCCCGGTCATGCACGTCGACACCGGCCACAACTTCCCCGAGGTGATCGAGTTCCGCGACCGGCTCGTCTCGGAGCTCGGCGAGCGGCTGATCGTCGCCTAGCGTCCAGGACTCGATCGACGCCGGGCCGCGTCGTCGAGGAGACCGGCCCGCGCGCCTCGCGCAACCGGCTGCAGACGACGACGCTGCTCGACGCGATCGAGGAGCACGGCTTCGACGCCGCGTTCGGCGGCGCCCGCCGCGACGAGGAGCGCGCCCGCGCCAAGGAGCGGGTGTTCTCGTTCCGCGACGACTTCGGCCAGTGGGATCCCAAGAGCCAGCGGCCCGAGCTGTGGTCGCTGTACAACGGCCGGATCCGCAAGGGCGAGCACGTGCGCGTGTTCCCGATCTCCAACTGGACCGAGCTCGACGTCTGGCAGTACATCGCCTCCGAGGAGCTCGAGGTCCCCTCGATCTACTTCGCCCACGAGCGCGAGGTGTTCGCGCGCGACGGGATGCTCTACGCGCACAACGAGTTCGTCGAGCTGATCGACGGCGAGGAGCCGTTCGCGGAGTCGGTCCGCTACCGCACCGTCGGCGACATGACCTGCACCGGCGCGGTCCGCTCGACGGCGCGCGACGCTCGAGGACGTCGTCGCCGAGATCGCCGCCACCCGGATCACCGAGCGCGGCGAGACCCGCGCCGACGACCGCGTCACCGAGGCGGCGATGGAGGACCGCAAGCGCGAGGGCTACTTCTAGCATGCGCCGGACGCCTCCACCGAACGGCGCACGCTCGTATCGCGTACCCGGATCAGTCGAGCTGCTGCGGATCGCCACCGCCGGGCTCGGTCGACGACGGCAAGTCGACGCTGATCGGGCGGCTGCTGCACGACACCAAGTCGATCTTCGAGGACCAGCTGGAGCACGTCGTGGAGACCTCGGAGCGGCGCGGCGACGGCTACGTCAACCTGGCGCTGCTGACCGACGGCCTGCGCGCCGAGCGCGAGCAGGGGATCACGATCGACGTCGCCTACCGGTACTTCCAGACGCCGCGGCGCAAGTTCATCATCGCCGACACCCCCGGCCACGAGCAGTACACGCGCAACATGGTCACCGGCGCCTCGACCGCCGACCTGTCGATCGTGCTCGTCGACGCGCGCAAGGGCGTCTCCGAGCAGACCCGCCGCCACGCGTACATCGCCTCGCTGCTGCGGATCCCGCACGTCGTCGTGTGCGTCAACAAGATGGACCTCGTCGACTACGACGAGGACGGTCTTCGACGAGATCCTCGAGGAGCTCACCGACTGGGCGGCGCGGCTCGCAGGTCCCCGACATCACGTTCATCCCGATCTCGGCGCTGCACGGCGACAACGTCGTCGACCGCTCTGACAGCGATGCAGTGGTACGGCGGCCGCGCCGCTGCTCTACCACCTCGAGCACGTCGTGATCGCGCCCGACCGCAACCTCGACGACGTCCGCTTCCCGGTGCAGTGGGTGATCCGGCCGATGATCCGACGAGCACCACGACTACCGCGGCTACGCCGGCCAGGTCGCCGGCGGCGTGCTGCAGCCCGGGCGACGAGGTCGTCGTCCTGCCGGGCGGCCAGCGGACGAGGATCGCCGCGATCGACACGCTACGACGGCGAGCTCGACGTCGGCGTTCCCGACGATGTCGGTGACGCTGCGGCTCGACCGACGAGATCGACATCTCGCGCGGCGACATGATCGTCGACGCCGACGACCCGCCCGTCGCCGCGCGGGAGCTCGAGGCGATGGTCTGCTGGATGAGCGAGCGAGCCGCTGCGGCCCGCGCGGCAAGCTACGCGATCAAGCACACGACCCGCTCGGCGCGGGCGATCGTCGAGCAGCTCGAGTACCGGGTCGACATCAACACGCTCGAGCACGTCGAGGCCGACCAGCTGGCGCTCAACGAGATCGGCCGCGTGCACCTGCGCGCTCAGCACGCCGCTGGTGGTCGACCCCTACGCGCGCAACCGCACGACCGGCAGCTTCATCCTGATCGACGAGGCGACCAACGACACCGTCGGCGCCGGGATGGTCGTGCACGCGAGCAGCCAGTAACTGCGCCGGGCGTTCACACCCCGATAAAGTCCGCGCCGCGATGTTCTCGAAGGTCCTGATCGCCAACCGCGGCGAGATCGCGGTCCGCATCATCCGCGCCTGCGAGGAGCTCGGGATCGCGACGGTCGCCGTCTACTCCGAGCTCGACCGCGACGCGCTGCACGTCAAGCGCGCCGACGAGGCGTACCTGCTCGGGCCCGGCCCCGCCGCCGAGAGCTATCTGGTGATCGACAAGCTGCATCGACGTGGTCGAGCGCTCGGGCGCCGAGGCGGTGCATCCCGGCTACGGCTTCCTGGCCGAGAACGCCGGCTTCGCCGCCGCGCTCGAGGAGCGACGGGATCGTGTTCATCGGCCCGCCCGCGTCGGCGATCGAGGCGATGGGGTCGAAGACCCGCGCGCGCGAGCTGATGGCCGCGGCCGGGGTGCCGATCGTGCCCGGCACGACCGAGCCGGTGGAGACGCGTCGACGACGCCCGCAAGATCATCGACGAGACGATCGGCTATCCGGTGGCGGTCAAGGCCGCCGGCGGCGGTGGCGGCAAGGGCTTCCGCGTCGCGCTGAGCGAGGACAAGCTCGACGGACGCGTTCGAGGGGGCCGCGCGCGAGGGCGAGAAGTTCTTCGGCGACGCGACCGTCTACCTCGAGCGCTACCTGCCCGATCCGCGCCACGTCGAGGTGCAGGTGCTGGCCGACTCGCACGGCAACGTGATCCACCTCGGCGAGCGCGACTGCTCGCTGCAGCGCCGCCACCAGAAGCTGATCGAGGAGGCGCCGGCGCCGGCCGTCGACGACGGAGCTGCGGGCGCGGATCGGCAAGATCGCCACCGAGGCCGCGGCGGCCGGTCAGCTACACCGGCGCGGGGACGATCGAGGGTCTGCTGCAGGACGGCGAGTACTTCTTCCTGGAGATGAACACGCGCGTCCAGGTCGAGCACTGCGTGACCGAGATGGTGACCGGGATCGACATCGTCAAGGAGGGGATCCGGGTCGCCGCCGGCGAGCCGCTGTCGATCTCGCAGGAGGACGTCGCGCTGCGCGGGCACGCGATCGAGTGCCGGATCAACGCCGAGGACGCGTCGCAAGAACTTCGCGCCGGCGCCCGGCCGGATCGGCGCCTACCGCGAGCCGACCGGCCCGGGCGTGCGCGTCGACTCGGGCGTCGGGCCCGGCTCGGAGATCTCGCCGATGTACGACCCGATGGTCGCCAAGCTGATCGTCTGGGACGCCGACCGCGAGCAGGCGACCGCGCGGATGCTGCGGGCGCTCTCGCGAGTACGAGATCGGCGGGCTGAAGACGCTGCTCCCGTTCCACACGGCGATCCTCCAGACCGAGCAGTGGGCGAACGCGGAGACCTGTCGCGACCTGATCGAGGACCGCAAGTGGCTCAAGACGCTCGCGTTCCCGGCGGCGCGAGCCCGCCGCCTGGCCGACGAGGACGAGCCGGGGCGAAGGTCGAGCAGAGCTACACCGTCGAGGTCTCGGGCAAGCGCTTCGACGTCAAGGTGATCGGCGCCGCCGTTCGACGGTGGCGGCGGCGCCGCCGCCAACGGTGCGGCGCCGGCGTGCCGGCGCACGCAAGCCGCCGCCGCGGCGCGAGCGCGCCGGCGGCTCGGCGGTGGCGGCGGCGGCGGCGACACGCTCGCCTCGCCGATCCAGGGCACCGTGCTGAAGGTCGCCGTGGAGCAGGGCGCGGCCGTCGAGGAGGGCGCGCTGGTCGCGTGATCGAGGCGATGAAGATGGAGAACGAGATCACCGCCCACAAGGCCGGCACGGTCGTCCGAGCTGCCGATCGCCGTCGGGGCGTCGGTCGCCACCGGCGACACGCTCGCCGTGATCACGTCCAACGGGGACGGCGCCGCGTCGAGCGATGTGACGGGCTGACCGGTGCTCGACGATGCATACCTGGACGCCTGGCGACGGATCGGCCCGGGCCGGTGGCGGTGCACCGGGCGCACGCTCGTCGAGCGGACGCCGTCCGACACGCGTTCACGCCGGTCGACGGTCGGAGATCCCGGCTGCTGGCCTCGGTGTTCGCCTGGAGGGGCGGCGGTCGACGGGCTCGGCGGTCGTGCGGGCTGCGGCGAGTAGCGCTGTACGAACTTCCGCCGCCGGAAGCGTCAGGCTCGGTCAGAGGCGGGCGACGTTCTCGGCGTGGATCTCTGCTGGGCGGCGGTGCGGCGGCCTCCGGTACGGGCAGCCGGGCCGTCGGCTCGAGCGCGCGCAGGTAGGCGACGTCCTCGTCGAGGATGCGGCGCGCGTCGCCGCCCGAGTCGGCGCGCCGTGGCCCGGGACGACCCGTCGGCCTGCGTCGACCAGCGGCGCAGGCGCTCGAGCGTCGTCGAGGTAGACGTCGCCGAGCCGCCGCGCGAGATCATCGGGATCTCGACCGGCGAGAGGTAGTCGCCGCAGACGAGCACCTGCGCCCACGGCAGACCAGAACGCGGTGCCGTCGGCGGTGTGCCCGGCGGTCGGGATGCAGCTCGAGCTCCGCGCCCTCGGATCCGAGCGACAGCTGGCCCGGGACCGGCAGCGGCTGGAGCCGGCGAGCGCCAGCGGCGGACGGCCGCTCGACGTAGTGCTCGTCGTCGAACGCCCGCAGCTCGCGCTGGGCCGCGCCCGAGCTCGTCGTGCCAGCCGCTGCGACGGTCGACTCGCCGCAGCCGAGCGAGCGCTCCGGGAACGCGAGCCGGCCGAGCAGGTGGTCCCAGTCGCCGTGCGTGGCGAGCAGGCCGGAGACCGGGAAGCCCGCCTGCTCGAGCACGCCCGGGCAGCGCCTCGAGCTCCTCCGGGTAGCACCGGCGAGTCGATCACGAAGCCCTCGTCGCCCGCGCGGACGGCCGTGCAGGTCGTCTGCCAGACGTCGCTGACGAACACGATCACGTCGGCGTGACGGCGAGCGCGCGCATCGGCGCGCGCCGACGTCAGCCGACGCCGATCAGCTTGGCCGCTTCGCGGAGGTTCTTGACCTCGGCGTCGGGCTTCTTCTGGCCGGCCTCGAGCACCTGGCCGGTGCGGTTGACCCAGATCACCGGGATCTTCTTCTTCATGCACGGCTCGATGTCGTGGTAGTAGCTCGCCGCGACGTGGACCCAGCCCTTCTTGCCGCCGATCCGCCGCTCGCACTCGGTGAAGTGGGCCGGGTCGGGCTTGTAGGAGCGGACCTGCTGGGCGGTCACGACGAGGTCGAAGTCGAGCGGGATGTGGCGGCGGGTCTGGCCGAGCAGCTTGTCGTCGATGTTGGAGATCAGGCCGACCTTGTACTTCTTGGCGATCTTCTGCAGCGACCGGGTTGGTCTCCTTGAACGGCGTCCAGCGCTGCACCGAGTCGGGCAGGAAGCCGGAGCGCGAGGGCTCGAGCGGCCAGCCGAGCTCCTTGGCGATCTGCACCGCGGTGCGCCGCAGCACCTCGGCGTAGAGCTCGTAGGAGCCGGCCTGGATCTGCTGCTGGATCTCGTGGAACAGCGGGATCAGCTCGTCGCGCTCGATCGTGAAGCCGTCGCGCGTCGGCCTCCTTGGTGAACGCGTCGAAGGCGCCCGTGTCCCAGTCGATCAGGGTGCCGTAGACGTCGAAGGTGACAAACGTGATGTTCTTGGGGATCGCCATCGGGAGCGATGATCATGCCATTTCGGCGCGACGTGGCACTGCAGCCATGGAGTGCCAACCTAGAGTCGCTCGGCATGGATCTGCTCGAGTACCAGGGCAAGCAGCTGTTCGCCCGCCACGGCGTGCCGGTGCCGGCGGGCAAGCCCGCGCGCACCGTGGAGGAGGCGGTCGCCGCCGCCGACGAGATCGGCTACCCGTGCGTCGATCAAGGCGCAGGTGCAGATCGGCGGCCGCGGCAAGCTCGGCGGGATCAAGGTCGCGCAGAACCGCGAGGAGGCGCGAGGAGCACGCGAGCGCGATCCTCGGCATGGACATCCGCGGCCTGACGGTCCACGAGCTGTGGATCGAGGGCGCGTCCGAGATCGCCTCCGAGTACTACGCGTCGGTGATCTTCGACCGCTCGGCGCAAGGCGCCGCTGGTGATGCTCTCGACCAAGGGCGGGATGGACATCGAGGCGGTCGCCGACGAGGATCCCCGAGGCGATCGCGCGGCTGCACGTCGACCCGCTGCTCGGCTTCCAGGACTTCCACGGCCGCCGGCTGGCGTTCGAGGCCGGCGTCGACGCCGACGTCGTGCGGCCGGTCGGCGCGATGCTCGCGAGGCTGTACGACGCGTTCATCGCCGAGGAGGCGACGCTGGTCGAGGTCAACCCGCTGATCGTCACGCCCGACCGCCAGGTGAAGGCGCTCGACGCGAAGGTCACGCTCGACGACAACGCGCTGTTCCGCCACCCCGAGAACGCCGAGCTGCGCGACCTCTCGGGCGAGGACCCGCAGGAGCGGATGGCCAAGGAGCGCGGCCTCACCTACGTCAAGCTCGACGGCGACATCGGCATCCTCGGCAACGGCGCCGGGCTCGTGATGTCGACGCTCGACGTCGTCGCGCAGGCCGGCGGCGCGCCGGCGAACTTCCTCGACGCCGGCGGCGGCTCGAAGGCCGAGGCGATCACGAGCGCGGTCGAGGTGATCCTCTCCGAACCCGAAGGTCAAGGCGGTGCTGTTCAACATCTTCGGTGGCATCACGCGCTGCGACGAGGTCGCCCGC
This sequence comes from uncultured Solirubrobacterales bacterium, assembly GCA_963826895.1. Lineage (GTDB taxonomy): Bacteria > Actinomycetota > Thermoleophilia > Solirubrobacterales > Solirubrobacteraceae > Palsa-465. The sequence continues at coordinate 303,089 of CAWGYJ010000005.1, forward strand.
GGGCTGATCGAGGCGTTCGCACCAGATCAAGCCCGACGGTCCCGTTCGTCGTCCGGCTCGACGGCACCAACGACGAGGAGGGCCGGGCGCTGCTCGCCGAGGCGGAGCTGCCGAACGTGTACACCGAATCGACGATGGACGGCGCGGCGGCGAAGGTCGTCGAGCTGGCCGACGCGGCCGCATGAGCATCCTCGTCGGCAACGAGACGCGGCTGTGCGTGTCCGGGATCACCGGCCGCGAGGGCACGTTCCACTCGCTGCGCAACCGCGACTACGGCACCAACGTCGTCGCCGGCGTCACGCCCGGCAAGGGCGGCCAGGACGTCGACGGGATCCCGGTCTTCAACACCTTCCACGAGGCGGTCGCCGACACCGAGCGCGAACACGGCGATGATCTTCGTTCCGCCGCGATTCGCCGCCGACTCGATCCTCGAGGCCGAGGACGCCGGGATCGAACTGATCATCGCGATCACCGAGGGCATCCCCGCCCACGACGAGCTGCGCGTCTACAACACGATCAAGAAGAACGGCCGCTCGCGGCTGATCGGGCCGAACTGCCCCGGGATCCTGTCGCCGGGCAAGGCGAACGTCGGGATCATCCCGGCTGCGTTCTTCAAGCCCGGCAACGTCGGCGTCGTCTCACGCTCGGGCACGCTCACCTACCAGATCGGCAACGTGCTCGCCCAGGAGCGGCTTCGGCAACTCGACGATCGTCGGGATCGGCGGCGACCCGGTGCCGGGCACCGACTTCATCGACGTGATCGGGATGTTCCAGGACGACCCGGAGACCGAGCTGATCGTGATGTGCGGCGAGATCGGCGGCGACGACGAGGAGCGCGCCGCCGACTTCATCGCGGCCAACGTGACCAAGCCGGTGATCGCCTACATCGCCGGCTTCACCGCCCCGCCTGGCAAGACGATGGGCCACGCCGGCGCGATCGTCTCGGGCTCAAGCGGCGGCGCGGCGGCCAAGGCCGAGGCGCTCGAGGCGAAGGGCGTGAAGGTCGGCAGGACGCCGACCGAGGTTGCCGAGGCGGCAGTCGCGCTGCTCGGCGGCTGAGCCCGGCTTCAGCCGTGCCGCTCGGACAGCGGGTGGTTGCCGGCGAAGCCGACCGCCATGCAGCGCTCGCCGGCGAGGCACGACACCGCCTCCAGCGAGCCGAACAGCGGTGATGGCGGGCCAGGTGCCGGCTGGACGGCCCAGGCGCCCCCGTTTGTGTGCTCGATCAGCGGACCGGTGAGGTCCCCGGCGCTGTTCTCCACGCCTCCGACCGCCGTACACGTTGTCGCGCCCGTGCACGCGATGCCTGAGAGCACGCCCTCCGTGTAGGGCGCGCGCAGCGTCGGTGTCGTACGGACCGCCCAACGGCCGCCACGGAGCCGTTCGATCATCGGGAATTGCCGCAGCAGCGGACCGCCGGTCGAGCCGACAGCCGTGCAGGACGAGCTCGACACACACGCCACCGATGCGAAACCGCCGGGCGGGGTGGCGGCGGCCGGCATGCGGGTCCAGCGCGAGCCCGTCCACCGCATGATCAGCGGGACATTCGCGGCTTCGGCGGGATCGCCCAGGGAGCCGACGGCGATGCACGCGCGAGCCGACGGACAAGAGACGGCGTCAAGTAAGCCCTGAAGTGAGCTCGAGACGCTCTGAACGTTCCAGCGGCTGCGGTTCCACCGCTCGATCAGCAGATGACCGACGGTGCCCTCGCGATCGGTGACGTAGCCAACCGCCGTACATGCCGCCACCGATGAGCACGACACGCCGAACAGAATGTCGGAGTGGAGGCCGGCGAGCGCCGGGTCGGGGATGCGCTCCACCGACCACCGCGAGCCATTCCAACGCTCGGCGAATGTGGCTAACCGCGCATGCTCGCCGGTCGCGTCACTGCCAACGGCGGTGCAGGCGGTCGGCGTGGGGCAGGAGACCGCGTTGAGGTCGCCGCCGAGCGACCCGAGGCCGGGGACCGACCGCGATACATCCGGTCGGCGAGAAGCAGTCAACTCCGGACAGTCCGGTCACCGGCGCCCTCGGTTTCGGGACGGGCACCAGGGACCATCCCGCTGCAGCATCACCGCTCACTGCGCCTGCAATGGCCGCAGACGCGCCGGCGCTCACCACCGCCGCCACGAGCACCAGTGCCGCCAACCGATCCCGCATCCCGTGCTCACCGTACCGTTTTCCGGCGGGCGTCCGGTCTCGGATCGGTCTCACTACGGGACCGGGGCGAAGCCGGCGCCGGAGATCGAAGCGGTGTAGCCCGCACCGTTCTTGAGGAACACGCTCCAGATCGCTCCCGTGCCGGGGAACGAGTCCGCGACGGCGTAGTCGATGTGGCTCGGAGGCACGTGAAAGCGCCGTCGCAGCTCGGTGATCAGCCGCGGCACGACCGCGGGACGGACCTCGGAGAACGGGAGCGACGGCTCGTGGAGGTTGCCGAGGGGGATCACGTAGGTCCCCGAGGAAGTGAGGCTGATCTCCCTGGTGGCGCCGCCGCGCTGGATCACCTGCGCGTCGAGCGAGGCCGAGTCGATCCGCAGACTCAGCAGCTTCGAGCCCGGTGCCAGCTTCCGGACGCGCGTCAGGCCCGAGGCGAGGCCGGCCGCGGTCAGGTAGGACGTGGGGCGGGGCGTGCGCGTGAAGGACGTCGAGGTGCCATCGCCCTGCAGCCCGAGCCCCGGCGGGTTGTCGATCGAGGTGATGCTCGGGCTGCCGCCCGTGTGGCCGGCGCTGTAGGCGATCGCGACAAACGCGACGGCGATGAGCGGAGCGAGGACGCGGAGCGGGAAAACACGGCGGCCGCGGCGTGAGCCGCCCGAACGCCGCTTGCTCGTCCTCGGGTCGGCGCGCGCAGTCGAGGGCGCAGCGTGCGCCGTCGGGCGTTGGCGCGCGGGCTGGGCTCCTCGGTGGCCCCCGGAATGCCCGGGAGCGTCCCCGCCGAGGGCGTGCTCTGATACGTCGCGCCCTCCTTCAAGGCGGCGAACGGGTCCTCGTCCGCCTGCTTGCGCCGGCCGAACACGTCGCCACGCTACCGCCACTCCCCGCTGGGCACAATTCGGCGTCGCCGCGGCGGCCGGTAGCCTCGGGAGAGTGCTGATGTCCGAGCGTGGGTTGGATACCGACTCATTCCTGACGGAGCTCGACAGGCGGCTGCGCGCGATCCAGGCCGAGCTCCGCCCGGGCGTCGCCGTGCCCACGCTCAGCGTCCGGGCGATGGAGGCCGAGCGGCCGGCGGAACAGCGGCGTGGCCGAGCGGGCCCGCTGTCGGCGCTGCTCGGGCGGGCGCGCCCGGAGCCGGGTGGCGGCGAGCCCTCGCCCGATCAGGGCAGCCGCATCCGAGTCGGCCGAGCTGCTCGACCCGGTCAAGGAGCTGACCGAGACGCAGGCGAGGCTGCTCGCGGCCTCGGAGCGCCTGCTCGAGGCGTTCGCGCGGATGCTCGAGTCGCCGCCCGAGCCCGCCAGCCCGCCGGGGCTGTTGACGCCGACGACGCCGTCGCCGCACCGCGCCGGCGCTCGGGATCGCCGCCGGCCCGTTCGCCGACACCGAAGCGTTGCGGGAATTCGAGCGTGCGCTGGAGCAGCTGGACCCGGTGCGACGGGTGACGGTACGCGGCTTCGAGGGCCCTGACCGGGCGATCCTCGATGTCGAGCTGGCGCTCTGACGCGGGTCGGGACGCCGTCACCGGGACGACGTGTAGCCTATGGTCGTGTCCCCGATCTCGTTCGCCCGCGGCGCCCCATCGCTCGACATCATCGACGTCGAGGGCCTGAAAGTCGCCGCGCAGCGCGCGTTCTCGAACGACCCGGCGGGCACGACCGCGTATGGCACCTCGATCGGGTATGTGCCGCTGCGCAAGTGGATCGCCAAGCAGCACGGCGTCGAGCCCGAGCGCGTGCTCGTCACCAACGGCTCGATGCAGGCCGATGCGTTCCTGTTCGACGCGCTCGTGGAGCGCGGCGACACGGTCGTCGTCGAGCGACCGACCTACGACCGGACGCTGCTGTCGCTGCGCAACCGCGGCGCGGACGTGCGGATGGTCGAGCTCGAGCACGACGGGATCGACGTGGCCGCGCTCGATCGGCTGCTGCGCTCGGGCGCACAGCCGACGCTCGCGCACATCATCCCGAACTTCCAGAACCCGGCCGGCTACACGCTGTCGGCCGAGAAGCGCCTGCGACTGATCGAGCTCGCTCGCGAGCACGGCTTCACGATCTTCGAGGACGACCCGTACGTTGCGCTCCGGTTCTCCGGCGAGCAATTGCCGACGATGCTGTCGATCGATCCCGAGAACGTCGTCTACGCCTCCTCGTTCTCCAAGACGGTGTGTCCCGGCATCCGGGTCGGCTACCTGGTCGGGCCCGAGGACCTGATCGCGCGGATCGCGAAGCTCGCCACCTCCACGTACATCTCGCCGAACATGGTCGCTCAATCGATCGTGCACGAGTTCTGCGTCTCCGGGGCGATCGACCGCTCGATCGAGACGGTCAAGAACGCGCTCGAGCAGCGGGCCGATACGCTCTGCGACGCGCTCGAGCGTGAGTGGCCGGACGCCCGCTTCCAGCGGCCGGACGGTGGCTATTTCCTGTGGGTGGACCTTCCGGACGGAACCGACGTCGGAGCGCTGTCCGATGCCGCCGCGGCTCGCGACGTCCAGTTCGTCAAGGGCAGCGACTTCGTGCTCGAGGGCGCCGAGAGCTCGCTGCGCCTCGCCTACTCCGGCGTCACGCCAGAGCAGATCGAGGAAGGCATCAAGCTGCTCGCCGAGGCCTACGCCGAGGTGAGCAACACCGCCAGTGCGGTCTGAGGAGATCGTCGCGACGGGCGAGCTGGCCGGCGATGCCGCCGGCGGTCTGACCAGCCGGATCCAGGACCTGCACGAGGGAATCGCGAACCGCGTGTTCGGATCGCTCGGACCGAGCGCGGACCCGGCCCGCGTGGTCCACGAGGGGATCGCCGGTGGCGTGTACGCCGCCGTCAGCCTCGGCGCGAGCGCGCTCGTCAGGGCCGGGGCCGTGGCGCTCAGCGTCGCTGCGCCGCCGGAGGCCCCCTCGGTCACCGATTCGCGGGCGGGCCGACTCGCCGTGGGAGCGCTCAACGGAGCTTTCGGGGACCTGCTCGCGCGCCGGCGGAACGCGCTCGAGGTGCGGATGACGTTCCGCCACGGCGACCGCGACCTGGGGCTGGACCGCGATGCGCTCGCCGCGGCGCTGCCGAATGCGAAGCCGCGGGTCGCGATCTTCCTCCACGGCCTGTGCGAGAGCGATGCGGCCTGGAAGCTGCGCGACTCGCGCCACGTGCCGTACGGGTTCCGGCTCGAGACCGAGCTCGGCTACACGTCGCTGTACGTGAACTACAACAGCGGCCGGCACGTCTCGGAGAACGGCCGCGAGCTGGACGAGCAGCTGGCGCGGCTCCTGGACGCGTGGCCCGTCCCGATTGACGAACTGGCGCTGGTTGGGCACTCGATGGGCGGGCTCGTGGCCCGCAGCGCCTGTTATTACGGTGCGGGCGGCGCCTGGGTCCGGAACGTCCGGCACGTGTTCACGCTCGGCGCGCCGCATCTGGGAGCGCCGCTCGAGCAAGTCGCTCACCGGGCGAGTGTCGCGCTTTCGCGGCTTCCGGAGACGCGCGGGATGGCGCACGCGCTGAACCTGCGCAGCTCGGGGATCAAGGACCTGCGCTACGGCTACCTGGTCGACGAGGACTGGGCCGGCCAGGACCCGGACGTCTACCTGCGCCGGACCGGCGCCGAGATTCCGTTCCTCGAGACCGCGAACCACTACTTCGTGTGCGCGACGCTCGCCCGGGACCACGACGCGCGCAGTGCCCGGATCATCGGCGACCTGCTCGTGCTGCACCCGAGCGCGTGGGGACACACTCGCGGGCAGCGGCTCCGCTTCGACGTCGACCACTACCGGCACATCGGGGGCGCGACGCACTTCGACCTGCTGAACCATCCGGTGATCTACGCCCAGATCCGCCGCTGGCTCGGCTTCCGCAAGCAGTTGCCCGCTCGCGTCTGATCAGCGGCCGTAGCGCTCGCGCCCCAGCACCAGCTGCTCCGGGAGCGCGATCCGCGCGGGCGGCGAGGGATCCGCGATCACCGACACGGTCTCGGCGACGCTCGAGGTGATCGTCGACTCGCTGCCGTCCGAGACGACCGTCACGAGCTCGCCGTCGTTGGCGCCGATCTCGCCCTCGAGCCCGGGCTCGACCCCGGCGTCCTTGAGGTAGTGGAGGATGTCCTCGGCCTCGTTCTCGAGCCGGATTATCGTGATCTTCGCGCCCGGCTCGCAGTCGGCGAGCGGCACGCCATCGATCCGCTCGCCCACCCGGATCGGGTGGCCGTGCGGGCAGGTCCTGGCGTCGCCGACGGCGCTGCGCACGTACGCCTCGAAGCGCGGCGTCATCGCGTGCTCGAGCTTCTCCGCCTCCTCGTGGACCTCGTCCCAGGGCACGCCGACGACGTCCGTCAGGAACCGTTCGATCATCCGGTGCCGGCCGACGACGAGCTCGGCGTGCTCGCGGCCCTGCGGCGTGAACTCCACCGCGCGGTCCGCGCGGCGGGCGATGTAGCCGTCGCGCTCGAGCCTCCCGAGCATCTCGTGGACGGTCGGGGCGGACAGGCGCATGGCGCGCGCCATGTTCGCCCCGGTCAGGGGCAGCCCGGCCTCGAACAGCCAGAAGAGGGTCTCGAGGTACTCCTCCTCGGCGGGGGTGGCGGCCACGCACCGATCGTATCGAGCGGCCGACTCCGGCCCGAAAAGGCTTCTAGTTGAAGGAGTGCATCAGGTTGCTCTGGGCGCCGCGCGTCCTGGTCAGCGAGTTGTCCGCGGTTCCGAGCTCCTGCACCTGGACGCCGCGGACCTTGAGCACCGCGGTGTGGCCATGCTTGACGGCGAGGTACCAGTAGTTCTTGCCGATGTGGAAGGGCTTCTCGGTGTGCAGCCGCTTCGACGCCGTCAGGATCGACTCGCCGGCGCGGACGCCGTCGAGCGAGTAGTACGGATCCGAGGTCGAGGCCCACACGACCCGGTTGGTGTAGTACTTCCGCTGGCTGCGCTTGAGCGTCTTCAGCAGCTTCGGGGTCGCGTACCAGGCGCGGATCCCCTCCGGCGTCAGGCAGAAGAAGTCCTTGTACTGGAACCCGCGGGTGGAGTGGTTGCGATACACGAACCGGGCCTGCGAGCGCGTCATGTTGAGCTTCAGCAGCCCGATTTGCTCGCCGGTCATCTTCCCGGTCGCAGCCGCGCAGTGCTTGACGTACGGGATCTTCACCTTGAGCTTGTTGCTGGAGGCCGTTCCGAGCCCGCCCCCGTTGTACGCGGTCACCACGCATTGGATCGTCGTGCCCTCGTCGAGCGTCCCGAGCTTGTAGGTCGAGCCGCTGACACCGACCAGCGGGATCCCGTTCCGGTACCACGCGTACATGTAGCCGAGCGGGCTGTTGGTCCACTTGCCGGTCGAGCACGTCAGCGTCTTGCCCGACTCGGGCGTGCCGGACAGCACCGGTTTCTTCGTGTTCTTCGGCGGCGGCGGCAGCGTGTTGTCCTTGGTGAAGGGCTGCGCGTACTGGACGCCCTGTGACTCGAACATCGCCCACCCCTGCCCTGACGCGTTCACATCGCTCGCGAGCGAGCCGATCGACAGCGCGCCGTCGTCGAGGTTGAACAGCGTCACCGGCCCGGCCCACTTAGCGCCGTGGTCCGAGCTGTACGCGAGCTCGACGCCGATCGTGTCGTCGAAGCCGGTGGCGTAGATGCCGCCACCGCTGTCCTGGGACAGCGACTCATCGAACTGCTCGGTCGGGAACACGTTCACCGACGGCCCGAAGCTAGACGGCGGCGTGAACGTGCGGTAGGCGGTCTTCTCACTGTCCTGGCTGGCCACGAGCAGGCCGAGCCCGGAGGGCCCGCCTCCGACGGTCGCCGTCTCGACGTCGCACTGGACCTCCTCGAGCGGGCTCCACGGACCCCCGGAGCCGGTGCTCGAGTTGACTTTAGCATCGTCTCGTGGCTCTCCCGTTGAAGCCTCCGATCGAGCCCCAGCTTGCGCGCTCCAAGCCGGAGCTGCCGGTCGGCGAGCAGTGGGCGTACGAGCCCAAGTACGATGGTTTCCGCGCGATCGTGTTCGTCGAAGGCGACGACGTGCTGATCCAGTCACGGGCCGGCAAGCCACTCGGCCGCTACTTCCCCGAGCTGTCGTTCCCCGCCGGGCGATATGTCGCCGACGGCGAGATCGTGATCGACGGCGATTCGGAACGTGAGGACTTCGGCGCGCTCCAGCAGCGGATCCACCCGGCCGAGTCGCGGATCAAGATGCTGGCCGAGCAGACCCCGGCGAGGTTCGTCGGCTTCGATCTGCTCGCGCACGATGACGAATCGCTGCTCGACCGGCCGTTCCACGAACGGCGGGCCGCGTTGGAGGCGATCGACGGCCTCGATCTGACCCCACTCGCCGACACGCCGGAGGAGGCCGAGCCGTGGCTTCGCAGCGGCGAGGGAGTGGTGGCGAAGGAGGTCGACGCTCCGTACCGGCCGGGGGCGCGCAAGGGCATGGTCAAGGTCAAGCGGCTGCGGACGATCGACGCCGTCGTCGCGGGCTACCGGCCCGGCAAGGAGGAGGGAACCGTCGGGTCGCTGATCCTCGGCCTGTACGACGCGGCCGGCAAGCTGCACGTGGTGGGGCACTCCTCGGGTCTGCAGCGCGAAGGAGAAGCGCGCACTCGTCTCGCGGCTGGCCGAGTACGAGACCGGTGAGCGTGGCCGTGGCGACCCCAGCCGTTGGCAGAGCGAGCGCGAGCTCGAGTGGATCTCGCTGCGCCCCGAGCTCGTGGTCGAGGTCACATTCGATCATGCGAGCGGCGGCCGGATCCGCCACGGCACGAAGATCCTGCGCTGGCGCGAGGACAAAGCGCCGAAGGAGTGTCTGCTCGAGCAGATGGAGGGGTGAGCAGGGCCAACCCTGGGGTTATTGCCCGGGCGCGGCGAAAAACGATTCTCCAGGGTGGCAATGAAGTCGCTCAACCCAAAGGAATCGGAATGTCTCGTCCCCTGTACGTCGCGGCGGTAATCGTCTCCTTCCTCATGTTCGCGTCGACCGCGTTCGCCGCGACGCAGACCGCCCACTCGGGCGATGTCTCGGCGACGTTCACCTTCCACGGCAAGTGGCCGCAGTACTCGCACGAGACGCTGGCGATCTCACGCAGTGGCAAGGTCGTGTACGACGCCCCGGTGACCGCGTCGGAGTGCGGCGGGACGTGCGCTCCCGGCGGGAGCCAGCTGCACCCGTCCTCGCTCGACGCCGTCGATCTCGACGGGAACCCGGACGTCGTGCTTGCGCTCTACAGCGGCGGCGCTCACTGCTGCTCGATCGACGAGGTCTTCTCGTACGACTCGAGCGCGAACACGTACCGCGAGACGGCATGGGACTTCGGCGATCCCGGCGCCAACATCGCCGACCTGAACCACAACGGTCGATACGAGTTCGTGACGGCCGACGATTCGTTCGCGTACGCGTTCACGGACTACGCCGCCTCCGGTCTGCCGATGCAGATCCTCTCGTTCGAGGGAGACGCGTTCCACAACGTGACTCGCTCCTATCCCGGGCTGATCGAGAAGGACGCGAAACAGTGGATCAGCGCGTTCGACTCGATGGCGCACGACGGCTACACCGACAGCGTCGGCGTGATCGCCGCGTGGGCCGCCGACGAAGCACTGCTCGGCCGCGAGCAGGCTGCGGACCGCTTCCTGGCAGAAGGAGGCCAAGGCCGGCCACCTGAACAGCCCGCTGTACCCGCACCAGGGCGGCGAGAAGTTCATCGCGGCGCTCGACCGCCTGCTGGAAAAGGACGGCTACGTGCCCCGCCCGAAGCATGTCGCGCTGCATCAGCTGACCTCGACCTCGACCCCGGCATGCGGCACGGCCGATCTCAAAGCCGAGATCGAGCCGGGCTCGCCCGGCGCCGGACAGCGATACGCGATGCTCGTACTCGACCAACGACTCACACCAGAGCTGCCACACGTACGGGTACGTCGGGATGCAGCTGCTCAACGCCCAGGGCGGCGCGCTGGCGACCGATGCCGTGCGCGATCACACCCTGACGCCGCAGCGGATCGTGCTGGCACCGGGCGCGCAGGCATACGCGCAGCTGCACTGGAGCGTCGTCCCCGGCACCGGCGACAGTGGCGCTCCGTGCTCGAGCGCGCCGGCGCGAGTCGAGATCACACCACCGGACGCCTACACGCACCTGACGATCCGCTGGGCCGGCGGGACGGTGTGCGAGCACGGGCGGATCGACGTGCAGCCGCTGGTCCTCGGAGGCTGCGGCGGCTACATGAAGGACGTGAAGGCTCACGACTTCAGCCTCCCGCCGGCGGACCGAGTCCGGCTCTGAAGGCGCGCTCGGCCAGCTCGAGACGCTTCTGATTCTGCGGCAGCTCTCCGACCCCGAACCGGTCGGAGAGCGTCCGCAGCTGGCCCTTGACCCCTTCGACGCTCAGGTGCACGGCGGCGGCGATCTCGCGGTTGCTGGCGGGTGTGGCTACGCCGCCGGCTTCGACCAGCGGCCGGCACAGCGCCGCCAGGATCCGGCGCTGCATCGGCGTCAGCTCGTCCGCGATGACCGACGCGGGGCCCACGACCATCGTGGCGGTGTCGCTGCGCCGGTGCGGCGCCGCGAACACGATCACGGTCTGCCCGAGTCGCACGCAGTCGCCGTCCCGCAGCCGGCGTCTGCCGCCGACGCGGCTGCCGTTCACGAACGTGCCGTTGCGCGACAGGCCGTCGTCGCTGATCGTCCAGTCGCCACCCACCGACTCGAGCTCGGCGTGCACCCGGGATACCTGGTGGTCCCAGCCGAGCGCGACATCGTTCGCCCGGTCCCGGCCCAGTGTCAGCCGCCCGCGTCCCGGCGCGAGCGCGACGATCAGCTGCTCGTCGCGGTCGTCGCGGAGCAGCAGGAACGGCGAGCCGGTGCGCTCGGCGGCGAGCCGCTGCGCGAGCTCCGAGCCGGTCCGCGGGTGAGGGGCTACATCGGTCACCGCGGCCTCAGCGATGCGGCAACGGCGAGCGCGACCCGCGTCGCCGCCGGGATCGTCGCGGCCTCGCCCAGCACCGCGAAGCCAATGCGAGGGCACGCGCTGGAACACATCGACACGCGCGGGCAGCGGCTCGTCGCGCAGGCGGAACCTCCACACGATCACCTGGCGCCCGGAGAGCATCGTGCGGAGGAACGACACGCGGCGCGTAGCCGGCGCCCTGGGAGGTCCCCTGCTCGACGCTCCGCGCCCAGGGGCCCGGCGCAAGTGGCTCGCCCGGGTCGCGGTCGATGATCACGAACTCGGACCCCGTCGGATCGGCCGCCTCGGTTCGCTCGAACGCGCCCATCGGCCGATCGATCTCGAGCACCTGCCAGCCGCTGGGGATGCGTAGACCGGAACGCGCCCACGTTGACCTGGGTCGTGCCGCCGGTGCCGCGAGCGGGCGACGCCCCGGAGCTCAGCGAGATCGCGGCACGACCCCCGCGAGCACGAACAGCGCAGCGGCGCACACCCACGGCGATCGCCACTCGGCGACTCGTGCCGGCTCGCCGGCGCCGCGGGGCCGGCGGCTGCTCGAGCGAGACGGTCGGTGCCGGTGCCGGCGGCAGTGCCGGTCGCGGTGCCGTTGCTGCTGTCGGCGCCGGTGATGCCGCCGGCGCGGAGGCGATCGCCGCCCGTGCCGCGCGGGCGAGCTCGCCCGCGCTCCCGTAGCGGTCCTGCGGGCGCTTGGCCATCCGCGCGCGATCACGGGGTCGAGCGGATGTCCTCCGAGCTGCGGCGCCGGTAGGTTCAGATGGGCCCAGGCGGTCGCGGTGGCGCTCTCAGCGGGGAAGGGGCGGCCGCCGCCGAGGGCGGTGTACAGGACTCCGGCGAGCGCGTACACATCGGCGTGCCCGTCGAGCGGACGGCCCTGGAGCTGCTCGGGCGAGGCGTAGTCGATCGTCCCGACCCACTCGTGGGTCCCGGTGATCTCCGCGTGCGCGATCACCTCGCGCATCAGCCCGAAGTCCGACAGATACGCCCGCTCGCCGTGCTTGCGGAGCTCGATCAGCACGTTCGATGGCTTGACGTCGCGATGCACGAGGCCGGCGGCGTGCGCGGCGTCGAGCGCCTCGGCGACCTGCTCGACGACGTCGACAGCGCGCGCCGGTGACAGCGGGCCCTCGCGCGCGACGAGCGCCCCGAGATTGGGGCCATGGATCAGCTTCATCACCAGGTACAGGACCGCGTCGTCCTCGCCCGCCGCGTAGATCGGGACGCAGTTCGGGTGATCCAGCCTGGCGGCGATTCGCGCCTCGCGCTTGAAGCGCGCGATGCCGGCGTCTTCGATGCCCGACGCCGGCACCACCTTCACGGCGACCTCGCGGGCGAGCGCGACCTGCATCGCGCGGTACACGGTTCCCATGCCGCCGCGCCCGACGACCGAGCCGAGCCTGCAGCCGCCGATCAGCGGGCCGTCCGTCGCCGGCGGGCGTTCGCGCTCGACGGGTTGGGCCGGCTCGCTCATTCCGGGCGGGCGCGGCTCGGCTGCACGCGCCGGGGCCTCGCCGGGCTGCTTGCGGAAGTTCGGCGGCCACGGCGCGTCGCCGAGGCCGTCCTCCTCGTCGCGCGCGGCGAGCTCGAGCAGGCTGTCGAGCGAGCCGGGGTGCGTCGTCGATGTCGGCGCTCGGATCGCCGCGCTCGCGCAGCCGCGCCGGGACGGTGTCGAGCCGCAGCTCGGCGGGCTCGACGTCGGCGAGCTCGTCCCAGTCGAAGCGGGCAGTCGACACGCGAGCGTCCGGGGACGGCGCGGACCAGTAGGCCGACGCGACGGTGCGGTCGCGCGCGTTCTGGTTGTAGTCGACGAACACGCCGACGCGCTCCTCCTTCCACCACTTGCTCGTGGCGCAGCTCCGGGCATCGCGCCGCTCGACCTCGCGGGCGAGCGCCAGCGCGGCGCGGCGCACCTCGATGAAGTCGCGCTCGGGCTGGATGCGGACGTTGACGTGGATCCCGCGCGAGCCGCAGGTCTTCGGAAAGCCGATCAGGCCGTGGTCGGTCGAGCACCTCGCGCGACGACAGGCCGCGACCGCGCGAACGTCGTCCAAGCCGCCTCGGGCGTCGGGTCGAGGTCGACGCGCAGCTCGTCGGGGTGGTCGAGGTCGCGGCGGCGCGACCGGCCACGGGTTCCAGTCGATCACGCCGAGGTTGACGCCCCAGACGAGGTGGGCGGCGTCGTTGACGACGAGCTCGCGCGCCGCAGCGGCCGCTCGGGAAGGTGACGGTCGCCGTCTGCAGCCACTCCGGCGCGGTGTCGGGGATCCGCTTCTGGAAGAAGGGCTCGCCGGCGACGCCGTCGACCCACCGCTTCAGCGCCGTCGGGCGGTCGCGCAGGTGGCTGCAGCGACCGGCGTCGGCGCAGCTCGAGGTAGTAGTTGACGAGGTCGAGCTTCGTGAGCCCGAGCTCGGGGAAGAACACCTTGCCCGGGTTGGAGATGCGGACCTCCGCGCCCGGCGGCCTCGATCGGCTGATCGTGCTCGCCTGCGCCGCCATCGCGCTGGGAGAATGCCGCACGATGGCCCATGCGCGTCCGAGACCGTGCTCGTCGCGCCCGACTCCTTCAAGGGCACGCTCAGCGCGCCGCGAGGTCGCCGAGGCGATCGGCGCGGGCCTCGAGCGCGGCGGGCGTCCCGCTCGATCCGTGCCCGGTGGCCGACGGCGGCGAGGGCACGCTCGACGCGCTGCGCCGAGCGCTCGGCGGCGAGCTGGTCGGGCGGCCGCGTCAGCGATCCGCTCGGGCGGCCGATCGAGGCCGCGGCTTCGCGCTGCTGGGCGACGGTCGCCGACGGCGCGTCGTCGAGACGGCCGCCGCCAGCGGCCTGTACGCTGGTCGCGCCGGCCGAGCGCGACGCCGAGGCGTCGAGCGCCGGGCACCGGCGAGCTGATCGTCGGCGGCGGTCGACGCCGGAGCGCAGCACGTCTGCGTCGGCGCCGGCGGCAGCGCGACCACCGACGGCGGCGTCGGGCGCGATCGACGCGATCGCGCGCGCGCGGCGGCCTGCGCGGCGCCCGGCTGCGCGTGCTGTGCGACGTGCGCACGCCGTTCGAGGACGCGGCGCGCGTGTTCGCGCCCCAGAAGGGCGCCGATCCGACGGCCGGTCGGGCGGCTGACGCAGCGCCTGGAGGCGCTCGCCGCCGGCTCGGCCGACCCGCGGGGCGTGCCGATGACCGGCGCCGCCGGCGGGCTCGCCGGCGGGCTGTGGGCCGCGCTCGGCGCCGAGCTGGTCGCCGGGCGCGGCCGTTCGTGCTCGACGCGCTCGGGTTCGACGCGCGGATGCGGGCGCAGCCGCGCGGTCGTCACCGGCGAGGGGCGGCTCGACCGCCAGAGCCTCGCGGGCAAGGTCGTCTCCGAGATCGCGACCCGCGCGCGGCAGGCGGGCGTGCCGTGCCACGCGATCGTCGGCGAGCAGCGCGCTCGACGCGTTCGACGCGCGGATCCTCGACCTCCAGGGCGTCGAATGCGCGGGAACGGTTGCGAAGCTGCGGGGCGCCGGGCGGCGGCTCGGCGAGCAGCTCGCGCCCCCCGGCTCGAACCGGTCACAAGTGTCCTAACATCAGGGCGGTGGGAGCGTTGAATCCCGCGCGGCTGCTCCTCGTGGCAGCGGTCGCGTTCGCATTTCCCAGTGTCGCGGTGGGCGCCGGCCGCGGCTCGAAGGTCAGCCCCGCGAAGCGGGCTGCGCTCGCGGCTGCGCGCGGTGCGCTGCTGCGCCACTCGGACCTGCACGGTTGGGGAACCGCGGCCGGCCCGAAGAAAGTGCCGCCGTTGACCTGCTCCGCGTTCTCGCCCTCGGGCATCAAACCGCTCGGCGACGCGGCCTCACCCACATTCTCGGACGGATCCAGTGGGCCGTTCGTGTCCGAGACAGCCTACGTCTACAGCTCGGCGTCAAAGGAGCAGACCTTCTGGCGCCGGGTCGTCGGACGCGGCCTCGAGAGCTGCGTCGCCGACAGCCTCACCGCCGGCTCGACGAGCTCCGTGACGTTCAGGGTGAGCCGCAAGCAGCTGCTGTCGCTGCCGCGGATCGGCGCGCGCGATGCGGGCTACCGCGTCAGCGGCAACGCCTCCTCGACCGATGGCTCGCAGACCGTCTATCTCGACATGCTCGTCGTCGGCGACGGCTCCGGGATCGCGGCGATCAGTTTCACGAGCTTCTTCGACCCGGTGTCGCGGTCGACGGAGCTACGGCTGGCGCGGCTGGTGGCAAGCCGCATGGAGAGGTCGTGATCAGCGCTACCGTTGGGGCCGTGATCCGTCCTGCCTCACGCGCGCTCGCGCTGTGCGCGGCGCTGCTCGTACCGCTGTTCGCTGCCGCGTCCGCCTCCGCGGACGAGTGGTGGCCGCATCCGGCCAACGCCCAGTGGAACTACGAGTGGACCGACAGCTCCTATAACCAGGGCGGGACCGAAGAGGCCGTGACCGTGGAGAGCGAGAACGACTCGAGCGGCTGCGGCTGGGACCTCAGCTGGGACACCACCGGGACATCGTCGTCCAGTTCGTCGTCGGCCACGACCGACAACGGCACGATGTGCTTCCAGGACAAGAGTTTCGGGGTCGTCAACACCAACTGGTCGGATTTCGCCGCCGCCGTCGAACATGCCGATCCTGTGTCCGTGGACGACCGACCCCAGTACCGGGGACGCCTGCGCGAACAGCCTCTCGAGCTCGCTGTTCAACGTCATCTGGGGTAGCCGCAGCCCGGTCCTGTCAGAGCCGCTGCTGCTCGGCACCAGCTGGAGCGGCACCGGTGGTGCGTACCAGGACGTCACCAGCGCCAACCAGTTCATCGGCATGCAGAACGTCAAGGTACCGGCGTTCCCGGGCGGCGTGCAGGCCGCGGTCGTCCGCTCGACGATCAACACCCAGGGCGATCTCGGCGACCCGTACGGATCCGGGATCCGGACGACCTGGTGGGTGTACGGCGTCGGCCCCGTCCAAATCCAGTTCCGCCACGCGGGCGGATCGGGCGCGCCGGTGACGACGGTGGCGCTCGACGCGACGAACCTCGCTCCGGTTCCGCCGCCGCCGGTGCAGAACTACTTCCCGTTGACCCTGAACATGACCAACAAGTACCAGTGGACCAACTCAAAGCACCTCCCGCAGCCGGAGATCGAGAAGGTCACGCTCGCCGCGGTCGACAACCGCTCCGCGCGGTTCGACGTGCAGAGCGTGAAGGGTCCGCTGCGGGCGGTCGGCGAGTACGGGTTCACGGTTCGCACCGGCGGGGTGATCGACGACGGCGCCTCCGCCGAGGCCGCAACGCTCGTCAAGTTCCCGGCGCTCGGTCACTCGCGCCACTTCTTCACCCCGATCGACCTGATGGAGTACGGATTCGATCCGGTCCTACCGGAATACCCGGTGATCGGGGCGTGCTGGAGCTCGCAGCGCGGCAGCCAGGACTACGAGGTGTTCGGGGTGACGGGCCATTCGTGCGTGCTCGGCGTCAGCAAGGTGCACGTGCCGGCGGGGACGTTCCAGGCGCTGGAGATCAAATCGGTTCTGAGCCAGCCCGGCCACCGGTTCGGGAGCGGCACCGGTACTCGTGGTTCGCGCCGCAGCGCGGGCTCGTGAAGCTCGTGTTCGACCACGCCGACCACAGCGTCTCGACCATCGTGCTGATCAAGTAGCGCTGGGCGAGATGCGCCGGCCGGCAATACTCGCTGCCGTCGCGGCGGCGCTCCTGGCGGCGGGCTGCGGCAGCTCGAACCCCCACAGCGCGCGACCGGCGGTGGCCACCTACGTGAACCGCGTGAACACGCTCGAGAAGCAGCTCGCCTCACCGCTCAAGGCCGTGACCGTCGCCGGCGGCAAGCTGCCCGCGAGCACCTCGGCCGTCAACCATGTCGAGATCGCCTCGCTGAGGCATGCGGACAACCGGATGATCACGTCTCGCGACAGGCTCGCCGCGATCCCGGTGCCATCCGCCGCGGGCCGGCTGCGGATCCTCGTGCTGCTGCTCGCGGGCGGCGAGATCGACATGACGAACGAGCTGTCGGAGCTGTTCTCGTTCCTGCCGCGGTACACCGCCGCGCTCAAGCAGCTCGCGCCAGCGACCACGCAGTTGCGCTCGGCGCTCGCAGGGAAGGGCGGCGCGAGCAGCAGCAGCGCGGCGGCACACCGGATCCTGGACGCCAAGGCCCGCGCGCTGACGCGTTACCAGACACAGCTCGACTCGCTCTCGAGGATGCTCGAGCGGCTGTCGCCGCCGCCGGTGGCGCGGCCTCAATACGAGAGCGAGGTCCAGGCGCTGAGCGGCATGGAGACGAGCGCCGCGGCGCTCGCACAAGCGCTCGTGAGTGCCTCGTCCGACATTCCGGCGCGGCTTGCCACGTTCGATCGTGCCGCGGTTGCGACCGACACGATCCCGCACAGCGCGCCGAGATCGCCGCCGTGAAGGCCTACGACGCGCGGATCGCGAAGCTGAACGAGCTGGCCGGGCAGGTGGCGTCGCAGCGTGCCTCCCTCGAGCAGAACCTTCGCTGAGTGCGGCTGTGGGGCTGTCTCAGTCCTCGGCGGCCGGGTTGCGCGCCGATTCCCTGCCACCCGATCCCCCCTGCATGATCCCCGGGATCTCCTGGAGCTTGCGCGGCAGCAGCGTCGAGAGCTCTTTCATGCCTGGGATCACGCGGCCGTGGAACTCGACACGGTTGAACAGCATGATCAGGCCCGTCCAGTTGATCAGGTCAGCCGAACACGCCGGTGAAGAAGGGGATCGTGACGAGCTTGACCCAGTCAGATGTGCTCATCGCAGCGCCTCGCGGGCTGGACGCTACCGGTTTCCGGAGTATGGCGGCCCCGCCTAGGCCCGAGGGCGGCGTTCGCTAGCAGAGCCTGCCGCTCGGCTTGTCCGGCCGGGAGCGGCGGGTCGCCCGGGATCGCGCCGAGCGTCTCCAGGAACCGGGCCATCTCCTTGCCCGAGTTCGTCTGCCTTCCCTCGCCGTGGCAGCGCTGCGCGCGCGGACTGCCGTACGCGGTGGCCCAGCCCCATCGGTCCACGGATAGCCGGGCAAGGCCGTCGCGGTCTCCCGCCAGGGCGATGTCAAAAAAGGGTCGCTATCCGACCTTTTTTGACACTGCCTCTCGTCGGTAGGGGAACGCCGCCGGATCGCGGCGAACCCCCGGACTGACGCGAACCCCGCCGGACGGACGCGAGGCCACGCGGCCCCCGGACGGACGGAGCCCGACGGACGCCCGCCGGACGGACGCGAGCCCGCCGGACGGAGGCGAGCCCCGCCGGGCGGACGCGAGCCCCGCCGGACGGAGACGAACCCCTTAGGTCGCCGGGCCCGTGCCCGCCGATCGGAGCGCCGCCTTCGTCAGTGGGCGAACGCCTGGCGCGCCGCCTCGTCGGCCGGGCTCGGGAACGGCGCGTCGAGCGACTGCAGGAACTGCGGTCTGCTCGCGCAGCTGCTCGAGCAGCAGGTCGGCCATGTCGTGGTTCATGCCGGCGCGGACGACGATCCGCAGCACGCTCAGGTCCTGGCGGTTCTCCGGGAACGAGTAGGCCGGCACCAGCCAGCCGCGCTCGCGCAGCCGGTCGGAGACGTCGAACACGGTGTAGTTGGTCGACCTCGGGCTTGAGCGTGAACGCGAACACCGGCAGGTCGCTGCCGTCGGTGATCAGCTCGTAGGGGCCGATCTCGGCGATCCCCTGCGACGAGGTGCAGCGCGACGTCCTGGGCGTTCTGGATCACGCGCTGTAGCCCTCGCGCCCGAGGATGGCGAACATGAAGTACTGGGCGATCACCTCGCTGCCGGGGCGCGAGAAGTTGAGCGCGAAGGTCGGCATGTGCCCGCCGAGGTAGTTGACGTCGAAGACCAGGTCCTTCGGCAGCGCCTCCTTGTCGCGCCAGATCGCCCAGCCGACGCCCGGGTAGACGAGCCCGTACTTGTGGCCCGAGGCGTTGATCGACTGCACCCGCGGGATCCGGAAGTCCCATTCGAGGTCGGGCTGGATGAACGGCGCGACGAAGCCGCCCGAGGCGGCGTCGACGTGGATCGGGACGTCGAGGCCGGTGTCGGACTCGAGCTCGTCGAGCGCCGCCGCGATCTCCTTCGACCGGCTCGTAGCTGCCGTCGAAGGTCGAGCCGAGCACCGCGACCACGCCGATCGTGTTCTCGTCGCAGTGCGCGACCGCCTGCTCGGCGTCGAGGTGGTAGCGGTCGCCCTCCATCGGCACCAGCCGCGGCTCGACGTCCCAGTAGCGGCAGAACTTCTCCCAGCACACCTGGACGTTGGCGCCCGTGACCAGGTTCGGGCTGGTCGGTCGGCTTGCCGGCCGCGCGCATCCGCTCGCGCCAGCGCCACTTGAGCGCCAGCCCGGCGAGCATCGCCGCCTCGCTGGAGCCGGTCGTCGAGCAGCCGGTCGCGTGCCTCGGACTCGGGCGAGTTCCACAGGTCGGCGAGGATGTTGACGCAGCGCGCCTCGATCTCCGCCGTCTGCGGGTACTCGTCCTTGTCGATCATGTTCTTGTCGGCGGTCTCGGCCATCAGCTGCGCGCGCGGTCGACGGCATCCAGGTGGTCACGAACGTCGCCAGGTTCAGCCGCGCCTGCCGTCGAGCAGCAGCTCGGAGCTCGAGATCAGCTCGTAGGCGACGCTGGCGCTGATGCCGTGGTCGGGCAGCTTGTGGCACGGCATCTCGTACGAGGGGTCGTGATGGATCGGGGCTACGCACTCGTGGCTGTGGCGGTGCGAGCCCTGCTGGGTCAGTCCCATGCGTTCCTCCTGTGATCGTGGCGGCGTTTGCGTGCATCATCGCGCAGTGGCCTCACTCGGTGGTGGCTGGCAGCCGAGCTCGATCAGATGGCGCGCGAACGCGGGCCGGTCGCGGTCGGGGTGGAACGGATCGGCGCCGTCGCGCAGCAGCGCCCCGACCCGCTCGAGGTCGTACAGCAGCGCCAGCTTGCCGGGCGGGTCGTCCCACTCGCCCGAGTCGTAGCGCTGCGTCCACGCCGCGAGCGCGGCGAGCGCCTCGACCTGCACCTCGTCCTCCCACCAGCCGGTGCGCAGCGAGAGCCGGTACCGGGCGCGAAGCTCGCACGACGTCGGTCCACAGCTGCTCCCACCACAGCCACCGTTCTCGCGGGTACAGCCCCCGCCAGGTCAGCGGCCAGCGCCGGGCGTCGGCCGTCTCGTCGTAGTACCGATCGCCGGCCGGGACAAAGCCGTTGCCGTCCGCAGGGTCGTCGGGCTCTCGGTCGGGGTCGCGGTCGGGGTCCTCCCACCGCTCGTCGTCCGGTTCGAACCAGCTCATCTGCCACCTCCGAGTCGCTTCAGGTGCCGGTCCTCGAACCACATCCGCAGCCGGATCCGCGCCGGCGCGAGCCGTCCGTACAGCAGCAGCGCGTGACGGTCGGGGAGCTGGCGCAGCTCCTCGGGCGCGATCAGCGGCCGCCGGCGGCGGGCGACGGTGCGGGTGGCGCCGCCGGCGCCCATCGTGCGGCTCTGGTCGCGCGCCTCCTCCTCGCCGGCGAGTCCCGAGAAGTACCGCAGCGTCTCGAGGTCGGCGACGCCGGGCAGCAGCATCCGAGCCCGGTGGCTGTTGACGACCGTCTCCGCCTGGCCGCCGTAGCGGCTGCGCGCCTGGGCGAGGTCGTGGAAGATCGAGATCAGCTGGATGTTGTGGCTTGGCGCGGTCGAGGCGATCTCCGCCAGGTTCGGCAGCGGCGCGACGTTGCCCGCCTCGTCCAGGCACAGCAGCAGTGGCAGCTCCAGCCGGCCGCCATGGCGTGTCGCGCGTTCGTAGGCGCGGTCGACGACCTCGGAGAGCAGCGCGAGGAAGATCGGCCGCAGCAGCTTCGATGCCTTCGCGTCTCCGATCAGGTACAGCGCGCCGTCGCCGTCGAGCAGCCGGTCGGCGGTGATCTCGCTGGAGCCGCGCGGACCGAAGCACGCGGGCGAACCGGTATGCCCGCAGCAGCGCCTGGGCCGTTGCCTCGATCGAGCTCCGGGTCCGGTCGGCCTGCGTCTCGAACGCTCGCACCGCGTCGTAGGCCGCGTGCGCGTCGTGCGAGCGCGGCGTCGTCGGCGGCGGTGCCGGTGAGCTCGTCGAGCGCCCCGTCGAGCTCGCGCGTCCCCTGCCCGTAGGCCCAGCGCACCACCTCGTCCATGCCCGCGCCGGTCCGCGCGGCGGCGTACAGCAGCGGCGCGAGCCGCTGTTCGGCCGCGATCGCCCAGAAGTCGCCGCCCTCGACGCCACGCTGGTCGAGCTCGCCTGCCGCCGCGAGCCGCCACGCGACCTCGAGCGCGCCGTCCCAGGTCGATGCGGCATTCAGCGGCGACCACGTGTGCGCCGGTGCTCCCGAGAGCTCGAACGGGTCGAACACGAACACCTCGCCGAGCGCGCGCCGGCGACGCACGGTCGCGTCGAGCAGGTCGGTCTTGATCGACGAGGCGACCGCGGGGCCGTCCCATTCGAGCAGCGCGGGCACCGCGAGCCCCGCGGACTTCCCGGACTGGGGTGGGCCGAAGGCGACCAGCGCGTGGCGCTCCTCGGCGTACAGGAGCCGGCCGCGGTGGCGCCCGAGCGCGAGTCGCGCCTCCCCCGGCCTCACCCGACCCGCCCGGCCGAAGCGGCCGCGGAGCTGCCGCAGCTCGCGCGTCCCCGCCCAGCGTGCACCCGAGCTCCTGGACGCCAGCGCTCGCAGCGACCCCGAGCGCCCTGCCGCGATCGAGAGGCCGAGCGTGCCCGAGCCGAGCAGCCCGAGCGTGGCGTAGAAGCCGAACGCACCCGGCAGTCGCGAGCGCGCGAGCGCGGGCCACGCAGCTGCCGGGTCGCCGAGCCGCGTCGGGAGGCGGATCAACACGCCGGGCAGCTGTGCAGCGTTCACGTGCGGCCAGCCGCCGCCGAACAGAGCGCCGGCCAGGCCGCCCCAAACCCACAGCAGGGAACCGACCGCGAGCGCGCAGCCGATCGCCACGAGGACCGCGAGATCGCCGGCTGCGCGACTCCGGGCTCATCCGCCGAGCCTCATCCCGGTGTCGGTGTCGGTCAGTTGCGTCTCGATCCCGGAGCGGTAGTGCTGGACGACGAACGAGCGCGCGCCGACGCGCCACAGCGCCTGCCCGGCGGACAGCATCGAGATCAGCTGCGCCTCGCTCTCTGACAGGCCGAGCAGCTGGCGCGTCAGCGGGACCTGACTCTCGTCCTGGTGGTAGACGACTCGGGTCGAGGCGTCGGCGATCAGCCCCTCGGCGATCCGCGCCGCGCGCGAGCCCGCGTCGCCCGCGGTCTGCAGGTCGGCGAGCTTGTGCAGCACGACGAGGTTCATCACCCCGAACTGAGCGGGCGAGCTTGAAGTTCGACTGGAACCACTCGCCGAGGCCAGTGTGCTGGACGATCTTCCAGGACTCGTCGGCGACGTTCACGAGCCGCTCACGTCCCGGGCGTTCGGCCATCCGCGCGAGCAGCGCGCTGATCCAGGCGGTGGCGCAGGCCATCAGGATCCCGACGGCGGGCGAGTCGCGGACCGCGTGGAGGTCGAGCACGAGCAGCTTCGCGTCGAGGTCGAGGCCGGGCGTCGTGGGGCCGTCGAACATCCCCTTGAGCGGCCCCTCGCACAGGTCCTGGAGCGCCAGAGCGGCGCGACGGGCGTCCGCTGCGAGCCGGTCGGGCGTCGTGCGGAGGCGCTCAGCCATGTCCGCCAGCGGCGCGAACAGCAGCGCCGCGATATCCGGCAGCGTCGGCTCGCTGCGCGTTTCGCAGCGAGCTCTCACGGTGCGAAGCGCTTCGCGGAGCGCGGCCGCCTCGATCTGGGTCAACGGACCGCCGAGCGCGGTGACGGTCACGGCGCGGAGAAGCTCGAGCTGTGCATGCTCCTCCGGCCGCGAGGCGAGCGGGTTCAATCGCACGCCGCCCCCCGGCCGCAGCGAGATCGGGCTCACTCCGACGGCTTCGCAGAGCGGGCCGTACTCGCGCTTGACGTCGAGCACGAACGCGCGCCGGCCGAATACCAGCAGACGCCACAGCAGCGTCTTGACGAGCGCGCTCTTGCCCTGGCCGAGCTTGCCGAGCACGATCGCGTTCGGGTCGTCGAGCGCCCCGTCGGCGTACAACGACCACGGGTCGTAACAGAACGCCCCGCCGGCGGCGTCTCGTCCGATGAACACGCCTCGGCCGCCCAGACCGCCGGCGGCGATGAACGGGTAGATCGCCTGCGCGTGACGCGTGCTGACCCGGTGCCCGGGACGCTCGGCCCGCCGCAGCCCCATCATCGCAGCCCTCGGCAGAGCGGCAGCGTGAACCTGAACGCCGCCGCCTGCTGCCCGTACATCCGGTGGAGCTCCAGACGTGCTCGCGCGGCGTGCTCGAGAACCTCCGCCACGGCCCGCCGCAGCTCATCCTGGTCTCGTCCGGAGACGGTCACGAACCCGCTCAGCCGGACCTCGCTGTGCCCCGCGGCGAGCTCCGCCTCGCGGCGCACGGTCGCGTCCTGGGCCTGGCGCTGGCGGGCGGTTTCCGCCTGCCCGAAGCGACGCCGGAGCTCGCGGTCGGCGTGGTCGCGGGTGACGGCCGCCTCGATCTCGCGCACCGAGCGCTCGGGAGGGATCGGCTCGAAGGTGACGGCAACCGTGCGCACTGCACTCGAGCGCCCGAGCAGGGCGTCCATGAACATCGGCGACACGTCGGTCCGCGGCCAGCCGCCGATCCAGAACGTCGCGTGCAGCGCCCCGTCGCTCTGGTAGTGATCCCACGCCTCGCGTGTCCCCAGCGGCCATGCGTTGGCCTCGGCGAGGCCGTCGCGTTCCGGATCGGCAGCTTCCAGGGCCGCCAGCTCGGCTCGCGCGTACGGGTCGAACGCCGTGCGCAGCGCGCGGGCGAGCTGGCCTGCGGACAGCGCCCCGAGAACCGCGACCTCCGCCGCCTCGAGTCCCTGCGCGACACGCTCGGTCTGCTCGCGGAGCGCCCGGAGCGGACCGTCGCCGCGGGCGCGCTGCGCGTCGACCTGGATCGCGATCAGGATCTCGTGCTCCTGGGTGACGCGCGCGGTCGTCCCGATCAGCTCGAGGTAGGACTCGATCATCGGCGTGCCGCGGAGCGGCACCGCGGGATCGCGCTCGGCCTGCAGCCAGCGCACGAGCTCGTCGCCCTGGGCGGGTGCGGTGCGCTCCAGCCATTGCACGCGGCGGATCGGCGTGCCGGACGCGCCGGAGAGCACCAGCCCCCAGCGAGCAAGCCGTCGTTCCTGGGCCTCCGCGTCGAGCAGCGAGAACGCCACCACGCGGCATGCGAGCACCGACGTCAGCCGCTTGCCGCCGCGCTCACGCAGCACTCCGATCGTGCGGTCCCGGTACTGCGCAGACATGATCCGGACGCCGTCGACGCCGGCTGGGGCCTCGGCCTCCGAGTCGTCGATTCGCAGTCCACGTCCGGCGGCGAGCCGCGCCGGGGCGCCGCTGAGAGGAGCGCTCGAGCGCGCACGCGACCGCGGGCCGACCCGCCGCAGTGCGAACCACGCGACGATCGGCAGCCATTGCTCGAGCGTCCGGCTCCCCACCGGCGCGACCGCGATCAGCACGCAGGCGCCGAGCGAGAGCGTCGCGAACACGACGCCGGCGCCGTTCGGCGCGCGGTCGAGCGCGGCGATCGCGAGCAGCGTGCCCGCGAGGACCGAGAGCGCCTGTCCGGCGCGCACCGGGCCGAGGATGCCGCGGCGCTCGAGCGGGCCGAAGCGGTAGCTCAATCGCTGGTCGGTCACGGCTCAGCAGTCCTCGAGCTCAGGCTGGCCTTCCGGCCGCGGGTCGTGGTCCTCGCCCGGCCCCGGTTCGTCCGCCGGGTCAGGCGCGATGGCGGGCGGCGGTGACGGGTAGTCGTCGGGGCCGAGCACGAGTGCGCGGTGGGCGCCGTCGGGCGCCTGGAAGGCTTCTCCGAGCCCGGGTAGGCGCTCCCGGGTGGCGCCGGAGCCGTCGCTTCCGCCGTTGCCGCCGGCTGCCCCGTTGCTGCCGGCTGCGCCGTCGGCGGCGACTGCGCCAGCCGGCACCGGGACAGCGCCCGCGCCGTTCGCCGCAGTTCCGCCCGGCCCGTTGCCGCCGGCCGCGCCGGAGGCGCCGCCGCCCGAACCGCTGCCGCCGGCCGCGCCTGACGTCCCGCCTCCAAACGATCCGCCGGCGCCCGTGTAGCTGCCCGCACGGCTTGTGTGGAGGTCGTCGCTGCCGGCCGCCTGATTTCGCATCCAGGCCGTGGCGGCCCCGGTGGCGTCGCCGACGGCCTGGCGCATGTGGCTGATCGGGTCAGCGCCGGTCGCCGCCCTGACCCCGGTGGCGCCGCGCGAGCGGAGGCTGTCGCCGAGCGAGCCGGCGGCCGCACCCGCCAGTTCCGCCATCGGCAGCAGACGAAGCAGCATCCAGGGGCTGAACGCGGCCAGCATCAGCAGCGCGATCCCGGCGATCGCCGACACTACGCCGACGTGGCCGAGCGCTCCAGCCCCGAGCGACAGTGCGGCGACGATCACGAACTTGGATAGGATCAGCGCGACCAGGATCTCGACCGCACGGATGGCCCACACACGCCTTGCCGGCCAGACCATCGCCGAGAACATCAGCGGCAGCATCAACACGATCACGTAGACGGCCGCCTCGCGGACGGCGAGCTCGAGCCACACCGCGACCGCGAACGCCGATGCGAGCATCGCGAGCAGGATCAGCAGGAACGGCGATGCCTTCGCGACTGCGACGGCGCCGCCGAACAGGATCGTGTCCTTGATGAAGTGGTGGCCGCCGGTGGCCGCGGACGAGACGAACGCGGACATTTCGTCGGAGGCGGCGAGCAGAAGCATCGTCAGCGGCGCCGCGATCGCGGTCGCGAGCGCTGCGAGCGGCAGGTACGCGAAGGCGGCTCTGATGAGCAGCGTCACGTCGGAGCGCATCAGCGCCTGCACGGCGGCGGCGAACAGGAACGGCAACGCCAAGAGCGCCGCGATCGCGGTGACGCGCCAGTAGGTCGACGAGAACCATGTCGACGTGAGCTGCGGCGACGTGCTCTCGCCGATCGCCTTCGCAACGATCTTGATCGCCGTACGCGCTGCCAGGGCTGCCGCTGCTCCGATGGCGACGATCTCCGCTGCAGCTGCGACGTGGGCTCCGGCGCTCGACCCGCCGCCGCCGAGCACCTTGTCGACGACCTTGCCCACAGGCCCGGTTGCGACCTTGCAGGCCTTGCCGGCGAGCCCGCTGACCCAGCCTGCGATGCCGCAGGCGGTGCCGAGCAGGTTGGCTTGGGCCGGTGGAGCGGTGGCGCCGGCCGTGGCAAACGCCACCGACCCGCTCGCGAGCGCCACGATGAACGCGCGGCGCATCAGTGGGCCTTCGTCCCGAGGTGCTCGAAGAAGTTGACGAGCCCGGGAGCGGCTCCCACGATCAGCGCCGAGGCCGCCGAGATCAGCGCCGCCATCCGGCCGCGAGACGCGTAGTGCGGGTTGTGGGAATGCGACGCGACGGCCCATAGCGCGGCGCCGACGAACGCGCCCAGCAGGGCGATCGCAAGCGCCCAGGCCTCGGCTCCGTTGACCAGCTGCTGTAGCACGTTGCTGCCCGGCAGACCGGTCAGGTTCGGATGCGCGGTCACGGCCGGCGGGGCGACGAGGGCGGGTGGTGCGACGAGGGCGGGGGGGACGAGTGTCATCGGCATCTCCTGAGTTCAGGCTAATTGAGTCTAATTGAACCTAGCAAGAGTCAAGGAACTATGCTAGCTTGAATCGTAATAAATTTGTCTCAATTAGATTCATATGTGAAGGCAGAGGATTTCGACCGCCTCTACGGCACGCTCGCCGGACAGCTCGAGCGGATCGTTCGCTCACAGGTGCGCGCATGCGATGCCGTGATCGACGACGCGTGCCAGACGGCGTGGATCCAGCTGCTCAGCCACGACGGCCGGGTGCGCACGAGCTCGGTGCTGTCGTGGCTCTCGACGACCGCCATCCACGAGGCGTTCCGGTTGCTGCGCCGATCCGGCCGGGACCTGTCGCTGGAGTTGGCATCGGAGGAGACGCCGGCGCTGATCGAGGTCGCGGTGGTGCCCGGGCCAGACGAGGCGATGGAGCTGCGCGAGCGGCTCGACTCGCTGCGACGCCTGCCCGAGCGCCAGCAGCGGATGCTGTGGCTGCACGGGATCGGACTCAGCTATGCCGATATCGCGGACAGCACGGGTTGCACGCCGCGGACGGTCGAGCGGCAGCTGCTGCGGGCCAAGCGGACGATGCGGGCGGCGGCATGACGTCCGCGCACGTAGGCTGGAGAGATGCTCAGCGCCAGCTCTCTCGAGTCGGAGCGGCTCACTCTCGAACCGCTCGCCGCCGCGCACGCGGACGAACTCGTGCACGTGCTCGACGATCCCGCGCTCCACCGCTTCACCGGCGGCGCCCCCCTGGGCATAGACGAACTACGAGCCAGATTCGAGCGCCAGGCGCGCGGAGAGTCGCCGGACGGACGCGACACGTGGCTGAGCTGGGTCGTGCGCGAGCGAGTCAGCGGGCGCGCGGTCGGGACGGTCCAGGCGACGCTCCCAGGTCGGGAGGGAGGGCGGGTGGCCGAGCTCGCGTGGGTGATCGGCACATCGCATCAGGGCAACGGCTTTGCAACGGAGGCGGCAATCACCGTCGCGGACTGGCTGTTCTCGCAGGACGTCTCCCTTCTGCGCGCGCACATCCATCCGGAGCATCACGCCTCGATGGCGGTGGCGAGGGCGGCCGGCTTCGAGCCTACGCCGGTGATCGTCGACGGCGAGAGCCGATGGAGCCGGCGCGGGCGCCAAGGGGCTCCGGGGTAGCGCAGGGCGGAGATGTCCTCGCCTCTCGCCGACACCGAGCTGCCCGGTGGCGCCGCCCGTGCGGGGGTACGATCAGCAGCATGTGTCGCAACATCCGAACTCTCCACAACTTCGAGCCGGCAGCGACCGATGACGAGGTCCGCGCCGCCGCGCTCCAATACGTCCGCAAGATCAGCGGCTTCACGAAGCCGTCACAGGCCAACGAGCACGCATTCGAGCACGCCGTCGAGGCGGTTGCGGCCGTGTCGGCCGAGCTGCTCTCGCAGCTCGTGACGAACTCGCCGCCGAAGAATCGCGAGGTCGAGGCCGCCAAGGCCCGCGCGCGGTCGGCCGCGCGGTACGCCACGGCGCCCACGGCGCCCACGGCGCCCACGGCGCCCACAGCGCCCACGGTGCCCACGGTGCCCACGGCGTCCGCGGCCGCCTGACGGCGGCGCGGCGGCCGGCGGGACGTCGATGGCGACCGAGGAGCGGGTCACCTACTGCCGCATCTGCGAGCCGCTGTGCGGGCTGGTGGCGACGGTGCAGGACGGCGAGCTCGTGGCTCTGCGGCCGGATCGCGACCATCCGCTCTCGAAGGGCTTCGCTTGCCCGAAGGGGATCGCGATGACCGAGATCCAGAACGACCCCGACCGTGTCATCCATCCGCTGCGCAAGCGCGCCGACGGCAGCTTCGAGCGGGTCACGTGGCAGGCCGCGCTGGACGACATCGGCGTGCGGCTGAAAGGCGTGATCGACCGCCACGGCGGCGGCTCGATCGGCTGGTACGTTGGCAACCCGTCGGCGTTCTCGTACTCGCACCCGATCTGGGTCAAGGGCTTCATGGACGCACTCTCCTCGCGCCACGTGTACAGCGCGGGGTCGCAGGACGTCAACAATCGCTTCGTCGCGAGCGCGCTGCTGTACGGCTCGCCGGTCGTCGTCCCGATCCCCGACCTCGCGGGCACCGAGCTGTTGCTGATCGTCGGCGCGAACCCGCTCGTGTCGCACGGCAGCGTGCTCACCGCTCCGAGGATCCGCGACGAGCTGCACGGGATCGTCGCGCGCGGCGGGCGGGTGGTGGTCGTCGACCCGCGGCGCTCGGAGACGGCGCGCGCGTTCGAGCACGTGGCGATCCGCCCGGATGCGGATGCCTGGCTGCTGCTGTCGATGCTCCAGGTCATCTTCGCCGAGGGACTCGAGGACCGCGCCGCGATCGCGCAGCAGTCGCGAGGGATCGACGGACTGCGGAACATGGCCGCGCCCTACCCGCCGGAGGAGACGGAGGGCCGCACCGGGATCGATGCCGAGGAGGTGCGGACGCTCGCTCGCGATCTGGCCAACGCCGATGCCGCGGCGGTCTACGGTCGCACGGGCTCGTGCCTGGGGCGGCACGGCACCGTCGTGTCGTTCCTGCTCGACGCGCTGAACCTGGTGACCGGCAACCTCGACCGGCGCGGCGGCGCGATCTTCGGCACCGGCCCGATCGAGCTCGAGAAGTTCCTGCACCGTGTCGGGCGCGCGACGTACGACACCTATCGTTCGCGGATCGGCGGGCTGCCGGAGGTGCTCGGCTCGCTGCCCGCCTCGCTGATGGCGAAGGAGATCACGACGCCGGGCCCCGGCCGGATCCGGGCCCTGCTCGTGTCGAGCGGCAACCCTGTGCTTTCGGTGCCGAACGGGAACGAGCTCGAGTCCGCGCTCGCCGAGCTCGAGCTGATGGTCGCGATCGACCTGTAC
This sequence comes from uncultured Solirubrobacterales bacterium, assembly GCA_963826895.1. Lineage (GTDB taxonomy): Bacteria > Actinomycetota > Thermoleophilia > Solirubrobacterales > Solirubrobacteraceae > Palsa-465. Next base: position 332,655 of record CAWGYJ010000005.1, read on the forward strand.
GTCACCGATACGACCCGTCACGCGGATTACATCCTGCCCGCGACGACGTTCCTCGAGCGGGAGGACTTTCCCGCCGCCTTCCTGACGTTCCACACCCAGCAGTTCGTGCAGTGGACCGAGGCGGTGGTGAAGCCCCGCGGGGAGGCTCGCCAGGAGTGGGAGATCATCGAGGAGATCTCGCGGCGGATTTCGATCACGCCCTCGAGCGCCGCTCCGGCCCGTTGGGCGGGGCGGGTCGGCGTCCGCTTGGAGCCCTCGACTCTGATCGACCTGCTGCTGCGGTTCGGTCCGAAGGGCGACCTGTTCGGCCTGCGGCGCGGGGGGCTGAGCCTGTCGCGGCTGCGAAGGCATCCGCACGGGATCGTGCTCGCCGACCGCCAGCCGGTCGGGGTGCTGCGCAAGAAGGTCTTCCACCGCGATGGGCGGGTCCGTCTGGACCCGCCCCAGATCGTCGGCGAGGTGGGCGAGGCGATGGCGGCGGAGGGCGGCGAGGACGCGGAGCTGCCGCTGCGCCTGATCGGGCTGCGAGAGCTCCGCTCGCACAACTCGTGGATGCACAACGCTCCGAGGCTGATGGCGGGCGGACGGGAGCACGCCGCGCGGGTTCATCCAGACGACGCGGACGCGGCCGGGGTCCGCGATGGGGGGCCGTGCCGGATCGTCTCCGCTCACGGCGAGATCGAGCTGCCCGCGCGGGTCAGCGATGAGGTCGTTCGTGGGACGGTGGCCGTTCCGCACGGCTGGGGTCATCGCGGGGGCTGGCGACTCGCGGCCGGGGCCGGCGGCGCAAACGTCAACCTGCTCGCGTCATCGGAGCCCGAGGATCTCGAGCGCCTCGCGGGCATGGCGCTGCTGAACGGAATCCCGGTGCGGCTCGAACCGGCGCGACGCCAGACGGCGCCCGGGCGCTCGGCCGAGCCCGCCGTTGCCGGCTGACTAATTCAAGGTGATCAGCGCTGCGCGCGGCGGCCCGCACGCGGCGATGCGTGCGAACATCCGGATCCCGAACGTGTTGCTCGGGCGAACGGCGACCCGCTCCCCGGGGTCCTCGCCGCGGCGGCCATCGTGATCGCGCCCGCGAGGCTGCCGGCCGCGCTCGGCTCGGCATCGCCCGGAATCAGCAACTCGGTGACGTGGCGATTGACAGCGCGTTCCTCGCTGATGCCGAGCGTGCGCTCGGCCCGCGCGGACACCGCCTGAACCGTCAGCGAGGAGTCGACGATCAGGAACGGACTGCTTGCGTCCGGGATCACGTCCGTGGAGGCCTGCAGAACCATCCCGAGCGAACAGGAGGGGCAGACGCGGGGAATCGAGGCGGAATCCCGGGGGCCGAAATGCTCGGCGCAATGGCCGCAGAACCAGCCGGAGGGCTGGTCGTCGGACCGGATGAGACGGAACTGGCGAGTGGCGGCGAGGGTATGGGTCATGTCATCGGCATCGGTACCGGGAGCGGCGGTCCGTAGCGCGGTGGGGTTTTGGTGCAGCTTTCCGGCCCGAAGTGACGTCAAACATGCGTCCAATCCGCCTCAGTGGGCTCAAGTTGGCGGTCGCTCCCCGCAGTTCGTCCCGCTCCTGAGGGGTGTGGCGCAAATCCGATGAGCGCCGAAATCCGATGAGCGCCGGTCTGGTTATCAGAAGTTGATAACGGCCGGGGCGGTGGTCGGCGGGTGTTCGCGCGAGGGCTTGGTAGATACCACGATGTGGTGGCGCATATCTACCAACGCCGGTCGCCCTGGCTGCGATCCGTGTCATGCCGGCAGGTTGAACGGCGAGCTTGCCGGTGAATTGGCTGTCAGCGGGCGAGATAGCCGCCGCACGGTTATCACCTTCTGACAACGGCTCAGATGTGACGCGACAGCCTCAGCACGGAGGAACTGCAGGTTGCGGGAGGGCGGAAGGGACGGCTCAGCGGGCGCGGCCGCGCTTGCGGCGGCGGCGCTCAGCCGGGCTGGGCTTGCGTGGCTTCGGCTTGGCCTTCGAGCCGGGGCGTCGCCCGCCGTCGACGGCGCCATAGGCGTCGGATAGCCGCCGGACGGGCGCCCGGCGCCGCGAGTCGTACCAGATGAAGAATGAGATCCCGCCGATCACGACGATCGCCCCCACCGCGATCGCGGCGATGCCCGCCACCGGTCAGGCCGCTGTCGGTGTTGGCTGCTCGTGGACGTGGTGGTCGGTGCCGCGGTGGTGGGGATGGACGGCGTCGACTCGCGGCAGGCCCGGGCTGAACGGGCTGGTGGTGGCAGCGCCGCCGAGCACCGAGCTCGAGCCCGACTGGGCGAGGGCGGCGGCGGGGCCGCCAAGGGCGACAGCGGCGACCGTCAGCAGGGGCAGGGCGGCGGCGCGGCGCGCTACTGCTCCCCGGACCACCCCGTTACCGCTCCTGCGCGAGCGGCTGCTCCATCGCCGGCGTCTCGGGCGGGTCGCGGTACGGCTCCTCGTTCTCGCTGGTGCTCCTCGTGGTAGACGCTCTCGGCGTTGACCGCCCAGATGTCGTGGTGGGTCCCGAGCAGGATGTTGTCGACCGCGCGCATCGCGGTCAGCATCGAGTGGTCGGAGTTGTTGTAGCGGTGCAGGCCGTTGCGACCGACCTGCTGGAGGTTGGTGATCGTCTCGAGCCAGCGGCGGATCGTCGCGACGCGCTCGGCGTACTCTCTCGTCGTAGATCGGATAGGCCTTGTGCACGCGCGCGACGAAGCCGAACTTGACCTTGCTCGGCCTTGGCCAGGTGCAGCTTCTCGATCTCCTGGCCGGCCATCTTCGACGAGCTCGTCGTCGTCCATCGTCCACAGGTCGTCGCCCTCGAAGCAGAAGTACTCCATCCCGATCGAGGCGTCGGTGCTGCCTTCGGGCACCATCCACGGGCTCCAGGACTTGAAGTTCTGGATCCGCAGCACGCGCACGCCCGGCTGGTGGATGTAGATCCAGTTGTCCGGGAACAGGTCCTGGCCGTCGATCACCAGCAGCACCGTCAGGAACTCGCGGTAGCGCAGGCCGCGCGCCGCGTCGCGGACCTCGGCCGGCGCCTCCGGCTCGGCGATCCCGACGGTCGTGCGCAGCGGCAGCGACGAGATCACGTGCGAGGGGGTCAGCGTCTCGCCGCCGGCGATCACCTCGGTGACGCGGCCGTCGCGCGATCGTCAGCGCGCGTGACCGGCGCGTTCAGGCGCATCTCGCCGCCATGGGCTCTGGATGTCCTCGGTCCATCTGCTCCCACATCTGGCCGGGGCCGAAGCGGGGGTAGTTGAACTCCGAGATCAGCGACTTGATCTTGTTGCCCTTGTTGCCGAAGAACGCGGCCTTGGCGGCGCTGAAGAAGGACAGACCCTTGATCCGCTGCGCGGCCCACTCGGCCCGGATCTCGTCGGCGGAGACGCCCCACAGCTTCTCGGTGTAGGTCTTGAAGAAGTGGTTGTAGAGCCGCTTGCCGAAGCGGTTGGAGACCCACTGCTCGAAGCTGTCCTCGCGGCCCTTGGGCTTGACCGCCGCCCACAGGTAGGACAGCCCGCACGCGCGCCAGCTCGATCGGGCCGAGCTTCTTGATCACGTCCATGCCCTCGAGCGGGTACTCGAGGAACTTGTCGTTCCAGTAGATCCGGCTCTGGCGCGGCCGCTTGAGGAACTCCTCCTTCATGATCTCGTGCCAGAGGTCGTCGACCTCCTGGACCTTCGTGAAGAAGCGGTGGCCGCCGAGGTCGAAGCGGTAGCCGTCGCGCACCTCGGTGCGGGCGATCCCGCCGACCATGTCGGTCGACTCGAGCACGATCACGGCCTTGCCCTGCTTGGCGAGCAGGTAGCCGGCGGTCAGGCCGGCGGGGCCGCCGCCGAGCACGACGACCGGGTGCTCGGGGGTGATCTCGGAGCCGCGCGCCGGCGGCGGGGGTGGTGGTCTCGGTCGGAGTCGGCCATGTCAGTTCTTCTTCTAGAGGATCGCGCTGTCCGCGACGCAGCACGCGCCGCGGTAGTTGATGGGGCGCCACGGCGACCTCTTTCAAGCTGACTTGTCCGCGGCGATGATCGCTCCCCACTGGGCCGCGCGCCGGCGAACGAGCTGAGTCCAGGCGCCTGCCAGTTCTGCGCGCCCTCGGTCAGCGGGCGAACGTACAGCAGCTGCTGTCCCGGTTTGAGGCTAGCAAGCAGCGGATCGAGCGTGGCCGCCGGCTTCGAGTTGCGCAGCCGGCGCAGCGCGTAGACCCAGTTCATGTAGGTCGGGTCCTTCACCGGCCCGAGCGTGCTCGCGAACTGCAGCCCGCCCGGCAGGTAGTAGTAGGCGAGCGGCACCTGCTCGGGCTGCGCGACGACGACCAGGTCGCCCGGGTGCAGCAGCGGGCTCATCTGGCCGCCGACCTCGCGCATGTCGCTCTTGTACTGCGGCGTGTAGTTCGAGATGTGCGCGACGAAGATCACCGACAGCACGATCGCCACCAGGCCGACGATCCCGGCGCGGGCGGCAGCCCCAGGCGGCGAACAGCAGCACCGCGCGCGAGCACCGGCGCGAAGTACCGCGAGACGCAACGCCGGCGTGATCTGCGAGGCGATCCACGCAAGCCCGAGCGTCCCGACGAACAGCACGATCAGCGTCCACATCGCGGTCGCGTCGCGGCTCCGGCGATAGCGCTTGCGTGAAGAACGGCGCGAACCCGATGATCGACGCGAACAGCAGCGACACCGTGATCCGGTCGCCGCCGAGCAGGTCGCGCGAGATCTGCACCGGGGCGCCGAACCGCGGCGGCGGCGCCCACGGCGCCGCCGGTGTGGGTCGACTGGTAGATGAAGTTCGGGAGCCAGGGCAGGAACAGGAGCCCGGCGCCGACGTACGCGATCGCCGCGTCCTTGATCAGGCGCGCGGCGTTCCGTCGCTCGGCGTGTCGAGCACCGTCGGGATCAGCGCGAGCACCGAGCCGGCGCCGAAGAACAGCCCCCACGCGTGCGTGTAGAGCATCAGCGCCTGCGCAGACGCGCGAACATGACCACGTATCTCCGTCGCCGGTAGACGAAGCCGTGGATGAACGCCGCCGTGGCCAGCAGCCCGAGCAGGCCCATCAGCTCGTACATCCGCGTCTCCTGGCGCGTACTCGGTCAGGAACGCGTTGAACGCGAACAGCACCGCCGCGTAATCGCCGGCGCGCTTGCCGAACAGGCTCCAGCCGGCCCACATCCCGGCCGGGATCGTCAGCAGGCCGAACAGCAGCGGCAGCGTGTGCGTCGGCCGCCTCGCTCGAGCCGAACATCCGGATCCAGAAGTGCAGCAGCAGGTAGAACAGCGGCGGCGAGCCGTCGTGGCGGAGGATCGCCCGGGATCGCCGAGAGCGAGTGCGACGCGATCCCGGTCGTGATCGCCTCGTCCATCCAGAACTGACCGCTGAGATAGCGCGTCCGCATGAAGGCGGACAGCCCGACGAGGACCACGAGCAGGCCGGCGGTGGCGGCCCACGTCGGGATCCGGGCGCAGCCGGTCGGGCAGCCGGACTTCTTTGAACCCCGGGACGCCGCGGAACTCGGGGAGCGGTCGTAGTCGCCATGGGCTACGAACCCACCTTGCTGGGCAGCGTTGAAAACAGCCTGAACGTGCGCTGGTGGAGATCGTACGTGCGGTAATGGGCGCCGTCGTGCACCCAGTCGATGATCGTCTGCGGCGCCGGCAGCAGCGCGGCGCTGCCGGTGTCCTGGTCCTGGAAGATCGTGTTCGGCCACGGCGCGCGGCGGCGTCGAGCCGCCGGGCGGCTGGCGCCTCGACGCGGAGGATCGCACGTCGAGCGCCCAGGCGACCATCGGCACCTGGAAGCCCTCGGCCATCACGGTCCCGCAGGCGAGCACCCGCTTGGCCCCGCCCATCGCTGGATCAGGGTGTTCAGGTCCGCGCGCAGGTGAGCCTGGTAGACGAGCGCGTGGTGCGTCCGCGGCAGGCTGATGATGTTGTTGCCGATCCACGGCGGCCAGACGATGAACAGCGCGATCGCGGACGACCACGCCGAGCGGGACGGCGACCGAGGACTTCGCCGCTGCCTGCAGGCTCGCGACCCGTCCGGAAAGCCGGCGAAGCAGCGATGGGATCGCGCCGCGCGGACCAGCCCCAGGCGGCGCCGCCGGCGATCGCGATCGGCACCGTGCCGAACACGAGGTAGCGCGCGTTGCCGGAGAAGTGGGGCTGCGTCTCGATCCCGATCCCGATCCACCAGACGTACCGAACAGACCGATCACGAGCAGCGCCAGGCGCCACTTCACGGCATCGGAGACGGGCGCGCGCCGCCACCACTCGCGCGCGGGTCCGGTACAGCAGCACCGCGGCGATCACGAACGCGATCAGCCCCGGGATCTTGACCCGGTAGCAACAGCGTCGGCCACGCCTCCTTGCGAAGCACGGTGCACACCGGACAGCTCGTGAACGCCGCGCTGTTGGAGCGCGGGTTGTTGGCGCGGGTGACGCCGCTGAAGCCCGCCGGGCACGAACCAGAGCGCGAGGTTGGCACGAACAGGAGCACGACGAGCGCGCGCGAACCCGGGTCGCGCCACATCAGCCACAGCCCGTACGGCACCCAGAAGACCCACAGCTCCGGGCGGTCGAGCGCCGCGACGAAGCCGAACGCGAACGCGCGCTGGCGGTGACCGTCGAGGAAGCTGCTCGACTCCCATCAGCACCATCGCGGTCGCGAGGCCCTCGGAATAGCCCGAGCGCGTTGTTCGAGATGAAGCCCGGCGAGTTGACGACGCTGCCGGCGGCGATCACGGCCGCCAGCAGGCACGGCGCACGCGCGCGAGCAGCCGTCGAGCCCTCGGGCTGCTCGCCGAGGAGCCCCTGCGTCAGCCGCCACGCGAGCCTGAACACCATCACGACGGTGGCGACGGCGCCGGCGCGCGCGACCACCAGCCACAGGTTGGGCTGCGCGTGCCCGAACAGCGCGAACAGCGTCGTGAAGATCATCGGCAGCGGCTTCCAGCTCGGGCCGCCGGCGACCTGGAGGTTGCGCGTGGATGATCTGCCGGCCCCAGATCAGCCACGACCACGGGTCGTAGCTGGGCGTGGAGGGGATCAGCAGCGACGCGCACGCCGATCACGAGCGCCGCCACCCCGAGTCACGAGGTAGAAGCGCATCGCCCCGTCGAGCGGCCGCGCTCAGGCGCCGCGAACCGTGCCGCGGGCGGCCACAGGGGAGTTCGACAACTCTGCAGTGGGGACTGACACGTGGATGGAAGACTCGTGCGTGCCCGGGCTCCGAGACACGACAGACGCACGCAAACCCGCGCACGCGCGCGGGCGTCGGCGCGCAATTCTACGTCACCTACCCGTTACCGGGGCTCGGGGTTACCCGGCCACGCCCAGCGCAAGGCAGTCCTCGACCGTCTGCAGGACGCTCGCGGACCCGCCGTTCGGCCACAGCAGCGCGCTGCCGATCACCTCGGCGCCCTGGAACTTCGGAATGCCGGAGATCTGATCGCCTGCGCGGCGCCCGGGGTCGGGTCGAAGGCACGTACGGTCCGGCCGGCGCGGTCCCGATCCGCATGTCGGTCTGGCCGACCAGCGTCGACCATCAGGATGGTCCTGCTTCAGGCAGGCGACGTGGTCGTCGACGTGCGATCGGGGATCGTCGATCTTGCCGTGGATCCCGGGGGCGGTCGCGACGCCGGGCGTGCCGGCGAGCGGCTTCGCGGTGCTGCCGCATGCGGCCAGCGCGATCGCTGCAAGCGCGCACGAGCTACGAGCGCGGCGGTGCGATGCGGAGAGGACACTGCGCGCTGAGGGTAGCCGAACGCCACCGGCTTCTCGTACCCTCGCGCCCGTGACCGCGATCGCCGCACTGTCGGGCCCGCTCCCGAAGCTCGGCGTCGTGGCCGTCGCGCTGCTGGCGGCGTGGGCGTTGCTCGCGACCGAGCGACCGCGCGCGAGCCGACCGCGATGCTCGGCGCGCTCGTGCTCTCGCCGGTGCTGCTGGTGGCCGACATCTGGCACTCGTCGCAGCTGCACATCGTCCACCGCCATCCCCTGTACGCGGCGGTCGGCGCCGCGGTCGCGCTCGTGGCGCTCTGCGGCGTCGCCGTGTTGCTGCATCGCAGGCCGCCGTTGATCCCGATGCTCGCGGTCGCGGCGCTGCCGTTCAGGGTCCCGATCCAGACGGACCCGGCGACGACCAACAACCTGCTCGTGCCGCTTTACCTGGTCGTCGCGGCGGCGTCGATCGCGATGATCGTCCCGGCACTGCGCGCCGACGAGCCCCGCGCAGCGGCCGATCGCCGGCATCCGGGATGGATCGAGCGGCTGCTGGCGCTGTACGTCGTCCTGTACGCCGTCCAGGCGACGTACTCGAGCGACTTCGAGAAGGCGCTCCAGAACATGGTGTTCTTCTACGTCCCGTTCGCGCTGCTGTACGTGCTGCTCGGTCGCGTCGACTGGAACCGGCAGCTGATCGCGCGCTGCCTGCAGATCGTGGTCGGGCTCGCGCTCGTGTTCGCTTTCATCGCGTTCGGCGAGTACGCGACCAAGACGATCATCCTCAACTCGAAGCTCGTCCTGCAGAACGATCTGCACACGTACTTCGTCGTCAACTCGGTGTTCTACGACCCCGACATCTTCGGCCGTTTCCTGGCGCTCGTGATGGTGCTCCTGTGCGGGCTGCTCGTTTACGACCGACCCCGGCGCGAGCAGCTGCTCGCGTGCGGCGCGCTGGTGGTGCTGTGGTGCAGCCTGCTGCTGACGCTGTCGCGGACCAGCCTGCTGTCGCTGCTCGTCGGGGTTGGTGCGCTGATCGCGGTGCGGTTCGCGCGCTGGCGAACGGTGGCGGCCGGTGGGGCGGCGATCGTCGTGCTCGGGATCGTCGCGGTCGCGATCTCGCCGACGACGTTCGGCCTCAACCAGGGCCTGAACGGGGTTTCGAGCGGGCGCGGCAGCCTCTTGTCAGGCGGGCTCCGGCTGTTCGCGGACCGTCCGATCCAGGGATTCGGCTCCGGGTCGTTCGAGAAGGCCTACCACGCGCACAACCCGAACTCGGGGCCGCTCACCGCCTCGCACACGATCCCGGTCACGATCGCCGCCGAGCAGGGGCTGATCGGCGAGCTCGCGTACCTCGCGCTGGTCATCACCGCGATCGTCGTGCTGCTGCGCGGTGCACGAGGAGACCCGGTACGAGCGTCCATCGGCGCCGCGTTCCTGGCGCTGCTGTTCCACACGATGCTGTACGCGGACTTCCTGGAGGACCCGCTCACGTGGGCGCTGCTTGGCATTGGCGCCGAGCTGGCGCGGCGAGCACCGGCGCCTGCGGCGGTGGAGCGGTCACGCAGCCGGCGGCCCGGCGCGGCTTCGATCGCCGGCGCGCCCGCCGCCTCCCAGTAGAGACGACCTACTCGTTCTGGCTCGCGAGCGCGAGCCGCAGCAGCAGGTCGTGGAGCTGCCGCCGCTCCTCCGCCGAGAGCGGTGCGAGCAGTTCCTCCTGCGCCTGTCGCGCGAGCTTGCGCCCCTGCGCGAGCGTCTGCCGGCCGAGATCGGTGACGTGCAGCGCGTGCGCGCGCCGGTCGGTCGGGTGAGCGCGCCGCTCGACGAGGCCGCGCTTCTCGAGCTCGTCGATCGTCGCGACCATCGAGCTCGGGTCGATTCCGGTGGATTTGCCGAGTGCGTGCTGGGTGATCGCGCCCTCTGCGTCGAGCACATTCAGCGCTCCCCACATGCGCGTGTTCAGGCCGAGCTGCTCGAGGTGCCCGGAGAAGCCCTTCTGGGCGACGAGGCCCATGCGGCTGAGCAGAAACCCGGTGTGCTTTGACAGCGCGCCATGGACGGCGGGCGGGCCGGGATACGGGGTTGTCACGTTTGTCGCTCCACCGGCGTCATCGTTCTTGCCGCCAAGGATATCGCGACGGTGGTAGGCCAAATTGTTTTCTGGTACAAATCTTCAGCTCACAAATCATGTGTGAAGCGAACTGATAGGGGGTGGGCGGCGAGCCTCGTCGCCGCGGTCGTCCTGTCGCGCTCGTCATCGCCGCGACGTCGCTGCAGCCCGGTACCGCGAACGTCAACGACCTCTCCAAGCAGGGCGACGCGCGCGTCGGACTGCTGGCGCTCGAGAGCTCCGGTATCGGCCCGGGAGCGCTCGAGCCGATCGAGATCCTCGCTCCGGCCGCGAGCGCGGCGCGCGTGCCGGCGGCCGTCGCCTCAGTGCCCGGCGTGCACGGTGTCATGGCGCCGGCGAACGGCCAGTGGCGTCGCGACGGCACGGCGCTCGTCGATGCGATCCCGACCGCCGACGGCTCGACTCCGGCCGGCCGCGACGTGATCGCGAACGTCCGAGCGGCCGCGCACGGCGCGGCCGCCCGGCGTGCGGGTGGGCGGCATCGGTGCCGAGAACGCGGACTTCGTGTCGGCGATCTATGGCAGCTTCCCGCTGATGATCGCGCTGATCGCCGTGCTCACGTTCCTGCTGCTGGCGCGCGCGCGTTCCGCTTGCTGGTGCTGCCGCTCAAGGCGGTCGTTCTGAACATCATCAGCGTGACCGCGGCATGGGTGGTGATCACGCTCATCTGGCAGGAGGGCCACGGCTCCAGCCTGCTGTACGGGATCGCCGCGACCCATTCGGTCACCGCCTGGATCCCGCTGATGGTGTTCGCGTTCCTGTTCGGCCTGTCGATGGACTACGAGGTGTTCATCCTCAGCCGGATGCGCGAAGAGTACGACCGCACCGGCTCGACCGACGAGGCCGTGGTCACGGGCATCAGCCGGACGGGGCGGCTCGTCACGAGCGCGGCGCTGATCCTGTTCCTGGCGTTCGTGTCGATGTCGAGCGGTCCGCAGACCGACGCGAAGGTGTTCGCGACCGGGCTCGCGGCCGGGATCCTGCTCGACGCGACCATCATAAGGGCCCTGCTCGTGCCGGCGATCGTGTCGCTGTTCGGGCGCTGGAACTGGTGGCTGCCCGAGCGCCCCGCGCGCTGGCTGCGCTTCGAGCCCTCGCTGCCGCCGCGGGCCGCGAGCGCAGAGGCGAGCTAAGGACCCGTAGGACCGTAGGCGTCGTCTGTTCGGCTGGGCGCCCTGCTCTTCTCGGGCAGGCGCCCGGCGCGACGCGCCTGGTCGGTCAGCAGGTACTCGATCTGGGCGTTGATGCTGCGCAGGTCGTCGTCTGCCCAGCGCCGGAGCGCCTCGAACAGCGCCGGGTTCAGCCGCAACAGGAAACGCTTGGCCTCGGGGGGCATCCGCAGCGGTCTATGTGTACAGCGAGCCCGTGTTGATCACCGGCGTTGGACTGTGATCGCCCGAGAGGACGATCATCAGGTTCGCCGCCATCGACGCCTTGCGCTCGGGATCGAGGTCGAGCCCATCGGATTCGTCAAGTTGCCGGAGCGCCATCTGCACGAGCCCGACGGCGCCGTTCACCATCGTCTGCCGCGCGGCGAGGATCGCCTCGGCCTGCTGCCGGCGGAGCATCACCTCGGCGATCTCGGCCGCATACGCAAGGTGCGTGATCCGCGTCTCGAGCACCTCGATGCCGGCGGCGGCGAGACGCTGCTGTAGCTCTGAACCGAGCGTGGTCAGCACCTCGTCGGTGTTTCTCCTCAGCGAGATCGAGTCCAGGGCGTAGTCGTCGTACGGGAACTTGGAAGCGAGGTGGCGCACGGCCGTCTCGGACTGGATCACGACGAAGCTCTCGAAGTCCTCCACGTTGAAGACGGCCTTGGCGGTGTCGACGACGCGCCACACGATCACGGCCGCGATCTCGATCGGGTTACCGCTGGCGTCGTTGACCTTGATCTTCGCGCCCTGGAAGTTGCGGACCCGGAGCGAGACCGTCTGCCGCCAGATCACCGTCAGCGGGTTGACCCACCACAGTCCCGAGTCGACGATCGTGCCGGTGTAGCGGCCGAACACGATCAGCACCTTCGACTCGTTCGGCTGCACGACTGTGAGGCCGGCGGCGAACAACAGGACCAGCACGGCGAGGACGATGCCGACGATCTGGAGGGCACTCGTCCCGGTGCCGATCAGTGCGCCGCCGCCGGCGATACCGGCCAGCGCCGCGAAGGCGGCCGGTGCGCCCGGGAGCGTGCGCCCGGGGCGTTGGGTGAAGCTGCCGGAGATCGTTTGTTGCTGTTGAGGCTCCGTTGTCATGGCCCTCCTCGTATGATATCACTTCAATACTATCATGATAGAAGACGCGGACACCGACACCGACACTGGACTCCTGGTCTCCGACCTGCACCAGCGGTTCGGTGACCTGAGGGCGCTCGACGGGATCTCGATGTCGGTCGCCAAGGGAGAGATCGTCGGCCTGGTCGGTCGCAACGGCGCGGGCAAGACGACCACGATGCGCGCCGTGATGGGCATCCTCCACACCGACAGCGGAGAGGTGCAGTGGGACGGCCGGCGGGTCGGCGAGCGCGAGCGGCTGCGGTTCGGGTACATGCCCGAGGAGCGCGGCCTGTATCCGCAGATGCCGCTGCTCAGGCAGGTCGGCGTACTTCGCCCGCCTGCACGGCCTCGACGCGGACGCCGCCGACCGCGCGGCGCGCGAATGGCTCGAGCGGCTCGGCCTTGGCAAACGGCTGAACGAGAGGCTGATCGCGCTCTCGCACGGCAATCAGCAGCGCGTGCAGCTGGCGGTGGCGCTCGTGCACGGTCCCGAGCTGATGGTCCTCGACGAGCCGTTCGCCGGGCTCGATCCCGAGGCCGTCGACTCACTGTCGGAGGTGATGCTCGACCAGACGCAGACCGGGACCTCGGTGCTGTTCTCGAGCCACCAGCTCGAGCTCGTCGAGCGGATCTGCAAGCGGGTCGTGATCGTCGAGGCGGGCAAGGTGATCGCCGACGGGACGCTTGAGGAGCTGCGGCGTCGCCTGCCGGCGCAGCTTCGTGTCAAGGCCGGCTCCTCGCCCGACTGGGCCCGCTCGCTGCCGGGCGCGGAGCTCGTCTCGGCGGACGAGGACGGTGCGCTGCTCGTGGTCCAGCCGGGCACCGACACGCAGGCGATCCTGCATGCGGCGCAGGCGTCGGGACCAGTCGAGCATTTCGGGTTCGAGACCGCCGGGCTGATCGATCTCTACCGGAGCATGGTGGCCCATGAGTCCTAGCGCGACGATCCGGCTGATCGCAGGGCGCGAGATCTCGGAGCGGCTCCAGGGCAGGTTCACGCGGGTGATGACGGTCGTCACCGTCGTCCTCGTTGTCGCCGGGATCGCGGTCCCGTCGCTGATCAAGAGCGGCGGGAGCGCGGGGCCGACGCACATCGCGCTCGTCGGGCCGGAGGCGCAGGCGCTCGCGCCGACGCTCGCGCGGACCGCGCGGGCGGCAAAGGTGGACGTGAGCCTCACGGACGTCGCCGACGACCAGCGGCTGATCGTCTCAGAGCTCAAGTCGGGCCGGCTCGACGTGGCGATGGGGTTCCATCTATCGACGCTCGAGGTGGCCGTGAAGCAGAGCCTGGACCCGGCGACCCGGGCCGTGATCCAGGCCGCGATCGACGAAGCGCATCTCCGCTTCACCCTCAAGCAGGCCGGTATCCCCGTCGACAAGGTCCTGCCTGCGCTGGCAATGGTGCCGATCGCGGTGCTGGTGGCCGAGCCGGCCAGCCCGGCGAGCCCGGATCACACCGCGCGGGTCGTCGCCGCGATCGTCGCGGCACTGCTGATGTACGTCAGCCTCGGCCTCTACGGTCAGGCGGTCGCGACCGGCGTCGCGCAGGAGAAGACCTCGCGCACTGCCGAGGTGCTGCTCGCGTCGGTGAGGCCGCGAGAGCTGCTGGCGGGCAAGGTGCTCGGGATCGGGGTGACCGGGCTCGGGCAGCTGGCGATCGCCGCGACCGCCGGATTGATCGCAAACGCCCTGATCCACAGCGCGAAGATCCCGGCGAGCATCTGGGGGTTGCTGCCCGCGTTCCTCGTCTGCTTCTTCGCCGGGTTCATTCTGTATGCCCTCGCGTTCGCGGCCGCCGGCGCGCTCGTCGCGCGCCAGGAGGAGCTCCAGTCCGTGGCGGTCCCGATCGCGATGCCGCTGCTGATCGGCTACCTGCTCGTGTACGCCGCGGTCGGGCATCCGAACGCGGGCTGGGTCAAGGTGGTGTCGTTCCTGCCGCCGCTGACCGCGACGCTGATGCCGGCGAGGATCGCGCTCGGCCACGTGCCCTGGTGGCAGCTCGTGCTCGCGGCCGTGCTGATGGCCGCGTCGATCTACGCGATGGTCCGGGTGGCGGCGCGCGTGTACGAGCGGAGCCTGCTGCGCGGCGGGGGGCGGATCAGCTGGCGGGCGGCGCTGCGCGCATCGGGCTGAGGGCCCGGGCGGTCAGGGCCCAGGTGACGAGCCCCGTTGCCGTGATCACGGCGCCGAGCACGCACACCGCGCTCCAGCCGCCCGACTCGTACAGCGCCGAGCTGATCGCGGACATCGCCGCGCCGCCGAGGAACATCGACGTGATGTAGGCCGTTGTGAGCCGCGAGCGCGCGGCGGCGTCGAGCGCGTAGATCGCGTGCTGGTTGGAGATCTGGAGCGCCTGGACGGCGAGGTCCAGCACCACGATCCCGGCGACCAGCGGTGCGAGCGAGCTCTTGCCGAGCGCGAGCAGGCCCCAGCTCGCGAGCAGCGTGATCAGCGAGGCCGTCACGGCCAAGCGCCCGCGACCCTGGTCCGACAGACGCCCGGCGATGGGCGCCATCGACGCGCCAGCGACGCCGGCGAGGCCGAACAGGCCGATCGTCGCGTTGCCGTAGTTGTAGTTCGCGCCAGAGAGCAGGAATGCGAGCGACGTCCACAGCACGCTGAAGCACCCGAACCCCACGGCTCCGAGCGCCATCCGCTGCCGCAGCACCGGGTGCTCGCGGATCAGCGTCAGCACCGAGCGGAGCAGCGGGCCGTATGACCGGTCGGTGGTGGAGGCGACCGGGGGGAGCGCGCGCCAGAGAACAGCTGCGAGCACCAGCATCGAGGCCGCCGCGAACACGAACACGGTGCGGAACCCGAAGGCGCCGGCGATCAGGCCGCTGACCGTGCGCGCCAAGAGGATCCCGATCAGCAGCCCGCTCATCACCTTGCCGACGACGCGGCCGCGCTCGTGGTCCGCAGCCAGCGAGGAGGCCATCGGCACGATCATCTGCGCGACACACGCGCATACGCCCGCGACGCCGATCGCGGCGGCAAATGCCGCGAATGCGGGCGCGGCGGCGGCCGCCGCCTCCGCCGCGGCGGCGAGGAGCAGCAACGCCGCAATCAGCTTTCGCCGGTCCAGCAGGTCGCCGAGCGGCACGAGCAGGGTCAGCCCGATCACGTAGCCGACCTGCGTGACGGTCACGAGCAGCCCGGCGGTCCCCTCGGGGACGCTGAACGCGTGCGCGATCGTGGGCAGCAGCGGTTGCGCGTAATACAGGTTGGCGACCGCCGCACCACAGGTGACCGCCATCAGCAGCACCTGCCGGCCGCTGACTCCGGTCTCCGGAGCAGCGGTCTGCGCCGGGGCCTCGCTCACGCCCACGGGTCGAGCAGCAGCTTTCCGGTGGTCCTGCGCCCGGCCAGGTCGGTGTGGGCCCGTCCGGCTTGTGCGAGTGGGTAGGTCCCGCCGACGAGCGGTGTCAGCTCGCGGCCTGAAGCGAGCTCGAACAGCTGCGCGAGCGGCTCGTTGATCATCTCGGCGGGCCGCTCGAGGCAGTGGTAGAGCCAGAAGCCGAGCACGGAGCGCGAGTGGCGCAAAAGGTGCCCGGTGGAGACCATGTTCTTCTCACCCGTCGCGATCCCGCACACGATCACCCGCCCGAACGGCGCAAGCGCGCGCAGGGACTGCTCGAACGACTCGCCGCCGGCCATCTCGAAGACCACGTCGACCTCGCGGCCGTCGTTGCATTCGAGCAACCGCTTGGTCAGGCCCTCCGGGCTGCCGTCGGTCGCTACGTCCGCGCCAAGTGTGAGGGCGGTCGCTCGCTTGTCCTCGCTCGACGCGGTCGCGATCAAGCGCCCGGCCTCGAAGTGCCTTCCGAGCTGCACCGCGAGCGACCCGACCCCGCCCGCGGCGGAGTGGACGACGACCGACTCGCCCGGTGCGACGTGCGCGCAGGTCGTATACATGTGCCACGCGGTGAGCCCCTGGAGCAGCAGCGCCAGCGCTGAGCCATCGTCGACTCCGTCCGGAATCGGCCAGACCTGGTTCGCGGGCGCGATCGCATACTGGGCGTAGCCGCCGCGGCCGGTGAGCGCGACGACGCGCTCGCCCGTGTCTGCGCGGATTCCGGCGACTTCCGAGCCGGGAACGAGCGGCAGCTCGGCCTTCGCCACGTACGAGTCGGTGCGCTGGTGGGTGTCGGCGAAGTTCAGCCCTGCGCGTCTGACCTCGATCAGCACCTCCTCCTCGCCGGGCTCCGGCTGAGGGAGCTCGGTCTCGCGCAGCACCTCTGGCCCGCCGAACTCGGTGATCTGGATCGCGCGCATCTCGTCTACCCTACCCCGCCGCATGTCCGTCACTGTCGTGGGATCGATCGCGTTCGACGCGGTCAAGACGCCGTTCGGCGAGCGCGAGCGGATGCTCGGCGGCTCGGCCGTGCACTTCGCGCTTGCCGCGTCGTTCTTCGGCGAGGTCCGCGTCGTCGGGCCGGTGGGAGACGACTTCGGCGAGGAGGACTACGCCGTCCTGCGCGGGCGCGGCGTCAACACCGACGACATCGAGCACGTGCCGGGCGGGAAGACGTTCTTCTGGAGCGGCGAGTACGGCTGGGACTTCAACGACCGGACGACGCACGACACGCAGCTGAACGTGTTCGCCGATTTCGAGCCGAAGCTGTCGCCCGCCTCGCGCGCGTCGGAGACGCTGTTCCTGGCGAATATCCAGCCCGACCTCCAGCGGGAGGTGCGGGCGCAGTGCGAGGGCGCGCGGTTCGTGGCGATGGACTCGATGAACTTCTGGATCGAGGGCACTCGCGATTCGCTGATCGAGACGATCGGGGTCGTCGACTGCCTGATGCTGAACGACATCGAGCTGCGGCAGCTGACCGAGGAGCCCAACCTCGTCCGTGCCGCGCGGCGGGTGCTCGAGTGGGGGCCGAGCGTCGTCGTCGCCAAGCAGGGCGAGTACGGGGCGGCGCTGCTCACGCGCGAGGGCTTCTTCTCGCTGCCGGCGTTCCCGCTCGAAAGCGTGATCGACCCGACCGGCGCCGGCGACTCGTTCGCGGGCGGCTTCATCGGCTACCTCGCGGCCCATCCGCAGGCCGAGCTCGACCACGAGCTGCTGCGCCGGGCGATGGCGTACGGAACCGCGCTGGCGTCCTACAACGTCGAGGATTTCGGGGTCGAGCGGGTGGCTCGGCTGGGCGTCGCGGAGATCCCCGAGCGCGTCGCCGAGCTGGCGCGGATCACCCACTTCTCGGACAGCGGGATCGAGCTGCGCGGGCGTACGCCGGGGGCGTGACATCGAGCGCCGATGGGGGTAGGATCGCGTTTCAGTGACGTGGGGATTCCTGTGGATAATGGTGGCGCTGAAGATCCCGCTGATCGGGCTGATCTGCATCGTCTGGTGGGCGATCAAGCAGGACCCTGAGCAGGAGACCGAGCAGCGCAACGACGAGGACGGCGGCCTGCGTCGCCACCGGCGCCATCCGCGCGAGCCGTTCCCCCGTCACCCACGGCGCGGCCCGCACGGCGATCCCCGCCCGCAGCCGCCGTTGCGCTCGCGCACCGTCCGCGCGAGGGCGCGCACCGTCGGGCACTGATCCGGCGTCGTTGACAGACTTGCCAGCGTGAGTGGCGAGCCGGCATCGGTCCTGTCAGACGGCACGATCATAGAATGGTGATCGACCGCAGGAGCTCACCAACCAGGGGAGGGACCGACGTGCAACTGTGTTCAGGAAGGAACGCTCGGGGCGCGCTCGCGCTGGCAGCGTGGTCGTGGCGCTGATCATCGCCGGGCCCGCGCAGGCAGCGACATTCACGGTCAACTCGTTCTCGGATTCGGCCGTCGGCCCGTGCTCGTCGACGTGCACGCTGCGTGACGCGGTGGTCGCGGCCGACACGGCCGGCGGCGCGAACACGATCGACCTGAGCACCGGAACGTACATGCTGACAATCCCAGCCGTCACGACCGGAGACCACCAGGACGACCCGACGACCGGCGATCTCGACATCAACTCGGGCGTGATCTGACGATCGATGGCAACGGCGCCGGCCTGACGATGATCAATGCCAACCACATCGATCGCGCGTTCGCGGTGCAGGAGGGCGGGAGTCTTTCGATCTCGGGCCTGACGATCGAGAACGGGCAGCAGAGCGGCAGTTCGCCGTCCAGCAACTCGATCGGCTCCGGTGATGGTGGCGCGATCTACAACGCGGGCTCACTGTCGGTGACCGCGAGCGCGCTCAACAGCAACAGCTCGGAGGACGGCGGGGCCGTCTACACGACCAACAACGTGACCCCGGCGCCCACCACGTCGATCTCGAGTTCGACGCTCGACAACAACGCCGCGCAGGACAGCGGCGGCGCGATCGAGGTGGAGTCCGGATCGCTGTCGCTGGGCCAGGACACGATCGATGGAAACGTCGCCAGCGAGCCGGGCGCGGCCGTGTACGACTCCGAGGGCCTCTCGACCAACGGGCCGCTGACGGTCACCGGCGACACGATGTCCGGCAACAGCACGCCCGGCCCCGGTGGAGCGTTCTTTCTGGAGGACGTCGGCACGACCATGATCACGGGCTCGACCTTCGACTCCGACAGCGCCAACTCGCCGGGAGGCGCGATCGACGCCCAGTCGACGTCGACGCTCAACATCAGCGGCGACACGTTCGACGGGGACACGGCCGGGACGGCTCCCGGCGGCGCGCATCGACACGAGCGACACGGACCTGACGGTTGGATCGAGCACGTTCTCGGACGACGTCGCCGGGCAGGGCGGGGCGATGGCGATCGATGGCAGCAACCCTGGCGCGAACGAATCGATCACGTCGTCATCGTTCACCGGCAACCACACGAGTGGCGGCCCCGGCGGCGCGGTGATGATCCAGGAGGGCGGGCTGTCGATCAAGCAGAGCACGTTCTCGGGCAACGCCGCCAGCCAGGACGGCGGCGGCCTGTTCGAGACCAGCGGCGACGCGATGACGCTCGTCAACGACACGTTCGACGGCAATCAGGCGCAAATGGGCGGAGGGATCGACCTGTCCGATTCGTCGTCGTCGGGCTCGATCGCGTTGCTCAACGACACGATCGTCCGGAACACCGCGTACCAGGGCGGCGGGATCGCGTTCCCGAACAACGGACGACCACGATCGAGAACACGATCGTGGCCCTGAACACCGGCTCGGTCCAGTCGGGCGTCGGCGGCGGCGACTGCTTCGAGCCGGCCAAGTACATGAGCCGAGACGCGGACGTCGGACACAACCTGGACAGCGACGGCAGCTGCTTCGGCGGCGCGACGCCATTCGCGACCGGCGACAAGTCCGGTGTCGCGCGCGGACCTCGGCACGCCGGCCGCGAACGGTGGTACAGAGGAGACCGACGCGCTGCTGAGCGGAAGCCCCGCGATCGGCGCGGCGGACGGTCCCGACTGTCCGATCACCGACGAGCGAGGCGTGGCGCGTTCGGCCGCCACCTGCGACATGGGCGCATTCCAGACGACGCCGGCCGATCTCTCGCTCGCTCTGTCCGCGCCTTCGAAGGTGGTCTCGGGCGGCGCGATCGGCTACAGGTTCACGGTCACGAACAACGGGCCGGGACCGGGTGTCGGCGTGAGCTTCAGCGATCCGCTCCCGGCCGGCACGACGTACTTCGCGTCGACGACATCCCAGGGCACGTGCTCGGGCACCGGGACCGTCACGTGCTCGCTCGGGGCGATGAACTCGGCGTCGACGGGTGGTGCGCAGGCCGTCACGATCACGATCTACGTGATCGCCGGCAAGGGCGGCTCCGTCCACGACACGGGCACCGTCAGCGGCACCCAGAGCGATCCGAGCTCGGCCAACAACTCCGCGTCGGCGACGACGACGGTCACGGCGGCGTCGAGCGCGATCGCGATCGCGCCAATCGTGTTCACCGGCACGGCGAGCAAGGTCAAGGCGACCCAGGCGAACGTCGGCGGGATCCTCAACCCGGCCGGCGAGAGCACGACCTACTACGTCCAGTACGGAACCAGCAAGCACTACGGCAAGGCGACGAAGAGCGTGAGCCTGGCGGCGAGCACGAAGAGCAAGACCGTGACGATCACGATCAAGGGCCTGAAGAAGAAGACGAAGTACCACTTCCGTCTCGTGGCGCGCAGCTCGGCCGGCACCACGAACGGACAGGACGCGTCGTTCAAGACCTCGTGAGCGCGGGCCGGGCTCGGCCTGCACGAGTCCGGCCGCGTTGACAGACTTGGATCCGTGAGCAGCGAGCCCGCCTCCGTCCTGTCGGACGGCACGATCATCGAGCTGGTCGAACGTGGCCGGATCCGGATCGAGCCCTGGGATCGCGGCATGGTCCAGCCCGCCAGCGTCGACCTGCGGCTCGGCGACTCGTTCCGCGTGTTCCACAACCACCGCGCCTCCGCGATCGACCTCCGCGAGCCGCCCGCCGGGCTGACCGAGGAGGTCGTGGTGCCGGAGTCCGAGTCGTTCGTCATCCACCCGGGCGAGTTCTGCCTCGGGCGGACGCTCGAGTGGGTCGAGCTGCCGGACGACATCGTCGCGAGAATCGAAGGGAAGAGCAGTTTGGGGAGGCTCGGGCTGATCGTCCACGCCACCGCGGGGTTCTGTGACCCGGGGTGGAAGGGGACGCTGACGCTCGAGCTGAACAACCTCACGCGGGTGCCGATCAAGCTGTACCCGGGGCTGCCGATCGCGCAGCTGTCGTTCATGACCCTCGACCGGCCGGCGCTGCGGCCTTACGGGAGCCCGGAGCTCGGCAGCCACTACCAGGGCCAGCGTGCGGCCACCGAGAGCCGGTACGAAGGCGGCCCGGCCCAGGCGGATGGGGCGGCCGACGCGGACGGGGCGGCCGACGAGGCCGACGAGGCCGGGGGGGCGGGGGGGCCGACGAGGCCGGGGCGGAGTCGACCGCCGGCGGGATTGGATAGGCTCGCGCCGTGCTGAGCTCGATCCTGGTTGCCGCCAGCGTCTCGAAGGTCCCGTTCTACATCGCCGGCGCGGCGCTCGCGTTGTGGGCGGTGCTGCTGGCGACGATCGGGCTGAACCGCCCGGACTTCCCCGGCAACCTGCGCGGGCAACGCGGCGTGATCGGGGTGACGCTGCTGCTCGTCGTGGTCGCGATCGCGATGGCGATCCACACGAGCACGTTCGGCGGGTAGGCGCCGTTCCGGCGGGGTTGTGGGCTGTTCTTACCACCCCACGGTAAAAACGCCCCACACCCGCGACGCCGCCGAATGTCGGGCCGGGCGATGCTGCCGGGCACGCGCGGGTATTAGAGTCTCCACAAACCGCCCTCCAGCTCCGAACCGTGGGGGGCGACCGGCCCGGCAAGCGTGTAAGGAGCGCCATGACGACCGAGACTCAGCAGACCGACGGCGCCGGCGTAGGCACCTCCGCCGACACGCTCACCGTCACCGACAACCGGACCGGGAAGACGTACGAGATCCCGATCGAGGACGAGACGATCCGCGCCACCGAGCTGCGCAAGATCAAGGTCAACGAGGACGACTTCGGGCTGATGACGTACGACCCGGCGTACATGGCGACCGCGTCGTGCCGCTCGGCGATCACGTTCATCGACGGCGACAAGGGGATCCTCGAGTACCGCGGCTACCCGATCGAGCAGCTGGCCGAGAGGTCGAACTACATGGAGGTCGCCTACCTCCTGATCAACGGTGAGCTGCCGAACGAGGATCAGCTCAAGGAGTGGCGCCACCAGATCACGATCCACACGTTCGTGCACGAGAACGTCAAGGAGTTCATGCAGGGCTTCCGGTACGACGCGCACCCGATGGGGATGCTGCTGGCGTCGGTGGGGGCGCTGTCGACGTTCTATCCGGAGGCCGACGCGATCCACGACCGCGACATCCGCTACCTCCAGGTGATCCGTCTGCTGGCGAAGATGCCGACGCTGGCGGCGTTCGCGTACCGCCACAACCGCGGCATGCCGTACGTGTACCCGGACAACGACCTGTCGTACGCCGGCAACTTCCTGTCGATGATCTACAAGGTCGCCGAGCTCAAGTACGAGCCGGACCCGCGGCTCGAGCACGCGCTCGACGTGCTGTTCATCCTGCATGCCGACCACGAGCAGAACTGCTCGACGAGCGCTGTGCGCAGCGTCGGCTCCTCGCAGGTCGACCCGTACTCGGCGATCGCCGCCGGCGTCGCGGCGCTGTACGGACCGCTGCACGGCGGCGCGAACGAGCAGGTCCTGCGGATGCTGCGGCGGATCGAGACCAAGGACAACATCCCCGGCTTCATCGAGGGCGTGAAGGCCGGCAACGAGCGGCTGATGGGCTTCGGCCACCGCGTCTACAAGAACTACGACCCGCGCGCGAAGATCATCCAGAAGTCGGCGTACGAGGTGTTCGAGGTGACGGGCACGAGCCCGCTGCTCGACATCGCGATCGAGCTCGAGAAGATCGCGCTCGAGGACCAGTACTTCATCGACCGCAAGCTGTACCCGAACGTCGACTTCTACTCGGGCATCATCTACGAGGCGCTCGGGATGCCGGTGGAGATGTTCCCGGTGCTGTTCGCGATCGGGCGCACGAGCGGCTGGATCGCGCAGTGGCTCGAGATGATCGACGACCCGGAGCAGAAGATCTCGCGGCCACGGCAGATCTACACGGGCCGGCGGGAGCTCGAGTACGTGCCGATGGCCGAGCGCCACTAGATCCTCGACGGGCGCCGGTGCGGAGCCGGCGCCCTGTGTGACGGTGCCCACAGGGAATCGCGCTTACGAAGCGTAAGCTCGTTGCGTGGACAACTTACGACTGAACAGCGGTCTCGCCGTGGACATCCGTGCGCTCGAGCCGACCGATGGGCCGGCCCTGAGCGCCGCCTACGAGCGCTTGTCGGATGAGTCGAAGTACAAGCGGTTCATGGCCGCCAAGCCGCACCTGAGCCGACGCGACGTCACGTATCTGACACGGATCGATGGCGACCGCCACGTCGCGCTCGTGGCGACGCTAGCCGGCGAGCACGACCAGATCATCGGGGTGGCTCGGTTCGTGCGGCTGCCCGAGGACTCCGAGACCGCCGAGTTCGCGATCGTGATCGGGGACCCCTACCAGGGCGACGGGCTCGGCAGCGCGCTGATGAGCCGGCTCGCCCAGGCGGCCACCGACCACGGCATCAAGCGCCTTCGCGGCACGATGCTCGCCGAGAACGTCGGCGCGCACAAGCTGACCCGGCGCCTCGCCGGGGAGCTGGCGCACGAGCGCCGGTCCGGGTCCGTCGACGAGCTCGAGATCGAGCTCGCGGTCTAGCGGCGCGAATCTCGCGGCACTAGAACGAGAAGCTGACCACGACCTGGTTGGCCGCGATCGTGTGGCTCTTGCCGACGCTCTTCGTCTTGCCCTTGAAGCCGTCCTTGGACAGATACGAGCAGGCGGCCTTGGCCTCGGCGGCGGTGACGCTCTTGTCGTTCTTGCCCCTGTGCGGGCCCTTCTTCGTGTAGGCCGTGCAGGTTGCGGACTTCGCGCCGGCGCCCTTCAGCAGCGATGCGGCCTGTTTGAGCTCGCTCTGGACGCTCTTCGAGAGCTTCGCCGAGCTCTTGCCGAGCGGCAGCGTGAACAGCGGGCCGGCGAGTAGGTGGACACTTCCGGTGAGGCTCTGCGTGCCGCCGTTCCCGCCGCCCGTGATCGTCGCCGGCGCAGTGAGCCCAAGCGGTGCCTTGGCGATGGCCTTGAGCCCGGCGGAGGTGGGAGCGACCGCGACTGCCAGGGTCCCGGCGCCGGGGGCGCTCTGCGCGTCGCCATCGGCGAGCAGCTTCCCGCCCACCAGCACGTGGATCACGCACGAGTTCAGCCTGCCGATCCTGACCGTACAGTCGATCGGGCTCGCCGTGCCCGGCAGCAGCGGCGAGACCGCGCTCGAGAGCAACGTGCCCCGGAGGGTGGCGCTAAGCACGGCCGGGACGCTCGAAGCGGGCAACTCGACGGCCCCGATGTCGGTGCCGTCGCCGCCGGGAGGCCTCGGAATGCCCGGGATGTCGACCGTGCGCGGGTCGCCCCGCTGATCGGTGCTCAGCGTCTCGGCGGCGTGTCCCTGGTCGATCACGGGACTCGTCGGGGCGGGGAGCAGCGTCTGGGTCGGCCCGCCGTTGTTCTGGAGCGGCCCGAGCTTCGGGCTGACGCCGGTGATGACCGACTGCTCCGACAGGAACGGTGCCGCGCCCGGCGTCTGGAACAGGTCGAACGCGCCGTCGAAGCCGCCGCTCGTCGAGCCCGCCGCGCGCGCGAGGTCCTGCGCCGCGCCGGCCGCGGTGTTGCCGGAGATGATCGTGCTCGTGATCGCGGCGGTACCGCTCTTGAGCACCGAGGGCGTGCCCGTCTTGTAGGCGCTCAGGTAGATGCCGCCGCCGTCCTTGGTCGCGGCGTTGCCGGCGATCGTCGAGTTGCGGAACGCGATCGATCCGGGGGTGCCAGTGCCGCTCGCTCCGTTCAGCTCCTCGTCGGTGCTCGGATCGCCGCCGAGGCTGACACCGCCGCCGATCGTGGCGGTGTTCCCCGAGATGGTCGAGTCCGAGAGCTCGAACTTCCCGTATACGTCCTCGTAGATCTCCAGGCCGCCACCGATCGATGACGTCCCCTGGCCCTGATTGCCGGAGATCGTGCTCGCGCTGATCGTGACGGTGTTCTGGTAGATCTCCTCGACGTACACGCCGGCGCCTTTGATGGCCTTATTGCCGGAGATCGTCGAGGTCTTGATGTTGAACGGCGAGTACTTCGGGGTGTCCTCGTCAATGTCGATGCCACCAGCGGCCGCCGAAGTGTTGCCGCTGATCGTCGACCCGCTGATCGTCACGTACTTCTCAGGTTCCGCATCGATTCCGCCGCCGTAGTTCGTGCTCGTGTTGCCAGACACGGTCGAGTTCGTCAGCTTCAACGATTCGTCGACGTCGATGCCGCCACCGTCGCCGTCGCTGGTGGAGGCGCTGGTGGCGTGGTTGTCGGTGATCTGGCTGCCGCTGACGGTCCCGAATCCCCCGGTGTAGAGCCCACCGCCGTTCAGCGCCGTGTTGCCCGTGATCGTGCTGTTCGACACGGTGAGCGTCGGCGCCTCATCCTCGAACTCGTACTTCCTGATATCGATCCCGCCGCCCGCTTCGGTCGAGGTGTTGCCGCTGATCGTCGATCCGGTGACGGTCAGGCCGCCTTCAGCGAACACCGCGCCGCCGCCATCGTCGTCAGTGGTGGTAGTGGCCTTCGAGTTGGTGATCGTGTCGTTGGTGAGCGTGAGCGTCGCCGATTCGTCGTTGCCCGAGGCCGGCGTCGCCGCGATCGCTCCGCCCTCGGTGGCTGAGCCGTCGGTGATCGTGAGGCCGTTGATCGCCTCGCCGGCGCTGTCGGGCGCGGTGATGGCGAACACACCGGAGGTGCCGCCGCCGGAGACCTCGAGCGTGCCGGCACCCGGGCCGGCGATCGTCAGGTTCTCGGGGCCGCTGATGGCCAGCGGGGTTGTGACGGTGATCGTGTTGCCACCGGTGAGCGGGGTCTGGAAGGTGATCGTGTCGTTCTGGCCCGACGGATCGGCGTTCGCCAGTGCGATCGCCGCGGCGAGCGATCCGGGGCCGCTCGGCGAGTTGTTCGTGACCGTGTACGTCGCCGCCTGCGCGCTCGCCGCGAACACCGCGCTCGCCCCGAGCGCCGCGCCGGCGGTCAGCGCCCGGCTGCGCCCCGCGGCGAAGCGGCGCTGCTCGCGTGCGACTCTGCGTGCGTGTGCGCGCTTGAACGACCGTTTGGACATGCCGCTGCTCTTCTCCGGTCTCCGGTAGGCGTCCCCGTGCGCAATCTACTCCCGACGAGGAGGTGAGTGCAAGCCGGCTGTAGGATCGCGCCGATCGGACCGCCCCGAGATGATCAAGAGTACGTGCGACGCGCTGACGAGCGCCTGCAGCTCACGGACGGCTACCGGATCGCCCTGTTCGGCGAGCAGCAGTCGATCACCGGCGCGGACATCGTCCAGATGTGGGTGCGCGAGGGGGTGCTGGATGCTGCCGAGGCGCAGCGGCGCCTAACCGAGGTGCTGCTTGTCGGCGCCGACCGGACGGGCCGTGTCGCCGGCGTCGGCACGGCGTACCTGCGCGGCAACGAACGGCTGCGCGCCCAGCTGTGGCACTACCGAACGTTTGTCGCGCCCATGCACCGCCGGTCGAACCTCGCCGCGGCGATGGCGGTCGCGGCGCGCGACCATCTGTCCGAGCGGTTCCGGTCAGGTGAGGATCGCAGCGCGACCGGGATCCTGTTCAGGGTCCAGAGCGAGATCCTGAAGCGCCACGTTCCGCAGGCGATCTGGCCGCAGACCCGGTTCGTGTTCATCGGCGAGGACGCGCGGGGTGCGCACCTGCGCGTCCACTGGTTCCCCGGGGCGCTCGCGCCAGAGTGGTCCGATCAGGGCAGCGTGTAGGAGCGAGCGGTCGTCGCGTCGTCCGGTTCCGCGATCTCCGGATACCTGACCCCTCCGAGCAGCGCCACGTCGAAGATCTCCTGGACGAGGTCGTCGAATCGCAGGAAGCCGGCGATCGAGCCCGAGCGCAGGTCGACGATCCACACCCCGCACTGTCGCTCGCTCAGCCGCTGCGTCAGGGGAAGGTCGCCGAAGGTCGAGGACTCGCGGATCTGCGACAGGCCGATGAACGCCAGTCCGCCGGCGAACGCCAACCCGCGCGCGAACCCGGGGAGCTCGGCGACCGCCTGCACCGAACCGCGATCCAGATCGGCCGTGCACAGCGTGCCGGTGCCCGACTCGAGCAGCCAGAGCCGTCCGTCGTGCCAGCGCGGAGAGTGCGGCATCGACAGGCCGCCGATCACGACTTCGCCCGAGGCGATGTCGATGAGCACCCCCCCGGCCGCCTTTCCGGGCCGCCAGCCCATCGGCTCGTCGGTGGCGCCGAGCGCGGTCACATACGCGGGTCGCCCGTCGCACACCGCGAGCCCGTTCAGGTGGCAGCGATCCTCGGCCGCGAGCGAGGTTATGAACGGTGGCGTCCACCGCGGAACGAAGCTGTGGTTGGCATCGAGCGTCGCCAGGCACGAGAACGAGGTCGCAACGAGCCACAGCTCGCCGGCTACGAACGCCAGCTCGTGAACCGCGATGTCGCCGGTCACATGCCGGTTGCGAGGCAGATAGCACGCGTCATGGATGCTCGCGGGTTCGAGCTTCGACGCCGCCTCGGGCATGTCCCGCAGGTCCCAGACCTCGGTCCGACCGCCGAGCGCGATCCGGCCGGGAGCGACCGCGATACCCATCGGCTTCTCGAACGAGCGGAAGTGGGTGTTGAGCGCGCCGTCGCGAACCCGCGCGCACACGAGCCGGTTGGTCTGGTAGGTCGAGATCAGCAGCGAGCTTCCGAGCTGCTCGAGCGCGCGCCCGAACGTGTCGGTGAACACGCTCGCGAACGGCGACGGGCCGTCGGAGCCGGCGAGCTCGGAGCGGCGCGCCGCCTCGAGCGGGCCGAGCAGCGCCTGGTCGTACGCGATCCCGGCGAATTCGCACAGGTGCCGCAGCTCCGCGCGTGGATCGGCGAGCACCCGCGGGCGGTCGATGCGCCGCCACCGCTCGGGCGCGAGCGCGATGATCTCCCGCGGGGTCGCCTCCGCCTCATCGGCGGCGACGAACACGAACCTGGCGTCGGCGAGCGTGTCCGCGAGCGACTCCACAGGGCCCGGCCCGCGCCCGTCGCCGGCCACCACCGTCGCGATCGCAGCGCCGGCAGCGCCGGCGAGCGAGTCAGTCAGCCAGCCGGTGTCGGTGCCGCTGGCCGCGACGAGGAACACCGTGACGCGGCTGCTCGCAGGCACGGAGCGAGCCTACATAGGCGCTCAGAACTTGAACGCGATCACGAGGCGCTGGTCGGCGCTGCTCGACGCGAGCGGGTTCGCGTGGCCCTTGCCGGCGCTCGACGCCTAGCCCTTATGCGGACCGATCCGCGGCGACCTTGCGGATAGCATCACCGGATTCCCGGCCCGGACACCTCACCGACCATCGAAGTGGTGCGCGAACGGGTCGTCGGCGCGCTCGCCGACGAGCTGCTCGCATTCTGGGCCGCCCACCGGGCGCTGCCCGAAGGAGAGGCTCGGCGCCGGCTGCCAGAGGTCGTGTGTGTGCTCCGCTCCGGCGGCTCGGTGGCGGGCGCGAGTTCGGTCCATCCGGCCGATGTGCCACTGATCGGCGGCCGGCGGTTCTGGATCTATCGCAGCCTGCTGCCCGGCGCCGCGGCCGAGCACTGGCGGTCGCTGACCCGCGCAACGTTTGCGGCGCTCGAGCGTGAGTTCGACGGCCGGCCGGAGTCGCCGATCGGCCTGTGCGTGCTGCTCACGAGCGCAGCCGAGCGCAGCCGAGCGCCGGAGGCCGAGTGGTCCGACCCCCGCATGATCTACGCCGGTTATCTCGAGGACGGCCGCCAGGTCCGGATCGGGTACTTCAGCGGCGCCGTGATCACACCTCCGGGCGGAGATGCCTGATCCGGCCTGGCCGCTGCCGGCCGATTACCGAATCGTTCCCTTCGCGGAGCAGGACGCCGTCAGTGCCGGCGACGTCGTCGATCTGTGGATCCGCGAGCAGGCGCTGTCGCCGGCCGAGGCTCAGCGACGCGTCGGCGAGATCATGCTCGTCGCGATCGACCCACGGCGCCGCCCGGTCGGGATCTCGACGGCCTATCTTCAGCACAACGCGCAGTTGCGAGCGGAGCTCTGGTACATCCGTGCATTCGTCGCCCACGCGCACCGGAGCTCCACGATCGCGATCAACCTCGCGCTCGAGGGGCGCGATCACCTGATCCGGGGGTTCGTCGACGGTCGCGACCGGCGCGGCCTCGGGCTGATCTACGAGATCGAGAACGAGGGCCTGAAGCGTCACTTCCCGCAGGCGCTGTGGCTGCCGACCGACTTCCTGTTCATCGGTGAGAACGAGCGCGGCGACCATATCCGCGTGCACTACTTCCCGAGCGTGCTCGCTCCTGAGCCATGAGTGCGGCAGCACCATAAGATCGCGCGGTGCCCTGGACGCTGACCGTGCGCGCCGGCCCGAAGTTCGAGCGGGTCCGCTTCGCCGAGCTGGGCGAGGCGCTCGACGCGTTGGAGGCTCGCGGCGAGGAGATCTCGTCGTCGGCTCCCAACCGGGCGGTTGATGTCAAGTTCCGCGAGTACGAGCCCTCGGAGCTGGTGGCCGCTCGGCTCGAGCTCGCCGGCCCGGAGCGCTTGCTGCCGAGCGTGCGCGCCGGCATCGACGTCCACGGCGACGGTTCGACGGAGGCCTACCGAGGACGGCTCCGGCGCTCGGACATCGAGCAGCACAAGGGCGAGACGGCCTACCAGGCGCTGCGGCGCGAGCTCACGCCCTGACCCGCTCCCCCTTCGGGTCGAACAGCGGCTCGCGCGCCACCTCGGCCTGTACCCACCGGCCGAAGATCTCCACCTCGACGGCGTCCCCGACCTCGACCGAGACCGGCAGGTAGGCGTAGGCGATCGACCGGCCGACCGTGTACCCGTAGCCGCCGCTGGTGACCCGGCCCGAGATCGCGCCGTCGATCCGGACCGGCTCGTTGCCCAGCGCGACCGAAAGGGGATCCTCCAACACGAGGCAGCGCAGGCGCCGCCGAGGCTCGGCGCCGGCGAGCGCTTCGTCGCCGATGAAGCCGCCCTGCTTGCGCACGCAGAACCCGAGTCCCGCCTCGTACGGCGTCTCGTCCGGGGTGATATCGGCGGCCCAGACGCGGTACCCCTTCTCGAGCCGGAGCGAGTCGATCGCCCTGTACCCGCAGGCGCTGAGGCCGTGCGGCTCGCCGCTCTCCCAAAGCGCCCGCCACAGCGACGCCCCGTACTCGGTCGGGCAGTACAGCTCCCAGCCGGCCTCGCCGACGAAGGTGACGCGCAGCGCCCGCACCGGGACGTCGGCGACCGGTAGCTCGCGCATCCGCATGTACCCGAAATCGAGCGGGTCAGGCGTCAGCGGGGCGAGAATGTCGCGTGCGCGCGGGCCCCAGAGCGCGAAGCAGGCGAAGCGCGAGGTCACGTCGGTGAGCCGCACCGAGCCGTCGTCCGGCAAGTGCTTTCTGATCCAGCTCGCGTCGTGGTTGCCGAACGCGGTCCCGGTGACGATCTGGAACTCCTCGTCGGCCACCCGCGTGACGGTGAAGTCGCATTCGATCCCGCCTCGGCGGTTGAGCATCTGCGTGTAGGTGATCGCGCCGGGCTCGCGGTCGACGTGGTTGTCGCACAGCCGCTCGAGCAGCTCCGCCGCTCCCGGCCCGGTGACCGACAGCTTCGCGAACGACGACTCGTCGAACAGGCCGGCGCGCTCGCGGGTGGCGGCGTGCTCGGCGCCGATCGCGGGTGACCAGTGCATCCCCGCCCAGCCGCGCGGGCGGAGCACCGGATCGCCGGCGGCCTCGTTGGACGCGTACCAGTTGACGCGCTCCCAGCCCGACTTCTCGCCGAACGCGGCCCCGTGGCCACGGTGCCATTCGTACGCGCTCGACACTCTGAGCGGCCGCCCCGCCTGCCGCTCATGGCCGGGGTAGCGGATGTCGTAGTAGGTCTCGTAGACCTCCCTCGCGCGCTTGAGCGTGTAGCTCGGCGAGCGGTAATGAGATCCGAACCGGCGGATGTCCATCTCCCAGGCGTCGATCGACGGCTCGCCCTCGAGGATCCACTCGGCCATCAGCTTGCCGATCCCGCCGGCGCCGGCGAGGCCGTGCGCGCAGAACCCGGCCGCGACGAACAGCCCGCGCACGTCGGTTTCGCCGAGGCAGAACTCGTTGTCGGGGGTGAACGCCTCGGGTCCGTTGATCAGCCGCGTGACCTTGACCTCCTCCATCACCGGAACGCGCTTTGACGAGTTGCGCGCGATCTCCTCGAAGCGCGGCCAGTCCTCCTCCAGCAGCCGCCCGTTGAAATCCGCCGGGACCGCGTCGAGCTGATGCGCGTCGAGCGCCCACGGCGCGCTGTGTCGCTCGTACCCGCCCATCACGAGCCCGCCGCCCTCCTCGCGGAAGTAGATCAGCAGATCGGGGTCGCGGAGCGTCGGCAGATGCTTGATCTCGCCGGCCGGCCCGCGGTCGCGAAACGGCTGGGTGACGAGGTACTCGTGCGCGAACGGGACGATCGGCACGCGCACGCCGGCCAGCCGCCCGATCTCGGCCGCGAACATGCCACCCGCGTTGACCACGATCTCCGCCTCGATCGGCCCCCACTCGGTCTGCACGCCGCGAACGGCGCCGGCGGATACGTCGATGCCGGTGACGCGGCTGTGCGTGAACACGCTTGCGCCGCCTGCTCGCGCTCCCTCGACCAGCGCGTAGGTCAGCTGCGACGGGTCGAGGTAGCCGTCGGTCGGCAGGTAGGAGGCGCAGCGGACCCCGTCTTCGACCATCAACGGGAACAGCTCGCGCGCCTGCGACGCGGACAGCAGCTCGAGCGGCAGCCCGAACGTCTTCGCCCACCCGACCTGCCGGAGCACCTCCTCCTCACGCTCCGGGGTGCACGCCAGTCGGATGCCGCCGCATTCGACCCAGCCGCAGTCGAGCGTCCGGTAGAGCTCGACGGAGTCCATCATCAGCCGCGTCAGCGAGACGCTGCCGCGCAGCTGGCCGACGAGCCCGGCCGAGTGGAAGGTCGAGCCGCTCGTGAGCTCGTTGCGGTCGAGCAGCACGACATCGCGCTCGCCGAGCTTGGCGAGGTGGTATGCGATCGACGCGCCCCCGACGCCGCCACCGATGATCACGACCCGCGCGCGGGCCGGCAGCTCACGCGGACGCGGCATCGAGCCACTGCACCGGTTCCGAGCCAACGCCCATTCCGGCGTCACCCTAGCGATTAAGGCCCGGTTCCTATACCTTCACCGCCGCATGACGCTGGAGGAACTTCGGGAGCAGGTTGAGTCGGGCGCGATCGACACGGTCCTGCTCGCGCTCACCGACATGCAGGGCCGGCTCCAGGGAAAGCGCCTGACCGCGAGCCACTTCCTCGACGAGGTCGTCGAGCACCATGCGGAGGGCTGCAACTACCTGCTGGCCGTCGACGTGGAGATGAACACCGTCGAGGGCTACGAGATGTCGTCCTGGGAGAAGGGATACGGCGACTTCGTGATGCGCCCCGACCTCGACACGCTGCGCCCCGTGCCCTGGCATCCGGCGACCGCAATGTGTCTGGCCGACCTCACCTGGGCCGACGGGGCGGATGTCGACGCTTCGCCGCGTCAGATCCTCAGGCGCCAGCTCGCGCGGCTGGCGGAGCGGGGCTGGAGCGCCAACGCGAGCACCGAGCTCGAGTTCCTCGTGTTCCGCGACAGCTACGAGGAGGCGTGGCACAAGGGCTACCAGAAGCTCGAGCCGGCGAACCTCTACAACGTCGACTACTCGCTGCTCGGCACGTCACGGATCGAGCCGCTGATCCGGCGGATCCGCAACGACGATGGCCGGCGCCGGGCTGACGGTCGAGAACTCCAAGGGCGAGTGCAACCTCGGCCAGCACGAGATCAACTTCCACTACGCCGACGCGCTGCGGATCGCGGACGAGCACTCGATCTACAAGAACGGCGCCAAGGAGATCGCCGCCCAGGAGGGGATGTCGATCAGCTTCATGGCGAAGTTCAACGAGCGCGAGGGCAGCTCGTGCCATATCCACTTCTCGCTCGCCGACGCCGAGGGATCGCTGTTCGCCCGCGACCGTGCGGTGTTCGAGCAGTTCCTCGCCGGACAGCTCGCGTGCCTGCGCGAGCTGACGCTGTTGCTGGCGCCGAACGTCAACTCCTACAAGCGCTTCGCGCTCGGCTCGTTCGCCCCGACCACCGTCGCGTGGGGCGATGACAACCGCACGTGCGCGCTGCGGGTGGTCGGTCACGGCCCCGGGCTGCGGTTCGAGAACCGCGCCGGCGGCTCGGACCTCAACCCGTACCTGGCGCTCAGCGCGCTGATCGCCGCCGGCCTGCACGGCGTCGAGCGGGGCCTCGAGCTCGAGCCCGCTTATGTGGGCAACGCGTACCTGGCGACCGACAAGCCCCGGCTGCCGACGACGCTGCGCGATGCGCGCGAGCTGTTCGCCGCGAGCGCCGTCGCCCGCGAGGCGTTCGGCGACGAGGTGGTCGACCATTACACGAACGCGGCCGACGTCGAGCTGCAGGCGTTCGAGGCGGCGGTCACCGACTGGGAGCGCGTCCGGGGGTTCGAGCGGTTGTGAATCCGACGGCCGACGCGTTGCGGGCGATGCCCGCGCTCGACGAGGCCGTCACCGAGACCGTCGTGTTCGCTCCGGTCCGCTCGCAGACCGCGTTCGAGGAGACGGTGGATCGGCTCGGGACCGCGATCAAGCTCGGGCTGCTGCCGCCGGGGACCCGGCTGCCGGCCGAGCGCGAGCTGTGCGCGCAGGCTCGGGATCGCGCGCTCGACGCTGCGCCAGGCGCTGGTCGCGCTCGGACAGAGCGGGCACCTGCGCGCGACCCGGGGGCGTGCGCGGCGGGACGT
The DNA here is from genome assembly GCA_963826895.1 of uncultured Solirubrobacterales bacterium. GTDB lineage: Bacteria > Actinomycetota > Thermoleophilia > Solirubrobacterales > Solirubrobacteraceae > Palsa-465. Next base: position 366,179 of record CAWGYJ010000005.1, read on the forward strand.
TCGTCGCGGACCCCCAGCCACCGGACGCCCCGCCCTCGCCGGAGCTCCTCGCCGCGTGGCGCGAGATCTGCGACGAGCGCATGGCGGTCGAGGTCGGGGTGGCGGTGCTCGCGGCCGAGCGCGCGCGATTCGGAGCTGCTCGACTCGCTCGACGAGCTGACCGTCGCGATCGACGGCATGCTCGACGACTTCGCCGGCTACCGCCAGGCCGACGTCCGCTTGCACGTCGGCCTCGCCGAGGCGACCGAGAGCCCGCGCCTCGTCACCGCGATGACCGAGGTGCAGGGGGCGATGACCGGATTGATCTCGCTGATCGCGCATCCGCCCGAGGTGCTGGCGTCCGCCAACGCCCAGCACCGGCGCGTGCTCGCCGCGATCCGGCGGCGCGACGAGGCCGCCGCGGCGCGCGAGATGGTGGAGCACCTGCGTGGGACCGAGCACATCCTCGCCGGCTTGCTCCCGAACGCTTGACACCCGTCCTCTCTGGCGCATAGGGTTCGCTGGCCTAAGGACGGACCATCAGACCAATACCCGGGGAGGGACTCGAATGGCTGTTGCTGACCCAGGCCTGTCGGCGGACGAGAAACGCCTAGCCGAGCTCGGCTACAAGCAGGAGCTCAACCGCGGCTGGAGCGGCTTCTCCAACTTCGCGATCTCGCTCACGATCATCTGCATCCTGAGCGGCTGCTTCACGACCTACGGCCAGGCGTGGAACAACGGCGGTCCGATCGCGATCTCGATCGGCTGGCCGGTGATCAGCATCCTCGTCCTGCTCGTCGGGCTCTCGATGGCCGAGCTGGCCTCGAAGTTCCCGACGGCCGGGGGCATCTACTACTGGGCATACCGCCTCGGCGGCGTCCGCTGGGCGTGGTTCACCGGCTGGTTCAACCTGATCGGCCTCGTCGCGATCATCGCCGGGGTCGACTACGGCGCCGCGTCCTTCTTGAACTCGGTGCTCTCCCTCTACGGGCTCAACTTCATCCTCAACTTCACGACGACAAACCTGTCGTCGATCCTGCACCACACGTTCGTCCTGTTCGTGATCATCCTCGCGGCCCACGGCCTGATCAACGTCTTCTCCTCGAACCTCGTCTCGCTCCTGAACCGGGTCTCGGCCTGGTGGATGCTCGGTGGCGTGATCGTGATCGTGGCCGTCTTGATCTTCGGCCCCTCCACGCACCAGAGCGCCTCGTTCGTGTTCGGCCAGCGGAACAACAACAGCGGCTTCCACGGCGGCGCCGTCTCGGGCGGCTTGTACTGGTTCTTCATCCTGCCGATCGGCTTCCTGCTGACGATGTACACGTTCACGGGCTACGACGCCTCGGCCCACCTCTCCGAGGAGACCCATGACGCCGAGCGGGCCGCGCCGCGCGGGCTGTGGACGTCGATCGCGTACTCGGCGGTCGGCGGCTGGGTGCTGCTGCTGGCGATCACGTTCGCGGCGACGCACATCGACGCGATCAACAAGGGCGGCGGCGGCACCGTTCCGATCATCGAGTCGGCGCTCAGCACGGGGCTTGCGAAGCTCGTGCTCGACATCTCGACCATCGGCCAGCTGTTCTGCGGGATGGGCTGCGTCGCGGCCGCGTCGCGGATGGTGTTCGCGTTCTCCCGCGACGGCGCCGTGCCCGGCCACCAACTGTGGCGGCGCCTGAATCAGCACCGTACGCCGACCTGGTCGGTGCTGTTCGTGCATCACGTGCGCGCTCGTGATCACGATCCCGGCGATCTTCGGCAACAGCGCCGGCCTCCCGGTCGCGTTCTTCGCCGTGACGTCGATCACGACGATCGGCCTCTACATCGCCTACATCCTCCCCGTCTTCCTCCGCTGCCGGATGGGCGACAAGTTCGAGCCCGGGGTGTGGAACCTCGGCCGGCACTTCCGGTGGATCAACCTGATCGCGATCATCTGGGTCGGGCTGTGCGTGATCATCTTCAGCCTGCCGACGACCCCCGCGGCGGTCCCGTGGAACAGCGCCTTCAGCTGGAGCAGCTTCAACTACGCGCCGCTCGTCACGATCGTCGTGATCGCCGGGGTCTGGATCGCGTGGGAGGCCGGCGCCAAGAACACGTTCAAGGGCCCGGTCAGGACCGTTGACGATCCGGATGTCGACACGCCGGCCGATCCGGCGCTGATGCCGACGTAGCGATGAGCGACACGCTCGCAGTGATCGAGCCCGCCACCGAGGCGGTGCTCGAGGAGATCCCGCGCGCCGGCGTCGAGCAGGTCGACGAGGCCGTCGCGCGGGCCCGCGCCGCGTTCGCGAGCCTGGCGGGAGCTCGCCCCGGGCGCGCGGGCCTCAGCGCTGCGCGCGCTCGCCGACGCGCTGGAGGCGGAGCTCGAGTCGCTGGCGCAGCTCGAGGCGCGCAACGCCGGCAAGCCGATCGCCGACGCGCGCGGCGAGATGGGCATGGTGGTCGACGTCTTCCGCTACTACTCGGGTGCGCCCGAGCGGCTGCTCGGCGACACGATCCCGGTCGCCGGCGGCCAGGCATTCACGGTGCGCGAGCCACTCGGCGTCGTCGGGCTGATCGTGCCGTGGAACTTCCCGCCTGACGATCGCGGCGTGGAAGCTCGGGCCGGCGCTGGCGGCGGGGAACACGGTCGTGCTCAAGCCGGCCGAGCTGACGCCGCTGACCGCGCTGCGATTCGCCTCGATCGCTGTTGCGTCCGGGCTCCCGGAGGGAGTGGTCAACGTCGTCGTCGGCCCCGGCCGCACGTGTGGGCAGCGACTGGTGGAGCACCCGGACGTGGCGAAGATCGCGTTCACCGGCTCGACCGAGGTCGGACGCTCGATCGCGGCCGGCGCCGCGCAGACGATCAAGCGCGTGACGCTCGAGCTCGGCGGCAAGTCACCGAACATCGTGTTCGCCGACGCGGACCTCGAGGCGGCGGCCGCGGCGGCCCCGGGCGCCGTGTTCGGGAACGCCGGGCAGGACTGCTGCGCGCGGTCGCGGATCCTGGTGGAGCGGGGCGCTCTCGATCGCTTCATGGAGCTGCTCGCGCCGGCGGTGGAGTCGATCGCGCGTCGGCGACCCGCTGTCCGAGTCGACGCAGATGGGACCGCTGATCTCCGCCGACCAGCGCGCGACGGTCGCGTCGTTCGTCGACGGCGACGCGCCGGTGGCGATCCGCGGCTCGGCGCCGGACGGTCCCGGCTACTGGTTCCCGCCGACGATCCTGTGCCCGGTCGACCCGACGCGCACGCGCCGCGCGCGAGGAGATCTTCGGTCCGATCGCGACGGTGATCCCGTTCGCGGACGAGGAGGAGGCGGTGCGACTCGCGAACGACACGATCTACGGCCTGTCCGGATCGATCTGGACACGCGACGGTGCCAGGGCGCTTCGGGTTGCCCGAGGGGTGCAGGCGGGCGTGCTCTCGATCAACTCCAACACCTCGGTCCGCGTCTCGACTCCGTTCGGCGGCTTCAAGCAGTCGGGCTACGGACGCGAACTCGGTCCGCATGCGCTCGACGCATACACCGAGGTGAAATCGATTTACTACTCGACCGCATGAAGCGCCTCGAGGGCAAGGTCTGCGTCATCACGGGCGCTGCGAGCGGGATCGGCGCGGAGAGCGCGCGCCTGTTCGCTTCGGAGGGCGCGACGGTGGTCGGAGTCGACCTGCAGCCGTCGGAGGGCTGCGCCTCCTCGATCGAGGCCGACGTCACCGACGAGCAGCAGGTCCGGGACATGTACGCGGAGGCGCGCGAGCGCCACGGCGCGGTCCACGTGCTGTTCAACAACGCCGGCATCAACCCCACCGACGACGGCTCGGTCACAGACACTTCGCTCGAGGCCTGGCAGCGGGTGCAGGACGTCAACGTCCGCAGCGTGTTTCTCTGCTGCAAGCACGGGATCCCGCATCTGCTCGATAACGACCCACCCACCCGAGGCTCGGTGATCAACACGGCCTCGTTCGTAGCCGTCATGGGCGCCGCCGTCTCGCAGATCTCCTACACGGCTTCCAAGGGGGCGGTGCTGTCGCTCTCGCGCGAGCTCGGGGTCGAGTTCGCGCGCCGGGGCGTTCGCGTCAACGCGCTGTGCCCGGGCCCGATCGACACCCCGCTGCTACGGGAGCTGTTCGCGAGCGATCCGGCGAAGGCGGCGCGCCGGCTCGTGCACGTGCCGATGGGGCGCTTCGGCGACGCGCGCGAGATCGCGCAGGCCGCGCTGTTCCTCGCCAGCGACGAGTCGTCATACATCACCGCCTCGACGTTCATGGTCGACGGCGGCCTGTCCAGCGCCTACATCACACCCGAATAGCGGCCTATAGCTGGAGCGTCGCGCCGTGGCGGCGCAGCCAGCGCGAGTGGTCCCGGTAGTCGGGGCAGTGGCGCGCCAGCAGCGCCCAGAACCGCGGCGAGTGGTCCATCACCTCGAGGTGGCACGCCTCGTGCCAGACCACGTAGTCGAGCACGCGCTCGGGGGCGAGCAGCAGGCGCCAGTTGAAGCTCATCGCGCCGCCGGGCGAGCAGCTTGCCCAGCGGGTGCGCTGGGCGCGGATCGTCAGCGAGCGGTACGGACGGCCGACGGCGGCCGCGGCGAGATCCAGCCGCGGCGCGATCTCCGTTCGCGCCGCGCGGCGGTACCAGCGTTCGAGCGCCGGCCGGTAGTCGCCGTCCGGGATCAGCAGCTGGTCGCCCGTGCGGTGGACGCGCGCCCGTCCCCGTTGCGGGACGAGCCGCAGCGTCCCGTCCAGATACGGCACCGCGTCGCCACGCGCCGCGATCGTCGCCTGGGTGCGCTCGAGCTCCGCGACCCGCCGCTCGATCCACGTGCGCAGCTCCGCGACTGCAGCGGCCGCCTCGCGCGAGCCGGCGCGCCGCGGCAGCACGACCTCGACTCCGCGCGCCGCGTCGACGGTCACCCGCACGCGCCGCGCCCGGTCCGAGCGCCTGACCGTGTAATCGAAATCCACGGCGGGACAGGGTACGGTCCGGTCCCGACGTGGTTACCTTCGCGGATCTCGAGCAGCCCTTGCAGGGCGAGCGCATCGCGCTCCGCTACGGCGCCGAGCGCGACATCCCGGAGATCCTGATCGCGCACCAGGACGACCCGCGGCTGCATGCCCGGATCGGCGACACGAGGCCGCCGAGCGGAGCCGAGCTCGGACGGGAGTCCGAGCTTGCGGCCGTGCGCCGCGCGCGGCTGGAGGCCGCGGAGCTGACGATCGTCGAGCTGGGGGGCGAGGACTGCCGCGGGCGGGTCAGCGTGCGGCACATCGACTCGGAGGCTGCTCGGGCGGAGCTGCGCGTGTGGGTCGCGCCACACGTCCGCAGGCGCGGGTACGCACGCGAGTCGCTGGTGCTCGCGTGCCGCTGGCTGTTCGGCGAGTGCGGGTTCGAGCGGATCGGCGTCATGACCGAGACCGACAACGAGCCGATGCAACGGGCTGCGCTCGCCGCCGGGTTCGCGCGCGAGGGGGTGCTCGCCGGATACTGGCGAGACGGGCGTGGCGGGCGGCTGGACGCGGTCTCGTTCTCGCTCCTGCCCTCGGACCTGGACGGGCAGCGGTGAGCAACCGTCAATCGCGCGTGAAGCTGCCGCCGGGGGTCCGCACGCCGTTCGAGGTGTACGTCAACGGCGTGCGCCAGGAGCTCGGGACCGACTACTCGGTCGTCGACGGCGAGCTGCGCTTCGATCGTGAGCTCGTGCAGCAGAAGCTCGGAGCCCGGGCCTGGCTGATGGGAATCTGGGGCATCGGCACGTACAAGCGCAACGACGAGGTGGACGTGCGGTACGAGGTTGATTCACAACCCATGCTCGCGCACGCACTTCCGATCGTGCCCCCAGACGCCTGATAACCCGGTACTCTCCGCGATCCGGCCGCTCGAGACGGGGCGCGGCGACCCTCACGCAACAAGGAAGGACCGGACTTGATGGAAGCCGCACTGCTGACGCTTGAACAGACTGCGCCGGCGCAGGTACGGAGGCCGAAGGCCTGGTGGCTCGAGCCGCTCGAGCCGTACGCGCGGCCGGACCTGAGGCGCAGCCTCGGCTGCCTCGCGACCTCGGTGGTTCCCTACGTGGCGCTCTGGGTCGCGATGTACTTCTCGCTCCGGGTCTCGTACCTGCTGACGCTCGCGCTGGCGTTCCCGGCCGCGGGGTTCCTGGTCCGGACGTTCATCGTCTTCCACGACTGTGGCCACGGGTCGTTCATGCCGAGCAAGCGGCTGAACCGGGTCGTCGGAGTGGTCACCGGGTTGCTCGTGTTCAACGCGTACTACGCCTGGACGCACGATCACGCCGGGCACCATGCCACCTCCGGGGACCTCGATAACCGGGGGCGCGGAGACGTCGAGACGTGGACGGTCCGCGAGTACCGCTCCCATTCCTGGCTGGGCCGGCTCGGCTACCGCTTGATGCGCAGCCCGTTCGTGATGTTCACGGTCGGGCCGCTGTGGGCGCTCGCGATCGAGCCCCGTCTGATCCCGATGAGCAAGCGCGCGCGTGTGCGCAACAGCCACATGCTCACGAACCTCGGCGTCGTTGCGATGGTCGGCGGACTGATCCTGCTGGTCGGCCTGCGGGACTTCCTGCTCGTGCAGATGCCGCTGGTGCTGATCGCGGGCGCGGCCGGCGTGTTCCTGTTCTACGTGCAGCACCAGTTCGAGGACGCGTACTGGACCCGGAGCGACGACTGGAACTACGCGGACGCCGCGCTCAAGGGCAGCTCGTACTTCAAGCTCCCGCGCGTGCTCCGGTTCTTCTCGGGCAACATCGGCCTGCATCACGTGCATCACCTGCAGCCGCGGATCCCGAACTACAACCTCCAGCGCGCGCACGACGAGAACGTGTTCCTGCAGGAGGCGCCGACGATCACGCTTCGCTGCGGCCTGAAGACCGTGAACCTGAAGCTGATCGACGAGCACAGTGGACGACTCGTCACGTTCGCGCAGGCCCGGCGCCTGCCGTAGATCGAGCTCCGGACCGCCCTGCGCCGAATCAGGCGCCCGTCGGGGGCGAGGCGCCGACCGGCTCCGCGAGCCGGCTTACCCAGGGCGTCAGCAGTCGCAGCGCGGCGAGGATCGCTCGGGTCGCCGGCGAGCGGTTGAGCGTGTAGAAGTGGATCCCGGGGGCGCCGCGCGCGAGCAGCTCCGCGCACTGGAGCGTGGCGTAAGAGACGCCCAGCTCGGCCACGGACTCCGGATCCTCGGCCCGGGCCTCGAGCTCCTCGAGCAGCCGCTCCGGGATCGTCGCGCCGCACAGGCCGGTGATCGTCCTGATCTGCGCGAAGTTCGTGATCGGCATGATTCCGGGCAGGATCGGGACCTTGACCCCGGCGACGTGCGCCTCCTCCACGAACCGGAAGTACGCCTCGTTGTCGAAGAACAGGTTCGTGATCAGGAATGAGGCGCCGGCCGCCACCTTGACCTTCAGGTACTCGATGTCGTGCGCGAGGTCGGGCGACTGCGGATGGCATTCGGGGAAGCATGCGGCGCCGATCGCGAACGGGTAGTCCCGGCTGATCAGCTGCGCGAGGTCGCTCGAGTAAGTGAGGCCCTCGGGGTGCGGACGCCACTCGGTCTCGCCACGCGGCGGGTCGCCGCGGAGCGCGAGCACGTTGTCGATCCCGGCGTCCCGGATCCGGTCGAGCGTGGCGCGGAGCTCCGCGACGCTCGTCCCGACGCACGTCAGGTGCGCCATCGTCTCGATCCCGTAGTCGCGCTTCAGCGTCGTGACGATCTCGAGCGTGCGGTCCCGGGTCGAGCCGCCGGCGCCATAGGTGACCGATGCGAAGTCCGGCTCCATCGGCCGGAGCGCCTCGAGCGCCGCACGCAGGTTCTGCGCGCCCTCGTCGGTCCTGGGCGGGAAGAACTCGAACGAGAAGGTCGGCTCGCCCTTGCCGGCGATGATCTCGTCGATCCGCACAGTCCGCGGAAAGCTACAACCTTGACACTAGTGTGTCAAGGTTGGCGTTGCGGCGTGGCGGCGAGCCGCCAGCGCTCGACGGGGCCGTCCGGCTCGCGCACGACGCGGCCCTGGACCTCGAGGTGGCGGAGGTAGGAGAGCGTCTCGGAAAGGCGCCAGTTGCCGTTCGCGACCGTCAGCGGCTCGCCGTAGACCTTCGGGACGAGCTCGACGACCGTCGCCGGCTCGCCGGTCGCGAGCCCCGAGAGCACCGCGTCGATCCGCTCGTGGATCAGCTTGCGGTTGCCTTCGACGTGGCCATGGGCGTCGACGAAGGGCTTGCCGTGACCGGACAGGCACAGGCGGGCGTCGAGCGCGTCGACCACGCTCAGCGAGTTCAGGAACTCGCCGGCCGGGTCGCGGGTCCAGCCGTAGTCGTAGAAGATCGAGATCCGGCCGAGCAGGTGGTCGCCGGAGATCATCAGGCGCCGCTCGGGCTGGAACAGGCACACGTGCGAGGGCGCATGGCCGGGCGTCTCGTACACGTGCCACGTGCCGAGGTCCGTGTCGATCTCCGCCCCGGGCACGAGCGGCCGGTCGGGCTCGATCACCTCGGCGACGCCGGATGGGAAGTCCTTCGCGCGCTCGGCGTACGCGCGCAGCGCCTGCTCGGACACGCCGCTCTGGCGACCGACCTCGAGCCGCCGGGCGAGCGCGGCCTCGCGGTCGCCGAACGAGCGCGTGGCGTGCTCGTGGTTCGGGTGCATCCAGAATTCGCACCCGGCGCGGTCGCGGATGGGCGCGGCCTGGCCCCAGTGGTCGGAGTGGGCGTGCGTCGCGACGACCAGCTGCACCAGCTCGACACGGAGGTTCACCTGCTCCATCGCGCGCTCGAGCTGCGCCATCGAGCCTGGCAGGTGCATCCCGGTGTCCACGAGCACGATTCCCGGGCCGGCCGCGATCGCCCATGCGTTGCAGTGCGGGACGCCCGGCCACGGCAGCGGGAGCCGCAGCCGCCACAATCCGGGGAGCACGCGCTCGCCGCGGCCGAGCTCCCGTCGTGCCTCGCGCGCGCTCGCCATTCCGCGCACGATATTCGCGCCGCGTAGACTCGCGTCCCGCGATGTCCACCTCCGAGATTGCAAAGCGGTACTTCAAGGCGCTCGCCGAGCAGGATCTCGACGCCGCGGTCGCGTGCTGGAAGCCCGGCTGCATCGACCGCTTCGTCGGCCAGCAGGATCTGATCGCGCCCGACGGCGTCCGCGCGTACTTCGAGGCGCTGTTCGCCGCGTTTCCGGACTTCCGGTTCGAGATCCTCGACCTGACCACGTACCGGAACCGAACCGCGGTCCGGTGGCGCGCGCGCGCGACGTTCGCCGGGCCGGGGAGCTTCCAGGGGTTCGCGCCGACCGGAGCCAGGGTCGACGTGGAGGGGTGCGACGTCGTCACCGTCGAGGACGACCTGATCACCGCGAACGAGGCGTACTTCGACAGCGGTTCGATGGCGCGGCAGCTCGGGCTGCTGCCGCCTGCCGGGTCGCCCGTGGAGGCGCGCCTCGCGCGGCTGACGAACGCGCGCACGCGGAAGCGCTCGTTCGTCGCCGGCTCACTCGAGCAGCCGATCGCCGACGGCGTGTGGATCGTCCGGGGCGGGTTCCCGTCCAGGCTGATGAACGTGTACCTGCTCGAGGAGGACGGGGGCGGGGTCACGGTCTACGACGCCGGCATCGCGGCGATGACCGATGCGGTCGCCGCCGCCGGTGCGCGCCTCGGCGGGATCAAGCGGGTCGTGCTCGGGCACGCCGACGCCGACCACCGCGGCGCCGCGCCAGGACTCGGGGCGCCCGTGTACTGCCATGCGGAGGAGCAGGCGGCGGCGCAATCTGCGGACTCCTTCCGGCCGTACTTCGATCTGTCGCAGCTGAACCCCCTCGGCCGCTTCCTGCTGGGGCGGCTGCTGCCGGTGTGGGACGGGGGCGCCGTGGAGATCGAGGGCACGGTCGCCGAGGGCGACGCCGTCGCCGGCTTCTCGGTGATCGAGCTGCCCGGGCACGCGCCCGGACTGATCGGCCTCTATCGCGAGGCGGACGGCCTCGCGCTCGTATCCGACTGCTTCTACACGCTCGACCCGCAAACCGGCCGCAAGGGCCCGGCTCGGGTCCCGCACCCTGCGTTCGACCTTGACGTCGAGCAGGCGCGGGCTTCGATCCGCAAGCTGGCGGGGCTGGGGCCGTCCGCCGCCTGGGCGGGTCACGCGAATCCGGTCACCGGCGACGTCCGCGGCGAGCTCGAGCGAGCCGCCGCCGCGCCGGTGCCCTAGCGGGTGCTCCGGGCGCCGGAGCGCACGTAGGTGGGGCGCCGCAGCCGCCAGCGCGATCGGGACCGCCCCACCGCGCCGACCTCGGAGTACCGCGACGCCGAGGGCAACGTGCTCGTGCTGCGCGGGTCGCTCGGCGCGGGCGCGCGGCGCGAGTATCAGCGCACGCTCGCCGGCGGGCTGCACCGCGACGACGCTTGGCAGCGGGCGATCGAGCTGCTGTTCGAGCGGCTCGCCGCGTCGTGGACGATCGCCGGGCTCGAGCTGACCGGCCAGCAGGAGCTGCTCGCCCGCTACCGGATGGCGTCGGCTGACGAGCGCGCGTTCGTGCGGGAAGCGCTGCGGGAGCATCTCGCGGAGCACTTCCCGGAGCTGGAGGCTCCTTGAGCCGGGGGCTGGAGGCGCCGTGAGCGCCGGGCGGCCCGATCCGGATGCGTTCGCGACCCTGCTTTGCGACTGGTGCCTGGGCGTCGAGCCCGGCCACCAGGTGATGGTCGTGTCGACGACGCTCGCGGTCGAGCCGGTGGCCGCCATGTACCGGGCCGTGCTCGAGCGCGGCGCGTGGCCGCTGCTGCGGCTCACGCCGCCTGAATCCGCCGCCGACTTCTACCGCCTCGCGCGGGACGAGCAACTCGACGGCTACCCGCCGATCGATCTGACCGAGCTCCGGGCCGCCGACTCGTGGCTGCGGATCATGGCGCCGGCCAACACGCACGAGCTGGCCGGGATCGACCCCGAGCGCATCGCCCGGAACGCGAAGGCGCGGGATCCCCTGCTCCGGGCGCGCATGCGGATCAGATGGAGCGGCACGGTGTGGCCCACGCCTGCGCTCGCCCAGCAGGCAAGGATGTCCGACGCCGACTACGCCGCGTTCGTCACACGCGCGCTGCTGCTCGACCGCCCTGACCCGGTAGCCGCCTGGCGCGAGCTGGCTGCGCGCCAGCAGCTCGTCGTCGACCGGCTGACCGGCGGCGAGGAGGTCAGGATCGAGGCCGAGGGCACGGACCTGCGGCTGAGCGTCGCCGGGCGGACGTGGATCAACTCCGACGGCAAGCGGAACATGCCGAGCGGCGAGGTGTTCACGGGCCCGCTCGAGGACTCGGCGGAGGGGACGATCCGGTTCGGCGTGCCATCCGGTTTCCGCGGCACCGAGGTGTCGGGGGCAGAGCTGAGATTCGAGCGCGGCGAGGTCGTGGGTGCGCGTGCCGAGCGGGGCGACGCGGTGCTCCAGAGCGCACTCGCTTCCGACGCGGGTGCGCGCCGGCTCGGCGAGCTCGGGATCGGCACGAATACCGGGATCGACCGCCCGACCGGCTCGACGCTGCTCGACGAGAAGATGGCCGGCACGATCCACCTCGCGCTCGGGCGCTCGTACCCGGAGACCGGAGGCGTCAACGAATCGACGCTGCACTGGGACCTCGTGTGCGACCTGCGCGGGGGCGGAAGGCTGAGCGTGGACGGCGAACCGCTGGTGGAGGACGGAGTCTTGAAGGTCTGATCAACTCGACGCGGGGAGGTATTCCGTGAAGTCCAGGTTCAGCGGCCGAGGGGCAGAGCGGATCCTTCACGCTGGACAGCTCCGAGGAGACCGACGGCGCCTTCGGCTTGATCCCGCTGTACGACCTCAACCGTTGCTACTCATCCCGCGCGACGATCGACGACGCAAACCTCCAACAGGGTGGCGCCCTCCCACCGGGCGTCAATCCCGACGACTCCTGGACGGCGCCCGCGCCCTGAGTGCAAGCCGGACCAGCCTGACCCGCTACCTTCGGCGTTCATGCGCCGCACGAAGATCGTCGCCACGATCGGGCCCGCGTGCCGGGACCCGGAGACCCTCACCCGCATGGTCGAGGCCGGCCTCGACGTCGCGCGGCTGAACTTCTCGCACGCGAGCCGCGAGATTCACGCCGAGAACGCCGAGCGAGTCAGAGCGGCGGCGTCACGGGTGGGACGGCAGGTGGCGATCCTGCAGGACCTCCCCGGTCCGAAGCTGCGGATCGGCGCGCTGCGCGAGGGGAAGGCCGAGCTCAAGCCGGGGGAGCAGCTGGTGCTGCTGGCCGGCTCGGACATCGAGGGCGACGACACGCGGATCGCCGTGAGGTGGCCGGGGTTCGCCGACGCAGTCGACCCCGGCGACGTGATCTACCTCGCGGACGGCGCGATCCGCTTGCGGGTCACCGGCGTTCGCAACGGCGACGGGGAGGTGGAGACGGCGGTCGAGATCGGCGGCTTGGTGGCCTCGCGCGCAGGGGCTGAACCTGCCGGGCTCGACCCGGGGGCTCAACGCGGTCCCCGAGGAGGACCTCGAGATGCTCAAGTTCGGCGAGTCGATCGGGGTTGACCTGGTCGCGCTGTCGTTCGTGCGGACCGCCGAGGACATCACCACGGTGCGCAGCCACACGCGGCTGCCGCTGATCGCGAAGATCGAGAAGCCGCAGGCGGTCGATGCCGCCGAGGAGATCATCCGCACCGCCGATTGCGTGATGGTCGCTCGCGGCGATCTCGGGATCGAGCTGCCGGTGCAGGACGTGCCGATGGTGCAGAAGCAGCTGCTGCGGATCGCCGGCCGGCTGGCGCGCCCGTCGATCACGGCCACCCAGATGCTCGACTCGATGGTGGCCTCCTCGCGGCCGACGCGCGCCGAGGTCGCGGACGTCGCCAACGCGATCCTCGACGGCTCGGACGCCGTGATGCTCTCGCAGGAGACGGCGATCGGCGCGTATCCGGTCGAGACCGTCGCGATGATGGCCTCGATCGCCGAGCGCACCGAGCGCGGGCTGCCCTACCGCGAGTGGAACGAGGACCGTGTCCGCCGTGACGCGCGCGACCCGGCCTACACGGTCGCCTACGGCGCGTGCGCCGCGGCGCGAGACCTGCACCTGTCGGCGATCGTGATCCCGACGCTGTCCGGGCGCTCCGCGCGGCTGATCTCCGCGCACCGTCCGCAGGTTCCGATCTATGCGCTGTCGCCCGGGCGCGAGACCGTTCGGCGGTGTGCCCTGATGTGGGGCGTGGAGGCCGGCTCGATGCGCCGCCACGAGATCACCGAGGAGCTGATCGCCGACGCCGCGCGGCGGGTCGTGGAGCTCGGCTGGGTCAAGGCCGGCTCGCGGGTGGCGATCACGGCCGGGCTGCCCAGCGGGCGGCCCGGGACGACGAGCCTGCTGCAGATCCAGCGCGTCTGACGCCGATATGTGCCCTCAGAGCGGCGGGCGCCGGTCGGCCCAGGGCCGCGCCTGCTCGACCTGCGCCGCCAGCGAGTACAGGAGCGCCTCGTCCCCGGGGCGCCCCACCAGCTGAACGCTCAACGGCATCCCGTCGCTGCCGAGCCCGGCCGGGATCGCGATCGCGGGCTGGCCGGTGACGTTGAACAGCGGCGTCCAGGGCGTGAACCGTGAGGCGCGGTCGAACGCGACGGGCGCGGGGCGACCGAAGCCGCCCTCGGCGGCGATCGCGGTCCTCGCGAGGCCGGGGGTCAGCAGCACGTCGACCTCGTCCCACAGGCGCAGGATCCGTGCAATCAGCTCCGGTCGCCCGGCCAGCAGCGCGTCGCGCCGGCGCCTCGACACCAGGATGCGGCCCGCCGCGGCCATCTGCCTGGTCGAGGGCTCGAGCAGCGAGGGGTCGGGGACGCGACCTGCGTCCTCATAGATCGCGCGCAGCCAGGTCTGCGTGAACGTGAGCCCGTCCGTGAGCCCATAGGGTGGGTGGCGCTCGACCACGTCGTGACCGAGGTCCGACAGCAGGGAGGAGGTGGTCTCGAACGCGCCTCGCTGGTCGGCGGACAGCGACGCGATCGGACCTGGCGGCACCTTGCTCGAGACGGCGATCCGCAGCCGGCCGGGAGACGCGGCGGTCGCGGCGGCTTGATAGCGGCCGTCCGGCGAGGCGGCCATCACGTCGAGCATCAGCGCGCTATCGACGGTGGTCCGTGCGAGGGCGCCGTACACGCTCAGGCCGAGCCAGGCCTCATCCGCCGGCACCCGTCCGCGGGTCGGCTTCATCCCGACGAGCCCGCAGCACGCAGCCGGGATCCGGATCGAGCCGCCACCATCGGAGCCCGTCGCCGCTGCGACCATCCCGGACGCGACGGCGGACGCCGAGCCCCCGCTCGACCCACCCGGCGTTCGCTCGAGATTCCACGGGTTGCGGGTGATCCCGTTCGCCGCGGAGGCGGTCCAGGGGAAGATCATCAGCTCGGGAACGTTCGTGATCCCGACGGGGATCGCCCCCGCTCCGCGCAGCCGAGCGACCGCCACCGAGTCCTGCTCGTGCGGCGGCCCGTAGCTGCGCGACCCCCAAGTGGTCGACTGGCCGGCGACCGGCAGGTCGTCCTTGACCGCAACCGGCACTCCGATCAGCGGCGCCTCGGTGGCGGCCGGCGCATCGGCCGCGGCCAGCGCCTCCTCGGGCATCGTCGTGCGGAACGTGTTGAGGCGCGGGTCGAGCTGCTCGATCCGCCGCAGGCTCAGCTCGACCAGCTCACGCGGGCTGAGCTCGCGGGCGCGGACGCGCTCGGAGAGCGCCGCCGGACCCGCGAAGAGCAATTCTTCTTCAGCGGTGGCGGTCACTGGTGTAGCGTCGCACACGGGGCCCGTCAACAGGAGGACAGCCATGTCAGCCGAGGAGAACCTCGAGACCGCCAAGCGCGGGTACGCCGCGTTCGGCGCCGGCGACGCGGCCGGCGCGATGGAGAACATCGCCGACGAGATCGAATGGATCACGCCGGGGAACAGCGTGGTCAGCGGCGTTGCGCACGGAAAGCAGGAGCTCGGCGAGTTCTGGGGCGCACTGGCCGAGAAGGGGTTCAGCACGAACCCGCAGTACTGGTTCGCCGACGGCGACCGCGTGGTGGCGCTGTGCCAGGTGACGGTCGGCGGCGAGTCCTACGACTCGGCCGACGTGCTGACCTATCGGGACGGGAAGCTGATCAAGTTCCAGAGCGCCGGCGATACGGCGGCGCTCGAGCGGATCTTCGGCAGCAAGGAGCCGGACTGAGCGTTCAGGCGCGCGCTGCCGCGCCACCGGCGCGCGCGTAGAACTCGGCCTCCTGGCGGCCGAGCTCGGTCTCGGGCTCGTCGCCGTACAGCCACTCGCGCGCGATCCGGTGGAAGTTGCCGCGCGCGTGCAGCTGTGAGATCACCGCGAGCGTCAGCACCTCCATCCGGCGGCCGAAGATGTGGTCGGGCGGGGCGTTCTCATGGCGCATCTGCCCGAAGTACTCCGAGCGCGGGTCGCTCATGTCGATCAGCACCTGGGTCGCGTATTCGGGCGTCAGCTCGATGTAGCGATCCTCGGTGTACCACGCGGTCGCGGCGCGGAAGTGCTCGAGCACCTTGGCCGGGTTGAACTTCTCGGGCTCGGGGAAGAAGCCC
This sequence comes from uncultured Solirubrobacterales bacterium, assembly GCA_963826895.1. Classification (GTDB taxonomy): domain Bacteria; phylum Actinomycetota; class Thermoleophilia; order Solirubrobacterales; family Solirubrobacteraceae; genus Palsa-465. Next base: position 381,726 of record CAWGYJ010000005.1, read on the forward strand.
GTCTCGGCGCCGACGCGCATGACCGTCTCGGCGTCGCCCTCGATCACCGCTCGCTGGACCTGCATCTCGAGCTCGACCGTACCGGCGGGCATGCGCTTGAACAGCCCGAAGTCGAAGAACGCCATCCGTGGCTCGGCGGGATCGCCGTGAAGGAGCATCGAGTTGCCGGGGTGCGGGTCGCCGGAGAACTGGTGGTGGCGGTACAGGCAGCCGAAGTAGAACCGGAACAGGATCTCGCCGATCCGGTCGCGCTCCTCCTGGGGATACGACTTCAGCTCCTCGAAGCCGATCCCGTGGACGAACTCGGCGACCATCACCTTCTCGCGGGAGAGGCTGGTGACGACGTCGGGGACGACGATGAACGGGTGGCCGCGGAAGATCCGCGCGAGCGTGCGCTGGTTCTGGGCCTCGAGCTCGTAGTCGAGCTCCTCCTCGATCCGGTCGCGGATCTCCTGGCCGATCGCCTGCGGGTCCATCCCCGGGGCGATCCGCTTCGCGAGTCGCAGGATCATCCCGAGGTTCTGCATGTCGGCGCGCACGGCGGCCGCGACCCCCGGGTACTGGACCTTGACGGCGACCTCGCGCCCGTCGTCGCGCAGGCGCGCGCGGTAGACCTGGCCGATCGACGCGGCCGCGATCGGCTCCTCGTCGAACTGGTCGAACACGTCCTTCACCGGTTCGCCGAGCTCGGACTCGATCACCTTCTTCATGTCCTTGAACGTGACCGTCGGGGCCGCGTCGCGGAGCTTCGCGAGCTTCTTCTGGAACTCCTCCTGGTACTCGGGCGGCACGAGCCCGACATCCAGGAACGACAGCACCTGTCCGATCTTCATCGCGGCGCCCTTCATCGTCCCGAGCGCGGTCACGATCTGCTCGGCGGCCTCGATGTGGCGGCGCTCGAGCGCTACCCGCTTGCCCTCATCGTCACGTGTGACGTTCGCGGCGCGCGTGCCCGCCTGACGGATGGCCTGACCGGCTGCCAGGCGCCCCACCTTGGCCGTGCGGGCTACGCGCGAGGTCGGAATGCTGTCTCGCGCCATGACCTGGATTCTAGGCGGCTGACGACGCCGCCACCGGCGAAGCGGGCCGGATCGGTGCTATGACCGCTGCACCTGAGAGCCGGGGACGATGTCGTCCGAGCCGTCGGGCCAGCGGACCCACGCCTTGTGGCCGCCGTCGTAGTCGTCGCCGAGCAGGATCAGCGTCGCCTCGTTGCCCATCGCGGTGCAGGGCTCGTCGCCCTCGGGATCGAGCCCGCGCCAGATGCGGACGAACCTGTTGTTCTCGAGCTCGTCGGCGACCGTCGTCGGGTCGGTGTGGCCGGGGTGGATGCGGGTCTCGGGCGGCAGCTTCAGCAGCTTGTCCATGATCGAGTGCTTGAGGTCCGCGTACGTCGTGTGGCCGGGGGCCCGCACGCCGCCGACCGAGCCCTTGAACAGCGTGTCGCCGGTGAACACGTCGTGGCCGTCGATCAACAGCGACAGCATCCCGGCGGTGTGGCCGGGCGTGTGCAGCGGCTCGATGCGTCAGCGCGCCGCACTCGATCGTCTCGCCCTCGGCCATCGTGCCGGTCGCCTGCGGGACGCTGTCGCGCTCGAGCTCGTGGATCAGCACCGGGGTCCCCGGGTGCCTGGCGAGCACCTGATCCAGTTCTGAGATGTGGTCGTGGTGGTGGTGGGTGAGGAGGATGTGAGTCAGCTGGTAGCGCATCCGGTCGAGCAGGCCGAGCAGCGGCTCGACCGGGCCTCCGGCGTCGATCAGCACCGCGTGCGCACCGAGCTCGTCGGCGACCAGGTAGGTATTCGACAGGAATTGGTCGTTCATCGAGCGCTCGATCAGCATCGCGCGATCACACCCCGTTTTCGATGATCTCGACCCGGTAGCCGTCCGGATCTCTCACGAAGCACAGGCGGTTGCCGCCGTCGCGGACCGTGTACGGCTCGCGCTCCGGCTCGATCCCCTGCTGCTCGAGCTTGCCGAGCATCCCGTCCAGGTCGTCCGAGGTGATCGCGATGTGGCCGTAGCCGGTGCCGATCTCGTACGGGTCGGTGTGGCCGATGTTGAACGTCAGCTCGAGCCGCGGGCTGTCGCCGTCGCCGGGCTGGTTCATGAATACGTTGATCGCCTCGTCGCGGATCGGGAGCCGGCCGATCTCCTCGAACCCGAGCGCGTTGTAGAACGCCACAGAGCGATCGATGTCGGTGATGCGGTAACAGGTGTGAATGAGTGCCATACGGCTGAGTCTATGCCTGGTGGTCACGGGCCGGCCGGCGGATTGTGCGCAACTGATAGGTTGCGCGTGTGCGCGTCGCGGTGCTCGCCGACATTCACGGAAACCTGCCGGCGCTGCGCGCAGTGCTGTCCGAGCTCGTCAGCGAGCCGGTCGATGCGATCGTCGTCGCGGGCGACACGGTCGGCGGCCCCTCTCCGCGCGAGGTGCTCGAGTTGCTCGCTTCGCGATCGGAGCGGCTTCTCTGGATCAGCGGGAACGCCGAGCGCGAGGCGGTTGCCGCCTGGGACGGGGCGCCGACCGAAGACGATGAGGCGGGGCGAGCCGCAGCTTGGAGCGCGGACGCGCTCGACCGGCGCTGGCGGGACGAGCTCGACTCGTGGCCGATCACCGCGGAGCTCGGGGGCGTGCGGTACTGCCACGGCTCCCCGCGCCGCGACGACGAGGTGCTCACGACCCAGACGCCCGATGACCTGCTCGCGCAGGCGCTGGGCGGCGTGAGCGAGACGGTCGTCGTCGGCGGCCACACCCACCAGCAGTTCATCCGGACCGTGCCCGGCGCCCCGGTCTGCGTCAATGCGGGCAGCGTCGGGATCCCGTATGAGGGCAGGCCGGCGGCGTTCTGGCTGATCATGGATGGGACCCGGCCAGAGCTGCGGGAGACCCCTTACGACATCGCCGCGGCGATCGACGAGCTGCGCGCCTCGGCGTTCCCGGGCGTCATCGACCTCGTCCGGGAGTCGTTGCTCGAGCCGATCGATCCCGGCTGGGTCGCCGCGTTCTTCGAGCACGCCGCCGGACGGCGCGGGGATCCAGGCCCGCCCACCCCGCCCACCCCGCCCACCCCGCCCACCCCGCCCACCCGGCCCCCCGATCCTCGCGGCGGGTGACCCCTTGACCGTGCGGCGCGCGGAGGCTACCTTGACGCCAGGTCCGCGCCGGGGTCGGTGGCGCGCACGAGAATGGAGCATCGTCGCCAGCGAGTCCTGATCCTCACCGCGATCCTCGTCGTGGCTGCGCGCCGGTATCGCGCTCGCCGCCAAGCCTGTCAACGGGGCGAGGTACAGGGGCGCGATCCATTGGTCGCGGAATGCGATTGACAGCTTCCCGATCGCCTTCAGGGTGAGTAAGAAGGGCGACACGGTGTCGAGCTTCCAGCTCTCGAACAGCTTTCCGGTCTACTGCCAGGGAGGCGGCTTCCCGGCGATCGGCAACGGCGGCTCGGGGAGGATCTCGAAGAAGGGGACGTTCACGGCCAAGCTGCCGCTGAAGGACCCGACGACGCACAAGCCCGAGGGGTTCGTGATCGTCACCGGCACGTTCGCTGCGCGTGGCAGAGTCTCCGGCAAGGTCGCGACCGACCTTCCGGGAACCGTCGGAAAGGCCTGCAACGGCACCTCGCCGTTCAGCGCCAGGACCTGATCGCCCGCGGGTCACACAGCCAAGGAGAATCGAATGAAGCGAATCCTGTGCCTCACCGTGATCGCAGCGCTCGTGGCCTCGAGCGTCGCGATGGCCGCCAAGCCCGTCAAGGGCGCAACGTACAGCGGGAAGATCCGCAACTCCCGGAACTCGATCGATACGTACCCGATCAGCTTCAAGGTGAGCAAGAGCGGCAAGCAGGTGTCGGGCTTCAAGCTCACCGGCGATTACCCCTCCTACTGCCAGGGCGGAGGCTTTCCGCAAGTGGGCACGAAGGGATCCGGCAAGATCTCGAAGCAGGGAACGTTCACCGCCAAGCTGCCGCTGCTCGCGCTCGGTACGAACAAGGCCGACGGGTTCCTGATCGTCACCGGCAAGTTCGGCAAGGGCGGCTCGGTGTCGGGCAAGATCAAGACCGACATCGCAGGTACGTTCGGTCACGAGTGCAACGGCACCTCGTCCTACAGCGCGAAGACGTGATCGCCGCGGGGGTACCGGGACGAGCGAGTGCGGCGCCGGGCGAGTAGCCTGAAGCGCGGAGTGGCCGAGAAGAGCAAGATCGCGTACCTGCTCGAGCGCCTTTCGCAGGGCGTGGCGGCGCACGACCGCGAGAATCCGGGCCATCACACCTGGGGGATCGGGATGTCGGCGTTCGACATCGACCGCCTCGGACTCGAGGAGGGCGAGGAGATCCTGCCCGGGATCGTCCTGCAGGCGGACGGCGGCGTGACCGGCGCTTTCAGGGTCCTGTGCGACGGCGACCACGACTCGGAGATCGAGGAGTCCGAGGAGGAGATCGTCGACGCGGTCGCCTCCGAGGAGATCGGCGAGCCGGTGTTCGTTACCCCGCCGCGGGTCGAGCCGCCGCTTTAGGGCCGGGTTCCGGCCCGGGCCTAGACGACCGGCGGCGGGACGCCGGCGCGAGCAGCGATCTGGGCTGCCAGCTCGGCGATCGTCGGACAGGCGATGCCAAGCCGCTTCCCGGCGCGGAGCACCGAGCCGGGGATCGCGTCGAGCTCCGGCTCGCGGCCGGCGGCGATGTCGCGCTGCATCGAGGACCCGAGCTCGGCGTGGGCGTCCTCCAGCTCTTGCATCGTGCTCGCCGGGTCGATCGTCGCTCCGTCCGCGTTCGCGACCGCGGCGGCCTCATCGATGCAGGCGGTCAGCTTTCCCCGCCACTCCGGGTCGGACCGGATGAAGCCGAGCTGACGGTCGGATGCACTCGTCGTGCACGCAAGCGCGTTCAGCCGCACGAGCTTGCACCACAGGATCTGCGACTCGCTCTCGCCGACCGTCGCGGGCACCTCGGCGCGCTCGAGCAGATCGCGGATCGGCTCGAGTTGCTCCACGAGCGCCGGGTCGTCGCTCGCCATGTCGACGCGCAGGAAGGGGCTCGTCTGCCCGATCCGGCCGGGCTCGGGGCGGTCTGCCTCGATCCGGATCGTCCCCGCGACCACCGTGTTCCAGCCGAACCGCGCTCTGAGCGTGACCATGTGGTCAAGCCCATTGAGCAGCGGGATCACGAGCGGCGGAGTGGTCTGGATTCGCTGGAGTGCGTCGTCGAGGCCGCTCGCCTTGGTGGCGACGAACAGCGCGTCCACCGGCTCATCAAGGTTCGCTTTGGCGCGCGGGTGCGCCGTGAAGTCTCCGAGGCGCACGCTGTGGAGCTCGATCCCCTCCCGGGCGATCAGGTCGGCCGTCTCGTCGCGGGCGACGACGACCGTGTCGTCGCCGGCGTGGTCAAGAGCGGCTGCGAGGAAGCCGCCGACGCCACCGGGACCGAGGATCGCGATCGTCGCCACGGGCGAGAGCGTGACATATGGTTCGTTCCATGACCTACTCGATCGTCGCTCGCGACCCGCTCACCGGTGAGCTCGGCGTCGCCGTCCAATCGCACTGGTTCTCCGTCGGCTCGGTCGTCTCGTGGGCGCAGCCGGGCGTCGGCGCAGTCGCCACGCAGGCGAACGCCGAGGTGTCGTATGGCCCGCAGGCGCTGGAGCTGCTCGCGTCCGGGCGCTCGCCGCTCCAGGCGCTCGAGGAGCTGATCGCCGCCGACTCGGGGTCCGACGGCCGCCAGGTGGCGGTGCTCGCCGCCGACGGGCGCGTCGCGGCCCACACCGGCTCGCTGGCGATCGCCTTCGCCGGTCACGTCACCGGCGACGGTTTCTCATGCCAGGCGAACATCATGGCCAACGACAGCGTCTGGCCGGCGATGAAGGAGGCCTTCGAGGCGGCTGACGGACCACTGGCCGAACGGCTGATGGCGACCCTCGAGGCGGGGGAGGCCGCGGGCGGGGACATCCGCGGGCGGCAGTCCGCGGCGATCCTGGTCGTGCCTGCGGAGGGGGAGGCGTGGCGGACGACGGTGTCGTTGCGTGTAGAGGACGATCCCGAGCCGCTCGTCGAGATGCGCCGGCTGCTCGACATCCACTCCGCGTACGCGGTCGCGACCGAAGGGGACGACGCGATCAACGAGGGTCGCTTCGATGACGCGGCACGGTTGTTCGGCGAGGCGCACGCGCTCGTGCCGGACAGCCACGAGCTGCTGTTCTGGGCGGGGCTCGGCCGAGCTCAGGGCGGCGACGTCGAAGGCGGCGCCGAGCAGGTGCGCGCGGCGATCGAGCTGCAGCCCGGCTGGGGGCCACTGCTCGAGCGGTTGCCGGCGGATGTTGCGCCGAGTGCCGCCGCGGTACGGGAGGCGCTCGCGCGCTCACGCTCAGTGTGACGGGTCGATCAGCACGCCGGGGTTCAAGGCGCCGGCCGGGTCGATCGCGGCCTTCGCGCCGCGCAGCGCCGCCGCGAACGGATCCGGTCGCTGGCGGTCGTACCAGGTACGGTGATCGCGCCCGACCGCGTGGTGGTGGGTGATCGTGCCGCCGTGCTCGATCACGGCGTCCGATGCGGCGCGTTTGATCGCCGACCACTGTGCGATCTCATCGCCCCGCTGCGCCGGCGCCAGGATCGTGTAATACGGCGCCGGTCCGTCGGGGTACACGTGCGTGAACCGGCACGTGACCGTGCCCTCGCCGCACGTGTCGAGGACGGCCTTCCGCGTGCGCTCGAGCACCGCTTCGTGGAACTGCGGAAACCGGTCCCACGTGATCGCGGTCTCGAACGTCTCCGACAGCACCCCGATCGCGATCAGCGTGTCGCGCAGGTACGGCGCCCCGAGGAACGACTCGCGCCAGTTGCCGACGGCGTCGCCGCTCGCGCCGCGGCGATCCCAGCGCCCGCCGTGGTCAGAGCAGATGTCGAGCGCCGGCGCCATCGAACGCTCGACGTCCTGGCTCGCGGACTCGAAGCCGAGCACGAGCAACGCGTGCTCGCCGTCGCCCGCCCGGGTGATCCGCGCCTCGTCGGCGTCGATCAGGCGGCAATTGGTCGGGTACAGGCCGGACTGCGACAGCTCTTTGACGGCCTGCGCGCCCGCGGCGAACGTCTCGAAACGGACCGCGGTCGAGGCTCGGTGCTCCGGCCGCGGCCTGACACGGACCCACGCCTCGGTGATGATCCCGAGGATTCCCTCCGAGCCGATCAGCATCCGGTCCGGGGAGACGCCGGCGCCTGATCCCGGCAGCCGCCGCGACTCCCATTCGCCCGTGGGCGTGAGCGCTCTGACCGACTCGACCAGATCGTCGATGTGCGTGTACAGCGTCGCGAAATGGCCGCCGGCGCGGGTCGCGATCCAGCCGCCCAGGGTCGAGAACTCGAACGACTGCGGGAAGTGGCGGAGCGTGAGCCCGTGCTCGGAGAGCTGCCGCTCGAGGCCCGGGCCCGTGGCGCCGGCCTGGATCCGCGCTGCGAGCGATTCCCGGTCGACCTCGAGCACGCGGTCGAGCGCCTTGACGTCGATCGTCACGACGCCCTGGTAGCGCTCTCCGACGCGCGCCTCGACGCCGCCCACGACGCTCGTGCCGCCGCCGAACGGGATCACGGCGGCGCCGGCGCCGAGCGCCCAGTCGAGTACGGCCGCGATCTCGTGTTCGTCACGCGGGCGTGCGACCACGTCCGGGGGATGGTCGAAGTGCCCGCGGAACGCGCGGATGATGTCGATGTACGAACGGCCGTAGGTGTGGAGCGCGCGCTCGTAGGTGTCGGTGTGGCAGATGCCGCCGAGCGCTGACGGCGGTTGCAGGCGCGGCTCGGGCAGCGTGACCTGCTCCAGCGGCACCGGCTGCTCGGGCTCGTCGGCGCCGTAGCCGAGGTGGAGCTTGGCGATCGTCGCCGATCCTCGAAGCACCTCGTGGTCCGGCCACTGGTCCTCGTACCCCCAGCCCCAGTGCTTGAGCCGCCGCGTCACGGCGCCACCCTACCCCGCTACGGTTCCCGGCGTGGCGATCGCACCAGGTCTACTAGCGCGCGGTCCCTGGGACCCTGGCCAGGTGGAGGTCGAGTGGCTGTCGGAGGAGTTCGAGCCCGAGCAGGGCGCGATCGACGCCGCCGACGAGGCGCTGCAGGCGCTGCGCGATCGCGGATCGCCGAGCCACGATGGGCTCGCGGCGCGGCTGGTGGCGTTCGACGGGCGCGGCGACCGGCTCGCGCTGACGCTCCAGCCGGCGCGCTGGGCGCTGCGGCTGAACCCGAGCGACGCCTCGCGGAGCCTCGCGATCCTGTGTCTCGTCCGTGATGCGCAGGGCCGCTGGCTCGCGGGCCGGCGGGCGGCGTGGCTGGCGACGTGGCCCGGACGCTGGGCGCTCGGCGCCGGCGGCTCGGTCGAGCTGGCCGAGAACCCCGTGGAGACGCTGACGCGAGAGCTTCAGGAGGAGTGGTCCGTCGAGCCGGCGAGGCTGAGCATCGAAGCGCTCGTGTGCCTGCCGAGCAGGATCGTGCTGTTCGTCGGGATGGCGTGGCTGCCCGACGGCGCCGCGGTCGTTCCCGACGCGGAGCATGACGAGTACACGTGGTGGCCGGCCGACGTCTCGCAGTGGCCGCCGGAGGCGGACGAGCCGCTCCGGCGCATGGCCGCGCTGCTGAGTTGACCTTGCGGGCGGGCGCGTGAGGCGGATCGTCACCTTCCGCCGGCTCGAGGTGGTCTCGTTCACGCATTCGGTCGTGTACCTGTCTCTGCTCGTGTGCGCGTTCGGGCTCGGCAACCCCGAGCCCGAGACGTTCATCCTCGGCCTCACGCACGGGGTGATGTGGATCGGGATGTCGCTCGTCTGTATCGCCGCGGCTCGTGCCCGCATCATCCCGTTCTGGCTCGCTGTCACCGTCGCCGTGCTGGGCGGGCTCGGCCCGTTCTGCGGCTCCGCCGGGTTTGTGATCGCCGATCGGCGGCGCGGCTCCGAAGCGAACACATAAGGCCCTCAGGCACGCGTTACAGTAGGACCCGTATGGCCGTGGAGACCGGCACAGTTCAGGTCGCGATGCCGGCGATGGGAGATTCCGTCGCCGAGGGGACCGTGCTCGAATGGCACAAACAGGAGGGCGACACCATCGCCGCCGACGAGACGCTGGTCGAGATCTCGACCGACAAGGTCGACGCCGAGGTGCCCTCTCCGGTGGCAGGAACGGTCGTCAAGATCCACGCGGCCGAGGGTGACACGGTCGCGGTCGGCGCGCTGCTCGCCGAGATCGCGGTGAACGGCGCGGGGGTGCCGCTCGCTGCCGAGAACCTCGGCGATGAGAGCGGCAGGACGCCCGAGGAGGCGATGGAGACCGAGTCGCAGCTCGAGGCCGACGCCGAGGAGATCGACTTCGTAGACGCCGTCGAGGCCGCTGCGCCCGCACCGCAGGACGCTCCGCCCGCCGCTGCGCCCGCCACGGGCAAGACGATCGACATCATCACCCCGACCGGTGGCGAGTCCGTTACCGAGGGCACGATCCTCGAGTGGTCGGTGAAGGTCGGCGACACGGTCAAGGACGGGGATACGGTCGTCGAGATCTCGACCGACAAGGTCGACATGGAGCTGCCTGCGCCGGCCTCCGGAACGATCACCGAGATCCTGTTCGAGGAGGGGGCGACCGTGACGGTCGGCCAGGTGATCGCGCGGATGACGACTTCTGCGGGCGCGCCGCCCGCGCCGCCCGCGCCGCCCGCTGAGCCCGCCGGGGCTGCGCCGGCCGCCCCCACGACCGCTGACGGCGGCAACGCCTCGCCCGTCGCGCGCCGCGTCGCCGCCCAGGAGGGCATCGACATCTCGACGATCGCCGGCTCGGCCCGCGGCGGCCGGATCACAAAGGCCGACGTGCTCGCGGCCGCCAATGGCGGCAACGGCGCCGCGGCGCGGGCGACTCCGCCCAAGCCCCGGTCGCGGCCGGCTCGCAGCTGCTCAAGGGCGGCGCCGCCGCGCTCGCCCGGTACATGGACGAGAGCCGCAAGATCCCGACCGCGACCTCGTTCCGCACGCTCGCTGTGACGACGCTCGACGAACGGCGCAAGCAGCTGAAGAACGCCGGTCAGAAGGTCTCGTTCACGCACCTGATCGCGTACGCGATCGCGCTGGCCGCGACCGAGGACATGCCCGTGATGGCGAATCACTTCGCCGAGGTGGACGGCAAGCCCCACCGCGTCGACGACGGCGCGTGCAACCTCGGGCTGGCGGTCGACGTCGAGAAGAAGGACGGGACCCGGACGCTGATGGTCCCGGTGATCCGGGACGCGGGCCGCCTGACCTTCGCCCAGTTCCTGGACGCGTACAACGCGCTGGTCGAAAAGGCCCGGACCAACACCCTGACGGCCGACGACCTGACGGGCGGCAACGTCTCGCTGACGAACCCCGGCGGGATCGGCACGATTGCCTCCGTGCCCCGGCTGATGACCGGCCAGGGCACGATCATCGCCACCGGCTCGATCGCGTACCCGCCCGGCTTCGCGAACGTCGGCGCGATCATTGGCGCCGAAAAGGTCATGACGATGACCTCGACTTACGATCACCGGATCATCCAGGGCGCCGAATCCGGCCACTTCCTGCAGACGATCGAGAGTTACCTCCACGGCGACAACGGCTTCTATGAGCGGGTGTTCGGCGACCTCGGCGTGGAGCTGCCCGAGCTGCCGCCTCCGCCCGCGCCCGCGGCGGCCGCTGCGGCGCAGTCGCCCGCCGCACCCGAGGTGGCGCCGGTGGCGGTCCCCGCCCCGCCTGACGAGGCGATGCTCCAAGCAGTCCAGGCCGCGACCTCGCTGCTCAAGGCGCACCGCACCCACGGCCACCTGGCGGCCAAGCTCGACCCGCTCGGCCGCGAGGCCGAGGGCGAGCCGGCGCTGGATCCCGAGCCGCTCGGCCTGACTCCCGAGGTGATGGCCAAGATCCCGGCGCGGATCCTGCGGATGTACGTGCCGGGGGCGACGCTCGCGGACACGCTGCCGCACCTGCGCGAGACGTACTGCGGGCCGATCGCGTACGAGATCGAGCACATCGCCTCGCACTCGCAGCGGCTGTGGCTGCGGGAGGCGATCGAGTCCGGCCAGTTCCGCAAGCCGCTCACGCACGACGAGCAGAAGGCGCTGCTCAAGCGGCTGACCGAGGTCGACGCACTCGAGCGGTTCATGCACAAGGCGTACCTCGGGCAGAAGCAGTTCTCGGTCGAGGGGCTCGATATGACCGTGCCGATCATCGACGAGATCATCCAGCTGTCCGCGACCCAGAGAGCGCGCGAGGTCGTGATCGGCACCGCCCACCGCGGCCGCCTGAACATCCTCGCCCACAACCTCGGACGTCCGTACGGCACGATCTTCGCCGAGTTCGAGGGTGCCTCGACGCTCGAGCCGATCACGACGATCCCGCAGGGCGGAACCGGCGACGTCAAGTACCACCACGGCGCGCAGGGCTCCTACCAGCTGGCGAGCGGCGAGTCGATCATCGTCCGGCTCGAGTCGAACCCCTCGCATCTGGAGTTCGTCGGGCCCGTCGCCTCCGGCGCCACGCGCGCGGCCCAGACCACGCGCCAGGGTCCGCACACCCATCAGGACACGAACGCGGCGATCCCGATCGTGCTGCACGGCGACGCCGCGTTCCCGGGCCAGGGTGTGGTCGCCGAGACGTTCAACATGCAGGCGCTCGACGGCTACACGGTCGGCGGCACCATCCACCTGATCCAGAACAACCAGGTCGGGTTCACGACCGACCCGGAGGACGACCGCTCGACGACGTGGGCGTCCGACCTCGCGAAGGGTTTCGACGTCCCGATCATCCATGTCAACGCCGACAACGTGGCTGCATGCATCTCGGCCGTGCGGCTCGCGTTCGCGTTCCGCCAGGAGTTCGGCCACGACGTGCTGATCGACCTGATCGGCTACCGGCGCTTCGGCCACAACGAGGCCGACGAGCCGGCGTACACGCAGCCCGAGATGTACCAGGCGATCAAGAACCACCCGTCGGTACGGGAGCTGTTCGCCAAGCAGCTGATCTCCCAGGAGGTCGTGTCCGAGCAGGATTCGACCGAGATGACCGACGAGGTGTGGGCGGTGCTGACCGAACAGCACCAGAAGCTGAAGGAGCAGATCGCGGCCGCCAAGGAGCTCGAGCACGCGACCGGCGAGTACCAACTCGACCGCACGGCGTCCCCGGAGGTCAAGACCGCGGTGTCGGCCGAGCGCCTCCAGGTGCTGAACGAGGAGCTGCTGGCGGCGCCCGACGGGTTCACCGTCCATCCGAAGCTCGTCAAGCAGCTTGAGCAGCGTCGCGAGGCGATGCACGGCCGGCAAGGGGATCTTCTGGGCTCACGCCGAGGCGCTCGCGTTCGCGTCGCTGCTGACCGAGGGCATCCCGGTCCGGCTCACCGGTCAGGACTCCGAGCGCGGCACGTTCTCGCAGAGGCATCTGGTGCTGCACGACCCGAAGACCGGCCAGGAGCACTGCGCGATGCAGCACCTGCCGGGCGCGCTCGCGCCGATGGAGCTCCATAACAGCCCTCTGTCCGAGACGGCCTGCCTGGGGTTCGAGTACGGCTACTCGCAGGAGGCGCCCGAGACGATGGTCCTCTGGGAGGCCCAGTTCGGCGACTTCGCGAACGGCGCCCAGGTGATCATCGACCAGTTCATCACGCCGGGCCTGGCGAAGTGGGGCCAGACCTCACGGCTGACGATGCTGCTGCCGCATGGGTACGAGGGCTCGGGTCCCGAGCACTCCTCGGCGCGGCTGGAGCGGTTCCTCCAGCTCGCCGCGGAGGGAAACATCCGGGTCGCCAACTGCACCACGCCGGCGCAGTACTTCCACCTGCTGCGCCGCCAGGCGCGGATCGCCAAGCAGCGGCCGCTCGTGATGATGACGCCGAAGAGCCTGCTGCGGCTGCCGCAGGCGACGAGCACCGTGTCCGAGTTGTCGGAGGGCCGCTTCCGGCCGGTGCTGGGCGACGAGACGGTCGATCCGGTGGCCGTGCACCGGCTGCTCCTGTGCAGCGGCAAGATCTATTACGACCTGGCCGGCCACGGATCGCGGGCCGATAACCCGGAGGTCGCGATCGTCCGGGTCGAGCTCCTGTACCCGTTCCCGCAGCAGGAGATCCTCGACGTGATCAACTCCTATCCGAACCTCGAGGAGCTCGTGTGGGTCCAGGAGGAGCCGCGGAACATGGGCGCCCGCGCGTACATGTCGCCGCGACTGCTCCAGGTGCTCCCCGAGCATCTGCACTTCGGGTACGTCGGCCGCCCCGAGCGCGCCGCGTCGGGCGAGGGCTACCCGGTCGCGCACGCCGCCGAGCAGAACCGGATCGTCGAGACGGCGCTGAACGCCCGCGAGGCGATCTCGCAGTACCCACGCATGCTGCCGGGCGAGCGCTAGCCGTTGACAGCGCGCGAGCGGGCGATCCTGCGTCGCATTCGCGCGACGCCGCCCGGATTCGTGCGCACCTACGGCGACGTTTCCCCTGGAGCGCCGCGCGTGGCCGGCGCCGTGCTGCATTCCTGTGACGATGCCTCGGTGCCGTGGCATCGGATCGTCCGGGCCGACGGGTCGCTGGCCAAGGGGGCGCGGCAGCGGGAGCTGCTCGACGCCGAGGGCGTGCCGTTCCGGGGGGAGCGCGTGGAGATGCGGGTGGCGCGGCTGCCCGAGGCGTAGCCCAGCGGGCCTGGGCGGCGGCCGGTGACGGGGGGCGCCGGCCGTGGGCGCGGGGCGCCGGCCGTGGGCGCGGGGCGCCAGGGTGCGGGGCGCGGCGCGGGTGGGCGGTGGCGCGTCTTGGTGGTGGCGGGGCTTGGCGGGTATAACGCCAGGGCGATGTGGGTTCAGCGTGAGATCGTCCTCGAGCCGCGGCCGCGGGGGTTCCACCTCGTGACGGGCGAGGTGCTGGCCGCGCTGCCGGAGTTGCGCGAGCTGCGGGTGGGGCTGGCGCACCTGCTGATTCGCCACACGTCCGCCTCGCTGACGCTGAATGAGAACGCCTCGCCCGACGTGCGGCGCGACTTCGAGACGTGGTTCGACCGGGCGGTGCCCGAGCGCGCCCCGTACTGGACCCACACGCTCGAGGGCGACGATGACATGCCCGCGCACATCAAGGCCTCGCTGCTCGGGCCGTCGCTGACGCTGCCGGTGTCCGGCGGCCGGCTCGCGCTCGGGACCTGGCAGGGGATCTACCTGTGCGAACACCGGGACCACGGCGGGGCGCGGTCGCTGGTCGCGACCGTGTGGGGCGAGGGGGCGTAGAGCCGCCCGACGGTCAGAGCGGGGCCCGGAACCACCGCTGTGCTGGGATTTTGCCCCCGGGGCATGCACCGGGGCGGCGCGTCTGACAAGCTGGCCACGATGCCCTTTCGCAGGGATGGCTCACGCCACGACACCTCCCGTCGCCACCTGGTCCCGAGTCTCGGGGTCCATGACATGGCGATCGACCTCGGCACCGCTAACACGCTCGTGTACGTGGGCGGCAAGGGGATCGTCGTGTCCGAGCCCTCGGTGGTGGCGAGCGACGTCAACACGGGCTTGGTCCACGCGGTCGGCACCGAAGCCGAGCGGATGATCGGCCGCACGCCGGCGACGATCTCCGCCACCAGGCCGCTGCGCCATGGCGTGATCGCGGACTTCGAGGTGACCGAGGAGATGCTGCGGTACTTCATCCGCCGCGTGCTCGACCGCCGCCGCGCCCACCCGCGGCTGATCGTGTGCGCGCCGTCGGGCGTCACCGAGGTCGAGAAGCGCGCGGTCGAGGAGGCCTCGCTCGCGGCCGGCGCGCGTCAGGTCCACCTGATCGAGGAGCCGATCGCGGCCGCGATCGGCGCCGGGCTCGCGATCGAGGAGCCGGTCGGGCGCCTGGTCGTCGACGTCGGCGGCGGGACCAGCGAGATGGCCGTGATCTCGCTCGGCGGAATCGTGCTGTTCCGCTCGGTGCGGGTCGGCGGCTACGAGATGGACGAGGCGATCACCCAGTACATCCGCGCGGCGCACAAGCTCGCGATCGGCTCCCGCACGGCCGAGACGATCAAGATCGCGATCGGGTCGGCGACGCCGCTGCCGGTGGAGGAGACATTCGATGTCAAGGGTAGGCACCTGCTGACCGGGCTGCCCACCGCGGTGACGCTGTCCAGCGAGGAGGTCCGTGCGGCGATCATGCCGCCGCTGCGCGAGATCCTCCAGGCGATCCGCGACACGCTCGAGCAGACGCCGCCTGAGCTCTCGAGCGACATCGCACGTGACGGGATCATGTTGGCGGGCGGCGGCACGCTCGTTCGCGGCTTCCCCGAGCTGGTCTCGAACGAGACCGGAATGCCGGTCTACCGAGCCGACTCGCCGCTCACCTGCGTCGCGTTCGGATCAGGCCGTGCGCTCGACCACTTCGACCAGCTGAGCGCCTCCAGCCGGCGCCGCCGGCTCGAGCCGACGCCCGACTGGCGCACGGCTTAGCGCTGTAGCGCCGGCACGGCGCGGCGGCCGAGGGCCTCCAGCGCACAGGCGGCAAGCAGGATCAGGAACGGGTCGATCGGCTCGCGGAACCGTGGCGTCTCGGCGTTAACGAACGCGACGCTCAACCACAGCAGCACGGGGACGGCCCACAGCCACCGTGGCGCGGCGCGTGCGGCGCGGGTGAACACCCCCCCGATTGCGAGCAGGAGCACGAGCCAGTAGCCGACGACACCGACCGCGGCCGTGCTCGTGCCGAGTCCGATCGAGGCCGCCGACGCCTTCCACGGGAACGTGCCCTCGAGCTCGAGCAGGCGCAGCGTGTTGTCGAAGGCGACCGACACCGGCGCGAGCGGGTGCGCCCCGATGTAGCTGAACGCGCGGCTCTCGAGCTTCGAGGACAGCTCGGGCTCGGTCAGCCGCGGCGCTTCGCGAAACAGGCCCCGGTAGGCGGGAATCCGCGCGTAGTAGCGCCACTTGTATGGGATCTGCGGGTCGTGCGCAGAGACCGTGTTGTACGTCCCGGCCAGCGTGATCCCGGTCTCGTCGGAGATCGGGACGAATGTGTGCATCACGACCTGATCGCGCACGATCCACGGGATCACCGTCAGCACGGCCGCCGCCACCAGCACCGCGGGGGCGAGCACACGCCGCCCGCCACCGAGACCCCACACGCCGAACACGAGCGGGATCGCGACCAGGAAGCCGTTGTCGTGGGTGAGCGCGGCGAGTCCCGAAAGCACGCCGGCCGCAAAGCACCATCTGAAAGGACTCGCCGAGCGGCGGGCTCGCAGCGCCGCCCACACGGCGGCGAGCACGAACGCCGTCAGCAGCGTCTCCGCGACGAGCACCGTGGAGAGCTCGATGAACGCCGGATAGACCGCGGCCACCGCCATCGCGATCAGCCCGATCGCGGCGCCGAACAGCTCGAGCGCGACGAGCCCCACCAGGCCGACGACGATCGTGCCGAGCACCGCCTGCGCGATCCGGGCCGACTGGACGGTGCCGCCGAACGCGGCCAGGAAGTACGGGTAGGCGGGCGGGAAGTAGGCGGTCGGTCCGTGCGTGTTGCCGGCGCCGACGCCGGTGTCGGCGTAATCGCCGGTGTGGGCGATCTGGCGCCCGAGTTCGAGATAGGACTTGGCGTCGCCGATCGGCGAGTACGAGTCCCGCTCGACCAGCCCCACGCGCAGCGCGAGCCCCACCGCCAGGATCGCGACCACGAGCCACCGCGCGCGCACGCGCGCACCGTACTAGTGAATCCCGAGGATGTGGGCGCAGACCCAGTTCGACCAGCCCGCGCCGCCGTTCCAGATCCGCGCGGCGACCGCATCCTGCTCGGACTTCGACGCGAGGTACGCGGCCGGGCCGGTCCCGCCGAACAGGCTCCAGGTGCTCGGGATGATCTGGTAGTAGCCGGAGGCGCCGGCGCTGTTGGGCGGCAGGTTCTGGCCGCCGGACTCGCACAGGACGATCGGGTACGGGATCACCCAGCCGCCTGAGGGGCCGAGCGCCGGGCCGTACGAGACGCTCTGCGCGGCCGCCGCTGCCGCGGCCTGCTGGGCCTCGATCTGCGAGATGTCGTGCTGCAGCTGGGCGCCGCGTGACTGTGCGGCGTTGAGCGCGATCTGCTGGGCGCCGCGCGCCCGCTGGAGCGCGGCCTGCTTGCCGGACAGGAGCGCGTTCATCCCGGCGAGCGCGCGCTCGTGCACGAGCGCGTCGTCAGCGATCTGCCGGTCGGTCGCGGCGAGCCCCGCGAGCCGGTGCGCGGCGGCGGCCGCCGCCGCCTTCGCCCTGCGCGTGATCGTGATCAGCGCCTGCTGCTGATGCTCGGCATCGCGCAGGTAGTTGATCCGGTTCAGCAGGTCCGAGAAGCCGCTCGAGTCCAGCAGGACGTTCATCAGGTTCGGCTTACCCTGCTCGTAGTTCGAGACGAGTTGATGCGACAGGATCAGCCGCGCGCGGGCGAGGCGCCGCTCCAGCACCGCGAGCACGGTGCGCTCGGCGTCGAGGCGTTGCTGCACGCCGGCAAGCCGCGTCTCGTCGACGGCCAGCGCCGCCCGCACGTCGGCCTCACGGGCCTGGACGCCGGCGATCTCGGCGCCGAGCGAGGAGATCAACGCGTCGAGTGCGTGAACGTGCGCGGCGAGGCCGGAGACGCGTGCTTGAGTCGCTCCGAGACTCGAGTTCAGCTGCGACAGCGACGGCGCCGCGGACGAGCTCAGCGGTAGCACCGCAGCGGCCAGCGCCACCGCCGTGAGCATTGTTATGAACACGCCGCGTCGCCTGCGGCGGATCCCGCTCTGAGGGCGGCCTTGCACTCGCTGTCTGTCGGTGCGCCGTCGAAAAGCCATCGTTGGCGCCTACGGGGTTAGCTGACGGGCTCGCGCTGCTTGCGCTACGCCGCCACCAGGCGGCGATTCGCCCCGGGGAGAGACTCGTGGGTCCCCCGTTCGACCGCTTATCGGCGGCCGATTCGGCGTCGACCGAGCCTATCAGGGAGTGAACTTGACGGTGATCACGTCGCCGTCGGCCATCACGTAATCCCGTCCCTCGATCCGCAGCGTGCCGCGGTCGCGCGCGCCCGCGTAACCGCCCGCGTCGACCAGCTCGGACCACGAGACCACCTCGGCGCGGACGAAGCCGCGTTGGATGTCGGAGTGGATGAGACCGGCGGCGTGCCAGACCGACAGGCCGCGGCGCAGGTGCCAGGACTGCGCCGGCTTGTCCTCGCCCGCGGTGAAGAACGCGATCAGCTCGAGCAGCGAGAAGGCGTCCCGGACGACCGCATCGAGCCCGGATTCGGACAGCCCGAGGTCGGCGCGCATCGCGGCGGCCTCATTCTCCGGAAGCTCCGCCAGCTCGGCCTCGAGTCGCGCGCTGACGGCGATGGCGGCGGCGCCGACCGAGGCGGCGTGCGCCGCGATCGCCTCCGGGACCGCGTCGTCGCCTTCGGCGACGTTCGCTACGAACAGGACCGGCTTTGCGGTCAGCGGCTGGAGCTGGGCGATCGCATCCGGTGCGTCGTCGGGCGGCGGCACGGTACGCGCCGGCCGGCCGGCTCCGAGCGCCTCGATCAGCCTCCGGAGCCATGCCTCCTCGGAGACCGCGCGCCGGTCTCCGCCGCGCGCGGTCTTGACGACGCGCTCGAGCCGCCGTTCAGCCTGCTCGAGGTCGGCGTAGATCAGTTCGGTCTCGATCGTCTCGATGTCCGCGAGCGGGTCGACCCGGCCCTCGGGGTGGACCACGTTCGGATCGTCATGGGCGCGGACCACGTGCACGATCGCGTCGACCTCGCGGATGTTCGCCAGGAACTGGTTGCCGAGCCCCTCGCCCTTGTGCGCGCCGGCCACGAGCCCGGCGATGTCGTGGAACGAGATCGTGTCCGGGACGATCTTCGACGCGCCGATCGTCCGTGCGACCGCGTCGAGCCGCTCGTCCGCGACGGGCACGACCGCGATGTTCGGCTCGATCGTCGTGAAGGGGTAGTTCGCCGCCTCGGCGGCGACGCCCGTGAGCGCGCTGAACAGCGATGACTTCCCGGCGTTCGGCATCCCGACGATCCCGACCTTCATGTTCCGAACGCCTCCCCGATCGCGGTGCCGAGCACGGATCCCGCCACCACGTCGCTCGGGTAGTGCACGCCCAGGTAGGGCCGCGACAGCGCGAACAGCAAGGCCGTGCCGTACAGGGCACCGGCGGGAACGAGGCCGCGGAACGCTCGTGCCGCGGCGAACGAAGTGGTCGCGTGCGCGCTCGGGAACGAGAGCCGCGACACGACGGAGCTCAAGGGCGGCAGATCCGGGAGCTCCGGCCGAGGCCGGCGCACCGCGAGCTTGACCGCGTAGTTCAAGGCGTAGGCGGCGCCGACGACACCCGCGGCGCGCACCCACTCAGCGCGACGCGGCGGATCAAATGCGGCCCCCGCCGCCGCCAATGCGAACCAGCACGCGGCATGCTCGCCGAGCCGCGAGTATGCGGCGGCGGCGCGCTCCAGCTTCGGCGTGTGGCCTTGGGTGCGCGCGAATCGAAGCGTTGCGGTGTCGAGCGCCGAGAGGCTCAGTGCGCTCAGGTCCCGAACCCGACTCGGTGCTCCTCGTCGTCGACGAGCACGTAGACCACCTTCGAGAGGTCGATCGCGATCGTTCCGTCCTCCGCGGGCAGATCGTGCCAGCCGCCGGCCGGCAGCGCATTGCGCAGCTTCGTCAGCTCGGGCGGCGCTACGCGGGCCGACAGCACCTGGCTGCCTATGAACCCGATGCTGACCTTCTGCGGCTTCTCGTCGGCCATTGTCAGTGCTCCTCAGCTGGTTGAACGATCTCGGTCAGGACGCCGCCGGTCGCGCCCGGGTGCACGAACGCGACCCTCGAGCCGCGGATCCCCGTGCGGGGCCGCTCGTCGATCAGTCGCGCTCCGGCCTGCGTGAGCGCGCTCAGCGCCTGATCGATGTCATCGACACGATACGCAACGTGGTGCAGGCCCGGACCGCGCTTGGCGAGGAACTTGCCGACCGCGGTGTCCGGGCCGAGCGGCTGGAGCAGCTCGATGTGTCCGTCGCCGACGTCGAGCAGCGCCGCGTCGACGCCCTGCTCGGCGACGGTCTCGCGGTGCACGAGCGGCATCCCCAGCAGGTCCCGGTACACGGCCAGCGAGGCCTCGATGTCATCGACGGCGATGCCGACATGGTCGATCGTGGACAGCACGCGGCCGGAGGATAGCGGCGGCTCGCCGGCGGCCCGGGTCCGCGACCACGGTCAGGCGGGCAGGTCCGCGGGCGCTTCCACGGTCGCCGCCGCGACCCCGAGCTGGCCGCCGCCGATCCGGGGCGGCGCCGCCTGCGGCACCCCGGCCATGATCCGCTCGATGTCGGCGCGCTCGAGCACCTCGTTCGCGAGCAGCGTCGCGGCCAGCTCTTCGAGCTGCGGGCGGTGGCTGTTGATCAGCGAGAACGCGGTCCGCAGCGCCTCGTCGGCCAGGTCGCGGACCTCCTCGTCGCTGACGCGCCGGGTCGCCTCGGCCGCGCCGTCGACGACGACGCGCATCGACGTCC
Source organism: uncultured Solirubrobacterales bacterium (assembly GCA_963826895.1). Classification (GTDB taxonomy): domain Bacteria; phylum Actinomycetota; class Thermoleophilia; order Solirubrobacterales; family Solirubrobacteraceae; genus Palsa-465. The sequence continues at coordinate 402,199 of CAWGYJ010000005.1, forward strand.
GGCCGGTGCCCATCGCGTAGTCGTGGATCATCGCGTGGGCGATCTCGGTCACGCGCTTGAGGTCGTCGGAGGCGCCGGTCGTGATCGAACCGAACACGATCTGCTCGGCGGCACGACCTCCGAGCAGCATCGTCATGAAGTCGATCAGCTCCTCGCGCGTCTTCAGATAACGATCCTCCTCAGGCAGGTTGAGCGTGTAGCCCAGAGCTCGGCCACGCGGGACGATCGAGATCCGGTGCACGCGATCGACCGACGCCAGCAGCTCGCCACACAGTGCGTGCCCGCCCTCGTGGTAGGCGACGACGCGCTTCTCGTGCTCGGTCAGCGTGCGCCGCGATTGCATCCCGGCCACGACACGCTCGAGCGCGCTGTCGAAGTCGACCATTGCCACCTGTCCAGCATCGCGGCGCGCCGCGTGGATTGCGGCCTCGTTGCAGATGTTCGCGAGGTCGGCGCCGGTCAGCCCGGATGTCTGGCGTGCCAGCAACATCAGATCGACGTCGTCGGCGAGTGGCTTGTTGGCGGAGTGAACCTTGAGGATCCGCTCGCGGCCGCCCACATCCGGCGGCGAGACGAACACCTGGCGATCGAAGCGACCGGGCCGCAGCAGCGCCGGGTCGAGCTTCTCGAGCAGGTTCGAGGCCGCGATCACGACCACGTCCTTGCGCGAGGAGGTGAACCCGTCCATCTCCACGAGCAGCTGGTTCAGCGTCTGATCGCGCTCGCCGGTGACGTCGCTGCCGCGGTGACCGCCGACGGCGTCGAGCTCGTCGATGAACACGATCGCCGGCGCCTGCTTGCGCGCGGTCTTGAACAGTCGCCGGATGCGGGCGGCGCCGACGCCCACGAACATCTCGACGAATGAGGCCGCCGACTGCGAGAAGAAGCTAGCCCCGGACTCGTGCGCCACCGCCTTCGCGAGCAGGGTCTTGCCCGTTCCTGGTGGCCCGTGCAGCAGGATGCCCTTCGGCACCTTCGCGCCGAGCGCGCGGAAGCGAGCCGGATCCTTGAGGTAGTCGACGACCTCGCGCAACTCCTCCTTCGCCTCGTCCGAGCCGGCGATGTCGTCCCATGCGATCGGCGGGGCCGAGTCCGGCTTCAGCTTCGCGGGCGCCGTCTTCGGCATGAAGCGCATCAGCAGCAGCACCGCGAACACGAGCAGCGCCATCAGCATGATCGGCGCCCAATCGTGCAGGAACGCCCAGAAGGTCGTGTACCCGAGGAATGTCGCGTGAGGAGTCACAATCGGGGGGAACGAGGTGACCAACCCGTGCTGGGGTGGGTTCGCCGAAAGGGCGAAGGTGGGGGCGATCAGGCCAAGAAGCATTAACCCACGGTCGTCATCGGCAGAACCCGGCTCCTACTCAACTGGCCGAAGGCGCGGATTGGGCGCGTACGAGCGCCCGACCTTCGCGCACGGCCGTCCGTTCACGAGCACCACGTCCGCCGTGAAGTCGTTCTGGCCGCGGATCAGCGAGGACCCGACGCCATACGCGTCGACCGGCACGCCGGCGGCCTCGAACTGCTCGATCCGCTCAGCGGTGAAGCCGCCGCTGGCGACGATCCGCACGCTCTGGAAGCCCGCTCCGTCGAGCGCGGCGCGGACCTTCTCGACCAGCCTCGGGTTGACGCCCGTCGGAGCGAAGCCGCCCATCTCGTCGAACAGCGAGCGGTCGACGAGCTGCTCGGAGGTGTCGAGCCGGACGCCCCACAGCTTCGGGCCGAGCGCCTGCGCGACCTCGATCGCGGTCGGCACCGAGTCGTTGTCCAAGTCGACCAGCACGGTGACGTTCATGTCCTCGTGGTAGCGGTCGGCGAACTTCGCCGCTGCCTTCACGGTGTCGCCACCATAGGCGGCTATCAGGCCGTGCGGGACGGTGCCGATCCCGCGCCCGCCCCACCAGGACGCCTGCGCCTCGGTCGAGACGCCGATCGCGCCGGCAACGTGCGCGCTCCAGCCATCGCCGGTCTGCACGAGCCAGTGGTCGTGGCGTGCGGGGAAGTAGAAGATCGGCTTGCCGCGTGCAGCCTCGACGACCTCGGAGACGTTGCGCATCACCAGCGAGCGGCGCGCCAAGCAGCCGAGGTAGACGGTCTCGAGGTGGGCGAACAGGCTGTAATCGCCTTCGATCGTCAGCACCGTCTCGTACGGCGCGATCCGGTTGCCCTCGTGTAGGGCGTGGACCGAGAGCCGGTCCCAGCCGCCGATCCATTCGCCCTCCGGGCCGGCACGGCCTGAGCACAGCTTGAGGATCGCGACTGCCTCGTCGACTCCGCCGAGGATCGAGTCCTGCTTCTGGAACACCTGCATCGTCACGCGGGGGTGCTCGCCCTCGGCCTCGAGCAGCTCCTTCGTGTACACGAAGTACGCGTCCGAGTAGTAGCCCGAGCGGATGCGGTCGACCGGCAGCCTGAAGATCGCGGGGTCGAGCCGGCCGGTCACCTCCGTCGCCATCGGCGCAGCTTAATGTGCGTGGTAGGGTCGCGGCGGACGTGGCAGACAAGGATTTCCCGCACGCCTCGATCATCGAGGGGATCCGGTTCACCGCGCAGGTCGCCGTTCCGAACGTGGTCCAGGGTCTTTTCCGGCGCCGGCGGACGGCCACCGCGGTCGCCGCCCGCGCGCACGCGGACGGCCTCGCGCGGGGCTTCATGGAGGGCATGAGGCGCAGCTACGGCGACGGCCCGGTATGGGTCAGGGTCGCCAAGGACGAGGCGCTGCTGCTGATCGGCGAGGCCCCTGTTCGCCACGCCCTCGAGGGCTCCCCGAAGCCGTTCGCTGCCGACCCCGAGCCGAAGCGGTCGGGGATGCGCCACTTCCAGCCGGACGCGCTCACGATCTCCCGTGGCGTCGACTGGTCCGAGCGCCGGGCGTTCACAGAGGCCGTGCTCGACACCGGCAAGCCGGCGCATCGACTGGCTGACACGTTCTCCACCGTGTGCGCCGAGGAGGCTTCAAGGCTTCCGGCGCAGCTCGACTGGGACGCGTGGAACAGATCCGTCCGCCGCGCGGCCAGGCGGATCATCCTCGGCGACAGCGCCGGCGACGACGACCGCCTGTCCGAATGGCTCGGTGACCTGATGGACAAGTCGAACCCGCCCGGGAAGGGCTCGCCGAAGCTCTACCAGGAGCTCGTAGCGGCGCTCGGCAAGTACGTGGATGCCGCCGAGCCCGGCTCGCTCGTCAGCCTGTTCGCGGAGGCGCCGCAGACTCAGAGGGTGCACCCGGCCGGCCAGGTGATCCACTGGATGTTCGCGCTCGGGGACACGCTCGCGATCAATGCGTATCGCTGCCTCGCGCTGCTCGCCGTGTACCCGGACGCGCGTGCCCGCGCGCTCGAGGATGGCCCGTACATGGAGGCGTGCCTGCAGGAGGCGATGCGGCTGTGGCCGACGACCGCGATGCTCTCGCGCGAGACCACCTCCGAGGTGGACTGGGACGGTGTGGCGTTGCCGAAGGGCACGCAGCTGCTGATCGTCAACACGTTCAACCACCGCGACCGGTCGCGCTTCGACTACGCGGACCGGTTCGCGCCCGAGGCGTGGCTCGACGGAGGCACGGCCTCGGACGAGTGGAGCTTCAACCACTTCAGCCATGGGCCGCAGGGCTGCCCCGGGACCGGAATCGCCCTGCACACCGGCCTCGTGATGCTCACCGAGGTGCTCCGGGAGCGCGAGGTGCGGCTCGCCGAGCCTTCGCTGAACGCGGGCAAGCGGCTCCCAAACTCACTCGACTTCTACGGGCTCAAATTCGAGTTGACGCCGCCCGCCTGACTGGTAGGCTCGTCGGCGGATGCTCGGCATCACTCGGACACCTGCGGTGAGGACCCGCCCGCCTATGCGGGCGACGTTCCTCGGCGCCCGCTGAACCCCACGCCCGCCGCCCGCTGATCGCGGGCCACCCTCCGGGCCCCGCAGTACCGCAGTACCCCGTCTAGCGAGTGAGTGCAAATGAGTTCGTACCGGCGCGTGTTGCGCCACCAAGACTTCCGATATCTGTTCCTGGGCCAGGCCGCGAGCGCGATCGGCGATCAGGTCGTGATCGTCGCGCTGGCGCTGTTCATCACGCGCAAGACCGGCTCAGCGACCGATCTCGGCCTGGTGCTGGCGGCGCAGTCGCTGCCGATGGTCGCGCTGATGCTGTTCGGCGGCGTGTGGGCCGATCGGCTCCCGCGCCAGAAGATCATGCTCGCCACCGACGTGGTCCGCGCTGCGCTGCACCTGACCGTCGCGGTGCTGATCTTCGCCGGCACCATCACGATCCTGGAGATCGTCCTGATCGAGGCCGCGTTCGGCGCCTGCCGCGCGTTCTTCCAGCCCGCGTACACCGGCCTCGTCCCGCAGACCGTGCCCGAGTCGATGATCCTCGACGCGACCGCGCTCACGGCGTCGACGCAGAACCTGGCGATCATGATCGGTCCGGCGCTGTCGACCGCGCTCGTGCTCGGCCTCGGGGCGGGCGAGGCGTTCCTGTTCGACGCCGCCACGTTCGTGATCAGCGCGGCGCTGCTCGTTCGCGTCCACGCACGCGTGCGGGGTGGAGCGCGCGTCGCGCCCGCCTCTGGCTCGCTCCTGCGCGACTTGCGTGCCGGCTGGCGCGAGGTCGTCTCGCGTCCATGGGTATGGGTGACGATCAGCGCGTTCACCGGCGTGGTGCTCGTGCTGTACACGCAGTGGTACGCGCTCGCCCCGGTGGTCGCCCGCGACCTCTACGGCAGCGCGGGCGTGTTCGGCGTGCTCGAGAGCGTCGCCGGCGCGGGCGCCGTGCTCGGCGCGCTCGTCGCGGTCCGCTGGCGCCCGGCGCGGCCGCTGTTCGTCGGGCTGTTCCTGGTGTTGCCGTGGCCGGTGATGGGAACGGTGTTCGCCCTGCACGCGCCGCTCGCGCTGGTCGTGTGCTCGGCGCTGACGGTGGGCTTCGGGTTCGCGCTGTTCGGGATCTGGTGGGAGACCTCGCTCGCCCGCCATATCCCGCCGCACGCGCTGTCGCGCGTCAGCTCATACGACTGGGTGGGGTCGCTGGCGCTGCTCCCGGTCGGGTTCGTCCTCGCCGGTCCGCTGGCGAGCGCGCTCGGCGCGCGGACCGTGCTAGTGGCCGGCAGCGCGATCACGGTCGTGCTCGTCGGCGTCGCGCTCCTCCCGCGCTCGACCCGCGAGCTTGGAGGCGCCGAGCAGCCCGAGGCCGGTGAGCTTCGCGCGGAGCTGAGCGCCGACCACGCGGTCTAAGCGCCGGCCAGGCGCTCTGAGCTCGCTCAGCCGAGCAGCTCGCGCGCGAGATCGGCGTAGAACGTCGCCGCGTAGCCCAGGTCGCGCACGTCGATCCGCTCGTCGGCGTTGTGCACGAGCGGCGCTTCGTCGAGCAGCCCCATATGCCGGTGCGGGAAGAAGCCGTAGGCGACGCAGTCGGGGAACGCCTCGCGGAACCAGCGCGAATCGGAGAAGCCCGGGAGCAGCACCGGCGCGGTGATCGCCCCCTCGTCGTGGGCGGCGACCCAGCGGTCGATCGCGTCCATCAGCTCGGACTCGATCGGTGAAACGTTGCCGATCGTCTTCTCGGTGAACTCGATCTCGTATGCGTCCGCCGCATCGCCGAGCACCTCGTGGAGCCGTTCGAGCGCCGTGTCCTCGCCGAGTCCCGGCGGGACGCGGCAGTCGATCTTCAGATACGCCCGCGACGGGATCACGTTGATCTTGTCGGAGGCGTGCGCCATCGTCGGCGTCAGGGTGACGCCGAGCATCGGCTCGAGCAGCACGAGCAGCCCCGGGAGCTCGTCGCGGACCATCGCGAGCGTCGGACCGGGGTCGGCCGGGTCGCCGCCGAGCCGCTCGATCAGCGCGGCGGGGGCTTGCGTCATGTCCGGCGAAGGCTGGCGCGCGGCGAGGCGCTCGAGCGCCGGCGCGAGCTTCAGCAGCGCGTTGTCGCCCATCCGCGGCAGCGACGCGTGACCCGCGGCGCCGTGAGCGGTGAGCTTGAAGCGGAAGATCCCCTTCTCGCCGCAGCAGACCCCGTAGCGACGGACCCCGCCGAACTCGAACGGCGCGCCCGCGCCCTCGTTCAGCAGCAGGTCGCAGCGGACCTTCTCGGGGTGCTGCTCGCACAGCCACCTCGCGCCGACATCGCCGCCGGTCTCCTCGTCGGAGACGAACACGAGCCTCAGCGCGCCGCGGGCGGGGCGCCACCCGCGCGAACTCAAACCTGCTGCCGCGACCGCCTCGGCCGCGACCTGCGACTTCATGTCGAGCGCGCCGCGCCCCCACAGGAAGCCGTCGTCGGTGACCTCGCCCGACCACGGGTCGTGCGTCCACTCGCTCGGGTCCGCGAGCACGGTGTCGACGTGGCCGAGGTACAGCAGCGTCGGGCCGTCGGACTCGCCTCCCAGGGTCGCGACGAGGTTGGGCCGGTTCTCGTCGGCGGCGAGCACTTCGGTCTCGAAGCCGGCGGCGGTCAGATACTCGTCGAGGTACTCGATCGCTGGGCGCTCGTTCCCCGGCGGGTTGACCGTGTTGAACTGGACGAGCCGGCTGAGAACGTCGGTCGTCTCGCTCTGCAGATCCATCGGTTTCCAGCCTACCCGGCCGCGAAGTGGATCGCCGTCAGCGCCGCGAGCACGCCGGTGGCGAGGCCCGCCACCGCCAGTCCGTCGAGGCCGCCACCGAGCCCGCTCCGCGGTCGCGGTCATCGCCGAAGCGTAGGATGGCGCGCCGTGGCCGACGACCTCGCGATCGCGCTCGAGCTCGCCGATCTTGCGGACGAGATCACGCTCGGGCGCTACCGGGCCAGCGACCTGGTCGTCGACACCAAGCCCGACATGACGCCGGTCACGGAGGCCGACCGTGCGGCGGAGGAGGCGCTGCGGGCGCGGCTCGCGGAGGCCAGGCCGGGCGACGACGTCCTCGGCGAGGAGTTCGGCTCCTCGGGCGACGGCGCCGCCCGTCGCTGGATCATCGACCCGATCGACGGCACCAAGGGCTACGTGCGCGGCATGCCGGTGTGGGCGACGCTGCTTGCGCTCGAGGCCGACGGCGAGTCCGTGCTCGGCGTCGTCTCGGCGCCGGCGCTGGGGCGGCGCTGGTGGGCGTCGCGAGGTGGCGGCGCCTGGCTCGCCGACGGGCTCTCGCGCGAGCCGCGAGGGCTGCACGTGTCGGCGGTGTCGTCGCTGAGCGATTCGCAGCTCTGCTACGGCGGGCTGGAGGACTGGGAGGCGGCCGGCCGCGACCTGCGCCTGCTGCTCGAGCTCGGCAGGCGCTGCTGGCGCACGCGGGGGATCGGCGACGTGTGGTCGTACATGCTGGTCGCCGAGGGAGCGGCGGAGATCGGGCTCGACCCGATCGTGTCGTTGTGGGATCTGGCGGCGCCGCGGGCGATCGTCGCGGAGGCCGGCGGGCGGTTCAGCGACTTCTCGGGCGCGGCCCGGGCGGACGGCGGCAGCGGCCTCGCGACCAATGGCCTCGTGCACGATTCGGTGCTCGAGATCATCGGGCCGCCGCGTTAGCGGCGCACGCCCGCGCCCATCACTTGCGTCACCGGGCACCGCTAGTATGATCGTTCGAGATGTATCGAACTGATGCCCGATGAGGACCATCTCGCATCCGGTACGAGAGCAGCTCAGCCTCCCGGTCGTGCTGCACGCGCTGAGCGATCCGGTGCGCCTGGGGATTGTCGATGCGCTACGCGAGGGGGACGAGCGCTCGTGCGGCGAGCTGCTGGTGCCGGTGTCGAAGTCGACCCTCAGCCATCATCTGAAAGTGCTGCGCGACGCGGGGCTGACGCAGACACGGGCCGAGGGCGTGCACCGGTTCGTGTCGCTGCGTCGGGCTGACGTCGAGCACCGGTTCCCGGGGCTGCTGGACTGCGTGCTCGGTCACGCCGAGCGCCGCACCAACGTGAGCATCTGAACCAGGCGTCCTGCCACGTAACTTGCAGCCGGCAGGGGTGTACCTAAAGCCGGGGAAAGGTGCGTATGCGCGGCGCGAACCGGGCATACGTGACGCATCGGCGCCGATCAGATCGCGGTCCCAGACCCCGAGATCGCGCTGCGGACCGGCCACCTCGGCGACCGCGACGGCCTTGACCGGAAGCCCGATCCGGCGTATAATTCGATCATCTTCAAACTAACGAACAACGGAGCAGCACTGAATACTCTAGAAACTAAGGGCCGCAACCGTGGCGAGCACGATGAGCGTGAGCGTCCACGGCGCCGAGCCCGTGCACAAACCGCGCAGAGCCCCGAGCGGCGCCGTCGTGGCGATCACGCCAGCGTCGAGCGGCAGCGCGCGGAAGCCGCATATACGGCCGATGGCTCGCTCGAGACGCTCGAGCTGTTCTTCCGACGCGCCCGCAGCCACGCGCTGCTGACCGCGGCCGAGGAGATCGAGCTCGCGAAGCAGATCGAGAAGGGCGATCTCGAGGCCAAGGACCGAATGATCAACGCGAACCTGCGGCTCGTGGTAGCGCAGGCACGCCGCTATCAGGGTCATGGGCTGCCGCTCGAGGACCTCGTCCAAGAGGGCATGCTCGGCCTGATCCGCGCGGTCGAGAAGTTCGACTGGCGGAAGGGATTCAAGTTCTCGACGTACGGGACGCTGTGGATCCGTCAGGCGATCCAGCGTGGCCTGCAGAACTCGGGTCGCACGATCCGGCTGCCGGTCCACGTCGCCCAGCGGCAGGTGAAGGTCAACAAGGTCACGAGTGAGCTGAGCGTCAAGCTCGGGCGCGAGCCGACCGACGAGGAGGTCGCCGCCGTGGCAGAGCTCCCGATCGAGCAGGTGTCCGAGATTCGCGAGCTCAGCCGCTCGCTGACAAGCCTTGATCAGCCTGTCGGCGAGGATGGGGAGCTGGCATTCGGCGATCTGCTGCCGAGCGACCGGCCCGAGCCCGAGCAGGAGGTTGGCGAGCTGCTCCGCGACCGTCAGGTCGCGGAATGCGTGGCTCGCCTGCCCGAGCCCGAGCGCAAGGTGATCGAGCTCCGCTTCGGTCTCTCCGGAGACGAGCCGCGGACCGTTCGCCAGACGGGCTCCGAGCTTGGCATCACCGCCGCGAAGGCGAACGAGCTCGAGGCGCAGGCGCTCCGGCGCCTCGCCGGGAACTCCGAGCTCGAGGCACTGCGCGAAGCAGCCTAGGTTGGACCAGCTGTTCGGCACCGACCCGGCGCCGTCCCAAGGTGGGCGGGGTCCGGTGTCGGCGCCGGGCGCGCCGCTGGCTACCCGCATGCGCCCGCGCACACTCGACGAGTTCGTCGGGCAGGAGCGACTGCTCGCGGCCGGCTCGGCCCTTCGGCGCGCGATCGAGGAGGGACACCCCCATTCGATGATCCTGCACGGACCGCCGGGCGCCGGCAAGACGACGCTCGCGCGGATCGTGGCCGAGTCCTCGGACGCGGCGTTCGAGGAGGAGAGCGCGGTCGCGGCGGGGCGCGCCGAGGTGCGTGCCGTGATCGAACGGGCGCGCGAGCGGCTCCGGAGCGGGCGCAGGACGATCTTCTTCCTGGACGAGATCCACCGCTTCAACAAGGCCCAGCAGGACGCGCTGCTGCCGGCCGTCGAGGACGGACTGCTGACGCTGATCGGCGCCACCACCGAGAACCCGTACTTCGAGGTCAACTCGGCGCTGCTGTCGCGCGCGCGGGTTTACGAACTCGATGCGCTCGGACCGGTGGATGTGCGGAAGCTGCTCGATCGAGCCGTCGCGCGTGAGGGGTATGTGGCCCAGCCGGCGGCGCTCGAGTTCCTCGCTGAGCGCTCGGGCGGAGACGCTCGCACGGCGCTGAACGCCTTGGAGCTGGCGTCCGAGGCGCCGAGCGAGGTGACGCTCGCTGACGCGGAGGATGCGTTGCAGCGGCGCGCGATTCTCTACGACCGCCAGGCCGATCGCCATTACGACACGATCTCCGCCTGGATCAAGGCGACGCGGGGCTCCGATCCGGACGCCTCGCTCTACTACCTGGCGGTGATGCTCGAGGGCGGCGAGGACCCGCGCTTCATCGTCCGCCGGATGGTGGTGCTCGCCTCAGAGGACATCGGCAACGCCGATCCGCAGGCGCTGGTGGTTGCCACGGCGGCCGCCGCGGCGGTCGAGCACGTGGGGATGCCCGAGGCGCAGTTCGCGCTGGCGCAGGCGGCGATCTATCTGTCGATGGCGCCGAAGTCGGACAGGGCCAAGCACGCGATCGGCGCCGCGCGTGAGTGGATCCGCGAGCGCGGAGCGCAGCCGCCGCCGGCGTATCTGCGCTCCTCGACCCGGAGCGACGGCGGCTACGACAACCCGCACCGGCGGCCGGGACATCTGTCCCCGCAGGAGCTGCTGCCGGACGGCGCGATCGGTGCCCGGTTCTACGAGCCCGACGAGGCCGAGGCCGCTCTGCGCGAGCGGCTCGAGCAGGTCCGCCGGGACCGCGGCCGCGCCTGACACCTGTTCACGACCGAGTCGAGACCCGCGAGACACTGTCAAATGGCGTGAGCGCCACTACGTTGGCGGCATGCCCTCCAGGAGATTCCTTGCCGGCCACGGGACCGTTGTGGCGTATGTGTCGCTGTTCGTCGCGCTCGGCGGCAGCGGTTACGCCGCGACGCGGATCGCGTCGATCGCCAGCTCGGCGCCGGTCAAGGTCCGCTGCAGCGCCACGCACGCGGGCAAGAAGGTCAGCTGCAAGGTCGTCAAGGGCAGCGGCATCGGACCGCGCGGGAAGCAGGGCCCGCCAGGCGTAAACGGCGCGTCGGGGCCGACGACCTACAGCCAGCCGCCCGCGTTCTCGTTCGTGGAGCAGACGCCGGGAGTGCCGTCGTCCTCGTCGGTGTCCGTCAACTTCGGTGCCATTCACAACGACGAGTGGCAGAACATCGCGCTGTTCACGCAGTTCAACCAGGACATCCCCGCGAGCGCCCCCGGCGAGCCGATCATCCAGACGCTGATCAGCGGCCCGACTGAGTTCGTCGGGGCGACATCGCACTTCTACTCGGCGGGCTTCTGCTACGGCGGGCAGCTCAGCGTCAACCCGACGACCGAGCAGCTGACCCACATCGCGCTGGTGGAGTACGTCGAGAACAACGGACCGGTGCCCACCGGCACGGCGCAGCCGCCGGCCTACACGACCGACACGCTGTGGAGCACACCGCTCACCGGAGCTCTGCCGGCCACCTCGTCCGGGGCCGGCGGGTGCATGACGGTGACGCCGCCGAAGCCCGTGGCGATCCAGCCGAATGGGTTCCTTGCGCTGTGGTTCACGCCGACGTATACGGCGCCGAGCAGCGATCAGAACGGCGTCCAGCTCTCGTTCGGCCGGATCACGACCACGTTCGGGCCATGAGGCGGTTCGGGACCACCCACGCGACCGCGATCGCGTACGTCGCGCTGTTCGTCGCGCTCGGAGGCAGCGGATACGCGGCCACGCGGATCGCAACGGCATCTCGCTCTGCGCCCTTGAAGGTCCGCTGCAGCGCATCGCAGGGGCGCCGGCGAGTGACGTGCAAGGTCGTGAAGGGCAGCGGTGTCGGACCGCGCGGGGCCCAGGGGTCTCCCGGCCCTTCCGGAGCCACCGGCCCGAGCGTACTCACGACCACCCCGGCCTTCAGCTACCTCGGCACCGCCCCGGGTTCGCCCGCCCTCGACGAGCAGGGCGGAGGGATCTCGCCCGACGACGAGTCCCAGCAGTTCACCGTGTACACGACCACTTCAATTCCGAGCTCACCCGGCGGCACGCCTGGGGAGCCTATCTTCCGGACATACCTCGAGAGTCCCGGAGAGCTCTACGGCGGCACAGCTCACCTGCAGTCGATCCAGTTCTGCTACGGCCTCCAGGACACCTCGAACACGTTCCACGTCGGTGAACCGACGACGATCGCGATCACGCACGCGACGCTGACCCAATACGACGAGTCCGGGACGAGTGTGGTCCCGGGCGAGCCCCCGACCTACGACCCGACACAGCTGTTCAGCCTGCCGCTTGACATCCAGACGAGCCCGGCGCTCCAGACGAGCGGTCCCGGAGCGGGGAGCGGCGTCGGGACCGGAGGGTGTCAGACCCTTACACCCTCCTCCGCCCCAGCGATCAGCTCCGCCGGCTACCTCGCGCTCGACATCACGGCCACGTTCACTGCAGACGTCGACAGCGGGGCGACCTGGAACGCGATCATCTCGTTCGGCCGGATCACGACCACGTACGCGCCGTGAAGCGTTTCAGCACCACCCACGCCACCGCGATCGCGTATGTCGCTCTGTTCATCGCGCTCGGAGGCAGCGGCTACGCGGCGACGCGGATCGCATCTGCCTCGCGGGCGGCGCCGGTGAAGGTCCGCTGCAGCGCCTCGCGCGGCGGCAGGAAGGTGGGCTGCCGCGTGGTCCGTGGCAGCGGCATCGGCCCGCGGGGGCCGCAGGGTCCGCCAGGCCCATCGGGCACCGCCGGCGCGACGGTGCTGACCCAAGCGCCGGGTTACTCGCGCATCCCGCTGACAATCAGCGGGTTCCCGTGGACGAACACGAGCGGCCAGTCCTATGACAACGGCCAGGAGCAGGAGTTCACCGCCTATTCCCAGTACTCCCCTGAGTCGCTGCAGACGACCACGCTCCAGACGGCCCTGCTCACCCCGAGCCAGGTCGCCGGCGGCGCGGAGCGCCTCGCCTCGGTGCAGTTCTGCTACGGCGTGTTCAACGGCACCGACCCCGGCCAGGAATACACCTCGACGCTCCAGATCACGAACGCCGAGGTGCTCGAGGACGACGAGCAGACGCCGGGCAGCAGCGCGGCGCCGACGTCGCCCGATACGAACACCACCCCCGAAGCGCCGCTCTACGCTCCGGTACCGCTGCTCAACGCGCCATTCACTCCGGCGCTCGAGAACAGCTCCGGCTGCCGCACCGTCAGCGCGTCGGGCTCAGCCGCGATCTCCGCGAGCGGCTACCTCTCGCTGGTGCTGACCGTCACCTACCAGGGCGAGGCGAACAGCGGCCCGTATCCCGAGGGGACGATCTCGCTCGGCCGGGTGACCGCCACGTATTCGCCGTGAGCCGGGGCGGGTAGTCTCCGCCGTCGTGGACGCGGCTACCCTCAGCGCCCAGCTCGAATCATTCAACCCGGCGACGGGTGCTCGGGTCGGAGCTGTGCCGGTGACCGCTCCGGGCGATGTCCAGGCCGTGGTCGATGAGGTCGCGCTGGTGCAGCCGTTCTGGGCGCAGCTGACGCTGCTCGACCGCGCGCGGTACCTCGAGCGCGCGGCGCAGGTGCTGATCGACGAGGCCGACGACATCCGCGACCTGATCGTGCGCGAGCAGGGCAAGCCCCGGAACGAGGCGTTCTCGATGGAGGTGCTGCCTACGATCGACGCGCTGCACTGGATCGCGCGCGCCGGCCGGGAGCTGCTCGCGGACGAGGAGATCCCGATGCCGCAGCTGTTCCTGAAGACGAAGAGCTCGGCGTTCACGTACGAGCCGCTCGGGGTGATCGGGGTCGTGTCGCCGTGGAACTACCCGTGGAGCATCCCGTTCGGCGAGGTGGCGCTGGCGCTGATGGCGGGCAACGGGGTGGTGCTGAAGCCGGCGTCGCTGACGCCGCTGATCGGCGACCGGATCCGGGCGGTGTTCGAGCGAGCCGGAGTTCCCGACGGATTGCTGCGGGTCGTCCACGGACCCGGCACCGGCGCTGCGCTCGTGGCCTCCGGCGTGGCGAAGGTGTTCTTCACCGGCTCGGTCGAGGTCGGGCGCGGGGTCGGCGAGGAGTGCGCGCGCCAGCTGAAGGGTTCGGTGCTCGAGCTCGGCGGCAAGGACCCGATGATCGTCCTGCCGGATGCGGATCTGGAGCATGCGGTCGCCGGCGCGCTGTGGGGCGGGTTCGCGAACGCCGGTCAGACGTGCTCGGGGATCGAGCGGGTGTATGTGATGCGCGAGGTGTCCGAGCGGTTCATCTCCTCCGTGGTCGAAGGCGCTTCGCAGCTGCGAGTGGGCGATCCGCTGTCGTGGGACACGGAGATCGGGCCGATGATCTCGCAGGATCAGCTCGCCTCGGTGGCCTCGCTGGTCGACGACGCGGTCGCCGCGGGCGCCACGCTCTTGTGCGGCGGCCCGGTTTCGGTCGACGGCTTTCCCGAGGGCTCGTTCTACGCGCCGGCGGTGCTGACCGGCGTCAGGCACGAGATGCGGATCATGCGCGAGGAGATCTTCGGCCCGGTGCTACCGATCGTGATCGTCGACTCCGAGGACGAGGCGGTGGCGCTCGCCAATGACTGCGACTTCGGGCTCGGGGCGTCGGTGTGGACGTCTGATCGCAGCAAGGGAGAGCGGTTCGCGCGCGAGATCGAGGCGGGGATGGTGTGGATCAACGACCACATGTTCAGCCACGGCGCGTGCCAGTGCTCGTGGGGCGGCGTCAAGGAGTCCGGCCTCGGGCGCACGCACTCGAAGTTCGGGCTGTACGAGTGCGTCAACATCAAGCTCCGCGTCTGGGAGCCGTCCGCGATCCGCGATCCGTGGTGGCATCCGTACGACGAGACGCTCGGTCGCGCGTTGCGACAGACCGCGACGATCCTGTACGGGCGCCCGTCGATCCGCGCGGGCGCGCTGAAGGACGGCGCGATGCCGCTGCTCCGGCTCGGCGCGCGACTCGCGCGCGACGCGGTCAAGCGCTGAGCGGGTCGGCGAGCAGCTCGAGCCGGTTGCCCCACGGGTCGTCGACGTAGAAGCGCCTGACGCCGGGGAGCTCGGTGTCCCAGCGGACCTCGTGGCCGGCGGCGGCGAGGCGATCCGCGAGGGCGTCCAGGTCCGACGCCGCGAATGCCGGGTGGGCCTTGCGCGCCGGCGCGTGTTCGGCCGTGACGCCGATGTGCAGCTGCTGACCGTGGCCACCGATCTCGAACCAGACGCCGCCCCGGGCGGCGAGCGCCGGCGGCTTCCCGAGCTCGCGCAGACCGAGCAGATCGCCGAAGAACGCGCGCGCCGCCCGCTCGCAGCCCGGTGGCGCGGCGAGCTGGACATGGTCGAGAGCGGTGATCGGCACGCGGGGTACCCTTCTACAGGCTATGCCAGCCCAGGCCTACACCGGCAAGGAGTGCGTCTGCCAGCTCCGCAAGGGCGTCTGCGACCAGTCGTGCGTCAAGGGGATGCTCGAGACGCCGTTCTACATCGCCTGCCTGCGGCTGTCGGGCCGGCGGTGCGTGGTGGTCGGCGGGGGCGAGGTCGGGCTCGAGAAGGTCGAGGGCCTGCTTGCCTGCGACGGCGACGTGACGCTGGTGGCGCCCGACGTGGTCCCGGAGCTCGAGGCCCTGGCCGAGGAGGGCTCGATTCGCTGGGAGCGGCGCGCGTACGAGTCCGCGGACCTCGAGGGCGCGCTGATCGCGATCGCCGCGACCAGCGACACGGACATCAACATCCGCGTGTTCGACGACGCCGAGCGGCGTGCGATGCTCGTCAACGTCGTCGACGTGCCGCCGCTGTGCAACTTCATCCTGCCGGCAATCGTGCGCACCGGCCCGCTCGCGGTCGCGATCTCGACCGCGGGCGCCTCGCCGGCGCTCGCCAAGCGGATGAAGCGGGAGATCGGCGAGCTGTTCGGGGAGCCCTACGCCACGCTCGCGGTGCTCTTGAACGACGCGCGCGGCTGGGCGAAGGCGACGCTGCCGACCTACCAGGACCGCAAGGAGTTCTTCGAGTCGATCGTCAACGGCGATCCGGATCCGGTCGAGCTTTTGCGTGAGGGCGACGTCGGCGCGGTGCAGGACCTGATCGCGGCGGCGCAGCGGACCGCGGCGCCGGCGTAGCGTTCGGGAGCGTTGTCCGCTCTGGGAGGGAAACCGGTCACATGGACCAGAAAAGCTCCCAGAGGGGGTTGACTCACCTCGACGAGGCCGGCCGGGCTCGGATGGTGGACATCGGCGGCAAGCCCGTGTCCGAGCGCCGGGCGGTGGCGCGGGCGGTCGTGCGGATGTCGCCGGAGACCGCTCGCGCGGTCCGAGACGGCGACACGCCGAAGGGTGACGTGCTGGGCACCGCCCGGATCGCCGGCATCCAGGGCGGCAAGCGCACCGCGGAGCTGATCCCGCTGTGTCACCCGCTGCCGCTGTCGTTCGTGGGCGTCGAGGCCGAGGTCGATGCAGACGCCGGCACGGTCACACTGACGGCCGAAGCCCGCACCGTCGGTCAGACCGGAGTCGAGATGGAGGCGCTGACGGCCGCCTCGGTGGCGGCGCTGACCGTCTACGACATGACCAAGGGACTCGAGCGCGGGATCACGATCGAATCCGTCCTGCTGCTCGAGAAGGAGGGCGGCAAGTCAGGAGTCTGGCGGCGGAATTGACACGGTCGCCGATCCGCGCGAGCATCAGCGCCGTGCGCGGGTCATGAAGCACCGCCTGAGGGGGTTCTTGGGGGATTCGGAGCGGCGCTCGCGATACGGCATCGATCTGTTCGGGGTCATGACCTGGCTCGGCGCGGGGTCGACCACGGCAAGCCTGCGCGACGCCAGCGGGACGTGCGTGGATCACACGGTGTTCGGCGCCGCATACGCGATCACATCGATTGGGAGACACCGGCTCTCACTCCAGCTCGAGCTCGGCGACGGGACGGGAGATGTGTTCCGCACGCGCTGCGCCGGTCCGTTCGGGCCGCAGTCGTCGCTTGCCGCCAGTACCGCTCCGCGCTCGATCATCGGCCGGCCCAGCGCGACGATTCCTCTCGTCGGGGTCACGCCGTTCAGTGATGACGGCTACACCGGTCGCATCTCCTCCGGGCTCACGCTCACGCTCTCCCACCCGCGGATCGTGCGCAACAGGGCGACCGAGGTCGTCACGATCGCCAACTGAGCGTGCGTATCCTCTCGCGGGCCATGGAGGCCGCGATCATCACCGTGTCGACGTCGGTCGCCGCCGGGAAGACCGAGGACACTTCGGGCATTCGGCTCGCTGAGCTGGCGACGGAGGCCGGCGCCGAGGTGGTGGCTCGTGAGGTCGTGACAGATGAGCGGGGCGTGATCGAGGCGCTACTCCGCAAGCACATCGAGAACGAGGTCGCGCTGATCTTCACTACCGGCGGCACCGGGTTCACGCCCGACGACGTGACGCCCGAGGCGACGCGGGCGGTGATCGATCGTGAGGCGCCCGGGTATGCCGAGGCGATGCGGGCCGAGGCGCTCAGGCACACGCCGATGGGGATCCTCACCCGAGGCGTGTCCGGGATCGCGAAGCGCACTCTGATCATCAACTTCCCCGGGAACCCGAAGGCGATCGGCGAGTTGTTTCCGGTGGTCGCGCCGACGCTCGAGCACGCGGTCGCGACCTTGCGGCGCGAAGGTGGACGTGGGTGGCACCCGTCGTGACGGCGGGCACCACCGCGCCCGCCATTGAGCTCCGCGGCCTCACGCGCCACTTCGGCGAGCGGACCGTGCTCAGAGACGTGTCGGTGTCGCTCGAGCCCGGCTCGACGCTTGCCGTGCTCGGGCGCAACGGCGCGGGCAAATCAACGCTGCTGCGGATCCTGGCGACGCTCCTGCGCCCGCACGGCGGCGACGTCCTGGTGTTCGGCGAGCCGTTGCCGCGGCGGGGATTCGCGGTGCGCGGGCGGCTCGGGCTACTCGCGCACGAGCCGCTGCTGTACCGCGACCTGAGCGGTCGAGAGAACCTCCGCTACCACGCGCAGCTGCATGGCGTCGGCGCCGAGCGCGTCGACGAGGTGCTCGAGGCGGTGAGGATGGAACGCCGGGCAGACGAGCCGGTGAGGCTGCTGAGCCGCGGCATGGTGCAGCGCGTTGCGATCGCCCGCGCCGTCCTTCACAGGCCGGAGCTGCTCCTGCTCGACGAGCCCCGCGCGAACCTGGACCCGGCCGCCGGCGAGCTGGTCGAGCCGCTGATCGGGCGCGCGTCGAAGGCCGCGCGCGTGCTGACGAGCCACGATCCGCAGGCGGCGCTGGCCGAGGCCGATTACGCGATCGGCCTGACGGACGGCGCGGTGGCGTTCAGCGGTCCGGCGCAGGCCGTGACGGCAAGTCAGCTGAAGGAGCTGTACGCGTGAGGACCGCGCTGGTGCTGTTTCGCAAGGACCTGCGACTCGAGCTGCGTACGTTCGAGACCGTGCCGGCGATGGTGCTGTTCGCGCTCGCCGTGTTCGTGATCTTCCACTTCGGCTTCAACCGCGACACGATCGAGGGCCAGCTGGCCGGCGGCGTATTGACGGCGACGCTGCTGCTGGCGTCGCTGCTCGGCATCAACCGGCTGTTCGTGGCCGAACGCGAGCAGGGCGGGTTCGACGGATTCCTGCTGGCCCCGGTCGACCGCAGCTCGCTGCTGGTGGCGAAGGCCGCGGCGCTGTTCACCTTTCTGACGCTGCTCGAGGTGATCGCCGTGCCCGCCTTCGCGCTGCTGCTGCTGGGCCCGTCGCTCGGCCCGCCGCTGCTCGGGCTGGTGGCGGTGCTGGCGCTGACCAACATCGCGCTGGCGGTGATCGGGACGCTCGTGTCCGCGATCGCGATCCAGACGCGCGCCCGGGATCTGATCGGGCCGATCATCGCGCTGCCGCTGCTGATTCCGGCCCTGATCGCGACAGCGCGCGCCGCCGGGCCGCTGCTGGCGGCGCACACCTCGGGCTCGCCGCCGGGCAAGTGGATCGCCGTGCTGGCCCTGTACGACGCGATCTTCGGGTTGATCGCCTACGGCGTCTTCGACTTCCTCCTGGAGGACTGACGCGGCGGGCGCGGTATCCACTCGCGTTTGCTGCCCGCCACCCGGCCAGGACGGCGCGCAACCTCGTCGGGAATCATCCTTCGAAGCTCGCCGACCGCTACCTGCTCGGCCTGCGCGGGGTCGAGATCGGTGGCGCCGCGCACAACGACTTCTTCCTCGACACGGTCAACGTCGACCATCAGACGGCGCCATCCACGGCCGACGCGCAGCTCCGCCACGCGGGCCGGGCGATGACGGTCGACGTGATCGCGCGCGCCGACGCGCTGCCGTTCGGCGAGAACTCGTACGACTTCGTCCTCGCTTCGCACGTGCTCGAGCACATCCCGGACCCGATCGCCGCGCTCCGGGAGTGGACCAGGGTCGCCCGGCGCTACGCGCTCATCATCCTCCCGCAGCCGATGAACGAGTTCGATGCGCGCAGGGAGCTGACGACCGCGGACGAGCTGTTCGAGCGGCATCGTGAAGGCTTCAGCAGCGAGGAGGACCGCCACTGGAACGTGTGGTCGAGCGGCAGCTTCTGCGACCTGTGCCGGCAGCTCGACCTCCGGGTCGTCGAGGTTCAGGACCCCGACGACAAGCGCGGCAACGGGTTCGCGACCGTGCTCGGCGCCGAGCCGGAGAACGTGCGCCGCTAGTCGATCAGGCCGCGGCGCATCGCCTCCGCCACGGCGGCGGCGCGGTCTGGCGCGCCGAGCTTCTCGAGCACGCTCTTGACGTGCGTCTTGACCGTCGAGGAGCTGATGAACAGACGCTCGCCGATCTCGGGACCGGACAGCCCCTGCGCGATCAGCGCCAGCACCTGGGACTCGCGCGCGGTCAGAACCGGGCGCTGCTGGTGCTCGCGCTCGCGCAGCTCGGTGACGAGACCGGACTGGACCTCGGCGGCCAGGACCGTCTCCCCGCGTGCGACAGCGTGGATCGTGTCGCAGATCTGCTCGAGCGTCGCGGCCTTCGTGAGGAAGCCGGCGACGCCGAGACGCACGACGTCGTAGACGAATCCGCTCGAGCTGTCGGCGGACAGCATCACGACGCGCGTCGGCAGCTCGGCCTCGGTGATGCCGCGGATCAGGTCGACGCCGTCGAGCCCCGGCAGGATGCGGTCGAGCAGCGCCACGTCGGGCACGCGCTCGCGGATCTCGTCGAGCGCGACGCGCCCGTCGCGTGCGGTGCCGGCGAGCTCCAGGTCGTCACGAGCTTCGATCGCGCGCGCCACGGCCTCCTGGAACACAGGATGATCTTCCGCGACATACACCGTTGTTCGCGCGGTCGGGGCCATCTGAATCGGCGGGAGTCTAGTCCTGCCTCCTCCTTCTGGGGGAGCTCGGAGCATCCGTTCAGGGGAGCCTCCGTGTTGGCCCAGAGGTTGACACCGGCGGGGCGCGAATGATGTGCCATCGGCCGATTGCCCCGGGTGCGCCCGTCGGGCACGCTGTGAGCAGATGGACCATTGCAGTTCTGGAACCACCGGGATCCACCTGACCGACACCAGCGGCGTGGCGGCACTCGAGCTCATGGACGCGCTCGGGGCTGCCAATCGAGCCGGCGCCGCCCGCAAGGAGCTGGATGGGTGGGAGCTGATGCTCCCACCCTCAGCCCACCCACGATGAGGCTGCGCTCGACGTCGAACGGCCGCGGGGCGGTGGCGGAGACAAGCGTCGAGACCGCCATTGACTGGGCCGAGACGGCGGCGATGCTGGGCGACTTCGGCGAGGCGGTGTCGTGGCTCGTGTATGCCGAGTGGCTGCAGGGCGGCCTGTCGCCCGAGCTCGCCGAGCTCCGCGAACACTGGGAGCGAGCCGCCCGGCCGAGCGTCGCCTGAGCGCGGGCGTGCGGCCCGTGGTGCGGCGGCGGTCCGAAGCACCTCGGCGACTAGAATGTTCGGTCCGCTTTCGAGCTGGGAGACGTAACGAAGTTGACCGAGTACGGGAAGGGCCTACGCGGCTGGGCCTTGGCGACAGCCGTGACACTCGGCGTCGCGCTGGCGCTGGTGTTCTTCTACGCGCCGCTGGACGCCGACCAGGGGTTCCTGCAGAAGATCTTCTACATCCACGTGCCGCTGGCGATCGTGTCGCTGTGCGGGTTCGTATTCGGCGGCATCCTCGCGATCCAGCATCTGCGAACCGGCGACCGCCGTTGGGACATGCGCTCGTACGTCGCGATCCACATGGCGCTGATCTTCGGGATCGGCGCGCTGCTCGCGGGCTCGATCTGGGCGAAGGCGTCCTGGGGCCACTGGTGGGTGTGGAGCGATCCGACGCTGGTCTCGTTCTTCATCGTGCTGCTGCTGTTCGCGACCTACCAGCCGCTGCGGTTCTCGATCGAGGATCCCGAGCGCCAGGCGCGCTACGCCAGCGTGTTCGCGATCGTCGCCGGCGCGTTCGTGCCGCTCAACTTCATCGCCGTCCGGTTGAGCCAGCAGTACGTCCATCCGCGCGTGCTGACGCTGACCGGAGGCAACCTGCCGGGGCCGATGCGGCTCACGTTCGTGGTCTCGCTCGTCGCGATCGTGCTGCTGTACGTGACCATGTGGAAGTTCGAGATGATGGCCAAGGAGACGCGGATGCAGGTGCGCCGGCTGCAGCGCCAGCTGCTCGGCGACGACGTCGTCCGGCCGCTCGGGCGGAGCGCGGCGCCGTCATGAGCGCCGTGTTCGCAATCGCGCCGGCATTGCCGCTCCACTCGGCCGGGAAGTACGTCGCCGCCGCGTACATCGTGTTCGCGGTGATGCTCGTCGTGTACCTCGGAATCATGGCGATGAGGCTCGCGCGGACCCAGCGCGAGCTGGCCCAGCTCAAGCGCGACGTGGAGGCCTCGAAGGCGGAGGAAGACCAGCCCGAGCGCGATCTGGAGCACGTGTGAGCGAGCTGCTGGCGATCGGCGTCTCGCACAAGACGGCGCCGGTCGAGGTGCGTGAGCGCCTGGCGTTGCCCGAGCAGCGCGCGTACGAGTTCGTGCGCGACCTCCGCGGCGCGGCGGAGGTGCACGAGGCGGTCGCGATCTCGACCTGCAACCGGACCGAGCTCTACCTGGTCGTCGGCCGATCCGGTCGAGGCCGAGAGCGCCGTGCTGACGATGCTCGCCGCGCCAGGCGGGGATCCGGCCGACCGGCCTGGCGTCCGCGATCTACTCGCACCGCAACTGCGATGCGGCGCGGCACCTGTACCGCGTCATCGCGGGGCTCGAGTCGATGATCGTCGGCGAGGCCGAGATCCAGGGGCAGGTCAAGCGCGCCTACGAGGCCGCGCTCGCCAAGGAGACCGACCGGCCCGCTCACCAACCGCCTGTTCACGGCGGCGCTGCCGACCGGCAAGCGGGTGCGCACCGAGACCGCGATCGGCGAACGGGCAGCTGAGCCTGCCGGCCGTGGCCGTGGCGCTCGCGCGCGAGCGGCTCGGGATCGCTGCGCGGCCGCGAGGTCGTGATCGTCGGCACCGGCGAGACGAGCGAGCTGACCGGCGCGGGCGCTCGCCGACAGCGGCGCCGCGGACCGTGTTCGTCGCCAACCGCCGGCGCGACCGCGCGGTGTCAGCTGGCCCGGCGCTACGGCGGCGACAGCGTGCGCGTTCGACGAGCTGCCCGAGGCGCTCGAGCGCGCGGACATCGTCGTCGCGGCGACCGCCTCGCCCGCACCTGCTGCTGGAGGCGCGCGAGGTCGCCGACGTGATGCGCGAGCGCGGCCGGCCGGCCGCTGCTGCTGATCGACCTCGCGGTCCCGCGCGACATCGACGCCGCCTGCGCGTGAGCTCGACGGCGTGTCCCTGTACGACATCGACGACCTCCAGGCGGTCGTCGCGCGCAACCGCCGGGTGCGCCAGGTCGAGGCGCGCAAGGCCGAGGGGATCATCGAGGAGGAGATCCAGCAGCTTCGCGAGCTGGCTCGGGTCGCTGGAGGTGCTGCCGACGCTGGCGGCGCTGCGCTCGCAGGCGGACGAGATCGCCGCCGGCGTGGTGGCGGAGAACGCGGGCAAGTGGGAGTCGGCGTCGCCGCGCGACCTCGAGCGGGTCGACGCGCTCTCGCGCGCGATCGTCAACCGGCTGCTGCACGAGCCGACCCTGCAGATCAAGGAGATGCGCGACGACCGCGTGCATGCGCGCATGGCGCTCATCCGTGACCTGTTCGGGCTCGCCGACGGTGACAGGCGAGCTCGCCGGCCGTGGCTGAGGACGAAGCCGAGCAGACCGGGCTGGCAGAGGTCCGAGCACGCTCCGCCAGCAGCCGGCCGCTGATGCGGGTCGGCACGCGCGGCAGCGCGCTCGCGCTGGCGCAGGCCGCGTGGGTCGCGGAGCGGCTCGACGGGCCGGTGCGAGATCGTCGAGATCGACCACCGCCGGGGACCGTGGCGCCGCGGTCGGCGACAAGTCCCGCTGGGTCTCAGAGCTCGAGCGGGCGCTGCTCGAACGGCGAGATCGACATCGCCGTGCATTCGGCCAAGGACGTTCCGACGGAGATCCCCGACGGGCTGGAGCTGGTGGCGATTCCCGAGCGGGCCGACGCCCGCGACGCGATCTGCGGCGCGCCCTCGCTCGAGGCGCTGCCCGCCGGCGCCCGCGTCGGCACGAGCAGCCTGCGGCGCTCCGCCCAGCTGCGCGCGCTGCGGCCGACCTGCAGATCGTCGCGCTGCGCGGCAACGTCGACACCCGGCTGCGCAAGCTCGCCGAGGGGCGAGGTCGACGCGCTCGTGCTCGCGTTGCCGGGCTTGAGCGGCTCGGGCGCGAGCGACGAGATCGGCGGCGAGCTCGGAGAGCTCGTGCCCGCCGCCGGGCAGGGCGCGCTGGCGATCGAGGCGCGCACGAGGAGGCGGCGCTCGAGAGCGCGCTCGGAGGGCTGACGATGCCGCCAGCGAGCGTGCGTCACCGCCGAGCGGGCGCTGGTGCACGCGCTCGGGGCGTCCTGCGACACGCCGATCGGCGCGCATGCCGAGCTGCTCGACGGCGGCGGACTCGACGCTCGACGGCCTGGGTCGGCCTGCCCGACGGCTCGGCGTGGCTGCGCGACGCGCTGCGGGGCTCGGCGAGCGACCCGGCGGTGCTCGGCGAGGCGGTGGCCGCGCGGATGCTGGCCGCGGGCGCCGACCGAGCTGCTCGAGCAGCTCGGGGGCGGCGCATGACCGTCTACCTCGTCGGCGCGGGCCCGGGCGATCCCGGGCTGATGACCGCGCGCGCGCTCGAGCTGATCGCCGCCGCCGACGTGATCGTCTACGACCGGCTGATCCCGGCCGCGCGCGCTGGACGGCGCGCGGCCGACGCGCGAGCTGCTGTACGCCGGCAAGGAGGGCGGCGGCGCATCGGTCGTCGCAGGACGAGATCGAGCGGCTGCTGCTCGAGCACGGCGCCGCCGGGCGCGAGTGTCGTGCGGCTCAAGGGCGGCGACCCGTTCGTGTTCGGGCGCGGCGGCGAGGAGGCCGAGGCGCTGCGCGCCGCCGGCGTCCCGTTCGAGGTCGTGCCCGGCGTCACCGCCGGCGTCGCCGCACCGGCGTACGCCGGCATCCCGGTCACCCATCGCGACGCGGCCAGCGCGGTCGCGTTCGTCACCGGCCACGAGGATCCCGCCAAGCCGGAGTCGGCGCTCGACTGGGCGGCGCTCGCCGCGTTTCCCGGGCACGCTCGTCGTCTACATGGGCGTCGGCGCTGCGAGGCGATCGCGCGAGCGGCTGATCGCCGGCGGCCGCTCCGGCGACGAGCCGGCGGCGATGGTCGAGCGCGGCACGCTGCCCGACCAGCGCGACGGTCGATCGGCACGCTTGGAGACGATCGCCGGCGCGGCGCGGAGCGACGAGCGGATCAGGGCGCCGGCGATCTCGGTGTTCGGCGCGGTCGCGGCGCTGCGCGACGCGGCTCGCGTGGCTCGGAGCCCGGCCGCTGGCCGGGCCGCACGCGTCGCCGTCACCCGCGCGCGCGCCCAGGCCAGCGGGCTGGCCGCGCGGCTGCGCGAGCTCGGCGCCGCGGTGGTCGAGGCGCCGGCGATCAGGATCGTGCCGCTCGACGCGGCCCGCGCCGGACCTCGGCGCCTACGACCTCGTCTGCCTGACCAGCCCCAACGGCGTCCGGCTGCTGTTCGAGCGCCTGCGAGCGGCGGGCCTGCGACGCGCGCGTCGCTGGCGGGCGCCCGAGTCGCGGCGATCGGTCCCGGGACGGCGCGCGGCGCTGCGCGAGCACGGCGTGATCGCCGACGTCGTGCCGGAGACGGTTCGTCGCCGAGGGCCTGGTCGAGGCGCTGGCCGGACATCCCGGTCACGCGGGCGCTGGTCGCGCGGGCCGCGGAGGCCCGCGACGTGCTGCCCGACGCGCTGCGCGAGCGCGGCGCCGAGGTCGACGTCGCTCGCGCTGTACGAGACCGTGGCCGAGCCGCTGTCTGCGGCAGACGCGCGACGGTCGCGCGAGCGCCGACTACGTGACCTTCACGTCATCCTCGACGGTGCGGTTCTTCTTCGATGCGGTCGGCGGCGCGGTGACAGGGCGCACGCGCCTGGTCAGCATCGGGCCGGTGACGAGCGACGGCGCTGCGCGAGCGCGGACGCGAGCCCGACGTCGAGGCCGCCCGCCACGACATCGACGGGCTGGTCGAGGCGCTGGTCGCCGACGCGGGGCAGGACGGGAGGTAGCATTCGGCTGCATGCGGCAGCGAGCCGTCGGGGTGCTGAGCTACCGGACGACGACGAACGGCTGTGTCAAGGTCCGGCTGGCTCGCCCGCCGACCGTGGCGCTCGCGTCGAGCAGGTAGCTGCCGGCCGGCAGCTTCGGCGCGTTCAAGACGGTCAGCCCGTCTCTCAGGATGGATCTGAGCCCGACGCGATTGGCGCCGGCGCTGTCCTGACGCGTGTAGTACGCCACCGGCAGTAGGTAGGTGCAGCGGTGAGCACGAGCTGTGACGCGCGAGGTCTCGGTGCACTCGTCGCCGTGCCTGATCCCGGGAAGCTCCGCGATCACGATGAGCGTGGTCTGGGCCGGGGCGCTGTCGCGATAGCGCACGAGCAAGCTCGCGCTCGCGGGCAATCGGTCACGGGACAGACGCAGACCGGACAGCGCCGGTGCCGGCGCGAGCCGTCCGTACTCGGTCACGTAGCCGTTTGTGTCGGTGGCGATGCAGAACGGTCCCGCGACACACGAGACGGACATCACCAGGCGACCCTGTCCGTCGATCGGCGCCGGCCGGCTCCAGCTGCTGCCATTCCAGGTGACCGCATGGTCGAGGTCGTTGACAGCCACACAGAACGACGCGGTTGCGCACGACAGGCCGGTGCACGGCGAGACCATGCTGTTCACGCAGGCCTGATCGAGCGCGGTGCCGTCGATCGCGGCCGGGGCGCTCCAGCGGGTGCCGTCGAAGGTGAGCGCTCCCTCCGGCCCCGAAGGATGTATCTGTCTGCCGTTGACGGCGCAGAACGACGGCGAAGCGCAGGAGATGTTGTCCAACGTTTCGGCCGAGTCGATGACGGCCGGCGCCGACCAGGTGCCGTTGTCGAACGTCACCGCGTCGCCTGCGTCGTCGACGGCCACGCACGACGACGCCGCCGGGCACGACACCCCGGTGAGGGTCCCGGCGCTGTCGTCGATGGCCCGTGGGGTGCTCCAACTCTGTCCGTCGAACGTGAGGCCCTGACTCTCGGGACTCCCGAAGTCGCCCACGGCCACGCAGAAGGACGGCGAGTGGCACGAGACCGACTCGAAGTCCAGCTGGTCGTCGAGGTCGTGCATCGGGCTCCAGCGCTCGCCGTTGTACGTGGTCTCGTAGCCGCCGGCGTCGACCGCGACGCAGAATGAGACGGTTGTGCACGAGACGGAGTTCAGCGGATCTCCCGTGGTATCGACGTGGACGGGTCGCGCCCACGTGTGCCCGATCCGCATCGTGATGTAGCCCGAGCCGTCGACGGCGGCGCAGAACGACGACGATGCGCACGAGACCGCTTCAAGGATGTTGTTGTTAGGGCCGTCCCCGGATGCCGGTGGATCGACCAGCAGCGGGGTGCCCCAGCCGATGCCGGCCGCCGGCGCGGCCGAGCTGAAGATGGCGAAGCCCGCGGCGACGAGCGCTCCGATCCACCACCGACGAAGGTCCGATCCCATCCCTGAGCCATACGATAGACCCGGTGGCTGCGCCTGTCATCACGCTGCTGACCGATTACGGCCTCGACGACGACTTCGTCGGGATCTGCCACGGGGTGCTCGCTCAGATCTGCCCCGAGGCACGGGTGATCGACATCACCCACGGGGTCGCCCGACACGACATCCAGGGTGGGGCGCTGACGCTCCGGGACGCGCTGCGGTACATGCCGGTCGGCGTGCACATCGCGGTCGTCGACCCGGAGGTCGGCGCCGAGCGGCGCGCCGTGGCGCTGGCGCTGGCCGACGGGCGAGTGCTGGTCGGGCCCGACAACGGGCTGCTGTCGCTCGCGGCCGCCGAGGCGGGCGGCATCACCGAGGCCGCGGACATCGCGCGCTCGCCGTGGCGGCTCGAGCCGGTGTCGGCGACATTCCACGGCCGCGACATCTTCGCTCCGGTCGGGGCGCGGCTCGCGGCCGGCGGCACGCTGTCGGAGGCGGGCCCGCCACTCGATCCGGATGAGCTGATCACGATCGAGCTGCCGCGGCCGCGGCGTGAGCCCGACGCGCTCGTGGCGCACGCGATCCACATCGACCGGTTCGGCAACGTCCAGCTCGACGCCGGGCACGAGGACGTGATCGAGCTCGAGCTCGGGATGGGCGCGGCGATCGAGCTTGCGACGGGCGGCAAAGGCGGACACGCCGCTCACTACGTCCGCACGTTCGCGGATGTCCGCGCGGGCGAGCTGCTGCTGTACGAGGACGCCGACCGCACGCTGGCCGTCGCCGTCAACCACGGCAGCGCAGCCGAGCTGCTCGGGCTGTCGGCCGGCGACGCGCTGCGGATCAGCGCGGCGTGAGCGTGAGCGAGACGGCACCGCCGCTCGGACGGCCGCGCCTGCACCTGCGGGTGACGGGCTCGACGAACGACGACGCGCGCCAGCTGGCGTCCGCAGGTGCGCCACATGGCACGCTCGTAACAGCGAGCGAGCAGACCTCCGGGCGCGGGCGGCAGGGGCGAGCGTGGACGGCGCCGGCCGGCCGGGCGCTGCTGTGCTCGCTCGTCGTGCGTGAGCCGCCGCGGCTGCTGTCCCTGGCGGCGGGCGCAGCGGTCGCCGAGGTCGCGGGCGCGGATGCGCTTCTGAAGTGGCCAAACGACGTGTTGCTCTCGGCACGGAAGGTCGCGGGGATCCTGGTCGAAGGCCGGCCGGCCGAGCGCTGGGCGGTGCTGGGGATGGGCGTCAACGTCGCGGTGAGGGACGAGGACTTCCCGTCCGAGCTGCGCGGGCGGGCCGGCTCCCTTGGGCGCTCACCGGAGCAGGTGGAGCCGGTGCTCGCCGAGCTGCTGGCGGCGCTGACGCGGTGGATCACCGCGCCGGAGGCCGAGGTCCTGGACGCGGTCCGCGCGCGCGACGCGCTGCTCGGGCGGCCGGTCAGCTGGACGAACGGAGCCGGCCTCGGCGCCGGGATCGACGCCGACGGCAGGCTGCTCGTGTCAACCGGCGCGGGCGAGGTCGCGCTCGAGGCCGGCGAGGTCCATCTGGCGGATCACGCCTGACGTTTCGCCCGAGCCCAGGCGAGCGCAGCGCGAGCACGATCCAGCGGCGCGGCGAGCCGGCAGGCGAGGCGAAAGCGCCGAGTCGCGCGCAGCGCCTCGAGCCTCTGCCTGATCTCCGCCAGCGCCTGCCGTACGTCTGTCGCTTCGCGGGCCAGATCCTCGATCCGAGCACGGAGCAGTCGGTTCTCCTCGACGACGCCGCGGAGGCGACCCTGCGCGGACCATTCGAGCCGCACGAGGCGAGCAAGTTCCTGGTGGTCGCCAAGGGGCAGGCGCCTCGGCGCGCCGAGCTCGCGAACCAGGTCGAGGAGCTCCGCCACGTGGTCCGAGACCGAGTGCCGGGCCGCCAGGGCTCGGTTCTCCGGGCCCATCTCCGGCGACCAGGACCGCAGGTCGGCTGTGACGCGCTCGAGACTTGGAACGTCTGCACTCACCTGCCCCGCGAAGCCATCGGCTTCGAGCGCCGCGTAGTTGTCCGGTGTCACCCAGCCGTCGATTCCCGCGACGCCGTAGACGTAGGCGGCTCGCCGGCCCGCCATCGCCTCGAGGATCGAGCGGCCGAGTCCGAACACCATGTCGGCGTCGGCGATGGCATGCTCCGGGCGCGTCATCGGCGTGCTGTGCGCTCCCACCTTCACGAGCTCGGCGCCGACGTTTCGGCAGGCGTCCTCCAGAAGCCGCGCCTGCGGCCCGCGCACGTAGTTGCTGAGCACCAGCGCCTGGCGCAGCCGCGTGGACTGGAGCCCGAGCACACCGAATCGCTGCAGCTCGATCGGCTGACGCAAGCGCACGATCGGGGCGTGGAAGGCGGCCTGCTCGACAAACCGTCGAACCCGGTCGTTGAACACGACCACGGCTCCGCAGATCGCGTCGACTTGCGGTGGGATGCCCACAGCGACGCCCCGCGAGTGCACGGTGCAGACGCACGCAGCGTCGGGATAGCGGTCCCGCATCTCGTAAGCGCTTGCCGCGTCCTGCGCGAGCACGGCGTCGCACACGTTCGGAAGCGCGTCTGCTTCGTTGGTGACCTCGATCTTCTCGGTGCGCATGAAGTCCGCCATCGGGCCGACGGTGCGGGCGTAGACGACGACATCGTGGCCGAGGGCGAGCAGCTGGCGCGCGATCGTGAGGATGTACGTTTCCGTGCCCGCGTAGTCGACGAGGGACTCGTAGGCGATCAGGACGCGCACGGGCCCGCCGGCGTCAGACGGCGACGGCGGCGCCGACAGGTGTCTGCGCCGTTGGCGGTGCTGCCTCCAGCGCGAGGCGGAGCAGCTCGTCGAGCATCTCCTCGTACGGAAGGCCGCTGCCGTTCAGCAGCAGGGAGAAGATGCTGGTCGCCTTCATCCCGGGCATCGTGTTCACCTCGTTGACGAGCACCCGATCGCCGTCGACAAAGAAGTCCACTCGTGCGAGACCGCGACAGCGGGTCAGGCGGTACACGTCGAGTGCAAGGGTCCGGACCTCCTCGCTGATCGGCTCCGGAATCCTCGCGGGGCTCTTCAGCCGAATCGAGCCCCGCGTCGCCTTCGTCAACTCGTCGCGCCACCCGGACCGGCTCGAGACGACCTCGATCTCGCCCGTCCGAGACACGAACGGCCGGGCGTTACCGATGACCGAGCACTCGACCTCGATCCCCTCGACTCCCTCCTCGACGATCGCCTCGGGACCGTAGGACAGCGCGATCTGGAGGGCGTCGGGCATTCCCTCCTCGGTCACCACTCGCGAGACCCCAAAGGACGAACCGCAGCCGGACGGCTTGACGAAGGCCGGCCACCCCAACCCGCCAACCCGTTCCAGAACGTCGAGCCGATCCGCCGCGAACGCCTCCTGCGTCACCGTTTCGTAGCGCGTCTGGGGCAGGCCGGCATGGGCGAGGAGCCCCTTGAAGGCGACCTTGTCGAGGCAGAGCGCCGAGGCCAGGACTCCCGCCCCGACATACGGGAGGCCGAGGCACTCGAGCACGCCCTGGACGGTCCCGTCCTCGCCGAAGCATCCGTGGAGCATCGGGAATGCCACGTCGGCACCCGCAAGCCCCATTCCCGGTATGAGCGCCAGCGGCTCGCCGTCTCGCCGCCAGACACGGTCGATGCCCACGTCGATCGCGATGGGCACGTGCCCGGCAGACGCGAGCCCCTCGCATACCGCGACGCCTGACACGAGCGACGGTCCCCGCTCGGGAGAGGGGCCTCCGCTGAGAACCGCAACCCGCAGTGAGCTCATCAGTCGGCTCCCGCCCCGGGCCCGGTGGGCGCCCGGTCGGGTCGCCACACGACGACGCGGCGCCCTTCCGGCAGCGAACGCCACGGCACAAAGCCCGCTGCCCTGACGACGCCCACCGCCGCCGGGTTGCTGAGGCGAACCTTCGCCGCGAGAGCCGTTCCGTCGCGTGCGGCACGGGCCTGGAGGGCCTCGAGCAGCCGTCGGCCGACAGAGCTTCTCCTCATGCTCCGCTCGATGCCCATGATGACCTCGGGCAGCGGCCGGCCGGTCTGCTCGTCGCGGACGAGGACCGGAGACACTCGGCGCGCCCAGGCCGCTCCGATCAGCCTCCCGTTCGCGTCCCAGCCGACCCCGAGCTCATCATCCCAGTCGTCGAGCCAACGGCTGAGGTGTTCGCTTCGCCGGTCCTCGGCGGACACACGCCATCCCGGCGGGAACGACGACATCACCGCAAATCGCAGCAATGCGTCGCCGTCGGACTCCGTCAGATCTCTCAGCCCCATGTGTTGGCCCCAGGAATGCTCACACGTGACGCATTATGCGGCACGCGCGAGCATGGTCTCCCGGTGTCGGGCGATTGTCAAACCGCGGGAACTCGCGGGTCGCCGGCCAAACGTCCCGTCGGACACCCGTGGCTCAGAAGGACCTGTAGTTCTTGCCGCCGCCGTAGATCTCAAAGCCGTGGCCTGACTTGTTCTTGCAGGTCACGCTCTTGGCGGCGATCGTGCAGTTGACGCCGTTGAAGCTCCAGATCGTGCCCGCCTTCTCCGTCTTGGGGGTGGTGCCCTCGAACGAGTCCTGGCTCAGGCGCAGCAGGTGCGGCTTACCCGTCTTGCCGATCGAGACGAAGCCCGGGTCGCCGTCCTTTGAGTTCGTGTGCGGCGGCGCCGGGATCGGCTTCGCGCTGCAGAGCACGTCGTTGCCGCCGATCATGATCCCGCAGACGACCTTGTGCGTCGGGTTCTGCCAGAAGTTCGGGGCCGAAGCGGCACTGCTGGTGGCGGCGAGTGCGCCGGTCGCGATCGCGCCGGAGGCGGCGACCGCGGCGAGCGCGGCAAGGCGATGAGTTGACACGGGTGACTCCTTTGGTCGGTGGTAGCTGAACCGCTAACCGGCGAGCGCGCCGAAAGTTACGCGGCGGCCTCGGTGTCCTGCTCGGACTCGTCCTCGAGGGCGTCGTCGAAGTCGTCGTCGTCCTCGTCGCCGTCGTCGCCGTCGTCGCCGTCGTCAGGGTCGTCAGGGTCGTCAGAGTCGTCGAATCCGTCGTCGTCATCGGGCGCCTCCGGATCGTCGAACTCCGCCGCCGGCCCTGCGCCGTTCTTCTCCACCTCGCCCGTATCCTCCTCCGGCTCGTCTGGCGCCTCGAGCGCGGTGGCCGTGACGACGGCCTCCTCGGCCTCCGCTGCGCCGGAGCCGTTGGCGCCGGCCTTGCGCCGGCGGCGCTTGTTGCCGCGCCGGCCCTTGGGGAAGTTGCGCAGCAGCTCGCGCGCGAGCGCCGCGGGCTTGCGGGCCATCCGCGTGCGCGCGCCACGAAGCGCCTCCTCGGCCTCGGGCGTGTGCGCGAGCGCCGCGGCCAGCAGCGCGGCGCACAGCCGGCGGTCCTCCTTGCGCGAGGCGTGCACGAGCCGGCGGGCGTTGCGCGCGTGCGCGGCGCCGCTCGAGTTCACGAGCAGCCCGAGCAGGCGCTTGGTCTCGGGCCAGCGCTGGACCGCGTACTCCTCGTGCACCTCGCGCGTGTACTCGGCCATCCGCCAGATCCAGGCGTTCGCCTGGTCGCGGCGGCCGATCCGGCGCTCCGCGAGCGCCTGGAGCATGATCTTGACGCCCTCGCGGCGCTCGTCGCGCGGCCACGGGGCCATGATGTCGACGGCGGTGTCGAACGCCTCGGCGTCGCGGCTGGCAGCGATCTCCTGCAGCGCTCGCAGCCGCAGCTGTGCGTTGCGGTTGCGCTGCAGCGCGGTCAGCAGGAAGCGCCGCTTGAGCTCGCCGCCGCGGTCGAAGTGGAGCATCGCCTTCGCCCGGCGCCAGCCGTTCGGCGCGACGCGCGCGCCCGCCAGCGCCGCCCATACGTGCTGCTCGCCGTAGTCAAGGTGCTCGACCGCGATCCGCCACAGCTCGCGCTCGAAGACCTCGGCGCGCCGGTCGGGATCCGGCGTCACGGGCAGCACGCGGCGTTCGACGCGTACGCGCCGCCCACGGCCGCGGCGGACCGGTCCGACCACGATCGCGCCGCCGCGGTAGACGTCGCGGTCGAGCAGCGAGTGCAGCGTCACGACGGGGTCGTCGTGCTTGGTCGCGGGGTGGACGAAGTCGACGACGATGCCCGCCTCCTTGCCCGGATGCCGGCGGGTGACGCGGCCGACGCGCTGCTGGTAGATGCGCTTGGAGGCGGTCGGCGCCAGGTGCATGCAGATCGTCGCGCGCGGGCTGTTCCAGCCCTCGGCCAGCAGCTGCGCGTTGACGAGCACGTCGATCTTGCCCGCCTCGTAGTCGGCGAGGATCCGTCGCCAGCTCGCGCTTGGGCGTCTCGCCGGAGACGGCCATGGCCTTCATCCCGAGGTCGCGGAACGACTGCGCGACGTTGTACGCGTGCCGCACACCGGCGGCGTAGACGACGCCCGGCACGCCGTTGAAGCGGGTCTTGTAGAGGTCGGCGATCGCGAGGTTGAACGGCGTCTGGTCGAGCAGCTCGGCCAGCATCTCCTGGTCGAACTCGGTGTCGACCTCGCCGCGGCGCAGCGGCACCTTGGCGATCGTCCGCACGCCCGGTCCGGGCGGGATGCGGATGCAGCGCAGCGGCGAGATCACGCCGCGGCGTGCCGCCTGCGCGAGGTCGAAGCGCGAGGTCTGCGTCGGGAACAGGTCGGTGACGTGGCGCGCGATCAGCGCGCCGGTGGCGGTCATGCCGATGCAGATCGGCCCGTGCCAGCGGCGGATCGCAGCCGAGGTCTTCTCGCCGAGCGCGGTGTGCGCCTCGTCGCAGATCACGATCGTGTAGGCGTCGGAGATCTTGCCGGCGTTGCGCACGAACCACTGGTAGGTCTCGACCGTGACCGGGCCGTTGGCGGCGTCCTGGCCGTCGAGCAGCGGGGCGCAGAGGCGGTCGCGGTAGCCGCGGTCCTTGAGCTCGCCGATGAACTGGTCGACGAGGTTGCGGCGGTGGGTCAGGATCAGGACGCCGCCGGTGCGCGAGGCCTCGACGAAGCCGAGCGGCGGCGACCGTCTTGCCGGCGCCGGTCGCGTGCTCGAACCAGAAGCGCCGGTCGGCGTTGGGGTCCTCGGGCTGCTCGGCGAGCTGCTCCTCGTCCTCCTCGTCGGCGCTCGTCCTGCCAGTCCTGAGGCTCCTCGTCGCTCGTCCTCGTCGTCGTCTTCCTCCTCGAGCGTCGTCCTCGCCGCGGCATCGTCGACTCGAAGTCAAGCTCGACGCGGCGCGGCGAGCGCGTCGGCGATCTCGTCGCTCCCGTTGGCCGCTGCCGTTGGAGCCGTTGCCCGTTACGCTGCGCCTCGGCCAGCAGCGCGGTCAGCGTGCCCGAGAGCGCGTCGACCTGGTGGGCGGACAGCACCGTGCCGTCGACCAGGTGCGGCTCCTCCTCGGACAGCAGCCGCTCGAGCCCGAGCAGCAGCGAGAACTCCCGCCGCCACTCGATCGACGGCACCTTGGCTCCGTCCTCGACCTCCACCAGCGCAGCGTCGAGCGCGCGCCGCCGGGCGGAGCCGGGCGCCAGGGCATCCTCGAGGGTTTCGCCTTCGAAGACGAAGCGCTCGCGCGTCAGTAGCTCCGCGCGCGCGATCGCGGCAGGACTCGGAAAGGGGGTGGAATCACCCATGGTGATTGAAAGGTTGCGTCTGGATGGACGAGCCGCGGCAAAGCTCGTTGCGGCTCAAAGCAGTCTCGGCGGCATCGCCGAGTACAGCGCGGGATCCTCAGAAGCGGCACCCCCGCGCCGTCTCTGGCTTAGAGGATAGCCAATATTTAAGCGATGCGGACCGGCCGTGTGGCAAGCTGTCGGGCCGTGAGCGCCCGTTCCTGGCTTGCAGCATTAGTGATGGTGGCGGTCGTGGCCGGATGCGGGTCCAGGCTCACAACGAGGCGCCCAGCCCGCAGGTGGTCCATGATGCGTTCGGGGGCTCACCGGCCCCGCTGGCGGGGCTGCACGCGCAGGCCAACCAGCTGCTGTCGGGTGGCCCGGCGGCGTTCAAGGCGCGGCTGCGCGCGCTGCGCGGGTACCCGGTGGTCGTGAACAGTGGGCGTCCTGGTGCGGGCCGTGCCAGTCGGAGTTCCCGGTCTACCAGCGGGTCGCGGTCGCGTACGGGCGCAAGGTCGCGTTCCTCGGGATCGACGCTCAGGATTCGAACGGCAATGCAGCCTCGTTCCTTCGGCGCTTCCCGGTCACGTATCCGAGCTATACGGACCCCCACGGTCGCATTCCCGGGTCCGTGGGCGCTGACCCGCAGTACATGCCCCAGACGTTGTACTTCAGCCGCGCCGGGTCGATGATCTACGACAAGGCCGGGCCGTACACGACTGTGGCTGACCTGAAGAAGGACATCGCCTTCTACCTCCACGTGACGTGAGCGGGACGGTGCAATACACCGTCCGCCGGCTCGCCGGGCCGGCCGAGATGGACGCCGCGCTGTCGCTGCGCCACGAGGTGTTCTGCGTCGAGCAGGGGGTCCCCGCGCACGAGGAGCAGGACGGCCGGGACAGGGACGGATTGCATCTGGTGGCGGTCGCTGACGGCGAGCTGCTCGGCACCTGCCGGCTGCTGTTCGTCGGCCCGACCGTCCAGTTCAGCCGGCTCGCGGTCTCGCGCCAGGCGCGCCGGCAGGGGATCGCGACCGCGCTGCTCGAGCTCGCCGAGGCGGAGGCCAGGGCCGGCCGCGCGCGGCGGCTCGTGCTGCACGCCCAGACCTACGCGCAATCGCTGTACGAACAGGCCGGCTACCGGCCGCGCGGGCGCGTGTTCGTGGAGGCGAACATCGAGCATGTCGCGATGGAACGGGTCCTTGACTGATCTCTCGGGGGACGCCGGGATGAGCGAGTCGGGTCCGATGGTGCGGATCGATGCGCTGACCGGGCAGCGGACGATCGTGGCGGGCGCGCGCGCCGGCCGGCCGGGCGGCGAGCTGCGATCAGAGCCGCCCGAGCCGATCGAGATCGAGCGGGATCCGTTTCTGGAGGGCCACGAGGACCGCACGCCGCCGGAGGTGTACGCGGTCCGGCCGGGCGGTGGCGGTGCGGACACGCCGGGCTGGAGCACCCGCGTGGTGCCGAACCTGTACCCGGCGCTCAGCCCGGACGCGCCGCCACCACCTCCCGAGGCCAAGCCGGATCTGTTCTGGGCGGGCGCCGCGACGGGCGCCCACGAGGTGGTCGTCAACTCGCCGAAGCCGGTGCTGTCGCTCGGGGAGCTGTCGCCCGGCGAGGTCGCGGGCGCCGTGGACGTCTGGCGCGAGCGGATGCGCGCGCATGCGGGCGCCGCGTACACGCACGTGATCGTCAACGAGCGCCGCGAGGCCGGAGCGTCGCTGCCCCACACGCACGCGCAGGTGTACGCGCTCGACTTCGTGCCGGCGGGGATCGCCCGAGAGCGCGAGCGCTTCGGCGCGTACGCGACTCGGACGATGGGCGGAAACATGCTCGGGGACCTGGTCCAGGAGGAGGTTCGCCGGCGCGAGCGGATCGTGGCGATCGACGACGAGGCGGTGCTGATGACCGCGTACGCAGGGCGCGTCCCGTATCAGCTGATGCTGGCGCCGCGAGTCCCGCGGATGCGATTCGAGGACGACGGACCGACCGGCGCGGCACTGCTCCACGACGCGCTGAACCGGCTCGCGCGGCGGCTCGGCGCGTTCCCGCCGCTGAACCTGTGGGTCAGGACCGCGCCGCGCGGCGCCGAGCACTACTGCTGGCGGATCGACATCCTGCCGCGGCTGACGTACCTGGCCGGGCTCGAGCTGGGCGCCGAGGTCCACCTGAACATCGTCGCGCCCGAACGCGCGGCGGCCGAGCTGCGGGACGCCGGTTAGGGGACGGGGCGCCGCGCGAGGAAAGCGAAGTGGCCGCAGAACAGCAGCTTCGTCGCGTTCAGCTGGTGCGCGTCGAGCCGCCGCGCCCGGCCGTACAGGTCGATCGCCCGGTTCAGCGGCGAGGTCCCGCCCCACCAGCGCTCGAACGCCTTTCGCGGCCCGACGAGCCGCCGGGCGATCAGCGTCAACGCATCGATACCGGGCCGGATCTCAACCAGGTCGAGCTCAGCCTCCGAGAGCAACTCGTCGAACCCGATCGGCGTGTAGTTCCACATGCTGCGTGAGTGGTAGGGCTCGAGCTGCGACGTGGAGCCGGCGAACGCGCCGCCCTCGCGCAGGACTCGCCGGGTCTCGCGCAGCAGCGGACCCGGGTGGCGCACGTGCTCGAGCACCTGCTTGCAGTAGACGAGATCGAAGCTGCGGTCCGGGAACGGAATCGTCACCCCGTCGAAGGTCTCGAAGCGCGCGTCGGTCCTCGTCCGCTGCCCGACCTCGCGCGAGTCGGCGAGGTCGAGCCCGGTCCACTGCACCTCTGGATCTTGCGCGCGGAAGTAGTCGACCGACGTGCCGATCCCGCAGCCGAGGTCGAGCACGCGCCACGGACCACCGTCGGGGCGACCGGCGGCCGCTTCGATGTAACGGTCGGCGAGCGCCTGCCGCGCATCGTCACCCGGCAGCCTGTCTCCGAGCGCGTCCTGGAGCTCGCGTCCGGGCAGCCTCACCGCCCGGATCGTACGTCACAGCAGCGGAAAGTCGCCAAGCGCCGGTCACCGGGGCGTGGTTGCCGAGAAGCCGCTCGTATCGAGCGGAAAAGACGCCACGCGTGACCGGCAGTCAGGCCGCTGGCGAGTTTCCGCTCGCGGCTTTGAAGGCCGGTCGATGGCCTACCCTCAGCTCCGATGCGCGCGCTTGTCCAGCGGGTCTCTCGCGCTTCGGTGAGCGTCGAGGGGCGTGTCGTGTCGGAGATCGGGCCCGGGCTGCTGG
Organism: uncultured Solirubrobacterales bacterium; assembly: GCA_963826895.1. Lineage (GTDB taxonomy): Bacteria > Actinomycetota > Thermoleophilia > Solirubrobacterales > Solirubrobacteraceae > Palsa-465. The sequence continues at coordinate 439,685 of CAWGYJ010000005.1, forward strand.
TGCTGCTCGGGGTCACGCACACGGACTCGGAGCGCGACGCCGACCGGCTGGCGGACAAGGTCCGGGCGCTGCGCGTGTTCGCGGACGCCGAAGGGCGGATGAACGACCCGCTCGGCGATCGGCAGCTGCTGTGCGTGTCGCAGTTCACGCTCTACGGCGACGCACGGCGCGGGAACCGGCCGTCGTACGTGGCGGCGGCGCGGCCGGAGCTCGCGGAGCCGCTGTACGAGCGCTTCTGCGAGCGGCTCGGCGCCGCTCGGGGCGTGTTCGGCGCGATGATGGAGGTAGAGCTCGTGAACGACGGTCCGGTGACGCTGCTGCTCGAGAGCCGATGATTCGCTGGGCGTGCGTCGATACAGCTACCTGTTCTCGCAGCTCGTGCGCCGGGAGCTGCGGCAGAAGTACAAGGGCTCCGTGGTCGGAGTGCTGTGGTACTTCGTCAACCCGCTGCTGCTGATGGCGGTGTACGGCGTGATGCTCGGGCCGCTGCTGAAGGCGACCTCCTAGCCCGACTACCCGATCTTCATCCTCGCCGGGCTGATCGTGTGGCTGTTCTTCGCCCAGTCGCTGCTGTCGGCCACGGGCTCGCTCGTCGACCAGTCCTCGCTCGTCTCGAAGGTCAAGTTCCCGCGGCAGACGATCCCGGCCGCGTCGGTCACCGTGCAGCTCGTGCCGATGGTCGCGATGCTGGTCGTGCTGATCCCGGTGACGCTCGCGATCCGCTCGAACGCGAGCGCCTCGCTGCTGCTGCTCCCACCCGTGCTCGCGTGCCTGTGCGCGTTCACGCTCGGCTCGCGGCGCGCGGCGCGGAGCGGGTGATCTGCCCATCGGTGTACACGGCCGACGATGTCTGCGCCCGCTGGCGGGTTGCTCGGGACCGGGTGCGCGTGATCCCCGACGCGCCCGCGCTCGCCGCCGGCGATCTGGAGCCGCCGCCCGGCCCGTATCTGCTGGCGGTCGGCGACCTGCGCGCCAAGAAGAACCTCGGCGTCGCGCTGGTCCGGGCATTCGTCTCGCCGCGACGCTCGGATGGGATCCCCCTCCGGCTGGTGCTGTGCGGCGTGGACACAGGCGCCGGGGCCGAGCTGAGTGCGTCGGCGGCCGGCGAGCCGGTGGAACTGACCGGCTACGTTTCGGATGCCGCGCTCGATGCGCTGATCCGCGGCGCCGAGCTGCTCGTGCACCCGAGTCTGTACGAAGGGTTCGGGCTGGTCGTGCTCGAGGCGGCGGCGTACTTCGATCCGGCGCAGCCGGGCGATCTGGTCCGGGCGCTGCGTGGCCTGCTCGTGGACGGGGCGCTGCGCGAGCGGCTAGCCCGCGACGGACTTGCGCGCGCGGGCGAGTTCTCGTGGGCGCGCACCGCTCGCGAGACCGCCGCCGTCTACCGGGAGCTTCTGTGAGCGGCGCCGGTCGACGGCGAGCCATCCAAGGGCCGCGACGACGAGGCAGGTGATCGCCCCGGCCGCGAGCCCGGCTCGCGGACCGGCGAGCGCCATCAGGGCACCGACGGTCGGGCCGCCGATCGGGGTCGAGCCCTGGAAGGCGACGAACCACAGCGCCATCACGCGACCGCGCATCGTCGGCTCGGCGCCGAGCTGCAGGGTCGAGTTGCCGGTCGACATGAACGCGATGCTGCCGGCGCCGGCGAGCGCCAGCAGCGAGCAGCTCTACGCCGAGGCTCGGCGCGAAGCGCGGCGAGGGCCATCGTCGACGCCGAAGGCGGTCGCAGCCGAGAACGAGCGGGCGGAGCCCCGGTCTTGCCGCGGGCGGCGACGCAGCAGTCCGCCGACGACCGCGCCGATGCCCATCGCGGCGGTCATGAAGCCGAAGCCGGTGGCGCCGACGTGCAGCCCGCGGTCGGCCATCACCGGCAGCGAGACCTGGAACTCGTAGGTGAGGCAGCCGACGGCCGCCATCATCAGCAGCGGGATCGCGAGGTCGCGGCGTGGAGCGGACGTAGCGCAGGCCCTCGCGCAGCTGGCCCCGGGCGCGCGGCCTGCGGCGGGGTCGGGTGCAGCTGCGGCGCGTCCAGCGTCGATCAGCGAGACGACGACCGCGACGAAGCTGCGCCGCGTTGGCGAGGAAGCAGACGCCGGCGCCGACGGTCGCGATCAGGATCCCGGCGACGGCCGGGCCGATCGCGCGCGCGACGTTGACCAGCACCGAGTTCAGGCTGACCGCGTTGCGCAGGTGCTCGCGCCCGACCATCTCGAGCATGAACGACTGCCGTGGCGGGGTTCTCGAACGCGTTGTTGAGCCCGAGCAGCGACCGCGAGCACGCCGATCTCCCACACCTGCACGGCGCCGGTGACCGTCAGCAGGCCGAGGACCAGCGCCTGCACGCCCATCGCGGACTGCAGCGCGATCATCAGCCGGCGCTTGTCGACGCGGTCGGCGATCACGCCGCCGTACGGCGCCGAGCAGCAGCACCGGCAGCGTCTGCAGCGCGACGATCAGGCCGAGCGCGGTGCTCGAGTGCGTCAGCGTCAGCACGAGCCAGGACTGCGCCGTCATCTGCATCCAGGTGCCGATCAGCGAGATCGCCTGGCCCGCAGAAGTAGCGGCGGTAGTTCGGGACGCGCGAGGGCGGCGAACGTGACCCGGCCGGCTCGCCGACGCGCGTCACCGCGCCGGTCCTTGAGCTGCTCGGCGAGCGCCTCGAGCGCGGGCAGCGCCTGCTCGAGCGACGCTCGCGCTGCTCGTCGTCGAGCGGCTCGAGCGCCGCGCTCGAGCGCGTCGGTCGCGCTCGCGGCGCATCCGCTCGGCCAGCCTGCGGCCGGCGCGGTGGCCTGACCCAGCGCCGCGCGGCGGTCGCCGGGGTCGCTGGTGCGCTCGAGCGAGGCCCGCGTCGACGAGGTCGCGACGATCACGCGCGAGAGCATCGTCGGGTTGAGCCCCTGCTCGTCGGCCAGCTCCGAGAGGCCGATCGGACCCCGGCGGACGACCGCGAACAGGACGGCGCTCTTGGTCGGGGTCAGTCCGGCGGCGCTTGCCGCGGGCGTGGCCCGCAGCAGCCGCTGCAGCCTGCCCAGGACGATGCGCAGGCGGCCGACGGCTTCGGCGTCGAGCCTCGCGGCGGCGGTCGTGGCGGCCTGGGGAGTGGCGGCCTGGGGAGTGGCTGACTGCGGCGTGGGTGGCTGGGGCGTGGCTGGTCTCCGGCGGGTTGCGGGCGAATACTTGCTTGCTGGCAAGCATTCTAGCAGGGTCGCTCGGCGACCCTGGAGCCGTCACACACCGCCCGGCGGACGAGCCGATTGACGCGTCAGGGTCGGTGGCGGCGGCGGGGAGCGGCGCGGCGGGGCGGGGGCTGGCGGTCGTCGTCGCGGCGCGGGGACTCGGTGACCCGGTGGTCGTCGCGGCGCAGGGCGTCGGTGAAGCGCTTCGGGACGGCGGCGTCCTCGCCCTCCTCCCAGAGGGTCACGACGACCAGTTCGGTGTCGCCCTCGGGGCGGCAGACGTAGACCAGCGCGGGACGGTCGAGGTCGCGGACCAGGATCGTGCCGCGGTCGCCGGGAGCGACCTGGCCGGCCTCGCGCGCGCGGGCGACGCGCCTGGCGATCTCGAGCTTCGGCTCGAGCGTGCCGCGGACGCGCTGGCGGAAGCGGTCGGCGGCGTGGTCGGTGACGGCGACGAGCATCTAGTGCACCGGGATCGTGACATCGTGCCGCCCGTGGCCGCATCGCGAACCACGATCCTGATGCTGAACGTCGACGAGGCGCACAACCTCGCCGACTCGCTCCCGGCCGCGGCCGCGCAGCCCGATGCCGACGTGGTCGTGATCGACAACGCCTGCACCGACGGGACCGCGGAGCTCGCCGCCCAGCACGGCGCCGGGCACCTGCGGCTGACGCCGCGACGCACGTACGCGGCCGCGATCAACGAGGCGTTCCGGCAGCTCTCCCCCACGACTCGGTGCTGCTGCTGAACGCGGACTGCGTGCTCGAGCCCGGATTCCTGGAGACGCTCGAGGAGTGCGCGCTCGGGCCCGAGCGGGAGTGCTGGACGAGGGCATGGAACTGTGGGCATCCGACGCCGACCTCGCGTGGCGCGCGCAACTGCTCGGCTGGCGCTGCGTCTACGAGCCGGACGCGGTGGCGACCCACATCCGCACCTACAGCCCGTCGACGCGAGCGCAGATGCCCGAGCACGCGCGGCGGCTGCAGTTCCGCAATCGCTACCTGATGATCGTGAAGAACGAGACCCGGCCGCGGACTGCGGCGCGATGGCGCGCGGATCGCCGGCTACGAGCTGCTGGCGCTCGGCCACGCGCTGCTGCGCGAGCGCCACCTGCTCGGCGGCTACCGCGACGCGTACAGGCTGCTGCCCGGCGCGCGGCGAAGGCGCGCGCTCGTGCGGGCGAAGCGGCGGGCCGACTTGCCCCCGTTCGGACTCAGGCCGCCGGAGGCCTGACGCGCGCGGCCGCCACGCGGCGCCTCGCTCCGCGCCAGCGCACGGGCGCGCTCAGTGCCTGCTCGTAAACCTCCCAGGTCGCCGCTGCGGCGTCCGCCCACGACCAGGGCGGCGGCGCGGGGGCCGGGCGGCGCAGCGACTCGGCGCTGACGATCAGCGCGTCGAGGTCATCGACCGGGGTCAGCGCCGCGCGGCCCTCGAGCACCTCGCGGAGCGCCGGCACGTCGCACGCGGCGACCGGCGTGCCGCACGCGAGCGCCTCGATCGGCGGCAGCCCGAAGCCCTCGTCGTCGCTCGGGAACACGAGCGCGCGCGCGCCCGTGTAGATCGCGGCCAGCTCGTCGTCGTCGACGGCGCCGGTCAGCGTCACGTCCGGCAGCTCGTGCGCCCAGCTGCCGGCCTGGCCGACGAGCACCAGCGGCAGCGAGCGCTTGGCCCGGGCGAGCGCGGCGACCCGCTTGCGCGGGTCCGGCGTGCGCAGGCCGCCCACCCACAGCAGGTAGTCGTCCGGCAGCGAATACCGCTCGCGAACGGCACGCACCTCGGCGTCGCTGCGCGCGTAGAGCGCAGGAGCGACCGCCTCGCCGATGATCGTGATCCGGTCCGCTGGGATCTCGAGCACGTTGATCGCGTCGGCGGCGACCACGCGCGTCGGCACGATCACGCGCACAGCGCGCTGCACCGCGAGGTAGCGGAGCTTGAAGCGCAGGCCCGAGCGCAGGTACTCCCCACGGCGCTTGAGCGGAACGAGGTCATGCAGCGTGACCACCATCGGCACGGGAGAGCGGAGCATCGCGCCGTCGATCCACGGCGAGTGGTAGACGTCGCAGCGACGGGCGCTCGGCGTGTGCGTCTCGGTGATCTCGCCCCGGTCGAGCTCGCGCAGCGCCGAGAGCAGGCAGCGGGCGTAGCGGCCGATGCCGCGCCAGTCCTTGGCCGGGCGGCTGTCGAATGCGACCTTCATGCCGCGATCAGCCGCTCGACGCGCTCGACGTAGTCGGCGGTGTTGAACCGAGCCGCTCGCTCGCGCGCGGCGTCGGTGACCCGGTCCGTGTACCGGCGATCCGAGCCGTACGGGTCGCCGCCGACCACCACGACCCGCGCGTCTGGGATCGCGCGGCGGATCAGCGGGGCGGCGCGAACGAGGTCGAGCGGTCCCTTGCGCGGCTCGATCCGCCCGACGAAGCCGACGACCGGCCCGCTGCCGCCGTTGCCCGCCCACGGCGCCGGGACCTCCGGCGGCGCCGGGTCGACCGGACCGTAGACGACCTCGGCACGAAGTCCGGGCAGCCGCGCTGCGACCGCGGCCGAGTCCGCGAGCACGAGGTCGGCGCGGCTCCAGAAACGCGGCACCCGGGTGACCATGTCGTGCACGTGGAGCACGCGTCGGGCGGCGCCGGCAGGGAGCGCGGGAAGCAGCCGGCCGCAGACGGTGCCGTTGAGGTACACGACCTCGGCGTCTCGGGCGAGCGCTCGCGCCCGCGGCCACGACGCCAGCGCGCCCGCGCCCGTCCGGGCTGGGAGGCCTCCGACTCCGAGCGCGCGCCAGTCGTATCCGGCCCGCCGCGCGGCATCGGCGAGCGGGCCGTCGCTCGGGGTCGTGAGCGTGATCCTCCAGTCGCGTTCCGTGAGCCCGGCCAGCAGCCTCATCAGATGGATCTCCGCTCCTCCGGGATGGTCGACCGCCGCGACCGCGAGCAGCCTGCGCGTCATGCGGTCAGGGACCATACCCGGCACGGTACGGTCGGGGCGTGCAGCAGTACTACGAGCAGCTGTGGCAGCGCCTGCCCGACGGGATCGAGCCCCACGGCTTCGAGCGCCGCCGCGCCTTCCTGCTCGGAGCGGCCCGGGCCGGCCAGCGCGTGCTCGACCTCGGTTGCGGCGCCGGCGAGTTCAGTGCGGCACTCGCGCAGGCGGGCGCCGAGGTGATCGGAGCGGACGTTGCGGAGGCGGCGCTGGAACGGGCGCGCCGGCGTCACCCGGGCCTGTGCTTCGTGAGCGTTCCGTTCGACGGGCCGCTGCCGTTCGAGGACTGCTCGTTCGAGCTCGTGTGGGCAGGCGAGGTGATCGAGCACGTGGCGGACACGGCACTGTGGCTGTCGGAGGTGCGTCGCGTGCTCTCGCCCGGTGGCCGGCTGCTCGTGACGACGCCCTCGCACGGGCGACTGCGCCTCGCTCTGTTTGGCGTCGCGGCATTCTCCGAGCCGCTTGGCGATCACCTGCACCTGTACACGCGGCGCTCGCTCGCAGAGCTGCTCGGCGAGTTCGGGTTCGACCCGGTGCGCGTGCGAGTGGTTGGCGGGCTGCCGCTGCTGCGCGAGTCGCTGTGGGCGACGGCGGTGAGGTAACGGACCGATGCGCGTCCTGATCGATACGACGTACGCGCGGCGCGCCCCTCACTCGGGGACCGCGGTGTACCTCGACGGGCTGATCGAGGCGCTCTCCTCGCAGGAGGGCCTGGAGGTCGTGCCGGTATCGAATGAGCGGCGCGGGAGCCCGGGCGGCGGTGGCGTGCGCAGCGTCCGCAACATGCTCACCGACCGCTGGTGGGAGGAGATGGAGCTGCCGAACCTCGCGCTCGCCAACGGCGCCGATGTGATCCACCACCCGCTGCCGGCGACGAGCATGAGACACCAAGGTGCCGGGGTCGTGATCACGGTGCACGACCTCGCGTTCGAGCGACTTCCGGACAAGTTCGACCGCCGTTTCCGGCGCTATGCGCACAAGGCGCACCGGGCCGCTGCGCTCGCGGCGGCGGCGGTCATCTGCGTCTCGGAGACGACCGCGCGCGACGTTCGCGAGCTGTGGGGCGTGCCGGCCGAGCGAATCGTGGTGGCGCCGCATGGGCCGGGACAGGTCCTGCCGGCCGTGCCGCGCGCGGCGGCGGCCGAGCACTTCCTGTACGTGGGGGACCGCGAGCCGCGCAAGGACCTCGCGACGCTGCTGGCGGCGCACGAGCGCTACCGGACGCAGGTCCCGGATCCGCTGCCGCTGGTGCTCGCGGGCGCCGCCGGCGATCCGGTCGGACCCGAGCGGCTGGCGGAGCTGTACGCCCGCGCGGCGGCGCTCGTGCACCCGTCGCTGTACGAGGGGTTCGGGCTGACGCTGCTCGAGGCGATGGCCGCCGGGACGCCCGTGATCGCAGCGCGGGCCGCGGGCGCAGTGGAGGTATGCGGCGAGGCGGCCGTGTGGTTCGAGCCGGGAGCGGTCGACGAGCTCGCCGGCGCGATGGCGGGGCTCGGCGCGACGGGTACGGCTGGGCTGTCGGAGGCGGGGCGCCGCCGCGCCGCCGAGTTCTCCTGGTCCGCGTCCGCACGGGCGCACCGCGCCGCCTACTCTCTAGCGCAGCCATGAAGATCGCGATCCTGGGCACCCGCGGGATACCGGCGTCGTACAGCGGGTTCGAGACGGCCGTCGAGGAAATCGCCTCGCGGCTGACCGGGCGCGGGCACGAGCTCGTGGTCTACTGCCGCCCGCACGTCGTCGACCCGAAGTTGCGCCGCTACATGGGCGCCGAGCTCGTCCACCTGCGGACGGTGCAGAACAAGTACCTCGACACATTCGTGCACACATTTCTGTCGGCGATCCACGCCGGGCGGGTGACGAAGCCCGACGTGGCGCTGTTCTTCATCGCCGGCAACTCGCCGCTGTGCCTGATCACCAGGTGGGCCTCGATCCCGGCCGTGATCAACGTCGACGGCCTCGACTCCGACCGGCGCAAGTGGCCCGCGTTCGCCAAGGCGTACCTGCGGTTCGCCGAGCGCACCGCCCCGCGCTGGGCGGACCAGGCCATCACCGACAGCCACGCGGTCGCGGACATCTACGAGCGCCGCTATGGACAGAAGATCGGCGTGGTGCCTTACGGAGTCAAGGATCCGGGCTACGACGGCTCCGAGACGCTCGAGCGGCTCGGCCTGGAGGCGCGCAAGTACATCCTGTTCGTCGGCCGGCTCGAGCCCGAGAACAACCCGCACCTGCTGGTGGAGGCATTCAGCCGGATCGGCGCAGCGCAGGCCCGCGGGATGAAGCTCGCCATCGTCGGCGGGGCGCCGTACGCGGACGACTACATCCGGCAGGTTTGGCGGACGGCGGACCCGCGGGTGGTGTTCCCGGGATACGTGTTCGGGCAGGGCTACTGGGAGCTGCAGCGCCACGCCTACGTGTTCTGCGCGCCGACGGAGGTCGGTGGCACGCACCCGGTGATCCTCGAGGCGATGGCCGCGGGCAACTGCGTGCTCGTAAACGACCACCGCCCGAACGCGGAGACGGTCGGGGATGCCGGGATCTACTTCTCCGGCAAGGCGGGGGTCGACGACCTGGCGACGCAGCTCGCGCGGCTGCTCGACGACCCCGAGCTGGTGGCCGAATATCGTCAGCGCGCACTGATGCGCGCGCAGCAGTACTCGTGGGAGGCGGTCACCGATCAGTACGAGCAGCTGCTGCAGGCGGTGTGCGAGGCACGCGGTCCGGGCCGGCTGCCGCCGCACCTGCTCGACCGCGAGCCGGTCGCGATCGGCTGACGCCGATGACAGTCGGGGGCTTCTGCATCGCGACGGTGCGCCTCGCCGCGATCGTGGGGCCGGCCTGGGTGATCGGGCACGTTCTGCGAACGCGGTTGCTCGGCGCGAGCGGGGCGAGCGCTGCGCTGGCGGAGATCGTGCTCGTGCTCAGCGTGCTGCTGGTCGGCGCCGAACTGCTCGGCATCGTCTCGCTGCTGCGCTTCGCGGCACTCGTCGGGTTGTTCGTGGTGGGCGCCGTCGTCGCCCTGATCTGGGATCGCGGGCGGCCGGCGGAGCCGGGGGCTGAGCCCGTCGCCGGCGAGGAGGGGCGGGAGTCGACCCGCCCGCCCGGGCGGATCCGGTTCGGTGGGTGTTACGCGGTGCTCGCGGTGGTAGTGGTCGCGGCGCAGTGGTGTCTCGGCACGGCGAACTCGCTCGGGGCGGGGATGCTCAACTTCGACACGCTCTGGTACCACATGCCGTTCGCCGCCGGGTTCGCGCAGACGGGCTCGATCACGGGCATCCACTTCACCCAGGCGGACCCGTACGTCGCGTACTACCCGGCGAACTCGGAGCTGTTCCACGCGCTCGGGATCGTCGCGCTGCGCAACGACTTCCTGTCGCCGGCGATCAACCTGATGTGGCTGGCGATCGCGCTGCTCGCGGCCTGGAGCATCGGAGCGCGATGGCGGGTGCAGCCACTCACGCTGCTCGCCGGCGCGCTGATCCTGTCGCTGCCGGTGATGAGCCTGACCCAGGCGGGAGAGGCTCGGAACGACGTCGCCGGGCTGGCGATGCTGCTCGCCGCGATCGCGCTCGTGGCCGACGCCGAGGAGAGCGGGTCGAAGCTCGCCGTCGCCGGGCTGGCGCTCGGGATCGCGGTCGGCACGAAGTACACGTTCGTGATCCCGGCAGCGGTGATCGTCGCCGGCATCACGCTGCGCGCGGCGCGAGGCGAACGCGCGCGCGCGCTCGGTCTGCTCGCCGCACCGCTGGTGCTCACCGGCGGGTACTGGTACGTGCGAGCTCTGGTCGTGATCGGCAACCCGCTCGGGCTGCGCATGCACCTCGGCCCGGTGACGCTGCCCGGCCCGGTCTCGCCGCTGGCGAGCTCGCAGCAGCAGACCGTGGCCTCCGAGATCGGGCATCTGTCCCTGTGGGCATCGCGCTTCGCGCCCGCGCTCTACCACACGCTCGGGCCGCTGTTCCCGCTGATCCTGATCGCCTACGTCGCCGCCGTGATCGGCGGGCTGGCCGTGGCGTCGGACCCGACCGTCCGGATCCTCGCGATCGCCGCCGCCCTGGCCGGGGTGTCATACCTGTTCTTCCCGACAGGGGCGACGCAGATCGCGGAGCACACGAACCTGTTCGAGGCGAACCTGCGGTACGCGGCGCCGGCGCTGATGCTGGGGGCGCTGCTGATCCCGATCGTCGTGCGGGTGCGGGTCCCGCGGGCGCTCCCGATCCTCGGGCCGGCGCTCCTGATCGCACTGTTCGCATCTCAGTTCGAGACCGGCCTATGGCCGTCCCAGACCGCACGCCACATCGTCTTCATCGCGGCGATCGCGGCGCTCGCGGCGGTCGCGACCGCGTGCCGGCCCGCCCGCCGGCTCCGCGGGCGGCGCCTCGCGATCGTGCTCGTCTCGCTGCTCGCCCTGGCCGCCGCCGGCACGTTCGTCGTGCAGCGCCATTACTTCGATCGCCGCTACCTCCTCGGCGACGCGGACATCCCCGGGCTCGGTGCGATCTACCGGTGGGCGCAGGGCGTCAGCCACGTGCGCATCGCGGTGTACGGCAGCCTCGCGCAGTACCCGCTCTATGGGGCTCGCGACACCAACGTCGTCGACTATCTCGGCGTTCGCACCGGCGGTGGCGGCTACCGGCCGATCGCGACCTGCAGCGGCTGGCGAACCGCGATCAGCAGGGGTGACTACCAGTACGTGGCACTCACGCCCGCGCCGGCGCCGTCGCCGTCGATCCCGGTCGCGTGGACGCAGCAGGATCCCGGCCTATCGCTCGTCCTGCATCCGGCGGCGGACGCGTTCGTATTCAAGGTCACCGGGCCGCCACAGGCGCCGTGCGACTGAAGTAGGTGTGGCCGCCGGGCGAGCGCCACGCGGTCCGGAGATCCCCCCCGGGCCTGACCTGGCCCCAGACGAACGCTCGGCTGCCCGTGAACGGCGGGATCCAGATCGGCAGCCGGTATGCGTCGAACGCAGGCTTCTGCTTGCCGTCGATGAACTCGAGACCGGTCTGGAACGTGTCCCAGTACTTGAGGTTGGTCTTCGGGTAGGCGGTGTTCGGCGCCGAGTCGTAGAGCAGGAACTGCGCCACCGAGCGCACCCTCGGGTTGCTCCAGGCGATGTAGTCGGCCTCGTTCAGGTAGGCCGCCTGCTCGGCGGGGGTGACGTTCTGGCGCGGGTTCGGCGGGTTCGTGCCGTACCCGTACTCGGTGATGTAGATCGGGATCCGGCGGTGCGAGCCATACGCCGCGAAGGCTCGGTCCAGGCCCTGCTCGAGCCGGCTGAGATCGGACAGCGGCACGTAGTCGGGGTTCGGGGCGCTGTACGCCGGCGGGTGGTGGAAGTAGTACGGATGGTGCGCGAAGCCGGTCGCGTCGAACAGCACCGGGTACTGCTCGGCGAACTGCTTCGCGGAGCCGCTCGCCGGGCACCCGAGCGCGGTGGCCGCGTTCCCCTTCAGCCGCCGGTACCGGGAGTCGACGCAGTACAGCGCCCGCAGGAATGGCATCGGCGTGGTCGCGTTGTAGTAGCCCGGCGTCGTCAGCCCCTCGGGCGCGAGCTCGCCGATCAGGACCGTGTCCGACTGATGGCCGGTCACGAACAGCGGGGAGTACGCGTACTCTGCGAGCGTCCGGTACAGGCGCGGCGAGTTCAGCACCTCGTGGCCGTGATAGGAACGCCACCGCGGCGCCAGCCACCCGGGCTCGTTCGGCTCGTTCCAGATCGACCAGTAGCCGACCTTCGGCAGCGGGCCGCCGGCGCCCGGCGGCGTATACGTGCCGCTGTAGCGCTCGCCGACCGCGTACACGAAGTCCAGGAACGCGAGCGCGCTCGGCGTCCAGTGATCGGCCGCGCGCGCGATCGGGGCGCCCGGCGTCATCGCCCACAGCGGCCCGGGGGCGGTCAGGTTGAAGTCGACGCCGATCGCGTACGCGGCGGCGTACTCCACGAGGCGGTCGTACGGCGCCCAGTTGACCGCTGGATACGAGGCGGGGTTGATCGGGTCGAAGCCGGCCGGAGCCGTTGCTGAGAGTGGGTCGGGGCGAGCGTCGACCAGTCGACGTTGACGCGCACCCGGTCGACGCCGAGGTCCTTCAGCAGCGCGAGCGTGTGGTTGACGCGCAGCGACGGGCTGTAGAGCAGGTACTTGTCGTCCTGGAAGATCGATTGCTGGGTGTGGTCGGCGACCGCGGCCGCGGGCGCAAGCACGGACAGCGCGAGCACGATCGCGCAGAGCGCCGATCGGAGGCGCATCACAGGCTTCGGCAGCCTGCCGGCAAGGGGTGGGATCGCAGCTTGATCTGTGCGCAGTCGATCGCGAAGTAGCCGGTGCCGAGGTTGAGCGCGTGCGCCCGCTGCAGATCGCTCAGCGCTTGGCGCGCGCCGGGGGTGTCGGTCAGCTCGTACTCGCCGAGCGCAAGCCACGTATCGGGATTGCTCGGCTGCAGCGAGACGGCCTTGCGGTACTCGGCCAGCACGTCGGCGCGATCCCCGATGTCCGCGTACACGTCGGCCATCGTCCAGAGCGGCTCGTACGCAAGCGGGTCAGCGTTCGCTGCCGTCCGCGCGTCCGACAACGCGCCCGCGGTGTTGTGGTTCGCGAGCGCCGTCAGCGCGGCGCTGTCGGCGTCCGCCGCGCGCAGCGGCCCGAGCATCGCCCAGCAGCATAGGAGCACCACCGCCGCGACGGCGGTGCTCGCCGCGACGGCGGCGCCGGTGGAGAGCGAGCGCCGCGGTCGCTCGGGCGGCTGCTCGAGCGGTCCCCGTCCGGCGAGCCAGCCGGCGGCCACGAGCGTGACAGCTGTGACGCCCGGAATGAACCAGGTCCAGTCGACCGACGACTGGAGTCCGTACACGAGCACGACGATGACAAGCGTGTGCATTCCCGCGCGCTCGGGCGCCAGCGCGGGTGGGATCCGGCGGCGCCACGAGATCGCGCGCGCTGTCGCGAGCGCCCACGTGACGAGCAGCGCGAGTGAGAGGAGCACGCCGATCAGCCCGAAATCAGCGAATGTCTCGATCGGGTACGAGTGAGTGTGCTGGCTGACGCGCTGGGAGGTTGTGTAGCGGCCCTGGGCGGTCGCGAAGCCACCCGCGCCGACGCCGCCCAGGAGCGCGTGACCGCCGACCTCGAGCCCCTCGTGCCAGTAGAACGCCCGGCTGTTGCCCAGCTCGAGCAGCCGTCCGGCGCTGTCGGCAACGCCGTTGTTCGGATTCGTGAGCGACTTCCACGCGAACGAGAGCTCGCCGGTGAATCCCCGCGCCGAGGTCGCGAGTCCGACCACGGCGCCGACCGGGACCAGCGCCGCCACGCACAGCAGGGCGATCGAGATCCCGCGCCGGACGGGCGCCGGCACCTGGACCCGGTCGAACGCGCGCGAGAGCGCGAACCCGGCCGCGACCAGGAGACCGAGCACGACCACGATCACGATCCCGTACGTGTGGCCTGCGCTCGTGCGAGCAGCGAGCGCCACGTGGTCGGCCGTCAGCGCATGGGTCGCGAGCGCCCAGGCGATCAGGACCGCGCCGCCCGCGGCGCCGACGGCGAGCACCGCCGCCGCACGGAGCCTGAACGGCACCCACGCAAACCAGATCGCGAGCCCGATCACCGCCACCGCCAGCGCGCTGCGCGAGTAGGACAGCAGGATCGCGGTGCAGAGCACCGCCACCGACGGCACCGCCAGCACTCGCAGCCGCCGGCCCGCCTCCGGTCGCGCGCCGGCCCACAGGCACGGCGCGAGCCCGATCGCGCCCATCAGCCCGACCGCGTTCCAGTATCCGAACGGCAGCCGCAGCCTGCCGATCGGGTCGACGGAGTCAAATGTACCCGGGAACACCTTTACGAGCAGCGAGTAGCCGCACAGCAGCGTGGCGCCGGCGGCGATGCCCCCGATCAGCGCCGGCCACCGCTGCGCGCACAGGCGAGCGAGCGCCGCCGCGCCGGCGAACGCCGCCAGGTAGGAGAGCGTGCGGTTCGCCTCGATCCACGACGTCTGCGGCTGCACCGACCACGCGATCGAGGCGATCGTCAGCACCGCGAGCGCGGCGAACAGGGCAACCGCCGCGGCGCCCCAGCCGCGACCGCCGCGGCCGCGGAGCATCACGGCCACACCGGCGCTCGCGCCCAGCAGCACGAGCACGATCTCGGCCCACGTGTTCGAGCCGAGGTCGATGCCGCCGGTCGTCACGAACACGTACAGCGACAGCGCGGCGGCGACGCCGGCGCCGAGCAGCACGTCGGTGCTCATGCCGGTGCGCGCCGCGGTCTGCGGGCCGGAGTCCGGCTCCGGCGCGGTGGTTGCGATCGGCTCGTCCGTCAGGGTCATCGGGAATGCAGGACCGATTCGTACGCGGCCACGGTAGCGGCGCCGCATCTCGCCCAGGTGAACTCGCGCTCGACGGTAGCGCGCGCGGAGGCCGCCTCGGACCGGCGCTTGTCGGGGTCGGTCAGCAGCGCGTCGATCGCGCCCGCGAGCGCGGGCGGGTCGCGGGGCGGCACGAGCGTGATCCCGCCTCCCGCAGCGACGATCTCGGCCGGCCCGTCCTCGCCCTCGCAGCCGATCGCCGGCACGCCCCCGGCCATCGCCTCGACGTATGCGACCCCGAACGCCTCGTCCACGCTGGGCAGGACGAACAGGGTGGCTGCCTGCGCGGCTCGCACGGCGTCCTCGGGCGCAAGCTGGCCGCGGAAGGTCGACCCTGTTGCCGACGCCGAGCGCGGCCGCGAGCGCGCGAAGCCGCTCGCGCTCGGGCCCGTCGCCGACGATCTCGTACCGCAGGTGCGGGTGGCGGCCGGTCAGCAGCCCGAGCGCCCGGATCACGTCCTCGTGTCGCTTGCGCGCCACCAGGTGCCCGACGGTGACGAGCGTCGGTTCGGCCGGTGGGGGCGCGATGCCAGGCGGAAGGTCCGTGCCGAGGTGGACGACCCGTGTCGCCCGCGCTCCATGCTCGGCTGACCGCCGGGCGGTCCCGGCGCTGTTGGTCAGCACGAGCCGCGCATGCGCGAGCGTGGTCCGCACCGCCGGCATCCGCGAGCCGTCGCCGTATACGTCGTGGCCGTGAACGGACACGACGAGCGGGGAGTTGGGCGCGGCGCGCCTGACGGCGTCGCCGGCCGGAACCGCGTAGTGCGCGTGGATCAGGTCGAACCGCCCGGCCGCTCGGCTGATCGCGCGCTTCAACGCCGGCGCCGCCCACGCGCCCCACGAGCCGTAGCTGAGCGGGCGTGGCGGGGAGAGGTAGCGGACGTAGCCGACATCGAGGCCGTCGAGGAGCGCGTGGCGCGGTTGCGCGACGGCATCTCGGACCGCGCGCAGATCGCGCCGCCGGGCGTCGGCGAGCGGCGGGAGCGGGCGGTGCAGCACGAGCACGCTCACCTCGGCACCGGCGTCGCGGGCGGCGAGGGCCTGCCGATGGGCCCAGACCCCACGCACGGGGTCGGCGGCGCGCGGGTAGTACTCGGCGATGATGAGCACCCTCATCGAAAGCTTCTGTACGGGGTGCCGCTTCGCTGTGCGTCGGCCGCCCGCGTGTATGGCCGCGAGGCGAGGAACAGCCGCGCCTCCTCGATCGCGACGTCCCGGTCGTACGCGCTCGCCGTGCGCCGGAGGCCGTGACGGACCGGGGTTGCGTCGACCACCCCGAGGCGCCAGCCGCGCTCGAGCGCGACCGCCGACCAGTGCAGATCGAGGCCCCACCCGATCCGCAGCTCCGGGAACGGCAGCAGCGCCTCGAACACGTCCCGGTGGAACGCGAACACGGGGCCGATCTCGACGAATGCCGTCTCGCGGACGACGGTGGTCGAGCGGCGGCGGGTGACGTCCCAGGCGGCGTGGGATCGGTGGCGGTGGGCCGGCTGCGCCAGCGACAGGCCGAACCGCTCGGACAGGAACAGGAACTCGTCCAGGAACCCGCGCGGAAGCTCGACGTCGTCGTCGAGCGCCAACAGCCAGTCGTACGGCGCCGCCGGCTCGCGCTCCAGCAGCGCGTTGAGGTTCTCGAACTTGCCGCGCTCGCCGGCGTCGCTCGACAGGAAGGTGAGCTCGTGGCGCGAGCGGCCGAGCTCCTCGTGCGCGGCGGCGAGCACGTTGGGCATGCCCGTTCGCTCGATCGCGAGCACCAGCACGCGGCGGCGCGGCGGCAGGCGCGCTGCCGCTCGGCGCAGCGTCAGCGGCCGCAGCGTGGCGAGCGCGTACGCGTCGCCGAGCGCGTCGGACGCGGAGGCCGCGACCGACCGGCGCAGTCCGTGGACCTGCCCGCTGGCGCCCGAGAGGAAATCCGCGCCGGCTGTGCTTCCGGGCCGCGTCGCCGGCGGGCGCGTCATCGCCTCGCGCAGCCGGCCCGCGGTGTGGGCGGCCATCACGATCCCGATCGCGCAGCGCCGGCGCACGACGTGCCAGCAGCAGCCGGCCAGCGTGCGCAGCTCGCCGCGCAGCGGAGGCGCGGCGTTCTTGCGGACGTCGTTGCGCCGCGCCGTGCGGCCGAGGGCATACGCGGCACGCGAGAGCCGGATCACGGTCGCGTCCTCCGCGGTCCGCCGATGGTCGAGCCCTGCCGCGGCCAGGTACCGGACGCGGCCGCCGGCGGCGTGGTGGCGGCGCTCCCACTCCTCCTCGTCGCCGCGGCCGGCGAGCGCCTCGTCGAACGTCCCAACGCGCTCGAAGGCGCGGCGGCGGACGGCCATGTTCGCCCCCCAGACGTACTCGGCGTCGCGATCGGCCGGGCCCAGGTCCAGCGTCGAGATCGGCGCCGGCTCGCGGCCGCAGGCGCGCGGGCCGCCGCCCTCGAGCAGCGCGCGGATCGGGCCGCCGAACACGTCGATGTCCGGATGGTCCCGCGCCCCGGCGAGCATCGCCGCGAGCCAGCCGTCGGGAGCCGACACGTCGTCGTCGACGAACACGATCAGGTCCGAGCCGGCGGCCTCGATCGCGGCGTTACGGGCCGCGTTCAGGCCCGCGGGAGCGGGTAGCGTGACGACGCGGGCGCCGCGGGCCTCGGCCACCGAGGCGGTGGCCGGGTCCGCGCCGTCGCTGACGACCACGACCTCGGCGCCGAGCTGCTCCGCCTGCGGGACGATCGAGGCGAGCGTCACCTCCAGATAGCCGACCCGCGCCCGTGTCGGGATCGCGATCGAGGCCGTTCGAAGCAAATCCGGTCAGTGAGGGTGCCCGCCGCGCCGGTGGCGCGCGAACTGGCGGGCGAAGGCGGACAGGAAGCGCGGGTTGTAGCGCACGTACCTGCGCCACAGCCGCCGTGGCTCATGGGCGAGCCGATACGCCCACTCGAGCCCCGCCTCCTGGAGCCAGTTGGGGGCCTGCGGCACGAGGCCGGCGTGGAAGTCGAACGCCGCCCCGACGCCGATCAGCACCGGCGCTTGCAGCAGCGGGCGCATGCGCGCCATCCATTTCTCCTGCTTGGGCACGCCGATCCCGATCCACACGATGTCCGCTTGGGAGCGGTTGATCTCCTCGGCGACGGCAAGCTCCTCCTCTGCGCTCAGCGCGCGGTGCGGCGGCGAGTAGCCGCCGACGATCCTGACGCCGGGGAAGCGCTGGCGGAGGTTCAGTGCGAGCTGCACGAGCGCGCCCTGGTTGTGCCCGCCGTACAGATACACGCGATCGCCTCCGGCGGCTGCGCGGGCGCAGAAGCGGGACATCAGCTCGGGGCCGTAGACGCGCCCGGCGAGCGAGTGGCCGAGCGCGTTGATCGCCCAGACGAGCGGTTGCCCGTCGGGTACGTTCATCGACGAGGCCGCGAGCGCGGCCCGCAGCTCAGGATCCTCGTGCGAGGCCATCACCGTGTGCACGTTGCAGACGCAGACGTACCCCTGCTCACCCGCCCCGACCATCTCCTCGATCCAGTCGAGGACGCGGTCGTAATCGGTCAGCGCGAGCGGCACGTCGAGGACGGGCACCGTAACGGGGTGGTGGACCTCGACCGGGCGGCCGTGGATTGAGCTCTCGGGTTGCATCTGCACGTCCATCTATATGACGAGCGAAGAAGGCCGCAGTTGCGGTCATACCTCTGACCCGCCGAAGCTAAATATGCCAGTAGGCGAAGTTAGGTCTCATTTAGACAGTCACGAGATCCTCCGATCGAGGACACGGATGTCACATCGGTCCGCGAGCATCGCCCCCTTTCTCGCGGACCAAGGGACGGCCCCCAGCCCTACCAGGGCCGTCCTATGGTTGGGCCCGTGCTGCACTCGTGTGGCGCGGGCCCCGCCATGCCGCGCGCATTCCGCCGCTCCGCGCGTGCTCGGCGAGATCCCGTGCGGCGAGCGTGCCTCCGAGCGCCAGGAACGGCACGGCCGGCAGCAGATAGCGGATCCCGAAGCCCGCGGTGGCGGCGACCCCGACGATCAGCGCGAGGCCGCTGCCGGACAGCAGGAACACCTCCCGGCGCGCCGGCAGCCGCAGCGCCAGCGCGGCCAATGAGGCGAGCGCGAGCAGGGCGAGCACGGGACGGGGGACGTGGATCACGCTGCGGTACGCACGGACCACCGAGGCCGGCGAGCGGACCTGAAGGTCAAGCGACGGCAGGAAGCGGCGCTTGACGACCGGCACGACCATCTCGGCGGCGGGCGTCTGCGGCAACGAGGTGGCGCTGACCGAGTCGGCGTAAGCCGTTACCCCCGGCGTGAAGAAGTCCAACGTGTCGGAGACGACCGAGCCAAGATAGGCGAGCGGCTGGTGGAGGATGATGCGTCGCGCGAACGCCGCGAGGATCCCGTTCGAGTTGACGCCCCGGGGACTCCGGCTCCCGTACGAGCCCCACCGCTGCACCGCGCGGGAGTCCGCATCGAAGATGTACCAGTCCGACGCGTCCGGGTGCGAAGCCCGCTGCGCCGGCGTCTCGCACAGAAAACGGGCGTCCGGCGCGATCCCGGCGCCGGCGCAGTCCGCGAACCCGGCCACGCGGCCGTACAGGCTCCAGCCCGACGTGTGACTGAGCGAGAACGCCCCGTAGCGCTGGTCGAACCGGGCGGCGTACGCGCAGATCGGAACCGCGAGCGCGAGCGCGAACGCGACCAGCCCCCGCCACGATGTCCGCATCCACAGCAGATAGATCGCGACCACCGGGATCACGAACAGCCCGCTCTGGCGCTGGAGCGTCGCGGCCGCGAGCAGCAGCCCGACGAGCGCGGTCGTGCGCGGCCCGGGGCGCGGGCGCCACACCAGCAGCGCCGCCGTCGCGACGAGCGTAAGCGTGAAGAACGACTCCGCCATCACGTACTGCTCGAGCGTGATCGCGTACCCGTCCAGGATCACGAGCGCCGCCGCGGCCGCGGCCGCGGTGCGCGGGATGCGGGCGCGCAGGAGCAGCAGGTAGATCAGCGTGCCGGTGGCGAGCCCCGCCAGATGCTGTGCGGTGACGAGTTGCACGAAGTCGCGCGAGGGCAGCGTGAACAGACGGATCAGCCAGCCGTAGACGCTCGGGCGGTTGCTCGAGATCGCGACCGGGTGCCCGGAGAACGCCGCCACGATGTAGTCCCACGAGTCGCCGAAGAACAGCGCCGGCGGGTAGGCGATCATCGTCAGCACGCGCACGGTGGCGCCGATCAGCAGGACCGCGACGAACGCGGGGTGCGCGGCCGCTCGCCGCGCGACCCTAGAGATGCTCGGCAACCCGCGGCGCCTCGCGGGCGAACACCCAGCCGCCGAGCGCGAAGATCCCGAAGATCAGCGCGATCGGGATCAGCAGGTGGAGCTCGCTGCCTGCGGCGTGGCCCGCCGATGGCATCGGCTGCGTCGGCGTGTAGGCGCAATTGGCAGCGTGCGCCACGCACGCTGAGCCGGCCGCTACGCCGTTGGCCGCCTTGACCGTCAACCACTCGTAAAGGATTCCCGGGTGCACGAATGCATGGCCCATCTGCGTCAGCAGCGTCGCCGTCGGGCTGGCCATCGCGTAGTGCTCCAGACTGTGGTAATGGCCCGCCGTGTACATGATCGGAGACGCGTAGAACAGGACCTGGGCGAGCACGTCCCAGATCGGCTTGATATCGCGGAAGCGCACGTATAGCGCGCACAGGAGCATCGCGATGCCGCTGCCGAAGATGATGAAACCGAGGATGATCGGCAGCATCCACAGCCAGCTGAGTGCCGGCGAGATCCCGTTCGCGAGCGCGAACACGACAACCGTGATCAGGTTCATTGCCAGGTTGAACATCGACGTCATCGAAACCGACAGCGGGATCACGATCCGCGGGAAGCGGACCTTGCGGACGAGCGCCTCCCGGTCGACGAGCGCCGTGACCGAGATCGTCGTCGCCTCGAGCACGTAGTTCCACAGGATGATCCCGGTGAGCAGGTAGACGCCGTAGTGGGGGATGT
The DNA here is from genome assembly GCA_963826895.1 of uncultured Solirubrobacterales bacterium. Taxonomy (GTDB): domain Bacteria; phylum Actinomycetota; class Thermoleophilia; order Solirubrobacterales; family Solirubrobacteraceae; genus Palsa-465. The sequence continues at coordinate 460,169 of CAWGYJ010000005.1, forward strand.
CCCCGCCGACGTGGAGAATCTTCGTGAAGAACACGTACAGCACGCCGAAGTACAGCAGCGGGCGCATCAGCGACCACGCGTAGCCGAGCACCGAGCCGTAGTAGCGCAGCTTGAACTCCGTTCTCGCGAGCGTCATCGTCAGCTCGAAGAAGCGGCGCGGGCCGCCCTCGAACGCTCCGGGCCCGTGCGTCTTCGGCTGCGCTGTGTCCGCCCGCCCTGTGATCGTGCTCATGACCGGTCGACCTCGAAGCGATGGGGCAGGTCGACGATCCCGCCGGCGGTCTCGGTGGCGTACACGATCAGAGAGCCGACGTCCTCGCGGAGGTCGTAGATCTCGGCCGCGGGGCCGTCGGCGGTGACCGACGCCACCAGCGTGTAGCGAGCGGGCGCGAGCCAGTTGTCGAACCGGAGCCGGACCGTGGCCAGCTGGCCGGCCCGAAAGTCGCCGCTGTCGCCGAACTGAAGCTCGGAGTGGGCCGCGAACGCGGTCACGCCGAACTCGTTGCGCAGCGAGACCGCGAACACGGGGTTGTGCGCCTCGGCGATGAATTGCACCTCCATCTGCACGACGCACTGCTCTCCCTGCGGCATCGACACGATCGGCACGCCGTCGGGAGACTCGAATCGCGCGCTCAGGATCTTCGCGATCGCGGGCGCCGGAGCCGCCGCGACGCCCGCGTGTGCCTGCTCGCGCCGCGCGACCTTGAAGTTGAGATCGTTGTACTGGCGGGCGACCGACTCGGGCTCGCCGATGTCGATCACGCGTCCGCGCTCGAGCAGCATCGCCCGGTCGCAGAACCGCTCGACCGAGCCCATGTCGTGCGTGACCAGCACGATCGTGCGGCCGTCGGCCTTGAGCCGCGCGAACTCGTCGAAGCACTTGCGCTGGAACGAGGCGTCGCCGACGGCGAGCACCTCGTCCATCAGCAGGATGTCCGCATCGACCTGGATCGCGGTGGAGAACGCGAGCCGGACCTGCATCCCGGACGAGTAGTTCTTCAGCTTCAGGTCGATGAACTGCTCGAGCTCGGCGAACTCGATGATCCGATCGAAGCGCTCCTCCGCCTCGGCGCGGGTGAGCCCGAGCATGATCGCGTTGATGAGCACGTTGTCGCGCGCCGCGAGATCCGGGTTGAAGCCGACGCCGAGCTCGATGAACGGCGACAGCCGCCCGCGGATCTGGATGTCGCCCTGATCGACCTCGTAGATGCCGGCGAGGCACTTGAGCAACGTGCTCTTGCCGCTGCCATTGCGCCCGACGATCCCGAAGAACTCGCCCTCCGGGATCTCGATCGAGATGTCGTCGACGGCATGCAGCTCGTCGAACGTCCGCTGCCGAAACGGGTGCAGCGCCCGCTCCTTGAGGGTGTGGTACTGCTGGTGGGGGAGCCGAAACGTCTTCGATACGTCCGAAACGGCCAGAGCCAGCTCGCGCGTTCCGGAACGCGAACGTGCAGCGCCCACCGCGGTGCCATGGATCGTGGCGCTCACTGCAGATGGAAGGTAGCAACGGCAGCCCGCATCGAGGGCACATTTGGCAGGATCAGCTGCGGGATGAAGGTACGTCGATACGGGTCCGCCTAGGCGCATGAGCTCAGGCGACTCCGAGCTCGAGCTCGCGCGCCAGGAACTCGCGCGCCTGGAGAACGAGCGCGAGCGGCTCGAGGCCGAGCTCGTCGAGCGCGACGGAGAGCTGCTCCAACGCCGGCAGGAGCTCGAACGGCTCCGCGCCCGGACGGCCAGGGACGGGCACACGATCTCATCGCTCGACGCATCGCTGAACGCCGCCAACAGGCGCCTTCAGAGAGTCGAGGGCTCGGTGACCTGGCAGCTGTTCGAGCGCGTGCGCGAGCGGCTGTTCGCGCTGCTCGGCGGCGAGCAGTCGCGTGCGGTCTCCTCGCTCCAGGCGACGCTGCGCTCGATCGGCCGCCGGCTGCACGGGACCCGCGTGATCGCCGGCCAGGCCGGCCGCGCCGCCGACCGCCCGCGCCGGCGCCGGGGCGGTCCGATCGAGCTGCCCGAGTTCCCCGATCCGATCGTCTCGATCGTGATTCCGCTGTACGCCCACGCCGAGCTGACGCGAGCCGCGCTGCACTCGATCCGCGAGCACACCGAGCACCTCGAGTACGAGGTGATCCTCGTCGACGACTGCGCCGACGGCGCCACGAAGGCCCTGCTGGACACGGTCAGGGGCGCCCGGATACTCGTCAACGAAGAGAACATCGGCTACTCGCGCAGTGTCAAGCGAGGCGCGGGCACGGCCCGCGGACGGTGGCTCGTGCTGTGCAACAACGACATCGAGGTCGAGCCGGGATGGCTGGCGGCGCTGCTGGACTGCGGCGAGTCGGCGCCGGACGTGGCGGTCGTCGCGCCCAAGTACCTTGCGGCCGACGGGCGGATCCTCGAGGCCGGCGGCGTGATCTGGCGCGACGGCACCGGTTGCAACTACGGCCGGGGACAGGACGCGAGCTCCTGGCACTACGAGTACAGGCGTGAGATCGACTACGGGTCAGCGGCCGCGCTGCTCGTCAGGACCGACTTCTGGAACGACGCCGGCGGGTTCGATGAGCGCTTCGAGCCGATGTACTACGAGGACACCGACCTGTGCTTCCAGGCCCGCGCCCGCGGCCTGCGCGTGATGTACGAGCCGACGGCGCGCGTGTTCCACTTCGAGGGCTCGACCGCCGGCGTCGACGAGTCGGCCGGCCACAAGCGCCACCAGGCGAGCAACCGGCCGAAGTTCGCCGACAAGTGGCGGAACCAGCTCGAATCCGAGCATCTGCCTCCGGGTGGCGAGCCCTGGCTCGGGGCGACGCGGCGCGCGCACAATCGCGTCCTCGTGATCGACTACAGGGTGCCGATGTGGGATCACGAGTCGGGAGCGCTGCGGATGCGCGGGATGCTCGAGTCGCTGGTCGGGCTCGGGTGCCACGTGACCTTCCTGCCCGACAACTCGATGCCGACCCAGCCGTACACGCGCGAGCTCCAGCGGATGGGCGTAGAGGTCATGTACGGAGTCGACCCGGCCGAGGAGCTGACGCGCATCTCGCCGAGCCTGTCGCTCGCGATTCTCAGCCGCCCACAGGTCGCCGCTCGCTGGCTCGGGGTGATCCGCGAGCACGCGGCCGGCGCGCAGATCGTCTACGACACGGTCGACCTGCACTGGCTACGCGAGGCGCGGCAGGCGGCGGCCGCCACCGGGGCGAAGGCCTCCACGGTGGAGACGCCGGTCGTCTCGACCGTTCGCGAGCTCGAGCTGGGCCTGATCCGCGCGAGCGACGCAACTCTGGTCGTCACCGACGAGGAGCGATCGCAGGTGCTCGCCGACGTGCCCGAGGCCGACGTCCACATCGTCCCCAACGTGAACCCGGTCAGAGCGCGCGTGCCCGGACCGGCGTCCCGGCACGGGGTCGTGTTCGTCGGCGGATTCGAACACCCCCCGAACGTCGACGGCGCGCTCGAGCTGGTGCGCTCGGTGATGCCGCTGGTGTGGTCGGAGATGCCCGATCTGCAGGTGACGATCGTCGGCTCGAAGCCGCCCCGAGCGGTGGAAGCGCTCGCCTCCCCACTCGTACACGTGGCGGGCTGGCTGCCGGACCTCGACCCCATCCTCGAGCACGCGCGTGTGATGGTGGCGCCGCTGACGTACGGCGCCGGGCTGAAGGGCAAGGTCACCCAGGCGCTGGCCTACGGGCTGCCCGTCGTGACGACGGCGATCGGCGCCGAGGGCCTCGACGCCAGCGATGGGGAGCAGCTGCTGATCGCCGACGACCCCGAGGGCCTGGCCGCGAGGACGATCGCGGCGCTGACGGATGACGAGCTGTGGGTGCGCCTCTCGAGCTCCGGGCAGGCACTCATCGCCGAACACTGCTCGCCCGCGCTGATGACCGAGCGCATGTCCGAGCTGCTCAACGGCCATCACGGCTGATCGTCTGCGACCGTGACATGCTCTGGCCCGTGAGCGATGGGTCGAGGCCGGGCACGGCGGCCGATATCTCCGAGCTGCTGGCAGCGCGCGAGCAGCACGCCAAGCGGATCGCAAAGGCCCGCGGCAAGGTCGGTGACGGGGTGCCCTGGTACCTGTACGACATCCTCGGCAACGTCATCCACCTCGACGCGATGCTGACCGGCGAGAACCGCGATCTCGGCCGTCTCGCGGCCGGGCTCCCGGTGGCGGACATCGGAGGCGCCGACGGCGACCTCGCGTTCGCGCTCGAGCATCAGTGGGGATGGCAGGTCGACATGGTCGACACGGCGGCGGCGAACATGAACGGCTTGCGGGGGGCACGCGCGTTGCGCGACCAGCTCGGATCGTCTGTGAGCGTCGACGACATCGACCTGGACAGCCAGTTTCGGCTCCCGCGCGATCACTACGGGCTCGTGTTCCTGCTCGGGATCCTGTACCACCTCCAGAACCCCTACTACACGCTGCGAGCGCTCGCAGGCGTTGCGGACCACTGCCTGCTCTCGACCCGGGTGGCCCGCTTCGCCGGCCCCGAGCGCACGCCGATCGGCTCGCTGCCGGTCGCGTACCTCGTGGCTCCGCAGGAGACGAACAACGACGCCAGCAACTACTGGATCTTCTCGCCGGCGGGTCTGGAGAGGATCGTGGCGCGCGCAGGATGGACCGTGCTGGAGCGTCACTCGGCCGGGGACGTCGACGCGTCGGATCCATCCTCGCCCGAGCACGACGAGCGGCTGTTCATGCTGCTGCGTGCCGGGCGTCTCTAGCTGACACGAGCCGGTGTGACCGAAGCCGCAATCGAGCCGCATCCGCGCTCGGTGGATCCGGTGCGCTTGGCGCTGGCGGTGATCGTGGTGCTGGGACTGATCCTGCGGGTCTGGTTCCTGATCGCCTGGCGTCCGGCGCTGCTCGGTTATCCGGACGGCGACAACTACATGCTCGCTGCGCACTCGGTGCTGTTCGGTGACCCGGTCCGCGTCGCCGGATACGTGCTGTTCCTCAGGTTCCTGCACCTGATCTGGCCCCATCTGATCCTGGTGCCGTTCGCCCAGCACGTATCCGGAATCGCGAGCGGCCTGCTGCTCTACGACGCGTTGCGGCGAGTCGGGGCGCCCCGCGGCCTGGGGCTGGTGCCTGCCGCGGTGGTGATCCTCGGCGGGTTTGAGCTGATGCTCGAGCACGAGGTGCTGACCGACTCATCGTTCATCTTCCTGGTCGACCTCAGCCTCTGGTTCGTGGTCCGGGCGTGGCGGGGCAGTTGGTGGTGGGCGCTCGCCGCCGGCGTCAGCCTCGGCATGGCGGTAGACGATCGAACGGTCGGGCTCGAGCTGCTGCCGTTCATGCTGGTGTGTCTGTCCATCGCCCCGGCCGCGGAGCTCACCGCTCGGGTCCCATCGACGCTGCGCCACGGTCGCGGCGTGGCACGGATGTTGCGGCTGGAGGGGCTGCTGGCGGCACACCCGGTCGCTCGCTGGCGGGCCGGCGTGGTGATCGTGGGTACAGCGGGAGCGCTGGTGCCGATCATGGGGTTCCTGGTCGCGCACGAGACGCAGACCGGAGTGTTCGGCTTCACCTCGGATGGCGACGTGCAGCTGTACGGCCGGGTCTCCGCGTGGGCCGACTGCAGGAAGTTCACTCCGCCGCCGGGGACGGCCGACCTCTGCATCAGAGAGCCGGTTTCGGAACGGCCCGGCTACAACTATTGGGAGTACACGGCCGCGTCGCCGCTGCGGCGCGCGTTCGGAACCAATCTGACGCCGGCCGACAATGCTCGCATGGGCGCCTTCGCGGAGGCGGCGATCGAAGGCCAGCCGTTCACCTATCTCGAGTACGTGGCCCGCGACCTGGCACGCGTCGTCGACCCATCCTTCCCGGCGTCGCCGTACGCGCGGATCGGCAACGACGGAGAGGGACATGGTCCGGAGCAGAACGTCAACGATTACTTCGACCAGTCGGCGACGCTGGGAGCCGAGCCGATCGTCGCCGCGTATTACCAGGGGTCCAGGTTGCACGAAGGCGACGTGAGCCCGATCAAGGCGTGGGAGCGTGCCACGCGGCTCGAAGGGCTGGCGATGGCGGTGGCGATCCTGCTCGCGCTGATCGCGCCGTTCATCGCCGTCGGCCTGGTGCGGCGCGGGGCGATTCTGCTGCTGGTCTGCGCGGCCGTCCTGATCATCGGCCCGATCCTGGTGCTCGGCTACGACTACCGGTACGTGGTCCCGGCCTTCGGGCCGCTCACCGGTGCTGCGGCGGTGGGTGGCTACGGCCTCTGGCGACTCATGGCGCGGCGCGCCCGCCCGGGAGCGCCCGTCGCAGGGGACTGAGCAGCGGTCAGCCGGTCCAGACCCCGTGCGTGAACATCACCAGGAACAGGCCGAGCAGAATGCATCCAACCGTCCGTTAGGCGAAGTCGAACCAGCGATGTTCGAGCGTCCAGCCGGCGAGCACGACGAACGCGGGCAGCAATGGGAGCAGGTAGCGATTGAGGCTGACCGTCTGGCCCTGTCACGGGGCAGGGACGGTATTTGCGCGCGAGCCGTGCCGGCGACCCGAGGGCAGTCGCGCGCCGCGGCCAAGTCGCTCCCACCCAATACAATCGCGCTGGTGCAAGACCCCCTCGGAAGTGGGACCGTGGCGGCGGTTGAAGGGGCTCGCCAGATCGCCACAGTGGTCCGGCGGACGGTGATCGAGCAGTCCAAGCGCGCCCACGTCGGGCACATCGGCTCGGCGTTGTCGATCGCGGACATCCTCGGAGCCCTGTTCGCCGGCCCGTTGCGCCGGGCTGACCCGGGCGATCCTGATCGCGACCGCTTCGTGCTCTCGAAGGGACACGCGGCACTTGCCCTGTACGGGGCTCTGCACGCGTGCGGACGTCTGAGCGCGGCGCAGCTCGACACGTTCTGTGACGATCGAACCGAGGTCGCCGGTCACCCGGAGCATGTGCTGGGTGGGATCGATTTCTCGACCGGCTCACTCGGCCACGGGCTCTCGCTCGCCACGGGCGCCGCCCTCGCCGCGCGACTGCAGAAGTCACGACGTGGCGTGTACGCGCTGCTCAGCGACGCCGAGTGCAACGAGGGGTCGGTGTGGGAGGCGGCGATGTTCGCCGCCCACCACCGGCTCGCGAACCTGGTGGCCGTGATCGACGTCAACGGTCAACAGGCGCTGGGCTACACGCGGGACGTGCTCGACCTCGAGCCGCTGGCGGAGCGCTGGCGGAGCTTCGGCTGGGACGTGCAGGAGGTCGGTGGACACGACCTCGACGCCCTCGTCGCGGCTGTCGAGACGGCCACGAAGGCGCGCGACGAAGGTGACTCGCCGCACGTGATCCTCGCGCGTACGACCTTCGGCAAGGGCGTCTCGTTCATGGAGAGCCGGATCGAGTGGCACTACCTACCGATGTCCGATAACGAGTACGCGCTCGCTGTCGGCGAGCTGGCCGGCGCGTGAGACGCGAACTGATCGAGGAGCTCGTCAGCCTCGCCGGCGAGGACGAGCGGATCGTGCTGTTGACCGGGGATCTCGGGTTCGCCGCGCTCGAGCCGTTCATGGAGCGCTTCCCGGACCGGTTCTTCAACGCGGGCGTCGCGGAGCAGAACATGGTCGGCGTGGCGACCGGGCTGGCCGAGGCCGGCTTCACGCCGTACGTCTACTCGATCTCGACGTTCGCATCGATGCGTCCGTACGAGTTCATCCGCAACGGCCCGGTACTCCACGGCCTGCCCGTGCGCGTCGTCGGGATCGGCGAGGGCGTCGACTACGGACACAACGGGATGACCCACTACGCGCTCGAGGACGTGGCCCTGATGCGCGTGCAGCCCGGGCTGACGATGGTCGTCCCGGCCGCTTCCGAGCAGGTCGGCGCGATCCTCCGTGCCGTGCAGCCGCTTCCGGGTCCGGCCTACCTCCGCATCAGCAAGCAGTCGGTTTCCGTGCCGGCATTGGCGGACCGGTTCGCGCTCGGCCGCGCCGAGCAGCTCGCCTACGGCGACGACGCGGCGATCGTGGCGCTCGGATCGATGTCCGAATACGCCTTGGAGGCGGTGAGGCTGCTGGGCGCGCGGGGCGTTTCCAGCAGCCTGGTGGCCGTCTCGAGCGTCACGCCGCCGCCGGTCGAGGACCTCGTCGGCGTGCTCGGCAGCGTACCGGTGGTCGTCTCCGCCGAGGCGGCGTACGTCAACGGAGGCCTCGGCTCGCTGCTGGCGGAGATCATCGCGGAGCACGGGCTGCGCTGTCGGCTGGTCCGCGTCGGCGTCAGCTCGATGCCGCTCGGGATCTCCGGCGGCCGGGCGTTCATGCACGAGCAGCTCGGCCTCAGCCCCGAGCGGCTCTGCGCGACGGTGGTCGATGCGCTGGCGATCAACCGGCGGTGAGGACGCCGGCGGGTCGATCGGGTCCGATCGCCGGATGAGGCGTCGATGAAGATCTCGGCTGTGATCGCCTGCTACCGCGATGCGCCGGCGGTGCCGATCATGCACGAACGACTCGTCAAGACGTTCACCGAGATCGGCGCCGACTACGAGATCATCTTCGTCAACGACGGCTCGCCCGACAACGCTCGGGAGGTGCTCGCGGAGCTCGCCGCGCGCGACCCTCACGTCGTCGTCATCAACCATGCGCGCGCATTCGGCTCGCAGAGCGCGTTCACCTCGGGGATGCGAATCGCGACCGGGGACGGGGTGGTCCTGCTCGACGGTGATCTGCAGGATCCGCCCGAGCTGATCGCGGAATTCGTCGGGCACTGGCAGGCCGGCTATGACGTCGTCTACGGCGAACGGGTCCAGCGTGAGGCCTCTCGATTCATGCGCTTCGCGTACAAGCGCTTCTACCGCGTGTTCAAGCGACTGGCCTATGTCAGCGTCCCGCTCGACGCAGGCGACTTCAGCCTGATCGACCGCCGCGTCGTCGACGCGATCAATTCGCTGCCCGAGGGGCATCGCTTCATTCGCGGGCTGCGCGCCTGGGTCGGCTTCAAGCAGCTGGGCGTTCCGTACGTGCGACCCGAGCGGATGTTCGGCACGACCACGAACTCGCTGCGCAAGAACGTCGCCTGGGCGCGCCGGGCGATCGTGTCGTTCTCCTACGTGCCGCTCGACCTGATCGCCGTGCTGGCGATGGTCGTCGTCGTCCTATCGTCGATCGCTCTGATCGTCGAGGTGGTGGCGCGCCTGGTCGATCCGTCGCTGGCGCCGAAGGGCCTGACCACGGTGATCGTCGTCGTCCTGTTCCTCGGCGGGATCCAGCTGCTCTGCATGGCGATCATCGGCTCCTATCTCGCTCACATGTACGAGGAGGTCAAGGGGCGCCCTCCGTTCATCGTCGAGTCGATTCTGAACGACCCGGCCGATCGCGCCGACGACGCATCGACCGGGCCGGCCATCGAGCAGGGCGTAACGGCCGGCGGCGAGGCGGACGACGATTCCTGACGTGCTTGCACCGACGGTATGCGCGATCTGCGCATCGCCGGCGGAGAGCGAACAGCTGTATCCGGCGAATCTCGCTCCGGCGGCGTTCACCGCCGAGGTGTTCTCGGCGCGGCGCCTGCCCGATCAGCTCCACTACCGGATCGTGCGCTGCCGCCGGTGCGGCCTCGTGCGATCGGATCCGGTGCTCACCGCCGACGCGCTCGCCGAGCTGTACAGAGACTCGACGTTCGACTACGGCGAGGAGCTGGAAGGCCTGCGGAGGACGTACGGAGCCGCGCTCGATCGGGCAGCGGGCCAGCTCGATTCCAGACGCGGGCTGCTGGACGTCGGGTGCGGCAGCGGATTCGTGCTCGAGGTGGCGCTCGAGCGCGGCTGGTCGGACGTCCACGGCGTCGAACCGAGCGGCGACGCGATCGCCAAGGCCGCTCCGGGCATCCGTCCACTGATCGTTCAGGACATGATGCGAGCCGGGTTGTTCGAGCAGGGCTCGCTGTCGGCCGTCACGCTGTTCCAGGTGCTCGACCACATGCCCGACCCGCTGGGCGTGCTCCGCGACTGCCGGGCGATCCTCCGCCCCGGCGGTGTGATTCTCGCGCTGAACCACAACGTGACGGCGCTGTCCGCGCGGATCCTGGGCGAGAGGAGTCCGATAATCGACGTCGAGCACATGTACCTGTACTCGCCCGAGACGATGCGACGGCTGTTCACGGAGGCCGGATTTGAGGTGCTCAGCGTCGGCCCGGTCCGCAACACCTACAGCATCTCCTACCTCACCCAGCTCGTGCCATTGCCGCGCACGCTCAAGCAATCGCTGCTGGTGCGGCTACGCGGGACCGCGATCGGCCGGGCCCAGCTGACCGTGCCGCTCGGCAACCTCTCCCTGATCGCCCGCGCCGCTGAGGGTCAGTAGGGATCCCATGGGCCCTAAATGAAGGTCCTGGTGACGGGCGCCGCCGGGTTTGTCGGGGCGAACCTCGTTCGCCACCTGAATGCCGCCGGGTACGAGACCGTGGCCGTGATCCGCCCCGGCGGCGATCCGTGGCGTCTGGACGGTGTCGGGCCCGACGTGGCGCGGCTGGAGGTCGACCTGGGCGACTTCCGCGCGGTCAGGAAGGCCGTGGTCTCGGAGCGGCCCGAGGTCATCTTTCATCTCGCCGCCCACGGCGCCTACTCGTGGCAGACGGATCTGGGGCGAATGCTCGCGATCAACCTCGGCGCGACCGAAGCGCTGCTTGCCGGCGCCGCGCGCGTCGGCGCCGCGGTGGTCAACGCCGGATCCTCGTCGGAGTACGGCTACCAGGATCACGCCCCGGCGGAGAGCGAGCCCGTCCGGCCGAACTCGCATTACGCGGTGACGAAGGTGGGGGCGACTCATCTCTGCCGGCTGGCTGCGGACAGGGAGGGCCTGCGAGCGGTGACACTGCGCCTGTACTCGATCTACGGCCCCTGGGAGGATCCGAAGCGCCTGCTGCCGACGCTGATCCGTCGGTGCCAGGCGGGCGGCTGGCCGCCCCTCGTCGGCCCGGACACCGCACGCGACTTCGTCTGGATCGACGACGCCTGCGATGCGTTCGTGCGAGCGGCGACGTGTCCCGAGTTGCCGGAGCCCGGCGCCGTCTTCAACATCGCCAGCGGCAGCCAGACGACGCTCGCTGAGCTGGTGGCCGTCGCGGCGCGGGTGTTCGACGTCAGCGCCGAGCCGGAGTGGGGGACGATGGCGGGTCGGGCCTGGGACACTTCGGTGTGGGTCGGCGACCCCCACGCGGCCGCCGAGCATCTGGGCTGGCGCGCCAGCACTTCGCTGGCGGACGGGCTCGCGCGGTTCGGCGAATGGCTCGCCGGCGCCGAGGGCGGAGCCCGATACGAATGAGACGACGCAGCGTGGAGCCCGAGAACCTGGCCTTGCGAACCGGCGAGCGCTGGCGCCCGCCGATCTTCGTGCCGCTCGACAGCCGTCGTGCGCGGCTGATGGCGGTGGTGCGGAGGTTCTTCGACCTCCAGGCCGGATCCCTGTGGCTCCACCTGGCGCCCGTTCTCTCGCGCGTTACGGGCACGGTCGTCGATGTCGGCTGCGGGGCTCAGCCATATCGAGGCCTGCTGCCCGAGGGCGCGCGCTACATCGGGCTCGACACCGCCGACGCACTCGCGAACTTCGGCTACGAGATCTCCGGCGTGCGGCCGATCGGCGGCGACGGCCGCTGGCCACTGGACGACGGGGAGGCCGATGTCGTCCTCGCCACCGAGACGCTGGAGCACGTCCCCGATCCGCAGGCGTTCCTTGCCGAGGCGTACCGGGCGCTCGCGCCGGGCGGCAGCCTGATCCTCACGGTTCCGTTCGCCGCGCGCTGGCACTACATCCCGCACGACTACTGGCGCTTCACTCCGAGCAGCCTGCGGATGCTGCTCGAAGACGCGGGCTTTCGGCAGGTCGTCGTCAACGGCCGCGGCAACGAGACGACCGTGGCGTGCTACAAGGCGCTCGCGCTGCTGCTACTGCGCGCCCTGCCTCAGGGCGAGGACGGAGCACCCCACCCGAGCCCCGTCGGGTTTCTGCTGTTGCCGCTGATCCTGCCGCTGGCGATCGTCGCCAACCGCTCGCTCCGGGCGCCCGCCGGGGACGACTGCATCGGCTTCACCGCGTTCGCGGTCAAGCCGGCGGCGGAGCAGCGCTGACGGGGCGCTGCCGCCACAGGCACACGGCCAATCCCAGCGCGAGCAGGATCGCGGCGAGCACCGCCAGCAGTTGCTTGCCCGCGCTCGGTGAGTGATACGTCGCGGTGAACTCGTAGCGCCCGGGCGACAGGCGCCACGCTCTGAGCGGGCCGCCGGTATCGACAAGGGTGACCTTCGGGTTGTTCGCCCGCCACCCCTGGATCGCCAGCTCGTTCTCGACCATCAGCGTCGGCTGGGCCACGTTGACCGAGTAGGTGATACCGCTCGCGCTGTAGGCGAGCGACCTGACCTCCGAGCTCGGCGTCCAGGCGCTCGCCGACGGGAGCCGGACCTGTCCGCCGCGGCACCCGACCGTCGCGCACGGGAAGGTGTAGGCGTGCCACGGCTCGAGCATCAGCTTCGTCCAGGTCGGGCTCAGCTCGACCTCGTGCAGAGAGGCCTCGACGGTGCCCCCGTAATCGATCAGGTGGTATCCGTCGGCAATCCAGCCGACCGAGTCGTTGTTGGTCCCCGACGGGAACTCCGCCAATGGTCCGGCCGGCGGAACGCGTGCCGGCCTCGTTGCCGGACGCGCCGCCAGTAGCGCGGGCAGCTGCCGGATGTATTCATCTCGGAGCGGCAGGCCCGCGGCGGACGCCTCCGCCGGCGTCACGAGCCAGGACGAGGTGTGACCATCCAGCATGTCGTCTCTCGCGTTGCGCCAGCCGTCCACCGCCACGAGCACGAGTAACACGCAGACGAGAATCGATGCCCTCGGGCGCGTCAACGCCAGCGCGACGGTGGCGACGACGACGATTGCCAGCAGCCAGAACGTCCGTGTCGGCGATGCATACGTCGACGGTGCGACCAGGGCTCCGACGAGCAGCGCCACGCCACCGACGACGGCGGTCCAGAGCTTCCGAGTCACGCGGTCGGCGACGGCGCTCCACGCCTCGGCGGCGAGGATCACCGCCGCGATCGCGACGGCGGGCTTGTAATCCGCGGCTGGGAAGCGGCTCGGGAACAAGGGGCTCAGAGGCCCGGCCATGAGCCGCCCGATCGGCCCGATCTTCGGCGTCATCGCCAGAGCCAGCGCGACCACTCCCATTGCCGTCAGGGGCCAGTGGCGGCGTAGCGAGCGGCCGCGGAGCAGGAACAGCCCGATGATCACCGGAACCCCGATCGCCCAGGAGACGATCGTCCCATCGCCGTTCCAGGCGAACGGGCTCAGATACAGACCCGAAGAGGTCGACGGGCTTGATCGACTCGCCCGCCCTGACCGCAGCTGTCGGCGGCGAGGGTCGCCACAGCTGGTGAGCGTGGACGGCCGTCTCGTAGGGGAGGAGCACCGCAACCGCCACGGCCGCGGTGCTCGCGACCGCGAGCAGCAGCGGCAGGCGGTAACGCATCAAGGCGTCCCGGTCGGCCTGAAACAGTGCGACCGCCAGGTAGACCGCCCCTACGATCGCGAACGACACGGCGTCGGCCGGATAGGCGCCGGAGACGATCAGCCATCCGATCAACGGCAGCGCGATCAGGCGGGTCCAGCGGGCCGTCGGGTCGCGCGGCGGCGTGAGCGACCACAGCAGCCACGGCAGATCCGCGAAACCGTAGATGTACAGGCGTGTGCTCGGACTCCCCGTAGAAGCCGCCGAAGAAGAGGTACGCCGCCGCCGCCACCAGCGCCCAGCGCCACGCGAGGCGTCCTGGCCCGTGCGAGGCACAGCACGCCGAGGGCGCCGAACAGCACGGTCACGACCTGCATGTCGGTCGTCAGCCGGAGACACCAGTGCGACATGGAGCAGCCCGAACAGCCACCAGATCGGGAAGTACACGCCTGCCTGCGGATCGACGGCCGGGGGGAAGCCGCTGGCGACGAACGGCGTCCACGAGAGCGGGTTGCCTCTGCCGAACGTGTCCGCCACGAAGGCCGGGGTCGTGACGGGCGTCGACTGGAAGTCCCAGGGGAAGGTCCAGCCCTGAAACACCTGATGGCGGAACACCAGTGCCGTGAGCACCACCAGGAATACGACCGACGCAAGCGGCGCCAGCCACGGCTGCGCCAGCCTGGCCTCGACTTTGGCTCGGGGAGCTCGCTGCAGACGAGCGAGCGCGCCCGAGAAGGCACGCGTCGAGTGTGGTCCCAGCTCGACGGACTGGTGGTCAGTCACGCAGCCGGGTTCTATCAGGCGTCAGCCGGCACCGGACGAGCATCGCGAGCACGCGAAAGCCGTCCCGCGCGGTCAGCTTCTTGCCCTCCTCGGTGAGACGTGCCCGATAGCTGACCGGCACCTCGTAGATCCGCTCGCCGCGCTGGATGAGCCGGGCGGTGATCTCCGGCTCGATCGCGAACCCCGCCGCGTGCAGCGGCAGGCTGCGGAACAACTCCGTCCGAATCACCTTCTGGCAGGTCATGATGTCGCGCAGGTAGACGTTGAACAGCACGTTGCACGCCAGCGTCACCCCCTTGTTCCCGAGCACGTACAGGAACGAGTGGCTCGTGTAGCCGTCGAACGCGCGCACGCCGAAGGACGCGTTCGTCTGACCGTCGAGCAGCGGTGGAAGCAGGAGCGCGAGGTCGCCCGGGTCGTATTCGAGGTCGGCGTCGAAGATCGCCGAGAGCTCCCCCTGGGCGTGCCCGAGCGCAGTGCGCACGGCGGCTCCCTTGCCCTGGTTCGCCTGATGCTCGTAGAGCCGGACGCGCTCGCCCCAATCGCGATTGCGGAGCAGCTCGCTGGTACCGTCGACCGAGCCATCGTCGACGACGATCAGCTCGACGTCGACCGGCAGATCGCAGGCGAGCACCTCCTCGATCGCGCGTTCCACCCGCTCCCGCTCGTTGTACACCGGCATCAGGATCGACAGCCGCACCCGGGCGGGGAGGCTAGCGGAGCCTTGCCGCGGTGCTGCGGGACGCCGTGACAGGATGCTGTCGATGTTGTCAATGCGCCCCGTCGTCACAGGAACCGTGGGCCGATGAGGCCGCTACCGGTCCGGCTGGCGGGCCCGGTGCTGCTCGAACCGGTCGTCCACGGCGACGAGCGCGGCTTCTTCCTGGAGACCTACCGCCGCAACGTGCTCGCCGAGCTCGGGATCGACTGCGAGTTCGTGCAGGACAACCATTCGCGCTCGCGGCGGGGGATCATCCGCGGGATGCACTTCCAGCCTGGGATGGCGAAGCTGGTGCGGTGCGCGCGCGGCGCGATCCTCGACGTGGTCGTCGACGTGCGGCGCGGGTCGCCGGAGTTCGGCCAGTGGGAGGGATTCGAGCTGGATGATGTCGGTGGGCGGCAGCTGTACTGCCCGGACGGGTTCGCGCACGGGTTCTGCGTGCTGAGCGAGGTGGCCGATGTCGTGTACAAGACCTCGGCGTACTACGACCCGTCGACCGAGGGTGGGTTCGCGTTCGACGATCCGGCCGTTGGGGTCGCGTGGCCCGGGGGGCTCGAGCTGATCCCGTCGGCGCGCGATCGCGCCGCCCCCTCTCTGGCTGACATCGCCGACTCGCTCCCGTTCGAGTTCCGGCATCCTTAGTCGCTGATGTTCGCTCGGATCTCCGATCGGCTGGATATCGACGAGCGCCGGTTCGCGATCGTGGCCTGGGTCGCGCTTGTGGCGCTCGGCCTGATCGTGCTGACCGGCGCGGCGGTGCGCCTCACGAACTCGGGCCTCGGCTGCCCGACCTGGCCGAGGTGCTACGGCAAGGTGCTGCCGCCGCTCCAGACGCACGCGCTGATCGAGTTCGGCAACCGGGCGCTCTCCGGGCTCGTGGGCGTCGTCACGGGGGTCGTGGCGATAGCCGCGTTCATGCGGCGCCCGTTCCGCCGCGACCTCGCCTGGCTGGCGGTGGCGTTGCCGCTCGGCGTCGTGGCGCAGGCCGTGCTCGGCGGCTTCACGGTGCGCGAGAAGCTCGCGCCCGGCTTCGTGATGGCCCACTTCGGGCTGTCGATGATCATCCTGATCGCGGCGGTCGCGCTCGTGTGGCGGGCTACGCACGAGCCGGGCTCGCGGCCTCGCTCCGTGGAGCGGGTGAGCGTTTGGGGGGTCCGGCTTGTGGCCTTGCTGGGCGCTCTGACGATCTTCGCCGGCACCGCGGCCACGGCCGCCGGCCCGCATTCTGGCGGCCTGGTCGGCCAGCACATCAAGCGGCTGCACTTCAAGGGCGCCGACACGCTGACATGGGTCGTGCAGCAGCACGGCACGATCGCCGCGCTGTTCGGGGTGGTGGCGGTCGCGACGTGGCTGTGGCAGCGTCACCGGGGCGCCGCCGAGCAGGCCCTCGAGCCGCTGACGTTCGTCTGCATCCTGATCGCCGCGCAGGGGCTGGTCGGCAGCGTCCAGTACGAGCTGCACCTCCCTTCCGACATGGTCTGGGTCCACGTCATGCTCGCCACCGTCACATGGATCGCGGTGCTGTGGGCGGTGGCGGCCGCCGGGCGTCTCGCGCCGCGGCGGGCGCCGGCCGGCGCCGCCATCGGTCAGTCGCCGGCGGCTCGGGCGGCCGGGGATCGAGAGCTCGTCACGGGCTGAGAGGCCGGCCGGGGCCGGAGTGCCGCTCTGCCCGCAGGCCTTCGCCGAGGCGGGCGCGGGCCGACGGAGCGAGTCGCTCTGAACCCCCGCCGAATGACAAACTCGGGTCGCGCGGCCGGGCGGTGTCGGTGATGCTGGATATAGGCCCGCTATTGACCGGCCCGGCGAGGGCGAGGTGACTTTGGCACGTTGTGGGGGTAGGGGGCTGGATCGCGCCCGGACGCTCACAGCGGCCCTGTGACCGACGATGCGAGTCGGGCTGTCTCGCTACGATCGCGTCCAGAAGTGGCTGATCGTCCTGCATCTACGTCGAGTCCGCCGGTCGTCTCGCGGGGGGCGGAGGCCTCTCTGAGCATCCTCGTCGTGGACGACGAGTCCGATCTGCGCGAGATGCTCATGCGGTCGTTCTCGCGCGAGGGGCACCGCGTCACGACGGTCGCCGACGGACGCGCGGCGATCGACCGCGCGAGCACCGACCACTACGACATCATCCTGCTCGACGTCGCGCTCGGGGCGGGCCCGGACGGTTACGAGGTGTGCCGCACGCTGCGCGGGCGGCGCAACGTCGTGCCGATCATCATGCTGACCGCGCTCGATTCGGAGGCCGACGCGGTGCTGGGCCTCGAGGCCGGCGCGGACGACTACGTGACGAAGCCGTTCGGGCTCGCGGAGCTGCGAAGCCGGATCAAGGCGGTCCTGCGACGCGCAGGCACGCGCGCGATGGGCGAGGAGGTGCTCGTCGTCGGGCCGGTCGTGCTCGACCGCGCGCAGCGGGAGGTCACGATCGGCGGCGAGCCGGTGCGGCTCACGTTCTCGGAGTTCGAGCTGCTCGACGCGTTGATGACCGATCCCGGCCGGCTGCTGAACCGCCAGGAGCTGCTGCGCGCGATCTGGGGCGACAGCGCGTACCGCGACCCGCGGGCGATCGACGTCCACATCCGCCACCTGCGCGAGAAGCTCGAGCCCGAGCCGGAGAAGCCGCGGTACATCCTCACGGTCCGCGGCGCCGGGTACCGGCTCGGGGCCCGTAGCCCGAGGGCGCCGGATGCGACCGCGACTTGGCGCTCTCGGTCTGCGCGGTCGGATCGTCGGCGCGGTCGTGGTCACGACGGTCGCGACGCTCGGGGTCGCGGCGGTGGCGCTGTTCGGCCCGCTCCAGTCGAGCCTGCGCAACACCGCCAAGAGCACGCTCCGCTCGGACATCGCGAAGAGCGGTGCGAGCGGAAAGTTCAGCAACATCAACCTGCAGTCGCTGGCCGAGTATGTGCCGAACGCCGTGCCGGCGCTGGCCGACCTGCCGAGCTACGACGAGGCGCAGCGGGCGCACCTGCAGTTGGTGAGTCGCCAGAAATCTCTCGCAACAAGCCTCGGTGCAACGAGCGTCGCGCTGCTCGGCTACTTCTCCAGCTCCGGCGGCCCTGGCTACCCGATCGCGCCGGCGCCTGACGAGAACGTGGCCGATCCCGACGTCGCCGGCGATGTCGCGGCGGCTTACACCACGCGCAAGCCGCAGTACGGATTCGGGACGATCGAAGGGAACGATTACGCGCGCGCGGCGGTACCGCTCAACATCGGCGGCACGTGGTACGTGCTCGCGGTGCTGAAGCCGATCAACGACATCAACAGCGCAGTCGCGGCGGTCAAGCGCTGGTTTTTGTACGCGGCGCTCGCCGGCCTGCTGCTGACGGTGATCATCGGCATCCCGCTCGCCGCGACGCTCGTGCGCCGCCTGCGGCAGCTGCGCCAGGCGGCGGTGCAGCTGGCTGACGGCGAGCCGGTGGCGCTGCCGGTCGACCGGGCGCGCGACGAGGTCGGCGACCTCGCGCGGACGCTTCGAGATCATGCAGCGGCGGCTGCGCCAGCAGGAGGAGGCCCGCCGCGCGTTCGTCGCCACCGCGTCGCACGAGCTGCGCACTCCGCTGACCTCGCTCGATGGGATGCTCGAGCTGCTCGACGACGACCTCCACGACCCGGAGCCCGACCTCGCGGACGCGCGCTCGCTGCTCGATCGCGCGCGCGTCCAGTCCCGCCGGCTCGGGCGGCTCGCCGCCGACCTGCTCGACCTCTCCCGGATCGACGCTGACGTCACGCTGCGCTCCGAGCCGGTGGAGCTCGGGGAGCTGAGCCGCGCGGTGCTGGCGGAGTTCGAGCTCGGAACCTCCGAGCGCGGGATCAACTCGGAGCTCGACGACGAAGACGGTCCGGTGTGGGCGCTCGGCGATCCGGGGAGCGTCGCGCGGATCATCCGGATCCTGCTCGACAACGCGGTTCGCGTGACGCCGCCGGGCTTCGACATCCGGGTGGAGGTGAAGGGGGGCGAGACGATCGAGCTGAGCGTCTGCGATCAGGGCCCCGGCGTGCCGCCCGAGGAGCGCAAGCTGATCTTCGAGCGCTTCAAGCGCGGCCGCGACACGGGCGGCGGCGCCGGCTTCGGGCTCGGGCTCGCGATCGGCTCGGAGCTGGCGCAGCAGAATGGGCGGCGAGCTGACGCTCGACGAGGGCTACGTGCGCGGCGCGAAGTTCACGCTCAGGCTGCCCGCGGCACACGCCCCCGACGAGGATCCCGTCGCGATCTCATAAGGCGGACTTAGCTGACAGCATCAGCGCGATGGACGAGCGCTTGATGAAGGCCACGCTCGAAGTCGACGAGCGGCACTGGTGGTACCGCGGGCGGCGGAGGGTGATCGCCGCCGAGCTCGGGCGGCTGGAGCTGCCGGCCGGCGCCCGGGTGCTCGACGCGGGCTGCGGCTCGGGCCGCACGATGGTCGATCTGCGGCGCTACGGCGAGGTCGTCGGGATCGAGCTGTCCGAGGACGCAGCGGAGATCGCGCGCGAGCGCGGCTGCGGCGAGGTCGTGATCGGGCGGATCGAGCAGCTGCCCTGGGAGACCGGCACGTTCGACCTGATCACCTGCCTCGACGTGATCGAGCACACGGCCGATGATCGCGCCGTCCTGGCCGAGCTGCGGCGCGTGGCCAAGCCCGGCGGCTGGGCGCTCGTGACGGTGCCGGCATATCAGGCGCTGTGGTCGAGCCACGACGAGGCCAATCACCACTACCGGCGGTACTCGCGGCGGGCGCTGCAGACCGCTGCGGCGGATGCCGGATGGGAGGTGCGCCGGACGACGCTCGTTCAACAGCCTGCTGCTGGCGCCGGCGGCTGCGTTCCGGGTGCTACAGCGACGGCGGCGCGCCAGCCTCCAACGGTGCGTCGCCCGAGCTGAGGACCGGGCCCGGCGTGGCTGAACGCAGCGCTCGAGACGCCACTCGCGCTCGAGGCGCGCTGGCTTGCGCGCGGGGGCACGCTCGGCGCCGGCCTGTCGCTGATGGTGTTGCTGCGGAACCCGCCGGGCTGATGCCGCGTCCTGGTCGCCCTGATCTCGGTTTCGGGCGGACTCGGGTACGGGCTGCCCGCGATCGTCGGACTCGAGTCGATGGGAGTCCCAGCGCCGGGCGAGACCGCGCTCGTGCTCGGCGCGGTGCTCGCGAGCGAGGGCAAGCTCCAGATCTGGCTCGTGATCGTGATCGGATGCGCCTCGGCGATCATCGGCGACAACATCGGCTATCTGCTCGGGCGGCTCATCGGCCGCGAGGTGCTGGAGGCGCCGGGTCCGTTCCAGAAGCACCGGCTGCGGCTGATCGCGGCCGGCCAGCGTTTCTTCGACAAGCACGGCCCCAAGGCGGTGTTCTTCGCGCGCTGGGTCGCGCTCGTGCGGATCGCGGCGGCGTGGTTCGCCGGGATCGAAAAGATGAGGTTCCGCGAGTTCTTCCTTTGGAACGCGCTCGGCGGGATCACCTGGTGCACGACGTACTGCCTGGTCGGCTACTACGGCGGCAAGGCCGCTGCCGACGCGATCACGCGCTACGGCGTGATCGCGGCGATCGTGCTGGGGGTCGTGATCGTGGTCGCGCTGGTCGCGATGAAGGTCCGCGAGCGGCGGGCGGAGCGGCGCGCAGAGCAGGCGCCGGAGCCGGCTCGGGCCGAGCCCGCCGGCGAGCAGCCACCGGACCCGGCTCAGGCCGAGCCGGAGCCCCGCTCGTCCTCCTGAGCGTCCGGCTTGAGGTCGAGCGCGCACGAGTTCATGCAGTACCGCAGGCCCGTCGGCTGCGGCCCGTCGTCGAACACGTGGCCGAGGTGGCCGTCGCAGCGCTTGCAGTAGACCTCGGTCCGCACCATGAACAGGCTGCGGTCCTGGCGCAGCCCGACGTTCTCGGCGACAGCGGGCTCGTAGAAGCTCGGCCACCCGGTTCCGGAGTCGAACTTCGCGTCAGAGCGGAACAGGGGCGCGCCGCAGCCGGCGCAGTGGTACATGCCGTCGTCCTTCACGTCGACGTACTCGCCGGTGAACGGCCGCTCGGTTCCGTGCTTGCGGAGCACGTCGTACTGCGCTGGGGTGAGCCGCTCGCGCCACTGGTCGTCGGTCAGCTCAACGGTGTTCTCGGTATCCATGGCAAGCACGTTACACCGGCGCCGGTGAACGAATCGGGAACGCGCAACCCGGCGATCGCGAGGTCTGCCAAGATCGCGGCATCCTGACCGACGCGCGCCTCCGCCGGCCTCTCGTCCCGCTGCCGCTCGGATGGCTCGTGCGGAGGCTGCGGGAGCTGGCCGACCCGATCGCCATCCGCCGCAGTGGCGGCCAGGTCGTGCCTCCGCGACGGCTGCGCGCGCGGACGGGGGCACCTGGCGTGTCCGAGTTCGTCGCCGGCGGAGCCGCCGCGGCGCACGAGCTGATCGAGGGGCTGGGCGTGGCGGGAGTCGCTGCCGAGCCGGTTCCGACCGCCACTCCCGTTCGCCGGCGCCGAGTTCGAGTTCGTGTACTCGATCTCGGTCTTCAGCCACCTCGACGAGCACCTGTCCGACGCCTGGGCGGCAGAGGTGGAGCGGGTGCTCGAGCCGGGTGGCGTCGCGGCTGTTGTCGGTGCACGGCGCCTATGCGTTCGAGCAGTTCCGGTCGGGCGCCGTGAGCACCGCGTGGTCGGCGTGGCGCCTTCGATCGCGGGCCGCTGGGGTCCGGGGAGTTCGTGTTCGTGCTACCGCCGCTCGGTCTGGAACGAGGGCGAGCTGCCGGGCGTCGGCCGTGAGTACGGGCTGGCGTTCCACCGCGCCGGGTACTTGCACGAGCGCTGGCAGCGGATGTTCGAGCCGGTCGCCGTGCTCGAACGCGCGATCACGGGCTGGCGGACCTCGTGTGCCGCAAGCGGGCCTTGGAGGCGCCGCCGGCGGATCAGCTGGTGTCGAAGCAGCCGTAGATCGTGTACAGCGGGTTCGTCACCTGCTTGCCGTTCCCCGCCCGCATCAGCTGGTTTCCGACGAAGGAGGGCGGCGCCTCCGCCTTGTAGCACCCGTTCGACTTGACGCTCAGGTCGTAGCCCACGGGCGTCGGGTTGAACGGGTTGGCGCCCGCCTGCGGGATCAGCACGGTCATCGTGCACGACCAGTCGCCGGGACCCGCGTTGACGCCGCTGCGCCGGCGGCACAGCGGCAGGATGTTGAGGTGCGCGCCTCGCGGCACCTTGCGGCCGAGCTCTCGCTGCTGGAGCAGCGTGAGACTGGCGAAGGCCGGGGTGAACGAGCTCTGAAGGCGCTTCGGGGTGATCGTCACCGGGCCCCAATTGCTCGCGACGCCGAGCAGTGCGACCACGGCGGCCGCCACCGCGACGGTGCGGATCGCGTTCGCCCACCCCGGGCGTCTCGGGACCGGGGTGCCCGCGAAGTCGCGGCGGCGCAGCACCAACCAGGCGATGCCCAGGCAGGCGGCGATCCACGCCAGGCTGACGAGGCTCGACTCGAGCAGCGGGCCGTAGAAGCGGTGTGACTCGACCAGCCCATGCCAGTCGTCGAATGCGGATCCGACGAGCAGGACGTGGACGATCGAGCCCTTGCCGGTCAGCGCCAGCAGCTGCATCACGAGCGCCACCAGCATCGGCCCGAGCACCCCGATGATCCCGTTGCGAGCGGTCACCGAGATCAGCACGCCGATGCTCGTGAACGCGAGCAGCGGCAGCGCGCTGACGACCCATGAGAGGCTCACGAATAAGAACAGGTCCCCGCTCGACAGCTGCCGGCCGTCGAGCCCGACGAGCGACTGCGCGCCGGTGAAGATCAGGCCCGCGAGCAAACTCGCGATCGCCGCGAGCACGAGCAGGACGAGCGCCCCTGCGAACGCCGCCAGCACCTTGCCCCAGAACAGGTCGCGCCGGCTGCGCGAGCGCGTGAGGATCATCTTCCAGGTCCCGTAGCGGTCCTCCGAGGAGAACATGTCGCCCGCGATGATGCCCGCCGCGATCGGGAACCCCCACTGGCCCGCGAAGCTCAGCACGACCAGCGAGATCGCGAACCCGGAGCTGTGCACCCAGACGCCGAACAGCGTGTCACCGGGCACGCCGCTCTGGAACCTGAGCACCGCCGCGAACAGGAACGGCCCGGCGATCAGGATCAACGCGATGACCCGCGTCGACATCTGTGCGATCAGCTTCCGGCGCTCGGTTGTGAACGCGCTGTTCATGCGGATGCGGGCTGCTCGGCGCCCGTCTCGGTCAGCGCGAAGAACATCGACTCGAGCGGGCTGACGACAAGCTCGAGCAGGCGGATCGCGACCCCTGCCGTGCCGAGCGCGAGAACGAACTGGTCGAGCCGGTCGTGCTCGACCTCGACCGTCAGGCCGTCCGGGCCCTTCGCGGCGCGGACCCCGGCGTGCTCAGCTGCGATCTCGAGCGCTCGCTCGTCGTCGCTGGTGAGAAGTCTGTAGCCGGCGGCCGGTGCCTGGGCGCGGAGCTCGGTGGCGGTGCCCTCCCACACGACCTGTCCGCGGCTGAGCACCGAGAACGAGTCGCACACCTCCTCGATCTCGCCGATCTGGTGGCTCGAGAGCAGCACGGCCGTCCCCTCGCCGGACAGCGTGCGAATCAGGGCGCCCACGTCCCGAACGCCCGCCGGGTCGAGTCCCGCCGTCGGCTCGTCGAGCAGCAGCAGACGCGGGCTGCGCAGCAGCGCAGACGCAATCCCGAGGCGCTGGCGCATGCCGGTCGAGTAGCCGCTGACGCGATCCTCGGCGCGGTGCAGCAGGCCGGTCCGGTCGAGCGCGTCGTCGATCGCCGGTCTGCCGGCGCCGGCGCCGTCGAGCTCCGCGAGCAGTTCGAGGTTGACGCGGCCCGAGAGGTACGGGTAGAAGCTCGGGTCCTCCACGAACCCGGCGACGCCGTCGGGGAGCACCGCGTCGGGGCCGGCGAGCGGCTTGCCGAACAGCTCGATCGAGCCCTCGTCGGGGCCGATCAGCCCGAACAGCAGCCGGAGCAGCGTCGTCTTGCCGGCGCCGTTCGGCCCCAGCAGGCCCCTCACCTCGCCCTCGTCGACGTGCAGAGCAACCCCGTCGACCGCGATCGTCTGATCGAAGCGCTTGACGAGGCCGTTCGCGCGAACGGCACTCACCGGGCGCACTATAAGAGGTGCCTGACGACCCCGCTCGCGGCCGCAGGAGCCTTCGCGCCGAGCGGCGCGGCGGTCGTATATATGACAACCCGGTGGGCCGATCGTCCAGAGCCGGCAGGAGTGGCTCACGCGAGCACCACGGGCCGGCCGATGCCCCGGTTCATGGCCAATGGTCACCACTGCGTTCGTACGCTGCGCGCACTGGCGCTGTCGCTGCTCGCGACCGCCGTGGTCGCTGCGGGCTTCGCGGTGTTCGCCGCCGGTGAGGCAATGGCGGCCGGCGGGAACGGCGGTGGAACCAGTGGCGGGGCGGGGCTCGGCGGGACGGCCTCGGGTGGATCCGGCGGTCAGACCGGATCAGGTGGCGAAGGCGGGGCGGGGAGCCAGAGCGGGTCGGGGGGAGCCGGCCTTGGCGGATCGGGAGGTTCCACCGGCTCCTCGAAGTCCTCGGCGCCCTCGAAGCATGGCTCCACGCCCCCCCGATCGCATTCGGGCGACCATCCAGCCGGCCATCAGACGACCGCCGCGGCTTCCGGCCGGGTCGTGGGCCTGAGCTGGGCGTCGTTCACCGTCCAGACCAGCGGCCGGCGGATGGCGGTCGTGCAGGCGCTGATCGCGGCGGCGAACGCGCTCAGCACGGACAACTACCCGTACGTGTGGGCGGGTGGCCATCCCGCCGCCGGGGCGGCGAGCGTCGGCACGCGCGGACCTGGCTACACGGGTCACACGATCGGTTTCGACTGCTCGGGCTCTGTCGCGGCCGTCCTCTCCGCCGCCGGCCTGTGGCAGCCCGGCACGCCGGTCCCTGGCGACTCGGGCGTGATCGCGCAGCTCCGCCAGGAGGGCCTGATCGCGCGCGGTGTCGGGCGCGGCGCGACCTCGGTGACGCTCTACGACGACCCTGGCGTGCACATCTTCATGAACATCGACGGGCGCTTCTTCGGGACGGGCGCGAACGCCAAGGGCGGCCCGGGGTGGTTGACGTACGGTGGCGTGACCCGGGCGTTCAAGCCGTGGCACTTCGTCCCGTCGGCGCTGCGCGGCATGGCGAGCTACGGCCCCGAGCTCACGTTCGGGCTGGGGAAGGATGCCGCGCTGATGTCCGGCCTGAGCGTCGGCCAGCGGGTTCAGGTCCGCTACGACACCGCGCGCGACGGCGCGCTGACGGCCACGGCCGTCACGGGCTGACGCCCCCGCCGGGTGCCGTGGGGCCGCGCCCGTTTCAGGGGGTCAGGTCCGACTGGGGCAGCTTGGCCTTCGCGCCACGCGGCGCCGGCGCGGAGGCCGGCGGGACGACGGGACCGATGTCGCCGTCCGGGGCGTCGTCGAGGTCGACGATCACGGGTGCGTGATCGCTCGGGCCGCTGCCCTTCCGCGCCTCGCGGTCGATCCAGGCGGCCTTGACGCGCTCCGACACTGCGTCCCCGGCGAGGATCAGATCGATCCGCATGCCGAGGTCCTGGTGGAACATGCCGGCCCGGTAGTCCCAGTAGCTGAACACGCGCTCCGCGTTCGGCCAGCGATCCCGGACCACGTCGTGCAGGCCGACGTCCTCGAGCGCTCTCAGCGCCGCCCGCTCGGGCTCGGTGACGTGCGTGTGGCCGACGTACGCCTCGGGGTTGAACACGTCCTCGTCCGTCGGCGCAATGTTCATGTCACCGCACACGGTCGTCGAGGCCGGGTCGGCGCTCACCATCTTCCGCAGTGCAGCGAGCCATTCGAGCTTGTACTCGTAATGGTCGGATCCGGGCACCCGGCCGTTTGGGACGTACACCGAGACGACCCGGACGCCGTTGCAGGTGGCGGAGATCGCGCGCGCCTCCTGCGGGGCGTTCGGGTCGGGGAAGCCGGGGGCGCCCGCGATCCCCTTGACCGCGTTCTCGAGTCCGACTCGCGAGAGGATCGCGACGCCGTTCCATGCCTGCTCGCCGTAGACAGCCGATTCGTACCCGCGCTCTGAAAGCGGGCCGTCCAGCAGCTCGCCGAACGCCTCGTCGGTCAGCTTGGTCTCCTGGAGGCAGACGACGTCTGGCTTGCGCTTGTCGAGCCACGGCAGCAGCCGCGGCACACGCTGCTTGACCGAGTTGACGTTCCAGGTCGCGATCCGCACGTTCACTGACGTTCTAACAAGAAGAGCGCCTCGGCGGGCGCTCTCCTCGAGTCAGTTCCGATTACGCGGCTTGATCAACCGCAGCCGGTGTTGAATCCGCAGCTCGAGCACGTGTAGCAGCTGCCGGTCCGCTGCATCATCCCGCCGCACTGCTGGCACGCGGGGCCGAGGTCGAGGCCCTTGGCGACCGCCGGCCGTGGCCGGCGGAGTGTCGGTCAGCGCCGATGCCGCCGGACGTGGCTCCGCGGAGCCACCGTTCCCGCCGCCGTTGCCACCGTTGCCACCGTTGGACGGCTGCTCGACAGTCGCGCCGGCGTCCGGTGCCTCGCTCGCCTCCGCCGGGGTCGGGACCTGCCGTGTCGCCCGCGTACGAGCTCGCGGCGTCCTGGGCCAGCCTTGCGCGCCCGGACCTCCGGGGTGAGGATCCCGAGCTCCTCCTGAGGTCGACGTCCAGGAAGCGCGAGGCGAGCCAGCGCATGATGTAGTCGGGCATCGACTTCGCGAACGGGATCTCCGGGTTGGAGGTCATGCCCTCGGGCTCGAAGCGCATGTAGCTGAACTTCCGCACGAGCGTCTCGAGCGGCACGCCGTACTGGAGCGAGATCGAGATCGCGGTCGCGAACGAGTTCATCATCCCGCGCAGCGTCGAGCCCTCCTTGCCGATGTCGGTGAGGAAGATCTCGCCGACCGTGCCGTCGTCGTACATGCCGGCGGTGATGTAGCCCTCATGGCCGCCGATCGAGAACTTGTGCGTGATCGACTGGCGCTCGCGCGGCATCCGGCGGCGCTTCGGCGGCGCCTTCGCCAGCGCCTCGGTGACGGCCTTGTCGAGGTCAGCCTCGGACAGGCCGGCGGCGGGCGCCGGCGCGTCCTGCTGTGCGTCGGTCCGCAGCGCCTGCGCGGTCTTGGAGCCGTCGCGGTAGATCGCCAGCGCCTTGACGCCGAGCCGCCACGCCTGCATGTACGCGTCGGCGATGTCCTCGACGGTCGCGGTCTGCGGCAGGTTCACGGTCTTGGAGATCGCGCCGCTGATGAACGGCTGCACCGCGCCCATCATCTTGATGTGGCCCATGTGCGAGATCGCGCGCTCGCCGACCGCGACGTCGAACACCGGCAGGTGCTCGTCCGCCAGGCCCGGCGCGCCGATGATCGTGCCGTGCTCGTTGACGTAGGCGACGATCTGCTCGATCTGCTGGTCGGAGTAGCCGAGCGTCTGCAGCGCCAGCGGGACCGTCCGGTTGACGATCGTCATCTGGCCGCCGCCGACGAGCTCCTTGAACTTGACCAGCGAGAAGTCCGGCTCGACGCCGGTCGTGTCGCAGTCCATCAAGAAGCAGATCGTGCCGGTCGGCGCGAGCACCGTCGCCTGCGCGTTGCGGTAGCCGTGCTCGTCGCCGACAGCAACGGCCGTCGTCCCACGTCGAGCCGAGCCGCGGCCAGCAGCGCCGGCATCGCTGCACAGCTGATCGTCGATCGCGTGCGCCGCGTCGCGGTGCATGCGCATCACCGCGTTGTGCGCATCGCGGTTCTCCTCGTAGCGGTCGTACGGTCCGATCGCCGCGGCGATCCGGGCCGAGCTCGAGGTACGCCGCGGCCGGTCATCAGCGCCGTGATCGCCGCGGCGATCCCGCGACCGGCGTCGGAGTCGTACGGGAGGCCGTCGGCCATCAGGTAGGCGCCGAGGTTCGCGTAGCCGAGCCCGAGCTGGCGGAACGCGCGCGCGTTGGTCGCCGATCTGCTCGGTCGGATAGCTCGACGGGGAGACGATGATCTCCTGCGCCAGGAACATGATGTCCACGGCGTGCTCGAACGACTCGACGTCGAACGTCCCGTCGGCGCGGCGGAACTTCATCAGGTTCAGCGACGCCAGGTTGCAGGCCGAGTCGTCGACGTGCATGTACTCCGAGCACGGGTTCGACGCATTGATCCGGCCCGAGTTCGGGCACGTGTGCCAGTCGTTGATCGTCGTGTCGTACTGCACGCCCGGGTCGGCGCAGCGCCACGCCGCTTCTGAGATCTCCCGCATCAGCTCGCGCGCGGGGATCGGGTCGCCGATCGGCTCGCCGGTCGAGCGTGCGATCAGGTGCCAGTCCTCGTCGTTCTCGACCGCCCGCATGAACTCGTCGTTCACGCGCACCGAGTTGTTCGCGTTCTGGTACTGGATCGAGTAGAAGCCGTCGCCGTCGATCGACATGTCGAACCCGGCGTCGCGCAGCGCAGCGGCCTTGTCCTCCTCCTTGGCCTTGCACCAGATGAATTCGCGGATGTCCGGGTGATCGACGTCGAGCACGACCATCTTCGCCGCGCGCCGGGTGCCGCCGCCCGACTTGATCGAGCCCGCCCACGCGTCGGCGCCGCGCATGAACGACACGGGCCCTGAGGCGGTGCCGCCGCGGCTGAGCGGCTCCATCGAGCCGCGGATCCTCGACAGGTTGATGCCCGAGCCCGAACCGCCGCGGAAGATGATCCCCTCCTTGGTGTTCCACTCGAGGATCGACTCCATCGTGTCCTGCACGGAGAGGATGAAGCAGGCCGACGCCTGCATCTTCGGGCTGCCCTCGGGATGCCAGCCGACGTTGAACCAGACCGGCGAGTTGAACGCCGCCATCTGGTGCAGCAGGATGTAGGTCAGCTCGGCCTCGAACGTGTCGGCGTCGGCGTCGGTCGCGAAGTAGCCGCGCTCGCGGCCCCAGGTCGCGATCGTGCCGGCGACGCGGCCGATCATCTGCTTGACCGAGCGCTCGCGCTCGGGCGCGCGCAGCTGGCCGCGGAAGTACTTCTGCGACGACGATGTTGGTCGCGTTCTGGGACCAGCTCTTCGGGAACTCGACCTCGCGCTGCTCGAACGAGACCTTGTCGCCGTGACCGATCCGCGCGTCGCGCAACTCCCACTCGACACCGTCGAAGGGGTGCTGTCCGGGCGTGGTGAACCGCCTCTGAATCGACAGTCCCTCGCCTGCCTTGGCGTCGACGGTGATGGGTGTCTGCGGCGTCTCTTTCATGCGTACCTGCTCCTCTTTTTCCGCTCGTTCCGCTTCTTACTCTCGGCTCCGGTGCGGCCGAGGGGGTAACAGCGAATCCTTTCGAACGGCTCGGACGGAACGGCGGTTGAAAGGTCTCCAGAGCGACCGGACACGGAAGCTCTTCAGCACCTCCGATTTTACTAACCCGGGGCCCGCCCCCCCGGGCCTGCCCCGCTCTTTGCGAGGTTCCGAAACATGCGCCATAGCTGGACTTTGCGGTGATTTCGAACGTCGCTCCGTGCTAGTTTCGCCGCGATGGCGAGCCTCCAGCCTGCGCCTCGCAGGACGGCCTTCGGCGTAGGCGGTACGTCGCTTCCGCGCGCGTGTGAAGTGGGGCGGGCTGACCGCTTCGCGCGTCGTCACGGCCCTGCTGATGATGTTGCTGCTGTACGCGGCCTACGACCACGGGGCGGCGGGGCTGAGCGCCGGCGCGCGGGTGCAGACGCTCGCCGCGGCGCTGGCGGCGGTCGTTGCCGCCGGCGTGCTGTGGACCGGGTCGCTCCGGCTGGCCGCGCCTCGCCGGGCGGTCGTCGCGATCGCGATGCTCGGCGGGTTCGCCTTGTGGTGTGCGGTGACGCTCGCCTGGAGCATCGCCCCCGACGCGACCTGGACGGAGTTCAACCGCGTCCTGACCTACCTGCTCGTGCTCGGGATCGCGGTCGTCATCGGCGCCTCCGACCGGGATGCATTCACCCTCGTCGCGCGCGGGTTCCTGCTCGTGGCGATGGCGGTCGCGCTCTACGGGCTCGGTCAGAAGCTCGCCCCGGGGGTCGATCTCGGCAGCGTCGTCGACCTCAACAGGACCGGCGCGTTCGCGCGGCTCCAGGAGCCGCTCGGCTACTGGAACGCGCTCGCACTCCTGCTCGCGATGGCGGTGCCGATCGCGCTCGCAGGCGTCGTCGACAAATCGGCGTCGCGCGCGCAGGACGGCTGACGGCGCTGATCTCGATCGAGCTGTTGCTGCTCACGATCGTGCTCACGTATTCACGCAGCGGGCTGCTCGCGCTCGGCCTCGGCACGGGAGTCGGGATCGCCGTCAGCGGCGCGCGGCTGCGCTCCCTGATGTGGGCCGGGGTCGCGCTGCTCGCGACGGTGGCACCGCTCGTGATCGGCCTCACCAATCGCAGCCTCACGACCTCGCACGTGGCGCTCGGTGCGCGCGAGCGCGCCGGCGCCGAGCTGGCCGCGGTGTTCGCGATCTCCGGCTGACCGGATCGGTATCGCATGCGTGGAGCAGCTTCACCGCCGCGAAGGGGGCAACCGTGTCGGGCCCGAACCGGCTGCTGTCGGTCGACTCGGAGAATCGCTGGGTGTGGTGGAAGGAGGCGGCCGGAGCGTTCAGCGATCGCCCGATCGGGGGCTGGGGCGCGGGGTCGTTCGCCACGATCCACCTGCTGTACCGCCACGACACGCTGTCGACGACCCAGGCCCACAGCGTTCCGCTCCAGTTCCTCGCCGAGACGGGGCTCATCGGGGCCGCGCTCGCGCTGGGCGCGTTCGGGCTGCTGCTGGCCGTGGCGGTACGCACGGCCCGCGGGCTTCCGCCCGGCCGGCAGAGGCTGCTCGCCGCCGCACTGCTGGCGGGCGCGGCTACGTACGCGGTGCACGCGACCTACGACTGGGACTGGGCGATCCCGGGCGTGACCCTGCCGGCGCTCACGTTCCTCGGGGTGCTGGCCGGCGCGGGCGCTCGCCGGAGCGGCCCGCCGGCGTCGCCCGGCCTCGGCCGGGGATTGGCCCTCGCCGGGGTCACCGTTGGGATATGCGTGGTGGCGTTCTCCGGCGTCCTGCCGAGCCTGGCTGCCGACCGTGCGAGCGCGGCGCTGGTGGCCGCGGCACAGGGGACGCCGGCCTCGCTCGCGGCAGCCGCGTCGGATGCGCGGTACGCGACCAGCTTCGACCCGCTGGCGGATCAGGGGCTGCTGGTGGAGGCGTCGATCGACACCCGGCGCGGCCAGCCCGGGCGGGCGCGGTCGGCGCTGATTGCCGCGATCGAGCGTGAGCCGACCGACGTCAACGCCTGGGAGCAGCTGTCGATCCTCGAGCAGCTGCTCGGGAATCAGCGCGCGGAGCTCGGTGCGGCTCAGCGAACGCTCGCGCTCGACCCGCTCGACCCGGTCGCCCGCGTGATCGCCGATCGTGCGATGGTGGCGCTGGTACCGGCGGCCGACTCGGCGACCTCGGTCAGGACGCCGTGAGGGCTATGGCGTGAACCCGAGATGGAGCGCGCCGGTGAGGATCAGCAGGGCGAACGTGATGCCGAACACGAGCAGGAAGCTCCCGAGCAGCATCTCCGACGGCAGCCAGGTGGCGGATCGGCGGCGGGCGGTCCGTGCGCGAGGCGCCGTCGCGGCTCTCGCCGCGGGACGGGCAACCGCCGCCCGGCTCGGCTGAGACCGAACGAGCGGGGTGGCGCGGTCGGCCGGGCCCTGCGGCGGCTCGGCTGCCGGCCCCGGCTCCTGCGGCCGGCTCGGCGGCCGTGAGGCGCGTCGGCGCTGCTCTGCCTGTTCGCGCGCCTTGGCGCGGCGCTGTGCCTCGCGTTCGGCGGCCTTGCGCTCCGCCTGCTCGCGTCGCTGCGCCTCCCGTTCGGCCTTCTCGCGCGCCTTCGCCCGCCGCCTGGCCTCGCGCGCGGCATCCTCGTGGGCCTTCTCGATCGCTCCCTGCTCGGCCGCGGCTCGGGCGCGTTCCTCGCGCTCGGCCTGTTCTTGCGCCCGTCGCTCTGCCTCCGCTCGCTCGCGCTCCTCGCGCTCGGCCTGCTCCCTCGCGCGTCGCTCGGACTCCTCCCGCGTCTGCCGCTCCGCCTGCTCGCGGGCCCGAGCCTCAGCCTCCGCCTCGCGCGCGCGTACCTGCGCCTCCGCCAGCGCCGCGGCGCGGCGCTGGTCGGACTGGGCGCGCTCGCGAGCCTCGGCGGCCTTCGCCTCCGCCTCGGCCTGCGCGGCTGCGTTCCGTGCGGCCTCCGCGTGTGCGGCGGCAGCCTCCTCGAGCGCGGCCTGGAGCTGAGCCTCCAGCGCCACCGTCGAGTCCCGCTCGGCCTCCACCTGCTGCTGCGCCAGAGCTGCGGCTGCCTGCGCCTGCTCAGCCTCCGACTCGGAACGCGCGGCGAGCTCGCTCGCCTCCTTCGGCCTCTTCGTGCAGGCGCCCGAGCTCCGCGCGGATCCGTTCCAGCTCCGCCAGCGCGGCCTGCGTCTCCGCGTCAGCCCGCTCCGACTGCTCTCGCAGCGCTTCGCTCTCGGCCACTGCTGCGGCGAGCTCCTCGTGCGCCTCGTCCCGGGCCGCGATCGCGGCCTGCGCCTCGGCCCCTGCGCCGCGCGGCTTGCGCCTCGGCCTCGGCTGCCGTTTGCCGAGCAGGCCTGCTCGTTCTCCCTTGCGGCCTGCAGGTCCAGCTCCGCGGCGGCCCTGGCAGACTCGATCGCGACGCCCTCGGCGGCGAGATGCGCCTCCGCTTGGGCCAGCGCCTGCGCGGCAGCCTCGGACTCCTCGGTCGTGCGGCGCTCGGCCTCGTCCGCGGCTTGGAGTGCAGCAGCGATCTTGAGCTGGGCCTCAGCCCTGGCCCCGTCGAGCGCAGCAGTCTCGGCCACCAGCTGCTGCTCGGCCAGCGACTGTGCCTCGATCGCCGCCGACGCGCGCTCGTTGGCCGCCTGCTCGGCCGCGCGCGCAGCCGCGGAGCGCTCGCGCTCCGCCGCCTCACCGGTGCTCGCCTCGGCGACCGCCGCGAGCCTCCATTCGAGCTCCGCGAGCTGCTCCTTCACCGCCGCGAGCTCCGCCGTCGCCTCGTCGGCCCGCGTCGCCGCCCGGATCGCCTTCGCGGCCGCCTCGGCCGCGCGCTGCTCGGCAGCGACGGCCTGTTGC
This sequence comes from uncultured Solirubrobacterales bacterium, assembly GCA_963826895.1. Lineage (GTDB taxonomy): Bacteria > Actinomycetota > Thermoleophilia > Solirubrobacterales > Solirubrobacteraceae > Palsa-465. Next base: position 493,154 of record CAWGYJ010000005.1, read on the forward strand.
TCGGCCACGGCAGCCCGCTGCTCAGCGTCGCGCCCCATCGTGCGGGCGTCGGCCACCTGCATCTCGACATCGGCCCGGCGGGCCTCCGCGGCCTGTACGTCGAGCTCCGCCTTGGCCCTTTGGGCATCGAACGCTGCGGTCTCGGCCGCGAGATGAGCCTCTGCCCGCGTGAGCGCCTGCGAGACGTGGGCGATCTCCGCGACGGCCGCAGCTTCGGCCTCACGCGCGGCCGCGAGCTCGACGGCGAGGCTCGCCTGGGCAGCTCCATGTTCGTCGCTCGATTGCGTGAGCGCGACGAGGCGCTCCTCGAGGTCGCGCACCTGCGCCTGCAGGGCCGCCTGCTCAGCGGCCGCCGACTCGGCCTGAACGGCCGCGCGGTCGGCTGCGCTTGCGGCTTCCGTGGCGTCGGCGCGCGCCGTCCGTTCGGCGGCGCGGGAGGCTTGCACCTCGAGTTCGGTGGCGGCTCGCGCACGTTCGAGCGACGCGGTCTCGGCCGCGATGTGCGCTTCGGCGCGCGCCAGCGCCTCCGCTGCCTCCGACGCCCGGGCCGTGGCCGCTCGCTCGGAATCGCGCGCCGCGGCCAGCTCCGCGACGACGCTTGCATGCGCTGCGCCCTGCTCCTCGCCAGCCTGTGCGAGGCTCGCGAGCTGCTGCTCCAGCTCGGCGACTCGCGCGCGCGCGGAGTCCCGCTGGGCGGCCGCATTCGCCGTCTGCGTCCCCGCGAGCGTCGCCGCCTCGGTGGCCGCGGCGGCGTCTTCCAGCGCGGTTCGCGCGGCCTCGCGCGCCGCCGCGATCTCGACCTCGGCCGAAGCCCGCGCGAGATCGAGCGCCGCCGTCTCGGCGGCGAGCTGCGCCTCGGCGGCGGCGAGCGCCTCGGACGCGGACGCCGCCTTGGCGCCCGCGGCTCGCTCCGCCTCCCGTGCCGAGCGGACCTCGTCGAGCACGCTCGCCAGCTCACCCTCGCCGGCTTCGGCGACCGCCGCCAGCCGAGCCTCGAGCTCCGTGACCTGCCCGGTGGCCGCGGCGGTCCGTTCGGCCGCCGCCCGTTCGGCCTCCCGGCTGCCCTCGAGCTCGAGCCGGACCTCGCCGGCTGCGTGCTCGGCATCGGTACGGGCGGCCGCGGCCAACGCCAGCTCGGCGACGAGCTCCTCCATCCGACTCGACATCGCTGCGCGCTCGGTGGTGAGCGTCTCCAGCGCCTGCTCGGCTCGCTCCTGCGCCTCCCGCGCGCGAAGCTGCGCCTGCTGCGCCTGCTCCTCCGCCCGCTGCTCGCCCACGCGGGCGTCAGCGGCATCCTGCTCACGACGGCTCGCGCGCGCGCCCGCCTCGGCCGCCTCGACCGCCAGCGCCGCGTCGCGCTGCTCCCGCCGCCTGGCCTCGAGCTCCGACTCGCTCGCGCGGGCGCGCATCGCCTCCAGCTCGCGCTGGAGTGCCGCGACGCGCGACTCCGACGCCTGAGCGAGCGACTCTGCATCTGACACGCGCGCCTTCTCCACGGCGGCTGCGCGCTCGAGCTCCTCGACCTGACTCGCCAACCGCGCCCGCTCGCCTTCCAGTGTGTCGGCCTCGGCCGACAGCTCGGCTGCTCGCCGGCGCTCATCCGTGAGCTCGGATTGGGTGACCTCGGCGCGGCGGTGGTAGGTGTTCGCGCGCTCCTCGAGCGCGGTGGAGTGGGCGCTTGCCTCATCGAGCCGGAGCTCGAGCTCCGCCGTGAGGGCGGCCGCATCGCCGGAGCGGCTCTCGGCCTTCGCTGCCCGGGCCTCGGCCTCACTGGCGCGCGTCTCGGCTTCGCCGGCGCGGGTCTCGGCCTGGGCTGCCCGGGACTCGGCTGCATCGGCTCTCGCCTCCGCCTCGCTGCTCTCCGTTCGCGCGGCCGTCAGCTCCGCCTCGACCTGCGTCCGCGCGGCGTCCGCGAGCTCGATCCGGCGGCGCAGCTCGTCGCGCTCACGCTCGAGCGACGCTGCGCTCTCGCCCAGCGCCCGCTCGAGCTCGCTGACCCGGCCGGCGAGCTTCGCTTGCTCGCTTTCGCCGGCCGCCACCTGCTCGCGGGAGGCACCCGCGTCAGCGCGGGCGCGCTCGAGGTCCGACTCGAGCGCGGCGGCACGCCGTCCCAGCTCCGCGGCCTGCGCCTCGGCCTCGGTGGCGCGCGCGGTCGTGGCGGTCAGCCCGGCTTCGATCTCGGCGCGGGCGGCGTCCCCCTGTCGGATCTGCGTGCGAATGTCCTGACGTTCGCGCTCGAGTGCCGCGGCGCTCTCGATGGCCTCTCGCTCGAGCGCGGCCGATCGCGAGCTCGTCTCCCGAAGCTGCCGCTCGAGCTCCTGGGCGCGCGCCTTCAGCTCAGCCAGCCGCTCCTCCGCCTCGGCCGCGCGCGCGGCCGCCGCGTCACGGTCGTCCACGATCTCGCCCCGCGCCGCATCGGCTTGCGCACTCGCCTCCCTGCGCGCGTCGCGCTCGCGCTCCAGGGCGGCCTCGCTCTCCGCTCGCGCACGCTCGAGCTCCTCTATCTGACCCTGGAGACGTGCCACGGTCGTGGCGCTCTTGGACGCTGCTGCTTCGCTGGCGTCTATCCGCTCCAGCGCGTACGCGCGTGCCCGCGCATTGTCGGAGGCCTCCTGCTGGGCCTGCGCGGTGGCTTCGTGCGAGCGTTCGAGCGCCGCGAGCCGGTCGGCCAGCTCGGCGTCCCGTTGCTCGAGCGCGGCGTCGCGGTCGGCGACCGCGCGCTCGAGCGCCGCCAGCGCGTCGGTCGCTGCACCGAGCTCCGCGTCGAGCTCGCGGCGCGCTGCCTCCATGACGCCCCGCTCCGTCTGCAGCTCCGAGATCTGCGCGAGCGCCTGCTGGTGGGCCGCATCGATCTGTGAGCGTCGCTCCTCCGCCTTCGCGCGGCGGCTGCGCTCACCCTCGAGGCGGCGCTCGAGGTCTGCGATTGCCTGCCGGCGCGCATCGGCGCGCCGCTCGGCCTCGTCGCGAAGCCGTCGCTCGACGACGAGTGCGTCGTTGTCCGGTGCCAGGCTGCGCGCTGGCGCGCCCGCGGGGCTCCGTGGCGGTGCCGGGCGCCTCCCGGCCTGGCGGCGGCGGGTCGTGGGCGCGGGGAGGTCCAGAACGGCGCCGCGACCGAAGTCGAGGGCGAACGCGGTGCGGCTGCCCAGCAGCGAGACGGGCGCCGAGAACGCGGCCCGGATCACGTCGCCGGGGTCGGGAGGCGCGGGCAGCGGGGTGAGTCTGTGCAGACGAGCGCCGTCGTCGATCACGAGCGTCGGCGGGCCGGTGGCCGCGTCGCTCGCGAGGCGCCTTCCGACGACGCGCAGCAGTGCCGTGCCGGGCGCGGCGTCGATTCGCTCGAATCCGTCGAGCACGATGGCCGAGTCCACGGTCACGACGCGGCCGATTGTAGGTCTGTTGAATGTCCCGCGCCCATGGGCTATCAGGCCTTCGACACGCGCCGATGAAGCTGCTTGTCACCGGCGGCGCCGGTTACATCGGCTCGATCGTGGGCAGCCGGCTGCTCGGGGCCGGGCACGAGGTCGTCGTGCTCGACAATCTCGAGCGCGGCCACCGCGAGGCGGTGCCGGCGGAGGCGAGGCTCGTGGTCGCCGATCTGCTCGATCACGATGCCGTGCGGGACGTGGTTGGAGAGGGGTTCGACGGCGTGCTGCATTTCGCGGCCCTTGCCCTGGTTGGCGAGTCGGTCGCGCACCCGGAGCGTTATTACCGCACTAACGTCGGGGGAACGCTGAACTTGCTCGATGCGATGCGCGTCGCCGAGGTTCCGCGGCTCGTGTTCTCGTCCACGTGCGCGGTCTACGGCCAGCCGGACGAAGTGCCGATCCCGGAGACCGCGCCGCCGCGACCGACGAATGCGTACGGCGCCTCGAAGCTCGCGGTCGACGGGATGATCGGTGACTTCTGCACCGCGCACGGGCTCGGAGCGGTCAGCCTCCGGTACTTCAACGTCGCCGGCGCGAGCGGCGCGCTCGGTGAGGATCACGAGCCCGAGACGCACCTGATCCCGAACATCCTGCGCGCAGCGCTCGGGGTGAAGGAGTTCGTCGAGGTCTATGGCACCGACTACCCGACCCCGGACGGCACCGCGGTTCGCGACTACATCCACATCGAGGACCTGTCGGCCGCGCACATCCTCGCGCTGCAGGGCGTGCGGCCGGGTGAGCATCGGATCTTCAACCTCGGCAACGGGGACGGGTTCTCCGTCCGCGAGGTGATCGCCGCTGCCCGCGAGGTGACCGGCGCGGAGATCGAGGTGCGCGAGGCCGACCGGCGCCCTGGCGACCCGCCGATGCTGGTCGCGGCCAGCCAGAGGATCCGCGCCGAGCTCGGCTGGAGCGCTCGCAAGCCCGCACTGCGCGACATGGTGGGCGACGCGTGGGAGTTCGCGCGCGCACACCCGCGCGGGTACTCAGGCTCGCTAGATCCTCGATCGCTCGCAACGCGTCGTCGACGACGGCGTTGGGCGAGCACGTGGCGTCGATCACGCGAAAGCGGTCCGGGTCCTGATCGGCGAGCTCGCGATACGCCGCCGCGATCCGCTGGAAGAACTCGTCGCGTTCTTGCTCGAGGCGGTCGACCGGCTCGCCGCGGGTGGAGGTCCGGGCACGCCCCAGCGCGGGCTCGATCTCGAGCAACAGCGTTCGGTCCGGCCGCAGCCCTCCGGTCGCGAACAGGTTCACGTCCCGGACGGGGCCGACGCCGAGCCCTCGGCCGGCTCCCTGGTATGCGAGCGAGGAATCGACGAACCGGTCGAGCAGCACCCACGTGCCTGCTTCAAGCAGCGGCTCGATCGCCTCCTCGACGAGCTGGGCGCGCGCCGCCGCGTACAGCAGCGCCTCGGCGCGGGCGCCGATCCTGGCTTCCGGATCCTTGACCAGCGCTCGGATCCGTTCGGCCGCGGGCACGCCGCCGGGCTCTCGCAGCAGCGTGACCTCGACCCCGCGGTCGGCCAGCCGGGCTGCGAGCGCGTTCGCGACGGTCGTCTTCCCGGCCCCGTCCAGGCCCTCGATCGTGATCAGCCGTCCGCGTCCGGGCATGCCCGGGGCCGACGCTAGCATCGGCGAGGTGATGTCTGCTCTGGAGCGGCACCCACGTGCCCAAGCCGTGCTGGCGCCGGCGCTCGCGCCGGGCGGCCGGCCATCGCACGCGTACCTGTTTCACGGTCCAGGCGGCGCCGGCAAGCGGTCCGTGGCGCGTGCCATGGCGGCCGAGCTGCTCGCGCAGGGCGCGCCCGATCCCGACGGCGCCCGAGCCCGGGTGCAGTCCGGCTCGCACCCCGACCTGACCTGGGTCGCACCGAGCGGCGCTCACGAGATCCTCGTCTCAGACATCGACGGCCCGGTGATCTCGGCGGCCAGCAAGACCCCGTTCGAAGCGAGCCGGCGCGTGTTCGTGATCGAGCGGGTCGACGAGCTCGGCGACGAGGCCGCCAACCGGATGCTGAAGACACTCGAGGAGCCGGCCTCGTTCGTGCACCTGATCCTGCTCACCGACCGCCTCGTCGAGGTGCTGCCCACGATTCGCTCTCGCTGCCAGCTCGTACGGTTCGACTCGCCGGGGGCCGACGAGATCGCCGCCGAGCTTCGGGCCGACGGTGTGGACGCGGGCGTCGCGGACGCGTGCGCGCGACTGTCTCTGGGCGACGGGGGGCGCGCTCGCGAGCTCGCGAGCTCCGATGGCGCCGCGCTGCGAGCCGGCGCCGAGCGATTTGCGCGGGCGGCGCTCGCCGGAGAGGTGGGCGGGTCGCAGCCTTGGTCTGAGTTGCTGAGCTCGGTGCGCGCTCGCGGCGACGCGACCAAGACTGAGCTCGAGGCGCGCGCCGCCGACGAGATCGAGCTGTATCCGCGCAAGGAGCGCAAGCGCATCGAGACCGAATGGTCAGACCGCGCGCGGCGTGCCCGGCGACGTACCGAGACCGCCGCGCTCGATCTCGGCCTGTCGCTCGTGTCGCTGTGGTTCACCGACCTGATCTGCCTGGAGCTCGGGGCTCCCGAGCTGGTCAGGCATTCCGATCGTCTGTCCGAGCTCGAAGCCGATGCGGGTCGCGACGCGCATGGGTTGCGGGCTGCGATCGAGCTCGTCGAGGACACGCGGCAGCGGTTCCAGCTGAACGTGTCCGAGGATCTCGCCTGCGAGGCGCTTTGCTATCGGCTGGAGCACGCGGTCGCGCGGTGACAGACGAGAGCCGGGTGTACTTGCGCGCGCCCGCCCGATCCGACGCCGAGGAATTCATCGCGCTGATGCGGGCCAGCCGCTCGTTTCACCGGCCGTGGGCGACCGCCCCCGCGGACGAGGAGCGGTTCGCGGCCTACATCGCCGACCAGCGACGCCCCGACTTCGAGGCGATGCTCGCGTGCCGAGCCGAGGACCACGCGATTCTCGGCTTCTTCAACCTCTCGCAGATCGCCCGCGGGTTGATGCAGAGCGCGTACCTCGGCTACGCGGTCGGCAAGCCCTACGCGGGCCAGGGGTACATGCGCGAGGGCCTCGAGCAGGTGCTGCGGCGCGCGTTCACCGACCTGCGCCTGCATCGGGTGGAGGCGAACATCCAGCCGGGCAACAAGGCCTCGCTCGCGCTGGCGCAGGGTGCGGGCTTCAGACGCGAGGGCTTTTCTCCGCGGTACCTGAAGATCGGCGGCCGCTGGCGCGACCACGAGCGGTGGGCGATACTCGTCGACGACTGGCGCGCCGGGGGGTGAAGCGGCCCGCGCTCTATGACGGGATCCGGTAGCGCGCGCTGCCGTGCGCGATCGTGATCTCCTTGGTGTACGGCGGCGGCGAGTAGAACAGGTACGCGCAGTAGTTCTCCGCGCCGTGCGACGCGGTCGGGTAGGAGATCCGGTCCGAGAACTTGAAGTGCCCGGTCGCGATTCCGCCGGGGAAAACGATCCCGGCGTTCTTGGCGACGTTCGTGACCTGCGTCGCGCACCTGGTCCGCTGCGCGACCATCATCACCGAGGACTTCGGGTGCGACGTGTACCCGGTCAGTTTGATCGTGTACGGCTTGCCGACCTTGATGTGCCTGGGGATGCCGATGTGGATCGAGCCGGTGATGCCCGGCGCCGCAACCGCCGGGCCGCCAAGAGCGAGGGCGGCCACGGCGAGCGCGCCGGCGATCACGATTCTGTTTGAGGTCGAAGGGCGCGTGCGGCGATCGTAGTCGCCCGGCGGCGGCGGACTCAACTCCGAGCGGTCCGCTACCGAACGACAGACCAACCGCCGATAAGATCAGCCCGTCCGCCGACGTAGCTCAGCTGGTAGAGCACTTCACTCGTAATGAAGGGGTCCCCGGTTCGAGTCCGGGCGTCGGCTCTGGGTTTGCCTGGGGGTGGGGCCTCGGATGGGAGCGTGGTGGACGCCTGATGTGGAAGGCGTTTGTGAACCTCGGTCGCGGCCGTCCGATTCTCTGGATGCGGCCGGAGCGGGAGGCGACGCCGGAAGCACGTGCACGTCTTGCGAGCAACCGCCATGCGCTACGCGGGCGGCTCGGTCCGGGCCAACGGCCCGGCGTTGCGGTCTGCGCTCGCGGCCGTTCCGATCACGGAGCCGCGACCTGCGAGCTCGGCGATCGTCTGGAAGAACCGCGGTGCGCCGGTGGCGACGATCAGACGCTCGGCGACCCGTGGCGCGAGCTCCTGGATCGCGAGCAGCGGCCGCATCGGCCAGCCGGTGATCAGCATGTCTGGCCGGTCGCCGGTAACCGCTTGCACGACCGCGTCCGCAACCCGGTCGGGGTCGACGGCGCGCAGCACGACCGGGGCGCTGACCCCGAACTCGCGCTGGATGTCCGCGTACATCCCATCGGTGGCGATGAACCCCGGGCAGATCACGCTCGCGCTCACCGGTGTGCCCTCGAGCTCGGCTCGTAGCGATCGTGCGCAGCCGACGAGGCCGGCCTTGGTCGTGGCGTACGGGATGTTGAAGGCGTTACCGCCGCGGCCCGCGAGCGAGGAGATCATCACGATGTGTCCGCGGCCCCGCGCGAGCATTCCCGGCAGTGCGTGCCGGGTGAGCAGCATCGGGGCCAGCAGGTTGACCTCGGCGATCTCGAGCAGCTCTGTGTCGGTGAACGCCGTGTACGCGCCGGGCGGCTCGAGCCCGGCGTTGTTGATCAGCAGGTCAATGGGTCCGATGATCGCTTCCGCGCGCTCCACGAGCCCAGTCGTCTGCTCGCGGTCGGAGAGGTCGGCGATCACCGGCTCGGCGACCGTGCCGTTGCGGCGCAGGTCCCGGCACAGGCGCTCGAGCGGTTCGATCCGGCGGCCGCAGGCGGCGATCCGGACCCCGCGCATCGCGAGCGCCTGTGCGATGTGGCCGCCGAGCCCGCCGGCGGCGCCGGTCAGCAGCGCATTCGTTCCCCGAAGATCGTCCACACGTCGACGCTAGTGGACGCGCGGGGCCGCGCGCGCCCGTACTCGTCGCCGGTGTCGATCAGTAGTTCGGGGCAGGGACTGTGCGGGCTTACGCGTGGCGGTTGCATGGCGATTCGCCGTAGGGTCGAGATATGCAGCAGACTGACGAACGGCTGGGCTCGCTGGACGCCACCTTCCTCGAGCTCGAGCAGCACGAGGACGGCGCGACGATGCACATCGGCGGCGCGCTGATCTTCGAGCCGCTGGCGGAGACCGATGGCGCCCCGTCATTCGACGCGCTGCTCGGGCTGCTCGATGAGCGCCTCGGGGGGCTTCCTCGGTTCCGCATGCGGCTCTCGGAGGAGCGGGTGCACGGCCTGCAGCGGCCGGCTTGGGTCGTCGACCAGGCCTTCGACCTGCGCGCCCACGTCCGCCGCGCGGCGCTCCCGGCCCCGGGCGGCGACGCCGAGGTCGACGACTGGTTGGGCGACTTCTGGTCGCACCGCCTGGACCGCTCGCGGCCGCTGTGGGAGATGACACTCGTCGACGGGCTGCAGGACGGGCGCTGGATGCTCGCGACCAAGACCCACCACGCGATGGTCGACGGCGTCGGCTCGGTCGACATCGGCCACATCTTGCTCGACGGCGAGGCCCACCCGGCCCCGCGCGAATCGCCGGACGACGCGGGCTCGGACGGCGCCGAGGACCACCGCTCGGGCCTACCGGGCTGGCTACCGTCAGCGCTGTCCGCCGCCCACGACGTGCTTGACGCGACAGTCGGTGCGGCATTGCATCCGCGCCGCCTGCTGAAAGCCGGGCAGGCGACGGCCGCGATGGGCGAGGTGCTGTGGAAGGACGAGGTGCTCGGCGCCCGTCCCTCGACGATCAACGTTCCGATCGGATCGACGAGGCGGTTCGCGTCGGTGCCGTTTGAGCTGTCCGAGGTCAAACAGGTCAAGCAGGGCCTCGGCGGGACCGTCAACGACGTCGTGCTCGCGACCTGTGCCGGGGCGCTCCGAACGCTGCTCCAGCACCGCCACGAGCAGCTCGATCGACCGCTGCGGGCGATGGTGCCGGTGAACCTCCGTGGCGAGGACCACGAGAGCCTCGGCAACAAGGTCAGCTCGCTGTTTGTCGAGCTGCCGATCGGCGAGTCCGATCGCCGCCGCCGCTACGACGCGACCCGGGCCGCCGCCGGCGCGCTCAAGTCCGGAAGCGCCGCGCTCGGAGCTTCGACGCTGCTCAGCATCAGCGGCGCCCTGCCGCCGGTGGTCCACGGCTCGGTCGCCGAGATGCTGTATTCGACGAGGCTCTGCAACCTCACGATCACGAACGTCCCGGGGCCCCAGTTCCAGCTGTACGCGCTCGGCTCGCAGCTGCGCAGGATCATCCCGCTGGTGCCGCTGTTCAAGGACCACGCGATCGGAATCGCGGTCATCTCCTACGACGGCGAGCTCGTGTTCGGCGTCAACGTCGACCGGGCATCCAATCCCGACGTCGACGTGCTGGAGCGCGGCCTGCGCGACGAGTTCGCAGCGTTGTTGGCGCTCGCGCGCGCCTGAGCCGCTAAGAACGCGATCGCGGATCTGGGCTCGACCGACGATCGAAGCGAGCAGCGAGCGCGAATCTCAGGTCGCGAGCCGGCGTCGCCGCGGGTAGTACCGCGACCAGGCGCCATGACGGCCCACTTGGAGTCGCCGGATGAGAGGGTGAGATGGGTTCTGTACGCAGGGTTGTCGTGAGCGGTTCGGTCGTTGCACTCGCCGTAATGCTTCCTGGCTTGGGAGTCGCGTTGGCTGCGGCGGGGCAGCGCGTCTCGCAGGCTTCGCTGGCTCGGTATCTCGTGCGGGCGGGCGAAGAGACCGGGTACTCCCCGAGCGGCACGCCGACGCTCACCCGCAGCGCGGCCTCATGGACGGCAGGGGGCCCCAAACCGGCGGCAGACGCCAAGCGCCTGCGTAGAGAGGGCTTCCGCGGGGTGCTGCAGGAGAACACCACGGGCCCCCCTGACACTGGGGGCACATCGTGGGTGATGGCGCTCGCCTCGCCGACCGCGGCCGCCAGCGAGGAGAAGGCCGAGTTCAAGGAGGACGTTGCTGAGAACAGCCCGGTCACGCGCTTCACGATCAAGCACCTCCCGACTTCGGAGGGGTTGCAGCCAGCGGGACGAGTAGGGCCGTCGCTAACGTCCTGTTCGTCGAGGGATCGTGCGTCCTGCTGGTCGGCGACGCGACCGACGGCGCCAACCCACGCCCACCGGTCATCGCCGGAGCACTCAAGGTCTACAAGCGCACCGCACACAGCGCTGGCGTCTGCGGCGTGGCGCGACACTCATGAGCGCGGCTTGGCGCGAATAGGGGAAGGCAGCCGCGGTCGGCAGCGAGAATGGTGGATCGGGCTAGCACCAGCGACGAGCTGGACGCCACCGCCCGCTTCTCCCTTACTCCCCGTTGGAGCCGGGAACACGGGTTCGTCGGCCTCCGGTCGGCCTGAGCCGAGATACCACTCGCGCAGGTCTTCGGCCGGCGACACCATCATCGGCGTAAAGCGGGACCCGATGGCGTTTGGTGTGTCTGGTGCTTGCAGTCCTCGGAGTTGTGGGACCAGCACGCAACGTCGAGGGCGTCGCACGAGGATCGTACGACTGCCTCCTTGCGATTTGGAATGGCGCATGAAACCGGGGCGTGCATGACGGGCTGAACCGTTGCGGGCCGGTCACGACCGCGACACGTACGACGGCATGACACTCCTGAACTCATCGCCTGGTTGGCCAGACGTCCAGTCCCGATGTTTCAACCTTGCCCCTGTCCGCGACCGGCGCGCGACGGAGCAAGGCCGGCGGACGTGTCGTTTGGCAGGAGCGTTACCCCGAGCTTGCGGATCAGGCGCCTCAGTAGGACGAGGCTGATGATCACCAACAACACCGGCAGCACGACACCAAGCTCGATAAATACGGGCCAGCCGTGCAAGCCAAGGATCACGGAGAAGTTCATCCCGAAATAACCCGTGACGACGGTCAACGGGAAGAAGACGGCCGCCAACACGGTGAGCCAGTTGATCACCCATCCTTGCCGATCAGCTGTCGCCGAGCTGTAGTTCTGGAGCGCATCCCTCGTCTCGTCCCGACAGTCGTTCGCGTACTCGTAGAGCGCCGCGACGTGGTTGCGGTGTGAGTCAAAGTACTCCTGGGCTCCCGGCCCCATGCCGGGCAAGCGGTGGATCGCGCCGAGCACTCCGGCGAGATCGGAGCGGTACGGCCCGAGCGCGCGCATGATAGGAGTGAGCACTCGCCGGATCTCAACGATGTTTTGGAGGTAATCGGAGACCAGGACGCCGCCGAGCGCGTATGCCTCGAGTTCGTCGAGTGCGGCATCGAGCCGGCCGAGCACGGGCTGGAAGCTGGCTGCCAGTGCGTCGAGGACCATGAACAGCACAAGCGGTGCATCCCCCTGGTCGCGATCCCGAAGTTGCTGGTAAAGATCTCGGGCCTCGCCCAGTCCGGGACACTTGGTGTCATGCACAGTGATCAAGAACGAACCTGTGTAAACCGAGTGCACGGCGGTGAGGTTCTGTTCGTCTCGAATCCCGTAGGCGATCACCCATATCTCGCCGCGGGAGACATCGAACTCGGAACGCTGCTCCCCGCTCAGCAAGCGTCGGCCGTGGTCCTCGGTGAGCTGCAGTGCAGCAGCGACCTTCGTGATCAGGGCTGGCGACGGCGCGGTCAGGTCGAGCCAGAAGAATGTCCCCGCCTCGAGGTGTCGAGCGAGGTCGTCCACCTCTGTCAGCGGGCCCGATCCGGCGGCGTCGACCAGCTGGGCACCGGTAACGCCTGCGTCGAGATGAGTCACGAGCGGCTCCAGCGATAGAAGTTGAGGCAAAACTACCCAAAGCGACCCGCTCCGTGGGATCGCCCCGGCCCGCAGCAGCCCCTGACCATCACCGCATCACGTCCCCGGTCCACGCAAAGCGCCGGCCGACCGGGAAGGCCTTGAGCTCGCCAGGCATCAGTTGGCCGAGGACCTCGTGCCATCGCGGTCTCTCCGAATCGGATTAGACTCGTATCGCGCTTACGGCGAGATGGGAGGCGGTGTTTGTGTGGATCCGTCGCTTGCCTCCCGCGACCGTTCCTGTCGAGCAGCGGCGATCGACAGCTGTCGAACCTCGATCACACGCGTGTGCGCAAGCCAGTCCGGGAATCCCAGGCGCTTGAACGGAATCGGCACGAAACCCCACGGCAACGGCACCATGGCGAGGTTCATCCCGATCCAGCGCACCAGCGCGCGGACTGGCTTGACCTTCTCCCCGCTCGACGTCACCAGCCGAACCTGCATCAGGCGAGAACCTGGCGTCTGGCCCGTTACCGACCAGAATGCCACGAAGTACGCAGCCGCCCAGAGAACGTAGACGCCGCCCGCGATCGCCAGGAAGAGTGGCTTCAGATCCTTCGTGATCGGAAAGATGCCGACGATCAGCTCGGCGCCGACCCCCGTGATGATCGCCGCCAAGTTGATCAGCAGCCAATCCACCGCCCAGGAGATCAGGCGGGTCATCAGCCCGACGTAAGGCGCATTCTCCTCGAGCGTGCTCTCGAGCGCCGTGTCGCTCTCGGGCGACGCGACCGTGCTGCTCATCGGGTGCGCCCGGCGCGATTTGTCGGGTCTCGGTTGACCTGGCGGCGGATCAGCCGACGAGAGGCTCGCTCCAGCCGATCGTCGGCGTCGCGCCCGCGCTTTCGCAGGGAGGTGGTCAGGTGATCTGGGGTTATCTTCGGGATGACCACATTGACGAGCGATCTGGTCACTCGGGTCGCGAGACCTTGACCCTCGTCCGTCGTAGGCGTGACCCGGACCGAGGTGTTGCCGTTAGGAGACTCGGGTGGGCTGCCCATCTTCGTCGCCCTGAGTCGGGATCTGCGGCGACTCCGTCGAGTCGCGACGCTTCAGGCGGTCAGCGGCGCGCTCGAGCCGGCGGTCGGCCTTGCGTGAGCGCGCCCTCACCGCTTCGCCGACCTGGTCGGCGAACCCGAGCCCCTGCTGCGAGAGCGCTGCCCGGACCTTGGGGCTCGCCGCAATCACGTCAACGAGCCGCCACAACCCGTCGCTGGCCAACAAGCGATCGATGAACCGGTCGAAAAGGCCGCTGTCGAAGAACGTGTCGATCAATTGCGTCGCGCCGTCGCTCTCGACCACTTGCGCGACAAGCGCTTGCAAACGGGGGCTGTCGAGCAACCGCTCGAGCTCGCCGCTCTCGAGCAGGCGGTCCACCGCGCGCCGCTCCAAGCTGATCCCCGCCTCGGCGGCGGCGCCGACGGCACCGGTGAGCGGTCTCAGCGCGGCGGCGGCAGCGCGACCACCGATGTCCGTGAGAGGCTTGAGAGGCCGCGATCGGGAGTTTCCTCTGTAGTCGTTGGTCATGCCGGATCATCGCGAATCTTCGCAGGATGAGACCGCGCTGCCTTCACCCGAATCGGACGATGCCAGAATGCGCCCACGCCGGACGCCGCCCAAGACCCCGGCGAGCGAGGCTTCTGCCGGTCATTCAGCGGACAGATCACAGGGCCGTAACAGACTCAGTGAGAAGGAGGGAGAGGGGGGGGAGTGAGCAGAGCGCTGACGCAACGGAGGGAGCAGGCGCGGCGGGCAGCTGCACCGTGACGCAGAGCCCACCGGCCGCACGCGGTGTGAGGGTGAGGATTCCGTCATGTGCTTCGGTAATGCTGTTGACGATGGCCAGGCCGAGGCCGACGCCTGCATGGTCGGTGCGTATGCGTTCGGTGCCGCGCTGGAACGGCTCATCAAACGTGGCAACCAGCTGTGGGCTGAGGTTCTCGCCCGTGTTCTCGACAGTGAGAACCACGCTCTCGGGGTGAACGCTCGTCGTGACCCACACATTGCCATCTTCACGGAGGTTGTGGACGATCGCGTTGTGCACGAGGTTCGAAGCCAGCTGCAGCAGGAGGGCGGGCGAGCCGATCGTGGGGGCCGCGTCGCCGGACGTCTCGAGCGCGAGGCCGCGTTTTTCTGCGAGGGGTAGGAGCGTTTCAGTGGCTTCCTCGGCTACGAGGGACAGGTCGATGGGTTCTCGCGTGAAGGACTGGTCGTCCGCGCGGCTGAGCACCAGCAAGGCCTCCGTGAGATCGATCGCGCGCGTGTTGACGGCGCGGAGGCGGTCAACAAGTTCGCCGTTCTGACGGCCGGGATCGTCGCGGGCGACGTCGAGCAGTGTCTGGGTGATCGACAGCGGGGTGCGTAGTTCGTGCGAGGCGTTGGCGGTGAATCTCTTCTGTTCGGCGTCGTGGGCTTCGAGCCGCTCGAGCATGGTGTCGAAGCTGTCGGCGAGTTCGCGGAACTCATCTCGGCGGCCCGGTAACCGGATTCGGTGAGTCAGCGACCCGGTCGTAGCCGTGCGTGTGGCGTCGGCGATGCGGGTCAAGGGGGCGAGCATGCGGCCGGCGAGGATCCACCCTCCCACGAGACCGAACACCAGCAGGAACCCCAACACGGCGGCCGCCCTCGGAGCGAACACGTGCAGGAGGGTGGCCCGAACCGGGAAAACCCCCCGAAGGGAGGTGCCCGTGGAGCCGGGGACGATAAGCGCCCGGTCCGGGACGTAGCGCAGGAGGAACAGCCACACGGCGGCGAGCAGCAAGGCGCCGGCGAGCATCAGAAACCCGGCATAGCTGAGCGTGAGTTTGAGGCGAACGCTCAGACCAGGGGCTCTATCCACCGTCTGCTCCCCCGCGCCCGGCGCGCGGCCCCGCGTCGATGCGGTATCCAACGCCGGCCACAGTGGCAATGATCCAGGGCTCGCCGAGGCGTTTGCGCAGCGCCGAGACGGTGACGCGTACGGCGTTGGTGAACGGATCCGCATTCTCATCCCACGCCCGTTTCAGCAGCTCTTCGGCGCTCACGACACCGCCTTCGGCAGCGAGGAGGACTTCGAGCACGGCGAACTGCTTGCGGGTGAGTGCGACGTAGCGTCCGTCGCGGTGGACCTCGCGGCGGAACGGGTCCAGCCGCAGGCCTCCCATCACCCGCACCGGTGGCGTGTGGTGGGCGCGGCGGCGGTCGAGCGCTCTGAGACGGAGCACGAGCTCCTGGAGTGCGAAGGGCTTGGTGAGGTAGTCGTCGGCGCCGAGCTCGAACCCGGAGGCCTTGTCGTTCAGCCGGTCGGCAGCAGTGAGCATGAGGATTGGCATGCCGGTGCCGGAGGCGACGATGCCTCTGGCGATCTCGTCGCCGGAAGGCGCGGGGATGTCGCGGTCCAGAACGGCGATGTCGTAGGTGTTGATGCTCAGCATCTCCAGAGCGGTCTCGCCGTCACCGGCGATGTCGGCTGCGATCGCTTCGAGGCGCAGGCCATCGCGGATTGCCTGTGCCATGTAGGGCTCGTCCTCGACGATCAGCACACGCATGCCGCGGATGCTGCCAGCCCGAACATATCGTCGGCATAACGAAAAACCCATACGTGCCGGCAACACCCGGCTGCCTTGACTGGGAGGCATGACCCACAGGACCCCAGCACGAACAGCAGCCCGCCGGACCCGAGCGAACGGAGCGCACATCAGTGGAGCACGACGGCCGCTGGCTGTCCTGGGCCTGATCGCCACGGTCGCGCTGATCAACGCGTGCGGTTCGGGCACACCTGCCGAGACCGACGGCGGCATCAACGGCGCCGCCAACGGTCGGCAGGCGGTGAGGTTCGCCGAGTGCATGCGCAGCAACGGCGTAAGCGATTTCCCAGACCCGGGCGCATCGGGCAAGCTCACCATCGACGGGATAGCGAACGGCTCGTCGCTGGACGTGAGCGCCCCGGCGTTCAAGCAGGCAATGAGCGCCTGTAAGAACCTCGAGCCGGCGGGGTTCACGGGCAGCAAGCGGAGCCCCCAACAGCAGCAGGCGGCCCTCCAGTTCGCGAAGTGCATGCGCGAAAACGGCGTCCCGGACTTCCCGGACCCAACCCCGAATGGCCCCCTCATCGATACGAGCCGAATCCCATCCGCCGCAGGGCGGGGCGCCCGGAGCATTCCCGGGTTTCAGGCCGCGGCCAGCAGGTGCACCGCTATCTACTCGGGTGAGCTGGGGCTGCGGGGTCGGTGATGCCGCGTGGACGATCCCGTGGCTAGCATGCCGGGGGCTTATGAGGAGGCTCATCCCCGTGTCAGGCCGGGGGCAGTTGGGGCGTGCTGTCGCTGCTTCGCTGGTGGTCGTTGCGTGCGCAGCGGCCCTGACCGCGGTCGCCGGGCTGCTCCAGGTCGCCGACATCGTCAAGGCGATCAACGGGACTCCCGCGCTCGCTGGGGCGGACGTCAAGGTCCCGCCGCCGGGCGCGCCACAGACGCTGCTGCTGATCGGTTCGGACCATCGTGCGAGCGACGGGACCAACTACACCCATGCCAACACGGACACGATGATGCTGGTGCGAATCGACGACAGCTCCTCGACCGTGAACCTGCTCTCGATTCCGCGTGATCTCCGGGTCCAGTTGCCGGGCGGGACCGCAAAGCTGAATGCGGCGTATTCGGAAGGCGGACCGAATCTGCTGATCAAGACGCTCAAGCGCCAGGTGTTCCCCGGGCTCGTCGTGAACCACATCTTCGACGTGAACTTCGCTGGGTTCTCGGACATGGTCGACGCGATCGGGTGCGTGTACAGCGACGTCGACCACAGGTACTTCAACCAGACGCAGCCTGCGCCGAGTCCGGACAACTACTCGAGCATCGACATCCAGCCCGGTTATCAGAAACTGTGCGGAGACAACCAAGCCGACACCGGCGCGCTGGCGTTCGTGCGCTTCCGCCACACCGACACCGACATCGTGCGGAACGCGCGCCAGCAGGACTTCCTCCGCTGGGTCAGGGACCAGTTCAGCATCAGCGACCTGGTCAACGAGAAGAACAAGCTCGTTCACATCTTCGGCCAGCATGTCCAGACCGACCACAGCCTGCACACGACGGACGGGATCATCAACCTGTTCGACGTCATCATCAACGCCCAGAAGCTGACGCTCAAGCAGATCCCGTTCCCGGCAAACCTCGGTAACTGCAACGCAGGCGGTCAGACGCCGTGCTACGTGACCGCGACAGCGTCGGCGATGAAGGCCGCCTACAAGCAGTTCGTGACCCCGACCAAGGCCACGGCCGCGAAGCCGTCTACCCCGCCCAAGCCGCACGGCTCGAAGGCGAGCACCGGCGTGACCGCGGACGTCAACGACGGACGAAACCAGGCGCTCGATCTGGGCAAGCTCGCATTCCCGGTCTACTACCCAAGGCTCGTGCCGGCCGCGACCAACGAGTGGCAGCCCACTTACTGTTCGAGCATTGCGGGCAACTGCGACAACCCATTGGAGCCGGCAACGGCCTACGCCGATTCATACCCGCGCCGGTACGAGATCCACGGCCAGAACGGCGGGAGCTTTCCGGCTTACCGGATGACCGTGGTCCTCAACTCGAACCTCGGCGAGTACTACGGGATCCAGGGGACGACGTGGAAAACGCCGCCGATCCTGAACGCCACCTCCTCGACCGAGTCCGTTGGCGGCAAGACGCTCCAGATCTTCAAGAACGGCGCGCACGTCAGCCTCGTCGCGTACCGCACGCCGCAGGGCATTTACTGGATCTCCAACACGCTGAACGACGCGATCGGCAACAAGCAGATGGTCGCGATCGCCGCGTCCTTGACCCGCGCTCCCTGACCGCTCGGCGGACCGTCCGCGTCAGGGGATCGACAGGTGCAGGGTCGTCCTGGTTCCGCCGGCGTCGGTCACGGCGATCCGCAGCTTCACGGTGCCGTGGAGGTGCTTCTTCGCTTTGAGCAGCGGCGAGGCCAACTTGACCGAGGCGGAGCTCACTGCGCGCGTGAGGGTCACAACGAGCTTGCCTCCCTTCAGCGCGGCCTTCGCCTTCACGCCCCGGACCGACAGCCCTCGGCGGAGCCCGGCCTTGTTGAAGCCGAGGCCGTGGGGGAGCCCGATGCTGAAGGCCTTGAGCCCGGGCGCGTTCGAGCCGCTCGTGAGCTTGAAGCCGAGGACCGGCTTGCCCTTCGCCACTCCCGACAGGGAGCCGTCCGACGCGGACGGGGCGCCGGCCTGCTTGGGGCAGCCCTGGACGGTGACGTGCACGTGGTCCGTCACGACCTTCCCGTTCTGGCCCGTGAACGAGCCCGACAACGTGCCCGTGGGCGGAGCGCACTCGGAGGACTCAAGCGCCTTCTTGCCCCCGAACAGGGCCACGACGAGTTTGGTCTGCGGCACATCAGGGATGCCGCTGAACGTGACCGTGCTGTTCGTCGAGATCTGACCGTGCCCGTCAACGTGATCACCGTCGGCGGTGGGAAGCGGATCGTCAACGTGGGCGTGAATGGCGTCGGGCCGGTGAAGTAGACCTTGCCCGTCAGCGGCGTGGGTATCAGCGGCGAAACCGCGCTGGCCGACCCGACCGCGTGTGCTTGTGTTCTGGAGGCTCAGCGACGCCAGGTTCGCAGCCAGCGTCGGGTACGGGATCGTCAGTTTCTGGCTTGACGTTGCGGCCTCGTCGGCGTTCTGCGTGATCGTCGTGGTCACGCTGGTCCCGGAGTCGTGAGGGTCCCTGACGATCGCGGCGCTCAGCTGCGGGTCGAAGGGGAGGCTGGAGCAGCCGGTGATCTTGAAGTCCGGCGAGGCGCTGGAGGTCTCGGACTTGCCGTTGGCGTAAGTCACGGTCAGCGAGGAAGGGCCGGGCGAGCAGTTGCTCGGCATGCGCACGAATGGCTTGCCGCCCAGCGTCCCGTTTACGGTCAGCGAGGTGCCGGTGATGATGTTCCCGGCGATTCCGAGACTGGCTAGGTCGACGTCCAGCACCGTGGAAATGGCGCCGCTGGCGTTCTGTTTGAGTTGAACCTCTGCGTGCGACGTGCCGCCGCTCGAGACGAGATCGATTCCCGCGGCGTCGCTCGAATTGGTCGCCGGCACCAAGTAAGCGGTGAGCGAGATCGGGATGCCGATCAACACCGTCGCGCTGCCGGAGCCGATCGCACAGGCCGACAGTGTGCTGCACGCTCTGAAGGCAGGCGGGATTCGCCGCCAGGCTGGCGAGCACCCCGGGCGACAGCGTGATCAGCGCCTGCTGCGGGGCGCCGTTCGCGCCGTCGAACGTCATCGTCGTCGTGTAGCTGTGGTCGCCGTTCGCCAGGAACGAGGACGACCCGCCCGGAGATCCGATCGAGAAGCTCTGCGCGGCGCTCGCGAGCGCGGGGAGGGCCAGACACACGGCAGGCACGACAAGGAAAATCGTCCAACAGCGTCGTTTCATCGGCAGGACCATACCGGCGCTGCTCGCTGAAGCTACCCAGTAGTCATCGGTACGGTGCATCGGACGTGGCGATCAGAGCTACAGAGGCGCCTGGGAGATCGCGAGCATCTCATCGTGTCCTGGCGTAGTTGTCCACCGAGCCCGATCACACCAACCTGGCGCCGGCGACGGTAGCTTTGCTCGATCGAGCGCGACGTGAGAATCCAAGGTCCGGGGATCACGCTCGGCCAGCTGCTGAAGCTCGCCGGGCTGATCGACAGCGGCGCCGAGGCAAAGGCGTTCCTTCGAACACAGCAGGTATCCGTCAACGGCGAACCTGAGGCACGCCGAGGCAAGAAGCTGACCGTCGGCGACGTCGTGCGCGCCGGGGAGCTCGAGCTGCGTCTGACCGGCTACGAGATCAGAGGGCCCGGACCGCTGTCGGAGTGATCGGCAAGCCCCTGCGATGGACTCCGAGAACCGAGACGGCCACCTGGATACGGTGCTGATCGGGGGCCGCGAGCGACGCCCGATCGTGATCTGTGAGTACGACCCGACCTGGCCACGGCGGTTCGAAGAGGAGCGAGCGCGAGTGCGGTCAGCACTGGGTGACGCGGCGCTCCGCGTCGAGCACATCGGCTCGACTGCCGTGCCCGGTCTCGCGGCGAAGCCGATCATCGACATGCTCGTCACGGTCGCGGATCCCGATGATGAGGGAGTGTTCGGGCCGGCGCTCGAGGCAAGCGGGTATCAGCTCCGGGTCAGGGAGCCGGGGCATCGGATGTTCCGCACGGCTGCGCGCGATGTCCACGTGCACGTTTGGGGCGACTCGGAGCCCGAGGTCGAGCGGTATCTGCGGTTCCGCGACCGGCTCCGCGTCTCGAGCGAGGATCGCGAGGCCTACGAGAAGCTCAAGCGGGAGCTCGCGACCCGCGAGTGGCCGGACATGAACGACTACGCCGATGCCAAGGGAACGCTGATCGGCGAGATCCTTGACAGAGCCCGAACGTGAGCCGAGGGACAGGGCGCGGCGCGGCTGGGCTCGCCGCGGGCGGCGTCAGGCCGCGGGCGCCGTGGTCGTTCGCGGCGCCGCCTCGATCAGGATCCGCGCGGCGGCCCTGGCCGGCGAGGCGATCTGAGGGTTGTGGTCCAGGTTCGCCGCGACGCTGCTGCCGTCGTAGATCAACTTCAGCTGATCGGCGAGCCGATCGGGATCCGCGAAGCCGGCATCGGCGGCAAGCTCGACGAACAGGTCGCGAACCTCCGCGCGGTACTCCGCGGTGGCCTCGGCGATCTGCCCTTCGGCCGGGGACTCGGCGGCCGCAGCCGCGAACGCGCAGCCTCGGTAATCGGGGCGGTCGAACTGCGCCGCCTGCGAATCGAACACCGCGAGCAGGCGCTCGACCGGGTCCGGCTCCGCCGCGGCGGCTCGCTGCAGTCGGGAGAGGACGAGCTCGTGGCGCTGCTCGAGGTACGCCCGGACGAGGCCCTCCTTGTTGCCGAACGTGCTGTACAGAGAGGCTTTCGCGACGCCGGCGCGTTCGATGACTCGATCGATCCCGACGGTGTGAACGCCCTCGGCGTAGAACAGCTCCGTGGCGGCGTCCAGCAGACGCTCCCGGGGCGATGGCTTGGTGGTGGTGGTTGGCATCCGATCCGCTCCGATGTCACGCGGCGGTGGCGTACGTCTGATCGTATCCCCGCCGCCGCACGATTCCCGCCAGAAGGCCGGCGCCGGTCAGCGCGGCGAGCGCGATCACCGCGGCGCCGAACTCCTGAGCGGTCCCGGTCACGGTGCCGTGGACGACGAGGATCCCGGCGAGGATCGCGGGCAGGCCCATCGCCAGGTAGCAGATGACGTAGGCGACGGAGATGACGCCTGCGCGCTCTGCCGGGCCGGCGAGCGACACGATCGTCCGCAGGCCGCCTTGGAAGCCGCCGCCGAACCCTGCGCCGGCGACAGCGGTGCCGACGAAGAACCCGACGACGTCGTGCGCGGAGACCGACCACAGGACGGCGAGCACGCCGACGATCACGAGGCCCGGTGCCGGCGAGCGCGAAGGTGGCGCGGGTCGACGCGGTGGAACGCGAGCACGCTGAGCGAGCCGCTCGCGGCGAGGACGAACAGCGAGGCGCCGCCGAGGATCGTCGAGTGCGAGTGTCCGACGATGCCGGCCAGCGACGGACCGAGCGAGCCGTAGAAACCGGCCAAGCGCCCAGACGGCGACGAGCGAGGGGGCGGCGATCGCGAGCGCGCTGCGGACGCGTCGTGGCAGCCCGAGCGTCGGCCGCAGTGCGCGGCGGGCGCCAGGGCCGCGTGGCGAGGTCTCGGCGATGCCGAGCACGGCCGCGGCCTGGATCAGGAATACGCCCATCAGCAGGAAGTAGACGAGCTCGGTCGGGGCCGGGAGCAGCTGCACCAGCAGCGCCGACCCGATCGCGCCGCTCGCCGTGCCGGCCATCGCGCCGGCGGCGTTGGCGACCGGTCCGCGGGTCGGATGAAGATCGACGAGCCCAGCCCCGATCGCTCCGACTGCGGCGCCGGTCGCGAGCCCCTGCGCGACGCGCGCGGCGAGCAGCACCGGCAGGCCTGACGCGGTCGCGAACACGACCATCACTCCTGCTTGGATCACGAGCCCGCCGAGCAGCATCGGCCGGCGCCCGACGTGGTCGGACAGCGACCCGAACACGAGCAGGGATGCCAGCACCGCGACGGCGTAGACGCCGAAGATCACGGTGATCGTCACGGCTGAGAAGCCCCAACGCGCCTGGTAGGTCGCATACAGCGGGGTGGGGGCGCTCGAGCTCGCGAGCAGCGAGACGAGGATCGAGGTCAGCAGCCCGAAGGCGATGCGCGGCGACAGCGTTCGCGCTGCGGTGCTCGACATGGCGGCGCGGCGCTCAATGGTCGTGGCGGGCATTACGTCTCCTCAGATCATAAGACAGAACGGTCTGTCTGGTGGTGTCCGAGAAGCCTAGCACCAAACAGACAGGTCTGTCTAGCGAGTCTCCGATTGATCCGTGTTCGTGGTGGGAGAGCGCAGCCGGTCGCTGGAGCGCCGGCTCGTTGGGCTCAATAGCTCTACTGCGGCGCGCCGCCGCTCAGCTTCGCGGCTTCGCCGCGTGCGGCGGCTACGAGCTCGGCGTTGGTGTGGGCGTGGCCCCAGAGTCCCCAGCCGCCGTCCGGGGCCTCGGTGAGCAGCACCCAGGTGCGCTCCTTCAGCTCGGGGCGCCCGGCCGCGTCCGCGACGATCGCGGTGAAGTGCTCTACGACGGCCAGCTGCTTGTCGCGGTCGAGCGCGCCGGCGTTCGTGAGCACCTGCACGCGCACGTAGTCGCCATCGCCCTCGACGTTGCTGATCGAGCCGTTCGAGAGCGAGTGGACGAACGCTGCCGTGTTGTTGCGGAACATCGGCAGCTCCGGAACCTGCTCGATCCGCATCAGCGTCGCCGCCAGCTGCTGGGCCAGCGAGCCCGGATCGGCGAACGTGCCCTCGGTTGCGTAGACATCGATCATCGGCATCAGTCATTACCTCCTGGTCGTTCAAAGCCGCCCTGGACCCACCCAGCGCGGCGTCGCCCCAGGCATCAGGATCGTCCTCCCACGCGAAGTGCCCCAGATCCAGCGCCGTAAGCTCGCAATGGGGCAGGCGCTCGGCGAGGTACTCGGCGTTGCTCATCGGGACCATCGGGTCGCGAGCGCCGGCGATGATCTTCACCGGGGTCTCGATCCCGGGCAGCAGGTCCTTGAGCAGCGCGAGATCGATCGGGTAGTTGCGAACGAACCGCGCGGACTCTCCGAAGCGGCTCCCGGCGTACGAGTTCACGTAGTCCTCCAGCGCGGCCGCGGAGACCTCGTAGCGCTCGTGCGCTGCCATCGCCTGCCTGACGACCTCGGCGCCGTCGAGCGCGAGCAGCGACTCGAAGTCGGGGTTGGCGATCAGATCCGCGAGGTTGCCGCCGACCTCGAGCGGATAGGAGGTCGCTCCGTTTCCGATCACCATGCTCGTCAACGAGCTCGGCGATTCGGCCGCGGCGAACAGCGCCGCCGGCCCGCCGACGTCGGGGCCGAGGACGTGCGGGGCGTTCAGCTCCCACTCGTCGATCAGGCGGACGAGGAAGCGGCCCATGGCCTGCGGCGAGTAGAGGTCGACGCGGCCCTCCGACTGCCCGAAGCCGGGAAGGTCGATCGCGACCACGTGCCCGGCCGAGCTGAGCCGCGGCCACAGCTGCTCCCAGGCGTAGAGGCTCTCGGGCCACGGGCTCAGGAGCAGCAGCGTCAGCTCGCCGTCGGGATTGGACTCGGCGAAGCGGATCTCGACTCCGCCCGCCTTCCTCGTCTGCGTGGCGATCACCTCGGTCATGCGGCGCCCAGGAAGGCGTCGACGTCGGCGGCGAACTCGGCGTGGTGCTGGAACAGGAAGCCGTGCGCCGAGTCCGGGTAGATCTTGAGCCTCGCCCCGGGGATGAGGCCGGCGAGAAGGTACGAGTAGCGCGGAAGGATCATCGGGTCGCTGTCGCCGTTGGCGACGAACACGGGCTTGTCGATCGCCGAGACTCGCTCGAGCAGCGAGTGGTTCGGCCGGCCCCACGTGCAGACGGCGTCGTACTGGGCGAGTCGCGTCTGCCAGCCGGTCGGAGCGTCGCGGTCCACGGTGCGCGCCCCGAACAGCCTGCCGACAACCTCCTGTCCTGCCGCGCGGCTCGTGTCCGAGCCGGCGAAGAACACGCCGATGTATTCCTCCGCCGAGGTCTCCGGCTTGCCGACGGCGCCGATCACCTCTGGCGCCCAGCCGTGCATGCCGCTCGCGCCCTCCGGCGCCGAGGACGCGAGCACGATCCTGCGCACGATCGCGGGCCGGACCAGCGCGATCTCCTGAGCCACGAAACTGCCGATCGAGAACCCGAGCAGGTCGACCTGTTCGAGTCCGAGCGCGTCGATGAACTCGATCGCGTCGAGCGGCCATCTCCGCGATCGTGCTCGGCGTCCTCCCGCCCGAGGCCGCGACCCCTCGGTTGTCGAACGTGATCACCCGCCGGCCGGCGGCCAGCGCATCGATCAGTGCCGGATCCCAGTTGTCCAGGTTGCCGCGGAAATGCTGCAGCGCGATCACCGGTGTCGCCTCGGACGCACCCATGGAGCGGTACACGTAGTCGACCCCGTCGGGTGCGCTGACCGTCTGGTTCTCCACCTTTGCGTACGACACGTCGCGCTACACCCGGGCGGCGGTCGCCGAGCCTTGCACCGCGCCCACGGCAGTGCGGATCACGTCGACCACGAGATCCGGGTTGGAGAGCATCACGACATGGCTCGAGTCGACGTCGTAGGTCGTGGCGCCCATGCGTTCGGCCACGAAACGCTCGAGCTCCGGATCGACCGTCCGGTCGCGCGCGGCCCGGATGTACCAGCTGGGCTTCGAGCGCCAGGCGACGCCCGGCGCGTTGCGGCTGAACAGGTCGGCGGCAGGTGCGTAGTGCGTGGCCCACAGGAGCCGCTGCTCGTCCTCCGGGAGGTCGCCGGCGAAACAGTCGATGCCGTCGGGTAGGAGCCACAGGCGCCCGTCGGCAACCTCGATGTGACCGAACACGTCGGTAACCGCGAACTTCTCCTGGAGGCTCTGCGAGGTCTCACCGGCGTCCGGCGCGAGCGCGGAGATGTAGACCAACCCGGCGACGCGATCATCGGTGCCGGCGGCGGTGATGACCGACCCGCCGTAGGAATGGCCGACGAGGATCGCCGGGCTGCTGACGCGGTTCAAGGTCCGGATCACCGTCGCGACGTCTTCCTCGGGGCTGTCGAGCCCGTACTGCACGGCGATCACCTGGTGGCCGTCAGCTTGGAGCGGCGGGATCACCTTGCTGAAGGACGAGCCATCGGCCCAGATGCCGTGGCAGAAGACGATGCTGGGTTTGCCGGCGGACATGGCAGCTCCTTGGCGGTAGGTGACGCCGAGAGGCTGCCTCAGCCGGAGCGGCCCGACATCGCAGATTTATGCGATCTCTAAAGCCGCAGCGGTCGCGTCGTGCTCGGCCGCGATCCGTGCGAGCGCGAGCCGGGAGTTGATGTCGAGCTTGACGAACACGCTTCGCAGGTGGCTCGAGACGGTGTGCGGGGACACGAACAGCCGCTCGGCGACCTCCCGGTTGGTGAGTCCTGCGGCGACGAGCCGCGCGACGGCCAGCTCCGAGTCGGTGATCGCCTCCCAGCCCGCGGCGGGGCGCTCGCGCGCGACGAGGCGCCGCCGCACGCCGTGGTCACGGAGCCGGCTTCGCACCCGGCTCGCGTCCCAGCCGGCGCCGGCCTGCGCATACAGAACCAGCGCACCGTCGAGAGCCTCGATCGCGGCTTCGCCGGCACCGGCACGGGCGCGGGCAACGCCGAGGTCCTCGAGGGCGGACGCGCACGCGAGTGGGCGCGGTCCGGTCGCGAACAGATCGACAGCTCGCTCGAGGCTGTCGGGATCGGCTCCGACCAGCCCGCGGGCGTGGGCCGCGGTCGCGACGATCGTGGCGACCTCTGGATTGAGCTGCGCCCGCCGTTCCGCCTGCGCCGCCGCGACCTCGGCCAGCTCCTCGTCTTCGGCGGCGAGCGCGATCCGGACGAGCTGAGGCTCATCGGTGACGTCGACGGGAAACAGCGGGAGGATCGCTGTGCGCTGGTCCTCGCCGAGGGCGCACAGCCAGCCGTGCGCCGCCTCCGCGTCGCCGGACGCCATGGCCTGCAGCGCGAGCAGCCAGGCCGCCTCGCGCCGGTAGTTCGGCGTTGCGTCATCGAGCAGGCCGCGTGCCAGCTGCGCCGTTCGCTGTTGCAGACGCGCGTCGCCCTGATGCACCGCGACTCGCCCCAACGCGACTATCCCCGCGGCGTCGAGCGTGCCGATGAAGCGCTCGCCGGTCTCCGGGCTGAACTGCCCGTCGAGGATCGCCCCGGCGTCGTCGAGCCGGCCGAGCTGGTAAAGCTGCCGGCCTCGCCAGATCTCGAAGATGCGGATCGCCCAGCCGTTACGGTCGCGCTGGGCGGCCGCGATGCCCTCTGCCGCCAGGCGCAGCGAGTCATCGACTCGGTCGAGCACGGTGCGCGTCTCGCAACGCCACTCCTGAGCGAGGCGATCCCGCGCCCAGTCGGTCGTGCCGATGCCGGCGCGAGCTGCGTCCTCGGTCATGTCGAGCGAGTCCTGGTAACGCCCCTCCACGTGCGCGGTGACGGACTCGGCGAGCACGAGCGCGAACGCCGAGTTCGCGTCGCCGCTCGTCTCGATCGCCACAGCGGTCTCGGCGTGGATCGCCTTCGCCTCCTCCGGGCGGCCGCCGACGAGCAGGTTGTGGAACAGCGCGGCGAGGTGCTGCGCACGCAAATGGGTCGGCAGCTCCGGCAGCGCCAGCGCTTGGCGGCCCGCGGCGGCGCGCGCGTCGGGCGGAATGCGGAACATTCCGGCGATGCCGAGGAGCACCTCGGCCTCCTGCTCCGGTGGCAGCGCGTCGCGGAGGTGCGTGTCGGCGAACTCGCGGGCCTCGTCCACGCGCCCGGCGGAATGGAGCAGGACCGCGGTCTGCGCGAGCAGAGGCCCGCGCAGCGCATGGTCGCGCGGGGCGAGCTCCAGTGCCCGCCGGCTGAGGTCGGCACCGGCGCCGGGGTCGGTGCTCGCGAGTGCCTCGCCGGCGCGCAACAGGATCGAGATCGCCTGCTCGTCGCCGGGCTCGGCGCTCGCCGCGATCTGCGCCGCCACCTCGACCGGCGCGGCGCCGGCGCTCACGAGCACCTCGGCCGCGTCGCGGTCGAGCGCCCGCCGCGCGGAGACCGGCACGCTCTCGCGGACGGCCTCTCGAGTGACGTCGTGCCTGAAGGCGAGGCGGTCGCCGCTCTCGACCAGCATTCCGCAATCGATCAGCTCCTCCACGGGGCCGAGCAGCTTCGCTGCCGGGCGGTCGAGCAGCTTGGCCAGGTCGGCGAACGAGAACCGGCGGCCGAGGGACGCCGCGACCATCGCCGCCTCGCGAGCCGGTGCCGAGATGCCCCGGAGCCGCTCCCGCATCGTGAACGCGACGCGCCGGGGCAGGCGGGATTCGACGAGCTCGGCCTGGCCGGCGACGACGCGGACCAGATCCTCGTCCCGGAGGCCGGACAGCAGCTCGGTGAGCACGAACGGACTGCCCTGCGCGTCCTTGACGAGGTTCAGGAGCGCGTCGTCGGGCTCGGCATCCATCACGTCGCCGGCCACCTGCGCGACGGCGGCGTCATCGAGCGGTCCGAGCACGATGCGCTCGGCGCCGTCCTGCTCGAGATGCTCGAGGGCGTTGCGCAGCTGTGCGGACCCCTGGTCAGGGCGGAACGCGAGCAGCCATGCGATCGGCATGTCCGCGAGCCGGACCGGCAGCGCACGCAGTGCCGCCGCGGTCCCCGTGTCGGCCCACTGGAGATCGTCGAGCGAGATCAGCAGCGGCCCGCCGAGCGCGGCCCGTTCGAGCATCGCCTGGAGGTCCTGGAGCAGCCAGTAGCGCTGCTCCGGCAGCGACAGGAGCTCCCGCAGCCCCGAGCGCTCGAGCACGGGGCGCGGGCCGTCGAACAGCGCCGTCATCAACGGCGCGAGCTCGCTGATCCCAGCGCCCGGCTCGGAGGCGCCGGCTCCGACGTGGAACCCGAGGCGGCGTGCGACCCGGGCTGCCTCGTCGACGAGTCGGGTCTTGCCCATCCCCGGATCTCCCTCCACGAGCAGCACCGCCCCGGTGCCCGAGCGGACCCCGTGGAGCTGAACTCCGATCAACTCGAGTTCAGCATCGCGACCCCGAACAACGGGAGTGGAGGAAACCACCGATCCCAGAGGATCGAGTCTACGCATCGCTCGATCATGCGATGTCCGGCCGGGCGCGATCCGCCAGTGTCGAGCGAATGAACGCCGAGCGAGCAGCGGAGCAGCTCACCTACACGGTTCCACGCCTCACGGTGCCCGTGCCCGACGCGGTCGAGTTCGAGCTGAGCTACGAGGCAGTGGTGCCGCCGGTGCCGGTGGAGGCGGTTCAGGAGCTGGTTGAGCGCCGTGCCCCCTGGTCGGAGATGGAGCAACTGATCGACGCCGCGGCGCCCCACGGCTTCCTCATCTACTTCCGCAACGACGTCGGTCCGGTGATGGAGCTCGCGGGCAACACGTCCCGATGCACCGCCTATCTGATGGGCAACCACGTGATCGCCCAGAAAATGTTTCGCTACGACGCGCGCGCGATGATGTACGCGCCCCCGCATACCGTGATCTGGGAGGACCACGAAGGCGGAGCCTGGTTCACCGTCGATCAGCCGAGCGCTCAGTTCGGGAGCTTCGGGGTCGCGCAGATCGCCGAGGTCGGAATCGAGCTCGACCACAAGCTGGCGGCGCTGCTCGAGGCGCTCGGAGCGCCCGTCCCCGACGTCCTCAGGTAACCATCAACGCTTCGCGAGGTGCGCATGGACCAGTTGCACGGCCCACGCCCCTTCGCCGACCGCCGTTGCGCACCGCTTGGTCGACCCGGAGCGGACGTCTCCGACCGCGAACACACCAGGAAGGGTGGTCTCGAGCAGGTTGTCCGCGCCGATTGCGGCGCCCGTGAGGACGAAGCCGTTCTCATCTCGCTGAACCACATCGCCAAGCCACTCGGTGCATGGCATCGCGCCGAGGAACAGGAACAGGTATCCGAACCTCAGACGCTCGCCATCTCTGAGCGTGACCGCCTCGAGCTGTCCGTCAGTGCCGTGGAGCGCGGCGATCTCGCTGTTGTCGCGAACGGCGACGCCGTAGCGCTCGAGGTCCTGGATCAGGTAGTCCGACATCGTCTCCGCGAGGTCGGCCCGCCGATGCAGCAGCGTCACCAGGGCCCCGCCGCGCGTGAGCCAGATGGCGGCCTGGGCGGCGGAGTTGCCGCCGCCGACGACGGCCACGCGCTCGGCGCCGCACAGCTGAGCCTCGGGCGGCCCCGCCTCGTAGAAGACACTGATCCCCTCGTACTCATCGAGGTCCTCGACCGGCAGCCGGCGGTACTGGGCGCCAGTCGCGATCACGACCGCTCGGGCGGCGATCTCGCGGTCGTCGTCGAGCCGGACGATGTGGCGGCCGTTCCCGGACTCGAGCGAGGCCGCGCGATATGGCGTCGCCAGGCGCGCATCGAACTTCCGCGCCTGGGTCACAGCTCGGCTCGTCAGCTCGCTGCCGCTGAGCCCGGCCGGGAAGCCGAGGTAGTTCTCGATCCTGCGCGACGTGCCGGCCTGACCGCCGAGCCCGGTGCTGTCGATCACCAGCGTGTCGAGGCCCTCGGAGGCGCCGTACACCGCGGCACCGAGGCCTGCGGGACCGGCGCCGACGACGAGCAGGTCTGCCTCCTCGTGGGCCGCGAGCTCACGGCCGATTCCGAGCGCGCGAGATACCTCGCCGGGCGACGGGCCTTCGAGGTCAGCGCCGCCCGGCAACCTGACCAGGGGCAGCTGAGCATCGTCGAGGCCCTGGAGGAGCGCCACTGCCGCGGGATCGTGCTCCGGGTCGCGCCACGTGTTCGGCAGACGATTGCGGCGAACGTAGTCGAGCATCTCCATCGTCGCTCTCGACGAACGCGGACCGACGATCTCGAGACCGAGTCCCTGGACTCGCTGGAGCGCTTCGCGCCTGGCGATGAACGCTCCGAGCACGAGGTCGCTGAATGGGCCATCGTCGGACAAGAGTGACCGCAGCACGCCGCGATCGACGGCGATGTACCGCATCGGCTCGGTGACCACCGCAGTCACGAACACGGTCTGTCCGGAGAGCAGGTTCATCTCGCCGAGGAATCCGGAGGGCCCGTGGCGCACGATCTCGTGGCCGGCGGCATCGTTGATCACGGCTCCGCCTTCGAGGATCACCACGAACGGATAGTCGCGGTCGCCGACCTGATACAGGATCTCGCCGACGTCGGCGGTGCGCTCCTCGCCGAGCTCGGCGAGCCTCGCCAGCTGGGCAGCGGACAGCGTCGGGGTCGGGAGCGGCGGCGCGATCGGGCTTGCGGGCTGCGGCATCAGATCTCCAGGGGGGCGTTGGGGTGGCGGTGGAGCGCGCTGGCGACGCTGCTCAGGATCTCATCCGACAGGGCGCGGTCGTCGACGGCTCTGGCGAGCACGAGCGCTCCGACGAGGGCGGCGAGGAACAGCTGGGCTTCGTCGCGATCGCGCGCCGCCGTCAGCTCGGTCAGAAGCTCGATGTACCTGCGCACCTGCCGCGAGTACGCCGCACGAGCGCGCGCGTCGGTCCGCGCGATGTCGGTCGGGAGCGCGGCCACGGCGCAGCCGCTCTCCGGCTTGTCGCGATGAAACCGGCTCAGGTATCCGTCGACGATCGCCGCCAGCGCGGCTGGTCGACCGGCGTCGGTCGATGCACGCACGCGCTGCGAACCCTGCGCCAGGGCCTCGGCGATGGCCTCCGAGACGAGCTCGTCGCGCGAGTCGAAGTGGCGGTAGAAGCCGCCGTGCGTCAGCCCGGCTTCGCCCATCAGCTCGGACACGCTGAAGTTGCCGATCCCGTCGCGGCGGATCCGGCGTGACGCCGCCTTGACGATGCGCTCGTGATTGGCCGCCTTGTCTGCTTGCGAGCTGCCCATGGAGCTTTGGTGATCCTTCTTCCGGGGTGTCTGCCCATCTTAGGATGACACGGATCATCCTGTCTCTGGGATGGCCACGTCGGGCGCCGCGCGGATGGTCGTGGGGGGCTTGGTAGATATGAGCAACGTCATGGCTCGGATCTCCCAACGGCGGTTGCTGAGGCCCCGGTCCGTGTCAGGCGACCGGTTGAGTCCGCCGGTCCGACCGGGCAAACCGGCCGTCACTCGGCGATATGGCCGCCTTGCGATTATCACTTTGCAATAGCGACGCAGGTTGGTTTAGGCGACACCCTCCCTGGGGGGCGGATGTCGACCAATCGCGGGCGGCCGGCTGTGGCTCTCTCGCGCTTGACAATCAGGATGATAGGCATCATCCTGAGTGGTACGGGCCACGCCGCGCGTCTGACGAGACAGCGGTCACCGTCGAGCGAGGCAAGATTCACCGGTCGATGAAATGAAAGATGTCATGGGTACAGTGCTTGACCGCTTCCGCCTCGACGACCGAGTTGCGATCGTGACCGGCGCATCCTCCGGCCTCGGGGTCGCGTTCGCCAAGGCACTCGCCGAAGCAGGGGCAGACCTGGCGCTCGCGGGACGCCGCGCGGAGCGTCTCGAGCAGACGCGCACGCTCGTCGAGCAAGCCGGCAGGAGAGCGATCGCCGTCGCGGCCGACGTCGCCGTCCCGGAGGAGGCCCAGGCGGTCGTAGACGCGGCGATGAACGAGTACGGGCACGTCGACGTGCTCGTGAACAACGCCGGGAAGGGGACCGCGGTGCCGGCCACACGTGAGACGCCGGCGGAGTTCCGAGAGGTGATCGACATCAACCTCAACGGCGCCTACTGGATGGCCCAGGCGTGCGGCCGCGTGATGGCGCCCGGCAGCGCGATCATCAACATCGCCAGCGTCGCCGCGTTTGCGAGTGGCGGGCTGCCACAGGCCGCCTACTCGGCCAGCAAGGCAGGCCTGGTCGGGCTGACGCGCGACCTCGCCGTCCAGTGGACGGGACGCAAGGGCATCCGCGTGAACGCGCTTGCCCCCGGCTTCTTTCCCTCGGAGATGAGCGACCAGTTCCCGGACGGCTTCATCGACAGCCAGCTGCCGCGGATACCCGCCGGCAGGCCCGGCGACCCGGACGAGCTCGCCGCCGCCGTCGTGTTCCTTGCGAGTCCCGCGGCGGGGTACATCACCGCGGCGACGCTCGTGGTCGACGGCGGGATCACGGCGCTGTAGTTCCCGGGTCGGCCGCTCCCAGCTGCTCGCGCCACCACTCGACCGGCACGATCCGAAGCGCCACCGCGAGCGTTCCGCGGTCGAGCTGCTCGGCGAGCTGCGTGATCGCCACCATCCTCCGCACGAGCTGATCGTCGTCGAGCGGGCCCTCGATCATGGCAGCAGGGTGACTGCGGCGCCTCCGCGCCGCGCGGTCGTGGTCGGCGGACCCGCGTTCGAGCAGGCTGCTCAGCCACGTCAGATCGCCCGCCAGCTCCACGTGCCGGTCGAGCAGCTCGGCGTACGCGTCGGAGTTCAGCATCACCGCCGCCCAGCGGCCGAGCACCGCGTCGTTCTGCTCGACGAACGTGGCGATCTCGGTACGAAGCCGCTGCTGCTTGTCCGCGTCGGCTACGAGCCCGCGCAGCGCCGCCGTCAGGCGCTCGGTGTCGCGCACCGCGGCCGAGCCCGCGTCGACAGCTGCCGCAGCGCTGAACACCCCGCCGTCGGCAACAGACCCGTCTGCCGGCATCAGCCCGGCGAGCCGGGCGACCCCGGTCCAGACGAGCCGCGCATCGCGGACCAGCTGCAGCATCACGTACTGCGCGAGCACGCTCCAGCGCTGCCGGCTCCGGCGCTCGATGGCTTCATTCACCAGCGCCACGGTGAGCATCACGACGATCACATCCGAAGCGAGCCCCGCCAGCAGCGCGTGATGGCTCCAGAAGCTGCCGTCCAGCGCGTCCGCCACCACGCCGCCGATCAGCGCAAGCAGCGCGAGCGCGGCGAGCGCGCGCGTTCCCCACAGATATGCGTCGACGGATTCGGTTCGCCGGGGGCCTGAAACGCGCCGAGCCACGGCGGGACCGTAGCGCTACGCGAACGCGCTGACGCCCGTGATGTCCCGGCCGACGATCAGCGTCTGCATCGTCTCGGTGCCCTCGTAGGTGTGGATCGCCTCGATGTCGGCCATGTGACGGATCACGTGGTTCTCGAGCAGGATCCCGTTACCTCCGAGCATGTCGCGCGCGCCGGCGCAGATCTGCCGCGCCTTGCTCGTGTTGTTCAGCTTTGCGAGACCGGCGATCGTGTCGGTCAGCTGGCCACGCTCGGCAAGCCGGCCGATCTGCAGGCAGTAGAGCTGCATGCTCGTGACCTCGGCGAGCATCTTCACCAGCCGGTCCTGAACGATCTGGAAGCTGACGAGCGGCTTGCCGAACTGCTCGCGGCGCATCGCGTAGGTGAGCGCGGTGTCGTAGGCGGCGACGGCGTGGCCGAGCGCCGCCCACGCGCAGGTGACGCGCGTGCTCGCGAGCACGCGAGCCGTGTCCTTGAACGAGTGCGCCTCGGCCAGCCGGTTCTCGGCCGGGACGCGGACGCCGTCGAGGCTGAGCTGCGACTGCCAGATCGCCCGCAGCGATCCCTTCCCCTCGATCACCTCGGCGCTGAAGCCGGGCATGTCCTTCTCGACGAGGAACCCGTTCACCTTGCCGTCCTCGGCGCGAGCCCACACCACGACCACGTCGGCGAGGCTGCCGTTGCCGATCCAGCGCTTGGCGCCATCGAGCACGTACTGGTCGCCGTCGCGGCGCGCCGAGGTCTCGAGCGCGACGGAGTCCGACCCGTGGTTCGGCTCGGTCAGCGCGAACGCGCCGAGCTTCTCGAGCCGCGCCATCGCCGGCAGCCATCGCTGCTTCTGCTCGTCGGACCCGAGCATCGCGATCGACTTCATCGCGAGGCCGCTGTGGACGCCGAGGAACGTGCCGAGGCTGCCGTCGCCGCGGTTCAGCTCCATGTGCACGAGCCCGCACGCGATCGGGTCGAGCGCCGGGCAGCCGTAGCCCTGGATGTCCTCGCCGACGACGCCGAGCTCGCCGATCCGTTCGATCAGCGGCCAGGGCATCTCGGCGCGCTCCCAGTAGCCGCTGATGACCGGCAGCACCTCATCGTCGACGAACCGGCGTACGCGCCGGAGCGCGCCCAGCTGCTCGTCGGTCAGCTGCTCGCGGATGAAGAAGTAGTCGGTTGCGCGCGACTGGCCGAGGTGGTCGGTCAGCTCGGTGGCGGTGGTGGTGGTCATGCTGCTCTCCTCGATTGCGGCCGGTTCAGAGCGAGCTCCGGTGTCGCCAGCGCGGCGGCGATTGCGCGGTAGCTCTTGCGGTTGAAGACCAGGCCGACGTGGCTTCCCGTCACCTCCACGCAGTCGGCGTAGGGCACGAGCTGGCTCTGCCAGCGAACCACGCCGTCGCCTCTCGAGTAGATGCTCGTGAGGCGCACCGCGTCGGAAGGGAACGGGGCGAAGAAGTCCGACACGGACCGGCAGCCGCAGGTCTCGCTGAGACACCCAGGCCGGCGCGCACGACCGGTCCGCCGGAGCACCGTGCGCATCCCGGCGACCGCGGCCAGGGTCGGTCCGCTGCAGGCGAACATCCCCTGCAGGTCGGCGCCGAGCGCGATCGCGTGTGAGACGAGCTCGGGCCGGCGGGCGGCGAGCGACCGCGCATAGTGGCCGCCGCGGCTGTGGCCGATCAGCGCGACTCGCCGTCCGTGGTGGCGTGCGACCGACTCGAGCCGGCGCTCGACCCGGTCGACCGCGCGGTCAGAGCAGTCGGCGTTGGTGACGAATCGGCACAGCTGCGGGCGATAGCCGATGTGGCGGAGCCACCGCGCGAGCACCAGCAGCGTCTGGTCGCCCGCCAGGAAGCCGGGCATCAGCAGCACCGGCCGTCCGTCTCCGCGTGGGACCTCGCGCCCGGCGAACACCGGGTCGACCAGCAGCCGGGATGCCTCCAAGATCCAGCGCGTCTCGGCCAGCGGCCGTCCGAACCAGCGGGCCGGGGGCTCCAGGCCGGCGAGCCACGGCCCGGGGTCGGCCCCCGTCTCGTCCGCTTCGGATCGGGCCGACGACGTGCTCACGACGCGTGGACGTACGTCCCCGGCGCCTTCGCCTGCGCCTTGTGCCCGCGGCTGCCGAGCTTGGCCGGCGCGGCCTTGATCGCGCCCGAGCGGGTCGAGAGCCACTCGCTGTAGTCCGGCCACCAGCTGCCCTGCTTGGTCACGGCGATCCGGCTCCATTCGTCCGGGTCGGAGGGATGCTCGTCGGCGACCTGGTAGCGCGACCGGGATTCGGCCCCCGCCCGCCCCGGCGGGTTGATCAGCGCCTGGATGTGGCCGCTGGCCGAGAGCACGAACCGGCTCTCGCCACCGAGCAGCTGGGTGCTCGCGTACGCGTTGCGCCACGGCACGATGTGGTCGGTGCTGCCCGCGACGATGTAGTTGTCGAGCGTCGACCTGCCCGAGGTCGACGGGGGTGCCGAGCACCGTGAACCCATCCGGCCTGGCGAGCGCGTTCTGCATCGCGAGCATCACGAAGTCGCGGTGCAGGCCCGCTGAGAGCCGGACCGTGTCCTGGTTCCAGTAGAGGATGTCGAACGCCGGCGGGTCCTTGCCGAGCCAGTAGTTGTTGATCACGTAGTTCCAGATCAGATCGTTCGGCCGCAGCCAGGCGAACACGCGGGCGAGCGCCTCGCCGTCGAGATAGCCCTGCCGCGCCGACTCGGCGACCGCCGTCGCTGCCATCTCCTTGGTCGCGAGCGCCGAGGTGGTGCCGGCCTGCTTGTTGTCGATCGCACACACCATCAGCGTCAGGCTGCTCACCGGCCCGAGCCGCCCCTCTGCGGCGAGATGCCCCAGCGTCCCGGCGGTGATGATCCCGCCCGAGCACGCGGCCATCAGGTTCACCGCTTCGGCGCCGGCGATCTCGGACGCCGCGCGCCCCGCCTCGAGCGTCGCCTCCGCGTAGGTGTCGAAGTCGAAGTGCCCCTGCTCGCGGTCGGGGTTGCGCCAGGAGACCATGAACACCTGGTGGCCCTGCGCCAGCAGGTACTCGACGACGCTGCGGCCGGGCGCCAGGTCGAGCACGTAGTACTTGTTGATCGTCGGCGGGACGATCAACGATCGGCGTCTCATAGACCTGCTCGGTCTGCGGCTGGTACTGGATCAGCTCGAGCACGTCGTTCCGCAGCACGACCGACCCCGGCGTCACGGCGAGGTTCTCACCGACCTCGAACTTGCTCGTGTCGACCATCGCCGGAAGCCGGCCCTTGGCGAGGTCGCGAGTGAGGCGCCGCCCACCGCGCACGACGTTCGCGCCGCCGCGGTCGATCGTCTCCTTCAAGACGGTCGGGTTCGTGAGCGGAAGGTTGGTCGGCGCGAGCACGTCGAGCACGTTCCCGAGCGTGAACCGGACCTGCACGTCGGACTGCCAGTCGAGGCCCGCGTCCTCGATCAGCTCCTCGACGGTGCCGCCTAGCGCGAGATAGGCCTGCATCAGCCGCCGGAACATCCAGCTCTCCTTCCACGCAGGGTCGGCGAACCGGCGATCACCCTTGGTCGGCGCGAGCTCGGAGCTGCCGGCGGCGACCCGAGCCAGCTCGGACCCGAGCTGCTCGACCCGGCGCGCGAGCGTCAGCGGGCGCCGTGCGAGCGCGCCCGCGAGCTTCGCGGTCGAGACCGGATCGAGGAAGCGGCCCGCAGGGCTGCGGCTCATCGCGGCGTCGGTGAGCATCACGTCGAGCGCGGCGCGCGCGGCGGCGGCGTTGCCGACGCCCTCGCGGCGGCCGTTGCGCGTCCCGGTGGTCCCGGTGCCGGCCATGGCTGCGGAGCCTACGCCTTGGCCTG
The DNA here is from genome assembly GCA_963826895.1 of uncultured Solirubrobacterales bacterium. Taxonomy (GTDB): domain Bacteria; phylum Actinomycetota; class Thermoleophilia; order Solirubrobacterales; family Solirubrobacteraceae; genus Palsa-465. The sequence goes on from CAWGYJ010000005.1 coordinate 530,256, forward strand.
CGCCGGTTGGGCCGGAGGCACGATCTCGCGCTTCTGGATCTTGCCGGTCGCGCCCTTCGGCAGCTCGTCGACGAACCACACCTGGCGCGGGTACTTGTACGCGGCCACGTTCGACTTGACGTGATCGCGGATCTCGGCCTCGGTCGCGGTCGGCGCCGGGCTTCAGCACGACCGCGGCGCCGACCTCCTCTCCGAGCTCCGAATGGGCGATGCCGATCACGGCCGCCTCGCGCACGTCCGGATGCTCGTAGATGACCTCCTCGATCTCACGCGGGTAGACGTTGTAGCCGCCGCGGATGATCAGCTCCTTCTTGCGGTCGACGACGAAGAAGTACCCGTCCGCGTCGATCCGCCCGATGTCGCCGCTGTGGAACCAGCCGTCGCGGATCGCCTCGGCGGTCGCCTCGGGCCGCTTCCAGTAGCCCTTCATCACGTTATGGCCGCGGATCACGATCTCGCCGGGCTCGCCCTGGGCGAGCTCCTCGCCCTGGTCGTTCACGATCTTCATCTGCACGCCCGCGACCGGGGTGCCGATCGAGCCGGGCTTGCGCTCGCGGTCCGGGTGGTTGAACGAGGCCATCGGCGAGGTCTCGGACAGGCCGTAGCCCTCGAGCACCGTGCACCCGAACTTCTCCTCGAACGCTCGCATCACCTCGACCGGCATTGCTGCGCCACCTGAGATGCAGACCCTGAGCGACGCCGCGTCGTACCGCTCCGCATCGGGGACGTGCAGCATCGCGGAGTACATCGTCGGGACGCCCTCGAACACGGTCACGCGGTCACGCTCGATGATCTCGAGCGCGTGGGTCGGGTCGAAGCGCGCGATCAGCGACAGCATCGCGCCGGACGCGACCGCCGCGTTCATCGCGCAGGTCTGGCCGAACGCGTGGAACAGCGGCAGCGCCCCGAGGACCACGTCCTCCGAGTGCAGGCCGAGCAGGTCGATCGCCACCTGTACGTTGCGCCCGAGGTTGTCGTGCGTGAGCTCGGCGCCCTTCGGCTTCCCGGTCGTCCCGGACGTGTACAGGATCACGGCGGTGTCCTCACCGGCCACGTCGACGACCTCGCCGGCCGGCTCGACCGAGCCCAGCAGGCGCTCGAACGCGCCGGGTGTCACGACGATCGCCTCGACGCCCGCGGCGGCGGCGCCCTGCTCGGCCTCGGCCGCGAACCCGTGCCAGACGAACAACAGGTCCGCTTCGGAATCGGAGAGGTAGAACTCCACCTCGCGCGACTTGAGCAGCGGGTTCATCGGAACGATGACGCCGCCGGCCCTGAGCACGCCGTAGTAGATGACCGCGAACTGAGGCACGTTCGGCAACATCAGCCCGATGCGCGCGCCGGCCTGCAGCCCTCGGGCTCGAAGGAGCCCGGCCACCCTGGCGCCGGCCGCGTCGAGCGCTGCGTAGGGGATCTCCGTCTCATCGAGTTTCAGCGCGATGCGCTCGCCGTGGCGCGTGGCCGACCCGGCTAGGTTCGCCGCAAGATTGCTCATCTGATGCCCTCCGTAAGTGCGTAAAAAGGCGAGGCGGCCAGCGTGGCAGAGGACCGGTCCGATCGCCTTGGAGGATGCTCCGAGCCTGCTTGGAGGACACCACATGCCGGTTCGACGTAGGCTCCGATCGTGCCGACACGGACAGTGCTTCGCACGCGCGGTGGGAGTCGTTCCTGGACGCGCTGACGGCTGACCGCGACCTGCTGACGAAGCGCATCCGCGAGGGGCTCCGCGCGCAGCTCCCCCGCTACCGGCTCGTCTCCGACCGCGAGCTCGACTGGGGCTTTCGCATCGATCTCGACAGCACGCTGATCTCGGCCCGCGCCGGTCCGGACGCGGTCAGCGATGCGGATTTCGCCGGGCTGACGCCGGTCGGGGAGGCACGGGCCCGCCAGGGAATCGCGATCGAGGACGTGTTGCTCGCCTGGCGCATCGGAGTCCAGATCGTGATCGACCGCGCCACCGAGATCGGGCCGGGGCTGGACATCTCGGCAGCCGAGATGCTCCGGTTCGTCCAGGCTCTGATCGCGGCGTCCGATCGTGCGATGGCGGTCATCGCGAGCGCCCACCGCGGCGCGGAGCTCGAGCTCGCTGCGCGCGAGGTCGAGCGACGCTCCGTGGTCGTCCGCGAGGCACTGCTCGGGACGATCTCGCCGGTCGTGGTGCGTGCGCACGCGGAGTCGTGCGGCATCGATCCCGCGGTGGAGTACGTCGCGATTCGCGCGGAGTCCGACCCTGAGGAGCGAACACAGCGCGAGCGCCAGCTCGGGTTCCAGGGCACGATAACGCCGCGCGAGGGCCTCGGCGCGGTGATCGACGACGACCTCGCGGGATTCCTCCGGCGCGCTCCGAGCGGCGAGATCCCGTTCGCCGTCGGCGTTGGGCCGCCACGGCCGGTCGAGCGGCTCCCCGAGTCGTTCGAGCTCGCGACGCGCGCGCTGACGACGATGCGCGCATTCGGCCTCGTCGGCGTGCGCGATCTGGATGCGCTCGGCGCGCTGCCGGCGATCGTCGCGGACCGTGCCGTCGGCGACGCCCTGGTCCGCCGCTACCTCGAACCGCTCGCCGGCTCCCAGGCTGAGATCGCCGCCAGCCTCCGCGTGCTGTTCGAATGCGACATGCACGTCGAGCGGGCGGCCGAGCAGCTGTTCGTGCACCCGAACACGCTCCGGTACCGGATCGGCCGGTTCGAGGAGATGACCGGTGCGAACCTGCGAAACACCACGAGCGCGCTCGAGGTGTGGTGGGCGCTTCAGCGCGACGCGCTGCGCGCGCCACAGGGCTCCGCCTGACACGATGCTCGCCACCCGTTCGGGCTGTTCGCGTTCGCCCTGTGCCTGTGCACGGTGGGTGGAGAACAATCTCCTGACCGGTTAGCCCCGCCACGAAAGGGACCACATGGACCAGGACGCAAACGTCATCGCAGTCTCGTTTCCCGAGAGCAGCTCGGCCTACGAGGCGCTCAGCAACCTCAAGGAGCTTGACGGCCAGGGACAGGTGGCGGTCGAAGGTGCGGCCGTCGTCGAGCGCGCCCAGGACGGTCAGCTCACGATCAAGGATCGGGTCAGCGACGAACACGCTCACGCCACCTGGACGGGTGGGCTGATCGGCGTGCTCGTCGGGATCCTCGCCGGGCCGTTCGGGATCCTGATCGGCGGCGTCACCGGCCTGCTGGTCGGATCGCTGTTCGACGTGCAGTCCGAAGCTGAAGAGGGCTCGGCGCTGGCGGCGATCTCGAGCAAGATCCAGCCGGGACAGACGGTGCTCGTGGCCGTCGTCTCCGAGCAGAGCGACGAGGTCGTGGACAGCGTGATGACGCGACTCGGCGGGGCGGTCGTCCGCCACCCCGTGGCAGACGTGGAGGCCGAGATCGCGACGGCCGCCGACGCGCAGCGCGCCGCCCAGCATGAGGCGCGCGCAAAGCTGCGGGCGGATCGCCACCAGCACGTCAAGGACGAGGTGCAGGCGAAGCTCGAGGCGCTGAAGGCGAAGCTATAGTCGCGGCCGGCCCTGGTCGTATGGGCGTGAGATGATCAGTCGCGTAGCGTTTGCCGATCGGACCCGTGAGCGAAAGGACGACCGTGGACCTCGAAGAGACCCTTGACAAGATCGTTGAACTTGCTCGCGAGGAGCTTCACATCGTGCGCAAGCGCGCCCAGGAGAAGACACCGGCTCGCGACCACGGCAAGGACTACCACGAGGCCCAGGCAGCCGCGGACCGCCTGGATCACTACGCCCATCAGCTGTACCGGCTGCACGATGCGGAGTACGCCGACGGCTGGCGGCATCACAGCGCCGGCGATCGCAACGACCTTTCCGGTTCACTCGGTCAGGAGCTCCCGGCGAACAGCGAGAGCGGGATCGCGCGGGCCATCGCGTCGTGACCGGCATCGTTCGGGTGCAGGCCGTCGCCGCTGTCGTAGCGCGGGTTCAACCAGGCCGGGTGGGCACGCCGGGGAGCCGGCGATCAGTCCCGATCCCGAGAGCGCCAAGCGGATCATCGGGCTGCTGCTCAGGGAGCTGTCTGCGACTCGCAGGCCGGGCTAGATGATGCCGAGCAGGACCAGCAGGCCGATCGCGACCAGCACCGCGGCCGTGAACACGTTCCCCCACCGCTCGAGCCACGCGCCCTGAATCTGGTAGCCGCCCCGAGCCGCGGCAAGCGTCAGCCCGACGATCGTGCCGATCGTGACCGCGGCGAACACGAGGAGCGACCCGACCGCGGTCGCGACGCCGGCGGCGTCGCCGCCAGGAACACCGGCAGGATCGTGAGGTCCGGGGACGCGGCGGCGCCGAACGGCACCATCACCGCCGCGAGGCCGACTGCAGCCGGCCGCGGCTGGGTCGTTGCTGCGTGTGCCGGTGGTCATGGGACGTGATCGTCGTGGTCGTCCGTGGTCGTGGTCGTGCTCGTGGTCGTGGTGGTGTGATCGTGATCGTGGTGATGACCGTGCCCGGTGAGCTCGAGCAGCGGCGAACCCGACCCCGGTGGCGATCAGGAGCACGCCGATGATCGTGTCCTGGGCGCTCTGGATCGTCGAGCGGAACTGCAGGCCGATCGCGATGATCACCGCGCCGAGCACGATCGAGACGAGCACGTGCGCAACGCCGGCGAGGCCGGAGAGCCGCGCGATCCGCGACAGCGGATAGCGGCGCGTGCGCCCGAGGACGGCGAGCGGCACCCAGTGGTCGGGCAGGATCGCGTGCCCGAACCCGACGCCGGCGGCGGCGGCGAGCAACGCTGGACCGGTCGGCGCTCACGTCTCGATCGCCTGCTCGCGCGGGCTGGCGGCGAGTCCGAGCCGCAGGTGCTCGGTGTGCGAGACGGCCTCGGCCAGCAGCGCGCGGACGTGGTCGTCGTGCAGCGCGTAGATCGATCTGCCGGCCGTCGCGCTCGCCGACGACGAGGCCGAGGTGGCGGAGCACCCGCAGCTGCTGGGAGACCGCCGGCTGGTCCATCCCGACGTCGCGGGCGAGCTCACCGACCGAGCAGGGGCCGGCGCCCAGGCGGCTGAGGATCCGCACGCGGCTCGGCGTCGCGAGCGCCTGCATCGTCTCGGCGACCGAGCGCGCGACGTCGGAGGAGAGGAAGGCCAGATCCGGTTCGACGCCATGGCTCATGCATTCATTATTGCATGCGCAATCATGCATGGAGGGGGTGTGATGGAGAATGAGGGCATGGACCTGCTCGTTCGCCAGCTCGGCCACGACGGGTTCGCGTGGACGCGCGGGAGCGGGTTGGGCTCCGAGGAGGCGCTCGAGCTCGCCCGGTCGTCGATCGAGGCCCGTTGCGCAATCGACGGCGTGGCACCGCCCGATTCTGTGGCCGACTACGTGCTGCCGCAGGCCGACGGGGAGCCGAGCCGCGATTTTCAGACGCTGCACTTCGATTTCGGGATCCCGCTCGACCCGCGGCTGGAGCACGACGTCGGGCTCTATACGGCGCTGCACATCCCGAGCGGCTTCGGTGAGGTCTCGGCCGTCACGAGGCTGGTGCCGCTGGGGGCGCTCCTGGCGCAGCGCAGGTGGCGGCCGGACGGCGAGCTGCTGGGTCGGCTGGTCGCGTACGGCGAGAGCCACGGCGCATGGGACCACGAGCAGGGCTACGTCGAGGGGAGCCTCGCCCGGATCGTCGAGGCGGCGGCGGGTGCGCCGGCGCTGCCGAGCGTGAAGGCCGACCCGGGCTTTCTGTGCGGCATGGAGTTCCACAACCTCGAGTCGGAGCTGCGGTTCTTCGAGCGCCACGGGCTGCGCCTCGATCAGGTTCAGATCGAGGTGCCGCTGTCGCCGGGCGAGCTGCTGGTGTTCGACAATCTCGCAGTCGCGCACGGGCGCTGGGGCGCGCGCCGGCCGGGGGAGCTGCGGCAGTGGGTGTTCGGGGAGCGGTGCGTCAGCCCGGTGCGCGCGGTCGAGGTGCGCAGTCGCGTGCTCGCAGCCTTCCGGTCCGGCGCGTCCGTCGATCAGGCGGCCGCGTCGATTGCGTAGGCGGCGACGAAGTATCCATCGGCGTTGTCGACGCCGGAATGCAGGACCAGATTCGAAGCGAACGCCGCGCCGTGAACGCGCGCGTCGCGGAGCCGGGGGATCGTCAACACGCGGCGTGGGGGCACAGCGGGACCGGATCGGCAACGCACAGATACGACGCTTCGGCCGCTTCGTGGCGGCCTCGGCGATTGCGGGAATGTCGCGCGCGATGATCCTGGGATGGCGGTATGGCTCGAGCGGACGGATCTCCCGCTGCACGATCCGATCGTACGGGCGGCCGGCGCGGCGGTGGAATAGAGTCTCGTGCACCGTGCCGAGCGACGAACAGATCATGGCCGTGATCGACAAGCTGGAAGCCGAGCGCTCCGAGTTGCGGCAGCGCGAGTCGGGCGAGGACCCGACGCTCGAAGCCGACCGAGCGCGTCTCGAGCAGATCCAGATCGAGCTCGACCAGTTGTGGGACCTGCGGCGCCAGCGGCAGGCGCTCCGCGACGCCGGCGAGGACCCGGAACGCGCGCACGAGCGTTCGGCCGACACGGTCGAGCGCTACTGGCAGTAGCCGGCCTGACGGCGGCTTGCTGCGGGCAGTTCGCACTCGACTTCTCGGGCCTGCTGGGGACCTCCGGGCCCCGAAGCGGAATACTGCTCTAGACGCCTCCTACCACCCGTGGCCGACAGTCGGACGCTGCCGCCAGGATTTCCGCTGTTTTGAGAGAACACTGTTATCAGGTGAAACGACGTTGACGGAACGCCGAACACGGGTAACGGAAGAACCCGTGGTAACGAAGGAACGAAGCCTCAGCGAGTCATACCCGGCGGTGGCCGGTTCGGTGCCGCGCGCGCGTAACGACGTGGTGGCGTTCGCGGCGCGGCGGGGGGCGACGGAACGGCAGCTCGAGGCGATCCGCCTGGCGGTCTCCGAGGCCGTGAGCAACGTCGTCCTCCATGCCTACAACGGCGGCCGCGACGGCGACGACGGGCGCGTCCACGTCACTGCCCAGATCGCCGCGAGGGAGTTGTGGATCCTGATCTCCGACGAGGGCCGCGGGTTCCAGGCGCCGGCGCAGAACCCTGGGCTCGGCTGGGGCCTGCCGCTGATCGCGCACATGTCCGACCGGCTCGAGATCGCCGAGCGGGCCGAGGGCGGAACCGAGATCAGGATGCGCTTCCCGCTCGAGCCTGCGGCGTAGCGAACTTTTACAGAGTTGGCACGTTTGCCCCTTGTCGGGGGGCGGGGCGGCGCGGACCATGGGGCGATGCCCGAATGTTGGCTCCCGCGTCGAAATAATTTGGACGCCGGCGCCAGGGTTCGGGTTGGGACGCTCGCGGGCAACCAATTCGGCCGGGTGACAGGGGCGCAGCTTCGCCTGCTCGAGGTCGACCGGAAGACCGCGTGGTATTGGGCGGCCTCGGGCTACCTCTACCCGGAGCTCCCGCACGTGTACGCCGTCGGTAGTCCTGCTCGCAGCGAGGTATCGGACCTCTTCGCTGCCGTGCTGTACGCCGGTCCCGAGGCCTCGCTCAGGGGCATGACCGCCGGGCTGTGGCGGGGACTGGTGAAGTGGGAGACGGCGCCGGCGATCCAGATCTCGACGCCGCGCCGCTGCCGCTCGTTGCCCGCCGGTCATCCCGAGAACAGGCTGGGGAAGGCGATCGAAGTTCGTGACCGCCGCCCCGCCGCGCGTGATCCTTGGAACGGCGTTCCGACGATCCCGATCCCGGAGACCGTGCTCGAGCTCGCCGCCGGCGGGGACGTCGAGCTCGTGCGCTTCGTGCTGGCGCAGATGGACTTCCTGCGGATCCTCAGAGAGCCCGAGCTCCGAGCGGTATGTGGCCGTGGGATCCCCGGCTCAGCGGCGCTGACCGAGGCACTCGGCCAACAGCAGCCGCTGTTCGCCAAAGCTCGCAGCAAATTCGAGGTCCGGCTGATCCACGTGTGCGAGCTGACCGACATCCCGCTGCCGGAGGTCAACGAGAAGATCGGCGGGGTCAGGCCGGACGCGATGTGGCGGGAGGAGATGGTGGTCGTGGAATGCGACGGCGAGGCCAATCACGGCACCTGGCGCCAGCGCAAGAGCGACGTCAAGAAGGAGTTGATCCTCCGCGGCCTCGGCTTCCAGGTCATCCGCTACGTCTACGAGCAGCTCGACGACCCGTGGGCGATCCACGACGACCTGATGCCGATCCTGGACGAACGCCGCGGCCGCGGCGCCCGGGCAGCCGGCTAGCCCCGGGGGTCGAGATCCTCGGCGACCTCGCCGGCTTCGTCGTGCTTCTGAACGACGACGTACCCCTCGTGCGTCTCGACGACCGACTCGGACGCCGGTACGTCGTGGCCGGCGCGGATCGCGAACCGGCGCCCGTCGCGGCGGACGTGCTCGTACTCGCTGCGGGTCATCATGATCGTCTCGTTGCAATCGAGGCTGGCGCACTCGCAGCGGAACCTGAACGGCACGCCCTCGTCGCCGGGCCATCGTCCACGCTCGATGCTCTCGTTCACCTCACGCAGAAGCGCCTCGTTGCGCCCCACCCGACGGTCGAACTCGGTCACGGTCGTGATCCTCTCCACTCAATCGTCGCAGTGCAAGAAGGCACCGAAGCGGTCGGAGGCGAATAGGCTGTCAGTTCCAGCGATCAATCCGGAGGGAAAAAGATGCCACAGGCAAAGAAGCGGTCCGCCGCGAGCGCGAAGGCCGCCGCGACCCGGGCCGCCACGCGCGAAGAGGTCGAGGCGGCGACCGCCCGTTTCGAGAAGGCGCTCGAGGAGGCCGGCGAGGCTCTGAGTGCGCTTCGCGACGAGCTTGGCAAGGGCGCGCAGCGCGCGTACAAGGACGTTGCCAAGGGTCTGAAGGCGCTGCGGCGTGACGCCCAGAGGTCGAACAGGGGCCTGATGAAGGACCTCGGGAAGCTGCGGGTGGCGCTGACCGACGCCAAGGAAGGGGTCCAGGCGAGGACGACCGGCCGCGCCGCGGCGCGCAAGCCCGCCGCCGCCCGGTCGACGACGACGCGCAAGCCGGCCGCAGCGTCCACCGCCCGGAAGCCCGCCGCGTCAACGGCCCGCAAGCCGGCAGCCGCGTCGACCGCCCGGAAGCGCCGCGTCAACGGCCCGCAAGCCCGCCGCGTCAACGGCCCGCAAGCCGGCAGCCGCGTCGACCGCCCGCAAGCCCGCCGCTTCGTCGAGCGCGCGGAAGCCCGCCGCGTCCACCGCCCGCCGGACGACCGGAACGCGCGCGAGCACGCGCAAGCCGTCGTCTTAGGGTCAGTGGCGCGACACGGGCGGGACGACCAGCACCGGGACGGTCGTGTGGTGCACGAGGGCGTGTGAGACGCTGCCGCGCAGCAGCGACCTGACGTCGCCCAGCCCGCGGGGTCCGACCACGATCACCTCCGCGCCGATCTCCGCCGCCTCGGCGAGGATCGCCTCGGCGGTGGTCGATTCCTGGACGCGCGCGCGGGCGGTCGCCTGGAGTCCGTTGCTGCTCGCGAGCTCGGCGCCTTCGCGAGCGCGGTCGCCGGCGAGCTTCTCGCTGGCGGCGTCGATCTCGTCGTAGTCGGCCATTCCCGCCACGAAGCCGGTGCTCGCGTGCGTGATCACCTCGGCGAACGTCTCCCACACGCTCAGCACAGTCGCCTGCTGTCCCGGCCACAGCTGCGCTGTGTGCTCGACAGCGCTGCGGGCGTCGTCGGAGCCGTCGTATGCAATCAGGATCACTTTCGTTGCCTCCTAGGGGTTCCGCAGATCAGCATACGGAGGCGGCGGGTCCTCCATTTGGGGGAGCCGGCGACCGTCCGCAAAGCAGTCGGTTGGGCGATTGTGCGAGAGCGCGCCAATTGAGAGGCTTCGCCGCGAGGATGTGAGGGCCGCACAGGCTTTTCGTGGCGCGGTCGGGCACAGGAGAGAGTCGTCTCAGCACCGGATCGGTGCCGAGCCAGTCGAGTGCGGGGGCGCGGGGCGCGAAACAGCGCGCTCGACTGGCTCGTGACGCTTTCGCAGCACCGGTAAGTGGTGTCGCTGCGGAAGTAAGGCGCTGTCGCGCTCACGCGGCTCCGTTCTGCCGATGTGCGCCCAGGGGGCTTACCCGATACTCGATGCCGTGCCACAAACGACATCGACACAGGAGGCAGGCATGACTCACGTGGTCGCGTCCGTAAAGCGGATCTGGGATGAGATGGACTACGCGCAGCGCCGTTCGTTCGAGCTGAAGACCGGCGTGCCGGTGGTCAAGCGGCAGCGGCGCCGTCGGCTCACCGGCTCCGTCGAGGAGTTGGAGGCGCTCTACGGCTTCAAGTCGCTGGAGCGCGACTAGCGACTAGAGACGGAGCGGCCGGCCGGCCGGCAGCACCAGCACCGAGGCGCGTGCGCGGTCGAGCTCGCCGCGCACGTCGCCGCCGATCGCGATGTGGCCTTCGGGCGCGTCGGGTTGGGAGCCGACGACGATCAGATCCACGTGATCCACGTCGCCATCCGCTGAGCCGACGACGCTGGCGCCGAGCTTCTCGGCGAGCGCGTGGGCGGTCTCGCGGGCGACCTCGTTCGTCGCGCCCGCCAGCGGCACGGCGATGGTGCTGATCGAACCGCGCGAGTTACTACGAAGCCCGGCGGCCGCAATCGCGACCGCGACCGAGCCGCCCTCGAGCAGATACTGGGCCGGGGTGCCCGGCTCGGGCCGTCCGGGTGGAGTTCGGTAGTCGGAGCCGAACACGATCGCCGAGGCATCCTCGTCCGCGGCCAGCTTCCAGAGCCCGTCGCCGGTCGAGGCGTTCACGATCACGTGCTTGGAGACTCGGGCGCCCTCGAGTGCGGCGGTGCCGTGGTCGAGCCGTTGTTCGGCGTCGTGCTGAGCCAACTGCTCGCGCTGGGGATCGAACTCGCGCGAGTGCCGCACGTACGCGAGTGCGAGCGAGGACCCGCCGGCCGCGAGCATGCGCCCGAGCTCGAGCGCGTCGTCGTCGTTCGGGGTCCCGTCGTAGGAGATGATCAGTTCGCTTGCCACGGGCACCGAATCCTTCGCGAGCGGCGGGGCGCCCGCATTGGCCAAAGGGCTAGGAATCATGTCAGTGGCCTGTCCATGTGGCACGTTGGCCGGCCGGCAGCGGGGGCGCGGAATCCCCCCGGGCGCGCGAGGCGCGCCGCCGAAGCGTTGTCTCATCGAAGCCGGAGATGCGCGCGTAATAGATTTCAGTGCTGATGCTCGAGGTGCGTGGAGTCCAGAGCCCCGAACAACGCGGGATCGGCGGAGCGACAGTCGAGGTCGACAACGTCGTCAAGTCCTTCGGGACGACCGCAGGCGCTGCGCGGCGTGTCCCTGTCGGTGGCGGACTCCGAGTTCGTCACGATCACCGGTCCTTCCGGCTCGGGCAAGAGCACGCTGCTGAACCTGATCGGCAGCCTCGAGCGCCCCGACTCCGGCACGATCGCGGTCGCCGGTGGGGCCGTCCCCGAGCCGAGCGAGGCGGTGGGGTTCCGCCGCCGGATGGTCGGGTTCGTGTTCCAGGACAGCCTCCTGCTCCCGTACCTGGACGCGCAGACCAACATCGAGGCGGCGCTGATCGCCACCGGCGTCGGCGCCGCGAGCGTCGGCAGCGCAGCGCGGAGCTGCTCGCGGAGGTCGGGCTCTCGAATCGCGCCGACCACCTGCCGTCGGAGCTTTCCGGCGGCCAGCGTCAGGCGGTGGCGCTGGCGCGAGCGCTCGCCAACCGCCCGCGGCTGCTGCTCGCCGACGAGCCGACCGGGTCGCTGGACTCGGTCAGCGGTCGCCGCGCGCTCGAGCTGCTCGCGACGCTGCGCGAGCGGCACGGAATGACCGTGATCGTCGTCAGCCACGACGGCCGCGGCCGAGCGCGCGGACCGGGTCGTGACGCTCGTCGACGGTCTGGTACAGCCCGGTAGCTCACTCTGCGCGAGCGCGCGGGCGGACGAGGTCCGCGTGACCCGCCAGATCGGATACACCGCGCCGAGCACACCGGTCGCGACCCCGATCAGGCACGCGCGGCCGAGCCCCCAGACCGTCTGGTCCGGGGTGATGAAGTTCCTGAGCCCGAGCGCCGTGGCAGCAGCGCCGCTGAAAAGCCCCAGGGCGAGACCGAAGCCGGTGCCGATCATGCTGACCACGATCGCCTCTCCGAGCACGAGCCAGCCCAGCTGCGGCCCGCTCCAGCCGATCGTCGACAGCAGCGCCATCTCGCGGCGCCGCTCGAGGACCGCGGCCAGCATCGTGTTCGCGACCGCGAGCGTGCCGATGATGATCGCGAGCACGACGATCAGCAGCACCGCCTTCGAGATCAGCTCGGTGTTGGCGCCCGCGCGGATCGCCTCGTCGGTGTCGGAGATCGCGCTCACCCCCGGGAACTGCCTGAGGATCGCCTTCTTCGCCTTCGCGAGGCTGACGGTCGGCGCGAGCCGCACAGCGATCGTGGTCGTCTCGTCCGGGGTGCGGCTGGCGAGGATCTGTGCGTCGCGGAGCGTCGTGATCGCTCCCTGGTCCTCGAACGTGATGCCCGAGTTGTAGATCCCGTTGACCACGAACCGCCGGCCGCCGAACTTCACCGTGTCGCCGACGCCGACGTGCAGCTGGCTCGCCAGCTGATCGCCGAGCACCACATGCCCGGGCGTCGGGCCGTGGCCCGCGGTGTAGACGAGCCGCTGGGCGACGAATCCCTTCGGGTCGACGCCGAACACGACCGCCGACGGGGCCTTCGGCACCGCGCTGATCACGAGCTGGAGCGGCGTCGCGCCGACCACGTCGGGCGTCCTCAGGCGCGGCATCAGGGACAGCGGCAGCACGGAGGAGGTGGGGTCGCCGGCGTCCGACTGGAACAGCCCGAGGTCCGCGCGGCCGAGGTGGACGAGCTGGCCGGCGGTGTTGTCGAGGCCGGCGGAGAGGGCGAGCAATGCCACGACCGACGCCACGCCGACGGCGATCCCGAGGGCCGTAAGTGCCGTGCGTCCGCGCCGGCGGCGGACGTTCGCGACGATCAACGAGAACATCGGGACCGGAGCTTACGTGGACGCCTGCGGGTGGAGATGTGCGAGCTCACTCGAGCGTCAACACGGCGGCGCCGGTGAAGCGGCCGTTGCGAAGGTCGTCGAGCGCCTCGTTCGCCCGCTCGAGCGGATAGCTCGTGACATGGGTGCGCACGGGGACCTGCGGCGCCAGCGCCAGGAACTCCTCGCCGTCGCGGCGCGTCAGGTTCGCGACCGAGCGAAGGCTCCGCTCGTGCCACAGCAGGTCGTAGTCGAACGCCGGGATCTCGCTCATGTGGATCCCGCCGCAGACGACGACGCCGCCCGGCGCCAACGCGCGCAGCGCGACCGGCACGAGCGCACCGTCGGGCGCAAAGATGATCGCCGCGTCGAGCGCCACCGGCAGCGGCTCGTCCGAGCCGCCGGCCCACGTCGCACCGAGCGAGCGGGCGAATTCCTGCCCGGTCGCGTCGCCGGGTCGCGTGACCGCGTAGACCTCGCGACCCTGCGAGCGCGCCACCTGGCAGAGGATGTGCGCGGCGGCGCCGAACCCGTAGAGGCCGAGCCGTTCGGGCTCGCCGCACATCCGCAGCGAGCGGTAGCCGATCAGCCCTGCGCACATCAGCGGCGCGGCCTGGTCGTCCGGGAAGCCGTCCGGGACCGGGAAGCAGAAGCGCTCGTCGGCGACCGTGAACTCCGCCATGCCGCCATCGAGTCGCGGCCGGTGAAGCGCGCGCGCAGGCACAGGTTCTCGCGCCCCGAGAGGCAGAAACGGCACTCGCCGCACGTCCAGCCGAGCCAGGGCACGCCCACCCGCCGGTCCTCGCCGGCGACGGTGGCGATGATCTGGTGGCCGAGGACGCGCGGCGGCGCGTCGATCGAGACCTCACCGTCGAGCAGGTGCAGGTCGGTGCGGCAGATACCGCACGCGTGAACCCGGAGCAACAGCTCGCCCGGCGCGGGGGAGGGCACCGGCAGCTCGGTCGCCCGCAGCGGCGTGCCGACCGACTCGAACACCATCGCGCGCATCGTCTCCACCGGCTCAGCGTAGGGCAGTCCCCGACCGTCGTCGCCAAGCGAATCGGTAGGTATGCTCCACTTTTAGGAGGCGTCCGGACTCCGTCTCCAACGCCGGGATCGACGGTCGTGGCCTGTGCGTCGAGGTGATCGAGACGGCCGCGATCGTCAACCTCGATCGGGCCAAGCGGTTCGCCCACGCGCTGACCGAGCTCGGATGCGAGTTTGCGCTCGATGACTTCGGCGCCGGCTTCGCCTCTTTCTATTACCTCAAGCACATGGCGTTCGACTTCATCAAGATCGATGGGGAGTTCATCCGCGACCTCGCCGAGAGCCGCGTCAACCAGCTCGTCGTGCGCTCGGTCGTGGCGATAGCGCGCGGGATGGGCAAGCGCACGATTGCCGAATCGGTCGAGGCCGAGGACAGCCTCGCGCTGCTCAAGAGCTACGGCGTCGACTACGCCCAGGGCTTCTACCTGGCCAAGCCGCAGCCGCTCGCGGACCTGGGCCTCGGTCAGGGCGCGCTGTCGGTGGTGTCGGCGCGCTCCAGCCACAATGCCAACGTCGGACAGGACTCGGCTGCGCGGCGGGCCAGCCGCTCGAGCTCCGGCGGCAAAGGCTCGCGGTCGACGATCGGGTAGCCCCAGTCGTCCAGCTGAACCCGTTCCGGCAGCAGCTCGGCGCACATTCCGTGGGCGGTGCACGCGATCGGATTGACCCGCAGCCGCAGGCTCATGCCGCTCGCCGGAGGCCGAACGCCGGGACGGGCAGCTCGGATCGGTAGGAGCACGCCTCGCACGCACCATGGCGGGCGTGGTCGTCGAAATCGGCAGCGAACACGCGCAGGGCGCTCGTCACAAACCGAGCGGCCCCGTCCGGCATCGCGCACGCCCCGCGCCCGGCGACCTGCCGGCACCAGCGGTGCACGTGCTCGAACGCCTGCGTGTGGCCGTCGGACCCTGGCCGGCAGAGCTCGTCGAGGGCGCCCGCGATCGCCTCGGTGCCGAACATGCAGGGCCCGCACTGGCCGGCGCTCGAGCCGGCGAGCCAGCGGCTGACGTGTGCGACCTCGGCCACCGGGCAGACGGACTCCGGCAGGGCGTACACGAGGCCCGCGCCGAGCGTCCCGCCGCGGCGCCGGAGCTCCGCCTCCTCGAGCGGCACGGCGAGGCTGTCGGGGCCGGCCCAGCTGCCCGCGTAGCCGCCGAGCAGGAACGCCTGGACGGGCTCGGACAGCCCGCCCGCGGCGCGCACGACAGCCTCGAGGTTGGTGCCGTTCGCGGCCTCGATCACGCCCGGCCGCGCGACCGCGCCGCTGATCGTCACGAGCCGGGAGCCGGGGTGGCGCGCGGTCCCGATCGAGCGGTACCAGGCGGCGCCATGGCGTGCGATCAGCGCGACATGCGCGAGCGTCTCGGCGTTCAAGACGAGCGTCGGCCGGCCGCCGATGCCGCGCTCAGCGGCGTATGGAGGCGTCAGCGTGGGTTTCGCGGGGCCGCCGTTGATTGCGTTGATCACGGCGGTCTCCTGACCGCTGACGTACCCGCCCGGGATGCCGGCCTGATACGCGCCGATTCCGCGTGCCTCCAGCGCCTCGAGCCGTTCCCCGAGCGCGTGCCCGACCGCCGTGAACGTTCCGCGTGCTTCGCGCTCGACCGCGATCGCTATCTCGTCGGCGCCGACTGCCTGCGCCGCCAGCACCGCGCCATCGAGCACCAGGTGCGGCAGGCGCCTGAGCAACAGATGGTCCTTCTCGCTCGTCGGCTCGCCCTCACAGCCGTTCACCAGCACGATCGGACGCCGGCCGGAGCGAACGACCGCCTGCAGCTTGGCCGCCGTGCGGAAGGCCCCTCCGCCGTGGCCGACGAGGCCGGCGCGGTCGAGCTCGGCGATCAGGTCGCCGCCGCGCACCGGCAGCTGGCCGTGGACGTCGAGGTGCTCGGCGAGCGACATCGGACGCGAGGTCAGCCCGGCCAGCAGGCGTGGCAGGCCCTTGGTGGGCGCGCTCATCGCGACACCGGCTTTGCGAGCAGCGAGGACGGCGTGCCCGAGCGCCGCGCCCAGCCCTTCGCGAGCGGGTCGTTCTCGGTCCATACGATCAGCGCGAGCACGAATGTCGCTGCGCCGACGATGCTCGCCGTCCGCAGGCCCGCGGTCAGCGACGAGGCTCCGAGCGCCCGGTAGAGCACGGCTACGACGACGGCGATCACACACAGCGCGTTGAGTGCGAGCACCCAGCGCTGGTGAGTGTCCGAGCCGGTGCCGAGGCCGTGCACCAGCGCGACCGGCCAGCTCGCGTAGCCGAGCCAGTGGACCGCGCGCCAGGCGCGATAGCCGAGCCGGGCGCGGACGAGGCTCGTGATCACGACCGCCAGCATCAGATCGAAGGAGACGGCGCCGAGCCCGAGCCAGAACGGGCGGTACGAGCCGACGAACGGCACGACCCCGTCGATCAGGCTGATCGGCGCGAACGAGTCGAGCACCGAGGCGAGGATGTGGACGAGCAGGAACGCCACGGCCAGCAGCGACACCGTGCGGTGCACGCCATCGATCAGGAACCGCGGGTAGCGCTCCGAGGAGAACCGCGAGACGTTCACGACGCCGAGCACGAGGCTGAGCGTCAGCAGCAGCAGCGCGACGATGCCGGTCGCGCGGGTCGCGTACCAGTACGTGCTCGGGCCGACGACCGAGGTCGCGGCGATCAGCGGGTGCGGCGTCACGCCGGCACCTCGTCGGGCCAGCCGCCGACCGTCGCGACCTCGCCGTGGTGGCCGATCAGGCGTGCGGCGAGCCCCCAGGTCTCGAGCCGCGCGATCGCGGCGTGCCCGAGCACGATCGCGGCGGTGCTCGCGATGTTGGCGTCCACGCAGGTCGCGGCGACGATGCTCACCGTGCGCCAGGGACCGGCCGGCGAGTCGCCCGTGAACGGGTCGACGATGTGGGTCACCATGCGGTCGCCGATTTCGCGCCGGCGAGTGGTCGTGCTGGAGGTCGCAAGCGCGCCGCCGGCGATCGCGACGGTCTGGCCGGGGGCGTCCGGCGCTGAACGATGATCGTCGGTGACGTGCACCGTCCAGGGCGCCCGCGGCGCCGGTCCGGCCGTGGCGATGTCGCCGCCGAGCGCGACCAGGACCGACGCGTGCGTGCGGTTGGCGGCCGCGCGCGCCGCGCGGTCGGCCGCGAGCGCCTTGCCGGTGGCACCGAGGTCGAGCCGGACGCCGGCCGGCAGTCGCGCGCTTGTTGCGAACAGCTCGACTCGGCCATATTCGCCCGTGAGAGTCGGGTCCACCGCGCCATCGGTCATCTGTGCGCCACGGAGCGCCGTCGCGATCGCCTCGTGCAGCCGCGGCCCGATCGGCGTCTCGCGACCACCCGCGCGATTCAGCCGCTCGAGCTCCGAGTCGTCTCGGTGGTTGCTCGCGGCGCAGTCGATCAGCGCCAGTTCCTCCACGACCGCCTCATACGCTGCGACGAGCGTCTCGGGCGCGTTGGTCCGGACGAGCGCGGTCGTGCCGAGCGCCGGCCAGCTCGCGGTGGCGAGCGGCGGGCTCACGACCCGCCCGAGACGACCGGGGCGGGCGCTTGGACCGGCGCGGGGGTCGGGGCCGGCGCAGGGGCCGGTGCGCTCTGCGCCTGCGTGCTCGGAGCCGACGTGCTCGGCGCGGGCGTGCTCTGTTCGGACGTGCTCTGGGCGGGCGCGGTCGAGTTGTCGGCGGGGAACGGGTTCGGGTAGTGCTGCTTGTGGTGGCGGTGCCGTGAGCGCTTGCCCGCCTGCGCCAGCGGCGTCCCCGTCGCCGCCTTGCCGATGCTGTGACCGCGGAACGCGTTCGCCACGGCGACGCTGAACGCGATCGTCAGGATCACCGCCGCGACCGCCAGCCAGCGGTTCAGCAGCGACAGGCGCCGGAGCGCGGCGTCTCTGGATCGCGGGCTCATCCGTCCCCGAAGTGGTGGACGTGGTGGAAGTGGGCGGAGGTCCACGTACCGAAGTCGGGCAGCAGCGCCACCGCGATCAGCGCACCGATCGCGATCGCGCCCCACAACGCGAGCATCCGCCCGCCGGCGCCGGGCTCGAGCCCGGGCAGCTCGGAGCGCGTCTCGCGCACGGCGCGCATCGAGCGCGGAAGCTCGACGAGGTGACCGAGCACGTGCAGCCCGGTGACGGCGAGCCAGATGAAGAAGGTCACCTTGTGCCAGAACAGCAGTGAGGGCTTGTGGAAGATGACCAGCCCGGTGCTCGCTCCCGGACCCTCCAACAGCAGCGCGACGCCGGTGGCGAACACCGCGATCGTCGAGGCGACGACCAGCGGCGCCAGCAGGCGGAGCCCGATCTCCGGCGGGCCCTTGCGCCGGTACTGCGGGTCGGCGACGTAGTAGCGCGCGAAGCGATATCCGGTGCTGCCCATCTTCAGCGCGACCGGTCCGATCAGCAACAGCCCGAGGAACAGATGCAGCCACAGCAGCTGGCCGATGCGGATGATCGTCACCCCGAGGACCGCGAGCAGCACCAGCAGGAGCGCGCCGACGGTCGCCGTCAGCTGCTCGTTCCCTGCCGTCCCGCCGCCCAGCAAAGCGCCGGCGCGGCGGGGGCGAGTTCGCTCCGTGATCGCATCCGCCATCTGCACACCAGTGTCTTTAGCACCCATAAGTCGCGTCTTGTGGGCTTATGAGAAAAGTCTCGTCCGCTTATGAGAAAAATCTTCGACGTGCAGGCGGATCGAGCGGCGGATGCCTATGATCGGACCCATGATCCTGCTGGTGGAGGACGAGCCGGGGATCGTCGACTTCACCGAGCGCGGGCTGCGTGCGCACGGCTTCGAGGTCGACACTGCGCTCGACGGCGAGACCGGGCTTGCACGAGCCCTCGATGACGAGATCGAGCTTGTCGTGCTCGACCTGATGCTGCCGAAGCTCTCGGGCGAGCAGGTGATGGCTCGTCTGGCTCAGGCGCGTCCGGCGCTGCCGGTCATCGTGCTCACCGCGCGCGGCGAGATCGAGGACCGCGTGGCGGGGCTCGACGCCGGCGCGATCGATTACATCGTCAAGCCGTTCTCGGTCTCCGAGCTGGCGGCGCGAATCCGCGCGCAGCTGCGCTCGGTCCACCGCGAGCCCGCGACGCGACTGACCGCGGGGCCGCTCGCGGTCGACATGATCTCGCGCGAGGTGCGGATCGGCGACCACGTCGTGCACCTCTCGAGCACCGAGTTCGAGCTGCTCGTGTACCTGCTCGAGAACCGCGGCCATGTGCTCTCGCGCGAGCAGATCCTGCGCGCCGTCTGGGGCTACCCGCACGACCCCGGGACGAACGTCGTCGACGTGTACATCGGGTACCTGCGGCGCAAGCTCGAGACGGACGGGTACAAGGTGCCGATCGTCACCGTACGCGCGGTCGGTTACAGGTTCGACGAGGACGGCTGAGCGTGGCGCCCCGCCGACCGGCGGCCGGGCTGCGATCGCGGCTCACGCTCTGGGTCGCCGGCGTCCTGATCGCGTCGATCGCGATCGTGTTCGTGGTCGTCTACCAGGACACGAGCAGCCAGCTGCGCGGCCAGGTCGACTCCGACATCCGCGGCGACGCCGTGCAGTTCTCCCACGCGCTCGAGCTCGGCCGTCACGCGTCGCGCCAGTCGGTGCTCGGCGCGGCGCGCTCGTACATGAACGCACAGCCCTACGGGCAGACCTCGCCGCTCCTGTTCGCGATCGTGCCCGGCGCCGGGGCCGCCGGCAACCACCCCGAGCTGTTCGGCGGCGGCGCGCCGGACGATGGCGAGACCGTCGCCGAGCAGGCGCGCGAGGACATCTTCGGCAGGCAGCTGCTGATCCCGCGGATCGGCTACAGCACCCGGCAGCTCCCCGACGCGGGCCTGGTCCGCGTGTACGAGCTCGGCGCGATGATCGGTGGCCACTACGCGGTCCTCGGCACCGGCGAATCGCTGTCGGAGGTCACGCGCGCCCAGCACGGAGTGATCCGCTCGTTCGTGCTCGCCGGCGCGATCACGCTGCTGCTGGCGGTGCTCGTGTCGTACTTCGCGGGCGCACGCGTGTCGGCCCCGCTGCGCCGGCTCGCGGCGCTCGCCGCGCGCGTCGATGCGGGCGAGCTGGCGCCACGGATGCCGGTGCATGAGCACGACATGCGCGAGGTCCACGTGCTCGCCGAGGCGTTCAACCACATGCTCGACCGGCTCGGCGAGGCGTTCGACGCACAACGCGAGTTCGTCGCCGACGCCTCCCACGAGCTGCGCACGCCGCTGACGGTGATCCGGGGTCAGCTGGAGCTGCTCGCGGCGACCGACGCGCCGACGAGCGACGAGATCGAGCGCGTCGAGCGCCACGTGTCGTCCGAGATCGCGCGGATCGGGCGGTTGGTCGACGACATGCTGCTGCTCGCGCAGACCGAGCGGACGGACTTCCTGCGGCCCCGGCCGATCGATCTGGCGCCGTTCGTGTCCGAGCTGTGGGAGGGGCTCAGCCTGACCGCCGATCGGCGGTTCGAGCTCGACCCGCTCCCCGAGGGGACGCTGCTGGCGGACCCGGACCGTCTGGCGCAGGCGTTGCGCAACCTGGCCCGCAACGCGGTCGAGCACACCGCCGCCCCCGACGGGCTCGTACGGCTCGAGGTCGAGCCGGCCGGCACCGACCGGGTGCTGTTCGCGGTCGTCGACGACGGCCCCGGGATCCCGGCGTCCGAGCGCGAACGGATCTTCGAGCGCTTCCATCGCCCCGATCCGGACCGGAGCCGCGCATCCGGCGGCGCCGGGCTCGGGCTGGCGATCGTCCGTGCGATCGTCGAGGCACACGGCGGGACGGTCAGCGCCGCCCGTGCGCAGAACGGCGGTGCGCGGGTCGAGCTCGAGCTGCCGGGGTTCTCGGGCCGCCCACGGAGAGGCCCCGCACGGCCGCGCGCCGAAGCCGCTCGCCCGGTGCGCGTTCACAGAACCTGAGCCGGCGCGATATCGTCACATCGCCGTGCTCGAAGGATTGATGCAGAACGACTTCCCGCTGACGCTCGGGCACGTGCTCGGGCGGATGCGGACGGTCAACTCGGAGGCCGAGGTCGTGACGCTGACCGAGGACGGCAAGCGGCGTGCGACGTTCGCCGACGTGGTTTCGCGGGTCGACCGGCTGGCCGGCGCGCTGCGAGCGCTGGGCGTGACGGAGGGCGATCGGGTCGCGACATTCTGCTGGAACACCCAGGAGCACCTCGAGTGCTACCTGGCGATCCCGTGCCTCGGCGCCGTGCTGCACACGCTCAACATCCGCCTGTTCGCCGAGCAGCTCGAGTACATCATCGAGCACGCGCAGGACCGGATCGTGTTCGTCGACGACAGCCTCGTGCCGCTGCTCGAGCCGGTCGCCTCGAGGGTGAGGAGCGTGGAGAAGTACGTCGTCATCGGCGACGGGCCGACCGGGTCGCTCGAACCGGTGGTGCGCTACGAGGAGCTGCTGGCCTCCGCAGAACCGCTCGCGCCGGCCGACTACCCCGAGCTGTCGGAGCGCGCCGCCGCCGCGATGTGTTACACGAGCGGGACGACCGGCAACCCCAAGGGCGTCCTCTACTCGCATCGCTCGTCGGTCCTGCACTCGATGGCGACCGGGCTGGTGGACTCCCTGGGAATCAGCCGGCGGGACCGGATCCTGCCGGTGGTGCCGATGTTCCACGCGAACTCGTGGGGGCTCGCATACGCGGCCGCCCTGCTGGGGGCATCGCTCGTGATGCCGAACAGATTCCTGCAGGCGGAGCCGCTGATCGGGCTGATCGAGTCCGAGAAGGTGACGTTCGCCGGCGCCGTGCCGACGATCTGGCTCGACGTGCTGCGCTACGCCGACGAGCACGGGAGCGACCTGTCATCGCTGCGCTCGGTCGTGTGCGGCGGCTCCGCGGTCCCGCGCGCGCTGATGGAGGCGTTCGAGGCTCGCCACGGCGTCGAGATCACACAGGCTTGGGGGATGACCGAGACGAGTCCGCTCGGCTCGATCGCGCATCCGCCTGCCGGCGTGTCGGGGGAGGAGCGCTGGGAGTACAAGGTCACCGCGGGCCGGGTCGCGCCGTTCGTCGAGGCGCGAATCGTCGGCGCCGACGGAGAGGTGCTGCCGTGCGATGGTTCGGCCACGGGGGAGCTCGAGGTGCGTGGGCCGTGGATCGCCGCCGGCTACTACAACGACCCCGACGGCTCGCGCGACCGGTTCGACGACGGCTGGCTCCGCACGGGCGACATCGCGTCGCTGGACGCGGACGGCTACATCCGGATCTCCGACCGCTCCAAGGACGTGATCAAGTCGGGCGGCGAGTGGATCTCCTCGGTCGAGCTCGAGAACGAGCTGATCGGCCACCCGGCCGTGCGCGAGGCGGCGGTCATCTCGATGCCGGACGAGCGCTGGTCCGAGCGGCCGCTGGCGTGCGTGGCGCTCGAGGACGGGGCCGAGACTTCTGCCGGGGAGCTCCGGGACCACCTTGCCTCACGGGTCGCA
Organism: uncultured Solirubrobacterales bacterium; assembly: GCA_963826895.1. Classification (GTDB taxonomy): domain Bacteria; phylum Actinomycetota; class Thermoleophilia; order Solirubrobacterales; family Solirubrobacteraceae; genus Palsa-465. Next base: position 552,686 of record CAWGYJ010000005.1, read on the forward strand.
AAGTGGTGGATCCCCGACGCGTTCGCGTTCATCGACGAGGTGCCGAAGACGTCGGTCGGCAAATTCGACAAGAAGGTGCTCCGGTCTCGTCTGGCCGACGGTCAGCTGGACGTGGTGGTGGTCGAGAAGGCCGCTGCGCCCGGCGGCTCCTAGACGTTCGTCTGCGCCAGCCGTTCCGCGAGCCGCGAGTGGCGCCGGCCCGTGTCGGCCGTGCGAGCAGCGCGGGCGACGACGGCGCGCGTGCCGACGATCACGGTCGCGAGCTTGGCGCGAGTCACCGCCGTGTACAACATCTCCCGGCGCAGGAAGAACGCGCCGGCGGCCTGATGCGCGACGATCACGGCGACCGGAAGCTCGATCCCCTGGCCGCGATGGACCGAGCACGCGTAGGCGAGCTGGAGCCGGTCGGACTGCTCGGGCGGCAGCCGGAAGATCGCACCACCGTCGGCTCCGAGCACGAGCGCGGGCTCGTCGGTCTCATCGATCAGCCGCAGCAGCGTGCCGTTCATCAGGCCGAGCTCGTGCAGGTTGCGTCCGGTCATCATCAGCTTGTCGCCGAGCTTCAGGCGTCCGCCACGGACCGGCTCACCGCCGGGGTTCAGCGCGTCCCGCAGTGCGCTGTTGATCGCGTCGATCCCGAGCTCACCCTTGTACACGGGCGCGAACACCTGGATGTCGTCAAGCGGGTCGACGTCGTAGTGGGCCGGCAGCCGCTCGGTGACGAGCTCGACGATCTCGCTGAGCGCGGCGCGGGGGTTGTGGCGCTCGACCATGAACAGGTCGCGCTGCATGCCGGGTTTGTGAGCGAAGTCGGGCTGCTCGCCCCGACGGATGGCATGGGCGCCCTGGACGATCATGCTGCCCGCCGCCTGGCGGAAGATGTGGCGCAGGCGGGTGGTCGGGACGAGGTTCGACGCGACCAGCTCCGCGAACGGCTTGCCGGCTCCGACGGGAGCGAGCTGGTCGGCGTCGCCCACCAGCACCACGCTCGTCCCGGGTGCCACGGCGCGAAGCAGCACCACCAGCAGCTCCAGGTTGGCCATTGAGGACTCGTCGAGGATCAGGAGATCGCACGCCAGCGGGTCGTCCTCGTCGTGCTCGGGCCCCTGCCCGGGGATCCAGCCGAGCGCCGAATGAACGGTTCGGGCCCTGATCCCGCTCGCCTCGCTCATCCGGATCGCGGCGCGGCCGGTCGGCGCACACAGGTAAACGCGCGCGCCCCCGCGCACGGCCACGCCCGCGATTGCCTTGATCGAAGCCGTCTTGCCGGTGCCGGGACCGCCGGTCACGAGCGACAGCCGGTGCGCGAACGCGTTGTGGACGCCCGCGAGTTGCGCCTCGTTCGGCTCGAGGCCGGTCGCCTCGATCGCGTCCTCGCCGGCCTCGATCTCCTTCACCCGGTCAGAGGGCTCGGTTCCGAGCAGCTCCGCGATCCGGCCGGCCAGCTCGCGCTCGAGCCGCGCGGTCGGCGCGCGGTAGATCCAGTCGCCCTCGCGCTCGATGTCGCCGGCGCCGACGAGCTCCTCGATGAACACCTGTCCCGGCGGGTCGTCGAGCGCCAGCAGCTCGGACAGCTGGGCGAGCAGCTGCTCGACCGGCAGGCAGGTGCTGCCGCCGCGCTCGGCTTCGGAGAGAATGTGCAGCAGCCCCGCGCGCGCACGCGCGGGGCTGTCGGGTGGGAACCCGGCCGCGCGTGCGATCCGGTCGGCGATCTGAAAGCCGACGCCGAACACGCTCGTCAGCTCGTACGGCCGGCTCGAGACGATCCGGTGCGCCGCCGAGCCGTACTCGGTCTGGATCCGCGCCGCCAGGTACGCGAGCCCATGTGGCGCGAGCAGCAGGTGGAGCCTTCGGGTGACTCGAAGCTCGTCCCACGAATGGACCGCGTCGGTCAGCCGCTGCCCGGTCAGGCCGGCGACCCCGAGCGCGCCGCGCGGGTCATCGTCGATCGCGTCGAGCAAGCCGTCGGCGCCGTAGCGGTCGAGCAGTTTGTTTGCGCGGGTGCTGCCGACGTGCTTGACGCGGATCAGCAGCAGCCGGAGTGAGTCCGGGTCCGCCGGCGGCAGGGGATGCGCCTCGGCGACCTTGACCTGGATCCCGTAGCGGGAGTCGTCCACCCACGTGCCGGTGACGTGCGCGCGCTCGGCCGGCTCGAGGTGGATCAGCGGCCCGACGAGGATCACCTCGTCGCCGTCGGGATCGACCGCCTCCACCACCGCCCAGCCGCTCTGCTCGCTCGCGAACCGGCGGCGCCTGATGGTGAGGATCGCGTCGAAATCGAGCATCGGCGATCACGTTAGCCGTCGGGTGGGCCGGTCGCTACGGTGTCATGAGAGATGGCACAAAGCGGCTCGGCGGACAAGCTCGATCGGGGGATCTTGATGGTCGCCTCGGTGGTCGTCGTCGGCGCGATCATGTCGATCCTCGACACGACGATCGTCAACGTCGCGCTCGCAACGCTCGGCCGCGAGCTGCACAGCTCGCTGTCGACGATCCAATGGGTCTCGACCGGCTACCTGATCGCGCTCGCCGTCGTGATCCCGATGACCGGCTGGGCGTCCGAGCGGTTCGGCGCAAGGCGGCTGTGGATGACGGTCGTGGCGCTGTTCGTGCTCGGCTCGGCGTTGTGCGGGCTGGCCACGTCGAGCACCGAGCTGATCGCGTTCCGAGTGCTCCAGGGCCTCGGCGGCGGGATGATCATGCCGGCGGGGATGACGATCCTCGCGCAGGCCGCCGGGCCGCAGCGGATCGGACGCGTCATGAGCGTGGTCGGCGCGCCGATGCTGCTCGGCCCGATCCTCGGGCCGGTGATCGGCGGGCTGATCCTCGAAACGCTCTCCTGGCGCTGGATCTTCTACGTCAACGTCCCGATCGGTTTTGCGGCCCTGGCGCTGGCGTGGCGGATCCTCCCGCGCTCAGAGCCGCAGCCCGGCGAGCGTCTGGACCTCGTCGGCGTCGCATTGCTGTCACCCGGTCTCGCCGGGATCGTGTTCGGCCTGTCCGAGATCGCCACTCACGGTGGGATCGGGTACGTGGGCGCGTGGGCACCGATCGTCACCGGTCTCGTGCTGGTCGCGTTGTTCGCGGTGCACGCGCTGCGCACGCGGGTGCGCCCATTGCTGGACCTGCGGCTGTTCCGCGACACCCGGCTTCGCGGCGGCGGCGGCGTCGGTGATGCTCGTCGGCGCCGCGCTGTTCGGCGCAATGCTGGTGATCCCCCTGTACCTCCAGGTCGCCCGCGGGCTCTCGACGCTTGACACCGGCCTGCTGATGGCACCCCAGGGCATCGGCGCCGCGCTCGTGATGCCGATCTCCGGGCGGCTCACCGACAGGATCGGCGGCGGGCCTGTGGTCCTGTTCGGGATGATCGTGATGACGCTCGGGAGCGTCGGGCTGACTGCGTGGGGGGCCGACACCTCCTACTGGGCGACGTCCGCGATTCTGCTGGTGCGCGGGATCGGGCTCGGGTGCTGCTTCATGCCCGCGATGGCGGCCGCGTACGCCACCATCGACCGGCCGGCGATCCCACGCGCCACCACCGCCTTGAATGTCCTCCAGCGCGTCGGCGGCTCGATCGGCACGGCGCTGCTCGCGGTCGTGCTCGAGCAGCAGATCAAGGCTCAGCTGCCCCACGCGCCGGTGGCGAGCGGGACGCTCGAACCGCTCCCCCCGGCCGTGCGCGAGCGGATCGCGGTGCCGCTCGCGCACGCGTTCAGCCACACCTTCTGGTGGGCGGTGGCGCTGACCGCGATCGGCATCGTGCCCGCGGTCGTGCTGCTGTTCAAGGCGCGGATCCCCCAGCCGCGACGCTCGGCGGGGGTCGCCGAGGCGACCCCCGCTGGTGCGATCCGCGCTCCGTAGAGCGCTCGCAAACAAGGCGGGCGGAGCCCGCCCCATTCATTTGCTGTTGGTCTGCAGCTCCTTCTGGAGCCGGTGCACCGCGGGGCCGTTGCCGGCGACGCGGTTGCCGCCGCCGCGGCGGACACGCTGATGCACGGCGGTCCCGGGGGGCAGGTCTTGGGGCCGGCGCCGGAGATGGCCTCGTGGACGGCCTGGGGGGTCTGCGTGTGATCGCCCGAGGCGGTCGTGACCGTGGCCGATTTCAGCGCCGATCCGGACGGCCACCACGCCAGGTACCAGCCGTGGCCGACGGTGGCGTCGACGGTCGTGCCGTCGCTCAGGTTCAGCGTGACCGCCTGGACGCCGGCGCCGATCCGGCCCTCGGAGAACGAGTAGGGCTGCCCGTCTCGGGCGGCGGGCGGACCGGGCGACATCTGGATCTCGCCCGCAGGCACGTTTTCGGCCTGGCTGCTCTGGGAGATGCGCACCGCAGAGATCCCGGGGCCGTTGATGCAGGTGGCGCTCGTGCTGTCGTTCGCGTAGACCTGGAGCGTGAACGGCCCGCGCACGTCGGACAGGGCGAGCGGGAGTCCGCCGACCGGCCCCTGAGAGGTGCACGCACGCCCGGCCGCGCCGAGCTGTCCCGGGGCGGCCTTCGTCGGCGCCGGCTTCCAGCCCGCGAACGCGTTCGTGGCGCCGCCGGTCAGCGCGAGGATCACCGCGGTCGTGCCGGCGGCCGTCGCGACCCCGCCTCCGATGGCGAGGCGCGGTCTGGCCAGGTGGTGGCGGGTGCGCGGGCGGTAGGCGTACGCGCTCACGCGGGCGACGGACGCGGCGGGCACGTCTTCCGCCCGTCCGCGCAGCGCCTCGCGCAGTTGGGTCTCGATCGTCATGTCTTGATGCTCCTTGTGTCGTTGGCTGGCGGCATCGTCTGCTCGAGTCGCGCGAGTCCACGAGAGGCGGTGCTCTTGACGGTGCCGAGGGTGCACTGGAGCGCGGCCGCGACATCGGTCTCGGGAAGGTCCAGGAAGTAGCGCAGGACGAGCACTGCGCGCTGGCGCGGTGGCAGCGTCGCGAGTGCGGCGATCAGCTCGTCGTGGGTGTCGATCAGCTCGGACGGATCCGGGAGGTGGCCGTTCTGGCTGGGCTGTTGTGCGCTCAGCTCCGACCGGCGCCGCTGATGCCGAGCGCGGCCGTCGAGGGCTTCGTTGACGAGGATGCGCCGCGCGTAGGCGACGGGGTGGTCCATCCGCTTGATCCTCGGCCAGCGCTTGGCGACCTTGATCAACGTCTCCTGCACGAGGTCCTCTGCGGTGTGGAGGTCCCACGTGATCAGGTACGCGGTCCGCAGCAGGCCGTCGGCATTGGTGGTGACGAATCGGTCGAAGTCGTTCGCTTTGGGCATCTGATCGGTTTAACCGGTCCGGGTGCGAAGAAGGTTCCACCCTTCTCGCTCGCTGTGGTGTGGTTACGTGGATCTCGTCGGGCGGGAAGTTGATCAGCCCGCGCCCATGCGCCGCGGTGCCGTGGCTGAGCGCGGCGCCGGGGCGCGCGTACAGGACGGCGGCCCACAGGTCCGCCTCGCGGCTCGGCGCCGCGTGACCGACCCGGTACACGCCGGGCAGCGTGGGCACCAGGTACCCGGTCGAGAGCCAGCGCTGACTCGTGCCGCGCCCGATGCCGAGGCGCTTCAGCTGGTGGCGCGCGACGTTTCCCGCCTGCCGCGCCGCCAGGCGGGCGACTCGTTCTCTGGCGCCAACTGCAGGGTGTCCGGAGCGCCAGAGAACATGGAAATCGCCCCCCGGGTGCGGGCCGGCGGCCGGGGTTCAGCTCGAGAGCAGGCGGTGCTTGAGCTTCTCGAACTCCTCGTCGGTCAGCGCGCCCCTGGCGTGCAGGTCGGCGGCCTTCGTGAGCTCGTCGATCACGTCGATGTGCTCGGGGACGGGCGCGCTCGGCGGATGGCCGATCGGCGTCAGCCCCTGAGGGGTGAGCACGAAGGCGTGCCCGCCCGAGGCGCCGGCCTGCTCCAGGATCCGCTCGCGGAAGCCCTGCGGGTCCGAGCGGATCTCCTTGACGAGCTCGCCGACCGGGCCGCGGCCGGAGAGGAGTTGCGCGAGCGCCGCCCCGGAGCTCATCGTGCTCATCCCGCCGGCCAGGCTCTGGATCTCGGCGAGCGGATTGTCCTCCTGTGGAGGGGTCGATGTGGGCGGTGGGGCCGACGCTGTCGGCGGTGCGACGCTGACCGACGCCGAGCCGAGCCCGGACGGCCCGGCGTCCTCGTCGCCGGTCGGCAGCCCGAGCCCGTCCTGCTGTCGCTTGCGCTTGCGTCCGAACATCTCGACCGCGCCAATCGTGCCGCGTCATCGGCGCCGGGTCAATACGGCCATCCTGCGCCGGCCGCCCGGCGTCCGCGATCATTCGCGCGTGCTCCGTCATGCGCTGGCCCCGGTCGTTCCGCAGGCGGCGGCATCGCTGGGGCTGCCGCTGCGGGTGCCCGACGCGCCCGGGGTGGTGCTGACATTCGATGACGGGCCGCATCCCGACGGGACGCCGGCGGTGCTCGAGGTCCTCGCGCGCGCGAGCGCGCGCGCGATGTTCTTCATGGTCGGCGAGCAGGTGGAGCGACGGCCGGCTGTTGCGGCTTCGGTGGTGTCGGCCGGTCACGTCGTCGGCGTGCATGGCTACCGGCACCGGCTCCAGCTGCGGCTGTCGAGCGCGGCTGTCGCGGACGACCTCGCGCGCGGCGCGGCCACGATCGCCGACGCGACCGGTGTACAGCCGCTATGGCACCGACCGCCGTACGGGATCTACAGCCCCGCCGGGCTGGCGGCCGCTCGTGCGCAGGGCATGCACCCGCTGTTGTGGTCACGCTGGGGCAAGGACTGGCGCAAATTCACGACCCCCGCGCGGATCGCCTCCCGGGCCACGCATCGGGTGGGCGCGGGCGATGTGATCCTGCTGCACGATGCGGACTTCTACAGCGCGAAGCTCTCCCACGAACGGACCGTGGCGGCGCTGCCGGCCGTGATCGGCGTGCTTTCGCGGCTCGGGTTCGCTACCGTCTTGCCCGTCTGACAGGCTTGCCAGACGCGGCGGATTTCGTCGGCCGCCGGCGGAGTCTGCTCGCGAGACGCCGGAACCAACCCCCTTTTAGAGATGAGCACTCGCTTCCGCTGCCCCTGATTACGCACGCTTCGCCATCGGCTTCGACCACCGCGACCGCGCGCGCCTGCACGCGCTGATCGACGAGGTGATCGACTCGAACCGCTGGTCCGAGGGCGAGCATGACGCGCTGCGTTCGAGCAGGCCTGGGCCGCGTGGAACGGAGTGCCGGCGATCGCGACGTCGAGCCTGGACCGGTGGCGCGCTCGCGGCGCTGTCGTTCGCGGACGTCGCCGGGCGCGACCGTGCTGTGCCCGTCGAATACGTTCATGGCGACGCCGCTGGCGGCGATGCACGCTCGGCGCGAAGGTCGCAGTTCGTCGACTGCAACCGCGAGGACCTGTGCATGTCGTTCGACGACTTCGAAGCGCGCGGCCGAGCAGCATCAAGCCGCGCGCCGCGATCCTCGTCCACATCGGCGGGCACATCGCTTTCGACGTCGAGCAGATCGCCGCCTACTGCGCCGAGAACGAGATCTTCCTGCTCGAGGACTGCGCGCACGCGCACGGCGCCTCGTGGAACGGGCGCAAGCCGGGCAGCTGGGGCGACGCCGGGCGTGTACTCGTTCTACGCGACCAAGACCGTCTCGACGGGCGAGGGCGGCGCGCTCGTCTCGAAGCGCCCCGAGCTGCTCGAGCTACGCGCGCGACTTCCGCAATTACGGCAAGCCGACGTATGACGTGCACGGGCTGAACTTCCGCATGAGCGAGTTCACCGCCGCGCTGGCGCTGGTCCAGACCGAGCGAATGCCGGAGATCGTCTCCTGGAAGAACGACGTCGCCCGCGCCGAGCTGGACCCGCAGTACGCGTCACGGCTCGAGCTGCCCGAGGGCATGGTTTCGGGGTATTACAAGTACATCGTGTTCGACTGGCTCGAGAGGTCGACCGGTCGCGTGTACGACGAGCCGTGCCATCGGATCCTCGGTCACGAGGTCGAGTTGCCGAATTCCGACTGGGTGGCACGCAACCATTCCTGCGTGCCGCTGTATTACAGACCGTCAGCTGGACGACTCATGGCCGCCCCGGCCGTGGCGAGCCCGGATGGCGAGCGGGGCGAGCCATGAGAGTTCTGGTAACCGGAGGCTCGGGCTTCATCGGCTCGCACGTGGTCGACAAGCTGCGCGCGCGCGGCCACGAGCCGGTGATCTACGACCTGCGCCCGTCCCCGTGGCATCTGGACCCGGACGCGCCGGTCGACACGGTGCTCGGCTCGATCACCGACCGCGAGGCGCTCGAACGCGCGCTGCACTCGCTGCGACGCGGTCGCGCACCTCGCCGCCGTCGCCGACGTCAACGACGTGCACGCGTCGCCGGAGGAGGCCGAGCGGGTCAACGCTCGCGGGACGGTGGCGGTTCTGGAAGCGGCGCGCCGCGCCGGCGTCAAGCGGATCGTGTACGCGTCGACGATCTGGGTCTACAGCGACTGCGAACCGGATGAGGTCGACGAGGACACGCTGCTGCCGCCGCCTTCGCACCTGTACACGAGCACGAAGCTCGCCGGCGAGCTGTACTGCAAGGCCTACCAGGAGCTGTACGGGATCGACTACACGATCCTGCGCTTCGGGATCCCGTACGGGCCGCGCGCTCGCGAGGCGGCGGTGATCCCGGCGTTCGTCGGCAAGGCGCTACGTCACGAGCCGCTGACGCTTGCAGGCGACGGCGGCCAGTCGCGGCGGTTCGTGTACGTAGAGGACCTTGCTGACGGGGTCGCGCTCGGGCTCGAGGACGTCGCGGTCAACCGCGTCTACAACCTGGCAAGCGACGAGAACGTGACGATCAAGCAGATCGCGGTGCCGCGTGCAGGAGCTGATGGGCGACGTCGAGATCGTCTACACGCCCGCTCGCCCCGGCGACTTCGGCGGCAAGGTCGTGTCGTCCGAGCGGGCCCTGCGCGAGCTCGGCTGGAGCGCGGCGACGCCGTTCAACGAGGGCGTCGCCCGGTATGTCTCGTGGAGGCTCGAGCAGGAGTCGCTGAAGGCGGCGGAGACCGAGGCAGCGGTGATCCCGGCGGGCGAGCCCGACATGGAGGCCCCGCCGCGCAAGATCCTGATCATCTCGGCTGACATCGGCGAGGGCCACGACCTCCCGGCGCGCGCGGTGATGCGCGAGTTCCACGACGAGGACCCCGATGCGCAGGTGTCGATCGTCAACGGCCTGCCGGCGATGGGACCGGTGCTGACGAAGGTGCTGCGCGAGAACTCGGCGTTCATGTTCCAGTGGGTGCCGTGGCTGTTCGACTTCCAGTACACGCTGTTCATGAAGTTCGCGCCGACGCGCTGGCTCTCGCGCCGGTTGCTGACGGCGCTCGGGCGCCGCGGTCTGATGCGGCTGATCCGCGCCGAGGATCCCGAGGTGATCGTCTCGACCTATCCGGGCGTGACCGCCGTGCTCGGCGAGCTGCGGCGCAAGGGCCGACTCGACGTGCCCTGCTACTCGTCGATCACCGACCTCGCCGGGCTCCAGTTCTGGGCCCACCCGGGAATCGACCTGCACTTCATCACCCACCCCGAATCGGCCGAGGAGGTCGAGCAGATCGCCGGCCCGGACAGCGTCCGCTGGGCCAAGCCGCCCACATCTCCGGCCTTCCTGGCGGCGCGCTCGCGTGCCGACGCGCGGCGCGCGCTCTCGCTGCCCGCGGAGGGAACCGTGATCGCGGTCTCGGGCGGCGGCTGGGGCGTCGGCGATCTCGTGGGTGCGACCCGCGCCGCACTGGCGGTTCCGGATGCGCTCGTGCTGTGCCTGTGCGGGCGCAACGACAAGACGCGCGCCCGCGTCGCGGGCGTGTTCGGCGCCGAGCCACGCCTGCGGCTGATGGGCTTCACCGACCGGATGGGCGACGTGCTCGCCGCCTCAGATGCGCTCGTTCACTCGAGCGCCGGCCTCACGGTGCTCGAGGCGATCATCCGCGGCTGCCCGGTCGTCTCCTACGGTTTCGGCTACGGCCACGTGCGCGCGTCGAACGCCGCGCTCGAGCGGTTCGGGCTCGCGCAGGTTGCGCGCAACCAGGAGGAGCTCGGCCCGGCGCTCGCCAAGGCGCTCGAGCAGAAGCCCGAGCCTGACAGCTCGTTCGCCCGGCGGCCGTCGACAGCCTCGTTGGTCCTGACCGACGAGCGCCGCTCCCAGCCCCTGCCGCGCTGGCGGCTGCGGACAGCGCGCGCGACGACCGCGGTGGCCGCGGTCGTGGTCGTGGCGGCGTGGGTGTTCGGAACCGGCGCCTCGTACGACCTGGTCTCGACATTCGTTCACATGCACCCGCTCACCGCGGTTGCGACCGACCGGCCTGAGGTCGGGGTGCTCGTCGACGCACCGGTCGCGGAGCTGCCGACCGTCGCCCAGACGGTCGCTGCCGACGGCCTGCATGCATCGCTTGCGCTGAGCGGTGCGCCGCCGGCGCAATCGCAGCTGACCGACGTGCCCGGCGGTGATCAGGCGGTGCCGTATCTGCCGGGTGGCGGCCTCGTCCGCTGGCTCGGACAGCGGGGCGTCCTGCACCGGTGGGGCGCCGACCTCGGCCACTCACGGCACTTCCTGTATGCCTCGGCTGGGCCGAGCGTCGGCCAGTGGTTGACCGCGCACGCCGCGGGTGGCCGGCTTGTGGCAGGAGAGGTGACGATCATCAATCCGAAGGACAGGCTCGGTCCGATCCACGCCGGCGAGGTCGTCGAGATCCGAGTCCAGAACGTCTCGGATCTGCCTGAGATGCTCGGCGAGGTGCGCGGTGCTCTCGATGCCGCACACCTGCGGGCCGTCTGCGTCGGGCGGCTGCTGCGGGACGCGGGCGTCCCGACCTAGTCTCTCTCAGCCGTTGGCCCAGTCGTCGCGCGGGTTGTGGAGCGGGGTCAGCGTCGGCTCGATCCGCTCGCGCAGGTGCTCGAACTGCGGGGTCAGCGACAGCTTCTCGCCGAGCGAGTCGAGCGGCTCGTCGACGGTGAAGCCGGGACCGATCGTCGCGAGCTCGAACAGGACGCCGCTCGGCTCACGAAAGTAGACGCTCCTGAAGTAGTGGCGGTCGATCACCTGGGTCGGGTGCGCGCCCCCTTGAATCACCCGCTTGCGCCATTCGTCGAGCTCGTCCGGCTGGGCGGCGAACGCGATGTGGTGGACGCTGCCGGCGCCCTGGAGCGGCCGCTCGTCCGGCGCGGGGTCGTAGAGGTAGAACCCGCCGCGCTTCGTGCCCCGGACCTCGTAAGCGCCGATCTGCTCGGGACCGTGGGGGACCGGTTCGAAGCCGAGCGTGGTCTGCAGGAGGGCCTCGCTCTGCCGCGGGTCGATCGCGTACGCACGGGCGGCATGGAAGCCCTGGATCGCGAGCTCTCGCGGGATCTCCGGGTGGTTCGCCACCAGCGGCTGGTCGGAGACGTCCGTTACCCGGAACTCGTGTGTGAGGCCTTCGGGGTCGTCGAACACCACGCTCTCGTCGGTTTGGATGAGTTCGACGTCGTCGCTTCTCAAGCGGTCAGCCCAGAAGCCGACGGCGTCCGGGCTGCCGAGCCGCCACACGATCCGGTGGATCATGCCGGCGCCCGGCCGGCCGTTCGGCACGCCCGGGTACTCGAAGAACGTGATGTCCGAGCCGGGGTCGCCGGTCTCGTCCGCGTAGAACAGGTGGTAGACGGAGGTCTGGTCCTGGTTGACCGACTTCTTCACCAGCCGCAGCCCGAGCACGTCCACGTAGAAGTCGACGTTCTGCTGGGCGTCGGCGGTGATCGCGGTGATGTGGTGGATCCCCTCGAGCTCCATCGCCTGGCCTCTACCAGTGGACGCCGCGGGTGGCGCGGACGAACGCGCGGTGCTCGGCGGTCTCCTGCTGCTCGGCGGGGTCGCCGCCCTCTGGGAACAGCTTGACCGCCTCGTGGACGACCAGATCCTGCGCGCCAGGTGCGATCGCGTAGGTCAGCTGACCGAGATTGCCGAGCGTCGTCGCGACCCGCTTCGGGCGCTTGCGGATCGCCTCGGTGATCATCTCCGCCGCCTCATCGGGGCTGAGCGTGGGGAAGCGGTCGTAGATCTTCGTGGGCGCGATCATCGGCGTTCGCACGAGCGGCATGTAGACGGTTGTGACGTGCACGCCGTCGCCGATGATCTCGGGGCCGATCGAGCGGCTGAACGCGTCGAGCGCAGCCTTCGATGCGAGGTACGCGGCGAACCGGGGCGTGTTCGTCTGCAGCCCGATCGAGGAGATGTTGATGATGTGGCCGCTCCTGCCCTCGCGCATCGACGGCAGCAGATCGAGGATCAGCTTGACCGGCCCGAAGTAGTTCAGCTGCATCGTCCGCTCGTAGTCGTGGAAGCGGTCATACGAGCGGCCGACCGAGCGCCGGATCGAGCGGCCGGCGTTGTTGATGAGGATGTCAACGACGCCGTGCTGAGCGAGCACCTCGTCGGCCATGCGGTCGATGTCCGCCGGGTTCGACAGGTCGGCTGGGTGCACGAAGGCGGTGCCGCCCCGGGCTTCGATCTTGACCCTGGTTTCGTTGAGCTTCTCCTCCGTGCGGGCGACCAGCAACACGGTGCCGCCGGCCGCGCCGATCTTCACCGCGGCCGCTTCGCCGATGCCGCTCGAGGCGCCGGTGATCAGCACGTTCTTTCCTCTGACCGCACCCTGGAGCGACTCGGCGAGAATGCCTCCGGCGCCCGGGATCCGCTTGCCGAAGGCTCGCAGCGTCCGGACACCGCCGACTGCCATCTGCGTCAGGTCGGGCGCCATCTCGTGACCGTAGCACCGGGGGTTGGGCGCATGCGCGTGCGCATGTCGGTCCGGAGCGTTCGGGGCGGTCCGTCCGGAGAGCATGCGAACATATGTTCCCGTGGTCGCCTGCGCCCTGTTCCCCCGCTTCGAGCTCACCGTCGCAGCCGGCGATCGCTCCGAGCTGCTTCAGACACCCGCCGCGCTTGCTCCCGAGCCGGGCGGGGTCCAACAGGTCGGCGAGGTGTCGCTGGCCGCAGAGGCGTTCGGGGTGCACGCGGGAATGCGCCTGGGGGAGGCGCTCGCCCGCTGCAGGCAGCTCGTGCTCGTACCCCCGGATCCCGCCGGGGTCGCGGACTCGTGGGAGCGGCTGCTGGTGAGGCTCGAGTCGATCGGGGCTGCCGTCGAACCCGAGCGGCCGGGACTCGTGTGCTTCGACATCCAGGGGTTGCTGCGCCTTCATGGCGGAGTCGAGGGAGTGATCGCCGCCGCGCGGAGTTCGCTGCGGTCCCCGGCCAGGTTCGGGGTCGCGACGTCGAGGTTCGCAGCCGTCGCCGCGGCGACGAAGGCACGCGTACGACGGCCCGAGATCGTTGGGCCCTCGCGTGCTCCTCTTGGCGTGAGCGATCGCTCGGTTGCACGGGCATATCTCGCTCCGTTTCCGGTCTCACTGCTGCGCTCGAGGCCGGCTCTCGCTGAGCTGCCGGTTGCGCTCGAGCGACTCGGGATCACGACCCTCGGCGAGCTCGCCGAGCTTCCACCGGCCGCGCTCGCCGATCGCTTCGGATCGGCGGGACTGCTCGCTCACGAGCTCTCGAACGGCGGCGACAGCTCACTCAACCCACGTCCGCCGAGCGAGTACCTGCGAGAGTCGCTCGAGCTTCCCGAGGCGTCTTCGGGCATCCAGCTCGAGCGCGCGCTCGAGCTGCTGATCGACCGCCTGCTCGCGCGCCGCGAGCGGCGTTCTCGAACGCTGCGCGCCGTCGTGCTATCGGCGGTGCTGGTCGAGCAGGGAGGGACGTGGCGGGAGCAGGTCACGTTCCGCGAATCGCTCTCGGACCCGGTGCGGATGCGGCTCGTGCTCGTCCCCCGGCTCGCGCTGATCCCGGCGCCCGCCGAGGTGCTGAGGCTGGCCGTCGAGCGCTACGGTCCGGCCGCGAGCGACCAGCGGGCCATGCTCGAGGATCCTGCTGCGGCGCGGATGGCCCGTCTGCGCGAGGCGATTCGACAGGCCAGGGTGGCGGCGGGTCCCGACGCTGCGCTGCGCGTGCTCGAGATCGATCCCGGCTCGCGGTTTCCGGAGCGGCGGGCGGTGCTGGCGCCGTTCGAGGCCTAGATGATTGATTCCGCGCGGTTAGGCGCTGTAGTTGACGAGTGCACGGCTCGGGCGTCCGAGTTGGTGGTTGAGGGTGATCGCGGCGGCAAGGCAGCAGAAGCGGGCGAGGATTCGCTCGCGCAGGCCGGCGAGGGTCCGTGCGCCGTGTCGCTCGAGGGTGAGGAGGTCTTTGCAGGTCCAGAAGATCGACTCGATCCGCTGGCGGATCGGCGCGAGATGCGGCTGGGTTCCGCGTTCGTCTTTGCGGCGTGGGCGGACGAAGGTAGCGTCGCGATCGCTGACGGCCGCTGCGAAGGAGCGGCTGGCGTATCCCTTGTCGCCGAGCAGCGTCTCGCCGCCGTGGCGCTGGCAGCGATCCAACAGCACCAAGCCCACCTCGCGCTCATCGAGCTTGGGAGAACACAGCTCGAGCGCTCGCGGCGTGCCGTCGGGGCTGAAGATCGCGTGCAACCGGAATCCCCAGAAGTACCGGGAATGCGAGGCGCAGCAGCCGTAATCGGCCGCGTCGGCAAGCGCCGAGCGCCTGACGGTCTCACGGCTGCGCGCGCACTCGATCGGGGTCGAGTCGATCAACAGCAGATCGTCGCCAAACCCTGGACTCTGGCTCGCGAAGACGCCCATCAACCACTCCAACGTTTCAGCCAGCCGGCGGCGTCGTTTGAAGTAGCCAGACTGCTTGGGCAGCTCGGGGAACAGATGCGCCAGCCGCTTACCCGCGACCGCGAGAAACCGACGGTCGGACGGGATCCCCATGATCGCCTGCGCCACACACAGCGTGACGACCTCCGCGTCTGTGACCCTTCGCCGGCGTTCCTTGTCCGTCTCGGGCAGGAGATCGTCAGCCGTGACGAACACGGTAGTGAGCAGCAGGTCGAGGTCGGCGTCCATCGAGGCCCCCTTGGGTCGGCGGTTGGCACTACAGAGCACCGCCGACTTCGACCCTGCTGCTCCGTATTCCTCGAAAACACCGACAAACACGACCACGGCCGTGGAATCACTCATCTAGTGCAACATTTCGGAACGCCGCACCAGTGAGCGGACCGCGTCAGCTCGCCGTTCCGCGTCGCGTGTCGGTCGTGGCGGACGACGACGGACGTCCGGTGAAGGCGGGCGGTCGTGAGGTCGACGCGGTCCGCGAGTCGTGGTTGATCGAGGACAGGTGGTGGACCGATCGTCCGCTTCGGCGGCGCTATTGGGAGGTGGTCACCACCTGCGGCCGGAACGACGTCGTGTTCCACGACCTGGAGGGAGGGAGGTGGTGGCTGCAGCGGTAATGGGAGATGCCCCTTGCATGCCCGGCCAATCCGACGACCTCCCACCGAAAACAGGATGACTTACACGCGCGGTCCTGAGTCTGTAATGGTGGTTTTACGAGACTTAGGTAGATAGGAGCAGGAATAGCGTGCAGGCGATCGATGGGGCCGGTGCGACGGCGATTGCGGCCGCCAGGGAGTTCCAGCCGCAGGTCTGCCTGCTGGACTTTGACATGCCCGGGGGCGGGATCCTCGCCGCCGACCGGATCAGCTTGGAGCTGCCGTCGGCGCGGATCGCTCTGATGTCCGGCACTCCGAGACACGATCAGCTGCGCGATGCGATCCTCGCCGCCACGGCCAGGTTCTTGCCGGCCGCCACCTCGCCCGACCGGCTGTCCGCCGCGCTGAACGGACTCATGAACGGAGAGGCCGCGCTCCCACGTGCCATGACGGGCCAGCTCGTACGCGAGTTCCGGCAGTTAGCGCCGCGGACAGCCGACGGACGCGCGCTGCTGCCCGGCGCCGGCTCCGACGGCCAACCCCTGCCGCCGCGGTCCCGGGTGTGGTATCTGCCGCGGCTGATGCGCCACTACCGTCGCCGGCGTCGGTCCGGGATGTCGGTGGCAACCTCGTGGGCGTCCGCCCGTGCGCGGATGACCGATTACTAGGAGCGCTCGCGGGTCCGCGGCGGCGACTCCGTGCGTCCGGGTGGTCCGGGCGCCGCCTCTAGACTCACCGCCATGAGCACCCCGCTCGACCCCGGCCGAGCCGCGATCGGCACCTGGAGCGGCGGTCGCTTCATGCGCTTCGGAGCGCCGCTCGACGACGATCGCCTGCTCGCCCTGTTCACTCCCGACGAGCGGATCCACACGGTGATCACCGCTGACGTCTACGGAGCCGGCGAGGCGGATTCGATGCTCGGCCGCGCGATCCGGGGCCGCGCCCGCGAGTCGATGTGCGTGGTGGGCGCCGTCGGGCACGACTTCTACACGGGCGAGCGCGACGGGGCGAAGGGTTTCCCGCGGTTCACGAGTCAGGCGCTGCGAGGTCCGGACGAGTACGCGTCGTACCTGCGGATGGCGACCGAGCGCAGCCTCGAGCGCTGCGGCATCGACGGCTTCGACCTGCTGCTGCTGCACAACCCGGACCGGATCGGGTACACGAGCGAGGCGGTCTGGAACGGGATGGCGGCCCTGCGGGACGCCGGGCTGACGCGGATGATCGGGGTCGCTCCCGGGCCCGCCAACGGGTTCACGCTCGACCTGATCGACTGCCTCGAGCGGTTCGGCCCGATGCTCGACTGGGCGATGATCATCCTCAACCCGCTCGAGCCGTGGCCCGGCGAGCTGTGTCTCGGCGCCGCCTCGCAGGCCGGGGTCAGGGTGATCACGCGCGTCGTCGACTATGGCGGCCTGTTCTACGACGACGTGCTGCCCGGTCAGGCGATGGCGCCCGGCGACCACCGTGGCTTCCGGCCGGCCGGTTGGATCGAGGCGGGGCGCGAGCGGATGGAGGCGATGCGCCCGTTCGCCGAGCGCCACGGGCTGTCGATGATCCAGCTGGCGTGTCAGTGGAACCTCGCGCACGCGCCCGTGGCGTGCGTGGCGCCGACGCTGATCCAGGAGGTCGGCCAGGCGTCGCGGTCGATCGAGGACAAGCGGTCGGAGCTCGCGACGCTGCCCGCTGCGGTGCGCCTGACCGACGCCGACGTCGACGAGATCCGGCGGCTCGGCGACAACACCGGCTGCATGGCCCTGAAGGGCGCCTCGCCCGAGTTCTCCGGAGACGAGCGGCCGGACCGCTGGGGGATGGACGAGCGGCTCGCCGAGGTGGCCGCACGCTGGCGGATCGAGCCCGAGCGGGATCTGATTCAGGCGATGTAGCTCAGCCGGCCGCGGACTCGGGCTCGGCGCTGTCGCGGACCCACTCGGCGCCGCAGGAGAGATCGAGGACTCCCATCGCCGCAGCGACGTTCAGCGACATCCCGTAGCGGAAGAACTCGTCGATCCGCTCCGAGTCGGCATCGGACAAGCCGGCGACGGCATTGACGAGCCCCGCGTACGCGTCACGCACGTGGTCGCGGATCACGTCGTCGTCGCACGCCGCGTACGCATGCAGCTGCAGCATCAGCAGGTCGCGGTCGGTCTGCAGCCGATCGACGTATGCCGCGGCCATCGCCATCAGCACGTCGGGTTGGTCCTCCGGCGCCGTCGCGGGGTCGTAGTCCGCCGCGACGCGCTCGAACATCCGGATCGTGATGCCGAAGCAGCGCTCGACGGCGGCGATGAACAGATCGCGCTTGGAACCGAACAGGCTGAAGACGTACGGCTGCGCGACGCCGACCCGCCGCGCGATCTGGTCGACCGGCGTGCCGTGAAGTCCGCCCTGGGCGAACTCGTGAATCGCCGCATCGATCAGCGCGTCCCGGCGCTCGGCCGCCGGGACGCGTTGACGGGTCTGGGTTTCGCTGGTGGCCGCCATGTCTGTGTCCCCGATCCTAGTGCCGGATCAGGCGGCGGCGCCGATCGCGGGGATGGTCGCGGGTGAGGTCGCCGTCGCCTCGCGGCGGTCGGACCGCAGCTCGGCGGCGTGGACCTCGGCGTTCGTCGACCGCGTGCTGAACGGGAGCGCCAGCGCCACCAGGGCGCCGATCGCCAGCACGGCGACGCCGACCCACATCGCCGGAGTCAGGCCACTGAGGAAGGCATGGCCCGAGGTATAGCCGCCATTCGAGGTGAAGACCGTCGACAGAACCGCGATCCCGAGGACTCCACCGAGCTCGCGGATCGAGTTCGTAGCACCCGAGGCCTGCCCGGTCTCGTCAGTGGTTACCGAGGACAGGACGGCGTTGGCCGACGGGGCGAACACCAGCGCCATGCCGCCGCCGCCGAGCACGAACGGCACGACCATGCTCGCGTAGCTCATGTCGACGCTGGCGATCGACGCCAGCCATCCGAGCGCGACGGCCTGCAGCGCCAGCCCGACGACCATGAACATGCGGCTTCCGAACCGCTCGGAGAAGACGCCGGCGAGCGGCGAGACGACGAGCGTCGCGCCGGTCCATGCGAGCAGCTTGACGCCCGCCTGCAGCGGAGAGTTGCCGAGCACGTTCTGGAGGAACTGGCTCAGGAAGAAGATCGAGCCGAACATGCCGAAGTACATCGACAGCGAGACGACGTTCGTGACCGCAAAGCTCCGCTTCGCGAAGAACCGCATCGGCAGCATCGGCTCGTCGACCGTGAGCTCGTAGCGCACGAACGCTGCGACGAGCACCGCGCCGGCGATCAGCGAAACCAGGACCTCGGTCGAGGTCCAGCCGAGCGTCTGCGAGCGGATCAGCCCGAACACGATCCCGAACAGGCCGGTCGAGCTGAGGGCCAGGCCGGTGAGGTCGAGCTTGCGCGCGGGGCCGTGGCTCTCGCTGAGCCGGGTGAGGGCGACCGGCACGAGGACGACGCCGATCGGGACGTTGATCCAGAAGATCCAGTGCCAGGCGGCAAGCTGGATGACCGCGCCACCGACGAGCGGGCCGAGCGCGACCGCGATCCCGCTGATCCCGGACCAGACGCCGAGCGCGAGACCGCGCTGCTCGGGCGGGAAGGCATCGGCCAGCAGCGTCAGCGTCAGCGGCGTCGCGATCGCGGCGCCAACGCCCTGGACTGCGCGGGCGGCGATCAGCAGGCCGATCGTCGGCGCGAGCGCGGCGGCCGCGGACGAGGCGGTGAAGAGTGCGATTCCGGCCGCGAACATGCGCTTGCGGCCGAGGCGGTCGCCGATCGCGGCGCCGGTCAGCAGCAGCACGGCGTAGGAGAGCACATAAGCGTTGACGGTCCATTCGAGCGCCTGGATCGAGGCGCCCAGCTGCCGGTGGATGCTCGGCAGCGCGACGTTGACCACGAGGTTGTCGAGCACGACCATGAACAACCCGATGGAGACGATCAACAAGGTCCAAGTGCGACTGCGGTTCGTAGCGGGCGACATGACGTCTCCTTCTTCTTAGTGAGCACTAACTACTCAGCGCAAATTAGCAGCCGCTAATAACCGTGTCAAGGGATGTTCGCTCATGTATGTTCCGCCGGACCGAGTGCGAACATATGTTCGATCATGTACACAGAGCTTCACAGCCACTCGGCGTTCTCGTTTCTCGACGGCGCATCGCTCCCGGACGAGCTGGTAGCGGCTGCGCTCGAGCACGGCTATGAAGCGCTCGCGCTGACCGACCACAACACGGTCTCCGGGTCGATGGAGTTCGCGGTCGCGGCCCGGGGGCTTGGTCTGCGCGCGATCCATGGCTCGGAGATCGACCTCGACGATGGCCGGCATCTGACCCTGCTCGTGCGCAATGCGGATGGGTGGTCGAGCCTATGCCGGATCCTCACGCGCGCGCACGCGCACACGCGCGAGGGGCGTCCAGGCTCGCCACCAACCGCTCCCGATGTTCCACTGGAGTTCGTGCTTGCGAATGCGGAAGGTCTCGTGTGTTTGAGTGGATGCGCGCTGCGGGGGGTTCATGACGAGCCGACGCTGTCGCGGTTGCGAGATGCGTTCGGAGAGGATCGGTTGCGCGTCGAGCTCCAGCGACCGTTCCTGCGCGACGATCGCGCACGGAACAGGCGGCTGTCCGAGCTCGCGCGGAGGCTCGGGCTGCGGTGCGTTGCGACCGGGAACGTTCACGCTCACGAACGCGCTCGCGCCCCGCTCCAGGATGCGTTCGTCGCCGTCCGCCTGCACATGACGCTCGACTCCTCCGAGCCCGAGCGGCGGGGCAACTGGAGCCACGTGCTCGCCTCGCCGGCAGCGATGGCAGCCCGCTTCCCCGAGCATCTCGAGGCGGTGGCGGAGACGGTGGCGCTCGCCGAGACGCTGCGCTTCGACCTCGGCTCAGACCTCGGGTATCGATATCCGGGGGCGGAGGACGAGGCGGCAATGCGCAAGCTCGTCGAGTTGTGTCAGTCGCGGCTGAGCGATCGCTACTCGGGCGCGTCGGCCAGGTTCCACGACCGTGCGGTCGCACGGCTCGAGGAGGAGCTTCGGATCATCGGCGGCCTGAACCTGCCCGGGTTCTTCCTGCTTCACCACGACCTGCTCGAGCTCGCGCGCGAGGTGGCAGCCGAGGTGCGCGGGCCCGACACCGCACGAGCACTGCTGCCACCGGGGCGCGGGCGCGGCTCGAGCGTGTCCTCGATCGTCTGCTTCCTCACCGGGCTCTCGCACGTCGACCCGATCGAGAACGAGCTGCTGATCGGCCGCTTCCTGAACGAGGAGCTGAACTCGCTGCCGGACATCGACCTGGACTTCCCGCGCGACATCCGGGCGGTCCTGATCCCTCGCGTCCACGAGCGTTACGGCCACGATCGCTCGGCCCTGGTGGCGGCGTTCCCGACATATCGCGCGCGAGGGGCGATCCGGGAGCTCGGCAAGGCGCTCGGACTGCCGCCCGGGGAGATCGAGCGGGTGGCGCGCGGAAGCGAGGGATGGGACGCGCGAACGGTCGCCGCTGACATCGAGAACGCGTTCGACACTGGGCCGTCGCCGGCGGCGCGGTCGCCCGGTCGCCGCGGCTCATCAGGACGCTGGGCGTGGCTCGCTCGGCTGGCGGAGCAGGCGCACGGGCTGCCGCGCCATCTGAGCCAGCACTCGGGCGGGATGATCATCGCGACTCGGCCGCTGATCGATTGCTGCCCGATCGTCCCGGCCGCGATGGAGGGACGCCAGATCGTGATGTGGGACAAGGACTCCTGCTCGGATGCGGGTTTCCTGAAGATCGATCTGCTCGGGCTCGGGATGCTGTCGGCGGTTGAGCGCTCGGTCGAGATGATCGCCGGCACCCGAGGGGAGCGGATCGACCTCAGCCGGATTCCGTACGACGACCCCGAGACGTACGAGTGCATTCAGAACGCGGACACGACCGGCGTGTTCCAGATCGAGAGCCGCGCGCAGATGCAGTCGTTGCGGCGTACTCGACCCGAGAACCTGCGCGACATCACGATCCAGGTGGCGATCGTCAGGCCCGGTCCGATCCAGGGCGGCGCTGTGAATCCGTACATCGAGCGTCGCCAGCGAATGCGCGTGGACCCCGACTACCGGGTGCCATACGAGCATCCGTCGCTCGAGCCCGTGCTGTCGGAGACGCTCGGGACGATCATCTTCCAGGACCAGGTGCTGGAGGTCGCGATCGCGTTCGCCGGTTTCTCGCCGGGCGAGGCCGAGGGGCTGCGCAGGGCGATGAGCCGCAAGCGCTCGGATGCTGCGATCCAGGCGTACCACGAACGGTTCGTCACGGGCGCGGTGGACATGCACGGGGTCGATCGGCAGCTGGCCGAGCGGGTGTTCGAGATGGTCCGGGGTTTCTCGGGCTTCGGCTTTCCCAAGGCTCACGGCGCGGCGTTCGGGCTGCTCGCCTACCAGTCGACCTGGCTCCGAGTCCACTACTCCCCGGAGTTCCTGTGCTCGCTGCTGAACGAGCAGCCGATGGGCTTCTACCCGCCGGACTCGCTCGTCCATGAGGCGCAGCGGCGCGGAATCGAGATCTTCGCGCCCGACATCAACGAGAGTGACGCCGAATGCCGGATGGACGAGGGGCGGGTGCGGATAGGTCTCGGCTACGTTCGCGGGGTCAAGGCGCAGGAGGTGGCGGCGCTGGTGGCGGTCCGGGAGGCCGGGGGGCGGTTCCGTACCCTTGCCGACCTCGCCTCGAGATCGGGTGCCGGCGGCCCGTCGCTCGAGCTGCTCGCCTGGTCGGGAGCGTGTGACTCGCTGGCGGCCGGGGCTGCGAGCGGCTCGGATGAGCGCACTGCGCAGCACTTTGGAGACCAGGGCGGTTCCGCGGAGCACTTTGGAGACCAGGGCGGTTCCGCGGAACACCGGATCAGGCCGGCGGCGTCGCCTGAGCGCTCCGTGGGACACCGGAGCATCTCTCCCCGTCGCCTCGTGCTCTGGCAGCTCGGCGTCGCCACGCCCGGCCGTGGCGTCCCCGGTGGCGTCCAGCTCGCGCTCCCGCTCGACCTTCCCGCGCCGCCGGAGCTTCGCGAGCTCTCGGCCTGGGACGCGATGCTCGCCGATTACGCGAGCACGAGCCTGACCGTCAACGAGCATCCGCTGTCGCTGCTGCGCGAGAGGCTGCAGCCGGGGGCGGTGACGAGTCGTGACCTCGAGCGCCTGACGCACGGGAGCAGGATCTCGATCGGCGGGCTCGTGGTGGCCCGGCAGCGGCCGGGCACCGCCAACGGGGTCGTATTCGTGCTGCTCGAGGACGAGTTCGGCACGATCAACCTGATCGTGCCTCCCCAGGTATATGAGCGTCACCGGCTGACGGTCAGGACCGAGCCGCTGATGCTGGTCACGGGCAAGCTCGAGCGCTTCGCCGCCGCCGGCGGAGCGATCAACGTGCTGGTCGACAAGATCGGCTCGATCTCAGCACCCGAGCGTCCGCTGGCGGAGATCAAGGACTTCTCGATGCTGGACGAGCAGGTTCGTCGGGGCCTCGCCGAGCAGCGGCGGGATGAGGCGCGAGAGGCCGGGCGCGACGACAGCCACGAGATGGCGGCCGAGGACTTCCGCTCCGTCGCCCCGGCGGTGATGAGTTTCGGCTCGGGGAGGCGCCGATGACATGAATTATTGTGTGAAGTGCATAAATTCGTTGGTCGAAGCACTGTCAAGCACGCAAGAAATGCATTGATCGATATGAGAACCTTGCTACATGACTCGCGCCGAACGGAACGTGAACCTGATCGGGGTCGTGCTTCCGTTCGTCGGCGTGCTGATCGCGATCGTGCTGCTATGGAACCAAGATGTCGATGCCCTGTCGCTGTCGATCGCGCTTGTCATGTTCCTGCTGACCGGCGCCGGCGTGACCGTCGGCTATCACCGGCTCCTGACCCACCGCTCGTTCCGCACGTATCCCTGGGTCGAGCGGACGTTCGCGATACTCGGCTCGATGTCAGTCCAGGGGTCGGTGCTGGATTGGGTTGCCGACCACCGCAAGCACCACGCCCATACCGACACCGAGGGCGATCCCCACAGCCCGCATGTCGGTCACGGGAGCGGGCTGAAGGGTCTGTGGTACGCGCACGTAGGTTGGCTGTTCGAAACGCAGGGCCAGGCCGACTGGAAGAAGTACGCCGCGGAGCTGTACGAGGACTCGGCGATGCGCAAGATCGGCCGGCGGTTCCCGTACCTGGTGTTGCTGTCGCTGTTGATCCCGACCGTGGCCGGCTACGTGCTCAGCGGGTTCACCCTCAAGGGCGCACTGCTCGGCTACATCTGGGGCGGGCTGGTGCGAATTTTCTTCGTCCACCACATCACCTGGTCGGTCAACTCGATCTGCCACTTCTTTGGCAGCCGGCGGTTCGACATCGAAGACAAGTCGACCAACGTCGGCTGGCTGGCGGTCTTCTCGCTGGGCGAGTCCTGGCATCACAACCACCACGCCTTCCCCCGCTCGGCCTATCACGGCCTTCGCTGGTGGGAGATCGACGTATCCGGAATGATCATCACGCTGATGTCGAAGCTCGGGCTCGCCTGGGACGTCGTCCGGATCACGCCTGAGCGCCAGCGCGCGAAGACCGTCGCCACGGCGTAGCGTCGCAGCGACAGCGGGGAGGCACGCCGGTGAGCCTCGGCGGGGCCAGGCACGATAAGGTGCGCGCCGCACAGTGCTTGCCGTAATCCTGTTCATCGCGTTCTGGGTAATCGTCGCGCTGAGCCTGTTCTTCATCGCGCTTCGCGGTGGGATCGGCGGGGCGCGCGCGACGCTGCAGTCTCAGGGGCGCGTCGGGCGCGCGGCGATGAATTCGGTGTTCGTCTTCGTGTTCGTCGGATTCGGGGTGGTGGTGCCGATCACGGTCCTCGCCGGCAACCACGCGAACGCGAGTGCGCAGGTCGGAGGGCTGAGGCTGTCGCCGGCCGAGAAGACCGGTCGGACGCTGTTCGGCGAGCACTGCGGCGTGTGCCACACGCTCGCGGCCGCGAACGCCGTCGGCAAGGTGGGGCCGAACCTCGATCAGATCCAGCCGACCGCCTTGCTCGTCCTGAAGACGATCAACAACGGCTGTCTCCAGAACGCCCCGACCAGCGGGCCGAACAGCAGCGAAGCCTGCCTCGGTTTCGGGACGATGCCGAGCGGGATCCTCCAGGGCACGGACGCGACCGATGTGGCCGCGTTCGTCGCCAGGGTCGCCGGCAGGGAATAGCCGCGCCGCGCGCCGCGCGCCGGGCGTGGCGACAGCCGGTGGCCACGGCATCCGCCGGCGCTGGTAGGATCGCCGCTCCGTACAGCTGAATTCCCGTTCCACCGCCCTGCGGTGGGGAAGCGGGGGACCCACGTTGTTGGGGCTAATCGTGCGACTTGCACGTAGCGCCGCTCTTTCGGTGCGAGCCCGTCAGCTAACCCCGCAAGCACAACGAAAGAGGACGGTCCGGATGGCGCGAGCACGCGCTTCTTTGGCGATCAGCGAACCAGAGTTCGACGAGGCCTGGCCTGTCGAGTTGGAGGTCCCGGCGCGGCCGGCTCCGCGACTGGCGGCTGCGCCAGACGCTGACGGAGCCGGGCCATCGCAGGCCGCGATCCCACGGGGCAGCGCCGTTCCCGGCCGTCGTACGGTCACGATCCGCGGCCAGGTGGCTGCTCGCCCCGAGCCGCGGCGCGCGCGCCGCGATTCGTACGACCGCGTCGGGTCGCGTCCGGACCGAATCGCGATGTGGGCCGTGGTCCTGTGCGTGCTGCTGATCCTCGTCGCGGCGACCAGCTCGCATGCGGCTGTGCTTCACCTCGCGCTCCACGCGCGACCCTGAACCGGTCGCAGGATCCGACCCTCGCGAGGAAGGATCGACCGGCGCTCGGCGTCGGTCCATATGACGCACCTCGAATCTGGACGTAACGCTTGTGCGAACGCAGGCGGCCAGATAGACTTATCAACCGTAAGCAGGTCTCGAAAGTAAAGGGCATCTCCGGCCCTTGTTAAGACCCCCCGGTGGTCCACATGAAGACAACGATGAGCAGATTTCAGATCCACGACGACCTGACCGCGCCGGAAGGCTCGATCCCGGTGCTGCGGGGGGCCCTCGCCTCGGGTGGCCAGCTCCCGAACTTCCTCGGCGTGCTTGCCGGGTCGCCCGCGTCGCTGCGGGCATACGCCCGCTTCCGCTCGGAGCTGCGGCACGGCAAATTGACGCTGCCGACGCTCGAGCGAATCGCGCTCGCCGTCGCCGAGCACTACGGGTCCGAGCCCGGGATCGAGATGCACTCGCGCGCCGCGCGGGCTGCCGGCCTGCAGCTCGACGAGGTCGCGGCCGCCCGCCAGTTCACGTCCAAGGACGAGCGCGAGGCCGCTCTGCTGCGGTACCTCCAGGCAGTGCTGGAAGGCGGCCGACCGGCGATGCACCTCCACGAGGAGGCGCGCGAGGCGGGCTGGGAGGACGAGCAGATCCTCGAGGGGATCGCCGCTGTGTCGCTCGAGAGCTTCACCGCAATGGTCAACGTCGCCGGAGAAGTTCCGGTAGATGGATCAACTGAAGCCTCGCGAGCGCTTCAGGCGGCGTAAGCTTCACAACTGATGTGTGCGCGGAGTCACACAGCGGTGTCTGAGGGCGAGACACGAGTCGCTGGCTGTTGCCCGCTCTACCACGAGGCGGTCGAACTCGTCGGCCGCCGCTGGACGGGCGCGATCCTGCGCGTCCTGATGGACGGCCCGCTGCGGTTCTCGGAGATCGCGCAGGCCGTGCCGGAGCTCTCCGACCGCCTGCTGTCGGAGCGGATGAAGGAGCTCGAGTCGCGCGGGATCGTCGCGCGCAGCGTGATCCCCGGGCCGCCGCTCCGGGTCGAGTACGAGCTCTCGAAGATGGGGAGCGAGCTCGAGCCGGCGCTCTCGGAGCTCGAGCGCTGGGCCAACCGGTGGCTGGGCCGGCGTGGCCGCACTCCGGCGGCGCTGTAGCCCGACGGCGAAGGGCGGCCCGACGGCGAGGGCGGGCCGGCAGGAGGCGGCTCAGCGGAGCGTTGCCGAGCGGAGCTTGCCGGCGTCGCGCCAGGTGAGGCGGGAGCCGTGCAGCTTCAGCGAGGACGGCAGGACGGCGAGGCTCGAGCTCAGCAGCGTGTCGCCGCCCGATGTCGTCCTTGCGGACCTGGAGCAGCCGCCGGTCGTTGCCGAGCGACTGCTCGATAGCGATCCACGCGATCGATCCGTCGGGCTTGACGACGATCGACTGGAGCCCGCCCTCCTGCTCGACCAGCGTCCGGGATGTCGCGGGCTCGCGGTGCAGGATCTGGCCGCTCTTGAGGTTGCGGGCGACGGCCTCGGCGGAGCTGAAGTCGACGCCGCACGTCTCGGAGCCGTAGGCCGACCAGGTCCCCCGCCAGCGCGAACGGCCCGGCGCGAGTGGCACCGATGCAGAGCCTGACCGAGCCGAGCTTGTACGACGGTCCCGTCGGCTTCAGGCAGCCGTACGCCGAGCCGTCGAACGAGTAGACGACCGCGGCGCGGTCCGATGCGAGCGTCTTGGCGTGGAACGGCTCGCACACGGCGGGGCCGGGGCCGAACGTCACCGCGGAGCGCGCGGGTGCTGTTGCGGTGCCGGCGGCGGCCGCTGCGGTGCCGGCGGCGGCCGCTGCGGTGCCGGCGGCGGCTGCGGTGACGATCGCCGCGCCGATCATGGCCACATGGACAATGCGCCTCATCTGGCAGAGGGTAATCTCCTGCGCTCGATGCCCCTGCCCCCTCCGAGCGCGGACGACGTGATGGCGATCGTCGATGAGCGCGACATCCGGTTCATCCGCCTGTGGTTCACCGACATCCTCGGTCAGCTGAAGGCGTTCTCGATCAACTCGAGCGAGCTGGCGGACGCGTTCGAGGGCGGGATGGGATTCGACGGGTCGTCGATCACGGGCTTCAACCCGATCGAGGAGTCGGACATGATCGCGATGCCCGACCCGAGCACGTTCGCCGTGCTGCCGTGGCGACCGGCCGAGCAGGGCACGGCGCGGATGTTCTGCGACATCCAGACGCCGGAGAAGACACCCTACGAGGGAGACCCGCGCCACATCCTGCGGCGGGCGCTCCAGAGGGCGGAGCAGATGGGCTTCGACCACTACTTCGTCGGGCCCGAGCTCGAGTACTTCTACTTCAAGGACTCGCGGTCGACCGAGGTCCTCGACGAGGGCGGCTACTTCGACCTGACGACGCTGGACGCCGGCAGCGATCTGCGGAGAGAGACCGTGCTGGCGCTGGAGCAGCTGGGGATCCACACCGAATACACGCACCACGAGGTGGGGCCGAGCCAGCACGAGATCGACATGCGCTACGCGGACGCGATGAAGATGGCCGACGACTGCATGACCTACCGGATCACGGTCAAGGAATACGCGATGAAGTACGGCCTGTACGCGACCTTCATGCCCAAGCCGCTGTTCGGCAAGAACGGCTCGGGCATGCACACGCACCAGTCTCTGTTCCGCGGGGAGCAGAACGCGTTCTACGACGCCGACGACGAGTACTTCCTGTCGGATGTGGGCAAGGCGTTCATCGCCGGCCAGCTCCGCCACGCGCGCGAGATCTGCTCGATCTTCGCCCAGTGGGTCAACTCGTACAAGCGCCTCGTTCCCGGCTATGAGGCGCCGGTGTACGTCGCGTGGAGCAGGCGGAACCGCTCGGCGCTCGTCCGCGTCCCGCTCTACCACCCGGGCAAGGAGCCGGCGACGAGGATGGAGCTCCGCTGCCCGGACCCGGCGTGCAATCCGTACCTCACTTTCGCGGCGCTGCTGCAGGCGGGCCTCGAGGGGATCGAGCACGGGTACGAGCTGCCCGACCCGATGGAGAAGAACCTCTACCACCTGTCGCCCGACGAGCGCCGGCGGCTCGGGATCGATCAGCTGCCGGAGACGCTCGGCGAGGCGATCGAGCTGACCGCGGAGTCCGAGCTGGTGCTGCGCACGCTCGGGGAGCACACGTTCAACCGCTTCATCGAGATCAAGCGCCAGGAGTGGGACGACTACCGCGTCCAGGTCACGCCCTGGGAGCTCGAGCGGTACCTGCCGGTGCTGTAGGGCGCCTGAAACTAACCCTCGACTCGAGGGTGATCCTTCGGTGTATCGAGAGAACTGTCGGGTTCTTGCTTGACACGCCCTGGCTCAACTGGCACGATCGCCCCATTCCGGCGTGAAGAAGCTCCGGGTGATCTAAAAAAAGCCGCGGGGGACGGTTACGGGCGCGAGCGGAGAACGAGACAGCTGCTGCCGTTATTGGGGGAATGATTGAGTAGGTGGCTGAGACCGGCATTTACCGGTCGAAGAAATGCGGGCAGAGCCGGACGGGGCCGCTATGGCGGCCTTGCCACGCGCCGACAGCTCTTCTGGTTCGGAGTCCTCGGGCTGCTCGCGCTCTCGCTGCCGTACATCACGCTCGCGGTGGCAACGATCGAATCCATCGTCGCGCCGGCGGCGGTGGAGGCGGAGATACCGGCGGTTACCACACCACTTGCACGATTCCCCACGATCCCGGTTCCCAAACTTCAACCCGCCCCGAGCAGTCCTCTTGCAAGCTCGCCGGCGAGTTCGGCGGGCTCGACCACCGGCGTGCAGCGATCGGCCGCCGGGACGACATCCGCGCACCGGTCGACGGGACCCCGGACCGTCACGCGTCCGGGCCGCCCGGTTCGGGTGCCGGTCCAGACCAGCTCGTACACGCTCGGCGGCTCCCCGCGCAAACACTCGACCTCGTATGCATCCTCCGGCGCGCGTCGGCGGGCTCGCGTCCGCGCTGACCAACGCGCCGACTCAGTCGCAATCCGGGCCGTCGCCCTCGGCGATGCCCTCGGGGCAGACGCCGGCCTCGTATGTGCCCGCCGGGCCGGTCCACAGCAGCACGGCAGGTGCCAGCGGCCCACAGGCGCACTCGGTCCGTGACTCGGCACCTGCGGCGGCGGCGGCGCCCGCTGCGACGACCACGACGCCGTCGACCGCCACCGCGCCGACCGCCACCGCGCCGACCGCCACCACGCCGAGCGACGACTCGAGCGCACCGGCGGCCGACGCCACCACCCCGGCCACAGACCCGAGCAGGCCCGCCACCGACGCCACGACGCAGAGCACCGACTC
The DNA here is from genome assembly GCA_963826895.1 of uncultured Solirubrobacterales bacterium. Taxonomy (GTDB): domain Bacteria; phylum Actinomycetota; class Thermoleophilia; order Solirubrobacterales; family Solirubrobacteraceae; genus Palsa-465. The sequence goes on from CAWGYJ010000005.1 coordinate 582,049, forward strand.
CAGTACGACGCCGAGTACGGCCGACTCGAATGCGTCAGGGGCGAGCGCCTCAACGCAGAGCGGGTCGACGGCGACGGCTCGACTCCGAGCAGCTCGACCACCGCCTCCGCGCCGGCGACGGACTCGACGCCGAGCGTCGGGCCGGCCGCCGGTCCGAGCACGTCGGTTCAGGCGGCCGCCTCGGCTCAGAGCGCTCCGGGGGCTGACTCGACCAGGATCAGCAGCCCGGGTTCCTCAGCGCTGATCTCGCCCGCGCACTCGGATTCGATCTCGACCGCTCCGGCGTCCACGATCGTCACCGAGGCCGTCGTGACGACCACCGTGCCGAGCAGCGGGCTCAGCGCCTCGCTGCCCGCCGGCGTCACGGAAGGGCTGACATCGATGAAGGTCCCGGCAACGTCGGTGGCGACGCAGGTGACCGTCACGACCGAGCACACGGTCACGGTTTCGGACACGCCGGTCGCCGGCGCAACGAGCGACGGGCTGACCATTGCGACCCAGGGCGGGAGCTCCCCGGACACGACGCTCGTCGCCGGGACGTCGCCTGTGAACGCGGCCGCGACCGGAGCCACCGTCACGGGCGCCGGGACCAACGAGGGCTCGTCGACGGGCGGCTCGATCGAGTCGCCGGCGACCGCGCAGCCCCAGACCGCGAGCGATTCGGCGCCGACCGATGCGATCTTGGCGCCGGCCGACCCGGCAGCCGTCCCCGGTAGTGGTCGTGGACCTCCGACATCGTCGGTGAATGCTTTGACCCTCCCGGTTCTCGACGCCGCGGTGACCGCGGCCGAGAACGAGTGGCTCTCAGTGGTGCCGAACGCGAACTTCTCAGGTGTGTCGATCGCGATCGGCGACCTGCCGAGCCCGGAGCTGGGGGTGACCGTCGGGACGACGGTGACGATCGATCCGTACGCCGATGGCTACGGATGGGCGCAGGCGAACGCGGGCGATCCCGCGGCGATGGACCTGGTGACCGTCGTCGCGCACGAGCTGGGGCACGTGCTCGGCTACGGCGAGTCATCCGACCCCGCGAGCCTGATGTACGAGTATCTGTCCCCCGGGCAGACGCGAACGATCACCAGCGCGGGGCAGCTGTCGGGCGTACCCGCCTACTCGACGGGCTCGGGCGCGCCGATCTTCCAGCAGGCCGCTCCGATCGGCTTCTCGATCGGTAGCTCGACCGTCACGACGCTCAACGTCGGTAGCGTCGAGATCGGGACCACCGGCATGGTCACGGTCATGCTCACGAACACCGGCTCGACGCCGATCACGGGCCTGACGTACTCGTTCGCATCGGACGCGGCCCCGTCGAGTCCGACGTCGCCGTTCAGCGTGGCGGGGCCGCAATCGACCCCGGCGCCGACATCGATTCCCGCGGACAGCTCGGTCACGTTGGTGCTTTCGTTCGGCAACGCACCGAACGTCCAGGAGACCGCCACCGACACGCTGATCATCCAGGGGACCGTCGGCAGCCAGACGTTCACGCAGGACGTGACGACCACGGCGACGCCGGCGCCGATCGAGGTGCAGGTCAGCTCGGCCGTGAAGACGTCACTCACGTTCCCGGCCGCCGACGTCGCGCAGACCAGCACGCTGACGCTGACGCTGTCCGACGTGGGCGGCTCGGCACTCAGCGGCCTCGCGTTCTCGTTCGGTCTGGGTGCCCAGTCTCAGTTCACGGTGCTGGCCACCCCTGCGGCGCCGACGGGCCTGGCGACGACCGGCACCGGGACGGTGGAGCTGCAATTCACCGCCCCGGGCGGCGTGCAGACGTACACGGACACGCTCGACATCGACGGGACGTGGAACAACCAGGCGTTCACGGAGATGATCCCCGTCTCGGGGGCCGTGACCCCGCCGGTCACGTTCACGAACGGCACCGTCGTCACATCGGTGGCGTTCGGGACCGTGGCGATCGGCACCACGGCCAGCACCGCCTCGATCTCGCTTTCGAACGGCGCCGGCGCGGCGATCACGGGCCTGGCGTGGAGCGGCGTGAGCTCGCCGTTCGCGATCACGACGACGCCGCCCACGGGCCTGTTGACGACCGACACGCCGACGCTCGGGCTGTCGTTCACGCTGCCGTCGACGTACAACGGCGCACCGAGTTACACCGACAACCTCGTGATCACCGGGACCGTGAACTCGACGAGCTTCACCGAGACGGTCCCGCTGTCGGCGCTCGTGACGGCACCGCTCGCCGCGAGTCCGCTGACCGGCGGCGTGCTGGCGATCGGCAACGTCGGCATCGGGGCCTCCGGCACGCTGTCGGCGACGATCACCAACGCCAACACCGCCAATGCCTTCACGATCACCTCCGTCAAGTTCGGCACCTCGGAGTTCACCGCCGGCACGCCGTCCGCGGCCAGCATCGCCGACAGCAACGGGACGGTGACCGTGGGTCTGACCTTCGCGGCGCCGTCGACGCCGGGCGCCTACGCGGACACGCTGACGATCATCGGCACGCTCAACGGCGTCAACATCACGCAGACGTTCCCGGTGACCGCGGTCGCCATCGCGCCGCTGACGTTCACCGTCAGCAACAACGCCGCGACGTCGATCGCGTTCCCGACCGTTACAGTCGACGCTACCGGGAGCCAGAGCGTCAGCATTACCGACAGCAGCACCGGCGGGATCAGCGGACTCCAGGTCGTGCTGGCGGCGGGCTCGCAATCACCCTTCGGCGTCACGAGCCTCAGCGCTACGACGGTCAACGCCAGCGGGTCGGTGACGCTGAACCTGTCATCCAAGGCGCAGAGCGCGTGGGGCACGTACACCGACACGCTCGAGATCTCGGGCGTGCTCACGATCACGGGCGCGCCGGCCCCGATCAACTTCACCCAGGACGTGCCCGTGTCCGTCGTGGTGCAGACGCCGATCGGAGTGGCCCTGTCATCGAACTCATCGAACCCGGTGTCGACGCTCGACTTCGGTCAGATCACGATCGCGAGCAGCGGTCAGACCGGGACGCTGTCGGTCAAGTTCACGAACCAGAGTGGCGCGCAGATCACTGGCTTCGCCCTGTCGTTCGCCACGCCGGGCTCGCCGTTCACCGCGGCCGCGCCGTCGCTGACGACGCTGAACAACGGTGACAGCGACACCGTGCTGCTCACTTTCACGGGCCCCGGCGATTCGGCGAGCTATCTGGACACGCTCCAGATCACCGGCACGGTCGACAACGCGCAGTTCACGCAGACGATCCCGGTGTCCGCCGAGATGCCGTCGTTCCAGACCGCGATCGCGCAGGAGCTGCTCGAGTACGAGAGCGGCGCGGTGGCCAGCCCCGAGTCGATCACCGCCACCACCCCGATCCCGTTCGGCAACCTGCTCGTGGCCGCGGCGCCGACGTTCAGCTTCTCGGGCATGAGCTACGTGGGCGGGCTGTGGAACGGGACGATCACGATCAGCTCAACCGGGGCAACGATCGGCGCGCTCGACGTCAGCGCGAACTTCGGCGCCGTAAGCGGGTCATACGTCCTCACCAACCAAGCCGCGGTCGCCGGCACGCTGATGCTGACGCTGGCGGCCCCAGCGGCGGCCCCGAGCACGAGCACCGTCACCACACCGGACTTCCTCGCCGGCTCCACCGGACCGATCACGGTCGTGTCGATCGACGACGGCACGCGTGCCCGGACGAGCTTCGGCGCGACCGGTGCCCAGGCGAGCATCAGCGCCGGCGCCAGCGGGCCCACGGTCACGATCTCGGGCGCCACGCTCGGGATGTCGGTGAACGTCGCCGACGTCAGTGGCGTCCCGGGCATCGCGATCCAGGTCACCGGCTCGGCCGCGCTCAGCAACGTGACCGGCGCGACGCTCGCCGGCACCGGCTGGTCCGCCACCTACGACGACGCCGGGAACGTCGGGCCGGTGGTCATCAACACCGGTTCGAGCACGGTTGTCCTCAATGTGACGCAGCCGATCGGGACCACGGGCGCGTGGACATCGTTCTCGGGCTCGGCGACCTTCACGGCCGGCTCGCTGGGCTCGATCGCCGGGACGTTCACGATCGCCGCCGGAGCGTCGTCGCTCACGGTGTCGGCGACCGCGGCGTCGACCTCGATCAGTGCCGGCACAGGCGACGCTGCCGTGCAGCTCTCGAGCGCCTCGGGTTCGATCACGCTGACCACCACCGGGGCGACCGGGACCGCGACCGGCCAGATCCTGATCGCCGGCTCCTCAGCCCTCAGCCTCTCGGCCACCGGGACGGTGAGCTTCTCCACCCTTGCTCCGTCGTTCGCGATCACCGCGACCGGCACCCTCGAGGTCGGCGGGCTCGTCGGGCTCACCGGCACGATCGCGTTCACCGCCGGCACCGGCTCGATCGCAGTGTCGATCACGAGCACGATCTCCGGCGGGTCGCAGATCTCGCTGGCCGTGGTGATCAACTCGGACGGTACGTTCGCCGCGAACGGTGAGGTCGCGCTCGTGTTGCCGTCGGTGATGTCAGGCGTTTCGCTCGGCGGTCCGGTAACGCTTCAGGTGAACACCTCGAGCACGGCGGAGACAGTCGGCGGGGCCAGCGTCCCCACCTCGAGCGTCCCGGGCATCTTCTTCGCGATCACCTCCAGTTCGCCGCAGGCCGCGCTCGCTGTGCTGATCACGCCGACCGGGAAGTTCGCCGCCGCCGGGACGCTGGCCGCGGCGACGCCGCAGGCGGCGGGGCTGTCGCTGAGCGGTCAGCTGGCGATTCAGGTCAACACCAGCAGCACGGCGGTGTCGATCACCGTGCCCGGCGCGGGATCAGCGACGACGATCCAGCCCGGGACGCTGACCGCCAGCGCAACCGGCGCGACGCTGACGACGCCGCTCGGCGTCGTGACCGGGAACGTCACCGTCGGCACCGACTCCGCTACCAACGGGACCAAGATCGATATAACCGGCGCGTCGCTGCAGCTCGGCTCCTCCACCGGCGCCGGCTTCGCCGTCACGGGGAATGCGTATGTGCTGGTCCTGCCGAGCGGTCTGTTCGCGTTCCAAGCGTCGGGCGCCGGCGCGCTGTCCGGAAACAGCACCCTGACGTTCTCCGGGACGTTCCTCGGGGATTACAACAACACCGGGCAGAACGTCACGCTCGCCGACGACGCCAACGCCACCGTCATCGCCGGCCTCGACGAGGTCCAGGGCACGAACGTCATGGCCACGGTCGGATCGGGTGGAGCGGCCCTCAGCGGCAATTTCGCGGTCGCTGTCAGCACCTCCGGGCTCACCGAGGGCGACATCGTCATCGGCGCGACCGGGCTGAGCGCGACCGTGGGCGCCAATGGCGGCCCGCAGCTCAGCGTGACCGGCGGCAAGCTCGTCGCTGCGGTCAACAACGACCAGACGTACGCGCTGCAGGCTGCCGGCACCGTGTCGGTTGCCGGTCTCAGCGCCTTCAGCGTAAGCGGCACGATCGGCGTCGAATACAACACGAGCCAGACCGCGGCCAATGAGTCGATCACCGTCGGCGGAGTCACCCAGACGCTCGACGTCCCCGGAGCCTCGCCGACGAACGTCCCGTACTCCGACTTCGGCGGCCAGAACGTGACGGTGGTGGCGCCGGGTGTGCAGTTCACCGGCGGCCTGGCGTTCGCGAATTCGAGCGGTGGATTCACGATCACCGTGACCAACGTTTCGCTGAGCCTCGGCGGCACGCTCGCGGTCGCGACCGGCGTCAACGGCACGGTGATCATCACATCGACCGGGCAGACGCCGGTGCTGACGCCGACGCTGACCGCGACCAACCTGGCGGTGAACGTCCCCGGCTTCGCGTTCAGCGGGCCGATCTCGATCGGCAGCGACGCCACGACGGGCCTCGTCACAGTGATCCTCGGCGCGAGCGGTAGCCCCGCGACCATCACGGTCGCGAGCCAGGCGGTGTCCGGCGTCTTCACCTTTGAGACGAGCGCCTCTCAGCTCGCGGTCTCCGCCACCGACGTCGCTGTCAGCATCGGTCCGACGACGATGCCCGCGACCACGCCATACGTGGCGATCACCGGGGCGAGCGGTCAGCTGCTGCTGAGCAGCGCCGGCGTCGCCGCCGACATCAACGCGCCGACCGTCACGCTGAGCCTGAGTGGATTCCAGCCAACTTCGATCACGGCCCAGATCGAGATCAACTCGCAGTCGATCCCGGTCAGCCAGACCTTCGCCGGCTCGAACACGCCGCTCGTGCTGCCCGCCGGCCCGTTCGTGGAGGCATCGGTTTCGCTGCCCAATCAGACGGCCGTTGGCTCGCCGGCCGTTGGCTACCTCTCCGGGACGTTCGGCTTCGAGGCGCAGACGGTGAACAACGTGACGCAATATCTGGTCGCGCTGACGGGCCTGACGGTGTGGGTCGGCTCCTCGCAGAGCGAGACCCCGGCGTTCACGAACGGCCAGGGCGCATTCGTGGTCAGCCCGGCAGGGTTCGCCGGCTACGTCTCGGGTTCGCTGAATAGCGGGCCGCAGCTGCTCGTCGAGGTCAACACCACCGGGGCGACCGTCGACGACACGTTCACGATCGGTGGCCAGCAGTACGAGATCAACTTCGGCTCGGGTGAGACGAACCTGTTCGAGCTCTCGGCCAGCAACCTGACCTACAACGTCGACAACGTCGCGACGATCGAGGGCAACATCACGCTGTCGGCGTTCACGATCTCGTCCGGCGACGGCGCGCTCGGCGGCCAGAGCGTGCAGGCGTTCGCCGGGACCGACGTGACCGTGTTCTTCGGCAATGGACCCGCGGAGCTCGCCAACGGCGACGCGAACCCGCTCGCCGAGGGTCTGCTGATCACGAACGCGACCGTGGTCCTGCTCACGGATGGAACGCACTACGCCTTCGAAGCGTCTGGCACCGTGCAGCTCGTCGGCGTCCCGAACGTCTCGATCTCGGGCCAGGCCCACATCGACCTCAACACCTTCGGCCAGGGCTTCAGCGAGAACGTCCCCGCCGGGACGGGGACGGTCCCGCTGGTGTTCACGGGCACCTCGGTGCTGTCGGTCGGCGGGCTCGGGCTCAGCGTCAACGTGTTCGGGCAGAGCCTCACGACCGACCTGTCGGTCGCTGACAGCGGCGGCACGATCGCCCTCACAGCCTCGAACGCCAGCCTCACGCTCTCCGGGCCGAGCGGCAACGTCAACTCGCGCGGACCCCCGCTCGTCCAGTTGACCAACGGTTCCGGCTCGCTCGCGATCTCGAGCAGCGGCATCTCGGGCGCCATCAGCGGGTCGGTTGCGATCTCGCTCCCGGGCGTCTCCCTCTCAGGCTCCTTCGACGTGCTCGTCAACACGACGGCGACGCAGACAACTGCGACCGACGGTGCCCACAACAGCGTCACCCTCCCGGCCGGGCCCTACCTGCAGATCGGGAGCGTCCCGACGACGATGTTCCCGGTCGCGAGCGTCACGATCGACGGCCAGACGCTCTCAGGTCAGTTCACGTTCACGCAGTCGACGGTCGCCGGCGTCCTGACCACCACACTGAACGTCAGCAACGTCGGTCTCGGCGTGTTCGCCGGCGGCTCGACGCCGCTGCTGTCGATCCAGAACGGGCAGGGCACGCTGACCGTCACCTCCGCGGGCATCACCGGCGCGCTGAGCGCGACGCTGAACGCGAACACGACGGGGTTCAGCTTCACGGCGTCGACCTTCTCGGTCGCGGTCAACACCACCTCGGCCGCCAGCGGCGGTCTCCCGGCGGGACCGTTCGTGGCGATCGACGCTACCGGCGTCAGCCTGACCGTCGCCGGCCAGACACTGAGCGGCAACTTCGCCTTCCAGAGCGGCGTCGACAACAGCGGCAACAAGGTCGTCCTGGTCGCCGCGAGCGGGCTGTCGGTCACGCTCGGGCCCGCGTCGCTGACGAACGGGAGCGGCGCGGTGGTGCTCACCTCGAGCGGCATCGCCGCCCAGTTCTCCGGGCAGATCTCGCTGACCGTCCCGAGTGTGTCGGTCAGCGGCGGGCTGTCGGTGGAGGTCAACACGACCGGCGGCGCCGTCAACGAGATGTTCCAGCTCGGCGGTCAGGCGACGACGCTGACGCTTCCGGGTGGGAGCTCCTACCTGCAGATCGCGGGCACCAACGCATCGGTGACCGTCGCCGGCCAGACGATCTCCGGCAACGTGACGCTGACGACCGCCTCCGGGACGACGACTCTGACGCTGTCCGGCGTCTCACTGTCGCTTGCCGGGGGCGTCGTGACGGTGGCCGGAGGCAGCGGCAGCGTGACGCTGGATTCCGGCGGTGCGTCGGGAAGCTTCACCGGCACGATCGCGCTCAACGTCCCCGGCGTCTCGCTCAGCGGCACGGTCACGGTCAACTTCTCCGAGGCCCCCGAGTCCGTCGACGTGACCGTGAACCCGGCGACGATCACGGTCGACAACCAGACGCTGACCGGCAGCTTCACGTTCACGCAGGGAGTCGGCGCCGGCGGCACCCCGGTCGTGACGGTCGCGTTCGCGAGCACGACGACGCCGATGCTCGCGCTCGGGCCGGCCACCTGCACGAGCACGAGCACGAGCACCTGCTTCGTGACGGTCAGCTCGGGGACCGGCGAATTCATCCTCTCGAGCCAGGGCGTCGCCGGCGACCTGCAGTTGACGGGCGTGACGTTCAACCTGCCCGGCGGGATCACGCTGAGCGGCAGCTACGGACTGTCGATCAGCACGCTGACGACGGCGGTCAACCAGACGTTCACGATCGGTGGGAACACGACGACCCTGTCGCTGCCAGCCGGTCCTTACGTCGCGGTCAGCGTGACCGGTGCGACGCCCGGGACCGGCGCGACCCTCACCGTCACCAGCGCCGGCAGCGGCGACTCGCTGTCGGGCAGCTTCCTGTTCCAGGATCAGGCCGGCACGATCGTCGTTGCCGCAAGCGGACTCAGCGCCGACGTCGGCGGCACCGCGGTGCTGAGCAACGGCCAGGGCGCGCTCGTGATCGAGTCGGCGGGCATCGCCGGCCTGTTCACCGGGCAGTCCGTCGACAACACGAGCGTTGCGCTGCAGGTGAACACGACCGGCGGCGCGGTTGACCAGACGGTCACCGTCGGCGGCCAGCAGATCGAGATCCAGTACGGCTCGAGTCAGGGCAACGTGTTCGCGATCGCGGTCTCGACGACGCTCGATTACAACCTCGGCAACTTCGTCACGGTCTCGGGCACGATCACGTTCACGAGCACCACGGTGAACGGCAACACGGTCAACGCGTTCGCGGGCACCGGCGTGACGATCTTCGTCGGCCAGGGGCCGGCGTACCTGCCGAGCGGCGGGATCAACCCGTTGGCCAGCGGGATCCTGATCACCAACGCCCAGGTCGCGTTCGTCGAGACCACCGGCGGCCTGTTCGCCCTGAGCGCGACCGGCACGGCGACCGTTCTCGGTGTACCCGACGTCACCTTGTCGGGGACCTTCAGCGTCGAGTTCAACAACACCGGCGCCGCGGTCGTCAACCAGACGATCTCCAACCCGGCGAGTCCGAGTGCCGGCGTCGTGCTCAACGTCCCCACGGGCGACAGCGGGACCCCGTACGAGTCGTTCTCGGTCACCAACGGGCAGTTGACCGTGCTCGGTCAGACGCTGAGCGGCAACTTCTCGGTCGCGCCGATCACCGGCGGCGGCGTGGCCGTGACCGTGTCCGGCGCCTCGCTGTCGCTCGGCGGTGGCGCCGTCTCGCTGACGAACGGCAACGGCACGCTCGTCCTCGGATCGAATGGATTCGCCGGCGATGTCTCGGGCATGCTCACGACGACCGTCCCGGACCTCTCGTTCAGCGGCACGTTCAGCGTCCAGTTCAACACCTCCACGGCTGCAGTCGCCGTCTCGACCGGTAGCGCCTCGCTCGATCTGCCCGCCGGGCCGTTCGTCTCCGTGTCGGCCACCGCCGCCAGCCTGACGATCCTCGGTCAGACGGTCAGCGGCAACTTCACGGTGACCCCGGTGCAGCTGCCGGACGCCACGGCCGCGACCGCGATCGCCGCGTCCGATGTGACCATCTCGCTCGGCACGGCCACCGCCGGCGTGTCGATGACCAACGGCCAGGGCGTGCTGCTGCTGACGTCCACCGGCATCGCCGGCCAGCTGTCGGGCACGGTCGCCGTGACCCTGCCCGGCGCGTCGATGAGCGGCACGTTCGGCGTGATCGTCAACACCACCGCGAACGCCGTGTCGACGAGCGTCACCCTCGCCGGATCCCCGGTGGCGATCGATGCGCCGGCCGGACCATTCTTCGAGCTCACGGCGACCGGGGCGACACTGACCATCGCCGGGCAGACGCTGAGCGGCAACTTCACGATCATCGATGCAACCTCGCTGACCAACGGCACGATCCTCGAGCTCGGGATCGCCGGCGGCTCGCTGTCACTCGGAGGAGGCGTCGTGTCGGTCACCGGGATCAGCGGGGCGCTGTTCCTGGAACCCACGCTGATCGCCGGCTCGCTGCAGGCTACGGTCGCAGTGAACGTCCCCGACGTCAGCCTGTCGGGCACCTTCACCGCGGAGTTCAACACCGGCACGGCGGAGTTCAAGGACATGATCACCGTCGGGGGCACGACGATCTCGCTCGACGTCCCGGGCAGCGCGAGCGGCCCGACCGTCGAGCTGACCGGCACGAACGTGTCGCTCACCGCGCTCGGGCAGACGATCAGCGGCGACTTCACGATCGATTCGAGCGCGGGCGTTGTCACCGTCACGGTCACGAACTTGGTCGCGGATCTCGGCGGCACGACCGCGTCGCCGCTGCTGGTGCTCGCCGGAGGCGGGAGCGTCACGCTGACGAGCGGCGGCGCGTACGGCGCGATGACCGTCACCGTCACGCTCAACGGCTCCTCGGGCGTGACGTTCGGCGGGACCCCCACATTCGCGCTCGACTTCAACACCACCTCTGCCGTGCAGGGCGCGCTGCCCGCGGGCCCGTACGTGCGCGTCGATGCGACTGGCCTCCAGCTCGATGTCGGCGGTCAGTCGCTGAGCGGCAACATCTTCTTCGAGCTGACCACCGACGCGAGCGGCAAGACGGCCGTGATCGTCGGCATCAGCAACGGCATGGTGACGATCGCCGGTGGCGCCGTGACGGCGTCGCAGATCACCGGCGTGCTGGAGTTCTCCAGCGGCGCGATCGCCGGCACGCTGAGCGCGGCCGTGGCCGTCAACATCACCGGCGTGTCGCTGAGCGGCACGTTCACGGTCACGATGAACTCGGGCCCGGCGGCGGTCTCCGACAGCTACGAGGTCGGCGGCACGATGGTGTCGCTCAACGTCGCCGCCGGGCCCACGTTCGAGGTCCAGGTGACGAACGCGTCGCTGACGATCGCCGGGGTGACGCTGGCCGGCTCGTTCCTGTTCGAGCAGACGCAGATCGGAACCGCTCCGTCGCAGACGACGGGCTGGCTGCTGGCGGTCTCGAACGCGAGCCTCAGCCTCGGCGACGGCACCACGAACTTCGTCAGCGTCACGAACATCAATGGGGCGATCCTGATCCTGGGCTCGGGCGTCGCGGGCGAGCTCACGGCCAACGTCGCGGTCAACCTGACCGGCGTCTCGGTCTCCGGCGCCTTGTCGGTCGAGCTGAACACGACCGGGAGCGACCAGACCGCGACGTTCCAGCTCGACAACGCCCCCGTGTCGTTCGACATCCCGGGCACCGCCGGCCATCCATACCTGGAGCTCAGCGGGACCGGGATCACGCTGACGATCGGCAGCTTCTCGCTGGCCGGCAACTTCACCTTTGCGGACGGGTCGACCGTCGCCTCGGGTTCGACTCCGTCGGTGCCCGACGTGAGCGTGACGCTGTCGAACGTCTCGCTCTCGTTCGGCGGCGGCCTGGTCTCGGTCGCGAACGGCAACGGCTCGCTGAACTTCGTCAACGGCGGCGTGTACGGTGCGTTCTCCGCGAACCTCGGGTTCAACGTCTCGAGCATCAGTGCGAGCGGCGGGTTCGAGGTCGAGTTCAACACGACCAGCGCTCAAGTGTCGGTGCCAGACCCGCTGAGCACGACCGACCCGCAGGCCCCGCTGCCGCTCCCCGCGAGCACGTACGTGATCAGCGGCACCAACGACAAGTTGTCCGTGGCGGGCGAGACGCTCACCGTCGGCTCGATCTCGATGACCGCGACCACCAGCGGCGGCTCGACTTCCGTCGACCTCCAAGTCACCGGCATCGGCCTGACGATCACGAGCGGCGGCACGACCTACCTGACCGTCACCGGCGGTACCGTGAATCTGTTCGTGAGCTCCGCGGGCGTGGCCGCCGAGGGCAGCGTCACCGCGTCGCTGTCGCTCCCGAGCCCGATCACCGTCCAGGGGAGCGCCACGTTCGAGCTCGAGTTCAACACGGGCGCCACCTCGCACACGTTCCCGGGCTCCGGCAACACGTCCGTCACGGTCCCCGCGGGACCGTTCCTGGAGGTACAGGTCGACAACGCGACGCTGTCGTTCCCCGGTGGCCTGTCGATCGCGGGCAGCTTCGTGTTCGAGCAGAACACCGAGCCGAGCTTCAGCTCGTCCGGCACCTCGGTCGGATCAGCGCCCAGCCCGGGGACGGTCTCCTCGGTCGCGGTCGCGGACGTCAACGGCGACGGCCTGCCGGACATCTTCGTCGGTGTCAACGGAGGCGCCAGCGAGCTGTTCCTCAACCAGAAGTCCTCGCCGGGGACCTACCTGCTGGCGACCGCGTCCGACTTCCCGAACCTGAGCGGCGACGACGTGACGGCGGTCGCGCTCGCCGACGTCAACAACGACGGCCTGCCCGACCTGATCGTCGCCACGGGTGGCGCGAACGGCCAGACGCAGGTGTTCCTCAACGAGGGCTCCAACTCCGGATCGTGGAATGGCTTCGCGACCACCGCGACGCAGGCGTGGGACACCCCGTACGCGAGCTCGCTCGCGGTCGGTCAGCTGTTCGGTGAGGGCTTCAACGACCTCGTCGTCGGCGTGAACACCACGGGAAACAGCAGCTCGAGCTCGACGACCGAGGTGTACGAGAACCAGGGCAACACCGGCACCACGTGGAACCAGTTCAACACGACCCCCGCGTTCACACCGGGCATCAGCACCGCCACCGCGGTCGCCGTCGGCGACGTGAACGGAGACAACGAAGCCGACATCGCGATCGCCACGTTGACGACCGTGAGCATCTTCCTCCAGGGCCCGCCGGCGAAGGCGGGTGGCGTGTCGACGTTCCCGAGCACCCCGAGCGCGACCGTGACGACCGACGGCGGCACCGACGCGATCGCGCTCGGCGACCTCAACGGCGACGGGTTCGCGGATCTCATCGTGGCCGGCAACACCCTCGACCTGCCGAACAACCCGCCCGCGAGCGAAACCGCCGACAGCGAGTACTTCCTGAACCAGGGCAACAACACCGCCACGCCGCCGGTCTGGCAGGGCTTCGCCGGCACCGGCGTCACGTTGGGGAGCAGCGCGTACGAGGCGACCTCCGTGGCGCTCGCGGACGTCGAGGGCAACGGGCTGCTCGACGTGATCCTCGGGGTTTCGAACGGGGACGCCGAGGAGTTCCTGAACGCCGGCTCCACGGGCTCACCGCCCACCTGGCAGGGGCTCGGCTCGGCGACCGACCTGAGCGGGACATCGGACGCGGTCGCCCTCGTCCTCGCCGACGTTCACAACGGAACCCTGCCCGACATCGTCTCGGTCGGCGCCGCCGGAGCTTCGGCGACCGTCAACGAGGACACTGCGCAGGACGTGACGAGCATCGCGCTGAGCGGCGTGATGCTCACGCTGACCACCGGCAGCGGGCAGAGCGCGAGCACGAGCACGCTGCTCGAGGCCGGTCAGGGCGCCGTCGTGCTACTGCCGGACGGCGTCGCCGGCAACTTCAGCGGGACCGATCAGGAGAGCGGCAACGTCGGCGTCAGCGCCTCGGTCCAGTTCAACTCGACGCCGGACCCGGTCGACCAGACGATCGTCGTCAACGGCCAGACGATCGTCGTGTCGTTCAATTCCGGCCAGGTCGCGACCCCCAGCGGCGGCACCTACTACCTGGTCTCGGTCGCCGCCGGGTTCAACATCGCGCCGGTCGAGGTCAACGTCAAGGTGACGCTCGACCCCAGCACCCACCAGGTGACCGGCAGCGGCTCGATCTTCCTCGGCAACGGGCCGGCGTTCATCACCGCAGGGTCGACGACGCCGGACAACCCGAACGCCCAGGGCGTCTACCTCACCAACGCGACCTTCTATATCTACGACAACGGGTCTGGCGGATACGCCGTGTACGCCACCGGCACGGTCGGCGTCGTCGGGATCCCGGGCGTGACGCTCTCGGGCACGGTCACGATCGAGTGGAACACCACAGCCGGCACGTACAACGGCTTCGGCAACGGCATCTCGATTCCGGTGCAGACGCTGCCCGAGATCGGCGCGTCCAACATCACGCTCGGCCTGCCCGGCGGGATCTCCGTGACCGGCGGACTCGACTTCTCGCAGACGAGCGGCGGCGGTTACCAGTTCGACTTCGGCACCGACAGCGTCAGCGCCGTCCCCGCGCAGCTGCAGCTCCCCGGGCTGACGATCGATGCGAGCGGCTCGATCACGGTCTCCAGCGCCGGCGTCGTCGGCTCGCTGACGGTGAGCACGAGCCAGCCGATCTCGCTCGGGAGCGTCGGCACGCTGAACGCGACGAGCATCTCGCTGGGGATCAACACCACCAGCGCCGACTCCACCGGTACCCCGGTGATCCCAGCGAACTCGGTCGAGGTCGTGATCGTCGGCGCGATCTCGGTGTCGGGGCAGTCGATCGGCGGCACGTTCGTGTTCCAGCAGGTTCAGGGCAAGGTCGCCCCCGGCGCCCCGGCCGGCACGCCCGCGCCCGAGCTGACGCTGATCGCGATGTCACAGGTGCAGATGACGTTCGGCAGCGCGACGATCACGAACGACACGTGCTCGGGCACGGGTGTCTGCATCATCGGCGCCTCCGGCACATTGCTGCTGACGAGCTCCGGGCTGGCCGGGCAGTTCAGCGGCGGCGTCAACTTCGTCGGCCTCGGGGGCGCCAGCTTCACCGGCAACTTCGGCGTCGAGGTCAACACGACGAGCGCCGCAGTCGCCCAGCAGTTCACGGTGCTCGGGACGAACGTCAACATCGAGGTCCCCGCCGGCCCGTTCTTCCAGCTCCAGGGAACGGGCGTGCAGCTCTCGCTCGACGGCCAGTCGATCAGCGGCAACTTCCAGGTCAGCCAGGGGACGATCGGAACCAATACGTCGGTCACCGAGATCGCCGCGAGCAACGTCAGCGCGACGTTCGGTGACGGCAGCAGCGGCGGTGTCACGCTGTCGAACGGCAGCGGCCTGTTCGTGCTCGCGAGCACCGGGTTCTCCGGTCAGATCGGCGGCAACGTCGCCCTGTCGGTGCCGGGCGTCCAGGTGTCGGGCACGCTCAACGTCCAGATCAACACGGCCGGCGCAGTCAACGACACGATCTCGTACGGGTCGCTCACGAGCTCGGACGGGACGCAATCGGTCGTGCTCGGCGACGTCAACGGGGACAGCCTGCCCGACCTGATCATGTCGACCAGCGGCGGGCAGCTGCTGGAGTACCTGAACGACGGGCAGCTCGCGCCGTTCGACGGCGTCACCCCGATCACGATCACCAACCCCGGCGCCGGGAGTGGCGATGTGGCCAGCCTCGCGCTCGTGGCGCTCGTACCCGGCGGCCCGCTCGATCTGATCGCCGCCAACAGCGACGGGGCGAACGCGGTGTTCCTGAACGACGGCAAGGGCTCGTTCACGGCGGACACGGCGACAGCCGCGTCGCTCGGAAACGACGGCACTGCCGTGGCGGTGGGCGACGTCAACGGCGATCAGCTGCCGGACGTGGTGATCGCCGACAGCGGTCAGATCGAGGAATACACGAACGCCGGGTCGAACTCGACCGGTTGGATCGGTTGGACCGCGACTCCCACGGCGGTCGGCAGCGGCGGCTCCACCGTCAACGCGCTTGCGCTCGTGGCGCTGACGAGCGGCGGCCCGCTCGACCTGATCGCCGCGACGAGCGGGACGAACGCCGTCTACCTCAACGACGGCAAGGGCAACTTTACGGCGGACACGGCGAGCGCCGCCGGGCTCGGGTCGGACGGCACCGCGCTGGCTATCGGCGACGTCAACGGCGACGGCACTCCCGACGTGGTGATCGACAACGGCGGCACGGTCGACGTCTACATCAGCACCGTCAGTGGCGGCGCCTGGTCGGGCTTCGCGGCCGCGGCGCCGATCTCGGGGCTGACGGGCGCGACGGCGCTCGCGCTGGCCGAGGTCACCGGCTCGGGGGCGCTCGATCTGGTCGTCGCCAGCGCATCGGGCTCGAACGCCGTCTACGCCAACAACGGCTCCGGCGTGTTCACGCTCGACAGCTCGGTGACGCTTGGCAGCGATGGCACCGCGGTGGCGGTCGCCGATCTCACCGGCAACGGCGACCAGGACATCATCTTCGGCGGCGGCGCGAGCAGCACGGCGACGATGGCCGAGACGATGATCATGCCGGCCGGCCCGTACCTCCAGGTCGACGGCGCGAACGTGTCGATCACGGTCCTCGGCGTGCAGATCAGCGGCAACTTCACGCTCACCGAGTCGACCCTCAACAACGCCCCGGCGGTCTCGGCGACGCTCACCGACGGCTCGATCACGGTCGCCGGGTTCTCGTTCACCGACATCAATGGGGCGCTGCTGATGACCCAAGGCGGTGTCGCGGCCGACATCTCGCTCGGGACGTCGCTCTCGATCGGCCCGCTGAGCATCACCGGCAGCATCGGCTTCGAGCTGAACACGACGAGCACGCCGCAGCAGCTCCCGACCGGCGAGGTCCCGGCGGGTCCGTTCACCGCCTTCACCGGCTCCGACCTGTCGATCTCGGTCAGTGGCTTCACGGTCGCCGGCAGCTTCACGTTCGAGTCCGAGACCGACTCGGCGGGCGCCAAGGTGATCGTGGTGGCGGTCGCGAACGCGTCCGTCACCCTCAACACCGACCAGGTCCTGAGCGGCGTCCAGGGGGCGCTCGTGATCGAGCCCGGGGCCGGTGGCGGTCTCGCGGGTGAGCTGCAGGGGACCGTCAACCTGACGGGCATCCTGCCGAGCAGCGTCACGCTGATCGGCACCGCCGGCCTGACCATCAACCAGACCGGGAAAGAGGCGGCCGAGTCGCTGACCGTCGGCGGCCAGACGATCTCCTTCGACCTGTCCGGCACCGCGCCGGGTCAGACGACCCCCGGCCCGTACACGATCGTGTCGGGCACCGGGATGCAGCTGGCGATCGCCGGTCAGACGCTGAGCGGCAACTTCTCGCTGGAGACGGCGAACGGGACCGACACGCTGAGCGCCAGCGACGTGTCGCTGAACATCGCCGGCGTCGTCTCGCTGAGCAACGGGAACGGCAATCTGACGATCGGCTCCAGCGGCGTCTCGGGCACGATCAGCGGGACGGTCAGCGTCACGATCCCCGGCGTCTCGGTCTCGGGCACGATCAGCGTCACGCTCGACCCGGTCAACGGCATCTCCGTCACCGGTACCAATGTCGCGATCGATGTCCTGGGCCAGACGATCACCGGCGGCTTCGGGTTCACGGACACCGGTGGCGTCGAGACGATCATGTTCACGGACGTCAAGATGTCGCTCGGGTCGGGCCAGTACGGCGTCTCGCTGACCGACGGGAACGGCAACGTGACCGTGTCGAGCGCGGGCGTCACCGGGATGGTCCAGGCGAGCGCGACCTTCAACCTGCCGACCGGGTTCAGCATCGGGGCGACGATGGTCACGATCGCGTTCGCGCCGGGCTCGCTGCAGGTCCAGCTCACGACCTCGATCACGGTGCTGGGCCAGACGATCTCGGGCAACTTCGGGTTCTCGCAGACGACCTCGAACGGCAGCTCGGTGATCCTGATCACCGCCAGCGACGTCGGCGTGTGCCTCGGCACGAACAGCTGCACCGGCGGGGCCGACGCCTGGCTCGGCGTCAGCATCGCGGGCGGCTCTGCGGCGGTGCTGATCACCTCGGCCGGCGCCGCAGGCCAGATCTCCGGAGGCGTGACGATCCAGTTCGGCGGCGGCGCGAGCGTCTCGGCGACGAACGCCAGTGTCTCGTTCAACACCTCGACGAGCGCCGTCGACCAGCAGTACACGCTGGCCGGCCAGACGCAGACGCTGTCGGTGCCGGCCGGTCAGTTCCTGCAGCTGTCCGCGCAGGGCATCCAGATCTCGCTCAGCGGCTTCACGTTGACGGCCGATGTGACGTTCACCGACGCCGCCGGGGTGATCTCGGTCAGCGTCGCCAACGCCGGGATGACGATCTCGGCGGGCGGCTCGAACGTGGTCGTCGTCAGCGACGGCTCGGGCAGCTTCAACCAGGCCACCACGGGCAGCACCGTCGACGGGTTCTTCGGCTCGATCACCGCGACCGTCGTGGTCAACGTCCCCGGCGTCACGCTCGGCGGCACGTTCTCGGTCATGTTCAACACGTCCGCGAGCGCGCAGGACCTGACCCCGGGGAACGCGCAGACCGCGATTCCGGCCAACACGCTCGAGGTCACCGGCACCAACATCACGCTCGGGATCCTTGGCCAGACACTGACCGGGAGCATCGGCTTTGAGAAGTCGGGCGACACGGTCGCGATCACGGCGACCGACCTGACGCTGGCGCTGACCGCGGGCGGCGAGAGCCTCGTGACCGCGACGATCGACCAGGGCGCGCTCGTGATCACGCCGCAGGGCATCGCGGCAGAGCTCGAGGCGACCGTCACCACCGGCCCGCTGATCAACTCGTTCGTGTCGGTCAACGGCACCTTCACGTTGGCGATCAACGAGACGACCTGTGAGGTCTACAGCTCGACCTCGACCGGCACCGGATGCAAGACCCAGGTGTCCGTGCCCACCGGGTCGATCGACGTTCAGGCCGGGCCGTTCTTCGAGCTCGGGATCGGAACCCCGGCCGACCCGGCGACGATCACGCTTCTCGGCACGCAGACGATCAGCGGCGTGTTCTTCTTCCAGGAGTCGCAGAGCTCGTCGCAGGGCTCGGTGATCTCGCTCGGCTTCTCCGACGCCGCGATCTGCCTCGACGGGACGACCACCAACGGAGCCAACGGCCCGACCTGCTCGGCCAGCACGCTGCTCGGCGTCTCGGGCGCCTCAGGCGCGATCGAGATCACCAAGGCCGGGGTCGCCGGGTCGATCTCGGGCACGGTCACGATCGGAGGCCCGCTCGCATCGATCTTCAGCGTCAGCGGCCTGGTGTCGGTCTCGTTCAACAGCGAGTCGGTGGCGGTCGACGACTCACTCATGTACGCGCCGCCCGGCCAGGGCTCGGTGACGCTGCCGATCAACGTGCCGGCGGGACCGTTCGTCGCGGTGCAGCTCGGCGCCACCGGCGCACCGTTCACCGCATGCCTTGGCGACTCGTCGAACGACAACTGCGCCAGCGGCACCTCGTTCTCGGGCATCTTCGAGTTCGAGGCGATCACGTCGGCGAGCGGGACGACGATCGAGGTCGGCGCGACGGACGTGAGCATCTCGACCTTCTCGGGGCTCCAGGGCGCGCTGATCTACTTCCCGGCCGGCGCCCTCGGCACCGGGAGCGCCGCCGGCATCGCCGGCGTCCTGACCGCCGCGGTCAACGTCTCAGCAGGCTCAACCGGGCTCAGCGGGAACTTCGGGCTCCAGTTCAACACCACGAACGCGGCGGTCAACACGACCGTCAACGTCGGCGGCAACCCGATGCCGATCGACATCCCCGACCTCCAATCAGACCACGACTTCCTGGCAGTCGCGCAGGGCCTCACGATCAACCTCGACAACCTGGTCGAGATCGACGGCAACTTCGCCGTCTCGGCCGGATTCTTCTCGGGGACCGACATGACGCTGTTCGTCGGCAGCGGGCCATACGAGACGAACGACGTGGTGAATCCGAACGCGATCGGGGTCCTGCTCACCAACGCGTCGCTGGACTTCCAATACCAGCCGGGTGGCGCCAGCGGCTACGTGCTGTGGGCGACCGGCACGCTCGGCCTGGCCGGCCTGAACGGGATCAACGTGAGTGCGACCGTCACGCTGGAGATCAACACCACCACCTCCAGCTACACGTTCACGAGCTGCACGACGGCCCCGTGCCCGACCGTCGCCGGTGGGAGCTTCTCGCTGACGGCCAACCCGGTCGACATCAACATCGGCAACGTGCTCGACATCAACGGCTCGCTGTCGATCAGCCGGAATGCGGACGGGTCTTTGATGCTCTCGGTCGGCGGCGTCTGCTCGGGCAGCTTCAGCACCAGCACGGCGTGCACCACCGCGACGAACGACCAGACGTGCACGCCCGGCACGACGTGCAACGACGCGTCGGTCTCGATCACCGTCTCGGGCACGGACGTGTTCGATCTGAAGGGCAACGCGGCCTTCTCGATCGACCCGGTCAACGGCTTCCAGATGCAGAGCTTCTCGATCGCCGACGTCGGCGTGCTCGGCATCGACATCTGCACCGTGATCCCGGGCGGCTGCCCGTCGTCGTCGTCCTCGAGCGCCGGGTCCCCGACCGCGTCGCTCGCCAGCCCGGTCAACAACTCGACCGTCGCCGCCTCTTCGCTGGCATCGCTGGCATCGACGTCGCCGCTCGAGTTCACGCTGTCGGACCCGGGCCTGGGCACCTTCGGGCAGAGCCCGTTCGGCTCGGGCGCGCTCGTGCAGATCGACATGGGCGGCCAGCAGCTCTCGAACCTGACGTTCGGCACGCCGACGGCCGTGCCAGGATTCCCCAACACCTACTCGATGACGGTCGGAGGCTTCCCGACCTCCTGCCCGAACGGCGCCGGCTCCTGCGTCGTCACCGTCGAGTTCCTTCCCGGCGCGTTCCAGGACTCGAACGGCAACAAGAGCCTCGGGTCGATCCAGCAGTTCTTCGTGGTGGAGCCGTCGACGACGACGGCCGCGCCGATTGCGGTGATCTCCAGCCCGTCGACGACGCAGGCGATCGCGGCAGAGAACCTCAACGCCGCCGGGTACATCGACGTGACCTACGAGGCGCTCGGCACCTCGCCGCTGTGTGACCAGGGTGCGCTCGCCTCCCCGGCCCAGACCTGCGCCAACAGCAGCACTGTGCCGGCGCTCGAGGCGGGCTCGACGATCCAGGGCCAGACGGGGAACGTTTACGCGCCGTTCACGCTGACCGGCAGTGGACTCGCGAACATCGCGCTCGCGAGCGACGGGCAACCGCAGCTGGCGAGCGCTCCGGAGGAGGTCTCGAGCACGTCGAGCACCGCGACCTTCCGGTACTACTTCATGGCGGCGAGCTCGACCGCCACCGACGGCTTCTTCCAGGCGGGCAACGTGACGCTCTCCTTCGGCGCCGGCGCGTTCGAGACGCAGGACGGCACGGCCA
This sequence comes from uncultured Solirubrobacterales bacterium, assembly GCA_963826895.1. Taxonomy (GTDB): domain Bacteria; phylum Actinomycetota; class Thermoleophilia; order Solirubrobacterales; family Solirubrobacteraceae; genus Palsa-465. The sequence continues at coordinate 603,377 of CAWGYJ010000005.1, forward strand.
ACACCGCCGGCCTCGAGCAGATCATCACGGTCCAGGACCCGCCGATGTTCACCTCCTCGGCGTCGGTATCGCTCGGTCCGCTGACGCTCCAGGGCCCGAGCTTCGGGCTCGAGGACATCGGCTTCAAGGGCGGTCAGCTCGTGCTGACGGTCGGTATCGGCGTCAACCAGGCGAGCCTCGGGTTCGGCGGCAGCGGCGGCTCGGGCGGCCAGTCGAGCAGCGGCGTGACCGCAAACCTCACCGGGATCCTCGGCACGTTCCAGCTGAAGGTCAACGTGCTCGGCCTGCTCAGCGGCAACTTCAGCGTCAACCCGGGCACGTTCACGCTCAGCGTCAAGACCCTGACCGTGAACGTTCCGAACGTCGTCAACGTGAACGCTGCCGGGATCGAGATCTCCTACGACCCGAACGGCGGCTCGACGCAGCAGCTGATCGTGGTCCAGAGCGCGACGATCTTCTTCCCGACGTTCAACGTCCTCGCCCAGATCTGTCCGTACAACACGTCGACGAACCAGGCGATGTGCAGCCAGCAGACGGGCAGCACGACCGGGACCTCCAGCACCACGATCTCGACGAAGCCCGCCGGTCTGCAGACCTGCCCGGCCAAGAGCACCACCTGCATCCCGGGCCTGACGATCTACGAGGACGGGTTCGTCTTCGGCGCGGCGACGGTCCAGCTCACCAGCACGGTCACGCTCGGCCCGCTGTCGGTCACCGGCCTCACGATCGGCGTCCAGGACTTCTCGATGTACTTCGGGAAATCGGCGTGCACCGGTGGCGTGTCGGTATGCGTCAGCGGCACGATCATCTTCGGCGCGACCGGCGCTTCGCTCACGGCCGGTCCGGTGTCGGCGACGCTGACGCCGGCGCCCGGGTCGAAGACCGGGCTCGCGATCGAGCTGTCGCTCAGCTTCACGAGCAGCGGCGGCGTCTCGAACTTCGGGTTCAACGTCGGCCAGCTGACGATCAAGCTCGGCACCTACGTGTCGCTGACGGCCACGAACGTGACGCTGAACACCGATGCAATCGGGACCTCGAATCCGCTGCTGACCTTCGGCGGCCCGCTGAGCGCGACCGTCAACATCGGCTCGCTGTCGCTGACGGGCACGGCGCAGGGCTTCACGATCACCGGCAACGGCCAGTTCCAGACCAGCGCCAGCGGCTTCAGCGTGTCGCTGAGCATCGGCGGTGCGAACGGCTCGAGCTTCCAGTGGCCGAGCTGGCTGCCGATCACGATCAACTCGATCGGGATCGACTGGCCGAATGGTCTCAGCAATCCCGACAACTTCATCATCACCCTTTCGGCCGGCGTCAACTCGATCGCCGGGCTGAGCGGCCTGCAGATCAGCGGCGCGATCAGCAACATCCAGATCGACCCGTCGCTGCTCGCTCAGGGCGAGTTCCCGATCGTCGGGATCGGTGCCCTGGCGGTCACGGTCCAGGGCAACCTGTTCGGTGGGCAGCTCGACGCGGGCCTCGTCGGCGGCATCCTCGACCTCGACGCGAACGACAACATCATCCCGGCGGGCAGCAACACGGCGGTCGCCCAGCGGATCCCGTACTTCGCGATCGAGGGCGGGTTCGCGTTCGCCGGGCTCGCGGGCTTCACGATCCGCTTCGGCCTCAGCTCGCTCGGCCCGCTGCAGGCGTTCATCGATGTCGAGATCCCCAGCGGCATCCTGCTCGACCCGGACACGGGGCTCACGCTGAACGACTTCAGCGCCGGGATCGAGTTCAACCAGACGGTGTCGAGCATCTGCGGCGGATCGGCGCCGGCGACGCCGATGTCGCTGTCCTCGTGCACGATGCCGTCGGCGACGTCGGGCACGGCTGCGCAGTGGCTCACGCAGCTGCAGCAGCAGATCGTCGCGCAGGCGAAGTCCGGGACGACCTGGGCGACCGCGTTCAGCCAGCCGATGCTGATCCTCGGCTCGGCGACGATCTACTCGATCTACACCTCGCAGCAGCTGTTCAACGCGAAGGTGTCGATCGCGTTCTCGACCGACGGGCAGATCCTGATCGAGGGCCAGCTCAACTTCGCCGACAACCAGCTCAGCCTCGGCGCGTACCTGTACGCGAACCTGACGCAGATCTCGAGCGGGACGCTGAACATCATGTTCCTGGCGAACATCCCCCAGCAGATCCAGATCGTGCAGATCTACGGTCAGCTGCAGATGGGCTTCGAGAACGACGCCGGCCAGGCAATCGTCTACGACGTGACGGGTCAGACGCCCGCGGCATCGACCGCGCTGCCGAGCGTCCCGACGCCGTCGCTCGCCGCGCCGGTCAACGGGCAGACTCTCAGCCAGGCCGACCTCAACGGCGAGGGCTGGGTCGACGTCACCTATCCCGCATTCGGCGGCAACCCGGTCGACCCGACCTCGGTGGAGAACGCCAGCGAGGCGCTGCTGTTGACCGACGCCAACAACGACACGCTGACGGTTGTGGGCCAGCCGGTGCTGATCAACGCGTCGACGAACACCTTCCGGTACTTCTTCAGCGGCTACACGCAGCCGCTCGCGGGCCACACGAACACGGTCAACGTCACGTACGAGGGCGGCTGGGACAACTCGGCCGGCGTCCCGTGGTGCACCGCCGGCTCGACGACCTGCACGCCGAACGCTGACCCGACCAACACGGCGCCGGTGTTCGGGAGCTGGCTCGACGTCACGCTCGCTTCGCCGGCGGGCGGATCGGTCCAGGGGACCCCGAATCAGAGCGACGTCACGCTGAGCGGAGGCGGCGTCGGCGCGGCCGTGCCATATACCGGAACCGACCCGGTCCTGCAGGTCGGCTCCGACACCTATCGCTTCCTGTACACGGGCGCGTTCGGCACCGGGCAGGTGACTGTCAACTTCGCCGCCGGCCTGTTCACCGCGGCCGGGACGGACGGCAGCGGAAACCCGATCAACGCATCGAGCGTCGCCGCGAGCGGCAGCTTCACGCTGATCGCGCCGGCGCAGAACTTCTACATCCAGCTCTCGGGCGGGGTCAACGTGTTCGTCCCCGGTCTCGGCCCGGCGCTGCAGGTCTCCGGCGTCGTCAAGCTGACGGTCGACCCCAGCACGATGGTGATCGAGCTGACGTTCTCGGGCCAGATGACGGTGATCGAGCTCGGCACGCTCGGCTCCACGGCCGGCGAGTTCATCCTCGACCTCGGCAGCGGCGGCCCGAACCTGTGGGGCGTGGCGACGGTGTCGGCGAGCTACCCGGGGCTGGTGGCAGCCGGGATCATCCTGACCGCGTCGGGGACGCTCGAGATCAACACGAGCTCGCAGGTACAGAACGTGACGCTCCAGCTCCCGACCGGTGCGGGTGGCGCCGAGCAGGCGGCGCCCTACACGCTGCAGCCGACGAGTCTCGAGATCGCGGTCACCGGTCAGGCGGCGCTGCGCCCGCCGGGCACGTCAACCGACCTGCTCGACCTGACCGGCGGCTTCTACATCGGCGTCAACCCGCAGGGTCTCCAGATCTACGCGGTCGCGACGCTGTCGGTCGGCGGCGTCCAGCTCGGCCAGGCGACCGGCCTGATCCTCATCTCGAGCGGCGTCGGCGTGCCGGGCATCCCCGGCATCGCCGGTCTGCTGACGGTCGGAGGGTCGGCTTCGCTCGGGCTCCCGGACGTCGGCAGCGTGTTCAGCATCACGGGCACCGCGACCGTGATGTTCAACACGACGCTTGCCGACCAGACGTTCCAGATCCCCGCTGAGTTCCTGGCGCTGCAGCCCGCCGGCGATCCGACGACGGTCACGGTCTACGGCGCGGCCCCCACCCTCACCGGGCAGCCGAACGTGGGCGCGGCCCCATCGATATACGCGTCGATCACGATCAACGCGCAGCTCACGCTCGGCGGCGTGATCACCTTCACCGGCTTCATCCAGATCGAGGCGGTCGCCGGGTCGCAGGGCGCGGAGCTCGAGATCAACGGCGCGGTCTCGGCGTCGGTCTCGTTCCTCGGCTCGCTCACCGGGCAGATCAACCTGTACGTGTTCGTCGGCGGGCCGCAGGGGTCGGGAGTCGTCGGCCGGATCGTCCTGACGCGCAATGCGAACGGCATTCCGGGCGTGGAGCTCGACGGGGAGTTCATGGTCGAGATCAACACGTTCCAGACCACGCCGTCGGGGGCAATGACGATCCAGACGTACGCCCTGTTCGACACCGCCAATGACGTCTGCACCGACGGGGGTCTCGGGTCCCCCTGCACGAACGGCACGCCGATGGGCTACGAGACCAACGCCGCGGGCCTCCCGATCACGACCTCGGTGGCGATCCCGGACGGCACGTTCGCGTTCTACATGTTCGGCAACATCGAGATCGAGGACCTGATCACGGTGCAGGCGACCGTGACGTTCGCGATCCAGACGACGGGCAGCGATCCGGGCATCCAGATGACCCTCACCGGCACGATCGAGCTGGGGCCGCTCGGGACGCTGACGCTGAACCCGGGCACCGGGTTCAGGATCGACAAGAACGGGCTGCTGGCGAACATCAGCATCAGCCTCAACGCGGGCTTCGGCGGCAGCCTCGGGCTGTCGTTCAACGCCACCGCGCAGATCTCGATCAACACGTCGTCGTCGACGCAGACACTGGACGGCGTCCAGATCGCATCCGGGTTCATGCTCGCCATCTCGGGCGACGTCACGTTCGCCGGCTTCGCGACGGCGAGCGGCTCGGTCAACGTGACGATCAATTCCGGCGAGTTCCAGCTCACGTTCGCCGTCAACTTCGCGATCGGCCCGCTCGACTTCTCGGCCGACGGCGGCGCGGGCATCTACAACGAGGGCGCCAACGACACGGGGATCGCGCTCGAGCTGAACGTCAACCTGGCGCTCGACGCGACCGTGTTCAGCATCAACGCGTCCGGGCTGCTCGAGATCAACACCACCGGGACGACGAACCTCGGGATCAACCCCCACAGCTTCGTGCTGGCGCTCAACGGGCAGATCTCGCTGCTCCAGGTGCTGAACTTCAACGCGTCGATCACGATCGCCGTGTCGAGCACGACGCTGTCGACGCTGCAGGTCGGCCCGGTGACGATCCCGGCGGGCACGACGACGGGCGGCTGGTACTTCGAGGTCAACGCGAGCGTGAACTTCTTCGGCATCGCGACGCTCCAGGGCGCGATCTACCTCGACGCTGACGGCGACTTCACGGTGTCGCTCAGCGGCGGCATCACGATCGGCTCGAGCAGCTTCGGACTGTCAGGCGGCTTCACCTTCCTGATCACCTCGCAGCACGACAACTACGGTGGCTACCGGCTCGAGGTGAGCGGCAGCGCGAACGTGTCCGTGAACGCCTTCGGTATCTCACTCGCCGGCATCGGGATCGGCTTCGACGTGTGTGCGTCGACGTCGCCGACGCTCCAGTGCCCCGATGGCTACACGAGCGGCGGGGGGAGCACGCCGCTGACGCTGACCATCCACATCAGCGTGTCGTTCCTGTTCTTCACGATCTCCGGGACGGCTCATTTCACGCTCGGTTACATCCAGCTGCCGCAGCCGGTGTACCTCGGCGGCGACAACACCGATTCGATGCAGAACGCGCAGCAGTGGACCCCGACCTCGGGTGTCGGGCAGCCGCTGTACCTCAACGTCGGGCAGTACCAGTCGTACCGGAACATCGCCACCACTGCGACCTCGGACACGTATGAGATATCGCAGGTGGGCGGGTCGGCCGGCGACGAGACGATTCAGGTCACGGCCTTCGGGCGCACGGAGCAGTTCACGGACGTGAGCGAGGTGGTGGCCAACTGGACAGGCCAGGACTGCGCCGGTGGCTGCCAGACGCTCGTTACCGTCGACCCCAGCGTCACGGTGCCGGTGTACATCACCGGCGGGCCCGGCCAGAACATCATCGACTACGCGGGCAGCTTCGTCTGCTCGAGCTCGTGCAGCAGCTCGGCGAACAACACCAAGCTGACGGGCGGCAGCGGCTCGGGCGCGACGAACATCATCACCGACTCGGGCACCGGTACCGCGATCATCGACGACAGCCCCGCCGGCCTCGCCGGCACGATCGACCACTCGGGCGCCGGCATGGCGTACATCATCAGCGGCGACGAGGGCGACGTGATCCTCACCGGTCCGTCCGGCACGGACCAGATCAGCGGCGGCAACGGCGGCGACATCGTGATCGGCCCGGCGACGAGCATCGATCTCGGCGGCGACAACAACCAGATCTTCCTGACGGCGGGTTCGATCGACACCACCGGCATCACCAATACGGACTCGACCGCGACCAACAACATGCTCACGATCACGGGCGGCTCGTTGGGCGACTCGGTGTCCGGAACGACGGGCACGACCAGCGGATTCACCGTCACGGTGGGCGGCCAGACCGTGACCGTCACGAAGGGCATTCAGGAGCTCGTGTTCACCGGCACGAACGGGCAGGAGTCGTTCTCCGCGTTCGACGTCAGCGGCAGCAACACCGGCCTGAGCTCGTTCGCGCTGACCGCGCCCGGCGCGATCGTGATTTCGGGCTCCACGATCGGCGTTCCGGAGCTCACGATCCAGAGCACCAAGTCATCGGTTCTCGTCGACAGCTCGACCCTCACCGGGACGCCCTCCGGCACGCCCTCGCTCTCGATCGAGGGCGCCGACGGCGTCACGATCCAATCGTCCTCGACGGTCGGCGGCGGCCCCGGTGTCAGTCAGGGCACCGTCTCGCTGACAGCGGACAGCGGCCCGCTGACCATCAACTCCGGCTCGCAGGTCAACGGCACCACCGTAACCGTGACCGCGACCAGCGGTGCGCTGACCGTGACCGGTTCGACGATGACCGCGTCCTCGGGCCTCACGCTGAGCGCCCAGAACGGGAGCGTCACTGTCAACTGCACGCCGCCGCCGCAGGGCTCGACGTCCGTGACCTGCTCGACCCTGACCGCTTCCGGTGGCAACCTCGCCGTCAGCGCGCCGCAGGGCCCGATCCTGATCTCGGGCTCGACCTTGACGTCGACAACCGGCGCGGTGACCGTGACGGCAGGCCCGAGCTCCGGCACGAGCCCGGCCGAGTCGGCGACGATCAGCGGCAGCGCGCTGCAGGCCTCAACGTCCGTGTCGGTGACGGCCAGCGCCGGCGTGACGATCAACGCCGGGCAATCGGGCTCGACGCTGACGGTGAGCGGGGCGAGTGGCACGATCGACGTGACGGCGCAGGCCGGCTCGGTGCTGTTCACCGACGTTACGATGCACGCGAACGGCGCGACCGGATCCGTTGACCTGCAGGCGACCGGCGGGAACGTCGTGCTCGACTCGCCGACGCTGACCGCGGGCGGGAACGTGACGCTGTTGGCGACGAGCGTCACGATCGTGCTCCCGGGCGGCATCACCCTGATCATCGGCGGCACCGCCTCGATCCAGGGCGGCAGCGTCACGAGCACCTCCGGTGCGATCAGCGACACCGGCTCCCAGAACGTCGGGCTCGGCTCGACGACGGTAAAGGCGACCGCCGGCTCGGTGACGCTCACCGCGACCGCGGGCAACCTGAGCCTCAACGGCGCAGCGGTCACAGCGGGCAGCACGATCACCGGCACCGCAGGTCTCCAGGTGTCGATCCTGGCCTCGTCTCTGTCGGCGTCCGGTGCGCTGAGCACGACCGCGTCGGGTGCGGACGGCGCCAAGACTCCGGCGATGCAGATCACGAGCTCGTCGCTGACCGGGTCCTCGGTGACTGTCGACGCCTCTGACGGCAGCGTGTCCGAGGTCAACCAGTCGGCGCTGAAGGCCACCGGCGGCGATGTGATCGTCACGGCGGGCAATGGCACCTTCACGCTCGGCGGGTCGTCGATCAAGGCCACTGGCGGCACGGCGGGCACGAACACGCCGTGCTCCACGCACACGGGCACCGGCTCGATCCTCACCTGCTCCAGCGGGGATACCACGCTGACGGCCTCGACGTTGACGGCCGCGCAGAGCGTTTACGTGCAGGCGGGCGGTGCGCTGTCGCTGCTCGACGTGTTGGGTACGGCGGGTGCCCCGGGCGTGACCGCCACGGCCGGCCCGGTCGACCTCGAGGCCGACGGCGGCAACCTGACGCTCAACACCAGCGGTGTCAGCGCGGGCGGCACGCTCACCGCCAACGCCAGTCTGCAGGTGTCGATCGTGGACTCGTCGATGTCGGCGACCGGTGCGCTCAGCACGACCGCGTCGGGTGCGGACGGGATGACGATTCCGGCGATGCAGATCACGAGCTCGTCGCTGACCGGGTCCTCGGTGACTGTCGACGCCTCTGACGGCAGCGTGTCCGAGGTCAACCAGTCGGCGCTGAAGGCCACCGGCGGCGATGTGATCGTCACGGCGGGCAATGGCACCTTCACGCTCGGCGGGTCGTCGATCAAGGCCACTGGCGGCACGGCGGGCACGAACACGCCGTGCTCCACGCACACGGGCACCGGCTCGATCCTCACCTGCTCCAGCGGGGATACCACGCTGACGGCCTCGACGTTGACGGCCGCGCAGAGCGTTTACGTGCAGGCGGGCGGTGCGCTGTCGCTGCTCGACGTGTTGGGTACGGCGGGTGCCCCGGGCGTGACCGCCACGGCCGGCCCGGTCGACCTCGAGGCCGACGGCGGCAACCTGACGCTCAACACCAGCGGTGTCAGCGCGGGCGGCACGCTCACCGCCAACGCCAGTCTGCAGGTGTCGATCGTGGACTCGTCGATGTCGGCGACCGGTGCGCTCAGCACGACCGCGTCGGGTGCGGACGGGATGACGATTCCGGCGATGCAGATCACGAGCTCGTCGCTGACCGGCTCGTCGGTCACGGTCGACGCCTCCAACGGCAGCGTTTCCGCGACCGCCAGCTCATCACTGACCGCGACCGGCGGCGATGTGATCGTCACGGCGGGCAATGGCACCTTCACGCTCGGCGGGTCGTCGATCAAGGCGACTGGCGGCACGGCGGGCACGAACACGCCGTGCTCCACCGCGACCGGGACGGGCTCGATCCTGGTCTGTTCCAGCGGCGACGCCACCGTGGAGTCCTCGACGCTGACGGCGGCCCAGAGCGTCTACGTGCAGGCCGGTGGAGCGCTGGAGCTGCTCGACGTGCTGCCCGCCACCCCCGTGACCCCCGGTGCGGCCGGCGTCAAGGCCACGGCCGGCGAGATCTCCGTCGTGGCCAACGGCGGCAACCTGTTGGTGCAGGACAGCATCCTCAACGCGGGCGGTACGCTCACCGCCAACGCCAGTCTGCAGGTGTCGATCCACGACTCGACCCTGATCGCGACGGGCGCGCTCAGCACGACCGCGTCGGGCGCGGACGGCATGACGACTCCGGCGATGCAGATCACAGGTTCGTCGTTGAGCGGGTCCTCGGTGACGGTCGACGCTTCGGACGGCAGCGTGTCCTCGCCCACCCAGTCCTCGCTGACGGCCACGGCCGGCGACGTGATCCTCACGGCGGGCAACGGCACGCTGACGCTCGACAACTCGTCGATCCAGGCGAGCGGTAGCGCGGCCGGCACGAACACGCCGTGCTCCACCGCGACCGGGACGGGCTCGATCCTGGTCTGTTCCAGCGGCGACGCCACCGTGGAGTCCTCGACGCTGACGGCGGCCCAGAGCGTCTACGTGCAGGCCGGTGGAGCGCTGGAGCTGCTCGACGTGCTGCCCGCCACCCCCGTGACCCCCGGTGCGGCCGGCGTGAAGGCCACGGCCGGCGAGGTCTCACTCGAGGCCAACGGCGGCGACCTGACCGTGAACGACAGCATCGTCAGTGCGGGCACCACGTTCACCGGCGGCGCGTCCGGCGACCTGATCATCGAAACGTCGAGTGCGGGCACGGCCGAAGCGATCACGCTGAGCAGCGGCGGCAACACCGAGATCAACACGAGCAGCTCGCTCGACGCGACCGGCACCGGCACGGTCAAGGAGCTGACGGTCACCGCCGACGGGAGCTATATCGATGACGCGAGCGTCACGCTCACCTCCGCCACCGTGCTGACGATCAACGGCGGCGAGGGCAACGGGGCCGGCGACCTGATCACGATGTACGCCACGTACACGGCGCCGCTGTTCAACATCAATGGCGGCAACGGCGGCGATGTGATCCTGCTCCAGCCGGTCGCGATCAACGGCTACACGCAATTGCAGGCAGGCTCGGGCGACGACACGATCACGCTGCAGCTGCCGACGATCGATCTCGCCCACAAGTTCGACAACTCGGTCTGCCCGAACGGGGAAGCCACCTGCCCGGCGGCGCTCGTCAACGGGACGGCGGCGGAGCAGGCGCTCGCGATGGAGCAGACGATCCAGGGCGTCGCCGGGCTGCCGCTCCGGAACATGGTCGATGTCGACGGCGGCGCCGGCATCAACGTCTACAACGTGATCATGTCCGGCGTCACCGCCGCCGCGCCGGCCGGGACGGACTACATCATTCGCGTCAACGACGCCAACGCAGCGGACGGTTCGACGACCGACTTCAACACGCTGAACATCACCGGGCCGGCGACGGAGGCGAACGACTTCCTGCTCGAGTCGAACTATGTGGCCATGCTCCATGAGGCGCCGGGCGGCGGCGCTCTCGCGGCCGACTACGAACGGGTCGACTACAACACCACGATCAACCTGCTGCACGTCGTCAGCGCGGGCCCGGGCTCGAACTTCTACGTCGATGGCAACAGCGCGATCACCGTCGTGGACGGCAGCGGCGCCGGCGACACGTTCCAGTTCGGGCAGCTGTTCGGGGCCGAGCCGACCTCCGCGCAGGACACGGCGCCGGGTGACCAGATCGCCACCCAGGAGATCATGCTCAACCCGCCCGGTACGACTCCGGACGTGAACGACTGGCTGTCTTACGGCATCAGCTACGCGGCCACCGCGTATGGCGGCGGCGGAGAGGACACGTTCACGGTCTACAGCAACAAGGCGACGCTGAAGCTGTTCGGGATCGCCGGCGACAACACGTTCATCATCCGGGCCTTCCTGCTGGCCACGAACCCGACCCAGAGCGGGACCGACCAGACCTACGTCAACGGCGGCAGCGGCAACAACCTGATCGAGTACAACATCAACGCCCCGGTCACGGTCGACGGCGGCCACGGCGGCTTCAACACGCTCGTCGTGATCGGCACGGGCGCCGGCGACAACTTCGTCATCACCGCCACCGCGATCATCGGCGCCGGCCTGTACGTCACCTACTCCGACATCCAGGAGATCGAGGTCGACGGCGTCGGCGGCGACAACAACTTCTACGTCCTCTCGACCGCGCCGGGCGTGGTGACGGTGCTCGACGGCGGCAGTGGCAGCAACACGTTCAACGTCGGCGGCGACGTCACCGGCCGGGTGGTGGCGCTGAACCCGAACGGGACCAGCGCCGCGATCAACCACTCGGTGGCGAGCACCGACCAGGCGTACAACGACGTCTACGCCGCCGGCATCGAGGCGACCGTGGCGAACTCCGCGATCGGCCAGGTCGTGATCTCGCAGCCGGCCGGCGGCCTCAGCCTGGTCTCGAGCACGAATCCTCCGCCGGGCTCGTCCGAGGCCACGTACACGGTCTCGCTGGGCGAGCCGGCCGGCGACGTCGCCGCCGGCACCCTCTGGTACCTGTCGGTTGCCGCGGCCCCGACCGCCACAGCCGAGGGTGGGAGCGGCATCGAGGTGTCCACCGACGGGATCCACTGGTCTTCGTCGCTGGTGCTGGAGTTCGACTCGTCGGCCACCTCAGGCGCCACCGCGTGGTCGCGCGTGCAGACGATCTACGTCCGCGCGGTGGATGGCTCGGTGCTAACGGACTCAACGATCGAGGTCATGCACTCGCTCTGCGCCTCCGCCGGCCCCGGGCAGACGTGCAACCCAGTCGCCACCGACATCTCGGGCTTTGTCGACGTGCCGATCAGCGACGTGGATGTCCACGTCCTCGATGGCGACCTTCCGGGCCTGGTCACGACCACGCCGGCGAGCGGCCTCGACGTCATCGAGGGCCCGCTCGGCAACGCGAACAGCATCTCGCTGACCCAGTACACCGTGTCGCTGACGACGGCGCCGGCTCCGGGCGAGACCATCACCGTGACGCCCTCGAGCACCGACCCGCGGTTGTCGTTCACCGGCCCGGGCGGAGCTGCGACGCTGACGTTCAACAGCACAGACTGGGACGTCGCCCAGACGGTGACGATTCACGCGGCCGACGACGGGATCGCCGAGGATCCGACGTCCGACACGATCACCGACACGGTCACGACCTCGATGACCACGGGCGGGGTCTACTCGGACGGCGTGGTCGACGACGCGCCGGTGCAGGCCATGGTCCTCGATACCGATTCGGCCGGCGTGCTCGTCGTCCAGCCCACGGGCCAGACGATCGTCTCCCCGAGCCAGCCCTCCTCCTACACGCTCCAGCTGACGAGCGCTCCGACGGCGCCCGTGATCATCAGCCTGCTCGACGACGGCCAGACCTGCCTGACTTCGGGCGACGCCAGGTTCACCGCGGCGGCGAGCTGCGACAGCGGCACGCCGACGGTGACGTTCGACGCGAGCAACTGGAACCAGCCGATCGCGATCACCGTGTCGGTCAACCCGACCCCGCCGACGATCCCCTCGAACAGCAACGGCCAGCCGGTGCAGGTGTTCACGGCGCAGCCGCACCTCACGTCCGCGCTGGCCGGGCCGCTGTTCATCGAGGGCTACGACACCGCCCCGCGGCCGCTCGTGCCCGCGGTGATGTTGCCGAGTGAGATCGGGCAGGACCTGAACCTGTACAACCAGCCGCCGCCGGCGCAGTACAAGATCAACACGCTGAACGTGTTCGACGATGGCAGCATCGCCGGTCAGACCGGCACGCTCGGACCGATCTCGAGCACCGAGTTCAACGTGCTCAGCTCGCAGTACTCGACGCCTTACAACACGAGCCTCCAGATCTCGCAGTTCGGCCAGATCGAGGGGCTGGGGATGAGCGTGGCGACTACGTTCTCGGGTCCGAACGCGCCGAAGACGGGCGCCGTGACGTACGACGGCGGCATCACGTACCGCGACATCGACGTGATCAACGTGATGCTCGGCCAGGGCAATGACGACTTCACCGTCACCGGGACGGTTCCGAACACGATCACGATGATCCAGGGCGGCGGCGGCACCAACACGCTGACGGCCACCGGCGGCGGCGGGTACAACTCACCGCTGCTGCTGTTCGCCTCGACGTCGCAGAACGGCTCCTACTACGACGCGACCACGGCCACGGTCAACGCCTACATCGACGCGGTGGAGCAGGGCACGACGCTGCCGTCCGTGCTGCCGATGGCGTACGAGTTCACGGACCTGCCGACGGGGGCCGCGCACAGCGTGCTGGATGCGAGCCTCGACCCGAACTCGGTGATCATGTACGGCGGCGCCGGCAACACGTTCATCACCGGCGGCGCCGGGGGCGACCAGATCGCCGGCGGCTCGGGCGCCGATGAGATCTTCGCCGGCTCCGGCAACGACCTGATCTACGCCAACGACGGCTTCAACGTCAACCTGACCTCCCCGCTGGCCGAGATCATCACGGACGGCCTCTCGGCGCTGATCGTCACCCACGACCCGAGCCCGAGCGACTCACCGACGGGCGACCCGCTCACCTCGACCTCGGACCAGATCTTCGCCGGGATCGGGCACGACATCATCTTCATGGACCACGGCAACGTCGATCAGCTGAACAACCCGATCACCGGCACCGGCGCTGTCATCGACGCCTACACCACCGATCCGCTGTCGTTCGGCCTCAGCTCGGTGACCGGCTCGGAGAACGGAACCGCGATCGTGTTCGCCGGGAGTGGGAAGCAGACGATCGACCTCGGCGATACGAAGCTGGCGAACATCGTCCTCAAGAACGGCTACGTGTACTTCACGACTCCGGACGGCTGGATCCAGCACCTGTCGAAGGTCGGCAGCACCAGCCCCGGGGCCGGCGGGAGCGACAAGATCACGGTCGGCAACGGGAACGACATCATCGTCGCGGGCACCGGCTTCGACACGATCACCGGCGGCAACGGGAACAAGATCGTCCTCGGCGACGACGGCGAGTTGACGTGGGTCGGTGGGGTGATCTCGAAGATCGTCAGCCAGGACCCGACCGTGTCGTGGCACAGCACGCTGGCCAACACGATCACACTCGGCGATGGCAACGACATCGTCTTCGGAGGCTCCGGCGCGAACGTGATCACGGTCGGCAACGGCAACGACATCATCGCGGGCGCCAACGCGCAGCTCACCTTCACAAACGGCGTGCCGACGGACCTCCAGAGCGTGTACTCGACCTACGGCGGCAACAACAAGCTGACCGTCGGGGACGGCGTCGGCGTCGTCATCGGCGGCCCGGGCGACAACACGATCACCGCCGGGTCCAACTACGCCACAGCCGACCGCAGCGCCTCGGCGGAGTACGTGTTCGGGCGCTGGTGGATCACCGGCCTGGTATTCGGCGGCTGGGTGCTGACGCCGCCGCCCGTGATCCAGGTTACGGTTCCCACACTGCCGAGCGTCACGACGACCTCGACTTCCACGCCGACGCCGACGCCGACGTCGACGTCGACGCCGAAGCCGAAGCTGAAGCTGAAGCCGGAGGCGAGGCACCACAAGACAAAGAAGAAGGCCAAGCATCACAAGCGTTAGCCCACACACTGAAGGAGCAGCGATGACCAGCACAAGCGGGCCGCTGAGGCCACGCCCGATCGGGGAGGTCTCATGAGCGTCAAACGGATGGTTTACGTCGCGGTGGTCGTGGCGGCGTGTTTGGCGACGGTCGCGCTGACGGGGCTGCCGTGGGCCGAGGCGAGCCCGCGCGCGGGCATCGCTGACGTCAACGGAGCCAACGGCGAGAAGAAGATCGCGCACTGCTTCAAGTTCGATGCAGGCGACCCGGGGATCTGCGTCGAGCTGGTCAAGGGCGTTCGGGGCAAGACCGGGAAGACGGGCAAGACCGGGAAGACGGGCAAGACCGGCGCCATCGGTCACATCGGTCCGACCGGCCCGATCGGCCCGACTGGTCCGATCGGCATCACCGGCGTCACGGGGGCGACCGGACTGACCGGCGCAACCGGAGCCACCGGTGCGACGGGGATCCAGGGCGCCCCTGGCGCGACCGTGGTGGTGACCGGGACCCTGGTCACGGTGACCGCACCGCCCGAGGGCGAACAGCAGGGCACGGAGCTCACCCCGTCGGTTGCGCAGTGCACGGACATCAACGACCCCGAGGCATACGGCGGCGGCGTGCTGATCCAGCCAACGGGCACCGAGAGTGGCGGCGACGTCGTCGCCGAGCAGAATCACTTCCTCGGTACGTATGTGAGCAGCACCGAGGTGGATCCGATTCCCGCTCCCAGCAGCACTGCCGGCACGGTGTCCAGCACCCCCGCGAACGCGTACGAGGCTCAGGCGGTTGTCAGCCAGCTCTCGGGCGGCGACACGGTGACCGTGCAGGCGTACGTGATCTGCGGGCCGTAGGCGGTGACGATGCTCTCGAAGAAGCACCTCATCCGTATCGCCGTGTGCGTGGGCGCATGCCTGGCGGCGGTGGCCTTCACCGGTCTGCCGTGGGCCGATGCGAGCTCTCACTCGCCGAGCGCGCTCGTGGCAGCCAGGCACCACAAGCCGTGTGCGGGCACGAACCGTGTCGAGATTCGGTACGACACCGACGATACGCCCGGATGCGTGACGCGTCTGGTCGGCAAGCAGGGATTCCAGGGCCACACGGGTCACACGGGCAAGACCGGCAAGACCGGCAAGACCGGACCCGTCGGCCCCCAGGGCGCGGTCGGTCCGACCGGCCCGATCGGGCCGACGGGCGCGATCGGCGCCACCGGCGCCACCGGAGATACGGGGCCGACCGGTCCGACCGGTGCGAGCGGAGCCTTCGTCACCGGGGCGACGGGCGTCTCGGGCGGATCCGATCCGGGCGGCAGCACGGTTGTGGTTCTGGGTAGCAAGGTCTCCGTGACGTTCCAATCAGGTCCGCAAACGGGGCTCGAGATGAACCCGAGCGTCGCGCGCTGCCCGACGTCCGGGCCGGACCAGGAGGCGTTCGATGGCGGGGCCTACATCACCCCGAGCGATACGACCCACGATGTGGTCTGGATTCAGAGCGCCTATCCGGGCCTCTACGCGGGCACATCCACGGTCGACCCGTTGCCGATCAATGGATCACCCGGGCAGGTCTCGCTCGAGCCGGCCAACGCCTATGAAGTGGTGGCGGTGATCGGAACCGTGACCAGCGGCTCCCAGGTGAACGTTCAGAGCTACGTGGTGTGCGGGCCGTGACCGCGGTGCTCAGAGCAATGCGGCGAGTTCTGCCGGGGAGGTCACAGGCGCCTGGCAGATGAAGTGCTCGCACACGTACGCGGCGGCGTGCCCATCGACCGGCTCACGGCCGTCGAGCAGTGGCACGCCACCGGTGCCGGGGGCGTCGTCGGCGCCGGGAGCGTTGTTGGGACCGGGGGCGCTTTCGGGGTCGAGGACGGCCTCGGCACCGGGACCGGGCTCGGAGTCGGGCGCGCCCGCGAGCACAACATGTGGCCGGTACTCGGCGCGGACGGTGTGCAGCAGTGCGCCCGCGCCCGGTCCGACGATCGCGACCTCCTTCACGCGCGCGAGGTAGAAGTCCGCGGCCGCCAGCAGGTGCCCGAACGCCTGCGGGTGGCGGCCGGCGAGCGGGTAGGCGAGCCTGAGCACGCCGATCGCGTACCGCTCGTACCTGCCCTCGCCCGAAAGCAGCGCGAGCCGCTGCAGGCCGAACGCCGCGGACGAGTTGCCGGACGGGATCGGCGCGTCGTCAAGGTCCTTGCGCCTGACCGGAAGCGGGTCGTGATCGTCCGCGGTCGTGAAGAAGCCACCGCGCTCGCCGTCTGAGAACCGCCGGATGATCTCGTCCGCGAGCGCGACCGCGTGGTGGTACCAGCGCGGGTCGAACGTCGCCTCGTACAGGGTCAGCAGGGCTTCGAGCAGGTAGGCGTGGTCGTCGAGGTGGCCGGGCAGGCGGTCGGTCCGGAGCAGGCGCCCGCCCTGGTCTCGGCGTTGTGCCTGGAGAAACTGCGCACAGGTCGTGGCTGCCTCGAGATAGTCGCTCCTGCCCAGGGTTGCGCCCGTCTCGGCGAGCGCCGAGATCATCAGCGCGTTCCATGAGGTCAGCTGCTTGTCGTCCAGCCCGGGGCGGACGCGTTGCTCACGGATTGCGTACAGGCGCTCGCGCGTCTCGTCCGGGACGGTTTCGGCTGCTCGCAGGACGTAGCGGCCGTGTTCGAACGGTGCGAGCTCGAACAGCTCGGCGGCGTCGCCCAGCTCCGCGGGCGTCCACACGTAGAACCTGCCCTCGACTCCCTCGGAATCGGCGTCGAGCGCGTTGTAGAACCCGCCGTCCGGGCTTCGCATCTCCCGCAGCGCCCAGTCGAGGGTGTCCGTGCAGGTCCGCTTCAGCAGCTCGTCGCCGGAGACCTGCCATCCGTGCAGGTACGCGCGCGCGAGCAGCGCGTTGTCGTACAACATCTTCTCGAAGTGCGGCACGGTCCAGGTCGCGTCGACCGCGTAGCGCGAGAAGCCGCCGCCGATCTGGTCGTAGATCCCGCCGCGGGCCATCGCACGCAGCGTTCCGATCGTCATCTCCCGCTCTCCGCGCGCGAGCAGGAACTCGATCGTGGAGGCGGCCGGGAACTTCGGCGCGCCGCCCCAGCCGCCGTTCTGGTGGTCGTAGGTCTGGCGGAGGGCGTCGACGGCTCGCGTGAGGGTGTCCGGCACGATCGGGTCGGTCGACGGCTCGAGTCGTGCGCTCGCGCCGATCGCCTCGGTCAGGCGCGTGCCCTGGCCGATCAGGTCGCCCTGGCGATCGTGCCATGCGTCGCCGATCGCCTGGACCACCATCCGCCAGCTCGGCAGGCCCTGGCGGGGCTCGGGCGGGTAGTAGGTGCCGGCGTAGAACGGCTCTCGGTTCGGGGTGAGGAAAGCGTTCAGCGGCCAGCCGCCGTGGCCGTTCAGCGCCTGGCAGGCCTCCATGCACATCGCGTCGACGTCGGGATGCTCCTCGCGGTCGACCTTGATGCACACGAAGCGCTCGTTCATCAGCGCGGCCGTCTCAGGGTCCTCGAACGACTCGCGCTCCATCACGTGGCACCAGTGGCAGGCCGAATAGCCGATCGAAACGAGCAGCGGGCGGTCCTCTGCCTTGGCTCGTGTGAGGGCCTCATCGCCCCACGGATACCAGTCGACCGGGTTGTCCTTGTGTTGGAGCAGGTACGGGGAAGTTTCACCGGCCAGGCGGTTCGGCATCGCCCGGAGGCTACCCCTCGGGTCACGCGCGCAATACGCTTAGCCGGCGAACGCCACCAACGCGTTAGGAGACGAGTTGCCCAACCACCGCGAGCCGGTCACAGCGAAAGATGCCCCCGAGGCCATCGGCCCGTACGTCCACGCCGTCCGCAGCGGCGCGCTGCTGTTCTGCTCGGGCCAGATCCCGCTCGACCCGAGGACCGGGGACCTCGTCGGCGCCACCGCCGCCGAGCAGACCGGACGCTGTCTGGAGAACCTCGCCGCGGTGTGTATGGCAGCGGGGACCACGCTTGGGAACGCCGTGCGGGTCACCGTGTACGTGACCGACATGAACGCGTTCGCGTCGGTCAACGAGGTCTACGCGTCGTTCTTCGAGTCCGATCCGCCTGCGCGCGTCACCGTCGGCGTCGCCGCATTGCCGCGCGGGGCGAAGGTCGAGATCGAAGCGGTGGTGGCGCTCCCTGACTAAGGTCGCTTCTGTCACGGCGGACGACATCCGGCGCGCCGTCGACGCAGGGCGCGGCGTGATCCGGGAGACCCCGACCCTCAGCTCGCGAACGCTGTCCGAGCGAGCCGGCGGCGAGGTCGTGCTGAAGGCCGAGAACCTGCAACGCACGGGCTCGTTCAAGTTGCGTGGCGCGTTGGCCAAGCTGCACGCGCTCGGCGACGAGTGCGCTCCGGGCGTGGTCACCGGCAGCGCCGGGAATCACGCGCAGGCCGTGGCATACGCGGCGCGAACGCGCGGCGTTCCGTGCGAGGTGTTCATGCCGGTCACCGCCCCGATCGCCAAGGTCGAGGCGGCAGCCAATCTCGGCGCCCGCATCATCGAGACCGGGATCACGGTGGACGACTGCGTGGCCGCGGCCAAGGCGCGCGCCGCGGAGGCCGGGCTGGCGTTCGTGCACCCGTTCGACGACCCAGCCGTGGTTGCCGGCCAGGGCACGCTCGGCCTGGAGCTGCTCGAGCAGGTGCCCGAGCTGGAGCGCATCGTCGTGCCCGTCGGGGGCGGGGGGCTGGTGTCCGGGATCGCGATCGCGGTGAAGTCGATGAAGCCCTCGGTGGAGGTGATCGGGGTGCAGGTCGACGCCTGCGCGCCCGTGGCGGCCTCGCTGTCGGCCGGTGAGGTCGTACCGGTGCACACGGCGATCACGATCGCCGACGGGATCGCGGTCAAGCGGCCCGGGGAGCTGACGCTGCGGCTGATGTCGAAGTGGGTCGACCAGATGATCTCGGTTCCCGATGACGACGTAGCCGACGCGATGGTGTTCCTGCTCGAGCGCACCAAGCTCGTCGTGGAGGGCGCGGGCGCGGTCGGCGTCGCCGCGCTGCTGTCCGGCCGGGTGCCGCTCACGGGCTCCGGCACCACCGTCGTCGTGCTGTCGGGCGGGAACGTCGACGCCGGCATGCTGGCGCAGGTCGCGCGGCGATACGAGAGCCAGGCGGGACGCCGGCTCGTGCTGCTCGCCCGGCTGTCGGACCGCCCCGGTTCGCTGGCGCAGCTGCTCACGCTGGTCGGGGAGCACGGCGCGAGCGTGCTCGACGTTGAGCACATCCGAGAGGGCGTCGACCTTCACGTGCGCGAGACCGCGGTGCAGCTCGTGCTCGAGACGCGGGGCGTGGCGCACGCCACGGCCGTCGCGGACGCCGTGCGCGCGGCCGGCTACGCCGAGCCGCGTGTGCTTCGGTAGTCCCGGGCTTTCTGCACGAACGACGCGATCACGCGGCTGTGCTCGTCGGCCTCGGGGTGCCACTGCACGCCGAGCACGAACCGCCGGTCCGGCGCCTCGATCGCCTCGGGGTACTCGTCGAGGCTCGAGAAGCCGGTGACGGTCAGCCCGTCGCCGAGCGTCGCGACCCCCTGGTGGTGGTGCGACTTCGTGCCGTGGGTCTCCTCGCCGGCGGTGACGGCCGCGAGTGACCCCGCTGTGAGGGTGACGTCGTGGTCGTTGCCGTCGAACGTGCCGTGGCGGCGGCGGTGCTCCTCGTGGCCGACGGTGTCGGGCGTGTGCTGGTCGAGCGTGCCGCCGAGCGCCACGTTCAGCACCTGCATGCCGCGGCAGATCCCGAGCACCGGCATGTCGCGCCTGACCGCCGCCCTCGTGAGCGCGAGCTCGGAGCGGTCGCGCTCGGGGACCGTGCCCTTGGTCTCGGGGTGCGGCTCGGCGTCGTAGGTCGAGGGGTCGACGTCGCACCCGCCGGCGAGGATCAGGCCATCGAGCTGGTCGAGCACCTCGTCGGGGTTGGTCTCGAGCGCCGGGTCCGGGGGGACCATCAGCGCGAGGCCGCCGGCGCGCTGGATCTCGTGCAGGTACTCGTACGCGAGCAGCGCCGCCGGCTTGCTCCAGGCGCCCCACTGTGCGTGCTCGAGCGCGGTGCAGATTCCGATCACCGGTCGCTTTTCGGCCATGCTTTCAGCGTAGCTGGCGGAGCTCGGCGCGGCGGATCTTGCCGCTGGCGGTCTTCGGCAACTCGGGCACGAAGTCGACGATCCGCGGGTACTTGTAGGGCGCCGTCTCGTTCTTGACGTGCTCTTGGAGGGTGGTGGCGAGCTCGTCGCTCGGGGCGAACTGATTCGTCAGCACGACCACGGCGCGAACGACCGACCCGCGCTCGTCATCGGGTGCCGCCACCACCGCCGCCTCCGCCACCGCCTCGTGCGACACCAGCGCCGACTCGACCTCGAACGGCCCAATCCTGTAACCGGCGGAAATTATAATATCATCGGATCGGCTCTCGAAGTAGAGGTAGCCGCTCTCGTCCTGATGCACGCGGTCGCCGGTGCTCCAGGGCTTGGCCTCCGGGGCCGGTTCGTGGTCCTCCAGGTAGGCCACGAAGAAGGTCGGATCTGTGCGCGGGTCCTTCAGGACGAGCTCTCCGTCCTGTGTTGTGAGGCTCACCCCGGGCAGGGGCTTGCCCATCGAACCGGGCATCGCCGGCTGGTCCGGCGGGTTCGCGGTCAGCTGACCGGTCTCGGTCTGGCCGTACCCATCGCGGATCTGAAGCCCGGTCGCCTCCTCGAAGGTCCGGATCACCTCCGGGTTCAGCGCCTCGCCCGCCGCCACGAGGCTACGGAGGCTCGGGACGGGTCCGATCGTCGTTCGCTTGGCGATCACGCGGTACTCGGTCGGTGCCATGCAGAGGACGTTCACGCGTTCGCGGTGAGCGATCTGCAGCCTTTGCTGTGGGTCGAAGCGGGCGTCGTGGAGCAGCGCGGCGGCGCCGTTGATCCACGGCGCGATGAAGGCGTTGCGGGCGGACTTCGACCAGCCGGTCGTGGCCGTGCACCACACGAGGTCGCCGGGCCGGGCGTCGAGCCAGTGGGTGGCTTGGAGGCGCTGGCCGGGGAGATAGCGCTGTCCGTGGACGATCCCCTTCGGCTCGCCGGTGGTGCCGGACGTGAAGGTGATCAGGCAGGGGTCCGTGGGTTGCAACTCGACGGCGGGTGCCGGCTGCTCTGCGTAGATGCGGTCGTCGGGGATGGTCAGCACCGGGCAGGCCGGCGCGGCGGCGCTCAGCTCCGTGATGTTGCGCTCGTCGGCCAAAATCAGCTTCGGCAGGGAGGTCTCGAGCCGGTGGCTGAGGTCGTGGGCGCGGAGTTGCTCATTGCAAGGAAGCACGACGGCGCCGATGCGGAAGCAGGCGACCATCGCGAACACCCACTCGGGGCGGTTGCCGATCAGCGTCAGCACGACATCGCCTTTGGCCACGCCGTGTGTTGTCAGCGTCTGCGCCAGGCGGGCGCTGCGGTCGGACACCTCGGCGAACGTGTACTCACGGCGCTCGCCCCGGCCGGTGATCTCCACCAGCGCGCGGCTGTCTCGCGGGGCCGCATCGACGACGTCTCGGGCGAAGTTCATCCCGCTAGGATGCCGGTTGCTCGCGTGGAGGGGAGTGGCGGGCCGTCCGAGCCCCGATGACCGCCTCCGATCCTGTAGCCACCGGCCCACATCCGAGCGGGTCACCCGCGATCGTCGCGAGCGCTCTGACGAAGCACTTCGGCGAGCGGCATGCGGTCGAGAAGATCGACATCGAGCTGCCGACCGGGGTCGTGTGCGGCTTCGTCGGGCCCAACGGCGCCGGCAAGACGACGACGATCCAGTTGCTGCTCGGGCTTGTCAGGCCGACCAGCGGCACCGCGCGACGGTGCTCGGCGAGCCGATCTCGGCACCCGGCCGCCTACCTGCCGCAAGTCGGCGCGCTGATCGAATCGCCGTCGTTCTACCCGACGCTGTCCGGGGCCGGCGAACCTCGAGGTGCTGACGCGGCTTGGCGGGTTCCCGCGCGCGCGGATCGCCGAGGTGCTCGATCAGGTCGGGCTGTCCGAGCGCGCGAGACGACCTCGTGCGGTCGTACTCGCTCGGGATGAAGCAGCGGCTCGGAGTGGCGGCCGCGCTGCTGCCGACGCCGGAGCTCGTGATCCTCGACGAGCCGACGAACGGGCTCGACCCGGCGGGCATCCGCGAGATGCGAGCGCTGATGCGCGGGCTCGCCGACCGCGGGATCACGGTGTTCGTCTCCAGCCACCTGCTGTCGGAGATCGAGGCGATCTGCGACCACCTGGTGATGATCGACCGGGCCGGATCGTGTTCCAGGGCAGCGATCGGCGGAGCTGCTCGACGCGCAGCGCTCGGAGCTGATCGCGACGCCGGAGCATCGCCGGCGACGTGGAGGCGCTCGTGCGCGCTGTGCGTCGACGCCGGGCACGAGGCGCGCGTCGACGGCGACGCGGTGCGGGTCGCTGGCCGGCGAGGACTGGGCGGCGGAGCTCAACCGCCAGGCGATGGCGGCCGGGATCACGCTGCGCGGCCTGCGCTCGACTCGCGCCTCGCTCGAGGAGGCGTTCTTCGCGATCACCGGCGGCTCAGAGGGCGAGGAGTCGCCCGAGGGTCCGGGCCGATTCGGGGCGAGCCCTGATGCTGCGCTCGTTTTCGAGCGAGTGGGTGAAGCTGCGGCGGCAGTCGATGCTCCTGTGGGGGCTCGGCGGCGACGCTGTTCTTCACGGTGATCAGCGACCGTGTTCACGATCGAGCGCGCGGTCAAGACGATCCAGCCCGGATTCCACGGACATGGATTCCGGGTCACGATCGCGGAGTTGTCGCGGCCGGACGGTCTCGTGCACGGGATCGTCGACGTCTCGAACCTGGTCGGGATCGTGGTGCTCGCGCTGTTCGCGGGTGCGACCGCTACCGAGTACAGCCTGGGCACGCTGCGCAACCTGTTCGTGCGCCAGCCGAGACGGATCAAGCTGCTGTGTGGCAAGTACCTTGCGCTGGCGCTGTTTGCGCTGCTCGCGATCGTGCTGGCGATCGCGGTCGCGGTGATCCTCGCGTTCGCGCTCGGTCCTGGCAAGGGCGTCCACACCTCGGCGTGGACATCGAGCGCCGGGGTCAGCGACACGCTCCACGCGGTCCTGCAGATCTACCTCGCGGCGCTCGGCTACGGCGTGCTCGGGACCGCGCTGGCGGTGATGCTCCGCTCACCGGCGATCGCGATCACGGTCGGCGTGGCGTACATCCTGCCGGGCGAGGCGATCATCGCCGCGATCTGGGACAACGGCGACCGCTGGCTCCCAGGGCAGCTGCTGAGCGCGGTCGCACACGGCGGCACCAGCTCGACGTCCTACTCACGCGCGCTGGCGCTCCTCGCCCTGTACACGGTCGTCGTAGCCGCCGGAACGCTGCTGCTCTTCCTACGTCGTGACGCATGATGTGCGATTGCTAGCCTGAGACGTGATGGGCCTAATGAGCGGAACCGGACCACTCGGCCGCAAGCCGGCGGGCGTGTTCAATCCTGACCAGACCCTGTACCTGGAGCCGACCCCGCGTCGGCTGCGAGTGGCGGTCGGAGGCGAGACGATCGCCGACAGCCGTGGGGCGTTCATGCTCCACGAGCAGGGTCACCAGCCCGTGTACTACTTCCCGGTCGCCGACGTACGCTCGGAGTTCCTGGAGCCCTCGGAGCGTCACACGCGCTGCGGCAAGAAGGGTGAGGCGTCGTACTGGACGATCCGTGCCGGCGAGTCGGTCGTCGAGGCCGGGCGCGTGGTACTACCCCGAGCCCTTGGCCGGCGCCGAGTGGCTGCGGGATCTGGTGGCGTTCTACTTCGACCGCATGGACCACTGGTACGAGGAGGACGAGGAGATCTACGTCCACCCGCGGGATCCGTACCACCGCGTGGACGTGGTGGCGTCGGGCCGGCGCGTGCGGGTGTCGCTCGATGGCTCGGTCCTGGCCGAGTCCGCGCGCGCGCTCGCGCTGTTCGAGACCGGGTTGCCGGCGCGCTGGTACATCCCGCGCGAGGACGTGGTGGCGGTTTTGGAGCCGTCGGACACGATCACGCACTGCCCCTACAAGGGGGCGGCGGGCTACTACTCGGTCGCCGGCGTCAAGGATCTCGTGTGGTACTACGAGCAGCCCATAGCCGAGGTCGGCCGGATCGCCGGACTCGTGTGCTTCTTCAACGAGAAGGTCGACCTGGAGCTCGACGGCGAGCTCGACGAGCGGCCCGAGACGCCGTGGAGCCACACGGTGCATTCGGATGCGCCCGCGTCGGCGGCTGCTCAGGCCGCGCGCCCGTAGCGGCGGCGGAGCTCGACCAGCTTCCGCAGCTGCGCGCCGGTCCGGTCCGGCAGGTGGATCATCAGCTCCCAGGTGACCCGGACCGGTAGCAGGTCCTCGGACACGTAATCGAGGTCGCGGCAGTGGTCGGTCTCGAAGTCGAAGCGGGTGTCGTGGTAGAAGCGCCCCACACGCTCTGGACTCGGCCGGGACATGGGGCCACCGTGGCACGCCCCGCTCGCCCGCGCCATCGATTACACAGAGATTTGACGTATTCTGGATCGCATGGCCCTAGCGACCCCCTACACCGAGAAGACCGACGAGCAGAAGGCGATCTGCGAGATGGTCCAGCCAGTTCGCGGACGAGCAGATCCTCCCGAACGCGGAGCACTACGACCACGAGGACGAGTTCCCCGAGCCGATCGTCGAACAGATGAAGGAGCTCGGACTGTTCGGTGTGACGATCCCCGAGGAGTACGGAGGGATGGGGCTGGACCTGACGACGTACGCGATGATCGTCGAGGAGCTGTCACGAGGCTGGATCAGCATCTCCGGCATCGTCAACACGCACTTCATCGGCTCGTACCTGTTGATGAAGTTCGGCACCGAGGAACAGAAGCAGAAGTACCTGCCGAAGATGGCGACCGGCGAGATCCGGGCGGCGTTCAGCCTGTCCGAGCCGGAGCTCGGATCCGACGTCGCGGCGATCAAGACGTCCGCCAAGAAGCTTCCGGACAGCGACACGTACGAGATCAACGGCACGAAGATGTGGGTCACGAACGGCCTTCGCGCCGGGCTCGTGTTCACCCTCGTCCGCACCGATCCGAACGCGGAGCCCAAGCACCGCGGGCTGACGTGCTTCATCGCCGAGAAGGAGCCGGGCGTAAGCGAAAACACCGGTCCGTACGCGGGTTTCAACGTGCCGCCGCAGCTCAAGAAGATGGGTTACAAGGGCGTCGAGTCGACCGAGCTCGTGTTCGACGGCTACAAGACGCCGGCCGACAGCATCCTCGGCGGCGAGGAAGCCGGGCTCAACAAGGGCTTCGGGCAGATGATGGACGCGCTCGAGCTCGGCCGCGTCAACGTCGCCGCGCGTGGCGTTGGGCTGGCACAACGGGCGCTGGAGCTGGCGCTCAGGTACAGCCAGGAGCGCAAGACGTTCGGCAAGCCGATCGCGCAGCATCAGGCGATCCAGTTCAAGCTCGCGGACATGGCGACGCAGGTCGACGCGGCGCGGCTGCTGACGCACCGGGCGGCGCGGCTGAAGGATTCCGGTGAGCGCTCGGACATCGAGGCCGGGATGGCGAAGCTGTTCGCTTCCGAGGCCGGGCGCTTCTGCGCCGAGGAGTGCCTGCGCATCCACGGCGGCTACGGCTACTCGAAGGAATACGAGATCGAGCGGATCTACCGCGACGCGCCGCTGCTGCTGATCGGCGAGGGCACGTCGGAGATCCAGCGGATGGTGATCGGGCGCAAGCTGCTCGAGCGCCACAAGCTATAGCGAGGCGAGCCCGGAGGTGTAATTGGGCGACCGCGGCCGTCTTGGTGGTGAGGCGTCGGTCGTCGGGCGCGAGGTCGAGCTCGCCCGCCTCGATGACTTCGTCCGCAACCCGAGCCCGGGGCATGCGATCGTCCTGATCGGGGAGGCGGGGTTCGGCAAGACGACGTTGATGGACGCGGCGGCCGAATTGGCTCGCGGGCAGGGCGTGCGCGTGCTGCCGGCGCGGCCGAGCGAGACCGCGTCGCGGCTGCCGTTCGGCGGGTTGATCGACCTGTGCGAGCAGCTCGACGAACCGGAGCTCACGGCGCTGCCGGGTCCGCAACGCCGCGCGCTGGAGGTTGCGCTGGCGCGAGCAGAGTCCGCCGGCCGAGCCGGCTGCGACGACGGTGGTCGCGCTCGGTCTGCTCGGCGTCGTGCGCGGGTTGGCGGCCCGCGCTCGGGTTCTGATCGCCGTCGATGATCTGCAGTGGCTGGATCGCGCAGTCCGCCGATGCGCTGACGTTCGTCGCCCGCCGGCTTGATGGCGCCCGGGTCGCGTTTCTGCTCGCGCGGCGGCCCGGGACGCGCCGGTGCTCTGGAGGCGGTTCTGTCGAGAGCCGCGATCGACCGGATCCAGGTTGGGCCGATGTCGCTGGGTGCGGTGCGGCGGCTGCTGTTCGAGCGGCTGGGGTTGACGGTCTCGCGCCAGCGTCTGCGCCGGCTCGTCGAGGCGACGGATGGCAACCCGCTGTTTGCGCTCGAGGTAGGACGCTCGTTGCTCGAACTCGGCGGCCCGTCGCTCGAGCGCGACCTTCCGGTGCCCGACTCGCTCGACGAGCTGCTCGGCGACCGCGTCGCCGCACTCCCGGCTGCCGTCCGCAGGGTGTTGCTCGCGGTCGCGCTCAGCGAGGATGCGCGGGTCGAGCAACTTGTTCCGATCGTCGGCGCAGACGCGCTCGACGATGCCGTCGACAGCGGCACCGTGGTGCTGAATCGGGGACGGGTGCGTGCTTCGCATCCGCTGCTCGCAGCCGCTGCGCAGAGACGCTCGGGGGCGGGTGAGCGCCGCGAGCTGCACCGCGCTCTGTCCGGGCCGGCCGGCGACGAGCCGGCACGCGCCCTGCACCTGGCGCTGGCGACCACGGGCCCCGACGCAGACGTGGCGGCCCGGGCTGCCGCAGGCGGAAGCGAGGCTCGCTCGCGCGGAGCTCGCAGGCAGGCGATGCTGCTCGCAACGGAGGCGCTCCGTCTGACGCCGGCTCGAGCGGCGGAGCGGCCGGACCGGGTGCTCGAGCTGGCCGAACGGCTCGACGATGCAGGCGAGCTGCGGCGGATGACGGCACTGCTGCTCGAGGAACTCGAGCTCGCTCCCCGCCGGCCGGCAGCGTGCACGTGCATGGCTGCATCTGAGCGAAAGCGAGGATGTGCGTAGCCGCGAGGATCAGGATCGCTACCTGGATCGGGCGCTGGCGGAGTGCGGCGAAGATCGCAATCTGCGCGCGCATGTGCTTGCGAAGCTGGCCGGCAATGCCGCGGTGGCAGGGGTGCTCACGCCTCGCTGAAGCCGAGGCGTGGGCGCGGGAAGCCCTGGAGGGTGCCGAGGCTGCGACGGTGCGGCGCTACACGCTGTGGGCGCTCGCGTGGCCGGTGGCGCTGAGCGGCCGACCCGTCGATGAGTTGTGCGCGCGCTCGCGGGTGGCCGAGGATCCGGCCGCGTACATCTCGGCGGCGCCCGAGCGGGTGGCGGCGAAGCGGCTGTTCTGGCGAGGCGAGCTGGCACGAGCGCGGGCGTTGCTCGAGGCGCTCGTCGAGCTCGCGGATGAGCGTGGCGATCTCACCTCGTACGCGATGGTCCGTATGCACATCGTTGAGGTCGACCTTCGAGCGGGGAATTTCGATGCGGCGGAACGACTGCTCGACGAGTGGGGTCAGTCCTCGGACTTCGAGACGCAGTTTCGCCCGCAGTATCCGCGCTGCCGCGCACTGCTCGAGGCGGGTCGCGGCGCTCAGGAGAACGCGAAGCGATGGGGACATCAGACGATCGACCTCGCGCAGGCTACGGGGAGCGCATGGGACGAGCTCGAGGCGCGCCGCGCGCTGGGGATCGCGGCGCTGATCGAGCCGGCGCCCGAGCAGGCGCTGGCCGAGTTGTCGCCGGTATGGGAGCACTGCGAGCGCGAGGGCGTGCTCGATCCCGGCGCGTTCCCGGTCGCGCCCGAGCTGGTCGAGGCGCTGGTCGAACTCGAGCAGTTCGGAGACGCGCGTGTGGTGGTCGGCCGGCTGAAGGAGATGGCCGCCGACCAGGATCACCCGTGGGCACGCGTGACCGCCAAGCGCGGCGGCAGCGCTGATCGAGCTCGCCGCCAATGGCTACGCGGAGCCGAGCGCGGCAACGCTGCGGGAGGCGTCGGCGGAGCTCGACGAGCTCGGGTTGCGATTCGACAGCGCCCGTTGCCTGCTCGCGCTCGGCCGCGCGCAGCGCCGTCACAAGCAGTGGCGTGGGGCGCGAGAGACGCTCGAGCACGCGGTCGCCGCGTTCGCGGACCTCGCCGCCGAGGGATGGGCGCAACGAGCGCGGTCAGAGCTCGAGCGGGTCGGCGGGCGCCGCCGGGCGACCGGGGAGCTGACGCCCAGCGAGCGGCGCGTAGTCGAGCTCGCGGCGGAAGGGCTGTCGAACAAGGAGATCGCCGCGGCGCTCTACGTCGCGGTGAACACGGTCGAGGTCCATCTTGCGCCGCGCGTACCCGAAGCTCGGCGTGCGCTCCCGAGCGCAACTCGGCAAGCGGCTGGCCGCGGGCTCGTAACGCGCGGGCCGCCGCACCTAAAGAGTCAGGGTTTCGGTTATTTCAATGCCGGCGGCGCGGCCGTAGCTTGCGGCCATGCGCAAACTCAATCCATCATTCGTCGCGATCGGACTCGCCAGTGCGGCGCTGTTCGCCTCACTCGGCGGACCCGCCTGGGCAATGGGGCTGATCAACGGGTCCCAGATCAAGAACGGCTCGATCACCGGCGCCAAGCTGAAGAACGGTTCGGTCACGAGCAGGAAGATCGGCGCGGGACAGGTCAAGACCGCGAACCTGGGGTTGGGCGCCGTTACCGGGTCGCGGGTCGCTCCCGGCTCGCTGACAGCGGCGGACGTCGCGCCGAACACATTCCTGCCGGCGAACGGCACCGCGGCCAACTCCACCGAGCTCGGGGGCGTGCCGGCGACGGGTTTCGTGCACGGCGGCGACAGCGTGATCCAGAACCGGGTCGAGATCAACGTCGGCACCACCGGCCAGTTCCTGCTGGACACCGGGCTGGGCGAGGTCGACGGATCCTGTCTGGCCGGCGACAAGCCCGAGGTCTCGTTCACGGCCGAGGCGCAGCCGCTGGACCTGATCGAGTGGGGCACGACGTTCCCTTCCGCGGCGGACATCAACCCGCTGCACGGCATGTTGATCGGCGATACCTACACCGAGCCGGACAGCTCGGCACTGCAGACGGTCGATTTCCAGGTCGCCCAGACCGGCGTCAGCAATCCCAGCCGTGTGGCCACGATCTGGACGACGGGGGACGCCTCCGGCGGGACGGCCTGCATCTTCACCGCTCAGGCTGTGACGACGGGCGTGTAGTCGCCGATGCGCGAGTTCGTGGCCGAGCAGTACCTGCCCGCGGCGGGCGGCGCGGAAGCTGCGGTCCGCGCCGGCGCGGCGCGGCGCGCCGCCGAGCAACTGACGTGCGAGGGCACGCCGGTGGAGCTCGTGCGCTCGATCTTCATCGCCGTGGATGAGACGTGCCTTCACCTGTACCGCGCCGAATCGATCGATGCGGTGCGAGCGGTGGCCGCGCGCGCGTCGCTGCCGCTCGAGCGGGTCGCCGAGTCGGTCAGCTGGGAGCCGACAGGAGGTTCGCAATGAAGTTCGAAAGAGCGTGGTGTCGTTGCAGCGTTCGCCGTCGTCGCCGTTGCGTCGTTCACGGCCGCGGCCGGCGCCGCCACGATCACCGTCACCACGACGAGCGACGACACGACGCCGAACGATGGACTGTGCTCGCTGCGCGAGGCGATCCAGTCGGTGGACTCGCCCGGCTCGGCGAGCCCCGGCTGCGCGAAGCCGTCCGCAACTCAGAACACGATCGTGCTCGGCGCCGGCACGTACGTGCTCTCGATCCGGCCCAGCGGTGACGACGACAACTCGACGGGCGACCTGAACGTGGTCAGCACCGTCAGCGACCTCACGATCATGGGTGCAGGCGCTGGGCGCACGACGATCGACGCGACCGGCCTCCACGACCGCGTGCTGAGCATCGCGGCAGGTGCGAACGTGTCGCTCAGCGGCCTGACGATCACCGGCGGTCACGCGCCCGACGGCGCGGCCGCACCCGGCGGGGGCGGCGCCACAGGCGATCCCGGGACCAGCGGTGGTGGGATCGCGAACTCGGGCACGCTGTCGCTGACCGGGGTCACCGTCAGCGCGAACGCCGCCGGTGACGGTGGTCAGGGTGGGTCGGCCGGCAGCGGAGCGGGCGGGGCCGGTGGCGCCGGCGGGTTCGGTGGCGGCATCGACAACGAAGCCACGTTGACGATCACCGACTCGACGATCACCGGCAACCATGCCGGCGGCGGCGGCACCGGCGGAGGCGGTGGCGGAAATCTCTCTGACTTGGACCCGGCCGGCCTCGGCGGCACCGGGGGTGCGGGCGGCGGGATCGAGAACAACGGAACGTTGACGATCGGCGACTCGACGATCGGCGCGAACTTCGCCGGCGGCGGCGGGGGCGGTGGCTCGCCGACGGGGACCGACGACCTCCAAAGCGGCGGGGCCGGCGGTGCGGGCGGCACAGGTGGCGGGATCGACGATGCGTCGGGATCGATGACGATCACGGGCACGACGCTGAGCGCGAACTCGGCGGGCACCGGTGGTGTGGGCGGCTCCCCGGAGTTCGGAAGCGTCGCTCAAAACGACAGTTTCGGCTCCGCCGGCGACGGCGGCTGCGGCGGCGACGGCGGGGGTCTCGCCGCCGAGAGCCCGAGCGCTGCAGCGATCTCCGCCAGCACGATCAGCGGCAACAGCGCCGGCGCCGGCGGCAGCGGCGGCACCGGCGGCGTCAGCGCGCCCGGACCTTCGTCATCTGGAGGCAACGGCTGCGCCGGCGGGTCCGGTGGCGGGATCGCAAGCGCGATCACGGTCATCACGATGACGAACAGCACCGTGAGCGGGAACTTCGCAGGTGCCGGCGGCAGCGGCGGTACCGGCGGCGCCGGCATCACCGGCGGGACCGGCGGGACCGGCGGGAGCGGCGGTGACGGTGGCGACGGCGGGGGGATCGACATCGCCGACCGCGACGGCTCGACGATGGTGAGCGACACGGTGGCCGGCAACGGCGTCGGCGCGCAGGGCGGGCCCGGCCCGGCCGGACCCGCCGCCGGCGGAGCGACGGGAACGGCCGGCGCGCCGGGCACGAACGGCGTCGGTGGCGGACTGCTCGCGGCAGCGACGCTGTGCATCCTCGGCCAGCCCTGCTACACCGCGGTGCAGAACACGATCGTCGCCTCCGACAACGGCGGTAATTGCAGCGGCCCTGTGATCGATGACGGGCACAACCTCAGCTTCCCCGACGCGACGTGCCCCGGCATCAACGGCGATCCGAAGCTCGGAGCGCTGCAGGACAACGGCGGGCCGACGCAGACGATCGCGCTCGGCGGCGGTAGCGCCGCGATCGACGCCGTCCCCGCGACCGGAGCGGGCTGCCCGGCGACGGATCAGCGCGGCCTACCGCGGCCGAGCGGGGCCGCGTGCGATATCGGCGCGTATGAGGTCACGCCGCCGGCGGTGAGCATGCCGACAGCCGGCGCGATCACCTCCGGCGGCGCGCGGCTGAGTGGCTCGGGCACCCCCAACGACGGCACGGCGAGCGCCCAGTTCCAGTTCGGGACGAGCACGGCCTACGGGTCGACGACCCCTGCGCAGACGATCGGCGGTCTACAGGCGACGCCGCTGTCCTCGTCTGTGACGGGGCTCAAGGCCCACACCACGTATCACTTCCGGTTGGTCGTCACCTCGGCCGACGGCACAGCCACGAGCGGCGACGTGACGTTCACGACCGCCAAGCCGCCCCGGCCGACGCTTCGCAAGGCGAAGCTCAAGCCCTCGAAGTTCAAGCCCTCGAGACACGCCACGATCACGTACACCGATTCGCTGGCCGCGACGACCACGCTGATCGTGTCGAAGTGCGCCGGCGCGAAGAGGTGCAGGCGCATCGGCAGCTTCAGCCACCAGGACAGGGCCGGCGCCAACAGGGTGCGGCTCAGCGGGCGGCTCGGCAAGCGAGCGCTCAAGCCGGGCCGTTACCGGCTCGCCCTGACTGCGAGGCTCGACGGGATAACGGGAAACACGGTCACCGTCTCATTCCGGATCGACTAGCTTCAAGGAGTGCAAGCTGCTCACGCGCGGCCGTCGCGGGCGTGCGGCGGTACGATCGGATCGCGATGCGGACCGGGGTGCTGGCGACCGTGCTTGCCGCCGTGGCGATGGCCACTGGCGCGACCAGTGCGGAGGCGGCGACGATCGACGTCACGACGACGACTGACTCGGCCGCCGCTGCGGGGCAGTGCTCCCTGCGCGAGGCGATCGCGGCGGTCAACACGCCCGGGTCGCTCGTCGGCGATTGCGCGATGGCCGACGACCAGTCGAACACGATCGTGCTCGGGCCCGACACGTACCAGCTGACGATCAAGCCGACCGGGACCGACGACCAGACGACGGGCGACCTCGACGTCACCGGGACGACGCCGCTGGCGATCCAGGGCGCGGGAATGAATGCGACCACGATCTCCGCGACCGGCCTTGGGGATCGGGTCCTTGACGTGTCGCTGAAGGCCACGGTCACGATCGAGGATCTGACCCTCACCGGCGGTCACGCGCCAGACGGCGCGGCGGGTAAAGACGGCGTCAACGGAGACCCCTCTGGCGGCAGCCCGCCTACCGCCGGAGGCAACGGCGCCCCGGGCGGTGGGATCCTCAACGCCGGGACCCTGACCATCCAGGATGCGGCGCTGACCGACAACACCGCGGGAAGCGGTGGACGCGGCGGCGTCGGGCAGACGCTCGAGCAGGGAGCCGGCGGTGGGAACGGCGGCGCCGGCGGCGGGATCGAGAACACGGGCGGCCTGACCGTGACCGATGCGACCGTCTCCGGCAACGCCGCCGGCGACGGCGGACAGGGTGGCGCCGGGGGCGCGGGCGGCAGCGGCGGCCCCGGCGCGAACGGCGGCTGCTGCGGCGATGGGGGCGGCATCGCGAACGTGGGCGGCACCGTCAAGATCACGGGCAGCACGTTCGCCGGCAACCACGCCGGCGCCGGCGGCGACGGGGGCGGCGGCGGCGACGGATTGGGGCTCAACTTCGTGGGCGGGACCGGTGCGACGGCCGCGGGCGGATCCTCGGGTGGTGCGATCGCCACCAGCGGCGGCACCGTGACGGTGGTCAACTCGACGCTGACCGGCAATTTCGGCGGCCCCGGTGGGAACGGCGGCAATGGTGGCGTGACGAACGTCACGAGCTCCGAGCCCAGCGGCGGCGGCGCCGGCAACGGCAGCGCAGGCGGCGGGCTCTTCGTCCACGGGGGCGCGACCGCGAGCCTGACCAACGTGACCGTGAACGGCAACTTCG
This sequence comes from uncultured Solirubrobacterales bacterium, assembly GCA_963826895.1. Classification (GTDB taxonomy): domain Bacteria; phylum Actinomycetota; class Thermoleophilia; order Solirubrobacterales; family Solirubrobacteraceae; genus Palsa-465. The sequence continues at coordinate 637,297 of CAWGYJ010000005.1, forward strand.
TCGGCGCTCCCGGGACTCCGGGCCAGCCGGGCTCCGGCTCGACCGCGCAGGCCGGCGCCGTGGGGAACCCGGCGTTCGGCGGGGGCGTGTACGACAACGGCGCGCCCGCCACCGCGCTGACGGACACGCTGCTCGCCTCCAACGAGCTCGGCAACTGCGCCGGCAACGTGACCGACGACGGTCACAACCTCGTGTTCGGGGTCGCCGCCGGCTGTCCGACGACGTTCACCCTCGGCGATCCGAAGCTCGGCGCACTGCAGAACAACGGCGGGCCGACACAGACGGAGGACCTTGGAGCCGGGAGCGCGGCGGCCGGACAAGGAGCAGGCTGCGCGGCGACCGACCAGCGCGGCGTGACGCGGACTGCGAGCTGTGACATCGGCGCCTACCAGGTCGAGGCGCCGGCGGCGAGCACCGGCGCCGCGACCGCCGTCGGGCGGAGCAGCGCGACGTTGCACGGAAGCGTGACCGCGAACCAGGCGACGGCGAGCTTCTTCTTCCAGATCGGCACGGTCAAGTCGGCCGGGCAGCAGACCGCCGGCGTGGTCCCGGTTGCGGTGACGACGAACGTCACCGGGCTGAAGCCGGGCACGACATACCACTACGAGCTCGTGGCGACGTCCATCGACGGCACCACCGCGGGCACCGCGGAGACCTTCACCACCGAACCGGCGCCGCCGGCGATCGCTCGCCTCAAGGTCAAGCGCGCGGAGGTGTCCTACAGGGACTCCGAGGCCGCGACGACGACATTCGTGATCGCCCGTTGTTCAAAACACGGCTGCCGTCGCGCGCGGACGTTCGAGCACCGCGACCGCGATGGGGCCAACAGCTTCAAGCTCAAGACGGCGGGGCTGAAGCACGGGCGCTACCGGTTGAGCGCGACGCCGATTGCGGACGGCGCTCGGGGCCGAACCGTCAGCGTCAGATTCGAGATCTAGAAACTTCTTCGCCGCCCCTCCGTTAAAGCCCAACATCAAGCGTGCCTGGGCCGGGGCGCGAGATGACACGGAGGAGAAGAACATGCTGCGCGTACGCCTGCTCGTGCTGGTGCTCGGATGTCTGCTCGCGACGACGGCCGCCCCGGCCGTGGCGGCCACGATCACGGTCGACACCACTCAGGACACGAGCACGAGCGGCCAGTGCTCGCTGCGCCAGGCGGTCCAGGACGTCGACTCTCCGGGCAGCCCGAGCGGCGACTGCGCAGCCGCAGCGTTCGGGGCGAACACGATCGTGCTGGACGCGGCGACCTACGAGCTGGGCGCCCCGCTGCCGCCTCTCTCCGGAGGGCCGCTGTCGGTGTCCTCGACCGTGACGACGCTGACGATCAAGGGCGCCGGTGAGGCGCAGACGACGATCGACGCGACCGCGCTGGACAACACGGCGTTCGAGATCGCCGCCGGGGCGAACGTCACGCTCACTCAGCTGACGCTGACGAATGCCACCGCGCCGCCGGGAGGGCTGGGCGCGGAGGGCACCGGCGGCCAGGGCGGCGAGGGGTCCAGCGGCGGAGCGATCTCCAATCAGGGCACGCTGACGATCGACGACGCGGCGATCACCAACAGCACGGCGGGCGGAGGCGGTGCGGGCGGAACCGGCGGCGCCGGCCAGCCGGGTGGTAGCGGCGGCCAGGGCGGCGACGGCGGCGCGGTCTACAACACGGGCTCGCTCACGCTCACCGGCGCGACACTGTCCGGAGACAAGGCCGGGGCCGGGGGCGAGGGCGGCGCCGGCGGCGCGGACACCGATGCGAGCAGCACCGGCGGCCCCGGCGGGCCGGGCGCGCAGGGGGGCGAGGGCGGAGCGATCCTGAACGCGGGCGGCACCGTCACGATCACAGACAGCACGCTCAGCGGCAACGCCGCCGGAGTGGCGGGCGCCGGCGCGGCGGGAGGCTCGGGCACGTCGGTCGGCGGCGCCGGCGGTGACGGCGGCGACGCGGCCGGCGGCGGCGCGATCGCGGGAAGCGGGATGGGCACGATCACGATCACGAACTCCACGTTCGCGTCGAACAACGGGGGCAACGGCGGTCAGGGCGGCGCCGGCGCGACCGGGGGCACCACGGGTGGCGACGGCGGCTCGGGCGGTAACGGGGGCGGCGGCGGTGCGATCGAGATCTCGAACGGAACGCTGACGCTGCTGAACGACACGATCGCAGGGAACAGCGCCGGCGGCCTGGGTGCTGGTGGCACTCCCGGCGCCGGTCCGACGGCCGGGTCCGCGGGAGGCAACGGCAACGCGGGCGTCGGCGGCGGTTTCGGCCCGAGCGGAACCGCGACCATTCAGAACTCGCTGCTCGCATCCAACTCCGGTGGCAACTGCGGCGGCGTGACGATCAACGACGCCGGCCACAACCTGAGCTTCGGCGACGCGAGCTGCCCGCTGACGTTCACGACCGGCGATCCGAACCTGGGCCCGCTCCAGGACAACGGTGGGCCGGCGGAGACGATCTCGCTCGGGCCCGACAGCGCGGCGATCGACCAGATCCCGGCCACCGGCGCCGGGTGCCCGGCAACCGACGAGCGCGGCGTCACGCGGCCGTCGGGCAGCGCGTGTGACATCGGCGCCTACGAGGTCGCGCCGCCGACCGCGCAGACGGACGCGGCGACGGAGATCGGCGCCCGGACCGCGCAGCTGAACTCGAAGGTGACGCCGAACGCGGGCCTGGCGACGACCACGGTCACGTTCGAGTACGGGACGAGCACGAAGTACGGAAAGACCAAGCATGTGAACGGCGTCGCCGGCGTGGTTCCGGTGGCGGCCGACTTCGGTATCTCCGGGCTGAAGCCGGGGACGAAATACCACTACCGCGTCATGATCACGACGCTCGACGGCAGCGCGACCGGCGCCGACAAGACGTTCAAGACCAAGCCCGTGCCGGCGCTCTCCGGCCTCACGGTGAAGGGCTCGACGGCCTCGTATCGGGACAGCCAGGCAGCGACCACGTACTTCAAGCTGTTGCGCGGCCGGAAGACCGTCGCTTCGTTCAGTCACCGAGACCGGAAGGGGTCCAACTCGGTGCGCCTGCGTGGGAAGCGCAAGCGCGGAAGCTACGTGCTCGAGGCGACGCCGAAGCTGGGCGGCGTCAGCGGCGCGCGCGTCACCGTCAAATTCAAGGTCACCTAGACTCCGGCCTCTGTCCTCGCCGTCCGACACCAAGGCGCTGATCGAGACCGCCGTCACGCGGTTCCTCGACGAGGTCCCCGCGCTGCAGGGATTGAAGCTGGTCGCGGGGCTCGAGCTCCGCGGCCGGGGTGACATTCAGCAGTACCGCGTGGAGCTGCCGGGGCCGAAGGTGACGAAGGCGCTCGCGAGCGACGCGAAGCTGACGGTCGAGATCCCGCGCTCGCACTTCAACGAGCTCGCGACCAAGGGACACATCAAGGACTGGCGCGCCGCGTTCGAGCACGGCGACGCCAAGGCGACCGGAATCGACCAGGTTCTGAGATTGATCGTCCAGGTGGTGGAGCGCCAGGAGGAGCGGACCCGGACACGCCGGGCCAGGCACTGACTCAGGCGGCGCCGGCCAGCGCCTCGGCCTCGCGCAGCTGCTCCTCTACGAGCGCGAGGCCGGAGTCCCAGAACCCGGGGTCCGCGAGGTCGATCCCGACGATCGCGCCGAGCTCCTCGGGGCTCTTCGAGCCGCCGCTCGAGAGCAGCTCCAGGTAGGAGGGCACGAACGACTCGCCGATCGAGCGGTAACGCTGGTACACCGACAGGGCGAGCAGTTGCCCGTACGCGTAGGCGTACACATACCCGGGCGTGTTGATGAAGTGAGGCACGTAGGACCACCAGGTGTGGTAGCCGTCGGTGATCTCGACGGAGTCCCCGAACAGCTCCGACTGCGCCTCGTACCACGACTCGTTGATCCGCTGCACCGACAGCTCGCCCTCCGAGCGGCGCCGCGTATGCACGAGGTGCTCGAAGCGGTTCATCGAGATCTGGCGGAACACGGTGGCGATCGCGCCGTCGATCCGGTCGGCGAGCAGGCTGAGGCGCTCGCGCTCGTCGGTGGCCTCGTCGAGCAGCCGGCCGAACACGAGCGTCTCGCCGAACACCGAGGCGGTCTCTGCGAGCGTCAGCGGCGTGCCCTGCTGGAACACGCCCTGGGGTTGTGCGAGCGCGGCATGGAGCCCGTGGCCGAGCTCGTGCGCCATCGTCAGGACGTCCCGCCGGCGGGCGGTGTAGTTCAGGAGCACGTAGGGATGCACGCTCGGCACGGTGTAGGCACAGAACGCGCCGCCGCGCTTGTGCGGCCGCACCGGGGCGTCGATCCAGCGCTCGTCGAAGAAGCGGCGCGTGACCGAGCCGGCCTCGGGCGAGAACGCTTCGTACGTCTCGAGCACGAGGTCGCGCGCGTCCCCGAACGAGTAGCTCACGTCCTCGGGCAGCACGGGCGCCGAGCGGTCGTAGTCGGCGATCCGCTCGACCCCGAGCAGCTTCGCCTTGACGCGATACCAGCGTTGCGGGATGTCGTAGCGAGCGCGGACCGCCGTGATCAGCGCCATCACCGACTCGTCCGTCGCCTCATTCGACAGGTTCCGCGATGCCAGCCAGTTCGGGTAGTTGCGGAGCCGATCTTCCACCGACTTGTCGTAGACGAGCGTGTTGTAGATGAAGCTTCGGGTCCGGAGCCCCGGCTCCAGCGCCCCTGACACGGCCACGGCGGTGGTGCGGCGGACCTCGCGATCAGGGTCGAGCAACCGCGCGAGCGCGACGTCGAGAGGGTGCTCGCCGTCGTCCAGCGGCACGCGCATCGCGGAGACGAGCTCGCCGAACAGGCGGCTCCATGAGCTCTGGCTCGCGATCGACTTCTCGGCGAGGATCTTCTCCTCGGGCTCGGAGAGCAGGTGTGGGCGATACCGGCGGGCGCTGCGCAGGTAGTGGCGGCAGAAGCCGAGCCCGTCGGAGGCGAGCAGCCGCTCCGCGTGCTGATCGTCCAGCGCGGCCCACTCGAGCTCGAAGAACAGCAGCATCGTCTCAATGTCGGTGGCGCGCTCCTGAACCTTCTGCAGCAGCGCGCCGCGCAGCGGGTCGGCGGTGTCGGTGGAGAACCGCAGCGAAGCGAATGAGCCCGCGCGGCCGATCAGGTCGTTGATCCCGGCGAGCTCGGACATCGCCTCCACGAGTCCGTGGCCGTCGAGCTCCGCGAGCTTGTCCTTGTACGCGTCGGCGAAGGCTCGCGCGCGATCGCGCGCCTCGTCGAGCTCGCGGTCGACTCCCGCCGCCCCGTCGCCGTCGACGAGCGGCGCGAGATCCCACTCGGTTTCGAGCAGCTCGGAGTCCTCGAGATGGTCAGCTGTCGTCGCCATTGCACGCAAATCTAGCGACCGCAGGTAAGCGGCAGACAAGACGCCGCGTTCTAGAATGATATTCTAGTAGTGTGACAACCTCGGCGCCTCGCAGGGTGACGGTGGCGGCGCGCCGGCGGGCGATCCTCGAGGCCGCCCTGACCGAGTTCAACGAGAACGGGGTGGCAGGCGCGTCGATCGAAGAGATCCGCTGCCGTTCGGGCGCGAGCATCGGCTCGATTTACCACCACTTCTCGAGCAAGGAGGGGCTCGCGGCGTCGCTCTACCTCGACGGGCTGGGCGACTACCAGCAGGGCTTCGTGGCGGAGTTGCGACGCGCCGGTTCGACGCGAGCGGGGGTCGAGCAGGGCGTGCGTCACCACGTGGAGTGGATCGTCGCGAATCGTGAGCTGGCGCGCTTTCTCCTGCTCGGGCGCGACCCCGGCGTGCTCGCCGTGACCGAGAGTCCGCTGCGCGAGCTCAACCGCTCATTCTTCGGCGCGGTGTCCGCGTGGATGGCGCCGGCTGTCGCGCGCGGCGAGCTGCGCGAGCTGCCCTCCGAGCTGCTGACCGCCCTGTGGCTGGGGCCGAGCCAGGAGCTCGCGCGACTGTGGCTCGCAGGCCGGACGCTCACGACGCCCAGCGCATCGATCCCGGTGCTCGCGGCCGCGGCATGGAAATCGCTCTCACTGGAGGATGAATGACGCTCACGTACGAAGAAGTAGTTACGCGCGCGCGAGAGGACGCGCGCACGCTGGTCTCGGTGGAGCGCGACGGCGCCCGTGCGGTCGTGACCCTCAACGACGCCGGCCGGCTGAACCCGCTGAGCGCCGCGCTGACCGTGCAGCTGCACGATGCGCTCGCGGACATCGCCCGCGATCCCGAGCTGCGCGCGATCGTGCTCACCGGGGCCGACCCGGCGTTCAGCGCCGGTGGCGACCTGCGGCTGATCGAGGACGTCGGGCAGACGCTCCTCGCCGAGAGTCCCGCGGGCGCGACCGACATCTGGCGCTGGATCCGCAACCAGTTCGGCGCGATCGCGCGGCTGATCACGCGCACCGACAAGGCGTTCATCGCGGCGGTCAACGGGCCGGCGGCCGGCGTCGGGCTGGCGTTCGCGCTGGCCTGCGACGTGCTGCTGCTGTCCGACCGCGCGCGGATCGTGCCGGCGTTCGGCCGCATCGGGCTCGTGCCGGAGGTCGGCTCGAGCTGGTACCTGACGCGGCGGCTCGGGTACCAGCGAACGTTCGGGATGTACGCCTCCGGCGAGCACCTTGACGCGCAGCGAGCGTTCGAGCTCGGGATCGGCAACGAGCTCGTCCCGCACGAGCGGCTGCTCGGGGCAGCGCTGGACTGGTGCGAGAAGATCGAGGCAATGCCGCGTCACGTGATCGAGATCTCGAAGCCGTTGCTGCGGCAGTGCGCGGACATGACCTGGGAGCAGGCGATCGCGGTCGAGGAGCTGGCCGAGCCGATGTGCTTCACGACCGCGGCGCACGTCGACGGGGTCGCGGAGCTGCTCAGATGAGGGTCGCGGAGCTGCTCGGATGAGCGAGCTACCGTTCGTCGATGTGCACTCGACGATGGTGGCCGCCACACCCGAAACGGTGTTCGACGCGCTCGAGCGGATCGGACCGCGGATCGGGACGGATCCGATGTTCAGGGCGTACGCGCGGCTGGTCGGCAGCGAGGACCGGGGCGCCTTTCACGTCGCCCGCTCCGAGCGCCCGACGCTCGTGGCTCTCGGAGGCTCGCACCGGTTCTCGCGATACGAGCTCGTGTGCCGGATCCAGCCGTCGGAGGGCGGCTCGGTGGTCCGGTTCGAGACGTGGGCGGAGTTCCCCGGGCTCGGCGGACGCCTCTACCGCGCGACCGTGATCGGGACGGGCGGGCACAGGGTCGGGATGCGGCTGCTGCTCGGCTCGTTGAAGCGGAGGATCGAGCGCGGGTGAGCGTCACGCTCCGCAGTGGCGAGCTGGAGGCGACGTACCTGCCCGAACTGGGAATGGTGTGCAGCTCGCTGGTGCACGAGGGCGAGGAGCTGCTCGGGCTGCTGGGCGGCCCGGAGGCGTACGCGGAGCGCGGCTCGAGCTTCGGGATCCCGCTGCTGTATCCGTGGGCCAACCGCCTCTCGGGTTGGGACTACGAGGCGGGTGGGCGGCTGGTCGAGCTCGACCGGAGCTCGCCGTTCATCCAGGTGGACGGCGGCACCGGTCTGCCGATCCACGGGCTGCTGGCGGCGAGCCGGCTGTGGACCGTGACCGAGCGTTCGCCGGCGAACCTCGCGGCTGCGCTCGACTTCGGAGCGCACAAGGAGCTGCTGGCGCTGTTCCCGTTTCCGCACCGGCTCGAGCTGCGGGTCGAGCTCACCGACTCGCGGTTGACGGTGCGGTCGGTCGTGATCGCGAGCGGCGATGTCCCGGTGCCGGTCTCGTTCGGCTTCCATCCGTACCTGCGATGCGACCGAAGGGATGCGACGATCGAGTTGCCGGTGCGTCGGCGGGTGGTGCTCGACGAACGCGGGCTCCCGACGGGCTCGCATGACAAGGTGGCGCCGGGAGCGCTCGACGGGCCGCTGGGGGCCCGGACATTCGACGACAGCTTCGATCAGCTGGCGGCCGAGCCGGTGTTCAGCGTCGCGGGCGAGCGGCGGACTATTTCGATCGAATTTGTGAGCGGGTGGGCGGTGGCGCAGGTTTACTCGCCGGCCGGGGCGGAGTTCATCTGCTTCGAGCCGATGACGGCGCCGGTCGACGCGCTGCGCTCCGGTGACGGGCTGCGGTGGGTGCGCCCGGGCGATGCGTTCGAGGCGGAGTTCGCCGTCAGCATCCACTCACGTCGAGCGGTCCCGAGAGCTTGAACACCTGGATCGGCCGGCCGACCGCGACGTAGCCGAAGATCCGACGCGCGGCCGGGTCGGTGGCGATCCAGCCGCCCTCGGGCGAGGGCGTCAGCTGCCGGCGCCGCCACGGGTCTCGGTCCGGTGTGGTGACGACGTACCGGTAGTGGCCCGCGTTGACTGCGGCGCGCCACGCCGGGCACGTGCGGATCGCCGTGAACGAGCCATGAGGGCCGTGTGCGGCGATGTACTGGACGCGGTTCGAGTCGTCGACGCCGTACAGCGGGTAGGTCGCGAACGCGCCGAACGTGCCGGCGACGCCGACGCGCGCGTCGTGGATGCTCCGGAAGAAGGCCCACACGCGCGACAACGCCGAGATCCCGGGCTGGAACGCGTACTTGCCGCTCAGGTAGTGGCGCTGCACCGGGTAGCCGGCGACGGCGGCGATCACGAGCAGCGCGGCGCCGCCGGCGACCAGTGCGCGGGGTCGCACGAGCGCAGGGGCGAGTACGGCAGCGGTGGCGAAGGCGGCGACGAGCAACGCGCCCGGGAGCCATGGCGAGGACCACAGGCGCGCGTGGATCACCGTGAGCAGGAACGCGATCGCGAGCCCGGGCGCGGCGAACCGGCGCAGCGGCGGCGCCAGCGGCAGCACCGTCAGGCAGAGCACGAGCGCCGGTGCCGCGTAACGGAGGTTGAACGCGAACCCGAGCGGGTCGCCGGACGGGCCGGCCGCCGTCTCCGGTGTGAACACGTAACCGACGAGCGACGCGAGCGCGATCGCGCCGAGCGCGCGGGTCGTGCGGTCGGCGCCCGGCCACAGCAGGCAAAGCAACGGGCCGCCGATGGCGCCCGCGAGCACCAGCGGCCACCAGGGGCCGAGTCCGGCGACGAGTCCCGGCCCGAACAGGTGGGTCCACACGTGCGTGTCCGTCAGGTAGTGCACGAGCGAGAAGCCCGTGTTCTGTTGGAGCGGCGGCGCCGGCGTCGGCAGGATCCCGGCGAAGCTCGTCCACGGCAGCGGGTTGCCGACCGCGATCAGGTTGCGCAGATACCAGTAACCGCCGGCGAGCACGAGCGGCACGAGCCACGTCGCGGCGCCGGCGCGGCGCCGGCCCGCCGGCGAGAGCACGATCGCAGCGACGGTCAGCGCTGCGACCGGCGCGAGCAGGCTGAGCTTCGTGGCGACGGCCAGGCCGGCGGCGACCCCGGCGAGCGCGAACGCAGCGCGGGACCCCTCGGCGTTCACCCACAGCGCGACCGCGGCGAGCAGGAAGAACACGCCGACGATGTCGTTCGCGGCGGCGCCCGCCTGCGAGGAGACCATCATCGCCGTCACGCAGGCGAGCGCGGCGCCGGCGGCGGTCAGGGCTCCGAGCCCGCGGCGCAGCCCGATGCAGTAGGCGGCGAGCAACGTCAACCACAGCCAGAACATGTTCAGCGCGGGCGACAGCGTGTCGCGGCCGAGCAGCACCAGCCCGATCGCATGGAGGAGTTCCGAGGTGGCCGGATAGAACTGCGACAGGTACTCGACATCCCCGAACCTCAGCGAGACGATCTGGCCGGTCTGCGCGAACGAGGCGGCGAAGGGGAGGTGGTACCAGAGCGAGTCGAAGCCGCGGATCCCGTAGTCGAAGCTCTCCAGCGTGGGGGCCGCCCAGGCCGCGGTGACCAGGGCTACGGTTACGAGGCCTGTTATGACGGCGGGGCGGTCGGCGGTACGCGTGCGTGCCACCCGCGCTTCGCCACGATGGCCCGCCCGCGCATCGCCAACCGCCCTCGTGGTCCCCATGGCGACCAGTAGTGAGCCAAGGACGAGCGGCCCAAGTCGGAGCCAGCCAAGAGCTCCGAGAAGTTCTCCCAGCAGCACCAGACCCGCGATGCCCAACACGCACTCCGCCAGCCTCGCCCGTGCGCCTGCCCAGTCCGGGAGGAGCCTCAGGCGGAGCAGGTATGCGGACCAGGCGAGCGAGCCGAGAACGACAAGCAGCGCGGCGACGCCTAGTGCGTAGCGTCCGAGTGACACCGGCTACGCTCGTGGGCCCATGACCGCGGGAAGAGTAGTGGTGGCGGTGGCGTTGGCCGCCTGCGCACTCGCCGGGTGTGGCGGCAATGGCGGTGACCGGACGCCCGATCTGGGGAAGCTGCCCCTGGCGCCGGGAAGCCGGATCGTGGCTCGGGTGCGGCAGTGCGACGCCGGCGCGAACGCGTACTGCGCGGTCGAGCTCGTGGTCGTGGATCCGGCTTGGCACGACTCGGGCTCGCTGGTGTTCGCCGAGAAGCGGATCCTCGCGCGCCATAGGTGGACCGCGGATCGTGGGGCCATCGGCGACGAGGGCGCCGCCGAGTCTCCGGGCGACAAGCTGCGGGTGACGTACGCGACCGCGTACGGCGACCTGAAGGACATCGAGCTCGGCTGGATCAAGCGCTCGCACGCGATCTCGGTCGCCCTCTCGCACACGCTGTTCGACCGCTCGGCGGCGATGTCGGTGATGCTCGAGATCGGCTCCTGAGCGCTATGCGACAGGTCGAGCTTAGGTCCGCGCCGACGCCGAGCCGCGGCGACCGGCGAGCAGGTCCGCGAGGTCGTCGCCGACGAGCTCGCGGCGCCAGACCGGTCAGCGTGCGCACGTCGGGCTCGGGCTCGCCGCGGCGGGCCGCGGCGACGATCTGCTCGAGCTCGGCGCGCGAGGCGATCAGCTCGTAGGCGAGCCCGGCCTCCATCGCGCGCGCGCGCAGCAGCGCCTCGGCGAGCGCGATCAGCGGCGCGTCGCTCGGGCTCGGAGCGCCCGCGCCGGCTCGTCGCGCGGGATCGGCGGCGCCGCGCGGCCGCGCGGCGATCGCCTCGAGCATCGCCTCGCCGCGGCGCTTGATCGATCGACGGGTGCAGGCCGCGGATCTGCTCGAGGCCCGTCAGATCGTCGACGGGTGGCGCTTGGCGAGCTCGACCAGCGGCGGGTCCTGCGAGCACCGAGCCGACGGGACGGTCCTCGTCGGAGGCGGTGCGCTCGCGCCAGGCGGCGAGCGTCCGCGCGACCGCGCGCGCCCGCGGGTCGAGCTGGCCGACGCGCGGCAGTCGCTCCCAGGCGGTCTCGGGGTCGCGCTCGTCGGTGGCGGACTCCAGCCGCCGGCACTCCTCGCGCGCCCACTCGAGCCGGCCGCTCTCGCTCAGCCGGCGCTGGAGCTCGTCGGCGAGCTGCGAGCAGGTGCGCGACGTCCTCGGCCGCGTAGCTCGAGCTGCTCGGCCGTCAGCGGGCGCGCGTCCCAGCGCGTGTAGCTGGCGGTCTTGCCGACGCGCAGGCCGAGCACCGAGCCGAGCAGGTTGCCGTAGCCCGACTGCGCGCTCTCGCCGGCGAACCCGGCGGCGATCTGGGTGTCGAAGATGTTGTTGAGCTCGGTGCGCCAGGCGCGCCGCAGGATCGCGACGTCCTGGCGGCCGGCGTGCAGGACGACCTCGATCGCGGGATCGCCGAGCAGCTCGGCGAGCGGCGCGACGTCGACGCTCTGGTCGAGCCCGTCGATCAGGATCGTCGCGGATCGCCGGTCGGCTCGTCCGGGTCCTCGACGGCGACCTGGACCAGGCACAGCAGCGCCCGGTAGCGGCCCTCGGACATGAACTCGGTGTCGATCCCGAGCCGGCCCGCGCGCGCGCGCGCGGCTCGCGAGCGCCGGCGACGTCGGCGGAGCTCGGCGAGCAGCATCGTGCCGGCACCGTGCATGCTCGGCACCCTATGCGGCTCGGTCCACGCCAGCCGCGCGGCCACCGGCGAGCCGACTAAACCTACCGCGGTGGTAGGATTTAGCGCCGATGATCTTCTCCTCAAAAGCCGAGTACGGCGTGCGGCTGATGGTCGAGCTGGGGCGCCAGACGCCCGAGCAGCCGACCAGCCTGAAGGCGATCGCCGATGCCGAGGGCCTGCCGCTGGCCTACCTCGAGCAGGTGGTCGCGCGGCTGCGCAAGGCCGGACCTGGTGATGAGCGCCCGCGGCGCGCACGGCGGCTACTGGCTCGCGCGCGACCGGCCGAGGAGATCACGATGGACGACGTGGTCGCGGCGCTCGAGGGGCCGATCGCGCCGATGGAGTGCTTCGTCCACGACCAGATGGAGCGGGTCGTGTGCTCGCATCTGCCCGATGCGGGCCGCGGCCCTGCGCGACCAAGCTGCTGTGGACGCGCGTGCAGGGCGGGATCATCCGCTCGCTGCAGACGACGACGCTGGCCGAGCTGGTCGAGTTCTCGCGGCCGCACGGCGAGCGCGCGACGCCGGTCGCCTGCCGAGCGCGCCGCCGTCGCGCGAGCCGCCCGCGACCGACTTCAACGACACCGAAACGCCGAGAGACAGATGCCAGACCTAGAGATCCGAAACCTTCATGTCCGCGCCGGCGAGAAGGAGATCCTGCGCGGCGTCGACCTGACCGTCGGCAGGGCGAGATCCACGCGCTGATGGGGCCCAACGGCTCTGGCAAGTCGACGCTCGCCAACGCGATCATGGGCCACCCGAGCCTCGAGGTGACCGAGGGCCAGATCATCTGGGGCGGCGAGGACATCACCGAGGCCGCCACCGACGAGCGCGCCCGGATGGGCCTGTTCATGGCCTTCCAGTACCCGGTCGCGGTGCCCGGCGTGACCGTCACCAAGTACCTGCGCACGGTGCTCAACGCCCATCGCGCCGCCGCGCGGCGAGGAGCCGATCTCGCTGCAAGGAGTTCCGCCAGACCGTGGAGGCGGCGATGGAGCTGACCAACGTCCCGGAGGAGTTCTCGCGCCGCTACCTGAACGACGGCTTCTCCGGCGGCGAGAAGAAGAGGCATGGAGATCCTGCAGCTGGCGCTCCAGCAGCCGTCGCTGGCGATCCTCGACGAGACCGACTCGGGCCTCGACATCGACGCGCTGCGGGTCGTCGCCGAGGGCGTCAACTCGGTCGCCGGGCCCGACCTCGGCGTGCTGATCATCACCCACTACCAGCGGATCCTGCACCTCGTGCAGCCGAGCCACGTGCACGTCATGTACCAGGGCCGGATCGTCACGCGAGGGCGGTCCGGAGCTGGTCGACCGAGCTCGAGGCCAAGGGCTACGGCTGGATCACCGACGAGCTCGACGCGGCCGTCGCTGTGGCCACGCCAGCGGTCAACGCTCCGTGACGTCTGCGGCCGAGTTCCCGGTCCTGCGCCGGGAGTTCGACGGCCACCCGGTCGCCTACCTGGACTCAGCCGCGACCTCGCAGACGCCGCAGCCGGTGATCGACGCGATGACGCGCTACTACACCGAGTCCCGCGCCTCGGTCCACCGCGGCGTGTACCCGCTGGCGGTCGAGGCGACCGACCTGTACGAGGGCGCGCGCGAGCGGATCGCGCGGTGGCTCGGATCGACGCCGCGAGGAGACGATCTTCACCGCCAACGCGACCGCCGCGATCAACCTCGTCGCCTACACCTGGGGTCGCGCCGAACATCGGCGCCGGCGACTCGGTGCGTGGTCACCGAGATGGAGCACCACTCCAACATCGTCCCGTGGCAGCTGGTGTGCGCCGAGCGCGGCGCCGAGCTCGAGTACGTGCCGGTGCTCGATGACGGGCAGCTCGACCTCGAGGCCTCGACGCGCTGCTCGCGCGGGAGCCCAAGCTGGTCGCGGTCGCGCACGTCTCCAACGTGCTGGGCACGATCAACCCGGCCGCTGAG
>CAWGYJ010000006.1:0-321309 GCA_963826895.1 uncultured Solirubrobacterales bacterium
ATCTACTGGTTCAGTTGGGTCTGCTCCAGGCCGGATCGTCGCCGAAGTCCACGACTACGGCGGCGGCGACGACACCAGTGACGGGGCGCCGACGCCGTCGTCGGGCACGCCCCACTCGGCAAACCCGGCTGCAACTGCAGTACGTGCCGATCCTACAAGCTGGCTACCCGCTGTTCTATGGCGAGCTCGGCGAGAACTACAACGGCAAGGACTGCTCGGACGACTACGTCCCGTATGCGACGAGCTGGGCCGACGCTTACGGGGTCGGCTACATCGAACTGACGGACCTGGACGCAGTTGCTCGGGGACTGCGACCAGATCCCCGCCAACTACGGCGACGAGCAACAACGTGCCGAGTGCGGCCATGTTCACCGGCACGACGTCGAACGGGCTGACGATCACCGAGCGCATCGGCGCGGAGCGGGCTGCAGGTCGGCCAGGTCGTCACCGGCTCGGGCCTGCCGGCCGGGGACACCATCATCTCGATCAGCGGCTCGACGCTGACGATGGGCCTCGAGTCGACCGCCGACGCCTCGGGTGTGTCGCTGACCGCCGAGCAGGGCAACGCCGGCTGGGAGATGGCGCACGACTACGACCTCGCGAACAACCAGGCGGCGCCGCTGACGAACATCAGCGGGGTGCGCCGCTGGACGCCTGCTGCTGCTGCGGCTATCCGGCCAGCTACGCCACCGACAACGAGTATGGCTCCGATTACGGCGGTGGGCGCGCCTCAACTGCGCGCCGAGCTGCGGGATCGCGCTCGACCTCTCGGGCGTGCCGTCCTTCAGGACGCAGAACGTCATCGTGATGTGGGGCAACTCCTCAGCGTGGGACCCGGGCTCGGGCACCGGCCTTGACCTCTACAACGCGCCGGGGAACTACACGATCGACGCGAACACGGCTGCCAGTGGCAGCCTGCCCTGGTCGGGATGGACGACGAAGGTGACCGTGACGCGCAACGAGATGGGCGGCCGTGTCGCGTCGCTGAACATGGCGGGCGCGAACTGGCTGCGAATAGACGTTACCTCCACCGCCAAGCCGATCGAGCGCGGCTGGCAACGGCGACTTCGAGGCGAAGGTCGACGTGCTCTCGGACAACAGCTCGGCGCAGCCCGACACCTGGCAATTCGACGGCGACTCGATCACGGGAGACGATATGTCGTGGCAGGACGTCAACGCGAGCGACGCCTGCTGCTACCAGACCGACTTCATGCAGTCGATGCACGCCGAGGAATCCTCTTACTACCAGACCGAGTTCAACAACGGCATCGGCGGCTGGCCGTCAGGAGAACGAGCTGAGACCACGAACAGCGACACCGGGCAGACCTACTGGCAGGACGTGCTCGACTACTCGGGCGCGCACTACGTCGGCGTCGACTACGGCTCGACGAACGCCGTCTCGGGCGGCTGCTCGACGTACCTGAGCGATGAGGAGACGATGATCGCGCAGGCAGTCAAGACGCAGGCAAGCAGCCGTTTCTTCGCTACTCGATGACATGGGGCAGCGGATGGTCGACCTCCGACATCGAGTACGCCGAGGCCATCGACGCGCTGATGCACGGGCAGAGTTCGCTGCCTACGTCCGGCACGTACTGCCCCGCCTCGAGCACGTACCTGTTCATGGCCTACCCCGGGCTGATGGTCGGGCCCAACTGGAGCTTCTCGCAGAGCGGCGACTCCTCGGGCTTCACGAACGGCGTCGGCGGCGGCATCGCCCCGCCACCCGGCGGGCAGAACGCGTACCGGCAGCTCTACATGCAGGCGGCGCTGTACAGCGCGCACGCCGGCTGCAGCGCGCCAAAGCGGCCAGGGCCAGTCCAACGAACGGCGGGCAGCGCAGTCATCGTAGCCAAGCTGAGTGATCGGCGACAGGCGATCCGACACATCGGCTACCCTGCTTGCGCTGCGCTGGGGCCAGCTCGGCCACTGCCTCGGATCAGCCCGCACTCGAGCCGATATTCCCATCGAACCGCCAGCTTTATGTGCGTTCGACCGCGCCGCCTTTCACCGAACGGTACCAGAGCCCGATGACGCTCATGGCCAGAGCAACCGGATCGCGTCCAGGCACGGTTTGTTGCTGCTTGCGGCGTGCGCGACCGTGCTCGCGCTGTTCTCTCCCGGGTCTGGATTGGGCGGCCAAGCCAACGCCGGCTGCCAAACGTCGACGTGCGCCAATCGTGCTGAAGCTGCCGACGATTGCCGGAAAGGCTCACGTCGGAGAGGTCTTGATCGCCGATGCGGGCCGCTGGGAGCGGCTGCGCAGCCTCAGCTTCCGGTGGAAGCGATGTCGCACGAAAGGCAACGACTGCAGCGTGATCCACAGCTCGGGGCACGGCGGAGTGATCGCATCGAGGAGGTACAAGCTCGTTGCATCGGATGTTGGCCATCGCATCCGCGTCAGCGTAAGCGCACGGAACTCCTGGGGACAGACGACGGCGGCCTCCCGACCAACCAGCGTGGTCACGAAGGCAACTGTGCGCCGGACGGGGGGTCCGGGCGGCGGCCACGGCACCCAGCCGCCTCCGAACGGGCCCGGTAGCGGCACCGGGCTGCACGTTTCCGCGGCGGACATGCCGTGTTCAAACTCGGCCGCGACGACGTGCTCGTATCTGTTGGACGCGAACGGGAATGTCGTGCATATCCACGGTGTTGACCTGTCGGGGTCCGAGTATGCGTGTATTCAGGGTTGGGGGATCTTTTCCGGCGCGCAGAACACGCAGACTGACGTTGCCGCGATGGTGGCGTGGCATGTCAATTTCGTCCGGATTCAGCTGAACGAGGACTGCTGGCTTGGGATCAACACGAGCGGGATCAGCTCGAGCTATGTCGATACTTCGCCTGGGGTGGGTTCGTATGCAACGGCGATCGAGAATTTGGTGACCCTGTTGCATCAGAACGGGATCTACACCGAGATCGTCGATATGTGGAACGCGCCTGGGACCGACCAGTCAACCGGGCAGTCCGGGCAGAACTCGAGCATCGGCAGCGCCTACTTCGGCCCTGATGAGGACCACTCGCCCGCGATGTGGGCGTCGATGGCGCAGGCGTTCGCGAACGATCCCGACACGATCCTCTCGCCCGCGGGTGAGGAGGATGTGAGCATGGCCTGTCAGATGGACGGCTGCTCGAACGAGGGGGTCGCTCCGAGCAACGTCGATAATCTCGGGTCCGGCTCCTACAACGGAGAGTCGGGCTACTACTACAACGTCGCGGGCCTCGTGTCTTATAACGGCCAGGCGTCCCAGGGTGCCGTCGGGATCATGCGCGCGAACGGGTACAAGGGGCCGATCGCGCTGGAGTGCGCGGACTACAGGGAGGTGCACGAGACTGGCAGGACCCGCGCGACTCGAATGGCAAACGTCGGTCGAACGGTCAGCCCGAGCAACATCCTCGCGGAGCCGCACAACTACGGCACCGGTGGATGCACCACCCAGTCCTGCTGGGACGCGCAGTACCTTCCGGTCCAGGAGGCGGGCTTCCCGGTCTTCTACGGGGAGTTGGCTCGGCTACCTCGACGACCAACTGCGGCAATACCTACCGGCCGAGTCCACCTCCTGGGCGGACGCGAACGGCGTGGGCTACATGTACTGGACGTGGACCGTCGGCACCGGCGACTGCTTCGCGCTTCCCAGCAACTACACCAGCGGCTCGAGCGTGCCCGCGGCGGCGACGTTCACCGGTACCACGACCGCGGACACACGTCGATCACCGGCGTGTCGAGTACCAGCGGGCTCGCGGTCGGCCAGGTCGTCTCTGGCTCGGGGCTGCCAACCGGCGACACGATCATCTCGATCAGCGGCTCGACGCTGACCATGGGCCTGGACTCGACGGGGAGCGCATCCGGGGTGTCGCTGACCGCGCAGGAGGGCGGCCCGGGATGGGTGAAGGCGCACCTGGAGTCGTTTGTGAACGCGGCGCCGATGACGAACATCTCGCGTCGCTCGACGGCGTATGGCTACGCGGACTCGGGCGGCTCGTGTTGCGGTGACCCGGGGAGCTATGCGATCGACAACGAGTACGGCAGCGACTACGGTGGCGGGCATGTGTTCGATTGCGGTCCGCCGTGCGGAATCGCGCTCGACTTGTCGAGTCTTCCATCGAGCGAGCGGCAGGACATGATCGTCATGTGGGGCAACTCGTCGGCCTGGGACCCCGGCTCGAGCACGGGCCTCGATCTGTACGACGCGCCTGGGAACTACACGATCGATACAACACGGCCGCTGGGGGAAGCCTGCCGTCCAGCGGCTGGACGACCAAGGTGACGGTTACGGGTAACGAGATGGGCGGGCGCGTCGCTCTCTCGACGTGAATGGCGCGAACTGGCTGCGGATCAACGTTACGTCGGCGAGCCCGATCGACGCATCAGGGAACACGGACTTCGGTGCCAAGGTCGACGTCCTGTCGGACAATAGCTCGGCCCCGCCGGACACGTGGCTATTCAACGGCGATTCGATCACCGAGAACGATATGTCGTGGCAGGACGTGAACGCGGCAGACGTCTGCTGCTATCAAACTGACTTCATGCAGTCACTCAACAAGGCTGAATCGCAGTACTACCCAACCGAGTTCAACAACGGGATTGGCAGCTGGCCGTCGGAGAACGAGCTCACCACGAACGCCGATACAGGCGAGACGTATTGGCGGGACGTGCTCGACTACTCGGGCGTGCACTACCTGGGCGTCGACTATGGCAGCACCAATGCCGTCTCGGGCGCGTGCTCCACGTATCTCAGCGATGAGGAGACGATGATTGCGCAGGCCGTGAACGCGGGATTCCAGCCGTTCGTGCGCTATTCGATGACCTGGGGGAGCGGATGGTCTACGTCAGACATCGAGTACGCCGAGGCGATCGACCAGCTGACGCACGGCCCCGAACCCACTCCCGCCACCTACTGCCCGGCATCGAGCACGTACCTCTTCATGACCTACCCGGCATTGCTCGTCGGGCCCGACTTCGGGAGTTCTCCAACTCGAACCCGGTGCTGTTCACGAACGGCGTCGGCGGCGGCATCCACCCCCCATCCGGCGGGAGAAAACGCCTATCGGCAGTTATACGTGCAGGCAGCGCTGTTCAACGCGCACGCTGGCTAGCGCCAAAACGGCCAGGCTCGCCGAGGCTCGTCCTCGCCGACGGCGCTCCGGGGCTGTGGAAGGCCGCCCGCGAACTGTGGCCGGCGGCGGATGAGCAATGCCGCACCGTCCACGCCTTCAGCAACGTCACCACCAAGCCTCCCCGCGTCCATACTGACTATTGGAGCCGAGCTGAACCATGTCGACGATCGGCTTCATAACGTCGATCGCCGGCGTCGCGGCCACGGGAATCACGCTCGCGGTCTGATCAGTCGGCATCCTCGGTAGACGCGCCGCGAGCGCGGTTAGCCCGCGCGCGTGCTTTGTGAGATGGGCGCACAAGGCCTCGCCAGCCGCCTTGGCCGCCACGTAGTCACCGAACTCTCTCGGACCTTCGTCGATAAACACGGTCGACGGGAAGATGCTCGCAGGCAGCCCGCGCAGTGCTTGTTCAGTGCCGTAACAAGGTCATGGAAGCCTGTCACGTAAATGCGTGCATAGGCATCGAAGGCAGTCGCATCGAAGAACTCGTCACGACCCACGGCTATTCGTGGGGTCGCAAAGTAGTAGACGTGAGTTACGCCAGCAACGTCTTCAAGCTGAGGCGCCGCCGGCGAGCCGGCGTCGTAGCGCAGCATGGCCGCCGAGCCCAGCCGCATTGATCTCCGCGGCCACCGCCGCTGCCTCAAGCTTCCCGACGGAGTAGGTGATCGCCACGGAGCCACCCGCCAGCGACTACGCTTTGCTGTGAGTTCTCCGAGACCTCGCGATCCACCGACTATCAGGGCGTGATGGCCAGAGTAGGCCCCGTCAGCTACTAGCTCCGCCACCGCGCCTGCGCTCAGCTGACGCGTCGGGCTCGGCCGCAAAAAGGCTTGTACTCGCCCCCTCAGAGCAGCGCCCTCGATGGCGACGTCAACCATGTTGAAACGCGCGTCAACTGACTTGACGTGGTAATTGATTTCACGGTCGTCCTGGTGAGTGAGTTCGACGTGGATCGAAGCAAAGATCGAGTGCAGCCCTGGACACTCCATCCCCACGAGCCGCGAGAGCGCTGCCAGGCCGCGCAAACGATGGGCGCCTACCAGCGGCACCGCCCCTGGGAACGCTTCGCGGAACGCGTCGAGGTCTGCGGCAAAGCAGATCCTGCCAGAACGTCCTTCGATGTCAGGCAGGCCGAGTTCTACGGGATCGCCGGGAAATCGAGCGGGCCATGAAAGAGGCGACCGCCAGAGACTTCGGGGGGTGCGTCCGGACCGAGGCCTAGCATAAGAGTGGTCGTCTCGACGCCACCCACCAGCGCTCTGACCGTGAGTTTGCCCGCGGAGCATGGGCCAAAGCTCAGCGTGACGGTGTCTCCGACATAGATCGGCTTGCCGAATCGGACCCGCAGATCTTACACCGACCGTTAAGCTCCCGTCGTCCAACCTCGTCAAGGATCCACAGCGCCGCATGAACGCCATGCACCACAGGCGCTCCGAACTGGACTCGCCGCGCGGCGACAGGGTCCATATGCATCGGGTTAACGTCGCCGACAGCGCCGCGAACCTTTGCTGATCGACGTCGGTAAAGCTGCGCGTCGCGATCTGCTCCCCAATACCTGCTTGTGTCTCCATGAGGATCATCAGGCTATCTGATTTCGCCACGAGCATGTCTCACGTTTACCCACCATAACTGTACAGCCGATCTCACGTACACGGCGCGGTGGCCGGTCGTGAGAGGTCCTGTGTAACCGTCGTGCGGGATAGCGCATGTCGGCTTGGCGTCAAGCACCTCACGCCTCACGCTCTGCCGTGCCAGTCGACGGGTTGGTGACGGCGGCGACGGCGGCGCCGGCCGTCCGCTGAGTGACAACCAGTTCGGGGCGAGGCCCCGGCGAGCTCGGGATCGTGACGGTGATTGTCGTTGCAGGCCGCGATGCTCGGCGGCGTCGTAGGGGACGCCGTCTCGCCAGCAGTGGCCAGGTGAGGCGACACCAGGCGCGGCCGAGCCCGTGGATCGCGCGGGGGTGGTCGTTGCCTCGGCCTTTGGTCCCGGCGTAGCGGTCTTGGGCCCAGGAGGCAGTAGCGCGTTGCGTCAGCGAGCCCGATCCGACCAAGTCGGGGGAGTCGTTAGCGCCGACTATTTCGCCCGCTGGGGTGTCGTGCGTACCTCCCATAAGCGAAGTACTCGCAGCCGCCGGCCCGCCGGAATCTCCAACGGCGGCTCGGCGGTGTCGTCGCGTAGTGTTGCCGGCCGACGTGTTCGCGACGAAGACATCCCGCTGCCATCGACGACGAGTGCGCAGCGACTTCCAGCCGCTCCGCCTCGCCCTGTCGCTAACCGCCAAGTGGCTCACTTTTCGACCGGCGCGGCCAGGCCGCGGATCGGATACTTTTCAACCGGCGCAGTGGGGCACTCTTCAGCCGACCTTGACACCTCACCCCCAAGGACGCGGCGGCCAGCCTGCCCAAACGGCTCGCACCTGAATGTCGCAAACCGCGGGTCGCGTCTTTCGCGCCCGTACCGAGCCGGGCAAGAAGCGGCCCCGAAGCTGAGCAGATCGGATCCCCGGGATAGTCAAATCGGTGCTCCGGGCCACCGTCCCCAGGCGAGAATCCAGACGACCGGGAAATTGGCTACGCTGCTCGCGCCAAATTGGGATAGCTCGATGGCTGCCTGCCCAAGCAGCGTGAAGCCGGGTCGGGGAGCGGTTCTGCAGCCCCCTGCTTTCTTCAGGCAACGTTTGCGCGAACCAATGATTGCGTCGTGGAGATGATGGGCAGCCCTTGGCCGCGGAAGGCGTTCCGAGCACCGAGACGTCGTTTGTCGCTCCTACCCGGGTGGGCAACCATCGTCGGGGTGCTGCTTCTCGCGGTGGGACCTGCGACGGCAGCGGTCAAGCGTCACCACAAGCCGAGCATCCGGGCCGCGCCGACGATCTCAGGCAGAACCGACATTGGAGACATGCTCGTCGCACACCCGGGCGATTGGATCAGTGCGCGAAGCTTCGACTTGCGCTGGGAGAGGTGCCGCAGCAAGGGCAGCCGCTGCAGCGTGATCGATGGCTCGAAGCAGCGTGGCGCCGGCTCACCGCGCAGGTACGAGCTGAAGTCGCCTGACGTCGGTCACCGGATCCGTGTCGTCGTCATCGCGTGGAACGCCTGGGGACACACCACCGTTGTGTCCCGCGAGACGCGGGTCATCACTCGCGTCGCCAGGATAGGCGGAGGCAATCCGGCGAGGGGCGGTAACCCGCCTGGCGGCGGCTCGGTCGACTACTTTGCCACGGTTCCGTCGTCCGAGATGGGCTCTCCACCCGCTGGGATCCCGCGATCGGACGCGCTTTGCGCTGCGGAGCTGAAGCCTGCGGCTGAGGTGCGGCCGCAGAACATGACGGCGAACGACACCGTTCCGTCCGACCCCTCAGCAATCACCTGGAACCCGGGTCTCGATGGCTGGCCTTATTTCGTCGGCGATCGCAGTTTGGTCACCGGGGACTACAAGGGCACGACGGACGAGATTCTGCAGTGGGTGTCGTGCAAGTGGGGCATCGATGTCAACCTCGTCCGTGCTGACGCCTGGGTGGAGTCGAGCTGGATCCAGTCGACAGTTGGCGATAACTGCGGGACCGCCGGCGAAGCCTCCTACGGCATTCTCCAGGTGAAGAACGAGAACTGCTCCGGCCAACTGATCGGCGGTGGCTGGCCGTATACCGAAGATGACACGGCGCTGGACGCGGACTACTGGGGAGCGCGCCTGCGTGCCTGCTACGACGGCGCCTTCTACGAAGACGGCTCATCGTGGCTTTACAACGGCCAGACGATCGCGCAGGTCATCGCGCAAAACGGCTCGAATGGTCAGGCCTACGCCCTCTGGGGATGCATCGGGTCGTGGTACTCCGGTGATTGGTACGACTCCGGGGCCCAGGCCTACATCAGCAAAGTCCAGTCGGCCTACTCGTCGCAGCCGTGGCTCGCCCTCGAATCCTAGGCTCGCTGCCGCCGTAAGCCGTCCGCAGCAGCGGCGGTAGGCATTGGCGGGCGGCTTAGCCTTGTTGGCCGCGGGCACGATCGACCATCGCGACCAGCTCGCCGATGGTGTTGAACCCGGCGAGGATCTCGTCGCCGAGGCGAGCATTGAAAACCTCCTCGAGGCTGAAGATGATGCTCACGTTCGCCAGTGAGTCCCAGCCCTCGACATCGGTCCTTGCGGTTTGCGCGGGTCAGGCAGATGCTTCGTCCCCCAGGATGTCGCGGACGACCTCCTCGATCTGTGCAAGCGTCGAGGTTGGTGTCGTCTTGCAGCTCTGACGTGCTCACTGAGTGCCGCTCCTTTCGCAGCAGTCGCCAACGCTAACGCCGGGTCCGGCTTCGCGGGTTGGCAACCAACGTCGCAGTCACCGTACTTGCGGTTGCGGACCGAGGCGCCGGTCGCTCCGGCCCAGCAGCGAGGCCTCGGCTACTCTCACGCCGATATAGTCGTTCGTCGGCAGGCCGATCGCGGCCAGGTCGAAGGCCCACTCGGAGCGGTCAGGGCCTCTTCGAGACCGGGTCGAATCCCAGCCGCGCGAACAGGTCGTCGACGATGTCGTTCTTGGCGGAGCGGATGAAGGTTCCGCGCACAGCTCGTGCATCTCCGCTCCAGCGCGATCTCGCAGAGGCGCCGGAACATCGCGTTCTCGACCGTGCGTCCGATCACGCGGCAGCTCATCAGCCAGGTGTCGATCTCCATCGGATCCTCGCGGCTGCTCGGCGATCATCAGCGCGACCAGCCCGTGGTCGCCAAAGCGATCGCGCAGACGCAGGTAGAGGTGACGTAGCGGTCGTCGCCCATGAACAGCCGAACATCGGCCAAGCCATGACGCCGCGTCGTGAGATTGAACTGGTTGGTCTTGCCGACAGCTGGACGATACGCGTGAGGTTCATCTCGTCGAACGGTGCGATCAATGCCTCCATCGCAAGACTCGAGTAGAAATCCTCCAGCGAGACGGCGTCTCTGCTCGAGCGTGCTGCGGCGGCTCGCGCCTTGTACTGGTCAGCTCGGGTCAGGTCGTCAGCGGTCACGATCGCGCTTTCGAACAGGAGCGAGTCCGAGAGGGCGCGCACGTAACTCGGCCGGCTCAGCCGGCAGCGCTATCACCTCGACCTCGGGAAGCATCTGACGCACGACCTGACGCTCGGCGGGGTTGTCATCAACGAACACGAGCGCATCGAGCCCGATGTTCAGCTCCGACGGCGACGCGTCTCAGATTTGTCGCCTTGTCGTTCCAGTTCGCAAGGAACACCGCAATGTCGGAGAGCGCCACACGCATGTCGGGGTGGCGCTCGAACGGCTCGCGCGCATCGGCAGTCATTGTTCTTGGAGACGACCGCCAGGATGATCCCGCGCGAGCGCAACGCCAGCAGGTACTCCTGGAAGCTGACGTGGGCTTCCCCGAGCGGGCCGCTTGCCGAGGGCGATGCCGGACAGGCCATCCTCGGCAACAACGCCTCCCCAGAGGGTGTTGTCGAGATCGAGGACCAGGCACTTCGCGCTGAGTCCCTCGGCGGCTGCGAGAATCGCCGCCGTGTGACGTGCGAGGTGCGGGAGAGCGTCGAGCGCGACGGCCTGCTTGGAGAGGTGCCAGTAACGATCGTCGAACCAATGGGACTTGCCCAGCGTGCTGGCGATTCGGTCGCAGTCGACGAGCAGGACGTCGTCGCCGGCGGCACGCGCCAGGCACGTGTTCAGCGATCGAAGCATCTCCTCGCGCGCTCCGGGCACGCGCGTCGAAACGTGCCCCCACGGGCCGTCGGGGCGGATCGCGACGTTGTGCTGGATCACCCGCGCCGGCGAGTGCTTCGCCACGGCGCGCCAGAGCGCCTCCACCGCGAGACCTCGCCGTCGAGCGCGCCGTCGGGGTCCTAGGATAGCGTGGCGAAGGGTATCGCGCCGTCGTGCGGAGCCAGGATGACGTAATCAGGATCGAACGCGTGCAAGGCGGCTCGCGGGGTCGAGGACCTCCTGCACGTACGTGTCGAAGCCGGCCTCGTAGAACTCGACGTGTACGCCTCTTCGCAGCGCTGCGAGGCGCAGCAGCGGGCCAAGCTGGGAGGTGGTATAGCTCCCCGCGAGCGCAACGCGTACCGAGCGTCGCGCCGGCGGAGCGGACTTGCGCCTCGAAACTGCCCAGCGCGGCGGCGGCAGAGGCCCACGCCCTGAACGACGATGGCTGGTCCGCGACCGCGTAGCAGCCATCCGTAGGCCTGCATCGCAGCGCCACCGTCGAACGACTGACCGGGCGCGCCGCAGGCAGGCCGCGGGTTCGGGCAGCTCTTCCGACGTTCACGTGGTCTCCGGCCTCGGCGCCCTGCCGCCCCACTCAGGCTTCCTCTCCGGCGGGTCGCGGGTCGACCCTTCTTCGCGAGTAGCCACCGCTGGCGCGCCGGACCCGAGCGATCCACTACGTATCAGCGCGATCTCTTCCGGCGTCGCGATCCGCAAGCGCCGCCGCGAGCAGCACGAGCGTGCACGTTCCGGCCGCCAGCGACGCGGCGTTCCGAGGCGATGAGTCGCGTAAGCGACGACCAGCATTGCGCGCGGAGGCCACGGTCGCGAGCAGGCACCGTCTGATCGACGGACCGATCGAACACGTGCTGTCCAACGAGGACGAAGCCGACGACCGTCATCAGCCCTTCGGTCAGCAGCAGGCTGATAGCGGCCCCGATCGCGCCGTTGTGGTAACGGCTCTCGGTCGCCGGGATCAGTACGAGGTTCATCGCGGGATTGATCACCGCGGCCGCCACCATCACCAAACTCCAGATCGACTGGCGCTTCGCCGCGACCAGGACCTGGACGAGGATGATGTTGAGATAGCCCGCAGGGATGCAGGCAGGCCAGGATGATCATCACCGGCACCGCGGGTCCAACGCCGGCCCGTAGAGCGTGTGGATCAACGGTCGAGCCATCATCGCCGTACCCGCCGCGATCGGGATGCTGACCACGAGGATGAACTCGATGCGGCGTACGGGCGGTCTTCACCAGGTTGGGGTGGCCATGCGCGAACGAGGCGACCAACCGCGGCAGCCAGGCCGTTCCCACGAGCGTATGGCAGGAAGCTCATGCTGATGAAAAGCGAGGTTGTCGCCCCGTACCAGCCGACCACCTCGGAGCGGGTCATCAGGGTGAGCATGATCGTGTCGATCCAGAAGTAGAAAACCCGAAGAACCACGCCACCCAGTACGGGCCGCTCTCCTTGGTCACGGTCCCCATGAGGCGGATGCTGGTCTTTGCGTTCATGCGGAAGAACCGCCGAAGCCACACGACGTAGTAGCAGGGCCACGACGAGCGGCGGCGGCTGCCATGTTGACGGCGATCCCGATGGCTCCGAAGCCGATCAGCACGACGACGATGCCGATAAGGCTCTGCTGCGTCTTGTTGATGATGTCGCCATAGGCGAGGTACTTCATCCGCTCAATCGCCTGAAGGCCGCCTGCAGTGGCTCGGCCACGAGCGTCAGGATGCCATGACCGGTGATCAGGTACAGCACGATCGATGCGTCGTGACCATAGTGAGCAACGCGCGCCCAGATGACGGCCGCCAGTCCGACGATTGGCGCGAGCGTCAAGCGCAAAACGATTGCGGTGCGGAGCAGCTCGGCGGCGCGGTCGCGATCCACCACGATCTCTCTCACCAGATATTGGCGGGCGCCGACGCCGAGGACGACGGTCAGGACGCCGGCGACCGACTGGGCGGACACCACCAGGCCAAAGGCGGCCGGTCCGAGCGCCCGCGGGACGATCAGCGTCCAGAGCAGCGTCATCGTCCACGTGACCACCTGACCACCGGCGAGCGCTCCCAAGTTCCGGCCGACTCGGGGAGGATCCCCGTCGCTGTGCTCGCGCGACTCCTCGGACACCTTTAGCGAACCGTCCGTCGGCGATTCGACGACCCCATCGCCGTGCGCGGAAGACCCGCCGTTCCGCATGGCGCCGTCGGGGACAGCGGTGGTCTGGCGCAGCCGCCCGGCATGCGGGTCCGGCGATCGATTCTTCGTTCCGGTCCTCGCCGACAGCTGCGGGGTTGATCCTCAGCGTCCCGCCCGATGAGACGGTCGATGCCGTCGGCCATCACTCGAACAGGGGTCGCGAACCCTCGAGCTCGTATCCGGCCTCTTCGTCGGAGCGTGTCGCGACCGCCCGCGCGGGTGAGCCGAATACGACCGCCAACGGCGGCACATCACGCATGACAACAGCTCCCGCGGCGACGACGGCACCGCGGCCGACAGTCACGCCCGGCATGATAATGGCGCGCACTCCAATCCACGCGTTGTCACCGATCGACAACGCCGGTACTTCTTCTCGCTGCTGTGGGCCATGCCCGCGCTGGTCAAGATAGTGACCTCCGCTGAAACGCTCACATTGGCTCCGATCGTACAAACCTCCGCGGAGGTCGATGCTGCAGTCGCGATTGATCACTGAGTTCTCGCCGATGCGCACGCCAGTGCGGCGGATGATTCGCGGCCCAGAAAAAGTTAAGTAGCATCCCATGCGCACTTCAGCTTGCTTGGCAACTTGGACGCCGAGCACATGCCGATACCAGAGATGACGGAGCGGTGAAGCTCGGGATATGGGCGACGATGTGATTGGTCGCGTATTTGAGTCCGCCGATGAGCACGCGCTGAAGTCGGCCAGGCAACGTTGCCGTCCGAGGAGTGGGCAAAGCACTTCCGGCTGCGCATGGTCGAGAGCGAGTCGGCGCTGCTGAGCCTGTCGTTGCCATCGTTAGGAGGATCGCCTCAGTCGGTTGCCGACAGAACAGTCCCCGGCCGATCGAACGTCTCTAGCTTCGATTAGAAAACGGACGTCGGCGTTGGATACTTGCGGTGCAAGCTCGAGCCGATCAACGAAACCACTCTGGCCGCTCGGGACGCGCAGCGTCCCTGGCAAGCGTCCACAGCTCTTCCTCATCGGCGCTGCGGCTGAATCCGGCAGTCGCGAACAAGCCGGACGCAGGGCCGTTGCGATCGGTGGGAATGAACCTTCCCCTCCACTCGAGCTCCGGCCGGCTGCTGGTGAGCTGATTCAGCAGCAGGTACTCGAGGCCGAAACCCATAGCGCGGCAGCTCATCACGAAGCCATCGAGCTGGGCAACACCGGGCTCCGAGTAATCCGTCACGACGACCGCTACAACACCGAGATCTCCGAACCGGTCTCGCAGGCTACCGACCGTCACTTCGTGGTCTGCGGACTCCAAGAAAACGCGTACCTCAGCACGCGAGTGACGGCGCGTCGTGGTGTTGAACTGATTCGTCCTCTGGACGAGCTCCAGCACACGCTCGAGGTCGGCATCGCCGGCCGGCCGCACGTCTGCCCGGAGATTGAGCGACGCCATCATCTTGCCGAAGTCCTGGGTGCTGCATTGCGCTCGACGCCGTTCGGCAGCCTGACGGTAGATCTCGGTCCGCTTCAACGCCTCTGGCGTCATCTTGGTCGAGGGTGTGTCCAGCCACCGCCGAAGTGTTCTCCGTGTAAACGGATCAGCCGGATCGAGCGCGTGGACGCCCGGAACGCTTTCTTCCACGAGCAGGCGCTCGGTGGGGTTGTCATCGAGGAGAAGAAATGTGTTGGCCGCCAGGTCCAGCTCGTGAATCGCCTCGGCCGCTCCCTCTGGCTTCGGCTGCCAGCTGATCTTGTGCAGAACGAAGTCGTCGGGCTTGAGCAACATCTCGTCCCATCGGATGTTCGCCGGGTCGTTCTTCGACAGCGCGATCAGAAGCACGCCCGCACGCCGGAGGTCTTTCAATGTTTCCTGCGCGCTGAGATCGTGGATCACCGGCCCATCGGCCATCACGCCGTCCCACAGCGTGTTGTCGAGGTCGACGAATAACGCCTTGGCACCGCCCACCAGCTCGATCGACGAAAGGACGTCCGCGTATTCACCGGCCAACGCGGGACCGAATCGGGTCGGGTGAAACCATGCCTCGCGGTATTGGACCGACAGCAGCCTCTCCGAGGCGGCCCGACGGCCGCCAACGCGCTGCGCCACTTCCAGCTCGTCGAGGTGAATGACGTTCTCGGTCGCCTGTGCAAACTCGGCGATCTGTGACCGCATCGCATGCAGGAAGCGCTTGGTTCCTCGGCTCTCAGGCAAGTAGCGGTACCGCCGTTTCCGCGGCACGGCGGCGGGGGAGTGGGCGAGAATCGTCGCGTCTGTCACCCCGCGAATCGCCTCGATCGCGTCCCGCAGCTGATCAACGCATCCGGCGACGCGCTCCTGCAGCACCGCTGGGGACAGCTTGCGAGCATCCTCTCGCAACGCCACGTAGCCAGGTGTCGCGTTGTGGCTGAAGAGCGATACGCCAATCAGTGATGGCCGCATCAACTCGATCTGCCGGGCGACCTCCTCCGCGCGGAACCCGCGGTAGTCGGCGTGAAAGTTGATATGTGTTGACTGCAAACCGGCGTCGCACCGGTACAGGCCGGGCAGGAACACGCGGATCTCTGGCATGATGCAATCGCCGATCAGCAGAAGCCGCTGGTCTCGGTCGGCTGGAGCCTCGAAGAGGTCAGCGTGAAGCTCCATTAGCACGTCAGCCACTCCCGGCTCGCTCGGGATCAGCTCTGCGAGTGCCGCTATCTCCGTGGACAGCCTGTCCGCGATCAAACTCGGCCGATCGGTAGGCGCGAGCTCCTGAAGGTTGTATGGCCGCATATCGAGGTACAGGCTTCGATGTAGATCGGAGCCGTTGAGGGAGTCGACCAGGAGCAGCGCGAGCGGACGGAGATAGCCCCTGAGCACGGACCGGAGCTCGTCAGGGTCAGCTGGCGCAGCAGCGTACAGTGGTCCATACTCGCCCAGGCGAAGCCACGTGTCGACCACGTCGCCGAGTACCGCGGCAAGACCTGTGGCGACAGACCGCCGCAAGTCGGCTGTCGTGAGGGTGGTGTCTGGCGCCGAGGTCAGCACACGAAGGAACAGCCCTTTATGCTGCGCCCAATTGGGAGCTGTCGGTCGGTCGCCGCAGGCGCCGCGCGGCCTCCAGTAGACCGAGCAATACGCCAGTGACGAACGCGATTCGGTAGAACGCGAAGCCCACGTCAGTTGCCCCTTCAAGAGCATAAGCGACCAGCGAACTCGTCACGACCGCGCCGACTACAGCTAGCTCTCGATCCACAGACTTGGCGAGGCGACAGCCTGCGATCATTGCGGTGCCGAGAACCGCCCAGAACGCTATTGCTCCCAAAAAACCCAGGTCCATCAGGATGTAGAGAACATCGTTGTGCGGAACGTAGGCGAGGGATGGAGTCTCAGTGCGAAGGTTGTAGATCGGAAGCGCGTAGTCGATCGGTACGCCGAGTCCTCTCCCGAGCACGCCGCCCAGTTTGATGTTGAATTTCAGGTTGGCGTTCTCCTCAACGCGGTAGAGATCGGAGGCGGCATCTCGGGAGTTAGGTGAGAATTGAGAACGAATTGCCACCGCCGGGCCGGCGATGGCGCCGTCCTTGTTCCAGTAGAGCGGGAAGTACACCACCGAGATTGCGAGGACTGCGATTCCTGCCTTTCGCAGGGCCGGGCGGCGATTGGGCAGGCAGACGTAGCCAATTGCGGCCAGCGCGATCAGTCCGCCGCCAAGCAACAGCCATGCGGCGCGTCGCTGGTTCACCAAGTTCGCGGCGATCACGACGGGCAGCAGCCACGTGGCGGTCGTCCGCAGCCGGCCAGGGACCTGGAAGAGCCAGAGCGCGGTCACGAGGAGTACAAAAACCGCGAAGAAGTAAGCGACCTCATGACCGATGACGGAGTCAGGCCGCGGATTCAAGTGCGATGCGGTGGTGATGAAATAGGCGACGCCCTGTGCCGCTTTTATGCCGGTCGCCACGACAAACGCCCACAGGACCGAGCGAACCGCCGACCTGGTGCGGATCAACACGGCGGTCAGCACGTAGGATGAGGCGAGGTAGACGAACGGCCTCACCTGATTGAGTGCCTCTCGGATGGAGCCGTGATGGGCGACGCCGATCATCAGCCCGAGCAACAGCGCGCCCATCAGCGCGCCCATCGCTTTGGCCAGGTATGACCGTGGCCAGTCACGGGCCGTGGCGTCAGTCCTTACCAGGTAGATGACCGCGATCATCAGGAGGAGCAGATCCGACGGATCGAGGTGAAGCGAGCCGAGCCCGGCGAACAGCGGAATGTGACCTGTGATTGGGGCGTAGACCGGCACCTGCAGCGCCCCAGGCGCCGCCATTGAGTCCGGTTCCGCTGTAACCGCGACCTGCTCGATCAACAGTGCCGCCGAGATCAGTACGACGGGCCCCAGCTGTGGTCGTCTCCACAGCGCCACCGGAAGAAGTACGACGGCCAGCCCGACTACATCCTGCGGCTTCCCCTTAGCGACCAGCTCTCCGGCGAGCAGCCCGAGCGCCAAACCTCCGGCGGCCAATGCGAGCCCGAGCACCAGCGCGCGCAGGACGGGTCCCCGATCGGTTGACGAGATGCCCTTGGTCGCCGCCAGCGACGTCAACGCAACCCCCCGTACGCGGCGAACTCGTACACCAGGACGACGGTTGTGAAGAGCAATGCATAGCGGATCGCTTTCCGCCAAGCGAGATCAGTCAGGCCGAGCGCCACGAATGACGCCAACAGAACGAAGCCCCAGTTGGGCATTTAGGTGGATGGACTGGTTGGAGTCGACTCACGGACTCGTCGCGGGCCGCCGAGCGAGAACGCGGGTCCGCTCCACTGCGGCGTCTCAGCGGGATTCACGTCAGTTGTTGGGACCAGCGAGCCGACCGGGGCCGCGTCGCTGTCGCTGCTCACGGCCGATCCCGCCACGGCGGCCTCTCCGGTCACTGCGGTGCTGTCCCCGCTCGCGGCTGCGCGGCTCTCATCGAGCTCGGCTTCCCACGGATCGGGCTTTCCCCGTGTCAGGGCGATCGTGCCCAGCAGGCTGATCAGGATCCCGGCAACCAGCCCGCCGACTACGCCCTCGAGCTCCTTTTTCTTGCCGCTCGTAGGACCGGGCGGGTAGGTCGGAGGATCGATCACCTGTGCACCATCGCCACCGCCACCGCCACCTGCGGAGCCGACCGCGTTGAGGTTCGAGTTGGCTTGGGTAAGCTGACTGTTGGCGGCTGCTACGGCCGTCTGGAGCGCGGTCAGGGTGGGATTGCCCGGAGCGGTACCCGGATGCTCGCGCAGATAGGTGCTCTCTTGAGCACGTGCAGCGGCAACCGCCTGCAACGCCGACTGCGCTTGGGCCTTGTAATACGCGTGCGCGGCCACATTGTGTTCCTGCAGGAATTGATCAGTGTCCTGCTGCAGCTCTTGCACCATCGCCTTGAGGGTGCTCTGCGCGACGGCCGGCGTCGGCCCCAAGTAGCTGATCTGGAGAACCTGCGGACCCGGTACCGATGTGATCACATGCTTCGCGCTCAGGTCAGAGATGATCTCCGTGTCGACCGAGCCTTTACCGCTGAGCATGCTCAGAAGCTCGGACGGCCCAAAGCCGTTGGAGGGGTGAGAAGCGAGGTAGGGGGCCAGCTGCGAGTGATGTGCTACCGCGAAATCGAATCCGCTCGTCGCGAGCAGCTCCGTCAGGATGCTCTGCTCTTGCTGGGAGGGAGGCGTCAGAGATGGGTTGGCGTCCTCGAGCGACGAGCTCGCCGGGGCCGAGTTGTCCACCCACAGGCTGACGGTGGACTGATACGACTTCGGAGCGCCGATCACGAACCAGCCGCCGATCAGCGTCGCGATGATGATTGGCAGGCTCAGGAGCACGCGATGTTGGCGGAAGGTCTCGCGATATGAACTCGATTTCTTCACCTGCGCTACTCCTGTTCCCGTGTGTTCACCGGCCTCATCCGTTCACGATCTCCGACCTGCATTCCCGTCCTGGGCACCTGACGCGGATTCGCCGTCCGGGCCTCATCTGAGCCTGTGATGGCCGCGGCCTTGCACGATCGGACGCTCCATCGCTGGCCCGACGAGAATTAGTCCTCTCGGCAAGTCAACGGCCGTCTCGACTCGATACTTACGGGCCGGAGCTCCTAGCCGGCCGGTGCGCAGGCGACAGCCCGTCCAGGAGCCGGTCGACCTGGCCGGCAAGTGTGTGCACGACCGGCTCGAGCAGGCAGGTACCGAAGTAGCAGGGGCTTTCGCTGACCTCGATGTTGGCAGCGAACTCTCCCCACCCGAGCGCGGGGATCGGTTCGATGCCCCACTGCAAGCTCCCACCGCAGAGCAGGACGACACGGCCGACATAGGCGGACGGCCGATACGCGCCCAACGCCCGTTCGAACCCGGACCTTCTGATCACCTCCTCCACCGGCTGGCCGCGCCAGACCGCGGCTCGCGTGGCGACCATGCCTCGAACACGCTTGACCCGAGACCACACGTACTCGTTCCTGGCCTCCGGCTCGATCGTTGCGACCGTGCGCAGATGAAAGCCCAGCATGCGAATGATATCGACCAGCCGGTAAGCCCTCCGCGGCACGAACCGGCGCAGCTTCAGACCTCGCGGACCGTAGCTGTCAATCAGCACCAGCGCCGCTACTTCATCGCCGCCGGCGCGGAGCTGCTGTGCGAGCTCATACGCGAGTTGACCGCCGGTGCACTCGCCGGCGAGGATATACGGGCCGTTAGGCTGGACCGCTCGGAGCTCGCCGACATATCGCTGGGCCATCTCCTCGAAGGAGACAAACGGAAGGCCGAGTTCCCGATCACGCATGATGGCCCGGAGCCCGTACACCGGTCGCTCGGGGTCGAGATGCCGCGCCAGGTTGTGGAAGAGGCGCAGATCTCCCGCCGATGCGTGTACGCAGAAGATCGGTGGCTTCGACGCGCCGGGCCGAATCGACACCATCGCGGTGTCCCGGTCGTTACCCTCGTGGCTCGCTGGCCGGCGCGTGGTCGTCAACGGCGGGGCCTGTGACGGCACGTGACGACGCCGTGGTGTGCCGGGCGGCGAGTAAGCCTGTTGCAACAAGAATCCATCCCGATAGCTCGGTACTGTGCTTGAAGATTCCCTTCAGCTCGTACGGCCAGCTGTTGTATCCGTACCCAAGCTCTTCGACGATCTTTAGGCCGACGATGTGAACGGCGAACGAGAACGCGAGCAGCAGCAGCGCAACGCGCACGATCCGCCGCGGACGTGGCGGGTCTGTCGAGGTGCAGAACCAGAGCATCACGAATGCGACGGCTACTGGTCCTGCAAGCATGGCTGCGTCGTCCGGGAGCGTCGCACGGACGATGAGCAGTGCGACGAGCACCGCCGAGAGCAGGAACCAACGGCCGCGATGGGTCGAGTTCATCGCACGTACGGCGGCGGCGCCTGCCGCAACGCCCTGGGCCACGAGGCTTGCGATCCCGAAGATGCTCGCGTGGGTGTCCGAGTCCAACGCCGCGATCCGTAGCCCGTAGACCTGAAAGTCGATTACCTGAGTGACGATCTGGCCAACGACGGTCGCCAGCGCCACCCAGATCCCGATTCTGATCACGCGATCGCTTGTCCAGGGATCGGATGACCGCGTTCCCGTGCTCGAGGTCCGCGCAGGTTTCAGTGCCAGCTCGGTTGCCATCCGACGCTACGTTGTCACGCGGCCGGGGCGCTGAGAACCCGTCAAAAGGCCAGTTACAAACCTTGGACTAACGGGCGATAATCGCCTGAAGGTTGTGTTGAGCGCCGAGCCCGTACAGACGCCCTCCCAGCCGGACCGCCTCGACCGCGGGATCGGTCGGTTGCCTCCGCGGTTGCGGTGGGTCGCCGGTGCGGTGCGCCTGACGGTTCGTGAGCCGGCCGACGGGCTGGATCGCGTCAAGTTGCGCGCCGGATACCTGCTGCGACGAGATCGTCCCGTCGCGTTCCGATATTACCCCGAGCCAGATTGGCATCAACGGCTGCACGGGCAGCTCGGGGTCGGTTGGCCCTGCACCGCAGCTGCGGACTTCGACCGACTGTGGCCGCAGGTCGTGGAGGGCGTCCGGGCACGCGGCCTCACACTCGGCCGGGGCACGTACGGCGGTTGGGACGACGCAGATCCGGGTTTGGCGCGTGCCATCTGGTGCCTGATGAGCCACCTTCGTCCCGAAAAGGTCGTCGAGACGGGCGTCGCCCGCGGCGTCACATCGCGCATCATTCTGGAGGCGATGGAGCGCGCTCGGTCCGGGCATCTGTGGAGCATCGACCTGCCCGCGATGGATCCGACTCTACATGCGGAGATCGGCATCGCCGTGCCTGAGAATCTGCACCGTCGCTGGACGTACATCACCGGAACCAGCCGAAAACGACTCCCGACGCTGCTGGCTGAGATCGGTCGGATTGATCTCTTCGTACACGACAGCAGCCACACCGAGCGCAATGTCCTATTCGAGCTCCACCAAGCGTGGGGGGCGATGGCCAGCGGCGCCGTCGTCGCTGACGATGTGCAGCAGAGCCCTGGATTCGCCAGATTTCGGGCTCCGCTTGCGGGCGGGTCGACATTGGTAGTCGAGTCCGATGACGGGGGCGCAATGTTTGGCATCGCGGTGAAATCGCGCGAGCGGCGCTGACACCGCGCGAGCCGCGCTCATACCGCGCGTGCGGCTCAGAATCCCCGCTTGACCGCTAGATACGGAATCAGCAGCAGTTCCATCAGCGCGGGGAGTGGATCTCGCCGGCTGAACACCGCCTCGACGTCGGAGCTCGTCAGCGAGCGGCCGTAGGCTCTCCAGTCGAGGCGACCGTGGATCAACTCGACCCCTGCCACAGGTAGGTCGGTCGCCAGCCGAATCCACCTGATCCCCGACGTGGCGGAACACCGCTCGACGCGCTGGCCAATCTGATCGGCATACACGAGATACGGGAAGTCGACCCCTGCTTTGGGTCCGATCGTGTGATAGCCCCACGTTCGCGCGTTGACATCGAGCAGCTTGTACTGCCCGTCTCGCGGATCGAGCTTGAACTCGAGCTCCACGAGACCGTAGTAATCGATCGCACGCAGAAACCGCTCTGACAGGGTCTCGAGCAGCGGCAGGTCGACCGTCTGCACGAACGTGCTGGCGCGACCGAACTCGGGTGGATGCTGGCGGCGGCGCTGAACGACCATCTTGCCCACCGGCTCATGGTCCTTGAAGAAGGCGCAATAGGCGAACTGCTGCTGGCCATCCCCGGGAATCAGCTCCTGGATCATCACCTCACCCGGCTCGACGATCGCCGCGGCGCTGTCGAACAGCGAATAGAGCTCCTCGCTCGTCCGTGCCTTCCACGCCTTGCTCTTCGTCGCGTAGACGAAGTGCTCCTTGATTGCGGGCTTCAGCGCGAACGGGGGTTCGGCATCGATTGCGCGGAGATCTCCACGCTCGGCTGGATACCAGGTCCTTGGCACGGGGATCCCGAGCTCCTCCGCGAGCCTGTACGTCTCGCGCTTGTCCCAAGCACGTCTTACGACCTCCCATCCAGGGGTCGGGACGCGGAACCGCCGCGCCAGCTCGGACCGGTACCGGGCGAAAGCCGCAACCGTCTCGTCGCGGGTGGGGAACAGGACCCAGCCATCGAGACCGAAGCGAGCGCCGGCCTCGAGTACCGCCTCCACCGCCCGCTGTTCGTCGCGCAGGTCCTCGCAGGCGATCGCATGAGAGGCGTAGCGGGAAAAGCGCGCGATCGAGCGCTCGTCGTCGATCACGCAGGTTGGCACGCCCCGGCTACCGAGGCTCCGCACGATCCCGAGCCCCTGGTAGTCGCCGCCGACGATGATCGCACCCGGTCGGCTCGACCATGAGCCGAGTCGGCGTCTACGGCGAAGCGGAGGTGTTACCGACATGGTTGACGAGCTGCTCGGACGCGTACCAGGAGCCGGATACGAATCGCATGATCGGCCCGAAGCTCCAAGCGGCACTAGCGCCGAGGAAGTGCAGGCCGGGGATCGATGACTCGAGCCCAGATCTGAGCACGGGATAGCCGTTGACGCGGCGGATGTCGTCGACCAGCTCGGAGGCGAGAAAGTCGTAGCCAGCGATGTCCACGCGGTACCCCGTTCCCAGGATCACGTGATCGGCGTCGCGCTGCGATCCATCGTCGAGCCCCAACCGGACACCCGTCGGACTACGCTCGGCGGCACTCACCACGGTCCTGCTGGTGCAGATCGGAACGCTCGTAAGCCGCTCAACCAGCCAGCGAGCTCCCGCCGGCCTGATCGCGCGATAGGCGAGCTTGGCCTGAACGGGGCGGGGCAGGCGGCGGAAGGCCGCCGGCACCGCAACAAGCCGGCTCAGGCCCGCCGGACCAACATCGGTCTGCGCGTAGAACAGCGGCTTAAACGGCCCCAGCCGGCGCTGCACCGTCCCACCGTGCAGCCAGGTGATGCGCTCCGCGCGCGCGATCACCTCAACATCGGCGCCGGCCTCGTGCAACAACGCCGCTGATTCGAGCGCGCTCTGGCCTCCTCCGATCACGGTCACCTGGGCGCCCGCAAACGCGCTCAGATCGAGGTGCTCCGAGGAATGGGAGACGAGCTCCGAAGAGAACCCGGAGAACAACTCTGGACGTGTCGGGAACGCCTCGATCCCGGCGGCCACCACCACTCTCGCTGCCGTCACCACCTCACCGTCCTGCAGGAGCACTCTGAATCCGCCCGGTCCGCGTTCGATGTTTGCCACCCTGCGGTTGTCGACATCCGGAACGGCCGCGCGCTGGAACCAGCGCCCGTAGCCGATGAACGCATCCAGCGGCACCGGGGAGCCGAACCCACCACCCGACTCGGCTTCGAACGCGTCGAGTGTCAGCTCGCCGCTTCGGAAGCCGATGTAACAGGCCTTCCAGTTTGAGCGCAGCAACATTCCACGAGGCATCCCAGTCCAGAACGACATCGGCTCGCCGAAGACACGCACATGCAGACCACCGAGCAGCCTCAGGCGCGCGGCCGCGGCCAAGCCGTAGGGCCCGGCGCCGACGATCGCCACATCGCAAAGAGACTCGGGCGGGCCCGCGCTGCCGTAGGGGGTGCGATCAGATACGGGTCGAGTCAAGCCGTCAGTCGCGCTCATCGTTGGGACACCTCTTCTACATCGAGCGGTTGATTTTCGTCAGCCCTCATACCTGGCGACGGGTAAGACAGTGAGTCCACCGAATCGTCAGCGATCGGTGACAGCATCGCGATGACCGAGGAACCGGCCTTGACCCGATCCTTCTCCCTAACCAAAACGTCCAGATCACCTCGACACGGCAGCACGACATCGACCTGAGATCCGAGACGAATCACGCCGATCCGATCACCCGCACCCACTTCGTCGCCCTCGCGGACGTAGCTTGCGATCTGGCGTACCAGCCGCGAGGCGATCTGGACGACCACCACCTCAAGCTTGCGACCGACGATCAACGTGGTCGCGCGCTCGTTCTCGAACACCGCCTGTGGCCGCCTGAGTGATCCGAAGCGGCCTGGGAAGTGCTGCCGAAGAGCGATCCGGCCGGCAATCGGGGCACGGTTTACGTGCACGTCCATGAAGTTCATGCCGATTCCGACAACGATCGACTCCCCTTCGTGGACCCTGGTGCGGGTCAGCTCCTCCAACTCCACGTCGTGGTGGTGCTTAGTCGAGATGGGCAGCCGACCGCGCTGCGAGCGCTTGACGTAGACGATCTCGCCGTCCGCTGGACTGACCACCAGATCCTCTCCGACCGGCGAGTCGCGGTCGGGGTCACGATAGAAGAGGAACATGAGGACGCCCAAAGCGATCGTCACGGTCAGGAAAGCGCCGCCCGCAACGCGCACAAGCTGTGACAGATCGAGTGCCGATCCCACCCCGTGTGCTACGGCGCCCGCCGCAACGGCGATGATGATCAGACCGAGCATCACCCGGCGGAGCCCGAGCCGCCATTTCCAAACCAGTGGGAGCGTCGCGATCATTCCCATGAGCGCTCCGACGAAGCTAGCGAGCAACATCCGTGCGATCCCCCTCGGGCCCTGTCCCAACCGCGATCGTTGCACTGCCACGAGCCCGGCGCGGCAGATCGCCTCGGTCAGCACTGATGACTACGAGGTCCCGGACGGCCCACTGGCAGTGGGCGTCGAAGCCGCACTCCGATAGCCATCGTTCGAGATCGCCGGCTCGTTCAGGTCTGTCATAGACCCGAGAGATCGGTGTGGCCGCGTCCTGGCGCCGCTCGGGGCGCACGACGTCGGCGAGCACAAACCGGCCTCCAGGGAGGAGAGCGTCGTAGATCCGGGCGAACAGGCTGCGCTTGTGCCTGCTGCCCAGGTGATGCACTGCGAGAGACGACACGACCAAGTCGAAGGGAGTCCGGGGCTGAAAGTTCTCCAGCTTGCTCAGCACGAGCGCGTCGATGCTGACTGCCTCGAGCCGGCGGCGAGCGACCTCGAGCATCCGTGAGCTCGCATCGACACCCGTGACACGTGCCGCCGGATGAGCTGCGAGCACCGCCGCCGTGGTCTCCCCGGTCCCTATCCCAAGGTCCAGGAGCAGGCGAACATCCATGTCCAGCGTCGCTGTGGCAATCGCAGCCTGCATTTCGCGATATCCCGGCACGCCCCGGCTGACCTCCGCGACGTAGCTCTCGGCGTCGAAGTGGAATTGCGTCGCCTCCTTGCGCCAGCGCCTGATCACCGGCGCGCCGGCGCGGACGGCCCGCCCGACTGCCGCCTGACGCGTCCGGAAGACGAGGCTGTTCATGCAACTGCCGCCGGTTGTGCGTCAATCGTCACGTGTTCGTGCCCACCGGCGCGCTCTGCCACGAGCTTGTGCGTCACCGCTCGTGCGGTGAAGTCCGCTCCGACGACGTGGCGCATCAGCGGGCCGTAGGTCCACGTCGCCGGCCACCCGACGATGTGCAGGCCGGGGACCGAGCTCGCCATCCCGCGATGCAGAATCGGAAAGCCTCGAACCGACTTGATCGTCTTGAGCAGCTGCGGAGCGATGAAACGGTACGCCCTGAGATCGACCATGTAACCGGTGGCCAGCAGCAGGTGGTCGACCTCGATCACGCGACCGTCGGTGTACTGGATCTGGGCTCGATCTCCCACCGGCGTCACCGAGCGGATATCGCTGCTGGTGTCGATCGGGATGTGCTCTGTCCTGCGCATCAGCCACGCTGCGGCCGCCGGCCTGGCGCAGCGCTGAACCATCTTGCGCCGGGCCGCCGACGGAAACTGGCGGAATACGGTTGGCGCCGAGACGATCCGGCTGAGGCCCGCAGGCCCAACGTCCGAAGGTGCATAGAGCAACGAGGTGAGCGCGGACTCGTGCAGTCGCGCGCTTCTGCTCAGCCACCGCACGCGCGGCGCCCGGGCGATGACGCGCACCGACGCCCCACTCTCGGACACCAGGGCGGCACACTCGATCCCGCCCTGCCCAACTCCAACTACGGCCACCTCCTTGCCGGCGAGGTGAGAAAAGTCGTCGTGATCGCCCGTATGCGAGACAAGGTGGCTCGGTAGGCCTCGGAATTCGGGCGGAGTCCACTGAAACGGATCGGCACCGACCGCCAGCACCACTCGGTTGGCGCGCACCGACTCGCCGTCTTCGAGCGAAGCGACAAAGGCGCCGTCACGGTCCAGCCGCTCCACAAAGCGTGGATCGACGTCGATCGCTGACCGTTCGGCGAACCAGTGACCGTAGCGAAGGAAGGAGTCGAGTGGGACCGGCCGGCCTAGCGTTTCGCCATGCTCATCGTGGAACCGCTCGAGCGTGAGCAGTCCGTCTGGATCGGACATGCTCGAGGCTCTGGCCGGCGACCGCAGGCACATGCCCTTCGGCATCCGGTGCCACGCGTCCATCGTCTTGCCGAAGATTCTGTGCTCGATTCCTGCCCGCTTGAAGTGCGCTGACAGTGACAGTCCATACGGACCCGCGCCGACGATGATCGTGTCGATTGTGTCCTGGCTCATTGACCTATCTGGTTTTGTGATTGTGAAATGCGGACCTGATCGTCGATCCAAGGCGAATGCACGGTTGCCTCAACTGGTCCGCCCGTCAACGGCCAGCCCCGTGCCTTGGGCCTTCTGCCATAGAACGGCATTCGGAGGCCGATCCGTACGTTTCAAGTCGGGATCGATGACTGTCGAGAGAGGCTTATCGCATGCCTGATCCGCGCCGGTCATCTCAGTGGTGCTCGCGATTCCCCGATGCCAGCGTCTCTCGCGCATGCGATCGACCCGCCGCCGTAGCGTCCGTGCGGCGATGAACCCGGGATCGGCAATCGCGGGAAGCGGGTCGTCAAGCGCGGCCAGCGCTCCGACCCGCGGGCGACGGAGAGACCGAGCCCACTGCGCGAGCGATAGCTCGCCTTGGCGGAACGCGCGCACGGCGCTCGGGACGTCAGTCGCAAGTCGGATCCAGCGCACGCCCGCCTGCGCCCGGACAGGCTCCACGGGCACACCTTGAGCGAGACGCCAGGCAAGGTACGGGAAGTCGATGCCGGCAGCTGGACCCAGTCCATGCCACGTCCACAGCCGCCCGTTGATATCGAGCAGCTTGTATGAGCCGTCGCGGACGTCGCGTTTGAATTCGACCTCGACCAGTCCCTCCCAGCGCAGTGCCTCGAGGATCGTCCGCGCCCGGCGCTCCACTCCGGGGGCCTCCACGGTCTCGACGAGCGAGCTCGAGTGACCGAATTCGCGCGGGTACTGGCGAGTGCGCCGCGCTACCAGCGACGCGAGCGGTACTCCCTCGTGGCACAGCGCGGCGAAGGAGTATTGGCCCTCACTGGGACCGGGGATCAGTTCTTGGACCATCACTGATTCCGTACCGACGAGCGAGGCGGCTTCCAGCCATGCGGCGAGCAGCGGTCCGCGATCGTCGATACGCCACGCCTTGTCCGCAGTGAATCGGTTCTCGTGCGGCTTCGCATCAGGTTTGAGGATGAGCGGGAACTCGCACTCCATCGCCACC
Organism: uncultured Solirubrobacterales bacterium; assembly: GCA_963826895.1. Classification (GTDB taxonomy): domain Bacteria; phylum Actinomycetota; class Thermoleophilia; order Solirubrobacterales; family Solirubrobacteraceae; genus Palsa-465. Next base: position 27,916 of record CAWGYJ010000006.1, read on the forward strand.
AGCTCGATCGTCGTGCGCGGGTAACGCGTGTATGGAGACTCGACGCCGACTGACTCGGCTAGCCGGTGCGTCAGACGCTTGTGGTAGACGTGCTTGAACTGCTCCCAACGTGGGAACGTGAGGTTGAAGCAGCGGGAAAGCCGATCGTGCTCGTGTGCAAGCGCCGCCGTCGTTTCGTCCTCGGTCGGGAACAACGTCCATCCTTGTAGCTGATGAGCTGCCGCGATTCCGAGCAAGCGGTCGCACCGTTCAGCCGCATCTCCGGTCGAAGCGGCGAGCGTGCGCTGAACGTAACGGGACACTCGGGCCACTTGGTCGCCGCCGGGTTCGCGGACAAGCCATACCGGTATGCCGCGCCTGCCGAGGCTACGCGCGACTCCGAGTGCGCGGATATCGCAACCCAAAACGAGCGCTCCATATGGACGGTGCGATGCTTCCACGCCATCTGTCACTTGACTGGCGCCAGCATCGGTCGCCAGGAGAGAGGCATCAGGTGCTCCCGTTGCTGTGGCTGGTGTCGCTGCACAGTGCGCGAGACTCGTGGTCAGCGCCAACCATCGCGGACGGATCGGGGTCGGACCAATACTCGACGCGGGCGTCCAAAGCTGCCGGGCCGACCACTTCCCATCCGGTCCCACTCCGTTCCAGCTTCGACTCTGACCGACGCCGCCACCACGCGCTCACTTCGCGTGGCAACGGCCTCCAGGCGTCCGGATCATCGGCGAATTGCTCCAACAAACGACGGTAAGCATCGAAGATGATCTCCTCGACGAGGTAGTCCGGATGCGTATTGAGCAGTGCCATCCCGCCACGGGATCGAAGGAACTGTGCCTTCTGCACCCACTCCCGTTCGTCGCGCTGACGCAGAATGACAAATAAGGTGTGGTCCATCGTCAACGTCATCGGCAACTCGACCGTGCCCTGATTGAAGAACGGCAACCACGTGCAGCAGCCGCCGTTCTGGGGCTCGAATGGATCGGTATCGGGGTACGAAGAGTCGTAATCAAAACCGAGCAACGGCATCAAGTCCCAACGCCGGCGAGTTGCGGGCGATCGGAAGCCGACGGCCCCCCAACGAGCGGCTGCCTCACGGATAGACGGGAGGCGTTTACGAAGCGTCGCAGCCGACGCGAGATCGCGTCCGTCGTGATAGAGCCCGTGGACTCCGACCTCAAAGCCCGCTGAGGTGAGCTCGGTGAGACGGTCGGCGCCCACGTCGTACCGCTTGGGAACAAAGTTCCAGGACGAGCGCAAACCCAGCTCCCGCTCGAGTTCGATCACGGGATCGAGCGCGGACAGCCCGCTGTGCGTCTCCACGTCGTGGCTGAGAACGAACGCCCAGGTATGTCCGTGCGGCCAAGCCGCGATACTGGGCACCGGCTCATCGACAATCGACTGCAGCAGCGAATTAAAGAATTCCAGGAAATCGTGCACCCCGGTCTCGATCGGCCAGCGCGGGAACTGCGTCCGGGCTTGGACGTGCGCGAAGTGGCGACGCAACCAGATGCGAGTCGGCTTGGGCGTGAAATTGCGAATCCGGTAGTAGCCACGCATTGCAACGCCCCGCAGCTGCCTTGCCGATTGCCTCGACAAGATCTCCTGGTACCCCTCACTGAGCAGGCTCAGCTGTGCTTCGTCCGGATCGAACGGCAGGAACACGCTTCCATCGTCACGCTGCCAGATCGAAGCCAAGTGCTCGCCTCCAGCTCCTGACACGCCGCCAACGCGTACCCAACTGCCGCCGTACTGGGCGAGCATCAACTCCGCAGCCGCATCCGGGATTACACTTCCAAAAAGGGGAATGCGATCCGGGCTCGGGCCGCGGAGCAAAGCTGCCGTCGGTCGTCCGAACTTCGCCGCTGAATGTGGCCACAGCACGGCACGGCCATTCTGGCCTCGTAGCTCCTCAACACCGGGACAGCTGGGAACGGCAGACGCGGAATAGGGGGTGCGAAGGTGGTCGAGGGCCATGACCCGACGGGTCGAGGTGAACAGCACACGCCCGGACGCGTGCCCGTTCACTGCGTATGCCGTCTGCGGCGTCGTCCCGCGAATCGGCTGTCCCACGGTCATCGGAACACCTCACGCCTACGACAACGGACGTTTGGGCTCACGGAGCCCATGGCCGATGGGTCGAGAATGACTGAGCTGGCCGAAGGTGAGCGCCGCCCATAGCGATACAACGACAGTACGGCCCAACTCTTCACGCGCAGCCGAGAAGACTGCTACGACGCCACGGCGGCGCACTCGGGGCCGGCCAGGGCTTCCTTGGTCACCGAGTCGCCAAGGCCGTTGACGTACGCAAAATGGCTGGCCTGGGTCCGGTTCGCAACCCCGAGCTTGCGATAGATGTTCCTCAGATGGAACTTGACTGTCTGCTCGGTCACCCACAGCTCCCGTGCCACTTCGCCATTAGTCGAGCCAGACGCGACCAACTGCAGGATCTCGAGTTCGCGCCGAGTTAGGGGGTAGTCTTCTGAGAGGGACATGGGCGTCTGCGCTCGACTAGCTGCCGAGGGCCTGGACACTTGGTGATAGATATGGCCGTTGAGCGTCTCGCGCACGAGGGTGGCGAGTGCGAGCGGGTGGGCAGCCTTGGAGATCACGCCCACTGCGCCGGCGTCGAACGCCGTGCTGAGCCAGTCCGGATCCATCTGCACACTCAGCACGATGATGCTGACATGGTCGTCCTCAGCCCGGATCGCGCGCATCAACTCCAGACCAGACTCGGACCGGTCCATATCATCGATCAGGATGACGTCGGGGTTGGTATCGACGATCGTTTTGGCAGACGTTTTCCGACAGTCTGCGTGGCCTACCAGCTTGAATTCACCGCTGTTCCGAAAGGCAATGCGGATCGTCTCGACGATCAGCGAATTGTCCGCGACGATCACGATCCGCCTGATGCCACTCGTGGTTCGCGAACGTGAAGCCGAAGGCCCCATGCCTCTATCCTGTCTGGCCTGACGCGTCGATCAGTTGCCGGTGGATGGTTTGACCGCCGCTCCGTCGTTGCGGTCCAGCGGACGAGGATCCACCAGTGCTCCCGACCCGACAATAGGCCGGCTGGACCGATACGTTCAGCGGGATTGAACGGCACCGGTCTGCGGCGTTGCGCTCGCATCGCCCGCGAGCGGTCGCTCTACGCAGGTTGGTCAGCACAGGGCGACCTCGTCGGCCTCGCCGACGCACAGACGCATTGCCCGCGGGAGTGAGAAATCGCGGAAGACCCGAGCACGACGTCCGACGAGACTCGACACGAGACGCGCGCCGATATACATGACAGTAGCTCCCGGGGCGATGATCGAGCGTTCGATCTCGGCGCCGTCGATCGTCGCTTGAGCTCCGATGGACGTGTAAGGGCCAATGTACGAGTTATTCACCTGGGCGCCTTCGCCAACGACGGCGGGGCCCACGATCACGCTCGTCGTAACCGACGCCGTCTGAGCGATGTGAACGCGGCCCTCGATGCGGTTGTCCTTACCGGCGTTGATTCGGAGCAAAGCGGGCAGCAGGTCGAGGGCGAGCCGATTGATTTCCAGCAGCTCATTCGGATGTCCTTGGTAGCGATGCCAGCCCTCGGTCGTGCGGACCTTGACCTTTCGCCCGTCATCTGACAACCGTCGGACCAGTCCGTCGAGACCCGGCAGCGGGCGGCCAGCCGCGGCCCGACACATCTCGGCGAGAACACCTGGTCCGAACACCCCGACTCCCCAATCGCGCGAAGTCGGTGCCGGCCGAGCAAGCGGCCGCCCGACTGGCCGTCCGAGCCGCTCGTCGTCAGTCCCCCGTTGGCAGAGCAAGATGAGGTCCGCGGACTCTTCGTCGAGCGCGTCGAGGTGTGGCCTGAGCGGCTCGCCGAGCAGACCCTCGCCTGGATGCACGATGCATCGAGCGTCACCGACCAGCGGCGCCGCAGCCGTGAGCGCCGCGACCATGTCAGATCCATCGCGGCAGACCGCATAGTGTGATCTGAGCCCAGCCGGCTGGCACGAGCCCAGGTGCGTGCGGACCTCCCTTAGTACATTCGCCGCCCCCACGAGGACGACTTCTTCGACGCCGGCGGAGAGCAGTGCATCGGATACGTGGCTGGCGATCGGGCGATTGGCCACGCACTCGAGCGCAGGCACGGCATTGCTACCGCAGGTGCAGCCTTTCGCGCGCGGGGTGCTGGCGAACGCCACAACCGCCTTAGTAACCATGCATACCTAACGGCGCCAGCGTTCTGCTACTCGCACGACCGTTGCCCTATGTACCGGAAGGAACGGAATCCGCCGCTCACGCCCAAATGAACGGCGGTCGCCGGGACGTTGTATGACGAAAGGCGAGGGCTTGCCCTGGCTGAGTGGCGGCCAAGCGCCGCCATTCAGCCGACTAGATCCTCGGCTGACGGCAACGGCTGGACCAGGCACAGCTGATGTCGCACAAGTGGACGACGCGGTCGCCCGTTAACTGGGCGAGCGGAGATGAGCCAGAACACCGCCATCGGATTGGGGACGGACGAGGCGCACGCGAATACCACGCCGGAGCCAGAGCTTGTGCTCGTAGATGCTTATCCCGGTTCCGCCTCGCGCATCCCGCGCGACGAGCACGATGATTACACGCGCGACAGCGCCGCACGTCGGCGAGAGTTCCTCCGTGAGCGGACGGGGGTGAGCCTCGACCACGTCGGGGCGTTCTCCTTTGATCCGGGCGTGCTGCCAGGAAACGTCGAGAACTTTTCCGGCGTGGCGCAGGTGCCGCTCGGCGTCGCCGGTCCGTTGCACATCAACGGCGAACACGCCAGAGGCGACTTCTACGTCCCGCTCGCGACCACGGAGGGGACGCTCGTGGCCAGCTACAACCGCGGTATGCGGCTGCTCAACGAATGTGGGGGCGTCATGACGACGGTGGTCGACGAACACATGCAGCGCGCGCCGGTGTTCATGTTCGAGGACGCCCTGGCGGCGCGCGAGTTCGGCCATTGGATCGATGAGCACGAGCAGGAGATCCGTGCGGTCGCCGAGGCGACCACCCGCTCGGGCAAGCTCACGTCCATCGGCCAGTATCAGGTTGGTCCCCTGCTCTACCTGCGAGTCAACTACACGACGGGCGACGCCGCTGGTCAGAACATGGCCGCGAAGGCGACGCTCGCCGCCTGCGAGTGGATCAATGCGAACTATCCCGGCGGTGCGGAATACGCGTTGACGGGCGCGATCGACACCGACAAGAAGCACTCGCACATCAACATGTTGCTGACCCGTGGCAAGCGCGTCGTCGCGGAGGCCGTGATCAAGAACGACGTGCTCGAGCTGCTGACGGGTGTCGACACCGCCGCGATGTACGACTACCGACAGGTTCACATGGTCGGCGGATTCCTCGCGGGCTCTGCCTCCAACACCGCGCACGCGGCCAACGGCCTGACGGCGATCTTCATCGCGACCGGCCAGGACGTCGCCAGCATCTCCGAGTCGCACGCCGGGATCACGTATACGCGGCTTCTCGAAAATGGCGACTACTACTGGTCGATCACGCTAACCAGCCTGATCGTGGGCACCCACGGCGGTGGCACCGGCCTGCCGACGCAACGGGAGTGCCTCGAGCTGCTCGGCTGCTACGGGACGGGCAAGGCGCGCAAGCTCGCCGAGATCTGCGCCGCCACCGTTCTTGCCGGCGAGATCTCGCTGACCTCGGCGGTCCTCGCCGGCCAGTGGGTGACGAGCCACGAGCGACTTGGCCGTAACCGCTGACCAGGGCGCCGGTCCTAACGAGCCGTTCCCACGAAGCGCTCGCGCAAAGCCGTCTTCTTGAACTTGCCGGTCGCGGTCCGCGGTATCGCTGCGATGAACTCGATCCGCTCGGGCAGCTGCCACCGCGCGAACTCGCTGCCGAGGTGATCGCGGAGCTCTTCGGGGGTCGCGTCCATCCCGTCGTGGAGCACGACCGCGGCGAGTGGCCGCTCGCCCCACTTCTCGTCGGGCACGGCGATCACCGCCGCCTCCGCGACAGCGCTATGGGCCATCAACTGGTTCTCGAGGTCGACCGAGGAGATCCATTCGCCGCCGGACTTGACGAGATCCTTCGATCGATCGCAGATGCGCATGGATCCGCGCCGATTGATCCGAACGACATCGCCGGTACGAAACCAGCCATCATCGGTGAACTTGTCGACGCCGGTCCCCCGATGGTAGGCGGCCGCAACCCACGGACCGCGTATCTCCAGCTCTCCGAGGGTCTGGTCGTCCCACGGGATCATCGCCCCATCGTCCCCCCGAGCACGGATCTCGATCAGGGGGACCGGAGTTCCCTGACGAGCGCGGTATTCGAGCTGCTCGACTGGGCTCGCGCTCTCTAGATCTGAGGGCAGGTGCGGACACCGTCCCGAGCGGCGAGGTCTCCGTCATGCCCCACCCCTGGACGATCGTCAGGCCGTGACGATCGAAGCCCGCGAGCAGGCTCGTTGGAACTGCCGCGCCGCCGAGGTTGACGCGCTGCAGGAGCCTAAGGTCCCACCTTTGAGGCTCTCTGTCGAGCGCCTGAAGGACAGCCATGAACACGGTCGGCACCCCTGCGGTCAGCGTCACCTGCTCGGCTGCGAGCAGGTCGAGCAAGCTTACGGGATCCAGGCGAGGACCGGGCAGCACCAACGCCGCGCCTGTCAAGGCAGCCGTGTATGGCAGGCCCCAGGCGTTGACGTGGAACATGGGGACCACTGGCAGGATCACATCGCGTGAGCTGATCCCGAAGAGCGTCGGGCAGGGCTAACGCGAACGAGTGCAGGACGAGCGCCCGATGTGAATAGATCACGCCCTTGGGGCGGCCTGTCGTGCCCGACGTGTAACACATCGCGGCGGCGCGTCGCTCGTCGATCGCTCGGCCAGATCATCGGCTCCGTCGACGCGATCAGCGACTCATACGGCGATTGACTCCCGCCGGGAAGCGGCCGGAGTCGGAGACGACGATCACGTGCTCGAACTCCCACTCCAGCGAATCGAGGACATGGAGCAACGACTCGTCCACGACGATCACACGATCCTCGGCATCAGCGGCGATGTAGCTCAGCTCGTCTGGTTGCAGACGCGGGTTGAGCGTATGGATGACCGCGCCCATCAGCGGGACCGCGAAGTACAGCTCGAGGTGCTCGGTCTGGTTCCACAGCAGCGTTGCGACTCGATCTCCATCGCCTATACCCAGGTCGGCAAGCCCGCTGGCGAGCCGCCGAGCACGCTCGGCGCACTCGCCGAGGGTCATACTGGCGCACGGAGCCGTCAGGACGACGAGAGACGACCGCGCGTGGTCGGACTGAGCTGCTCTGCCCGCTCGACCAGCGTCGTGAGCGACAGTTGGAAGTCGTCCATCATCAGACCGTTCACCATCGCGCTCCTCGCTTGCTCATTCACTTCGCCCAAATCAAACGCTGTGCGCCTCAATCATCTTTCGAACCATGCGCTCCGCACGCCGCTAGCGCTGTGCCGCGAGCAGGTTCGCGCTCGATGCGCTGAGGCCGTGCTCGATCGCCTCCGCGATCAGCTGGAAGTGCTCGGGACCGGCCGTGAGCGGTGGCGAAACCGAGATCGCGGTACCGCCTGGACGTACCAGGACCCCGGCGGCACGCGCCCCCCTCGCCACCGAGGCAACAACGCCATGCCTACGGTCGCCAACCGTCTCGGTGAGCTCGACAGCCGCCATCATCCCGACACCACCCCGGACCTCGGACACGAGCTCGTGCACAGCAAGCGGTGCGAGCGCGTCGAGCAGCGCCCCCTCCTGGTCACGCCCTCGTTCCAGCAGGCCGTCGCGCTCGATCAGGCCGATATTTGCGATCGCCGCGGCGCAGCAGGTGGGGTGCCCGGCGTATGTCGAGCCGTGCCTGAAGACCGGTCCCCCCGGCTCACGCCAGAACGGTTCGGCGACCCGTTCGGAGATGATCACGCCGCCCAGCGGGAGATAACCACTGGTCACACCCTTTGCGAACACGATCATTGCGGGCTCCACGTTCCAGCGCTCGATTCCGAACCAGGTGCCGAGCCGGCCGAAGCCGCAGATCACCGAATCGACCACGAGCAGGACTCCCGTCTGTTCGCACAGCTCGGCGACCCCCTCGACGTACCCCGGAGCGGGTGGGTACACGCCACCGGCTCCGATCACCGGCTCCAGGAAGACCGCTGCAACCCGTTCCGGACCGACCCGCGCGACTGTCTCTTCCAGCTCCTGGAGTGAATCGTGGCGAACGCGGATCGTTCCGCCCAGCGGCCCGAACCCCGCGCGGTTGCTCGCTATACCGCCGAGCGCGGTCCCGAAACCATGGGTGCCGTGATAGCCGGCGGTGCGGCTGACCAGCACGGTGCGATCCGGCTCGCCCACCTCCCACCAGTAGCGGCGGGCCAGCTTCGCCGCAGTCTCGATCCCGTCGCTTCCGCCGGAGCCGAGGAAGACCTTCGCCGGCATCGGCGCACGGTTGGCAAGCGCCTCGGAGAGCTCCAGCACCGGACCGTTGGCGAGGTCGAAAAACGCCGGGCACGCCTCCAGCCGCTCCATCTGCGCGGCGACGGCAGCACGGATCTCGGATCTTCCGTGGCCGACGTTCGCATACCACAGGCCCGCGGTCGCATCGAGGTAGCGTTTTCCGTCCGCGTCCCATACCCAGACGTCCTCTCCGCGCTCGATCACGAACTCCGATGAACGGACCGAACCCATGTCCGCATACGGATGCCAGAACGATGTATCCGCACTCATCGCTTCACCTCCTTGCGGTGCTTGAAGAACGCGCGGCCCACCGGGAATCTTGCGCGCGCCAGGACACGCGACACGATCTCCAGCGGGTGCGACCAAAAGAAAAGTGCCGAGGCCACGCGTTTGATAGGTGATGGATGCTGCTGCCCGGTCCCCGTTACCTGATGCCAACCGAGTCCGAGATGACTGCGATCTCACTTGAGGCCGTACGCCAACCGGCTGAGGTTGGCGGGCACGGTGCTGTCGCTCGCCGCGTGATGCGCGACGAGACGCTGGCGATCCACGGCGGTTACGGTCCCGACACGACGCGCGCCGTGGCGGTCCCGATCTATCAGACGGTCGCCCATGAGTTCATCGATGCCGACCATGCCGGGGCGATCATGGATCTCGAGACCCCTGGATTCCATTACAACCGGATCAACAATCCGACCGTCGATGTGCTCGAGCAACGGCTTACGGCGCTGGAGGGCGGCGTCGCTGCGATGGCCGTCAGCTCCGGGGCGGCGGCCGTCAGCATGTCGGTCCTGAACCTCCTCGCCGCCGGAGACAACTTCGTCTCGGTGCCCCAGCTGTACGGGGCCACGTACACCTACTTCGCCCATGTGCTTCCCCGTCTTGGGATCGAGGCGCGGTTCGCGCTGGACAACAGCCCAGAGTCGATCGACGCCCTGATTGATGACCGGACCAAGGCGGTTTTCTGCGAGACGGTGGGCAACCCCGCGGGTAATGTCATCGACCTCGCCGCGACCGCCGACGTCGCCCACGCCCGGGGCGTGCCGCTGATCGTCGACAACACCGTGGCGACACCGCTGCTGCTCAAGCCGATCCGCCATGGCGCAGACGTGGTGATCCATTCGCTGACCAAGTTCATCGGCGGCCACGGAACATCGATGGGGGGCATCATCATCGACGCAGGCGCGTTCCCGTGGACGGAGCATCCGGAGCGATTCGGTTGCCTGATCGAGCCGGAGCCGGCCTTCCACGGCGTGCAGTACGCGGCCCAGTTCGCCGACGCCCCGTACATCACGCGGTGCCGCACCGTCGGGCTGCGCAACACCGGCTCATCGATGTCCCCGTTCAATGCGTTCCTGCATCTCCAAGGGCTTGAGACGCTCGCGGTGCGCCTGCCGCGCCATGAGGCCAACGCCAGGACGGTTGCCGAGTACCTCTGCAGCCACCCTCGGGTGTCGTCAGTGAGCTTTCTCGGGCTCCCTGACAATCCGTACTACGACCTGGCCCACCGCTACATGGGCGGGCGCGTCCCCTCGATCATGACGTTCGCGGTAAGGGGCGGGTATGACGCGGGCATCGCTGTCTTCAACCAGGTCAAGCTGTTCAAGCGGCTGCTCAACATGGGCGACGCCAAGTCGCTGATCACCCACCCTGCGTCGACGACCCACCGACAGCTGACCCGCGAAGAGCTGGAGCGGGTCGGCGTCACGCCCGAGATGGTTCGTCTGTCGATTGGCCTCGAGCATCCCGACGACTTGATCGAAGATCTCGACCAGGCGCTATCCGCCGCCCCGTGAGCGCCGCTCCCGGCCTTGGCGCCGTCCGCACGCCCTGTGCTCGGATGCAAGCATGACGCGGGCGGTCGCGTTGTATCGACGAACCCAAGTAATGCTCGAGCCACAACAGCCCCCGTTCATCCATTCGCACGCGCTCGTGGAAACGGAACAAATCGGCCCTGGCACCCGGATCTGGGCATTTGCCCACGTGCTGCGCGGCGCCGTCATCGGCTCCGGTTGCAACATCTGCGATCACAGCTACATAGACGAAGATGTGGTTATTGGCGACCGGGTGACGATCAAGGGCCAGGTGGCCGTGGTTGACGGCATGCGGATCGCCGACGACGTTTTCATCGGCCCGAACGCGACGTTCACCAACGACCGCTTTCCTCGCAGCCGGCAGCCTTTCCAGTGCCAGAGGATGGTGATCGGGAAGGGTGCCAGCATCGGAGCGGGCGCGATCCTCCTTCCCGGCGTGTCCGTCGGCGAGGGGGCTATGGTCGGTGCGGGCGCCGTCGTCACCAGAGACGTCCCGCCGTTCACCGTCGTGATCGGTAATCCGGCCCGTGTCGTCCGGGCAGTGACGGGCACCGAGCACGTTCCTGGCCAGGTCTCATTCAGCGGGATCCTGGCCAGCCCGGTCGCGTCACCCGACGGCGTGACGTAAAGCGGCCGGTCCACCCGTGGCGGGGGCGCCGCGCCCGAGCTATGCGGTCGACGTTCGCTGGCGGAGCACTTGGAGTGGGGTGCGCAGCAGCAGCCGGAGGTCGAGGCCCAGCGACCAGCCGCGCACGTAGGCACATCCATGTCCAGCGCCTCGAGGAAGGTGCAGTTGGCGCGGGCGGTGACCTGCCAGAGGCCGGTGATGCCCTGAGGCATGGCGAATCGCTCGAGGTGGTGGGGCTCGAAGTTCTCGGTCTCGTAGGGGATGCACGGGCGCGGGCCGACGAGTGACATGTCGCCGCGGAGCACGTTGATCAGCTGGGGGAGCTCGTCGAGGCTCGTGCGGCGCAGGCCGCGGCCGAAGCCGGTCACCGCGTCTGCGCGCTCCAGCTTGTACACGCCGCCCGTCTCGCTGGGCGTCCGCGCCGTCGGAGCTCACTGCCGGACCGCAGCCCGGTGGACCGACTGGTCGGTGCCGACCTTCATGGTCCGGAACTTCAGCGCGGTGAACTCCTTCATGTTCTTGCCGAGCCGCGTTTGGCGGAAGAACACCGGACCGGCCGAGTCCAGGCGGATCCGCAGCGGCTATGTAGGCGAACAGCGGCGCCAAAGCGATCAGCGCCAGCGCCGGACACCAGTACGTCGATGCGCGCGCTTGAGCGCTCGGGCAACCGGCGAGGCGTGATTAGGCGGCAAGCCCAACAGCGGAAGGCCTTCCACCGAGTGCACGGTCACGTGGGGCCCGACGAGCTCGAACAAGCGGGGCACGAGATCGATCTGCACGGGGAAGGCCCACAGCTGGCGCAGCAGCGCGAGCAGTTCGTCCGCCGGCTCGTCTGGAGAACGCGATGATCACGCGCTCTACGTCGAGGCTCTTGACGACCTCGGCGCAGCCGCTCCGGTCCGCCGAGGATGGCCAGGTGCTCGGGCAGGTCGCTGCGCCGGGCCTTCGGCTCGTCGATCGATGAATCCGACAACATTCAGCCCGTACTCAGGGTGCTTGACCAGCTTGCGTGCGATCAGCTGCCCGACCTCGCCCGCGCCCAGGATCAGCGTGTTCTGGACGTAGGCACGGGACCGCCGGCACAGGCGGCGCGTGACGGTCCGGACCAGCGGCAGCACGCAGATCGTGACCGCCCAGAAGGTGGTCAGCGCATAGATGCTCGGGCGCGGTGCGCCCGACAAGGCGTGAGGCGACCAGCAGCACCCACACCCCGACCGTCACCAGGTAGAGGACCCCCACAATGTCGTCGGCGGTTGAGTGATCGGCGTGCTCCTGGTCGGCGCGGTAGAGGCCCTGGAGCCTGGCGACGACGAGCCAGCACGGCAGGGTGAAGCAGAAGACCACCATCTCCTTGGTGGAGCCGAAGGCGCCGGCGCTCCCCCAGATGAGCGTGGTCACCACGTACGCCAGGCTGAGCCCGAACAGGTCGGCGATCATCAGGCTGCGGGGCACCAGCCGGATCCGGCGCTCGAGCTTCGAACGGCCCAACAGCATCCGGCTGTGATCGTCCATGGCGGCGATCAAGTCGTCGGCAACGAAGATCTGGCCGCCGGCGGGATCCGCGGGGGGCGGCGCGAGTCGATCGGCGTGACCGCGGTCATCGGCGCATCATGCGCCGGGAGGCGCGCGCAGGAAAGGCCAGGATCGTCGACACGCCTGAACTCCGGCCTAAAGACCGGAGAACCCCTGACCTTTCGTGCAGGGGGACGCACCCGACGACGTCGTTCCGCAACCTCGGCGTTATCGCCGATGCCATACGTGGCGATCCGACCACTTGGGGAGGGTGCATTCTGGGCCTTTGGCTAGGGCTTACGCGCGGCCGAGTTGCAATGCTTTCGAGCGATGAATCAGTCGGACCCTTCCGACAACGCGCTGCGGCGAGCGTTGGTGATCCCGTCCGCGGCTGACCGGATGAGACGGATCATCGTCGCCGGTGTGGTCGTGACGATCGCGATGGTCACGCTGCTGGCAGCCAGCCAGCTGATCGACTTCGGTGTCTTCGATCTCCGGCTCCAGGCGCTCGACACCGACTACCACGCCAGTGTGTTCGGTATCGCGAGCATCCTGGCGCAGACCGCCGCTGCGGCGGCGATCGCGTGGCGAGGCAGCGGTGAGGAACGGCACCGCCGGGCATGGCTCGCGCTCGCGGCGCTGGTGGCCGCCGCGGTCCTCATCCGGACGCTCGTCACGTACAGCCCCGCGGCGCTGGCGGCGCCGTTGGCGTGCATGTTCTGCCTGGTGTGCTGGCTGACGTGGCGCGATCCGGTCGCCGCCCGAACCGTCGTGTGGGCTGCCCTCATCCTGATGGCGACGTCGTTGCTGCTGCACGAAGTCGGGCTGGACGCGGACGTGCTCAACTACGGCAACCAGAGCTGGGGGTACCAGATCACCGCGGTTGTGAAGCACGGGAGCGAGCTAGCCGGCTGGCTGCTGCTGATCACCGGAATCGTCGCGGGGATCCAGAATCGTGTGCCGGACGTCACCGCCGCCGGAATCATCGCCTCCCACGATGGAATTCGTCGCCCGGTCACCCCTGGCGCCGCGCACGGGCTCGCGCGGACCACCCAGCCCTAGCAACCGAAATGCTCGGCCTCTAAACAGCAGTTAGCTGGCGCGTGCGCCGCGTGCATGGGGCGGACTCGAGCCGCACCAGTTCGCGCTTCAGCGCCCGCCTACCACGGTGATGAAGGCCGTGAATCGAGCCCTCCGTCCGACCCATGCGGTCAGCGATCTGTCCGGGACTCAGCCCGACCAGGTGACGGAGGATCAGCACTTCGCGCTGCTCGTTCGGGAGCGTGGCTAGCGCCTCTCTGACGGTCAGCAGCCGGTCGGGATCCTCTCCAAGGCTTGTGTTCGGATCGAGCACGGTCTCGGTCGGCATCAGTCGATTCGCGCGTAGATGATCGATCGCCACGTTGCGCGCGAGGCGCAGCAGCCAGGAGAAGAACGGTACGCCGCGGTCGTCGTACTTGACGATCACGGTCATCAGCTTGGCGAACACGTGCTGGGTAACGTCCTCGGCCTCGTGGTCGTCGCGTACGATTGAGCGAACGTAACCGTAGATGTTGTGCGAGTAGCTGACGTACAGATATCGCAGTGCGTCGTGATCGCCCTCCTTCGCTCGCGCGATGGCGATCCGAGTTTTCTCTCGGGCTTCCGGCGACTCGTCGAATGTTCCCCTGCTCCGGAAGCCAGTCGTCCCTGGCTCGTCGGCTAGCGCTTCGCTGATCACAGTCTCGTCCTCCCGTTGCAGCTAGCGTTGTCGGGCAGATCGCCTTGCGAGGCAGCGCGCGCGCGCAATCGGCCCGCGCCCGCGCGCTTCTCTTCAGGTGTGCCCCCTAGGTTGCTGCCCGGCGAAGGCGCCTCGCCCTCGCGTATCCGTTGTCGCTGCGGAGTATCTCGGTGGTCTCCCAGACGGTCAATAACCGGCCCGGACCATTGCTTCGTTCAACGCCTTGAACGCTCGCCCGCCGCGATCAGCGCGATCGTCGGTGGCCATTCCTGCTCGGGCACGAACAAAAAAGTTGGCTAATTTGAATCGGTTCTTCACAAGAAACTGCGCATATTGCGCCGTTAATAGGTATCGTGTGAACCGGGCAACGAGAGATTCGGGCCAATCAGTGGGGATCGACGCATCAGGAGACGGCGTAGAAGACCGGGGTGGCGCAGAGCGGTCGCGTTGGCGCACGTATCCGAGCAGGAGCGCAGCCGAGGGGCTCCTGTGGGCGGCTGGCAGCACGGCGATCGCCCCGGTCCGCACGGCGGCTCGTCCACGGCCTCAACCCTGGACGACCGTGCGCGCACGCGTCTCGTGGCTTCACGTCCTTGTTGCCGGGCTAGCAGCGGTTCTGGTGTTCGGGTTCGCCCACCCGGTGGCGTACAACTTCCCGACGCTCCGCGCAGCGGTCGAGTCGGCGATGACCCTACTCGCGCTGATTGGAGCGTGGCTCGTCCGAGCGCAGTTCGTGCAAGGCAGACGTCTGCGCGAATTGCTGCTGATGGGCGCATTGCTTGCGCTCGCGCTCGTGGAGTTCGTCGCGAACACGCTGCCCGCGGCGCTACATCTGGATCCCGGGGGCGGCCTCACGGCGGCCGGCCCATGCGGCGCGCTGGCCGTGGCGGCGGCCTTTGTCGCGGCTGCGCTGACGCCCCCCAACGTCCTCATCGCCGGCGGTCGGCGACCAATCATCGTCACCGTCAGCCTCACCGTTGCTGCCGTGGCGGTCGCCGAGCTCGCCGGCGTACTTCTCTACGGCCAGCTGCAGACAACCGTTGTGCATTCCGGGGCGGGGACGAGCGACGTGGTGGTGCGCCCGCTCGGAGTTGCACTCGCGCTCGGGACCGCCGGACTGTTCGCGTTTGCCGGCAGCGAGTTCGCCCGCCGAGCCAGGCTCGACGGTCGCCGCGCCTTGGGTCTGTTTGCCGGCGCCGCAGCCGTGCTCGCCGGCGCGGGGCTGTACTCCCTGGTATGGTCGTCGGCCTCTCCGGGGTCGATCGCCATCCCAGAGGGCCTCCGTTTCGTCGCCGTGGTTCTCGTGCTGGCGGCGGTCCTTCGCCAAGATCTTGAGAATGGCGTCACGGCGAGGCGGGCGGCGGCGATTGCGGAGCGGCGTCGAGTCGCCGAGGATCTTCACGATGGGCTCGCGCAGGAGCTGGCGTTCATTGCGGCATATGGTTCCCGGATAACCGACGAACACGGTCGAGAACATCCCGTCGCGATCGCAGCCAGGCGAGCGCTCGCAATATCGCGCAACACGATCAACGAGCTGTCGGATCTGGGTTCCGCGCCGCTGAGCGAAGCGCTCGAGGCGAGTGCGCACGAACTCCGCAACCGCTTCGAGATCGCGATCGCGGTCGATGTACATCCGCACGTGGAATTCGCTCCCAGCGCGCGCGATCGCGTGACGCGGATCGTCCGCGAGGCGATCGCCAACGCCGCGCGGCACGGCCATGCCCATAAGGTGGCCGTCTCGGTGTCGTACGTTGACGACGGCATCGCGCTGCGGGTCTGTGACGACGGGCGTGGGATCGACGGAGCGCCGGATTCCCAGGCACCGGCAGGCTTCGGTCTACGCAGCATGCGCGAGCATGCGCAAGCGCTGGGCGGCGATCTGGAGGTCCAACATCGCGACTCGGGCGGCACCGAGCTGACGATCTTCCTACCGCGATGCGTCGCTTGAAGCTGCTGATCGCCGACAACGCGCCGATGCGCCTAGGTATCAGGATGGCCCTGAACGGCGACGTCGAAGTCTGCGCCGAAGCGGCAGATACCGAGCAAGCAATCCGCGCGGCCAAGAGGCTGCAACCCGACATCTGTTTGGTCGGACGCGAGATCCCCGGCGATGGCCTTGCGGCGGTCCGTGGGATCTGTCGAGCAGCGCCCAACGCCGCGGTGATCATGCTTGCCTCGGTCAGCGACGCCGATGACCTGCTCGATGCGACGCGCGCAGGCGCGGTCGGGTACGTGCCAGGCGAATTGGACGCCGCTCGGCTGCGCGGGATCATCCGCGCGATCCTGGCCAAGGAGGCGGTCGTGCCCCGTGCGCTGGTCCTGGAGCTGGTCCTGGAGCTTCGAGGGAACGGGACCGGCGCGGACGCGCTCACAGGCCGAGAGGCGCAAGTGCTCGGCATGTTGCGCCGCGGTCACCGCACTTCGACAATCGCCGAGCGGCTTCAAATCTCGCCGGTGACCGTTCGGCGGCACATCTCCGACGTCGTCCATAAGCTCGGAGTGGGCGATCGCACGGCGTTGATGGGCACGGGCTGGTGGGACAGGTCCTCGAAGGTAGACGAGGGGATCATGCCCAAGGTCTGAACGCCGTGTCAGGCCGTTCGGCTCATTGCCGACCCGGACGCACCCGGCGAGCATCAGCCGATTTCGATGCAGCCGCCGACGAACGATCCGAGCGATTTCCGGACACGATCCGCTCACGTTGAGGCTGCACTCGAAGCCGGCTGCGACGCGCTGATCGCGTTGCAGTTGATGTACGTGGCGGGCGCGGATGGACTCTCCGGTGCGGAGGGTCGGGCAACGGAGGCGATCACCTCAGTGTGGCGCGCGATCGCGGAGCTGCGCGCCGCACAGGCGCTGCAGGGCAGCCGGATTTACCCGGGATTCGTGGTCGCGGCGAGTCACCCGTCGGACGGCGAGATCGAGGCGCTGCGCGGTCAGTCCAAGCCGCGGCGCACCGCGTAGATCGCCGCTTGAACGCGACTCGGGAGTCCAAGCTTCGTCAGGATGCTGGAAACGTGGTTCTTGGCGGTTCGGGGACTGATGTTGAGGCTCGCCGCGATCTGTGCGTTTTCCATCCCACGCGCGATCAGGCGAAGCACGTCAAGCTCGCGAGGCGACAGTTGCTCTATCGGGCCTGGCTCGGTTGGCTGCTCGACCTCTGCGCTACGGATGCGTCTGAGCACGACCTCGGCTGCGCGTGGCGACAGCCAGGCCGACCCATGCGCAGCGGCACGAACCGCCATGACGACCTCATCTACCGGTGTCTCTTTGGCCAGAAAGCCACATGCGCCCGCCCGCATCGCGCCCTCGACGTCCTGGTCCTCCGAGAGCACCGTGAGCGCGATCACGCGGGTTGACGGATGGCGCTGCACGATCGTGCGTGTGGCCTCGGCGCCTTGAAGGTCGGGCATCCGGAGATCCATCAGCACTACATCGGGCTTGAGTTCGTCGACCAGCCTGACCGCGGCGCGACCGCCGGACGCCTGCGCCACGAGGTCGATATCCGGTCTTGAGCCGAGCAGCGATGCGAGCCCCGCGCGAAACAGATCGTGGTCGTCGACCACCAGTAGACGAATCGGCATGTGCTTGCCTTCGACGTTTTTGAGCCCCGGCTCGAGCATTGAACGCTCGCTTTCCGACTCCGGCCGAGCCGCCCGCGCGGTTCGAAGACGGAAGCGTACCCGCCTCTCAGCTTAGTTTAGGGCCTTACACAACATTCAGGAGTATAGCCGTGTTCACCGCATTGAACGAGCCATGGGCGTGCTGCCCTATTCCTCGCTGTCCTGGGAGGTGCCATAAATCGCCGCGACAGGGTGCCGCAAATCGGTGACAACACAAGTGGAGGGGCCCCAGCTTGGTCGACCAATCACACCAGCGCGCGGTGCGCTTCGTTGCGCTCGAACGTCAGCATGCTGCCATCGAGCACAAGTTGCACGGCGCGTTCGTTCGGCTCCTGCGGTCGAGCGCGTTCACGCTCGGCGCGGAGGTCGAACACTTCGAAGCGGAGTTCGCCGAGTACTCAGATGTGAGCCACTGCGTCGGAGTGGCGTCGGGGACCGCTGCCCTGTCGCTGATCCTCGAGGCATACGGGATCGGTCCCGGCGACGAAGTGATCGTGCCGGCCCACACCTTCATCTCCTCTGCGCTGGCTGTCGCGCATGTCGGTGCCACGCCAGTGCTCTGCGATGTCGATCAGGGAACGGGTCTGATCGACCCTGATGCCGCGCGAGCCGAGGTCGGGCCGCGGACCGCAGCAGTCATCGCGGTCCATCTGTACGGCCAGACCTGCGATATGGCGGCCATCGAGTCGTTCGCCCGACCTCGTGGCCTGCTTGTGATCGAGGATGCCGCCCAGGCGCACGGCGCGCGCTATCGCGATCGCCGGGCGGGCTCGCTTGGAGCCGCGGCTGGGTTCTCGTTCTACCCCACCAAGAACCTGGGGGCGCTGGGCGACGGTGGTGCGGTGTGCACGAATGACGAGGTCCTCGCGAGCCGGGTGCGCCGTCTGCGTCATCTGGGGCAGACGAAGAAGGGAGAGCACGTCGAGCTCGGCCACAATGCGCGACTGCACGCCCTGCAGGCGGCGCTGTTGCGGGTCAAGCTGCCGCATCTCGATAGCTGGAATGAGGCGCGACGAAGGCACGCCGCCCGATACCGCCAGCTGCTGTTCGCGACGGCCAACGTGGTCGAGGAGCGAGCGGACAGCCCATCCGTCTACCACATCTTCCCGGTCCGGTTCGAAAACCGTGACGTGGTCGCCGCAACGCTTCGGAAAGACGGGATCGAGACGGCCGTCCACTACACCCCGGCCGTTCACGGACATCCAGCATGGCGTGAGCGACCGCTCCGCCACGGTCACCTGCCACGGGCCGAGGCGTGGGCGGCGGAGGAGCTCTCGCTTCCGATGCACCCGGGCCTGCTCGACGTCGAGATCGAACATGTAGTCGACGCAATCCGTGCTGCACTTGGCGAGCCGGTGGCCGTGTCCGCGAGCTCATGGCGCTGACGTCGACTCCCCCATCGCTGCACGATCGAGCCGGCTCACCCGCCGATCCAGTTGGCGTTGCCGTGATCGGGTTGGGCTATTGGGGGCCGAACCTTCTGCGGGTGCTGGCCGATAACCCCGACGCGGAGGTCCGGTGGATTTGCGATCTTGACCGCGAGCGCCTAACGAAATACGGGCGTCGGTATCCGGCTGCTCGCGTGACCACCCGAGTCGAGCGGGTATTGGCCGATCCAACCGTCGAGGCGGTGATCGTCGCCACGCCGGTGTCCACGCACTACGAGCTTGCCGCGCGAGTCCTCGAGGCTGGCAAGCATGCCTTCGTCGAGAAGCCACTGGCGCAATCCAGTGAGCTCGCTGATGACCTTGCCGACCTCGCGAGCGAAGGGCGTCGGGTCCTGATGTGCGGCCACACGTTCATCTACAGCCCGCCCGTCCGGGCCGTCAAGCGGATGCTGGAGGCGGGAACGCTTGGCGAGATCTACTTCATCTCTTCGAGCCGAGTCAATCTTGGCCTGCATCAGCGCGATGTGAGCGTGATCTGGGATCTCGGGCCTCACGACTTCTCGATCCTTCTTTACTGGCTGAGCGAGGTTCCCACCAGCGTGAGGGCGATTGGTCGGGACTCGATCGTCAAGGGGATCGCGGACGTCGCTTTCGTAACGCTGACCTTCGCCTCGGGAATCGTCGCCAACGTCGAGCTCAGCTGGCTGGCGCCTAGCAAGCTCCGGCGCACGGTCCTAGTCGGCAGCAAGCGGATGGTGATCTACGACGACGGCACCAGCGAGCCGGTCCGTCTGTTCGATCGGGGCGTCGTGTATCGCGATCCCGAGACATTCGGCGAGTACCACCTCTCCTACCGCAGCGGCGACATCCTCTCACCCACGATTGAGTCCTACGAGCCGCTCGGGCTGGAGCTCGCGGACTTCGTCAGGGCCACCCGTGCCGACGACCAGACCGGTTTTCACACGGCGCTGGCGCGGAGCGTCGTCCGAATCGCCGAGGCGGCGGAGAATTCGCTGTTGGAGGGCGGGCAGGAAGTGAAGCTCGACCACACCGAAGTCAGCGCTCAATTGGCGTCGCGTCGCGAGCTCGCGTTCGCTGGACTCACAGCCTGACGCCGAGGACGAGCAACCTCATCCGTGGGCAAGCCAGATCGCCGGGCGGCTCGGTAGGGGATGCACGGCTCTCCCTGGACGCCGAGCGCGGCCCACATGCTCCCCTGCGCGTCGACGGTTAGCCCGTCGGGACCACGCCCGGCTCCGTGATTCGCAGCACACCGCGATGCTGGGTGATCTCCCCTCGTCGCGGTCGAAGTCGAAGGCCGTGATCGTCGCGGGGCCGCTGTCCGACAGGTGCGTCGCAGGCGCCGTCGTTCATCCGGATGTCGTCGTGGCCGGCTTCGGGCTGCGCCAGCTCGACGATGCTCCGGTCGTTGTCGGCGA
This sequence comes from uncultured Solirubrobacterales bacterium, assembly GCA_963826895.1. Classification (GTDB taxonomy): domain Bacteria; phylum Actinomycetota; class Thermoleophilia; order Solirubrobacterales; family Solirubrobacteraceae; genus Palsa-465. The sequence goes on from CAWGYJ010000006.1 coordinate 48,485, forward strand.
ATAGGAACCCTTGTCCGGCCGCGAGCACATGGCCGCCGTCCGCCACCGGGGCGACGGCTCCGACGATAGCGATCGAACTCGAGCGACGCGGCCTCCTGCAGCATCCAGTCCTCGTCGATCCGGGTCCGGTGCAGACGCGAGCCGATGATGTCCACCCACAGGAGCCCCTCGCGGGCCGCATCCCACCGTGGCCCCTCAACGAGCAGCCCGATCCGGCCGAACACGGCACCGGCAGGCGCTGGCCGCCAGCGGTCATTCTAGAGCCGCTCGATGTTGTCAGCGTCGAGTCCGTGGGTGACGCCACGGAGGTCGACGAACAGGGCCGCCTCGCGCGCGATCGACTCGTGATCGATGCCCGGATGGGCGGTCACGAGCACGACCGCGTCGGCGCCCGCGACCGCCTCCTCCAGGGGGACGCTGCTCAGCCCGAGCTCTTCCAGCGAGGGGACGAAAGGATCGTGGTAGGCCAGGTCGGCGCCGCGCCCGGCCAGCTCGCGGATGATCCGCAGCGCGGGCGACTCGCGGATGTCGCCGACGCCGCCCTTGTAACTGACGCCGAGGATCGCGATCTTCGAGCCCTTGACCGGCTTCGTCACGTCGTTGAGCGCCCGCTCGATCCGCTCGACGCAGTAGTGCGGCATCTGCTGGTTGATCTTGCCGGCGAGCTCGATGAACTCGGTCGACATCTCGAACTCGCGTGCGCGCCAGGTGAGGTAGAACGGATCGACCGGCAGGCAGTGACCGCCCATCCCCGGGCCGGGATCGAAGCGCGTGAAGCCGTACGGCTTGGTCCCCGCGGCCTCGATCACCTCCCAGATGTCGATCCCCATTCGCTCGGCGAGGATTGCGAGCTCGTTGACGAGTGCGATGTTGACCGAGCGGAAGATGTTCTCGAGCAGCTTCGTCATCTCGGCGGCCTCGGGGGTCGAGACCGGCACGATGTGGTCGCAGATGCGACCGTAGAGCTCTCTTGCGCGCGCGGCGCACTCCGGTGTGATGCCGCCGACGACCTTCGGCGTGTTGCGGAGCGTGTAGTCCGTCCGGCCCGGGTCGACCCTCTCGGGTGAGAACGCGACGTTGAGGCCATTGCCCACGCGCAGCCCCGAGCCCTGCTCGAGCAAGGGCACGAGCCGCTCGCGGGTGGTGCCGGGGTAGGTCGTCGATTCGAGCACCACCAGCTGGCCGCGCTGAAGCACACGGCCGAGCTGTACTCCGGAATCGACCAGTGGCCCGAGGTCGGGCTCGCGGTTGGCCGTGAGCGGAGTCGGCACGCAGATCAGCACCGCGTCCGCGCGAGCCAGGGGCGCGTAGTGCGTACCCGCGTCGATCGCGTCCTTGACGGCGGCCAGCCGCTCGGACGGGATGTCCTCGATGTACGACTCGCCTGCCGCGAGCGCGGCGACCTTGCGCTCGTCGACGTCGACCGCGATCACCTGCTCGCCCGCCTCCGCGAACGCGACCGCGAGCGGCAGCCCGACGTATCCGAGACCGACAACCCCGACTGGCATAGGCGGCGAGGTTAGCGTCGAGCGCGCTGCTCGCGGATCCTGTCCTCGTCGATCACGTCGTCCGCGGTGATCTTGCGGATCTCGGAGCTGCCGGGATCCTCGAGCCTGGCGCGGGTCTCGTCGGTCCGCAGCTCGCCGTCGCCGACCCCGACGGAGTGGTACGCGCGAAGCGCGCCCTCGTCCTCCTCGGAGAGCTCGTCGGCCGGCTGTGGAAGTGACCGTGCACCCTCTGTCGAGATCGGTTCCCGGATCGCATCTCCCTCCTGCGGCTCCGGCCCGGCGCTCCCACAACGCCTGGAGGTGACCGCTTAAGGCTGCTTCCTTCCGGACCTGACCTGGTTCACGGGCCTTCATCGTCGTGGGACCGAACCATCAGCGCCGCAGGTGGGGCGCTGACCCGGGGCCTGCACCCCTCGAGAGGGAATTCAGCCCCGCTAAAGCGGATTGCGGGTTCAGGGCGCCGCTACGTCCCCGCCTAGCACGGTCATGGCTGATGCTATCGCGGTGGGCGAGCCGGGATCGCGAGACCAACCATGGGCCGAGATCGTGGTGCCGAGAGCCGCGCCGACCAGCGCACTAGACTCGAACTTCCGTGTCCTCCGGCCCCTCGCTCTACCGCCGCCACCGTCCTCGGACCTTCGCCGACGTCGTCGGCCAGGAGCACGTGGTGCGCACGCTGAGCAACGCGGTCGAGCAGGGAAAGGTCCACCACGCGTACCTGTTCGTCGGCTCGCGCGGGACCGGCAAGACGAGCATGGCGAAGATCCTCGCCGCGTGCCTGAACTGCGTGCAGGGGCCGACGATCACTCCGTGCGGTGTGTGCGACTCGTGCACCTCGATCGCGAGCGCGACCTCGCTCGACGTGATCGAGATGGACGCCGCCTCGAACAACTCGGTCGACGACATCCGCGACCTGCGCGAGAAGGTCGCCTACGCCCCGGTCTCCGGCCGGCACAAGATCTACATCCTGGACGAGGCGCACATGCTCTCGCAGCAGGCGTGGAACGCGTTCCTGAAGACGCTCGAGGAGCCGCCGCCGCGGACGATCTTCGTGCTCGCCACGACCGAGGCGCAGAAGGTGCTGCCCACGGTCGTCGACCGTTGCCACCGGTTCGACTTCGGGCGGCCGTCGGTCGAGCAGGTCGCGACCGTTCTCAGCCGCGTCGCCTCGCTGGAGGCGATCGAGATCGACGACGGCGCGCTGGCGCTGGTCGCGCGGCACGCGACCGGGAGCTTCCGGGATGCGCTCGGGACGCTCGAGCAGCTCGTCACCTACGCCGGCGACCGCCGGATCGAGCCCACCGACGTGCTCGCGGTACTGGGCGTCGCCGACGCCGAGCAGCTGTTCGACGCCGTGCAGGCGATCGTCGAGCGCGACGGCGCGCAAGCGCTGCGCGCGGCGGCTCGCCTCGGCGACTCGGGGCGCGACCCCGGACAGGTGCTGCGCGACCTGGAGGTGCACGGGCGCGAGCTGCTCGCGGTCCAGGTGCTCGACGAGGTGCCGCCGGAGCTGCGCGTCACGCCCGAGCGCGACCGGCGGCTCTCAGAGCAGGCAGCGGCGCTCCAGCGCACCGACGCCGTGCGGCTGCTCGATCTCGTGTCCACGGCCCTGGAGGCGACCACCAACGGCGCCGACGCGAGAATCCAGCTCGAGCTCGTGCTCGTGAAGGCCGCGATGCCGGAGCTCGACCCGTCCGTGAACGCGCTGCTCTCGCGGATCGAGCGGCTCGAGGCCGGCACCCCCGTGCGAGCTCCCGTCGCGTCTGCGGCGGCGCCTGTGAGCGAGCCCGCGGCTCCTGCGCCCGCCGAGCCCGTGGCGCCTCCGGCCGCCGCGCCCGCGCCGGCACCGGCCGCGCCGGCCCGCGCGGTCGCCTCGTCCGGCGGCGGGGGTGCGGCTCAGCCCGCGCGCGTGCTGGAGCCGGACCCTGAGCCCGAGGCCGCGCCTGAACCGGAGCCCGCGCTCGCGCCGGCAGCCGCCGCGCCGCTTGGGCTCGAGGACGCCGAGCGGCTGTGGCCGGCCGTCGTCGACACCGTCCGCCAGGAGAACGCGATGCTGGCCGCCCTGCTTGCCGATGCGCGCGCGGTGGAGATCGGCGAGCGCGAGCTGACGCTCGCGTTTCCGACCGGTGCCGCGTTCCTCAAGCGCAAGGCCGAGCAGGACGACAACCGGCGGATGGCGACCCAGGCGTGGCGCACGATCTCCGGCCACGCGCTGAGCCTGCGGTACGAGCTCAAAGACGTCGGCGATCAGCCGGCAGGCTCGCCGGCGATGTCCGGGGAGGAGCTGGTCCGGCGCTTCATCGAGGAGTTCGACGCGGAGGAGATCGTCGCCGAGGATCTCGATGCCGAGGCTCTCGGCGCCGAGACTGTCGGGGCCGCGCAAGCGGAGCAACCGAAACAAGAACAGGACGCGTAATGCCCCAGCCGAACATGCAGCAGTTGCTCAAGCAGGCACAGAAGATGCAGGAGGACATGCTCCGCGCGCAGGAGTCGCTCAAGGATGAGGTCGTCGAGGCTTCGGCCGGCGGCGGCATGGTCACCGTGAAGGTCACCGGCGACCTCGAGCTGAAGGCGATCACGATCGATCCGCAGGCGGTCGATCCCGATGACGTCGAGCTGCTCCAGGACATGGTCCAGGCGGCCGTCAACGAGGGAATGCGCAAGGCGCAGGAGCTCGCGGCGACGAAGCTCGGCGGGATCACCGGCGGCCTCGGCGGACTCGGCCTCCCCGGGTTCTAGGGCGCGTGTACGCCCCGCCCGTCCAGCGCCTGATCACCGAGCTGTCGAAGCTGCCCGGGATCGGAGGCCGCACCGCGCAGCGGCTCGCGTTCCATCTGCTGCGCGCGAGTGACGAGGAGGCGCTCGCGCTCGCGGACGCGATCCGCGAGGTGAAGGAGCGGATCGGGTTGTGCGAGACGTGCTTCAACCTCGCCGACGGCCCGGTCTGCCGGATCTGCGCCGACGAGCGGCGCGAGACTGAGTCGATCTGCGTCGTCGAGGAGCCGTCGGACGTGATCTCGATCGAGCGCACGCACGAGTTCCGGGGGCGCTATCACGTGCTCGGCGGCGCGCTGTCGCCGATCGACGGGGTGGACCCCGAGGATCTGAAGATCGCCGAGCTGTACCGGCGCGTGGAGGATGGCGGGGTGCGCGAGGTCGTGATCGCCACGAACCCGACCACCACCGGCGAGGCGACCGCGCTGCACATCGCCGGCGGGCTGCGTGAGCTCGCTCCGGACGTGTCGGTGACACGGCTCGCGAGCGGGCTGCCGGTTGGGGCGGACCTCGAGTACGCGGACGAGCTGACGCTGGGACGCGCGCTCGCCGGCCGCCGCGCCGTCTAGGAACCCGGCAGGACGCCGTAGTCCGCCTTCAGCGTCAGGTCGCGTAGCAGCGCGGCCTGCACCAGCCGACGCGCGAGTGCGCTCCGCTGCGCCGCCGCCAGCACCCCGTCGTAGGCGTCCAGGTGCTCGCTCGCCGGTCCCGTGATGTACAGCAGGTCATCACCGGCCTCGAGCGCCTGCACCGCCACCTGCCCCGGGTCGTCGCCGGTCGGGTTGAGCGTGGCGTCGAGGTCGTCGGTCATCACGACGCCGCCGAACCCGTACGTGTCGCGGAGCAGCGACACAGCCTGGGCGAGCAGCCCGGCGGGCGTGACCCCGTCGAACGCGACATACGCGGCGTTGGACATCACGATCACCGGCGCCGACGGCGCCACCGCCTCGAACGGCACGAGGTCGCGCGCCTGCAGCTCCGCCAGCGTCAGCCCGACCGTCGCGCTCATCTGGTCGGGGTCGGCCGACGCGGCGCCGGAGCCCGGGAAGTGCCCTACCGCCGAGATCACGCCGGCTGCGTGATAGCCGGCGACGGCCGCGAGCGCAAACCTTGCCACGGCGTGCGGATCGGTGCTGAACAGCCGGCCGGTGAGCGCGCCCTGCAGCGTGTCCACGTCCGCCAGCGGCGCAAGCGTCATCCGCACGCCGAGCGCGCGCAGGCGCTTGCCCGCCAGCAGCGCCTGGGCTCTTGCGACCGCGGGGTTGCCGGTGGCGCCGATCGCCGGTTCGGACTCCGGCGGCAGGTCCGGGAACGCCGTCTCCGCGCCGCCCTCCTGGGTCGCCGCGATCAACAGGGGCTGCGCGCCGGCGCCGTGCGCGGCGTTGTTGAGCTCGCCGACGAGCGCCCCGACCTGCGAATCGCTGACGAAGTTGGTCGATGTCAACACGACGCCGCCGACGTCCGGGATCCCGATCGACGCGACCGCGTCCGACCCATCCCCGTCGACGCCGACCATGAACAGCTGCGCCACCTGCGCGGCCAGCGGCATTCGGTTCGCCAGCGCGACCGCCGCCGGCGCGGGATGGAACGGCGGCGCCGGGACCGGCCGCACCGGCGCCGTGGGGCCGCCGGTCGCGACGCTGATCGCTCCGAAGCTGAACCGGGGTTGGTGGTTCGAGCCGGCGGAGGCGACGGCGATCACGACGACGAGCAAGATCACACCCACCGCCGCGACGATTAATCGCCGGAAGAGTCTCACCACGTAACCTCCGGGCCCGTGAGCGAGTCGGTGATCACACAGGGAAACGGCACGGTCGTGATGAAGTTCGGCGGCACCTCGGTGGCTGACGCCGAGCGCATCAAGCGTGCCGCACGCCGGATCGTCGCGCAGCGCGACCGCGGGAACCGAGTGGTCGCGGTCCTGTCCGCCCGCGGGAAGACGACAGACGATCTGATCGCGATGGCCGAAGAGGTCTCACCGATCCCGGACCGCCGGGAAATGGACATGCTGCTCTCGACCGGCGAACGGATCTCCTGCGCGCTGTGCGCGATGGCGATCAACGACCTCGGCCATCGGGCGATCTCGCTGACGGGCTCACAGGCCGGGATCGTTACTGACACCTCACACACGAAAGCAAGGATCCTGGACGTTCGGGCAGATCGCATCCGCGAGGCGCTGGATGAGGACAGGATCGTGCTCGTTGCGGGATTCCAGGGCGTCTCCACCAGTCGTGACGTGACGACGCTCGGGCGCGGCGGCTCGGACACCACAGCGGTGGCTGTCGCGGCGGCGATCGGCGCCGACGTGTGCGAGATCTACACGGACGTCGCGGGCGTGTTCAGCGCAGATCCGAGGATCGTCCCGGACGCCCGCAAGCTGCCCTTCGTGAGCTTCGAGGAGATGCTCGAGATGTCCGCTTCGGGGGCGAAGGTGCTCCAGCTCCGCTCGGTCGAGTACGCGCGCAACCACGGCGTGCGGATCCACTGCCGATCGAGCTTCGACGAGGCCCCCGGTACCTTTGTGCTCGGAGAGGACGAGACCATGGAACGACCGCTTGTCACAGCTGTAACGCACTCCACCGACGAGGCGCGGATCACGCTGCTCGGCGTACCCGACCGCCCGGGCGCTGCGGCGGCGATCTTCGTCGCGCTTGCCGACGCCGGCTGCAACATCGACACGATCATCCAGAACGAGCCGCTCGAGGACGGCCGCGACGCGGAGGTCTCGTTCACGCTCCCGCAAGAGGACCTCCCCGACGCCGAGCTCGCGCTCGAGCCGGTCACCAGGGAGTTGGGCATCGAGCGCATCGACACCGACAGGCGGATCGGCAAGGTCTCGATCGTCGGCGCAGGCATGCGGTCTCACCCCGGCGTCGCCGCGAAGGTGTTCCAGACACTCGCCGAGGAGGGGATCAACATCGAGATGATCTCGACCTCTCCGATCAAGATCAGCTGCGTGATCCGCGAGGAGGACGTCCAAAACGCAGTGCGGGCGTTGCACGGCGCGTTCGAGCTGTCGGCAGCCGAGATCCAGGCGGAAGCCGGGGGGCCGCGATGAGCTCCTCCGGAGCGCGCGTGGCGGTCGTCGGCGCGACCGGCGTGGTCGGCACAACGATGCTGGCCCAACTGCGCGAGCGCCGGTTCCCGGCCCGTGAGATCGTCCCGTTCGCGTCCGAGCGCTCGGCCGGACGCGAGCTCGAGGGCGGGCTGATCGTGCGCGCGCTGAACGAGGACGCCGATCTGAGCGGATTCGACATTGCGCTGTTCAGCGCCGGTGCCTTGCGCTCGCGCGAATGGGGCCGAGGTTCGTCTCGGAGGGAGCGGTCGTGATCGACAATTCCTCGGCGTTCCGTCGCGACCCGGAGGTACCGCTTGTCGTCTCCGAGGTCAACCCGCACGCGCTGGAGCACCATCACGGCCTGATCGCGAACCCGAACTGCTCGACGATGGCGCTCGTCGTGGCGCTCGCGCCGATCCACCGCGCGGCCGGGATCGAGCGGCTCGTGGTCTCCACCTACCAGTCGGTCTCCGGCACCGGCAAGGCCGCGATCGACGAGCTCGACGGCCAGGCGCACGCCTCGCTTCACGGCATGGAGATGCCCGCGCCGGAGATCTATCCCGAGCCGATCGGGTTCAACGTGATCGGAGCCGCGGGCTCGTTCGCGGACGGGGACGACCACACCGACGAAGAGCGCAAGATGATGTTCGAGACGCGCAAGATCCTCGAGGACGAGTCGATCGGCGTGGCGGTCACGTGCGTGCGAGTGCCGGTCAGGGTCAGCCACTCCCTGGCGGTGAACGTGCAGACCCGGGAGCCGCTGAGCGCCGCCGATGCCCAGCGACTGCTGGCTGACGCGCCGGGCGTGACCCTCGACGAGCTGCCGACGCCGCTCAAGGCCGAGGGGCGCGACGACGTGCTCGTCGGGCGCATCCGCAACGACGAGTCGCATCCGCGCGCACTCGGAATGTGGATCGTCGGCGACAACCTGCGCAAGGGCGCGGCGACCAACGCCGTCCAGATCGCCGAGCTGGTTGTGGGCGCACCGGTCGGGTCACGCTAGCGGCGGGCGCGGAGCTCGCGCCGCGTGCTGACGCCGAGCTTGCGATAGATCCTGCGCGCGTGTGTGCGGACCGTCTCGACGCTGACGTGGAGCGTCTCGGCGATCTCGGCGTTCGAACGACCGGCCTGGAGCAGCTCGAGCACGTCGGCCTCGCGAGGAGTCAGCATGTCGGGACCGGTCGGGTTGTACGGCGCGTTGTCGATGGGCGGCAGCACGTGCAGGCCGCGCGAGGCGAGGTGGATCGCGTGCAGCACGTCTCGCTCTTCGCTGCTCTTCGACAGGCACGCGGTGGCGCCGAACGACAGCATCTGGCGCACCTCGGTCGATGTGGGCCGGTTGGCGAGCACGATCAACCGCGTCCCAGGGTGCTCGCGGTTCAGGTCGCGTAGCTCCGAGGCGCTCGTGAGCCCGCCGAAGTTGAGGATCGCGACGTTCGGTCGGTAGGCGATCAGCGCCGCGCCGAGCTGGTCCTGCGGGATCCCGGACGCGACCAGCTCGAGCGTCGAGTCGTGCTCGATCAGCGTGCGGAGGCCGCGGCTGACGATGTCCTCGAAGCGGGCGAGCGCGACGGTGATCGGCGGGCGCTTCTGCACTGCGAGGCATTATCGCGCGCAGGGGTGACGTTCGCATCCCCCCATTCGGGCCGCGAAGTCACCCCAACATCACCCGCGGCAGGGGACGACGAACAACGAGTCATTCGTCACGATTTGCGAGCGGTCGGGAGGCCTTGGAGAGTTTGAAGGGACGAAGCAGGGGTACTGGGACGGGGCCCGCGGGAGGGCCCCGTTCCTCGTTAAGGACGGACTGACGGGAGGCGGCGCCTGACGGAGGCTCAGTCGGGTGGCGGCGGGATCGTCGCCTTCAGTCGCCGCCGCGCCGCTTCGATGCGCGTGTCTGGGTCACCAGGAGCCGCGCGCCCCGCGCGGGCACCGCTGCGCCGGGGGGCGCCTGCGTCGCGCCCAACCGGTCCTGCCGCGAGCGTCGGCCGCCGGCCGAACGCACCGAGCAGCGACGACCGCAGGCGCGAGATCACCAGCCGCCGGAGGACGCACCGGCGCCCGCGACGACCGACGTCGACCAGTCGATGACCGAGGTGGGACGAACGATGTGCTTGCTCATCCCGAGGTCCTTCGGCGACAGGCCGAGCGCGAGGCCGACGAGCTGGGGGAGGTGCAGCACCGGCATCCCGAGCTCGCGGTTGGCGACCTTCGCCGCCGCGGGCTGCTGCAGGTCCAGGTTCAGGTGGCACAGGGGGCAAGGGACGACGAGGCAGTCGGCCTCGGCGTCGATCGCGTCGCCGAGGTGACGGCCCGCCATCGCCAGCGACGCGTGCTTGTTCATCGTCACGATCGGGAAGCCGCAGCACTTGTAGACGCCCGCGTAGTCGATCACCGTGCCGCCGAGCGTCTCGATCACCATCTGCAGGTACCGGTCGCGCGGGCGGTCGGGCTCGATCCCGAGCCGCTCCTGCGGGCGGACGATGTAGCAGCCGTAGAACGGGCCGACCTTGAGGTCGGTGAGCGGGCGCTTGACCTTCTCCTTGAGCGTGTCGAGCCCGATCTCCTCGACCAGCAGCCACAGGAAGTTCTTGTTGGTCAGGCCTTGCTCGTACTTCAGGCCGTCGCCGATCAGGTTCGAGTTGATGTGCCCCCGGTAGTCGGCGTTCGCGTCCAGACGCTCCTGGCACTCGGACTGCGCGCCCTGGCACGTCGAGCAGATGTTCATCATCAGCTCGCCGTCGGTTTGCTGCGCGAGCGCGAACGTGCGGGCGTTCAGGGTGTCCGCGAGCTCCTGGTTGTGCTCGGCGATCACGCCGGCTCCGCAGCAGGAGGCGCGGTCGAGCTCGATCAGCTCTATGTCGAGCAGCGGCGCGACCTTCGCCATCGATCCGTGCAGCTCAGGCGTGAACCCGCGGCTCACGCATCCGGGCCAGTAGGCGACTTTCATGGCGTCTCGCTTTCGCTCGGGGGCTCGTCAGCCGCCTCGGTCTCCTCGTCGGTCCATTCCGGCTCCGGGTCGGGGTTAGCCTCAGCCTCCGCCGCGAGCTCGGGGTCGAGCTCCGCGCCGGGGCCCGGCTGCAAGGGCTCCTCGGGATCGGCGCCGCTCTCGGGCGCGCCGGCATCCGGGACCGCCAGGGGCGTCGCGATGTCGCTGTGCGCCGCGTGCTCGGGGTGCTCCTCCTCGTCGTCGTAGCCCGAGATGTACAGATTCAGCTCGTTGCGCTTGTCGCGCCCCTCAACGACGTTGTAGATCTGCTGCACGGCTTTGAGGTCCTCGCTCGGGAGCTTGTGGCCGAACATCACGAGCTTCAGACTCATCTTGCCCCGGATCACCGCCTTGATCGCGGTGCCGAGCGACGACGCCAGCTCCTTGCCCGCGTCCGGGTGGAACTTCCCGAACCACGAGTTGCCGCCGTAGCTGCGCGGAAGCAGCTCGGCTTCGTGCAGCAGGCCGTAGTCCTTGATCAGCGTCACGAACGCCTCTTCGTGGCGGCTGCCGTTGTTGCGGTCGTTGATGTGGTAGTCGTCGCCCGCGATCCGCCGCAGCCTCATGATCTGGTTCATCGGCGCGACGTCCTTCGGGCACGCGTCGACGCAGTTGAAGCAGTGCGTGCAGTCGTAGATCCCGTGCTCGTCCTCGGACAGGTCCTTGAGCCGCTCCTGGTGCTCGGCGTCACGGGGGTCGCCGACGAACCGGTACGCCTTCGCGAGCGCCGCCGGCCCGATGAAGCCCGGGTCGACCTCCATCGACAGGCAGTCCGAGACACACGCGCCGCACTGGATGCAGGCCATCGTCTGCGTGACGTCGACCATGTTGTCGTGCGGGACGATGTACTCGCGCTCGGGAACCGGCTGCTTGTTGATCAGCCACGGCGTGACGCGGCGGATCTTCTTCCAGTGGACCGCGTCCATGTCGACGATCAGGTCCCGGATCACGGGGATGTTGCCCATCGGTTCGACGGAGATCACGTTCCCGTCGCTGTTCTCGTCGTCTGACATCGAGATCGTGTCGGCGCCGCGTGCGGCGGCCGCATCCAGATGCGTGTTGCACGCCAGCCCGGGCTTGCCGTTGATGCGCACGCCGCACGAGCCGCAGATCCCCTGCTGGCAGGAGCAGCGGATCCCGATCGAGCCGTCGGTCTCGCCCTTGACCTGCAGGATCGCGTCGAGCACGGAGCGCTTGTCGCCCATCTCGACCGTGTGCTCGTCCCAGTAGGCGGCCTGGCCGGACTGCGGGTCGAAGCGGCGGATCCTGAGCATGTACTCCGACACTTAGTAAGTCCTTTCCTCGGGCTGCCAGCGGGTGATCGTCACCGGCGAGTAGCTGACCTGGGGCCCCTCGCCGTTCAGCGACACATCTATGTGCTTGAGCCACTCCTCGTCGTTGCGGCCCGGGAAATCGGTGCGGGTGTGGGCACCGCGTGACTCCTTGCGCTCCTCGGCCGCCGCGACGATCGTCTCCGCGACGTCCAGCATGTAGCCGAGCTCGATCGCCGCGATCACGTCCTGGTTGAAGACCGTGCCGCGATCGTCGATCGTCGCCTTCGGCTCCTCCTCCTTGAGTCGCAGGATCGTCTCGTGCGCCTCCGCGAGCCCCTCGGCGTCCCGGAACACCGCGACGTGCTTGTCCATCGTCGCTCCGAGCTCCGCCTTGATCGCCGCGATCCGCCTGCCCCCGGGCTCGCGATCGATGATCCCGCGGATCAGCGCCGCGGTCTCGTTGACGCGGGTCGGTGATGCGGACGGCATCGGCATCGCGTTCGCAAGCGACGCGGCGTGCTCGCCCGAGCGGCGGCCGAAGATCAGCGTGTCGAGCAGCGAGTTGGCGCCGAGGCGGTTGCCGCCGTGGACCGACACGCACGCGACCTCGCCGGCGGCGTACAGACCGGGCACGGTGGTCTGGCCGTGGACGTCGGTCTTGACGCCGCCCATCATGTAGTGCATGCCAGGCTTGATGTGGATCGGCTCGCGGGTGATGTCGACGCCCGCGAAGTCGCGTCCGATGTTGACGATCTCGCGCAGCGCCTCGAGCGTGCGCCGCCGCGGCACCTTGGTGATGTCGAGCGCGACGGTCCCGTCCGGGAACCCGCGGCCCTCGTTGATCTCGGTCTGCTCGGCGCGCGAGACGACGTCGCGGCTGGCCAGCTCCACCTTGTTGGGTGCGTATCTCTCCATGAACCGCTCGCCCTGCGCGTTCAGGAGCCAGGCGCCTTCACCGCGGGCGCCCTCGGTGATCAGCAGGCCGTTGCCCGCGAGCGTCGTCGGGTGGTACTGGACCATCTCCATATCCATCAGCCGGGCGCCGATCCGGTACGCCTGCGCGATTCCGTCGCCGGTCACGATCAGCCCGTTCGTCGTCGGCTCGTAGACCTGGCCGGCGCCGCCGGAGGCGAGGATCACGGCCTTGGCGTTGAACACCTCCAGGTGCCCGTCGCGCAGGTTGCGGCAGATTGCGCCGGCGCAGCGGCCGCTGTCGTCCTGGAGCAGATCGGTCGTGAACCACTCCTCGTAGCGGTCGACCTGCTGGTGGTGCTTCATCAGCTGCTCGTACAGCACGTGCAGGATCGCCTGACCGGTGATGTCCGCGACGTAGTACGTGCGGGCGGCGCTCGCGCCACCGAACGCGCGGGTCCCGAGATTCCCGGTCTCGTTGCGGTGGAACGTGACCCCGGCGTGCTCGAGCCAGAGAATCTCGTCCGGCGCAGCGCGGCACATGATCTCGATCGCGTCCTGGTCGCCCAGGTAGTCCGAGCCCTTGACCGTGTCGAACGCGTGCGACTCCCACGTGTCCTCCGGGTTCAGCGCCGCGTTGATCCCGCCGGCGGCGGCGACCGAGTGCGAGCGGACGGGGTGGACCTTGGAGATGATCCCGACGGTCGCGCCCGACTGGGCGGCAGCCAGGGCGGCGCGCTGGCCGGCGAGGCCGGCGCCGATGATCAGGACGTCGTGGGACGGCACGGCGCGCGATTCTATGGATTGCGCCGCGCGGGGCGCGTCGTCGGCTCAGTGGCGGCCTTCGCGGGCCGCAGTCTGACGCGCGATCGCCTGCGCCAGCCGCGCGATCACTTCGTAGGGCCGGTTCCGGATGGCGGCAGGTGTGAAGCGCAGAACGGGAATCCCCGCTTCGGTCAGGAGCTGGGCGTCGCGTCGGCGGTCGGCTTCGAAGCGGGTCTCCGATCCATGCGTGCCATAAGCATCGACTTCGGCCGCGAGCCGCAGCGCCGGCGGCACGCAGCTGACTCCACGATGCACGTCCGCGTCGGCGGGTGTGAGACTCGTGAGGGTCGGTCGCGAGCGGGAGCTCACGCAGATAGGAGGCCAGGGGGCGCCGAGAATCGCCCCCGGCGGGGCGAGCGCCACGCTCACATGGTCCATCGCACGGCGCGGAGCCTTGAGGAGCCGGACGGCCGACTGGCCGCAACGACCATTCGCGGCCGGCTACTGGGTCTTCATCTCGCCGCGCTGATTGCGCGGGTGGAACAGCACGCCGGTCAGATAGTCGCGATTCAGCCGCCCGATCACGCGGATCGAGATCTCCTTCGGGCACGCCGCCTCGCACTCGCCGAAGTTCGTGCAACCACCGAATCCCTCCACGTCCATCTGCTCGACCATGTCCTGCACGCGGGTGTAGCGGCTCGGCTGACCCTGCGGGAGGTGCCCGAGGTGCGAGATCTTCGCGCCGGTGAACAGCATCGCGGCGCCGTTCGGGCAGGCCGCCACACACGCGCCGCAGCCGATGCAGATCGCGGCGTCGATCGCCTGCTCGGCGTCCTCGGGGGACACCGGGTTCGCGTTCGGCTCGGGCTTCGGGCCGGCGTTGACGCCGGTGTAGCCGCCCGCCTGGATGATCCGGTCCAGAGGACTTCGGTCGACGATCAGGTCGCGGATCACCCTGAACGGCCGCGCGTTGAACGGCTCGACCGTGAGCGTCGCGCCGTCCTCGAACTGGCGCATGTAGATCTGGCACGTGGTCGTGCCCGCGCCCGGTCCGTGGGGGTGCCCGTTGATCGTCATCGAGCATGCCCCGCAGATCCCCTCGCGGCAGTCGTTGTCGAACGCGATCGGCCGCTCGCCGTCGACGATCAGCCGGTCGTTCAGCTCGTCGATCATCTCGAGGAACGACTCGTCCGAGGCGATGTCCGTCACCTCGTAGGTCCGGAACTCTCCCGGCTCGTCCGTGGATCCCTGTCGCCACACGCGCAGGGTGAAGTTCACCGGTAGCTCCTCGCCTTCGGGTGCAGCTCATTGAACTCGAGCTGCTCGGTGTGGCGTACCGGCTCCTCGTCGGGCCCCTTGTACTCGAACACCGCCACGTGCGCGAAGTGGTCGTCGTCGCGAACGGGCTCGCCCCCCTCGGTCTGGTGCTCCTCGCGCAGGTGGCAGCCGCACGACTCGTCGCGGATCAGCGCGTCGCGGCACATCAGCTCGCCGAGCTCGAGGAAGTCGGCCACGCGCCCGGTGTACTCGAGGCTCTGGTTCAGCGAGCGCGAGTCGCCGCCGACCTTCACGTCGGCCCAGAACTGCTCGCGGATCGCGGGTATCTCCCTCAGCGCCCGCTCCAGCCCCTCCGCGTTGCGCGCGACGCCGCAGGTGTCGAGCATCAGCTTGCCCAGCTCGCGATGGAAGTGGCTCGTGGGCGTCGAGCCGTCGACGCCGAGCAGCCGGGCGAGGCGGTCCTGCACGGCCTGCTCGGTCTCGGCATACGCCGGGTGGTCAGCGTCGTAATGGGGCTGCTCGAGCCGCGCGAGGTAGTCGGTCAGCGTGTGCGGCAGGATGAAATAGCCGTCGGCGAGGCATTGCATCATCGCGCTCGCACCGAGCCGGTTTGCGCCGTGGTCGGAGAAGTTCGACTCGCCGATCGAGAACAGCCCGGGGATCGTCGTCTGCAGCTCGTAGTCGACCCACAGCCCGCCCATCGAGTAGTGCGGCGCCGGGTAGATCTGCATCGGCACCTGCCACGGGGAGGCGCCGGTGATCTGCTCGTAAAGCTCGAACAGGTTCCCGTACCGCGCCTCGATCTCACGCTCGCCGCGCTGGGCGATCGCGTCGCGGAAGTCCATGTACACGGCGCGGCCGGTCGGCCCGACGCCGAGGCCGTCGTCGCACACGTGCTTGGCCGCGCGCGACGCGACGTCGCGCGGGACGAGATTTCCGTAGCGCGGGTACCGCTCCTCGAGGAAGTAATACCGCTCGTCCTCGGGGATGTCGTTCGGCTCGCGCGACTCATCCTTGGCTCGCGGCACCCATACCCGGCCGTCGTTGCGTAACGACTCAGACATCAGCGTCAGCTTGGACTGGTGCTCGGAGGTCTGCGGGATGCAGGTCGGGTGGATCTGCGTGTAGCAGGGGTTCGCGAACCCGGCGCCGCGCTTGTACGCGCGCCACGCCGCGGTGACGTTGCAGCCCATCGCGTTGGTCGACAGGAAGTACACGTTCGAGTAGCCGCCGGTCGCGAGCACGACCGCGTCGGCGGGGTGCGCCCGCGTCTCACCGGTGACGAGGTCCCGCGCGACGATCCCGCGCGCGCGGCCGTCGCAGATCACGATGTCAAGCAGTTCGTGGCGCGTGTGCGTCCGCACGCGCCCGGCGTGGACCTGGTTCATCAGCGCGCTGTAAGCGCCGAGCAGCAGTTGCTGCCCGGTCTGGCCGCGGCAGTAGAACGTCCGCTCGACGAGCACGCCGCCGAACGAGCGGGTCGCGAGCAGGCCGCCGTACTCGCGGTTGAAGGGCACTCCCTGCGCCACCGCCTGGTCGATGATCTCGGTCGACAGCTCGGCCAGCCGCCAGGTGTTCGCCTCGCGGGCGCGGAAGTCGCCGCCCTTCAGCGTGTCGGCGAACAGCCGGTGGACCGAGTCGCCGTCGTTGGAGTAGTCCTTGGTCGCGTTGATCCCGCCCTGAGCGGCGATCGAGTGCGCGCGACGCGGCGAGTCCTGGAAGCAGAACGACTCGACCGTATACCCCATGCCGCCGAGCGTGGCGGCGGTGCTCGCGCCGGCGAGGCCGGTGCCGATCACCGCAATCACATGATCGCCGCGGCGGCGCGGGCCGACGAGCTCGTGGTTGTCCTTCCAGAGCCGCCACTTCTCCTGGAGCGGCCCTTCGGGGATGCGAGCGTCGAGGTTCACGGTGAGTTCCCGTAGATCGGGATGTTGGCGGAGCCGGTCTCGACGGTGCGGCCGCCGATGAGGTGTATGAAGGCCACCGTCTTCTCGGTCTCGGGCTTGGGCAGCGCGCCGGTCCACACCAGCGTCGGCACCAATGCGAAGCCGATCACGGTCACGAGCGTCACAGCGGCCGCCGCATGCCGCCAGAAGGGGTTGCGATCCGGGTTGTCGATGCCCGCGGTCTGCGTGCCGGACCACAGGCCATGCAGGATGTGAAACCCGAGCAGCACGACCGCCCCCACGTAGATCAGCACCAGCCACCACTTCTGGAACGCGTAGTAGATGTTCGAGTACACCGTGCCGGTGTGCTCGGGCGTCGGGTGAATCGTGAGAAAGGTGAACTGGAGCAGATGGAAGATCACGAATACGAGGATCAGCAGGCCGGTCCACGGCATCGTCCGCGCCGCAAACGTCGACCGGATCCGTGTGGCGTTGTGACCCGCCGGCTTCGCGCGGCGGTTCCGCAGCCACAGCTGGGTCACGACGGTGATGTGCAGCACGACGGCGAGGATCAGGAACCCGCGTATGAACCACAGGACCATGTCGTGGGGGACGACTGGCGAGCCGACCGTGCGCAGGAATCGCGCATAGCGGTCGACCGCGGCGTTGCCGTGGCCCGGCCCCTCGATCGCCTTGAGGTTGCCGAGCATGTGCAGGATCACCCAGATCGCGATGATCACCCCGGTGACGGCGGCGACGTACTTCTTGCCGATCGTCGAGCGCCACAGGATCCCGAGCCGGCGCTGGCGGGGCCTCGCAGCGATGGGATGGGTCGTGGCCATACCTGGAGCGGCGATTCTATTCACGCGGGTTGCGCACGACGCTGGGGGAGTTTTCAACCGTGGCGGTCGAAAAGTCCCCCAAAGTGGGGTTGGCTACGCCGCCGGCGCGGAGAACGCGGACTGGAGAGCCCGGCGCACCTGGCCCACCGTGACCACGCCCTGCAGGACGCCTTCCCCGTCAACCGCCATCAGCGCGCCGAACCGCCCGAGCGGCTCGGACGAGATCAGCTCGGTCAGCGGCCGGTCCTCGTCGACCCGCCATGCAGCCGCCTCGTCAGCCTCGACCACCGATCCGACGGTCAGCCAGGACTCGCCGCGGTCGAGCAGCCCCTGAACCCGGTCCTGGCGCGCGATCCCGAGGAACCGCCCGGAGGGGTCGACCACCGGGAACCACGACCAGCCGTACCGGTGGAAGTACTCGTCGAGCGCCTCGAATGCCGGCTTCTCCGACGGGATCGCCACCGGTTGGCGATCCATGATGTCCGCCACGCGCACGCCCTCGATGCGTTTCGTGAAGGCGGTCTGCGCGAGGGCGGCCCGCGCGGACTGGCCGATCAGGAACGCCATCGCGATCAGCCACAGGCCGCCGAACGAGCGCCAGTCGATGAAGATGAACAGCCCCGCCGCGCCGAGGAAGTACGAGAAGTACTGGCCCATGCGAGCGGCCGCCCGCGTGCCGGTCGTCTTGTCGCCGGTCCGCTTCCACACGATCGCCCGCGCGATCCGGCCGCCGTCGAGCGGGAACGCCGGCACCAGGTTGAAGATCAGGATCAGCACGTTGATGTAGAGGAGCCAGCTCAGGGACAGCAGCACCGGCGTGATGCGCACGGTCCCGTCGAGCACCGCCGCGTGCACGAGCCGGTGCGGGCCGACGATCGCCAGATCGACGACCAGGCACACGAGCAGGAACGCCAGCGTCGCCGCCGGCCCGGCGGCCGCGATCTGGAACTCCTCGCGAGGCGAATTCGTATCGCGGCTCATCTGCGCGAGCCCGCCGAACAGGAACAGGTCGATCCGCTTCGCCTCGATCCCGTGCCGGCGCGCCATCAACGCGTGCGCGAGCTCGTGGAAGATCAGCGAGCCGTAGAACAGCAGCACCGTGACCACGGTGGTCACGTAGGCGACCGTGTCCGAGCTCTGCAGCTCCGTGCGGAACTCGCCCGAGATCAGGAAGATGATCAGGAAGAGCAGCAGGAACCAGCTTGGATCGACGCCGATCCGGATTCCGAAGACGTCGAACAGCTTGATCGACCGAAGCCGAGGGAGCATTTTGTGCAATGGTGGCACAGGCCACGCGTGGGAACGCCGTGCGGTTTGAACCGAAATCGAGGAGTGGTAGATGAGTGAGCGGGTAGAGCGACTGCGACAGCGACTGCGGGAGCAGATCGACCTGCGCCACGCGGCGGCCGTGCTGGAGTGGGACCAGCAGACGATGATGCCCCCGGGCGGCGCCGAGAGCCGGGCCGAATCGCTGGCGACGCTCGAGCGGATCGCGCACGAGCAGTTCATCGACGACGAGACCGGAACCCTGCTCGAAGCGGCCGCCGCCGAGCTCAACGGGGCGGTGCCGGAATCCGATGACGCGTCGCTCGTGCGTGTCGTGCGCCGCTCGTATGACAAGTCGCGCCGGGTCCCGAGCGAGCTCGCGGCGGATATGGCGCGCGCGGGGTCGATCGGCCAGGAGGTGTGGGCGGCCGCGCGGGCGAACTCCGACTTCGCCGCGTTTGCGCCGTACCTCGAGCACAACGTCGAGCTCATACGGCAGTACATCGCGTGCTTCGACGAGTTCGCCTGCCCGTACGACGCGCTGCTCGACGACTACGACTCGAGGATGACCACCGCCGAGGTCGCCGCGCTGTTCACCGAGATGCGCTCCGAGCTCGTACCGATGATCGCGACGCTGTCCGACAACGCCGACGCGGTCGACGCGTCGTGCCTGCACGGGAGCTTCCCGATCGATCGCCAGCGCCGGCTGGTGGCGGAGACCGTCGCGCAGATGGGCTTCGACAGCGCGGCCTGGAGGATGGATGACGCGGTCCATCCATTCGCGACCGGAATCGGTCACAACGATGTCCGCATCACGACTCGCTGGGACGAGGGCTACTTTCCCTCGGGGCTGTACGGCGCGATGCACGAGTGCGGCCACGGCCTGTACGAGGCGGGCATCGCACCCGAGCTGTACCGGACCCCGCTCGGGCACGGCGCGACGATGTCCATCCACGAGTCGCAGAGCCGGCTGTGGGAGAACATGGTCGGCCGCGGCCGGCCGTACTGCGGCGTGCTCGCGCCGCGCGCGTCAGCCATCTTCGGGACCGAGTTCGACCCCGACGCGATGTACCGCGCTGTGAACAAGATCGCGCCGTCGTACATCCGGGTCGAGGCCGACGAGGCGACCTACGGATTGCACATCGTGCTGCGCTTCGAGCTCGAGCAGGAGCTGATCGAGGGCAGGTTGTCCGTCTCCGATCTGCCGGAGGCATGGAATGCGCGCTTCAAGGAGCTCTTCGGGATCGAGGTGCCCGACGACAAGCACGGCGTGCTCCAGGACGTTCACTGGTCGGCCGGGATGATCGGCTACTTCCCGACCTACCAGCTCGGGAACCTGATCGCCGGCCAGCTGTGGCATCGCGCCGGCTCGGACATCCCTGACCTCGACGAGCAGATCGCTTCAGGTGAGCTCAGTCCGCTGCGCGAGTGGCTGCGCGACAACGTCCACCGTTACGGCGCCAAGTTCACCACGTCGGAGCTGCTCGAGCGCTCGCTCGGAGAGCCGATCCAGGTGGGACCGTTCATCGCCTACCTGAAGGACAAGCTGTCGGCGGTCTACGGCGTCGATCTCTAGCGATCGAAGTACCACCGATGAAAGGCACCAGATGACCGACACACCTGTACGCGTGGCCGTCACCGGCGCGGCCGGCCAGATCGGCTACGCGATCCTGTTCCGGATCGCGAGCGGCGAGATGCTCGGACCCGACACGCCGGTGCACCTGTCGCTGCTCGAGATCCCCGCCGCGGTGAAGGCGGCCGAGGGAACGGCGATGGAGCTCGACGACTGCGCGTTCCCGCTGCTGTCCGGCATCGACATCCACGACGATCCGAACCAGGCGTTCGACGGGGTGAACATCGCGCTGCTGGTCGGCGCCCGTCCGCGCCGGCCGGCATGGAGCGCGGGGATCTGCTCGAGGCCAACGGCGGCATCTTCAAGCCGCAGGGCAACGCGCTCAACGCGCACGCCGCGAGCGATGTGAAGGTCCTCGTGGTCGGCAACCCGGCCAACACGAACGCGCTGATCGCGCAGCGGAACGCGCCCGACGTCCCGCGCGAGCGGTTCACCGCGATGATGCGGCTCGACCACAACCGCGCGATCGCGCAAGTCGCCGCGAAGGCCGGCGTGCCCGTGTCGGCGATCACGAACATGACCGTGTGGGGCAACCACTCGGCAACGCAGTATCCCCGACATCCTTCACGCGAAGGTGAACGGTCGAGAACGCAGCCGAGACGGTCAACGATCGGAGCTGGCCGAGCAGCGACTTCATCCCGACCGTGCAGAAGCGCGGCGCGGCGATCATCGAGGCGCGCGGGGCGTCGAGCGCGGCGTCGGCGGCGAACGCGGCGATCGATCACGTGCGCGATTGGGTGCAAGGCACGCCGGAAGGTGACTGGGTGTCGATGGCGATGCCGACCGACGGGTCCTACGACGTGGCTGAGGGCATTCTGTCCGGTTACCCGTCACCTGTTCGGGTGGCGAGTACAAGATCGTCGAGGGCCTCGAGATCGACGGCTTCTCGCGCGAGCGGATCGACGAGACCGTCGCGGAGCTCGGCGAGGAGCGCGACGCGGTCACGGAGCTCGGCCTGGTGTAAATGGAAGGGCGGGGTGCATGCACCCCGCCCTACCCAATGCTGATCAGGCGGGGCTCCAGCCCTTGCCGTCGCGCTTGACGGTCCCGTCCTTGACGAGCGCCGGCATCACGCGATACAGGTAGTTCGGCTCGATCTTGAGCTCGGACGCGATCTCGGGGATCGTGATCCCGGGACGTGACTTGACGAGCTCGAGTGCCTGCGCGGCACGCGTGCCGCCGCCGCGGCGGCCGCGCGGGCGGCCCGGTCGGCGACCGGCGCGCCGGCGTGCGGTGGCGCGAGTGGTGGTGGTGCTGCCACGCGGGCGTCCGGGGCCACGAGAGGGCCCAACGAGGGCGGCGCGTGCCGCCTGAAGTTTCTTCACCTCGCCCTCGAGCTCGGCGAGACGGGCGTCGATTTCCTTAACGGTGCTGTCAACAAACCCCGGCAAATGAACGCTCCTTGATCGGAAAAGCGGAACTAGCGAGAATTCACCATACACGTTCCTAACCCTTCTCGAGCAGACGCTTCAACTTCTCGAGTGAGATCTTTGCCTCGCGATCGGAGGCGTCACCCACGATCACGCGGGTGGCGATGCTCCCGAGGCGACCGCCGGGTGTGTGGAACTCATTCGTGTACTCGAACCGAGTCGAGTTCTCTCCCTGCTCGGTCAGGGCGTAGGTGATCCGCGCGGTCGAAGCGGCAGGGCCGCGCCCGTTCCACTCGGCGCGGTGCGGCGGATCGACGTCCGTCAGCATCCAGTGCACCGTGAACGACAGCCCGCGCATGTGCATGACCTGGTCCATGGTCGCGCCCTTGCGCTCGAGATTGCCGGACAGGTTCTTCACGGCGCGGTGAATCGTCACCCATTCACCGAAGTTCTGTGGATCCATGACTTTGCCCCACACAGTCTCGATCGGTGCGTTGATGGTGATCGTGTGCTCGACCTTGCTCATCTGGGAACAGACCCTTTCATCGGCGGACAGACCCTAACG
Source organism: uncultured Solirubrobacterales bacterium (assembly GCA_963826895.1). GTDB lineage: Bacteria > Actinomycetota > Thermoleophilia > Solirubrobacterales > Solirubrobacteraceae > Palsa-465. Next base: position 70,609 of record CAWGYJ010000006.1, read on the forward strand.
AGCGGCGAGGCGCTCGTGTTCCTCCCACTCGCGTAGCGCGTGCTCGATCGATGAGTCGAGTGAATGCATTCTCACGCCGAGCAGCTCTGCGGCGCGGTCGTCGCGCGGGAGCAGATCCTCGTTCAGGCTCTCCATCAGCGGGTCGATCAGGCCCGGGTCCTCGCCGGCGATCGCCGAGGAGATGACGCTCGCAACGGGTGTGACCGTGATGTTCCGGAGCGCGAGGGTGGGCCGATCGAGCAGCATGTGATGGCGGATGCGGTCGATCAGGTCGCGATAGGAGACGATGTCGGGGCCGCCGAGGTCGAGTGACTGTCCGCCGACAAGGTGGCTGGTGGCCGCGCGCGCAAGCACCTCGACCATGTCTCGCTCGTCGAGCGTGCGCGTGATGTGCGATCCCCAGCCGGGGACGATGAGGACCGGCATCCGCTCGACCAGTCTCACGAGGAACCGGAACGACCGCGACTGAGCCCCGATCACGATCGACGCGCGGAACGCGACCGAGTCCGGGCAGCTCGCGAGCAGGATCTCCTCGACCTCGAGCCGGCTCGCGAGGTGCAGCGAGACAGGACCGCTCTCGGGCACGAGGCCGCCGAGATACACGACTCGCTTCGTGCCCGCCGCGCGCGCTGCGCGCGCGAAGTTCTCGGCGGCGGCGCGCTCGGAGGCGGCGAAGCCGCCGTTGCCGGAGCCCTCCATCGAGTGAATGAGGAAGTACGCGACCTCGATGCCCTCGAACGCCTGCTCGAGGCCCTCGCCGCTGACGGCGTCGCCTGCGGACGACCGGCACGTCGAGCTCGACGCGTGCCGGGTCGCGCGCGAACCCCACGATCTCGTGCCCCTCGCGCTCGAGACGCGGGGCCAGCTGCGCGCCCACGTAGCCGCTGATGCCGGTGACGAGGATCTTCACGGCGCCCCCACCGAGCGGCCGTGACGAAGTCCGGGTCGAGCTCCGCCGCGCGGGGCGCGCCCGCGAGCGCGAGCGCATTGTCGAACTCGGCCAGCAGGATCCGGAGCACGCCGGCGACGCCGTCGGCGCCACCGAGTGCGAGGCCCCAGAGGATGGGGCGGCCGACGAGCACGGCGCGCGCGCCCAGCGCGAGCGCCTTCAGCACGTCGGTGCCGCGGCGGATACCGCCGTCGACGAGCACGTCGAGCCGATCGCCGACCACTTCGGCGATCGCGGGCAGCGCATCGGCTGACGCGATCGGGACGGTGTCGAGCTGGCGGCCGCCGTGGTTGGAGACGATCACGCCGCGGGCGCCGTGCTCGGCCGCGAGCCGGGCGTCGCGGGGCGTCAGGATGCCCTTGACGAGCACCGGCAGCGGGCTACTCGGCCGCGAACCGCTCGATGTCGTACCAGGTCAGGTCGGGGTCGATCAGCGCCGCGAAGTCGGCCGGCGTCATCACGCCCTTCGCGCCCGCCGCGACCGCGCTCGCGACCGCGTCGGCGGTGGCGGCGTGGACGCCCGTGCGCAGCTCGCGCTCGCGGACGCCGAGCACGGGCAGGTCGACGGTGACGACGAGCGCCTCGTAGCCGTGCTCGAACGCCTGGGCCACCAGGTCGCGGGTCACGGCGCGGTCTTTGAAGACGTAGAGCTGGAACCAGCGGCCGCACTCGGGGGCGTCCTCCGCGAGCGCCGGCGCGCTCGTGGTGCCGAGGGTCGACAGGCACATGAGCGCGCCGACTTCGGTCGCCCCGCGAGCGGTCGCGACCTCGCCGTCGGGGTTGGCGAGGCGCTGGAAGGCCATCGGTGCGACGATCAGCGGATGCGGGCGTCGCTTGCCGAGGACCGTGACCGACGGGTCGCGCTGCCCGACGCCGACGAGCATTCGCGGCGCGATCGCGAGCCGGCGCCAGGCGGCGACGTTATCGCGCAGCGTGATCTCGTCGCCGGCGCCGCCCGCGTAGTAAGCGAGCGCTCCCGGCTCGAGGCGGCCGGCGGCGGCCGACTCATAGTCGGCGAGTGAGACGAGCGGGGGCTGTGGCTCGGTGCTCATCGCGCGGCAAAGCTACGAAAATGCGGGCGGATTCGGGTTCTCGCCGAGAAAGTCCCGCTGTTTGCAGGTATTTCCCCCGTGGACATAGTTGCTGCGTTTTCCGGGAATCGCGGTTGCGCGAAGGGGGCGAGATTCGCTTTGATGGAGGAGTGCTTCGGACCGGGGCATGAGCAGGGCGCGGTAGTCACAGAGAGAGAGAAAGAGGTCGGATCAGGATGGCGAACGTGCGCGCGGGCGCTGGCAAGTCGAGCTGCGAGAACTGCTTTTTCCGCCAGCAGATGCTGTGTGCCGTCACCGACGCCGCGCCGTGCGCGTCGTTCCGCCCGGCGCACCCCGACGGGCTGCGCCCGCCGCGCCAGCTGCGCTTCGAGTTCCGCCAGGACCGGCGCCAGCAGGTGGCGTGGACCTTCCCGACTGCGCAGGAGCAGTTCGCGCTCCACGCGTCCTGAGGCCACGCGGGCCGGCTGCGGGGCCCGCGACGCCGGCGCGCGATCGGGCTGTGGGGCGCTGACGGAGGGCCCATAAAGTGACAAAGTCGCCGGCGGCTCAACGACGGAGGTCGATTGTTGGCCTGTGGACGACATGTTCGACTCCTCCCCGAGCCGGGGCGCGACTTTGGCACGTTTTGGGTCCGCGCGGGGCGAGCCGCGCTACGGGGCGGCGGGGCGGCGGTGCGACGGCGGGGCGAGCCGCGGTGCGACGGCGGGGCGGGTGCGGGTGGCCGGGGGCGACACCGGGCGCCACTCCCTCCTATAAGGTTCCGCGCGTGTTCTGGCCGCTGATCGGTGGGTTCATCGCGTTCATCCTGTTCGCGATCTTCATGGGCTGGGTGATGGACACCTCGCGCCACGGCGGCGGTGACGACGGCGCCGGCGGCACGGGTCACGGAGGGCACTGAACCGTAGTTTGGCTCGCATCGGTCGCCCTGCGTTCGTTGCGGTGCAGAGTTCGACTCAATCGAGGTCGACGAGGCGGAACGTCACGCGGCCGTCGCGCGCGTCCGCCACCCCCATCGTGTGATGCGGCGCGCTCCGGCGCTCGGTCGGGCTGCCGGGGTTGAAGATCTGAAACTCGCCGTCGGCTGAGCGCTCGAGCAGCGGCAGGTGCGAGTGGCCGAACACGACCGCGGCCGCGTCCGGGAACCGCCGGCGCATGCGCTCCACGCGGCCCCGGGCCGGGCCGGCGTCGTGGATCAGCCCGATCCACGCCCCGGCGGCCTGCATCACAGCGGTCTCCGGCAGGGAGGCGCGCAACGCGGGCTCATCCACGTTCCCGTGCACCGCCACCACGGGCGGCCCGAGCGCGCGCAGAGACTCCAGCACCGGCGCGCGGATGAAGTCGCCGGCGTGGACGATCGCGTCGGCCGCAGCCAGCCGCGCGAGGCAGTCCGCCGGCAGCCGGCGCGCTCCGCGTGGGAGGTGCGTGTCAGAGATGATCGCCACCAGCATCCGGGGTACAGTCTGGCGTGAGGAAACGGAGAGGAAAGACGTGCAAATCACCGTGCTGGGCAAGTCGCCGTCCTGGCAGGACGCCGCCGGCGCATGTAGCGGCTATCTGGTCCAGGAGCGGCGACGTCAGCGCTGCTGCTCGACTGCGGCAACGGCGTGTTCTCGAAACTGCGCCGCGTGGTGCGACTACGTCGACGTCGACGCGGTGCGTGATCAGCCACCTGCACGCCGACCACTTCCTCGACCTGGTGCCGTTCAGCTACGCGCTCACGCTACGCGCCGCGCCAGCAGCCGGTACCCGTGGCGGGATGGCCCGGGACGGACAACCCGGTCGCGGCCGACGCTGTATGTGCCGGCCGGCGGCACGCGGAGCTGTTGCGCGAGCATCGTCGGCTGCTGGGGCCACGAGGACCTGATCGACATCGCGTTCGACGCTGCACGAGTACGACGCCGACCGACGAGCTGGCCGTCGGCCCGCTCACGGTGCGGTTCTGCGAGGTGCCGCACTACATCGCCGACCTACGCGGTCGAGCTGTCGGAGCGACGGCAGCGCGGATTCACCTACAGCGCCGACTGCAGCCCCAACGACGAGCTCGTCCGAGTTCGCGCGCGACACCGACGTGCTGCTGATCGAGGCGACGCTGCCGCGCCCCGAGCGCGACCGGCGATGCGCGGCCATCTGACGCCGCGCGAGGCGGGCGAGCACGGGCGGCGCGCGGGCGCACGGCGGCTCGTGCTCACCCACTATCTCCGACGAGCTGGACGCCGAGCTGGGCGCAGCCGAGGCGCGCCGAGGGCTACGGCGGCCCGGTGGAGCTCGCCGCACGAGGGCGCCGTCTACACCGCTGTAGCACCCGGGCGCGCGCACTACCCTTCAGCCAATGCCCGAGCGAGATCTGTTCGCCAACTTCGAGCGGATGCGCCGGGAGATGGACGAGCTGTTCGGCGACGTGTTCGAGCGCACCGGGCTCGCCGCGCCGGCGCACCGGGTACTGGCCGGCCGTCGACGTCGCGTACGCGTCCGATCCGCCGCGGGCGATCGTCACCGCCGAGCTCGCGGCGTCGATCTCGAGGACTCGCGCTCGCAGATCGAGGGCCGCAAGCTGATCCTCGCCGGGACGCGCCGCGGCCGGCCGCGGCCGGAGGGCGACGTCTACCAGCAGGTCGAGATCGAGCGCGGGCCGTTCCGCCGCACGGTCGAGCTCGGCGCCGACGTCGCGCCGAGCAGGCCACGCGCGCGCTACGAGGACGGGATGCTGCGCGTCGAGCTGCCGCTCGCGGGCGGCCGGCAGCAGCCCCGCGCGGTGCCGATCGAGGCCGGCGAGCGACGATGATCGACGAGTCGGCGTCCGCCGACGGCGGGCCGCGCGAGGTGGAGGTGTCCACGAACGGCGCGCGGCGGCTGCCCGCGCGCGCTCGGCGTGCTGCCGCTGCGCGACACGGTGACGTTCCCGGAGATGATGATCCCGCTCAACGTCGGCCAGGAGCGGAGCGTCGAGCTGATCAACGACGTGCTGCGCGGCGACCGCTCGATCGTGCTGGTCGCCGAGCCGCGACCCCGAGGTCGAGACGCCCGGGCCCGACGAGCTCTACAGCGTCGGCGTGCTCGGCACGGTCGCGCGGATGGTCCGGCTGCCCGACGGCACGCTGCGGGTGCTCGTCCAGGGCGGCCCGCGCGTGCGGCTGACCGAGTTCGTGCAGACCGAGCCGTACCTGGTCGCGGAGGTGACCGAGCTGCCCGACGTGGTCGAGGTCAGCCCGAGCTGACGGCGCTGATGCGCAACGTGCAGCAGACGTTCTCGGACATCGTCGGGCAGGTCCCGTACCTGCCCGAGGAGCTCCAGATGATGGTCGCCAACGTCGACGACCCGAGCGCGCTGACGCACCTGATCGCCGGCGCGCTGCGGCTGCAGCACCGAGGAGAAGCAGTCGCTGCTCGAGGAGGTCGACGTCGGCCAAGCGGCTGCGGCGGCTGTCGGAGATCCTCGCGCGCGAGCTCGAGGTGGTCGCGATCGGCTCCAAGATCCAGTCGCAGGTCCAGTCCGAGCTGGACAAGGGCCAGCGCGAGTACTTCCTGCGCCAGCAGCTGAAGGCGATCCAGGAGGAGCTCGGCGAGGGCGACGAGGTGCAGGCCGAGGTCGAGCGAGCTGCGCGAGCAGCTGGCGGCGATCGAGCTGCCCGAGGAGGTCGCGCAAGCAGGCCGAGCGCGAGCTGCGGCCGGCTCGAGCGCCTGCAGCCGGCGATGGCCGAGTACGGCGTCATCCGCACCTACCTCGAGTGGATCGCGTCGCTGCCGTGGGACAAGTCGACCGAGGACAACCTCGACCTCGCGCACGCCCGCGAGGTGCTCGACGCCGACCACTACGACATCGAGCAGGTCAAGGACCGGATCCTCGAGTTCCTCGCGGTGCGCAAGCTGACAGGACCGCTCGAGGCCGTGCCGGCGGGCTCGATCCTGCTGCTTCGTCGGCCCGCCCGGCGTCGGCAAGACCTCGCTCGGGCGCTCGATCGCGCGAGCGCTGGGCCGCAAGTTCGAGCGCATCAGCGTCGGCGGCGTCCGCGACGAGGCCGAGATCCGCGGCCACCGCCGCACCTACATCGGCGCGATGCCCGGCGCGATCATCCGCGCGCTGCGCGACGCCGGCGCGAACAACCCGCTGTTCATGATCGACGAGATCGACAAGATGGGCGCCGACTTCCGCGGCGATCCGGTCGAGCGCGATGCTCGAGGTGCTCGACCCCGAGCAGAACGACACCTTCCGCGACCACTACCTCGACCTGCCGTTCGACCTCTCGAACGTGATGTTCGTCACCACGGCGAACACGCTCGACACGATCCCCGGGCCGCTGCGCGACCGGATGGAGGTGATCCAGCTCGCCGGCTACACCGAGGCCGAGAAGCTCGCAGATCGCCAAGCGCTACCTCGTCCCGCGGCAGATCGAGCGCAACGGCCTGACGCGCTCGCAGGTCGCGTTCACCGACTCCGGGCTGAAGGCCGATCATCGCCGACTACACGCGCGAGGCCGGGCGTCCGCGCAGCTCGAGCGCGAGATCGGCGACGTCGTGCCGCAAGGTCGCCCGCGCAGGTCGCCGAGGGCACGCCGAAGCGCACGCGTGACGGTCACCGAGCCGCGCGTCCGCGAGCTGCTCGGGCGCGCGCCGCTTCATCCACGAGGCGCGGCGGCGGACCTCGCGGCCGGGCGTCGCGACCGGGCTGGCGTGGACGCCGGTCGGCGGCGACGTCCTGTTCGTCGAGGCGACCGCGATGCCGGGCAACGGGCAAGCTGACGCTCACCGGCCAGCTCGGCGACGTGATGCGCGAGTCGGCGCAGGCGGCGCTGTCGTACGTCCGCGCGCCACGCGTCCGAGCTCGTGCCCGAGCTGCCCGAGGACTGGTTCGCCGAGCACGACATCCACATCCACGTGCCGGCGGGCGCGATTCCCAAGGACGGGCCGAGCGCCGGGGTCACGATCGTCACGGCGCTCGCCTCGCTGCTGACCGCGACGGCCGGTGCGCAGCCGACGTCGCGATGACCGGCGAGGTGACGCTCACCGGGCAGGTGCTCCCGATCGGCGGGCTCAAGGAGAAGGCGCTCGCCGCGCAGCGCAACGGCGTCAAGCGGGTGATCGCCCCGGCGCTCAACGAGGCCGACATCGACGAGATCCCGGCGCACCTGCGCGCCGACCTCGAGCTCGTGTTCGTGTCGGAGATCGACGAGGTTCTGGATGCGGCGCTCGCGGCGCGGCGGCGGTCGCTGCGCTCGGTGTGAGACGCTGCGGGCGGCGCGCGTGTAGGCTGACGCTTCCGTCCAGTCGACACAGGAGAGGGGCACTCATGGGACAGCGTGTGGGACTTCAGGCGACCGTCAGCAGACTTGTCGGGATCGCCGGCGCGGTGGTGGCGCTATCGCTCGCGGTGCCGGCGGCGAGCGTCGCGGGCATAGCACCGCAGCTCCTGTTCAACTTTCCCGCGGGTCACGGCTACACGCTGCTCGGATCGGCCAGCAGCACCGACGGCAAGGGGGTCGTGTCCTTCCAGCTGGACAAGAGCAAGCTCCAGGGCGGGGACATCTACTCCGAGCAGATGTACGGGTTCAGCGGCTTCGCTGGGACCTACAGCGTGAACTCGGGGCACACGAAGGCCACCGTGTCCGCCAACCTCGGCGCGTACGGCAGCGTCTCGCTGACGTTCGGCGACGCCAGGGCGGGCAAGGTGGAGACGATCAAATGCCCCGGATCGACGAAGAAGACCACGCTCGGCAAGGGCGAGAAGGTCGGCACCGTGACCGGCTCACTCAAGTTCCACTCACAGACCTCGTACTTCGGCACCGTGAGCGGCCACAAGTCGACCAGGGCCGAGCTGGTGCCGCTTGGCGCATTCCTGTCGACCCGGCAGGCGGCGGCCGGCCCGATCGCGGCGGCGGCCGGCTCGGGCGGGTCGAGCAGCGGAATCCTGGCCTGCCTCCCGGCGCTGACGGGGAAGCTGACCTATCTCACGCTCAATGCCCAGGGCACCACGCCGTCGGGCGAGGCCGGCTCGAACACGGTGTTCGCGACCCGGCTCGGGAACAACACGACGATCTCCGCGACCGACGACCTTGAGCCGCTCGACAACGGCGGCGTATTCACCAATCGCACGATCTCGGTCACCGCGCTTGGAAGCCATGCCGGCTCGGGCTTGTACTCGTTCTCGTCAAACCTCTCGAAGGCGACCGCCAAGGCGATGGGTCCGTTCATGTCGGGCTCGGCCAAGTACACCGAGACGACACCCTGCTCGAACACCACGAAGGTGACCTACGGCTCGACCACCGGCGCGATAACCGCGAAGTTCGACGTGGGCGGCTCCGTCACCTACGGCGGCCCCGGCACGGTCGATGAGATGGACGTGATCCCGGCGATCTGCGACAGCCCGCCTCCCGGCGCACCACAGTAAGCCGCAGCGACTATCGTTCGCCCGGTGGGCTGGAGAGGACCGGTCTTCGGTGGCATGGTGCTTGCCATTTGCGCGGCGTTCCCGGCGATCGCCGGCGCCGCCACCGGCTTCGAGCCGGCCCAGACGCTGACCGGCGCCGGGCCGGCGACCGGCACGGTTCAGACGGCGATGGCGTCGAACGGCTACGCGATCGCAGCGTGGGTGGAGACGCTCACGGGCGGTGAGTCCGCGGTGCGCGTGGCGACGCGTCCGCCGGGCGGCGAGTGGTCGGCACCGCAGCAGCTCGACGTGAGTGCTGCGTCGAAGGCGGAGTTCACGCCGATCTCGGTCGCGGTGAACGCAGCGGGTGACGCGGCGGTTGCCTGGGACGACACCACGCTCACCGGGTCGCCACCGGACCAGACGGACGTCGACGCCGTCGCCGTGTCGAGCGCGATCGCCGGCAAGCCGTTCGCGGCGGCGCAGATCATCACTCCGGCCTTCGATCCGGCGCTCGGCATCGACGGGGCCGGCCAGGTGTCGATGATCGACGAAGAGGGCTTCGCGGAGGTCGAACGAGACTGGGCGGCCGGCGCCGGCGCTCCGTCGAGCAGCACCCAGCTCGTGTCATCCGCCGCGGATTGCGGCGGCACGATCCCGACGACGCTCGCCGAGGCGCCCGATGGCGATGCGATCGCCGGGTTCGAGTGCAACGGCGTCGTGTTCGCTCTGCGCCAGTCGGGGACGTGGAGCGCGTCTGCTCCGTCGCAGTTCGCCTACAGCGACACCGGTGACTGCTCGCAGCTGGGCGGCACGTCCGTCCAGGTCGAGCCGGACGCGCTCGACGTGGCGATCGACGGCGCCGGGGATCCGGCCGCCGTGGTCGTCATGCAAACGACCACGAACACCTACCCGTGCGGCTTCCCTGATGAAGCGGTCGACCTGTATCTCGCCCTCCCCTCCGGCACGAGCTTGACCCCGGTGACGCCGCCGGTCGACACCGCGGAGAGTCTGGACTTCGGCGGCGCAACGCTCGGCGACCCGAAGATCGCGGTCGCGAACGACTCCGAGCTGGTGGCGTGGTCCTCTGGGAACGTGGGCGAGGCGGGGAGTCAGAACGTGGAGTTCTTCAACGCCCACGGAACGTCCGAGGCGAGCAAGCAGACCGTCGCGACCGCTCTCGGCGGGCAGTTGATCGCGCTGAGCCCCTCGGGATACGGGCTCGATGTGGTGCGGGCGGCCAGCGGCGGCGGCCTCGACGCGGCGACCAAGTCGCCGGGATCGCTGACGTTCGGCACCCCCGTGCCACTGGCGACCGCGACCGGCGCGACCGCCTCGATCGACAGCGCCGGCGACGGCCTCGTCGGCTACGTGGCCGGTTCCGGGTCGAGCGCGGCCTCGACCGTGCAGGGGTTCGAGGTGACGCCTGCGAGCTTCGGGTCGGTCTCGATCCCGGCCAAGGCCACGGTCGGCAAGCCGATCGCCTTTTCGGCCACCGCAGGCGAGTTCTGGGGGCCGGTGACCTACACATGGCAGTTCGGCGACGGCGGCAGCGGGGGCGGCGCGAGCGTGTCGCACACGTACAGCGCCGCGCGGACGGCCACGGTGACCGTGACGGCCACCGACCCGCTCGGCAACAAGGTCTCCAAGACCGCCCAGGTGCAGGTGGCGCCCGCGGTGCCGGCCCTGTCGAAGGTCAGCGCCGTCGTCGGCCGAAAGCACCACGTCACGTTCAAGTTCACGCTCAGCGAGGCCGCGAGGGTGACGATCTCGATCTACCGGCTCGGCAAGCACAGCCACAGGACGCTCGCCGGCAAGGTGGGGGTCTCGGGGCGCAAGGGAGCCGACCACGTCGTGATCGAGAAGCTCGGTGGCCACGAACTCGCCGCCGGCAAATACCGCGCGAGCGTTGTTGCGACGCTCGACGGCCTCAGCAGCCGTTCGTCGACCGTGGCTCTGAAGATCGGCGGTCGTTAGCGCCGCGTCATGGTCGCTGGGCGCGGGTAGCGTTTATGCTCAGTCGAGCCGGACCCGGACCGCGAACGAGGGAGACAGATGGCACGCAAGAAGGCCAAGGAGAAGATCGAAGAGGTCGCCGAGCAGGCGGGCTATCCCGAGGCCCGGGAATTCCTGAGCCGGCTCGCCGACGACAAGCACCTGCGCGAAGGCCTCGCGCGAGCGATCGAGACCAGCAAGCATGCGGTCGACGGGCTCGGCAGCAAGCGCAAGCGCGGCAAGCTGCTCGACGACGAGAAGCTCCACGCCGAGCTCCAGGACGCGATCGACGCCTTCCGCAACGCCACGACCGGAATCGCACAGGCGCCGGCCAAGACGGCCAAGAAGCGCCGGCACCGCGGCCGCAAGCTGATGATCCTGGTGCTCGGCGGCGGGCTCGCGCTCGTTGGCTCCGAGGGCCTGCGCTCCAAGGTGCTCGACACGCTGTTCGGCGCCGAGGAGGAGTTCGAGTACGCGCCGCCGCCGCCACCACCGGACGCACCGCCGCCCCCTGCGGCCGCGCCCGCGCCACCGGCCGCGGAAGAGCCCGAGCCCGAGCCCGAAGCAGAGGCAGAGGCAGAGGCAGAGGCAGAGGCAGAGCCTGCCGCTGAGGCCGCCGAAGAGCCGACCGACGGCGCGGCCTGAGCGCAGGACGATCGATCATGGCGACGGTCAGTCACCTCGACGAGCGGCGTGAGCTGTCCGGCGACAAGGCGGAGCGGATCGTCGAGGCGATGCGCGCGAGCGTCGCGACTCGTGGGTTCAGCGCCTCGACGTTCGACCAGGTGGCGCGCGCTGCCGGTGTCTCGCGCGGGCTGCTGCACTACTACTTCGGTACCAAGGAGCGGCTGCTGGTCGAGGCGGTCAGGCGCGAGTGCAACCTGCGCCACGAGCAGATCGATCGCGCGATGGCCGACGCGGGCAGCCCGGATGAGGTGCTCGCGGGGCTGGTGCACGCGTTCGAGCAGTACCTCGGGGAGGGCCCCAGCCCCGCGGTGATGATGTTCGAGATGGTCACGCTCGCTCAGCGCAACGAGGAGATCGCCGCGCAGCTCGCGGATCTCGGCCGGCTGCTGCGCACGCATATCGCCGAAGCTCTGCGGGAGAAGGCGCGGGCCGGCGCGCTCGAGCTCCGCGCCGACGCAGACACGGCCGCCAGCTTCCTGCTCGCGCTGGCCGACGGGATCACGCTCCGCGTGATGACCGAGCCCGAGCTCGACATCACGCCGCTGATGGCGCAGTCGGTCGTAGCAGCGCGCGCGTTGCTCGCCTAGCGCGGGGCGCGAGGGATCACGCCGGCCCCGACGCCGTCACCGGCGCCGAGGTCGCGAGCACCTTGCCGCCGGCGCCGAGCGCGCGCATTTCGAACTTCGTGGCCGGCGTGCTGATCGGGATCTCGGTCTCGAACCCCTGCCATGCCGCGCGCGTTTCCGGCGTCATGGCGCCCGAGCCACTGCCCGCGAGCACCTCCCAGCGCTGCACCGTGGTCGCGCCGTTCCAGCTCGCGAACACGTCGACTCGGGTCGCCGACAGCCGCCGCGCCGCCGCCAGCGGCTTTGTCGGCGGGGTTGCGCTCCACGGGAACACGTACTCGCGGTAGCTGCCGTCGTCGACCGGGAGTGTGGCCTCGTACTCGGAGCGCTCCGACGGCCGAGAACTCGGCGAAGAACGGGGTCGAGCCGAAGCCGACGAACGCGTCGCCGTTGCCCAGCGTCTGCACGCTGCCCTCGCTCTCGGCGAGCGCAAGCTTCGTGTGCAGCGAGTACCCGCGCGCGAGCCGGGCGGTGTGGCGTTTGAAGTTGAGCGCGAGCACCAGCCCGCGCGAGGTGCTCGCGTAGAACGGCGGTCCCGCCTCGTCATCGAACAGGCTGACGCGCTCGCCCGCCAGCATCTGTGCGTCGTGCTGGAAGTAGAACCGTGCGCCCGTGCCCATCCGGAAGCTCGAGTCCTTGCCGCCGAGCGTCCAGACGATCCTTCCGGTGCGCTGGTCGATGTCATAGACCGCGCACGTGTCGCGGGCGGACACCAGCAGGTGGTCACCTGGCAGCAGCTCGATCGAGTTCAGGTGGTAGGCGTCATAGGTGAGGCTCGACGCGGTGTTGCGTACGAGTCCTTCAGGGGCACGTTCGCGTACGCATGCCACTCCCACACCACGAGGCCGGTGCGGATGTCGACCTCCTGGACGATCGAGTCGAGCAGCGGCGAGCAGCTTTCCGGCCGGCGTGCCCGGCAGGTGGACCATGATCGGCGAGTAGACGGTGAACAGGGCGTCACCGTTCGGGGTCAGGGTGAACTCGTGGATGTCCATCGAGTAGCCGTTGCCGGCGTGGACCGTGGCGATCGTCCGATAGGAGGTCGTCGCGATCACGCCCTCGCCGATCCCGAACGCCTGCAGCGTGACGCCGCCCTGCCACCAGGTGAGCACCTTGTGCCCGGCATATGTCCTGGATCCGGAGGTCGGCGGCGACATCGGGCGGCGCGACCTGGTGGAACCAGACGAGGTTGCCGTCCGGATCGATGATCTCGGCGCCACCGGGACCGACGGGCTTGATCGTCAGCTCGTTGTTGCTGTTGGGATGCACTTCCGGCGAGGGAAGCGGCGTCAGGAAGATGTCGCCGTTGACCTTCGACGCGCCGCGATGGACGGTGATCTTCGGCGGCAGCAGCGCCGGGTCGGTGACGAAGTGCTCGAGCTTGGCGGGCTGTTCGGTGGGGATGTCGAGGATCGGCAGCGTCGTCCCGGGATGCTCGATCCCGAACCGGTCGCGGACCGTCTTGAGCCCTTTGATCCGGATCACGGCGGTGACGGTCTCGCCGGGGGTGAACGCCTTCGACATCACGTAGCTCGCGCCCTGGTTGCGGCTGTAGCGCTCGAGGCGGCCGGAGTGGGGGCCGCTGGCCGAGCCGGCCACGTAGACGGACTCGATCTTCCCCGGGGCGACCCCGAAGATGCTGATCTGCGTGGTCGTGGAGGCGTCCGGGGTTCCCGGCTGCGGGGAGATCATCGGCGCCGGCGCGGCCTGCGCGATCGACGCCCCGGTCAAGGTCAGCGCGACCGCCGCCACTGCGCTACTCACAACTCGACGCAATCCGAGCCCAACCCTCTCTCTCAGCCCCGCTTGACACTGGCACCGTAACGTGTTCGGCCGATGCGGAGGCTGATTGCGATCGGTGGAGGCGTGGCGGCGGTGGTGCTCGTGCTCGGCGTCGGGCAGCTGGTGCTGCCGGGGATCGCCGCCCAGCAGCTACGCGACCGGCTGTCCAAGAACGGCCGCGTGCTGAGCGTTTCCGTGTCGGCTTTTCCGGCGATCAAGCTGCTGTGGCATGACGCCGACCAGGTCGTCGTCCGGATGGCGAGCTACCGCTCGGGCGCGGGCCATCTAAACAGCCTGCTCGACGAGGCGGGGGGCGTGGGCTCACTGATCGCGTCCGCGACCGTGCTCACCGACGGTCTGCTGACTGTGCACGACGCGACCCTCGTCAAGCGCGGCGACGAGCTGACCGGCACCGCGCACGTGACCGAGGCCGACCTGCGCGCGGCGGTGCCATTCATCCAGGACGTGGTCCCGATCGCGTCCAGCGGCGGCCAGCTGACGCTGCGCGGAACCGCCACGGTCCTCGGCCTCAGCGCCACCGCCGATGCGACCGTCTCGGCGCAGGACGGCAAGCTGGTCGTCACGCCCGACATCCCGCTGATCGGGGCGATCACGCTGTTCAGCGATCCGCACGTCCAGATTCAGGGCGTGTCGGCGTCGCCCACGCCCGGCGGGTTCGGTCGTCCGCCCGCGGGCGGATCAGCTAGCGGCCGCGCGGTCGAAGTTCAGCCTCGGAGTTCTCGAGCAGCAGCGCGAGCGTCGGGCAGGCGTTGGCCGCCCTGCGCGCGAGGTCGGCGAGCTCGGGCGGCACCGGTTGATCGTCGATGATCGGGTAGCCCCATTCGTCGAGGCGCGCGCATTCGGGCAGCAGCTCGGCGCAGATGCCGTGCGCCTCGCACCGGATCGGATTGACCCTCAGGCGGAGCGTCATCGGTGGGCGGCGAGCGGGGCCGGGAGGACCGCGGCCTGCGAGCAGCGCCGGCAGGGTCCGCGGAGCGCATGGTCAGTGAACTCGCTGGAGAACACCCGCAGCGCGCTGGCGATGAACCGCGCGGCGCCGTCGGGGTGAGCACAGGCGCCGCGGCGCGGAAGCTCGGCGGTCCACACCTCCAGCCGCTCGCGCGCCCGCCCTTCGGCGGTGCCGCCGGCCAGCTGGGCGACCGTGTCGGCGATCGAGCCGAGGCCGTTGACACACGGTCCGCACTGGCCCGCCGACTCGGCCGCGAAGTAATCGGCCACGCGGCTGGTCTCGGCGACGGCGCACGCTTGCGCACCGAGTGCCACGACGACGCCGGCGCCGAGCGAGGCGCCGTGTCGGCTCAGGTCGGCGCGCGACATGCGCGCACGATCGGCCTCGGCCGGGGTCAGCCATGATCCGAAGTAGCCGCCGATCAGGACTCCGCTCAGCTCGTCGACCGGCTCGGCCAGCTCGAGCAGCTGCGCCAAGGACGTGCCGTGCTCGATTTCATACACCCCGGGGGCGGCGAGCGCTCCGCTCAGCGTCACGAGCGTCGAGCCGGGCTCGTCCTCGGTCCCGAGACCCCGAAACCAGTCGGGCCCGTGCCTGCCGATCAACGCCATGTGGGCGAGCGTCTCGACGTTCTGGACGAGCGTCGGGCGGCGACGGACTCCTCTCTGATAGGGGCGAGCGTCGAAGCTGGGAATGGCCTCGCCGCCGCCGAGCAGGTTCACGAGCGCGCTCTCCTGGCCCGAGAGGTAGCGCTCGGGTGCCTCGAACAAGTCGAATCGCGGGTCGCCGTCGAGGCCTGCGGACGCCCGTTCGTGGATCGCAGCCGCGAGGCTCTCGGCGCTGCGCACGTCGCACTCGGAGATCGCTACGATCGCCTCGTCCGAGCCCACCGCCCGCGCGGCCAGTGCGACGCCGTCGAGCACGAGGTGCGGTGCCTGGCGCATCAACGTCCGGTCCTTCTTGCTGCAGGCTCCCCTTCTGTGCCGTTCGCGACCACGACCTTCGAGCCTCGGCGCGAGGCGACCGCCCGCAGCTTGCGCGATGTCGGGAAGCCGGCTCCGCCGTGTCCGCGCAGTCCGGCGAGCTCGATCGCCTCCAACGTTTGCCAAGCATCGCGGCGGCGCAGCGGTGCCAGCCCGCCGTGAATCGCGTGGTGCTCGGCCAGCGAGGTCAACGGCCGCTCGCCCAGGCCCAGCAGGAGGCGGGGGAGCTGGTTGGAGGGGGATTCCATCATGCGTTCTCCTTGGTGACGGTGACGGTGCCGGTCGCCGCGCCGGACTGGGGCATGAGCGACAGCTGCGCCCGCAGCTGCAGATGTGTCTGGCCGCTCGCGAGGGCTGCCGCCACGTCAGCGCCGTTGAGCGCCGTGATCACGCCCCGGAACAGCGCCGGGTCCGACGCCGTTCCGAGCGCCACCAGGCTGCTCGTCATCCGCACGCCGCCGTCATCGGTCTCGCCGGAAAGCCGTATGTCGAGCATCGGCAGCGGCGTGCCGGGAAGCGTCAGGGAGATGTCGACCCTGGCATCGTCCGCGCCGCCCACGTACTGGCGCACCGTCCCGTGCGCGCTGGCGGTGAACGAGCCGTTGCGGCCGAGGGTCGCGGATGCCGGGACTGCGATCGTGACACGGGAGCTGTGGCCGAGCAGCGATGCGGGGGTGCCGGCGCGTGCGGCCCATCCGGAGGCGAGCGGGCCGCCCGGGAGCCACGCCAGCAGCCCGATCGGCAGGATCACGGCCGCGGTGCCGGCCGCGAGTCGCGTGGCGAACCGCTCGGGCCATCCGTAGGCGACTCGGGCCAGCACCGCCGCGACGACGATCGCGAGGCACACCGCGACGAGCGCGAGCATCCAGCGGGCGCGCGCGTCGCTGCCGGTACCGAGTCCGTGCAGCAGCGCCACCGGCCATGACGCGTACGCGAGCCAGTGCGTTGCTCGCCAGGCCCGGTAGCCGAGGCGGCGCCGGACGAGGCTTGTGATCGCGACCGCGAGCAGCAGGTCGAACGCGATTGCGCCGAGCCCAAGCCACAGCGGCCGGTAGGCGGAGGTGAAGGGGACGACAGCGTCGATCAGCCGGATCGGCGCAAAGCTGTCCATGACCGCCGTCGCGATGTGGACCATCAGGAACACGAGCGCCGAGCAGCGAAGCGTTGCGGTGTACTGCCTCCAGCACGAAACGTGGGACGCCTGGGAGGCTCACTCGGCGCGCGTTCAGGACGCCGAGCGCGACGCTGATCGTCGAGCAGCACGAGCGCCGTCGCGCCCGTCCCGCGGGTCAGGTACCAGAGGGCGCGGGGCCCGACAGCTACGGCCGTGGTGAGCATCGGATCTCAGGAGCCGCCCGAGACAACGGGTGCGGGCGCCGAGGCAGGCGCCGGCGAGGGGGCGGTCGGCGCCTGTGGCGCCGTGCCGAGGGCGTCCGCCGGGCCGGTGCCCTGTGCGGCGGCCACCGGACGTGGCCGCAGGCGTGGTGTGCCCGCGGAACGTGCGCGCCGCCGCGGCTGAGATCACCAGCGTGAGCACGACCGCAGCCACGATCAGCCAGCCGTTGATGCGGGAGATCAGGGCCAGACCGGCATCCGCAGTTTTGATGCATCCGAGCGCATTGAAGTCCCGGATCAGTCTGGGCTGCGGCAGATAAGTGCCCCTAAACGGGGGGTGAGACGACGCTCAGCGGCCGGTGAGAGAGACCTTACGCGCCGAGCTTCGGGCCGCCACGGCGCCCGCAGGCGGCGTTCGAGCTCGCCGCCCAGCTCGCCGATCCCGATCCGCTCCTGCGCGAGGCTGTCGCGGTCCCGGAGCGTGACCGTCCCATCCTCGAGCGACTGGTGGTCGATCGTCACCGCCCACGGGGTGCCGATCTCGTCCTGGCGGCGGTAGCGGCGGCCGATCGCGCCGCCCTCGTCGTACTCGGCCTGCATCCGCTCGCGCAGGTCGCCGTAGATCTCGCGGGCGAGCTCGGGCTGGCCGTCCTTGCGCACCAGCGGGAGCACGGCGACCTTCACCGGGGCGAGCTGCGGATGGAAGCGGAGCACCGTGCGTGCCTCGCCGCCGACCTCGTCCTCGTCGTATGCGTCGACGAGGAAGGCGAGCATCGAGCGGTCGACGCCGGCTGCCGGCTCGATCACGTACGGGATGTAGCGCTCGCCGCTGGCCGTGTCGAAGTACTCGAGATTCTGGCCCGAGTGCTTGGCGTGCTGGGTGAGGTCGAAGTCGCCGCGGTTGGCGATCCCCTCGAGCTCCTGCCAGCCGATCGGGTACAGGTACTCGACATCGCTGGTGGCGCTCGAGTAGTGGGAGAGCTCGTCCTGATCGTGGGCGCGGAGACGCAGGTGATCGGGCCGGATCCCGAGGTCCGTGTACCAGTTGAGCCGCTCCGAGAGCCAGTGCTCGTGCCACTGCTGCACCTCGGCGGGCGGGACGAAGAACTCCATCTCCATCTGCTCGAACTCGCGCGTGCGGAAGATGAAGTTGCCGGGCGTGATCTCGTTACGGAAGCTCTTGCCGATCTGCGCGATCCCGAACGGCGGCTTCTTGCGGGCGAACTGGAGGTACTGCTTGAAGTTCAGGAAGATCCCCTGCGCGGTCTCGGGGCGCAGGTAGACGGTCGAGCCCTGCTCCTGGACGGGGCCGATCGTCGTCTCGAACATCAGGTTGAAGTCGCGCGCCTCGGTGAGGTCGCACTCGTCGGTCTCGCCGGGGTGCTTGGAGGGCTTGCGCCCGCACGCCGAGACGTCGAGGTGGTCGGCGCGGAAGCGGAGCTTGCACGTGCGGCAGTCGACGAGCGGGTCGGTGAACCCTGCGAGGTGGCCGCTCGCCTCCCAGGTGCGAGGGTGCTGGATGATCGCGGAGTCGAGCGCGACCACGTCGTCGCGCTCCTGGAGCATCGAGCGCCACCACTGCCCCTTGACGTTGTTCTTGAGCAGCACGCCGTAGTGGCCGTAGTCGTAGCTCGAGCTGATCCCGCCGTAGATCTCCGAGCTCTGGAACACGAAGCCGCGCCGCTTGCACAGCGAGACGATCTTGTCCATCGTGACGACGTCGGTGGCAGCCATCGAGCGGGTGATGCTAGCCGCCGGGGGGTGCGGGCCGGTGCGGGGGCGCTACGTCTGGTTGCAGGTGCCGTCCGCGTTGCAGGGGTTCCCGGTCGTCACCAGGCACGGACACCCATCGGCCTTGTTGCCGCTGCAGTTGACCCACGGCCCCGAGCACGCCTGGTAGTCGCAGGTGCCGTTGTTGCAGAACGGGCCGCTCACGAACGGGAGGTTGTTGCAGTCGGTGCAGTTCGGGCCGCACGCGCCGGTGTCGGTCATCTGGTTGACGCACGCGCCGCCGCAGACGGCCATCCCCGCCGGGCACTGGCACTGACCGCCGACGCATGTCGCGCCGGTCGGACAGGCGTTCCCGCAGGTGTTGCAGTTGTTCGGGTCCGTCATCAGGTTGACGCAGGCGCCGCTGCACGCGGTCTCGCCGGTCTGACACTCCGACATGCACGCGCCGCTCGAGCACACCTGGGTCGACCCGCACGTGACGCCGCATGTGCCGCAGTGCTCCGGGTTGGTCTGCAGGTTCACGCATGCGCCGGAGCAGACCGTCTCGCCCGTCTGGCATGTGAGCAGGCAGGTCCCGTTGGAGCAGTTCTCGCCGGCAGCGCACCTGTGCCCGCAGTGCCCGCAGTTGTGCGGATCGGTGTGGACATCGATGCACTTGTCGCCGCAGCGCGTGCCGCCGTGCGCGCACCCGCAGCGGCGCTTGCCGCCCTTGTGCTTGGGCGCCAAGCAGATCTCGCCGGCCGGACAGCACCTGCCGTCGCAATGGACGTGGTGCTTCGGGCAGTGGCCGGTGAGCTTTGCCAGCGCATCGGCGGGCGACATCGCCACCGCGCCGGCGACCGCCACCCCGCCCGCCCGGAGCGCCTCGCGGCGGGACATGCCACCCGCGAGACCACGAGCGATCACGTCCAGACGGCTCTCGCCAACCCTCATCACCGATGCTGACGCGCTGCCGGCCGGAAACCTTCCGGGGCCGGCGCAAAAATCTCAGCTCGGCTGCGGCGCGCCCGCGAGCGCCAGCACGCCCGGCGCGCCGACCGCCAGCCCGGAGGCGATCCTGCCCTCGGAATCGACCCGGATCGCGGAGGGCGTGCCGCCGGCGCCGAACGCCGACCCGGCGGCGAACGAGCCGTCGAGCGCGATCGGGGAGCCGAGGCCCATCGCCTCGTTGTCCTCGATGGAGCCGCTCGAGATCAGCAGCAGGCGGGGCGCCCCCTCGGGCGGGGATTGCTCGAGCTCGCGGATGTCGTCGAGCATCCGCTGGCAGAACCCGCAACCCGGGTTCCAGAACACGACGAGCGTGTCCCGGTCCTCGGCGGTCAGGGCCAGCGGCTCGCCTGCGAGGTCACGCAGGTCGAGGTGTGGCGCCGCGGCGCCAACCGGCAGCGAGGGTGGGGCGGCCGGACGTGGCTCGGGTGCGGGTACCTGGACGACGGGGACGATCGGGGCCGATGGCGCCGAGTCAGTGGCTCGCGCCACGAGCGCCGCGATCGCGTCGGCTCCCGCCACCACCTCGCTCGCGATTCCGCCCTGGCCGTCGATCAGGATGGCGCCGGGCGTTCCCGTGCCCTGGTAGGCGGCGAACACGTCGCCGTCGTCGAGCCACACGTTGCCGACGCCGTGCTCGCGCACCTTGCTGCGGTTGTCGTCGGCCGAGCCGCGGGTCAGCACCGCGATCGTCAGCTCGCCGGCGTGCTCGCGCTGCCAGTCCGAGATCTGCGGCATCAGCGCGTTGCACGGACCGCAACCAGGGTCGGTGAACAGCAGCATTACCGGGTTCTCGGCCGCGACCAGCGCTTCGAGCGTCACCGTCTCGCCGTACAGGCCCGAAAGTGTGAACTCGGGCGCAGGGTCGCCGAGCGGCAGCCCGTGGTATGGCGCTGCGAGCTCCGGCGCGCCGCTCGCGTCGAGCCGCGTCTCGAGCTCGTCGACGCGGAGCAACAGGCGGCCGTTCTGGCGCAGCAGGGCGAGCAGCGCCCAGACGGTCAGTGCCGCGAGCGCGGCGAGTGCGACGCCGCCCGCGAACGCGACCAGCCCCGCCCCGTGCAGCCGTCCGATCCAGGCGGTCACGCTCGGACCGGCGCCGTTCCAACCCGCGACTGCGACGAACGCGGCAAGCGCACCGAGCGCCACGTTCCGCGCGAGCGTGCGCGCGCCCGCCGGCTCGGAGTGGAGCTGGCCGAAGCAATGGCAGTCGGGAGCCTCGCCCCGGGCCATGCTGCGCGCGATCGCGGCCGCGAACAGCAGCAGCAGCGCGAACGCGCCGAGCGCTCCGAAGCGCGCGCTGCGGCCCGGGAGCAGCGCGATCGCGACCGCGAGCTCGGCGAACGGCAGCAGCGTCCCGAGCGGCGCCGCCAGCGCCTCCGGAACCCCGAACCCCGCGACGGCCTCGCGGGAGCCCCGCAGATCGGCGAGCTTCGTCAGCGCCGCGAGCGCGAACACCGAGGCCAGCAGCAGCCGGACGACGAGCAGCACTGTGTCCATCGCCCGGAAATCCTACGGGGTCGAGATCTTGGCACTCTAGCCTTGAGAGTGCCAAGGCCGAGGGCTATACTGAATGAAGCGATGCCGATCTACGAGTACAAGTGCAAGAAGGGGCACAACTTCGACGTCATGCAGCGGTTCAGCGACGACCCTGTGGAGACGTGCGAGACGTGCGGAGCGCCGGTGTCGCGCGTGTTCCATCCGGTCGCGGTGCACTTCAAGGGCAAGGGCTTCTACTCGACCGACTACGGGTCGAAGAAGCGCAACCGCGAGCTGAAGGCCGCGGCTGAGGGCGGCTCGAACGGCGACAGTGCGTCGTCGGAGTCGAAGTCCGAGTCGAAATCCGACTCGAAGCCGGAGTCGAAGTCCGACTCCTCGAAGTCCTCGTCGGAGTCGAAGTCCGGCTCGTCCAAGAGCGTCTCGAAGCCGGCCAAGAACGCCGCGTAGCCGGACCGGGTCTCCGGGGCGGGCGTCAGTTGCCGGTCAGCAGCTTCTGGGCCTGCGCGTGGACGTTGGCCATGTTCGGGATCAGCACGTCGGCACCGTTGTAGACGCTGCCGGTCTCCTTCAGCAGGCTGACCGGTGCCGAGCCGCCGATCTCCGAGGCGGCGAACAGCTGCAACAGGCTGAGACCGCCCATGTCGGTCTGGATCACTCCCGGGGCGTCCCACGCCGCCCACGGCAGATGGATGAAAGCGTGGAGGCTGAACAGCTGGGACTTGATCCCGTTGAGGATCTGCTGCTGCATGCCCTCGCGGTTGAGGTCGTTGTAGGCCGGGTCGCACGAGTTCTCGCGCGTACGGGCGAGGATCATCGCCTGCTCGCCGTCCAGGTGGTGGGTGCCGGCCCTCAAATTCAGCGTGAAGCCGCCGTCGGCCGCGCCGCCGGAGATGTTCGAGCAGATCCTCGGCGTCTTCACCGTGACCCCGCCGATGTCGTCGATGAACTTGGGGAAGTTGGCGAGGTCGACGACGATCAGGTGGTTGATCTTCAGGCCGGTGAACTGCTTGATCACCTTCAGCGCGAGGGCCGGGCCGCCGTACGCCCAGGCGGCGTTGATCTTCGCCGGGCCGAGCCCGGGGATGTTCACGAGCGTGTCGCGCGGGATCGACAGCCGCCGCGAGACGCCGCCGCCGATGCGCCACAGCATGATCGTGTCGGTGTTCGCATCACGCTCGCTGGTGTTCGCGCCGCCGCCCTCCTTGGAGTCGACCCCGGTCGTCGGGCGGTTGTCGAGCCCGAGGATCAGCACGGTGTTCGCCGAGGTGAGGATCGGTCCGCTGCCGCTGAGTTGTGACTGGGCCCCGGCCGGCAGGTTGCCGGAGTTGACCGAGGCGCTGATCACGAACAGCACGGCCGACAAGAGCAGCCAGAACACGATCGCGAGCACAAAATATTTGAGTACCCGCAGCGGGGTTATGCGCCGATTGGGCTCGCCCGGCTCGCGCTCGCGCCGCCACGGCAGCCGGCGCCGCGGCTCGCGGGGGCCGCCGCCGCCGGTTCCGTCGCCGACACCGTCCTCCTCGCCCCGCAGGCGCGCGAGCAGCCCGCGCGGGGCGGATCGGTAGAGCGTGTAGTCCTTCTGTTCGGTGTCGGGGTTCACTTGTCAGTTCATATAGTGGCTGCATGCCGACCCGGCGCACCATCGGTGTCGACATCGGCGGGACCACGCTGCTGGCGGGTGCGGTCGATGCGTCGCTCGGGGTCCATCACCGCACTCGACGGGCGCTTTCGGGCTTCGAAGTGCCGATCCTGCTCGATGCAGCGGTGGATGCGATCGACGAGGCACGGGACGCAGCCGGTGCAGAGGTGGCCGCCGTCGGGTTCGCGGTTCGGTCTTTCGCATCCCAGGGTAGCGATGCCCTGTCGCCGGCGAGCATTGCCCACCTGATGGCCGAGCGAGTCGGCCTGCCGGCGTTCGCGGACACGGCCGCGAACGTGGTGGCGCTCGCCGAGCACCGCGCGGGCGCCGCCCGCGGGGCAAGTGACGTCGTGGCCGTGATGATCGATCGCGATCTCGAGGCCGGAGCGATCGTCGGCGGCGAGCTGGTCAACGCCGGGACGGCACCGGCGATCGGCTGGGAGGGCATCGCCGACCTCGCGCGCCTGACGGAGTTCGCGCACGACGGAGACCGCGACGCCGCCGAGTCTCTGCGGGAGCTGGGTGAGAAGATCGGCCGCGCGATGGCGGCGTTCGTGCAGCTCTACCAACCTCAGGTGCTCGTGCTGAGCGGCAGCGCGGTCGCCGCCGGCGAGCTGTTGCTCGGACCGGTCCGGGCGGGGCTGGCGGCGACCGGGGTGGCGCCGCCCGGAGACGAGGTCCCGATCGTCATCGGGAGCTTCGGCGCGGACGCGGGCATCGCGGGCGCCGCCGCGCTCGCCTTCGACGAGCTGGAGCGCCGCGCGGCATGAGCACCGGAGCGCGCCTGATCGTCTGCCCGACGCCGATTGGGAACCTCGAGGACATCACCCTGCGCGTGCTCGCCGCCCTGCGTGAGGCGGACGTCGTGGCGTGCGAGGACACCCGCCGCACGCGCGTGCTGCTCGATCGGTACGGCGTCAACGCGAAGCTGGTCAGCTATCACGAGCACAACGAGCGCCAGCGGGCGCGGGAGCTGGTGGCGCGGATGCAGAAGGGCGCGGTGGTGGCGCTGGTCTCCGATGCCGGCATGCCGCTCGTCTCCGACCCGGGTTTCGTGCTCGTGCAGGCATGCGTCGCCGCCGGGCTCGCGGTCGAGGTGCTTCCGGGGCCGTCGGCGGCGCTCGCGGCGCTCGTGGCGAGCGCGCTTCCGGCCGATCACTGGCGCTTCGAAGGCTTCCTGCCGCGCAAGCGCTCCGAGCTCGAACGGGTGTTCAAGGCGCCCGAGACGCTGGTCGCGTTCGAGTCGCCGCGGCGGGTGCCGGCCTCGCTGGCGGTGCTCGCCGAGCTCGACCCCTCGCGGCAGGTCGCAGTCTGCCGCGAGCTGACGAAGGTCCACGAGGAGGTCGTGCGCGGGACTGCCGCCGAGCTGGCGGCCCGGTACGCGGGCGAGGCCCCGCGCGGCGAGGTGGTGCTCGTCGTCGCGCCCGCCCTGGCGCCGGACGAGCCCGATCTCGGACCGGCGCTCGACGCGCTGCGGCGTCTGATCGACGCGGGCGCGAAGCCACGGCCGGCGGCGACCGTGGTCGCGGACCTGACCGGCGTCAGCGCGAACGCGCTCTACCGCGCGCTCACCGCCTAGGTAGAGGTCGAGCCGCCGCCGAAGCTCTGCAGGAAGAATTTCTGCGACTTGCGCGAGCTGCCGATCAGCTGCTTGTTCGCCAGCCCTACCTCGAAGATCTCGCCCTGGCGGACCTTGAACAACCCGATTGCCGCCTTCCCGGGCACGAGGTACCAGGAGTTCTTGCCGATCACGAACGGCTTCTCCAGGTGCAGCTTCTTCGGGACGGCGCTGATCTCCGAGCCGGGCAGGATGCCGTCGAGCGTGTAGAAGCGGTTCGGGGTCAGCGCGATCACCAGCTTGCCGGTGACGGCCGCACGCCGTTTGCGCGGAAGCTTGTGCAACAGCTTCGTCGACGGCGTCGCGGCGCGAATCCCGAAGCCGGCGTAGAGGCAGAACTCGGTGAACCCGTACGGGCCGGGAGAGTGGATCTTGAGCGCCTTCTCGGCTTTCTTGAGCGTCTCGCCCAGTGCGAGCGGCCCGAGCTTCGTTCCGCTCAGCCTGCCGCTGGGCTTGGGGCAGTTGAGCTCCGACTTGTTGCCGACGAACACGGCGCCGCTGGCAGCCGTGGCCGGCCCGTAGCCATTTGAGGCCGTCACCGAGCAGGCCAGCGTTTCGGCCTGGTCTACGAACTGGACAACGTACGTGTCGCGCGTCGCACCGGGGATTGGCTTGCCGTCGCGGGTCCACTGGAATGTGAACGCGCTCGGGCCGTTCGTCCAGGTCCCATCCGAGCACGTGAGGGTGTCGCCGGGCGTCGCGTTGCCGCTGATCGCCGGCG
Source organism: uncultured Solirubrobacterales bacterium (assembly GCA_963826895.1). Classification (GTDB taxonomy): domain Bacteria; phylum Actinomycetota; class Thermoleophilia; order Solirubrobacterales; family Solirubrobacteraceae; genus Palsa-465. The sequence goes on from CAWGYJ010000006.1 coordinate 95,545, forward strand.
GCGCGGTGTTGCCGATCGGCTGCGCCTCGAACGCGCCGATATCGCACTCGCCGGCCGGATCGCCGGGGGCGGGGCGCGGCTCGCCGCGCTCGTCGGTCGTGACCGGGTTGCCGCTCGCGTCGGTGCAGGAGCCGGTGTTGACCGCGGCGCTGCCCGGCTCGAGCGCCTGAGTCAGCGTGGAGCCGCCGTTGTTCGCGAGCGGTCCGAGCGCCGCGTTCGCGTTCTTGTGGTCGCTCGTCTGAGTCAGGTGGCAGGTGTCGCCGCTGTCGAGGTTGAAGCCGTCCGAGACGATCGAGCCGCCTGCGGTCGCGCAGTTGCTTGCGGGAGTGGCTGCGTTGCCGGCCAGGATCGTGTTCTTCAGCGTGTACGGGCCACCGGTCACGAAGATCCCGCCGCCCTGTTCGTTGACAGTGTTGTCAGCGATCGTGGTGTCGCTGATCGTCGCGCCGTCGCCGCCGGCGTAGATCGCGCCACCACCGTTGTTCGAGCCGATGCTCGTGACCGTGACCGAGTTGCCGCTGATCGTGTCGTTCACGTACGTGTCCGGACCGCTGTCGCCCCCGAAGATCGCGCCGCCCTCGCTCCCTATGCCACTCGCGCTGCCGGTGTTGTCGGCGATCGTCGAGCCGGTGGCGGTCATCGATCCACCGTTCAGGAACAGAGCGAGGCCACCGAGATCCTCGGAGCCGGTGATCGAGGACGTGTTGCCGTCCACGGAGGAACCGACGAACGCGACCTCGTGGCCGTTGTCGTAGACCCCGCCGCCGCCGTTGTCCGGGCCCATCAGGGCCGGCATCATCAGGTGGTTGCCGCCGGCCTGGCTGCCGGTGAGCGTGATGTCCCCGCCGTTGTTGTAGATCCCGCCGCCGCCGTCGTTGCTGGTGCCGCCGCCCAGCGTGTCGCTGTTACCGTCGACGGTGCTGCCGGTGAGCGTGATGTTGTCGCCGTTGTTGTAGATCCCGCCGCCGCCGTCGTTCGACGACGCCGACTCGGGTCCCTGGACGACCGTGTTGTCGTCGACGTGGCTGCCCATCAGCAGGAAGTCCCCGTCCTCGTCGTAGATCCCGCCGCCGCCATCGTTGCTGGAGCCGCCGGTGAGCGTCGCCATATTCGAGCTGACGGTGGAGTCGATCAGCGCGACGGTCGTCTCGGAGTTGTTGTAGATCCCGCCGCCACCGTTGTTGGACAACGACGTGACCGTCGCGTGGTTGCCGGTCACCGCCACCCCGGTCAGCGTCACCTCGGGGCCGCCGTACGTGTCCGAGACGTAAATGCCGCCGCCACCGGCGTTGGTTCCCGGGCCGGTGAACGCGCCGCCGGTGATCGTCAGGTCCGTCAGCCCGATCTGATCGGACGAGCTCGTGGTGATGTCGAGCACGCGGCTCGTGCCCTGCGCGTCGATCGTCGTCGAGGATGCGCCGGCGCCGGCGAGCGTCACCGCCTGCGGCATCGTCAGCTCCCCCCGCGTCAGCTTGTAATCGCCGGCCGGTAGCGAGATCGTGTCGCCCGCCGCCGCGGCCAGCAGCGCGCCTCGCAGCGAGCAGTTGTTGGCGCTCGGGCACGTCGGCGAAGCCGGGTCCAAGGGCGTCGTCACGTCGATGGTCGCCGCCTGCGCGGTCGCGGCGATCGAAAGCGACGCGAGCACAGTCGCCCAGCACACCCGCAAAGCACCCCGGTACGGTCGCATCGCCCGGGGATCATCCCACGGTGGCGTCAGCCCGTGTGAGCGTCTTCCCACTCCTGCGGCGGGCCGAGCGTAGAGGCGTCGGGGCCGAAGCGAACGGCGTAGGTGTCGCGGAGCGCGCGCCAGCGGTCGGCGTCGTCGGGCCGTTGCGGGACGGCGGCCAGCGACAGGCTGAGCGAGTCGAGGCACTGGTGCCAGCCGGCGCCGTCGCGTGTCGCCTTGCCGAGCTCGTCGAGCTCGACCGTGAGCGTCAGAGCGGTGCCGCCTCCCTCGGGCCTCAGCTCGAAGCGGAGCCGATCGCCGCCCCACGTGAACTCGAGCAGCGATGTCGGCTCGAACGCGAGCATCTCGCCCTCCATCGGCCCGACCTCGACGTGCTCGAAGCGGAACGTCAGCGCCGCGCCCTCGGACCGCTCGCCGTCGATCGTCGTCGGGAACCATGCCGCCAGCGCCTGCTCCTCGGTCAGCGCGCGCCACACCGTTTCGGGCGCCTGTGGCAGCCGGCGCTCGAAGTGCAGCATCGGCCGTCCGGCGCCGCGCTCGAGGGTTGCGTAACTCGGGTGCTGTTCGCTCATGAGCGTCCTTTCGGATCGATCGTCTGGAGATGGCGTTCGAGGGCGTCGAGCCGCCCGGACCACAGCCGGCGGTAGGGCTCGAGCCACTCGTCGACCGCCTGCAGGCCCTCGCCGCGGACCCGGTAGATCCGGCGCTGCGCGTCGACGCGTGCGTCGACGAGGCCGGCGTCGCGCAGCACGCGGAGGTGCTTGGACACGGCCGGCTGGCTCATCCGAGTGGCGAGCACGAGGTCGCCCACAGGTCGTTCGCACTCGAGCAGCAGGTCGAGCAACTGGCGCCTGCGCGGCTCGGCGAGGACTGCGAACGGGGCCGTCATGCGACCCAGAATATACAAGTGAGAGCATATAACGCAAAGCGGATATGTGAATAAACTTCCGAATTTCTGCCATCCGCGCGATGATGTCCGCGAGATGAGATCTCGGGGACCGGTGGCAGCTGTGGTCGCGGCACTCGGCGTGCCGGCGCTGGCCGCCGGCGCGAGCCTCGCCGCTGCTCCGCCGCCGACCACGATCCCGGTCGTCAGCCACCTGCGGCTTTCTCCTTCCAAGTTCAAGTCATCGCTGACCGCAAAGCCCGGCTACGGCGCGACGGTCAACTTCGTGCTGAGCGAGGACTCGGTGCAGACCTACGTCGTCAAGATGCATCAGGGCGCGAGCTGGGTCACGCTCAAGGGCTCGTTCGTGAAGCGGGGCAAGCAGGGCAAGGACGTGTTCCCGTTCCCGGGGGTCGTCCACGGGCACGTGCTGAAGAACGGCAGGTACGAGCTGGTCGCGACGCCGAAGGTCGCTGGCATCGGGACCGGCAAGCCCGTCACCGCTCACTTCACGGTGATCGGTTAGGCGCGGCGCCGCGGCTCCATCGCGGCTGCGACTAGATTTCGAGGAGCCGCCGATGAGCTTCTACATCACCACGCCGATCTACTACGTCAACGCACAGCCCCACCTGGGCCATGCGTATACGACGATCGCGTGCGATGTGCTCGCGCGCCACATGCGCCAGCGCGGCGAGGACGTGTTCTTCCTGACCGGCACCGACGAGCACGGCGAGCCGGTCGCGGACGCCGCCCGCGCGCAGGGGCTCGAGCCCAAAGAGCTCGCCGACACGAACGCGGCTCGTTTCGAGGCGCTGATGCCGCAGCTGAACGCGTCCAACGACTTCTTCATCCGCACCTCCGATCCGCAGCACATGCTCAAGGTGCAGGAGGTGCTGCAGAGGGTCCACGACAACGGGTTCACGTACAAGGGCCTGTACGAGGGCTGGTACTGCCCGCGCTGCGCGGACTTCAAGGTCGAGAACGAGATCCTCGAGGGCAACCTGTGCCCGATCCACGAGATCCCGCTGACGCGCGAGAGCGAGGAGAACTGGTTCTTCAAGCTGTCGGAGTTCCAGGGACGGCTCGAGCAGCTCTACGACGTCGATCACCCCGACTTCGTAATGCCCGCTCGCCACTTCCGCGAGGCGCGGTCGTTCATCGCCCAGGGGCTTCAGGACGTGTCGCTGACCCGTGCGCATCTGACCTGGGGGATCACCGTCCCGTGGGACGAGAGCCAGGTCTTCTACGTCTGGTTCGACGCGCTTCTGAACTACTACACGGCGCTGTCGTACGCGCGGCCGGGCGAGGATCTCACCGACCGCTTCTGGCCCGCAACGTACCACGTCATCGGCAAGGACATCCTCAAGTTCCACACGATCTTCTGGCCGGCGATGCTGATCGCCGCCGACCTGGCCGTGCCCCACCACGTGTTCGTCCATGGCTTTCTGCTCGGCGCCGACGGCCGCAAGATGAGCAAGTCTCTCGGGAACGTGCTCGACCCGTTCGAGGTGATGGACGAGTACGGCACCGACGCGCTCCGCTTCTACCTGATGCGCGACGTCCCGTTCGGCTCCGACGGCGCCGTCGGCATGGACGCGGTCAAGACCCGGTACGAGTCGGAGCTCGCGAACGAGTACGGGAACCTCGCGAGCCGCACGCTCGCGATGGTGCAGCGGTACCGCGGCGGCGTCGTGCCCGCGGTCGCGACCGATCCGGCGCTCGACGCCGAGCTCGAGGGACTGCCGCAGGAGGTGGCGGCGCTGATGGACCGCGCCGAGCCGACGCAGGCGCTCGAGCACATCTGGCAGCGGGTGCGGAGGCTTAACCGCTACGTCGAGGAGCAGGCGCCGTGGCAGCTTGCGCGCGACCCGGCGGACGCCGAGCGGCTGGACCAGGTGCTGGCCTCGCTGATCGAGGGCATCCGGACCGTGAACGTGATGCTCGAGCCATACATGCCCGACTCGACGGCGAAGCTGCGCGCCGCGCTCGGGTCGCCCGGTGGCGCGATCGAGCCGCTCGAGCCGCTGTTCCCGAAGCGCGCCTGACCTGGCAGGCGCCGGAGCTTGCTGCAAGATTTCGGACGCGACCAGGTACAAACGAACGAATCGGGGGATCGCATGCGTAAGGTGCTCAGGGGACAGCCTTGGCCGAGGGTGACTGTGCTGTGCTGGCCGTTGCTCTGGTGGCGGCGCTCGGAGGAGTTGCGTGGGCAACGAGCTCGGGCGCCGGGACCGTGATTCACGGCTGCGTCAAGAAGTCGACCGGCGCACTACGCGTTGTCACGCCCGGCAAGCACGGGAAGGCCGGCAAGTGCAGCAAGAACGAGAAGGCCCTGTCCTGGAACCTGAAGGGCGTTCCCGGCCGTGCGGGTCCGAAGGGCGCCGCCGGCCCGAAGGGCGCCACCGGCCAGACCGGGGTCACCGGTAACACCGGTCCGGGCGCCGTTGAATACAGCTACTCGCTGCTGGACACCGACCAGAGCCAGACGCTGGGGCCCGCGGGGCCGTTCCAGCTATCCGCGACCTGCACGACCGGGGGTCCGGAGATCGTGAACCGGCTCCTTGAGACGAACACGGCCACCGTCAACATGGATGTGACGCAGCTTTCCTCTGGAGACCCCGCCACTCAGATCAGCCCTGGCGAATCGTTCCCGCCAGAATCGACGCCGAGCCAACTCGACGTGATCGCTTCCTCGAGCTTCGCGCAGCGGCACAGCGACGACACGATCACGTCTCCATCCGATGAAATCGGGCAGTTGATCGACACGATCTCGCAGGGGACCAACTCCTGCTCGGGCTCGGTGATCTGGATCCCCGCATCGGCGGGTTAGCGACCGTGGACCGCTGGTAGTCAGGGGGCCGGCAACGTTGCCGGCCTCCACTAGCCTTGCCCGTCGTGATCGACAGCCACACCCATCTGCATTCGTGCAAGCCGCCCGACGCCGAGCTGGTGGAGGAGGCGTTCGAGGCCGGCGTCACACGGATGCTCACGGTGGGCACCGATGGTGTGTCGTGCCGGGCGGCGCTGCGGGCGGCGGAGGACTTCCCGCAGGTGTACGCCGCGATCGGCCGCCACCCGAACTCGGCGACGGGATTCGATGACAACGACCTTGCCGAGCTGTATGCGCTCGCGGCGCACGAGCGCTGCGTCGCGATCGGCGAGACCGGCCTCGACTACTACCGTGACCACGCGCCGGCCCAGGACCAGCGCCGCGCGTTCGAGGCGCAGATCGAGCTGGCGCGGTCGGTCGGCAAGCCGCTCGTGATCCACACGCGCGCGGCCGAGGACGAGACCCTGTCCGTGCTGCACGAGCAGGCCGCGGACCTCAGGGTGATCCTGCACTGCTTCTCGATGCCCGAGCGGATCGGGGAATGCCTCGCGCACCCGCACTGGTGGATCTCGTTCGCCGGCAACGTCACCTACCCGAAGGCAGAGGACCTGCGGTCCGCGGCCCTGCGCGTCCCCGCCGAGCGGCTGCTGGTCGAGACCGACGCGCCATATCTCTCGCCGCAGCCGATCCGCGGCAAGCCGAACTCGCCCGCACACGTGGTCGACACCGCGCACGCGCTGGCGGTCGAGCGACGGGTCTCGTACGCGGAGCTGGAGGCGTCCGTTGAGGCGGCCGCAGCGGCCGTGTTCGAATGGCTCGACTAGGCCAGAACTTCCTCGTCGATCGCAACATCCTCGGCGTGATCGAACGCCTCGCCGAGCTGTCCGACAAGGACGTCGTGCTCGAGATCGGCGGCGGCGAGGGGATCCTGTCCGAGCGGCTCGCGGTGCGTGCCCGGCATCTGCACGTGGTCGAGATCGACCGCACGCTCGAGCCGGGACTGCGGGCCCTGCTGCCGGACAACGCGACCCTGCACATGGGCGACGCCCTGGATCTGGACCTCGGGGCCTTCGACCCGCCGCCGACGAAGATCGTCGCGAACCTGCCATACGGGATCGCCGCGACCGTGATCCTGCGCACGATCGAGACGCTCGAGCGGGTCGGGCTGTGGCTCGTGATGGTTCAACGCGAGGTCGGCGAGCGGCTCGCCGCGACGCCGGGAACCCGGGCGTACGGAGCGCCGTCGGTGCTGGCTCAGGTCGCATGCGACGTGAAGGTCGTGCGCGCGATCTCGCGCACCGTGTTCCGGCCGGTGCCCCGCGTGGACTCGGTGCTGGTGCGTCTGCGGCGCCGCGACCGCGCCGCCGGGCCGCCGTTGCGCAAGCTGATCAACGACTCCTTCGCGCACCGCCGCAAGACGCTTCCCGGGTCACTGGCGCTGGCGCCCGGGTGGCCGGACGACATTCGGATTCGCGCGGTCCGCGCGCTGCAGTCGATGGGACTTCCACCCGACACGCGCGCCGAGCGGTTGTCGCCGGAGGACTTTCATCAGCTGATCGCGGGGTTGGAGCATGCGTGAGGTCGCGCCCGGCAAGGTCAACCTGTGCCTGTTCCTCGGCCCGACCCGCGCTTCCGACGGGCGCCACGAGCTGGTGACGGTCTACGAGTCGGTGTCGCTGGCCGACGAGCTGACGCTCACGGTGCTGGGCGATCGCGCGACCGACGAGGTGGTCTGCCCGGGGGTCAGCGGCCCGAACCTGGTCGGCGATGCACTCGCGGCTCTTCGCGCGCTCGGCTGGGATGCGCCGCCGATCCGGATCGAGGTCGACAAGCGGATCCCCGTCGCGGCCGGAATGGGCGGTGGGTCGGCGGATGCGGCGGCGGCGCTCCGGCTGGCGAGCCGCGTGGCGCCCGCCGCGACCTCGACGCTCGTGCAGATCGCGACCGGGCTCGGCGCCGATGTCCCAGCGCAGCTGGAGCCGGGCCTGTCGCTCGGCACGGGCGCCGGTGAGGTGGTGGAGGCGCTCGCGCCGCTCGAACCGCACGCGTTCGCGATCGTGCCGCTCCCGCACGGCCTGTCGACAGCGGCCGTGTACGCCGAGGCGGACCGGCTGGGGCTCGGCCGCCGATCGGAGCAGCTGGCAGGACTTCGAACCGCCTGGCGAGAACACATCGGCGTGAACGATCTCGAGGTCGCGTCGCGCTCGCTGTGCCCCGCGATCGACGGCGCGCTCGACGCGATCCGGGACACCGGGGCAGATGCGGCGTTGGTATGCGGTTCGGGGCCGACGTGCGCCGGCCTGTGGTGGGGGGCCGACGGGTTCGAGCGAGCGCACGAGGCGGTTATCGCGCTCGTTCCGGCGTTTCCCGAGGCGACCGCGGTCGTGCCCGTCGCCGGCATCGGTCACAATTCCGGACGGCATCGATGAGCAACACCTCGATCACCTATCTCGTCGGGGCGTGCCTCGGCGTATTCGGGCTCGCGGCGTTCTGCGCGCTCGTGATCGCTCCTGCCGTGACGGCCTACAGGCGCCCGCTGGAGCGCGTCGGGGCCGTGGTCCTGTCCCTGTATGTCCTTGCGGCCCTGGTCGGGATCGGCATCGTGCTCGGTGCGCTGATCATCATCGAGTGGCCGCGGATCTTCTAGGCCTCGGTGGCTGAGGTGGCAGACAGCGCCCGACAGAGGGAGGCCGCCGCGTCCGGCGCCCCGGACCTCGCCGCGCTCGGTGCGATCACCGACGCGGTGCAGTCGGGTGCCGGGCTGCCCGAGATCCTGCGCGCCGCCGCGCGCGCGCTCGACGCGAGCCTGATCCTGATCGATCGCAGCGGCGCCGTGCTGGCGGCCGCGGCTCGCTCGCCCGCCGACGAGCGCTCACTGATGCGCGACGCCGCCGACGTCAGCTCGATCGAGCTCCGGGTCGCCGAGTCGCCTGTCGGTCATCTGCGGATGCGCATACGGGACTCCGAGCCCGACGCATCGATGCTGGCGCTCGTGACGACGCTGATCGCGTCCGAGGTCGAGCGGGTTCGCGCGCCCGAGCGTGCCTCCGAGGAGGCCGCGACGAGCTTCGCGCGCTCGGTGTTCGCGGGCCGGATCGAGAATCGCGAGGACCTGCTCGCCCGGGGCAAGGAGCTCGGCACCGACCTGTCCGCCGGCGGCAGCGTCGTCGTCGTCCGAGCGCACGCGCGCACGCCGACCGAGGACGACTGGCGCCAGCGGCTGCTGGCGGTCGGGGGTCGCGGCGCGCGGTCGGTCGCGCCCGGGTCGATCTCCGCCCCCGTCGCCGACGACGGCGCCGAGGTGATCGTGCTCGTGCCCGACAACGATGGCGACACCGGCCGCCGCGTGTCCGCGGCTATGCTCCGCGAGCTCGAGTCGGGGCTGCCGGGGTTCGCGTTCGCGATCGGGCGCAGCCGGCACACTGAGGAGCCTTCCGAGCTCCAGCGGGCGGCGAACGAGGCGATGCTCGCCGCGAACGTGGTCGAGGGCGATCCCGAGCGGGTCGAGCTGTCATACGAGCAGACCGGCACCTACCAACTGCTGCTGCCGTACATGAACGACCCGACCGAGCTGAATCGGTTCTACGACGAGACGGTGCGCCCGCTCGTGTCCTACGACGATCAGTACGAGACCGACCTGCTCGGCACGCTCGCCACGTTCCTCGACTGCGACGCGAACGTGAACGCGACAGCCGCCAGGCTGATCACGCACCGGCACACGATCCGTTACCGGTTCGAGCGCGTGCGCGAGCTGACCGGGCTCGACGTGTCCTCCACCGACGGCCGCGAGAAGCTGTCGCTCGGGCTGAAGGCGATGCGCGTGCTGGGCATCGCGGCGCCGCGAGGCCCGGCCACCGAGCCGGGGGCCGAGGGCGGCCGCGTCAGGCGCTGAGCGCCTGTTCGACCGCGCGGGCGACGAGCTCGCCGGCGACCGTCAGCGGCTCGGTCGAGCGCAGCGCGCGGGCGAGCACGAAGGCGCCCTCGAGCGCACAGATGAATGCCATCGTGAGCTCGCGCGCCCGTTCGACATCGAACCGGCCGGAGCCGGCCGCGATCCAGCTCTCGAACACGTCGGCGCACGCCTGGCGCATCGTCTCGCTGCTGCTCGAGACCTCGAGCGCCACCGTCGCGATCGGGCACGCGTCGGCGTAGTCGGTGTCGACCAGGTGCTGTGCGGCGCCGGCGAAGAACAGCCGTACCCCCGTGACCGGATCGGGCGCGACGTCGAACACCGCCGGGATCAGCGCCTCGTAGCGCTTGCCCGAGAGCCGGATCGCCTCGGCTCCGATCTGCTCCTTGCCGCCGGGGAAGTGGTGGTAGACCGAGCCGAACGGCGCCTGCGCGGCCTCGACGATCTGTTTGACGCCCGTCGCGCTGTAGCCCTGGAGGCGGAACAGCTCGGCGCTCGCGTCGACGATCCGGTCCCTGGTCGTGGTGGCGCTGGTCGGTGGCATTTCGCGCTAGTGTACTCGCTAGAGCGATCAATCTAGTAACTCTCGGAGGTGACCGCAACATGCAGTCATGGCTCGGCAAGAAGCTCGTCAACCACCAGCTCGAGGAACTGCGCGCCGGCAATCCGAAGCCGAGCCTGCGGCTCGACTCGCGCAAGGTCGAGATGCTGTTTCCGGGAGACAGCTCATGGGGCGGTCTCGTCAGGGGCAAGAAGGCCCACAAGGCCTGGCTCGAGCGCCTGTGCGCGGCCGGGCTGCAGCTGTTCGCCGACGAGGTGATCGTCAAGGGGCTGCCGTGGAACACGACTATCTGCATCCGCGGCACCGACCACCTGGACGACGACTCCGGCAACCGCGTGTACGAGAACCGCTACGTGATCTGGGGCAAGCTGCGGTGGGGCAAGCTGCGCAACTACGAGGTTTACGAGGACACGGTCAAGACGGTGGCGCTCGATCGGTGGATGGACGAGACCGGCCACCCGGCGTCGGCGAGCGCGCTCAGCGGCGCCCGCCGCCGGCGGCGTGAGCGCCGCCAGGCCGCATGATCGGGGCCACGGTTGCGCCGCCACCGCTCGCTCAGCCGCTTCGCGTGGAGCTGCCGGCCGGGACGGTCGAATACCTGGACACCGGCGGGAGCGGGCCGGTCGTCGTGCTGCTGCACGGGCTGGCGATGGACGGTCGCGTATGGGATGGCGTCATCTCGGAGCTCGGGAGCGGATACCGGTTGATCCGGCCGACGCTTCCGTTTGGGAGTCACGGGACGCCGCTGCACGCGGATGCCGACCTTTCGCTCCGGGGTGTTGGGCGGCTGGTCGCGGATGTCCTCGAGCGGCTCGAGCTGCGCGATGTCACGCTCGTGTTCAACGACTGGGGCGGTGCCCAGACGATGATCGCCGACGGGCTGATGGACCGTGTCGGGCGGCTCGTGCTGACGTCGTGCGAGGCGTTCGAGAACTATCCGCCCGGGATGGCCGGGCGGATGGCGGCGCTGTCCGGCCGGCTGCCCGGCGGGCTGTCGGTGATGCGGTTGACGCTCGAGGCGCGGCCCCTGCGCCGGCTGCCGTTCGTCTATGGCCAGATGTCGCGCCGGGGCGTGCCGGAGGAGCTGATGCAGTCGTGGCTCAAGCCTCTGCGGCTTCCTGCGATCCGGCGCGACCTGCGCAAGTACGTCGCCGGGGCCAGGCAGGGACGCCGGGACATGCTGGCCGCCACGGCGTCGCTCGCGTCATTCGAGAAGCCGGTGCTCGTCGTGTGGGGACCCGACGACAGGATGATGCGCCCCGCCAACGGCCGGCGGCTCGCCGACGCGTTCCCGAGCGCTCGGCTGGTGGAGGTCCGCGACAGCTATGTGCTGATGCCGATCGATCAGCCGGTCGCGCTGGCACGCGAGTTGCGGGGGTTCATCGGCCCGAGCTAGGATCGCCCGCCAATGCCGGTAGGGATCATCACCGGCTCGGGCACGTATGCGCTGCCCGAGTTCGAGAGCTCGGAGACCCAGGATGTGGCGACGCCGTTCGGCTCGGCCTCGGTCGCGCTTGGCATCTACGCCGGCGTCGATGCGATGCACGTCTCGCGCCATGGCGCCGGCCACGTCCGGCTCTCGAATCACGTCACGCACCGCGCGAACGTGTGGGCGCTGAAGCAGCTCGGTGCGACCGCGGTGATCGGCTGCACGGCCTGTGGCGTCGTCGATCCGACGATCGAGCTGGGGTCGCTGATCGTGTTCGACGACCTGCACTTCATCTCGAACCGCCTGCCCGACGGCTCGCTGTGCACGTTCTTCTCCGAGGCCGGCGACCCGGCGCGGGCGCACTGGATCCTGCAGGGCGGCCCGTACTCGCCCGAGGTCCGCGCGGCGCTCGCTTCCGGCGCAGCCGGTGCCGGTCATGCGTGCCGCGACGCCGGCGTCTACGGCCACGTCGACGGGCCGCGGTTCAACACGCCGGCGGAGATCGCGCAGCTCGCCGCCGGCGGCGTCACCGCGGTCAGCCAGACGGGTGGCCCGGAGACGGTTCTGTGCGGCGAGCTCGAGCTGCCGTACGGGCTGATCGGATTCGCGACGGATTACGCGAACGAGGTCGTGCCGGGCGAGCCGACGCCGGTCGCCATGCTGATCGAGCTGATGGCGCGCTCGACATCGGTGTTCGCCGATGTGCTGGCGAAGGCGCTGCCGGCCCTCGCGGAGGCGTCGCCATCGGCGAGCGGCACGGTCTACCGGTTCGCGCAGGGATGAGCAACGGCGTCCCGGAGCCGGCACCCGCGGTGCTGGTGATGGCGCGCGTGCCGCGCCGTGGCCAGGTGCTGCGGGCGCTCGAGCCGATGATCGGTGCGGACGGCTGCATCGCGCTGCAGACGGTGCTGATCGCGCAGACGCTCGCTTGGGCGAACTCGGTTGCCCGGGGCTTGGTCCACGTCGCGCACGACCCGCCCGACGCGGCCGCCGACCTGCGCCAGCTGATCGGCCCGGGCGTGGCGCTGTTCCCGCAGAACGGCGACGGGATCGCGATGCGGCTCGCCGACGCCGCCTCGCGTGTCTACGCCCACTACGACGGACCGCTGCTGGTCGTGTGGCCGGATCTCCCGCGGCTTGCACCCGCGCACGCCGAGGCAGCTCTTGGGGATCTCGCCGCGGGCTGCGACGTGGTGCTCGGGCCGGCGGTCGACGGCGGGCTGTACCTGATCGGGATGGCGCGCCCGCTGCCGCGCCTGTTCGGGCTCCCCGAGCGGGTGTGGCGGAGCCCCGACGTGATGACGGTCGGGATCGCGGCAGCGCGCGAGGCCGGGCTCGAGATCGGGATCCTCCGCGTCGAGCGGACGCTGCACCGGCCGGCGGACGTGCGGGCGGCGCTCGCCGACCCGCTGCTGCCCGAGCCGGTCGCGCAGGTGCTGCGGCGCGCGGCCTAGGGGATCACGCGGGGCCCGATGTGCTGCGGCGGGACCCGGGCCTCGAGGTGTTCTGGCCTGGCGGGCAGGCCGAAATCGTCGGCGCGGTCGACCAGTCGTTGTGCGCAACGCTCGGATACGGCCGAGATCGTCAGCGAGGGGGTGGCGCCGAGGGACGTCGGGATGATCGAGCCGTCGATGCAGTACAGCCCCTCGTAGCCGAACACCGCGCCGCTGTCGTCGACGACGCCGAGGTCGGCCGACTCCGCCATCCGGCAACCGCCGAGCGGGCGCGCGCAGTAGACCCCCTCGGTCTCGGTCAGGGCCATGAACCTGCCGAGGCCGCGGTATTTCGCGAGTCCTGCCATCGCCTCGTTGGCGGCGGCGCGGATCGCCACCGACTGCTCCGACATCTCGTAGTTGAAGGTGCCGAACTGGACCGGCCCGGGGCTCGGCGGGATCGCGTCGCCCTGCGGCGGGGGCGGGAACCAGACGCCGTCGTTCGTGTCCTCGACCATCACCAGCAGCTCGATCCGGTCACACCAGTGCGCGATCGCCTGCTTCTTCTGGAGCCCCCACCACGACGCCGCCGCCGAGCGAGTGCCCGACGAATGTCGCCTTGCGGATGCCGAGCGCATCCAGCAGGTCGCGGATCGTGTTCGCGTGCGCGCCGACCGAGTAGTCGCCGCGCAGCTTGTCGGAGCGGCCGTGACCCAGCAGGTCCGGCGCCAGCACCGAGTACCGCTGCGACAGCGCCGGCAGCACCCGGTCCCAGGTGGCGCTGTTCGAAGTGATCCCGTGGATCAGCACCAGCTGCGGACCCCACCCGCCCGTCCGGTACGCGACACGCCTGCCATGCAGCGTGACCTCGGCCTTGCGGAGCTTCGCTGGGCCGCTGGCGGCGGGGCGCTTGACGGTCGCGCGCTGGTCGCGGCCGACGACGCGGAGCGTGCCGCGGGCGGCCTCCACCGGATGCCTCGTCCTGGGCATGAAGGCGGGAACAGTGCAGATCGGGCGGCGCGAGCGCCTGGGTGGCGCGCGAAATGCCCGCTATTAGCGGTATTTCGTCGATCCTATGGAGCGGCACCGCAGCATCGGATACCGTCACCGAGGCTCCGTGTGGGGAGTGGTGTAACGGTAGCCCGCCGGCCTTTGGAGCCGTGAGGTCCTGGTTCAAATCCAGGCTCCCCAGTCTCACACCCACGCAGGGAGGGGCGTTGTCAAAAAAAGACCGCATAGCGACCCTTTTTGACATCGCCCGTGCCTGAGCTCACAGAGCAGACCCTCGACTTCCGCCCGCCGCTTGACGTCGGTTGGCTGATCGACTTCTTCGCGCGCCGGGCGGTGTCGGGCGTGGAGGAGGTTGTCGACGGCGTGTACCGCCGGAGCGTGCGGCTCTCGCACGGTGCCGGCGTCATTGAGCTGCGAGAGTGGCATGGGCGGGTCGAGGCGCGGCTGTACCTCGACGACGAGCGCGACGAGGACGAGGCGGTGGCGCGTGCCCGGGGGCTGTTCGATCTCGATCTCGATCCGCGACCCGTGATCGAGGCACTGCAGGACGACCCGCTGATCGGCGCATCCGTTCGCGCCGCGGCGGGACGGCGGGTGCCGGGCGTGGTCGATCCGGACGAGCTCGCGATCCGGGCGGTGCTCGGCCAGCAGGTGTCGGTGGCGGGCGCGGCGACGCTGGCGGGGCGGCTGGTGGCGGACTGCGGCGAGCCGCTGGCGAGGCCGGTCGGGGCCGTCACCCACGTGTTCCCGCCCGCTGAGCGCATCGCGAACCTGCCGCAGGAGCGGCTGGCGATGCCGGCGTCGCGCAGGCGGGCGGTGCTGGGTCTGGCGGCGGCGCTCGCGAGCGCCCGGGTCGTGCTCGACCCGCACGGTGACCAAGAGGCGATCCGGGCCGAGCTGCTGACCCTGCCCGGGATCGGGCCGTGGACGGTCGAGTACATCGCGATGCGGGCGCTCCGCGACCCGGACGCGTTCCCGGCCACCGACCTCGGCGTCCGCCACGCGCTCGAGCGGATGGGGGTCGATGGCAGCCCGCGCGCCGCGCTGGCGCTCGCTGAGCGGTGGCGGCCGTACCGCGCGTACGCGTTGCAACATGTGTGGGCGGCGTTGGGATGAGCCGGTCGATCACCTAGCATCAGCGGCTGTGAGCGAGCCCGTCGTAGTCATCCTCGCCGCGGGGCAGGGCACGCGGATGCGCTCGGCCACGCCGAAGCTGCTGCACCCGCTGTGCGGCCGGCCGATGATCTGCTGGCCGGTGCGCGCGGCCCGGCGGGCGGGCGCCGAAAGCCGTGCGTCGTGGTCGACTCGCCCGCGCGCCGGCTCGAGGGGGTCGTCGGGCGACGAGCGACGATCGCCGTGCAGCCCGAGCCGAACGGAACCGCCGGCGCCGTCAGCGCCGCTGTCGTCCCGGATCGCGCCCGACCGACACGGTGATCGTGATCCTCGGCGACGCACCGCTGATCTCCGCCCGAGACGATCACGGGCGCTCGCGGAGCAGCACGAGAGCTCCGGCGCCGCCGCGACGATCGCGACCGTGGTGCTCGACGACCCGAGCGGCTACGGCCGCGTCGTGCGCGCGCCCGATGGGACCGTCGAGCGCGTGGTCGAGACCAAGGCGCCCGGTGACGCGAGCGAGCTCGAGCTCCACATCCGCGAGGTCAACACGGGCGTGTTCGCGTTCGAAGGCGCCGCGCTGCTCGGGCGCATTGCAACGAGGTCAAGCAGCGACAACGCTCAGGGCGAGCACTACCTGCCCGACGTGCTCCCGGTCATGCGTCGCCGACGAGCGTACGGTGCTCGCGTTCGAGGTCGGCGACCCGTCGTTGACGCTGGGGATCAACGACCGCGTCGCGCTGGCTCAGGTCACCGCGGTCGCGCAGCGACGGATCCACGAGCGCCACATGGTGGCCGGCGTGACGATCGTCAACCCGGCGGCGACGGTGATCGACGTCGACGTCGAGATCGGGCCCGACACCGTGATCGCGCCGTTCACGAGCGTGCACGGCGACGAGCCGGATCGGCTCCGGCTGCACGATCGGCCCGGTCAGCACGCTGATCGACACCGAGGTGGGTGACGGGGCGAAGGTGATCCACTCCTACGCGGTCGAGGCGAGCGTCGGACCGCGCGCGTCAGCGTCGGCCCGTTCGCCTACCTGCGCCCCGGAACGGTGCTGCGCGAGGGCGTCCAAGGCGGGCACGTTCGTCGAGATCAAGAACTCGGACGTCGGCGCCGGGACGCAAGGTCCCGCACCTGTCGCTACATCGGCGATGCGGACATCGGCGAGGGCACCAACCTCGGGGCCAGCACGATCACGGCCAACTACGACGGCTCCCGCAAGCACCGCACGACGATCGGCTCGAACGTGAAGACGAGCGTCGACACGACGCTGGTCGCGCCGGTCACCGTGGGCGACGACGCCTACACGGCCGCCGGCTCGGTGATCACGAAGGACGTGCCGCCGGGAGCGCTCGGCGTGGCGCGCGCGCGGCAGACGAACGTCGAGGGCTACACCGCGCGCCGGGCCGAGCGGGACGCGGAGGCGAAAAAGGACCCCGCAAGCAGCGGGAAAGACTCGCCGGCGATCCCGGCGCAGTAGCCCGGGCCCGACCATTTCGTCATCGGCGCCCCTTACACTCCGGGCCACGATGAGCGTGTTGGAGTCGTTGCCGATGCCACACGACCTGGAGCTCGAGTACAACAAGCGGCTGATGCTGGTCGCGGGCCGAGCGCAACCCGGAGCTGGCGGCGAACATCGCCGCCAAGCTCGGCGTCGACCTCGGCGACGTGACGCTGAAGACGTTCTCCAACGGCGAGGTGTATTGCCGGTTCGAGGAGTCGGTGCGCGGCGCAGACGTGTTCATCGTCCAGCCGACCTGCGGTAACGCCGACTCGGCCTGAGCGCGAATGACGCGCTGATGGAGCTGCTGGTGATGATCGACGCGGCGGTCGGGGGCTCTGCGCACCGGGTGATCGCGGTCACTCCGTGGTACGGCTACTCGCGCCAGGACAAGAAGTCCGCGCCGCGCGAGCCGATCAGCTCGCGGCTCGTGGCGCGGATGCTCGAGTCGGCCGGCATCGACCGCATCCTCACCATGGACCTGCACTCCGGTCAGATCCAGGGCTTCTTCCAGAAGCCGTGCGACCACATGACGGCGCTGTTCATGCTGACCCAGTACTTCTCGGACCTCGCGCTCGAGGATCTCGTGGTGGTCGCGCCGGACGCCGGCCGCGTGAAGCTGAACAAGAAGTTCGCCGACAAGATCGGGGCCGACCTCGCGATCCTCAACAAGGAGCGGCCGGCCCAGCAGGTCGCCGAGATCAACTACGTGATCGGCGACGTCGCGGGCAAGAACGCGGTGCTGGTCGACGACATCATCGACACCGCCGGCACGCTCAAGGCTGCCGCCGAGGCCGTGCTCGACGCGGGCGCGCGCCGCGTGTACGCGGCCGCGACGCACGGCGTGTTCTCCGGGAACGCGTGGGAGAACCTGGCTGCCGCCGGCTTCGAGCAGATCGTCGTCACGGACACGATCCCGCTGCCCCCCGGCGCACCCGACAACGTTCGCGTGCTCTCGTGCGCGGAGCTGCTGATCGAACTCGATCCGCCAGATCTTCACCGACGGCTCGGTGAGCGACGTGTTCGGCGGCGAGAACCAGCTGTTCTGAACCGGTTGCCGGCAGCCGGCGACGCGATCGCCACGACCGGCGCCGGGTGCAATAGGCTCGCCCGTCATGACCGATCTTCCTACAGAGCTCTCGGGCCACTGCTCCTGTGGCGCGATCACCTATCGCGCGGCCGCTGGGCCGCTGATGCAGGCCGTATGTCATTGCAAGGACTGCCAGCGCCAGTCCGGGACGGCGTTCTCGATCGTGGTCGCGGTGCCGCGTGACGCGCTGACGATCGAGGGCGACAAGCTGAGCGTCCACAAGACCGTCGGCGAGATGCACAACACCGAGACCGAGCGCCATTTCTGCTCGGACTGCGGGTCGCCGATCGTGAGCTATTCGGCGGGGTCCCCGGAGCTCGCGTTCATCAAGGCCGGTACGCTCGACGACATCTCGTGGTTCGAGCCGATGATCGAGGTCTGGACGCGCTCGGCGCACGCGTGGAGCCCTCACTTCGAGGGCGTCGCACAGGTCGAGCGCATGCCGGGCTAGGGAGAGAGCGGGGGGTATCGAGATGCCGCGGCGTGCAAGGAGTCACCTGCGAATCGCGGTGATCGTCGCATGCGCCGCGATCGCCGTCGCCGTCGCCTCATCGGGCGCGGTCGCCGCAAGCGCACACCGGAAGCCCGCGCACGACCTGGTCTGCAGCAAAGTACTTCCGGCAGGCGAGATCGAATCGGCGATCCGGACTGAGACGGGCATCGCTCCCGAGGTCAAGCCGATCCCCGTCTACACGAGCAAGTACAGCGAATGGGCCGACGCGCCGAACGGGCTCCGCGGCCCCAAGATCCCCACGTCGGGGTGCTTCACCGACTGGTCGCCCGGGGACGGAAACGCGTCCACGTACGACCCGGACGTCAACGGCTCGACGTTTCTCGGTCCGAACCTGATCGTCTGGGTGGGTACGAACGCGACCCCGCGCGAGTGGAACAACATCGAGGCGAATGAGCAGCAGGAGCCCGGAACGGCGACCGACGCGATCGCGGACTACTCGTTCAACCCGCAGCGGAGGCTCTCGCTCGGAGACGGCAGCAAAGGGTTCATCGTCAGCTTCACGCTGCCCGCGCCGGACAAGAATCCGTACAACACGACGGACTACGGGCTGTACGTCTACAGCAAGCACCACAATCTGCTCACGTTCTGGGCGTGGCCGCTCTCACTGAAGGGCGAGGAGCAGATCGTCGGCAAGCTGCTCAGCCACAACGTCCTCTGATCGACATCCACGGCGCCGGCGGATCGCCGAGAATGGGCCAGTGACTGGCAGCGACGAGGCACCGCGGCTGATGGAGATGCTCGGTCTGAGCGACGACGAGCTGTGCCGGATCCTGGACGCCGATCCGCTGACGCTGCTCTCGGGCCAGCTCGAGCACCGGCCCGAGCTGCCGATTCTGCTCGAGCTGCTGGACGAGCCGGCGGCCGCAGCCGGGCCCGCGACGTTGCGACGCTGGGTTCGCTCGGCGGGACCGTCCGGGAGGCCGATCGATCTGCTGCTCGCGCGGGACTTCAGCGCCTTCGAGGACGCGCTCGCGACACTCGCCGATCGCGGTTTCGTGATCCGCGGGGGCGGCGATGGGTGAGCCGCTCGAGTACACGCTGCGCGTCCGCTTCGGCGAGTGCGACCCACAGGGGGTCGTCTTCAACGCGCACTACCTGGCGTGGTTCGACATCAGCATCACGGAGCTGTTCCGCGCGGCATTCGGCAGCTATCAGTCCATTCTCGACGCCGGCTGGGATGTGATGGTCGCCGAGGCCAACCTCCGCTATCTCAGCCCCGCACGCTCCGACGACGAGGTGCGGATGGCGATCTCCGTCGGGCGCCTCGGGACCACCAGCCTCCCCACCCACCACCGCGTCTGGCGCGGAGAGGAGCTGCTCGTCGAGGGATCGCTGCGACACGTGTGGGTCGACACCGAGAGTTACCGCAAGGCGCCGATCCCGGAGTCGGCGCGCGAGGCGCTCGCGCCCTGGTCCGTGGAGTCCGGCTAGGGCTTCGCCGCGAGCTCGGCGACAGCGGTATCAGCCTCGGCGCCGCCCTCGGCGTCCGGCGCCTCGGGCTGGTCACCGGGCCAGAACCCCGTCAGATAGTGGAACCAGCGCATGCCGAGACGATCGGCGGCCCCCCCCGCTGCTGCGAGCGATGCGGCCTGGAGCGCCTGCGCCGCCACGACCCGGACGAGGCTGGCGTCCGGGTGCCCCGGTCCCGGTGGCGGGCCGCCGTCGACGCGCGCCCAGACGGCCTCGAACAGCTTCTGCCCGGCCTTCGCGCCGATCACCCCGACGATGATGCCGAGTGGCTTGTAGAGCAGCTTCATCTGGCGTGCAGCCTACCCGCTGCGGCCGGCAGGCCATCGGGCCGATGCAGGTGCTCCACCTGGCGATGGTCTACGACCGGCACTTGTGGGTAAATGGTGGACACCAATCCGCCGATTCTGAAGGCAAGGACGATGCTCGACGACGATCACGAGGCTCAGGACGGAGCCGCTGAGGAGCTGTTGCGGCGGGCGCTGCTCGACGATTCGAGTGCCGTGGCCGTGTCGCTCCGGGTCGGGGGGCTGCCCGTATCGGAGGCGGTGACGGTGATCTTCCACGGCCGGCGCGACCTCGGCACGCTTCAGACGTATGTCACGAGCGGCAGTCGTGGTGCGGGCAGCACGGTCGCGGCCAGCGAGCTGCTGCGGGTGCCGTGCGATCTCGACCTCGCGGATGCAGTCGATCGTGAAGAGGCCGAGCGCCTGTACGTCGAGCAGGCGACCGCGCTCCGGGATGCGCTGCTGAGCGCCGACACGGTGCTCGACGTCTGGCGCGAGCCGCTCTGCGAGCTGCTCGACGGCGAGCTGATGGTCGATCACTCCGTCGAGCTGTCGACGCGGCTGCCCGCGCCGCGTCTGTTGCCGACCGCGCTGGTCGCGCCCGAGCGCCAGATGGTGGTCACGCCGGTATGCAGCGCGCGGACGCTCGCCGAGGGCCGGCCACCGCTCGGGATCGCGTGCGCGCAGCAGGATCTGATGCGCGTGTACGCGCTCGCCGACGACCCCGAGCGGTGCGTCGAGGACTTCTTGGCGCAGGCGGCCGACCACGCGCACCAGCTGGCGGTTCGGATCGAGCACCAGGAGGCGTCGATCGAGCGCTTCCTCGAGCTCACCGATCCGCAGCCCGAGGTCTGACCGGGCGTCGTGCCCGCACCGGCGGCCTGCGTGCGGGCGGCGCGGCGGCACAATGCGGCGAGTGCGCCGCAAGGGCCTGATCGCGCTGATCGTCGCCGGGGTAATCCTGTTCCTCGCGGTCAGCGCGCTGCTCGCGCGCGTGTGGACCGGTGACGGCGCCGAGCAGTCGGCGGTGACGGCGCTGATCAAGGCCGAGGCGCGAGGCGACGCCTCGGCGATGATCGCGACCATGCAGGACTGCGCTCCGAACCCGTCCTGCCGCGCCCGCGCCGCTGCCGACGCGGCGGCGCTGAAGCGCCCGGGGACGGTCTCGGTGCTCCAATACCAGTCGTCGACCGGGTTCTCGCTCACGAGCACGCTCGGGGCTGCGCGTATTGCCTGGGAGGTCGTGGACGAGACGAAGCCGATCGTCCAGTGCGTCCGTGTCAAGCGGGCCGGTAACGCGCTGAGCGGCATTCACATCGAGCTGCTGCGGATCAGCCTGCGGCTGAAGTCGACGGGGAGTTGTCCGAAGAGCTTCTAGCCGCTCCGGGGCCGCTCGGCGGGTCGGTGTCCTTTTCGGGGTTGCGCGTTCGTCGTCCTGGTGTAAGCGTCAAACAGACGAAAGGATGGGCGACATGAAGTACCTGCTCTTCATCTGCGCGGATGGCCTGCCGACAGCGGACGAGATGGCCGTCTTCCAGCGCGAGTGCCCCGGTTGGGTGGAGGAGATGGACGGGCGCGGCGTGCGGCTGCTCGGCAGGGAGCTCGACCTCCCGGAGACCACGACGACGGTCCGCGTGCGCGACGGCGAGACCCTCGTCACCGACGGGCCGTTCGCGGAGACGAAGGAGTTCATGGCGGGCTTCGACGTGATCCAATGCGCGGATCTCGACGAGGCGATCGAGGTCGCGGCCAAGCACCCGTCTTCCTGGCTCCAGACGATCGAGATCCGGCCGTTCGCCGGCGAGCCGACGCTCGGCGAGGCGGCGTCGGCATTCGGCCGCGGCGAAGACGGCTCCGGTGAGCCGTACCTGCTGGCGGCGTGGACGGGCGCGGCACCGGTTGACGAGGCGACGATGGATGCCGGCAAGGCGTGGCGGCACGACCTCGAAACCCGGGGCGTCCACGTTCTCGGCAGCGCACTCGAGGGCCCGGAGGCGGCCACGACGCTCCGCGTCCGCAACGGCGAGACCCTGCTCGGCGACGGTCCGTTCAGCGGGGATGGCGAGTTCATCGGCGCGATCGACGTCGTCAACTGCCCGAGTCGCGAGCAGGCGATCGCGCTCGCCGCGGCGCATCCGCTCGCCCGGTCTCACGCAATCGAGGTTCGCCCGTTCGTGACCGAATGACCGCGGCGGCCGTTCAGCACGCGGT
Source organism: uncultured Solirubrobacterales bacterium (assembly GCA_963826895.1). Classification (GTDB taxonomy): domain Bacteria; phylum Actinomycetota; class Thermoleophilia; order Solirubrobacterales; family Solirubrobacteraceae; genus Palsa-465. The sequence goes on from CAWGYJ010000006.1 coordinate 117,480, forward strand.
CGACGCGGCCTTCCGGGAGGAGTGGGGGCGGATCGTCGCCGCGCTGATCAGGCGCACGGGCAACTGGGATCTGGCCGAGGAGTGCACACAGGACGCGTTCATCGAGGCGCTGCGGCGATGGCCGGTCGACGGCATCCCGCAGCGTCCCGGCGCGTGGCTGACGACCGTCGCGGGGAACCGCGCGATCGATCGCTTGCGGCGCAGCGCCCGCGGCGCCGAGCTGCTGGAGGCGGCCGGCCGCGACCCACTCACGCGACCCGAAGTGGATGAGGGAGCGATGCAAGACCTGTTCGATGAGACCGGCGAGATCGAGGACGACCGGCTGCGGTTGATCTTCACCTGCTGCCACCCCGCGCTGCCCCTGGAGGCGCGCGTCGCCTTGACGCTGCGGAGCCTCGCGGGCCTCAGCACGGTCGAGATCGCCAAGGCGTTCCTGGTGCCCGAGGCGACGATGGCCAAGCGCCTGACCAGGGCCAAGGCGAAGATCGCGGCGGCCGCGATCCCGTACCGGGTGCCGCCGGCGCATTTGCTGCCCGAGCGCACCTCGGGAGTGCTCGCCGTCCTGTACCTGATGTTCAACGAGGGCTACTCGTCGTCGGGCGCCGAGCTGATCCGCGGCGGGCTGTGCGACGAGGCGATCCGCCTGACGCGAGCGCTGACGCAGCTGATGCCGGATGAGCCGGAGGCCGGCGGGGCGCTCGCGCTGATGCTCCTCCAGCACTCGCGTCGCGACGCCCGCGTCGGCGCGGACGGCGAGCTGATCACGCTCGAGGCGCAGGACCGAAGCCGGTGGGACGAGCCGGAGATCCACGAGGGCTTGCGGCTGCTCGAAGCGGCGCTGCGCCGGCGGCAGGTCGGGCCCTATCAGCTGCAGGCGGCGATCGCGGCGTGCCACGCCCGCCCCGGCAGCGCGGCGGACACCGACTGGGACGAGATCGCGGGCCTGTACGCGCTGCTCGAGGCGCAGATGCCGTCACCCGTGGTCAGGCTCAACCGGGCCGTCGCGGTGGCGATGGCTGGTGACGCCGACGGCGGGCTCGCGGTCCTCGAGGAGCTGGAGGCCGAGGGGCAGCTGGACGGCTACTACCTGCTCGCCGCCACGCGCGCGGACCTGCTTCGCCGGCGCGGCGACCTGATCGGAGCCGCCGCCGCATACCGCCGCGCGGTTCCGCTCGCGCCGTCGGACGCCGAGCGCCGGTACCTCGAGCGCCGGCTCGGCGAAGTCAGCTAGTGGCTCAGTGGTGCGTCCGGACCGGCTCGCGCCGAGGCTCGCGCGCCGGCCGGCGTTCCCGGCCGGGCAGCAGTTCGCTCAGCTTGCGGTGGTCGCGCAGGCGGACTCGTGCCGGCTCGGCATCCGGCAGCGGGATCCCGCCACGGGGACGGCCTGACGGCGCCCGCGGGAGCAGCGGTTTGTTGCCCCGGCCGTCATCGGAATCCGGGTTCGCCCAGGGCGGCTCGTTCGGGCCTTCTCGCAGCGCGCTGACCATCAGCACCGCGACGCAGCCGAGTCCCAGCAGGTGCACTCCGGCGATCATCAAGAGAATCAGCTCAGAATCTCCACCCATAGGCAAAGAGTACCGCGCGCGCAACCCCCGCTACCATCGTTCGCCGCCATGCCGAAGGCCGGAACAACTGCCCTCCCCGTAAGCCACCGTGACCCCGCCGGATCGCGCGCGGCTCGGCGCCTGCGCCGCGAGGGGAGCATCCCCGGAATCGTCTACGGCGGCGGCGAGGATCCGGTCTCGTTCCAGGTCGACGAGCGCACGCTGCGCCTCGCGCTCCAGCATGCGGGCGCGGTGCTCGAGCTTCAGATCGACGGCAGCGCCGGAACCCCGGTCGTCGTCAAGGACCTCGTTCGTCATCCGGTCAACGGCGCAACGGTGCACCTGGACCTGCTTCGAGTTCGGCTCGACCAGGCGATCCAGGCGACGGTCGTGCTCGAACTGGTCGGCGGCGACGACTCTCCTGGCGCGAAGGAGGGCGGCGTGCTCGAGCAGGTCACCCGCGAGCTGACGGTGGAGGCGCTCCCAACCGACATCCCGGACTCGCTCCAGCACGACGTGTCGGGGATGTCGATCGGCGACACGCTGACGCTTGCGTCGGTGAGCGCGCCCGAGGGTGTGACGCTTGTCGACGACCCCGAGACGGTGGTCGCGATCCTGTCGGCGCCACGGCTCCAGATCGAGGAGGAGCCGGAGATCGAGGCGGAGACGGAGCTCGTCAGCGAGGGCGAGGCGCGCGGTGAGACGGCCGAGGAGGCCGAGTCAGCCGCCGAACAGGCCGCCGGCGGCGAGGGCGGCGACGGCGGGTCAGAGTAGGCCCCGATGCGGCTCCCGGGTCGCGGTGGCGGCGGCCCAGTCAATTGGTTGATCGTTGGACTCGGCAACCCCGGGTCCGAGTACGTGGGCACGCGCCACAACGTCGGCTTCGAGATCGCCAACGTGCTCGCCTCGCGCTGGGAGCTGCCGAAGGCGAAGAGCAAGTACCGCGGGTTGCTGACCGAGGGGCGCACGGGTCCGGGCGGCCCGCGGGTCGCGCTGCTGCTCCCGCAGACGTACATGAACGAGGCGGGGGACTCGGTCGGTCCGGCGCGCGGCGCCTTCCACGTGCCGCTCGACCACGTGCTCGTGCTCCACGATGAGATCGACCTGCCGTTCGGGGAGATCCGCACCCGGCTCGGCGGTGGACTGGCGGGGCACAACGGCTTGAAATCCTTGAAGCAGGGTCTCGGTTCGGCCGACTTCGCGCGCGTCCGGGTCGGCGTCGGGCGCCCGCCGACGACCGACCCCGATCGGGTCGCCGCGTATGTGCTCGGCCGCTTCCGTGAGCCGCGCGAGGAGGTCGCGCTGCTGATCGAGCAGGCGGCGGACGCGGCGGAGCGGATCGTGCTCGGGGAGGCTGACGCACCCTCCTAGACTCAAGAGAGGTGCTCCGGACCCTCCTCTCCCATGCCGACGATGACCCGCAGACCGGGGCGCTCGCGCGCGACGGCGGGGTCGCGTTCGTGTCGCAGTCGCTGCGGCCCTACCTGATCGCGGCGCTGCTCGATCGTGCGCAGGACACCCCGGCGCTCGTGGTCGCCGGCGACGACCGCGCGGCGCGAGATCTGGCTGCGGCGCTGAGGGTATGGCTCGCACCGCGCACGGTCCGCTACTACCCGAGCCGCGGCGTCACCTACGAGTCGCACCTCGCGCCCCCGCCGCACCTCGTGGGGCTGCGGATCGCGGCGCTCGACGCGCTGCTGGCGCCGCCTGACGGCGAGACCGCGGCGCCGGTCGTCGTCGTCAGCGCCGTAGCGCTGTCGGAGAAGGTCCCGGATCCCTCCATGCGCCCGCACGGGTTCGAGCTGCGGGTCGGCGAGCTGATGGACCTCGACGAGACGGCGATGGATCTCGTCGCGGCCGGCTACGAGCGCGTCGACCAGGTCGAGGATCGCGGCCAGTTCGCGATCCGCGGCGGCCTGCTCGACCTGTTCCCGGCCACCGAGGACCGAGCCGTGCGGGTCGACCTGTTCGGCGACGAGATCGAATCGCTCAAGTGGTTCTCCACCTTCACCCAGCGGTCTCTGGAGGACGCCGAGGTGGTGGAGGTGGCGCCGGCTGCGGAGCTGGCCGCGGAGCACCGGGAGCTGGCGGAGATCGCCGCGCTCGAGGAAGCGGCCGACCGCCCGGATATCGCCGAGCTGCTCCCGATCGAGGACTTCCATCCGTTCCTGTCGCTCGCGCCCGCCGATGCCTCGGTGCTGATCTCGGGCGACGAGGAGGTCGTCCCCGTGCTCGCCGACCACTGGCAGGACGTGACGGCGGCGTTCCACGATGAGGATGCACACAGGCTGTATGTCGATCCGTCGGCGATCGTGGACGATCTGACGCGGCGCGCGCGGATCCGCCTTCAGAGCATCGATCAGGACCAGCCGTTCGCGTTCCGCGCGCAGCGCCCAGATATCGCCGCACGCGGGCTCAAGGAGGCGGAACCGGAGCTGGAGAAGCTCGAGCGCTCCGGCTACCGGCCGGTCGTGACCTTCGCCCGGCGCGGCGAAGGCGAGCGGGTCGCGTACAACCTCGGACAGCTCAAGGTGCGCTGGCTCGCGGAAGCCGATGGGGCCGCTGCGGCGAAGACGATCACGTTCGCGGAGGCGCGGCTGTCGGACGGCTTCATCGCACCTCAGTTCCACCTCGCCGTGATTCCCGACCACCGCGTCTTCCGGCGGCGGCGGGCGACCGCCGACCGGCCGGACAGGGCGCGCCGGCGGGGCGTGCTCCGCTCGTTCGCCGAGCTGCGCACCGGCGACTTCGTCGTCCACGAGGACCACGGGATCGCGCGCTTCGCCGGGTTCGACACGAAGACCGTGGCCGGCGTCACGCGCGACTACCTGTATCTCGAATATGCGGGCAGCGATCGCGTATTCGTGCCCGTCGACCAGCTGGCGAAGATCAGCCGGTACGTCGGTGCAGGCGGGGCCCATCCGCCATTGTCGAAGCTCGGTGGCTCGCGGTGGGAGGCGGTCAAGTCCCGTGCTCGCCGCGCGGCGCAGGAGCTGGCGGGCGAGCTCCTGAATCTGTACGCCGAGCGCAAGCGGCGCGCCGGTCACGAGTTCCCTGTTGACACCGACTGGCAGCGCGAGTTCGAGGACGCGTTCCCATACACGGAGACGCCCGACCAGCGCGACGCGATCGAGTTCGTCAAGGCCGACATGGAGGCGCCGCGCCCGATGGACCGGCTGATCTGCGGCGACGTCGGATACGGTAAGACCGAGGTGGCGCTGCGCGCCGCGTTCAAAGCGGTACAGGACGGCAAGCAGGTGATGATGCTCGTACCGACGACGATCCTCGCGCAGCAGCACTACGGGACCTTCACCGAGCGGCTGAAGGACTACCCGGTCGTGATCGAGCACGTGTCGCGGTTCCGCCCGCCCGCTGAGCAGCGGGACGCCGTCAAGCGGTTCAGCCAGGGCTCGGTCGACATCCTGATCGGGACGCATCGGCTGCTCTCGCGCGACGTGCGAGCTCGCGATCTCGGGCTCCTGATCGTGGACGAGGAGCAGCGCTTCGGCGTCAAGCAGAAGGAGCTCCTGCGTCAGCTGAAGCTGAAGGTCGACGTGATCGCGATGAGCGCCACGCCGATCCCGCGCACGCTGCAGATGTCGCTGGCGGGCGTCCGCGACATCAGCGTGATCGAGACCCCTCCCGAGGGGCGGCGACCGGTGAAGACGTACGTCGGCGAGTACGACGAGGAACTGGTCAGGCGAGCCCTGGAACGCGAGAAGGCGCGTGGCGGGCAGGCGTTCTTCCTCCACAACCGGGTCGAGACGATCGACGAGACGGCGGTCCGGTTGCGCGGCCTGTGCCCGGGGATGAAGTTCGAGGTCGCCCACGGGCAGATGGACGAGGGGATGCTCGAGGAGCGGATGCTCTCCTTCCTGCGCGGCGACGCTGACGTGCTCGTGTGCACGTCGATCATCGAGTCCGGGATCGACATCCCGCAGGCGAACACGCTGATCGTCGAGCGCGCCGACGTGTTCGGGCTCTCGCAGCTGTACCAGATCCGGGGTCGTGTGGGGCGCTCTCGCGAGCGGGCGTACGCATATCTCCTGTATCCGAGCGCCGCTGCGCTGACGCCGGAAGCGGCGCAGCGTTTGTCAGCTCTTTCGGATTACACCGAGCTCGGGTCCGGCTTCCGCGTGGCGATGCGGGACCTGGAGATCCGCGGCGCCGGCAACCTGCTCGGCGACGAGCAATCGGGGCACGTCGCGGCGCTCGGGTTCGAGCTGTACATGCAGATGCTCGACGAGGCTGTGGAATCGATGGAGGGCGGCGTTCCGGCCGAGGAGGACTGGGAGCCGGTGCGGCTCGACGTCAACGTCGACGCGTACGTCCCGGCGGACTACATCCCGTACGAGCAGGCGAAGGTGGATGTCCACCGGCGGATCGCCGGCGCGCGCGAGGTCGCCGATCTGATGGTGCTGCGCGAGGAGCTGGAAGACCGGTTCGGCGAGCTGCCCGATCCGTTGCGGAATCTGATCGCTTTGCAGCAGGCCCGGATCAAGCTCGGGCAGGCCGGCGCGCGGGCGGTGACGTTCCGTGGCGGCCGGCTCGCGGTGACCCCGATCGAGCTCGACTCCGCCCGCGCGAAGAAGATCCGCGCCGAGATACCCGAGGCACTGTACGAGTCCGGCAAGTCGCAGCTGTCGATGCGCGTGCCCGACGATCCCGCGCAGCAGTTCCCGGCGGTCGTGCGTGCCGCGGACGTACTGCTCGCCGTCACGCGTGAGGCTGCTTGATCGTTCAGGGGTGCTCAGCGAGGCCGACATCGAGCATCGGCTTCACCGGATGCGCGATCGGGCCCCGGGGCCGGCCATCGGCGTTCCGGCCTTCCATTGACCGCTTGTGAAGAGGTTCCGAAGGAGCGACTCGCGGGCGGACGATGCCCGCTACCATGCGCCGCGCGGATGACGATTGCGAAGAAGTACATCCTGGCGCTCGGCGCCTTTTTTGTGGTCGCCCTCGGGCTCTCGGCCTGCGGCAGCGGCGTGCCCGGCAACTCGGTCGCGGACATGGCCGGGAACCCGATCACGACCCAGACGTTCGACCACTGGATGTACGTCGCCGCCAAGGGGCAGTCGTCACAGACGCCCGGGTCGCCGGTGATCGTGCCGAACGACCCGCCGAACTTCACGAGCTGCATCGCGCAGGTTCGCAAGCAGATCCCGTCGCTCGCGAAGACGCCGGACAAGACCGTCAAGCAGGACTGCAGCCAGCTGTTCACCTCGCTCTCGAGCCAGGTGATGGACTTCCTGATCAAGGCCTACTGGTACCAGGCCGAGGCGCACAAGCTCGGGATCACGGTCACGAACGCCCAGATCGCGGCTGCGTTCCAGACCGCCAAGAAGCAGGAGTTCCCGACGCAGGCGCAGTTCAACTCGTTCCTCAGCTCCACCGGGCAGACGCTGAACGACATCCTCTATCGCGTCCGCATCAACCAGATCTTCATGAAGCTCTCGGCGCGGTACTCGAAGCCGGTCACGGCGGCACAGATCCAGGCCTACTACACCTCGCACGCAACCCAGTTCGGCACGCCCGAGAGCGTGAACCTGAACTTCGTGCGCACGAAGACGCTGGCCGCCGCGAACGCGGCCCACGCGGCGCTCGCCGCGGGCCAGAGCTTCAAGACGGTCGCGAAGAAGTACTCGCAGGACGCAGCGACCAAGAACAACGGCGGCCTGCTCACCGGCGTGACCCAGGGCGAGGAGGAGGCCGCCTTCTCGAAGGCGATCTTCGAGGCGCCGGCCGGCAAGCTCATCGGTCCGGTGCACGGCCAGTTCGGCTACTACGTGTTCAAGATCTCCACGATCCATCAGGCGAAGCAGGAGCCGCTCGCCAAGGCTTCGATCCAGATCAAGCAGTTGCTGAACCAGCAGCTCCAGACAAGCGCCCAGGCGAAGGTCGACGCACAGGCGAAGGCGGCCTGGTTCAAGAAGACGACGTGCCAGAAGCTCTTCGCGATGGCCGACTGCTCGAATTACACGGCCCCGAAGGCCACCACCACGGGCGCCACCGGCGCCACCGGCACCACGGGCTAGCTCCGCTACCTCGCTTTGAGCTCCGAACGGGGAGGTAGCGCCGAGATCCAGGTGGCGCTCGCGCGGCTGGACGCGATCACGCGCAGGCTGCGCCGCGATTGTCCGTGGGATCGCGAGCAGGATGAGCGGACGATCGTGCCGCACACACTCGAGGAGGCGTACGAGCTGGCAGACGCGGCGGAGCGCCGCGACGACGCGAAGCTGCTCGACGAGCTCGGCGACGTGCTGTTCCAGATCCACTTCCTGTCGCTGCTGCTCGAGGAGCGCGAGGCCGGTGATCTCGCGCAGGTCGCCGACCACGTCACCGAGAAGCTGATCCGCCGCCACCCGCACGTGTTCGGCGAGGTGCAGGCGGATACGACGCAGCAGGTGCTCCGCAACTGGGATCAGATCAAGCGGACCGAGCCGGGCCGTGAGCAGGGCGTGTTCGGCGAGGTGCCCGAGAACCTGCCGGCGCCGCTGTACGCCCGCAAGGTGCAGCGGCGCGCCGCCTCGACCGGATTCGACTTCCTCGAGCCCTCCGAGGCCGTCGGAGCGCTGCGAGAGGAGCTCGACGAGCTCGAGCGCGCGGGCACGCCCGATGAGCGCTTCCACGAGCTCGGCGACGTGCTGTTCGCGGCCGTCAACGTGGCCCGCAAGCTGAAGGTCGATCCCGAGCTCGCGCTGCGCTCAGCCGCGGACCGATTCCGCGGCCGGGTGAGCCAGGCGGCCGATCTAGCTGCATCCGAGCGCCGAAGCTGGAACGATCTGGACCCCGCAGACCAGCTCGCGTACTACGCCCGCGCGCGCTTGAGCGAAGGAGACCCCCAGGACCTATGAGCCAGATCGAGCAGGTGCACGCTCGTCAGATACTCGACAGCCGCGGCAACCCGACGGTCGAGGTGGAGCTGAGCCTCCAATCCGGGGCATGGGGACGCGCGGCGGTTCCGTCCGGCGCATCGACGGGCGAGTTCGAGGCGACCGAGCTGCGCGACGGCGGAGCGGACTGGATGGGCAAGGGAGTCGGCAGGGCCGTCGAGAACGTCAACGGTGAGATCGCCACCGCCGTGCGCGGCCAGGATGCCGGCAACCAGGCAGCGCTCGACCGGATGCTGATCACGCTCGACGGGACGCCCAACAAGTCGCGGCTCGGGGCCAACGCGATCCTGGCCGTGTCGCTGGCCGCCGCGCATGCCTCCGCGGCCGAGCAGCGGCTGCCGCTGTGGCGCTACCTCGGGGGTGAGGGGGCGCACGTGCTGCCGGTGCCGATGATGAACGTGCTGAACGGCGGTGCGCACGCCGACAACAAGGTCGACTTCCAGGAGTTCATGATCGTGCCGGTCGGGGCGCAGTCGTTCAGCCAGGCGATGCAGATGGGCTCCGAGGTGTTTCACCACTTGAAGAAGACTCTCCACGACCAGGGGCTGTCGACGGCCGTCGGGGACGAGGGCGGGTTCGCACCCGACTTCGCGTCGAACGCGGCCGCGCTGGACGCGCTCGTGGCCGGGATCCGCGCGGCCGGCTACGTGCCGGGGGACCAGGTCGCGATCGCGCTCGACCCGGCGATGTCGGAGCTCTACCGCGACGGGACCTACGTGCTCGAGCACGAGGCCCGGACGCTGAGCGCCGAGCAGCTCACCGACTACTGGGCCGAGCTCGTGGGCGGGTACCCGATCATCTCGATCGAGGACGGGATGGCCGAGGACGACTGGCCGGGCTGGACGACCCTCACCGACCGGCTCGGGAACCGCGTGCAGCTCGTCGGCGACGACGTGTTCGTGACCAACACGACGCGCCTGAAGCGCGGGATCGACACGGGTGTCGCGAACTCGATTCTGATCAAGGTCAATCAGATCGGAACGCTGACGGAGACGCTGGCGGCAATCCAGATGGCGCGTGAGGCGGGCTACACCGCGGTGATGTCGCATCGTTCGGGCGAGACCGAGGACGTGACGATCGCCGACCTCGCCGTCGCCACCGGCTGCGGCCAAATCAAGACCGGCGCTCCGTCGAGGACCGACCGCGTGGCGAAGTACAACCAGCTGCTGCGGATCGAGGAGGCGCTCGGACCCGAGGCGTCATACCCGGGACGCGGCGCGTTCCGCGCGTGACGGTGGCCGGCTGCGCGCTGGGCGCGCGCTTGCAGCAGGAAGGACAAAGCACCCGTCGAACGAAGCGCGTAAGCGATGCCGCCCGCCCGCTCAGCATCGGCCGCCCCTCGCCGTTCTCGCGCGACGCCCGGCGCCGCGCCGCGACCCCGCCCGCGTCCGCGCCGCGTGGCGTCGCGGGGGACGAGGGTCCGGGTGCGGTGGGATCGCGCAGGCCGCGTGTCGCTGCTGATCGTGCTCGCCGTCGTGCTCGGGCTGTACGTCCAGCACGCGCTCTCCTACCTGTCGACACGGGCGCAGGCCGACCGGGCGCTGGCGACCGTGCACCAGCTGGCGCGCGAGAACCACGTGCTCGAGCGCGAACAGCTGGCGCTCCAGCAGCCCGCGACGATCATCGGCGATGCGCGCGCGCTCGGGATGGTCAAGGCGGGCGAGCGGTCTTATGTGATCACGGGCCGCCCCGGCCGCTGACCACATCTGAGGAGACGGGGCCGTGCGGTTCGACGAGCTGATCGGCCTTTGGCTCGACGGTCAGCGGCGGCTTGCGGCCTCGGACCCGACCGACCGCCCGGCGATGGAACGCGTCCGCGACCAGATCGTGCAAGAGCTGCGGCGCCGCCTCGGAGGACCGTTCACGACCGCGGACCTCGCGGCGCTGTTCACCGATCAGGGAACCGATTGGGCGTTCGATCTCGCGACCCGGGTCGCCCCCAAAACGCCTGCGGCGTGGGACGTGCCGGTCGTAGCAGGGGCCGCATTCGCGCGCTACGCGCGCGAGGCGAGCGACTACGGTGGTGGACGGCGGCTCGAAGACGAGCGCTGACGGACCCCCGACTACTCGTCGTCGTCCGAGTCCTCGCCGCCGGCGCGCCGGATCACGATCTGGTCCTCCTCGATCGTGACCTCGACCGGCCGGTGGCCCGCCCAGTACTCGGCGTACACCGGGTCATCCTGGACGGCGGGGTCGAGCCACAGCCCGTAACCCTCGTCGCCGTGGTCGAACGTCGCCTCGAGCGGGCCGGCCGGCGCCTTGCGACGCCTGCTCCCGCCACGGCCGCCGCGACGACGGGTCCGGCGCCGGGGCTGATCCTCGTCTTCGTCCTCGTCGGCCGGTTCCTCCGCGCGCTCCGCCTCGGCGGCGTCGAGCTCGGCGGCGATCAGGGCGTCGTCCTGAGCGCGCAGGTCGATCTCGTCATCGAAGTCGGCGGCGGCGGCTCCCTCGGTCTCCTCGTCCGGGGCCAGACCCTGATCGCGCTTGAACGCCTGGATCTGCTGGACCGTGACCTCGAGCTGGTGGGCGATCCAGGCGTCCGTGCGTCCCTGCTGGACCCAGGCGCGGATCTGGTTGAGCTGCGGGCGCAGCGATCGTCGTGTCATAAGTCTCCGCAGACTATTAGAAGCCCGAACGGAATGAATCGCCCAGTCCGCTCCGCAAACACGTTGCAACGGATCGCGCACGCGGTATGCTGGCCTCTGAGCGAACGGCAGCGCGGCCACCGAGTCTGCGCAGCGTGGAGTGCTGCAGAACCATCAGTAGCAGGGAGGCACGAAATCCATGTTGGTACTGACTCGTAAGTCCAACCAGAGCATCATGATCGGCGACGACATCGAGGTGTCCGTGCTGGCGATCATGGGTGAGAAGGTGCGGATCGGCATCCAGGCCCCGCGGGACATCCCGGTGTTCCGCAAAGAGGTCTACCTCGAGATCCAGCAGGAGCGTGTCGGCACGGCGGGCAAGGGTGCCCGCGAAGAGGTCGACGCCGCGCTCCGTGGGCTGGGCGAATCCTCCTAGGGACCCGGCTGGAGCCCGCCGCCGGCGGCTCAGCTGAGGAGGTAGTAAAGGGTTTCGAACATCGCGACGGTGACGATGACCGCCGTCGCGATGAGTGACAGCACGAGCAGCCAGAAGCGCACCGAGCTGCGCTTGCGCTCGCGCTCGACGTTCCGCTTGCGCGATCGATGGATCGCCCGTCGCCGCAAATGGTCGCGACGCTTACGGTCCACGACCGTCTCGTGCCTGAACTCCTGTTCGAGTTGCGCCAGGCTCTGGCGCATCTTCATAGCCATCTCGGGGGAGCCTATCTCAGGCTACGGTGATCTCGTCGGCGAGATAGACGTCCTGGACCGCGTTCAGCAGCCCGACGCCCTCGGCCATCGGGCGCTGGAACGCCTTGCGGCCGGTGATCAGACCGGTTCCTCCGGCGCGCTTGTTGATGACCGCCGTGCGCACCGCTTCGGCGAGGTCGGTGGCGCCCGATGAGGCGCCCCCGCTGTTGATCAGCCCGGCGCGGCCCATGTAGCAGTTCGCGACCTGGTAACGGGTCAGATCGATCGGGTGGTCGGTGGTCAGCTCCGAGTAGACGAGCGGCGAGGTCTTGCCGTAGCTGACGCCGTTCTGGTTCATGGCGCCGTAGCCGTTGTTGTTCTCGGGCAGCTTCTGCTTGACGATGTCGGCCTCGATCGTCACCCCGAGGTGGTTCGCCTGTCCGCTGAGGTCGGCGGACAGGTGGTAGTCGACGCCGTCCTTCTTGAACGCCGAGTTGCGCAGGTAGCACCACAGCACCGTGAACATCCCGAGCTCGTGGGCCTCCTCGAACATCTCGGAGACCTCGCGCAGCTGCCGGGTCGACTCCTCCGAGCCGAAGTAGATCGTCGCGCCGACGCCGGCTGCGCCCATCTCCCATGCTCGCCGGGCGGTCCCGAACGGGACCTGGTCGAACTTGTTCGGGTACGTCAGCAGCTCGTTGTGGTTGAGCTTGACGATGTACGGGATCCGGTGCGCGTACTTGCGGGCGGTGGCGCCGAGCACACCGATCGTCGAGGCCACGGCGTTGCACCCGCCCTCGATGGCGAGCTCGACGATCGCCGCCGGATCGAAGTACGCCGGGTTCGGTGCGAAGCTCGCGCCGGCGCTGTGCTCGATCCCCTGATCGACGGGGAGGATGCTCAGGTACCCCGTGCCGGCGAGCCGGCCGTGGTCGAACATCTGGCGCAGGTTGCGGATCGTCCGGATGCTGCGGTCGGTCTCGAGCATCACACGCTCGATGAAATCCGGGCCTGGCAGGTGGAGCATCGACCGGTCGATCGTCTCCGACCGGTGGCTCAGGAGGTCGTCCGCGTCGTCTCCGAGCAACTCGGTGATTCGATCGACGCTCGACTCGGTAACACTTGCCATAAGGGGGAACTCCTTCGCGGTCTTCGGGGCTGCTGTTGAGGTTACCCCGGCGCGGCCTCACGAGCGCGCGCGGTCGTCGTTAGCCTCCTTGCGGTGGAGCACGACTTCAAGGGGCACCGGTTCTCGATCGGGATCGAGGAGGAGCTGATGATCGTCGATGCCGAGACGCTCGAGCTCGTCAACGCGATCGAGACGCTGCTCGAGGCCGAGCCGCCGAGCGGCGAGGTCAAGCCCGAGCTGCTCGAGTCGGTGCTCGAGATCTCCACCGACCCGTGCGCGAACACGGCCGACGCCGGCTCGCAGCTGCGCGCGCTGCGCGGCGTGGTGAGCGCCACCGCCGCGGACAGGGGCCTCTCGATCGGGGCCGCCGGAACGCACCCGTTCGCGCTGTGGGAGGACCAGCGGGTCGTCGCCCGGCCGCGATACCGGGACCTGATCTCGGCGCTCGCGTTCGTCGCCCGCCAGGAGCTGATCTTCGGCGTGCACGTGCACGTCGGGCTCGACGACCCCGACAAGGCGATCCACGTCGTCAACGGGATGCGCGTGCACATGCCGGTGCTGCTCGCGCTGTCGGCGAACTCCCCGTTCTGGCGCGGGGACACGACGGGACTGGCTTCGACCCGGACGCCGATCTTCCGCGCCTTTCCGCGCACCGGGATGCCCCCGACGTACAGGGACTGGCGGGACTACGAGCGGCGGATCGAGTTCATGGTCGGCTCCGGCGCGATCGAGGACTACACGTACCTGTGGTACGACGTGCGACCGCATCCGGACTTCGGCACGGTCGAGGTCCGCGTGATGGACTCGCAGACGCACATCGAGCACACGCTCGGCTTGGCGGCGCTCGTCCAGGCGCTCGTGCGCGAGCTCTCCGATCACTTCGAATCCGGCGGGCACCTGGCCGAGTATCCGTACGAGATGCTCGAGGAGAACAAATGGCTGGCCGCCCGTCACGGACTCGAAGGCGAGCTCGTCGATCTCCCCTCGGCCGACCGGGTCCCGACGCGCGAGCTGGCCCGGCGTCTGCTCGACCGCACCCGGGAGCTCGCGATTGACCTGGGCTCCGGCGCCGAGCTCGATGGCGTCGAGGACCTGCTCGAGCGCGGCAACGGCGCCGCTCGCCAGCTCGTCGTCCACGAGGCGAACCACGACCTCCGCGAGGTGACGGCGGAGATCGTCGCGGCGACGGCGCCGTAGCGGGCGCCGCCGCGTCCGGCCGATCGGCCGCGGCCGCCGACAGGCTCCGAAGACCCTGCCGACCGCCCCCCGGGCGGCTCTACAATCGACCGTTGTGAGCGCTGGCGGTCCGGATCTGTTCGTGGTCTGCAAGAACTGCGGATCCGAGGTCAGCCCGTACATCACCGAATGCCCGTACTGCGGCAATCGGCTGCGTAAGCGCGCGCCGAAGATCGATCGCGAGGGCCGCGTCGCCGAGAAGCGCCGGCGCCGGGCGCCGAGCAGCCTGCCGCGACTACGCCGCGGCGAGATCCCGGGAATCAGGCCGGACGCCCGTCCGTACGGGACGATCCTGCTCGTCGCGCTCGGGATCGTCGGCGCCGTCCTGTGGCGGACCGGCTGGATCGGGCTGCGCACGATCGCGATCTTCCACATCCCGGGCTACGGCAGCGTGTGGGCGCACCCGTGGCGGCTCGTGACGGCGAGCTTCGTCTACAACAACACCGGCTATGCGTTCGTGACGATCGGCGCCGTGGCCGTATTCGGGTACCTCATCGAGCACCGCCACGGTCCGTTCGTGATGATCGGGGTGTTCCTGATCGGCGCGGTCGGCGGGCTCGCGGTGACCGCCGCGGTCTACGCCTTCCCGGTATCCCTCGGCGGCAACGGTGGCGCGCTCGCGCTCATATGTGCGTGGGCCGTCCCCGACCTGATCGACCTGCGCAACGGAGAGGAGATCGAGGGCGACCTGCTCGCGGCCGGGGTGATCGCGGTGGTGGTCACGCTGATGCCGCTGGCGGCGCCGGAGGCGAGCTGGGTCGCGGGCGCTGTCGGCGCGGCGGTGGGGTTCGCGCTCGGGTTCCCGCTCGCGCGGCTCAGCCGACGCTGATCGTCCCGGGTGGCCCGTCGGTCAGCCGGCCGATGACGGTCCCGGGGAGCTCGTCGGCGCGGCCGGCCGGCACGGCGGCGAGCAGGCCGCCCGAGGTCATCGCGTCGCACACGAGCCAGCGGCGCTCCTCGGGGACCGAGCCGGCGAACGTGGCGAATCCCTCGGCGTGCCTCCGGTTCCGGCGCGTGCCGCCGGCGATTGCGCGCCCCTCGGGGTCGGCGAGGAGCGCGATGACCTGCTCGCCGGCGATCGCCGGCACGGCGCCGGCGTCGAGAACCGCAGCCAGCCCGCTCGCCAGCGCCAGCTCGTGCAGGTGCCCGAGCAGGCCGAACCCGGTCACGTCGGTGAGCGCGTGCGCGCCGGCCGCTGCCGCCGCGACGGCGGCGTCCCGATTCAGCGTCGTCATCACGTCGACCGCCTCCAGCAGGGGCGCCTCGAGACCGCGCTTGAGCGCCGTCGTGATCGCGCCGGCCCCGAGCGGCTTCGTCAGCACGAGTAAGTCCCCGGCCCGCCCGCCTGCGTTCGTCAGCACGCGGTCGGGATGGACGGTCCCGGACACGGCGAGGCCGTACTTCGGCTCGGGGTCGTCGATCGAGTGGCCGCCGACGATCGCCACTGCCGCCGCGTCGCACACGGCGGCGCCGCCGGCGAGGATCTCGCGCAGCACGTCGTGACCCAGCGTCTCGACCGGGAACGCGACCAGATTCAGTGCCGTGATCGGGCGGCCGCCCATCGCGTAGACATCGGACAGCGCGTTGGTCGCGGCGATCCGGCCGAAGTCGAACGGGTCGTCGACGATCGGGGTGAAGAAGTCGACGGTCTGCACGAGCGCGAGCTCGTCGCTCAGCCGGTACACGCCGGCGTCATCCGAGCCCGCGAACCCGACGAGCACGTCTGGCGACAGGTGCCCCGGCGCCACGCCGCGGAGCGCGCTCGATAGCACCTCCGCGCCGAGCTTGCAGCCGCAGCCGGCGCCATGGGACAGCGATGTCAGCGGCACGGCCACACACGTATGATCAGCGAAGTTGCCCGAACGCGCCTACACCGACGAGGATCTCGATGCCGCGATCGGCGAGCTGTCGGACCCGGACCGTCTGCGCGAGGCGCAGGATCTGGTCGCCCGCGCCGCGCCGTCGCTGCAGCGGGTGCTCGATCAGGCGCTGGCCGAGGGCGGCTGGTTCGACGCCGCTCACGAACAGGCGGTCGGCGAGGCGGTCGGGACGGAGGACCCGCATGAGCGGGTGCGAGCGGTGCGAACGCTGCTCGCGGAGGAGACGCGGCTCGGGATGTTCGTCGGGGTCGCGGTCGGTTTCGAGCTCTCACGAGCGCTATCGCACGAGAACACAAAGGAGGACTGAATGGAGATCCGCTTTCTCGGCCACGCCGCTTTCGCCCTGTCCGACGGGGACACGACCGTGCTGATCGACCCGTTCCTGACAGGCAATCCGAAGGCGGCGGCGTCCGCCGACGAGGTCGACGCGACGACGATCCTGCTCACGCACGGGCACGCCGACCACATCGGCGACACCGTGCCGATCGCGAAGCGGACCGGGGCGACGGTGCTGGCGATCGTCGAGCTCGCGGGCGAGATCGCCGAGGAGGGCGTCGACGTGCGCGACCCGAACCTCGGCGGCACCGTCGATTTCGACTGGGGCTGGGCGAAGCTGGTTCCAGCCTGGCACACCTCGACGACCCCCAAGGGCACGGTCAACACGCCCGCCGGCCTGCTGATCAACTTCAAGGACACGATCGTCTACCACCTCGGCGACACATCCCTGTTCTCCGACCTGCAGCTGGTCGGCAAGCGCAACCCGATCGACGTCGCGCTGATGTGCATCGGCGGCCACTACACGATGGATCGCGTCGACGCCGTCGACGCGGCCGGGCTGGTGGCGGCGAAGACCGTGATCCCGTGCCACTACGGCACGTTCCCGCCGATCGAGACGGACGCGGGTCAGTTCAAGACCGACGTCGAGTCGGCCACCTCGTCGAAGGTGGTCGTGCTCGAGCCCGGGGAGGCGCACGAGGCGTGACCCACGCGATCGTCCTGATCAAGGCCGACCGCACCGCCCTGGCCACGCTCGGCGGCGAGCTCGCGGACATCGAGGGCGTCGCCGAGGCGTACTCGGTGACCGGCGAGTGGGATTTCGTGGTGATCCTGCGGCTGCGCGAGCAGGCTCAGCTCTCGGATGTGGTCACGGGCAAGATCTCGCAGCTCGCCGGCGTGGTCGGCACGCACACGATGGTCGCGTTCGAGGTGTATTCGCGGCACGATCTCGAAGCGCTGTTCTCGGTCGGGCAATAATCAAGTCGCGAGCAGCCCGTCAGGGCCGTGGTTGGTTCGGTTCGGTAGCCGCGGCCCTCGAGGCGGCTCGGTCCACACGCCGCCCGGCGAGACGCAAAAGTCGACAGTCGTTGCCACAGGCCGCGTCAGTGTCGGGAAGACCCGTCACATAGACGACAAACCCGTCACGCGTCACTCCGGGCGCATCGCGTGGCGAGTTTTCCGCGCTGTGTGCGGCGCACGCGTCGCGAGGGGTCGCGAGGGGTAGCGAGGGTGCGAGGGGCGGGGCGGTGTTGGGGGCGGAACACGGCGCCATCAGTCGATCGCGTTCGCGGCGCGCAGCGCGTTGCCGAACGCGTCCGCCATCGCGTCGTAGTTGAACGGCCGCACCGCCTCGCGCGCGGCCGCGCCGAGGCGGGTGCGCAGCGCGCGGTCGGTGAGCAGCCGCTCGATCGCTCCACGCAGTGCCACCGGGTCGTCGGCCGGCACGACCAGACCCGTCTCGCCGTCGCGCACCAGACCGCCCGCCGCCGCGCCGACGGCGTCGGTGGCGATGACCGGCCGCCCCTGCTGCATCGCCTCGTTGCACACGAGGCCCCACGGCTCCTTGAAACGGGGGGTCGGCACCGACGGCACCACCGTGAACGAGGCCGCCGCGTAGGCCACCGGGAGCTCGGGCCGCGGGCGCGGGGAGAGCAGCCGGATCGGGCCGCCCGTGCCGCCGCCGGCCGCCACAACGGCCCCCGACAGCGGCCCTTCGCCGATCGCGACCAGCGTGGCGTTGACGCGCAGCGCCCGCCACGCGGCGAGCAGTTCGGAGATCCCCTTCTCGGCCGTGAGCCGTCCGACGTACAGCACGACCGGCCCGTCGCCGAGCGCGTTCGTCGCGCGGAAGTCAGCGACCTCCGCGTCGCTCACCTCGCGCCCGAAGAGCTCCGGCTCAACCGCCTGCGGCGCTACGAAGACGTCGTCGTCACGGCCGCGGATCGCCGCCACGAAGCGCTTCACGTGCTCGCCATACGCGACCACCGCGTCGGAGTGGCGGTAGATGCGGCGGATCGCCGGATGCGCGAGGTCGTGGGCGGGCGAGCGCGGTCGCTCCCACACCGACGCCCACAGCACGAACGGATGGCGTGCCCGGTGCATGCCCGCGTACGTCGCCGGCAGCATCGCGCCGCCGGCGAAGGGGGCGATCGCGGCCTCATAGCGCCGCGCGAGCCGCAGCGCCTCGCCCGGACCGCTGATTCGCCGGGCGGGGAACGTGGCCGCCTCGAGCTGTGCGTCGAGGCCGGAGAACCAGCTCGGCACGTACCGCTCGCCGCCGCCGTAACACAGCACCTCGACGCCGTACCGATCGGCGAGCCGCTCGTACAGCGGTAAGCGATAGCCGGTGAGGTAGTTGGTGACGAGCGCGATGGTCATGGCGTCGGTGCGACGGTCGGCACTTGGGCGGGACCTTGCCAGAATCGCCGCCCGTGCTCCGCGTGCTGCTGCTCCACAACCGGTATCGCCTGGAGGGCGGGGAGGAGCGCGCGGTCCGCCAGCTCGAGGCGCTGCTGATTTCACGTGGTCACGAGGTGCGGGTGCTCGAGCGCACGAGCGAGGCGCTCGCGCCGGCGCGAGCCGCCGCCGGGCTGATCCGCGGCGGGCTTGATGTCGACGAGGTTTCTCGCGCGATCGCCGATATGCGCGCCGACGTCGTCCACGCGCACAACCTGCACCCGCTGTTCGGCTGGCGCGCGCTCGCGGCCGGCCGAGCCGCCGGCGCGCGCACCGTGCTGCAGCTGCACAACTACCGGCTGTTCTGCGCGATCTACAGCTGCTACCGGGACGGGGCGCCGTGCTACCGGTGCCAGGGCGCGAACACGCTGCCGGGTGTTCGGCTTCGCTGCCGCGGGTCGGTGGGGGAGGCGATCGCGTACGGCGGCGGGCTGCACCTCCAGCAGCCGCACCTGTTCGCCGAGGCCGACCGCCTGGTCGCGCTCTCGGACGCCCACCGGTCCCGACTCGTGTCGCTGGGCGCGCCCGAGGACAAGGTGGTGACGCTGGCGCACTTCGTGCCCGACGCGCAGGTGGCGGCCGGGCCGGGGGGTGGCGGGACGTACGCGCTCGCCGCGGGCAGGCTCGTGTCGGAGAAGGGGTTCGACGTCGCGATCGCCGCGGCCCGCGCCGCCGGCGTGCCGTTGACGATCGCGGGGGAGGGGCCGGACGAGCCGCGGCTGCGCACGCTCGCGGCCGGCGCGGACGTGACGTTCACGGGCTGGGTTCCGTCAGAGCGCCTGGGCGAGCTGCGCGCGGGCGCGGCCGTGGTGCTGGTGCCGTCGCGATGGGAGGAGCCGTTCGGGTACGTCGCGCTCGACGCGCTCGCCGCCGGCGTGCCGGTGCTCGCTTCAGACCGGGGCGGGCTGCCGGAGGTGGTCGGGCCCGAGAACACAGTGGCGCTCGAGGACACGGCCGCGTGGGCCGCCCGGCTACGCGCCCTGGTCGGCGACGGCGCGGAGGGCGCGAGCCGAGGAACGGCGGCGCTCCAGCGGGTGCGCGAGCTGTTCGGCGAGCAGCGCCATTACGAGGCGCTGATGCGGATCTACGGTCGCAACTAACGTTTGGAGCGGCCGCCAACGCAAATACGATCGGATTCGAGCGGTCCCCGGCGGCACGCTGGCGGTGTCCTCGGTCGGGGCAATACAAACCAGTATTGCCCCTCCCTGCGTCCTTGCCAGCGACCGCCGGTGCCCACACTCGGTCCGACCGTACTTACGTAGACGATCGCTGGCGGCGGAGTTCCTGCCAGGCCTTGCGCGCCTGGCGGAGCGCTTCGACGACCTGCGCCCGCGCCTCCTCGGTCGCCTTGGCCGCGTCGATCAGCTGCTGCTTGGTGCGGCCGCCCTGGGCGAGCAGGTTGAACGACCACAGGCCGGTGTCGAGCAGCCGCGCCCCGCGATCGATCTCCGCCTCGACCGCGGCCCGGAGCTCCGCGCCCTTGAGCCCGGCCTCGACATGGCGCACGAGTGCCTCGTAGCCGAGCTCGTGGAGCGCGACGAGCGCGTACGCGGCGACCAGCGGCTCGGGTTCGCGCGGATCGACCTCCGTGCTCTCGGCCAGGACCTCGCGCGCGACCTCGATCAGGCGGTGGCGGATCTCGTTCCACGCCGCCCGGAGCGCCGGCGTCTCGGCGACCATCTTCGCGAACCTCGGCATGTACAGGTCCGTCAACTCCGAGGTCATCCACTCGTACCGCACCAGGTCCTGCTTCAGTGCGGCGACGATCGCCTTCGTCGGAGACTGCGAGGGCTCGCGCTCGCGCAGCGCCTGCGCAATCCGCCTGATGCCCTCGTCGGCCTGGTCGAACAGGAGCGACTCCTTGGTCGGGAAGTAGTTGTAGATCGTCTTCTCGGATACTCCGGCGCGTTCGGCAACCTCGGAGACCTTGACGTTGTCGAACCCGCGGGTGAGGAACATCGTCGTGGCGGTGTCGGAGATCCGCTGGCGCGTGAGCCGCTTCTTGCGCTCGCGCAGGCCCTCGTTCGGGTATTCCCGGCGATCCCAGGCCTCCTGTGCCCGACGCACCGTCGCGAGCGCTCCCGCCATCTCCTCGCCGAACTCGTCGGCGATCAGCCGGTCCAGCCGCGCCTCGCCCTCGGCCTCGTCCTGGACCTCCTCGTCGAGCACTTCGGCGTTGTCCACCATGGCTAACAGGCTACCAATAATTTTGCAGTTGCAGAAATTTTACCGCTACTGTATAAATCTAGCCCATGAGCGAAAACCTGGCGATCGAGGCCACGGGCCTCGTCAAACGATTTGGCAGCTTCACGGCCGTCGACTCGCTCGATCTGTACGTCGAGCCGGGGACGGTCGTGTCGCTGCTCGGCCCGAACGGCGCCGGCAAGACCACGACCGTCCGGATGCTCGCGACGCTGTTGCGGCCCGACGGCGGCACCGCACGCGTCGCCGGCTACGACATCGTGTCGGAAGCCCCCCGGGTCCGCAGCGTGATCTCTCTGACCGGGCAGTTCGCGGCGCTCGACCCACACCTGACGGCGCGCGAGAACCTCGTCCTGATGGCGCGGCTCCGCGGCCTGCACCGCCGCGAGGCACGGGCGGTGACGCAGCAGCTGCTCGAGCGCTTCGGCGCGATCGAGTTCTCGGATCGGATCGTGAAGACATTGTCCGGCGGCGAGCGCCGCCGGATCGACCTCGCCGCCGGCCTGATCGAGCGGCCGCAGCTGCTCGTCCTCGACGAGCCGACGACCGGACTCGATCCTCGCAGCCGCCAGGTCGTGTGGACCACGATCCGCGAGCTCGTCGCCGACGGGGTCACGCTGCTGCTCACGACCCAGTACCTGGAGGAGGCGGACGCGCTCGCCGACCGCGTGGTGCTGATCGATCACGGGCGCGAGATCGCGGCCGGCACCCCCGCGGAGCTGAAGACGACCGTCGGCGCGCAGCGGATCGACGTCGTCGCAGCCGACAACGCCGCGTTCGGCTCGCTCCAGCTGCTGCTGTCCGATCAGTTCCAGGTGACGACGGTGCCCGAGCGCCGGATGATCTCGATCCCGGCGCCCGACGATGCGACCGATCTCGCGCGCGTGTCGTCGGTGATCGCCGGCTGCGACGCCGCCGTCGACGAGGTGGCGCTGCGGCGCCCGACGCTCGACGACGCGTTCATCGCCCTGACCGGGCACCCCACCGAACCCGAGCTCGATCTCGATCTCGATCTGGAGGAGGCTGCCGCATGACCGCATACGTCAGGAACACGGCGCTGTTGACCGCGCGCAGCCTGCGCGCGCTGCCCCGCGTGCCCGAGCGCCTGCTCGACGTGACCGTGCAGCCGATCATCTTCATCGTCCTGTTCCTGTACGTGTTCGGCGCGGCGATCCACGTGCCGGGGATCAGCTACGAGGACTACATGATCCCCGGGATCATCGCCCAGTCGCTCGCGTTCGGGATCATCGGCGCCGGCGTCGCGACCTCCAACGACATGAACGAGGGGGTGATCGACCGCTTCCGCTCGATGCCGATCAGCCGCCTGTCGGTGATCAGCGCGCAGGTGATGGGCCAGTTCTGCGAGCAGATCATCGGCATGGTGATCGTGGTCGGACTCGGCCTCGCGCTCGGCTGGACGCCGCACCTGACGCTCGTGCACGGAATCGAGCTGGTCGGGCTGATCGGGCTCGGGATGTTCGCCTTCACCTGGGCCGGCGTGCTGCTCGGAATGATGGTGCGCTCGCCCGACGCGATGCAGGGCGTCGGCTTCATCGTCGTGTTCCCGCTCGCGTTCATGGCCGGGACGTTCGTCCCGATCGCGAAGATGGACGCCGTGCCGCGCACGATCGCGCAGTGGGATCCGATCTCGGCCCTGGTCGCGTCGGTGCGGAACCTGACCCAGGGGACGCACGTGACCGGCTCCTGGCAGCTGACGCATCCCGAGCTCGCGATGGCCCTGTGGTGCCTGTTGGTGGTGGCGGTCTGCGTCCCGCTCGCGCTGCGGCGCTTCAACCGCAAGCTGGCGATGTAACCGCGTTCAGCGCTTGACGCTGAAGCGGATCGTGTGGGCACCCGCGCCGGCGACCACGCTGACCTCGTACTTCCCGGTCTTGAACCCGTGCTTGATCGTGACCGACAGCTTGTTCAGTCCGGGCTTGCCCCGGAACGAGAGGGTTTCGACGCGCGAGTAGCGCGAGTGCGCCTGGCGCAGGAGCTCGGCGGTGATCTTGCTCGCCGACCTGAGCGTGACGTCGATCGTCAACCGCTTGCCGAGCTTGACGGTGCCCGATGAGAGCTTCAGCTTGCTGATCTCGTCGGTTGTGTCCGGCGGCGGCACGTTCCCGCAGGCGCAGGTCGGCGTCCCGGCTGCGGGGATCACCGCCGCCGACGAGGTCCAGGAGGGGTCGATGTAGGGATCAGCGGCGGTGCCGTCGGTCGTCAGCTGCGTCACGTGGGTGGGCGCCGAGCCGAACGTGCCGCACTTTGGTGAAGGGGCGTTCGTGTTGACGTTCGTGCCCCAGCAGCTCGAGGTCATGCTCCACAGGTTGTTGTCGGCGCTGAACACGAGCTCGTCGTTGCCGACGAACGTCAGGCTCCTGATCACGAGGTTCGAGAAGTCGTCGCCGCTCGGCCCGGGATCCTTCAGCGCCCAGTAGTACTGGGCGGCATTCGAGCTGTCGCTCTGGCTCGCCGGGTATATCCAGATCCCCGGGGTGGTCGTCGTCTCGATGTCGGCGATCAAGCTCCCGTTCTGGCTGTACGCGACGCCGTCATAGCCGCCGATGTCGACCGACGGTTCCACGACCGTCGGTGGGGGCGGCGCGGTCTGCTCGACGTCGAGCGGGAAGCACGAGACGTTGAGCGGCAGCGGGGTGGTGCTGCAGAGCGAACTCTCGCCGGCACCGCCGGTGTACAGCAGCGTGCTCGGATCGACAGGATCCGAGGCCATGTCCTGGGCGATCCCGCCCGGGTCCCAGCCCTCGTTCTCGGCCTCGGTGGTGGCGGCCGGAACCGGCCACGATGCCTCTGCGCCGCTGCCATTCAGTGGCCGATACTCGACCTGCCACATCTCGCCGCCGCCACCGTCACCGCAGATCGGGCAGCTGTACACGAGCCCGATCGTGTCGTAGCCGTAGATCACGTCACCGCTGCTCGTCACCGTCGGCGATGAGTACGAGGTCTGGCAGACGATGTCCGGGTCCCCGTGCGCGCAGTCGTATGCGGCCGGCGTCAGCGCGGTCAGCTTGCCCCCGACGAGCGACCACACTCCTGGGCAGTTGCCCGAGCAGATGCCGTCGGACGCCGGCACCGAGGCGAGGAATGCAATGCCGGTTCCGCCCGGCTGGACGGACACGCCCTGATCGGTGCTGACGTTGCCGCCGATCTCGCTCGTGCTCGCGAGCTCGCGCGCGCCGGTGCCGCTGTCGCTCATCACCCACAGACTGCCACCGTGGGAGTACACGATCTGTGCGGTCGCGGCCGGAGCGAACCACATGAGCACTGCCACGAGCGTCCCGGTAATGGCGCGCAGCATCTGGTCCGACAACGATAGCCGGATCGGGGCCTGGCCGGGGCCGGTTATGGCTGGGTGCCGTGGCCGCGCTCGAACCAGATCGAGCGGTCGTGCCAGTCGTGGACCATCAGCGTGGCGCCGGTGAGCGCGAGGGCGAGCCGCTGGGAGCGGCGCGGCGGACCCAGGATCGCGGCGCTCGCGACCAGCGCTCCGGTGGCGCCGTGGTGGCAGCGCTGGCCGAAGATCCACAGGCGACGGCGGAGCGCGTCGTACTCGACCAGGCTACGGCTTGCAGGTCCTCGTTCCGAATCCATCTGGCTGCCTCATCTATGGGCCGGATATCGGCCGAATATGCTGGGAACGTGAGCCCGAAACTGATCTGTTCTGGACTGGTGTCTGCGCTCGTGCTGGCGGGGTGCGGTGGTTCGTCGCACTCGAGCACGACGGCGGTGACGCACAGCGAGACACAGCAGGCGTCGATCACGGTCTCGACGACGAGCGCGCAGGCGCCTTCGGGCACGACCACGATCGACCTCGACCACGACCTCGTCCGCGACCGCCCGCACGACAACTCACACGACCACCCACACCCCGGTCGCGCCGCCGCCCGCCGCCGGCCCGCGCGTGCCGGCGACGTTCACGGTTCTCTCGAGCGGCGCGATCTCGCCGCCGACGATCTCGGTGCCGGTGGGCTACGTCGTGCAGGTCACGTTCATCGACCACGGCAGCACGACGGCCCACGTGATCGTGCACACGCCGAAGCCGCTCGACATCGTCGCGCCGCCCGGTGGCGACGGCTTTCTGCTCGTGAGCCGGCTGCCGAAGGGCACGTACCCGATCCAGGTGAACGGCGCGACGCGCGGGTCGCTCACGATCGGCGCCGCCCCCGGTCCCTGATCGGCCGACCGAGGTGGCCGATCAGCCGATCCGCGACCCGAGCTCGACGTCCTGGTCGGGCGCGAGCAGGATCACCCCGAGCGAGTCCGACAGCGCCCCGAGGACGAGCACCTCCGAGCGGACCGGCCCGATCTGCCGGGGCGGAAAGTTGACGACCCCGACCACGAGCCGGTCGAGCAGCTCCTCGCGGGTGTAGTTCCTGATCTGCGCCGAGGACCGCTTGGTCCCGATCTCGGGCCCGAAATCGATCATCAGCTTCCAGGCCGGCTTGCGCGCCTCGGGGAAGTCGTCGACCGCGACGATACGGCCGACGCGGATGTCGACCCGGTCGAAGTGATCGATGTCGATCGGGTCGGTTATGGAGTCGCCGGCGATCGAGTGCCGGCTATGGAGTGGTCGACGGGTCGGTGCCCGCGGTGCCCGTCGTGCCCGTGCCCGTACCCGTCGTGCTCGTCCCCGGCGTGCCAGGAGCGGAGCTGCCGGTCGTCGTGTCGCCGCCGGTCGAGCCCGTGGTGCCGGACGGCGGCGGGACCACCGGGGCGGTCGTGACCGGGCCGGTCGTGCCGGTTGAGCCGGTCGCGCCGGAAGCCGGCGAGACGGGCGGCGCCGTCGTCGTGGTGCCGGTCGTGTCGGTCGGGCCGGTCAGCACGGTCGGGTCGGTCTGAGACTGGGTGCGGCCGGGCAGCGCCGGCGAGGTCGTGCCTGTGGGCGGCGTCTTCGCCGGGGTGGTGCTCGCGGGCGTCACCGGGGCCTTGCCGGTGGATGCGAGCAACGCCGGAGCGGCCACGGTTGACTTCTTGGTGACCGTCCTCTGCTTGTTCTGCCTCCTGGTCGTCGAGCTCGCGGCATGGCGATGGACGGCGGTGACAAGGGCCGGGACGCCGCCGGAGCCGCCCGCGAGGCCGGTGGCCGGCGTGACGACGGCGAGTGAGGAGGCCGGATGGTGTGGATGGGTCTGCGTCGCGCGGTTGACCTCGATCGCGGTGCCGGTGACCAGCGCCGCGGCTGCGAGGCCGACGGCCGCCTTGGTCGCGACGGCGCCGAGGCCGGCGGTGATGAACCCGCCCGCACCCGAGCCGGCGGCGATCCCGGAACCGATCGCGGCGCCGGAGCCGGCGGCCGCGCCGGAGCCGGCGGCTGCCGCCCCCGAGCCCGCCGCCGCGCCGGTGCCGGCGGAGGCGGACGAGTGCCCCACGTGGATGAAGGCGAACTTCCGTAGCAGCGCGAGCGGGCCGATCGGCAGCAGCGCCGCGAGCGCGCGGTTCGTCTGCTTGAGCTGGCCCTGGAAGCGGCTGCAGCGCTCGCACGCCTTGAGGTGGCGCTTGACGAGCGGGTTCGGCCGCCTGCGCAGGCCCTCGGCGACCTCGCCGAGCTCGATCCGGACCTCGTCGCAGGAGAGCAGGCGCGCCTCGGCGGCCTCCGCGAGAGAAACACGCGCGCGCACGAGCAGCGACTTCACGCTCGGCACGGTCGTCTCCATCACCTCGGCGATCTGCTCGTAGGAGAGGTTGTCCATCTCGCGCAGAACGAGCGCGGTCTTCTGGGTCTCGGGCAGATCGTGGATGTCGTCGACGAGCAGCCGGAACTCCTCGCGGTCGTGGACCTTGTCGGCGGTCGTCGTGCCGAACTCCGACAGGTGCACGTCCATCGAGTCGACGCCGATCGCCTGCGCCCTGCGCAGGTGGTTGAGGCTGCGGTTTCGAGCGATCCGGAACAGCCAGGGGCGCACGTTGATCGGGCGGTCGTCCGCGAGCAGCGCGTTGAACGCGGCCGAGAACGCCTCCTGGAGCACGTCCTCGGCGTCCTCGCGCGAACCGAGCATGTGGCGGCAGAACGCCAGCAGGCGCGTGTCGTAACGCCCCACGAGCACCTCGAATGCGGCCTGGTTGCCCTTGCGGGTGAGCGCCACGAGCCGCTCGTCGGACTGAAGTCTGAGCAGCGACGATCGACCGTGTAAACGGATACCCCCTGAATATTTAAGGGCAGAGACTTCCATCCGGCGCTCGTTCTAACCGAATCGACACCGTAGCAGCGCAGAAGTTGCGCAGAAACGAAGGTTTTTCGCCTGCTTCGACGTTTAAGATCAGGTGCCCGCCCGGGTAGACAAACTGGCAAAGTCCGCGCGCTTAAAACGCGCTGCTCTCACGAGCGTTGCGGGTTCGAGTCCCGCCCCGGGTATACCGCCGCCGCCGCGGGTACACGGTTAGTGGCTGAACGCCACTAACGCAGTTTTTTAGACAATCGGCGAGAATCTGCCGAGCGCAGGCGGGAGACGGCTGGGTGGCGCCGCCGCTGCCGGGGGCGGCCGCCGGCAAGATCCCGGCGATCACCGCCGCCAAGTACTCGAACAGGTAGGTCTGCTCAGGCCGCGCGCGTTGCCGCGTCGGCGCCGGGAGCGGCGAGCGCGAGCCCGTCGAGGAGCTCGCCGGCGAGCTTGCGGCTGCCGGTCACCTCGAGCTCCGAGCGATCGCCTTCGGGCGAGAACGCCTTGATCCACGCGCGCGTCGAACCGCTCACGCGAGCGTTCGCGTGCTCGGCGGCCTGCTCCTCTACGACGACGCGGCCGTCGCCGGCGGTCATCCGGTAGACGGTCGACTCATCGCCGTCCTGGACGGTCAGCTCGACCGTCCCGCGCAGGCCCGCGGACGGCCGGACCAGTCCCGGGGCGAGCCGGAAGATTGCGGCGATGTCGACCGCCTCGGACTGCCGCGGCGTACCCCACGCCCACGCGTATCCCCAGCGCGCGAGCTCGCCGAGGATCGGCATCAGCTCGCGGGCGCGCTCGGTGAGCTCGTAGTCGACGCGCGGCGGCACCTCGCGGTAGCGCTGGCGCGTGAGCATTCCGTCGGCGACCATGCGGTTCAGCCGCGAGCGGAGCTGCTCGGTGGAGATCCCTGGGAGAACACGCTGCAGCTCGACGAATCGGCGGGGCCCCGCTGCCAGGTCGCGAACGATCAGCAGCGTCCACTTGTCCCCTACGAGGTCGAGCGCTCGCGCGTCGGGTGACCACTGGTCGTATGGATGTCGCTTGGGCGGCGGTACGTGGGCCATTGTCGATCCCTCTGTTTTGGACGGTTTCCTACCTACCGGGTTTCAGAATATCGGTCCAGGGGACGGCCGGGGGCAGTACTAGCCATTTTGTCCAGTGGCGGCCATCCGGGGCTGCCATTGCCGACGCAATGAATGTTGGGTGAAGCCGACTTAAATTCGCGCCAGTTTTGCCTGCTGCCGACGTTTATGCCACCGATGGGCGAGTTGATCTACCTCTCCGACCGCTTCGCGGACCGCTCGCGCCCCGAGCGCGGAGCACGCTCGGCGTTCTTCTTCGATGTCTGCTGCCCGTTCTCGTACCTGGCGGCCGAACGCGTCGAGCGACTGCTCGGCGAGGTCGAGTGGATCCCGGCCTCCTCGCCGGCGCTCAGCCACGGGGCCTGGGAGATCACCGACGACGTGATCGAGGCAGCGAAGCGGCGCGCTACCGAGCTGCGGCTGCCGCTGGTATGGCCGGACCGGTTCCCGCTCTACGTGCAGGCGGCTCAGCGCGCGGCGGCATACGCATCCCAAGTCGGTGAAGGGGCGCGGTTCGCGCTCGCTGCCGCGCGCCTGGTGTTCTGCGGCGGCTTCGATCTCGAGGATCCCGAGATCCTCGCCGAAGCCGCGGCCGCCGCCGGGATCCAGCCGCGCGAGTGCTTCGCCGCGATCGCCGATCCCAAGCTCGACGCCCCGCTAGACGCGACCGCGCGCGGTCTGGCCGCACGCGGAGCCAAGCGGTTGCCGGCGGTGCGCGTCGGCAGGCGCCTGTTCGCCGGCGAGGAACGGCTCGCCGAAGCCGCTGCGCTGGTGCGCGTCGCGGACGCGTACAGCGGCCCGCTCGCGCCCGTCGGCTGATCCGCCGCGACAGCCTGCCGGGACCGCCCCGGCGGCTACGATCACGCGGCAGCCGATGGATCGGGGCGCGCTCAATCTCTGCCTCGCCTGCCGCGACGTCAACGCGGGGGCCGCGAGCGGGCTCGCGCGCGCCGTGTGCGATCTCGCTACAGGGCTCGCCGAGCTCGGGCATGCGGTGACGCTGCTGACCGACGCGAGCGCGCCGCCGCAGCTGCCCGGCGTCGAGGTCAGGACGATCCGCGCCGGCCGCGCACCCGGCCCGTTCGCCGATGCCCAGCCCGAGAGCGCCGCGAACAACCTGCTGCACGCCGCGGCCGTGTACGCCGCGGTGCGGCGGATTCACGAGCGCGAGCGGCCCGTCGACGCGGTGCTGGCGCCGCTGTGGCGGTCGGAGGGCGCGGTCTGCCTGCTTGACGACCGCTTCCCGACGGTGATCTCGTGCATGACCTCGCTGCAGACGATGGTCGAGATCAATGGTGCCGAGCCGCTCGGGCCTGACCTCACCCAGAGGCTCGCCTTGGAACGCGCAGCGCTGACGCGCAGTCCGTACCTCCACGGGCTCACGGCGGCGGTGCTCCGCAAGACGATCGAGGACTACGGGCTGCACCCCGTGGCGAGCACGGTGATCGGGCGTGGTCTGCGAGACCGTGCCACCGGTGCCGGCAGCGGCAGCGGCACCGCGGCACCGGCACCGGAACCGGCACCGTCGCCGTCTCGAGCGCCGCCGCCACCCCCTCGAACGGCGCGGTCCGGATTCTGTTCGTGGGCCGGCTCGAGCGGCGCAAGGGCGTCGACACACTGCTCGCCGCGGCGGCACAGCTGACCGACCAGGGCGCGTCGTTCCGGCTCACGCTGGCCGGTCCCGACGCCGATCCGACGATCCGGGAGGCCTTCGAGCGCGACGCGCGCGGCGAGCCGGAGCGCCTGGCCGCCGTGGAGTTCGCGGGGACGGTCTCCGACCCGGAGCTCGATCGCCTCTACGCGGAGGCGGACATCCTGTGCCTGCCGTCGCGCTACGAGTCCCACGGTGTGGCGCTGGTCGAGGGGATGATGTTCGGAAAGCCGATCGTGACCTGCGATTCGGGTGGGATCGGCGAGGTGGTGGAGGCCGGGCGCACCGCGCTCGTGGCCACGCCGGACGATGCCGGCGCGCTGGCGCTGGAGCTTGCCCGGCTGGCGGGCGATGCCGATCTGCGTGCGCGGCTCGGAACGGCCGCGCGCGAGAGCTTCGAGGAGCGGTTCATGGCGAGCGGGGTCGCCGCGCGGATGCAGGACTTCATCCTGTCGGTGATCGCGGCCCAGCGCGATCGGCGCTCAGGCGTGAGCGTCGGCGTCGGGCTCCAGCGGCTGCTCGTCGAGGCGATGTCGCTCCAGACCGAGGACGCCCGGCCGCTGGCCGATGCGCTGCTGGAGCCCGAGCTCGAGCAGGCCCGCGCGGAGCTCTCGCGGCTGCACGAGGCGGTCGCCGCCCAGGAGCGGACGCTCGAGTTCCTGGCCCGGCGCGATGACACGCTCAGCCGGATCGAGCAGGGCGGTTGGTGGCGGCTGCGCAGCCGGATCCTGCCGCTGTTGCGGCTGGCCAAGTGGGTCCGGAGCCGCGTCAGCCGCGATCAGGCGATCTGAAGCGCGAGCGGCCGCTCGCTCCGCAGGTGCTCGAGCGCGGCGCGGCGGCGGTGTGTCTCGTCATGCGAGACGCCCAGCTTCACGCGCGCGTGAGCGAACAGCGCGAGCAGGTCGGCGCACCAGACGCTCGGGTTGTCGAATGCGCGGGCCAGTTGAGTAGCGGTTGGGGAGGTAGCCGCCGGCGCAGGTCCGGCTCTCCGGGCACCCGCTGCACCCTGTCGGCAGCGGCAGCCCCGCCATCACCGCCGAATGAAACTCGCTCGCACCCGCGATCTCCGAGAAGTCGGCGTCGTGGACGCTGAGGCCGATGTCCGAAAGGCCGTCCTCGCACGAGCGGAGCTTGTCGACCCCTTGCAGCGACCCATCGGTCTCTATGCACACGAACCGCAACGGCGGGTTGCCGAGCGTGTCCAGTCGGCTCCTGCCGCCGAGCACCACCCTGCAGAGGTTCCGGAACTCTCTGATCCCCGGGCCTCCAGTGCGTTCCTCCCACCATTCGTCGAAGATCGGGATCAGGAAGTCCGCGCAAGGAGTCGATCCGAACCGCTCCTTGATCGGGCCGACCGTGTCGTGCGTGTAGGACGGGAGCAGGTACGAGATGGACGACGGGCCGAGCGAGCGGAAATGGTGATGGATCGCGAGCGGATCGGCACCCGGCGCCACGACCGACAGGATCCCGAACGGGACCTCGGCGGCCCTGAGGACCGAGATGCCGCGGGTCGCGGCTGCGTGCGACCCGCGTCCGCGCCGGTCGACACGGAACGCGTCGTTGATCTCTCGCGGCCCGTCGAGGCTAACCCCGACCTCCACCTCGTGCTCTCTGAACACGGGCACCCACCGCTCGTCGAGTCGCGTCCCGTTCGTCTGGATCGCGAGCCGCACGTCGGCAAGCGGCGCAAGCTGGTCATTGACCAGGGTGCACATCCGGGCGAAGCGCTCAGGGCCGACGAGCGTCGGCTCGCCGCCGTGGAACGTCAGATCAACCGCTTCCTGGCCGCTCGCCACGCAGTGACGCCGCATCCGCTCCACCGCTGCCGCGAACGTCTCGGGCGACATCATCGCCGGCCTCGAGCGCCAGCTCGTGTCCGCCTGGTTGTAGACGTAGCAGTACGAGCAGTTCAGATTGCAGCGCGACGCAATCTTGACGATGTAGTTCAGCCTCGATTGTGTCGACATGCCGGCGCGCGCTGCGCGCGGCGCCTCAGCGGTTGTCAGGCGACTGAGGTCCGTCGGGGAACATCTGCGCTCCGTCGGCGTCATCCCGGCCGTACAGCGCCTCGGCCTCGAGCTCACGCTCGAGCTCCGACTTCAGCGTGTCCTCGTCGCGCTCGGCAACCGCGACGTTGGTCTCTGCGAGATCACTCATGCGTGCTCCTTCGACTAGCGTTGGTTCCGGCAACGAACAACCAGACTCGCCCCGTCGGCGAACGTGCCAGAGCGAACCGTAACCCTTGCCCAATCGGCTGTCAACGACGCAAGTCCGGCGCGTCACCGCGTCCGGCTGCACGAGCCGCGGGTCGGCGCGCACGATGCGTGGTTCAGCTGGGAGGTGACGCCGGAGACCGAGCTCTACCAGCGGACGGAGTTCCAGATGTCGTTTCCGGACGGGGTCGACATCGCACGGGTCCCGCTCGCTCTCTGGTGGCGCGTGATGATGATCTGTCTCCACACCCACTGGGTCCTGTTGCGTCCGTGCGTGGTTGAGGTGCCGGTGAGGATCGGGGCGGCCGAGCGCGAGTTCTGGATGCGGCTGACGGCAAACGTCGCCGTTCAGCTCGAGGCGTACGGCAGCGCACCTCGTCCCGGAGGGCGCCCGGTGGTGATCGTGGATTCGGGTCCGACGCTCGCGCCGATCGAGAACCCGAGCAACGGCGCTCGTGCGATCGTCGCGTTCAGCGGTGGGAAGGACAGCCTGCTGCTCGCCGCGCTCGCGGCCGAGCTGACCGATCGGCCGTTGCTGGTCACGATCACCTCGCCGGTGTCGTGGGCTCGCGATCATGTCGGCGCGGCGCGCGAGCGCGCGCTGGGCGGGATCTCCGAGCGGCTCGCGGTCGACTCGCTCGAGGTGCGCTCCGACTTCCGGACCGCTTGGGAGCTCGGGTTCCCTGCGCGCGACGGGTGCTCACTGGGCACGCACGAGCTGAGCGACCTCCCGCTCTACTACGGAGCGATGGCCGCCGTTGCCGCCGCCGACGGCGGCGGGCGGTGTCTGCTCGCGTCAGAGGCCGACATCCAGTACAACGCGGCCGATGACGGCGGGACGCTCCTGCATCGCGAGTTCCTCTCCTCGGCGCCCGTCCAACATGCGCTCGACGCCCTGCTCGGCCAGTTCGGCGTACGGCAGGGATCGCTCACGTTTCCATTGCACATGCCTCAGGTCCTCGCGCTCCTGCTCAGCCGGTACCGATCGCTGTTCGAGCTGCAATTCTCGTGCTGGCAGGCACCGCCGGGGAAGCAGGCGTGCAGCGCATGCGCAAAGTGCTTTCTGATCGCGCTGGCCGTGCTCGCGGAGGACGTCTCGCCGATGGCCGCCGGAATCGACCCGATCGGTGTGTTGTGCGCGTGGGCCGACTGGCGCCCGGATGCACCATCAACCGGCTTCGTCCTGCGGGCGCTGCACGCGAAGCGCTCGTCTCGAGAGCACCTGGTTCGCGCTCTGCGGGCCACGCCCACGGAACGGGTGGCGTCGACCCTCGACGGCCACGAGCACACGCACCGGAACCAGCGCCGCGGCGAGGCGCTCGCGATATATGCGCGCATGCGAGCGGAGGCTCTGGCACTTTCGCCGAGCCCGGAGCCAGGCTACGTTGCGCCGTTCATGGAATTGGTCCATCACGACATTCGCGAGCCGCTCCGGGCCATCCTCGACGAGTACTTCGAACCCTGCGATGAGCCTCTGTTCGCTGCGATGGCGGCTCGCGCGACGGCCCTCGGGTCGTGGATCGCAGCTCCGCTTGCGCGCGGTAGCCACTGACACGTACGTGGCGGCCGTCAGGCGCGCGCGTCACACTTTCCGCATGAGAGATCCGGTGGATCGCGCGGTGCGCGCGATCACGCGCCGCAACTCATACGCCCTGGTCTGGGCGCAGTTCGGCCTCGCCCACGTGATCATGTTCGGCGGTCTCCTGCTGCTGAAGCTCTACCAGCCGGTCACCGACCGACAGTTCTGGACGCTCGTGATCGTCTCGCAGCTACTCGTCTCGCTCGACAACCTGGTCTCGATCAGGCTCACGCGCCGGATGGGGCGGCCCGCGTGGGCGTGGGAGCGGGGTGCGCGCGACGAGGGCTCGACGATCGAGGCCTGGGTGGCGCTCGCGACGCTGCCGGTGGAGTACTTCAGGCGGATGCGCAAGTACCCGTTCCTGTTCGTGTACCTGCCGTTCGTCGCGTTCATGACCTGGGAGCTGAAGCTGAAGCCCTATTCCTTCCTGATCCTCGCGGTCGCGGGCACGGTCGGCGACGGGCTGCTCGGCGTGTTCGGCGTGCCCGACCGCCATCCGGACCACGCCGACCGCGCGGTCGCGGCGGCGCTCCGGATCACCGAGCTCGTGTACGAGCGATACGCCGGGCGGGTGGCCGTCGGGATCGGCGTCAACAGCGGCCAGGTCGTGGCCGGCACCGTCGGCGGCGGCGGGCGCGTGGGGTCGCGGTGATCGGCGACGCGGTCAACACCGCCGCGCGCGTCGAGGCCGCGACGCGCGAGACCGGCGATGACGTCCTGATCACCGAGGCGACCAGATCGCAGCTGTCGGATGGCCTGTTCGAATACGAGGAGCGCGAGGCCGTGCCGATGAAGGGGAAGGCGGAGCCGGTCGAGCTGTGGGTGCCGCGCGAAGCACCCTCAGCCGAGGCTGAGCAGCGCTCCGCGACCACGGCCCGGGTGGGCGATTGACGGCGACCGCGGCGCGCGCACGCTCCGCGTTGCGCCGTTTCTGGAAGGTCGCCTGGAACGCGAACATCACGGGTTCCTCGGCGATGCTCGCGTACAACATGCTGCTCGGGGTGATCCCGGTGGCGCTGCTGGCGTTGTTCGTCGCGGGCCAGGTCCTCTCGAGCCACTCGATTCAGGTGAGCGTGCTCGGCGATCTCCGCGAGGTGTTCCCGGGAACGACCCAGGACACGCTCAACGACCTGCTGAGCCAGGTCAAGGACTCCACCACCAGCACGGGCGTGCTCGCGCTGATCGCGAGCCTGTGGCTCGGCAGCTCGTTCTGGGGCGCGATGGACACGGCGTTCGCTCGGATCTACGGCTGTCGTTCGCGGCCGTGGGTCGAGCAGAAGCGGTTCGCGCTCGGGATGCTCGTCGTCGTGCTGCTGTTCATGATCGCGACGGTCATCGTCCCGACCGCGCAGAGCTTCCTCAAGGCCGGCACCGACGCGCTTCCGTTCGACCTCGCACACGTGACGGTGGTCGTGTACGCGATCTCGCTGGGGGTCAGCGTGACGATCCTGTTCGGCTGCCTGGCGCTGATCTACTCCCGCGTTCCGAATCGCGACGTGCCCTGGCGAGCGGTGTGGCCGGGCGCGCTCGGGGCGACGATCGCGATCGTGATCGTCGACATCGCGTTCCCCGTGTACCTGACCAACATCTCGACGATCGCACGGTTCGGGACCACGATCGTGTTCATCCTGATCGTGCTCGCGTGGTTCTACGTGCTCGCCGTGATCATCCTCGCGGGCGCGGTCATCAACGCGCTGCGCGTCGGGGCGGGCCGATAGCGCGGGCGTGTTAGCGTGCCCGCCGTGGCGACCGAGACGGGTACGCAGCTCCATGGCGGACGGCTGATCGCGCGGCGGCTCCGCGCGCACGGCGTCGGCAAGCTGTTCACGCTCTCGGGCGGGCACCTGTTCTCGATCTACGACGGCTGCCGCGAAGAGGGGATCGAGCTGATCGATGTCCGCCACGAGCAGACGGCCGCGTTCGCGGCCGAGGGCTGGGCGAAGGTCACGCGCACCCCAGGCGTGTGCGCTCTGACCGCGGGGCCCGGCATCACCAACGGGATGAGCGCGATCGCATCGGCGTCCCAGAACGGCTCGCCGATGGTCGTGCTCGGCGGCCGCGCGCCGATGTTCCGCTGGGGCCAGGGGTCGCTGCAGGAGATCGACCACGTGCCGTTCGTGCGGCCGCTGGTGAAGTCCGCCGCGACTTCCGACTCGACGGCCGAGATCCCCGGCCTCGTCGACGAGGCGCTGCGGGTCGCGATCACGCCCCACACCGGCCCGGCGTTCGTCGACTTCCCGCTCGACCACGTGTTCATGGCCGCCGACGAGCCGCTGCAGGATGACGCCGGGCCCCCGGCGCCGTCGTGGGCCGGTGCGGGCGCGTCGGGTGCGGCGCTGGATCGCGCGGTCTCGCTGCTGCGTGACGCCGAGCGGCCGGTGATCATGGCCGGCACCGGTCTCTACTGGGGGCACGGCGAGGTCGCGCTCCGGGCGCTCGCGGAGGAGCTGCAGATTCCCGTGTTCCTCAACGGGCTCGGCCGCGGGTGCGTGCCCGCTGATCACGAGCTCAGCTTCTCGCGCGCGCGGGGGACGGCGCTCGGCGGCGCCGACGTCGCGCTCGTGATCGGCGCGCCGCTGGACTTCCGGCTCGGCTTCGGCGCGGTGTTCGCTGCCGACGCCGAGGTGATCGTGATCGATGTCGCCGAGCCCTCGCGAGATCATCCCCGGCCGGTTGCCGCGGAGCTGTACGGGGCGCTGCCCGCGACGCTCGATGCGCTCCGAGCCGGCGCGGCCGGCAGCGTCGGGGCCCGGGGGCAGTGGGTCTCGTCGCTGCGGGCGGTGGAGACCGAGAAGCGCGCGGCGGAGGCCGGCGAGCTGGCGGAGGATCGAGCGCCGCTGCACCCGATGCGGATCTACGGCGAGCTCGCACAGCTGCTCGACCGCGATGCGATCGTGATCGGCGACGGCGGCGACTTCGTGTCGTTCGCCGGCCGCGTGGTCGACTCGTACGAACCGGGGTGCTGGCTCGACCCCGGCCCCTACGGCTGCCTCGGATCGGGTCCCGGGTACGCGCTCGCCGCGAAGCTGGCCCGCCCCGAGCGTCAGGTCGTGCTGCTGCTCGGCGATGGCGCGTTCGGGTTCGCGGGGATGGAGTTCGACACGCTGGCTCGCCACGGCGTCGGGGTCGTCGGGGTGATCGGGAACAACGGCATCTGGGCGCTGGAGAAGCACCCGATGGAGGCGATGTACGGCTACTCGGTCGTGGCCGACCTACGCCCCGAGACCCGGTATGACCAGGTCGCCGAGGCGCTCGGGTGCGACGGCGCGCTCGTGCGCGAGCCCGGCGAGCTGCGCCCGGCGCTCGAGCGCGCGTTCGAGTCGGGGCGCCCGACGCTCGTGAACGTGCTGACGGACCCCTCGGTGGCGTACCCGCGGCGCTCGAACCTGGCGTAGGCGACAGTTCGTCACTACACGAAGCTGACGCGCTTAAACGAAAACCGCCCGCGTTGGGCGGGCGGCTTCCGATCCAGGTAAGGCCCAATCGGGACGGGCAGGGGTACGTGCCAGAAAGGGCCTGGTTCGAGTGGCTCGGACGGCGGGAGGCGCCGATGTCTGCGGCTTCGCCCGAGCCTATGTGTGGGTCTGGGTTTCGACAAGCGATTCCCGACCCGCCAGGGATCATGCACCCTGGACAGAGTCCTGACAATCGGACATTCGTCCAGATGGCCAAAATCGCGCGTTCTCGCCGATTCGCGTCGCAGGTGCGAGCGTTTCTCGGGAAAGAACGGCCCCCGGAACGAATCCAACCGATTCGGTTGAGTATCATTGGAGGCATGCGGGAGCTGTTCGCGTTTCCCAACCCCGTCAACGAGAAGGCGGCGCGGGTCGTCGCCGGTTTCGTGCTGGCCGGGGTGATCGTCACGCTCGCGACGGGCTGGTACTGGCTGCTGATCCCGATCGCGTACGGGTTCTGGGCGCGGGTGCTGACCGGCCCGACGCTGAGCCCGCTCGGGCGGTTCGCAATGGATGTGGTGGCGCCGCGGCTCGGACCGAAGAAGCCGGTGCCGGGACCACCGAAGCGGTTCGCCCAGGGGATTGGAGCGGTGATGTCGACGGCGGCGCTGGTGCTCGCGTTC
Organism: uncultured Solirubrobacterales bacterium; assembly: GCA_963826895.1. GTDB lineage: Bacteria > Actinomycetota > Thermoleophilia > Solirubrobacterales > Solirubrobacteraceae > Palsa-465. Next base: position 155,154 of record CAWGYJ010000006.1, read on the forward strand.
GCGGCCTCCCACACCGCCGCCGACATCGTGCTGGTCCTGTTGCTGCCCGCCGCCGGGCTCGAGTCGATCTTCGGCTACTGCCTTGGATGCAAGGCGTTCGGGCTGCTGATGCGCGCCGGCGTGATCCCGCAGTCCGTGTGCGCGGATTGCGTGGACATCAGCGGGCGCCTGCGCGCCGCGACGCCCGCGCAATAGCGGCGGCCCCGCGACCCTCTCCGCTTCAGGCGGCCAGCGCCGCTTCGAGCTTGTCGAATCCCATGTTCCAGCCGAGGCCGATGTCGGCGGCGAGGCCCTCCTGCTGGCGCTCGGCCGCGTCCAGCCGCTCGTGCACGACGCTGAGGTCGGTCGTGCCGGGCTCGCTGCCGGGCTCGAAGTCGGCGATCACCCGCGTTTCGAAATCGGGGGCGGTCTTGCGGTCGGGCTCGACGAACCACCAGCGGAACGCGAGTCGCTGATTCGGGATCAGCTCGATGATCTCGGCCTCGACTCCGCCGACGTCCACGCCGTCCGGGTCCGACAACCAGACGTTGTGCCGGCCCCCGACACGCTCCTCGATCTCGGCCTTCGCGGCGTTGTAACCGGTCGGCGACATCCACTGGCGCACGAGCTCGGGGTCGAGCCAGGCGCGAAAGACGCGTTCCGGCGGCGCGGCGATCGTCCGGGTGACCCGAACGGCGTTCTTCGTCTCTGCTGGGGTCATCGTTCCTCCTGGGGTTCGTCGGTTGCCATCAGTGCGTCGAGTGCGGCGAGGCGTTCGGTCCAGTAGAGCTCGTAATTGCGCAGCCACGCGTTGGCCGAGACCAGGGGGGAGGGCTCGAGCCGGCAGACGTGGGTTCGCCCGTTCACCGTCCGGCGGACGAGGCCCGCGCGCTCCAGCACCTTGATGTGCTTGGACGCCGCCGCGAGCGACATCTCGTACGGCTCGGCGAGCTCCCCGACCGTCAGGTCGCCGTTGGCGAGCCGTTCGAGCATCTCCCGCCGCGTCCCGTGCGACAGCGCCTGGAAGATGTCGTCGAACGAATCCTCAACCATAAGGTTGAACATAGCCCGTGACGAGGGCGATTGTCAACCAAAAGGTTGAGGATCTTGCGCGGCGCTACGCGGCGCTACCTCCCGAGCGCGGCGTCCAGGTCCGGCCGCTAGCCGAACTCCATCGCCGCGCCGCGGAGGATGTCGTGCTCGGAGACCTCCACGTGGTCGAGACCGAACAGATCCATGACGAGACCGAGGATCGCCGCGCCGGCGACGATCGTTGGCGCACGCGAGGGGTCGAGTCCCGGGGTCAGCCGGCGCGCGGCCAGCGGCTCCGCGGCAAGCTGGGCGAGCAGCCGGTCCCGCTCGTTGTTCGTGATCACGTAGCCGTGAACGCGCGTGGGGTCGTAGGGCACGAGCTCCTGGGCGATCGCGGCCAGCTGAGTGGCGGTGCCGGCGACCGCGATCGCGTGTTGCACGGACCGCCGCCTGCGGGAGGGGACGGCACGGGACACGATCGTGCGCACATCGGCGCACAGCGCCTCGAGCTCTGCGTCCGTCGCCGGGTCCGAGTGCAGGTGGCGCTCGGTCTGTCTGACGACGCCGGCCTGGGTCGAGACGTGGAAGAGCACCTCGTGTCCCTTGCCGATCACGAGCTCGGTCGAGCCGCCGCCGATGTCGATCACCAGCGTCCGCGTGCGATCGGCCGGGTCGCGCTCGCTCATCGCGCCGAGGAACGTCAGCCCCGCCTCCTCATCGCCGCTGAGGATGTGCGGCTCGAGCGCGAAGCGGCGAGCGACCTCGTCGGCGAACTCGCGGCCGTTCGCGGCGTCGCGGACGGCGCTCGTCATCACCGCGACGCCCCGCTCGACCCCGTGTTCGTGCATCGCCTGCCTGTACTCCTCGAGTGTCGCGTAGACGCGCTCCATCGCATCGTCGCGGAGGCGCCCGCCGGCGTCGACGCCGGCGCCGAGACGCGTGACGGTGGTGCGCCGCTCGAGCTCGTCGGTGACGCGGCCGCCGCCCAGCTCGGCGACGAGCAGGCGGGTCGAGTTCGTGCCGATGTCGACGACCGCGACCCGGCTCACGACGCGCCGATCCGGTGTGGCAGCGGCTCGCCGGCGAGCCCGGCGAGCAGATTGTCGACCGCCATGTCGGCCATCCGCTCTCGGGCGGCCCGCGTGGCGGAGCCGATGTGGGGCAGCACGATCAGATTCGGAGCTTCCCACAGCGGGTCGTCCGGCGGCAGCGGCTCGGGGTCGGTGACGTCGAGCGCGGCGCCGGCGATCGCGCCGTCCCGCAGAGCGTCGCGCAGCGCGGCCTGGTCCACGATCGGGCCGCGCGCGGTGTTGATCAGGATCGCGGTGGTCTGCATCCGCGCGAGCGCGGGCCCGTCGATCAGATGGCGGGTCGCGGGCGTGAGCGGGCAATGGATCGACACGAAGTCAGAGCGTTCGAGCAACTCGTCCAGTGCTACCCCGGACGACGAGCTGTGTGCGAGCACCGTCATCTCGAAGCCGGATGCCCGCGCCGCCACCGCGCGGCCGATCCGGCCGAAGCCGATGATGCCGAGCGTCTGGCCGTGGACGCTGTGGCCGAGGTGGTCGCCCGGGCCCCACTTGCCGCCACCGGCACGCGCCGCCGCGATCGCCTCGGGCAGCTTGCGCGCCGCCGCCAGCAGCAGCGCGAACGCGAGGTCGGCGGTCGCGTCGGTGAGCACGTCCGGTGTGTGGCCGACCGGGATGCCCCGCGCGGCCGCCGCCGCGAGGTCGATGTTGTCGACGCCGACGGCGTAGTTCGAGACGACCCGCAGGTGCGGCGCGGCGTCGAGCAGGGCGGCGTCGACGCGGTCGGTGAGCAACGACAGCAGTCCCTCCGCCTGCGCCGTGTGCTCGCGGAGCTCGTCGGGAGTGGGCGCGTCGTCGCCCGGCCAGAGGTCGACGTCGTGCTCGGCGGCCAGGCGATCGAGCGCTGAGCCGGGGAGGCGGCGGGAGACGAACGCGCGGGCCACGGCAGCCATTCTGACCGACGACCGCAAGGGTCTACCATGTGCGTATGCGACACCGTGACCTGTTTCCTGCCGATCGCTCCCTGATGGTGCGCATGGTGGCGGTGTCGATCGCTACGCCGCTGATCGTGGTGGCGGCGCTGGTGGCGCTGTTCCTCGTGCTTCCCTCGACGCTCCTGATCGGCGTGGTGATCGTGACCGCGATCGGAGTCATGGTGACGCTCCGCGAGCGGCGCGCCGCGTCGAGCGCAGAGGTGCTCTCCGAGCCGGACGCGCCTGAGCTGTTCGCGACCGTCGACCGGTTGTGCGCGATCGCCGACGTGCCGCGTCCCGAGATCGTGCTCGAGCACGAACGGGAGCCGAACAGCTGGATCATCGCGCCGCCAGGCCGCAGGCCGCAGCTGCACGTGACCGCGTCGCTGCTCGAGCTGCTCGATCGGCACGAGCTCCAAGCGGTGATCGCGCACGAGCTCAGCCACATCGCCAACCGCGACGCGACCGTGATGACCGTCGTCGGCATGCCCGGCGCGATCCTGATGGCGGGCTCGCGGCGTGGCGCCGCGATCGGGGTGGTCTGGTTCGCGTGGTGGCTATGGGTCGCCAGGTGGATCACGACGCAGATCGGCCAGTACTCGCGGCTCGGCACCAACACGCTGTCCCGGTATCGCGAGCTCGCCGCCGATCGGAGCGCCGCGGCGATCACCGGTCGTCCGTCCGCGCTGGCCTCGGCGCTGATCAAGGTTTCGGGCCAGATGAAGGCGATCCCGCACGCGGACCTGCGCGCGATGGCCGCGCTCGACAACTTCCACTTCGTCGCGGTCGGCGAGGAGCTTCGGTCCTCGCTGTATGAGCGGCTGAACGCCACCCACCCGACGCTCGAGGCGCGCTTGGCGGCGCTCCAGGCACTCGAGGCGCACGCTCAGCACGCCCGGGCGGCGCTGCCGGACACAGACTGATCCATCGCTCCAGCGGCCCTGGTACGCTGACGTACCATGTCTGCGGTCGGTGGGGCGCCCGTTCGCGCTCGCGCCGCGCATGCAGGCCGTCACGCTCGACGTGATCATGAGCGGCCTGTTCGGGATCGATGGCGCGCCGGCGCGCGGCACCCCGGAGTACCGGATGCGCGAGACGTTCCGCAGACTGCTCGGGCTCTCTACGAACATCCTCTGGGGACTCGTGGAGCTGCAGAACATCGGGCGCGAGCAGGCGCGCGGGGTGATGCGGTGGGTGCTCGCCGTCGCCGACCGGCAGCTGTACGCCGCGATCCGCGCGAGGCGAGAACAGGGTCCGGCCGCGGCCGAGGGCCGCACCGACGTGCTGTCGCTGCTGCTCAGCGCGCGCGTCGACGACGGGCGCCGGCTGACCGACCACGAGATCCGCGACGAGCTGATGTCGCTGGTGCTCGCCGGGCACGAGACGACCGCGAACTCGCTCGCGTGGACGTTCGAGCGGCTCGTGCGCACGCCGGCCGCGTACGACCGGCTGCGCGAGTTCGTCCGCGCCGGCGATCCGGGCGCCGCCGCCACCGAGTACATCGAGGCGACGATCCACGAGGGCATGCGCGTCCGGCCGGTCATCCCCGCGATCGTGCGGATGGTGAAGCGGCCATGGCGCCTCGGCGAGTACGTGGTGCCCGCCGGAACTCCGGTCGGGGTCAGCATCGTCGCGCTGCACCACCGCCCCGACGTGTATCCCGAGCCACACGCGTTCATGCCCGAGCGGTTCGTGGGCGTCAAGCCCGGGACGCTACACCTGGATCCCGTTCGGCGGTGGCATCCGGCGCTGCCTCGGCGCGTCGCTGGCGATGGCCGAGCAGCGGGTCGTGCTCGAGGCGATCGCCCGGCGCACGGACCTGGTGGCGACCAGGTCACGACGCGAGCACGCGCGGCAGCGGAACGTGACGATGATCCCGAGCCGCGGCGGCCGCGTGATTGTGGAGTGCAAGTACGGTGGCTAGGTGGTCAGGAGCGACAGGGACCGGCTGATCGAGGCGCTCGCTCAGTCGATCGAGGAGCAGGGCTACGGCGCTACGACGGTCGCCGACATCGTCCGGATCGCGCGAACCTCGCGGCGCACGTTCTACGAGCAGTTCGCCGACCGGGAAGCCTGCTTCCTGGCGCTGTTCGAGTGCACGAGTGAGGAGGCGATGCGCGTCCTCGCTGACGCCGTCGACCCGGCGGCGGCACCGCGGGTGCAGGTCGATCAGGCGCTCGACGCATACCTCGAGAGCCTGCTACTGCGCCCGCTGCTGCACCTCAGCTTCGTACGAGAGCTGCCGGCGCTCGGCGCCGAGGGCGCCGCGCGCCAGGTGGCGGTGGTGGAGCGCTTCGCGGGGCTGCTGGTGGAGCTCGTCGACGCCGGTCGCGCGGCGCATCCCGAGCTTCGGGCCCGGCCGCTCGATCCGGACGTCGCCGTGATGATCGTCGGCGGGATCCGCGAGCTGCTCGTGGTCGCGGCCGCGAACGGACGTGACCTGCGCACGCTTGCGCAGAGCGCGTCGCGCGCCGCGATGGCGATATTCGACGCGACCGTGCTGTCCTGACCGGCCGAGGCGCCTACGCGGCCTTGGCTGCGCCCTCGGTGCCCCTCACCCACATCGCGTACATCTCGGCGTAGCGGCCGCCGCGCGCGACCAGCTCGTCGTGCGAGCCGATCTCGACGATCGCGGCCGTCGTCGACCACGACGATCCGGTCGGCCTTCATCGCGGTCGTCAGCCGGTGCGCGATCAGCACGGCGGTGCGCGCCTCGCAGCAGCACGTCGAGCGCCGCCTCGATCTTCGTCTCCGACAGCAGGTCGAGGTTGGAGGTCGCCTCGTCGAGCACGAGCACGCGCGGCTGCGCGAGGAACGCGCGCGCCAGCGCGATCAGCTGGCGCTCGCCGCGAGGAGAGCGACTGCCCGCGCTCGTGCACGACCGTGTCGAGCCCGTCCGGCATCCGCTCGACGACGTCGCCGCAGGCCGACCGCGTCGACCGCCTCCCAGACCTCCTCGTCGGTGGCGTCGGGGCGCGCGAAGGCGATGTTGTAGCGCAGGCTGCCGGCGAACAGGAACGGCTCCTGCGGCACGACCCCGAGCTGGCGGCGCAGCGAGTCGAGCGTGACGTCGCGGAGGTCGTGGCCGTCGATCAGCGACGCCGTCCCTCGGTCGGGTCGTAGAAGCGGGTGATCAGCTTGGCGAGCGTCGACTTGCCGGCGCCGGTCTGCCCGACGAACGCGACCGTCTCGCCGGCGTGCGATCGCGCAGGTCGACGTCGCGCAGCACCGGGACCGGCCGGGTCGTAGCCGAAGCGTCACGTGGTCGAAGACGATCTCGCCCTCGATCGGCGGCAGCTCGCGGCGCGCCGGCGCCTCGGGCGTGCTCGGCTCCAGTCGCGAACAGCGTGCGCAGCTTGAGGATCGAGCGACTGCCCCTGCTGGAAGGTGTTGTACTGCTGCACGAGCAGCTGGATCGGCGCGAAGAAGCGGTTCAGGTACAGGAAGAAGGCGACCAGCGCGCCGATCGAGAGCTGGTGGTGCAGCGACCATGTTGCCGCCGATCGCCAGCAGCGCGGCCTGGCCGCAGGTAGCCGAGCATCTGCGTGCCGGGGCCGTAGATCGCGTTGATCTGGGCGGTGTAGTTGTTGGCGTCGCGGTAGACGCCGACGACGTTGCGGTGCTGGACGACGTTGCAGCGCTGGCGGTTGTAGGCGGCGACCGTGCGCACGCCGTGCAGGCTCTCCGAGAGGTCGCCGAGCACGCCGGCGATCCCGTCGCGCACGCGGCTCGTAGCCGCGCTGCGAGGCGCCGCGTGAACCACAGCGACGCCGAGCGTCAGCGAGCGGGACGACCAGCGCGAGCGTGATCAGCGTCAGCTCGACGTTCATCGTGAACAGGATCGACCGTGATCACGATCATCGTCAGCGCCTGGACGACGAACTGCGCGAGCCCGTCCTGCAGCAGCTGCTGCAGGTTCTCGATGTCGCTCGTCATCCGGGTCATGATCACGCCCGGCCTTCTCGTCGGTGTAGAAGTCGAGGCCGAGCCGCTGCAGGTGGGTGAAGACCCTGCACGCGCAGGTCGTTCATCACGCGCGCCGCGAGCCGGCCGGTGACCCGCGCCTGGGCGCGCTGCGCGAGCGCGGTGATCAGGATCGCGAGCAGGAAGAGCGCCGGCGCAGACCGCCACCACGCCGAAGTCCTCGTGATGCGGCGGCATGCCGTGGTCGATCGCCGATAGGCGATCAGCGCCGGCCCGAGCCTGGTTGGTGACGCTGACGATCAGCACGAGCACGGCCGCGACCGCGCCGAGGCGCCAGTGGCGGAAGATCAGCCCGCGCAGCGTCAGGTGCTTGCCGCGCTCGTCGGTGCTCGCGGTAGCTGAAGCGGCGCGTCGGGCTCGCCGTGCTCGGGCTCGCTCGCGAGCAGCTTGTCGACGCCCTCCTGCAGCTCGGGCGGGATCCCGGCGAACGGCAGGCCGCCGCCCGGCGCCGCCGCCGACCGCGAGCCGCCCTGCCGAACGCGCCGCCGAACATCGGCGCGCCGCCGCCGAAGCCGCCGAAGCTCATAGCCGGTCCTCCCGCGCTGCCTCCTCGCGCGCGCGCTCGACGCTGCTGTTCTGCTCCTCGGCCTCCGCCTGGGCCAGCACCTCGACGTACAGCGGCGTCGTCTCGAGCAGCTCCGCGTGCGTGCCGTCGGCGACGATCCGGCCGCCGTCGAGCAGCACGACCCGGTCGGCGAGGCCGATCGTCGACAGCCGGTGGGCGACGATCAGCGTCGTGCGGCCCTGCATCAGCGCCTGCAGCGCCTCGTGGATCTCCTGCTCGACCTGCACGTCGACGGCGCTGGTGGCGTCGTCGAGGACCAGGATCGGCGGGTTCACGCAGCAGCGTGCGCGCGATCGCGATCCGCTGGCGCTGCCCGCCCGAGAGCGTGTAGCCGCGCTCGCCGACGACCGTGTCGTAGCCGTCCGGGAGCTCCGTCGATGAACTCGCTCGGCGCCGGCGGCGCGGGCCGCGGCCCGAATCTCGTCGATCGCGCGTCCGGGCGGCCGTAGGCGATGTTGTCGCGGATCGAGACCGAGAACAGGAACGGCTCGTCGAGCACGACGCCGATCTGGCGCGCGCAGGCTCGCGAGCGTGAGGTCGCGGACGTCGTGGCCGTCGATCCTGACCGCGCCGCCGGTGACGTCGTAGAAGCGCGAGCAGCAGGCGTGGCGACCGTCGTCTTGCCGCTGGCCGTGCGCCCGACCATCGCCACCGTCTCGCCCGGGCTGCAGGTGCAGGTTGAAGTCCGTCGAGCACCAGCGGCGCCGCCGCGCGTAGGCGAAGTCGACGTGCCTCGAACGCGACGTCGCCCTCGGCAGTCGACCAGGTCGACGCGCCGCGGGCCGGTCGACGATCGCTCGGCTGCTCGTCGAGGATCTCGTAGATCCGCTCCGCCGAGGCCGCCGCGCGCTGGCCGAGCATGATCAGCATGCCCAGCATCTGGAACGGCGCCTGGAGCATCACGATGTAGGCGCTGAAGGCGAGGATCGCGCCGACCTGGAGCTGGCCGTGGATCACGAGGTAGCCGCCGAAGAGCAGGACCAGCGCCAGCCCGACCTGCGGCAGGTTCTGGACCGACCGGCGTGAAGCTGCGCGCGGATGTCGGCGTCCTGGATGTAGGCCCACTGCAGCCGGTCGGCGGCCCTGCGCGAGCGTGCGCAGCTCGCGCGGCTCGGCGACGAACGACTTGACGACGCGGACGCCGTTGATGTTCTCGTCGACGATCGTCGCGACCTCCGCCAGCCGCGACTGGATCAGCCACGAGACCGGGAACATGCTGCTGGCGCATCCGCACGCTCGATGAAGAACACGAGCGGCAGTCGTCGCACATCGCGACGAACGCGAGCGGGACGTTGATCGACAGCATGTAGACGAACGCGACGACGCGCGACCGCGCACTGGACGAGGATCGCCGGGCGCGAACGTCAGGTACATCTGCACCGAGCGGATGTCGGAGTTGGCGCGGCGAGATCAGCTGGCCCGACTGGACGCGGTCATAGAAGCGAGAACGACATCCGCGTCAGGTGCTCGTAGATGATGTTGCGCAGGTCGAACTCCATCGCGTAGGCGGTCCGCATCAGGAACAGGCGCGAGACGTAGCCGGCGATCCCGGCCGCGACCGCCAGCACGAGCACGAGCCGTCACGTAGTGCGACGAGCGGCACGGTGTGCCGTTGCAGCGAGTTCGTGACCGCGTCGTTGAGCAGGTTCGGGATCTGGACCTGGAGCAGCAGCGCGACGAACGACATGCCGAGCGCGGTCGCCAGCGTCCGCTTGTGCGCCATCACGATCGGCCGCGCCCGCGCGAGCCAGGGCTTGTTCCGGTCAGGGTCGATCGTCGCGCGTGGCGGGGAGTACCGGGACTCGATCCCGGTCGGCCGCGAGGAGTGGGTTGAGAGTCTCGGCCGGTCCGCCGTGGTCGCGCTCAAGTCGCGACCGCCTGCGCCTCGCGCTTGGAGGCGCGGTAGGCGTCGAGCGCCTCCTTCCACGGGCGCGAGCGTCTCGAACCCCGGCTGCGGTCCGTGCCCGGCGACCTCGCGCAGGCGGCGCTCGATCTCCTCGTCGGCGGCCGCGAGGGCCTCGGCGCCCTCGGCCGTCAGGTGCAGGTCGATCCGCCTGCGGTCGCCGGCCTCCTGGTGGCGCTCGACGAGGCCGCGCGCGACCAGCCCGTCGATCACGCCGGTGACGCTCGGCCGGCTCACCGCCAGCTTGTCCGCGAGCGCAGACGCTGCTTCCTTGCCCTCGGCGAGCAGGCTGAGCGCGCGGTATTGCGGCAGCGTCAGCTCGACGGTTGCCGCGGCCAGCTCGACCTGGCGGGCCAGGCGCGCGATGACGCGCCCGGGGTGCTCGGGTAGTTCGATTGCCACATGGTTAGGGTAGCGAACTAGTTACGTCGCCGGCTCGACCCGCTCGCTAGGCGGCAGCCTCGGGCTGGGCCGGCGCCGGTGTCGGCGCACCGCCCGGCACTCGCACTCGCACGCGCGGCAGCGCGAAGGCCGCGAGCAGCGCGCCCACGAACGCGACCCCGGAAGCGGCCAGGAACGCCACGTGGAACCCGCCGGTCAGCGCCTCGTTGAGCGTGTGACCTTGGCGCGCCAGCGAGTTCGTGTGCGAGGTCGCGATCGCGGCGAGGACGGCGAGACCGAGCGCGCCGCCGAACATCCGTGACGTGTTCACGAGCCCGGAGGCGAGGCCTGCCTCGTGGGGCGCGACCCCGGAGACGGCCGCGATCGATCCGGTCACGAATGAGAACCCGATCCCGAGCGCGATCAGCAGCGAGCCGGCGAGGATGTCGCTGAAGTAGTGACCGTGCACCGCGATCTGGGAGAACAGCAGCAGCCCGGCGGCCTGCAGGAGCATCCCCGCGAGCAGGATCGGCTTCGGTCCGATCCGGATCACCGACCGCGACGCGGCCACGGAGCCGACGACGATGCACAGCGTCATCGGCAGGAACGCGACCCCGGCTTGGAGCGGCGTGTACCCGAGCACCTGCTGCATGTACAGCGTGAGGAAGAACCACATCGCGAACGACGCGGCGCCGACCGTCATGAGGATCACGTTCGCGGCGCTGAGGGTGCGTGAGGAGAAGATCCGCAGCGGCATCAGCGGCGAGCGCGCGAACCGGCCCTCGATCACCACGAACACGCCGAGCAGTACGACGCCGGCGACCAGCAGCGCGATCGTCGATCGCGTCGCCCCATCCGGTGGTGTCGGTGCGAACGATTCCGAACACCAGCAGCGAGAGCCCGATCGTCGCCGTCAGCGCGCCCGGCCAGGTCGAAGCCGCTCGCGCGCTCGGGATTGCGTCCCTCGGCCACGAGCCGCTGGGTCGCGAGCGCCGCGAGCAGACCGATCGGGACGTTGATGAACAGGATCCAGCGCCACGTCAGCGCCTGGACGATCACGCCGCCGAGCAGCGCGCCGGCGGCGCCGCCGGCGCCGCCCATCGCGCCCCAGATCCCGACCGCGCGATTGCGCTCGGCCGGATCGGTGAACGTGGTCGTGAGGATCGACAGCGATGCGGGCGCGATCACCGCGCCGCCGAGGCCCTGGGCCGCGCGCGCGATGATCAGCAGCGTCTGACTATCCGCCAGACCGCCGGCCAGCGACGCGAGCGCGAACAGCGTCAGGCCCGAGACGAACACGATCCGCCGGCCGAGCAGGTCGGCGGCGCGGCCGCCGAGCAGCAGGAAGCCCGCGAACGTGACCGTATAGGCGTTCACGACCCACTGCAGGTCGGCCTCGGTGAAGCCGAGCGAGTGCCGGATCGACGGCAGCGCGACGTTCACGACGGAGACGTCGAGGATCACCATGAACTGTGCGACGCAACACAGGATCAGCGTCGCCGTCAGGTGCGGGCGGGCGGAAGCGGAATCGGGCGAGGGTGTCAAAATCGTTGTGCTCATCAATCGTCCCTTTCCAGAGTAGTGACTCGGAAAGTTGCTCTCGAGGTGTTGACGAACACGGAGTCTGATCGGGGACAGCCGCTCGCACATCGGGCAAACGGACCCATTTCCCGGCCCCGGGGCCTTACCCGGGGCGCGGCTGCTGGTCAGATCGATGACCGCGTCTGGTGGGGGCTGAAGTCGGGGTCGCGCTTCTCGGTGAACGCGTTCACGCCCTCGCGCGCCTCGTCGGTATCGACGAACAGCCCGAGCCCGGTGAACGCGAGCTGGCCGATGCCGGCGATGTGCTCGGTGTCTGTCGTCCGCCCATTCGCGCACGGTGCCCGCGAGCTGCTCGCGCGGCACGACGGCGTTCACGAGTCCCGCGCGGAACGAGTTCAGCCGGTCCGGACGGTCGATCGTGATCGTCGCCAGTCCGCGGTCCACCTCGTAGCGGGTGTCGGTCAGCTCCATGCCGGGTCTCCTCCTCGTTCGTTGTGGGCTCTAGGCCATCGTGAGACCGCCGCTCACCGACAGCGTCTGGCCCGTGATGTACCCGGCGGCGTCGGAGGCGAGGAACGCGACCGCCGGCGCGATGTCCTGCGGCTGCGCGAGCCGGCGCATCGGGACGGCGCGCTTCAGCCCCTCGACCGCCCGCGCGGCATCGTCGCTGGACTCGAACATGCGCTCCAGCAGTGCGGTCTCGGTCGGGCCGGGGCAGACGACGTTGACGGTCACGCCGTGGCGGGCGACCTCCCGTGCGAGGGTCTTGCTGAAGCTCAGCACCGCGCCCTTGGCGCCGCTGTACACGGCCTCGAGCGAGGATCCGACGCGGGCCGCGTCCGAGCTGATGTTGACGACGCGGCCGTAGCCGCGCTCCGCCATCCCCGGCACAACCGTCCGGCAGCAGCGGAGGCAGCCGATGTAGTTGATCTCGACGATCTTCCGCCACAGCTCCTCGTCGGTGCTGAGGAACGGCTTGAACTCGTCCCAGCCGGCGTTGTTGACGAGGATCTCGAGCGGGCCGAGCCGCGCTTCGGCCTCGGCTGTGGCGGCCTTGACCGATTCGATATCGGTCACGTCGAGGTGGACCGCGATCCCGCCGATCGCGGTCGCCGTCTCGGTCGCCACGTCGTCAAGGATGTCGGCGACGGCGACTCGGTGGCCGTTCGACGCGAGCTCGCTCGCGATCGCCGCGCCGATCCCGCGCGCGGCGCCGGTCACGAGTGCTGTGCGGGGCGGCGTCGGCACCGCGTTGCAGTATTCCGCTCCGGGCCGCGCGCTTGACATCGACTGCGGCGGGCGCGACGATCCGCCCGACGCGGAGGGGGGGTAACGATCCAAACCGGGGGAGGTGCCTTAGATGACCGGAGTGCTGTACGGCCTGGCGCAGTTCTGCGTGAAACGCAGGCTGATCGTGGTGGCCGTGTGGTTCGTCGTCACGGTGGCGCTGGTCGCGATCTCGCACGGGCTCGGTGACAACACCAACGACAACCTGTCGCTCCCGGGCACCGACAGCCAGCGCGCGACCGACGCGCTGACGCACTCCTTCCCCGCCCAGGCCAACGGGACGAGCCCGATCGTGCTGCACGCATCCAGCGGCGTGCTGACGGACCAGAAGTACGCGAACGCGATCGACCAGGCCGTCACGAACCTGACCAAGAACAAGGACGTCGCCTCGGCGGTCAGTCCGCTCTCCCAGCAGGGCGCGACCCAGCTCAGCAAGGACAAGGCGACGGGCTACATCTCGGTCACGCTGTCGGTCGCTCCGGGCTCCCTGTCCGAAAGCTCTGCCCAGAACCTGATCGACGCTGCGGCAAAGCCGGCGGAGGCGGCCGGGCTCGAGGTGGAGACGGGCGGGCAGCTCGGCCAGAAGGTGTCGAAGCCCTCGACCGAGTCGAGCGAGCTGATCGGGATCCTCGCCGCGATGGTGATCCTCACGATCACGTTCGGCACCGTCAGCTCGATGCTGCTGCCGATCATCACCGCGATCTTCGCGCTGCTGTCGACGCTCGCCGTGATCCGGATGCTCGGGCACGTCGCGACCGTGCCGACGGTGGCGCCGACGCTCGCGACGATGATCGGCCTCGGCGTCGGGATCGACTACGCGCTGTTCATAGTCACGCGCCACTTCCGGGGCTTACACGACGGGTTACCGATGGACGAGTCGATCGCGCGGGCGGTCGCGACCTCCGGCGGTGCCGTGTTCTTCGCCGGCAGCACCGTCACGATCGCGCTGGTGTCGCTGGCCGTGGCCGGTATCCCGCTGGTCACGACGATGGGCCTGATGGCGGCGATCGCGGTCGTGATCGCGGTGCTCGCCGCGCTGACGCTGCTGCCGGCCGAGCTCGGGATCCTCGGCCCGCGGATCAACTCGCTGCGCGTGCGCCACCCGGCGACCGACGAGGAGGTGCGCAAGGGAGTGTGGGCGAAGCTGGCGAACGAGATCGCCAAGCGGCCGATGCTCGCCGGGCTCGTGGCGCTCCTGATCCTGATCCCGCTGACGATCCCGTTGCTGTCGCTGACGCTCGGCCAGCAGGACATGGCGGCGCTCTCGACCACGACCACCGCCCGCCGGGCGTACGACCTGATCACGAAGAACTTCGGGCCGGGCGTCAACGGCCCGCTGCTGATCGTGGCGACGCTCGGCTCGCCGGCGCAGAACGGGACGAAGGATCCGCGGCTGGTGACGCTGCAGAAGGACGTGTCGTCGCGCTGCCGGCGTCGCGGCGGTGTCGCCGATGCAGATCGACAAGGCGGGAACGGTCGCGTTCTTCAACGCCATTTCCAAGGCCGGGCCGGCGGAGAAGCAGACAACGGATCTCGTCAACAATCTGCGCGCGAGCGTGATCCCGGCGGCGGAGAAGGGGACGAATCTGCACGCCGACGTGGGCGGCAGCACGGCCGCCTACGACGATCTCGCGACCAAGATCTCGAGCAAGCTGCCGCTGCAGATCGCGGTCGTGATCGCGCTCAGCTTCGTGCTCCTGATACTCGCGTTCCGCACGCTGATCGTGCCGCCGCAGGCGGCCGTGATGAACCTGCTCTCGATCGGCGCGGCCTACGGCGTGCTGACCGCGATCTTCCAGTACGGCTGGCTCAGCGGCGTGATCGGCCTCGGCGGAGCGGTGCCGATCGTCTCGTACGTGCCGCTGTTCATGTTCGCGATCCTGTTCGGGCTGTCGATGGATTACGAGGTGTTCCTGGTCAGCCAGATCGAGGAGCACCACCACGCGGGCGAGGACAACAAGAGCTCGGTCGTCTCGGGACTCGTGACGAGCGCGCGGGTGATCACGGCCGCGGCGCTGATCATGGTGTTCGTGTTCGGGAGCTTCGTGCTCAACGGGGACCCGACGGTGAAGCAGTTCGGCGTCGGGCTGGCGGTGGCGGTGATCCTCGACGCGACCGTCGTCCGCTGCCTGCTGGTGCCGGCGCTGATGATCCTGATGGGCGAGCACAACTGGTACTTCCCGCGCTGGCTCGACCGGATCACGCCTCGCCTCAGCATCGAGGGCGCGGAGTTCTTCGCCGAGCGCGACGGTGCGCCCGCGGTGGCGGCGTCGCCCGCGGCGGCCCCGGAGCCGGCCGCGCCATGACGGCGATAGAACGGCGCGCGCTCGGAGACAGCGGGGTCATGCTGCCGCGGGTCGCGCTCGGGTGCGGGAACTTCGGCGGCGTCGGGTCATCGCCGGCGTTCTTCGGCCAGGGCCAGAGCGAGGACGAGGCGTTCGCGCTGATGGACGCGGCGTGGGAGCTGGGGCTGCACGCACTTCGACACCGCGGACGCGTACGGCGGCGGGCGCTCCGAGACGGCGATCGGGAAGTGGATCGCGGCGCGCGGCGTCCGGCCGACGCTGACGACGAAGACCTACAACCCGATGGACGAGGGCGCTGATTTCGGGCTCGCGCCGGAGCGGATCGAACGGCAACTCGCGTCGAGCCTGGAGCGCCTCGGGGTGGACCGGGTCGAGCTGTACCTCGCGCACGAGTTCGACCCCGACGTGCCCCTGGACGAGTCGACTGGATGCGTTCGACGGCGCAACTGGGCGCCGGCCGGATCCGCGCGTACGGGGTGAGCAACTTCGACGCCTCGCAGCTCGACGGGCGCGCTCGCCGTCGGCAGCCCGGTCGCGATCCAGAACGCCTACTCGTTGCTCGAGCGCGGCGACGAAACCGAGCTGCTGCCGCTGTGCCACGCCAGCGGGGTCGCGTACCTGGCCTTCAGCCCGCTCGCCGGCGGCTGGCTGACCGGCAAGTACCGGTCGGGCGAGGAGTTCCCGTCGGGATCGCGGATGACCCAGCGTCCCGAGCCGTACGAGGGGTTCCACAACGCCCGCACGTTCCGCGCGCTGGAACAGCTCCAGGACCACGCGACCGCACGCGACGTGTCGATGGCCGGGCTCGCGCTCGCGTGGCTGCTCGCCGACGAGCGCGTCGCGCAGATCGTCGTCGGGCCCGGGCGGCCGGAGCACCTGACGCCGGTGTCGGAAGCGCTCGGCACCGAGCTCAGCGTGATCGAGCGCGAGGAGCTGGAGGCGCTCTTCCCATGAGCCGCGTGCTGATCCTGTCCCACGACGACGTGATCGCCGCGCTCGAGCCGGATGCGTGTCGCGAGGCGATGGCGGAGGTGCTCGCGGCCCATGCCCGCGGCGGGTCGTTCTTCCCGCTGCGGACCGTCGGCGATACCGCCGGACGCCGCCGGGTTCATCGGGCTGATGCCCGGGTGGCGGGGCGCGCACGAGGCGGCGGACGGCGAACGTCCGGCCGCGTTCGCGCTGAAGGCCATCTGCCTGATGCCGGGCAACCCTGCCCGCGGGCTCGACGCGCATCAGGGAACCGTGACGCTGTTCGACGGCGAGACGGGCGTGCCGACCGCGATCCTCGATGCGTCGGCGATCACCGAGATCCGCACCGCTGCGGTGACGGCGGTGGCGACACGCGCGCTCGCGCGCCCCGGCGCGAAGGTGCTCGCGATTCTGGGCAGCGGCGTGCAGGGGAAGGCGCACGTCACGGCGATGGGCGCGCGATTTCGAGGAGGTGCGGATGTACTCGCCGTCACTACGCCGAGGGCGCCGGCAGCGCCGAAGAGGCCGTCCGCGGCGCGGACGTCGTGGTCGTCGCGACCAGCTCGCGCGAGCCGGTGCTGGCGCACGAGTGGCTGTCGCCCGGGATGCACGTCAACGCCGTCGGCGCGAGCACGCCGAGCGCGCGGGAGATCGAGGTCGAGACGGTCGCCGCCAGCGGCGCTGTTCTGCGACAGCCGCGAGTCGCTGCGCAACGAGGCCGGGGAGTTCCGGCTCGCGATCGAGCAGGGAGCGATCCCGCCCGGGGACGAGCACGTGCGGGCCGAGCTCGGCGAGGTGCTGGCGGGCATCCGGCCGGGCCGCGCGGGCGATGACGAGCTGACGATGTTCCGCTCGCTCGGGGTCGCGATCGAGGATCTGGCGGCGGCGCAGCTGGCGGTCGCGGTGGCGCGAGAGCGCGGACTCGGAACCGAGCTGGAGCTGTGATCGCGCTCGAGGAGATCGAGGCCGCCCGCGATCGGATCGCGGACGTGGCGGTGCGGACGCCGTTGATCCGGCTGCGCGTCGACGGACGCGCCGGCCGAGATCTACCTGAAGCTCGAGAACCTGCAGCCGATCAACTCGTTCAAGATCCGCGGCGCCACGAACGCGGTACGAAGCGCGTCCCCCGAGGCGCGTGCGCGCGGACTCGTGACGGCGAGCGCCGGCAACATGGCGCAGGGCGTCGCGTGGATCGCGCGCGAGCTCGGGTTGCCGGCGACGATCGCCGTGCCCGAGCACGCCCCGGAGGCGAAGCTCGCCGCGATCGCGCGGCTCGGCGGCAAGGTCGTGAAGCTCCCGTACGACGATTGGTGGAACGTGATCGTCACGAGCGAGGTCCCGGGGGTGCAGGGGCTGTTCGTGCACCCGGTCCAGGACGAGGGCGTGATGGCCGGCAACGGCACGATCGGGCTCGAGATCCTGGAGGATCTGCCCGACCTCGACGCGGTCGTGATCCCCGTGGGCGGCGGTGGCCTGACGGTCGGGATCGCCAGCGCGATCAAGGCCAAGCGGCCGCAGACGAAGATCTACACGGCCGAGCCGGCGACCGGGGCGGCGCTGGTGGCGGCGCTCCGCAGCGGGCGCCCGACGGACGTGGCATACGAGCCCTCGTTCGTCGACGGCTCGGGCTCGCGGCGCGTGCTCGACCCGATGTGGCCGCGCCTCGAGGAGCTCGTCGATGACGCGTTCGCGGTGCCGACCGACGAGACCGCCGCCGCGGTCAGAACGCTCGCCGAGCGGGTGAGAGTGATCGCGGAGGGAGCCGGGGCGCTGTCGACCGCGGCTGCGCTCGGCGGCGCGGCCGGCAACGGGAAGGTCGTGTGCATCGTCTCCGGCGGCAACATCAATCTCGCCACGCTCGCCGAGATTCTGCGTGGCTAGCGCGATATCGTGGCGGCCGGACGATGGGACCTTCAAGGCGGAGGATCGGGATCGCGGCGGCGAGCGCAGTCATCGCCGTGTGCGCGCTGCCGGCGCCTGCGGCGCTGGCCTCCAGCCAGTCGCTCGCCGAGTCGCTGCAGAGCGACCCGGTGCAGGCGATCGGCGTGCCGAAGTCCTCGTTCACGTACCTCTCGCCGAAACAGATCGACTCGCTGAAGGCCGAGATCGCCAACCGCGATCCCGGCCGGATCCGGATCCTCGTGGTGTCACCCAGGAGTGAGTCGTCGCTCGCCAACCTCGCCCAGCCGGTGTTCAACGCCATGCCCGCCGGTACGCTGATCGCGGTGGCCAACGATCCGAACAATCCGAACAATTCGAACTGGTGGGTCGGCTCGACCTGGGAGGACAGTCAGACGGCTCAAACCGAGCTGAACGACGTGATCCAGGGCTACAAGAACGGGCAGGGATCGCTCTACGACGATCTGCAGCTCGAGATCGGTAGCTTCGCCTACCGCGATTCGCAAGCCGGGGATCCTGCCTCGGGATCGGGGGACAACTCGGGTGGCGGCGGAGGTGCCGGCTCCGCGCTGGGCCTGATACTCGGGTTGGGGATCCCGGTCGCGCTGATCGTGGTTCCGTTCATGATCTTCGGCGGGCGGAGGTGGAGGCGATCCCGGCAGAAGGAGGAGGAAGCCGAGGACAAGCACGTCGACGCCCGGGCGAAGGCGCAGACGGACCTCGTCAAGCTCGGCAGCGAGATCACGAGACTTGACATCGACAGCTCGCTGGCGACGGCCACTGCCCAGGGGAAGGACGAGTACCGCCATGCGCTCGGTTGCTACGAAGCGGGTGAGCGGCGCCTGAAGGACTCCGACGATCACCCTGACGATCAGTACAGGTTCAAGAAGGCCCAGTGGGCGATCGAGGCGGGTCTGAAGCACATCGCCGCGGCCGACACGCTGTTCAACCCGGCGCCGGACCCGGCCAAGGACGTGGACGATCTGGCCAAGCTGGCGGCGCTGCACCAGAGCGGAGCGCTGACGGACGCCGAATTCGCCGAGCAGAAGGCGAAGCTGATCAAGTAGTCGGCGCCGGCGGTCAAGGGCTCCGCAGGGCGCGGCGGTCGAGCTTGCCCGAGGCGGTCTTCGGCAGCTCGGAGACGAACCGCAGCTCGCGCGGGTACTTGTGGGCCGCGAGCTGTCCGCGCGCGAAGTCCTGGAGCGCGCGGCCGAGCTCGTCCGAGCCGTCGAGGCCGGCGCGCAGGACGATGTAGGCGCGCGTGGTCGTGAGGCCGCCGCGGTCCGCGCCGATGACGGCGCACTCGGCGACGTCGGGGTGCTCGAGCAGCGCGCGCTCGACCTCGAACGGCGCGACCCATACGCCCGAGACCTTGATCAGGTCGTCGGCCCTGCCCTCGAACGTGAAGTAGCCGTCGGGATCGCGGCTGAACAGGTCGCCGCTCATGACCGTGTCGCCGGCGTACGTCTGCACCGAGGCCTCACGCGCGTTCCAGTACATCAGCGCCGCGGTCGGCGCCTCGATCCACAGCCGCCCGACCTCGCCGTCGGGCAGCGTCCGACCGTCCTCGTCGACGACGCGTGCGTCGTACCCGGGCACGGATTGCCCGGCGGACCCCGGCTTGACGGCGCCGAGCCGGTTGGAGATGAAGATGTGGTAGGCCTCGGATGAGCCGATCCCGTCGAGGACCTCGACGCCGAACGTCGCGCGCCACTCGTCGTACAGCTCACGGGGCAGCGCTTCGCCGGCGGACGTGCAGAGCCGCAGGCAGCTGAGGTCGTGGCCGGCGGCGCCCGGCTGGTCGAGCATCGCGCGCATCATCGTCGGGACCTGGACGAGGATCGTCGGGCGGTGGCGGTCGATCAGCTCGAACACGCGCGCCGGCGTCGTCCGCTCCGGGAACGCGATCCCGGCGGCGCCGACACCGAACGGGAACAGCGCGGTCATGTCGCGGGCGTAGCCGAAGAACAGCTTCGGGACCGGGAGCACGCGGTCATCGGGCTGGATGTCCAGGACGCCTTGGGCGTAGCACTCGAAGCTGAGGCGCGGCGTGACCATCCGGTGCACGCACGCCTTCGGTTCGCCGGTTGAGCCGGTCGTGAACTTCCAGATCGCGATCTCGTCCTCGTGCGTGCTCGCTGCCTCGAGTTCGTCGGACGCGCCGGCGACCAGCGCCTCGAACGACGCCTCGCCGTCGCGCAGCTCACCGGCCGCGACCCCTCGCACGAGCAGCCGGGGCGCGTGGGCGCCGGTGTCGATCGCCTCGCGGAACGCGGGCAGGGTGGCGGCGTCCACGACCGCGACCGCCGCGCGTGTGTACCCGAGGTAATACGCGTAGTCCTTCGCTTTGAGGAACGTGTACGCCTCGGCCGTGACCGCGCCGATCTTCAGGGCTCCGTACCAGGTCGCGACGAACTCCGGGCCGTCGCCGAGCGCGATCAACACGCGCTGCTCGGGGGCGACGCCGAGCCCGAGCAGCACGTTCCCGACCCTGTTCGTCAGCGCCGCCAGCTGTGCGTAGGTGACGTCGCCTTCGTCGGTGATCAGCGCTGTGCGATCGCCGCGTCCCTCCTCGAGGTGGCGGTCGACGAAGTAGGTCGTGACGTTGAACGCGCCGGTCATGCCAGCTCGCGGATCAGCTCCGTGAGCATCTCTACGAGCACCGCGTACGTCCGGTCGCCCTCCGCGGCGCTCGCCTCGGCCGGGGCCCCGCAGTAGGCCTGGTCCATCCCCATCGCGATGAAGTCGGGCTGACCGGCGGCGATCGCGGCCGGCATGTCCACCTCGAGCGCCGGCAGCTCGGCGGCCGCGCCGCGATCGATCAGCTCCGGCCGCGAGCTCAGGACGAGCGACGTCTCGTACGCGCCCGCGTGGCAGCTCCCGCGCTGGAACTCCTCGGTCAGCCGGCTCGCGAGCGCGCGGCGCGTGAGGTCGAACAGCCGGACGCCGCCGCCGAGCTGGGTCTCGACCGCTCGCAGCGCGGTCACGTGCTCGGGCTCGAAGTGGCAGTTGACGATCGCGATCCGCCCGAATCCGTCTCGTGCCAGCGATCCGCAGATCGCCGCTACGAATGCCGTCAGCGCACCCGGTGGGACGGTCACGGCGCCGCGGAACGCTTGCGCGTACCTCGTGACGCCGTAGGGGACTGGGGGCAGCACGAGCGCGCGCACCATCGCGTCGTGCGTGAGCGCCCGCGCGGTCCGTTCGCATACCTCGGTGGCGAGCAGCACATCGGTCCCGAGCGGCGCATGCGGGCCGTGCGGCTCGACGGTCCCGACCGGGAGCAGCAGGACCGGCACGCGCTCCGCGCGCAGCAGCGCAGCCGCCTCGATCGTCGTCAGCTCGGTGAAGTCGATCATCGTTCGCCCTGCGGCCATAATGCGGATGCTAAACATGCCACCGAGCGCCGCCGTCAACTACCGCAGTTATTTGGCCCTGGACGAGATCCTCGGCGCGCAGCGGCCGCGGTCCGAGGAGCACGACGAGCTCCTGTTCATCATCGTCCACCAGGTGTACGAGCTGTGGTTCAAGCAGCTGCTGCACGAGGGCAGGCACCTGCAGGAGCAGCTCGAGCAGGGCCAGGGACCGCGGGCCGGGCAGACGATGCGCCGGATCCTCACGATCCTGCGCACGATCGGCACCCAGCTCGACGTGCTCGAGACGCTGACCCCGGTCCAGTACACCGGCTTCCGCGACCGGCTCGAGACCGCGAGCGGCTTCCAGTCCTCGCAGTTCCGCGAGTTCGAGGCGCTGTTCGGCCGCCGCGATGGGGCGATGCTCTCGTCGTATGAGCCCGGCAGCGACGAGTCCGAGCGGATCGCCGAGGCCATGCAACGCCCCGCCCTGTTCGACTCGTTCCTGCGGTACCTCGCCGCCACCGACTGGCCCGTCCCGGACGAAGAGTTGCACCGCGATTTCAGCGTGCAGCGTCAGCCGAGCGATGCCATCCAGGATCTTCTCGTTGACGTGTACCGCGAGGACGGCGAGGCGGCGCAGGTCTCGGAGCGGCTCGTCGACATCGACGAGGGGATCCAGGCGTGGCGCTACCAGCACGTGAAGATGGTGCAGCGGACGATCGGGGAGAAGGCCGGCACGGGCGGGTCGAGCGGGGCGAGCTACCTGCGGACGACGCTGTTCGCACCGGCGTTCCCGGATCTGTGGGCCGTCCGCACCCGCTTATAGCTCGAGTGGTCACCGCCGAGGACCTGCGCCGGACGCCGAACCCGCTCGCGGGGCATTACGCGCGCGCTCGCGTCGGCGAGCGGCTGCTGCTGACGGGCCACTCGCACCAGGCATGGCCCGACTGCGCCGCCGAGGGGCAGCTCGAGGCGTTCGAGCACGCCACCCGCATGCTGGACGACAAGTGGGAGGGGGCGTTCGCGAAGGCGGACGAGGTTCGCGCGGCGTTTGCGGGATGGCTCGGAGATCCGGGCGCGGACATCGCCCTCGGGTCGAACACGCACGAGCTCGTGGTCCGGTTCCTGTCGGCGCTGGACCTGCGGCGCCGGCCGCGACTGGTCACGACCGACGGTGAGTTCCACACCTTGAGGCGTCAGATGCGGCGGCTGCGTGAGGCCGGGCTCGACGTGGTGATCGTGCCCGCCTCGCCCGCCGAGACGCTCGCTGAGCGGCTCGCGCGGGCTGTCGACTCGCGCACGAGCGCGGTGCTGGTCTCGGCCGTGCTGTTCGAGACCGCCCGGATCGTCCCCGGGCTCGACCAGCTTGCCGCCGCATGTACGGCGGGCGGCGCGGAGCTGCTCGTCGACGTGTACCACGCGCTCGGCCCCGTGCCCACGTCGTTGCCGGACGCCGGGTTGTCTGACGCTTGGGTGGTCGGTGGGGGCTACAAGTACCTCGAGCTCGGCGAGGGAGTCTGCTTCATGCGGCTGCCGGCGCACGCACAGGAGCTGAGGCCGGTGGTCACCGGCTGGTACGCGGAGTTCGACACGCTCGCCGGCGCGCACGACTCCGAGCTCGTAGCGTACGGCCCCGGCGCGGGGCGGTTCGCCGGTGCGACGTACGACCCCACGAGCCATTACCGGGCTGCGCGGGTGGCGGCGTTCTTCCGGGAACAGGGGCTGACGCCGGAGCTGCTTCGCGCCTCGTACCGGCACCAGCTCGGGCGGCTGGCTTCGGCGTTCGATGCGCTCGGCGCTCCCGACGCGGTCATCACCCGAGACCGCGAGACGCCGCTGTCGGACTTCGGCGGCTTTCTCGCGCTGTCGACGCCGCACGCCGGCGAGCTGAAGGCGGCGCTGCACGAGCGCGGCGTGCTCGCCGACAGCCGTGACCGCTACCTGCGGCTCGGCCCGGCGCCGTACGTTTCGGATCGGCAGATCGATGAGGCCGTCGGGCTGCTCGGCGACGCGATCGCCTCGCTCTAGTTGAGCATCGCCAGCCGGTCGACCTGGTCCGCTCCTAGTATTTTGGCGCTTCGAGCGCCATAATGGCGCCATGCCCAGCATCCAAATCAAGGACGTTCCCGAACTGACCCACTCGATCTTGCGTCAGCGCGCGGCGGCCGCGCACCAGTCCTTGCAGGAGTATCTGCGCAGCCGGTTGATCGAGGAGGCAGGCTCGCCGACGCTCGACGAAGTGCTCGACCGAGCGGGCGGCCGCGCCGGCGGGAAGCTGTCGTTCCGCGATGCGGTCGACGCCGTCCGAGCGGACCGTGATCGTCGTTGACGCGAGCGCGCTTGCCCCCGCGCTCGGCGACGACGGCGAGGACGGCGACAAGGCACGATTACGCCTGCATGGCGAGTCCCTGTGTGCACCTGAGCTGATCGACCTCGAGGTGGCCTCGGCAATCCGGCGCCAGCTCGCCAGTGGACAATTCGATCACCGTCGAGCCGAGCTCGCCTTGACCGATCTCGTTGAGCTGCCGATCCGCCGCGTTGCGCACCGGCCATTGCTCTCCCGCTGTTGGGAGCTCCGCCGGAATCTGACGATCTATGACGCCGCGTACGTCGCGCTCGCCGAGCTGCTTGACGTCGTTCTCGTCACCGCCGATGCACGTCTTTCCAAGGCGCCCGGGCTGCACTGCGAGACCGACCTGATCCAGTAGCTCAGGAGAAGCTCGTGAGGAAGGTGCGTTGGGCTTTGCGCCCTTGGGTGAGCTGCTTGTCGCCGATCCCGATCTCCTCGATGATCCCCTTGCGGACCTTGAAGACGGCGGTGGAGCTGCCGTTGGGGGCGAGGTACCAGGTGTTCTTGCCGACCTGGAATGGCTTCGTGAGTTTGAGGTGCTCGCGGGCGGTGGCGAGGCTCGCGCCGGGCCGGATCGTGTGGACGCTGTAGTAGTCACTCGAGGTCGAGGCCCAGATGACTCGTCCTCTGAGCTTGTTCGCCTCGTTGCGCGGCAAGGTCTTGAGCACGTCGGGCGATGCGTATCCAGCGCGCACACCGCGTGGGGTGAGGCAGAAGAAGGTTTGGTAGCGCTTGCCGCGGGTGGAGCTGTGCGTGTAGGCGTGGAGTGCTTGTTTACGTGTCATGCCGAGGTGCAGCAGCCCGAGGGTCGTGCCGTTCAGCTTGCCGGTCGCGGCGGGGCAGCCGTGGATTTTCGGGACGGGCACGGTGAGT
This sequence comes from uncultured Solirubrobacterales bacterium, assembly GCA_963826895.1. Classification (GTDB taxonomy): domain Bacteria; phylum Actinomycetota; class Thermoleophilia; order Solirubrobacterales; family Solirubrobacteraceae; genus Palsa-465. The sequence continues at coordinate 179,582 of CAWGYJ010000006.1, forward strand.
CCCTTGCTGGTGGCCGGCTTGCCAGGGCCGTCGCTGTTGGATGCGGTCACGGTGCAGGTCAGGGTGATGCCCTCGTCGACCGGTTGGATCTTGTAGGTGCTGGTGGTCGCGCCGGCGATCGGGGTGCCGTCGCGGCTCCATTGATAGGCGTAGCCGTCCGGATAGTTCGACCAGGATCCGGTTGAGCAGGAGAGCTTCTGCCCGGCCTTCGCGGTCCCCGAGATCTTCGGCGCGGAGGTGTTCTTCGGAGGCACGGTCTCGAGCCCGAGCGCGCCTGAAACGAAGATGTTCGAGCCGGTGCTGGCGGTGTATTGGGTGTTGCCGGCGTAGCTCGCGGTGACGGGCAAAAGCCCGGCGGATGAGGGGGTGAGGTTGCAGCTCGCGACCCCTGAACTGTTCGTCTGTGCGGTGCAGCTCCTGCCCGCGAGCGAGAGCGTCACCGATTGGCCGGAGAGCGTCGTTGGTGGAGTGTGCGCGACGTCGACGAGGCTCGCGGTCATCGTGGCGGATTGTCCGACCGGGCCGCCCTGCTGGCTCGCGTTCAGATCCAGGAACGTGGTGTCCTTGCCCGCCGTCCAGTGCACGTCGACCGGCGCGGAGGTGATCGTCTTGCCGTTCACGACGGCGGAGGCGGTCACGGTGTCGACGCCCTGGAGCACGCCCGCATACGACATCGTCGCCTGGCCGGCAACGCTGGCGTTCACGAGCTTCACGCCGACGTTCGGACCGGTGATGGCGAAGTGGACCGGCGTTCCCGACGGGCTCGTGACGTTCTGCAGAGCCGCTGTCAGGTCGATCGCCGACCCGGTCGCCGGCGTCGAGGACCCCGAAGTCTGCTGCAGCGCGATCTCCGGGCCCGCGCTCGCCTCAGAACAGCCAGGGCCTGAGACCTTCAACAGCGTCGGGACGCCGTTCGCGTACAGGCATCCATCCGGGCCGACCGCTGCGTCCACCACAAGGCCACCGTTAGTGGTCGCGACTGGGCTCGTCGTCGCCGGGTCCTGGGTCAGATCGATTCGGGTGATATTCCCCGAGAAATCGCCGACATACAGGGCAGTTGCCTGACCGCTCGCGTTCACTGAGGCGATCGCGACCGAGCTCGGAGAGTTCGGCAGCGTCGCGACCGTGGTCACGGTCGCCGGCTGAGCCGCGTTCGTGCCCGTGACCTGGACGACCCTGTCGTTCCCGCGCACTGCGACATACAGCGTCCCGTCCGGCGCGAAAGCCATCCCACCCGACTGCTGGCCGAGATCCGCATAGTCGGTCACCGTCGGGCTCGCGCTCTGCGGATTCGAGATCCGGACGAGGTCGTTGTCGGAAATGAGCCCGGTGCAGCCATCGTCCGAGAACACGTCGCCGCTGATCGGATCAACCGCGATGCTTGGGCACGGAAGCAAGCCGCTCGCGATGTTGGCCACCACCCGCTCGGTCGCGCCCGTCGTCGGATCGACCTGCACCAGCTCCGGAGCCGAGAAGTTGCCCCCGGTCCCGGTCGTATACAGACCCGCATACAGATTGCCGCTCTTATCGAACGCCAGCGTCGCAAGCTGCGCCGGCGCGAAGCTCGTCTCCGGCAGCGCCGTCATCGCATCCGCAGTCCCGCCCGAAGGCCCAAAGGTAAAGATCTGGCCCGAGATGAAATCAGGCACGTATGCAACTCCAGACGAGTCAAACGCCGGCGCGAACGGCCCCGAGCACGCATTCAGGCTGAACGAATCGAACGCCTCCTGCCGCGCGTTGAACTGAAGTCCAGTCACGAACGGGGCGATCGAATAACCCGCCGCCGCCGTCGGCGCCGCATCCGAGCACTGCGAACCACCATTCGGCTCAAAGTTCACGGTCGCCGACCCCGGCACCGGTAGATTGTTGTCCGTCACGTCCGTCGCCGTGAACGCCACCGCCTGCTCAGTCGAGTCCGTCGCCGTGAACGTCGCGGTGCCCGTGCTGTCAGTTACCGCCTGCCCCGACACCGGCGTGATCGAAGCGTTCCCGCCATTCTGCGACAACGACACTGTCTTGCCGACGGCCGGCTGCCCCAGCGCGTTCTGGAGATACACCGAGATCGTCGTCTGCGACGTACCGTCGCTCGCGACACTGGTCGGGTTGGCGCTGATGCTCGCTCCGGTCGCCACCGGCGGTACGAAGGTCAGCGTCGGCTGGGTCGTGAGGGTTACGTTGTCGGTCGTGTCCTTGGCGGTGAAGGTCACGGTTTCGGGCGTCGTGTCGGTGACCGTGAACGTGACGGAGCCGCTCGTGTCGTCGGACGGGCCGCTGGCCGGCGAGATTTTCGCGGTTCCCGAACTCGAGCTGAGTGTGACCGTCTTGCCCGAGACCGGAAAGCCGTCTGCATCCGTCAGGTCAACCCGGATCGTGCCGGTGCTGGTCCCGTCGGCGGGAACCGAGAGAAACGATGGATCCTCCGGCGACACCGCGCCGACCGCGACCGCCGCGGAATGAGTGGCGCTGACCGGCCCCGGAGAGGAGTGCGACAGCGCGAGTAGCAACTGCGAGTAGTTGGCGTCACCGAGACCGACATGCGCGAAGTCGCTTCCCATGTCCGAAGCGCTATGGAACGCTGAAGTGTTCGCGAGCGGATACAGCGCCGCGTTCAGATCGCCGATCGGCCGCCCTAGAGCCGAGTCGAGATTGGCGACGTTCGCCGCCCACTCGGGAGCCGCCAGGCTTGTCCCGCCACTGAGCAGACCATCGGGGCAGCCGGCGTCGTCGGCCTCGCAGAGGTTCATGCCGTCCTCCGGGTCGGCGACCGCGACCACATCCGGTATCGAGCGACCGCCGGCTGTCGTCAGGCCGTTCTGGTAAGGCGGGCGAGAGAAGTACTTGGAGGTCCCGAACCCGCCCTGACCGGTGGACGGATCCGCCGAGGACCCGTCCCACCAGGTCTCACCGGCGTACGTACCGGCAGGACCAAGCTTGATGGTGCTGCCACCTACGGCCGTGGCGTTCGGCGAATCTGCAGGAACCGGAGCCGTATCCGAAGACACGCCGTTGCAGGTGCTGCCGTCGTCACCGGAGGCATTGAGGACACTGACACCGCTCGCGGCCGCCTCGGCGAGCACCGAATTGATGCTCTGCGCCTCCGCGTCGCTGACCTGATCCTCGCACTCGACCCACGAGTTGGAGATCACCGTGTCCCCGCTACCCAGCATCGCATTGAACAACTGCACGAAGCTCGTTGACGGCGGTGCGTCATATACGACAACGTTCGCATCCGATGGCGTCGTCATGAACAGCACGCTGTCGACGTCGAGCAGCACCTCCCCCTCGCCGCTGCCCGGCGCAGCAACGCCCCCGTTCACGGGCACCTCGCTGAGCCGCCCAAGCTCGCTGGCCGGGCCGCCCGTCAACGAGATCCAATCGGCCACATCCTGCGGGTTGAACGTGTCGTATTCCAACAGCCCGACCTTCTCAGGGTCCGCGCCGGCAGATCCAGACATCCGTAGGCGCACGGCCCGCCTGGCGAGCGGCGAGGAGGACGACGAGGGGAGGTCCCCGCACGGCGTGATCGTGCCGCCTGACGAGAGCGCGGTCAGATTGTTGAGCTGACAGGTGATGCACGCGAAATCAGCAGCTAGAGCCCACGAAAATTCCGCCAGATCGGAATTAGCCTTCCCCGACTGCGCATTTCCCCATGCTGTCGCGCAGGGCTCCTTTATGGTGTTTATGTACTCGATTACCTGTTTGGCGCTTCGTGGAACGGGCATTGATGATGCCGGTTCATGGCCTTTCACCAGCGCCGCCGGGCCCGCGCGCGGGATCGACAGGTCCGACAGTCCTGACACAGCAGCGACAGACCGAGCGATCGCGGCGGGCAAAGTCGGATTCGTAACGTTGGCGAAGACCCTGGTCGATCCCTCGGTGTACTCGTTCAGTTCGACGTGAAATGCCATCTCGGTCTTCCGCAGCGCCCCTCGCACGGTGATCGTCAGCCGGTTGGCTGAGCCCTGCACCAGACGGAACCCCTCCGAGCGCAACCAGCCGAGCACCGCATCGTAGGAACCGAGGCTCGGCCCGAACTTCGCCGCCAACTGACGCTGGGTGAGGAAGTGACGGAACTCGGAGGAGCGGCGATTCTCGACCGCCGCCAGGAAGCGCTCGAACCCGGTCTGGTCCGAGCGGCGCAGCGTCAGCGTCAGCGTCAGCGTCAGCGGAGCCGAGTCGGCAGCGCGGGTCGCGGGTACGCGCCGCAGGGCGCCGCGCGCCAGCGCGGGTGCGAGGCCTGGGACGACCTCACCCTGCAGGCGCACGAAGCCGCGCGCCGGCATGCTCGACCCCCTGCTCGCGCTCCACGTCCTCGCGGCCGCCAGCGCTCCTCCTGTAAGCATGACGGCGAGTGCCAGCACGAGGGTGACTCGGCGGGCGCACCGAGCCCCGGCTCCTCCCCGTCTGTGAATCAAGTGAACCTTCGTCGCGCCCTCGCAGTTCGCGGGCCCCAACTACCGGCCGCAACCTACTCCTCATGCGGTGGGCGGTCAAGCCGACCTCGCACCGCGGGAGCTGCCTGCGAACTTGCACTGGCAACGCCTATGTGAGATCGTCACGCCGGGCGAAGGTTTGGAAGCCACGGCATGAGATCGTCATCGGGCGCCGGTTGTTCCCGCATGTGCGCGCCGACTGTGCCCGCGGGTCCACGATGATGTTCGCCCTGCTCGTCGTGCGCCACCGCAGCTCGCGCGCTCACGCACTTGAGATCCCGCCGCCCGCAGTGCTCGTCCCTGACCAAGAACTCCTTGCTGGAGCGATAGCGATATGCGACTGACGAAGAGGGCTTCAGGATGGCGGGACGCGCTGATCGGAAGACGACGCTGGGCCAGGATCGCGCCGGTCGCGGTGGCGGTTGCGATCCCGCTGGGGGTGACGACGGCTACGAGCGTTGCGGGCATGGTATCCCTGACGACGTGCGATCAGTCCGGTTTGGACAGTGCGATCTCGTCGGCGGAGAGCGGTGGCGGCACGGGCACTGTGACGCTCGCCTGCACCGGCACGATCGACATCGGCCCGACGCCGATCACGATCTCCTCAGACCAGAATCTGACGCTGGACGCTTCGAATGAACCAGCGGGATCTGTGATCCTGTCGGGCGGGGGCTCGAACCAGGTGTTCGACGTCCAAGGCGGTAGCCTGACGCTCGACGATCTGACCGTGACAGGCGGGTACGTGGTCGGCGTCACTGGTCAGAATGGCGGTGAGGGAGGCTCCGGCACGGATGGTGCCGACGGTGCATCCGGCGACAACGCCACCGCAACGGGTGCCACGGGAGGTCCCGGGAGCCCTGGGGATCCTGGCATCGACGCCACCGACGGCACCGATGCCACCGACGGGACGGGCGCCCAAGGCGGCGCGATGGTGATCGCCGTGGGCGCGAGCGTGACCCTCGATGGCGACTCATTCACCAACAGCTACGCGGCCGGCGGGCTTGGCGGCGCGGGTGGCGACGGCGGCATTGGCGGCAACGGCGGCGTCGGCGGCAACGGGGGCGTCGGCGGCCCCGGGTCGAACAGCATCGGTGGCGATGGCGGCCCTGCGAACGTGGGCGGCGACGGTGGCGACGGCGGCAAAGGCGGCAACGCGGGGTTCGGCGGCGACGCCGAGGGTGGAGCGATCTACGACGCGGGATCGCTCAGCGTCGACAACACGTCGTTCGTGTCCGACTCGGCGTACGGCGGCCAGGGTGGGAGCGCGGGCGGTGGCTATAGCGGCGGTTACGGCGGCGGCGGCGGTGGTGGTGGTGGTGGCGGCAGCGGAGCGCCCGGCGGCAAAGGTGGCTTGGGCTTCTCCGGCGGCGGCGGGGGTGACGGCGGTGACGGCGGTGACGGCGGCAACGGCGGCGACGCTGGGGGCGGCGCGGTCTACGTCGAAGGCTCGGCGAGCTTCAGCTACACCGCTGCGCCGCCTGCCGGCGGCTGGTTCGTATCCGACCTGGCCGAGGGCGGCGACGGCGGCCTCGCCGGATTGCCGAGCTCCGGTAACGAGGGCTTGTTGGGAGGCACAGGCGGTAACGGCGGTGGCGGCTCGTGCGTTGGCACCTGCGCCAACCTGTCGGGCGGGAACGCCGGCGACGGCGGGAACGGCGGCGACGGTGGCAACGGCGGTGACGGCGGCGACGGCGGCGACGGCGGCAACGCCGCAGGCGGCGCGATCTACAGCGCCGGGACGCTGTCGGTCGTCTCGGAGACTGGGACCGTGTTCGACCAGGACATCGCGGCCGCGGGAACCGGCGCGTCGGGCGCCGACGGTGCCAGCGGCGGCGGCTACGCCGCCAAGTCGCAATTCCTGGTCGGTGGTCCGGGCGGGTTCGGCGGCGTCGGCACCCCCACCGGGGACGGTGGCGACGGCGGCGATGGCGGCAACGGGGGCAAAGGGGGCGACGGGGGCAAAGGCGGCGCCGGCGGTGGCGCGACCGGTGGCGCGCTGTGCTCGGAGACGCAATTCAGCTCGAGCGGCCTGACCTACGCAGGCGACATGTCCACCGGCGGTACAGCGGGCACGGGCGGGTCGCCGGGGCCGGGCGGCACGGGCGGACCGGGCGGGAAGGGCGGCACCGGGACCTCGAACGGGAAGAGCGGCATCGCCGGCACCGACGGCGCGATGGGCGTCCTCGGCGCCGACGGCGACCCCGGCGCCGGGACCTACCAGGACGCGTGCGGGGTCTCGCTGACCCAGCCGGTGTCAATCGCGACCAGCTCGCTGCCGTCCGGGACGGTCGGGACCGCTTACAGCACGCCGCTGTCGGCAACCGGAGGGACCGCTCCGTACACGTTCTCGATCGCCTCCGGCGCCCTGCCACCCGGGCTGGCACTGTCGGGCTCGACGATCCGCGGAACGCCGACGGCGAGCGGGAGCTTTCCGGTGACGTTCGAGGTGACCGATTCGAGCTCGCCCCGGCTGCAGGCTGAGAGGAAGCTGTCGTTGACGGTTGCCGCGCGTTCCACACGAACCCCTCAAGCCACGCCCAAGCTCGGTCGACTGACGGTGAGCGGGACGATCGTTCGCATTCCGGTCAAGTGCGTCGGCACAACCGGAGCACGCTGCAAGCTCAAGCTGGTCCTATCGGTCACCGAGACGATCAAGGGGGGCAAAGAGATCGCGCTCGGCGCTGCAGTCGCCCACACCAAGCCCAAGACGCGCAGCGTCGTGCTCCGCAGCTCGAACGTCGAACTGGCCGCGGGCCAGAGCAAGACGGTTCAGCTCAAGCTCGATGGCGTCGGCAAGCGGCTTCTCGTCAAGCAGAAGCGCCTGAAGGTCAAACTCGTGATCACCGAATCCGAAGCTGCCAAGACCACGTTCACGATCACCAAGACGCTGACGTTCACGAGCAAACCAGGAAGCCGGCACCCAGCCTGACGACGCCGGCGGACGGGTCAGGTGGTGGTGGCGGCTTCCATCCCCGCCACCAACCGGTCGACTTCGTCCGCGTCGTTGTAGTGGATGAAGCCGATACGGATCGCCTGGTCCGGGTAGCCGAGCTTCTTGTACAGCCCGAGCGAGTACCAGGAGTCGTGGGCCCAGACGCCGACCTGGGCTTCGGCGAGCTGGGCGGCGACGTCGGCTGCGGCGACGCCGTCGACGTTGGCGAGGAACGTCGGCACCCGCCCTTCCATCCCGGGCAGGCCGTAGACAGTGACGGGCAGGTCGGCGACCGCGTCGAGGAAGCGCTGGCCGAGCGAGCGCTCGTAGGGGCGGATCGCCTCGAAGCCGCCGATCGAGCGGAGGTAGGCGAAGGTGGCGTTCAGACCGGCGAGCAGCTCGTACGGCGGGGTGCCGGTCGCAAAGCGGCGGCCCAGCGGGTCGTTCGGGGCGGGGCGGACCTTGTACGGGCGCCAGCCCTCGAGCAGGGACGTGCGCCCGTAGGCCATCCCGAGGTGGGGGCCGCAGAACTTGTACGGCGAGCAGATCAGGACGTCGGCGTCGACGGCGCGGACGTCGATGTGCTCGTGCGCGGCGTAGTGGACGGCATCGATCCATGCGAGCGCGCCGGCGTCGTGCGCCATCGAGCACACGCGCTGCGCGTCGGTGATCGTGCCGATCGCGTTCGAGGCCCACGCGAAGGCGACGATCCGGACGCGGCCGGAGGCGAGCTTGCGCTCCAGGTCGTCGTAGTCGTAGGTGGTGTCGTCCTTGATCTCGACCGTCTTGACGACGAGGTCCTTGTCGTGCGCCAGCTCGAGCCACGGGGCCACGCCCCCGTCGTGGTCCAACGACGAAACCAGGATCTCGTCGCCGGGCGCGAACTCACGACCCGCCGTCCGCGACAGCGTGAAGTTCAGAGAGGTCATGTTCGCCCCGAAGATCACCTCGTGCGGGGCGCAGCCGAGGTACGCGGCGGCGCCGCGCTCGGCGGTCTCGAGGATCTCCTTGACGCGGAAGCTGGAGGCGTAGCCGGCGCCCATGTTCGCGCTCGCCTCGCGCAGCGCGCGCGCGATCGCGTCGCCGACCTCGTCCGGAACCTGGGAGCCGCCGGGGCCGTCGAGGTACGCGAATCCTTCGCCCAGCGCGGAGAAGCGCCCCCGAACGGCGTCGATGTCGATCGTTTCGCTCAGCACCGCGTCACCCCGATCCTCACAACGGCGTTAACCCAATCGCAAGGCGCCGCGGCTTGCAACCGTGGGCACCAAGCTGATTTGATCAAGACTACAAGATCAAACCTTGTCGGAGAGAACGAGGTGACGGAGGGCATGTTGGACGAGGAAGGTGCTTGACCGCACCGGGCGAATCTTGGAGGCTTGGCAGCCGTGACGCCCAATTTAGTGGTGGCGAACCTCGAGCACGAGGTGCTCGAGTTGGACTCCGAGCGCGCATGCGAGCGAGCCACCGGTGAGTGCGAGGAGGTGCTGTTCGTGCTCGCGGGACGCGGTGTGCTCGGCCTGGCCGGCACCGACCACGCGCTCGAGCTCGAGAGCGGGGCGTACCTCGCTCCGGGCGAGAGCTACGAGCTGCGCAACGAAGGGGCAGAGCCGTTGCGGCTCATGTCGGTCCGGATCCCCGATCCCGCGCCCCCGGCTCAGACCCCGGATGGGGCCGCGGTGAACCGTACCGTCGTCCGGCGGCTCGCCGACCAGGCGGCCCGTGGCGCGACCACGGACCGCGAGTTCCGGATCGTCGCCGACCCCTCGACCGGCCTGCGCTCGGCGACGCAGTTCGTCGGCTACATCCCGACGGCGAAGGCGCCCGACCACTTTCACACGTACGACGAGGTGATCCACGTGCTCGATGGGGAGGGCGTGTTCCACGTCGCCGATGAGGAGCACGAGCTGGAACCGGGAGCGACGATTGAGCTCCCGGCGCGGACCGTCCACTGCCTGGAGAACACAGGCGCGCAGACGATGCGCGTGCTTGCCGTGTTCCGTCCCGCCGGCTCGCCGGCGGCCGCCTACTACCCGGACGGGACGCCGGCCCACGCCGATGCTCCCGCACTTGACACTGCAGACCCTGAGGCCCATAGGAGGAGTTCCCAAGAATGAAAAGGTTCATGAGCGCTGCGCTGTTGCTCTCCACGCTCGTCGTGGTGGGCTGCGGCAGCAGCAACAGCAGCAGCAGTACAACCAGCACCAGCGCCGGCACGTCCACGTCGGCGAGCACCGGAAGCTGCAAAGCGAGCATCGCGATTGAAGGCCCGTTCACGGGTCCGGTCGCCTCGCTCGGGCTCGAGCAGCTGCACTTCGCGCAGCTGGCCGTCGCCAACGACAACGCGGCGAACCACACCGACGTCACGCTGGCACAGGACGACACGCAGCTGACGCCGTCGATCGCAGTCCAGAAGACGGAAGCGATCGTCGCGTCGCCCGCGGTTGCGTCGATCGGACCGGCCGGTAGTCAGGAGGTCGAGGCCGTGGGCCCGATCTTCGGCAAGGCCGGGCTGGCGTTCGTCAGCGGATCGGCGACACTGCCGGCGCTGGCCAGCAGCGGCAAGAACCCGACGTTCTTCCGCGTCGTTCCCAACGACGACGTCCAGGGTCCGCAGGACGCGAACTACGTGATCAACCATCTGCACCCCAAAGCAGTGCTGATCATCGATGACGACGAGGCGTACTCGCAGGGTCTGGTCTCGACGATCATCCCGATCCTCAAGAAGGCCGGGATCACGGTCAACCATCAGACGCTGAACGGCACGGATACGGGTGCGACGCTCTCGAACGCGATCAAGTCACTGGTCACCTCGCAGCTGACACCGGACGAGACCGTGACCATGCTGCCGTGGCAGACGGCCACGAACGCCCAGACGTTCGGCCTCGACGCCAAGCAGGCAGGCAAGCAGACGACGCTGTTCGGAACCGACGGCACCGACTCCCCGACCCAGTTCAAGATCCCGGGGAGCTACGTGTCGAACTTCGGCCCGGACATCGCCCACAGCACGACCCCGCTGGACGTCTCGATCGTCAAGGGCGTCGCCAAGTACGGGCCGTACGGTGCGTTCGGTCTGCCGACCTATGAGGCCACGGACGTCGTCATGAAGGCGATCGCCTCGGTCTGCAAGTCCGGTGGGACGCCGAGCCGCTCGAATGTCCTGGCGGCGATCAAGTCGACGAACATCGCCGCGACGGCGAACCCGCTCGGGATTCCGATCGCGTTCGCGTCGAACGGCAACCTGGCCGGCAACTACGGCTACCTGTTCCACATCAGCGGTTCAGGGCAGTACGTCGAGATCCCGACCAAGTGATCTCGGCCTGACGCAAGGAAAGTAAGGCCACGGCGCCGCCCGCGATCATGCGGGCGGCGCCGGCGGCTGTCGACGAGGGCTCATTTGACCGTCTTCTTCCAAACGATCGTCAACGGGATCGTCACCGGCTGCCTGTACGCGCTGATCGCGCTCGGGTACTCGATGGTGTATGGCGTCCTGAAGCTGCTCAACTTCGCCCACGGCGACGTGTACATGGTCGGGGCGTACATCGGCTACTTCGCGATCCAGTGGTTCGGGGGGCCGACGGCGCTGTCGATCCCGGTGCCGCTGCTGATCTTCATCATGATGCTGCTGGCGGGGACCGGCTGCGGCTTCCTCGGCGTCGCGATCGAGCGATTCGCCTACCGGCCGTTACGGGACGCACCACGAATAGCGCCGCTGATCACCGCGCTCGGCGTCTCGTTCCTGCTCGAGAACACCGTGCTGCTGCTGTTCGGCGGCTTCCAGAAGAACTACAACACCGCAGAGTTCATCAACCTCGAGGGCGGGATCCACATCGGCGGCGTGCGGATCGACCCGGTCGAGATCACGATCATCGCGGTCAGCGCGCTGATGATGATCGGGTTGAAGCTGCTGGTCGACCGGACCACCCTGGGTAAATCGATGCGCGCCGTCGCCTCGGACCGCGAGGCCGCCGAGATGCTGGGGATCGACGTCAACCGGACGATCGCGCTGACTTTCTTCATCGGCTCGTTCATGGCGGGCGTCGCGGGCGTGATGTCGGGACTCGAGATCAACTTCATCTCGAACACACTCGGTTTCCTCGCCGGGCTCAAGGCGTTCACGGCGGCCGTCGTCGGCGGCATCGGCAGCATCACCGGCGCGATGATCGGCGGGCTCGTGATCGGCCTGTGCGAGGCGTTCAGCCTCAGTTACATCTCGACCAAGTACTCGGACCTGATCGTGTTCGGGATCCTGATCATCGTGATGTTGGTGCGTCCGACCGGGATCCTCGGCAAGCGCGCCCTGCAGAAGGTCTGAGGTGAGCACCGAGGACCCCGAACAGCCTGGGGGGCGGATCGGCGTCGACCAGTGGGTCGCGCAGTCCGGTGAGCGCCTCGACCTCGGGACCGGATGGCGCCGGCGGCTGGCGCTCGTCGACAAGTGGGTCGGCTGGTGGCCGCGGCTCGCGCTGGCGGCGCTCGCCGGCCTCGCCTTCGGGCTGCTCACCAACAACGTCAACATCCTCTCGGTCGGCTTCACGTGCGTCCTGTACGGGATCCTGTGCCTCGGCCTGAACATCGCGGTCGGCTGGACCGGGCTGCTCGATCTCGGCTTCATCGCGTTCTTCGGCTTCGGCGCGTACGGCTACGCGATCTTCGCATCGAGCGCGCTCGGGACCGACGGCTCGGGGGGATCGCACCTGGCCGCGTTCGAATCGATTCCGATCGTGCTTGTCGCCGCCGGCATCGTCGGCGTCGTGATCGGGCTGATCGCGCTGAGACTCGACGGCGACTACCTGGCAATCGTGACCTTGTTCGTCGGCCAGGCGTTCGTGGAGGCAGTCAACAACGTCGACCCCGGAACGCTCGGTGGGGTCAACGGCCTGTTCGGGCTCGACGGCTTCCACGGGCTCAACGGCTCGATCACCTCCCCACGCGGCTACTACTTCATGGCGCTGATCTTCTGTGCGGTGCTGGCGGGGATCCTGCACTTACTCGAGAGATCCAGAACGGGGCGCGCCTGGCGCGCGCTCAACGACGACCCGCTCGCCGCCCGCGCGATGACGATGCCTGTCAACAAGCTGAAGGTCATGGCATTCAGCTTCTCCGCCATGGTCGGGGCGCTCGCGGGGACGCTGTTCGCGGCCGAGCAGTCGAGCGTGTTCCCGACCAACTTCAACTCGAACATCCTGATCCTGATCTACGCCTGTCTCGTGCTCGGCGGCGCCGGTTCGATCGCGGGCGCGATCACCGGCGGGATCGTGGTCACCGCGCTGTCGGCGATGCTGAGCAGCCCGAAGGACTCGGCCTACCTGTTCTATGGCCTGATCCTGCTGACGCTGATCTGGAAGGTCCGCCCATGGCGCACCCTGGCCGCGCTGCTGGTGGGAACGGTCGCATTCGGTCTGATCCTGAACGCGGTGGTCGGCGCGATCTCGTCCTCGGCGACGGCCGGCCATCCCGGCAGTGTTGGCTGGATCGGCTCGGCCGTCAGCCATTGGGTGATCGTGCCCTCGAATGCCGCGACCTACGGGAACATCCTGTTCATCGTGACGATCTGCATGCTGATCGCGCTCGTGCGGCTCGAGGGCCGCGCCCGGCTGATCCTGGCTGCGCTGACGATCTACGTCGCCGCCTGCTGCTGGGAGTCGCGCCTGATCGTCAACCCGGCGATCACCACGCAGATCATGCTCGGGGCGATCCTGATCGTGACGATGGCGGCACGGCCGAACGGCCTGCTTGGCAGGAGAAGGGTCGAGGCGCTGACGTGAGCCCCGGGTCGTCCGCTCCGCTGCTCGAGCTGGACAAGCTGTCGCTCGCGTTCGGCGGCCTGCGCGCGCTCTCCGACCTCGACCTGCACGTCGACGAGCGCGAGATCGTCAGCGTGATCGGGCCGAACGGCGCCGGCAAGACGACCGTGTTCAACGTCATCACCGGGATCTACAAGCCGACCGACGGCGATGTCCGTTTCGACGGGCAGTCGATCGCCGGCAGGCGGCCCGACAAGATCACCCGCGCCGGGATCGCGCGCACCTTCCAGACGCTACGGCTGTTCCTGAACATGACCGTGATCGAGAACGTGAAGGCCGCCACCTACGGGCAGACGAAGGCCTCGCCACCGGAGTCGATCCTGCGGCTGCCGCGCGCCCGACGCGAGGAGCGGGAGGTCCAGGCGCTGGCGGAGGAGATCCTGTCGTTCTTCGGCCAGCGGCTGATGGGCTATCGCTGGCACCAGCCGGCGTACGTGCTCTCGTATGCCAACCGCCGCCGGCTCGAGATCGCGCGCGCGCTCGCGACCAGGCCGAAGCTGCTGCTGCTCGACGAGCCGGCAGCGGGGATGAACCCGTCGGAGACCCACGAGGTGACCGAGCTGATCAGCCGGCTCCGCAACGAGCTCGGCGTCGCGATCCTCGTGATCGAGCACGACATGCATGTGGTGGAGGGAATCTCCGACCGGGTGATCGCGCTCGACCACGGCGTCAAGGTGACCGAGGGCGGCTTCACGGAGGTGGCGAACCACCCCGGCGTCGTCGAGGCGTACCTCGGCCGCGACCCGGCGGCGCTAGCCGCGGAGACGTAGATGACGCTGCTGGCGCTCGACAACGTCACGACGTACTACGGCCAGATGCGGATCCTCGAGGGGATCTCGCTGACGGTCGGCGCGGGCGAGCTCGTGTGCCTGCTCGGCGGCAATGCGTCGGGCAAGTCGACGACGCTGAAGACAGTGCTCGGGATCGTGCGGCCCCGTTCGGGCGAGGTGCTGATCGATGGCGAGAACTGCAACCGCTGCGACGTCCCGACGCGGATCGGGAAGGGCCTCGCGATTGTTCCGGAGAACCGGCGGCTGTTCGGCGGCATGACGGTGCGCGAGAACCTGGAGCTCGGCGCGGTGCTGCGACGGGGCGAGGATCTGACCGAGGACTTCGACCGCGTGCACACGCTGTTCCCTCGGCTGGACGAGCGGCGCGACCAGCTTGCGGGCACGCTTTCGGGCGGTGAGCAGCAGATGGTCGCGATGGGCCGCGCGCTGATGTCGCGGCCGCGGCTGCTGCTGATGGACGAGCCGTCGATGGGGCTCTCGCCGGCGCTCGTGCAGCAGAACTTCCGGATCATCAAGGACGTGCACCAGTCGGGCGTGGCAATGCTGATGGTCGAGCAGAACGCGAACATGGCGCTGTCGATCGCCGACCGCGGGTACGTGCTCTCGACCGGCTCGATCGTGCTGCAGGGCAGCGCGGATGAGCTGCTCCACCACGACGAGCTTCGAAAGGCCTACCTGGGCGGTTGAGCCTCAGCTGACGCGAAGTGCGAGCGTCTTCGAGACCGCGGCGTTGAAGCCGGTCGTGGCAGCGACCGAGACGCGGTAGCTGAACGTGCCCTTTGAGTGGGCGTGGAGCGCGAAGCTGAAGCGGCCGCTGAGGCGGAGCTCCGCCTTGGCGACGTTCCGCCAGCTCTTCCCGTGTCGCTGCTGGAGCTCGATGAACGTGCCGGACTTGAAGGGCGACACGCTGCCCGAAAGTGTCGTGTTCTGACCACGGTGGATCTTTGAGCGGCTCAGCTTCGCGGTGAGCTTCGGAGTCACGGGCGGTGGGGCGGCGCCGGCGCCGGCCCATGGAGCGCCACCGTCTGGGCACCGTTCGGGCCGGTCAGCGTGAGCGTGCCCGCGCCCGGCGTGGCGCTCGACGCGGTGAGGGTCAGCGGGCAGCTGTGTCCGGCATCCAGCTGACAGCTCTTCGGCGACACGCCCCAGCTGCTCACGTTGACGACCGCGGTGACGTTCATCGGCTCGCCCGACGCCCACACCTCGAGCTGCGCCGTGCGAGCGCCGCCCGTGAGCGTGACCGTCGTCGCCGATAGCCCGATCGGCAGCGTCGCGGCGATCGTCGCCCACGTGGGCGCGATCGGCGCGTCCGCCTGGCCGGACCCGGTCTGGTTGTCGCCGCCGACGAAGATCTCGCTCTCCGAGGGGTCTCCGTCATCGCTCGACACGGCGTCCTCGTAGGCGGCGCCCATCACGGCCGGCGCGGTGAAGTCCCACAGGATGTCGTGGCGGTGGCCCCAGCAGCCGTCCGACGTCGGAGTGGTGCAGTCGAGGTTTCCGCTGCCGTAGCCGTCGTCGTACATCCAGGCGAAGTCCGACAGCAGCGGGGAGACATAGCCGCCTTCCCAGTTCGCGCTCGCGGCGCCGCCGTAGATGTTGTTGAAGGGGGGATCCATGTCTTGCTGCGCGCCCTGTTCGGCATCGTTGTCAAGGTTCGCCGAGAGCCCTTCGAGCGGTACCAGTCCGCGGTCGACGCGCTCGAGATTGGAGAGCACGAGCAACTGCTGGGGGATCGTCAGCGAGCTCCAGTCGCCCGGCAGCAGCATCGGCAGGTCGCCTTCGGATACACGCGCCGCGTTGAGGTCGGCGAGAGCGTCGTCGAAGCAGGCCTGGCCCGCCGGGTCCAGGGTGCACGCCTGGAGCGTCGACTGGCTCGGGCTCCGGTTGGCCGACGGGTCGGGGATCGGGTCCTGCCCCCGGGCCGCAGCAGGCGCGAATCCCGCCAGCGCTAGGACGATCGCCGCCACTGGGGCGGCGAGCGATCGCATCAGTCGTGTGCGCGTGGCGGTGTCGGTCATCCGTGGTCGAGGTCCCGCTGGTGGCGCCGGCGCGAATGTACTCCGTTGCTCGCACCGGCGCCACCGACGTGTTAGGCCGCGACCCTACCGTGTTCGTCCTGCTCCGCGTGCGAGACCCGGATCGGGAGCACGAACCGGCGGAGGACCGGGGTGGACTTGCTTGCGACGAGCTCGCCGCCCGATTCGATCGCCGCCAGCTCGGTCGCCAGCTCGAGCGCCGGCACCTCGGCCCGCGCTTCGGCCGCCGTCGGGCGCTCCCGCAGGACCAGGAACGCCAGCCCGATCCCGATGACCACGCATACCGCCGCGATCGTGAAGGCGAGCTGGTCGCCGCCGACGAGGGCATTGGCGGGGGAGGCATGCTGGGCCAGGAGCGACTTCGCGTGGTTGGTCGCGATCGTCCCGAGGACGGCGAGGCCGAGCGCGCCACCGACCTGCTGGGCCAGGGTCGTGATCCCGGAGCCGAGCCCGGCGTCAGCCGCCGGGACGTTGGCCATCGCGATCGTCATCAGCGGCGTGAACGCGTTGCCGATTCCGAGCCCGATCGCCATGAACGCGAAGAACAGCGTCGGGAAGAAGCTCGTGTGAGCGTTCGCGTGTGCGAGCACGAGCATCCCGATCGTCACGATCGCCATCCCGGATGCCAGCAGCCGCAGCGGGCCGAGGCGGTCCATCAGCCGCGCGGTGACACCGAGCGACAGGGCCGCGACGGTCAGCGTCCACGGCAGGTAGGCGGCGCCGGTCTGGATCGCTGAGAAGTGGAGCACGTGCTCCATGTACAGCGTGCCGAGGAAGAACACGCCGAACATCCCGGTGACGAGCAGACCGCGGACGACGCTCGCGCCGACCAACCCGCGGGAGCTGAGGATCCGCAACGGCATGATCGGGTTCCTGACCCGCGCCTCGACCGCGACGAACGCCACCATCAGGACCGCAGCCAGCGCGCCGAAGCCGAGCACCTGTGTCGAGCCCCAGCCGTGCGCGGTCGCGGACACGATCGCGTACACGGCCAGCATCAGCGACGAGGTGACGAGCAGCGATCCGGCGTAGTCGACTCCCTCGCCGAGCCCGAGCCCCTCGTCACGCGGGAGCAGCAGCCGGCCGAGCAGCACGGTGATGAGCCCGATCGGCAGGTTGACGAAGAAGATCCAGTGCCAGCTGAGCGCCTCCGTGAGGACGCCGCCGGCGAGCAGCCCGAGCGAGCCACCGGCCACGGCGGTGAACACGTATGCGCTCATCGCCTTCGCGCGCTCGTGCGGCTGGGGGAACTCGGTCACGATGATCGCGAGGATCACCGACGCCTGCATCGCTGCGCCGATCCCCTGGAGGAAGCGGGCGGCGATCAAAAGCCCCTGGTCGGGGGCGAGCCCGCACAGGAGCGATGCGATCGTGAACACGATCACGCCGCTGAGGAACAGCCGGCGGCGGCCGATCAGGTCGCTGAGACGGCCCGCGAGCAGCAGCAGGCTCCCGGCGGTCAGGAGGAATGCGTTGACGACCCAGGTGAGGTTGCCCTGGGTGAAGTGAAGGTCCCGCTGGATGACCGGCAGAGCGACGTTCACGATCGTCGTGTCGAGGACGATCATCAGCTGCGCCATGCACACGACGATCAGCGCCAGCCAGCGCCGGCGCTCTGTGGTGAGGAAGGAAGAAAGCTTTGAGGACATATGGACTTTCCGGCTGGGGGGCGATAAACTGGAGGGCGCCTCCAGAACTAAGTGGAGGAACCCTCCGGTTAATATACGGAGGCACCCTCCGGTTTGTCAAGCGAAATTTGAGATGAGCACCGCAGAAGTAACCCCCATCGTCAGCAAGCCCAAGCGCGCCGACGCGCGCCGCAACTACGACAAGGTCGTGGCGGCCGCGCGCGAGGTGTTCGCCGAGCGGGGCGCCTCGACATCACTCGAGGAGATCGCCCGCCGTGCCGACGTGGGGATCGGGACGCTGTACCGCAACTTCCCGAACCGTCAGTCGCTGCTGGAGGCTGTGTACGTCGACGAGGTCGAGCAGGTGGCCCGGACCGCGGGGGAGGTCGGGCAGCTGGAGCCGTGGGAGGCGCTCAGCGGCTGGCTGCACCGTGTCGTCGGCTATCTGGTCACCAAGCACGCGCTGGTCGCCGAGATGCTCGACTACATGGGCCGCGACGCGCCGCTGTTCACGGCCTGCCGCGCGATCCTGTTCGAGGCCGGCGAGCCGCTGCTCGAGCGCGCTCAGGAGGCCGGCGTCGTGCGTCCGGACGTGCAGCTGTCGGAGATCATCATGCTGGTCGGCGGGATCGCGAAGATCCCCGCGACCGATCCGCAGCAGATCGAGCGGATGGTCGAGATCGCGCTCGACGGCCTGCGGTACCGCGCCTAGCCGATCCCCGGTTCCGGAGGCTCAGACGCCGAGGGCGAACAGCTTCTCGCCGCCCATCGCCGCGGCGATGCTGTTGGCCGTCGTCGCGAGGTGATCGTGCAGCGAGATCGCGGCGCGGTCGGGATCGTGCGCGACGCAGGCGCCGAGGATCGCCTCGTGCTCGTGGCGGCGCGCCACCAGCTGCCGGCACTGTGGGGTCTCGAGGCAGTAGCGCTCGCTGGTCTCCCAGATCGGGCGGATCAGCCGGATGAGCCACACGGAGTCGGCGGCGTCATACAGCGCGAAGTGGAACGCCGCGTGGGCGGACGAGGTCGCGGCGGAGTTGTCGTCCGGCAGTTCGTTCAGGGTCGTCAGCGTCTCGCGCGCGTGCTGCTCGTGCCCGTCGGTGAAGCGCTCGGCCGCGCGGCGGATCGCGAGCACCTCGAGCGCCAGCCGCGCCTCGACGACCTCCGCGAGGTCGGTGACGGACAGCTCGGTGACCCGCGCGCCGCGGTGGGGGATGTTCTCGACGAGCCCGGCCGAGTCGAGCCGGCGAACGGCCTCGCGGATCGGCATCGGGCTCATCTCGAGCACCTCGGCGAGCTCTTCGATCGGGAGCCGGGTGCCCGGGCGCAGCTGGCCGGTGATGATCGCCGCGTGGAGGGCGTCGAACGCCTTCTCAGCCAATGTCCGGTGGCCCCTGACCGCTCCGTCGTCCGCGAGCACGGCGAGCTGCGACTCCATCCGGACCTTAGTATCGGAATCAATGATCAAAAGTCAAGAATGGGCGCCGGGTGTCGCCCCGGGCGTCGGGAGCGACGGCGCTCGCCGGCGGTGGTCGGCTCAGGTCAGGTGGTCGAAGTAGCCCCGGACCGTCGCTCACGTCGGCGTGCTCGACTCCGCAGGTCGCGCAGATCCAGAACTCGTCCATCGCCACTTAGTATCCGGCGATGCTCGACTCACGCGCTTGGGATGAGCGGGCCTCGGCGCTCGATGCTGCCGATCCCCTCGCCTCGTTCCGCGATCGGTTCGAGTTCCACCCCGAGGACCCGGTCGTGTATCTCGACGGCAACTCGCTCGGGCGGCTTCCGGCGGCGACCGCCGAGCGCGTCTCGAGGACGGTGCGCGACGAGTGGGGGAGCCGCTTGGTGCGCGCCTGGGAGGAGGGGTGGATGGAGCTGCCGCTCGAGATCGGCGACCGGCTCGGCGCGGCGGCGCTCGGTGCCGGCGGCGGACAGACCGTGATCGGGGACTCGACCACGGTCTGCTTCTACAAGCTGGCGTCCGCCGCGCTCGATCTGAGGCCCGGACGCGCTGAGATCGTCACCGACGCCGACAACTTCCCGACCGACCGGTACGTGCTCGAAGGGCTCGCGCGGGCGCGCGGGCTGACGATCCGCTGGCTCGGTGGCGACCCGGCCGCCGGCCCCGAGCCAGATCAGGTCGCTGCGCTCGTGTCGGAGCGCACTGCGCTCGTGACGTTCTCGCACGTTTCCTACCGGTCGGCGCATATCGCCGAGATGGCGGAGATCACGGCGCTCGCGCACGAGGCCGGCGCGCTCGTGCTGTGGGACCTCAGCCACAGCGCCGGCTCGGTCCCGGTGGAGCTCGACGAGGACGGCGCCGACCTCGCCGTCGGGTGCACGTATAAGTACCTGTGCGGTGGGCCGGGCGCGCCGGCGTTCATGTACGCGCGCCACGGCCTGCACGAGCAGCTTCGCCAGCCGATCTGGGGATGGCTCGGCCGCCGCGATCCGTTCGCGATGGACCCCGGCTACGTCGCGGCCGAGGGCGTTCGCGCGCTGCTGTCGGGCACGCCACCGGTGCTCGCGCTGCAGGCGGTGGACGTGGGCGTGCGGCTCGTCGCCGAGGCCGGGATCGGCGCGATCCGCGAGAAGGGGATCGCCCTGACGTCGTTCGCGATCGAGCTCGCGGACGAGCTGCTTGCCGAGTACGGGGTGACGGTCGCCTCGCCGCGCGACCCGGCGCGCCGCGGCGCCCATGTCGCGCTCGCGCACCCGCGCGCGCAGGAGCTGTGCGCCGGCCTGATCGAAGCGGGCGTCGTGCCCGACTTCCGCCGCCCGGACGTGATCCGCTTCGGGCTGTCGCCGCTGAGCACCCGGTTCGGCGACGTGCTCGCCGGGGTGGAGGCGCTACGGACGCTGTGTTCCGGGTGAGAGCAGGGCGATGAATGCGTTCATATCCGCCAGCGGACCGAGGTGCCCGAGCTTCTCGGGGTTGACCACCGAGCTGATCGCGCGGATCTCGCCGCCGGCGATGTCGAGCGACCACACGGCCGCGAGGCGGCCGTCCGCGTCAAGCCACAGGGCGCCGGGCCCACCGTTGATCTCCGCCGCGGCGCAGCGTGACGCCCGGGATGCGACTGCTGATCCTGCGCCAGTTGATCAGCGTCCGCGCGACCCGGCTGCGGCCCCGGAGCGTGCGCGCGAGCGCCGGGACCTTGCCGCCGCCGTCGCCGGTCAGCGTCACGTCATCGGCGAGCAGCGCCTCGAGGCCGGCGAGATCGCCGTCGCGGGCGGCCGCGAAGAACTTCCCGGCGAGCTCGTCGCGCTGCTCCTCAGAGGTCTGGAAGCGCGGCCGGCCCTCCTCGACGTGGCGCCGCGCCCGGGAGGCGAGCTGGCGGACGTTGTCCTCGCTCTTGTCGACGATCGCGGCGATCTCGTCGTAGGGGTAGTCGAACACGTCGCGGAGCAGCAGCACGGCGCGCTGCTCCGGCGAGAGCGTCTCGAGCAACCGCAGCACCGCGATCGAGAGCGAGTCGGCCATCTCCGCCTGGCGGGCCGGATCGTCGAGCCCGTCGGTCAGGATCGGCTCCGGGAGCCAGTCGCCCACGTACGTCTCCCGGCGGGCGCGGGCGCTTCGCAGCTCGTCGATCGCCAACCGAGTGGTCACGGTCGACACGAACGCACGCGGCGATTCGATCCGCTCGCCCTTCCCGAGCGCGCGATGGACCCGGAGCAGCGCCTCCTGGACCACGTCCTCGGCCTCGGAGGCGCTGCCGAGCATCCGATAGGCGATCGCGAACGACACCGGACGCAGCTCGTCGAGCAGTTCGGATTCGCTCATGCCGCCACGAACCCCGCGCGCCAGCTGGCGTGGGCCGGCGCCCAGCCGAGCTCGCGCTTGGCCTTTGCGTTCGAGACGCCGCGCAGCTCGGTCATCGCCATCACGCCGGCCTCGCCGGCGGCGACACGACCCACGAACCGGGGCACGCGCATCGGTTTCTTCGCCCCGAGCTCGCCGGCCAGCGCCGGCAGCCACTCCGCGACCGGCGCGGGGTCGTCGTCGACGACGTTGTAGATGCCGCGCTCGCCATGGTCCACCGCGGCGACGGTGGCCTCGGCGGCGTCGGCGACGTGGATGAACGACCAGATGCCGCCGCCGTCGCCGACCATCGGGAAACGGCGCTTGCGGACCATCTCCGCCTGCTCGCCCCCGCGCGCCAGCGACGTCCCGGGACCGTAGAAGCCGCCGTAGCGCAGCACGATCCCGACCGTCCAGTCGGCGTTGAGGACGGCTTTCTCGGTGTACAGGATCGCGTTGTACGTCTCGCGCATCTCACGTGCCGGGTGCGGGTCGATCGGGTCCTCCTCGGTCTTGATCGGGCCGCCGGTCCTCGCGTACGCCCAGCCGGCGTAGCTCTGTGCGATGAACCGCTTCACGCCCACCGCCCTGGCGGCGGCGAGCAGGTTGTCCGTCCCTTCGGTGCGCAGCCGGTTCGTGAGCGCGAAGCTGCGGTCGAAGTGGCGCATGTCGATCGACTGGATGGCGGTCAGCTGATGCATGACGACGTCGGGGCGCGCCTGGAGCACTGCGGCCATGACCTGCCGGCGGTCGAGCGCGTCCATGACGGCCGGCGTCGCGCCGAGGTCATACAGCTCGAGGCTCCTGGACTCGCTGCGCGTGGTCCCGATCACCTCGTGTCCGGCTGCTACCAGCCGCGGCAAGAGCTGCTTGCCGATCGCTCCCGTTGCTCCTGCGACAAAGATTCTCATCTCGGGCTCCTGTGTGTTTCGAACGGTATGCCCTGAAGGACGGGGCAGTCGATGTTGTTGTGACAGCCGACGTACGATCCCGTCCCGAATGGACGCCGATGCGCTGTACGGACTCCCGCTCGACCGCTTCGTGCCAGAGCGCGCCGCGTTCGCCAAGCAGCTGCGATCCGCCGGCGACCGCGAGCGGGCGGCCGAGGTGGCGGCGCTCCGCAAGCCGTCGGTCGCGGCGTGGGCCGTCAACCAGCTCGTCCGCACCCAGCCGCGCGCGATCAAGGAGCTGTACGCCGCCGGCGATGCGCTGACCAAGACCCAGGAGCAGCTGATGGCCGGCAAGGGCGACGCGCGCTCGCTGCGCGAGGCGAACTCGCGCGAGCGGACCGCCGTGGACGCGCTGATCTCGCTCGCGCGCGGGCTGCTGAGCACCGACGGCCACGAGCTCAGCCCCTCGGTGCTCGACCGGGTCTCGGAGACGCTCAACGCGGCCGCGCTCGACGCCGGCGCGCGCGCGGCGGTGCAGGACGGCCGGCTGCCGCGCGAGCTGCAGCACGCCGGGCTCGGGGCCGTCGGGGCGAGCGTCTCGGCGCCGGCGACCGCGCGCTCGGCGCGGGCTCCGCGGTCGGCTCCGGCGCCGGAGCGCAAGCAGCGCCGGCCCGATCCGCGCGAGGCGGAGCGGGCGCGAGTCGAGGCCCGGCGGGCCGCCCGCGTCGCCGAGGCGGAGGCTCGCCGCCGCGCTGAGGTGGCAGAGCGAGCCGTGCACGCGGCCGAGCAGCGGCGCGAGGTGGCGGCGAAGGCGCTCGAGGATGCCGAGGGGCGGCTTGCGCGAGCGAGGGCGGAGGCGGCGGACGCCGACGAGGCGCACACGCGCGCGAAGGCGGAGCTCGACGAGATCTGACGGAGCGGCGCGGGCGAACTCTGGCTCTCGCGTCTAAATAATCTCGACGCGGGAGCCAACGTTCGCTCTCGGCTGTGGGACGTCATCCCCGCCGGCCCGCGTCTGCGACCCTGTGCGGATGGAACTCGGCAAGTTCGGTGTGTGGACGTCGTACCGCGCGATCGGCGAGGAGAACGCCGGGGAGGCGGCCAAGCTCGTGGAGGATCTGGGGCTCGCCACGTTCTGGCTCGGCGGATCGCCGAAGGTGCCGCAGACGCGGCCGCTGCTCGAGGGAAGCGGCGAACTGGTCGTGGCGACGGGGATCCTCAACGTGTGGGCGAACGAGCCCGCGGCCGTCGCGTCCGAGTACGACGAGATGGCAGCCGAGTTCCCGGACCGGCTGTTCCTCGGGATCGGGATCGGCCATCCCGAGGCGACGAGCGATTACACGCGCCCGCTGACGTCGATGCGCGAGTTCCTCGACGGGATCGACGCTGCCGAGGTGCCGGTGCCGCGCGAGGATCGCTGCCTGGCGGCGCTGCAGCCGAAGATGCTCGAGCTGTCGGCCACGCGGTCGCGCGGGGCTCACACCTACTTCGTGCCCGTGGAGCACACGCGCGCCGCGCGCGAGCAGCTCGGCCGGGGGCCGCTGATCGCGACCGAGCTCGCGTGCGTGGTCGACACCGACACCGAACGCGCCCGCGAGGCCGCTCGCGGTTACGCGAAGCTGTACCTCGGGCTCCGCAACTACACGAACAACCTGCTCCGGTTCGGCTTCACCGAGGGCGACATCGCCGACGGCGGCTCTGACCGGCTGATCGACGCGGTCATTCCGCACGGGAGCGCCGAGGAGATCGCCGCCGTCGCGCGGGCCCACTTCGACGCCGGAGCCGACCACGTGTGCTTCCAGCCGGTCGGCGTGAGGGGCATCCCGCGCGAACAATGGAGCGCGCTCGCTGCGGCCTGTCATGATTGACGCATGAGCGATTACGACAACTTCGAAGATTTCTGGCGCTCGGTCGCGGGCGGCCTCGGTGATTCGTTGCAACAGAAGCTGGACGAGCTGGACCTGGACGGTCTCTCCGCCACGTTCGGCGTCGACTCCGATCAGGCGCGCGAGTGGGTCGAAGGCGCCGCCTCGTGGATGCGCACGCAGTTCGACGCACGAGCCATGCCGGACCGCGAGACCCGTCCCGCGCCGGACCGAGGCGACCCGCGTGGCGAGCGCGAGGACTCGCTGACTGACCGCGAGGATCCGCTGCGCGCCGCGGCGCCGCACCCGCTCGATCTGCCGACCGACGAGCAGGGCGCCGCGCTGGCGGCGCTCGACTCAGGCCGCTGGATCGTCGAATCCGGGAGCAACAAACTCGCCCCGCGCGGCGAGGGGCCGGGACCGAGCGATGCGCTCGGGCTCGTCCGCGAACTCCGGGTCCGCGACTGGATCGCAGGGGACGGCGAGATCACGCTCGCCGGCCGGCACGCGCTCCGCCGCTGGCTCGACGCCGCGACCTCGCTGTAGCCGCGGCGCTTGAGGCGACGGGCGGTGGGTTCAGCCCACCGCCTTCTTGAGGAGCGCCCGGACCTTCTTCTCCTCGGCCGGGCCGAGCTTCATCAGCGCGTACTCAGTCGGCCACATGGTGCCGTCGTCGAGCTGCGCGTGGTCGCTGAAGCCGATGGTGGCGTACCGGGTCTTGAACTTCGCTGCGTCCTTGAACCAGAAGACGACCTTCTCGTCCCTGGCGTACGCGGGCATCCCGTACCAGGTCCTCGGCGTCAGGTCTGGCGCGACGGCTCTGGCGATCTCGTGAAACTTCTTGGCCAGCGCGCGGTCTGAGGGCGGCATCTTGGCGATCGCCGCAAGGACGTCCTTCTCGCTCGCCTCCGCCTTCATCTCCTGGGCGCGCGCCTTCATCGCGGCCCGCTCCTCGGCGGTGAACTTCGGGCCTTTCTTTGCGGCCTTCGTCGTGCTCATTGGAACCTCCTGGATGCTGGGCAGGGTGATGCGACGACTCTACGTCGGGCGGGGCGGTGGCGCTTCTCGGTTCCTGCTCGATCTCACGCCCACGGCGAGGGCGGCGTCCACTTGCCCGAGTGGGAGATCACGCGCACCGTCGGGATCGAGCTCGCGACCGCGCAGCCGCCCGAGGCGAAACGCTGAACGATCGTCTCGACGATCGTCTTCGGCTCGGTGCTCTGGACCACGCGCCACGTGAGGGTGCCGTAGCCGGCCGCAGGGGCGACAAGCGTGTCCTTGGGCGGGTTCACCGTCGCAAGCCGCAGGTGCTGGCCGGCGTCTCCCTCGACGCTGACCGTTTCCGTGGCCGTCGCCTTGGCCGCGCTGAACGTTCCGAGAACGAGATGACCGGACGCGCACGTGTCAGTGATCGTCCCGAGGCCCGGCATCGCCACGACGTATGGAGTGGTGAGCTTCGTCGTGTGCTGCGTCGAGCCGCCACACCCGGCGAGCGCCGTCACTCCGACGACCACGATCAGCCCTGCTCCGCGACGCATTGTCGACGGAGGCTACGCCTGAACGCCGCCGCCGTCGATCACCAGCGCCTGGCCGGTGATCGCGGCCGCCGCGTCGGAGGCGAGGAACACGACCGCATCCGCCACCTCGCCCGGTTCGAGCAGCCGCCCGAGCGGGGTCTGCTCGGTGAGCGCGCGCTCGGCCTGATCTGCGGTGCGCCCGGTCCGCTCCACGATGTTCGCGATCGACCGCGCGGTGAGCTCGGTGCGCACGAACGTCGGGCAGACGGCGTTGACTCGAACGCCCGACCCGGCGAGCTCCGCCGCCACCGCGCGCATCAGTCCGACGGCAGCGTGCTTGGACGCGGTGTACGCGCTCGTGTACGGCGCGCCGATCCGGCCGGCGGTCGAGGCGACGGTGACGATGCAGCCGGAGCCGCGCGCGCGCATCCCGCCGACGACCGCGCGCGTGCACAGGAACGGGCCGGTGACATTGACGTCGAAGTGGCGGCGCCACTGCTCGAGCGTCGTCTTCGTCAGCGGCGCGCTCTCGGCGATGCCGGCATTGTTGACGAGCACGTCGACCTCGCCGATGTCCGCGAACGCGCGCTCCACCGCTTCCTCGTCGGTGACGTCGAGGTCCGCGTGGCTCAGCCCGGTGACGTCGTCGCCGAGCGCCGTGAACCGCTCCACGACCGCGAGCCCGATCCCCTTCGCGCCGCCGGTGACGACTACCCGGCGGCTCATCGCGTCAGCTCCGGCATCAGCGCCTCCATCTGCCGCAGTCGTTCCGGATAGCGCCCGACGATGAACTGGAGCGCGAGGTGCTCGACACCGGCGTCCTCGAACCGGCCGATCGCCTCGATGACCTGGTCGACGTCGCCTCGGAGCATGTCGGGCTGCTGCTCCACGGCGTCCTCTGTGACCTCCACCGAGAGGCAGCAGTTGAGGCTGAGCTTGGTCCGATCCCGTCCCGCCTCGCCCGCCGCGCGCAGCACGGTCTCGTACCGCGAGCGCAGCTCCTCGGGCGTGATCCGCGCGAAGTACGGGAACCACGCGTCCCCGAACCGGCCCGCCCGGCGCTGCGCGGCGGCGCTCTCGCCGCCGCACCAGATCGGCACCGAGCCCTTCGGGTAGAAGGCGATGTCCTCGTAGCTGTAGAAGTCGCCGGCGAACGAGCAGTGGTCCTCCTCGAACAGGTTCCGCGCGACCGCGAGCTGCTCGTCGCCGACCCGGCCGCGCTGGTGGAACAGCTCGCCGCGCCCGAGCGCCTCGAACTCCTCCTCCATCCAGCCGATCCCGTACCCGAGGATGAACCGCTCCTCCGAGAGCCGGCTGATGGTCGCCGCGATCTTCGAGAAGTGGATCGGGTCTCGATACGGCCCGACGAGCACGCTGATCCCGAGCCGGATCCGGTCGGTCGCGCCGGCCAGGAAGGCGAGCGCCGTCATCGCGTCGAGGAACGGTTTCTCGGGCGGGACGATGAAGCTGTCCGACCAGCTGTACGCGTAGCTCGTTTCGATCTCCCACGGGATGATGATCCGGTCAGCCGCCCACACGGTCGTGAAGCCGAGACGCTCGGCGGTCGCGGCGGCGTGCTTGAGCCCGTCGCCGGTGGCCGCGGCGCCCGAGACGGGGAGGAAGACGCCGTAGTCCATCAAGAAGCCTCGGGTGGCGAGGCGTACATGCGGCGGGCGATGATCTCGCGCTGGATCTCCGATGCGCCCTCGTAGATCCGGGGGGCGCGGACGTGCCGGTACAGGTGCTCGAGCGGGTGACCCGCCTCGAGGCCGCTGGCGCCGTGGAACTGGACCGCCGCGTCGACCGCCTCCTGCGCGACCTCGGTCGCGACCAGCTTCGCGGATCGCGGCGAGCGCGGGATCGCTCATGCCGGCGTCGTGCGCGGCCGCGGCCTGGTGGACGAGCAGCCGTGCCGCCGCGACCCGCGCGCTGATGTCCGCGAGCCTGTGCGCGACCGCCTGATGGCGCGACAGCGGCTTGCCGAACGTCTCGCGCGTGCGCGTGTAGTCGACGGCGATGCTCAGCGCGGCGCCGGCCATCCCGATCGCGAACGCGCCGACGCTGGGGCGGAACAGGTCGAGCGTGCGCATCGCGACCTTGAAGCCCGCTCCCGGCTCGCCGAGCACGTTGCCGGCCGGTACGGGCACCGAGTCGAAGCTCAGCGAGCCGATCGCGTGCTCGGCCAGCATCTGCCGCGGTTCGCCGGACAGCCCGTCGCTGCCGCCCGGAACCGCGAACGCGGTGATCCCCTCGGGCGCGCGCGCGAACACGGTGTAGATGTCGGCCTCGGGCGCGTTCGAGATCCACAGCTTCTCGCCGCTGAGCCGGTAGCCACCGCCGCCGTCGGGTTCCGCCGCGAGCGTCATCGAGCGGACGTCGGAGCCGGCCTCGGGCTCGGTCAGCGCGAACGCCGCGACCGCGGTGCCGGCCGCGACGGCCGGGATCCACTCGGCGCGCAGCGCCTCGGAGCCGTCGTTCAGGATCGGGTTCGCCCCGAGGCCCTGGATCGTGAACGCGTTCTCGGCCTCGCCGCACGTGCGCCCCAGCGCCTCGCGGATCAGGCACAGCTCGATCGCCCGGATCCGCTCGCCGGTGAACAGCCTCGGCAGCAGGCCGAGCTCGGCGAGCGCCGTCGGTCAGCCCGCGATTGACCCGCGCCCGGCGTTCCGGCTCGAGCGACCGGCTCGCAGCTTCTCGGCGCCGAGCGCGAGCGTCTGCTCGTACAGGCGGCGGTGCTCGTCGCTGAGGTGCAGATCGAGCGCGTCACTCATCTGCGAGACACGGCCACGCCCATCAGCTCGACCATCGCCTCCGGGTCGAACAGGGCGGTGACGCCGAACAGCCCCATCGTCGGGTAGTGGTCGCCGAAGTGCCTGCGCCACGTGCGTCCGAGACCGCGGAAGCACGGCCTGATAGTCGGCGACGTCGGTCACGAACACCTGCAGCGGGACGAGGTCGCTCGGCTCGCCGCCGGCGCCGCGCAGCGCGGTCAGCAGGTTCGAGAGCGCGCCGTCGAACTGGTCGAGCACCGTTCGGCCGGTCCCGATCTGGCCCGCCAGGTAGACCATGTTGCCCGCGACGACCGCGTGCGAGAAGCCGCTCGGCGGTCCGAGCTCCGGCGGGTTGACGATTCTGTGCGGCATCGCTCAGCGTCCTTTCCAGTCGGGCTTTCGCCCCTCGCTCCAGGCGGCGTAGAACTCGCCGAAGTCGTCGCGACTGCATCAGCAGCGCCTGGGTGATCGCCTCGAGCTCGATCGCCGCGCCGATATCCATGTCGAGCTCGCGCGTGAGCAGCACCTTGGTCGCCGCGTATGCGAACGAGGGGCCGGTCTGCGAGGCGGCGGGCGAGCGCCGCGGCGCGCTCCGCGAGCTCCGCGTCCGGCACGAGCTCCGTCGCCA
The DNA here is from genome assembly GCA_963826895.1 of uncultured Solirubrobacterales bacterium. Classification (GTDB taxonomy): domain Bacteria; phylum Actinomycetota; class Thermoleophilia; order Solirubrobacterales; family Solirubrobacteraceae; genus Palsa-465. The sequence goes on from CAWGYJ010000006.1 coordinate 208,673, forward strand.
GCCCGATCGCGACCGCCCGCTCCGCCGAGACCTTGTCGCCCAGCACGAGCAGCTCGGTCGCTCTGCCCAGCCCGACGATCCGCGGCAGCAGGTACGCCGAGCCCATGTCGGCGCCCGCGAGCCCGACGCGCGTGAACAGGAATGCGAACGAGGCCGATTCGGCGAGCACCCGGAAGTCGGCCGCGAGCGCGATCACCGAGCCCGCTCCCGCCGCGATCCCGTTGACCGCGGCGATCACCGGCAGCGGCACTCGCGCAGGGCCTTGACGACGGCGCCGGTCATGCGGGTGAACTCGAGCAGCTCCTTGGTCTCGTACTTCACGAGCTCTCCGATGATCTCCTCCACGTCGCCGCCCGAGCAGAAGCCGCGGCCTTCGCCGGTGATCACGAGCGCCCTGCACGTCGCCGCGGTGCGGCAGCGTCGGCAGCAGGTCGCGCAGCTCCGCGTAGGCCTCGAACGTCAGCGCGTTGAGCTTGTCGGGCCGGTTCAGCGTGATCGTCGCGACGCCGTCCTCGATGGCCAGATCGAAGTGCTCGGCGGACATGCGCGCGACGATACTTGACATAGAACTCCGGAGCAATGTCAGGTATGATCGCGCGCGCAGAAACCGGTGGCGACGCGCGGAGAGATGGTGGCGACGGACAGCCCCTACTGGAACCCGAAGATCGAGACGCTGGAGCGCGAGCGGCTCGACGCGCTGCGGCTCGCGAAGCTGCTGTACCAGTGCGAATGGGCCGCTGCTCGGAGCCCCTGGTACGGGCGGCGATTCGCCGAAGCCGGGTTCGACCCCGCCGGCTTGAATTCGCTCGACGATCTGCGGCGGATCCCGCTGCTGACGCGCGACGAGTGGATGGAGTCCCAGGCGGCGGCTCCGCCCTACGGCGAGCTGCCGGCGATCGGCGCGGACGGCGCGATCCGCGTGCACACGACCTCGCGGCACCACCGGGCGTGGACCGCTGCGCGCGCTGGACTCGCGCAAGGACTGGGCGTGGATCGCGGAGATGTGGGCATACGCGATCTGGGGCTGCGGCGTCCGCCCGAACGACGTCTCGTACATCGCGTTCGGGTACGGCTCGTTCATCGGCTTCTGGGGACTGCACTACGCGATGGAGAAGATGGGCGTCCTGAACGTGCCCGGCGGGGCCCAGACGACCGAGGCGCGCGTGCGCCAGATCGTCGACTTCGGCGCGACCGTCGTCGCCTCGACGCCGACCTACGCGCTGCGGCTCGCGCAGGAGGCCTCGCTGCTCGGGATCGACCTGCCCGGCTCGAGCGTGCAGCCGGCTGATCCTGTCGGGCGAGCCCGCCGGCTCGATCCCGCAGACGAAGGCGCTGATCGAGGAGCAGTGGGGCGCGAAGGCGTTCGACACCGCCGGGATGACCGAGATCGGGACGATCATGGTGTTCGAGTGCTCGCACCAGCCCGGCGGGACGCACATCATCGAGGACCACATGATCGAGGAGGTCATCGACCCGGAGACGCTGGAGCCGGTGGCGTACGGCGAGCGCGGCGAGCGGGTCGTGACCTCGTTCGGGCGCGGCGCGATCCCGCTGATCCGCTACCGGACGGGCGATCTCGTGTGCAAGGTGCCGGCCTCGACGTGCGACTGCGGGCGGACGTTCGACATCTACGAGGGCGGGATCCTCGGTCGCGTCGACGACATGAAGCTCATCCGCGGCACGAACGTGTACCCGCGGGCGATCGAGGCGATCGTGCGCGAGTTCCCCGAGGTCGACGAGTTCCAGACGGTGATCACGCGCGAGGGCATCCGGGACGAGATCACGCTGCGGGTCGAGCTGAAAGCCGGGAGCGGACGGGGAATGGGACGGGCTCTCGGAGACGCTGCACCGCCGGCTCGCGCTCGCCCACGAGGGGCTCAACTTCCGGCTCGAGCGGGCCGGCGAGGGCGAGCTGCCGCGGTTCGAGCTGAAGGCCAAGCGGACCGTCGATAAGCGCGACGCGCCGATCGGTGCGGCGGCGGGATGAGCACCGATCTGCTCGGCGGCGAGATGACCGCGTCCGAGGAGCGGCTGCTCGCCGTCTACGAGGAGCTCAAGGCGCTGTGCGCGGAGGACCTGCCGCCGAACGCGGCCGCCAACGTCCGCGCCGCGCTGGCGCTGATGCACAACGCCGTCAACGGACTCGGCGCTGCGGTACGAGCACCTGTCAGACCTCGGGGTGTGAGGCGACATGCGCATCGCCGTCATCGGCGGGGGACCCGGTGGGCTGTACTTCTCGATCCTGATGCGGCGGCTGCGACCGGACTGCTCGGTCACGGTGTTCGAGCGCAACCGAGCGACGGACGCGTTCGGGTTCGGGGTCGTCTTCTCGGACGAGACGCTGACCGTGTTCGAGCACGCCGACCCGGAGAGCTACGAGGAGATCACCTCGCGGTTCGCCCGCTGGACCGACATCGACATCCACTACCGCGGCACCGTGACCCGCTCGGGCGGGCACGGGTTCGCGGCGCTCGGACGCCGCGAGCTGCTCGGGATTCTGCAGGCGCGCGCGCAGGAGTTGGGCGTCGAGCTGCTGTTCGAGTCCGAGGCGCCCGAGCTGTCCGAGCTCCGCTGGGCGGACCTGATCGTCGGCGCCGACGGCGCTTCGAGCGCCCTGCGCACGGCCGGCTATCGCGACTTCGTCCCGACGCTCGAGCCGCGCCACTGCCGGTACATGTGGCTCGGGGTCGACCCCGTTTCGACGCGTTCAAGTTCTTCATCCGCGAGACGCCGAACGGAGTGTTCCAGGCGCACGCCTACCCGTACGACGAGCGGATGAGCACGTTCATCGTCGAGACCCACGAGCGCGTGTGGGAGGCGGCCGGGCTGGGTCGCCGGGACGATCCGCCGCTGCCTCCCGGCGAGAGCGACCTGAGGGCGTCCGGTTCTGCGAGCAGCTGTTCGCCGAGGAGCTCGGCGGCCGGCGGCTGATCCCCAACAACTCCAAGTGGATCAACTTCGTGACCGTGCGCAACCGCCGCTGGTGCGTCGACAACGTGGTGCTGATCGGCGACGCGGCGCACACCGCCCACTTCTCGATCGGCTCGGGTACCAAGCTCGCGATGGAGGACGCGGTCGGCGCTCGCGTGGGCGTTCCGCGATCACGATGCCCGCGTCTGGAGCGCGACCGCCGCGTACGAGGCCGAGCGGCGGCCGATCGTCGAGAGCACGCAGCGCGCTGCGCAGGCGTCGCTCGAGTGGTTCGAGGGGATCGCCGCTACGTCGGGCCAGGAGCGCACGCAGTTCGCGTTCAACCTGCTCACCCGCAGCCGGCGCGTCACCTACGACAACCTGCGCGCTCCGGGACGCCGGGTTCGTCGCACGAGGTCGATGCCGATTTCGCCGGCAGCTCGGAGACCCCGCCGCGACCGCCGATGTTCCTGCCGTTCGCGCTGCGCGAGCTGACGCTCCCCAACCGAGTGGTCGTCTCGCCGATGGACATGTACTCCGCGGTCGACGGTACGCCCGGAGACTTCCACCTCGTGCACCTCGGCGCGCGCGCGCTCGGCGGCGCCGGCGCTCGTGATGACCGAGATGATCTGCGTCTCCCCGGAAGGGCGGATCACCCCCGGCTGCGCGGGCATGTACAGCGACGAGCACGTCGATGCCTGGCAGCGGATCGTCTCGTTCGCCCACTCGCACGGCGGGTGCGCGATCGGGGCACAGATCGGGCACTCGGGCCGCAAGGGCTCGACGAAGCTGATGTGGGAGGGGATCGACGAGCCGCTCGCCGACGGCAACTGGCCGGTGATCGCACCGTCGCCGCTCGCGTACAGCGGCCGCAACCAGGTGCCGCGGGAGATGACGCGCGGCGACATGGACGCCGTGCGCGAGCAGTTCGTCTCCACGGTGCGCGGGTGCGCCGCCGCCGGATTCGACCTGCTCGAGCTCCACTGCGCGCACGGGTACCTGCTGTCGCGCTTCCTGTCGCCGGTCTACGAACGGGCGGAACGATGGCTACGGCGGCTCGCTTCGGGCGCGTGCGCGATATCCCGCTGGAGGTGTTCGACGCGTGCCGCGCGGCGTGGCCCGCGGAGAAGCCGATGAGCGTTCGCATCTCGGCGACCGACTGGGTGCCCGGCGGGTTCGACGGCGACGACGCGGTCGCGTTCGCCCGCTTGCTGCTCGAGCACGGCTGCGACATCGTCGACGTCTCCACCGGCCAGGTGTCCCCGCTCGAGCGCCCCGCGTTCGGCCGCAGCTACCAGACCCCGTTCGCCGACCGGATCCGCAACGAGGTCGGGATCCCGACGATCGCCGTCGGCGCGATCTCGTCCTACGACGACGTCAACACGATCGTGCTCGCCGGCCGGGCCGACCTATGCGCGCTCGCGCGCCCGCACCTGTACGACCCGGCGTGGACGCTGCATGCCGCGGCCGAGCAGGGCTACGCCGGCATCGACTGGCCGGTTCAGTACCAGGCGGGGTCGCGCAAGCCGGTCGCCGGCCGGGACACGGTGAGCAAGCAGCTCGAGCGCCGGTTCTCCCCCGAGTCTGACGCCGGCGTGTTCGCGATCGCGCGCCGGCGCGCGGCGTCGTGAGCGAGCCGCTGCAACCGCAGGACCTGGTCGTCACGCTGCTCGGAACGTACGTACATCCCCGCGAGCGCACCGTCTGGTCCGGCGGGCTCGTGGCGCTGCTCGGTGAGCTCGGGTTCTCGGACGGGGCCGCGCGGGTGGCGCTGACGCGGCTCGTGCGCCGCGGGCTGCTGGCGCGCGAGCGCGCCGGACGCCTCGTGCACTACTGCATCACGCCGCGCTGCGAGCGGGTGCTCGATGAGGGCGACGGGCGGATCTTCACGCTCGGCGAGCCGCGCAACGGGAGCGACGGGTGGACGGTGGTCTGGCATCAGATCCCCGAGGACAAGCGGCTGGAGCGCAGCCGGCTCGCGCGCCGGCTGCGGTTCCTCGGCTTCGGATCGGTGCAGGACAGCGTGTGGGTATCCCCGCACGACCACTCGGGCGAGGTCGCGATGCTGCTCTCGGAGCTGGAGGTGGCGGCGTTCGCGACGTTGTTCGTAGCGCGGCCCGGCGCCGAGGAGGGCCTTCCGGCGCTAGTCGGCCGCGCGTGGGATCTGAGCGGGCTGCTCGAGCGCTACGAGTCGTTCGACTCCGAGTTCTCCCCGTACCGCCGGCGCGGGGTCAATCTGTCCGACCGCGACGCGTTTCACGTGCGGACGCGCTCGGTCCACATGTTCCGCGGCTTCCCGCCGCTCGACCCGGAGCTTCCCGAGGAGCTCGCGCCGCTGACGCGCTCCCGCGCGCGGGCCGTGCGCACGTTCCATGTCCTGTACTCGGGGCTCGCCACCGCATCGCAGCGGCACTTCGACGCCGTCACCGGCGCCTATCTCCAACTAGCGGGGGAGCCCGAAATGCCAGCGGCTTCGGGCTATCGGCACGGTGTGAGACCGATGTGAGAGTTGAGCGCTACTGACACGGTCGCCCCGCGCCCATACCTTGCGATTCACAAGCTTTCGAGCAAGGAGACCCGCGATGGGACTGTTCAGCAAGATGAAGGAAGCGCAGGAGCAGGCCGCTGAGGCGATGCAGAACTCCGGCGGCATGAAGGGAATGATGGGCAGCATGAACCCGGCGAACATGGGTGCCCAGGCGCAGTACGCCCAGCTCGCGCAGAAGCTCAAGGCCTCGGGCGTCGAGGCGCCGGGCACGGTCGTCGCCCTTCGCGACACCGGCGAGCGCGACATGGGCGGCGGCCAGAAGACTGAGGTCGATGTGACGATCTCGCCGACCGGCGGCTCGCCGTACGACACGACCGTCAAGCAGAGCTTCCTGCCGGCCCAGCTCGAGGGGTTGTCGGTTGGGCACTCGATCACCGTCAAGTACGACCCCGACAACCCGTCGGCGGCGTTGATCTACGGCTGGTAGTCGCGATGGGAATGTTCAAGTCAATCCGGGACGCGAAGGCGCTCGGCGACTATCACGGGGGCCGTCCTTCGATGAGGGACGCGTTCAAGGACATCTCGGCGATGGCCGACGACCGCGGCGAGGGCGAGATCCTCAAGAACGGCACGCCGACCAAGGCGGTCGTGCAGGGCTTCACGACGCCGGTCCCGGGTGACCGGTTCGCGATGCAGATCCCGCTCGACGTGTACCCGCCGGAGGGCGGCGCGCCGTATCGAATCGACTACGTGTTCCCCACCACGCGAATGAAGGCTGCGCTGAGCGTGGGGATGGAGATCCCGGTCAAGGTCGACCCGGGTGACCCGACGCGGATCGCGGTGCAGTGGGACGCGCAGAAGGCGGCGATCGCCGCCGCCGGTGGCGACTATGCCGCTGTCGCCGCAGGGCTCGCGAGCACTTACGGGGGTGTCGCCGACGCAGCGATGCGTCAGGCGATGGCGGGGGGAGGCGCGACGGTCGGGACTGCCGCCGCGCCTCCTGACCCGCCCGCGTCTGCCGACCCGCTCGAGAAGATCGGCCAGCTCGCGAAGCTGCGCGATTCGGGAGCGATCACCGAGGAGGAGTTCGCGGCCAAGAAGGCCCAGCTGCTCTCGCAGGCTTAACCGCGGATGACCCAAGAGCTGAGGGAGGGGGGCGCCTGTTCCCCCGACGATTGGGACCCGGACGCGGGGCGGGCGGTGTGACCGCTCGTCCCGCGCAGACGTTCTGGCCCAGGAGGGATGAGACATGGCGAATGAGATCACGATTCAGTACGAACTCACGGATGCGCCTGCCCAGGCGCGGACGGCGTGGAAGAACGACCCGCCCGAGTGGCTGCACAAGTGGAAGTTCGAGCTCGTCGATGAGACCTACGACGGGCTCGTGTACCGCGGCACCAACGCGTCAACCAGGTTCGGGCGGATGTTCGCGTCCGGCACGTACACGCTGTCGCTGAACTTCGAGTCCGATGGACGTTTCGGGTCGAAGGTGACGTTGACCGGCCAGGCACCGCCGGACATGCAGACGGCGATCCGGGCCGAGGCGGCGGCGCGCGGCGGGGCTGTGGATCCGCGCGTGGCGGCGCCGCAGGGGCCGGCCGTGCCGGGCATCCCGGGCTCGGGCTGAGTTCGCTCGGGGCCGCGCCGAGCCCGGCTCGACCCGCGGGTGTAGTCCGGCGATCCACCCGCCGGCCGATGACAGCGGCGAGCTGGAGCCCTAGCCTGCGCCCACCATGAACGGGATCAGGGCCGCGATCGGAATCACCTGGATCGTCTTCTGGGTCGGCTGGCTGCTGGCGGCGGCCACCGCCAAGGAGAGCGCCCGCGGTCGCCGGTTTCCGGCCGGCGGCCTGAGCGCGGTGGCGGTGATCGTGCTGATCCGCGTGCTGCCCACCGACGGTGGCCTGGCGATCCACAGCCGGGCGCTCGAGATCGTCGGCGCGGTGGTGTTCGCGTCCGGGCTCGCGCTCGCCGTCTGGGCGCGGGTCTACCTCGGACGCAACTGGGGCATGCCGATGACGGTCAGGGCCGAGCCCGAGCTCGTCACCTCCGGCCCGTACCGCTTCGTGCGCCACCCGATCTACACAGGCATCCTGCTCGGCGTGCTCGGGACCGCCCTCGCGACCAACGTCCTCGGCGTGGTGATCCTGGCCGTCCTGACCGTCTACTTCTACTGGGCCACCACGGTTGAGGAGCGCAACATGACGGAGATCTTCCCGGTCGCGTACCCGAAGTACCGGAGGCACACGAAGCGGTTGATCCCGTTCGTGCTCTGAGAGGGCCGCGCGGGCGTACGACTCTGAGCTTTTGACCTGAGCGCGTCCGGAACCCCCGCCGAATGGCAAACTCGCCTGGGCCGGTCGCCCGGAGGTCGATAGTGGGGCCAGGGCCCGCGTTTTTGACATCGGTCGACGCGGCCCGGCCGATTTGGCAAGTTGCGGGGGTTGCGGACGGGGTCGATGATGTTCAGGCGCCGTCGGATGACATGAACACCCGGTGGGGCTCGCGGCCGACGACGCTGAGGCCGTGGCGTTCGTAGAACGCGATCGCGCGCGTGTCGGAGGTCAGGGCGACGAGCGTCAGGGGCTTGGCGAGGGCCGCCGCACGCCCGAGCAGCTCGGTCAGGATCTCGCCGCCGATGCCGTGCCCTTGCCACTTGGGATCGAGCTCCATGACCTCGAGCACCAGCTCGGCCGGGTGCTCGTCCACGCGCAGCAGCCCGGCACGGCGCCCCGCGACCTCGATCACCTGGAGCGACTCGCCGGCGATGTGCTCATCGAAGACCGCGCGATGGGACGCGCGATCCCAGCCCCAGCTCGCCGCGATGTAGTCGCCCATCACGGCAACCTGGAGCTCGAACGCCCACTCCAGCTCAGCCGCGTCGATCGGACGCAGCGACCAGCCGGTGGTCGGCACTGCGCGACGCCTGGCCGCTAGCGAGGCACGAACGCGAACACGCGGCTCGGGCTGCCGGTGCCGCCGACGAGCTTCAGCGGCGAGACGACGATGAACGCGCCGGTGATCGGCAGCTTGTCGAGGTTCGCGAGCTGGGTCAGCCCGAGGCGGCCGGCGCCGAGCAGCAGGTTGTGGAGCGGGAACGGCGGCTCGAAGCCGCCGGCGGAGCCGGCGTCGATCCCGACGGTCTCGCAGCCGAACCCCGAGATGTTCCGTTCGGTTGCGAGCCACCGCGACGCCTCGACGTCGGGGCCCGGCGTGTTCGGGCCGTTCTCGCCGACGTTGAGGAAGGCCGTCGCGTCCTGGGCGCGGGACTGCCAGCCGGTGCGCATAAGGACCCAGGCGCGGTCCGGGAACTCGCCGTGCTCGGCCTCCCAGCCGGCGAGGTCATCGACCGTCAGCAGGTAGCCGTTGTCGGCCTCGGTCTCGGCGGTCTTGTCGATCACGCACGCGGGGCCGATCAGCTGCTCGGGCGGCACCGAGGCGACGTCGTTGCCGTCCTTGCCGGTGATCCAGTGGATCGGCGCGTCGAGGTGGGTGCCGGAGTGCTCGCCGAGCGTCAGCGTGTACCAGGCCCAAGCGGGGCCGTTGTCGTCGTACTGCGAGATCTTCTCCCGGCTCAGGCCGGGCGAGTTCGCAAACGGCGGCGGCAGCTGGATGATCGGCGTCGACTCCTGGAGCGGCTGGGTCAGGTCGACGATGTCGAAGTCGTTGAGCATGGGCTCTCCTTTTGCGTTACCTATCCGGCGCGAAAGGCCTCTTCGAGCCATTCAGCGCAGATGTTCGGGTTGACCTTGGCGTCCAGCACGAGCGGCCTGCGGTCCTCGGCGCCGGCGGCGAGCCAGCTCTCCACCGGGGCTTGCAGCTCCTCCGCGGCGCGGATCGTGTGGCCCTCGCAGCCGGCGGCGGTCGCGATCGCCGCGAGGTCGGCATCCGTGAACCTGACGAGCGACACGTCCTGGCCCATCGGCGCGAAGTGGTGGACCTCGGCGCCGTAGGCCGCGTCGTCGTAGATCAGCACGATCAGGTTGCTGACGCGCAGGCGCGCGGCGGTCTCCAGCTCCGCGAGCGCCATGAACAGGCCGCCGTCGCCGATCGCCGCGACCGCGGGCCGGTCGGGGCGGGCGATCGCGGCGCCGATCCCGTTCCCGAGGCCGAGGCCGACGGCCTGGAAGCCGTTCGGGAACACCCAGGCGCGGGCATCGGGCACGTCGAGGAACATGCTCGGGTAGCCGAGGAAGTGGCCCGAGTCGACCGCGACGGACTTGTCAAGCGGGAGCAGCTCATTCAGGGCGCGCGACACGGTCCGCGGGTCGACCCACTCGTCGGTGCCGGCGTCCTCGTACGGATCGTCGCGCCATGTGTGCGCCTCGATTTCCTCCGCGAGCACCGGCGTTCGGAAGCCTTCGCCGGAGTGGCCGCCCAACGCGTCCGCGAGCGCCCGCGCGGTGGCCGCCGCGTCGCCGATGATCGCGATGTCGGCCGGGCGGTTCCGGGCGATCGCGCGTGGGTCGGCATCGACCTGGATCACCGTTCGCGCGCCGGCGAGCATCGCGCCGTGCTTGCTCGTCCAGTGGTTCGCGGAAGCGCCGACGATCAGCACGGTGTCGGCCTGCGGCAGCAGCCGCTGCGCGAACGGCGAGGCGAACCCCCCGCTGATCCCCACGGCGTACGGTAGCCCGGCGAACAGGCCCTTGGCCGGGGCCGAGGTCGCGAGGATCGCGCCGATCCGCTCGCCGAGCGCCTCGAGCGCGGGGCCGGCATCCGCGATCACAGCGCCGCGGCCGGCGAGGATCAAGGGCCGTTCGGCGCGCCGAAGCGCGGCCGCCGCCGTGGCGATAGCGTCCGGGTCCGGATACGGCGGCCTCACCGGCGGTGGCGGTGGCGCCGACGGCTCGGTGGCAGCGGCCGGCTGAGGCTGGATGTCGATCGGCATCATCAGCACCACCGGCCGGCGCTCTGTGACCGCCCGCTGATACGCGCGCTGGGCATCGTCCGCTGCGGTCCGCGGCGAGAACACCCGGTCGGCGATCGCTCCGACCGACTCGACCAGGTCGTGCTGGTCGATGCGGAAGTTCGAGGTCAGCGCCGCGGCCGGCGTCTCGCCCGCGAGCACGAGCAGCGGCGTACGCGACTTGGCCGCTTCGGTCAGCCCGGTGAGCGTGTTCGTGAGCCCCGGCCCCTGGTGCACGCTGACGACTCCGACCCGCCCGCTGACGCGTGCATAGCCGTCGGCCATGCACGTCGCGCCGCCCTCGTGGCGCGCGTGGTGGAAGCGCGCGCCGCCGCCGCACAGGCCGTTGGTGGCGATCAGGTTGCCCGACCCGAGCACGCCGAACGCATCCTTCACGCCCTGAGCGGCGATCGTCTTCCCGACGACCTCGGCGACCGAAGGCTGAGCCACTCGGCGATCCTACTCAGCAGCGAGGTGGGGTGTCGAGCGTTCCTACAGCTCGACCTGCGAGCCCATGATCACGGTCCGCCCGGCGGGGAGCCCGAAGTGATCGATCGGGCTGGCGGCGTTCCGCGCCATCATCATGAACAGCTTCTTGCGCCAGTTCGCCATCCCCTTGTGATCGGACGGCGTGATCGTGATCCGCGAGAGGAAGTACGACGCGTGCTCGAGATCGAGGTTGCGCTCGAGCAGCCCGTGCTTGCGACACATCACGAGGATCTTGGGCACGTCGAGCTTGTCCCGGTAACCGACCCGGGTCGTCACGTGGAACACCTTGTACGTGCCGGTCCCGAGTCGCTCGACGGTCAGGTTGTAGGCCTGTTCGGTGTGCGGGATGCTGATCGTGTCGATCGACACGATGATGACCCGGTCGTGCAGCGTGTGGTTGTGCTGGACCTCGGCTCTGAGCGCCAGTGGGGTCGTGGTGTTGCTCGGGTTCAGGAACACCGCCACGCCGGGCACGCGCACGACCGGTGGCGTCATGTCGGGGAGCTCGGCGAGGAAGTCGCCCAGCTGCCCCTCCTTGGCAATCCGATGGCGCGTGACGATCACCTGGCCTCGCCGCCAGTTGAGCATCACCATCGCCACCACGGCCGCGACCACGAGCGGCAGCCAGGCGCCGTGCTCCACCTTCGCGATGTTGGCGCTGAAGAAGGCGACCTCGACGGTCAAGAACAGGGCGGCCAACGGGAAGATCCGGCGCTTTGGCGTCTTCCACAGATAGCGCGCGACGGCGACGAACAGGATCGTGTTGAGCACGAACGTACCGGTGACGGCGACGCCGTAGATGTCGCCGAGCTTGTTCGCGCTGCGGAACACGAGGGTGAGAGTCAGCACGCCTACGCACAGCGCCCAGTTGACGACCGGGACGTAGATCTGACCCTCCATGTCGGACGTGTGGCGGACGGTCAGCCTCGGCAGGAAGCCGAGCTGCATCGCCTGCTTGGCCACCGAGAACGATCCTGAGATCGCGGCCTGCGACGCGATGATCGTCGCGACCGTCGCGAGCACGACCAGCGGCCACAGCGACCAGCTGGGCGCGATCTGGAAGAACGGATTGAACGTCGAGGAGTGCGACGCCTCCGGGTGATGCAGGATCCATGCCGCCTGCCCGAGGTAGTTCATCGTCAGCGCCGGCAAGGCGACGACGAACCAGCCCAACCGGATCGGTGCGGCGCCGAAATGGCCGCGGTCCGCGTACAGCGCCTCGGCGCCGGTAACCGCGAGCACGACTCCACCGAGCGTCAGGTAACCGTAGAAGCCGTGGTCGACCAGGAACCGCAACCCCCAGCTCGGCGAGAGGCCCTGGATGACGGCGGGGTATTGCACGACCTGGCCGAGCCCGAGGATCAGCAGGACGCTGAACCAAACGAGCATCACGGGCCCGAACAGGACCCCGATGGAGCCGGAGCCACGACGCTGGAGCACGAACAGCACGAGCAGGACCGCAACCGATATCGGGACGACGAGATGGGACAGCGCCGGCGTCGCGACCTGGACGCCGGCTACCGAGCCGAGCACGGAGATCGCCGGCGTGATGATCCCGTCCCCGAAGAACAGGCCGGCGCCGAAGATGCCGAGCGTGGTCAGCAAGAGCACGTTGGGCACGCGATTGCGCTGGAGCAGCGCCGTGAGCGCCATGATCCCGCCGTCGCCGCGGTTGTGTGCCCGCATGATGAAGCCCGCGTACTTGATCGAGACGAGCACCATCAGCGCCCAGAAGATCAGCGATGCGGGGCCGTAGACGTTCCCGGCGGTGATGTGGGTGGTCGCTCGGTAGGAGCTGAAGATGGCCTGCTCGGTGTAGAGCGGGCTCGTGCCGATATCGCCGTACACGACGCCCAGCGCGCCGAGCGCGAGCACGGCCGTGCTCGCGTTCGCGACCACATCCCGGTTCTCGTTCTCGAGCTCCCGGAAGCGTTCGCGGAGCTCCTCGGACTGGTCGGGGCCGTCCCCGACGCCGGGCGGCATGTAGCCGACCTTGTGCGCGGACATGTTGAGGCTGCGCTTCCCCGACGGCCGCTTGCTCGAGCGGAGGTCCTGATCCGCCTCGGCGCGCGCGTCTAGGTCGACCTTGTGTGCACCCTCGAAGCGGCGCTTGTGTCCTGGCCCGGTGTCACTCATGGGTACTTATCCCGATGCCCGACGATACTCACTCCGGCGGGCAGCTTGTCCCGCCCGACGCGAACCGTCAGCCCCGGCGCAGCCGGGCGAACCAGCGCCCGCCGCGACTGGCCCGCTCCACGACGGTCAGCGCCGCCGACTCGGCCAGCGACTCGATGTCGCGCGAGGCGACCCGAGCCCAGCTGAACGGCGAGCTCTCGGCGCCGCCCGTGCGAAGGGTGGCGGTCAGGGTCGCGGTCAGCGCGTGCGGCGGGTCGAGCTCGACGAGCACCTCGCCTCCCGGTGCGAGCAGGCCGTTGAGCCGCATCAGCAGCCGGGCGGGAGCGCCGCCGATCCCGATGTTGCCGTCGAGCAGCAGCGCGGTCTGCCAGCTGCCGGCGCCCGGCACCTCGTCGAAGATCGAGCGCGCGATCGCGGCCGTCCCGCCTGCGCGTGCCAGCGCCACCGCGCCCGGCGACAGGTCGACGCCGAGCCCGAACACGCCGCGCCGCGCGAGCGCATGCAGGTGCCGGCCGGGTCCGCAGCCGACGTCGAGCACCGGGCCGCGGACGTGCTCCAACAGCCATTCATCGGTCGCGTCCGCCGGTCCGAGGTAGCGCTCGAGCGGCAGTCGCAGCTCGCCGCCGTCGCTCAGCCGCACCGTCACCGGGCGCTCCGGGCTCGCGAGCGCGTCGGCGTAGACGTGCATCGGCGATCGGATCACGCCGCCACCAGCGCCGGCCGCTCGCTCGCGAGCACGCGGGCGAACTGCGTCCACGGCGCCAGCTCCGCGACCGCCCGAGCGTCCTCGAAGGTGTCGATGTCGGTGAGCGGCGGCTGCTCGTGGACGCGCAACCCCAGCGTGCGCAGTCGCTCGCGCTGCACGGCACATGTAGTCGGCTCGCTCATCGGGATGCCGCCGAACACCCGGCGCGCGTCGGCCGGGTCCTTCAGGCCGACGCTCCAGTAGCCGCCGTCCGTCGCGGGCCCGAGCACGGCGTCGACGTCCGGGCGGGTCAGCGCGGCGAGCCCATCGAGCAGCAGCGCCGGGGTCAGCTGCGGCGTGTCCATGCCGACGAGCAGCGCGGGGGCGCCGACGTCGAGGAACGCGGACGCGAGCCGCTCCGCGAGCCCGTCTCCATGCTGGGCGACGTGCTCGAAGCCGCTCGGGGTCCACCGGCGCGCCTCGCCCTCGAACACGAGCACGCGCCTCGCGGCGGGCGTGCGCGCGACGGTGCGCAGTGTGTCGCCGAGCGCCGCGGCCGCCAGCCTCGCGGCCTGCTCGGGCGTGCACGGCGGGCACATGCGCGTCTTCGCGCGGCCGGCGATCGGCTCCTTGGCGATCACGAGCAGCGCGACGCCGGTCATGCCGCGCTCCGAAGCGCCGCGTTCCCGACCGATCCGCGCGCGAACTCGGCGATGCCGTCCGCGAAGTCCTCGGCCGCCCGGAACCCGAGCACGGCCGCGGCGCGATCGGCGCTCGCGAACACGTGCCTGACGTCGCCGAGGCGGAACTGGCCCGTGGTCTCGGGAGCGGGCGCGCCGGGGCCGGCTGCATCTGTCAGCGCCTGCGCGAGCTGCCCGACCGACCGCGGCGTGCCCGACGCGACGTTGAACGCCCCGTGGGCAGGCTGGGTTCTCGTGAGCGCGATGACGTTCGCGCGGGCGACGTCGCGGACGTGCACGAAGTCCCTGAGCTGCTCGCCGTCCTCGTACACGCGCGGCGCGCGGCCGGCGGCGAGCGCACTCGCGAAGATCGACGCGACGCCCGCGTACGGCGTGTCGCGCGGCATCCGCGGCCCGTACACGTTGTGGTAGCGCAACGCGGTGACGGGCACGCCGGTCTCGCGGGCGAAGGCGAGGCTCAGGTGCTCCTGGTGGAGCTTCGTCGCGGCGTACACGTTGCGCGGGTCGAGCGGCGCGTCCTCGGTCACGGCCCGCGGCTTCAGCGCGGTGTCGCACTCCGGGCAGAGAGGGTCGAACCGTCCGCGCTCCAGCTCGGCGGTGGCGCGCGGGGGCGCAGGCGGGGTCGCGCCGCATCCGGGGCACTCGTAGCGACCCTCGCCGTACACGACCATGCTGCTCGCGAGCACGAGCCGGCCCTCGAAGCGCGCCGCGGCGAGCTCGCGCAACAGCACCGCGGTGCCGAGGTCGTTGTGGTGGACGTAGTCGGCGATGTCGCCGATGTCGACGCCGAGGCCGACCATCGCCGCCTGGTGGCAGACGGCGTCGACGCCCTCAATGGCGGCCCGCACAGCGTCGCCGTCGGTCACGTCGTCGGTGCGCAGGTCGACCTCGGCCGGCAGACGGCCGGGCACGCTGTCGTGGGCGGCCAGCGAGTCGAGCACGCGAACCTCGTGGCCGGCGTCGAGCAGCGCATCGGCGATGTGCGAGCCGATGAACCCGGCGCCACCGGTTACGAGGATCCGCATGCCCGGGACCGTAACCTGGCGCGCTCCTTTTTCCAGGGTTGCGAGGACCTTGTTTCCAGTCTCGTAATCGGCGGCGTGCAGGCTGTAGGGGTGGTGGAAGTGATCCTCCCGGTGCTCGACGAGGCCCAGGCGCTCCCCGGCGTGCTGGCGCTGATCCCTCCCGGGTTCGATCCGCTCGTGGTCGACAACGGCTCGATCGACGGCTCGGGCGAGGTCGCGCGCTCGCTCGGCGCGCGGGTGGTCGTCGAGGGCCGCCGTGGGTTCGGCGCGGCCTGCTTCGCGGGCCTGTCCGCAGCGCGCAGCGACGTGGTGTGCTTCATGGACTGCGACGGATCGCTCGACCCGCGCGAGCTGCCGCGGGTGTGCGAGCCGGTGGCGGACGGCTCAGCTGACCTGTGCCTCGGCGCGCGGGTGCCGTCGTCCGCCGGCGCATGGCCGTGGCACGCGCGGCTCGCGAACCGAGCGCTTGCGTTCGAGCTGCGCCGGCGCAGCGGGTCCTCGCTGACCGATCTCGGGCCGATGCGCGCCTGCGGCCGCGAGCAACTGCTCGGTCTCGGGCTGCGAGACCGAGCGTTCGGATGGCCGCTCGAGATGGTGCTGCGCGCCGCCGCCGCCGGGTGGCGGGTGACCGAGGTGCCGGTCTCGTACGGACCGCGGACCGGCGGCCGTTCGAAGGTCTCCGGCAGCGTCCGCGGGACCGCGCGCGCCGTCCGGGACATGGGAGCGCTGCTGCGATGAGCCCTGCCGCGAGGATTCGGGAGCGCCTGCAGGAGCCGCCGCCGGGCCCGTTCCGCCCCACCTTCTGGCGCAGCCCGCTGCGGGGTCCATGGCTTACCTCGCTGCTCGGCAGCCTGCTCGGGCCGGCAATCGTGATCATCGCGCTGACCGGCCTGATCTCCCATGACGCCTACCACCCCGAGCTGGCGGGCAACGCGACGATCAACCCGGCCCACGACATCGGCGTCCTGCTTCAGTTCCCGACGAGCGGACCGTCGTGGATCTACGCGCTGACCCAGGGCCTGCACATCACCGTCGGCCTGATCACGATCCCGCTGCTGCTGGCGAAGCTCTGGTCGGTGATCCCGAAGCTGTTCCAATGGCCGGCGGTGCGCAATGTCGCGAATGCGATCGAGCGGCTGTCGCTGTTGCTGCTGGTCGGCGGCGCGCTGTTCGAGTTCGCCACCGGCGTGTTGAACATCCAGTACTACTACGCGTGGCACTACAACTTCGTGACCGCCCACTATTGGGGGGCGTGGGTGTTCTTCGCTGCCTTCGCCGTGCACGTGGTGGTGAAGATGCCGGTCGTCGTTCGCTCCTATCGCGAGCGCGGGGTCCTGAAGCCTCTGCGCGAGGACCTGCTGCACACCCGGCCCGAGCCGGCGGAGCCGGGCGGGCTCGCGCCGGTCGCCCCGTCGGCGCCGACGCTCAGCCGCCGGGGGCTGCTCGCCCTCGTTGGTGGCGCTTCGCTGACGATCCTGGTGCTGAACATCGGCGAGTCGGTCGGCGGTCCGCTCCGCCGCCTCGCCCTGCTCGCCCCACGCGGCAGGGTGTTCGGCACCGGCCCCAACGACTTCCAGATCAACCGGACCGTCGCTTCGGCCTCGATCTCGCCGAACCTGATCGGCCCCGACTGGCGCCTGTCCGTGCGCGCCGGCGCGCGCACGAAAGCGCTGTCGCGCACGCAGCTGATGGCGCTCCCGCAGACCACGCATGATCTGACGATCGGCTGCGTCGAGGGCTGGTCGACCACGCAGCGCTGGACGGGCGTGCGCCTGTCGGAGCTGGCGGCGCTCGTGGACGCGCCACCCGATGCCACGGTTGCCGTCGAGTCGGTCCAGCCGACCGGCCTGTACCGCAGCGCGACCCTGTCCAGCGAGCAGGTCAGCGACCCGCGCTCGCTGCTGGCGCTGTGCGTCAACGGCGTGAATCTCTCGCCCGACCATGGGTACCCCGCCCGGATCATCGCTCCCGGCCTTCCCGGCGTGCACTGCACGAAGTGGGTCGGCAGCCTTACCTTCCAGCGCGCATGAGCGCCATCACGGGCCACTTCAAGCGGCGCTACGGCGCGAGTCCGTGGCACCTGATCGCGCACGTGATCGGGTTCGCGATCGCGGCCTACGCGATCGTCCAGCTGCTCGACCAGAAGCGGTGGGTCAACTGGCTGGCGTGGTTCCTGCTCGCTGCGCTGCTGCACGATCTCGTTCTGCTGCCCGCCTACTCGGTCCTCGACCGTGCCGCGCACGCCTTCCTGCGGCGGGTGCACGTGAAGCTGCCAGGTGGCGCCCGGGGCGTGCCGCTGACCAACCACGTCCGCGCGCCGGCGCTGATTTCGGGGCTGCTGCTGCTGATCTACTTCCCGCTGATCCTCGGCCCCGGCGACGCCGGGTATTTCAGCGCGACGGGCCACCACCCGTCGGGCTATCTGCGCAACTGGCTGTTGATCACCGCTGCATTGTTCGCGGGATCGGGCGTCGTCTACCTGATACGCGTGTGGCGTCGCTGACCGGACAGGTCCCGCGGGGGGCGGTTGCGCGGGCGCGGCTCGAGTCGTGGCTGCCCGCCGTGGGCGTCGCCGGTTGCGTGCTCGTGGTCGCCGTTGGGCTCGCGATCAAGGCCGGTGGCGGTGAGCTCGGATCGCCGCTGCCGCCGTTCGTGTTCTACTGGGGCCCGCAGGTCGACGCGCTCGCGGTCGTGTCGGTGCTGACGTTCGCGGCGGCCTGGGTGGTCGTCCCGGCGGTGATCGCGCGCCGCGCCTCTCCGATCGTGTGCGCCGGTGCCCTGTACGTGCTCGCGCTCGCGCTCGGGCTGTCCCTGAATCTTGCGCACGAGGGCGTGCGCGGGTGGTGGGCGGTGCTCGCCAACGGCCGGCACGGAACGCTCGAGGGGCAGTACGAGTACCTCAACGGGCTGCCGTACCTGAGCCGCGGCGTCGGCTGGTACCTCCGCCATTTCACGAGCGTGCTGCCGCACATCCCCGTTCACGCGCAGGGCAATCCGCCCGGGCCGCTGATCGCGCTGCACCTGCTGGGGATCGGGAACCCGCGGAGCCCTCGCCGCGCTCTGCATCGGGCTCGGGGCGCTGAGCGCGCCGCTGGCGTACGACCTCGGGCGAACGCTCGGCGACGAGCGCCGCGGCCGGATCGCAGGCGTGCTGACGGCGTTCTCGCCGTGCACGTTGGTGTTCGGCGTGACGTCGACCGACTACGCGTACGCGGCGATGGGCTGCCTCGTCGCCTGCCTGCTCCTCCGGCCCGGCACGCGTGCCCTGGTCGCAGGGAGCATCGCGGCTGCACTCGCGTCGTTCTTCTCATGGCTGCTGCTCGCAATCCCGGCGTGGGCGGCGGCCGTCGCGGTGCGGCGCTACGGATGGCGCCGCGCCGTGTCGATCTGCGTCGCGTTCGCGGTCGCGCTGGCCGCGTTCAACGGGGCGCTCGCGATCGCATACGGCTACGACCCGTTCAGCGCCGTCCGCGAGACCGCGAGCCTCTACCACGACGAGGTGATCGGCTCCCAGCGCGTGTATTTCTTCTGGCTGTTCGGCTCGCCGGTGGCCTGGGCGGTGATGCTCGGACTGCCGGTCGTCTGGTTCGCGCTGCGCGCGCTGGCGGCGGGCGACGCCGCCGCGATTGCGACCTGGGCGCTGGTGCTCGTCGCCTCGGTGCTCGGGTTCACGAAGGCGGAGACCGAGCGCGTGTGGCTGCCGTTCGTTCCGCTCGCCTGTGTGGCGGCGGCGGCCGCGCTCCGGACCGCGCGGCTGCGGCCCGTGCTGGCGTTCCTGGCCGTACAGGCGCTCGCTGTCGAGATCCTGTTCTTCACGATCTGGTGAGCCGGGGCGGCTGCTCGCTACCTTGGCCTAGTGGCCGTTCTCGTAGCTTCAGGCCTCACGAAGTCGGTGGGGACGGGGCGCGCCGCGCGCCGCCTGCTGGATGGCGTCAGCCTGACCGTCGACGCGGACGAGGTGGTCGCGGTGCTCGGCCGCTCGGGCAGCGGCAAGTCGACGCTGCTGAACCTGCTCGGCGGGCTCGACTCGCCCGAGGGCGGCCGGATCGTCGTCGCGGGGGAGGAGCTGACCGGGCGCGGCGTGCGCAGGCTGCCGCGGATTCGGCTGCGCCACGTCGGGTTCGTGTTCCAGCAGTTCCAGCTGATCGAGGAGCTGAGCGGCGCCGAGAACGTGCTGCTGCCGACGCGGCTGCCTGGGGCGCCGCCGGGAGGCGCAGCGCGGGCCGCGGCGCTGATCGAGGAGCTCGGCCTGGCGCCGGTCGCGTCGCATCTCCCGCACGAGCTGTCCGGTGGCGAGCAGCAGCGGTTCGCGATCGCCCGCGCGCTCGTCAACGACCCGGAGCTCGTGCTCGCCGACGAGCCGACCGGCAGCCTCGACGCCGACAACGGCGCCGCCGTCCTCGACCTGCTGCGCGACCTGCGGGGACGGGCGGTCGTGATCGTCACGCACGAGCCCGAGGCGGCGGCGATCGCCGACCGGGTCCTGTCGCTGTCGGACGGGCGCCTGTCGGCAGCGGTTCGCTCGTGAGCTCGCTCCGAGCCGCTTTCACCGAGGCGCGGTTCGGGTTGCGCGCCCGGCGACGGCGGGTCCTGCTGAGCGGCCTCGGGATCGCGCTGGCGGCGGCGATGCTGTCGGCCGCCGTCGTCGTGTCCTACGGCCTCGGGACCGGGTTCGACCGCTCGGCGAGCGCGGCCTCGCTGCCGGACATCATCGTGCGCTTCAACAACAAATCGGCCTCGGACGTCGCGCAACGGGTCCGCGCGCTCCCCGACGTGGCGCGTTTCCAGCTTCGGTTCGAGCTGACGAACGTGAGCATCGGCTTCCACGGGCAGCGGCGGGGCGACGCGGTCGCCGAGGTGCTCGACCCCGGCCCTCGCCGAGGCTATGCGGTCGTCTCAGGGCGCGATCTGGACTTCCGCGGCCCGGAGGTGATGATCGAGAAGGCGTTCGCGGACTCGTGGGGGATCCGGCTCGGCGACGAGTTCTACGTGAAGGGCCTCGGGCCGCTGCGGGTGGTCGGGCTCGTGGAGGCGCCCGACAACGTCGGCTACCCGCTCGCCAAGCCTCGCTTCTACGTATCGCGGGGATTCATCGAGCAGCTGTTCGGCCGCGATGCGAACCCGGCCGTCAACGTGGCCGAGATCTGGCTGCGCAACCCCGCGTACCTGAACGAGGTGCTGGTGCAGGCCCGCGAGACCAGCTTCGGTCTCGCCTCGATCTCGTACGCCACCCGCTCGGGCGTCCGGATCCTGCTCGACCAGGCCGCCGGGATCGTGATCGACCTGCTGGTCGCGCTGTCGGTGATCGCGCTCGTCACCGCGGGCGTGATGCTCGCGTCCTCCGCTCGCGCCGAGGTGCAGCGGCGACTGAGCGCGTTCGGCGTCCGGCGCGCGATCGGCAGCAGCCGGGGGTTCGTCACCCTGACGCAGGCGGTCGAGGGGCTGCTCGTGGCCGTGCCGGCGACGACGCTCGGCGTGCTCGCCGGCTTCGCTGCCACCGCAGGCCCATCGGCGCGGCTGCTGGAGCTGCTGAACGAGCCCGCGCCCGGGGTCGCGCTCGCGGCTCCCCTGCTCGGCGCGTGGCTGGTGGGCGTGCTCGCGCCGGCGTTCGGTGCGGCGTGGCCGGCGTGGCGAGCGGGGCGGGGACCGGTGGTCGGGCTGCTGCGCGGCGGCGATGTCTCCGCCCGCGGGTCTGGCCGGCGGGCTGACGCGCGGCGGCGGGCTCGTGTCGCTCGGCGTCAGGCTCGTCGGCGCCCGGCGCGCCCGTCTCGATCGCGACCGCTCTCACGCTCGGGCTGTCGGCCGGGTTCGTGCTGCTGCATCCTCGCGCTCGCGTCGGAGCTGAGCACGCTCGAGACCGACCCGAGCGCGCTCGGCGAGCGCTACGCGCTGACCTCGTACGCGGCGCCTTCGCTCGCCCGTCGCGTGGCGCGGATCCCGGGTGTGGCGGCCGCCTCGCCGCGATACGAGGTGCAGGCGGCCGACTCGTACTCGCTCGGCGAGACAGGTGGACGTGATCGGGTACCCCGGCAACCACACGGTGTTCGAGGCGCCCGCGCTGATCTCCGGGCACCGGCTGCGCGGGTCCGATGAGGCTGAGGTGGGGGAGGGCCTGGCGGAGGCGCTGGGCCTCGCCGATGGCTCGACGCTCGCGCTCGACTTCTCCTCGGGCCGCGAGCTGCGGCTGCGCGTCTCGGGCGTGGTGAGCTCCTTGGACCATGACGGGCGGGTCGCGTACATCCCCGGGGCGGCGCTCTTGCGCGCGATGCCGTCGGCTCCGTCGTCGATCGTGGTGGTGCTTCAGCCGAACGCCGACACGAGCGCGGTCGAGGCGGCGATGACCCGCGTCGGGGCGCCGCCGGTGCTCTCGAACACCGCCGTGTCGCGGGGCGCGCCGCTGGTCGCGGTGCTCCGCTCGATCCTGCTCGCGGTGGCGATCGTCGACGGGCTCGTGTGCCTGTACGCCCTGATCCAGGCGTGCGCACTGACCGTGCAGGAGCGCCGTCGGACCGTCGCCGTGCTTCGCGCGTGCGGGGCGGGCGCGGGCGCGGTGGCGCGCCTGCTGGTCGGCGCGGCGCTGGCGCTCGTCGTGCCGGCAGCCGTGATCGGGGTGGTGCTGCAGCGGTTCGTGTTCGGCCCGGCGCTGTCGCGGCTGGCCGAGAGCTACGCGTCATTGCCGTTGGTGGCGACGGGCTTGGATGTGGCTGCCGTCGTGTTCGGGCTCGTGCTCGCGGCGGGGGTCGCGGTGGCGTGGGTGGCGCGGCAGGCTGTGCGGGAGTCGGTCGTGGCGGGGTTGGCGGCATGAGCCGGCGTCGCCTGACTCGCCGGCGCGCGCTGATCGAGGCCGCCGCGGTGGGCGCTGGGGCGCTCGGCCTCGCGGGGTGCGGCGGCGGGTCGTCCGGTGCGGCATCCGGATCGACGCTCGTCTCGACGTGGGTCGATCCGAGCGGCGACGGGCAGCTGGTCGTGGGTCCCGGGGAGCCGCTTGTCGATCGGGTCGACCTCGGCCGGGGCGCCTCTGTGACCGGTGTGCTCGGGACGCTCGCGCACGTCACGGACGCCCATGTGCTCGATGCCTCATCGCCCGCGCGGGTGACGTTCCTCAACCGTCTCGGCGCGCCGTTCGAGTCGACGTTCCGCCCGCACGAGACGCTGACCGCGCACGTGCTCGCGGGCGCGCTGACCGCGGTCCGTGCTCTCCGGCCCTCGCTCGTGATCCAGGGCGGCGATCTGATCGACAACGACCAGGCCAACGAGCTCTCACTCGCACTGTCGGTGCTGCGCGGCGGGCTGGCGCGGCCGGGCAGCGGCTCGCGCGGCTATTACGGCGTGCAGCTGCCGTCCGACGCCGACCCGTTCTACTACCGGCCCGACATCGACGCGCCGCAGCATCCCGGGCTGCTCCGTGCGGCCGTGCGTCCATTCCCTTGCGCCGGCGCGCGCACGCCGTGGTGCCCCGTGCTCGGCGACCACGACGCGCTGGTCGCCGGCGAGCTGGTCCCGACGCCGCTGACCGAGTCGCTCGCGGTCGGGGACCGGGCGCTGTGGGACCTGCCGTCGAACGTAACGCTCCCCGCCGGCATGCGGCTGACCACCGGGCCGATGAACTCCCCGGACGGCCCGCCGGTGCCGGCGCTCATCGACCAGCTGCTGAACGAGGCGCTGCAGGGGCCGACCGTGCGGGTGCCGGCGGACCCCGCGCGCCGGGAGATGGGCTTCGAGGAGGTGGTGGCACGGCTGCGGTCGACGACGGCCCGCGTCTCGCCGGCCGGGCCCGGGTCGCTCGACTACGCGCTCGATCTCGGCTCCCGCCTGCGCCTGATCGTGCTCGACCTGGTCCGCCGGGACGGCGGCTCGGGCGGCTTGGTGACGCCAGGGCAGCCTGGCTGGCTAGCCAGCCAGCTGAGTGCGGCGAAGGATCGCTGGGTGATCGTCGTCTCCCACCAGCCACTCGACTCCTCCGAGGGAGGGGATTCGCTGCTCGCGCTGCTCGACCGCGCGCCGCGCGTGGTCGCGACGTTGTCGGGCCACACGCACCGGAACCTGATCACGCCGCGCGCCACGGCCACCGGCGGCTACTGGCAGATCTCAACGGCGTCGCTGATCGACTATCCGCAGCAGGCCCGGGCGCTGCGTGTGCTCGAGACGGCGGGTGGCGGCGTCGCGATCCAGACCTGGATGCTGGACCACGTGTTCCCGGGGCCGCTCGGCGCGATCTCGCGAGAGCTCTCCTACCTTGACGCGCAGGGCGGCCGGCCGAAGGGGTTCGCCGGGCGCCAGATCGATCGCAACGTGACGCTCTACCGGCACGCGGTCGCGTAGCCGGGTTGCGTAGCCTGTCGCGCCCGATGTCCGTCTCGATCGAGCTGTTCACCGACCCGGCGTGCCCATTCGCGTTCTCGGCCGAGCCCGCGCGGCAGCGCCTGCGCTGGCACTACGGCGACGCGATTCGCTGGACGGTGCGGATGATCGTGCTGACGCTCGAGCCCGGGGAGGCCGAGAGGCTCGCCGAGGGCGCGGGCGGCCTGCAGCACAAGTACGGGATGCCGATCGACCCGAAGCCGTATCCGCGCACCGCCTCATCCGAGCCGGCCTGCCGCGCGGTGGTCGCGGCGCGGATGCACGCGCCGGATCGTGCGGAGCTGCTCCTGCGGTACCTGCGCGTGCGCGTGATGAAGGGCGGCCTGCTCGACGACCCCGCGCTGATCGACGGCGCGGCGCGCGATGCGGGGATCGACCCGGGCGCGCTGTCCGAATGGGTTTCGACGCCGGAGGTGGACGCCGAGCTGAAGGCCGACATAGCGGACGCGCGGGCGCCGTCCGCCGCTGCGCGCGCGCTCGACCACAAGCTCGGCGGCCCGCCGTCGGAGCGCCGCTACACCGCTCCCAGCTACGTCATCGAGGGGTTCACGGTCCCCGGCTTCAACCCGGTCGAGGCGTACGAGGTGGCGATCGCGAACATCGCGCCGGGCCTCGTGCGGTGGCCGAAGCCCGAGACGGTGCTCGAACTGCTCGAATGGGCGCCCGAGCCGCTCGCGACGGCCGAAGCGGCGCTGATCATGCAGATGAGCATCGAGCGCGCTCGGGCCGAGCTCGGGCGCGTCGGCGTGTTCGCGCCGGCCGGCGCGGACGGGTACTGGACGCTCGCGGGCTGATGCCCGAGCGCGTCGAATAGATTCCGGCCCCCACTGACCGCAAGGGCGACGAAGGAGAACTGAGATGGCAGAGCGAGCAGCGATCGTGACCGGCGCGTCCCGCGGGATCGGACGAGCAATAGCCGAGGTGCTGGCCGATGAGGGCTTCGACCTCACGGTCTCCGCTCGCAAGCCGGAGTCCCTCGAGCGCGCCGCCGAGGAGCTCGCCGCACGCGGGGTCGACGTGCAGCCGGTGGCAGCGAACCTGGCCGGTGACGAGGATGCCGTCAAGTCCGTGGTCGACGCGCACCGGGAGCGTTTCGGGCGCCTGGACATGCTCGTCAACAACGCGGGGATCGGCATCGGCGCGCCGGCGGCCGAACACCAGTCCAAGCACATCGACATGCAGCTGAACCTGAACCTGCGCTCGATCATCCTCTTCTATCGCGAGTGCATCCCGATGCTCAAGGAATCGGCCGCCGAGCGGAAGAGCTCCTGGGTGGTCAACCTCGCCTCGATCGCCGGGAAGTCGCCGGCGGCGTGGCTGTCGGTCTATTCGGCCACCAAGGCCGCCGTGATCGGCTACACACGCGCGATGAACGCCGAGTTGGGTAGCGACGGCGTGAGGTCGGTCGCGTTCTGCCCTGGGTTCGTCGACACCGACATGAGCGACTTCGTCAAAGCGCAGGTCCCGGCGGAGGAGATGATCCGCCCGAGCGACATCGGCGAGGGCGTGCGGTTCATCCTGCGGCTGTCGCCGATCTGTGTGATCCCGGACATCGTGTTCTCGCGACCTGGCGAATTCATGTAGCCGGCGGGATGAGGGTGACGGCCACGTGCAGGCAGAGCGCACGACCGTCCGTGCCCATTTCGGGTCGTTTTACGGGTCAGCAGCGAACCTGCCCTTATGTCGCTGCTCGCCCTGGATCAAACCCGGGACCCCGCCTCGCCATCTGAATCCGAAACACCCGGCTTGCAGCGGGCGAGCCCATGACAGAAGCCCGGCGCGCCCACGCTCGAGGACGTCCTGGCGAGTCTCCGGGTCTGCCGAGATCTCAGGGACCTCGGCGATCAGCAGATCGGCAATCTCGCCGGCGATGCTCTCGACCTCACGCTCGACGGTCTGAGCGGCCCGCGAGCAGCATCTCCCTCACCGCCTGTTCGTTGACGCCGGCAGCTGGCGGAGCGGCCACCGCTGAAGATTCATCGATGACCGAGCGGGGTCGACGGTGGTCACGATCGCCATCGACCGCGACCACGTCTCCCAGGCGATGATCAGTTGACGAGCTGCCGCGCCGTTGCGACGTAGGCGGTCGTCAGCTCACGCGCCGAAGCGGTCTGAGTAGCGACGGCCTGCTTCAGCCAGTCGAGCTCCGTGGCGGCGGCGATCTGCTCGTAGGAGTCGACAGCGTGCAGCGCTGACTCCTCATACGAATCGATGAGCGCCTGGGCAACCTTCTTCTGGATCGCGGTTGCCTGCTCGCGGTACTCGGCGATCTTCTTGTTGGTCTCCTCGGTCATCGCCGTGAACTTCTCGTTCGCCTTCTCTGTGATCTCCGTCACCTTCGAGGTGACGTCTTCGACGGGAGTGGCTGTCTTCGTGGCCATGGGGTGTCCTTTGTTCGAGGCCGGTGTGTGTCGTTAGCAAGATTAGCAGAGATTCTGCTAACTAGCAAGCGGCTATCTGTTGGCGACGAAGGCGCGGTAGACCTCGAGCAGCGCCTGGCGCTGGCGAGGCCGCAAGTGCGGATCCCGCTCGATCGCGGCTTCCACCTCGGACGGGGCGTCGTCGCCCGAGTCCGACGAGCGCCCCGTGTACTGGTTCAAGCTCTCGGCCGATAGCTCGAGCGCGCCGGCGATCGCTTCCATGACGCGCTCCGAGGGCTCACGCAGTCCGCGCTCTATCTGCGACAGGTACGGGTTCGAGATCCCCGCCGTGTCCGCCACCTGGCGCATCGACAGCTCATGCAGCTCCCGTTGGCGCCGGATGTACTCGCCGAGACTGTTGGGTGACTCCTTGGGCACACGGCTGAGCCTACCTACGGGCCTGGTGTGAAGTTCCGGAGGCGGAGCGAGCTGAGCACGACCATCAGGCTCGACGCCGTCATGGTGATGCTGGCAACCTTCGTGTGGAGGCGGCCCGACGCAGCAACCGGCTGCGCGACGGCGTTGTAGGTGACGGTACAACGCAGGTTGGTCCGGATCGTCGGCGAACGTCCGGCGGGACAGGCGGATCGCGTCGGCCGCAGCCAGCAGGTCGGCCGAGGCGAGGGTGAGATCGGACGTCTTGATCGCGACGTCGGTTCCGGTGCCCACCGAAAGCCTGACATCGGCCGCGGCCAGCGCCGGCGCATCCTTGATCCCGTCGCCCAAGTTCTCTCTGGTGAGAAGCGACTGGTCCAGCGCCGAGGCGCCCACCTCGACGACGCCGTCGGTCGCTACGGCCTCGCCCGGCCGGAGCCGGAAGCGATCGGCGACTTCGAGCAGGTCAACCGGGATCCCGGGCACGGGCGAGCCGCTGGCCACAGCCACGCGCCTGGTCGCCGCCGACCAGGAACTGCTCCACGATCCGGCGCACCGGTCCGCGGTCGTGCTCTGGACGAATTGGAGATCTCACCAACCGCTGCTCTAGACCCCCGCACGACGGCACCGCGTAGCGCGTCGCGGGCATCTGCCCCCGCGGGCGCGACAATCCCGCCCGTGCAGATCAAGCTCTCGGGTGCGATCTACGGGACGATCACCGCCGGCGCACTGCTCGCGGCGGAGTTCGCTCGCCGCGAGTCGTACGGAAAGACCATCTTCGCGCTCGTCCTGGCGCTGGTCCTTTACTGGCTCGCACACGCGTACGCGGCGAACGCCGACAGGCGGATCCGCGAGCAGAAGAAGCTCACGGCGAAGGGCTTCGCCGGCGATCTGCTCCACCAGCTGCCGATCCTCGGCGGCGCGTCGATCCCGTTGCTGGCGATCCTGATCTTCGGCCTCGCCGGCGCCTCGCTCGGCGCGGCGATCACGGCCGCCGAGTGGACGGCTGCCGCGGTGATCGCGTCGATCGAAGTGACCGCGGCGATTCGGTCCGGCGTGCGCGGGGGCGCGCTCGTCGTCCACACGGTGATCGGGATCGTGCTCGGACTGTTCGTCCCCGCGATCAACTTCGTGCTGCAGCACTGACGCGGGCATCATTGGCGCCCCGAAAGCGTCGATAGTCCGAAAGCAGATAGTCCGGCCAACGACTGGCTTCCGTAGTAACATCAAATACAAATGTCAGCGACCATCGACAAGCCGATCGTTCGTACCGAGTCAGCGGACGAGGGCTGTCCCGAGTGTCTGATGGGCAACCTGAACTGGCTGCTCACGCAGGCGCACTACGCGCTTGCAAGTGAGCTCGCGGCGGCGTTCGAGCCGCTCGGGATCTCGCCGCGCGGTCATGCCGTGCTCGGCGCGGCGATGACCAGCGGACATACACAGAAGCAGCTGGCCGAACTCGTCGGGCTCGACAAGACGACGATGGTCGCGACGCTCGACGAGCTCGAGGCCGCCGGGCTGGCGCGGCGGGTGCCGTCGACAACCGACCGGCGCGCGCACGTGGTCGAGGTCACGCCCGAGGGCCGCAAGAAGGTCGCGGTCGCCGGCAGGGTCGCACAGCGCGTGCAGGCCGACGTGCTCGCATCCCTCGGCGAGAAGGGCGGGAGCGAGTTTCTCGACGCGCTCGGCGCGCTGGTGCGCGACCGCCTGGCCGAGCCCTCGGCCTGCAAGTCGATCCGCAGGCGCGAGCCGCGGCCTTACGCCGCCTAGATGAGTGATTCCACGACCGTGGTCGTGTTTGTCGGTGTTTTCGAGGAATACGGAGCAGCAGGGTCGAAGTCGGCGGTGCTCTGTAGTGCCAACCGCCGACCCCAAGGGGGCCTCGAGTGGACGCCGACCTCGACCTGCTGCTCACTACCGTGTTACGTCACGGCTGACGATCTCCTGCCCGAGCGGACAAGGAACGCCGCCAGAAGGGTCACAGACGCGGAGGTCGTCACGCTGTGTGTGGCGCAGGCGATCATGGGGATCCCGTCCGACCGTCGGTTCCTCGCGGTCGCGGGTAAGCGGCTGGCGCATCTGTTCCCCGAGCTGCCCAAGCAGTCTGGCTACTTCAAACGCCGCCGCCGGCTGGCTGAAACGTTGGAGTGGTTGATGGGCGTGTTCGCGAGCCAGAGTCCCGGGTTCGGCGACGATCTGCTGTTGATCGACTCGACCCCGGTCGAGTGCGCGCGCAGCCGTGAGACCGTCAAGCGCTCGGCGCTTGCCGACGCGGCCGACTACGGCTAGTGCGCGCTCGCATTCCCGGTACTTCTGGGGCTTCCGGTTGCACGCGATCTTCAGCCCCGACGGCACGCCGCGAGCGCTCGAGCTGTGCCTCTCCCAAGCTCGATGAGCGCGAGGTCGGGCTTGGTACTGCTCGATCGCTGCCACCGCCACGGCGGCGAGACGCTGCTCGGCGACAAGGGATACGCCGGCCGCGCCTTCGCAGCGGCCGTCAGCGAACGCGACGCCACCTTCGTCCGCCCCCGCCGCAAAGACGAACCCGGAACCCAGGGCCGCATCTCGCGCCGATCCGCCAGCGGATCGAGTCGATCTTCTGGACCTGCAAAGACCTCCTCACCCTCGAACGCCACGGCGCCCGCACCCTCGCCGGCCTCCGCGAACGCGTCCTCGCCCGCTTCTGCTGCCTCGCCGCCGCGATCACCCTCAACCACCAACTCGGACGCCCAAGCCGTGCACTCGTCAACTACTGCGCCTAACCGCGCGGAATCAATCATCTAGTAGACCCGCCGTCGATTAGAGGCGTGACGGCCGTGTTATGCGGCGTTGCGTACAAATCGCCGCAAGATGACGAAGTTCAAGCTCTCCGGCGTTCTCGCCGTGGTCACGGTTGCGGTGGCGCTGGCGGGGTGCGGGTCGTCGGCCGAACCGGGGGCCGGCTCCGGCTCGCCGGTCCACTCGCCCGCGATCGCGCTCGCAAGCTGTATGCGCGCCCACGGGGTCCCGAACTTCCCCGATCCGGCCGCCGGAGGCGGGGGCGTGAACCTCGGCGGCATAGGGATCGATCCGCAATCCCCGGCGTTCAAATCCGCGCAGGCGACGTGCGGACGGTTCGGCGGTAAGGGAGGGCCCGGTGGCATCCAGGCCACGGAGAGCCAGTTCCTCGCAGCGCTGACGTTCTCCAAGTGCATGCGCACTCACGGTTATCCGGACTTCCCGGATCCGACGCACGTCGATGCTCCTCCGGGCCCGATCCTGATCGTCGGGCCGGGCCTGTTCTTCCGCATGAGCCAGGACTTCGATCCGAACGCCCCCGCGGTTCAGCGGGCGGTCTCCGCCTGTGGCGGACAGAAGTAGATCGGTCTACACAAGATGATCCGATAGCGGATCATCTGATAGGGTAGTACAGGATTTGCAAACGGAGGATCCACGGAGCGAGCTACCCATGACCGCATCAACGAGCACCGCCGCCACCGACCGGGCGCGCTGGATCGCGCTCGTCGTGCTGTGCGTCGGGATGCTCGGGCTCGGCTATCCGCACGCGGCGGCACTCACCGACGGCTACCACCTCGCGTGGGTGATCTCGGCCGGCATCGCGCTGGTCGCGCTCGGAGTCGCAGCCACAGTGATCCAGGCGGTGCAGCTGGGCGAGGCCCCGGTTTCGAGCATCGCCGACGAACTCATCGAAGACGAACGAACGACATACGCGGAGGCAGCATGAACGAGAACCACGTCATAGACAGCTGGGTCGCCGAGCTCGCGCTCGGCGCACGGACCTCTCGGGCCCGGTGGCCACGTGCGGCGCGGCCGGCGGAGGCTGTGGGCGCCGCGATTGCGGGCGCCACGGAGCTCGCGCCGGCGGCGCGGCCCGTGAGCCGGCGAATCACCGGGCTCCTCGAGCGTCCACGCTCTGGCGGCGGAGCTTTGCGGCCGTGCCTTCCCACCGCTTGAGCGAATGACCCACGGTCTGCTATCAATATCTGTACACCGCGGGGTGGAGCAGTCTGGTAGCTCGTCGGGCTCATAACCCGAAGGTCGCGGGTTCGAATCCCGCCCCCGCTATCAAGAATCCGCTGGAAATCGAGGCCTCCGAGAGATCGGGGGTCTCGCTGCGAGGGTGGTGTTGGTATAGCGTCCGTCGTCGCCGACGCTCTCGGCGCGACGTTGAGTCCGGACTGAGCCGGAGAATCACGATGAACCGGGGGATCGCGACGATGAGGATGCACGCCGGCAGGAGGGTCTCGGTGGTCGCGTTCGGGGTCGCGATGGTGGTGGCCGGCGGTGTCGTCGGCGGCGCCTCCGACTCCTGGGCCGGCGCCGGCCCGTGCGGGACCGCGGGTGTCTACGCGGTGCAGGGCAACACCGCGTCGTGCACGTACAAGACGGCGGGCGCGGACACCTTCGTGCTCCCGGCCGGGGTCAAGGCCGTGACGGTGACGGCCGTCGGTGGGCAGGGGGGCACCTTTCCGCCACCGCACACCATGATCTGGTCGGGCGGGTACAACGGCGTCGGCGGCACCGGCGCTGAGGTCACCGGCACGCTGAGCTCGCCGCCGAGCCCGTTGTACGTCGAGGTGGGGGCCAACGGCGGGGACTCGGACGGACACGCCGGCGGAACCGGCGGTACGCCCGACGGCGCCGACGGTGGTCTCGCCAGCGGATCGTTCGAATTTCTCGGCGACCAGGGCAGCGGCGGGGGCGGCTCTTCCGACGTGAGCAGCGCGCCGCTGTCCGCGGGAGGTCTGACCGGCGGTCCGGGCGACCCGCGGTTGCTCGTCGCCGGTGGTGGTGGCGGCGGCGGTGGTGGTGGTGAGGCAGCAGGCAACGGGGGGGCCGCAGGGAGCGCGGGAGCCGCCGACATTGTCGGCGCGGGCGATGGCGGGGCGTGCATGCTTGACGGGGGGTTGGATGGAGGTGTTGGCGCCGGCGGGGGTGTCGGCGGCGGTGGCGGTGGTGGCGGTACGACCGCGTGCTACGGCGGCGGCGCGGCGGGCAGTGCCACCGTCGGCGGCGAGGGCGGGATCGACGCAGCTGACCCCACCTATAACAATGGGTCCGGCGGCGCCGGTGGTGGCGCTGGTGGTGGTGGCGGTGGCGGCGGCGGGTTCATCGGTGGTGGTGGCGGCGGTGGCGCGACGGTCGGCCCGCACGGTGGGGGCGGCGGTGGTGCCGGCTCCAGCTATGCGGCACCGGCTGTCAGCGATGTCTCGATCTCGACGGCGTACGTTTCGCAGGCGCCCGAGGTCGTAATCAGCTGGCCCGCGCCGCATGCGCCCGCCGATTCGGCCGCACCGTCGATCGCCGGCACCGTCGCCGCGGGCCACGACCTGACGTGTGCACCCGGAACCTGGACCAACTCGCCCACGTCCTACGCCTATCAGTGGAGTCTGGACGGGACCCCGATCGCCGGGGCGACGGCCGCGAGCTATCCGGTGCCGGCGCTCGACGACGGCGAATCGCTGACCTGCGCGGTCACGGCGAGCAACGCGGTCGGCGCCGGCACGCCCGCGATCAGCGGCCGTGCCCTCGTGACGGTTCCACGCGTGAAACGGTGCCCGGCCGCGACCGGCGTGTTGTCCGCGAAGAGCATCGGCGCGCTGCGGCTCGGGATGACCCGGCCTCAGGCACGCCACGCCGACGATCACAGCTCCACCCGGGGCCGCGCCGACGTCGACTTCTTCTGTTTCACGCCGCAGGGGATCAGGGCCGGCTACGCGTCGACGAAGCTGCTGCACTCGCTCCCGAAGCGGGAGCGGGCGAAATACATCGACCGGATCGTTTGGATCTCCACCGCCAGCGCGCACTACTCGATCGGCAGCGTCCGACACGGCGCCGCGCTCACCTACGTCGCGACCCAGCTCAAGCTCTCGCCAGTGTTCGTGATCGGCGCCAACGACTGGTATCTCGCGCCTCTACCAGCCGGTGGCACCGGCGTACTCAAGGTGCGCGTCGGAGTCGTCCAGGAAATCGGGATCGCCGCGACCGCGCTGGTCGGCACCGCCCCACGCGCTGAGCGAGCGTTCCTCAGCTCGTTCTCCTGACCGCCGGCGTCTGACATCGCCAGGTCTGGCTGCGCCCCCGGCTCAGGCGGCCATCGGAATCAGCGTGGGCCGTGCCTCGTAGCGTCGCGCGGCGTCGATCAGGGACCCGAACAGTGCGCGCTGGCCGGGGCGCGCGGTCAGGGCCTCGGCGTGCCACTGGACGCCGAGCAGGAACTCCCTGTCGGTGGCCTCGACGCCCTCGATCGTGCCGTCGCCGGCTCGGCAGGTCACCTCGAGGTCGCGCCCGAGTGCCTGGATCGCCTGGTGATGGAAGGAGTTCACGCGTGCCCGCCGGGCGCCCAGGATCTGCGCGAGCCGGCTCTTAGCGTCGAGGGTCACCCAGTGCGTGGGCTGCTCGCCTGGTTCGGCCTGGCGATGGTTGATCCGGCCCCGGCGTAACTCGGGCAGATGTTGATGCAGCGTTCCTCCGCGCGCGACGTTGAGCGCCTGGAGCCCGCGGCAGATGCCCAGCACCGGTAGCTGCCGCGCGTCCGCCAGCCGTGCGAGCGTGAGCTCGCACTCGTCGAGATCCCGCCATGTCGGACCGATCATCTCGTGACGGGATGCCCCGTAGGCGATCGGATCGAGATCGGGGCCGCCGGTGAGGCAGAGCCCGGAGACGCGGTCAAGCAGAGCGCTGAGCAGGGTCTCGTCGCGCAACGGCGGCACGACGACCGGAACCCCGCCGGCAAGCTCGATCGCCCGCAGGTACTTCAAACCGAGAACCATCTCCTGCTGGGCGGGATCGGCTTGCGGGTCGGGCACCCCAGCACGGCCATCGCGGAGCTCCGAGGTCGTGATGGCTATCAGTGGTGCGGGTCTGAGCGCGGACGCGGGGATCATCTCTCCTCGGCGCCGAAGGCGCGGCGATCCGATTGAACCGAATCCTGCCTGTCGCGCCGGACGGTCACATTGGCCGGAAGGCCAGCACTCGGGCTGCGGATCAGTCCACTGGGCCGATCCACGCGAGCGCCGGGCACGATCGAACTGAGACCTGCCGACCGGCTTTGCCATCCGCATAAACCCGCGATCAGCGACGGTGAGTCGCGACGATGATGTCGCGGTCTCGTCGCGTTGTAGTGGGTCGGGTCAGGGTGTGAGAATCGGGTTTGATGTCACAGCCGCAGCCGTCGACGTCACGCGATTACGCGCCGCCCAGCTCGCTGCAGGCGCTTGCTGCTCGCTACGACCGGACCGTGTTCGAGCCCCAGCGCGGTTCGGCTCGGGTCCGTCTCGCGGTCAGTGACGGTGACGCGTGGGATGCCGCACTCGCCAACGGGGCGGTACGACTGGTCCCCGCCAAGGGTGCGGCCGACGCGACCCTGACCGCCGATAGGCAGACGTGGGCGGCGATTGCGGAGGACGCCCGCCGCGGAATGGACGCCTACCGCTCCGGGCAGCTGGCGGTGCGGCGCAACCTGCACCTCGGCGTCGGGTTCCTCGCGGCGACGAGTGGTCTGAACGGCCCTGGGCGCCTGCGCTTCCGGATCGTCGCGACTCGGCGCGCACGGCTGTCGACGATCGAGGCTGGAAGCGGGCCGGCGGTGGTCGCGATCCACGGGCTTGGCGCCACCAAGGGTTCCTTCCTTCCGACAGTGACAGCGATGAGCGGACGCTTTCGCATGATCGCGGTCGACCTGCCCGGCTTCGGCGATTCCGATAAGCCGGTTGGCGCGAGGTACGACCCGCAGTTCTTCGCCCGTGCCGTCATCGACCTGCTGGACTCGCTCGAGATCGAGCGCGCCCATCTGATCGGTAACAGTCTCGGGGGGCGGATCGCGCTCGAGGTTGGACTCGTGAAGCCGGAACGCGTCGACCGCCTGGCACTCCTCGCCCCCTCGCTCGCGTGGCGACGAGCACGGCCATGGGCGCCTCTGCTGAGGCTCACACGGCCGGAGCTCGGACTCGTGCAGCTCGCTCCCCGCCCGATCGTCGAGACGATCGTGCACCGTCTGATTCCGGGCGCCGACGAGGGCTGGACCGCCGCCGGCGTCGACGAGTTCCTGCGCGCGTACCTGACGCCCGCGGGACGCGCCGCGTTCTACGCGGCCGCCCGGCAGATCTACCTCGAAGAGCCCCACGGCGCGGATGGCTTCTGGACCCGCCTCCGCGGCCTTGGGCCGGAGGCCCTGTTCATCTGGGGGCGGCGCGACGGACTCGTCCCGATCTCGTTTGAGCGGCACGTTGCGGACGCACTCCCGCAGGCTCGGCACGTTGAGCTCGACTGCGGGCACGTGCCACAGATTGAGCGTCCGAGCCAGACCCACGCCGCGATCAGCGAGTTCTTCGACCCTACTTGCGCCGCCGCCGCTGCGCCTTGATCTTCACGGTCGACGTGCGCCGGATGATGCCGAGGTCCCTGCCGGTCGCTGTGAACCCGACCCTGTAGTGGCCCCGGGCGCCCTTTGGCGTCTTCAACGAGAACTTGGCCGTCAGCGACGCCCCGGCCGCGAGCGCGGTTACCGACTTGCACTTCGGTCCGTGCACGTGCAGAGCCTTGGGCGCCGCGATGCAGAGCGAAACGTTCGAGGCCGCGGTGCCGCCTGTGTTCCGAACGCTTGCCGTGAAGCTGACCGACTGCCCGGGCCCGACGATCCGTAAAGCGGGCGCCGCCGACAGTGACAGCTTCGCCGGGAGCTTCGCCGCCGGGGGGGCGAGACCCATCGAGAGCCAGAAGCCGCCCGGGCCGTCGACGGCCGAGCCGATCAGCCCGCAGGCGTCTCCTACGCCGGCCGGAACGCTGGTCCAGCCGCCGCTGATCGCGCCCGGGCCGGTGAATAGCCCATTCGCCGTGGACGGGAAGGGAGACCCGGGGTAGACAACCGCATTCCCCGTCGAGTACTCGTGCGCCCCGGGGTCGATCGTGCACGAGCCCACCCCGGTGACCGTGATGTCGGCGACAAAGTCGATCGTCATCGTCAGCTGCCCCGTGGCCGCGTTGAACTGTCCGGTGGCGGGTTGACCGAGGACGATCCGGATCTTGCCCGGAACCGGGCTCGTGAACGTGCTTGATGGGAACACGAGCGTTGCCGGCGCGACGGTGAAGCTTCCCGTGCTCGAGTCGTACTGCGCGATCATGGTGACGGGCGTCGAGGGTGAGGTGAGAACGGTGTCGGGCGTCGCCGGGGTGCTCAACACGACGTGATCGAATTCCAGCGTCATCGGTGTCGGGGCGGCCGCGGCGGTAGCGACGACCGCGAGCGAGACGACGCCGGCTGCTGCGAGCTTCAGGAGCGCTTTCATGGTGTGCTCCAGCGGGTGAAGGTGGGCCAGATGTCGACGACGCGGCCGCTGCGGACCGCGTGAAGCGCTCCGAAATAGTCGATCCCGTCGCCCCCCTGGTTCGGCCAGCAGAGCACGTAGTCCTCGGGGGTCAGCTCGCCCGGCGGGGCATAGACCATTGCGCGGCCACCCTCGGGCTCGTCGTCCTGGACGTCGGGCGGATAGACGAACGCCGGCTGGATCCCACCCTGGTCGGGCCAGGTGGACCCCTTGAGGAAGTACTCCTCGCCGGTGATCGGAGGCAGGGGCTGCAAGGTGATCAGCGCCTTCGGATAGGGCCCGACGTCCTTGAGGACCGAGGCCGCCTGGGTCAGCGCCCGCTTGAGCGGCTTGTTGTCGAAGCCGGCGCGCAGGTAGCCGGCGTAGACGAACGCAGATCCCGGACTGATCTCGCTGATCTCGGGCTTTCCCGCCCAGTTGCGGTAGTTGGAGCTGCCGGGGCCGTTGCGGATCAGCGTCGCCTCGTCGTACAGGTCGCTGCCCTCGGCGCGGAGCTGATCGAGGTAGCGGGCGTAGTACCCGCTCGCCTGCTTGGCCACGTACCGGCGCCAGGCCTCGGCCGGATCGCCCGTCGCGTGCCCGTCGTAGCACAGGACGCCTCGCAGGCGGAGGAAGCGGCGCTCGCGCCTGAGCAGCTTGATCGCGGCGGCAATTCCGGTGTGAGTGTGGAAAGCCGCCGCGCCCCTCGCCGGAGTCGAACTCGAGGCAGACGTCGAGCGGCAGCCGCCGGCTCGTGGTGCGGGCAAGCCTCGCCATCAGCTCGAGGATGTTCATCGAGCTCGCCATCAGCGTCAGCCTGTGCGGACGCTGGCCCCGGGGTGGCGACGAGCCGAGGTAGGCCCGCAGCTCCCCGGGGGTTGGCGGGTAGCCCATCATCAGGTCGGTGCCCGCCGGCGCCGCAGTCATGATCTGGTCGACAGTCCGCAGGTGGAACACCAGCCCTCGCGGCTCGGGGAGCAGGCTCATGATGTACGCGCAGAACTTCGGGGACTGAAAGACCTTCAGTGCCGGCCGGACCGACCAGTGATGCGCGCGCGCGAACTCGACGACCACCTTCGCGTTGTGATCGACCGCCGCGAGGTCGACGAACATGATCGGCTCGCCGCGACCGTGCTCACGGGCGAGTGCCGCCAGCGTCGCGTTCCCGGTCGGCTCGCCGCCGGATCCGAGCGACGCGTCGACGGCGAAGCCGGGACCGGAGAAGCGGGTATGGCCGGGATCGGCGAACGGGTGGCGGAGCGTCGAGGCGGCGGCCTGCGGTGCGGCGGCCGCCGCGGTCGCGATTCCCGCCGCCGCGACAAAACCGCGTCGCGTCAACCTCGTCTGCTGATCGTTCTGTGCCAACCGGTCCTCCTCGGTCCTTCCGGAGTCCAACGGTGCCGCACGCCGAGACGGATGGCGAGCGTATTTGCCCCCGCTAAGTCTTCGGGTGTCCCGCATGCCGGCCCCGAAGGCTCAGCGCCATCTGTCTGGCGCCTGACCCGCTGGCGTCGCCGCGCGGAAGCCCTCGCACGTGCACCTCGGGTGGCGGCGGGGGGCCGGTCGGCACCCCCGCGCTCGCTGGTCAATAGCCGGCTGGGTCCCACCCCCTTCCGCCACGGGTCCTGCGATCGAAACTGTCCGTGTGCCGGCGCCGAGCCACATCGACGGGAGGCCACCTGGTCATGGCGAGCGCCCAAGCTCGGAGTTCCGCGAACCGGCCATCCGCTCTCCCAGAAGTGTCCTCTATCGCCTGATGCGCCCGGGCGCATCCGTGACCCGTCGGAAGGTCCACGAAGGGGAGCACCTTGGCGTTCTTGCGCGCGACGGCCTTGGCGAACTCCTCTACCTCGTCGAAGCCCAGGCACACATTGATCCGCTTGCAATAGCTGCTCGGGGAGCTGAAGACGACGAGCCACCGTGGCTCTTCCAGCACATGGCGCAATTCGATCGCGATCAGCTCGGCGCCGTTGGGCCGGCGCTGGATCAGCTCCCGCACCGCTGATCTCGCGCCCAGGTCACTTGTCCAGCTCGGCGGATCGAAAGACACGGTGTCGAACGTGTCAGCAAGATCGCCGGCAAGCCGCCCCGCACGTCCGGCGTGGAGCGTCCAAACGCCGTGCAGGACCGCCCAGGCGCCCGGTCCGCCCAGCGCCGCGATCTGGCGGATCGCTGGGCCGGCGACCACGAAGTCAAGATCCGGCTCTGGTTCCTCCGGCAGTTCCCACGGCGGTTGACCGGCCGTCTGGCTCCACCACTCCCCGAGGATCGAGGAGATCCACAGCTCCGCGTCGAGGCGGTCGGTGATCTCAAGTGCCTGCCGGCACAGCTCCTGCGCCCGTTCCGCCGAGGCTTCGACCGGCCTCAGCCAGTCGTCGTACGCGTCCGCCCATCGGAGTCCGCCGATCGACCATGTCATGTTCATAAGAGGACACTGGGCTGCCAACTTCACCCCCCTCGTGGGCGAACTCTCTCGGGGTGCCCGGCCCGGCCGGCGGCGTCCACGCGCGGGGCCGCGGGCTGATGTCGTCCGTTTCGGGTGAGGCACAAGGCAGCGAGGCGATGCAACCTGATCGAACTGAGCATTCGATCGCCGCTGGTCCACCACCGGCCATCACAGGAACGGGGGCGCAGCCGGCGCCCCGGGACGGAGGACGACATCGTGTCCAGCAGCTCCAACCAATCTGACTCGTTCCCTTACCCGCGCGGAAGCGTCGTGGGCATCCTGGTCAACGACGCGGCCCTTGCAGATGCCCGCCAGCGCTTAGAGCGGGCCGGATTCGGAGCTGACCGCTGTGAGGTGCTTCACGGTGACGACGGCCTCGCGCGCATCGACGTCGAAGGCGAAGCACATGGGCTGGGCGGGACCATTATGCGGCGGCTCCAAGCAGTGTTGAGCGACGACGACGACCATGTGCACCGGTACGCGGAGCACCTGCGGGCCGGTCATTACATCGTCGGCGTCACGGTGGGCGACGATGAGGCGGCCAAGCAACGGGCCGCGGATGCGCTTCGTGGGGCGAACGCCGAGTCCCTCAACTACTACGCCAAGAACTACGTCGAGGACCTGGCCGGCAACGCCTGAATAGCTGGAATCAGGGCCTCTGAGAGATCGGGGGCCTTGTTCGTTCCGCAACGGAGCATCACCCGGTGGACACCGGGCATCGTCGAAGTAGGATATGGGGAACATGCTGGCGTCACCGGGACGGCCGGGCCGGGGCTTCCAGCCGAGCTAGCGGCGGGCGCGGCCCGCGGAGGGGGATCGAGATGGCGGTACGTAGGCGGATCACGGTTGGTGTGCTCGTCACGGTTTGCGTGGTGGGGCTCGCGTCGGTGGGCGTGGCGAGTGGCTTCACCCCGAAGAAGGGAGACATCGCCCTCACGTACTCCGGCAGCGGCAGCGGCAGCTACACGTACAGCGTTCCGCAGTTCAACGGGAGCCTGGGCGGGTGCGAGTTCGCGGCCATGCACGGGACGATCACGGACCGTTGGAACTGGACCGCCAAGTACTGGTTCAATCAGTACGGGGGGAACCTGCACCACAAGATCACCGCCTCGGGCAGTTCAAACGCCGACCAGGTCGTCAGTCCGTGCACCGCCAACGGCAGCACAAATCCGGGGAGCACGTTGGTCTGCCGAGCGCCATATATGACGGACGAAGACGGAGCCAATACGCCCTACGCGAACCTCAACCAGTACGGGCACGGCTATGACCTCGGGATCGCGATGGGCGTGGTGATGGGTGAGTACAGCCCGAGCAGCTGCAACGGCCTGGCGAACCAGAATCCCTACTCCCTCAATGACATGCTCAACCCTCCGCAGGTCAGCTTCAAGGCTTCGGCACTGAAACGCGGCTTCCAGAAATCCGCCGGTCATTCGGTCCACCACAGCTGTAACTCGGTCGACTGCGGCTACCAGCAGTGCGTCAACGAGCCCGGCAGCGCCCAGCCCGGCGCCGGCGCAGTGAGCTGCACCGCGGAGGAGAGCTGGAAGGCCGAGATAAAGGTGTCGCGCGTGAAATGATCCGGCCCTGAGGCTCCCTCCACCGGGGCAGCACGGTGGTTGAGCCGAGCTTCGAGGTCCGCGTCGAGGCGGTCGTGCACGCTCCACGCGGACTTCGGCCCGGGGTCCTTCACAAGCTGGCCACATTTCGGTGACTTGACGGTCACATCGGGCTCTGCCGGCGCGCGTAGGTTGGCTCGGTCAACCCCTTCTCGTGGGAGAGAAATAGTGGCTACCAACAATGCTGAACGGCCTGGGCGTCTTCGTGCCCGGGCCATGCAGGGAAGCGCCCTGGCCGCGACGGCCGTAACAGCGCTTGCGGTCGCCTCCGCCGCGGGCGCACATGCGCGGCCGCGCTTTGGCGGTTTCGATCATCACCGGTCCGGCCTGCGGCCCGACAGCCTCGTGATTTCGGGAACGGTGTTCCCGCGCGACGGCATCAGCGTCGCCGCGGAGCAGAACCTGCCGTTCGTCGACACCTACGTCGGAGGTCCTGAGGCGAAGGCGCTCGAGACGAGCAAGACCGCGACCATCGCTGACTGGGTGCCCGAGACCTTCGCGCAGGCTGTGGTCGGCGGCCAGTACCCCGAGGTGTTCAACAACGCGTCCTCCGACGGCAGCTTCGGTGTCGACACCCCGATCGACCTGTGGGACGTGAGCCTGGGTGGCCGTCCGCTCGGAGCCGTCGAGGTCCCGGCCAGCCAGATGGTCACGAGCTTCGAGTCCAAGTCGGAGCTGGCGCTGAACGTCGCCACCAACGGCCAGAGCCTCTCCTTCTCCGGCTACGCCGCTCCGAACGGCAGCGTGGACGCGTCGAACTCGAACACCCCCGGCGTGTTCGACTTCACCAACCCGGACGTCGTCCGGCGAGAACAGCGCCTACACGGCCGGTGGCTACTACCGAGTGGCGGGCGACCTGTCGAGCGACGGCAGGTGGACGTTTACCGACACGAACTCCTACTCAGGCGACAACGAGCGCGCGGTGGTGCTCGATTCCGCGGACCACGAGTTTCTCGCGGCCGGCAACGACAACAACGGGGACTCGAACAAGGTGACGAGCCCCGCACTGGCGACTCTGGCCGGCGAGACCTTCACCAGCCTCGGCGAGGACACGGGTGCGCAGAGCTACCCCGAGTCCTTCCAGCCGCAGAGCGCCCAGAGCCCGCTCACGCCGCCGGCCACCCTGGCAGGCACGTTCACCTACTCCCCAAGCGACAAGGCAGGCAAGGACACGAACTTCCGTGGCCTGACCGTCTACGACAACGTTGCGTACTACACCAAGGGCTCCGGCTCCAACGGATCCAACACGGTGTACTTCATCAACACCAGCGGCACCCCTTGCCCGACCACTGACGTGGGCGGCAACAACGTGCCGGAGGGTCTGCCGACGCCGGGCGCTCAGCTTCCGGAGCCGGGGCAGTCGTACCCGATGTGCATCCTGAAGGGCTTCAACGACAGCGCTGCCGTCGACCGACACGACGCACTTCCCGTTCGGCCTCTGGTTCGCCGACAAGGACACGCTGTACGTGGCCGATGAGGGCTCCGGTTCCTTCGGCGACGATCCGGCTTCCGCCGATCCGACGAACCCGTACGCCGATGCTGCCGAGTCCACGACCGCCGGCCTCCAGAAGTGGGTCTTCAACCAGACCACCCAGCAGTGGCAGCTGGCCTACACGTTGCAGAATGGCCTGAACCTCGGTGAGCCGTACACCGTTCCCGGTTACCCGACCGGCGACAACACGGCCCCCGGCGGCTCCGGGCTGCCATGGGCTCCAGCGACCGACGGTCTGCGCAACATCAGCGGACACGTCAACCGCGATGGGACCGTGACCATCTACGCCACGACCTCGACGGTGAGCGGCAGCGGCGACCAGGGCGGCGACCCCAACCAGGTCGTTGCCGTCACCGATGAGCTCGGCGCCACCAGCCCCGGCGACGAGCGCTTCGGCACGGTCGCTCCGGCACGCTTCGGCGTTCGCTACGGCGGCGTAGCGGTTCTGCCCGCCACCTGGGGTGCGCGGAGGCACGGCTTCGGCTTCGGTCGCTAGACCGGCTTCCGTCAGCTGACCGCGTTCTGCGGGGGGTGTCGGCCTGCAAGCCGGCACCCCCGGCTCGTCTCTGCAGGGACGAGCCCCGTGCGGGCCGACCCTTACAGGATCATCCAGAGGACCGCGCAACCTCGGCGCTTCGTGCCCGGACCACCCACGGCGTGGCCGCGAGCCGTTCGAGCGTTGCCAGCGCCTGGCCCAGCTCGGAGCCGTCACCGCCGCTCTCAAGCTCGGCCCGCTCCACCACAAGCGCGGCAACGTCGAAGGCGAGCTCGCAGGAGGAAGCCGCTTCGATTGCGGCCGCGAAGCGCTCGCCGGCACGCACCGCGTCTCCGCCGCGTACCGCCAGGTGCCCCTCCAACCGGAGCGCCTGTGCTCGCACCGGCAGGATCTGCTTGATCGCCTCGGGACCGTTCAGCGCCGACAACGCGGCACCGAGATCGTCGGCAGAGCCACCCGCCGCAAGCAGACCGTCGATCACTGCCCCGATCCAGCCGGCCCACTCCGAGTAGTCGGCCACCTCGGCGGCCGGGATGATCCCGGCCAGCGCCGCTCGCCGATCCGGGCCATCGGCCAGTACGGCTTCCCGCAGCGCCCGGAAGTCCGGCCCGAACGCGGTCGCGCCGGCTTCCCGGCCCCGCTCGTCGTGTTCTGCCACCAGCTCTCCGACCCGGTCGCTCTCCCCGCGCGCGAGCGCGATCACGACCAGCGGTGCCACCGCCATCCCGACCATGAACACCGGCACGTGCGGCTTGCCCGCCTCGAGCTCCTCGACAGCTCGATCCCATTCGCCGAGCGAGCACAGCACCCGGCCGAGCGTGACTTGCGCGTGGCGGACGAAGAACCGCTCGGACGTTCGGTGAGCGGCCTCGATCGCGGCCTCGGCCTGCTCGGCCGCGTCGCGGTACCGGCCGACGCCGCCGAGCGAGATCGCCAGGTTGGCGCGGAACGAGGACTCCCGGCGCGGCTCGTAACGCTGAGCGAGCGGCAGCCCCCGCTCGTACACGGACACCGCCTCGACCTGGCGGTCGAGCTCTTGGAGTGCGACCGCCTGAGCACCGATCGCGAGCAGCATCTCTCCGTGCGCCTCGCATTCCTCTGCGATCTCGATCGCCCGCGTGGCCACCGCGAGCGACTCGGCATGGTCGCCGAGCTGATAGAGGACGAACGCCAGGATCCCGTCGACGAGCGCGGCGGTCGCGTCGCGAACGTCGCCGACCGCCTCTCGGAGCTCGTGAAGCTGCGGCAGGAGCTCGCTCGGCGCACGCTCATAGGCGAGCGACTGGAGCTCGCCGGCGCGAGCCCGGACTCGGGCCCGGTCGTGACCCGCCGCCCCGTGCAGCGAGGCCGCCGCGCCGAACCGTGACGCTGCTTCGGCGGCCAGGCCCGAGCGCTGGGCGAGCACCGCCGCGCGCTCCAGGATCGCCGCTCGCTCCGCCTCGTCCCCGACCAGCTCCGCCGCCCGGTCGAATAGCGACAACGCCTCCTCGATCGCGCCGACGGCCGCGGCCCGCTCGGCCGCCTGCTGCATCGTCGTCAGCGCACGGGCACGGATCGACACGGCGTCCGCCGCAGCCGGGTCGGCCTCCTCGGCCGCCAGCAGGTGCCCGGCCAGCGCGGCCAGTCGCTCGGGCTCGAGCTCGGCACCGCTCATGTACTTCGCGGCTTCGAGGTGCAGGCGCTTGCGGTCCCGCCGCGAGAGCATGTCGAGCATCACCCGTCGCAGCACCCCCTGGAGGAAGAAGTACTGCCCGCGGGCCGCTCCGGTCTGCTCGGGCTCGACTCCAAGGAGCGCCTTCGTCACCAGCCCACCGAGCAGCGAACGGGTGTCGATGTCATCGATCGAGACGAGCGCGGACGCCGCCGTGCCGGCGAACCGTTCGCCGAGAACCGCTCCGGCTGCGAGCACCCGTCGCTCGAGCTCTCCGAGGCCATCGAGTCGGGAGGCGACCAGCGCGCGGATCGTCGGCGGGACCGTCAGCTCGCCGAGCTCGCGACGGACGACGTAGTGGCCCTCCTCGACCTCGAGCAGCCCGCGATCGGCGAGCGAGCGCAGCGTCTCGACGGCGTACAGCGGTATCCCGCCACCCTCGGTGCGGACGGCTGCGAGCAGCGTCTCGGGCGCCTCGCGAACCGTGCCCGCGATCAGCTCATCCATCTCCGCCGCGGTCAACGGCGACAGCTGGATCGCCTCGCTCTGCGCGGCCAGCTTTGCGATCCGCTGATCCGGACGCGCGAACACGGCGATCATGATCGGCGACTTCCCGGCCCATTCGAGCAGCTCTGAGATGAAGTCGAGCAGCGCCTGGCCGGCGTGCTGCATCTCCTCGAACACCAGCACCACGGGCCCCCGCTCGGCCAGCCGCTCGAAGAACGTCCGCCAGGCCGAGAACAGCGCTCCGCGCGCGATCGTCTCCCGGCCGTCGTCGAGCTCGAGCAGGCGATCGACCGCGCGGCGGACGCGCAGGCGCTCGTCCTGCTCGTCGAACAGGCCCGCCAGCATGGCCGTGAGCCGCTCGTGCCGGATCTCGGCCGGGTCTTCGAGTGCGATCCCCGCTCGCTCTCTGAACATCTCAGCCAGCGCGCTCATGCCGGCACCGGCGCCGTAGGAGACCGCGTGGCCCCGGTGCCAGAACACCTCCTGGCTAATGCCGTCAGCGTGCTTCTCGAGCTCCCATGCGAGCCGTGTCTTGCCGATCCCCGCCTCGCCGAGGACTGCGAGTAGCCGGGCGCCCGATTCGAGGCCGACCACGTCGTCGAGGGCCCGCTTCATCGCCTCGAGCTCTGCCAGCCGGCCGACCAAGGGTGGCTCGACGCTTGCAGGCCGGCCGCGGCCGCGAACCCGTGAGAGCACGCGCACAGCTCGCCACA
Organism: uncultured Solirubrobacterales bacterium; assembly: GCA_963826895.1. Lineage (GTDB taxonomy): Bacteria > Actinomycetota > Thermoleophilia > Solirubrobacterales > Solirubrobacteraceae > Palsa-465. The sequence continues at coordinate 253,398 of CAWGYJ010000006.1, forward strand.
CGCGGACGGGCTCGCTCTTGCCCTTGACCGGATGCTCGCCGCCGGGCTCGAACTCGATCGCGCGCTCGCAGGCCAGCCGGGTGATGTCGTCGACGAGCACCGTGTCTCGGGTCCGCGAGCGACTGGATCCGGGACGCCGTGTTGACCGTGTCCCCGATGACCATGCCCTCGTGCTCGCGTCCGCTGTCGACCGACGCCTCGCCGGTGAGGATCCCGACCCGGACGCGGAGCTCGGGGATCGCGAGCCGCTCGGAGACCGCACGCACGCCCGCGACCAGGTCGATGCCCGCCCTCGCCGCTCGCTCGGCATCGTCCTCGTGGGCCACCGGCGCGCCCCACACGGCCATCACCGCGTCGCCGATGAACTTCTCGAGCGTCCCACCGTAGGTTTCGATGGTCCGGCGAGCCGCGGCGAAGTACTGCTCGAGCACGTCGCGCACGTCCTCGTGATCGCGTCCCTCGCTGAAGTTGGTGAAGCCGACCAGGTCGCAGAACAGGACCGACAGCAGGCGCCGCTCGCGCCCAGGGGAATGCGGCGCGCTCAATGCAGCACCGCAGGCGCCGCAGAACCGCTGACCCGGGAGCGTCGCGAGCGCGCCGCAGCTGCCGCAGCGAAGCGCGAGATCCATTCCGCAGACCCCGCAGAACCGCATGCCGTCCGGAAGCTCAGACGCGCACGCCGGACATGTGACCGTCATCGGCCCGCTAGGTTGCTCTGAAGGTGATCACGCCGTTCGGGTCGGCGGCGCAGTCGGAATCGGAGAGCGTGACGGTCCCCTTGATGACTGAGGCGGCACCGTCGACGAGTCGTACCTTGCCGGCGATCGTGACGTCGTTGGGCTCGCCGGCGACCTTCACACCGTCGACGTGGTAGCTGAAGCGGTTGCGACGAATGTGGATCGTCTTCTTGATCTTCGTCAGCGACTTCGTGCACGCGTCGTGGAACCGGAACTCCGTGACTGTCTGGACGGTGTAGCGCTTGGTGCCGTGGAACCCGTCGCCCTCATTCCAGGTGAACGCCACGAAGCCGGAGTGGTTCTTCGCTTTGAACAGGCCGACGGCCGTTGGCGAGGTCATCGTGTGTGCACCGAGCGAGACGCTCGCAAGCGCAAGTGCAGCCACCATCAGGCTTGAGATCAGCACCACGCTCAACCTTGCCCTCACGCAGCGCAGCATATAGGGCAGGGCCCGGGGAATCGCTAGTCGCTTGCTTTGAAGGTGATCACGCCGTTCGGGTTGGCCGCGCAATCGGGGTCGCTGAGCGTGACGGTTCCCTTGATCGCCGGAAAGTTGGAGCTCTGCGAGAAGAACAGCCTGCCCGCGATCGCCACGTGATTGGCCTCGCCGCCGACCATCACGTCGTCGGCTTTGTAGCTGAAGCGGTACTGCCTGCCGTTGACCCGCATCGTGGCCCTGATGTTCGTGAACGCCGTCGTGCACCCGTCGTGGAAGCGAAACTTCGAGATCGTGATGAGCGTGGTCTGCCGCCTCGTGTCGCGCTCTGAGAAGTAGAGCTTCACGGCCCCCGAGTCGTTTCTCATCGAATAGGGGCCTGCGACGGTCGGCGAGGTCATCCCATGCGCACCCAGCGCGGCGCTCACGAGCGCGAGCCCAACCACCATCACCCCAAGGATCAACCCAACCGTCGACCTTGCCCTCACATGGCGCAGCATAAGGCAAGCGAGCCGCGTCAGGCTCATTCAGAAACCCGGGGTCCGAAGGGGAAGGCCTCCGCGGCGGGGAACGGGCTGTGCGCCGAGTTCGGGCTAGTGCGTGGCGGTCGCCAGCGCCGGCGCCGGGGGACTGTCCTCGACCTCGTGCAGGGCGCGAGCGAGCAGCCTCCACAGCGTGGCGCGTTCGTCGGCGTCCAGCGCCTGTAGCACCTGGTTCTCGACGTCCTCCATCGCATGTCCCGCCCGCAGGAGCGCTTCGCGTCCGGCCGGCGTGATGTGGACGCGGTGGCGGCGGCGATCCTCAGAATCGCGGCGCCGGATCAGGAACTCACGATCCTCGAGCTCGTTGAGCAGCAGGACGACGTTCTTGGCGTCCATGCAAAGCGTGTCTGCGAGTTCCTGCTGAGGCGTGTCGTCGTGATCAGCCAGGTAGCTGAGTGCCATGACGAGCCGCAAGTCGAGCCCCAGTTGTTCGGGCCTGCTTCGTCGCGCCACCTGCTTGGCGAGCCGCGGCAGCAAGAACATCGTGCTGGCGGGACAACGATCTGCAGCAGAATCCATAACGGCGCAAGCATAGCACGAATTTCGGGATAGTGGATTCCAACCGGATCATATCTGCATCGTAATTGATGCCCGCAGCATGGATCATTCATGCTAACCTGTGATCGACATCGCAATCCGAAGGGATCCAGATGAGCACGAACGCCCCGGCGATTCGCCGCCCCAACCGGTGGGCGGTTCTCGCCCTCCTCGGAATCGCCCAACTGATGGTCGTGCTGGACGCGACGATCGTGAACATCGCGCTGCCTTCTGCGCAGCGAGCGCTCCATTTCTCCGCCGACAGCCGTCAGTGGGTCATCACCGCCTACGCACTGGCCTTCGGCAGCCTGCTGCTGCTCGGCGGCAAGCTCGGCGACCTGTTCGGGCGTAAATGGACGCTGATCGGCGGGCTCACCGGCTTTGCCTTGGCATCCGCGATCGGGGGTCTGTCCCAGTCATTCGGGATGCTCGTCGCAGCCCGCGCGCTGCAGGGAGCCTTCGGTGCGATTCTCGCGCCGTCGGCACTCGGGTTGCTGACCGTGACCTTCCGGGGATCTCCGGACCGGCCCAAGGCGTTCGGGATCTTCAGCGCGATCGCCGCCGGCGGCGCGTCGGTCGGCCTGTTGCTCGGCGGCGTGCTGACCCAGGTGATCTCATGGCGCTGGTGCCTCTACGTCAACCTGGTCATCGCCGTCCCGACCGCGATCCTCGCCTTCCGGCTGCTGGTGAACGAGCCCCAGTCCCAGCCGTCCGCGCTCGATCTGCCGGGCACTGCTCTGGCCTCCGGTGGTCTGTTCGCGCTCGTGTACGGCTTCTCGAATGCGGAGACGACTCATGGTCGAATCCGATCACGATCGTGGCGCTCGCGACCAGCGTTCTGCTGCTCATCAGCTTCATGGCGCTGGAGCGGCGGGTCGAGCATCCGCTGCTGCCGCTCCACATCGTCAAAGATCGAGCCCGCGGCGGCGCCTACGCGACGATCGCTCTCGCGGGCTCGGCAGTGTTCGCGGTCTTCCTGTTCCTGACCTATTACCTGCAGCAGAACCTCGGCTACTCGCCGCTGACGACCGGGCTCGCCTTCCTGCCGATGACGGTCATGATCGTTCTGACCGCGACGACCGTGCAGACGCGGATTCTGCATCGGACCGGCGCGAGGCCGCTGGTGATGGGCGGGATGACGCTCGGCATGCTCGCGATGCTCGTGTTCACGCAGCTGACTCCGAATGCGGCCTACATCACCCATGTCCTGCCGGCGCTGCTGATGACCGGCGTCGGGATGGGTTGCGTCTTCGCTCCCGCGTTCTCGACCGCGACGCTCGGGGTCAAGGACAAAGATGCCGGCATCGCCTCGGCGATGGTCAACACCTCGCAGCAGGTCGGGGGTTCGGTGGGCACCGCCCTGCTGAGCACGATCTTCGCCACCGCGGCCGCCGGCTTCGTGACCGCCCACGCCCACACCGCCGGGCTTGCCGGCGCGGCCTCGATCCACGGCTACACCACCGCCTTCGCATGGGCCGCCGGCCTGTTCGCGATCGGGCTGCTCGTCGCGACGTTCGTTCTCCCCCGGGATGGCGCCGCCCGCGCGCGCGCTGCCCACGACCAAGCCAGCACTGACGTCAAGTTGAGTCTGGAGACCACATGAGCAGACGTAACAAGCACTCCCAGTTCCGCGCCGGTGACCGCATCTCAGAGCGCGCTGCCCGCCGCGCCTTTGCTCATTTCCGGACCGCAGCGGTGAAGGACGCGCCGCTTGCGGCGCCGCCCGATCCGGCGAACGGCGCCGGCGGCGGCCGCGGCGACACGCCGGGGTCGGCCGCCGATTCGCAGATCCTGCGCCGGTGGGTGGTTGCAGACCTGATCGTCGCCGGCACCCGGCGGCGAGCGTTCGCCTGAATAACGGCGGCGTCACATCGGACCGGTTAGCGGCAGGCGGCGGGGCCGATCCCCGGCTGGACGATGAACGCGTAAGCGGCCGCCGGCAGCTCGAGCGTCGAGCGTCGGAGCTTCGTGGCGGCGAGCGTGGGGACGTTCCCGCTCGGCGTGGTCCGCAGCGGATGCCCGTTGAGCCGAACCTGCTGACCGAGCAGCCTCGGTGCCGTGACGAGGTAGACGCGCGCGGGGGCGCTGCCGCGGGTGAGGGACAGCGTCGCCGGCCGCCGGGGATCGAGATTGAGCACCAGCAGGGTCGTGCCTGCGGCGCCGCGCGTGCAGGCGCCGTACACGCGTAGCCCGGTGGGCGCATGCCGGAGCCGAGGGGCCAGGATGTCCGTGCCCATCAGGCGATGCCAGAGCAGCGCCGCCCAGTAGTCCGGGTTGGGCGCCAGCGTCTTGTCATCGATCAGCCCATAATCGCTCCCGGACAGCGTCTGGCGGACGAACACGGCAAGTCCGTGCTGCGCCAGCAACCCGAGCGCATTGAGATACCAGAACGTCGCCTCGAACCGATTCGAGTAGCCCTGCTGCCCTCCGCACGACGCCGAGCCTCCCTCGGTGTCCCATACCGGAGCCTTCGGATCGAACTCACGCCCGAGATCCTGCGTACGGCCGAATGCCTTCAGCACTCCGTTAAGGTACGCAGGCGCCAGCGGGTCGGCGGGCACACGGGTGCCGACGCCCGGGCAGCGGGTCGAGGTCGCCGGATATTCGTGGAATGCAAGCGCGCCGTAGATTCCGGGAACCGCCGGGATCACCTGGCTGGCGAGCGGACCGAGCGCGCTGCCGTACGGGGTCTCGCTGCCGGCGTTGTTGTAGAAGCTCCCGGGCCCGATCAGCAGCGTGTGCGGGACGACCGTCTGTCGCAGCGCGTCGAACGAACGCAGGTCCCGTACGTAGTCGGCCGCGGTGTAAGTCAACGGGACACCGGACAGCGCGAACAGGTTCGGCTCGTTACCGAACTCGACTGCGGCGAGTGGATACTTCATCCGTGCCGTGTAGGTGAGCAGCTGGCGCGCGTTGTCGGGGAGCCAGTCGCCGGCGGTGTTGCGCGGTCCCGGTCCCGCATTGACGCCGAGCACGACCTTGAGGCCGAGAGCACGAGCGAAGACGTTGACCCCGTCCCATTCGGCCTTCGTCAGGATCAGCGTGTAGCCGGCAGGCGGCGTGGTCAACGGCGCCCCGGAGAAGTCGTAGTAGGTCGCATTTGCGGCTGTGCCGCTGATCCGCAGGTACGCCGGAGCGAGCGCCTTGGCGAGCAGTCGCAGTCGGCGGCGGCCGAAGTCGTAGCGCGCCACCGGGGCGTTCCCGACAGCGTGCGGAGCCTGGGACCAGAAGGTGCCACCGGTGACCTGAGCGAGGTCGACCGCGAACGAGATGTATCGGGCGCTCGTGTGCGCGACGACAGGTCCCGCTTCGACCTCAGCACCGGTGGCAGCGGCCGCGCTGTCCGTGGCAACAAACGCCGACACAAGCACAGCGACGACAAGCGGCACGGTCCTGCGAGCGAGCATCGCCTCACAATCGCGCGGCACGCCGGTGTCCACAAGCGCACGTTCCCCCAGCGGCGTTGCGGCGTTCCCGCAGATCTTAGGCTCCCGCGCACAACTGCCTTGGGCGCCTACACTGGACCACCGGCACGAGTGAGATTTCGGGCGAGGCGCTCGTCACGACCACTGTCGCCGACTCGGTCGTCTCGGTCGTGAACCCGAGCGATAACTCAACGGCGCTGACGATCACCCCACTGGCCGGCGGCACCAACGACGACGCCGCCTCTCTGATCATCGAACAACTGAGCTGAGCAGCGCCGCCGGCGTCGTCACGGGATTCTGGCTACTGCAGTCCGCCGCGGGTGGCGGTGATCCGCTCGGTGTTGAAGCCGAGCCAGTGCATGCGGCCGACGTAGCGCGCGTGCTCGACCTTCAGACAGCGATCCATGATCACGGCGACGCCGCGGTCCTGCGCGATCTGTGCGCCCTCGAAGTTGATCACGCCGAACTGGCACCAGAGCGCGCCGGCGTGGATCGCGACGGCCTCACGAGCGATATCGGGCAGGGCATCCGGCGCGCGGAAGACGTTGACGATGTCCACCGGCACTGGCACCTCGGCGAGGCTTGGGTAGCTCTTCTCCCCGAGGATCTCCTGCTCGCGGGGATTCACGGGGATCACGTTGTAGCCGTGCCGCTTCATGTAGAAGCCGACGAAGTTGCTGGGGCGGAGCTCGTTGGCGGAGAGGCCGACGATGGCGATCGTGCTCGCGCTGTGGAGCAGGCGCTGGATGGCCAGCGGGTCCTGGTATCGCTCGAGTTCTGTCATCTGACGCGTGCGAGTGCCTGTTCGAGGTCCCAGATCAGGTCCTCGACGGACTCGGTTCCGACCGAAAGTCTGATCGTGCCCGGCCCGACGCCGGCCGCTTCCAGCTCCGCGTCGCTCAGCTGGCGGTGCGTTGTCGAGGCGGGGTGGATGATCAGGCTCTTCGCGTCCCCGACGTTCGCGAGGTGCGACCAGAGCCTGACGCCGCGGATCAGCTCCTGTCCGCCCTCACGGCCTCCGGCGCAGTCGAACGAGAACACCGCGCCCGCGCCCCCCGGCATGTACTTCTCCACGAGCGGTCGGTAGGCGCTGTCCGGCAGGCCGGGGTACGTGACGTTCGAGGCGCGCTCGTGCGATTGCAGGAACTCGGCGACCGTGAGTGCGTTCTCGACGTGGCGCTTCATCCGCAGCGACAGCGTCTCGAGCCCTTGAAGGAACAGGAACGCGTTGAACGGGGGCAGCGCCGCGCCGAGATCGCGCAGCGTCTCCGCTCGCAGCTTCATCAGGAAGCCGTAGACCCCGAACGTCTCATGGAACTGGAGGCCGTGGTAGGCCGGCGACGGATCGGCGATCACCGGAAAGCGGCCGTTCGACCAGTTGAACGTGCCCGCCTCGACCACGACGCCTCCGATGCTCGTCCCGTGACCGCCGATGAACTTGGTCGCCGAGTGGATCACGATGTCCGCGCCCCATTCGATCGGGCGGCACAGGTACGGCGTCGCGAACGTGTTGTCGACGATCAGCGGCAGCTCGTGATCGTGGGCGATCTTCGCCAGGGTCTCGATGTCCAGCACATTGCCGCCCGGGTTGCCGATCGTCTCGCCATACAGCGCTTTGGTGTTCGGGCGGAGCGCCTGGCGCCACGCGTCCGGATCATCGGGATCGACCCATGTCAGCTCGATGCTCATCTTGCGCAACAGGTGCTTGAGCTGGTTCACGCTGCCGCCGTACAGCGCCGCGGAGGAGACGATGTGATCGCCCGGCTGGAGCAGCGTGAAGAACACGGCCGCCTGCGCGGCGATCCCGCTCGCGAATGCCACCCCGCCGGCGCCGCCCTCGAGGTTCCCGACGCGCTCCTCGAACACCGCGACCGTCGGGTTCATGATCCGCGAGTAGGTGTTCCCGTATTCCTGCAGGTTGAAGTAGGCCGCAGCCGACTCGGGATCCTCGAACACGTAGCTGGTCGTCTGGAAGATCGGCACGGCACGAGCTCCCGTGTTCGGGTCCGGCCGCTGCCCGGCATGGAGCTGCCGGGTCTCGAACCCGAACTCGTGATCCTCTTCCGGGCGGGAGCTCACTCGGTCGCTCCGGAGAGGAACCGGCGGACGATCGGGATCTGTCGCGCCTCCTCGAGCAGGAAGCAGTCGTGACCGTAGGGCGCATCGATCACGTGACACGCGACCGGCTTGCCGAGGCTCCGTAGCGCGTCCTCGATCTCCCGCGAGGCCGACGGTGGGTACAGCCAGTCGGAGCTGAACGCGATCAGCAGCGTCCGCGCCTGGATCGGATCCAGCGCGCGCGGCAGCGATCCGGCCCCGTACTGGCGCGCGAGATCGAAGTACGTGAGCGCCCGTGAGGTGTAGAGGTAGGTGTTCGCGTCGAAGCGCTTGACGAACGAGTCCGCCTGGTGGCGCAGGTAGCTCTCGACCTCGAACTCCGGCTCGGTGATCGTGTAGCGGATGTCGTCGGCGAACTGCAATCGCCGGCCGAACTTGTCCTTGAGCGCCGGCGCGGACAGGTACGTGATGTGGCCGATCATCCGCGCGATCCCCATGCCGGCGTCCGGGACCTCGCCCGTCTCGTAATAGTCGCCGCCGTGCCACGCCGGGTCGCGCATGATCGCCTCCCGCGCGATCGCATTCCACGCAACGCCCTGCGGGTACAGCGCGTGCGTGCTCGCGATCGAGATGATCGCGTCGACCTGGTCGGGATACGTGATCGCCCACTCGAACGCTTGCATCCCTCCGAGCGAACCGCCGGCGATCGCCGCGAGCCGCTCGATCCCGAGCTCGTCCAGGAAAGCCCGCTCCGTTCTCACCATGTCCGCGACGGTGATCACGGGGAAAGCCGAGCCGTACGGCCTGCCGGTCGCGGGGTCGGGCGATGCGGGACCGGTCGTTCCCCGGCAGCCGCCGAGCAGGTTCGTGGAGACGACGTAGTACTGATCGGTGTCGAATGCCTTTCCGGGGCCGATCATCCCATCCCACCAGCCGAGACCCTTACCGGTTGCGCCGTCGCGATCCTCGGCTCTGAACCCGTCTCGGGTGGTTTCGTCCACCGGCGATTTCGAGAAGCCCGCCGCGTGGGCGTCGCCGCTGAGCGCGTGGCAGACGAGGATCACGTTGTCGCGGGCGGGCGAGAGCGTGCCGTAGGTCTCATAGGCGATGCGGACCCCGTGCAAGTCCCTACCGCTGTCGAGCGCGACCGGATTTGGCAGGTCCAGATAGAGCGTCTCGACAGCCCCGACCGAGCCGGCTTCAGGCGTCGCCGTGGGCACCGTCGAGGGGGTCATCCTGAGCTATTATCGATTATTCGCATCGAGAAACCACGTTATTGGGGAAAGGGACGCGAGATGACGAGCACGATCGACAATGGTGTCAACGTACAGGCGCTGCTTGACGCGCGTGGAGTACTGGAGGGCGCGCCGGAGGCGGCCAAGTTCACGTGGCGGGCATCCTCGAAGTGGCAGCACGGCGTCGCCAGCACGACGACGATCAAGAACTACTTCGGCCTCGGCGAGGAGCAGAGCCACAAGACCGAGAGGGTGTTCGACGCCGATCATCCCGAGACTTTCGCCGCGCCGGACGACGGCATCACGCCGATCGAGTATCTGCTCGTCGGGCTCGCGAGCTGCCTCACGGCGGGCGTGGCATCGGTCGCGCAGAACCGGGGGATCCAGCTGCGGTCGGTCGAGTCGACGGTCGAGGGCCACCACGACATCCGTGGGATCCTCGGCGCCGACAGTGACGTCCGCAACGGCTTCAACGACGTCAAGGTGACGTTCAAGATCGACGCGGACGCTTCGGAGCAGGAGATCGAGGCGCTGGTCGCCCAGTCCCAGAAGCGCTCGGCGGTGTTCGACGCGCTGGCGAACCCGACCGAAATCGCGGTCGAAGTCACCTCGTCGTAGGGATCAGTCGTAGAGCGGATAACAACCGTCGTCATCGGCGCCGGGCACGCCGGTCTGGCCGCGAGCCACTTCCTCGGCGAGCGGTCGATCGACCACGTCGTGCTCGAGCGCGGCGAGGTGGCGAACTCATGGCGGCGTGAGCGCTGGGCGTCGCTCCGGCTGCTCACGCCCAACCGGCAGAGCCGGCTTCCGGGCCTTCCGTACGAAGGCCCGGATCCTGACGGCTATATGACGAGCGGCGACGTCGTCGAGCTGATCGACCGCTTCGCCGAGCGTACGCGCGCTCCGGTCAGGACCGGCACGAACGTCGAGTCGGTTCGATCGGCCGAGGACGGCTATCACGTGCTGACGAGCGACGGCGAGCTCCGATCGCGCGCCGTGGTGATCGCGAGCGGAGCCTGCAATCTGCCGACGGTGCCGGAGCTTGCGAGCGCGGTGCCGCCTGAGATCGAACAGCTGACGCCGCTGCACTACCGCGACCCCGACGGTCTCCCCGAAGGCGGCGTGCTCGTCGTCGGTGCGTCGGCGACCGGCGTGCAGCTGGCGGCCGAGCTCAGGCGGTCGGGACGGCCGGTCGTTCTGTCGGTCGGCGAGCACGTGCGGCTGCCGCGCACGTATCGCGGCCGCGACGTCCTGTGGTGGATGGAGGCGTCCGGCGTGTGGGACCAGCGCTACGACGAGGTCGACGATCTCAAGCGTGCGCGGGGGCTGCCATCGCCGCAGCTCGTCGGCACGCCTGAACGGGCGACGCTGGATCTGAACGCGCTGACCTCAATGGGTATCGAGCTCGTCGGGCGCTGCGCGACGGTCAGGGACGGCGTCGCACTGTTCTCCGGGGGTCTGCGCAACGTCTGCTCGCTCGCCGACCTGAAGCTGGAGCGGCTGCTCGACCTGTTCGACGAGTGGGCTCAGGTGCAGGGACTGGACGCCGACGTCGGCGCTCCCGAGCGGCAACCCCCCACGCGCGTCCCGGATTCGCCCCGCTTGAAGCTCGACCTCGGGAGCGGAGAGATCCGCACGATCGTCTGGGCGACGGGATACCGCCCTGATTACCGGTGGCTGGATGTGCCGGTTCTCGACCGGAAGGGCCGGCTTCGCCACGACGGCGGCGTCATCGACAACCCCGGCCTGTATGTCCTGGGGCTGCCAGTGCTGCGCCGGCGCAAGTCGACGTTCATCTGCGGCATCGAGGGCGACGCCCGCGAGGTGATCGAGCACCTCGACGGCTGCCTGGCAGGCGGCGCCGCGGGCTCGGCAGGCTGATCGGTGGTCTCCAGTGGGGAATGCCCCACCAGGGAGAAGGGGGTCGGCTTCCGGGTCGATGCCGGCGCGCCTCAGTGATCTGAGGTCGCCGCGCTGGCAGCGTGGCGGCCATGTCAACTTCAACGCTGGACCCCCCTGGCACCGCGAGCGGAATCGCTCGGTTGGTGCACGCCGCGTCGCACGCATCAGCGCGGAGGCCGAAGACCGTGATCATGCTGTGGCTGGCTCTGGTTGCCGGTTGCGTGATCAGCGGTTCGCTGGTCGGCACGAAGTCACTGTCGAACGTCGACTCGGGCTCGGGCGAGTCCGGGCGGGCCGAGTTGCGCCTGGAGCGTGCTGGGCTGCTCGACAACTTCACCGAGAGCCTGATCGTCTCCTCCGGCTCGGCCGCGCGTACCGATCGCGCCGTGGCCGCGTTGACGGCGCGCGCAAAGGCGGCCCGGTACGTCGAGTCGGTCGGCTCGCCTGTACCGACCCGTCACTGTCGGGGAACGGCGGCCGATTGGCGTTGGTCCATGTCACCCTTCACGGCGACCCCGACCAGCAGACCGACCATGTCGTGTCCCTCGAAAACGCCGTGTCCCGCACAGCGAGCCTGCATCCCGGCGTGTACATCGGCGAAGCCGGTGACGGGTCGTTCGGCCGGGCCGAGAACAACACGGTCTCTGCGGGCCTTGGCACCGCGGAGTTGATCGCGCTCCCGGTCACGCTGCTGATCCTGGTGGCGGTGTTCGGGGCCCTGGTCGCCGCCGTGGTGCCGCTTCTGCTCGGTCTCACATCGGTTGCGGCTGCGATCGGCGCGCTCGGCCTTGTGTCGCACATCGCCCCAAACGGCTCGACGACCTCGCCCGTGGTCATCCTCATCGGGCTCGCGGTCGGCGTCGATTACTCACTCTTCTACATCCGCCGCGAGCGCGCCGAGCGAAGCGCGGGTGCAGGTGCGGAGGCGGCGTTGTCGGCCTCAGCGCAGACCGTTGGGCGCGCGATTCTGATCGCCGGTGCGACGGTCATCATCGGACTGGCCGGGCTGCTGTTCACCGCCAATGCGGTGTTCGTCTCGATGGCCCTCGGCCTTCCAGAAGCCCTGCTTCACGGGAACCTCCTTCACGCCCCCGATCACGCCGTGGTGTGCGACGCAGGGCCGGTGGCGATCAACTGGAAGGCCTCGGGCCGCGGCCCGCGCCTCGCGGACTTCGCCTACCTGATCTGGGGCACGGGTTCGTGGAACCCACGTCGCCCGAACCAGGAATGCATCGACGCCGCTGTCGGTGCCTACCGCCGACACGTCGAGCCGACCCAGGACGAGCTCGAGCGGCTCGAGGCGGTGATGTACATCCGGACGCTCTACCTCGTCTGCTTCGGCTACCGGCGTGCGGTCAACGACGGCGTGAAGTTTCGCGAGTGGGGCTTCATCCACCCGCCCGAGTACTACAGCGCCACCGCAGCCGCGGTCCGAGCCGCGTTCCGCGGGTAGGTCGTCTCCGTCGACGGCTCCGGCGGCGACTTCAAGGTTGCCGTCTTCAAGCTCACCTCCACTCCGGTCGACGGGCAGTTCGACCTGGTCGTGCCGTAGTAGTCGACGTTAAGGTGGTCGGTGCGTGACGGCCGGCATCTTCATCACGACCATCGAGCCGGCCGGCCCGGGCCTCCGGGTGGCGATCAAGGATCTGTTCGACACGGAGGGGATCCGCACCACGTACGGCTCGGCGATCTTCGGCGATCACATCCCGGGCGCCTCAGCCGAGGCGGTGCTACGGCTCGAGGCGGCCGGCTACACGAACTGCGGCAAGGCCAACCTGCACGAGTTCGCATACGGGATCACATCTGAGAACGAGCATTACGGGCGCGTCCCGAACCCGCTCGCTGCCGATCGGACCAGCGGCGGGTCCAGCGGCGGCTGCGCGGCGGCGCTCGCCGCCGGACTCGCCGACGCTGCGCTCGGCACGGACTCGGGCGGCTCGATCCGGATACCTGCGGCGTGCTGCGGGGTCACCGGATTCAAGCCGACTCACGGGCTCGTGCCGATCAACGGCTGCTTCCCGCTTGCAGCGAGCTTCGATCATGCCGGCCCGCTGGCGCACGATGTCGCCGGCTGCGAGCGGATGCTCGGCGCGCTCGTGCCCGATCACGCGCCGGTCGGCGTGGCACTTGGCGACCTGCGCGTCGGGATCGCCTGGACCGGGTTGGCGGACCCGCTCGTCCGCGCGCGCGTCGAGACCGCGGCCGCAGAGTTCGGATCTTGCACGCCGCTCGAGCTTCCGCTCGACTCCGGCACGAGCGCGCTGTTCGGTCGCGAGGTCGCCGTCGTGCATCACGACCTGTGGCGGGACCACCGGGAGGCGTACGGCGCGGAGGTTGCCTGGAAGGTCGAGCTGGCGATGGCGGTTACGGACGCGGACGCCGAGGAAGCAGGGCACGCACGCCGGCGCTTCCGCGAGCAGATCGCCGTGCTGACGGCCGGCGTGGACCTCGTCGTCACGCCCACGCTCGCGATGGTCGCGCCGCCCGCCGCGCTCGGCGAGCGGCCGATCCGCGACCGCATGCTCCAGTTCACATATCCGTGGAACGCGGTCGGCGCGCCTGCACTCGCGCTCCCTTGCGGCGCCGCCGAGGACGGCCTCCCGGCGTCGGTGCAGATCATCGGCCGCCCAGGCGACGACGCGCTCGTACTCGCGGCCGGACGCGAGCTCGAGCAGGCTCTGCATATCCCGTCAGGTGCGCGATGATGCCCCGGGCGAAGCGGCGCTCGCGAGTAGGCACACGGCAGTGAGGCGCGACCGCAAGCGAGTCACGGAGGCGATCGGTGTCGCGGCGATCTTCAGTGGCCTGCCATCGACGCTGCACGCCTTCCTTGCCGGCGACGGTCTCCGGTCTGCAAGTGAATACGTGTACGACGCCACGTGTGCTGTCGGCACGCTGGTCCCGCCGGGCCGGCCCGGCTTCAAGCGTGGGGCGATCGTCCACCTCGGCATCTCGGCCGCGTGCGGGGAGCTGTTGGCGCGTGGGCTCCCTCAACGCCATTCGATCGCTTGGGGCGCAGCGGCCGGACTCGCGATCGGTGTGATCAACCTCGGGATGATCGGACGAAGGTTCCCTGCGATCAGAGCGCTGCCCATCGTCCCTGGGCTGGCGGACAACGTCGCGTTCGGCGCTCTGTTTGCATTCGTGGCCGATCGGCGTGAGCTGCAGCTCAGGCCAGGCGCGACTGCGACGAACGCTTAGACCTTCGTCAGCGGCGGCTCGCCAATTCGATTGTGAGCTCGGTGGCGTCGGGCCGGGCAAAGCGCTGCTGCCTGAGCGTGAATCGGATGCCGGACCGCGAATCCGCGTTAGCATCCGCCGGTGCGGAGCATGGCGCCGACTGTGGAGATGGGGTGTGAGTGATGGAGTACGGGGCGATCATCACGGCCGGGCGTGGCGAGGAACAGCAGGAGGTGCTGGAGGAGGGCGCGGTCGCCCACAAGGGGCTGAAGGAGGGGGCGATCGGGATGTTTGGCAGCACCGCGATCGGGATGGCCTCGACGGCGCCTGCGTACAGCCTGGCGGCGACGCTTGGTTTCGTCGTCGTGGTGGGCGGCGTTCAGACGCCGGCGATCGTGATCCTGGCGTTCATCCCGATGTTCTGTGTCGCCTGGGCGACCAAGCTGCTGAACAAGATCGACCCGGATTGCGGCACGAGCTTCACGTGGGCAGCGCGGGCGCTGGGTCCCAGGACCGGTTGGTTCGCGGGCGGGTACGCGACAATTGCCGCCGACTTTCTCGCGATGGCGAGCTATGCGCAGATCGCGGGTCAGTACGTGTTCCTGTTCGTCGGCGCGAAGGCCATCGGCAGTGACGCGACAAGTCCGTGGGTGCTCCTCATCGGGATCGTCTGGATCGTCGGCCTGACCTACATCTGTTACCGCGGCATCGAGCTGTCGGCGCGGATTCAGATCGTGCTCGTGGTGGTGGAGGTCGCGCTGCTGCTGGTGATGGCGGTCGTTGCGCTGGTCAAGGTCGGGTCAGGGTCAGCGCCCTTAGGTCATCTGAACCCCTCGTGGAGCTGGTTTGACCCGTTCAAGATCTCGTCGTTCAGCGCGTTCATGGCGGCGATGCTGCTGATGGTGTTCATCTACTGGGGCTGGGATACGACCACGTCGGTCAACGAGGAGTCCAAGGAACCATCGCGGATCCCCGGCACTGCGGGAGTGGTGTCGACGTTTCTGCTGCTCGGGACCTACCTGCTGGTGGTGATGTCGGTCCAGTCGTTCGCCGGGCTTGGAAGCAAGGGCATCGGGCTTGGCAATCCGAACAACCAGAATGACGTCCTCTCGCCGCTCGGCGGCGCGATCTTTGGCCACTCGACGGTCGGGGTCGTACTCACTCGGCTGCTGTTCTTGATGGTGCTGACCTCGGCTGCCGCGACCACGCAAACCACGATCCTGCCGAACGCCCGGACCATGCTCTCGATGGCCTATCACCGGTCCATCGCGCCGATCTTTGGGAGGACCCACCCGCGCTACCTGACACCCACCGTCGCAACGATCACCTTCAGCGCCGCATCGATCGTCTACTACCTGGCGCTGAACTTCATCGCCGGCGGCAACGTGATCTCAGACGCGGTGACCGCGACGACCTTTTTTGCCGCCCTGTACCTCGCGATCACCGGCGTCTCGTGCCTGTGGCGCTACCGCGGTCAGCTCCGGGTGGGGGTGGTGACCGCGGTCAGCAAGGTGATAGTCCCGGCGTTCGGAGCGTTTGTGCTGTTCGCGATGATCGCGTGGAGCTTCAAGACCTACTGGGATCCGTCGCAGAGCTACGTCGACGTGCATCTCCCGATCATCGGACTGCACGTCGGTGGCACCCTGTTGCTCGTGATCGTGTCGGCAGTCCTCGGCTTGGCATGGATGGTGTACGCCGAGTTCCACGAACGCGGCTTCTTCCGCGGTGAGATGTCGCGCTACTCGTTGACCGACGACAACACGCTTGTGGAGCTCAGCCCCGTCCCGCCGGGGCCGGAAGAGTCGCGCACGTAGCGCGCACGAGCGCGAGCGTCGCCCCGGCGTCCTCATGGGAAGCAGAAGCGGCGGGAGTCTGTCGCAACCACGCGATTACACAAGCGAGCGCCGCCGTACGAAAGCACAAGACCCGAACGCTTCGTCCGTCGTGCCCGTTTACCGCTTGACGACGAAGTGAGGCGGGCTGTTGGTTCGCTGAGGAACGAGTTGGTTCCGACCGATGGCGCCCAGCGCACCGCCCGCCCGGACAACCTTGCTGCGTGGCTGCTGTCCTGATCGAAGGAGCTTGTCATGTTACGCACGCTCGGCAACCACTTGCGCGGCAACCTCGTCGCCTATCTCGCACTGTTCGTCGCCCTCGGCGGCACTGCGTACGCGGCCGTGAAACTGCGCGCCAACTCGGTCGGGACAAAGCAACTCAAGAACAATGCCGTTACGGCTTCGAAGCTCGACAACGGTTCAGTTACCGCCACGAAGGTCGCCCGGCATTCGTTGACGGGCACGCAGATCAACGCCTCGGCTCTCGGCACGGTGCCGAACGCCACAGACGCCACGAGCGCGACCAACGCGGCGACAGCTGCGAACGCCACCGACCTCGGCGGGCAGCCGGCGTCCGCCTACCCCACGTCGCCGGTCGCCGCCACCGATATCGGGACTATCCCCGCGGCAAGGGTGGCGAACACCAATTCCCAACAGGTAGCCACCGGCTTGGCGAACCTGACAGCTCTGCTTTTCAACACGACCAATTTCGACAACGACCACATACACAGCTCCGTAACGACAGCGAACTCGTGGCACCGATCGATGGTGTGTATGAAGTCACGGGCGATGTGATCTGGCCTGCGAATGCGACAGGTAGCCGCGCGTTGTGGATATACAAAGACGGCACTGACCCGGTCGCCATCGTTCAGGATCCGGTCAGTTCCGCCGACGACAGCACCGCTCAGGAGATTTCGACACAGATTCAGCTCGACGCCGGCCACTACGTCCAGCTCCTTGCTGGACAGGACAGCACAACCACGCTGACGATTGCGGGAGCGACTATCGGGTCCCCTTCGCCTGTATTCACGGTGCACTGGATCGGGCCCGGGACGTAAGAGCTCGGCGCGATCCTCGCCGGAACCAACATCGCAGCCGTCCTCCACGACGACAACACGATCATCGACAGTCCCCCGCGAAGCCGTTCGATCACGACTCGACACCCAACGGGCGGCTGATACTCCAGCAGGAGGCCGAGTGCCTGCTCCGTGAAGTAACGCTGGAATCCGGAAGCAGGACCCTGCTCAGCACGACCGCGTGGCCACTCGAATTCGCCAGCCCGGGGTGTTGCGGCGTCGGGTCGGCCGGCGACGCCTGGCCGACCCGGGCCCGAGTTGACGCTGAATCACAACGACGCCCTCGTGCGCCATCTCGATCGCATGAGCGTGCCGCAGCTGATGCGGCACGAACCGCCGCCTGGCACCCGCGTCGGCGGCTGCGTGATGTGCGATCCATACCGACCTCTCGGCGCTTGCCGCCCTTCCCACGCCGGACGAGTACCGCGCCGCGCGATCGGTCGAGGTCGCTCTCCTGGTGTGCTGCTATTCGAACGCAGCGGCCGTACCGCTGGAGGAGCTGACGGCCACCACACCGCGTCTTCCTGTCGGCGCAACGGAGCTGCGGTGTGGACGCGCGCGACATCCCCGCGGCGCTCGCAGAGCAGGTGTCGGCTGCGGTCGTCGCTGCCGCTTCACGCCTCAAGCGGCTACTCGTTGCGGCGCTACCCCTACGCATCGGAAGCAGCAGCAGTACCCCTGCGGAGTGGCGGCCGGGGTTGGCGTTGTCGGTGACGAGTCGGCCCGATGAAAGAATCGCGGCGATGGATGAGCTCGGGATCAGCGCGGAGGTCGAGTCGAGCCGCGCAGCGCTACTCGATGAGATTGGCTTCGGCCATGACCTGACGCTCGTCCGAGGACCGGGGAACCTCGGCGATCAGCTGATCCTGGCCGGCACGCGAGAGCTTCTTCGAGGTCTCGTCCACCGGGAGATCGACATCGACGAGCTCGCCGCCACCACTGGGGACACGTTACTGCTTTGCGGCAGTGGCGCGTGGTGTCGCGCATACCACGAATGGGCGCCGCGGGCGCTGGGCGTTGCCGCGCTTCGCTTCGCACGTGTGATCGTGCTGCCGTCGAGCTTCGACGTCGGCGAGGATGTTGTCCGCGAGTCGCTGGAGCGGTCGGACGCGACGGTCTTCGCCCGCGAACACGAATCCCTGCGCAATATCGACGGACTATGCCGCGCGCGCCTGGCCCACGACTGTTCGTTCTTCTTCGATTACTCCAGCTATCGGGCAGATGGCGCCGGCGTGCTCAACGCGTTCCGCACCGACCTCGACGGCGCCGATGGCGAGCTGACCCTTGAGCACAACGATGACATCTCGCTGACCGCCGGCAGCCTCGACGAATGGCTGCGGACGATCGCGCGCCACGCCCGCGTCCGCACCGACCGGGCTCACGTGATGATCGCCGCCGCTCTGCTGGGGAAGCCCGTCGAGTTCGCGTCCTGCAGCCACCACAAGCTCGACGCGCTGGCGGTGAGTTGGTTGCGGGGGTTCCCGGTGGTGCGGATAGAGCCACCCAGAGCAACGCAGCGGTCCCCGGGCACCGCCGGTGCCACGGCGTCTAAGCGTGGCCCGGATCAGCGCGCGCGCGTAACCGTGGTCGTCCTCACTCGCGACCGTCGTGAACTTGTCGCCGCCGCTGTCCGCTCGGCGCTGCGGGCGAGCGTGCCGCTGCACGTGCTCGTGCTCGGCGCCAACCCCGCGCCGGCGAGCCGGCGGGCGCTCACCGCGCTCGCCGAGGAGGATCCACGCATCGATCTGGTGTTGCTCGACCGAAATCTCGATCGTGCAGGTGGCCGGAGGCTTGCTTCTGAGCGCGTGGACACGGAGTTCGTTCTGTTCCTCGACGACGACGCCGAACTCGGCGACGACGCGCTCGAGCGTTTGCTGGCAGACCTCGACGCTCATCCGGAGGCGTCCGGCGTGAGCCCGCTCGTTGTCGGCCCGGACGCGACAGTTCGCCACTGCGGAGGGTGGATGGAGTTCTCGGAGCAGAGCGTCCGATTCGGACTCGGCGGCGCAGGACTGGCCGTCGATGACCCCGAAGTGCCCAGCACAGGACCGTCGGACTGGCTGCCGGGCACCGCCGCGCTAGTCCGAGTCAGCGCGCTCCGCGACGCGCCGATCGATGGCGGTCCGAGCGTCTATTACGAAGACAACGACTGGTCGTTCGAGGTGGAGCGACGCCGACCGGGCAGCTTTCGCCGCTGCCGCGAGGCGGTCGTCGAACACCACGGTCAGGCCGCGCCACTCGTGCATTCGTGCGACCTTGCCCACGCATCGTGGCTGGCGGATCGGCTCGCCGCCCAGGCGCGGTTCATGCACCGCCACGGTGTCCCGCTCGACTTCGACCTCTCAAGCCTGGTTCCGCGGCTCGTGCTGCCCGGGGGCGATGTCGACTGGCCAGCGGCGCGGCTCTTGCTTGATCTGGTGGCGAACAACGGCAACGACTGGTTCGTGGCCGAGTGGCTGAGCGGCGGGCTCGAGCCGCTGCTCGCACGCGCGCAGCTGATCGCCCCCCAGGACTGCGGGCCGGCGCAGCTGGCCGCCGAGCGGGAGAAGCTTGTCGCCCGGGTTGAGCAGGCGGAGCTCGAGTGCTCGCGCCAGCGCGAGCTGACAGGCTGGCTGCACCAGCGTCACGAGACGCTCGTCCGGGTCGAGAACGGGGGCTGGTGGCGGCTGCGCTCCCGGGTGCTCCCGCTCTTACGGATCGCGAGTTCCGTGCGCCGGGCGGCGTGGTCGGCGAGATCCCCATGGAGGTGATCCGGCTCCAGACGCCGCAGATCGACGGGCAGACGGTGTCCTTCGCATGGAGCTGTGATCCGCCCACGACGCTGTACCGCCAGACCAGATTCGAGCTGCGATTCCCCGCGTCAATCGATCTCGAACGAGTGCTCGCGCCGGTCTGGTGGCGCGTTGCACTGATCTGCCTGCACAGCCAATGGCCGCTGTTGCGACCTTGCCGGGTCGTGCTCCCCGTCCGGCTCGCCCCCGGCGAGCGCGAGTTCTGGCTGCGGATGTGCGACGCCGAGACCGCAACGCTCGAGGCCCATGTCGGCCGGAGCGACGTCGGCCGGCGAATCGACATCGTCGAGTCCGGCCCAGCGCTCAAGTGGCCCGAGCCCGTGCCAGGATCCTCGTTGGTGGTCGCCTGCTTCAGCGGCGGGCGCGACAGCTTGACGCAGACCGCGCTGCTACAGGAACTCGGGCTCACGCCCGTTCTCGTGGCAGTGGCGTCTCCGAGGGCAGGGAGCATCGAGCACGAAACGGCTGGGCGCCGCCACGCGCTGTCCGCGATCCAGCCCCGGCGCGGCCTCGAGCTGGTGGAGGTCGACTCGGACCTTCGAGGCTGCTGGGACAACATGTTCGTCGCTGACCGGTATCGGATCGCCGTGAGCGAGCTGACGGACACGCTCCTGTACTTCGCGGCGGGACTGGTTGTCGCCGCGGCTCGCGGCGCTTCAGGCGTCTACCTGGCCTCCGAGGCCGAGGCACAGGACAGCACTGAGATCGCCGGCCAGATCATCCAAATCAAGCACACGATGTACACCGGGGCAACGCAGCGGGCCCTTTCGAAGCTGATCGCGCCACTCGGGATCAGATACGGCGCGCTCACCTACCCGTTGCGGCAGTACCACGTCATGCGCCTCCTCGGCGAGCGCTACGCCGACCTGCGCGACCTGCAGTACTCGTGCTGGTCGCAGACCGGGAACGAGGACGTATGCAGCCGGTGTTACTCATGCTTCACAAACGCCCTCGAACTGATGGCCAATGGGATCTCCCCCGAAGAGATCCGGATCGACGTAGTGACGTTGCTCGAGTCCCACGTTGAGTGGCAGCCGCGGATCGAGGACGCCCATTCGGTACTTCCCCACATCCACATCTATTGGCAGTTCGACTCGCAGGTCCTGCGCTGCCTCCAGAAGGTCACACCCGAGCTCGCGTCCACATACATCGCGGAGCGCTGGCGGGGCTCGGAACGTGCGAACGAGGCACTCGCAGGCTACGAGCGGATGCGCTCCCGGGTGCTCGTCACCGACGTCGAACCAGAGCCCGGCTACCGATCTGGTTACCTGGAGCTCGTCGACCCACCTCTCCGCGCCGGGCTGGCTGCGATCTTCGATGAATATTTCGAGCGTGAGGACGAAGCTCTTCATGCTGACCGGTTGCAGCGGAGCCTCGCCCTGTCCGATTGGGTCGCCGCCCCGCTCGCCCATCCCGCGCTCTCTTGGCGCGCTATACGCCGACCGGCGCCGACCGGCGCCACCAGCTCCGGCGCCGGCGCTCCAACGGGGTCCCGCCACCGCACCCAATCCGTCCCTGAACAGCAGCTCGCCGCGGTCGCGCCTCGAAGCGATCCTCCGGCTCCTCCTTTGACGATTGGAGCAGTCAGCGCTGACTGGTGCTTCGTGCACAGCGCCTGCCGTACCGGGCACGTGCAGGGTGTTTGCCGCCGACCTGGTTGTCATTCCCTGAGCAAGCGGCCGGCCGTCTCGCGGGCGACCGTTGCTTGGCCTGACGAAGCGAGGACGTCGCTCAACGCCCGGTCGAGCATGGTCGGGTTCCCGCAGGTTAGTTTGCTTTGGGCGCCGCGGTGTTCGCCCCCGAGGTATCTCGCCGGTCAGGGGTGGTCATCGATGCGGGCAAGCCTGGAGCGTCCCGCTGCGCCCGAGAGTCGGATCGCGGGCGAGGCCGACTGATCACGATCTGGATCGTGCCAATCACCAGCACGATAACGGTCAGGATGCGCTCGCTCCGTGGGATCTCGTCGAAGATGGCGTAGATCTGGATCGACGCGGCTAGGGCTTGGGCCGCGAGCGCGAGGGCGATCGCCGACCACCCGGTCACCTCTCGCCGCTTGAGCCGACCGGGATGCGGTTGCCAGGCCGCGTAGGCGACCAGAATGGCGGCGCCCGCCCATGCCGGATCGTAGACGCCCCGATCATGAGAGTGCCCCAGGGCCTGCACCGAATAGATCGCGTCGGCAACCCCCATCACTGCTAACGCGACGCCGAGCGCCAGCCACATCCGACCGGGGCGCCAGGCCATCAGGGCAAACACGCCGAGAATCGCCCCGACGAGGACCGCGTCGCACAGCGGATATGCAAAGTCGAGCACAACGGCCAGCCCCGTGGCGGTCGAGTGCTCCGCGACCGGCTGCAGCACCAGTGCCACCAAGGGCGTCGCAAGGAGCAGCATCACCGCGACGCCGTCGATCCAGCGGTGGAGCTCGAAGCCAGGGACCCGGTCCCGCACGATCAGCGCTAGCGCCGCGACGATCAGCGGATACCAGGCGAGCCAGAAAACGTCTGAAATGCTCGTCGACCGTGCTACGGCGGCGACCCCGAAGCGAATGCTCCAGATCGTGTCGCCGACAGCCCAGCTAGCGAGCGCGAGGGCGACCAGCAGCCACGCCGCGCGGCTCTGGCTTGCGCGCAGCGCTCCCACGAGGCAGGCGACCGCGGCGCACCACAGCAGCCCATCGTTGATCCAGTCATCGAAGAGGCCGTCGACGCCTGTGCCTCCCAGTCCAAGGCCCTGATGGGCAGCGTAAAGTGCGACCAGAACGGCCATGATCGGCCAGAGGACGCCGATAGGCGGAACATGCAAAAGCGCGCCCCGCCGTCGCGCCGCTTGAATCTCCACGGACAGAGACTAGCTTGAGCATTCTGGGGGACGCGATCAGACCTCACCGTGCGGCCTCCGCGGCTCAGCCGACCAAGGAGCGGTGTGCCTCGTGTCCCTTGGATATCTCCGCGCGGATTCCACAGTGGCAAGGGATGTAGCCCTCGCGGGCAGGTGCCGGGGACACGCGCGGACAAAGTTCGCGAATTCCGTCACGCGAGCCCAACTCGTGGGAGCGCAGCATGCGCTCCCACGCCCCTCGGCACCTGCTCCCCAGGCAAGCGGCAGCCAGGCATCAGCGCTGCTTCTCGATCAGAGGGGCACTCTCGGCCGTCGCGTCATAGTGCTCCATTCGCGGCCTTGCGGAAGGCTGGCCTGCGGAGCCGCACCGCAGCTGGATAGCGTGAGATTTTCCGTGTAGGCGGGGTTGATGGTCAGTCGGGCAGTCGGTCTCCGAATTGGATCTTGAACGCGAGTAACGCTTTCGTCCACCCGCGGGTGCGGGTCCATTGCGGGACGGCGTTGTGGATCGCGAGGTAGAGCAGCTTCCGGGCGGTGTCCTCTGAGGGGAAGTCCACCCCTTGTTTCGCATTCCTGCGCGGACTAATCTGGCATCTCGGAACCGAGGGCAAAAAAGGGATCGTGGTTCGATGGAGAGTAAGAGACTGCGGGGCCTCACGGCAGCTTTGCTGACCGTGGCGCTGATCGTCCCATCGCTGGCGCTCGCGTTGACACCGAAGCGTCCCGCGGCTGGGAAGTGGAAGGCCGTCGTCGGCGTTGGCAACATAACCAGCCCCGGCGGAGGGTTCGCGGTCAGCAAAGACAGAGAGTCGATTTCGAACCTTCACTTCGACCTAAGCTCGACCGTGGCCTCCGCGTTGCGTTGTGTTGCCGGCAAGATCAGCGTGCTCGGCAAGCACCGACTCCGCCTGACAAGCCGCGGTGGGGTCACGAACTGGATCCTGGGCCAGAGCACACCCTCCACCAGCAGCGGCGTCACACCGATCAACGTTACGGTCCGTGAGGCTGGCAAGGACACGGCCGGGGCCGTCTATCTCATATTCGACGAAGGGGGCACCGAGCGCAACGAAGGCCATCTGACGTTCGGCGCCTGCGAGTTCAGCTTCGGCGCGGGCAAGTAGCCGACAGTCAGGCGCTCGCTGCGCTTGCTCCGACCCGTCCCGGGCCCGCCCGCTCGGCGGACGCCAGCCCACGGCGGGCGAAGGCGGCCATCACCGCGGAACGGCCCGCCTCAAGCACCGCCGTCGCCGGGTGAGGCTCGCGACGCCGTGGATCCAACCGGTCAGCGGCGGCAGCGGCACGTATACCGTGCGCGGAACAGGAGCACGAACCACCGGCATCTTGATCAGCGCCCCGGCCTGCTCGGTGCGCAGGAACATCGCAATCCCGCCGGTCCACAGGGTGCCCGTACTGTCGCTGTCCGTGTGGTGGCTGCTCGGTTAGCGTTCCGCAACCAGTTATGACCGACGAGAGCGCAATCGCCAACCTCCACAAGGTCGAGCATGTCGTCGTGTTGATGCTCGAGAACCGCTCGTTCGATCACATGCTCGGATACCTCTCGCTCGAGGGTGGTCGCGGCGATGTTGATGGTCTGAGAGCGGAGTTCGCGAATCAGCACGACGGGCGGACGTATCGGGTCCATCATCTCGATAACACCGCGATCGCGGACGATCCCGAGCATTCCCCCGATGCAGTCGACCTGCAGCTCGGCGGCGGGACGATGGACGGGTTCGTGACGAGTTTCGCGAGAACGCTCGAGCGCCTCGGCATGCCCAACGGGGATCCGGGTCGAGTGATGGGCTACTACAACGCGGATGACGTGCCGGTCTACGATCACCTCGCCCGGGAGTTCGCGATCTGCGATCGGTGGTTCAGCTCGGTCCCTGGCGCGACCTGGCCCAACCGCCTCTACGCGATCTCCGGCCGCGCTGGCCGCAGCCGCGACGACTTGCCGCCGCACGTGCCGCCGTTCTACAGGCAGCCGTCGTTCGTTCGGCACCTCGACGCGCACGAGGTCTCGTGGCGCTGGTACTCGTTCGAGAGGGGCACGTTGCGTCTCGCCGATGCTCATTACCGCCTCGGCCACCACGACCGGTTCGCGTTCTTCAGCCACTCAAACCTGAACTGGGAAGCGCGGCTCGAGCTGAGCATCGACATGGAAGCGCCCAGCTTCATCGAGGACGCCGCTCAAGGCACGCTGCCATCGGTGGCCTGGATCGACCCGAACTTCAGCAACTTCAACCCGATCGGCTTTCAGCCCAACGACGACCACGCACCCGCGGACATCAAGGACGGCCAGGAGCTGGTGCTCGCCGTCTACCACGCGCTCGCCACCGGTCCGCAATGGGAAAAGGTGCTGCTGATCATCTTCTACGACGAGCACGGCGGGTTCTTCGATCACGTCCTCCCGCCCGCGGCGCCCGATGACGACCCGGCGACGTTCGGCCATTACGGCGTGCGCGTGCCGGCGCTGATCGTCTCGCCTTGGGTCGAGCCAGGTTCGGTGTCGCACACGGTGTTCGACCACACCACGATCATCAAGACCATCCTCTTGCGCTTCTGCCCCGAGGCGCTGAGAAAGCCAAAGCGCCACCAATCGCTGCTGGCACGCGTCCGAACCCACGGGCAACCCAGGTACATGGGAACGCGCGTCGCGCACGCCAACGACCTCGGCGAGCTCCTCGCCCGCTCCGTGCCCCGACCACCACCCGATCGCTATGCCCTGATCGAAGAGGCCGCCGCCCACGCGGCAGCAAGGGCCCAAGGCTCACCGAGCGATCACGACGTGCTCACGCGCCAACCGGCGACCGACCTCCAGAAGCGGATCGCCGCCGCCAACCGCGAGCTGAGAAGACTCGGGCACCCCCCCGACCAGCCGTAGATCCGGTCACGCACGAGCGACGCCCGCGCGAAGCAGTCACGATCTCGACATCGCCCGGACCGCCGTGCGCTGCCGCAGCGGGCGAGCTGCAAGACCCGGGGCAGCTGCATAACAATCCTCAGTGGTCGGTGAACTTCCTGCCGATCAACACCCATCTCGCTCCGTTCAACGATCTGTCGGTCAGGCAGGCGCTCAACTACGCCATCAACCGTGCCAAGCTCGCCGAGTTCTACGGCGGGCCGGGCTTCGCAACTCCGGCCTGCCAGGCGATCGTGCCGGGGATACCTGGCTACCGCCGCTACTGCCCCTACACGCTGCACCCCCGCGCCAACGGCACCTGGAGCGCGCCTGACATGGCGCGCGCCCGGCAACTGGTCACCCGGTCCAGAACGATCGGGGAACGGGTCGACTTGATAGGCGATTCCGCTAACCCGCTCACGCCCACAGCAAGCACGGGGTACATCGCCGGTGTCCTGCGCGCTCGGCTACCGAGTCCATGTGAGCGTGATTCCGTTCGCCTCGACCACGCCAGCGATGTGGGACTCCTTCCAGATATCAAACGAGGGCGCATGGATCCCGGCCTACCCCGACCCATCCTCCTACGTACCCGCGTTCTTCAGCTGCGACGGCGCCAACGGCAACGACTACTACTGCAACCGAGCGATCGACCGCGAGATGCGACACGCCGAACTACTCCAACCCACCGACCCGCCCGCAGCACGCGCCCTCTGGGAGACCGTTGACCGGCAACTGACCAACAGCGCCGAGTGGGTGACGACCGTCGACACCCGCGAAGTCGAACTCACCTCGAGCCACCTGCAGAACTACGAATACAACCCCGTCTGGGGCTTCCTCGCCGACCAAGCATGGCTGCGATAACCCACCAGACAGCCTCAGACCGGCGACGCTGACACCTCGCGACGTGCAATTGTGCTGGCGACGAGGGCATCATGCGGCCGGGGCGACGGATAATCGCTCCGCCACGAAACCTGGCGTCCCGGCACCGATGATCGCCGTGCGGAGCGCTGCCCCAATCGGACATAGGGAGCCATCCAACCTCGCGAGTGGCAAATGCTCGCGCCACCAAAGGCAGGGCTCGCGGCGCGCGATCCAAGAGACCCCTAATTCGCGGCGGTCTCGGACCATCGTCGAGCCGGCCGGCGTCCGACGAAACGCGGTCGCGGCCGATCGTGTCGCCCAGAAGACGAGCGCCGCTGGTTCGTCGCCGAGGAATCGCGGGCGCCGTCGCAGTCATGCTGACAAACGCGATCGTCAGCCGCCTCCGCGGTCCCGCAGCTGGCCACCGCCTTCAAGTCGACGTACGCCGAGAAGCACGGGTCACGCCCGTGATCACGAGCGCCGTGGGCGGTCTGCCGCGAGCGCCTCGACAGCGTTGATCAGCGACCGCAGGATCCCGACCTCCCGTGCATTCGCCGGGGACCGGTCCAGGGTCAGAGCGGCGATGCCGACGGTCTCCGAGATCGAGATGGACACAGCGCCGCGAGCGTACTTGCAACCGCCTCCAGGCGCCGCTAGGTTCGGGACGTATGGGCTCGCCGGAGGCGGTCGGAGCCGGGCCCGGGCTCGGCGTCATGGGCGGCGGCGGCCGCGCCTTGGAACATCGCTGTGAAGGTGACGGTGAGGTCGGGGACGAGCGCGGTGAGGTCGGGTTGTGGCTCTGTGTCCAGGCGGTCGCGGACGATCTCGCGTGCGGCATCGACGATGGCTTCGTAGGCGATGGTGGGGAGTGGCGCGAGTGACGGATCGCGGGCGCGGAAGTGCTGGTGGCCGTCGGCGACCAGCGCGGTGAAGGCTTGGCGTTCGACGCGGCGGCGGGTGCGTGCCTCGGAGCCGGCCGACTCGAGTTCCACGAAGAATGCGCGCGCGGCTGTCAGGTCTCGTTCGATCGCTGCGAGGTAGCGGGTGACGACGCTACGTACGAAGTCAATGAGCAGCGGCGTGTCCTCCTGGGCAGCCGGGACGATCTCCGCGATGAGCACGCGAAGGTATTCGTCGTAGGCGGCGAGCATGCACTGTTGCTTGTTGGCGAAGTGGTCGTAGAAGGTCGCCTTTGAGACGCCGGCGCGGGCGACCAGCTCCGCGAGCCGAACGCCGGCGTAGCCGTGGGCCGCCAGCAGCTCGGTGAACGCGGCCATCAGTCGGGTGCGCTGCGACTCGGCGACCTCCTCGCGGGACAGCTCATGCGGCCCGTGGGGAAGGGGAAGCGGCGGGGCGAAGATCGACTGTGCTCGAGCTGTCGGCGGTTCCCGGTTGACAGTCATGTCCCGGATGGTACACTAAGTCGTGACCTCGCTAGTACACAACTATCGGAACGGAATACCGGGAATCCAGCACACGTCGGGTTGCTGGCGCCGACTGCCGGAAGGGAGAGGACCATGCACCTGAGGATGAGGAGAGCTGGCCTAGCCGCGATTGCCGTGGTGTTCGTGGCATTGCCCGCGGGCGCGTCGGGCGCAGTCACCGGCGTGCTCGCCGGACACACGATGAATGGCGAGCCGATCCCGTGCGTGGCGCAGTCGGGTGGAGTGCGTGTGTGTCACGGTGACGAGAGTGGGTCGGCCGCAACCGATCTCCGCCTCAAGAGCTTTGACGGAACGCCGCTGGAGGTGTACGTCACGCTTCCGCCCGCGCCCGCGTCGGGCGCTGACGGCGACTACCCGCTCGTCGTGCAGAGTCACGGTTGGGGCGACCCCCCGAGCGGCCCGAACGATCCGCAGTACGGTGGTCCCACGGCAGTTCAGTGGGCGAGGGACGGATACGCCGTGGTACAGCTCGCGGCACGCGGCTGGGGCGACTCGTGCGGCACTGAAGCGTCGCGGATGGTGAACGTCGCCGCGTGTGCCAACGGCTACATCCACCTCGATGACTACCGCTACGAGGCCCGCGACGTCCAGTACGCGGCCGGGCTGCTGGTCGATGAGGGGATCGTCGATCCCAACCGGATCGGCGTGTTGGGCGAGTCGTATGGGGGCGGCGTGACACTTGAGCTGGCGACCCTCAAGAACCGCGTGATGAACGCCAACGGCTCCCTGAGTCCTTGGAAGAGCCCCGACGGAACGCCCCTTCACATCGCCGCCGCTGCCCCGTATGCCACGTGGAGCGACATGGTCTACGCGCTGATGCCGAACGGGCGTACGTTCGACGATCAGGTGACCTCGGCGACGGCGGATCTATCGCCGGTCGGCGTGATGAAGAACTCGGTCGACGTGGGGCTGTACGACGTCGGCGCCCTCGACGGCTACTACTCGTCCCCGGGCCTGAACCCGCAGGCCGACGTGACGACCTGGTTCAGGGCCCTCGACGCCGGCGAGCCATACACCACAGCCCAGGACCTGTTCCAGCTCCGACAGATCGCACAGTTCCACTCTCCCTACTACCTGCTGGACGGCGACTACGGAGCTAGTCGCGAGGCGCCCGCACCGCTGTTCATCGCCAACGGCTTCACCGACGACGTGTTCCCGGTCGACGAGGCGCTGCGCTACTACAACCTCGAACATTCGCTGTACCCGTCTGACCCGATCGGGCTGTTCTTCGCTGACGTGGGGCACCAGCGCGCCAACAACAAGCCGGCCGACCTCGCGCTGCTCGCGCCACGCATCAAGGCGTTCTTCGACCATTACGTCAAGGGCACGGGACCGCAGCCGAGATTGGGCGTGACCGCGCTCACGCAGACCTGTCCGATCAGCGTCCGGTCCGGCGGCCCGTACTACGCCGCCACGTGGGCGGCGCTGCACCCCGGCGAGGTCGACTACAGCTCGGCGCCCGCCCAGACGATCCTGTCCACGGCCGGCAACCCGACGATCTCCAAGACGTTCGACCCGGTTCTCGGTGGCCTGGCATGCACGACCGCCCCGGCGACCAACGAGGGCCCCGGCGTCGCGACCTATCGTCTGCCGGCCGCCACCGGCTCGGGGTACACGCTGCTCGGGTCGCCGACGGTGGTCGCCGATCTGAAGGTAACCGGCAAGTACGCGTACATCGCCGCGCGGCTGCTCGACGTCAACCCGGCGACGAACACAGAGACGCTCGTTGCCCGCGGCGACTACCGAATCGACGCGAACGCGTCGGACAAGCTCCAAGCGTTCCAGCTTCATCCGGGCGCGTGGCACTTCGCAGCCGGTCAGATCCCAGAGCTCGAGCTGCTCGGCCGGGACGTGCCGTACATGCGCCCCTCGAACGGCACGTTCTCAATTTCGGTCTCGAAGCTACAGCTGCGGCTGCCGGTCCACGAGATCCCGGACACCCCAGGTACGCCTGCCGTGGTCACGACGCCGCTGCCGGCCGTCACGTCCAACACGCCACCGTGTGCGCAACCCGCTTCGGCTATCAGTCCTGACGGCAGCCAGGCCTCGCGCACGGGACTCACCATCACCGGCACCGCGGCCGAGTTCCCTTGCGCGCAGGCGAGCGCCGCTACCCAGCGCGCCGAGCACGTCACAAACGTGTACGTCACCGTCTCCACCGAGGCGTCGCATCACCGCTGCTCATTCCTCAATGCCAGCGGCCAGCTGAGCACGCCCCGCAGCTGCAGCAAGCCAATCGAGCTGCCCGCACGCGGTACGAGCACATGGCAGCTACGGCTGAGGGTCGGACTCCTCCGTGGAGGCTACATGGTGAGGTCACAAGCGGTCGACGGGCGTCATGCCCGCGGTCGCTGGTCCGCGATCACCCTCATAGTGCGCAAATAAGCCGGTCTACGTGTGTGGTCCTGGTGCAAGCTCGGCGGCGGAGCGGAAGGACACGTAGGCGCCCTCCGCGTCCCTCGCGTCCGGACAAATCGGTCACGCCGCTGGGTTTCCCGCCGGCGTTCGGCGGCGTCTGGTCGACCAGCTTGTGGAGCAAATCTACGAAGCGGAAGCGCCTCAGCCGCACACTAGGCGAATGCCTCAGCCAGTCCAGGATCGTTGAACTGGTCGTAACTGTAGACCTTGCCATCGCGAAGCTTCCGGATGTACACCCACGAGCTGGAAGACGTCTTGCCAGTGCTGCGTACCGCGAAGCTGACGCCGCCGAGTGCGACGACGGTGTCACTCTGAGCGACGAGCTGGTTGACCGGACGGTCGCCGACGTCAACCGAGCCTCCGAGGGCCTGGAAGCACCTGATCACGTTGTCGTTGCCTGGACACTCGCCTGACCAGGGAACGCTTGCATCCAGGTGGGCGACGAACTGGACGTCGTCGGTCAGCTGATCAAGGATGTACGGAAGGTCTCCTCATCCACACGCTTCGAAGATGGCTTCGATCGCATGGACGCTCTCTTCGACGCTCATCGGACTCCTCGGGTCGCATAGCCGCCGGGTTCCGCTGGACCCGTTCGTCCGAGCGGGCGCAGGGCACGGACGTCAGCCAAGCATGTAGGTCGACTCAGATCGCATGACGGTTCGAACGTCGCACGACTCCCGCGTCCCATGCCAAGCGAAAGGGCAGTCCGTAGTGCCCGCTGGCACCGGACGCCCCAACGTCTGCTCAGGCAACGACCCCTCGGTTGCCGAGACGATCGTGCGGATCTGTGTGGCCCTGATGACGAAAGCGGTCGCTGGTGGCTTGCTTGCTTGCGAACGGAGGTCGGAGCCGTGGGGAGGAGTGAGACGGTGCGTGGGGTTCTCGTCAGCTGTTGGAGCGCTCGTTCGATGCGAGTGTTTCGAGTTCGGCGATGCCCCGCTGCGCTGCGGCGTCAGCGACCAGGTGAGCGCCGATCGTCTCGGCGGCGTCCCGGAAGCCCGGATCGTTCATCACGCGCGTAACGGCGGTGGCGATTTTGGCTGGCGTCGCGCTGGGCCGCAGTCGCACGCCGGCGCCCGCGTGAACAACGCGTGCGGCGACGTCGAGCTGATCGCGACCCATCGGCAGGCAAACCAGGGGCACACCAGCGGCCAGCGCGCGGGTTGTGGTGCCCATCCCGGCGTGGGTGACCACAGCCGCGGCTTCGCGGAATAGAAGGGCATGTGGCGCGCTGCGAACGACGGCGGTGTTCGCTGCCGCCGAAAGCGATGCTGGGTCGATCGCGGGACCGGTGGTGACGAGGACGCGGGCGTCGAGCCGGCCGAGACCTTCAGTCGCCCGTGCGAGCACCCGCTCCTGTGCCATGTAGGTCGAGCTGAGGCTGACGATGACGAGCGGGCGGGGATCGTCCTCGGGCCACGGAGAGCGCCACTCTTCGACCCACGGAGGGTCGGCGAGCACCGGCCCGACATAGCGCACGTGCGGCGGATGAGCGTTGCCGTGAAAATCGAAGCTCTCGCTCGTGAGCACGAGCACGAGCGCGACATGGTCAAGCTGATCCAGGATGTTGCGCAAGGGTGGCAGGTCGTGCTGCGCACGCGCCCGGTTGACGGCCGGCAGGCCGCGGTTGAACAACGCCAGGAACGCCCGATTGGCAGCGCGGTCGCGGGTGCGCCCAAGCGGCCCGCGCGCGGGGAGGAAACCCGGACCAGGAGCGGGCTTCCCCGGCTCGGGGACGATATAGACGTTGTGGACGATCACCGCTGTCGGGACGCCCGCACTCTCGGCGGCGATCGGCGGCCCGAACAGCATGTAGTCGCAAGCGAGAACATCAACAGCCTCGCGCTCGAGCGCCTCGCGAGTGTCCCGCGCGTAGGCCGCAGCGGGCCCCATCATCACGCGATCGCGAGCGCGAGCGAACGCGCCCAGCGGAGTACGCGCCTGCGAGTCACAGACCAGGTCCTCGTCACGGGTCGCTCGGTTCGGCGCCTCCACGAACGGCTCGAAGCGACAACCTGCGGCGACGACGTCAGCGGCCACCGAGTCCTCGGTCAGGACACGCACGTCATGCCCCCTCTCGACGAGGCCCTGGGCAAGCCCGAGCTGCAAAGGCACGTTCCCACCGCCGTCCCACAGAACGAACAGGAACCGACTGGGCGAAGCAACCGGAATCGAACTCACGACGACTGCGAACCTACTCTTCGGCAGAGCGCGGCGCGATCGTCCCTGCGCACAACCGATCGCCCGGGGCTGACGGGTTCGGGGTCCGTCGGGGGTGCGCCTGGTGCTTGGGCAGCGCGTGGCTCGAACGCTCTTATCCTCAGCGGCAATGCCGAACGGCTCCCTCAGCATTCGACCGATGGAGCTTCCCGACTTCGCGGTGCGGATCTCGTACTTCCACGACGCTGCTGACGAGTACCTCGCTCGGCTCGGAGTCGACCGCGCGCTGTTGCCCGACCCTGTCGAGTGGCGGGCTCGCTTCGCTGCCAACCTCGCGCTCCCGCTGGAGCGCCGCTCCGAGTACGGCGTCGTGTGGGAACTCGACGGCATGCTCGTCGGGTTCAGCACTGCCGACCAAATCCAGTTCGGTGCCGAGGCCCACATGCATCTGCACATCGTCGACCCCGAGCGTCGCGCGGCCGGCCTCGGCGCGCGGTTCGTCACTCAGACCGCCGAGCATTACTGCGATGCCCTGCGCCTCGCTCGCCTGTACTGCGAGCCGAATGCGTTCAACGTCGCCCCGAACCGCGCGCTGCAGCGCGCCGGCTTTCGCTACGTGCGGTCGCGGCGGTGCCGCCCCTCCCCGATGAACACTCACCAGACGACGACCATCTGGCTCTATGAGCCCGGCGCGAATGAGCTCTGACCCGCGCACCGCAGCGGGCGCCGACGCCAAATGGTTTCCGCGCATGGGGAGACGGCTCGCGGCCGCGCGGAGAGACGCGTCCCAAGGGCGAAAGCGGGTCCGGCCGAGACGATCGCGCGCGCGGCAAACCAGGCATGCCGCGCCGACGCCGGCCAGCGGCTACTGGGGGGCGTGCTGCTTCCGCTTGCGATGGCGCTTTAGGTGGCCCGAGTAGCTGATCACGATCTGTGCGTAGGGCCAGGCTGGTTGACCGAAGACAGCGGTCGTCGCGAGCGACTCGACGTAGCTGGAGCCGCCACCGCCGCCGGCAGAGCACCCTGGCCGATGATCGGGACCGGGCCGCCGGCAGCGTAGTCGCCGCCGCCGGCGCCCCCGAAGTAGCCGCCGCCACCGCCGCCACCGCCGGCGACGCCGCTTCGGTCGATCTCCGTGCCACCGGTCCCGCCAATTCCGCGCAAACCCGACCCCGCGCCCACGTCGGGCGCCTGATCGCCGCTCGCCACGCTCGTCCGACCCCCGGTCCCTCCGCTGACAACGCCGCCCCCGCCGCCTCCGCCGGCACCGCCGCCGGTGTAGATGCCGTCACCGCCAGAGCCGCCGCCACCTCCGAAGAAATGCGCGTTCGCCGGGTCGTCGGTGCCCTCGGCGCCTCCGGCGCCGCCGGCGACGCCCGGGAGCGCGATGTAAGTGCCACCGTTCTCAGCGTCAGGACGGTTCGATCCGGTGCCGCCGGTACCGCCCGCGCCCCCGGCGCCGTCGCTCAGACCCGGGCCGCCTGGATTGCTGTCGCCCACCGCAAATCCGCCTCGCGTGCCGCCCTGCGTGCCGCCGCCGTAGCCACCGTCGCCGCCGAAGTTCTCAACCGCTTCGGAGTCCTGATCGCCATTGGCGCTGGTGCCCCCACCACCACTGCCGCCGGCGACGAGCGACCGACTGGCCAGGGCGCCCCTGTTACCACGTCGCACGGTCTGGATGTCGCTCGCGCCGCCGCCACCGCCGCCGCTTGCGTTCTCGCCCGGGCCACCCCGCCCGCCGCCGTTGAAGCCGGCGGTCCCAACCCCGCCGTTGCCACCGACCAGGACGATCAGCACCTGCCCGGGGGTGACGGGCGACGTCGCCGTGACGTCGCCGCCCAAGCCGCCGTTGAGACCACCCTTAGCTCCGCTTGCCTGCACTGTGATGCTGGTCACCCCGGCCGGCACCTTGAATGTCTGGCTGTGCCCGACAGGCTTGAACGTGCAGGTGATCGTGTCGGTTTGCCTGGAGGACTTGCACCGATTGTCAGTCCTCGCGCCAACGACGCCGGCTGTGGCCGCCGCCATGGCCGACACAGCCACCACCGTCACGCCGAGCCGTATCAGCATCGCGAGCGATACATACCGCACCACGCAAGCGGTCGTTGGCCACGTGGCGCAGTCAGGGCAGAGTGCCGCTGTCGACCGATCCGGCTGACGGCACCGCGATCGTGATCGTGATCGCGGCAGTGATCGAGCTGACGCTCGGAGTTGCGTATCGAGCCAACCATCGAGTCGGCCCCTCACCCACGGGCGCGCCCAGCGCGGCGCTGAACCGGTGGGAGAGTGGCGAGCTCGTGCCGGTGTCCGTGCCCTAGGGGCGCGCGGGTCGTACGCGCCGCTCCGGCAACTGCGGAAGGAGCGGCTTGCCTCTGTGCGGGTGGCCTGGCGAGCCGAATCCGGTGGCGACCGTCGGCCACCACCCGTACCGGCGCACCAGCGCTAGCGCGGCCGGGAGCAGCGCGGGCCCGACGATCAGCGCGTTGAGCAGCACCGCCACCGCCAAACCGATCCCAAGAGCGCGGACGTTGAGCAGTCCCGTCAGCA
Organism: uncultured Solirubrobacterales bacterium; assembly: GCA_963826895.1. GTDB lineage: Bacteria > Actinomycetota > Thermoleophilia > Solirubrobacterales > Solirubrobacteraceae > Palsa-465. Next base: position 288,324 of record CAWGYJ010000006.1, read on the forward strand.
CGAAGGGGATCAGCGCGCCGATCATCAGCAGCCCGGCGCGGGTGGTCGTGGCTGTGGCCTCACGGAGGACCTTGAGAACCTCTCCGGTCCCAGCGCCCGTGGCAAACGCCGTCCGAGCACGCCTCAGCGGCACGATCGAGAACATCGCAGTGATCCCGAAGGCGAGCGCGAATACGCTGATGATCGTGATCGGGTCGAGATAGCCCGGACCGCCCATTGGCGGGTGCGGCCCGCCAAACAGCAGGGCGAGGACGCCGAATGTCGCTCCGGCTACCAGTGCGCCGAAGAGCGAGACGACTGCCGGCAGGAGGACGGAGCGCAGCGCCAGTGCGAGCACGAGCATGACCGCGAATGCAATGGCTGCTACGTCGAGCCAGATCCGTGACTCGGTCACGCTGGTGAGGTCGTGCAGGCCGCCCGCGGGCCCCCCGACCGCGGCCAGTACGTGGTTCCGTAGGGCGAAGTTGTTCGACAGGGTGGTCAGCTGGCCATCCAGCGCCATCGTGCGCGGGTCGCTCGCTCCGTACTTCGGGAACACCGTGATCTGCCCGGCGGTCCCGCCGCGATCCAGGTTGAGCGTGAACGCCGCCGCGTTGCGGCTAGCGGGCGTCGCGCCATCGATCGCCGACAGCACGAAGTAACCGGACTTGAAGATTCCGGGCGACTGAGCCTCCAGCTGCCTGAGCTGGGCGGTGGACGGAATCTGTCCGCGGGCGGTGGTGACGGCTGCCTGCATCGTGCCCAGTCCGGCCGTCAGCTGCCCGGCCGGCCCGACTCCGCTGGTCAGCCCGTCCGCCAGTTGCCCGGCGCCATTCGTGAGTTGCCCAAGCCCGATCTGCAGCGCCCCGGCCCCCGCGGTCAGCTGGCTCAGGCCGGTGGAGAGCTGTCCACCGCCACCTGAGAGCTGGCTGATCCCGCTCGCGAGCTGGGTGTTCCCGCTGTGAAGCTGATCGAGCCCCGTTTGGAGCTGGGCCGCGCCCGTGTGCAGCTGGTTCAGCCCGGCGATCAACGCCGGGGCCTGCGCCGCAACGCTTGCCGCCAGGCTTCGCGCGGTCGCGGCGGCCGAGTTGGCTGCCGTGAGCGCGTTCAGGGTCGCGGTGTAGCGCGGATCGTTCTTACCGGTCGTCATCGACTGAAGCTCGCTCAGGGCGCTGGCCACGTCGGAGCTTGTCGTCGCGGTCTGCGCGGACAGCGAGTCCAGCGCGGGCGCGCTCGGCTTGGCGGCGGCTTGCGCCTGGGCGAGCCCGGCGACGAGCTGGCTCGAGCCGCTCAGTGCTTGCGCGGATCCGTGCTCGAGCGCTGTCGCGCCGGTCAGGGCTGAGTTCAGGCCCGCCTGGAGCTTGGCCGATCCGGCCTGCGCCTGGGCGAGGCCGGAATGGAGCTGACCGGCTCCTGACCCGGCCTGGCTCGCGCCGCTGTGCAGCTGACTCGAGCCGGACGACGCGGCTGCGAGTCCGGCCTGAAGCTGCTTGGAGCCGCTGCCGGCCTGACCGAGACCGTTGATCAGCTGCAGCAGCTGGCTCTTGCTCTTGTCCGAGACTTCGGCCGAGTGCCTGAGCTGCGGCCCGAAGCTCTGGAGTTGAGCGGACGTTGAGTAGATCTGGCCCGGACCGTTGACGGACGCCACCGACTTGTTATTGGCGATCTTCTGCTCCAGCCGGTCGATGGCGGCGAGCAGGGCCGGAGTCGTGATCGGGCCGCTCTTGGAGGCGATCGTGATGGTGTACGGCGTCACCCACCCGGGACCCATCACCCTCGAGACCTCGTCGAATGCGATCCGCGCCTTCGAGCTCGCGGGAAGCTGGCTGACGGACTCTGGACCGGTCCCCAGGGCGGCGGCTGGGATCGCGATCGCGCCGAGCGTGACGGCCGCGGCGAGGCCCGTGTACACCGCGCGCCGGGTCGTTCGGTCGCGACCAGCGGTCAGCCTCAACCACCGACGCTCCAGCGCAGCCGGCGCGTGAAAACTGAACATCGAGAGCCGCGGCCCGAGAAGCACCAGCGCCGCCGGCATGACGACGATGGCTCCCCCGATCGCGAACAGCACCGAGGTCAGGACGCCGGTCCCGACCGACATCATCAGCTCGGCCGGTCCGACGATCGAAACCAGGACGAGCGCAAGCACCAGCGCCGCGGCACCGATCAGGACGGCCCTGCCCGTTGTCTCGAGCCCGCGGATCGCGGCCCTTGCGGCCGTTCGCGGATGCGAGCCAGGTGCCGCCGCCTCATGGCGAAAGCGGTCGAGGATGAGGAACCCTAGGGCGACGGCGAGCGCGAGCCCGATCATCGTCCCGGCCGCGACCCCAACCGGATCGAGCGTGAGGGCGTTGCCGAGGAGCGCGACCACGCCCCACCCTGCGAATGTGCCGAGGGCGGCGACAGCGGTCACGACGAGCGCAGCGATCGGTGCACCCAGGCCGATCAGCAAGAGCAGGAACACGATTCCGAGCGCGATCAGTGCGTCGCGGTGCAGGTTTGCAAGCGAGGCGTCCTGTTCGCCACGGTCGATCGACGGCTGGCCGGTGACGAACGATCGGACCGGCGCGGAGATCTTGCGGCCCACGAGGCTCTCGATCTGAGGCTCGTCGTACTTGACCGCGTGCTGCTCGGTGGCGGACAGCGACGCGAGAATCATCGCGGCGGTGGGCTTGGGTCGAAGCGATGCGGCGGCGCTGCCCCCATTCCATGGTGAGAGCACCCGCGTATCGGCACGCTTGGCGAGCGCCTGCACGAGTGCCGGCCCCTCGCGGTCGAGCTTCGACTTGGGCCCCTCGAGCAGGATCGCGACGAGTTGCGTCGGGCCGAACCGGCTCGTGGCCAGCTGCTCGGCACGCGCGGACTCGGTCCCCGGGACGGTGTTGATCGAAGGCGACAAGGTGCTGGAAACGCCCAGGCCGATCAGCGACAGCGACACGGCGATGATCAGCCACGCGGCGATGGCCGACTTCGGTCGTCTGATCGAAAGGTTTGCTAACGAGATCATTGGTCCCTTACGTGTTGAGGTCGCGCATCGACGTGTTGAGGTCGCGCATCGATTTGATTGCACAACTGTAGAGTGGTTTCTCCTTCGGATGCAAAACCGTTACACAATTCTTCAGTTGTGCTAGCGTGTGAGCATGCCCAGATCCCGCAACGTCCCCTCGCCGCTCCCGCACCCCCTCCCGGAGCCCCTGATCGAGCTGGTCGCGGAGCGCTTCCGCGTATTGGGTGAGCCGATGCGGCTCAAGCTGCTGGATCGACTACGTGAGGGCGACGCGACCGTCGGTGAGCTGCAGGAGACCCTCGGCGCATCGCAGCAGAACGTCTCCAAGCACCTCGGGATCCTGCGCGCCGCGGGCATGATCGACCGGACCAAGGCGGGCACCCACGTCCGATACACGATCAGCGACCCGAGCGTGTTCGAGCTGTGCGCGCAGGTTTGCGGCGGCGCGCGGCGTCAGCTCGAGCAGCTGGAGTCGATTCTCGGGTAGGCGCCGATTCGCGCTCGGAGCGGCGCGCCGACGCCGCCCGCTCATTCCTCCTCGGCCATCTTCAGCAATTCCTCGGCGGTGATCACCGCCGCGATCGCGGGATGGTTTGTTTGCATGTGGTCGCGCCCGCGCTCGACGATCTGGTCGTCGTCCTCGCCACGGATGACGAAGCCGCATTCACAGACGATTCGCTTTGTCATGTCGGTATGGTCGCCGATGTGGTCGTGCAGCTGTGTGGGCGCCTGGTGGTGCGATCCGGAGATGGTGAGCTGGCAGGCCAGCTGCCCGGTGCGCAGGGCCGGATCGCGTTCGCGTGGCTCGTCTGTAACCGGCACCGCGCCGCACCGCGCGAGGAGCTCGCGACCGCGATCTGGGGGGAAGCGCGGCCGCCTGCGTCGGGCCAGGCGCTGCGGACTCTGCTCTCAAAGCTCCGTTCTGTGATCGGACGCGATTCGCTCCCCGCAGATGGGCCGTTGCGTCTCACGCTCGCCGAGGATGCGCACGTCGACGTCGAGGTTGCTGCGCGAGCGATTCACGACGCTGAGTCGGGGATCGTGCGGCAGGAGTGGGAGCGTGCCTGGATCGCCTCCCATATTGCGATGAACGTCACGCGCCGTGGCTTTCTGACCGGGCACGATGGAGCGTGGGTCGACGAGCGCCGCCGGGAGCTTGGCGCCGTTTACACGCGCGGCCTGGCGACGCTGGCCGCGGCGGCGCTGCGACTCGGCGATACGGAGCTGCTGACCGCCGAAAGGGCGGCGCGCGAGTTGGTCGCCGCCGAGCCGCTGAGCGAGGCCGCGACTGCGCTGCTGATGCGGGCGCTTGACGCGCGGGGTGAGCGGCCGACCGCACTTGTTCGTCTACGACCAGTTTCGCCTGCGGCTACGCGAGGCTCTTGGAGTCGCGCCGGGGCCGCAGCTGCTTGCGCTGCACTCCGAGCTCGTCACCCGGTGACGAGACGCCAACGGCGCGCCAACGGTCGAGCGGCATGATCCGCCGATGTCCAAGACAGATGCCCAGGCCGGCCTTCAGCAGCTCGTCGCGATCCGCAACGGGACGGCACCGCCCGCGCCGATCCAAGAGTTGCTCGGGTTTGATCTCGTCGGCGTGACCGACGGCTCGGCCGTATTTCGTTACCAGCCGGACGCACGACACCGCAATCCGCTGGGCACCGTCCACGGCGGGATCGCGATGACACTGCTTGACTCGGCTGCGGGCGCAGCCGTGCACTCCACGCTTGCCGATGGGTGCGGCTACACCACGCTTGAGACGAAGGTCAACCTGGTCCGGGCGGTGCGGCCGACCACTGGACCGCTGCTCGCGGAAGGGTGCGTTGTCCACCGCGGGCGCACAATCGCGACCGCCGCGAGCCGACTCGTCGCCGAAGACGGAACGCTGTATGCACACGCGACTTCGACCTGCCTGATCCTGCCCGCCTCCGAGCGCAAGCAGCCCTCCAAGGATGCCGTCGGCTCCGCCCGAGCCGAGGCGTCGACGGTCTGACGCGCGAGCCGATCGTGCATTCCGACAACGCCGATATCCAGTACGCGACCGCAGCCGTCAACGGCATCGAGTTGCATTACGCCCACGCAGGTACGGGGCCACTGGTTGTCTTCCTGCACGGCTTTCCGCAGTTCCACTATGCCTTCCGCAGCCAGTTGCGGGCATTCGGTGCCGACCACCTCGCCGTTGCTCCCGATCAGCGAGGCTACAACCGCTCATCCAAGCCCGAGGGCGTTCACAGCTACGGGATCTGGCCTGCAGTCGAAGATCTACGCGCGCTCGTCGAGCACCTCGGGCACGACCGTTTCGTGCTGGTCGGCCACGATTGGGGAAGCCTCGTGGCCTGGGCTTTCACGCTCCACTATCCCGAGATGGTTCGGGCGCTGATCAGCCTCGGCGGCGCCCACCCTGGCGTCCTGGATCGCGCGCAACGCGAAGATGATGAGCAGATCCAGGCCAGCCAGTACCTCCTCGGCCTTCGTCGCCCGGACGCGATCAAGACGATCGCCGCCAACAACTTCGCCGCGCTCGAACAGGCGCTCGAATACCCCTTCTTCAGCGAGAAGGATCGCGAGGCCTACCGGCAATCATGGCGCGTCCCGGGGGCGATCGAGGCCGCGCTGCACTGGTACGAGGTCGAAGGGATCGCTCCACCCGACCGGGACGGAACTCCCGGCCGCGGCAACTACTGCCCCGACGTCGCACCGCTTTACGTCGACGTTCCGACGATGGTCATCTACCCGGAAGCAGATCCATACGTCAGACCCGCCTCCCACGCCGGCCTCGAGCACTTCGCTCGGAACCTGACGTTCCGGCCGGTGAAGGACGGGGCGCACTGGATCGCCGAGCAACACCCGCAGCTCGTCAACCGATACATCCGCGGGTTCCTCGCCGCTCAAGGAATGACCCGGTCGAGCTGATCGGCAGCGCCGTTCACGTCATCTGGATGGATCCCTCACGCGCGTAAGGACGGGGGAGCCTCGTCATCGGTACTCACCCGCTGTCGCGAGAGCGGGCGCGTCTGGATGCGAGTCATGCGTCGTCGTGGGCGAGGGAGCTGGAGAGTTCGCGGTAGGCGTCGACCTGCGTCGAGGAGTGTCTTTGCCTTTTCCTCAACTGCTTGCACGGCGTCGGCGCCGGCGACCCACCGGGCGGGGGGCTTGTCGGTGTCGACCACGCGAGATGAGAGCGGCGGCGAGCTTGGCGGGGTCACCGCCCTGTTGGCCGTTCATGCTCTGCCACGCTGCCTTGGTCTCGGCGCTCTGCTCGGCGTAGTCGTCGATCGAGAGCTCCGCCCAGGTCGTGGACTCGGGCGTGAGCAGGTCGGTGCGAAAGAAGCCGGGCTCCACGATCGTCGTGCTGATGCCGAACTGATCGACCTCGGTGGCCAGTGACTCCATCCAGCCCTCGACGCCGAACTTCGCGGCCGCGTAGGCAGAGCAGAACTGCTGACCGACGATCCCGGCCGTCGACGAGATGGACACGATCGTCCCGGCGCGTTGTGCCCGCATCGTTGGCAGCACCGCTCGGGTGACCGTCATCGTCCCGAAGAGAAGGGTGCCGACCTGCGCCTGGACCTGGGCGGGCGAGATCTCTTCGAAGAATCCCGCGATGAAGTTACCGGCGTTATTGACCAGCACGTCGATCCGGCCGAAGCGCTCGACGGCTGCGGCCACCGCGGCGGCGGCCTGCTCGGGGTCGGTGATGTCCAGGCGCACGACAAGCAGGTGGTCGTGCGCGCCGATCGCTTCCGCGACGGTCTCGGTGTTGCGGCCGGCAGCTACGACGTTGTGACCAGCGGCCAGCGCTGCCTTGGCGAGCTCGACGCCCAGGCCGCGGCCAGCGCCAGTGATGAACCACGTTCTGCTTATTCATGGGCCTGAGCTAACCACTCCTGCCGCGAAGCTGGGAGTCCCTGCTGAAAGGGGTTCTCGCAGGGCCTCCCACGCAGATTGGGACGGGGTTTACTCTCGATCTCGTGGAGCTCAAGACTGAGATCCGGGAGTTCCTGACCTCTCGCCGCGGCAATCTCACGCCCGACCAAGCCGGGCTCACCGCCTACGGCCCGCGGCGCGTGCCGGGCCTGCGGCGCTCCGAGGTCGCCACCCTGGCCGGCGTCAGCGTGGAGTACTACACCCGCATCGAGCGAGGCAACCTCTCCGGCGTGTCCGACAACGTGCTCGAAGCGCTCGTCGGCGCGCTCAAGCTCGACGACGCCGAGCGCGCGCACCTCTTTGACCTCGCCCGTGCCAGCCAGCCCGCCGCCACGACGCGCCGGCGTCGCGCGACCGGACAGCAGGTCCGGCCCAACGTACAGTGGGTGCTGGACTCGATTAGCGGCGCGGCCGCTTTCGTCAGCAACGGATCCCACGACGTCATCGCGGCCAACCGGCTCGGCGAAGCGCTGTGGTCACCGCTATACGCGATGGTCGACCGGCCGGTGAACTCCGCCCGGTACCTCTTTCTGGACCCCACCGCGCGGGAGATGTACCCCGATTGGGAGCGCATCGCGAATGACACGGTCGCCATCATGCGCCACACGGCCGGCGCGGATCCTCGCGATCGGCGCCTCTCCGAGCTGGTCGGCGAACTCTCGATCCGCAGCGAGGAGTTCCGGACTCGATGGGCGTCGCACGACGTGCGCTTCCACAACACCGGCACCAAGCGCATGATCCATCCCCTAGTCGGCGAGCTGACGTTGAACTTCGAACGCTTCGACCTCGCAGCCGAAACCGGGCTGACGATGTTCACCTACACGGCCGAACCCGGCACACACTCCGCAGAAGGTCTCGACCTCCTCGCCAGCTGGGCCGCAACCCCACCCGCATCCTCGGCTAACCGCTCGCACCTCGACCAGATCGACAAATAGCGGACCCCCCAGCGCGACCAATCCCGTCGGGTCCTGGGGTCGACGGTTGGCTACGGTTCCGCGCGTGGAGCTGCAGCAGCGCATCGCCGACCGGAGGGGTGAGTTTTTGATCTTCGCGGTGACGCCACCGCGGCTGACGACCGGAGCCGGAGCAGACCAGGCAGATCGCCGAGGTCACACTCGCGCGACTCCGGTCGGTAGGGATTGATGGCCTTGTTCTTTACGACATCGATGATGAGAGCGACCGTAATCCCGACGAACGCCCGTTCCCGTTTTTGCCCACGATGGACCCGGCCGAGTACCTCGCTCGTGATCTCGTCGGACTTGGACGTGCCTGCCATCGTTTACCGCGCGGTCAGCAAGCACGCCGAGGACGGCCTCGGCCGGTGGCTCCGCGACCAGGATTCAACCCGAGTGCTGTCGGTCTTCGTCGGGGCCTCATCCCGCGAGAAGCCGGCTGCAACCTCGCTCTCGCGGGCCTACGAGCTCCGGACAGAAGTCCGGCCGGACCTGCCGCTAGGCGGAGTCGCGATCCCCGAGCGGCACGCGCGCGGAGGCACAAGAGCACCTCCGGCTCATCGCCAAACAAGGCTGCAGGCTGCTCCTTCTTCGTCACCCAGGTCGTCTACGACGTCAACGCTGCGAAGGACTTGGTCTCCGACTATCGCTACGAGTGCGCCGCCCAGGACCTGGAGCCGGTGCCGATCGTCTTCACATTCTCAGTCTGCGGCTCAATGAAGACATTGGAGTTCCTCCAGTGGCTCGGTGTCGACGTGCCGCGCTGGATCGCGAACGATCTGCGCCATGCTGACGACACCCTTGACGCGTCCTACGATCAAGCGGTCGCGACGGCGGTCGAGCTGATCGCCTTCTGCCGGCGCGTTGGCGTTCCCTTCGGACTGAACGTCGAGAGCGTCTCGATACGCAAAGTCGAGATCGAGGCCTCCGTGCGGCTCGCTGCCCGGCTCAGGGCCGAACTCCGCCGGTAGAGACCGAACCCGCCGGCGAAGGCGAGCCGAAGAGCGGCCGCGGCGAACCGACGACTGCATTCGCGGGAGAGTGATTGCCCGGCACCGTCGCATGACCCAGTGGCTGAACCCGATGCCAAGCAATCGCTCGCGATCACCGCTCAGAGCACCGTCGCACCACTGGCCACACGTGCTTTCGGTCCTGCTCTCGCTCCAGCGCGGGTACGCGGCCGGGAAGCGACCGGCCAGCGGTGGCTGGCTCGTTCCTACGCCCAGATCTGCGACACAGAGGCCCCGGCCCGCACGGCTGCGTCTCGCCGTAGGCAACCACGAGGGCAGCGGCCGATGACGCTCGACCCGATGACCGCGGGTCAGGAGATGCCGCTGCGTACTGCTTGGACGGCTGCCTGGATGCGGTTGTCGAGGTGGAGTTTCGCGAGGATGCTGGCGATGTGGTTGTGGACGGTGTTGGTGCTGAGCGAGAGTTCGTGCGCGATGTCGTGATTGCTCTTGCCGCTGGCGAGCCGTTCGAAGATTTCAAGCTCGCGTTCGGTCAGGACAGCGCGGATCGCCATTGCAGCGTTCTTGCTGGTGGCGGTGACGGGTATGTCGCGTTCGCGGATGCGCTGCAGGAGTTTCCCGGCGATCTGGGAGGAGAGGACTGATTCGCCGGCGGCGGTTGCCCTGACCGCGGAGATGATCGCCTCAGGGGGCGCGGTCTTGAGGATGTAGCCGGTGGCGCCGGCAACGATCGCTTCGACGACGAGGTTCTGTTCCGTGCGGGTGAGGATCAGGATGTGCGATGCGGGGGCCAACAGAGCGAGCTGCTCGATCGCCTGCACGCCTGGGCTGTCGGGGAGCCCGAGGTCCACCAGCACGACGTCGGGGCGGACGTCGACCACCACCCTGAGGGCGTCTCGCGCGTTGGAGGCTTCGCCGACGACGTCCAGGCCGCCGGCGGTCAGCATTCGGGCCAGGGCGTCGCGGATCATCTGCTCGTCGTCGGCCACGACGACCGTGATCGACGGCGGGCGTTGCGTCGAGTGGGTTTGCGCAGGCATCATCAGGATCAGCCCCGATCCCCGAGATTGTTCGCTCGGTGCAATCTACACCTGGGCGCGGGTGCAGATGTGAGCCGGGGAGGAAGCCAGTCGATGTTCGAGGCGAGTGTTCTGACTCGCTCGGGGGGGCCTGAACAGGCCCCCCAACCAGGTCTGAACGGGCCATATCCAGCGTGCTGCGCTGACAGTAAGTTGCGACGGATCTCATCAGCGCGATCTGGGAGCTCGGTCCGTTCCTCAACGGAAAGCTGCCGTCCACCGCGACAAGGAGCCGCCATGAAAACCGCAAAACGCTTCAGTCGTGGCCGGATCGCCGGCCTGGCTCTGATCGCCGTCCTCACGCTCGCGCTCGGCTACCTCCACTTCGCCGGCAGTTCGACGTCCGTGTCGGTGCCTGCGGGCGCGCGTGCAGGCCAGCTGAGCATGCACCCGTGCACCTATTCCACCGAGAGTGGCGGCTACCGCGCCGATTGCGGAACGCTCGTGGTGCCCGAGAACCGCGCCGACCCGCACTCGCGGCTGATCGCGCTGCCGGTGATCCGGATCCTGGCTCGCTCATCCCACCCGCTGGCGCCGATCTTCCATCTCAACGGCGGCCCTGGCATAACCAACATGACGTTTCCTCAAGCGGACCGCCTGGTCGCCCAGCACGATGTCGTCATGGTCGGATACCGCGGCGTCGACGGTTCTTCGGTGCTGAACTGTCCCGAGGTGACGGCGGCGCTGGAGAACTCCGCTGACTTCCTCGGCAGAGCGTCGCTGAGCGCGTACTCCCAGGCCTTCGCGGCGTGCGCGAAGCGGCTTGAGCGATCCGGCGTAGACCTCGCCGGCTACACGCTGGCGGAGCAGGCCGACGACATCGAGGCCGCTCGCGTCGCGCTCGGCTACAAGCGCATCGACCTGCTCAGCGAGAGCGCCGGGACCCGTCTCGCGATGATCTACGCGTGGCGGTACCCGAACAGTGTCGACCGCTCGGTGATGATCGGAGTCAACCCGCCCGGGAACTACGTCTACAGCGGAGCCGAGATCGATCAGGGGATCGAGCGTTACGCGGCGCTGTGCGCGCAGCAGCCTGCGTGCCGCGCCCGCACCGGCAACCTCGCCGCGAGCATGCAGCACACGGCGGCACACATGCCGAGCAGTTGGTTAGGCCTGCCGATCAAGCCGGGCAACGCCCTGGTCGGGACGTTCCTCGGGCTCACGGAGGCGACCTCGGAGGCTTCGCCAATCTCCGGGCCGATGACCCTCGACTCGTGGATCTCCGCCGCGCATGGCGACCCGAGCGGCCTGTGGTTCTTATCGCTGATGTCCGAAATCGCCCTCCCCCAGTCGTTCGTCTGGGGCGAGTTTGCAAGCATCGGGATGGCCGACGCGAAGCCCGCCGAGCGCTATTTCAGCTCCGGCGCGGACCGGGGCTCGATCATCGGCAATCCCTTCGCGGAGTTCTTGTGGGGGGCAGGAGGCATGGCGCGCGCCTGGCCGGTCAACCCGGGCGAGAACCAGTACACCGGCGTGCAGAACTCGAACGTCCCGACGCTGCTTATCGGCGGGACGCTCGACTTCGAAACGCCGGCCCAGAACGCCACCAAGGAGCTGTTGCCGCACCTCCCCAACGGGCATCAGGTCATCCTGTCCGGCCTCGGGCACGCGGACGACTTCGACGCCTACGAGCCGAGCGCCAGCACGCAGCTGCTGACCACGTTCTACGCCACCGGGCGGGTCGACACGTCCCGCTACACCCCGAATGTTGTCAGCTTCACAACATCGTCCACGCAGACAGCAATTGCCAAGGACCTCCTTGCGGCAATGATCGGCTTCGCCTTGTTGGCAGTGATCTGGCTCGTGGTGTTGGCGGTCCGGATCCGCCGCCGAGGCGGTACCGGCCGCAAGACGGGCGTATGGATCCGTTCGGCCGGCCCGATCGTGTTCGGACTCGGCGGATGGTTCCTCGGCGCACTGTTGGTACTGCGGTTCTGGCCGAGCCGGCCGCTCGACGACCAGCTGCTGGTAGTGGTCTCGGTCGCGGTGCCGATCTGGCTCGGGGTCTACGCCGGCTGGGTCTGCACCGACACGCCGAAGGCGATGCGGGCCAAGGGCATCGGTGCCGCGGGTGTCGGTGCGGTGGTCGGAGCCGCACTCGGTTTCCACGTGATCAGCGGGCTCGCGGCGTTGATCACGGCGATCATCGGTGCGGCGGTCGTGTCGAACCTGAGCCTGCTCGTGCTCGACATCTGGACCGAGCGGGCCGCCTCCCGGGGAACGGCCGCTCCGGCGGTGGATCCGCAGGAGACGGAGTACCTGGAGCCGGCCCTGCAATGATCGCCCTAGACGTCGCACGCCCCGTTCAGCCTCGCCGCGTGAAGCGTTCGGGAACCGCTCCGTTCGGGAACCGCTCAAGGGGGTGCCCGGCGAGCAGCCGCTATGCACTCGCGCCTATCGGTGTAGACGGTGATGCGCCTCGCCTAAGGCAGACCCCGGAGAGGAGTCCCAAATGACCTCGACCAGAAAGATCGCCCTGATCGTGGGCGTCCTGTTCCTCGTCACTTTCGTCGCTTCGATCGGAGGGTTGCTCCTCTACGCCCCCGTGCTGCACCCCGCCAAGTACATCGTGGGCGATGGCGCCGACACGCGCGTGCGCTTAGGCGCGTTCTGCGAGCTCATCCTCATCATCGCGAACGTCGGCACGGCCGTCGTGCTGTTCCCGGTCCTCAAGCGCCAGAACGAAGCCCTCGCTCTGGGATACGTTGCAGCGCGTCTCCTGGAGTGCACCTTCATCGTGATCGGAATCGTCAGCTACCTTGCCGTGGTGACGTTGCGCCAGAAGGGTGGGGGCGCGGATGCCGACTCGCTCATCGCGGTCGGCAGGTCCCTCATCGCGGTCCGCAATTGGACGTTCGTTCTCGGGCCAGGCTTCATGGACGGCCTCGGAACCGGGCTGATCCTGGGCTACCTGATGTACCGATCCGGTCTCGTGCCACGGGGCATGACCTGGTTGGGACTCATAGGGGGTCCTCTGGTCTGCATCTCGGGGTTGTTCGTGGTGTTTGACCTCATCGGGCGGGGGTCGGCGGCACAGGCCATCGCGACGGTCCCGGAGTTCCTTTGGGAGCTGTCGCTTGGCTTCTATCTCATCGTCAAAGGTTTCAGGCGATCTTCGATCTTGACCGACACGACGACTGGCTTTGACGGACTGAACGGGAGCTCCCAGCCTGCGACCGCAACGCCTCCGAAACCTGCGGTGGCCGTCAGCTAATCCCCATACGCGCAAGAGGCTCCGGAACGCGACGCGACGTGCGGGCCCAAGTTGAGATGGCCGCTTTCCGCCTCTGTGCTTACCGTCGAGTGGGTCGCGGCCAGCAATCTCGGCAGCTCTGGGGTTCTCACTGGCCCGACAGCTCACTAGAGCTCTTCGGCGACCGACCCTCGGATAGTTGAGATGATCTCGGGAGTGGAGACGGTCGAGGGCAAGCGGAGGTGAGCGATGGCGTTTGAAGCGCTGAAGGATCGGCAAGCCGCGGCGTACTCGAACTCGAAGTTCGAGCTGCTGGCGGAGACGGCTGCCGACATCCACGACGATCTGGTCGAGCGGCTTGGAGTACGCGCGGGGGAGCGGTGGCTTGACCTGGCTACCGGTACCGGCGCAGTCGCCGTTCGTGCCGCCCGGAGGGGTGCGGTCGTGACCGGGCAGGACCTGGCAGAAGGCCTGATCCAGACTGCGCAGCGGTTGGCGGCACAAGATGGCGTTGATGTGACCTTCGAGGTGGGCGACTGTGAACAGCTGCCCTATCCGGATGGCAGCTTTGATGTGATCAGCTCTGCTCAGGGAGCGGTGTTCGCTCCGGACCACCGGGCGGTGGCGCGGGAGCTCGAACGAGTGAGCGCGCCTGGGGGCCGCATTGGCCTGGCAGCGTGGCGCCCGGGTGGCGCGATCGGCAGCTTCTTTGCGACGATGGCTGCGTTTCAGCCCTCGCCGCCGGAAGGCGCGGGGATGCCGCTCGAGTGGGGGCGGCCGGAGTACGTGCAGGAGCTACTGGGGGATGTCTTCGAGCTCGAGTTCCACGAAGGCGAGTCACCTCAAGTGGCGGATTCCCCCGAGGCAATGTGGGATCTGTTCATGACTGCGTTCGGCCCGATCAAGGCGCTGGCGGGATCCTTGGACCAAGAGCGACGCCAGGCGCTCCACGACGCGTTCGTCGGGTTCTACGAGGACTATCGGCTCGAGAACGGCAGCGTCTCCTCGCCGCGTGAGTACGTGGTCATCGTCGGCCACCGGCGCGATTGAGAAGGACCTTCGCCAACGCTGCGCTCATGCCGGCATTGCCCACTGCCGTCGCCCCGTCACGCGGGGAGGCCGGAAAACGGCCTCCGCCTCCGGCTAAGATCCGCGACGAAACGGTTGGCGAGCTGGACTGAGGACAAGGGGCCCGCGATGCGCATCTTTGGAGAACGAGTCGAGAAGACACCTGCCATGCGGAGGCGACGCGCATGGAGACGTGGCAGTTGGCGGATTGCGCGATTTGCCGCAACGCTGACGACCGGAGCGCTGATTCTCGCGGGCGTCGCGCTTGCGGCGACGTCCGGCCCGTACGGTGGCACGACGAGTCAGTCGACGGGGAAGGTTCGCGATCGGATCAGCTTCACCGTCAGCCACGCGGCCGTTTCCAGCCTGCAGGTCGCCGCGAGCGTGACCAAGGGAGGCGGGGACTGTGCAGTGCTTAATCGGGGGAGCAACTTTCAGTTCGGGGGAAACCTCCGGATCAGGCACAACGCCTTCAGCGGAAAGCTGACGGACAAGCTCAAGGATTCGATCGCGATCCAGGGCCACTTCAAGGGCACAAGCGCCTCTGGGTCGTTCGTGATCACCGGGGACGGCGGGGTCGTGCAACCGGTGATCTGCAATTCCGGCACGGTCAAGTTCACAGTCAAATTGGCCGGCGGCGAGGTCAAGGACCTCAAGTACTCAGGGTCGAGTGGGCCCGGTTTCCCGCTCAGCTTTCGCGTGTCCGGAAACGGCAAGTTCGTGGATGATCTCGTCGTATTGTTCGACGAGACCTGCACGCCCGGTGCCGGAAACTCCGACGAGACGTTCAAGTTCGCGCGGGTGAGGATCGTTTCCGGACACTTCTCGACGCCGACCGACACGGTCGGGGGCGGCGGGGTGACGGACTCGCTGAGCGTCAAGGGCGAGTTCTTCGGCCGCACCGCGGTCGGGACGGTCAGCGACCACGTGACGATCACGAGCCTGACGCCATGCACCGAGACCGTGCCTTTCATGGCGACCGGCAAGTAGTCAGGTCATCCGCAGCGGCTTCCGTGCCGTGGCCTGGGATGCGTTGCGTTATGACCCTACTGCAGCAGCACCGCGTCCTCTTGGACGTTGGACGCAGTGAGCGTGTCGCCGGACGCCGAGCCCGTGCCGGGCATGCAGTACACCCTCGCTTGGGCGGAGTGCCGGGTGGCTGGAGACGACAGCTCCAATGGCACCGTCATGTCGGTCCCGACCGGCCCACCAACCTGCATCGTGTCCTGCGGGCCTGCACCTTTGAAGCCCGCGGAGTAGAGAGTGCACGATGCATAGGCATCGGTTCCGCGCTTTCCATGGATCGAAAGACTCACCGTGGCGTGAAGCAGTGCGGCGGAGCCTGCGGGAAGTGCGAGGTGCGTGAGCAGTTTGCCATTGTCCGAGACCGGTGAGGTCGCGCCGTTGAATGCGTGCAGAACCGGCGAACGAAACTGCGTCAGCACGTTTGGCTGGATCTGATTCACCGACGTGATCACGTAGCTTGCCGCGTACGCCGATGCGCCGCCGAGCGCGATCACCAGCGCGAGCGTCGATGTGACGTTGGCGTAGGTCAGCCTCACGCGCCCTCGGTGCCCACGCGGCCTACCGCCTGCCTGCGAATGAATCCGTGGCGTAATCATCCGACGCCCTCCCTCTGTTTGGTTTGCAAGGGCCTTGCCGGTAGGTCACCGCCGGCGCGACCGAACGCCCTATCGAGGCGATCGTAACTCGCACGAAGGCGGCGCGAATGGCCTCGATCGGCAATAACTACGGGATTTGCCGCGGCCGGTGCCGATGAAGCTCGGCCGCCTTGCTCGACTAGCCTCTCTCCACTCGATGACACGCGAGCTCGGACAGACGGCCTCGGAGGGAAGGTGACCGTCCGGGCAGACACCGTCCAGGTTGGCGACACCGAACGCGGGTTCCTCCTCGCGGAGCCGGCGGGCGACGTCTCGAGCATCGTGCTCAGCCTTCATGGGAGCGGCTCGTCACCCCGGCGCCAGGCCCTACTGAGCTCTATGGAAAGGCTGTGCGAATCGGGTGCCTTGGTGGCCTTTCCGCAGGGCACCTGGCCCCGCCGCTCCGGGTTTGAGTGGGACCTCGAGGGAGATCTCGATTACCTCGGGGTCCTGGTCGGCCGCCTCCTCGCGAGCTACCCGGAGGCGGACCGCCGGATCTGCATCGCGGGAATGTCCGGCGGAGCGCGCATGGCCAGCCGCTTCGCGTCGGTCCGGCCCGAGTCCGTTCGCGTTCTCGGGGCGGTCGCCGGCCTTCGTGCCCCCGCTCAGCCTCGGGTCGAGCTCCCGCTCCGGGTGGTCGCGTTCCACGGAACGGCCGATCGGATCAATCCCCTCGCGGGCAGCGGTACCGAGCGCTGGAACGAGAGTGTGGCCGACGCGGCCAAGGCTTGGGCCGCTGCGCTCGGACTGACGGCTGAGCCGGCCAGTGTGAAGCTCACCGATCACCTCACCCGGCTCGACTACGGCGACCGCAACGCGGCCGCGGGCGTCACATTGTTCGTCGCGCGAGGAGCCGGCCACACATGGCCAGGTTCCCGGCTACCGCTGTTCATACGGCTCATCCTCGGACGGACCTCCAGGGAGGTCGACGCGACGACGGAGATCTGGCGCACGACGGACGTCGCGGGCGGGTAGGAGCCGCCACGGGCTCCCGACCGGCAGCGTCGCCTCAGACCACCATTCTTCTGGCGTGGAGGGCGTCGTAGACGGGACGGCAGGCTTCGGCGACCGCAGCGTCGTGCTCGGACAGCGCGGTCGTGTCGCGCGGTCGCCACGGCTCGAAGCCGGTCGATGCCCATACGGCTGTGTACCAGTGCGGGGCCCACACGCCGTCCGACTCGCGGGGGCCCGGCGGCCACGAGAGCATCCGCTCGCTGAACGGGATCCCGAGCCAGCCGCAGAGCCGGCGGAGGTGAGGGTCGGGGGCGCGCAGGAAGTCGCCGGCGTCGATGATCGGCACGTCGAGCCCATGCTCGTCCCACAGCTCGATCAGCCACCCCTGCTGCGGGAGGCCGATGTCCTCGGGCTCACAGGTGGCGCGGGAGCGGACGTAGGAGGCGACAACTTCGGCCGGGTCGCGGATCAGCAGCACGTTCCGAAACCCGGTCGTCCACTCGAGGTCCATGTCGCGCTCGATGTGGTGGGCCATGTGCTTGGCGTAGTGGACGTTGCGGCCGGCGGGCAGCGGCGCGGACAGGGTCGCGATCGCTGCCGCGAGGCCGGTTGGCTGGGAGGCGATCACTTCCTCGCGCGCCGGATGGTCGATGCCGGTGCGGTCCAGGTACGCCGCGTACAGCGGCTCGTCGACGACGACCGTGTCGGGCCGGTTCTCGAACGCGCGCATCATCGCGGTGGAGATGTTCCGCGGCCCGGACCACATGGCCACACGCACGGTGCCGTCGGCCGTCACGGCAGCGGTCTTGACGCCACGTCGGCCTCCACGAGCTCGCGATACAAGCCCTGGAGCCGCTCCAGCACCGGACCGCGACGACCGTCGCCGATCGTGCGACCGTCGACGGACCGGACCGGGACGAGCCCGGCGAGCGTGCCCGTCACGAACGCCTCGCGGGCGCCATAGACGTCGGTGAGGCTGAACGTCGTCTCGTGCGCCGGGATGTCGTTGGCGTGGCAGATCTCGAGCACGTTCGCGCGCGTGATCCCGGGTAGGCAGTAGCGCCCGTCGGACGTGTGCACGTGCGGCGCATCGGCGGGGCCGGTGACGATGAAGAAGTGGGTCGAGTTGCAGGTCGCGACGAACCCGTGGGGGTCGAGCATCAGCGCCTCGTCGGCGCCCGCCGTGTACGCCTGGATACAGGCGAGGACGTCGGTGAGCTTCGAGTGCGAGTTGAGCTTCGGATCCTGTGTGTCCGGGGCTGCGCGGCGCACATGGACCGTGAACAGCGCGATCCCATCGCCGGCGGTCTCCTGGAGCGGTTGCCTGTGCTCCGCGGTGATCACGATCGTCGCGGGCCCGATCGTCAGCCGCGGGTCCTGGTACGGCGAGCGCTTGACGCCGCGGGTCACCATCAGGCGCACGTGCACGCCGTCGGTCATGTCGTTGGCCGCAAGCGTCGAATAGACGGCCTCTGTCAGGCGTTCACGGGTGGCGCCGATGTCGAACATCAGAGCCTTGGCCCCGTCGTAGAGCCGGTCGAGGTGGCGCTCCAGGAACGCCGGGTGGCCGCCGTGGACACGCAGCCCCTCCCACACGCCGTCGCCGAGCACGAAGCCGGAGTCGAACACCGACACCACCGCCCGGTCGCGCGGCACGAGCTCGCCGTTGACCCAGACCAGCGTATGCTCGTTGCGCGGATCGTCCATAGCTGAACCCTAGTCGTGCGTCGGCATCGCGCCTACCTGCGCTGCGCCGCCCAGACCAACGGGTTCTCCCACCGAAGCGGCCCGAAGCGCGCAAAGTCCGTGTCGGTGGAGCAGAGGGTGAGGCCGTGCTCGATCGCGAGCGCTGCGAGGGCAGCGTCCGGAACCAGGTTGCCACGGACACCGTAGGTCTGGATCAGCTCCCCGAGAATGCGCTGATACGACGGCCCGGGCTGCGCCACCCAGGCCACTGGCGCCGCCAGCCAGTCGGTCACGAGCTCCCATGCGGTGCTGTGGTCAAGCGGCCGTTCAAACGCGCGCGGATGAGTCGCGATGCGCAGGAACGCCGTGATGCTCTGCCAGGGAAAGCCGACTCGTACGGCGCCGTTGAGCTTCTCGGTCAACCACTCGACAGCCCGCTCGTGTTGCTCGGCTCGCTCGTGGACGGCGTAGAGCAGAAGATTGGCATCGAGCAGCATCAGCTGCTGGAGGCGCCATCGAGTGTCTCGAGCGTGTCGGCGATGTTGTCGAACTCGATGCCCCGGCCAAGGTCCTGTGATTTCTGCCGGAACGGACCGGGCGGGTCCTGTCGCTGCGTCAGGCCGGCACGAACGAGCTCGTTCACAGCCTCGCTCACGCCGATCGAACGCTCGTGCCGGAGGTGCTCAACTGCGGCGGCGACATCGTCGGCGAGCGTGATGGTTGTCCGCATCCGATCAGCATAGAGCATCATGATGCTAGGGATCGAGCATGGCGATGTGACGAGGAATCGTTACTGATGCTGGCTGATCCAGCGATTCGGCCGAACTGACACAGAGCCGTTGCTGAGTTGGAACGCGCCGCCACGATTCAGACGGCTTGGGGGCGGATGGGGCGGCTGGCCTGAGTAGCCGTGCGGTGGCATCGCACCGATCTGGGCGACGCATCGGGCGGCGGCCTCGAGCGCGAGCTCCGGGCCGCCGACGAGGTAACCGGCGGCGAGCGCGTCGCCGGCGCCGGTGGCGTCGACCACGGTTACCGGGGGGGCGGCGTACTCGCCCTCGGGGAAGCGAGCGCCTCGCGCGCCGAGCTTGACGACCCATTCGGTGTCGAAGTCCGGGACCGTGGCACGCTCGGCCTCGGTGGCGAACGCGAGCGCGGGATTGAGCGCTCGCAGGCGCTCGGTGAAGGCAGCCGCGCCGGTCAGCTCGATGTCGTGCGCCGAGGCCAGGTCGACCGTCACGCGGTGCGCGTGCTTCGCCGCCTCGATCGCGGCTTCCGCCATCGGCCCGTGAAGCAGGGAGTAGCCCGATACGTGGAGCACGTCGAATTCGCTGATCCACGCCGGGTCGAGGTCGGCGGTGGTCAGCTGCCTGGCCGCGCCCCGGTCGGAGAGCATCGTGCGGCGGCCATCCGTGTCGGCAATCGAGACGACGACGCCGCCGCGACCGCTCAGGATCGGGCCGCAGATTTCGACGCCGTGGCGCGTGAGCTCTGCGGCGGCCGAATCGAGCGCGAAGTCGCCGGACCCGCGCGCGCAGATCAGCCGCCCGCGGGCGCCGAGCGCGGCGGCCCATGCCGCGACGTTCGCGGCCTGGCCGCCGGCGGTGAAGCTGATCGTGGCCGGCGTGTCCGCGTCGGGCACGAGTGGCTCGGACGGCACGACGACGACGTCGAGAATCAGGTCTCCGATCGAGCAGATCGAGAGCGGCCTGCGTTCGCCGCCGGTAGCGTCCACGAGGACATGATCTCGGTTATCTCGGAAACGGTGGCGCGCGCCCTGCGCGAACGGGAGCCGGTGGTCGCGCTCGAGTCGACGATCATCACGCACGGGCTACCGAGCCCCGAGAACGTTGACGCCGCCGTCAGCTTCGAGCGGACGGTGTCCGATTCGGGCGCCGTGCCGGCCACGATCGCGATCCTCGACGGAATCCCGCACGTAGGGCTCGAACCGGATCAGCTACAGCGACTCGCGGGCACCGAGAACCCGCTGAAGCTCAGCGTGCGGGACCTGCCGGTGGCGGTCGCCCAGGGGGCGACCGGCGGCACGACCGTGGCCGCCACCTCGTGGCTGGCGGCGCACGCGGGGATCCGCGTGTTCGCGACCGGCGGCATCGGCGGCGTCCACCGCAACGCCGGCCAGACCTTCGACGAGTCGGCCGACCTCGCGATCCTCGGTGCCTGCCCGATCACGGTCGTGTCCGCGGGCGTCAAGTCGATCCTCGACATCGCCGCGACGCTTGAGCGGCTCGAGACGCTGAGCGTCACCGTGCTCGTGTTCGGCACCGACCGGTTCCCCGCGTTCTGGCTGACCGACAGCGGCCACACCGTCGATCATGCGGTCGACAGCGCGGATCAGATCGCGGCGGTGATGCGGGCCGCCGATGCACTCGGTCGCGTGGGGGCGATTCTGGTCGCGAACCCGTTGCCTGAGAGCGCGCAGCTCGACCCCGATCTGCACGACCGGATGCTGGCCGACGCGCTCGACGCCGCCGACGCGGCGGCCGTGCGCGGCAAGGAGATCACGCCGTTCCTGCTCGACTACATCCACGAGCACACCGGTCACGCGAGCCTCGAGGTCAACCTCGAGATCGTCCGCGGTAACTGCCGGCTGGGCGCCGAGATCGCGCGCGCGTGGAGCACGCGGCTCGCTTGACTGCGCCGCGGATCACGGTCGTCGGGTCGGCGAACATCGATCTCGTCGCGAGGTGCGAGCGGCTGCCGCGGCCCGGCGAGACGCTGACCGACGCGACCTTCGAGCGCATCCCCGGCGGCAAGGGCGCCAACCAGGCGGTCGCGGCGGCGCGGCTGGGCGCTCGCGTGCGGTTCGTCGGGCAGCGTCGGCACGGGACGACCTCGTGCTGCGCTCGCTGGAGGCCGAGGGGGTCGACTCGGCGGGGTCGTGCGCGACGACGGCGGAGAGCGGCGTCGCGCTGATCCTGGTCGACGCCGGCGGCGAGAACGTGATCGTCGTTGCGCCGGGCGCGAACGGGCGGCTGGCTGCCGGCGACGTCGAGGTCGGTGAAGCCGATGCTGTGATCGCGCAGCAGGAGATCCCGGCTGAGGCCGTCGCGGCGCGGCGGCGGCGGCGCCGTTCTTCTGCCTGAACGCGGCGCCCGCGCGCGGGCCCGCTGTCGGTCGAGCCCGACCTGCTCGTCGTGAACCGCTACGAGTACGAGCGGTGCGGCGCGTACGACGGCCTCGTCGCGCTGACGATGGGCGCGGAGGGAGCGGTGCTGCTCGAGGGTGGGCGGCAGCTCGCGGAGGCGACGCCGCCGGCGGTGCAGGCGGTCGACGGGACGGCCGCCGGCGACGCGTTCTGCGCCGCGCTGGTGGTCGGCCTGCTCGAAGGGCGGGAGCGGGCGGAGGCTCTGACGCGGGCCTGCGCGGCGGGAGCGATCGCGGCCTCGAGGCCGGGCGCGCAGCCGTCGCTGCCGACGGCCGCCGAAGCTTGATGAGATTCTCGCCGGCACGACATGACCGACGTGATCCTCGACTGCGACCCCGGCCACGACGACGCGATCGCGATCCTGCTCGCGCTGGCGAGCCCCGAGGTGAACCTGCTCGGGGTGACGACCGTTTACGGCAACCAGACGCTACGGAAGACGACCGCCAACGCGATCCGGGTGCTCGACCACGTCGGCCGCGAGGACATCCCTGTCGCCGCCGGCGCGTCGCGACCGCTGGTCCGCGAGCGGCACGTCGCCGCTGACGTGCATGGCGAGACCGGGCTCGACGGCC
Organism: uncultured Solirubrobacterales bacterium; assembly: GCA_963826895.1. GTDB lineage: Bacteria > Actinomycetota > Thermoleophilia > Solirubrobacterales > Solirubrobacteraceae > Palsa-465. The sequence goes on from CAWGYJ010000006.1 coordinate 310,534, forward strand.
CCGATCTGCCGCCGGCGTCTCGCGATCCGGACGCGAGGCATGCGATCGACTGGATCGCCGCCACCGTCGATGCGAGCCGGCAGCCCATGACCCTGGTGCCGACGGGGCCGCTGACGAACGTCGCGCTGTTGCTGGCGCGCTACCCGGGCCTGGCTTCGAAGCTGGAGCGGGTCGTGCTGATGGGCGGGGCGATCGGCGAGGGCAACACGACGCCCGCCGCCGAGTTCAACATCTGGGCCGACCCCGAGGCCGCGCACCGGGTGTTCTCCAGCGGCCTCGATGTGACGATGGTCGGGCTCGACGTCACGCACAAGGCGCTGATGACACCGGCGCATGTGGAGCGGCTGGCTCGAGCCGGCGACGCCGGCACGCTGGTGGCCGATCTGTACGCCTTCTATTCCAAGTTCCACGCGACGCCGCTACGGCTGGGACGGCGCACCGGTGCACGATGCGGTCGCGCTGGCCGACGTCGTCGACCCGACGCTGCTGACGACGGTGTATCGCGGGGTCACGTCGACACGGCTCGGAGCTCTCGCGCGGGCGCACGCACGTGGACGTGCGCGGCGACCGGTGGGAGCGAAACGCTCACGTGGCGGTCGAGATCGACGCCGACCGCTTCCTGGAGCTGCTGGTGGAGCGGATCAGCTCTCTGGATTGAGAACGCCGACGTACGGCAGGCCGCGGTAGCGCTGCTGGTAGTCGAGGCCGTAGCCGACGACGAACTCGTTCGGGATCTCGAAGCCGACGTACTTGACCGGAACCTCGACGGTGCGAGCCTCGGTCTTGTTGAGCAGGGCGCAGACCTCGAGCGAACGCGGGCCGCGTGCTTGGAGCGTCTCCAGCAGGTAGCGGAGCGTCAGACCGGTGTCGACGATGTCCTCCACGATCAGCACGTCGCGGCCCTCGATCGGTCCCTCGAGGTCCTTCAGGATCTGCACGACGCCGGAGGACTTGGTCGCGTCGCCGTAGGAGGCGACCGCCATGAAGTCGACCTCGGCCGGTAGCTCGATCCGCCGGAGCAGGTCCGAGAGGAACAGCACAGCGCCCTTGAGGATTCCGAGCAGCACCAGGTCCCTGCCCTCGTAGTCGCGCGAGAGCTCCGCTCCCAGCTCCCGGATCCGCTGGTCGATCTCCTCCTCGCTCACGAGGATGCTCCCGATCGAGTTGTTCGTTCCCACGCTCAAGGCTGGCTCGCCGAACACTACACGCGCGCGAGAAGCTCGTCGCGCAGCTCGTCGTCGCAGAACGCCGCGTCGATCGCGGTCAGCGTGATCGCGCGGAGGTCGGCCTCGCTCAACCCCATCCGCGCCTGGCAGATCTCGTACTCGCCGGCGATCGTGGCGCCGAAGTAGGGCGGGTCATCGGAGCCGAGCGTGACCCGGACGCCCTCGTCGCGCAGTGGCACGAGCGGGTGCTGCTCGTAGCTCGGGTAGATCCCCAGCACGACGTTGGACGTGGGGCAGCACTCGAGCACGATCGCCCGGGCCGCAAGCTCGTCGACCAACGCCGGGTCCTCGATCGCGCGGACGCCGTGTGAGATCCTCGTCACCGGTAGCTCGAGCGCCGCGCGGACGCTGTCGGCCCCGGCCCACTCGCCGGCGTGGATCGTGCAACCGAGCCCGCCCTCGGCCGCGACCTCGAACGCCTCCGCGAAGTCGCTCGCCGGGAAGTTCGCCTCGTCGCCGGCCATCGAGAAGCCGACGACGTAGGGGTGCGGGAGGCTCGCGGCGTAATGGGCGACTCGCATCGCCTGATCGACGCCGAAGTTCCGCACCGCCGAGATCAGGATCCGCCCCTCGATTCCGGTGTCGCGGCGCGCCTCGTCGATCCCACGGACGATCCCGTCGATGTGCTCCTCGTCGCTCAGGCCGACGAGCGCGGCGTGGTCGGGCGAGGCGGTCAGCTCGATGTAGATCGCGCCGCCGTGCGCGCACGCGCACAGGTACTCGTACGTGATGTCGCGGTAGTCCTCGCCGGTGCGGATCACGCTCGCCGCGAGGTCGTACGTGCGCAGGAAATCGAGGAAGTCGGTGTACCGGAAGCGGCCGTCGTCGCCGAGCATCCCGTCGGGGAGCGGGATCTCGTTGCGCACCGCGATCCGCTCGATCAGCTGTGGCGGCGCGGTGCCCTCGAGGTGGACGTGGAGCTCGGCTTTGGGAAGCACGGGCGTGTAGATCTATCACGTACCTCTGATATCCCTGAGCCGGATGCGGATTCTCGTCACCGGCAGCTCGGGTCACCTCGGAGAGGCGCTGATGCGCGTCCTGCCGGGGCACGGGCATGAGGTGATCGGGCTCGACCTGTTGGATTCACCGTTCACCCGTTTGGTGGGATCGATCGCCGATCGGGATTGCGTGCGGCAGGCGGTTGACGGCGTCGAGGCGGTCGTCCACTCCGCGACGCTGCACAAGCCGCACGTCGACTCGCACGGTCGTCAGGAGTTCATTGACACCAACATCACCGGCACGCTGAACCTGCTCGAGGAGTCAATGGCCGCGGGCGTCGGCCGGTTCGTCTTCGTCAGCACGACGAGCGCGTTCGGCCGCGCGCTGGTTCCCGCTGAAGGCGAGCCGGCGGCGTGGATCACCGAGGACGTGCAGCCAGTCCCCAGGAACATCTACGGCACGACGAAGAAGGCGGCAGAGGACCTGTGCCAGCTGATCGCGCAGGACCACGGCCTGCCGGTCCTCGTTTTGCGGACCTCCCGGTTCTTCCCCGAGCTGGACGACACCGAGGCGGTTCGGACCGAGTACCCGAACCTGAATGTCAAGGTCAACGAGCTGCTCCACCGGCGGGTCGACATCGCGGACATCGTCGACGCCGTGGAGCTCGCGCTCGACTGGGCGCCGTCGATCGGATTCGGGCGCTACATCATCAGCGCGACCAGCCCGTTCGGCCCGGACGATCGTCGCGGCGTTCGGGACGACCTGCCGGCGGTGGTCAGCCGGCTGTACCCGTCGTACGAGGAGATCTACGCGGGCCTCGGCTGGAAGATGTTCCCGTCGATCGACCGGATCTACGTGAACGAGCGGGCGCGGCGTGAGCTCGGCTGGGAGCCGCGCTGGGGGTTCGGATTTGCGCTGGAGCGGCTCGCCGCCGGGGATGACCCGCGGAGCCCGCTGGCGCTCGAGATCGGCGCCAAGGGCTACCACGCCGAGTCGACCGGCGTCTACACGGTTCGCTGAGCGCGCTTCCGGCCGACCCCGGGTTCTGCTCACCGAGCCGGGGCGCCTGCGGTGCGTGAGCGGTTTGCGGTGACTATCACGGCGTTTCACTCACGGGCGCCCAGACGATGAGCCGCGTGAGCAGTTTGCGGTGTCGGCCGGGATCAGGTGGTCCGGCCCATGACCTGCAACACCGGGCCGGGCACATCCGGCGGGGTGTCGCCGATCACGTAGGCCGCGCGGATCGCGCCCGCGGCGCGTGCTGCGCTGTCGGCGTCCTTGGCGTGGACGATCGCGAGCGGTCGCTCGCCCGGCCCGACGGACTCGCCGATCGTCGCGACCTCGGTCAGTCCGACCCCGTGATCGATCACGTCGGTCTCGCGCGCCCGGCCGCCGCCGAGGCCGATCACCGCGAGCCCGACCGCGCGGACGTCGATCGCCGCGACGATCCCGGCCTCGGCCGGCGCCGCCGCGCCCGTGTGCGGGGCGGTCTGAAGGTGACGATCGGGGTCGGTGAGCAGATCCGCCGGGCCGCCGAGCCCGACGACCATCGTCTGGAATCGCTCCGCGGCCGCGCCGCTGTCGAGCGCGATCGAGGCGGCGGCATGTGCGCCGTCGAGGTCGCGGTGCAGTTTGCCGAGCACGAGCAGCTCGGCGCACAGGGCGAGCGTAACCTCGCGCAGGCGGGGATCGCTTGCGGCGCCCGTCAGGTGGTCGATCGACTCGCGCACCTCCACGGCGTTGCCGGCCGTCCGCCCGAGCACCTGGTTCATGTCCGTCAGCAGCGCGTGGTCGGCATGCCGTTGCCGCCGGCGACGTCGATCAGCACCTGCGCCATCTCGCGCGCGCTGTCCATGTCTTTGAACTGAGCGCCGGAGCCGACCTTCACGTCCATCACGAGCGCGTCGAGCCCGGCGGCGAGCTTCTTCGACAGGATCGAGCTGCAGATCAGCGGAATCGAGTCGACCGTGCCGGTGGTGTCGCGGATCCCGTACAGACGCCGGTCGGCGGGCGCGAGCCGGTCGGTCTGGCCGATGATCGCGCAGCCGGCGCGCTCACGACTTCGCGCAGCCGAGCCTCGTCGGGCCTGACGTCGTAGCCCGGGATCGACTCGAGCTTGTCGAGCGTGCCGCCCGTGTGGCCGAGCCCGCGGCCCGAGATCATCGGCACCGCGGCACCGCATGCGGCGACGATCGGCGCGAGCAGCAGGCTGACCTTGTCGCCGACGCCGCCGGTGGAGTGCTTGTCGAGGACGGGACGGCCGGCGCCGCTCCAGTCGAGCACGTCGCCCGAGCGGGTCATCGCGCCCGTGAGCGCGACGCGCTCGGCGGCGGTCATCCCGCGCAGGAAGATCGCCATCGCGATCGCGCCGACCTGGGCGTCGGATGCGGTCCCGTCGGTGATCCCCTGGACGAGCTCGTCGATCTGCTCGTCGGTCAGCTCGCCGCCGTCGCGCTTGATCCGGATCAGCTCGGCTACGAGCATCGCGGCGACGAACTCCACCAGCAGCGTGCTGAGGTCCTCGGCGGCACGGGCGGCGTCGCGCAGCGTCTGCTCGTGGCTCGAGCGGCTCGTCGCTCATGCCCTCGGCGAGGTTGGTGATCGCCGAGATCGCGGCGACCCGGAGACCGCAGTGGCGCGCGACGATCGTCTCCTGGACCGTCGACATGCCGACCGCGTCGGCACCGAGCGTCCGGAAGGCGCGGATCTCGGCCGCCGTCTCGAAGCTCGGTCCGCTTACGGCGAGATACACGCCTTCGGCGAGCGCCACCCCGGTGTCCCATGCAGCGGTCCGCAGAGCGTCCAGCAGCTCAGGATCGTACGCGTCCCGCATCGACGGGAACCGCGGACCGATCGCATCGTCATTCGGTCCGGTGAGCAGGTTGGAGCCGGTCAGGTTGATGTGATCGACGATCGCCATCAGGCTGCCGGGGTCGACATCTTGGTGAAGGGAGCCGGCGGCGTTCGTGAGGATCAGCGTGTGGACGCCGGCGTGCTTGAGCGCTCGCACCGGCGTTCGGATCTCCTCGGGGTCGCCGCCCTCGTAGAGGTGCGCCCTGCCCTGCAGCACCGCGACCGAGACGCCTCCGATCCGCCCCAGCACCGCGCGCCCGGCATGCCCTTCGACGCTTGGCCGGGGAAACCCGGGCAGGTCCTCGTAAGGGCCGGACGACCGCGTCCTCCACCGCGTCCGCGACCGCGCCGAGCCCCGACCCGAGGACGATCCCGACGCGTGGCGCGTGCTCGGCCAGCACGGCGCCGGCCTCGCTCACGCGCCGAGTTCCTGGCGACCGAACGCCCCGGGTAGCAGCTCGCCGAGCGTGGTCGTGTCGAAGGGCTCGTCGGGCCGCCCGAGGTAGACAGGCGTTTCCGAGCCGCCGAACTCGGCCAGCCGCTGGCGGCAGCCGCCGCATGGCGGGCACCGGTCGGCGCGATCGGCTACGATCGCCACGGCCGTGATCGCCCCCTCGCCCGCGGTGATCAGCGCGCCGAGCGCCGACGCCTCGGCGCATGCGCCCTGCGGGTAAGCGACGTTCTCCACGTTCGCGCCGGCGTAGATCCTGCCGCCTGGAGCGCGAACAGCGGCGCCGACCCTGAACTGCGAGTACGGCGCGTACGCATTGCGCATCGCGGCGTCCGCGGCGCGGAGCAGCGCCTGGGGCTCGTCGAGCAGCAGATCCGCGTAGCCGACGGGCACGAGGTCCTCGTCGGCGATCTCGAGCTCGGTCCGCAGCCTCGCGACCTTGGCTCGGGCGGCCTCGATGTCGCCGGCGTCGGGCAGCACGGCCTCGAACTCGATGAAGCTGCCGAGGCCGTCAACGTCGTCGAGGTGGATCCGGACGCCTTCGTGAAGGAACAGCCGACGGCGCTTGGAGACGACCACGAGCGGCTCGCCGAGCGCCGCCGCGAGCGCCTTCCTCAGCTCGTGCGGCGCGGCCACGGGGGCGAGCAGGTAGGAGCTCTCGGTCGCCTGCGGATCGTCCACCCGCTCGTACGCGAGCAGCTCGCTGGTTCCGCTTCCGAGCTCACGCAGCTTCAGCCGTCCGCGCACCGTTGAGAAGTAGGTGTCGCGCTGCTCGAGCACACCCTGTTCGGCTGCGCCGATCGCAGCACAGCGCTCGCGCGCGAGCTCGAGATCGGCGCACTGCGCCTTCAGCTCGACGTTCAAACGGACGCCTGCCATGCACGCGCGAGGCTAGCGCGCGGATAGGATCAGGGCATGCCCGGGGGGCTGACAGTGGTGGAGCATGCGGTGCTCGCGGATCAGCTGGCGGTTCTGCGCGACCGCGACACACCCCACGGAGCGTTTCGCCAGGCGCTGTTCGAGTGTTCGGCGATCATGGCCGTGGAGGTCGCGCGCGAGCTGCCGCTGAAGGAGGTGTCGATCGAGACGCCGCTCGAGGCGACGACGGCGTGGCGGCTGCGCGACGAGGTGGCGGTTGTCCCCGTGCTGCGCGCAGGGCTCGGAATGGTCGAGGGCTTCCTGCGACTGCTTCCGGATGCGCGCGTCGGTCACATCGGCGTGTACCGCGACGAGCAGGAGCACGTGCCGGTCGACTACTACGCGCGGCTGCCGCCGGGACTCCCGGGGCGCGCGTGTACGTGCTCGACCCGATGCTCGCCACCGGCGGCAGCGCCGTGCACGCTTTACATCATCTGAAACGAGCGGGGGCGGAGCGGCTGGAGCTCGTTTGCCTGGTGGCGGCGCCGGTGGGGGTTTCGGCGGTTCAGGCGGAGCACCCGGAGGTTCCGATCTGGACCGCCGCGGTCGATCGCGAGCTGGACGAGAACGCCTACATCCGGCCCGGGCTCGGCGACGCCGGCGACCGGGTGTTCGGCACCGTCTGAGCGTTTACGCGCCGCTGCGGTCGAGCCACTTGTCGAGCACGTGCGGCCGGTGCTCGGCGAGCGCGTCCAGGAGCGCGCCGGGCTCTTTGGAGACGATCAGCGCCTCGAGGTGCTCGGCGCGGAGGAACCGCTCGTCGACCATGTGGTCGCAGGAATGCGAGCAGCGGGTCCCAGTAGCCGGCCACGTTCAGCACGCCGAGCGGCATCCGGTGCAGGCCGAGCTGGCTCCAGGTGAACATCTCGAACAGCTCGTCGAGCGTCCCGGTGCCGCCCGGGAGCGCGATCACCGCGTCCGGGAGCGAGGACATCAGCGCCTTGCGCTCGTGCATCGTCTCGACGATGTGCAGCTTCGTCAGCCCGGCGTGGGCGACCTCGGCTTCGACGAGCCGGTTCGGGATCACACCGATCGCGATCGCCGCCGGCGGCCAGCGTCGCGTCGGCGATCGCGCCCATCAGCCCGACGCTCGCGCCGCCGTACACGAGCTCGAGCCGGCGCTCTGCGAGCAACCGCCCGAGCTCGGTGGCCATTTCCGCGTACTCGGGTCCGCCCCCGGGCTCGAGCCGCAGAAGACGAGGACGCGTTTCACGGTTCCGGAGCGTAGTAGCCTCGGATCGTGATCCGGCGGCTGCCGCACGTGGACCGAGTCGGGATCGAGGAGCGCGCCGCGCAGCTGGGCAAGCGCTCGATCAAGACGACCGCGAAGCAGCAGGGCATCCGCCTGGCGGTCTCGATGCTCGACCTGACGACGCTCGAGGGCGCCGACACCGCGGGCAAGGTCCGGCAGCTGTGCGCGAAGGCCGTGTGCCCGGCGCCGACGATGCCCGAGATCCCGATCGGTCGCCGCGATCTGCGTGTACCCGGCTCTGGTCGGTGTGGCGCGCGAGGCTCTGACTGGGACCGGCGTCTGGACCGCGTCGGTCGCGACCGGGTTCCCGGCCGGGCAGGTGTCGCTCGAGGCGAAGCTGCGCGACACCGAGGACGCGGTGGCCGCCGGCGCGGACGAGATCGACATGGTGATCTCGCGCGAGGCGTTCCTCGCCGGCGACGACGTGCGCGTGATGCGAGGAGATCGCGCGGATCAAGGATGCGTGCGGCGACGCGCACCTGAAGGTGATCCTCGAGACCGCCGAGCTCGGCTCCTACGACCACGTCCGGCACGCCTCGATGATCGCGATGGAGGCCGGTGCAGACTTCATCAAGACCTCCACCGGTAAGGCGTCGGCCGGCGCGACCCCGGGCGTCTGCCTGGTGATGCTCGAGGCGATCCGCGACTACGTCGAGCGGACCGGCCGGATCGTCGGCTTCAAGGCGGCCGGCGGCGTGTCGACGAGAAGGCGGCGCTGCATCGGCTGGTGCTCGTCAAGGAGACCCTCGGCGACGAATGGCTGACGCCCGAGCGCCTGCGGATCGGTGCGTCGTCGGTGCTCAACGATCTGCTGATGCAGTACGCCAAGACCGAGACCGGGCGCTACGGGCGCTCGGAGGACTTCTCGCACGAATGACCACAGAAGCGAGAATCAGCATCGTCTGGGAGTACGCGCCGGCGCCCGAGGCGACCGACCACATCCGCCTTCGCGATCGCTACGGGTTGTTCATCGGCGGCGACTTCTGCGAGCCCGGCTGACGGCCGCTACATCGCCGACCGTCAACCCGGCGACCGAGGAGCCGATCGCGGAGGTCGCGTGGGCGGGGCCGCGCGACGTGGCGCGCGCGCATCGAGGTCGCGCGCGACGCGCAGCCCAGCTGGGCGGCGCTGCCGGCGCTGGAGCGCGGCAAGTACCTGTTCCGGATCGCCCGGCTGATCCAGGAGCGCGCGCGCGAGCTGGCGGTCGTCGAGACGCTCGACGGCGGCAAGCCGCTGCGCGAATCGCGCGACGTCGACATCCCGCTGGCCGCGGCGCACTTCTTCCACTACGCCGGCTGGGCGGACAAGCTCCGCTACGGCGTCGTCGCCCGCGAGGTCGCCCCGCTCGGCGTCGTAGGGCAGATCGTGCCCTGGAACTTCCCGCTGCTGATGGCCGCGTGGAAGCTCGCGCCGGCGCTCGCATGCGGCAACACGGCGATCCTCAAGCCCGCCGAGACGACGCCGCTGACCGCGCTGCTGCTGGCCGAGATCTGCCAGGAGGCCGAGCTGCCGCCCGGCGTCGTCTCGATCCTGCCCGGCGACGGCGCGGTCGGCGTCGGCGCTCGTGCGCACGCCCGGTCTGAACAAGATCGCGTTCACGGGCTCGACCGCGGTCGGCCGGGACATCCAGACCGCGCTCGCCGGCACCGGGATCGCGCTGACGCTCGAGCTCGGCGGCAAGTCGGCGAACATCGTGTTCGAGGACGCGGCGCTCGACCAGGCAGTCGAGGGGATCGTCAACGGGATCTTCTTCAACCAGGGCCACGTCTGCTGCGCCGGCTCGCGGCTGCTGATCCAGGAGAGCGTGCTCGACGAGGTGGTGGCGAAGCTGTGGCGCGCGGATGGGCCTGCTGCGGCTCGGCGACCCGATGGACAAGAACACCGACATCGGCGCGATCAACTCGGCCGAGCAGCTCAGCGGATCGAGACGCTCGTCGCGGCCGGCGAGGAGGAGGGGGCGACGCGGCGCAGCGTCGCATGCGAGCTGCCCGAGCGCGGCTACTGGTTCGCGCCGACGCTGTTCACCGAGGTCTCGTCGGCGCATCGGATCGCGGTCGAGGAGATCTTCGGGCCGGTCGTGTAGGTGCTGAGCTTCCGGACCCAGGCCGAGGCGATCGAGAAGGCGAACAACTCGCGCTACGGGCTCGCCGCCGGGATCTGGACCGACAAGGGCGCCAAGGCATTCGAGGTTGCGAGCGCTTTGCGCGCCGGCGTCGTGTGGCAGAACACCTACAACCACTTCGACCCGACCGCCGCGTTCGGCGGCTACAAGGAGTCGGGCTTCGGTCGCGAGGGCGGGCCGGCCGGGCTGCGGCCGTACCTCCGGGTGGTCTGCGTTAGCCGCCTCGAGGTCCGCAAGACGTACAAGCTGTGGATCGGCGGCGCGTTCGTGCGCAGCGAGTCCGGGCGCTAGGACAGCGTCGGCGACGTACAACATCCCGCGCGCGCTCGCGCAAGGACGTGCGCGATGCCGTCGCCGCAGCGCGGAAGGCGTTCGGGCCATGGGCCGCGCGGACGGCCTACAACCGCGGGCAGATTCTGTACCGCGCCGCCGAGGCGCTCGAGTCGGACGCGGGCTGATCGCGGTTCGACCGCGTCCGAGGTCGATCGACGCGCGTCGACGTGCTGATCCACTACGCGGGCTGGACCGACAAGCTCGCAGCCGGTGCTCGGCGGGATCAACCCGGTGGCGGCGCCGTTCCTGTCGTTCTACCTGCCCGAGCCGACCGGTGTCGTCGGCATCGTCGCGCCGGACGAGCCTTCGCTGCTCGGGCTGGTGCGCGAGATCGCGCCTGCGCTGGCGGCGGGGAACACGGTGGTCGCGATCCTCTCGGAGTCGAGCGCCGCTGCCCGGCCTCGACCTCGCCGAGGTGCTCGGCGTCTCCGACGTTCCGGGCGGCGTCGTGAACCTGCTCTCCGGCCGTCGTGACGAGCTGGCGACCGCACTCGGCAGGCCACCGCGACCTGAACGCGATCGTCGACGCCTCCGGCGAGTCGGCCGGCGCGAGCTCGACAGGCTCGCGGCAGAGACGATCAAGCGAGCGCGTCACGCGATGCGAACGGTAGACGAGCGGTCGAGCCGCTGGAGCGATCGCCGCGCTGACCGAGCTGAAGACCGCCTGGCACCCGGTCGGCGC
>CAWGYJ010000007.1:0-412373 GCA_963826895.1 uncultured Solirubrobacterales bacterium
CAACAGCGACGCGGCACAGCGTGCCGTGGCGCTGCTGCACCGCCGCTACCCGCAGCAGCGAGCCACGGGAGCGGCCCTCAGAATCGAGGTGGAGCGGTGGAGCGGCTGGAGCGCCGCCGCCGCCGCTTAGCGTCCGAAGGGGCTCACGGAAGCGTCACCGTCAACCGCAGAACTCGCGCGCGCCCATCGACCCGGCTCGTGAGCGCGAGCAGGTAACGCCCAGCCGGTATCGACCTCAGGTCGTGGAGCAGCACGCGTCCGCGCTCCTCCTCGCCGGTCGCGTAGATCCGATGTCCGCGGGCGAGCACGGCTCGGGCCGAGGTATTGAAGGTCGCCGTGCCGGTGATCGTCCTGGTCGTACACGTCTGGCTGCGCACTTTGTGACGGCGTCCGTGCTGGACGACCGTCTTCGTGGTCGTGACGCAATTGACGAGCCTGATCTCCCCGCTCGGACCCCGCGGGCCCGTCACGCCTCGCGGCCCGGTCGCCCCTGAGGGCCGATCCGGCCATCAGCGCCGGTGGGGCCGGTCGAGCCGGTCGGTCCACCGGAGCCGGCGGTGCCGGTGGCTGTCAACGTGACGCTCGGTCCACCGCTCGGGTCGTTGCTGTCGATCGCCAGCGTCGCCGTCCGCGATCCGGTCGCACTGGGTCCGAACCTGACATCGAGCGTGCAGGAGTCGTCGGGATCGACCTCGGTGTAGGAGCAGTTGTCGTTGGTGATCTCGAAGTCATCCGGGTCCGTCCCGCTGACCGCGGCCTGGCCCAGCTCGAGCGGACCCTGGCCGGTGTTCCTCACCGTGTACTGGACCGGTGGCCCGGATGTGCCGAGCGCCTGCGCCGCGATCGGGCCCGATCCGCTCATCTCCGAGCCCGGTGGCTGATCGACCGTGACCGACACCGTGTCATATGCGGTCGGTCCGCCCCAGGCATCCTGGGCCTCGACCATGAAGCTGTCCGGGCCGAAGTCACCCGCGTCGGGGGTGTACAGCTCGAAGTTTGCGCTGATGCCGCTCAGCTGGCCGGAGCGCGGATCGGTATCGCGCGAGTAGAAGATCCCGCTGCCCGTGCAGCTGAATTCGATCGTGACCGGCGTCTCGAACGGGGTCTCCACGGAATCGCCTGAGCACGCCGCCGGTTGCGGAACGACGTAGTTGATCAGGACGCCGGGGGCGTAGCCGAGAATCCCCGCCGAGGTGATCGTGCCGCCGGCCGGGGCCAGCGACGATCCGCCGCCTCCCCCACCGCCACCGGCGATGTTGCCTGAGTTGTCGCTGGCGCCTGCTTGGCCGCCACCGCCGCCGTAATAGCCGCCGCCCCCGGCGCCGCCGTTACCGACCCCTTCGGCTCCCGATCCCAGCGCTCCGGTGTTGCCGGTTGCGCCATTGCCGCCTCCGTTGCCACCGTCGCCGGGTCCTTGACCGGTCCCCGGCTGACCGCCGATCCCTCCCTCAAGGACTCCGTTGATGCCTCCGTTCGAGCCCGCCTGCTGCGCGTCACCGCCGGCGCCGCCGTTGTTCGAACCGCCGGAGCCGGAGCCACCGCCGCCACCGCCGCCGGTGGCGGCGGCTGGGCCGGTGGAGGTGGCGGCGGCACCGGCGCAAACGACTCACCCGGCAGCGACGTGGCGGCCGGCGGCGGTGGCGCGGGAGGAGCGTCGCTGTTCCCGCTCGGCGGCGGCATCCACCCGAGCGGGGGCCTCGGGCCCCAGGTCACACTCACCTACACCGTCGTGGCACAACCGGGCTGCGACCCGGTCGCGCAGGACATCGAGATCCCGTACGAGACGCCGACCCCGATCCAGTTCACGTGCCACGGGGACGACCTGTACTACCAGCTCGAATCGACCAACCAGCCTCAGCACGGAACGCTGACCGACTTCGAGGGTGACTACGCGCTGTACACGCCCGATTCCAGCTTCTCCGGTCAGGACCGGTTCGACGTCGAGGCCAACAACTTCGTCGGCCCTGGAACCACCGATGACGATCATCCTCGAGGTCGCCAACCCCCCGACGCTGGATCTCAGCAATGACCGGGACTTCGGTGAGGAGGCGGTGGGCTCCTGGGGGCCGCCACTCGTTCTGACGATCCAGGACGGCGGCCAGAGCAAGAGCATCGGGCCGCTCGTGATCAACGACGTCTCGGTCTCGAGCGGCGATCTCGATGACTTCCTGATCACGAGCGACGGCTGCTCAGGGGAGATTCTCGATGCGGGTGGATCGTGCACCGTCGACATTCGCTTCAACCCGTCGCAGATCGGTAGCCGCACGGCCACTCTGTCGATCGACGCCAACACGAACGGCACCAGCGAGTTTCAGCTCTCCGGCACGGGCATACCGGGTGCCGTCGGCACCACCGGTACAACCGGCCCCAAGGGCGACACCGGTCCGCAGGGCGCCGTCGGGCCTCGGGGCGCCACCGGGCCGCCGGGCCCGAGCGGCCGCGTGGAGCTGCGTGGTCTGCAAGGAGCTTGCGGGGGCCAAGCGCGAGAAATGCACGACCAAGCTGATCAGCGGTCCCGCCCACTTCACGGCGGCGACCGTCGTGCGAGCAACGCTCAGCCGTGACCGCCGTACGTACGCCACCGGCAAGCTGACGCACGGCAACCTTCGCATGCACTGGGTCAGGCCGATGCGCTCGGGCCGCTACACCCTGACGATCACGTACCGCGTCGGTCCTCGCGCGAGAAGGTTCAGCCGGACGGTCACACTTCGCTGACGGGCTGACGGGCTGAGGGCTGACGCGACCTACAAGGCCGCGAGATCGGTCCCGAGATCGCCCAGTGCGTCCGGGTCCACCCGATCGCCGCTCACGAGCAGTCGCCGAGCGTCCTCGAGATCGTCCGAGCGCCCCACCGACAGCGCCGCCGCGACACGGCCGCCGCGCAGGTACCAGAGGCTGAACTCGCCGTCCTCGATCGACCCGCGCACCACCTCGCGATCCCAGGTCGAGGCAGGCCCGACGTACTCGAGCGAGGCCCAATCGGACAGGTCCGAGAAGAAGTACGGGACGACGTCGTGGGGCACGTCGCGCCCGATCATGTTGAGCGCCACGGTCTTGCCCATGTTGAAGGCGACATCCCAGTGCTCGACCCGCAGCCGCGCACCGCCGTGGACGACGCTCTCGTACTCGGCGATGTCGCCCGCCGCGAACACGCCCGGGACCGGAGCCCGCAGCCGCGAGTCGACGTCGACCCCGCCCCGCTCGCCGATCCCGAGGCCGGCCGCGCGCGCCAGCGACACGTCGGGCGTCACGCCGACTCCCACGACGACGGCGTCGGCGTCGAGCCGCAGGCCGCCCTTGGTCACGACGGTCGTCACGCGCCCGTCCGCACCCTCGAAGCGCTCGAGCTCATCGCCGCCGTGGACCGTGATGCCGTGCTCCTCGAGCACGCTCTGGAAGTACCGGCCCGCCTGATCGCCGAACCCCCGGCTGAGGGTGATCTGCTCCATCATCACGAGCGTGCAGGCCGAGCCGAGCTCGGTCAGCGACGCGGCGACCTCGCACGCTATGTACGAGCCTCCGATCAGCACGACCCGCTTGCCGGCCGCGTCGGAGCGAATCGTGTCGCTGTTGCCGAGCGTACGGAGGTAGTGGATGCCCTCGAGCTCGGTGCCGTCGGCCGACAGCCGCCGCACGTTTGCGCCGGTGGCGAGCAGCGCCTGCCCGAACTCGATCTCCTCCCGGTTCGACAGCTTGGCAACCCGGGCGTCCAGGTCGAGCGCCATGACCGATACCCGCGTCATCGCCTCTACGTCCTGCTCGGGATACCACGACGGCGGGGCGGAACAGCACGTCGTCACGGCTCTCCTTGCCCTGCATGTAGCCCTTGGAGCAGTCGGGGCGGTTGTAGGGCAGGTCAGGCTCGCGTCCGACGATCAGGATCGAGCCGTCGGCACCGGATTCGCGCAGCCACCGGGCGCAGTTGCCGGAGGCAAGCCCTCCGCCGATGAGCAGATGGTCGACCTTGCGGTCAGCCATTCACCGACGCGCTCTCGGGAGCGAACTGCGGTGTGATCGCCTGCTCGAGCCCCGGATCGAGGATTAGCAGCACCTGGTCGCCGGCCTCGATCATCGAGTCGGCCTTCGGCACGAAGCCGGCGCCGTTTCGGAGCACCGAGATGATCAGCGAGCCGTCTGGGAGCTGCACATCCGCGACACGTTGTCCGGCGGCGGCGGATCCCTCCCCCACCTCGAGCTCGATGATCTCGAGCCGCTCCTCCTCGAGCGCGAGCAGCTGCACGAGCCCGTACTCGGGAACCTCGTGCTCGATCAGGCGCAGGATCAGGTCGGTGGCGGACACGGCCGGCTGGATTCCGAGCAGCTTGAAGTGCTGGAGGTTGCGCGGGTTGTTGACGCGGGCGACGATCCGCTGGACGCCGTACTTCTCCTTGGCCACCTGGCAGATGAGGATGTTGTCCTCGTCGTCGCCCGTGACCGCGATCACGAGGTCGGCGCGCTGGATGCCGGCGCGCTCGAGCACCCACAGCTCGGTCGCGTCGCCGTACTGAACCGCGTGCTCGAGCTCGTCCTCGACGATCCGGTAGCGGCGATGGTCGGACTCGACCAGCGTCACCTCCTGATCCTTGGCGATCAGCTCTCGCGCGAGGTTCCAGCCGACCTTGCCGGCGCCGACGATGATCACGTACATCTGCTGCTCCCCCTGCTCACGCGAGCGCCACCTGCGTCGCCTGGTCGATTGCAACCTGCGTCGGGCAGATCGTGATCAGCCCCTGCTCGGCGTACCACGCTGCGCGGCCGGGGTCGGCGACACGGACGACCACTCGCGGGACCTTGAAGCGGCGCTGTGCGATCTGGGCGATCACCAGGTTCGTGTTGTCGCCGCTCGTAGCCGCGATGAACACGCCCGCCTGCTCGATCCCGGCCTCCAGCAGGGCGTCGACCTCGAGCGCCGTGCCGACCGTGAAGCGCCCGCCCGCGTCCTCCCACGATGCCGACTGGTCTCGGTCGAGCCGCTCATGGGACAGCGGATCGGTGTCGAGCACCGAAACCTCGTGCCCGGCCTCGAGCGTGTTCTTGGCCACTGCCGAACCGACGCGACCGGCCCCCACGATCAGGATGAACATGACCTCGCACTCTATCGACGCGCCAGTCCTCAGGCGGACTCGGCCGTCGCGCGCGGACCCGGCACAGGGCCTGGCATCGAGGCATCCGCAGATGCATCCCGGGAAGCGGGCGGTGGCGTGAGCGCGGCTGCGACGATCACGAGCACGAACGCCAGCAACCGGAGCGCGAGCGCCGGCGCGGCCGACGGCATCGGCTCGTGGAACACCAACGGTCCGGCCGCGATCGTCGTGATGTTCGCGGCGACGCTCGTGAGCGCGATCACCGGCACGGCGTCGCCGAGCTGCAGGCTGCGCGCGGACACGAGCAGCCCGAGCAGCGAGGCGATCAGGACGACGAACGCGAGCGGGTGGATGAGCACCCCGAAGCCGAGCTTGTGCAGGTGGGAGCTGAGCGCCTTGATCGACGTGTCCGACGCCGCCCACAGCAGCCCGGCCGCAATCGCGAGCGCGTACGCTCGATCGCGCGACGCCGCGGCGAGCGCCAGCCCGGCGAACCCGACAGTGCCGACGAAGATCGCGAGCCTCGCCGGGTCGTAGCGCGAATGGGCGCCGTTGGTGACGCCGTGCAGCGTCGCGGCGAGGAACGCCAGGCCCAGCGCCATCAGCGCGACCCCGACCCATTCCCGGCGCGTCACGGCGATCCCGAACAGCCGGTCGGCCACGATCGTCAGCAGCACCAGCCCGCCGGCGATCACCGACTGCACCACCGAGATCGGCGCGAGCGCGAGCGCGCCGACGTGCAGGCCCCACGACCCGAACGCGATCACGATCCCGAGCGCGTACAGCGGCGATCTGAACAGCCTGATCGAGCTGTGGATCGGCCGCCGCATCTCGACCGCCTCCGCCTCCCGCGCGCCGCGGAACTTGTACAGGAACCCCGCGACCGACGTGAACGCGGTCAGCACCGCCAACCCTAGCCCGAGCGCAACCGAGAACGACATCCTTCGGACGAGCGTACCGCGCTGCCGAGCGCGCCCGGCTCAGCTCCCGACCAGAACCCGCCCCTTGTTGTCGACCGCCACGCACATCGTGGCCGACGGGCAAACCACCGCGTTCAGCTGCACGCCGGGATCGATCGCGGTCTTGCTCCACGTGCTGTCGGCCGCGGTCGGGTCGGTCGAGGTCCAAGCGTTGCCCTTCCCGTCAACGGCGACGCACAGCGACGAGCTCGCGCAAGCGAGGTCCGTGAACGGCACCTTTGAAGGGATCGTTGTGATGTTCCAAGCCGAGGGGCTCGCGCTCGAGTCCGCCGAGCTGGCGACGTACTGCTCAGTGGCGCCGTTCGGATAGCCGTACACCAAGCACATCGTCCCTGGCCCGCAGTTGCCACCGGTCCAGCTCGTCGAGATCGACGAGCCGAGCGTGACGGTCGACCACGACCCGGGGGTCGCGGGCGCGGTCGAGATCAGGAACTGGTTGCCCGTTCCCGAGTACTCCGAGAAGCACACGTCGGCGGCCGAGCAGGAGACGGGCGGCTGCCCACCGGCAGTATCGAACACCCGCTTCCAGCTGAATCCGATCGTCGGCGTGGTCGACGCGAACAGCGAGTCGCTCATGCTGACGCACAACGACGGGGACGCGCACGACAGCGACACCGGGACGTTATAGCTGTCGCACGTCGATAGCGACGGGCATGGCCGGCCGAGGAGGCCCCATGCGCTCGTGCCCCCGGTCGGGTCGGTCGAGGACTCGAGGGTGCCGTTGGGATCGGCCAGGCAGAGCGTCGTCGATGGACAGGTGACGAGCCCCGCCTGGCCCGGCTGGAACCCCTCCCTCGCGAAGCTGTGGAAGTGCCACGCCGCGGCTGCGCTGCCCGGGTTCGCCGACCAGCCGAGGTTTCCCGCCCCGTCGGCGGTCACGCACAGCGCCGTCGACGGGCACGAGATGCCCAGCAGCGGGCTCCAGCCATCAACCGCCACGGCGTGCCACGCCTGGGCTCCGGCGGTGGGCTTGGCGGAGCCGTAGATCGAGCCGTCATCCGACGCCGCCACGCACTCGGACGGTGTCGGGCACGCGACTGCATCGAGTCCGTCGTAGCCCGAGAACTCGGGGTCGATCCGCGCGTTGTGCCAGTCGCGACGACCCCCGAGCGGGTCTGTGGAGGTGGCGATCTGCTCGCCGTTGACCGCCGCGCAGAAGGAGCGCGACACGCAGTCGATGTCATCCTGAGTGTCGGTGAACCCGTTCGGCAGTGAGAGCTTGTGCCACGCGGAGGTGCCGCCGCCCGGTTGAGCGGTGCGGTACAGGCGGCTGCCACCCGCCGATGCGAGGCAGAAGCGCGCCGATAGGCACGTAATCGCGTCGAAGCCGACATTCCTGATCTCGATCCGCCTCCATGCCCGCGCACCTCCGGTCGGGTCGGTCGAGATCAGGGCGGTGGGGCCCTGTGGGGGCTCGTCGACGGCCACGGCGCAGAACGAGCGGGACGGACACGAAACGCCGTCGAGCTGGTAGCCACGTGCGACCACGGTCCGCTTCCATGCGCGCTTGCCGCCGGTTGGGTCGGTCGAGCTGAGCAGGTTACCCGTGTAGTCGACCGCGGCGCAGAAGTGGGCCGACGGGCACGAGATCCCCTGGAGGCTGAAGTCGGAGGATCCGTTGTTACCGCCTAGCACCGTGACCTTGTCGATCTTGGCCGCCTTCCACGTTCGGCCTCCCGCGCCGGGATCCGTGGACGTGACCACGTAGCCCTCATCGTTCACCCCCGCACAGAACCGGGTCGAGGGACAGCTGAGGCTGTCCGGGGCCTGGCTCAACGCGCTCGCGTGCCAGGCACGGGCGCCGCCGAGCGGCGAATGGCTGACGAGCAGCGAGCCCTCGGTGGTAACGAGGCAGAGCGAGCGAGACGGGCACGCCGCGGGCCCAAGCGACGCTCCGTTCTGGAGCGGAACCGCTCCGTCGACGAACTCGGGCGCGGACCAGCTGAGCGGCTGCGCCACCGCCTGGCCCGTCGCGATCAACGCCGGCAGCACCGCCAGGCAACACAACACGACAACGCTGTGCGGACGCATCCTCAGTCCAGCGAGCGCCCAGACTCCGGAGCCGAAAATCCGCACCCGGCAAGCCTAACGCGCCCCCCAAACCGCGGGCAGAGCATGACGCGATGACCGGAATTACGCTGGATTTGCTGGACTTGCCGTCCCCAGCCGGCGCAGAGCCCTGCTGCCGTTCGGCTCGCCGAGTGCGACCGCCGGAAGGGGTGACCTTCCTTCCTGGGGGACTCGCGTAATCGAGGCGCGCCGGCGCTCCGAAGACCGCCCGGCGCGTCCCCCAGGATGGAAGGAGACCCCCTCCCTGAACGAACGTGATCAGGTGATAAGCGGAATGATCAACAGGGCGACGATGTTGGCCACCTTGATCATTGGGTTGATCGCGGGGCCGGCCGTGTCCTTGTACGGATCGCCGACCGTGTCGCCGGTGACGGCGGCCGCATGGGCCTCCGACCCCTTGCCGCCGAACGCTCCGTCCTCGATCAGCTTCTTCGCGTTGTCCCAGGCGCCACCGCCCGATGTCATCGAGATCGCCATGAACAACCCGACGACGATCACGCCGATCAGCAGCCCGCCGAGCGCCTCGACGCTGATCAGACCGACGATCAGGGGGATCAGGATCGGGATCAGCGACGGCAGGATCATCTCCCGCTGTGCCGCCCTGGTCACGAGCGCCACCGCGGTGCCGTACTCGGGCTGCTCGGTGCGGTCCATGATCCCGGGCTTCTCCTTGAACTGGCGGCGCACCTCCTGGACGACGGCGCCGGCGGCTCGGCCGACCGCCTCCATCGCCAGCGAGGCGAACAGGTACACCATCATGCCGCCGATCAGCAGCCCGATCAGAACCGGTGGGTTGCCGAGGCTGAAGTTCTCGAACTTCCCCTTGGCGACGAGCTCGCGTTCGAACGCGTTGAACAGCACCAGCGCGGCGAGCGCGGCGGAACCGATCGCGTAGCCCTTCGTGACCGCCTTGGTCGTGTTGCCGACCGCGTCGAGCGGGTCGGTGACGTTGCGGACCTCCTCGGGCAGCTCGGCCATCTCCGCGATGCCGCCGGCGTTGTCAGTGATCGGACCGAACGCGTCGAGCGCGACGATGAAGCCGGCGAGCGACAGCATCGCGACGGCGGCGACGGCGATCCCGTAGATGCCATTGCTGCCGCCGCCCCCGAGCTTCCACGCGCCGAGGATGCCGAGCGCGATCACGATCGCCGGGGGCGCGGTCGACTGGAAGCCTTGCGCGAGGCCCTGGATGATGTTCGTCGCGTGGCCGGTCTGCGACGCGCGCGCGGTGCTCTTGACCGGCGCGAACCGCGTCGAGGTGAAGTAGTCCGTGATCACGAACAGCAACGCGGTGATGGCGACGCCGATCAGCGCACACAGGTAGTACTTCCACCAATGCGGCGCCGCCGCGCCACCCTCGAACGTCAAATTGCGCATCAGCCAGTAGGTGACCGGGATGAACGCGAGCGCGGCGAGCAAGCCCGAGGTGGTCAGGCCCTGGTACAGCGCGCGCTCGACGTTGCCGGTCTTGGTCCGGACCGCGAACGTGCCGACGATCGAGGCGATGATCGAGACGGCGCCGATCACGAGCGGGTACATGATCACGGCCGACTGCTGGTGGAAGACCAGCACGCCGAGCAGCATCACCGCTACGGAGGTGACCGCGTAGGTCTCGAACAGGTCGGCCGCCATACCCGCGCAGTCGCCGACGTTGTCACCCACGTTGTCGGCGATCACGGCCGGGTTGCGCGGATCGTCCTCTGGGATCCCGGCCTCGATCTTGCCGACGAGGTCGGCGCCCACGTCGGCGGCCTTCGTGAAGATGCCGCCGCCGAGTCGAGCGAACACCGAGATCAGCGAGCCGCCGAAGCCGAGCCCGATCAGCGCGTCGACCGCTTGGCGCGGGCTCTCGCCCGCGATCCAGGTCAGCACGCCGTAGTAGCCGGACACGCCGATCAGCGCCAGGCCGACGACCAGCAGGCCGGTGACGGCGCCGCCACGGAACGCGACCGACAGCGCCGGCGAGACGCCGCCGCGAGCCGATTCGGCGACGCGCGCGTTGGAGCGCACCGAGACGTTCATCCCGATGTAGCCGGCCGCGGCCGACAGCAATCCGCCGATCAGGAAACCGATCGCGACGCGGATGTTCTGGATCGGGATCAGCGCGATGAACAGGACGAGGCCGACGCCGGCGATCGTCGTGTACTGGCGGTTCAGATAGGCGCGCGCGCCCTCCTGCACAGCGGCCGAGATCGACTGCATGCGCTCGTTTCCGGGCGACAGCGCGAGCAGCATCCGCGAGGTCAGAACGCCGTAAACGATGGCGGCTGCCGCGCAGACGAGCGCGACCAGCACGCCGTGGTTCGTCAGGAAGCTAGTCAAGAAGTCCTCCGAAGAAAGCTCTCAATAGGGGTGAGGCGCGCAGCCAGCAACGTCAAAAAGGGCCACCGCCCGCGAATCGAGAGGAGGCCCGGCTACGACGGCGCGGGAGTCTAGCGGCTGGCGACCCCGGACGCTCTATGGACGGCAGGTCCGACGCGCTACTGCCCCGGAATCCACAGCCGCCCGCTGCGCTGCGCCGGCCCCGCCTCGCCGGGCTTGATCGGCTCCTCCGGGGGCTCGGGCGGCCCCGTGGACGCCGCGGAGCCGGTCTCGGGAGCGGCCGGCTCGGCCGCGCCGCCCTCGGCGGGCGCCGCGCCGCCGATGCGGACGTAGGCCAGCTGCATCTGCGACAGCGCGTCGCGGATCTGAGCGGCCTGCTGCGGCGCCACCGATTCGACCAGCGGCAGGTGCGTCCGCACCCCCTCGATCGCGAGCCGCACCTGCTCGGGATCGCGCTCGTCCTCGGTTCCGGGCGCGAGCCCGGTGCGCCGCATCCCGAGGTTGATCAGCGACACGATCCCCTCCAGCAGCACCTGCTCGACGCGCAGCCGCTTGAGCTCCGCCTCGTACGCGGCGCGCAGCTCGTCCTCGCTCGGCTCTCTCTCAGACGTGCTCACGCGCCCCAGCATACGTCTCGCGTGTCTCCGCGACGACCTCGGAGAAGATCTCGCCGAGCGTCGCGCCCGAGTCGAGGCGCCGCCGCTGGCGCTGAGCGCCATTGCGCTCCGGGAACGCCACCTCGATCCCGAGCTCGGCACGCACCGGCGCGCTCCAGGCGAGCAGCCGCTCGGCGGCCTGCGCCGCCGGGTACGGCCGGCGGGCGCGCAGGTCCAGCAGCTCTCCGTCGAGGCCGTGGCGGATCGCCCGCCACAGGTTCTCCTCGATCAGCCTTCCGGGCAGATCGGCGAAGGGCACGCCCTCGTCGATGTCCCGCGCGGCCTGGGCGACGCACGCGACGATCAGCGCCGCAAGCGCTTCGGACTCGCCGGCGGTCGGCTGCGCGTCGCAGATCCGGACCTCCACCGTCCCGAACGCGAAGTGCGGCCGGATCGACCACCACACCTGCGTGTACTCGACGATCGAGCGCGTCTGCACGAGGAACTCGATGTACTCGGCGAACACGTCCCAGCTGCCGAACGGGTCGGGGATCCCGCAGCGCGGGAAGCTGCGCGTGAACGTCTGGGTGCGAGCGCTGTGCAGCCCGGAGTCGCGGCCGTCGAGGAACGGCGACGAGGATGAGATCGCGAGCAGCGCCGGCAACACCTCGCGCAGCCGGTCGCAGATGAGCACGGCGCGGTCGGCGCCACGGATCCCGACGTGCACGTGCAGCGAGAACGTGTTGTTGCGCCACGCGACGTACTTGAGCCCGTCCTCGACGCGGCGATAGTGCTCGGTGTCGATGATCTGCTGCTCTCGGTAGTCGGCCCACGGATGCGTGCCGGTGGCGCCGAGCGCGACGCCGTGGCGGGCCGCGAGCGCGAACAGCCGACGCCGGTGCTCGCGCTGGGCGGCCGTCGCGGCCGCGAGGTCCTCCCCGCGGCCGGAGATGATCTCGATCTCGGAGGAGATCAGCTCGCCGGCGACGTGCGGACCGAGCACGGGGTCAGCGGAGGCCGCCTCGCGCAGCTCCTCGAACCGCGGGACCATGTCGAGCGAGCCCGCATCGAGCACGGCGAACTCCTCTTCGAGCCCGACCGTCAAGTCGGTCGAGGACTCGAACGCCCCGCGAGCGCTCTCGATATCCAGGTCCATGGTGGCTCCTACGTCAGGTAGAAGTACAGCGCATAGAGCAGGTCGACCGCAGGGCTCGACGTGTGCACGGTCACCTCGGGCGGCACGTGCAGCAGCGCCTCCGAGTAGTTGAAGATGATCTTCACGCCGGCGTCGACGAGCTCGTCGGCGAGCTCCTGCGCCGCCGCGGAGGGCACCGCCAGCACCGCGACGACGATGTCCTCGTCCTCGACGATGGCCGGCAGATCGGCCTTGTCGCGGACCGTCAGGGGCCCGACCGACGTTCCGACCTTCTCGGAATCGGTGTCGAACACGGCGACGACGCGGAACCCATGATCGGCGAAGATGTCCGAGGTCGCGATCGCCGTGCCGAGGTGGCCCGCGCCGAACAGCGCGATGTTGTGTTGGCCCGCCGTTCGCAGGATCTTGCGGATCTGTGAGACGAGCGAGTCGACGTTGTAGCCGACCCCCCGCTTGCCGAACTTGCCAAAGCCGCTGAGGTCCCTGCGGATCTGGGTCGAGTTCACGTGCGTGTAGTCGGCGAGCTCCTGCGAGGAGATCGTCTCGCGGCCCATCTTGCGCGCCTGCGTCAGCACCTGGAGATACCTGGACAGCCGGGCCGCGACGCCCAGCGACAGCTTTTCCCCAGGCTTCTCGCCGGCCCCGCGGCTCGGCGAGAATGCCGCGCGATCGTCGCCTCCGACCGTGTAGCTCATCTCGAGAGGACTGTAGTGGACCTGTGCGGCTACCGAGGATCGCGCAGGCGCCGATCGAGCTCGGCCTCGTCGATTACGAGCTCGAACACCTCCGCCCCATCGATGGCGATCACCGGGATCCGCTCGAGGTACTCGCGCAGCAACCGGTCGTCGCTCTCGATATCTCGCTCCACCAGCTCGAACTGATGGCGCTTTCGAGCACGCTCGAGCAGCTCGCGCGCCTCGTCGCACAGGCAGCAGCCCTCTCGGCCGTACAGGACGACGGTCGTCATCGCACCGGCGCCGGTGCTCGCCCGCCGCTCGGGTAGGCGTCAAGCGACAGGTACTCGGGGTACGGCAGCGCCGGCACGTACCGAGCCGCGCTCGCGATCATCGCCGCGTTGTCGGTGCAAAGAGCTCGTGGCGGGATGTCGATCTCGACGTCCAGCTGCGCCACGCGTTCCCGCAGCGGCCCGTTGGCCGCGACTCCGCCGCCGATCGCCAGGCGCGTCATGCCCGTTTGCGCGAGCGCCCGGTCGACCCGCAACATCACCGCCTCAACGATCGCGCGCTGGTAGGACGCGGCGAGATCGGCCCGCCGGCGCTCGGTCTCGGCCTCGCCCAGCTCCCTGATCCGGTACAGCAGCGCGGTCTTGAGCCCGGCGAACGAGAAGTCGAGCCCGGGCATCCTGGCGGCGATCGGGAACTCGAACGCCTCCGGATCGCCGGTGGCCGCCAGCCGCTCGAGCGCCGGCCCGCCCGGATACCCGAGCCCCAGCATCCTTGCTCCCTTGTCGAACGCCTCGCCGGCCGCGTCGTCGAGCGTCTGACCCAGCACCCTGTAGTCGGCCCCCGGCTCCTCCACACGAGCGAGCATCGTGTGCCCGCCGCTCGCAATCAGGCTCAGGAACGGCGGCTCGAACGGGTCCGGACCGAGCAGGCTCGCCGCAACGTGGCCGTGCAGGTGGTCGACCGGCGCCAGCGGCAGCTCCCACGCCGCCGCCAGCGCCTTCGCGCTCGCGACGCCGACGAGCAGCGCCGCGATCAGCCCGGGCCCTTGGGTCACCGCGACCAGATCCAATGACGGCAGCTCCGTTTGCGCCTGGGCGAGCGCGTCGTCGACGACGGCGCCGATCAGCTCGAGGTGCTGGCGCGAGGCGATCTCGGGCACGACCCCGCCGTAGCGATCATGGACGCCCTGCGAGGAGATCACGTTCGAGCGGATCTCGCCGCGCGGCGTGATCACCGCGGCGCACGTGTCGTCGCAGCTCGTCTCGATCGCGAGGATCATCGGCCCGCGCCCGGGATCGAGCTCGGATCGGACGTGCGCCACATGATCAGCGCGTCCTCCCCGGTGTCCTGGTAGTAGCGCCGGCGGGTGCCGGCGGGCCGGAAGCCGAACCGCTCGTACAGCGCGATCGCCCCTGCGTTCGAGGTGCGGACCTCCAGCGTCAACGGCGTTTCCGCGCCGGCTCGCTCGATCATCTCCCTCAGCAGCGCGACGGCGAACCCGCGCCGGCGCTTTCCCGGATCGACGGCGATGTTCATCAGATGCCACACCTGGTCGTAGCGCGAGCAGATCAGGTATCCGACGAGCCGCTCGTTCTCGGTCGCCGCAAGGCAGATCCCCGACGGCTTCGAGAGCTCGAGCACGAACATCGCGAGCGACCAGGGCGTCGGAAACGCGCGGCGCTCGATCGCGATCACCTGTGGCAGGTCGGAGTACCGGAGGCTGCGGATCCTCGTGGCGGGTTCGGTCGTCATCGGCGGTCGGTGGGTCGGGTCAGCGCCCGCGGCGGGAGATCTCGGCGTCCGGGATGCGGAGGTAGCTCGGCGTGACGTCCTCCGGGCGGCCCGGCCGCTGCTCTGAGGCGAGCTCGCAGTGGCAGGTCGCGACGACCCTGTGAACCTCTGCGCCGTCCTCCGGGATCACGGCGCCTGAGCGCTCGAGCGCAGACCTGAATTCTATCGCCCCGTCCCCCACCGCCAGCACGGTCGCGCCGACGCCGGCGAGCTCTGTCGCGAGCTCCTGCGGCGAGATCGCGACCGGTGCGATGACCCGCTCGCCGAGCCGCGCCGGCCGCCCGCGATCGACGCGCCAGACGGCTGCGAACACCTCGCCGCGGCGGGCGTCGATGACCGCCGCGACGCTGGCCGCCGACCCCGCCCGCGCACCGGCGAGCGCCAGCGACTCGAGCGTCGAGACCCCGACGAGCGGGATTCCCCTGGCCCGAGCAAGCGCGTGCGCGGTCGCGATCCCGATCCGCAGCCCGGTGAACGTGCCTGGTCCGACGCCCACGGCGAGCCGGTCGAGGTCCGCCCAACCGGCGCCCGCGTCCGCCATCGCCCCCGCGACCAGCTCGAGCAGCGCCGCGGCGTGCCCCGGACGCGAACCCGCCGGCGGGTCGTCCCGCCGCTCGACGCACGCCGCGAGACTCGGCTGCTCGCCGTCCGCGAGGTCGCAAAGTGCCACCGCGGTGGCGCGGGTGGCCGTGTCGAACGCCAGCACTCTCATCGCCGCTCGATCTCCACCACCCGCCGGTCGCCTCCCGCGTGCTCGATCCGCACCCGCGCCGTGATCCGCGCGAACCGGCCGATCGTGCCCTCCTCGCCGCCCGGCCACTCGACGAAGCCGACCGAGTCGGCTCCGAGATAGTCGCCCAGCAACCCCGGATCCTCGCCCCCGAGGCCGGCGAGCCTGTACAGGTCGAGGTGCGCGACCGGCACCGGCGCTTCGTAGCGCTGGCCGATCGTGAACGTCGGACTGGTCACGGGTCCGCTCACGCCGAGCGCGCGGGCCGCGCCGCGCACGAACGTGGTCTTCCCGGCGCCGAGCTCGCCCTCGATCAGCACGACCTCCCCCGGTTCCAGAGTGGCCGCCAGCCGAGCGCCGAGCGCCTCGGTCTCGGCCGAGCCTGTCGTCTCGACGCGCTCGGGCACTGTCGACGCCCGCCTACGCGCCGCCGGCGCGCCGCCGCGGCCCGCCGGCGGGCCCGCGCACACGCCGCCCGCCCGCCCGCCGCCGCCCGGCGGCACGCAGGCCACCGCCGGCTCCGGCCAGCAGCGCAGCCGTCAAGAGTTCCTCCGGCAGGCTGATTCCGGTGTTCGGCAAGGGCGCGCTTGGGCGGTGGTCCCGCCGGTGGTGTGTGGCCGGCGGCGCGTGCGCGGGCAGCGGGACCGGCGGAGTCGGCGACAGGGACGGGGCCTTCGAGAGGTTCACCGTACCCGCGGATGCTCTCGCCACTAAGGCGGGCACGATCACAGCGACGGCGGCGAGCAGTGCCGCCGCTGATCGGGCGCGAGACATGAGCCTCTGCACAATAGACAAAGGCTCGGCGGCGGACCGGCCGCGTCCGGTCGCGCGGGCCGGTCGCGGACTTCGCTACCGTCACCGGCGCCATGGCCGCTCCCGCGCCGAACAGCTCACGGGGGCCGATCGCAACTCTCAAGCGCCGCTACGAGCCCCAGCTCGCGAGCCTGCGCGGATCGGACACCGCCAAAGCCGCCGGCCTCGCCGGCGCGATGATCATCAACAACGTCATCGCGCTCGGGTCGACGTTCGTGTTCGCGCGCGAGCTCAACGACTACGGCTCGCTGGGGGCGCTGATCAGCTACCTGCTGATCCTCACCGTGGTCGGCCAGGCGATGCAGGTGGCGACCGCCCGCGAGGGGGTGCTCGGCAATCTCGGGCGCGGCGAAGCGTTGCTTGCGACGACCCGCAGCTGGACCCGGACGTTGTTCGTCGTCACGCTTGTCCTGACCGTCGCGTCGGTGCTCCTGCGCGAACCGATCGCCTCTGCGGTCGGCGTCAAGCACTTCACGTGGGGTGCGGCGCTCGGGATCCCAACCGGTTGCCTGTATCTCCAGGTGTCGCTGCTGCGCGGCGCGCTCCAGGGCATCGGCGATTACAGGGGGGTCGGGATCAGCCTGGTCGGAGAGCAGGGGGTACGGCTGGTCACCGGCGCGCTGTTCGCGATCGCGTTGAGCGTCACCGGCGCCTACCTCGGCTCGCTGCTGTCATACATCGCGATGTCGGCGTACTGCTGGGTACAGCTGCGCAAGTACGCCGCGAGTTACACCCCACCAGAGGGCGAGGCCCCGCCCACCGCGACCGGACCGGCGGTGACGCTGTGGCGGCACGTCCGATCGGCAGCGGCCCCGATCGCCGCGCTGGCGGTCTTGGCTGTGCTCCAGAACATCGACATCATCGCCGCCAAGCATCGCTTCCCTTCACACACGGCGACTTCGTACGCGGCCGTCGCCGTCGCCGCCAAGGTGTTGATCTGGGTGGCGATCGGCGCAGGCTTCTATCTCGTCCCCGAGGTCTCGCGCCGCCGCTCCGAGGGCGAGGACACGCGGCCGGTCCTGTTCCGCGCGCTGGGGATCGTGCTCGTGTGCGCCGTTCCCTGCCTGCTGATCTTCGCGGTCGCGGCACACTCCCTGATTGAGATCGCGTTCACCGCCAAGAAGGCGACCGCGTATGAGGCGCTGCTACCGCTCGGCGCAGCGTTCACCGTGCTCGCCGCCACATACCTGGCGGTTCAGTACATGCTCGCGCTGAAACGCACCTGGTTCCTGCTCCCGCTCGGCCTCGTCGCAATCGCCGAGCCGATCCTGCTGCTACACGCTCCGCGCTCACCGAGCAGCTTCGCCGCCGTCGTGCTCGCGATCCAGGCCGTCGCCGCGGTCGTCGCCTGGAGCCTCGCACTGCGTCGGGGCAAGGCGCCTCCTCCGCCGCCACGCCCGACACTTGAGTCGGTCGAGCCACCGGCTCCGGTGGCCACCGGCTGAGCCGCCGGCTCAGCCCTGGTCGCCGCTGCCCTGCGCGGCCAGGTACTCCGCGATCCGCTCGGCGGCGGCGCGCAGCCGCCGGAAGTAGGCCGCCCGGCTGAGCGACAGGTCGAGCGCCGCCTGCTCGTGGCTCGCGGTCGGCTCGAGATATCCGTGCACGAGCACGCGCTTGAGCAGCTTCTCGTTCTCGGAGTCGCCGAACGCGCGCTCGGCGGCGGCGGCGAACAGCTGCCGCACCGACTCGACCCGCTCCTCCGGGGTGTTCCCGGTGGCGAGCGAGCTGCGGGCGAGCTCGTGCGGATTGCGGAAGTTCCGAAGCGCCTCGCGCACTGCCTCGACGTCGATCGCGCGCTCCGGCGCGGCCGGCGGCGTCAGCCCGAGCTCGGCGTACACGACCGCGCGCTCGGCCGCGAGCAGCCCGCCCGGCCCATAGTCGATCCGGTGACACTCGATCCGGTGGGATTCGAACTCCAGGTCGAGCTCGGGGATCCGCTGGGC
The DNA here is from genome assembly GCA_963826895.1 of uncultured Solirubrobacterales bacterium. GTDB lineage: Bacteria > Actinomycetota > Thermoleophilia > Solirubrobacterales > Solirubrobacteraceae > Palsa-465. Next base: position 18,172 of record CAWGYJ010000007.1, read on the forward strand.
GCCCATCGTCTGCGCGAACCGGAGCGCATCGGGGTTCTCGGGGTTCAGCGGCAGGTAGGCGAACCGGGGGTTGCTCGCGCCGGAGCGCAGCACCCCGGCGACGCCGAGCATCGCCTGCACGCGCCCGCGCCGGTCACCGGTGAGGTCGATCGAGTCGTGCCACAGCACCGCCTCGCCGAGCTCGCTCTCCGCCTGCGCGTGCGCGAGCCAGCGCCCGAGCAGCGGATCGGCGTGGGCGAACGCGGGCGCGGTCTGCGGCGTCATGCAGACCGTGTAGCCGCATACCTCGTCGCCGCGGTTGCGGGCCACCGCGACCCGCTCGGGCGCCTCGTCGAAGAATCGCTGCGTCAGCGGCCACCACGCCCCGAAGTTCCGCTTGACCAGGGCTTCCTGGATCACCTCCGCGTCGCCCGGGCGGGCGTCGTCGATCCGGTATTCGGCAGCGCCCTCCCAGCCGAAGCCCCATTTGATCGCGGGGTTCTCGATCAGGTGGGCCATGTCGATCGCCAGCAGCAGGTCCCCGCGCCGCGCGCGCTCGTACAGGTGGTCGACGATCCGCCTTCGCAGCTCACGCTCGCGGTCCTGGTCGCGCCGGCGCAGGTCGGCCCACAGGGCCTTGCGCACGAGCTCGTGCAGCGTCAGCCCGTCCCCGAGCGGCTCAGTGAACGTCAGGCCGGCGAGCCTCCGGTAGGCGGCCTCGGCGTCACTGTCGGGCAGCACGTCGGCAAGCAGCTCGACCGTCGTCACCATCGCGATCGACGCGACCCCCAGCGCCGACAGCCGCACGCTCTCGATCTCTGTCTGCGCGAGCCTGCGGATCAGCGACCGCACGATCTCCGGCCGGTCCTCGCCGCGAGCCGGGCTCCAGTCGCGATCGACGGCGGCCGTGTCCGCCGCCAGCGCCAGCGCCAGCGGCGAGCCTGCGGCCCACTCGACGACCGCGCCCGCGCGCTCGTCGGTCAGGCCGTGGGTGGCGAGCAGCGCGAGCGCCTCGTCGGGCGCCAGCGCGTGCAGCTCGAGCTCGGCCGCCACTCCCTCCCAGCCGCCGGCGAACCACGCGGGATCGGGCGCCCCTCGCCCGGCGATCACCACGACGGCCCGCGCCGGCAGCGACGGCAGCAGGCCGCGCCGGAGGTACCCGTCCAGCGCCATCATCCGCTCGTAGGTGTCGATCAGGACGAGCGGCGCCTCGACATTCCACGCTCCGGCCAGCACCGCCTCGAGCGCGTCGGGCATCGGCGGCAGCTCGCGCCCCTCGACGTTGAACACCTCCCGCCCGTGTTCGCGTGCGCGGCGAGCGAGCTCGCGCAGCAGCGTGCTCTTGCCGATCCCGCCCGGGCCGTGAATCAGCACCACGCTCGCGGGCGGATCGTCGAGCAGGCATCGCTCGAGCATCGCCAGCTCGGCCTCGCGGCCCACGAACCGGCCCCGATCGCGGTCGATCAGGCGCGACGCCAGCGTGTCGGACGTCGGGCGGCTGCGCGGCCCCTGATGCGCGAAGTCCTCCACCACCGCACCAAAGATTAGAACAGGTCGAGTTGGGCGGCGGCTTCGGCCGCCGACCCTCCGGCCGAGCTCGGCTCGTCGGCGTCGAGCTCCTCGGGCTCGATCTCCGGCTCGAACTCCGGCATCGCCTCCGGTTGGGGCGGCGGGCCGAGCTCGAGCAGCGACGGGATCCTGTGGAAGTCCGCGCGCAGCAACTCCAGCGTCGACGGCGTGTACAGGGCGGCGGCGGGGTGGTAGAGCGGGTACAGGCGGACAGCTCGCGGGCCGATCTCGCGCACCTCCTCCTGCCCGTGCAGGCGGGTGATGCCGGTGGTGTCGCCGCGGAGCAGCTTGGTCGAGAAATTCCCGAGCGTGCAGATCACGGTCGGCTCGATCAGCTCGATCTGCCGGTGTAGATAGTCGCGGCAGGCGCTGATCTCGTTCGGCAGCGGGTCGCGGTTGTCGGGAGGTCTGCATTTGAGCGTGTTGCAGATGAACACGTCACCGCGCTGCATCTCGATCTCGGACAGCAGCTTGTCGAGCAGCTTGCCCGCCTGGCCGACGAACGGCAGGCCGAGGCGATCCTCGTTCGCCCCCGGCGCCTCCCCGACGAACATCAGGTCCGCGTCGGCGTTGCCCGCGCCGAACACGACCGTCGTCCGGGTCTGGTGAAGCGGGCAGCGAAGGCATTGCTTCGCCTCGTCGTAGACCCCCTTCAGCAGCTCCCTGCGCTCGGTGGCGCTCGTCACGGTTTCGATGGTAACCCCGGCTCCCGACGGGGTATCATGTTGACGTGGCCGTCACCTTTGGGGCGGACCGCAAAGTCCAAGCTTTTCTTCGAACCAAGCCGACCGGTATCTCAGATGCGGGAACTGGAACGGGATTCCTCCCAAGACGAGCCTGCTTGTAAAGCCGCTCGCTTCGCCGTGATCGGCGCCGGGCGCCTCGGCGCGGCGATCGCCGCCGCCCTCACGCCGTTCGAGGTCGCGGGCCCCCTCGGCCGCGGCGCCGCCCCGACCGGCGTGGACGCCGTGCTCCTATGCGTCCCCGACGGCGAGATCGGCGCCGCCGCAGCGCTCATCCCACCGGGCCCCGCCGTCGGGCACTGCTCCGGCGCGACCGGGCTCGAGCCGCTCGCGCGCCACGCCGACGCGTTCTCGCTCCACCCGCTGATGACCGTGACGGCCGCCGGCGCCCACTTCGAGGGCGCAGGCGCGGCGGTCGCCGGATCGACCGAGCGCGCGCTGAGCACCGCGCGCGGCCTCGCCACGGCGCTCGGCATGCGCCCGTTCACGCTCGCCGACCGGGACCGCGCCGCGTACCACGCCGCCGCCTCGATCGCGTCGAACTTCCTGGTCACCCTGGAAGCCGCCGCCGAACGTCTCGCGGCCACTGCGGGCGTCGACCGCGAACTGCTCGTGCCGCTCGTCCGCGCCTCGGTCGAGAACTGGGCCGCACTGGGGGCCGAGCGCGCGCTGACGGGCCCCGTCGCGCGCGGCGACACCCACACCGTCGAACGCCAGCGCGCCGCCGTCGCTGACCGTACGCCCGAGCTGCTCCCGCTGTTCGACGCCTTCGTCACCGCCACCCAAGCCCTCATGCCGTCGCACCGAAAAGTGGCCGGCAGTTTGTTTCCGCCTAGCGGAAACAAATTGACCCCAACTCCCGCGGGAGCCAGCGCATGAACACGCTCCGGACGATCGCCGAGATTCGCGACGCGCTCGCGACCCCACGCCGCCAGGGACAGACCCTCGGGCTCGTCCCGACGATGGGCGCGCTGCACGAAGGCCACCTGTCGCTGCTGCGCCGCGCGCGCGAGGACAACGACGTGGTCGTGATGTCGCTGTTCGTCAACCCCACCCAGTTCAACGACACAAGCGACCTCGCCGCCTACCCCCGCGACGAACAGCGGGATCTCAACCTCGCCGAGCAGGAAGGCGTCGACCACGTGTTCGCCCCGTCCGTCGACGAGCTCTACCCGGCCGGGTTCGCGACCACCGTCAGCGTCGCCAGACTCACCGAGCGCCTCGAGGGCGTGCACCGCGGCCGCGAGCACTTCGACGGCGTCACGACCGTGGTCACGAAGCTGTTCAACATCGTCGCGCCGGACATCGCCTATTTCGGGCAGAAGGACGCGCAGCAGGCCGTCGTCATCAGAACGCTCATCCGCGACCTGGACATCCCCGTGCGGATCGAGGTGTGCCCCACCGTCCGCGAGCCCGACGGGCTGGCGCTCTCGAGCCGCAACGCGCACCTGAGCTCCGACGAGCGCGAGCGGGCGACCGCCCTCTACGAGGCGCTTGATGCTGCCCGCGAGGCCGTCGCGCGCGGCGAGGCTGATCCGACCGCGATCACAGCGCTCGCGCGCGAGCGGCTCGCCGGCGCCCAAGCCGACACCGAGTACTTCGAGCTCGTCGACGCGGACACGCTCGTGCCCGCGGAGCGGATCAACGGCAACGTCCTCGCCGTCGTCGCGGCGAAGGTCGGCGCCACCAGGCTGATCGACAACGAACGATTGACAGGGGAAGCCCACTGATGCAGCGCACGATGCTGAAATCGAAGATCCATCGCGCCACCGTGACCGACTCCGACCTGCACTACGTCGGCTCGATCACGATCGACCCGGATCTGCTCGAGGCGGGCGACATGCTCGAGTTCGAGCAGGTGGCGGTCGTCGATGTCGACAACGGCGCGCGGTTCGAGACGTACACGATCGCCGGCGAGCGTGGCTCCGGCGAGATCAAGGTCAACGGCGCGGCCGCCCGGCTGGTGCACACAGGGGACACGATCATCGTGATCTCCTACGGCGTCTACGACCCGAACGACCTGCAGCACTACACCCCGCGCGTGGTCCACGTGGACGCGCACAACGAAATCCTGCAAGTCGACGACGAGGTGGCGACGCTGATCGGCGCGCCAACCGCATAGGAGGCAACGCAATGTCCGCTACACCCAGGATCGCAGTCCCGGAGAACCTCTCGGAGCCGCTGCCGATGACGCTCCCGCGGCTCGCGGAGAAGAAGCGGCTCGGCGAGCCGATCGTGATGGTGACGGCCTACGACTACCCGTCCGCCCAGGTCGCGCAGGACGCCGGCGTCGACCTCGTCCTGGTCGGCGATTCGGGCGCGATGACCGTCCTCGGCTACCCGTCGACGGTGCCGGTGTCAACCGACGAGATGCTGATGCTCGCCTCCGCCGTGCGCCGTGGCCTGAGGACCCCGTTCCTCATCGGCGACCTGCCGTTCGGGTCCTACGAGGCGTCCGACGAGCAGGCGATCGCGACCGCTCAGCGGTTCATCAAGGAGGCCGGCTGCGATGCGGTCAAGCTCGAGCGAGGCGGCACCAGCGTGCAGCGCGCGAAGGCGATCGTCGACGCGGGCATCCCCGTGATGGGCCACGTCGGCCTGACCCCGCAGACCGCGACCGCGCTCGGCGGCCACAAGGCGCAGGGCCGGACGGCCGCCAACGCGCTCGCCGTCGCCCGCGACGCGATCGCGCTGCAGGAGGCGGGCTGCTTCTCGATCGTGTTCGAGGCGATTCCGGCCGCGGTCACGGAGGCCATGATGGAGCGGCTCGAGATCCCGGTGATCGGGATCGGCGCCGGCCCCGCGACCGACGGGCAGGTGCTCGTGTTCCACGACCTGCTCGGCATCTACGACGGCCATGTCGCGCGGTTCGTGAAGCGCTTCGCGGACATCCGCTCGCAGATGGTCGCGGGCGTCGCCGAGTACGCGGACGAGGTGCGGGCGGGCGCCTTCCCCGGTCCCGAGCACACGTACTCGATCGACGAGGACGAGCTCGCGACGTTCCGCTCGGAGTTCTAGACGCAGTTCTGGGCGCAAGCCAACTAGCATCACGGAATGCCTCACCTTGCCCGAGTGTTCGGTCCGCGGGACCGCGCCTACTTCGATCTGTTCGAGGAGGCGGGGCGGAACATGCGCGAGGCGGCCGAGCTGCTCGATCGGATGCTGCGCGGCTACCCCGACACCAAGGACATGGCCCACGAGATCCTGACCTGCGAGCACGAGGGCGACCGGATCACCCACGACATCATCGACCGCCTGAACCACACGTTCGTCGCGCCGATCGATCGTGAGGACATCCTCGCGCTCGCGTCGGCGATCGACGACATCGTCGACTACACCGAGGAGGTCGCCGACTACCTCGGGCTGTACAGGATCGAGGCGCCGATGGAGCAGTCGCTCCGGCTCGCGCAGGTGCTGAGGGACGCCGCCCGCGAGATCGCCGAGGCGATCCCGAATCTGCGGGGCTTCCGCGACATCTCGAGCCACACGGTCGAGATCAACCGGCTCGAGAACGAGGGCGACAGGATCACGCGCGAGGCGGTCGCGTCGCTGTTCGACGGGCGGCATCGACCCGATGGTCGTGATCCGCTGGAAGGACCTGTTCGAGCGGCTCGAGGCGGCGATCGACGCGACCGAGCATGCCGCGAACATCCTCGAGGGGATCGTGATCAAGAACTCCTGAGCGTTCCTGCCCGCTCAGCCCCGAGCGGTCGTGAAGCTCCAGGTGTCCGTCAACGAGCCGGTCCCGTCTTTGACGGTCACCGTCGTGGTGTACCTCGTCCGTCCGCGCAGCGGCTTGAGCGGCAGCAGGATCCCGCCGCTCAGGTACTCGCCGAGCGTCTTCGTGCTGTTGTCGACCCACCGCACCGCAACCGGGCGGCGACCTCGCCGCAGCGTCGCGTGGAGGATCCGCACGTACGCCTGGCCGGTCGCCCCGGCCTGATTCAGGTACACGAACAGCTCCCGGCCGGCGGTCCGGCCGAGCGGAATCCCGACGAACTGCCCGGGGACGAACGGCGATTCATCGGCGTTCTCGCTCGGCGGCACGTTGCGGCTGCCATTCCCGGGATAGGTGAAGATCGTGTCCCGGGTCACCGGCGTGCGCAGCATCCCGGGCCACGTGGTCGCGCACTGGAAGCCGTCCGTGTTGTCGATCCCGATCACGCTCAGGCTCGGCGAGAACAGCTGGATCAGGTGGATCGGCGCGGTCCACCAGGGCGTGCGGTTTCCCCGCGTCCACACGTACTCGGCGAGGATGCTGTTGAGCCCCGCCCAGGCGCCGCCCGTCGATGCGCCGCGCAGCTTGGGGTTCTCGGGGTGCTCGAGTATGTGGTTGTCGCGATCGTAGGTCGTCGTGCGCGGCGCACTCGGCCGACCAGCGCGGGTTGAGCACGATCCCGGCGGGAAGCCCGACGGAGGCGCGCAGCGCGTTCAGGTACCGCAGGTCGCCGGCGGCGTTGTGCGCCTTGGTGCCGGCCGGCACGGACGCCGGGGGCAGCTGCACGTTGACCGTCGACGTGGCCCCGGCGGTGACGGTGACGGTGCCCTCGTCGAGGGCCCGGCCCGCATCGAACGCCTGCAGCTCATAGCTGCCCGGAAAGACGTCCACCAGCGAGTACCGGCCGTTCGGCCCGGACACGGCCTGCGGGCCGCAGATGTAGTCCGGCGGGCAGGTGGTCCCGGCGGTGATCACGCCGACCGTCGTCCCGTATAGCGGCGCGCCCCCCGGCTGGCTGACGACGCCCGTGATCGAGCCCGTGCCGGGAGCTCCCGGTTGCGCATCGGCGGGCAGGGCTGCGGTTGCGACCCCGGCGATCGTCAAGCCCAGCCCCGCCGCGATCGCGATCTGCGTGATCCGGTGGCTGCGCGTGACGCGAGCCTATAGCCCGCGCGGCGCGCCGGGCGATTATGTCCGCCGCGAGAGCAGCTCCCGCGCGGTCTCGAGTTGTTCGGGCGTGTCGACGTCGATCCCCGGACACAGCCGGCCGCACTCGATCATCAGCCCGCCTCGCAGGATCCCCCGCGCTCCCTCGTCACCTCGCAGGCCGGCGACGGCGGCGAACTGCTCAGGCCCGAGCACCACGGGGTGTCCGGGGCGGCCGTCGTAGCTCGCGCGCGTCGCGCCCGGCTGGTCGACGAACAGCCGTATCACCTCGGGCGTGAGGAGCGGTGCGTCTCCGAGCGTGACGATCGCCTTGTCCGCCCCGTCGAGCGCCTCTACGCCGCGCCGCAGCGACGCGGACTGACCGTCTGCCCACTCCTCGCACAGCACGGCCTCCGCGCGGCCCAGCTCGACCCGCTGGAGGACCTGATCCGCCGCGGCGCCCAGCACCACGACCACCCGCTCCAGTTCCGCGACCTCGCACTGCGCGTCGATCGCGTATTGCAGCAGCGGCCGGCCGCCGAGCTCGGCGAGCAGTTTCGTGGTGCTTGCGGCCGTGCTCGGGCCTGCACCGAACCTTGTGCCGCCACCGGCTGCCAGCACGATCCCTGCGAGCACTCGCCAATGATGTCAGCGTCGGCGGCTCGCCTGCGGGGTTGACTGCGGGCGCCGGGCCGATATACCGTGACGGGGCCTTGGAGTCGAGGGAGGTCCCAAAGGAAGGCAGCCGCCTTTCCGTCGCCGACGCGAGCGTCCGGTTCGGAGGCATCACGGCACTCGACGGCGTCTCGCTCGAGGCGCGGACCGGCGAGGTGCTCGGCGTGATCGGGCCGAACGGCGCCGGCAAGACGACGCTGTTCAACCTCATCTGCGGGTTCGTCGCGGCCGACTCCGGGACGATCGAGTGGCGCGGCCGGCCACTGCTCGGCACCAAGCCCGCCCGGCTTGCGTCGCTCGGGATCGCCCGCACGCTCCAGGGGGTCGGCCTGTTCACCGAAATGACCGTGCTCGAGAACGTCATGGTCGGAGCCGAGCGCTTTCGCCGCGTGCGGCTCACGAGCGCGCTGCTCGGGCTGCCGTTCTCCGATCGCGACGAGCGGCTCCTGCGCGAACGTGCGATGAGCGCGCTCGACACCGTCGGCTGCGCCGACTGCGCCCCCCGCAAGCCCGGGACGCTGCCGTACGCGGTGCAGAAGCGTGTCGCGCTCGCGCGGGCGCTCGCCTCCGACCCTGAGCTGCTGATGCTCGACGAGCCGGCCGGCGGGCTCGACGCCGGCGAGCTCGAGGAGCTAGCGAAGCTGATCGACTCGCTCCGGAGCCGGATCGCGGTGATGCTCGTCGACCACCACATGGACCTCGTGACGTCGGTCTGCGACCGGCTCGTGGTGCTCGACTTCGGCCGCGTGATCGCGTCCGGCGTGCCATCCGAGGTGCGCCAGGACCCGCACGTGCTCGAGGCGTACCTCGGCCGCGACGCCGAGGAGGAGGGGGCGGACAGCGGCGCGGCGGTCGGAGCCGGCGGGAGCGACGATGCTGTCGGTTGACGGGCTGACGACCGACTACGGCCCGGTGCGCGCGGTCGACGGCGTGTCGCTCGAGGTCGGGCCTGGGACGGTCACGGCCGTGCTCGGCGCGAACGGCGCCGGCAAGACGTCGCTGCTGCGGACGATCTGCGGTCTCGTGCGGCCGACGGCCGGGACCGTCGCGCTCGACGGCGAGGACATCACCCGCACGCCCGGTCGAGGACATCGTGCGGCGCGGGCTCGCTCACGTGCCGGAGGGGCGCGGCGTGATCACCGAGCTGACCGTGGAGGAGAACCTCCGCCTCGGCGGCCTGTTCCGGGGCAGCGACGCGGCGCCTCTGAGCGAGATCTACGAGCTGTTCCCACGGCTGCAGGAGCGCTGCTCCCAGCCCGCGTCAAGGCTCTCGGGCGGCGAGCGGCAGATGCTGTCGATCGGCCGCGCGCTCGTCGCCCGCCCCCGCGTGCTGCTGCTCGACGAGCCGTCGCTCGGCCTCGCGCCGCTGTTGGTCGCGCAGATCATGGCGCTCGTCCGCAAGCTCGCGGACACGCTCGGCCTGGCGGTCCTGCTGGTCGAACAGAACGCGCGCAGCGCCCTGTCGATCTCCGACCGCGGGGTGGTGCTGAACCTGGGCCGCATGGTCGCGAACCAGGAGCCGCACGAGCTCGCCGCCGACGAGCGCCTCCGCCACGCCTACCTGGGTTTCTAGTGACCAAGTTCATCGACTTCACGCTCAACGGCATCTCCACCGGTGCGGTCTATGCCGCCGTCGCGCTGGCGCTCGTGCTGATCTGGCGGGCGACCCGGATCGTCAACTTCGCGCAGGGCGCGATGCTGATGATCACGACATTCATCGCCTACGCGGTGATCCAGGCGACCGGCTCGTACTGGCTCGGCTTCTTCGTCGCGCTGATCACGGCGCTCGCGTTCGGGGCCGTCGTCGAGCGCGTGCTGATCAGACCCGTCGAGGGAGGGCCGCCGCTGAACGCGGTGGTGATCACGCTCGGGCTGTACACGCTGCTGGTCGCGGTCGCGGGGATGATCTGGGGCAACTCGCCGAAGCCGTTCCCGCCCGCGTTCTCGATCCGCGGCTACGACGTCGGCGGCACGCGTCTGCTGTTCGCGCCGAACGACACGTTCACGGTCCTGGTGGTGTTCGGCGTCGCGCTCGCGCTCGGCGTGCTGTTCACTCGCACCTCGCTCGGCCTGCAGATGCGCGCGGCGGCGTTCCGGCCGGAGGTCGCGCGTCTGCTCGGCGTCCGCGTCGGGCAGATGCTGACCCTGGGCTGGGCGCTGGCCGCCGTCGCAGGCGCGCTCGCGGGCCTGCTCGTCGCCCCGTCGGTGTTCCTGGGCCCGAACCAGTTCGACCCGATCCTGATCTTCGGCTTCGTGGCAGCGGTGCTCGGCGGGCTCGACAGCCCGCCCGGCGCCGTGATCGGCGGGCTCCTGGTCGGGCTGGTGCTTTCGTACGTCTCCGGTTACGCGGGCTCGGCGCTTGCGCCGCTGGCGGCGTTCGTGATCCTGATGGTGGTGCTGCTGGTCAGGCCCACCGGCCTGTTCTCGGCGACGCGGGAGCGGCAGGTGTGACCACTCAGAGCGCTCCCCCGGCCGGTCCGCCGCCGCGCCTCGCCGGCCCCTACGGCACAGCGCGCCGAGTGCTCGAACGATCGACGCTGCTGCGCGCGCTGCTCCTGGTCGTTCTCGGCGCGGTGGTGCTCGCGATCGTCAGCGACTTCATCGGCGACTACAACAACCTCCAGCTCGCCTACGGCGCGTACTACTTCTGCGCGATCGCGGGGCTGACCGTGCTCGCGGGTCAGAGCGGCCGGATCTCGCTCGGTCAGGGAGCGATCATGGCGATCGGCGCTTACACCGTCGCGCTGCTGGTCGGGAACGAGGGCTGGTCGCTACTCCCCGCGTTGGCGGCGGGGACGCTGATCAGCACGCTGGTCGGAATCCCGCTCGGCGCCGCCTCCACCCGGCTGCAGGGCCCGTACCTGGCCGGCGCGACGCTCGCGTTCGCGGTCGGCCTGCCGGCGCTGGCGGACAAGTTCCCCGCGACGTTCGGCGGTGAGAACGGCCTGACGATCAACCCGCCCACTCCCCCGTCCTGGCTCGGCTCGAACTTCTCGCTCGAGCACTGGGAGGCCTGGATCGCGTGCGCGGGCGCGCTGGTCGTGATGTTCGTGCTCTACAACCTGGTCCACAGCGGCATCGGTCGCTCGCTGCGCGCCGTCCGCGACGACCAGATCGCCGCCTCGCTGTGCGGGCTGCGCACGGGCCGCATGCAGACGCTCTCATTCGCGGTGAGCGCGGGCTGCGCCGGCCTCGGCGGCGGCCTGCTGTGCGCGGTCGAGCAGCTGGCGGCGCCGGGGGCGTTCCAGCTGAACCTGTCGCTTTACCTGCTCGCCGCCGTCGTGATCGGCGGCCTCGGGTCGATCACGGGAGCCATCTGGGGCGCCGCGCTGCTCGTGCTCCTGCCCGGCTGGAGCAACGACATCGGCAACGCGTTCTCGCTCTCGAACAACGTGCAGAACAACCTTCCGCTGGCGTTCTACGGCGTGGTCCTGATCGCCGCCATGCTCGTCTGGCCGACCGGGATCCAGGGCGGCGTCAGGGCCGCGCGGCCGCTGGCTCGGGCGCGCCGTCGCCCGGAGGCCGCAGGCTTGACCCCGAGCAGTGCCGCCTCGATCTCGCGAAGGCGCTCGTGATCGCCGCGGATCCCGAACGCGGCGTCGTTGTAGAGGAACGCCTCCGCGAGGCGGACGATCGCGTATGCGAGCACCGATGGTTCGGCGGTCGGCCGGTAGCGCCCGGCGGCCGCCTCGTCGGCGATCATCGCCTCCACCAGCGCGACCGCGCGCGGCTGCACGACGCCGCCGCTGGAGGTCAGCACTCGCAGCGCGCCCAGGTGCTCCTCCTCGACCAGCCGCCGCAGTGCCCGCGACTCGGACAGCGCCCGGTTGATCCGGTCGAACAGCTCGAGCAGTCCCTCGCCGCCTCGCTTGCGCGTGCGCCGGCGGATCGACGGCGATCAGCCGCTCGAGCTCGCTCGCGAGCACCTCGCCGAGCAACCTGTCGCGCGAGCCGAACCAGCGATGGATGGTGGCGCGGCTGACGCCGAGGTTGCGGGCGATCACGGTGACATCGACCCGCTGCCCGGCCAGGTACTGCTCCCTCGCGGCGGCCAGGACCTCTGCTCGCGACGCGGTCGCCGGGCGCCCTCTCTGTCGCAGCCCCGATTCCATCGGACCACTTCCTATTGCAACGTTAATGAGTCAGCGCTTGTGTTTGAGACGCGCAGGAGAGAAAGTATCGAAATGGCGCCGCACGGAGCGCCCGGTCGGCGCAGGAATCCTTACCCAGGAGGAGAGACATGGGAAGACTCAGCAGAAGGCTGCTGACGGTAGTGGCGGCGGTCGGCGTCGCCGCGCTCGTGATCACAGGCTGCGGCTCTTCGAGCTCGAGCGGCAGCAACGCACCCGGAGTCACGGCGACGAGCATCACGTTCGGCACCCATCAGCCGTTGACCGGGCCGGCGGCACCGGGCTATGACCTGATTGCTCCGGCGTCACAGGCGTACTTCGACTACGTCAACGCGCACGGGGGCGTGTACGGGCGCAAGATCAACCTGATCATCAAGAACGACGCGTACAACCCGACGAACACCGTCACGGTCGTCCATCAGCTCGTGCTGCAGGACAAGGTGTTCGGCATCTTCGAGGGCCTCGGCACGCCGACGCACACGAAGGTCGTCGGGTTCCTCAACGCATCGAAGATCCCGGACATGTTCATCGCCTCCGGGTGCCCGTGCTGGGACAACGGGACCACGCAGCCGTACTCGTTCGGCTGGCAGCCGAACTACACGATCGAGGGCAAGATCCTCGGCCAGTACATCAAGCAGCACTATCCCGGCAAGAAGGTCGGGGTGCTCTACCAGGACGACGACTTCGGAATGGGCGGTCTCGCCGGGATCGAGGACGAGGTGGCCGGGTCCGACATCGTCGCCAAGGAGCCCTACCAGCCCGGCGTCACGTCGCTCGCCACCCAGGTGACGGCGATCAAGTCCTCCGGGCGCCCAGGTCGAGGTCGACTTCACGGTCCCGATCTACACCGCGATCGCGCGCCTGACGGCGTTCACGCTCGGCTACAACCCGACGCTCGTCGTCTCGAACGTGGGCATCGACCCGATCACGGTCGGTGGCCTGCTGAGCTCGATCTCCAAGGGCAAGGCCGGCACCGCGCTGATCAACGGCGTGATCACCGACGCGTACCTGCCGTCGTTCTCGGACACCTCGAACCCGTGGGTCACGCTGTTCAAGAAGATCCTCGCCCAGTACGACCCCAAGGCGCCGTGGGACGGCAACACGGAGTACGGGATCGCGAACGCCTACACGCTCGTGCAAGCGCTCGAGGCCGCGGGCAAGAACCTCACCCGCCAGGGGCTCGTCAACGTGGTCAACAACGACGGCCACAGCTGGACCGGGCCCGGCCTCGTGCCGTTCCGGTACTCGACCACCGTCCACGGGGGCTACGGCGGCGTCGAGATGGCCAAGGTCGTCAACGGCGGCATCGTCGCGATCGGCGGGCCGCTCGTGACCGAGCCGACACCCACCGGCCGCGATCACGCCCTACACGGGCACCCAGCCGGCGCCGCCGGCGAGCGGGATCCCGTCACCCTGACGTAATCAGCCTCCCTTTCGGCGGGCGGCTCCGGCACGTGCCGGGGCCGCCCGTCGAGTGCCCTGGGTCACTAGCGGTATTCGATCGTCCGGAGCACCTTTGCCGGCGCCCCCGCCGCGATCGAGAACGGCGGCAGGTCCTCGGTGAGGACCGAGTTGGCCCCGATCACGCACCGCTCGCCGACCGTCACGCCGCTCGTGATCACGACGTTCGCGCCGCACCACACGTTGTCGCCGAGCCGGGTCGGCCCCTTGCTGGTGAATCCCTGCCAGGGAACCGGCTTGTCCGGGTCGTCGAAGCGGTGGTTCGCGTCGGTGACGAAGCAACCGTTCGCGAACATGCAGTGCTCGCCGATCTCGACAAGCTCGTGCGCCGCAAGCATCACGCCCATGTTCAGGAACGTCCCTCCGCCGATCCGGATCCGCGCGCTGCCGGGCGCGGTGATCCACACCCCTGGCTCGAACAGCACTCCAGCGCCGACCTCCAACCGCCCCTCGCGCATCGCCTCGAGCACGTTGCCGTGCAGCGGCCAGCGCGCGAACGCCTGGCGGCGCATCAGCTCCCAGTGGATCCTCGCCCGGTTCCACGGCAGCGAGTTGCGCTCGTACCAGCGCCACTTCTGTGCCCACAGCCGCAGCTCCGCGGCGCCCGGTGGCGGTCCGTCGTTCCGGCTCACGGCCGATGAGCCTACGTCAGTCTCTGCGCTCGCGGAGGCGCCGGGCACCGTACAGCCGGTCTCGGACCAGCTGCTCCACCTCCAGATCGTGCCGCACCCACGACTGGTCCTCAGCCTCGGCGATGGTCGGCGCCTCGGCGATGGTCGACGCCTCGGCGATGGTCGGCGCCTCGGCCACGGCCGGCGCCTCGGCCACGGCCGGCCCGTCGGCCACGGCCGGCCCGTCGTCGACGGTCGGCGGCACACTCGCGCCCGCGGTCACCCCGAGGACGCCCTTCACGCCGCCCGCCACTCCGTGCAGCAGCCGGTCCACCGCCACGCCCTCCCGCGCGGCACCGAGCATCAACCTCCCGAGCTCTACCGCGAGCACCGCGAACAGCGCCGCGGTGGCGATGCAGACGAGGACAATGACGATCACGGTGGGCTGTCAGATCCGCGGCCCGCGCTCCACGGCCCATCGGCGCGACCCGCTGGGCCGGAGCTTATACCCAGGAGTCCTACCCGCAAGGGCGCGGTGTGACGATCCGGTTAACGCCCCACGAATACCTGCGGCCCGCCGGGCGGCGAGGTCGCCATGGGCTCAGTCGGGGGCGTCCGGCGGGCTGTGACCACTCGACTGATCGCCGCTGTGCTGTGCCGGTCGCTGCGGCCGGCGGTACAGCCCGTCTTCTTGGGCGAGTCCTTCGATCGCCATGCCGTAGTCGAGTGGTTCGCCGGCGGATAGGGGTCGGCTCGTGTCAGGGTCGATTGGGATCCCGCACCGCCGGTTCTGCTCGGGCACACCGGGCCCTCGGGGCATGGTGGGCGGTGGGCGCTCGGGGATTGCTCGGCCATCGGGCCGGCAGAAGGTCACACGGCCTCCAGGTTCGTGTTGCGCGATGAACCCGCCCTCGTGCACGAGCCGATGGTGATACGAGCACAGATGAACCAGGTTCGACAGCTCGGTCGGTCCTCCCCGAGCCCAGTGATGAACGTGATGCGCGTGCAGATACCGCCTGTGATCACAGCCCGGAAACCGGCACTGTGGATCGCGGTCGTTCAGCGCGCGCTTCAGCGCCGGCGGGACCGTCCGCGTCCTCCGGCCAACCGACAGGGGTCTCCCGTCGCGTTCGATGATCCGCACCAGCCCGGCATCGCATCCCAACCTGCGCGCTGTCTCAGGCGCGATCGACGGCCCATCGGTGAGCTCGCACCTGTCGCCGACCTCCTCGGCCGCCAACGTCTCAACGTCCACATGCACGCTCACCTCAACCGGATCCGCACCCGCGATCGCACAGCCGTCACTGTTCAACTCCGCGCGCGCGAGCGCGATCAGCGCGTCTGCACGACGCGCCGCCAACGAATCCCGGGGGTGTTCCGCGGAACACCCCACCCGGTCGTGCTCGCCTGGCTCCGCGGAACATCCCCCGCCGTCACAGCCAGGCTCCGCGTCACGTTCTGCTTGGGCGATCCGATCGGCATGCTCCAGCGCAGCCAACACCAGCGCGCCCTCGTCGGCCGGGATGCGAGCCTGGATCAGCAGCGACCCGTCCCGGTCGTACTCCCAATACAAGTGCCTGCGCGCGTGCGCAGCGTTCGCACCGTACGTGGAGGCTGCCAGCACGCCGCGATACCCGGCCACGATCTTCTCCAACTGCTGACCGGTGCAATGGCGACCGAGCATCACCAGATACGGCTCGTTCTCGGGCGAGGCGACCCGGGTGATCGCGCGGACCTTCGAATACGACAACCCGCCGGCGGCGAACGCCTCGTTGACCAGCGGCAGACTACGCAGGCACCGGGCGACCCGAACGTTCTCCCGTGCGGCGCGCAGCCCGATCGAACACCGCCACGAGAGCCAGTGAGCGCACGAATACACGCCCCACTGCGCCCACCCCTGGCGTTCGTCGAACTCGCCAAGCAGTTCCAGCCAGCGGCTCATCCCAACCGCCATGTGCGCGCCCAACTCGCAAATCTCGCGCTCGAGCATCTCCAGCGGACGCGGCGGAACGGGGTTGTCAACCATCATGCCAGTCATGGGAACGTGTGTTCGTATAGTACGGACCGCCGCGGACGGAACGACCGGCCGGCAAGCCCCGCGCTCGCCGTGTCCGCCCCGGCAGCGTCTGCGACACGAGCCGGCCACGCCTCGGCCAAAGCCGCCGCCGGCTGAGCCGGCCGCCGACCCGCCGCCGGCTAAGCCACGCCGCGACCCGCCGTCGGCTACACGGCGCCGGCGATCCGCCGCCGGCTACGCGGCGCTGGCGACCCGCCGCCGGCGCTTCGCCGGCGGGCGCCGCTCCAGCAGGCCCGCCAGGAACTGGCCGGTGTAGGACTCGGCGACGGCCGCGACCTGCTCGGGCGTGCCGGTGGCGATCACGCGGCCGCCCTCCTCGCCGCCCTCCGGGCCGAGATCGATGATCCGGTCGGCGACCTTGATCACGTCCAGGTTGTGCTCGATCACCACGACCGAGTTGCCCGCGGTCACGAGCCGCTGGAGCACCTCGAGCAGGCGCTGGATGTCGGCGAAGTGGAGTCCGGTCGTCGGCTCGTCGAGGATGTAAAGGGTGCGCCCGGTCGCGACCTTGCACAGCTCGGCGGCCAGCTTGACGCGCTGGGCCTCGCCGCCGGACAGGGTGGTGGCGGGCTGTCCGAGCCGCATGTAGCCGAGGCCGACGTCGTTCAACGCCTCGATCCGCCGGCGGATCTTCGGGATGTGCGCGAAGAACTCCAGCGCGTCCTCGATCGGCATCTCGAGCACGTCGGAGATCGTCTTGCCCTTGAACCGGACCTCGAGCGTCTCGCGGTTGTAGCGCTTACCGTTGCACTGCTCACAGGGGACGTACACGTCGGGCAGGAAGTGCATCTCGATCTTGATCTGGCCGTCGCCGCGGCAGATCTCGCATCGCCCGCCCTTGACGTTGAACGAGAACCGCCCCGGCTTGTAGCCGCGCGCCCGCGCCTCCTGCGTCTTCGAGAACAGCTCGCGGATCTGGTCGAACAGGCCGATGTACGTCGCCGGGTTCGAGCGCGGAGTCCGTCCGATCGGCGACTGGTCGACCGAGATCACCTTGTCCAGCTGCTCGAGTCCGTTGATCCGCTTGTGGGCGCCGGCTCGCTGGCGCGAGCGCAGCAGGCGATTCGCGACCGCCTTGTAGAGCACCTCGTTGACGAGCGTCGACTTGCCCGAGCCCGATACGCCCGTGACGCAGCAGAACACGCCGAGCGGGACCTTGACGTTGACGTTCCGGAGGTTGTGCTGCGAGGCGCCCTCGATCTCGATGTACCCGGACGGACGGCGGCGCTTCGCCGGTGGCTCGATCACGCGCGTGCCGGCCAGGAACTGGCCGGTCAGCGACTCCTCCACCAGCGCGACCTCCTCCGCTGTCCCCTGCGCCACCACGTGGCCGCCGTGCTCGCCCGCTGCCGGCCCCATGTCGACGAGGTGGTCGGCGGCCCGCATCGTCCCCTCGTCGTGCTCTACCACCAGCACGGTGTTGCCGAGCTCACGCAGGCGCTCGAGCGTCGCGATCAGCATCTCGTTGTCCCGCTGGTGCAGGCCGATCGACGGCTCGTCGAGGATGTACAGGACGCCGACCAGCGAGGAGCCGATCTGGGTCGCGAGCCGGATCCGCTGGGCCTCGCCGCCGGACAGCGTCGAGGCGGCGCGCTCGAGCGTGAGGTAGCCGATCCCGACGTTCTCCAGGAACTGAAGCCGCTCGGAGATCTCGCGCAGCACGAGCCGCGCGATCCGTTGCTCCTGGTCTGAGATCACGTCGTTCAGCTCGGACACCCACTTGAGCGCGCGGCGCGCGGACAGCGCCGTGAACTCGGGCAGCGGCGTGCCCGCGACCAGCACCGCACGGGACTCGGGCCGCAGGCGCGCGCCCTTGCACTCCGGGCACGGGCGCAGCGTCATGTACTCCTCGATCTTCTCGCGCGAGAAGTCCGAGTCCGTCTCGCGATAGCGTCGCTCGAGGTTCGGGACGATCCCCTCGAACGTCGTCGTGTACGCGCGACGACGGCCGAACCGATTTCGGTACGCGACCTCGACGCGGTCGCCGTTGGTGCCGAACAGGAAGAAGTCGCGCGACTCCTCCGGCAGGTCGCGCCACGCGGTGTCGAGATCGACCTCGTAGCGCTCGGCGATCGCCTGCGTGAGCTGGTCGTAGTACTCCGATGCGCTCACCGCCCACGGGGCGATCGCGCCCTCCGCGATCGACAGGTTCGGGTCCGGCACGACGAGCTCCGGGTCGATCTCCATCTGCGAGCCGAGCCCGGTGCAGCGCGGGCAGGCGCCGTGCGGTGAGTTGAACGAGAAGACGCGAGGCTCGAGCTCGATCAGGCTCGGGCCGTGCACCGGGCACGCGAACTTCTCGGAGAACGTCAGCACCTGCGGCGCCTGGGCGTCGCCGTTCCCACCGCGGCCGGCGGCGGGGGCGACGATCTCGATCTCCACCAGGCCGTCGGCCAGCGCGACCGCGGTCTCGATCGAGTCCGCGAGCCGCTTGCGCAGCTCCTGCTTCATCACGAGCCGGTCGACCACCACGGCGATGTCGTGCTTGTACTTCTTGTCGAGCGCGATCTCCTCGTCGAGGCGGCGAAGCTCGCCGTCGACCTTGACGCGCGTGAAGCCCTCGCCGCGCAGCTCCTCGAGCTGCTTGCCGTACTCGCCCTTGCGGCCGCGGACGATCGGCGCGAGCACCATGAAGCGCGTCTCCTCGGGCAGCTCCATCACCTGGTCGATGATCTGCTCGGCCGACTGACCGGTGATCGGCCTGCCGCAGATGTGGCAGTGCGGGTGGCCGATCCGCGCCCACAGCAGCCGGAGGTAGTCGTAGATCTCGGTGACCGTGCCGACCGTGGATCGCGGGTTGCGGGAGGTCGTCTTCTGATCGATCGAGATCGCCGGCGACAGGCCTTCGATCGAGTCGACGTCGGGCTTGTCCATCTGCCCGAGGAACTGCCGGGCGTAGGCCGACAGCGACTCCACGTACCGCCGCTGTCCCTCGGCGTAGATCGTGTCGAACGCGAGCGACGACTTTCCGGACCCGGACAGGCCGGTGATGACGGTCAGCGCGTCGCGCGGAATCGCGACCGTGATGTCCTTGAGATTGTGTTCCCGGGCGCCCGAGACGACTAGTTGATCCACGTTATGTCGAGTTTAGTGAGGCGAACAGACGTTCCCCCATCCCGGGCCCAAGCTGCACGGCTCGATCCCGCTACGAGCGGCGATTGGGTGCACGAAACATGGACTTGCGGTCAGCTTCTGACCGCAGTCCGCTCAGCTCCTGGCGATCGGGCGACGGCCCCGCCCGGTCCCGCCCAGCCCGGCCCGGGCGACGGCCCGCCCGGCCCCGCCCGGCCCCGCCCGGCCCGGGCGACGGCCCGCCCGGCCCCGCCCGGCCCCGCCCGGCCCGGCGCTACCCGTCCACGCTCGAGTACACCTCGTCCAGCAGCGCGAGCCGGTCGGCGAGCTGGAAGTTCTCGGCCAGGTAACGATCGGTCTCCTCGCGCGGGGTGCCGTTGAGCGCCATGTTCAGGGCGATCAGACGAGCGCCCTCCGTGTCGTCACCGCCGTCCGCGCCATCCGCGCCGGCCTCCACCTCGACCTCGATCTCCTCCACGTACACGATCTCCTCTGCGTCCGCGTCGTCCTCGAAGTCACCCGCCTCGGCCTCGGTCTCGAACTCCGCCTCGTCGCTCGGCGCCGGCAGCGCCTGCTCGGAAACGATCGCGGAGGCCTCGGTCTCGCGCTCGAAGCGCGGACGCGGCGACACGGCCTCGGTCACCTCTGTCAGGTTGCCCTCGAGCAGCTGCAGGTCGGCGTTCAGGCGGTTCGATCCGGTCCGAAGGGACTCGATCAGCGCGCTCAGCTCGCTCTCCATCGCGTCGAGCCGCTGGAGCATCACCGCGGTCGACTCGGACACCTTGCCGACGTACTGGCGGGCCTGGTCCGTGGCCTGCTCGCGCGTGGTCGTGGCCTCGCCGGCGGCCTCGGCGCGGATCTCGGCCGCTTCCTCCTCAGCCTGCCGCTGGATCTCGGAGGCGCTGGTCTCGGCGGCCTCGACGATCGCCCGGACCTGATCGGAAGCCGCGCTCGCGAGCGTCTCGCTCCGGCGACGGGAGGTCCGCTTGAGCTCGTCGATCTCGTCGGCGAGCGCCGAGAGGTGTGCATCGACCGCGTCAGGGTCGTAGCCCCGCCGGCCGATTGGGAAGTCCTTCTTCTCGATGCTCTGTCGTTCGAGTGCCACTGGCACTACCTCCCTATCAGGATCGGATCCGTCAGCCAGCGCGGAGCGTACCGGACCTCGGGCGAGCTCAAGGTCCGCAGCCGAGGCCAGGGCGTCAGCCGGTCGTGATCGCCTGATCCAGCGCCCGCTTGAGGTCCCTGATCTCGTCGCGGAGCTTGGCCGCGTACTCGAACCGGAGGTCCTCGGCTGCGGCCAGCATCTCCTCCTCGAGCTCGACGATCGTCTTCTCGATCTCGGCCTGCGCCATGCCCGAGGCCGCCGGATCGCGGCGCCGCCGGCGGGACCGCGGAACCTTGGACTCGGACTGCAGGAACTCGGCGATGTCCGAGATCCCCTTGACGATCGTCTCCGGCGTGATCCCGTGCTCCACGTTGTAGGCCCGCTGGATCTCGCGGCGCCGGTCGGTCTCCCCGATCGCCGCACGCATCGCCGCGGTCTCCTTGTCGGCGTACATCAGCACCTTGCCTTCGATGTTCCGCGCCGCGCGCCCGATCGTCTGGATCAGCGACGTCTCTCCGCGGAGGAACCCCTCCTTGTCGGCATCCAGGATCGCCACCAGCGAAACCTCCGGCAGATCGAGGCCCTCGCGGAGCAGGTTGACGCCGACGAGGACGTCGAACTCGCCGAGCCGGAGCTCGCGGATGATCTGGATCCGCTCGAGCGTGTCGACCTCGGAGTGCAGGTAGCGGACCCGGAACCCCATCTCGAGCAGGTAGTCGGTCAGGTCCTCGGCCATCTTCTTGGTCAGCGTCGTGACCAGCGTCCGCTCCTCGCGGTCGACCCGCACGCGGATCTCGTTCATCAGGTCGTCGATCTGATTGCGCGTCTCGCGGACCTCGACCTCCGGGTCGATGATCCCCGTCGGCCGCACGATCTGCTCGCACGATCCGGGCCGAATGCGTCCGCTCGTACTCGCCCGGGGTCGCGGACACGAACACGAGCTGCGGCGCCATCTTCAGGAACTCCTGGAACGTCTGCGGCCGGTTGTCGATCGCGCTCGGGAGCCGGAATCCGTAGTCGACGAGCGTCTGCTTGCGCGACCGGTCGCCCTCCGCCATGCCGCCGATCTGCGGCACGGTCTGGTGGGACTCGTCGATGAACACCACATAGTCCTCGGGGAAGTAGTCGAGCAGGCAGTAGGGACGGTCGCCGGGTTGGCGGCCGTCGAGGATCCGCGAGTAGTTCTCGATCCCCGAGCAGAAGCCGAGCTCGCGCAGCATCTCCATGTCGTACTGGGTGCGCTGGCGCAGGCGGTGGGACTCGAGCAGCTTGCCCTCCGCCTCGAGCTCCGCGCAGCGCGTGTTCAGCTCGCGACCGATCTCGGCGACCGCGTCCTCGAGCATCCCCTCGCGTACGTTGTAGTGGGTGGCGGGCCAGATCCCGACGTGTTCGAGGTCGTCCTCGATCACCTCGCCCGTGAGCGGATCGAAGTGCTGCAGGTGCTCCACCTCGTCGCCGAACAGCACCACCCTGAACGCGGTCTCGGCGTACGCCGGGAACACCTCGAGCGTCTCGCCCCGCACCCGGAACGTCCCTCGCGACAGCGCCGTGTCATTTCGCGTGTACTGGATCGAGACGAGCTTGCGCAGCAGCGCGTCGCGGTCGACGAACTCGCCCTTCGAGAGCGTCTGCAGATTGTCGTCGTAGACCTCGGGCGAGCCGAGACCGTAGATGCACGAGACGCTCGCGACGATCAGCACGTCGCGACGCGCGAACAGCGCCGCCGTCGCCGAGTGGCGCAGCCGATCGATCTCCTGGTTGATCGCCGAGTCCTTCTCGATGTACAGGTCCTTGCTCGGGACGTATGCCTCGGGCTGGTAGTAGTCGTAATACGAGACGAAGTACTCGACCGAGTTGCGCGGGAAGTACGTCCGGAACTCGTTGCACAGCTGGGCGGCGAGCGTCTTGTTGTGCGCGATCACGAGCGCCGGACGCTGCAGCTCCTGGACCACGCCGGCCATCGTCATGGTCTTGCCGGTTCCGGTGGCGCCGAGCAACGTCACGCCCCGGTCGCCGGCCGCGATCCCCTCCGCGAGTGACTTGATCGCCGCGGGCTGATCCGCGGTCGGGCTGAACTGCGCATCTAGCTCGAATTTCGGCACGTTCTCAGGTTAGCCGCGCACGGGGTCAACTCCTGACCGCAATCACGCGGCAATTCAAATCAGCGCCCGAACTGTCGATGTAGTAACGATGGATGCATCCCAGTACGCGTTCGTGCACGGCGTCCGCGCCACACGCTCGACGCTCGCCTCGTGGAACCGCCACCCGTGGAAGGTGCTCCGGATCTGGCTCGCCGGCAGCTTCGCAGCGGCCTCGCTGCTGCTGCTGGCGGTGTGGGCGATCGCGGCGATGGCTCCGGGCAAGGGCGGCGCCGATCTGACACCGCCGATCGCGATCGGGCTCCCGCGCGACGTGGTCCACATCTTCTTCAAGAACATGCTCGTGCTCGGGCTCCACGCGATGGCATGCGTTGCAGGCTTCATCGCCGGCAGCTCGCTGCCGATGCAGGCGCACGGGAAGACCGGCGTCTCGCGATGGATCCACGAGCACGGAGGGCGGTTCGCGATCCTGTTCGTCATCGCGGCGACGACGTTCTCGCTGAGCGCTCAGGCGTATGTGCTGGGCACGTCAGTCGCGAACGTCGCCGGCTTCCTCGACTGCTCGCCCGGCCTGCTGCTGCTCGGTCTGCTGCCACACGCGCTGCCGGAGCTGATCGCGCTGTTCCTGCCGCTGGCGGCGTGGATCATCGCGAGCCGTGAGGGCGACTGGGACAAGCTGCTCGCCGCCACGGCGGTGACCGTGGCGATCGCCGTGCCGACGCTGGTCGTGACGGCGCTGTGGGAGGTGTTCGTCGCGCCGCACGTGCTGATGCACCTGATCGGCTACCACGTCAACTACGCGCCCCAGGGCGGGGCCGGGTTCTCCAGCGCCCCTCAGCCGTAGCCGAGCTGCGAGGCGTACGTGTGGCGGTAGTCCCGCTGCGCGCCGAGCACGCGCAGCACGTAGTCGCGCGTCTCGGGGAACGGGATGTCGTCGATCGTGAATCCGCGACCGTCCGCACGAGCCTCCGAGACCCAGCGGTCGACGTTCGTGATCCCGCCGTTGTAGGCCGCGATCGCGAGCATCTCGTTGCCGTGATAGTGGTTCAGGAGATACCGCAGGTAGTAGCTGCCGTAGGCGATATTGACCGCCGGCTCGGCGAGGTCCGCGGTCGTGAAGGTGGTCCCGCCGGACCGCCTCGCGAGGTACTCCGCGGTCGACGGCAGCATCTGCATCAGCCCGAGCGCGCCGGCGGGCGAGGTGCGCGCGTCGAATTTCGTCTCGGCGTAGATGACGGCGGCGATCAGCGCCGGGTCGAGATGTTTTTCGGCCGCCTGCTGGCGGATGATCGACGCGTCGGCCAGCGGCAGCGTGAGCTCGTTGACGGCCTTCTGGAGCAGCGGCATCGCGAGCGCGACGCCGGCGACCAGTACCACCAGCATCACGATCCCGCGCACGATTCGGCGCCGCCGGGCGAGCGATCGCCGGCGTGCGGCGGCGGCGCCACTCGAGCCGCTCCGCCCGGAGGCCCTCGGCCGGGTGGTGGTGGCTGTCCCCGGGCTCATCTGCCTAGCTTGTCAAGTACGGCCGACAACTTGCGTTCGAGTTCTTCCACCGTGCCGTCATTAACCACGACGAACGTCGCACGTTGCGCCTTTTCGTCCTGTGTGAGCTGGCGCCGGGCACGCTCGTCGAGCGCCTGATGACCGCGCGCCTGCGCGCGCTCGGAGCGCACCCCTTCCTCAGCCACGACGGCGATCGTCGCGTCGAACGCACCGTCCATGCCGGACTCGAACAGCAGCGGCACCTCGACCACCGCCGCCCGCGGCTCGGGCTCCACCGCCCCGAGCGAGTCTCGCCAGGCCGCCATCCGCGCGCCGACCCTCGGCCACAACACGCCCTCGAGCCACGCCCGGTCCTCGGGCGTCGCGAACGCGCGGCCGGCCAGCACGCCCCGGTCGACGATCCCTCCCGGCGCGACGTCGGGGCCGAACCGCCCGACCACATCGTCGCGCACCTGATCTGACTCATACAACTCGTGCACCACCGCATCCGTCGACAGCACCGCGCATCCGAGCCGCTCGAGCGCAGCCAAAGCGGTCGACTTGCCGGCGCCGATCCCGCCGGTCAGCCCGACGAACGGGATCACATCAACTGCAGCTAGGCGCTGGGCTGCTCAGCCGGCTCAGCATCGCCCACCTCGCCCGCGTCGCCAGCCTCGCCCACATCGCCAACATCAGCGTCCTCATCGGCAGGCGCGTCCGCGGCGACAGCCTCGTCGGCAGGCGCCTCGTCGGTGACGGCTTCGGGCTCGGGATCGGCGGCGGGCGCCTCTTCGACGACCTCCGCGACCGCTTCGGGCTCTGCAGCCGGCGCCTCGTCGACGACCTGCTCGGATGCGAGCTCCGGCGCGGGCGGGGCCTCGGCAACATCCGCAGCGGGAGCGTCGGCATCCACGGCCGGGGCCTCCGTTGCAAAGACGTCCTCGGACAGACCCAGCTCGGGCACGTCCTCGAGATCCGCCTCGGTCGGGCGGCAGGATCGGCCGGACCGGCAGGACCTGCCCCTCGACCCGCTTGATCGAGAGCGACAGCCGCCGGCGCTCGGAGTCGATCTCGAGGATCTTCACGCGCACCGGGATCGCCCGGCTGGATGATCTCGCGCGGGTTCTCGACGTGGTGCTGGGCCAGCTCGGAGATGTGCACGAGGCCCTCGACGCCGTCGAGGATCTCGACGAACGCGCCGAACGTGACGACCTTGGTGACCGTGCCCTCGAGCTCGTCGCCGATGTTGTAGGTGTCGACGACGCGCTGCCACGGGTCCTCCTGGGTCTGCTTGAGACCCAGCGAGATGCGCTGGCGCTGGCGGTCGATGTCGAGCACCTTGACGCTGACCGTGTCGCCGATCGATGAGGATCTCCGACGGGTGGTTGACGTGCGACCACGACAGCTCGGAGATGTGGATCAGGCCGTCGATCCCGTCGAGGTCGACGAACGCGCCGAAGTCGACGATGTTGGAGATCGTGCCCTCGACGACCTGACCGGGCTGCAGCCGGTCGAGGATCCGCTCGCGGTCCTCCTTGCGCTGCTCCTCGAGCACCGCGCGGCGCGACAGCACGACGTTGTTGCGCGAGCGGTTGAGCTCGATCACCTTGCACTCGATCGTCCTGGCCCATGTACTCGTCGAGGTTGGGGACGCGGCGGATGTCGACCAGCGACGCGGGCAGGAAGCCGCGCACGCCGAGGTCGATGATCAGCCCGCCCTTGACGACCTCGATCACCGAGCCCTCGACCGGCTCGCCGGACTCGGCGGCGGCCTCGATCCGGCGCCAGGCCTTCTCGAAGCGAGCGCGCTTCTTGGACAGGATCAGTCGGCCGTCCTGGTCCTCCTTGGTGAGGACCAGCGCGTCGACCTCCTCGCCGAGCGACACCTCGTCGCGCGGGTCGACCGACTTGCGGATCGAGAGCTCGCCGGCGGGGATGACGCCCTTCGGACTTGTAGCCGATGTCGACGAGGACCTCGTCGTTGTCGATCCGGACGACGTGGCCGGTGACGACATCACCCTCCGCGAAGGGGTGCAGGGTGGCGTCGTAGTTGGGGACGATCTGACCGTCGATCTCGAGCAGGAGGCCGTCGGAGCCTTCGACGACCTTCGCGTTCGGGCAGATCGGCGGTGGGCATCAGGGTGGTGGTTGAAGACATGGGTTGTCGGAGGATAGCCAGCGACCATGGCGGGCGCCGGTGGCTGCCGGATGGTGACGGCGCCAACGCCGTGACGGCGATCCGGCTCCTATCATCGGCGCGCGATGCCAAGCCGAGCGACCAAGCGCGGCGCCGAGCGCACGCCGCTGGACCGCGACTGCGACGTGCTGATCTGCGGCGCCAGCTTCGCCGGCCTGGCGGTCGCGCGCGAGCTGGCGGGCAGCGGCGCCGACGTGCTGGTGATCGACCGCTACGAGATCGGCGAGCGGCAGACCTCGGCGTGCGGGATCCCGACCGACTGGCTGAGGCGATGGCGCCTGGAGGACGCGCTCCAGCAGACGTTCGGCGAGCTCGTGATCCACACGCCCGCACACGACGGTCCGCTACGACCTGCCGTGGACGTTCTCGACCTTCGACTACCGGACGCTGTGCGGACTGCTGGCCGAGCAGGGCGCGAGTTCGAGTTCGAGACCGCCAAGGTCGACGCGGCGCACGGGACAGCATCGGTGCATGACCGACCGGGGCGAGCTGACGCGCGCCGCTGATCGTCGACGCGCTCGGCTGGCGCCGCGTGCTCGGCGACGGCGCCGACGATCCAGCCGCCCGACGCGCTGCTGTCGCGCGGGCTCGAGGTGCACCCGCACGGTCGGCGGCGACGACCTCGAGATCTGGATCGACCGCACGTACGTCCCCGCCGGGTACGGCTGGAGCTTCCCGGCGGCGGCGAGATGCGGGTCGGCGTCGGCTCCTTCGACCCGCGCGTTCCACGTCAAGGAGCCGACCGTGCGGCTGGCCGGCGACCTCGAGCGCCGAGGCCGTCCGCTACCAGGGCAACTGGATCCCGCACGCGCTCCGCCAGGCGACCGAGGACGGAGTCTTCTTCGTCGGCGACTCGCGCCGGCCACTGCCTGCCGCTGACCGCCGAGGGCATCCGCACGGCGCTGTACTTCGGGCTCGCCTGCGGTCGCGAGCTGCGCGCGGTGGTCGAGAAGCGGCAGCCGAAGCGAGCAGGCGCTCGCCCGCTACGGGACCTTCTCGGACGAGCACGAGTGGAAGTTCCGCTGGCTGCTGCGGGTGCAGCATCTCGTCGGGCACGCAACCGGCACGCCCGTCCTGGGAGCGGCCCTGAGAATCATGGACCACCAGCGATTCATCGATTGGGCGTTCGCCCACTATCGAGGGATTGCGCCGCCCGAATTCGCCCTCAAAGAGGCGCGCCCCGCGGATTCTCCCCGCATTCTCTCGCTAAATACTTGACACATCCGTCCCCCGGTGCGTTTAGGATGGCGCTCGCCAGCATCGTCACCAACGATTGGGGATTGAGCGATGAGTTCAGGGCATGTCCACCACCCAGGTGATCCGGCATTCGTACCGCCGCCAGGCGTCGAGGGACGCGAGGCGGTACTAGACGCTGAGGGCCTCGACCGCGGCGTCGGCTTCCTCGGGCTGCTGTGGTCCTCGGAGACGTCGATCATCGGCTCCGGCTGGCTGTTCGGAGCGCTCGGGGCCGCGGTGATCGCGGGTCCCTCCGCGATTCTCGGCTGGGTCCTCGGCTCGGTGATCATCCTGCTCCTGGCCCTGGTGCACGCCGAGCTGGGCGGGTTGTTCCCGGTCAGCGGCGGCACCAGCCGGTTCCCGCACTACGCCTTCGGCAGCTTCGCCGGTGCGACGTTCGGGTGGGCCTCCTACCTGCAGGCGGCCAGCGTGGCCCCGATCGAGGTCCTGGCCGCCGTCCAGTACCTCTCGACCGCCCACTGGGCCCGGCACTTCTTCCACGTCAATCCTGCCGCGGGCGCCGCCGGCGGGACGCTGCACGGCTTTGGCTATCTCGCCGCCGCGAATCCTGCTGGTGCTGTTCGTGATCATCAACATGTACGGCATCCGGTACTTCGCCAGGATCAACAACGCGATCACCACCTGGAAGGTCGCTGTCCCGGTGGTGACGGTCCTGGTCCTGCTGATCGGACACTTCCACGGGTCGAACTTCGGCAAGGCCGGCCGGCGGCTTCTTCACCCCCACGACCCGGTCAAGAACATCCTGCTGACGCTTCCGGCCGGGATCATCTTCTCGCTGCTGGGTTTCGAGCAGGCGGTCCAGCTCGGCGGCGAGTCGGCCAATCCGGAGCGCGACCTTCCGCGCGCGGTGATCCTGTCGATCCTCATCGGCGCGGCCCTCTACATCCTCATCCAGATCGCGTTCATCGGCGCGATGCCACCGGCCGTCCTGCACGCCAACGGCGGATGGCTCGGACTCGGCACCAGCTCGAGTCCGGTCGCCGACCAAGCTCGCGGCCGGTCCGTTCTTCACGCTGGCCAGCATCGTGGGCATCTCCTGGCTGGCGACGGTGCTGAGGATCGACGCGGTCGTCTCCCCGAGCGGCACCGGACTGATGTACGAGACGGCCTCCGCACGACTGTCGTTCGGCCTGAGCAAGAACGGGTTCGTCCCGACCGCGCTTCGAGCGGCTGAGCGCCGCGAAGGTCCCCGTCTTCGGCGTGATCATCGCCACTCTGGTCGGGGTCCTGTTCCTGCTCCCGTTCCCGAGCTGGGCCAAGCTCGTCGGGATCGTCACGAGCGCTTCGGTGTTCATGTACGCAGGAGCGCCGGTGTCACTCGGCGCGATGCGCAAGCTGAAGCCGGAACTGGCGCGGAGCTACCGCCTGCCGTGGGCCGCGGTCCTGGCGCCGCTCGCCTTCGCCGGCGCCGGCTGGATGATCCTGTTCTCGGGGTGGCAGGTCTACAGCACGCTGGTCATCGCACTGCTGCTCGGCTACCTGCTGTTCTGGATCTCCTATGCGCTGAAGCTCAACCCGAACGCCCCCGCGATGGACTGGGGGGCGGCACCGTGGATCATCACGTGGATCATCGGCATGGGCGTGATCTGCTACATGAGCGCCGTTCGGCCCCGGCGGGATCATCGGCGGCATCGGGCCCTTCAAGCATGTCCTCGACCAGGGCGGCACCGATCCACTGTCGCTCGGTCCCAACGGCGCGCTGTATTGGTCGATCATCATCTCGGGTGTGTTCAGCCTGATCATCTACTACTGGGCCGTGGCCACCTGCTTGCCTGCGGAGAAGATCGACGAGTACGTGGCCGAGGTGTATCCGCCGCCGACGGCCGAGCACTGATCGGCGTGAGCGCGCGACGGGGCGGCGCGCTAGGCGACCCGCGGCGCCGCCCCGACCCGCACCCGCCGAGTCGAGAACGTCCAGTTGCCCCAGCTGTCCGTAGTCCGCAGCAGCACCGTGTACGTGCCACGGCGCGTGAACATGTGGGTGACGCGGGATCGGCCGGAGCCCGCGCCGCGGCCGTCTCCGAACGTCCAGTGTAGGTCACGATCCGGCCCTCGGGGTCGCTCGCCCGCGCCGCGAAGGTGACCGCGAACGCACCGTGCGGCCCATCGGCGCGGGCCGCGACGCGGAACGATGCCCGGTCGGGCTTCGCCGCCGGCTCGCACGCGTGCGAGATGTTGCTCCACAGCTCCTGGATCCAGTAGTGGCCGCCGTCGATCACCTCGTCGTAGCGGCCCGGAGCCGCTGCCGCCCAGTGCGCGCCCGTAGTCGGTGATGCACAGATCGGCGATCTCGTTTCCGCTGTCGTCGGTCCAGGCATCGCCGAGCGGGTCGCTCACGCTCTCGGCGAGCTCGTGCGAGAGCGTCGAGATCGCCGGGTCGGCGGTGCTGTCGTTCGGCCGCGGGTTCGTCGACTGGCAGTGGCCCTGGACGGCGTTGTAGGGGATCACCGCGTAGATCGCGCCCGGGTTGCCGGTGGCGCTGTGGTAGCCGCAGTAGCCGCTGTTCGCGTCGCCACCGTCGGCGCAGTCGGTCGGACCCGAGTCGAAGCAGTTGCCGAGTCCGCTCGGCGTGATCATCACGTAGACGTCCTCGAGGCCCGTCGGAAGCCTGTGCGCTCTGATCACGCGCAGGATCTCGGTCTGGATCGCGGCGTCGTCGACACACGCGCTCCAGCCAGGCGGTCCCGTCCCCAGCGGCGGCGGCAACGGCTCCGAGCAGGTCGAATCGCTGCCCGTCGGGAGCGCGTCCGTGTCGACGATCGCGCCGCCGAACGAGAAGTCGTACGCCGCCGGCCCGACGGCGTCGTGGTACTGGCCCATCAGCCCGAACATGTTGCTCGGTCGAGTGGTCGGCCGCCACCACGCGCCGCACGAACGTCTCGATCGTCTGCTCGTAGCCCGGATCGAAGGACAGCCCGGAGCCGGCCGGCTGCCAGAAGATCAGGTGTACGCGGGCGGAGTGCATCACCGGTCCGCCGCACCACGACACGTTCGCGGCATGGGCGACCACGCGCGGCGCGTGCGCGGCGGTCGCGACATCGTCGGCGGCGGCGCCCACGCACTGCGCTCGCGCGGCGCTCGGGGCGAGCGCCGCACGGCGCAGCGCGGCGGCGACCGACCAGGCGCAGCCTCACTTGGCGGTCAGCCAGTCGCGTGCCGATGCCGGCCTCGACCGCCAGCGGCGGATCCATCTCGTAGGCCGCCTGCCATCTCGCGCACGGCGATCGCCTTGACCTGCTCGGCCTCGTCCGCCGGGCCCTCGAACAGCAGCTCGTCGTGGATCTGGAGCACGAGCCGGGAGTGCGAGCCCGGCCTCGGCCAGCGCGCTGGTCGCAGCGGACCATCGCCACCTTCATGATGTCCGCGGCGGTCCCCTGGATCACCATGTTGACCGCGAAGCGCTCGCCCTGCTTGCGCAGGTCCCAGCGCCGGGCGCGCAGCTCGGGCACCTGGCGGCGGCGGCCGAACAGGGTCGAGACGTAACCCGTGCTCGGTCCCCTGCTCGATCGTCTCCTCGATGAACCGCTCGACCGCCGGGAAGCCGGCCAGGTAGCGCTGGATGAACTCGTCGGCCTCCTCCTGCGGGATGTCGAGGCGGTCGGCCATCCCGTAGGCCGAGAGGCCGTAGACGATCCCGTAGTTGATCATCTTCGACTTCGAGCGCATGCCCGGGTCGATCTGGTCGGGCGTGACGTTGAACACGCGGCAGGCGGTCGCGGTGTGCACGTCCTCGCCGCGGCGGAAGATCTCCTTGAGCACGTCCTCGCCGGCGATGTGGGCCAGCAGCCGCAGCTCGACCTGCGAGTAGTCGGCGGACACCAGCAGGTTCCCGGGCTCGGCGACGAAGCAGGCCCGGATCTCGCGGCCGAGCGGCGTCCGGATCGGGATGTTCTGGAGGTTCGGGTTGTTCGACGACAGCCGCCCGGTGGTCGCGGCGGTCTGGTTGAAGGTCGTGTGCAGCCGGCCGTCGGCGTCGATCAGCAGCGGCAGCGCGTCGAGGTAGGTCTGGGCGAGCTTCGTCAGCTCGCGCCAGCGCTCGATCTTGCGGGATGATCGCGTGCTCGTCGCGGATCGCCTGCAGCACGCGCGCGTCGGTCGAGTAGCCGGTCTTGCCGCGGCGCTTGCGCGACAGCCCGAGCTTGCCGAACAGGATCTCCTCCAGCTGCCTGGGCGAGCCGAGCATGAACTCCTCGCCGGCGAGCTCGAAGATCTCCGCTCGAGCTCGTCGGCCTCGGCCTTGACCCGCGCGGAGATCTCGCGCCAGCCGCTCGGTGTCGAGCTTGAGCCCGGCCAGCTCCATCTCGCGCAGGATCCGCACGAGCGGCAGCTCGACGTCGTTCAGCAGGTCGGTCAGCCCGCGCCCGCGGAGCTCCTCGCGCTGCCAGGCGGCCAGCGCCTGCGCCAGCACGCGCGTCGGCGGCCGCCGGGTCCTCGACCGACGTGCGCCAGGCCGCGCTCCTCGCACAGCTCGCGGAACGGGTAGGCGCGGCGCGCCGGCTCGAGCAGGTAGGCGGCGACCTCGGTGTCGTGGGCGAGGCTCGCCGGCACCTGCGCCCAGCGACTTGGCGTCGTGCGCGATCACCGGGCGGGCGCCGAGCGCGGCGACGAGCTCCTCGGGCCGCCGGGCCGGCGCCGGCCCAGCACCTCGCGCGCTCCGTCGACGTAGCACGCCGAACCGCCACTCGCCGGTCGTCGGCGAACAGCGCGCCCTCGGGCACGTCCGGCGGCCGCACGGCGACCGCGACCTCGGTCCGCGGGCAGCGCGCGCGACGTCCTTCAGGGCCGCCGCGCGCGCACGCTGCGCCGACAGCGACTGCTCGGCGGTCCGGCGCCGGCGCGGCCGCGTCGGCGGAGCCGAGCGCCTCCTCGAGCCGGCGCAGCGGCTCGCGCAGCTCGAACTCGCGGAAGACGTCGCGCAGCCGCGAGCGGTCCGGCGGCTGGGCGACGAACTCGCCGACGTCGAATGGTCGAGCGGGATGTCGCGCTTGGCGGTGGCGAGCTGCTTGGAGATCCGGGCGTCGTCGGCGTGCTCGGTCAGGTTCTCCTTGCGCTTGGCGCCGGAGATCTCGTCGATGCTGTCGAGCACGCGTCTCGAGCGAGCCGAACCGCTGCAGCAGATCGGCGGCGGTCTTGTCGCCGATTCCCGGGACGCCCGGGATGTTGTCGCAGGTGTCGCCCTTGAGCCCGATGAAGTCCGGCACGAGCTCGGGCGGGATCCCGTAGCGGTCGATCACGCCCTGGCGGTCGTAGACGCGGGTGTCGGTGATCCCGCGGGAGGTGGTCATGATCCGGACGCCGTCGTCGACGAGCTGGTAGGCGTCGCGGTCGCCGGTGACGACCATCACCGGGATCGGCGGGTCGGCCTCGCGGGCGCGGTCGGCGATCGAGGCGATCACGTCGTCGGCCTCGTAGCCCTCGACGCCCAGGTTGCGGTAACCGAACGCCTCGACCAGCGGCTCCAGGTGCGGCCACTGCTCCTGCAGCAGGTCCGGGCGGGCTGCGCTGCGCCTTGTACTCGCGCGTACACCTCCTTGCGCCCGGAGTGGCCCCGCGTCCCAGACGACGACGGTCGCCTTCGGGCCGTAGTCGGTGAGGATCTTCACGAGCATCGAGGCGAACCCGAAGATCGCGTTGGTGGGCACCCCGGTCGAGGTCGCGATCGACTCGGGCAGCGCGAAGAACGCCCGGTAGGCGAGGCTGTTGCCGTCGATCAGGAAGAGCTCGTCGGGCACGTTCCTGAGGCTATCTGCTGGACCCGCTCGCGCGGGCCGGCCACTCGGCACACTCGCTGCATAACATCCCCCGCCATGCCGCCGACCCCGAGCGCTCAATACAGCCTCACGCTGCGCGTGGAGATCGACCACCTGCCGGGGATGCTCGGAAAGGTCGCGAGCGCGATCGGTGAGGCGGGCGGGACGATCGGCGCGGTCGACCTCGTGCAGGTCGAGGGCTCTCACACGATCCGCGACATCACCGTCGAGACCGGCGACGCGTCCGACTGGCCGCGGCTGACCGACGCCGTGAACGGGGTCCCGGGCGCGCGCGTGCTCGACACCACCGACCGCACGTTCCTGCTGCATCTCGGCGGCAAGATCGAGCTCGCCAACAAGGCGCCGCTGAAGACCCGCGAGGACCTGTCGATGGCCTACACGCCCGGGGTCGCGCGCGTCTGCTCGGCGATCCACGAGGACGCCGACAAGGCCTTCCAGTACACGATCAAGCGCAACACGCGTGGCGGTCGTCTCCGACGGGACGGCGGTGCTCGGGCTCGGCGACATCGGCCCGCGCGCGGCGATGCCGGTGATGGAGGGCAAGGCGATGCTGTTCAAGGAGTTCGGCGGCGTCGACGCCTTCCCGATCTGCCTGGACACCAAGGACCCGGATGAGATCGTCGCGGTGGTCAAGGCGATCGCGCCGGGGTTCGGGGGGATCAACCTGGAGGACATCTCCGCGCCGCGCTGCTTCGAGATCGAGGACCGGCTCAAGGCGCAGCTGGACATCCCCGTGTTCCACGACGACCAGCACGGGACCGCGATCGTGGTGCTGGCGGCGCTGCTGAACGCGCTGACGCTGACCGGCCAGCGGATCGAGGAGATCGGGATCGTGATCTGCGGAATCGGCGCGGCGGGGATCGCGATCGCGCGGATCCTGATCGAGTCAGGAGCGCGCCGGATCATCGGCTGCGACTCCCGCGGCGCGCTGCACATCGCGCGCGAGGACTACCTGGACGGGTCGATGCACCCGGTCAAGCGCTGGTTCGCCGAGGTCACGAACCCCGATCACCGCGCCGGTGGTCCCGCCGACGTGCTCGAGGGCACCGACCTGTTCATCGGCGTCAGCGGCGCGCGCGTGATGCCCGCGGAGGCGCTCAGGCGCATGAACCGCGACCCGATCGTGTTCGCGATGGCCAACCCGAACCCCGAGGTGGCGCCCGAGGAGGCGCTCCCGTACGCGCGGATCATGGCCACGGGCCGCTCGGACTACCCGAACCAGATCAACAACGTGCTGGCGTTCCCTGGGGTGTTCCGGGGCGCGCTCGACGTCCGCGCGCCACACATCACCGAGGACATGAAGACCGCGGCTGCGCGGGCGATCGCGGACATCGTCTCCGAGCAGGAGCTGCGCGAGGACTACATCATCCCGTCGGTGTTCAACCGCGAGGTCGCGGGCGCCGTCGCGGCCGCGGTCTCGGAGGTGGCGCGCGACAGCGGCGCGGCCGAGGCGGGCGCGGAGGTCGGCTTCGCGCCGATCGAGGACATCCTCCCCGGGCGCTGAGCGGCCTTACTGCACGTGGGAGGGCGTCAGCCCGGCTGAGAACACCGGCGCTCCTCCCTTGATCTGGTACAGCCCGTACGACCCCAGCGTGACCTCGCCGTTCCGGTTGAACCCGTAGGTGCCGATCGGCGAGCTCCGTCCCCGCGTGGCGAGCAGCGCGCTGAGCACATCGGCCTTGATATTGCCCTGAGCGCCGAGGGCGGCGATCGCGTCGAGTCCGAGCTTCATCGCCTCATAACCGTAGACCGCGGCTGGGTCCGGATTCAACGTGTGATACCTGGCCTTGTACGCCGCCAGGAAGCTGCGGCCGGCCGCCGTCTCGTTGAGGTCGGGCGCGGGCGCCGTGCACCACAGCGACTTGTCGATCAACGCCGGGAGCCCCGTCGTCCACGCGCTGGTGCAGACGCCGTCGGTGCCGATGATCTTGGCCGCCGGAACCGCAGCGTGGATCGCGGCGGCGACCTGCGTTCCGCCGTCGGCGAGATCGCCGGCGTAGATCACGCAATTCGCCTGCGGCGGGCGCTTCAGCGATGCGATCCATCCGGCCAGCCCGCCCGGTGAGCTCGGATTCACGGGTGTGTCGCTCACCAGGTCGACGTTGTAGGCACGTTGCTGGGAGAGGATCAGCGACGCGATCCCGCCCCCGTCCAGGGCCCCGTCGTGTCCAAGGGCGACGCGCCGGCAGCCGAGCTTGTTGACCGCCTGCAGGTCGGCGGCCGCCTCCACTGGCCCCGGCGGCACCAGGCGCAGGAAGGTCCGTGTCTGGCTCGGGTAGTACCTCAGCGGCTCGTTGGGTGCGGTGACATTCGGGAGCGCGCTCGTCAGCCCGATGTACGGGCTCGCGGGGCTGACCTGCGGAATCCCCGCCTGGTTGAGGATCGGGATCGAGATCTCGCTCGCCTCGGACGCCCAGTCGCCGATGTACAGCACGGCGTGTGGATCATCGGCCACATGCATTGCGTGGCTCGCCACAAGCGCGGGATCGGGCTTTCCATCCGCGTCCGAGTCGTTCAGTGGGATGAGGTCAACGCGGTAGAAGTTGGCGGTGTCGTCGCGCTGGGCGAGCGCGAGGTTTATCCCCTTGATCACCGCATCCGCCTGACGGCGCCCCGGGCCCTCGAGCGGCAGGCTCGAGTAGATGTCGACGGTCGGGGCCTGACCGCCGTGCGGCAGCGGCGGCGTCGCCTGCGGCCCGCCGCCGCCGCAGCCGGACAGCGCCACCGCGCACAGCGCGGCCCCGAGCGTCCAGGACCGGCGCGAGCTCAACCAGCGACCGCCTTCCAGAACGACAGCCGGCCGTCGACGATGCGCCATACCCCGTACTCGCGCAGGGTCGTGTCGCCCGCGCGATCGATGCTGTACGTGCCGAGCACGCTGGCGCGGTCGCGCGTCGCGAACAGCGCCGCGACGACATGCGACCGCATCGCGTCCCGGCGGCCGTCGCCGGTCGCGCGAGCGATCGCGTTGAGCATCAGGCTCATCGCCTCGTAGCCGAAGATCGCGTCGGGCGGCGGCGGGCCGAACGCCGTTCCGTAGCGCTCGAGGAAGGCCTGGCCGGCGGGCGGATACGATCGCAGGCCGAGCGCCGGGACGGTGAGCAGCACTCGCTTGTCGAGCGCCGTCGGGATCCCTCCGAGCTCCGGGTTCGTGTACGCGCCGTTCGCAAGGCTGGCGCCGGCGAAGATCCGCGCGTGCGGCAGCGCCGCGGCCAGCGCCTCGGTCACGAGCACGGCACTCGCCGGGTTCAGCGCACTAAGCAGCACGCAGTCAGGCCTCGCGGTGGCGACGCTCGCGGCGAACGCGGTGTAGTTGGAGCCGCCGGCCTCGTAGGACTGAGTGCCGACGACGTTCAGGCCCGCCGACTTGGCGGCCGCCTCGAACGTGGTCGCGAAGTCGACCCCGTCCACCTCCTCGTCCTCCGCCACGTACGTTCGCATGCAGTCGAGCTGCTGCTCGAGGCTGACCTGGGCACCGGCGCCGACGAGGTCGTTCGGGACCACGCGCGCGAATGTGCGAACGCCCGTCGGGTAGTACTTCTCCGGCTCCCCCGGCGACGAGCCCGGGGCGTCGGAGGTCAGGCCGACGGCGGTGCTCGTGGGGCTGATCTGCGCGATCCCCTCGCGGTTCAGCAGCGGGATCGAGACCGCGCTCGCGCCGGACTCGAGGTCACCGATGTACCCGATCGTGGTCCGGTCGGCGGCGGCGATCCGCGCATCGGCCTCGGTCTGCCCGGGATCCCACCCGCCGGCTGTGGCGGTGGCGTCGTCGAGCACCCGGATCCGGATCCGGTAGCGGCCGATCCGCCCGCCGATCTGGTTCAACGCAAGCTGGGCCCCGTTCACCACGGCCTGCCCGTTGGGCTCCGCGGCGCCGTCGAGCGGGACGCTCTCGAAGATCGTCAGCCGTGTGCCGTGGATCCTGTTGACGAGCGAGTTGCCGCCACCGCAGCCGGCCAGCCCGAACGCCGACAGCAGCAGCAGGATCCCGATCGCCCCGGTCCGGCTCAAGACGCGAACGGCACCAGCTTCCCCCCGCGCACGTGACTGAACACGATCGAGGTCAGGTTGCTGTCGCCATCCTTGGTGATCTTCAACGGGCCGACCGCGGAGCTGCCGAGGCTCAGCGAGAAGAAGTCGTTGGCCACGGTCGTCCGGTTGTTGGCAGCGGCCGCAGCCGTGTTCAGCGCGTCGAGGATCGTCTTCATCGCCGTGAAGCCGAAGATCGCGTTCGGCGCGGGCGCGTGCCCGTACGCCGACTTGAACGAACTCTCGAACGCCGCGCCCGCCGGCGGGAGCTCGGCGGGCAGGAACCCGGGAGCCGACACATACACGTTCGGGGCGGCGCCGCTCGACAGCGCCGATGCGAACGCGTCGCTGTCCAGGCCAGATGGCGCGAACAGCTTCGCCTTCGGAGCGCTCGACGCGACCGCGTTGAAGAACGCCGCCCCCGCGCTCGCGGAGGTGCCTGCGTAGAACACCCCGTCGGAGCCCGCCGCGGTGACCTTGGCGGCGCTCGGCGGCCCGGCCGTGGTGCTGAGACCCGAGCCGGCGTCGGCCTGCACCGCGTGCGCGATCGCACGCCCGTAGTCCGAGCCGTCATCCGCGACGTACAGCTTCGTCACGCCGAGCTTTTGCATCTCGGCGACCAGGTCCGAGGCCTCGAGCCGGCTCGACGGCGCGATCCGCCCGAACGTGTAGCCGTACGTGCTTCGCGACGGGTAGAACGTGTTCTGCGAGTCGGGCACCGCCGGGCTCGGCGTGGTCAGCTCGAGCGCGTTGTCCGTCGGCGACACCTCCAGGATCCCGAGCTCGTTCGTAATCGGCACGGACTGCTCGGACATTCCCGGCACGACCTCGCCGAGATACGCGACCGTGGTCGAGTCCGTGTCCGCGGCCCGGGCGTTGTCGGCGATCTGCTTGATCGAATCCGCCGTCAGCGACTTCAGCACGATCCGGAAGTGGCCCTTGTCGACGGTGTCCCCGCCCTGCTGTAGCGCCAGCTTCTCGGCGTCGAGCACGTCGCTCGCGGCGGACGGCACGCTCGCGTAGATCGTCAGCTTCGTGCCGCTGATCGTGCTGCTCGTCGTCTGGGCAGTCGAGCAGCCGCCGATCGCGGCGGCGGCGGCCACGCAGGTGCACGCCCGTGCGAACAGCCTCCGGGACAGCATGAGGCTTAGTCCCGCCGGCCGGGCAGGTGCGGCAGCAGGTTGTGGACGCCGATCGCGACCAGCGTCATGATGCCGGCCACGAGGATTCCGTCGAAGCCGCCGAACAGACCGGTGGCCCAGAGGATGATCCACAGGCAAAGGCCCGCGGTGGCGGTGAGGATCACGCCCATCGCCGCGAGATCCTACGGGACCGCGTCCTCGGGCGGCGCGCCATTCGCATTCTCCTAACGCAAGGCGAGTGAGAACTCGCGCACCAGTGTGCCCGCGGCCGATACCGGATCCGCCTCATCGGCGGCCGCTCGGACCAGCCTGGTGCCGATGATCACCCCGTCTGCACCGGCTTGCGCGGCGGCCGACGCCTGCTCGGGCGTGCTGATCCCGAAGCCGACGGCGACCGGCACCTCGGTGCAGGCGTGGGCGCGGGCGATCACCGCCGGCAGCGCGCCGTCGAGCCCCGCCCGCTCGCCGGTCGTCCCGGTCACCGCGACCGCGTACAGGAACCCGCGGGCGGCGCCGCCGATCCGCCGCATCCGCTCGTCGGTCGTCGTCGGCGCCACCAGCGGCACGAGCGCGACCCCGCGCTCCTCACAGGCCCGCGCCACCGCCTCGGTCTCCTCCAGCGGCAGATCGGGGACGATCAGGCCTGCCACGCCGAGCCGCGCGAGCTCGTCGGCGAACCGCTCGAGCCCGCGGGCGAGGATCGGGTTCGCGTAGCACATGACCGCCACCGGGACGCGATCGGCGACCGTCGCCGCGACCGCCAGGGCGTCGTGCACGGTGGCTCCGCTGCGCAGCGCGGCCGTCCCGGCCTCGTGGATCACGGGCCCGTCGGCGAGCGGGTCCGAGAACGGGATCCCGAACTCGATCAGGTCGGCGCCGGCGTCGACGTACGCGCTCGCGATCGCCTCGGAGCGCTCGCGGTCCGGGAAGCAGCCCATCATGTACGGCATCAGCGCCGCGCGGCGTCCGTCCGCGCGGGCTCGCGCGAACGCCTCGGCGATCCGCTCGATCCCGCTCACACCCGCCGGCTCACTGGCCCGCGCCCAGCAGCGCCAGCGCCTCCGCGAGGTCCTTGTCGCCGCGGCCCGACAGGCAGATCAGATCGAGCTCGCTCGGACCGTTCGCGAGCGCCCACGCGATCGCGTGCGCGCTCTCGAGCGCCGGGATGATCCCTTCGAGACGGGCTGTCGCGGCGAACGCCTCGAGCGCCTGCGCGTCCGTGATCGCGACGTACCGCGCTCGGCCGCTGTCGCGCAGCCACGCGTGCTCGGGCCCGCTGCCCGGATAGTCGAGCCCGGCCGAGATCGAGTGAGCTTCGAGGATCTGCCCGTCCTCGTCCTGCATGAGCGCCGAGTACGCGCCGTGCAGCACGCCCGGCAGCCCGCCGGCCGTGAGCGGCGCGCCGTGGCGGCCGGACTCGAGCCCCTCCCCCGCCGCCTCGACGCCGACGAGCTGGACCTCGTCGTCTCCGGCGAACGGGATGAAGATCCCGATCGAGTTCGATCCGCCGCCGACGCACGCGATCACGCGCTCGGGGAGGCGCCCCGTTCGCTCGAGGATCTGCTCGCGGGCCTCGTCGCCGATCACCCGCTGCAGATCCCGGACCATCGCGGGGTACGGCGCCGGCCCGACGCACGAGCCGATGATGTAGTGCGTGTCGCCGACGTTGTGCACCCAGTCGCGGATCGCCGCCGAGACCGCCTCCTTCAGCGTCCGCGCCCCCGCGGCGACCGGGGCGACGGTCGCGCCGAGCAGCCCCATCCGCTCGACGTTCGGCTTCTGGCGGCGCATGTCCTCGGTTCCCATGTACACGACGCATTCGAGATCGAGCAGCGCGCACGCGGTGGCCGTCGCGACCCCGTGCTGCCCGGCGCCGGTCTCGGCGATGATCCGCCGCTTCCCCATCCGGCGGGCGAGCAGCGCCTGGCCGATCGCGTTGTTGATCTTGTGGGCGCCGGTGTGGTTGAGGTCCTCGCGCTTGAGATAGATCGGGTGGCCCGCGGCCTCGCTCAGCCGCCGCGCCTGGTACAGCGGCGACGGCCGGCCGACGTAGTCCCGCAGCAGCCCGGCCAGCTCGGCGTTGTACTCGTCGCTGCCGCGCGCCGCCACCCACGCCGCCTCCAGCTCTTCGAGCGCGGGCATCAGCGTCTCGGGAACGTACTGGCCGCCGTAGGGGCCGAAACGATGCTCGACCGCGGTCACGGCGCGGCCTCGACCGCGGCCTCCAGCGGCGTCGCCTCCCGGACGGCCGCTGAGAACGCCTCGAGCCTGGCGCGATCCTTGCGGCCGGGCGCCGACTCGACACCGCTCGCGACGTCGACCGCGAAGGGCCTCACGACGGCGATCGCGTCGCCGACGTTCTCGGCCGTCAGCCCGCCGGACAGGATCACGGGCACGGGCCCGCGGTGGGCGCGCGCGTGCCCCCACTCGAACGTCTCGCCGGTCCCTCCCGGGAGGCCGGCCACGTAACTGTCGAGCAGGTGGTAATCGGCCCTGCGGAACGCCTGCAGCGCCTGGAGGTCGGAGCGACTGCGGATCCGGGCGGCCTTGATCACCTTGCAGCCGGTGCGGCGCGCGACCTCGTCGCAGAAGATCGGGCCCTCGTCGCCGTGGAGCTGGATCATCGTCAGCCCGACCGCGTCGGCGGTCTCCGCCACCTGGTCGAGCGTCGGGTTGACGAACACGCCGGCGACCTCGACGCGCCGCTTCATCGCCGCGGCGATCTCGACCGCGGTGCCCGGATCGCACGCGCGCGGCGAGTGCGGCCAGAAGATCATGCCGATCGCCCAGGCGCCGGCGGCGGCCGCCGCTTGCGCGTCGTCGAGCGTCGTGATCCCGCAGAACTTGATCTTCGTCATCGTGCGATCAATCGTAGATGCGCCGGCGCGAGTGGGCACAGCTCACCACCGCCGCGGGCACAGCCCACCACCGCCGCGGGCACAGCCCAGCACCGCCGCGGGCACAGCCCACCACCGCCGCGGGCACAGCCCGCCGCCTCTGGCAACGAAAACTCGGGAACCGTCGAGGCCCCGTCGATGCGTGGCGAGAAACCGCTCGCCCACGAGTGGTTTCTCGAGCGCCACCGTCGGTTCCCGAATGAGCGGCCAGTTTCCGCCGGGGTCGCTCAGCCGCCGGTGAGGGCGCGGCAGGCAGCCTCGGGGTCCGGCGCCCGCATCAGCGACTCGCCGATCAGGACCGCGTCGACACCCGCGTCCGAGAGGCGGTCGAGCTGCTCGCGGTCCCGCAGCCCGGACTCGGCGACGACGATCGTGCCCGCCGGCACATGCGGCAACAGCTCGAACGTGCGCTCGACGTCGACCGTGAGCGTCGTGAGGTCCCGGTTGTTGATTCCGATCACGCCGGCACCGAGTGCGGCCGCGCGGTCGAGCTCGGCTCGGTCGTGGACCTCGACGAGGGGGGTCAGCGCGGCG
Organism: uncultured Solirubrobacterales bacterium; assembly: GCA_963826895.1. Classification (GTDB taxonomy): domain Bacteria; phylum Actinomycetota; class Thermoleophilia; order Solirubrobacterales; family Solirubrobacteraceae; genus Palsa-465. Next base: position 59,869 of record CAWGYJ010000007.1, read on the forward strand.
TCGAGCGCCGCCTCGTACAGCGATCGCAGCTCCGCCTCCAGAGCGCGGCGACGATCAGGAGGATCGCGTCCGCCCCCGCCGACACCGACTCGGCGACCTGAAACTCGTCGACGATGAAGTCCTTGCGCAGCATCGGCAGGCTGCTGGCTCGGCGAGCCTCCGCCAGGTCCTCGAGGGTGCCGCCGAAGTTCGGCCCCTCGGTCAGAATCGACAGCGCCGAGGCGCCGGCGCGCTCGTAGGCGCCCGCCACTTCGGTCACCGACAGATCGGAGCGGATCAGGCCCGCGGACGGTGAGCGGCGCTTGTGCTCGGCGATCAGCGACAGGCCCGGCGCAGCGAGCGCGTCGCGGAAGGAGCGCGCCTCCCCCCGGCCGCCCGCGCGCGGCGCTCCGGAGCGCTTGCGGCGGGCCACCTCCGCGCGCGTGGACACGAGGATCGGCTCGAGCGCGCTCATCGCGCCGGCTCCTGGGTGCGCGCGACGAACCGCTCGAGCGTCGCGGTCGCCGCGCCCGAGTCGATCGCGCGCTCGGCCGCGCGCACGCCCTGCGCCAGCGACTCGGCGCCGCCGCCGACATAGATCGCGGCGCCGGCGTTGAGCACCGCGAGCGCGCGCGGGACGCCGGGCTCGCCGGCCAGGATCGCCCGTGCGGTGTCGGCGTTCTGTTGCGGGTCGCCGCCCGGGACGTCGCTCGGCGCCGCGCGCTGCAAACCGACGTCTTCCGGTGTGACGCTGTAGCGAGAGATCCCGTCACCCGTGACCTCGACGATCGTCGTCGGGGCCGAGATGCTGAGCTCGTCGACGCCGTCGTCACCGGAGACGAGCATCGCGTGCTCGGTGTCGAGCAGCGCCAACGCGCCCGCCATCGTCTCGAGGTAGTGCGGATCGGATACCCCGATCAGCTGCCTCGTCGCCCCTGCCGGGTTCGTCAGCGGTCCGAGGAAGTTGAAGATCGTGCGCACCGCGAGCTCGCGCCGGACCGGCACGACGTAGCGCGTCGCCTGGTGGTGGGCGGGAGCGAACATGAACCCGAAGCCGACCTCGTCGATGCAGCGCCCGACCGCCTCGGGGGTCAGATCGATCCGCGCGCCGAGCGCCTCGAGCACGTCGGCGGAGCCGGACAGCCCGGTCGCCGAGCGGTTGCCGTGCTTGGCGACCGTGCATCCGGCGCCGGCCGCGATCAGTGCCGCCGTCGTGGAGACGTTGAAAGTGCGCCGGCCGCCGCCGGTGCCGGCGGTGTCGAGCATCGGGCTGCGGTTCACCTCCACGCGCGTGGCACGGGCGCGCATCGTCCGCGCGAGCCCCGCGAGCTCCTCCACCGTCTCCCCCTTGCATCGCAGCGCGATCAGGAACGCTGCGATCTGGATCTCGGAGGCGTTCCCCGACATGATCTCGTCGAGCACCGCCGCGGCCTCATCGGCGCTCAGATCGCGGCCGCTCGCCAGCGCATCGATCGCGCGAGTCAACAGCTCCGGTCCCGCGCTCACGCGTCTGCTCCGTTCCCAAGGAAGTTCGAGAGCAGCTCCCGGCCGGATTCGGTCAGCACCGACTCGGGGTGGAACTGCACGCCCTCGGCCGGCAGCTCGCGGTGGCGGACCGCCATCACGACCTCGCCTCCGAACGCGCTGCGCTCCAGCACCGATGGCAGCTCGGGAGCCGCGATCAGCGAGTGGTAGCGGCCGACCTCGAGCGGCGTCGGGAGCCCGGGGAAGATCGTGCGGCCGTCGTGCTCGATCTCGGTCGTCTTGCCGTGCACCGGCTCGTGGCGGATGACCTTGCCGCCCCACGCCTGCACGAGCGCCTGGTGGCCGAGGCAGACCCCGAGCGTGGGGATCCGCGCCTGCGGGAAGCGCGTGACCGCTTCGAGCGAGATCCCCGCCTCGTTCGGCGTGCACGGGCCCGGTGAGACGATCGACGCGGTCGTAACCGCGGACCATCAGCTCATCGACGGTCGCGTGATCGTTGCGGACGACCTCGACCTCGGAGCCGAGCTCGCCCAGGTACTGGACGAGGTTGTAGGTGAAGCTGTCGTAGTTGTCGATGACGAGGACTCTCACGGCTCTCCGCTCGGGGGCTCAGGGCCACTCCGGTTGGGCGACCGCGAGCTCGATCGCCTGCAGCACCGCCCTGGCCTTGGCCTCCGACTCGCGGTACTCGTAGTCCGGCTTGGCGTCGGCGACCGTACCGCCGCCGGCCTGCACGTGAGCGACCCCGTCCTTGACCACCACCGTGCGGATGTGGATGCACGTGTCGAGGTCGCCGGTGTAGCTGACGTAGCCGATCGCGCCGCCGTAGCCGCCGCGCTTGACCGGCTCGAGCTCGTCGATGATCTGCATCGCCCGCACCTTCGGCGCGCCCGACAGCGTGCCGGCCGGAAGCACCGCTGCGGAGCGCGTCGAGCGCTCCGACGCCCGCCCGCAGCGCGCCCGATGACGCTGGAGACGATGTGCATCACGTGGCTGTAGTTCTCGACGACCATGAACTCGTCGACCTCCACCGAGCCGTAGTCGCACACGCGGCCGAGGTCGTTGCGCCCGAGGTCGACGAGCATCACGTGCTCGGCCCGCTCCTTCTCGTCGGCCAGCAGCTCGTCCGCCATCCGGCGGTCCTCCTCGGGCGTCGCGCCGCGCGGGCGGGTGCCGGCGACGGGCCTCGTCGAGACCTGCCGGCCGGAGACCGTGATCAGCGGCTCGGGGCTCGCGCCCGCGATCTCGAAGTCGCCGAAATCGAGGAAGTACATGTACGGGCTCGGGTTGACCGCCCGCAGGCCGCGGTAGATCGAGAACGCCTCGACCGGAACCGGCGCCGACCACCGCTGCGACGGCACCACCTGGAACGCGTCGCCGGCGTAGACGTACTCGATGATCCGCGCCACCATCGCCTCGAACTGCTCGCGGCTCATGTTCGGTGTGAAGCTCGGCGACGGCCGATCACGGGCCGGCGGCCGCGCCGGGCGCGGGACCGCGCCGTCGAGCCGCCAGCGGATCTCCGCGATTGTCTCGCGTGCGCGCGCGTACGAGCCGTCGAGGTCGTCGTCGGCGTAGACGTTCGCGAGCACTGTCGATCGTTCGCTTGAGGTGGTCGAACGCGACCAGCGCGTCGGTCAGCATCAGCGCCAGGTCGGGAATGCCGACGCGGGTCCGGGTTCGGCTCGCCGAGCGGCTCGACGGTGCGCACGAGGTCGTACGCGAACACGCCGACCGCGCCGCCGGCGAACGGCGGCAACCCGATCGAGCGGCGCCGCGATCGAATCGGCCCAGCTCGGCGGCCGCGAGCGCGTACGGATCGCCCGGGTCGCCCGAGCGACCAGCGCAGCACCTTGCGCGGGCGAAAGCCGATGAACGAGTAGCGCCCGACGCGGCCGTGGTCGGCCGACTCGAGCAGGAACGCGGGTCCGTCGCCGCGCAGCTTCAGGAACGCCGACACGGGCGTCTCGCAGTCGTCGATGAACGTCTCCGAGACCGGGATCAGCGTGTGGCCGGCCGCCGCGAGCGCCCGAGCCTCCTCGAGGGTCGGGGTGGCGCCTCCGGTGGCGGAGGCCTCAGCCGCCTCGACGGTCATCGAGCACCCGCTCGGCGTCGGCGAGCGAGAGCTCGCGTCCGGACAGCAGCACCGTCAGGTGATAGAGCACGTCGGCCGCTTCCTCCGCGACGCGCTCGTCGGACTCCTCGCGCGCCGCCCGCGCGACCTCCTCGGCCTCCTCCTGCACCTTCTCGCCGATCCGGTTCGGGTCGTCGAGCAGCGCGACCGTGTACGAGCCGGCGCGGACGCACGGCGGCGCGGTCGGCGATCGTCCGCTCGAGCGCCGGGAGCACCTCGTGCGGCGCTCCGGGCTCCAGCTCGCCGCGGTGAAAGCATGTCCGCTCGCCGGTGTGGCACGCCGGGCCGGCCGGCTCGACCAGCGCGAGCAGCGCGTCTCCGTCGCAGTCATAGCGGATCGCCCTGACCGTCAACGTGTTTCCGGACGTCGCGCCCTTGTGCCAGAGCTCGCCTCGCGAGCGGCTCCAGAAATGGGCCTCCCCGGTCTCGCGGGTCAGCGCGAGCGACTCGGCGTTCATGTACGCCAGCGTCAGCACCTCGCCGCTGCGCCAATCCTGCACGATGCACGGCACGAGCCCCTGCTCGTCGAATTGCACCTCGGAGTCGTCCACGGCGCGGATTCTAGGTGTCGTCCGCCCCGGCGACCGGGCGAGACCGAGGTTGTCCAAAGCTCACAAAATGCTCAAGTAGCTACTCAAGCCTGCCGATCAGGACTTGTGGGCCGGCTGCCGCCGAAGGTCATAGCAGCGACGACGCTAGTTGCGGTCGTGCCGGCCGGTGCCGTCTGGGGGCTGCGTGCGGCCGGGATCGTCGGCGCGTTCCTACCGTGCGCAGCCCTCGGCGCGCTGCTGCCGCTGATCGCGTGCAGCATCGCGGCGCGGCTGTGGGAGCGCTCTGACCGGGCCGGAGATGTGCTGTTCGGCGACCTGATGATCTGGGGCTGGATCCGCCGCGGCTACCAGCAGCGCCGGATCGCGGACGCCGCTTCACTGCTCGGTGTCCATCGCGTCGACGGCGCGACCGATCCGCTGAGCCTCAGCATCGAGCGCCGCACCCAGGTGCTGGAGCAGCTGGCATCCGACCTCGAGGCCCGCGACCCCTTCACGCACGGCCATTCACGGCGCGTCGCCCGCTACACGACGATGATCGCCAAGCGAATCGGCGTCGGCGGCGAGGAGCTCGCGCGGATCCGCATTGCCGCCGCGCTGCACGAGGTCGGCAAGCTCGAGACTCCGACCGCGGTCCTGCACAAGCCCGGGCGGCTGACCGACTCCGAGTTCGCGATCGTCAAGGAGCACCCGGTGACCGGCGCACAGATGGTGTCGATCCTCGAGGACCCGGAGCTCGAGTCGATCGTCCGCCACCATCACGAGCGGCTCGACGGCACCGGCTATCCGGACCGTTTGGCCCGCGACCAGATCCCGCTCGGCGCCCGGATCATCTCTGTCGCCGACACATTCGACGCGATCACCTCGGCGCGGCCGTATCGCGCCGCCCGGCCCCATCGCGAGGCGCTGAAGATCCTGCGCGCCGAGGCGGGCACGCAGCTCGACGGCGACGCCGTGAACGCGTTCTGCAGCGTCTACTCGGGCCGCCGGCCGCTGTCGGCCTGGGTCGCGTTCACCGATCTCGGGGAAGCGGCTGCTGGCGTGGTCCGTACCCGAACCGCTGGGTTCGACCGCGCGCGTGGCAGCGCTGGCGGCGAGCGCGGCGGCCGTCGGCGGTGGCGTGGCAGCGCCGCCGGCGGCCGGCCGCTCGACTGCCGGGGATTCCCGCACCGCCGCCGCCGTGCGGACGGCCGGCGCCGCGGCGACGCACGCGGCCGTATCTGTCGCGGCGCCGCACGCGGCCGGGAGCGGAACGTCCGGCGCCCCGTCGAGCTCCCATCGGGCCACCGCTCACGCGCGCCGCAGCGCGAGTAGCACGACGTTCGCCGGCGTCAGCCGCCGCGGAATCGGCGTGCACCGGCTCTCCGGCAGCCCCGCTTCGACCCCGGCGAGCGCCGGGCACACCGGCGGCTCGAGCTCCGGTAACGGAAAGGGCAGCGGTTCCGGCGCCGCCGCCGCCGGCGACAACTCCAGCGGCTCCGGGTCGACGACCACCACGGTGCAGGCGCCGGTGAGCACGCCGACACCCGTCCCCACCCCCTCGGTCGGCGTCACCGCCGGAAGCTCCGGGGCGGGATCGGTGTCGGTCGGCGTCACCGCCAACACCGGCACGGGCACGGGCGTCAGCGCGGGCGCCACGGTCGGCGGCAGCGGCACGGGCGTCCAGGTCACGCTCCCCGGCGTCGGCACGATCAAGATCGGCGGCGGGTAGCGGCCCCGCACCACCGCCCGCCGCCGCGGCCCCCTCAGCGGTCAGTGCGACTTGGCTCGGTAACGGATCGTCGCCGGCGCGCCCTTCACTCCGGTCGGGCTGAGCCCGGCGACGGTGATCGTGGCAACCGTGCCCGCCTTGAGACCGGGGAGCGTCTGCTTGGAGACGAAGCTCGTGCCCTTGATCACCTTCGGCGTGTATGCCACGCCCGGGACACCTATCGAGAGCAGGTACAGCTGTGCCCCACGTGACGCCCTCCAGCGCAGCTCGACGCCGCCGCGCACGCGATGCGCGGTCAGGTCGGTCGGCGGCGCCGGCGGCGCCGCCGCGGCGAGGGTCGTCGTCGACGGCGGCCCGGTCTCGCCCAGTGCAGTCACCGCCGTCACGCTGACCCGGCCGCTGTCATCGAGCGGCACGTCCACGATCGTGACGGAGCGCCTGCGCGCCGGCTCGGAGTAGACGAGACGGCGCCCGTCGGACAGCGACACGACCAGGAGGTAGCGGGCCGCATTCGCCGCCGGCCCCCAGCTCACCGTGACCTTTCCGTGGCGCGAGACGGCCAACGGCGACGGCCGTCCCGCCCGCGGGGGCGCTGGCGCGGTGTAGGAGCCTGCCACCACGTCAGGCGCCGGACCGTTCGCGAGGCTGATCAGCGCCACGATCGTCCGCCGGCCGCCCGGGCCGGACGCCGGCGTGAACCGGATCGTCCCGCTCGCCCCGCGCGCCTTGCCGATCGTGTGGAACACGTCGCGGCCGCGCTCGGCGAACGTCACGACCTGCCCTTGCCGCGGCAGGACCCGATAGTGGAGCACGCGTCGGGGCCCGCCGCCGCTCACGCGCGCGCTGATCTTCGCCGGTGGCAGACCGTTCGCGTACGAGACGCTGGAGATCGCGGGCGATCCCGGGAGCGGACTCAATGTCCACTCCCCGGCCGCCGGATTCTTGATCGCGACCAGGGTCTCGTCAGCCTTCGGCTCCGGCCAGATCACGAGCTCGCTCGTGTGGACACCGCCCCCCGAACTCGTCTGGCTGAGGTGTGCGCCGCCGGGGCCCGCGAGCGACAGCAGCGGTGGCCCGCCGTTGCCCTTGACGTACATCATCGTGCTCGGGACGCCACCCGCGAGCTTCACCGTGATGGCGCCGGACGCCTGCGAGACCCGCGCGAGGGCGTCATCGACGGACCGGCTGCGTTGCACGACGACCTGGATCGACCCGTAGCTGCACGAGAACGGCCCTTCGATGCTGACGCTTCCATGCCACGGAAGGGTGAACCCGCCCGTGATGCCGAAGAAGCTGCCGCATGCACCGATGCCCTCGCTCGAGACGTCGCCGGACAGACTCAGCGGGCAGACCGAGCCTGCGACCGGGAAGTTCGCGCAGACCTTCGCCCCGCCCTGGACGTTGTATTCGCCGTCGCCGGTGTCGATCGCGCCGAACACCTGGGCGTAGATCTGCACGAGACCCAGGTTGAGGCCGCCGTACTGCGAGCCGAGCCAGCCACCGAACTCGAAGTAGGATGGCGCCGCAAACAGGCCGTATCCACCGCCGAGATCCACAGGCCCGAGTCCAGGCAGCTGGATGCCCACATCGCCGCCGGCACCGACGACGAAGTTCGTGAACACCGGATTCGTTTGAAGGTGATCCACGCCCCGAATCGCGTACGGCGCCCGGCCGGTGTAGACGAACGGATCACTCGGGCTGGCCCAAGCCGCGAAAGCGCTGCCGGTGATCGTCAACGGGCCGGCCGTGAGTGTCGCCGTGGCGCCGAGGCGCGTCGGATCGACACCGTAGGCGCCACCGATCTGCTGCAACGCCACCGGCCCGACGATCGGGAGGCCGGTGCCGGGGAAGGTCGCCAGCAGGCCGCCGTGCAGGAAGGTGCCGTTGCTCAGGAAGGCAATCCCCTCGTCGGGCGGTGGTCCGGTGTCGATCGTCGCGCCGGCCACCGAGATGTCACCGCCCACCGTCCAGACACCGGTGCCCGGGTCGTAACAGAGGTACGGGTCGTTGAACTGCATCGCGCTCAGAAACGCCGTCGGGATCGACTCGCTGTAGTCCGTGTCATACGACGGGCAAGGATCGGATGAGTCGTCGTCGGCTCGCGGCGTCCGCCGCCGGCCGGAACGCTCGGCCACCGAGGAGTGAGCGCTCGCGACGTCGGCCGCCTGCGGTGTCGCCGGGGGCACCGCGTGGCTGCTGCAATCCGGGCTCGGCTCCGACTGCCCGGGACAGGTCTGAGGGTTCGAGCCGGCGCTGCCCGAACCCTGCCCGGAACCGGGCGAATTGGGGGTGGTGTAGGTCAGGCAGCCGCCGAACTCGAACTGCACCGTCGGCGCGGACGACCTCCCCGGTGGCACCGCTGCCGTGCCGAAGAGCGAACCTGGAAGCTTTCCAACCGCCGTCGCCAGCGTGCCGCAGTTGGCGAACAGGATGTTGCCGCCGGTGAGCGGAAGGCCGTGGATCGTGTCCGCCGGATTGCCCTCGGTGAACGTCATCGGCTCGGTGCACCCGCCGGCGTAGGGGGACGGGCTCGACCCGAGCGGATGGTTGTTGTTCCCGTACGTGCAGATGTACGGAGCGTGTCCGAGATCGAGCTGCCCGACGGGCAGACTTGGAGTCTGACCGTTGGGAGGGATCACCTCGACCTCGTACGCAGCGTTCGCCGGCGTCGCGTAGACGGCCGTGGAGTTCCCGACCGGCCGCTCCACGAGCTCGTCGTTGGGGCTCGTTGGCACGAGCATGACCTCGTTGTCGAGCGTCACCGGGCCGTAGGCGGCCCAGCTGTCCGGCTCTCCGTCCGGGTAGCTCGGCGGGTCGGCGGTGATGTCGCCGAAGCAGCCGGCGAGCGGGAACTGCGAATCGCCGATCACGCCCGGACAGCGGAGCGGTCCGTCGCCGCCGCTGCTCGACAGCACGGTCGCCGAGGCCGACAACTGCACGAGGTCGGGACTCGTCGGCGAGTTCGAGAGGATCTCGAGCGCTCCGGTACCCGGGTTGTGGTTGCGCGCGTCCTGGTACTGGATCGCGACCTCGCAGCTGGTGCCGGGATCGAGCGTCGTGCCGAGGCACGTGTCGGAATGGCCGTAGTTCCCGCAGGCGCTCGTGTACCGGTCGTCGTTGCCGAGCACGGCGGCGCAGACCGCGCCGATCGCGAAGGCGCCGCCCGAGTTGATGATCTGCACCCCGGAGATGGTCAGCGACGCCGTGCCGGTGTTGACCACGTGAACGAACTGCGGGGCGCTGTCGATGTACAGGGCGTCGAACTCGTTGATGTTCACGTGGAAGGACAGCGAGGACGGGCTCAGCGACGCATGCGCTGCCGAGGTGGAGGTCGACGGCGGCAGCACGTAGATCGTCTGGGCCTGCGTGCTCGTCTGACCGACCGTGTCGGTGATCTTGAGCGACACCTGAACGTCGCCGGTTGCCGAGAACGTGTGCTGGACGGTCGGCGAGGTCCCGCCGTCGTAAGGGAGCTCTCGGCTGTTGCCGAAATCCCACGTGTAGTCGGCGATCGTGCCGACCGGGTCGATCGAGCTCGAGGCGTTGAACGTAACGGGCTGCCCTTCCACGACGGCGGCGGGCGCGCTGAACGATGCGGTCGGCGGCGAGTACCCGAAGAACCGCTGGATCTGGCCCTCGTCGAGGGCGCTCGTGTTCGTCGAGAAGATCGACGAACCGACGAGCAGCCCGCCTTGGCCGTCGACCGCCAGCCCGGAGACGTCAATCGCGTCGTAACCGGATAGAGGAGGCTCGTACGCCACGCCGGGAGGGTTCCCGATGGACTCGAAGTTCGCGTCGAGCCGGCCGGCTTTCGTCAGCTCGGCGACGAACGATCCGTGCGGCGCCGAGCCGGTGCCGCTGTCGCCGTCGAGCGCGCACGCGCCGTCCGGATATGCGTGCAGCCCTTCCACCGACGACATCGGCTCCTCCGTGCCGGTGGCGCTCAGCACGGTCACGCCGTCGGACCCGAAGCTCGAGTCGAGACTGCCGCTGCTCGTCACCCGCGCGATCGCGGCATCGCTGCCGTTCACCTGCCCGCCCACGAGGACGTCGCCGTTGGCGGACACCGACATTGCCGACAGCTGGGCGCTCGAGCCACCGAGTGTGGTGATCAGCATCCCGGGTGTCGGCCCGCTGGGATCGAAGCTGGTGTCGAGCGTCAGGTTGCTCGTGTTGATCCTCATCAGTACGGCCTTGTCGCCGCTCTCGGTGCCCGCGACGTAAACCGTGCCGTTCGGACCGAGTGCGATCGCGCTGGCCGTGGTCGACGCGTTGTCGGCGTTGAAGCCTGCGCTGGAATAGTCCGACTCGTCCCCGTCACTGTCGATCTTCACGAGCAGGATGTAGTCGGCCCCCTGGATCAGCTCCGTGCCGGCGACGATGATCGTCCCGTCCGGCTCGACCACCAGCCCGTCGGCGACCGACGAGGTGATCGTCGGCCTGTGCAGCGGGGTGTTGTTGAGAACGAACACGCCCGGCAGCTTCAGGCTGTTGCTGGCGAACGAGCTGTCGAGCCCCGCCGAGGACCCGCTCGTGAACTCGGCGACCGCGAGTTCGCTGTTCCCGCCGACCGCCCCGGCAGCCAGGTACTCGCCGTTCGCGGCGACCGCGACCGCGTTCGCGCCCGAGTTGTCGAGCGCGTTGCTGTCGTTCGCCGTCACGGTCCCGTCCGACCCGTACGTCGGATCGGGCAATCCGGTCGAGGTGATCCGCGTGACGCCGATCGAATCCTCATCGCCCGTGAGGGTCGAGCCGTCCGGTAGCGCCATGATCCCGCCGATGTCGTACACAGCGCCGCTCGGACCGCTGATCCGACCGAAAGACGACACGCCGTAGGAGCTGTCGAGGTTGCCGAGCGTGCTCGTGTCGGCCGACGCCGCCGCCGGCGCCACCAGTACGGCGGCGGCGAACGCCAGGGCCGCCAACGCTTCCGCGAACCGCCGCCCACCGCGTGATCTGGTCAACGTCCCGCTCATCGATTCCTCCCGCCGCATTGCAACGGCATTGGTACCGAGCGATCGGGCGCCTCGCGTCGTAGACCCCTACGTATCTTTCCGAGCCGGTTCCCGGCTCTGAGGAGGCGTTACACGTCGAGCAGGATGCCTACGCCCGGCTGACGCGATCGCCGAGTGCGGCGGCCTCGCCTGTGCGCCAGGTCCCGAGCAGCACCTGCGCCTGTTCGGCCGCGAGCGGCGGCGAGAACAGGAAGCCCTGCCCGTACTCACAGCCGAGCGTGCGCAACCGCTGCAGCTGCTCCTTGTTCTCGATCCCCTCGGCGATCACGCGCAGGCCGAGGCTGTGCGCGAGCGCAATCGTCGAGCGGACGATCACGTCGCTGCCCCCGCCGGCGTCGAGCGAGGCGACGAAGCTGCGGTCGATCTTGAGCGCGTCGACCGGGAACTGGTGCAGTGCCGCGAGCGACGAGTATCCGGTGCCGAAGTCGTCCAGGTGCAGCCCGACCCCGTCCGAGCACACCTCGCGGATGATCCCCCGCATTCGCTGAGGCTCCTGCATCAGCGTGCTCTCGGTGAGCTCGAGTCTGAGCGCGTCGCCGGGCAGCCCGGCCGCGGCGATCGCCGCGCGGACGTTCTGTGGAAGCGCCGGGTCGTCGAGCTGCCGGCCGGACACGTTGACGCTCATCTGCACGTCGTCGCCGACCAGGCCCGACCGCCGCCATTCGGCGAGCGTCGTGAGCGCCGTCCGCAGCACGTGCAGGCCGAGCGGCCCGATCACGCCCGTCTCCTCGGCGATCGGGATGAAGTCGAGCGGCGCCACCTCCGGCCAGCCCACCGGCCACCGGACGAGCGCCTCGAGTCCTGAGATGCGCCCGGTTGCGAGGTCGATGATCGGCTGGTAGTGGATCGGCAGCAGCGACTGCTCGACCGCCTGACGCAGCTCGTTCTGGCGCGAGAGGCGATCGACGACGCGCCGGTGCATGCTCTCGTCGAACATCGCGCACCGCGCCCGGCCGCGGCGCTTGGCGTCGTACATCGCGATGTCGGCGTTGCGGATCAGCTCCTGCGGGGGCGTGTCCGCGTTGCTCATCGCGATCCCGATGCTGGCGGTCACGAACAGCTCGTGGCCGTCGACCGAGAACGGCCCCGCCAGTGCGCTCTGGACGCGCTCGGCGACCATGATCGCCTCATCGGCGGCCACGACGCCGTCGAGCAGCATCGTGAACTCGTCGCCGCCGATCCTCGCCACGGTGTCGCCCGGGCGCAGCACGCATGCGATCCGGCTGGCGAGCGCCACCAGCAGGTGATCGCCGACGGCGTGGCTGAGGCTGTCGTTCACGAGCTTGAACCGATCGATGTCGAGGTACAGAACCGCGCAGCCGATCCCAGGCCCTCGCCGCGCCCGCTGCATCACCTGGTCCACGCGGTCCATGAACAGCGCGCGGTTCGGCAGGCCCGAGAGGCCGTCGTGGAGCGCGTCGTGCTGGAGCTGGCGCTCGGCCGCGAGCCGGTCGGTGATGTCCGACAGCGAGCCGGCCATCCGCGATGCGGTGCCGTTGACGTCGCGGATCGCGAGCCCCCGGGACAGCACCCAGCGCCAGCTACCGTCGGAGTGGCGCATGCGATGCTGGGACAGGAGATGCGGCGTCTGACCGGCGAGGTGGGCGTCGATCGCGGCCCGCAGCCGCAGCAGGTCGTCCCCGTGCACGAGGTCGAACCACACGCAGGGGTCGTCGTCGTCGGAGTGTTCAGGGCGCCCGAGGATCTCGTGCCAGCGTGGCGAGAAGTAGATCCGGTCCGCTACCAGATCCCAGTCCCAGATCCCGTCGTTCGCGGCTCGCACCGCCAGCGCGTACCGCTCCTCGCTGCGCGACAGCGACGTGATCGCCTGCTGGTGGCTCAGCGCGTACCGGATCGAGCGCTCGAGCGAGGTGGCGCTCAGCTCCTGCTTGACGAGGTAATCGGTCACGCCGAGCGCGGTCGCCTCGAGGTCGATCTCGTAGTCGAGCTGACCGGTCAGGATCAGCACCGGGCCGCGCGGTCTGTCCGCAAAGCCCTCTCGGACGAGCTCGAGGCCGGTGCGACGGCCGAGGCGGTAGTCGATCAGGTACACGTCGTGCGACTGGGCTCTGATCAGCTCGAGCGCCTCGTCGAACTCCTTGCACCACTCCACCTCGTATCGCACCCGTTCCTGGATCGCGAGCAGGTCGCGGGTGATGATGAAGTCCTCCTCGTCGTCCTCGACGAGAAGTACTGCGATCCTGCCCTCAGGGCTCGTCATGCCCGTCGCCGTTGGGGAGCTCGACGATCTCGAACCAGTACCGCGTCCAGCTTCGCATCACGTCGACGAGCCCCGCGAACGTGACCGGCTTGGTGATGAACGAGCTGACGCCAAGGTCGTAGGTTCGGAAGATGTCCTCCTCGTCCTTCGAGGTCGTCAACACCACGATCGGGATTCGCCGCAGCGACTCATCCGCCTTGATCTCGGCCAGCGCTTCGCGGCCGTCCTTCTTCGGCATGTTCAGGTCCAGGAGGATGATCCCGGGGCGCGGAGCGTCGACGGACGGGTCGGCGTACGCCCCTTGTCGCTTGAGGTAGTCCATCAGGTCCTGCCCGTCGACCACGAACTTCATCTCGTTCGCGAGCCGCGCGTCCTGCAGCGCGTCTCGTGTCAGCTCGCGGTCCTCCTCGTCGTCGTCGGCGAGCAGGATCGTGACGGGCCTGCCGCGGTGCTCAAACAGTTGCATGTGCCTCCTCGGGCGCGGTCTCGCGGTTGTGCTCGAGGGGAGCGGGCGGGACCAGAACCTCTTCCTTCTGGTGCAACGGCAGCGTCACGGTGAACACCGAGCCCACACCTGGCTCGGATTCCGCCACCACGGTGCCCCCATGTCTCTCGGCGATCTTGCGGCACAGCGCGAGCCCGATCCCGGTGCCGGGGTACTCGCCGCGCCCGTGCAGACGCTCGAACACCCTGAAGATCCGGCGGCTGTACTCGAGCTCGAACCCGATCCCGTTGTCGGTGACCGTGATCCGGGCGGTATCGCCCTCGATCTCCGAGGCGATCCTGACCTCGGGCACAACGCCCGGGCGGCGGAACTTGATCGCGTTCGAGAGCAGGTTCTGCATCAGCTGGCGCATCTGCAGCGCGTCGGCGCTGATCGTCGGCAGCTCGCCGAGCTCGACCACGGCCTGCGCCTGCTCGACCTGCGCCTCGAGGTCCGAGAGCACCTCCTCGGCGATCGTTCGCAGGTTCACCGGCGCGAACGGCCGCCCGTGGGTGGCGACGCGGGAGAACCGGAGCAGGTCCTCGATCAGGTTCTGCATGCGCTCCGCGGCGGCGTTCGCGCGGCCGAGGTAGTCGCGCCCCTTCTCGGACAGGTTGTCCGCGTCGATCACGGTCAGCTGCTGCGTGAACGTGCGAACCTTGCGCAGCGGCTCCTGCAGGTCGTGGGAGGCGATCGACGCGAACTGCTCGAGTTCGCCGTTCGAGCGCACGAGTTCAGCGGCGCGGCGCTCGAGTGCGGCGTTCGTGACCGCGAGCTCGCTGTTCAGAGACGCAAGCCGCCGGTTGGCCGTGCGGAGCCGGTCCGAGGCGCCGAGCACGCTGCGGGCGAGCAGGATTGCGAGCAGGCCGACGAGCGCGAACGACGCGAAGATGATCCATGGGATCCACTTGTGCAGCCCGGAGATGCTCGCGAACAGCGGCCCGTTCGGCGCCGCCAGCACGATCCGCCAGGTCGAGTTCGCGAGCGGTACCTGGTCGTAGTAGTGGCCGTTGCGGTCGCCGGAGGTGAGTTGCAGCGCCGCGATCTGGCCGGGCTGCACGAACCGGCTGCCTGCCGGATACGCGGGATTGTTGGACGCGAGCACCCCGTCGTTGCCGTCGACCACGTAGTTGTGGGCGCCGGCGACGCCCGGGATCTTGAGCAGGTCCGCCTTCAGGAACGTGGCGAGCCCGGTTGCCGGCGTGCCGCTGACCAGGATCCGCTTGCCGTACCGCGTCGGGAACCCGGCCGCGAAGTCCAGCACACTGTGGCCGTCGATCTGGGACAGGTCGCCGACGCCCCAGGGGTGGCCGGCCTGCACCAGCGCCAGCGAGCCCGAAGTCTTGATGGCGGCCAGCACTTGCGGTGTGAACCCGTGCGAGGCGGCCAGAACAGTGCCCGACGAATTCAGGAGCACGACGTAGGCGTTGGTGGCGCGTTGTGCGTTCAACGTCGCCGCAGAGACGTGCGCCCCGCCGTAGATCTTGGCCTCTTGCGGTACCTGCTGCGTGACGGTCTGGAACAGGCTGTCGATCAGCGCGCCCGCGAGCACCGCGCGCTCATGCACCCGTGCCTCGACGTCGCTCTTGGACTTCGCCTGGGTGTTCGACAACTCGATTGCGAAGACCGTCAGCAACGCAAGCCCGACGACCGCCGCCGCCACCAGCGCCAGTCTCGCGTCTCGCCTGCTCACCTGTCTCCTCCGCCTTCTCCGGGCGCCACGTGCAGCCCGGCTCTCGAGTCCGAATACGGGCATATCGGCCAGTTGGACAAAAAGCTGAAGCCCCGCCTTTAGTTTGCACCCGCGGCATTGGACGTCTGTTCGATTGCCGGCTCGCGCACGAGCCGTGCGGCCGCCGCGCTCGGGCTCATTCGATTCCCAGGCGGTCGAGAAGCCGCTCGTCCCCCCGCCAGTGCCGTCGCACGCGCACGGACAGCCGGAGGTGCACGTGCGAGCCCAGCTCACGCTCGATCGCACGCCGGGCGGCGATCCCGATCGCCTTCACCATCCGCCCGCCGGAGCCGATCAGGATGCCCTTCTGGGACTCCGTCTCGACGAGGATCACGGCCTCGATGCCGACCAGATCCTCGCGCGTCTGCGCGATCGACTCGATCTCCACCTCGACCGCGTGCGGCACCTCCTCGCGCGTGCGCGCGAGCACCTGCTCGCGCACGAGCTCGGACAGCACCGCCGCCTCGCCCTGGTCCGAGCGCTGGCCCGGTGGGTAGTAGAACGGCCCCTCGGGCAGCAGCTCGATCAGTTGCTTCAGCAGCGTCGGCACGCCGGCGCCGCTACGCGCGCTCACGGGCACTATCTCCTGCGCGAGCTCGAGCTCGTCGGCGGCCTGCAGCACAGCCGCGGTCCGCGCCCGGTCGGTGCGGTCGACCTTGTTGACGGCAACTATCACCGGGACGGGCGCGCCCTCCAGCAGCGAGGCGATGAAGCGGTCGCCCGGGCCGATCCCCTGCTCCGCATTCAGCACCATCAGGCAGGCGTCCGCGTCGGCGAGCTCATGCTGGACGCGGCGCTGCATCCGCTCGGTCAGCGCGTCGCGGGGCCGTTGCACGCCCGGCAGATCGACGAGCACGAGCTGCCAGTCGGGTCCCGTCGCGACGCCGCGGATCGCACGCCGTGTCGTCTGCGGCTTGTCGGATGTGATCGCCACCTTGGCGCCGACGATCGCGTTGGCGAGCGTCGACTTGCCCACGTTCGGCCGGCCCGCGAGTGCGACGAACCCCGACCGCGTGGGGTGGGCGGGATCGATCTTCACCTGATCCATCGCATCAGCTCGGACTGGAGCGCGAGCATCTCACCGTCGTCGGTCTCGTGGTCCATTCCGGTCAGGTGCAGCGCTCCGTGTACCACCGCTTCGCGGATGTCGGCGGTGTGCGCCCGGCAGATGACGATGTCTCCGAGCTCGCGTGGGCCGGCGGCGGGGCCGTCCTCGTCGACCCCGAACGACAGCACGTCGGTCGGCGCGTCGATCCCGCGATGCTCGCGGTTCAGCTCCCGGATCCGCTCCTCGTCGACGAACTCGATCGCCACGTGCCCGTCGGCGATCCCGGCCGACGACAGCGCGAGCACGCACAGCTCCCGGACCTCAACCGCCGTCGGCCCGTCATCCTCGAGGGCCTCCAGCCCGATCACCTCGATGTCGAGCGCGGCGCTGGTCACGCGCGTTTTCGTGTCGCCAGCTCCGGCGCCTGGCGCTCTGCGTGGTCGTTGTACGCCGCCACAATCCGCTGCACGAGCTTGTGGCGAACCACGTCCTCCTCGCCGAAGCGGACGAACTCGATCCCCTCGACGGTTTCGAGAATGTCAGAGACGACGACGAGCCCAGAGTCCTGCTCACGCGGCAGGTCGATCTGTGTCACGTCCCCGGTAACCACCATCTTTGAGTTGAAGCCCAGCCGGGTGAGGAACATCTTCATCTGCTCCGGCGTCGTGTTCTGCGCCTCGTCGAGGATGATGAAACTGTCATTGATCGTGTTGTGGGTGAGGAGGAAGTCGTCGGTCACGTACAGGGAGTCGGCAGCGGCGACCTGGATACAGACGGTTTCGGCATCACCTGCAGGCTCGATCTCGTGCACGAATCGCTTCGGTTGCCCGCCACCGTCGCGGTTGTAGAGCGCCCGCTTGCGGGACAGCCGGAACGGCTCGATTCCCCGTGGGACCCGAATGTTGAGGATGAACGCGTCGGAGCGATGTGGCACCGACCGGCCGTTCACGGAACCCGGCTTCCTGCCCTCGGCCCTGCGCGTGCGCCAGTAGGCGACGCCTCCAAGCGAGCGCACCAGATAGA
Organism: uncultured Solirubrobacterales bacterium; assembly: GCA_963826895.1. Taxonomy (GTDB): domain Bacteria; phylum Actinomycetota; class Thermoleophilia; order Solirubrobacterales; family Solirubrobacteraceae; genus Palsa-465. Next base: position 77,249 of record CAWGYJ010000007.1, read on the forward strand.
CGACGTCGTCGCGCAGGGTCTCCGAGCAGGTCGTGTACTGGATCCGGCACGTGCGTCCACGCTGGGTGACCGGGCCGCCGTCGGTATCGAGCAGACCCTGAAGCACGGCGATGCGCACGGCCGCCTCGTTGTGAAGGTAGACCTCGGGTATGAATTTGGTCTCTGAGTTCGCGCCTGCGAGCCCGAGCTCCCGCACCGCGGCGGTGACCGGGTTGGCGACGATCACCCCTCCCCGATGCCCATGGATGTGGCGCAGCGTGTGGTCGTGCGTGCCCGTGCGACGCAACTCGATTCCGGTCGCGGCCAGCGACTCTTCGAGCGCGAGTACGAGTTCGAGGTCTGCGGCGCTGAACGAGGGGGTGGTCTTGGCCGAATCAGCCGTCCCCCAAGAGCAGCCCGAGCGCGTATGGATCGAGCGGCACCTCCTGCGCAGGAAACTTGGCTGGAGCGGACAGCATCGGCAATTCGTACCGATGCTGATGAAACGAGCGCAGGCGACCCATCATCTCCTGCACTTCCAAGACCCGTCCCGGCTTCCCGCGCCTGCGATCGGAGTGGGTGTATACGTACCACAGGTGTTCCGTGCAGCAGAGCGTGGACGCCCCGTCCTGAGCGGTCAATCTGACAATCGGCTTCAGTCCTTGGGGGTAAACCCCGACCACCGGCGTGGGCCGTCCATCTGAACCGACCACGAGGTCACCAACCTGCAGCGACCCTATTGGCCGAAATCCTGTCGGCGTCAGCACGGGTGTCGACATCGGCTGGCTTCGACCGCGCATGAACGCGAGCGGCGCCACCTCGATCACGCCGCGCTCGAGGTGCTGCGAGACCCGCTCGGGCTCGAGCATGTCGTGGAGCGCGTCGAACAGCGGCCGCAGGTACGGGTCGACCTTCGCCATCAGGTCGCCCGGCAGGAACCCGAGCCGCTCGCCGGCCTCGACGGCCGGACGCGTGAGGATGATCCGGTTCACCTCGCGGCGACTGAGCGCGGCGGCCGCCAGCGCAACCGCCAGGAACGTCTTGCCGGTGCCGGCGGGCCCGATCCCGAAGGTGATCGTGTTACGGCGTATCGAGTCCACGTAGTGCTTCTGGTTGACGGTCTTCGGCGCCACCTTCGTCGTGCGATGGCGCCAGACGACGTCCTCCAGGATCTCCGCCGGCGACTCGTGCGCATCGAGCGCGCGCGTCACCGCCTCGATCGTCCCGGGCGCGATCTCGTGGCCCTGCTCGATCAGCTCGGCGAGCTCGTGGACGACGGTCGCGCCCGCCTGCACGGCGGCCTCGTCGCCATCGAGCGTCAGCGCGTTGCCACGCAGGTAGATCTCGCAGTCGAGGTGCTCCTCGAGCGTCCGCAGGACGCTGTCCCCCGAGCCCGCAAGCTCGGCTGCAACGGCATTGTCGAGCTCGAGCTGCCTACGCACCCGACCGCTCTGCAAGCGCCTGGCGGACGAGCGCGGAGGCCCGCTTGCCATCGGCCCGGCCGCCGGCCTTGGCCATCACGACCTTCATCACCTGACCCATGTCCTTCACGTCCGACGCGCCTGTCTCCGCCAGCGCGGCGTCGACGATCGATTCGAGCTCGGCATCGTCCAGCCCGGCCGGCAGGTAGCCCTCGATGAGCCGAGCCTCAGACTCCTCCTGCTCGGCGAGCTCCGGGCGGCCGCCGTCGCGGAACTGCGTGGCGGCCTCGAGCCGGCGCTTGCGCTCACGCCGCAGCACGGCGAGCTCATCGTCGGAGCCGCCCTCCTTGACTGCCTTCTGAAGCTCCGACAGCACGAGCCGGAGCGCGCCGACCCGCTGCTTCTCGCCGGCCTTCATCGCGCTCGTCATATCGGTCCGTACCTGCTCGAGAACGGTCATCTCCCAACACAGGATAGGACGCCACGGCGACGGTGTTCAGCAGCGGACCGGTGTGCAGGCGATGCCGTCCGCGTGCAACTCGCGGCACTCGACGCCGATCAGCTCGCCGCGCCCGGCGGCTCCCGCCGGCAAATAGCACCGCGTGTAGTCGGCCGTGTAGCCCGAGCACTGCGAGTCCGCGACCTTGTCGATCAGCACGTGCTCGCGCTCGCCGAGCTTCGCGGTCCGATGGTGGCGCGAGCGCACCTCGCAGTGCCCGCGGAGCGCGCTCGAGCGGCGCTTCTTCTCCTCGGGGGCCACGCGGTCCCCGAGCTCGGCAGCCACGGTCCCCGGCCGCGGCGAGTACGGAAACACATGGGCGCGGGTGATCCCGGCGGCGTCGATCGCGTGCAGCGTCCGCTCGAACGCCACGTCCTCCTCGGTCGGGAAGCCCACGATCACGTCGGTCGTGACGTTGACCTGCGGCGCCACCGCCCGGACCGCCTCGATTCGATCCACGTATTCGGTCGCCGTGTAGTGCCGCCCCATCGCGGCGAGCACGCCGTCGTCGCCGGACTGCATCGGAACATGCAGGTGCGGGCAAACCTTCGGCTCGGTCGCGAGCGCCTCGAGCAGCGTGTCCTTGACGTGGATCACCTCGACGCTCGAGAGCCGCACACGCTCGACCCCCGGCACTCGGGCGACGGCGATCATCAGCTCGCCGAGCTCGAGGCCGTGCTCGGGGTCGCGGTAGTCGCCGACGCTGATCCCCGTCATCACCATCTCCGGCTGGCCGGACTCGACCCGCCGTCTGACCTCGGCCAGCACGGCCGAAGCCGGCCTCGACCGCGCGTGACCACGGACGGTGGGGATGATGCAGTAGGCGCAGCTCGAGTCGCAGCCGTCCTGCACCTTCACGAACCCGCGCGTCCGCGCCGCCTGCTCGGGCGGCTGGAGCGCGAGCACCTGCGAGTCGGCGTCCACGCAGGCCATTGCCGTGGCGACCTCGTCGGCCGTCCCGACGAACGGTCTCACGCGCGGGTCGATCGCGGCGAACTGGCCGGCGTTCAGATTGCTGGCACAGCCGGCCACGAACACCTCGCGCGCGGTCCGCAGCGAGCGCCGGACCGACTGGCGCGACTTCGACTCGGCCTCGCTCGTGATGCAGCACGTGTTGATCACGTGCAGCTCGGCCTCGGCTTCGGGCGCCTCCACGTGCCCGGCGGCCAGCAGCTGGTCGCGGGCGAGCATCGCGTCGGCCTGCGAGACCTTGCAGCCGAGGAACTTGACGGCGAACGTGGAGGCCACGGGGCCCCGGACGTTACTAGTGGCCGTCGAGAGCCACTAGCTGCGATTACCGCTCGCGACCGGCGGACCGTCGTGCTGTGCGACGCCCTGCCACGGTGTCCTCGACCCAGCGACGTGGTGCGTGCGAGGAGAGATCTCACGCACATAGCCGAACCGAGGCTTGGGCCGCGGCACAACGATGTCGAGCAGCAGGCCACCGATGGTCACGCCGATCGCGAGCGGATTGAGCACTGGCTTTACCTCCTTTGGCGGCACCCGGATCGCGGCATGACTCAGAGGATGCGCCACGGCCGCTCGGCGGTCATGGGCCGCGCGGCCAAGATTCGCCCCGCTCCGGTTGTCCACGAGCGCGGGTCCTGCGCTCCTGCCCGGAGCAAGGGCAGAACCGCGCATCCTGCACTCCATCCCGAGGGTCGGTTACCCGCCGGCGGTCGGGATCGTCTGATCCTCCGGGGCGGCCCCGGCCGGCTCTCCCTCAGCGCCCGCGCCCGGCGGCGAGTGCTCCATCAGCGGCGGCGGATGGCCCAGCTGCCCGAGCCCGGCGGTGTCCCGCGGGAAGATGAACTCCACCGTCCAGTCGGCGATCAGACGCGATTTGTGCTGCGCGCCCGGCACCCACGCGAGGTGGTAGAAGCGGCAGATCGCCCAGGCGAGGAAGCCGCGGACGCGGACGCCCATCAGGTTCGCGACCGCCTTGTGCCGGCCGAGATCCGCGAACGAGCCGAGCGTCTTGAACGTGAACGGCTTGACCTGCTCACCATGGCCGAGCTCGGCTGCGATGTTCTTAGCCAGCAGCTTGCCCTGCCTGAGCGCGTGCTGAGCCGTGGGCGGGCACGCTTCGCCGGGCCTCGCGGGGTCGGGCACCGCGGCAATGTCGCCAAGCGCCCACACGTTGTCGTAGCCCTTCACGCGCATCTCCTCGTTGCACACGATCCGCCCGCGGTCGAGCGGCAGCCCGAGTTTGCCGGCCACCGGGTTCGCCTTCACGCCGGCCGTCCAGCACACGGTCCGGCAGACGATCGTCTCGCCGCTCGTCAGCAGCACCGACCGGTCGGTGACCTCCTTGACCTCGGTGCTGAGCCGGAACTCGATCCCGCGCTTCTCGAGGATCCGCTGGGTGAAGGCGGCCAGCTGCGGCTGGATTTCGGGCATGATCCGGGCGGCGACGTCGATCAGCACCCAGCGCATTCCGACCTCGCGGCAGCGCGGGTAGCGCTTCAGCGCGGCGGTGGCGAAGTCCTGCATCTCGGCGATCCCCTCGAGCCCCGCGTAGCCGCCCCCTACGAACACGAACCCCAGATACTCGCGCCGCCGTCCCGGATCGTCGATCTCCTCGGCGGTCTCGAGGTGCCGCACGATCCGGTTTCGCAGCGCGATCGCCTCGGCGATCGTCTTGAACCCGATCGCGTGCTCGACCAGGCCCGGGATCGGGAAAGTCCGCGACACCGACCCGAGCGCCACCACCAGCTGGTCGTACTTGTAGGTGACCTTGCTGCCGTCGAGCAGGTCGACGCTGACCGAGTTCGCGGACGGGTCGCCGCCGGTCACCCAACCGAGCCGCAGCTCGGTGCGCTTGAGCCGCTCGCGAAGCGGTATCACGACGTGGCGCGGCTCGAGCGTGCCGGCGGCCGCGTCCGGCAGCAGCGGCACGTACAGCATGAAGTTCACGTCATTGACCAGCGTGACCCGGACATCCGCCGGCACCACGCGCTCGAGCGTCTTGGCGGTGTAGTACCCGCCGAACCCGCCTCCGGCGATCACCACGTGCTGGGGCATGCGCTTGAGCCTAGCCAGTCGAGGGTGCGCGCAACCGGCGGCTCCGGCTGGCGGTACCCAGTTGACCGGAAACCGGAGTCGTTGCTACCGTCGATGCCGCGGGAGAACGCAAATGTCCAATCGTCTCAAGCAGCGCCGCCTGGCGCTCGCGCTGGCGATATCGGCAGTGGTCGCGTCGGTGGCGGGGGGCTCGATCGCGATCGCCGGTACGCCTGGCGCGGTGTCAACCCCCACCTCGCTCGTGCCGAGAGTGCTCGCGAGCACGGCTCCGCGTGCGCTCACGGAGGCCAGGGAGCTGTCGCAGCTCTCGCCGCTGACGCACCTGTCCATCGACCTCCCGCTGGTGCTCCCCCGGCGGGCGGCGCTCAACGAGTACGTCGCCGGCGAGTACACGCCAGGCAACCCGGACTACCACCGGTTTCTGACGCCGTCGCAGTTCGGACTCCGGTTCGGCGCGCCGGCAACCGAAGTCACGGCCGCCACCGCCGCACTCCGAGCCCTGGGCCTGCAGACGCCGGCCCCCGCCGCGAACCATCTGTACGTCAGCGCCACCGGCACGGTCGGCACCGTCGAGCACGCGTTCAGCGTGAGCCTGGCGAACTTCAAGCTCGGCGGCCTGCCGGGCTTCTATGCCAACACCCGCGACATCACCCTGCCGGCGTCGCTCAGCCGCCTCGTCTCCGGCGTGGTCGGCCTCGACTCGGCCGGGACGCCCGAGCCCCAGCTCCAGCGGCCGTCGCTGAAGCGGCTGCAGGCGCATCCCAACCTGGGGACGCCGTCCGGCGTCGACGGCGGCGCGACGCCATGCGCCCAGGCCGATCTCGGCGGCGGCTACACCGCGCCCGACCTCGCGACCGCGTACGACTTCGACGGGCTGTACGCCAAGGGCGTCCACGGCGAGGGGATGAGCGCGGCGCTGGTGGAGTTCGATGACTACCACGGCTCGAACGTCGCGTCGATGGAGTCCTGCTACGGCATCAAGACCCCGGTCACCCGCCGCCTCGTAGACGGCGGCACCGGCGGTCCGCCGGCGTCAGGCGAGGCCGAGGACATGGCCGACATCACGACGCTGCTCGAGATGGTGCCGAAGCTCTCGCATCTGTACGTGTACGAGGCCCCGATCACCGGAGGCGCGGCGGTGCTCAGGACCGGCGACGCGGAGATCGACCTGTACAACGCGTTCGTCACCGACGACGCCGCGCCGGTGCTGTCGTCGTCCTGGGGCGACTGCGAGGAGTTCCAGAGCCAGGCGTACAACGACCTGTTCGCCACCGTGGCCGAGGAGGCCGCCGCCCAGGGCCAGCAGATCTTCGATGCGGCCGGCGACAGCGGGGCGGTCGACTGCCGCGGCTCGGCGACGCCGACCGGCGGCAGCATCAGCGTCGAGCAGGAGGCCGCGGTGCCGTGGATCACCGGCGTCGGCGGCACCGACCTCGGCGTGGAGTCGACCGTGGCCAGCTCGGGCGTTCACGATGAGGACACGTGGAACGACGCCTACTGCGCCACCAGCAACTGCAGCCTCACCTCGCAGCTGCTGCCGCTCCCGGTCCCGATCGGCATCGAGCCGCCCGGCGGCGCCGGAGGCTGGTATCCGATCGGCGGCACCAGGCTGGCGACCCCGCTGGCCGCATCGGCGGCCGTGCTGTGGGACGAGCTGGCCAGGCGCGACGGCCTCTCCGGCGTCGGTTTCCTGAACCCGTCGCTGTACCGGGTTGCGTCGGACCCGAACGCGTACATGGCCGACTTCCACGACATCACGACCGACTCCAACGACGCCCAGTACGACGCCACCGACTGCCCGACCGGGAGGCGCTGCTGCACACGTACACGGGCTCGTGGCTGACGCAGGACCTCGATCCGAGCGGCAACCCGAACGGTTTCCACGGGCATCGTCCAGATCCGCGACCTGTCCGACCCGTCGGCGGTGAAGACGATCCCGGTGACGCTGACGCTCGGGTCGGGCGCCGGCACGCCGACCGTCGCGGCCACGCCGTCGTCGATCTCGGTGGCGCTCGCTCCTGGCACGCTCGCGCGCGTCAACGTCGTGCTGCGCGACCCGTCGGGCACCTGCGGCTACGCCTACAGCCTCGGGAGCACCGCCCCGTGGGCGACGTTCGCACCGGACCTCCAGTCAGGCACCGTCGGCGGGACGCCGGCGACCGCGCCGCCCGCGACCGCCACCGACACCGGCTCCGGCAACGGCTTCACGCCGGTCACGATCAGCGCGGCCGGGATGCGCGCCGGGCGCACGTACCGTTCGCAGCTCACGGTGCAGTCCCAGAACGCCGCCGGCAACCCCGGCACCGTGCCGATCACGGTGCACGTGCTCGGCCCCCATCCATCCAAGCCCACACGCAAGCGCATGCACCACTAAGCCTGCGAGAGCAGCAGCGCGGCCCACTCGTCGCGCACTCGCCGCTCGCGCTCGATCAGCCCGCACACCCCGAACGCATCTGCGATCCGGTCCGCCTCCGCGGCGAGGATGCCGCTGAGGATCAGCCGGGCCGGCCACGCTCCGCGGCCGGACGACGCCCATTCGAGCAGCGGCGGGGCGAGCACGTTCGCGGCCGCGAGCGCCGCGGGGGGCACGGCCTCCGAGCGCAGGTCGAACCGGCGGGCATCGACCGACACACCGTTGGCGGCCGCGTTCGACAGCGTCGCCTCGACGCTCTGGCGCTCGATGTCGAGCGCGATCACCGGCACGAATCCGAGCCCTGCGGCGACGATCGCGAGCACTCCCGAGCCACACCCGATGTCGGCGAACGACCCGCGCTCGGGGCCTTCGTCGGCGACCGCGAGCAACAGCTCGAGGCACAGCCTCGTGGTCGCATGCGCTCCGGTCCCGAACGCCTGCCCGGGATCGATCACCACGTCCAGCTCCGTCGAGCACTGCTCGCTCCACGGCGGGCGGACCGCCAACCGGTCGCCGAGCACGAGCGGCCGGTGGAACTCGCGCCAGCGCTCGGACCAGTCATCCGCGACCTCGCTCGTCGAGACCTCCACCAGCGCCCCGCCGGCGGCCGCGCGCAGATCGGGCAGCGCCGGCAGCTCGCCGGGCGCGCCGTACACCGCGTACTCGACCACCTCGTCGCCGAGTGATCGCTCCTCGACACCGTTCGGCGCCAGCGGCAGCAGCTCCGCCAGCACGAGCTCGGACTCGGAGCGGCGGACGCGCAGCGCCAGCCTGATCAACCGATCAACCGCCGAACGCCCGGCGCAGCTTGTGGAACACGCCCTCGTGCGACTGCAGGTTGTCCGGCCCGAGCGAGTCCGCCAGCTCTTCGAGCAGCTCGCGCTGCTTATGGTTCAGCCGTCGCGGAATCACGACGTTGACGACCACGCGCAGGTCGCCGGTGCGGCGGCCGCGCAGCGCCGGCATCCCCTCGCCGCGGACGATCAGCGTCTCGTGCGGCTGCGTCCCGGCCGGGATCTCGAGCTCGACCTCCCCGTCGACGGTCGGGACGTTCACGGTCGTGCCGAGCGCCGCGAGCGGCGCCGCGACGTCGACCGCGGTCACGAGGTCATCGCCGTCCCGGACGAAGCGAGAGTCCTCGCGGACCCGGATCTGCACGTACAGGTCACCCGGAGGGCCGCCGTGCTCGCCGGCGTGCCCGCGGCCGGAGACGCGGATCCGCTGGCCGTCGGCGATCCCCGCCGGAACGTCCACCGACACCTTCGCCCGCTCGACCCGGCGTCCGCGGCCACCGCACACCTTGCACGGCGTCTGCGCGACCTTTCCCTCACCGTGGCACACGTCGCACGGCGCGGCCCGGACGACCTGGCCGAACGGCGTGCGCGTCACCGCTCGCAGCTGTCCGGCGCCGCCGCAGCGGGAGCACGTCTCGATCGGCGTGCCGGGCTCCGCGCCGTTGCCGCTGCAATGCTCGCACCGGGCGATCACCTCGTAGCCGACATCCACCGGCGTCCCCGACTGCGCCTGCGCGAGCGTGATCTCCGCGCTCGCCCCGACGTCGCCGCCCTGGATCGCACCGCCGGCGCGGCCGCCGCCGAAGATGTCGCCGAACGGGCTCGCACCGCCGCCTCCGAAGAACGCGTCGAAGATGTCCGCGACCGAGCCGAAGCCCTCGAAGTTCGGCGCGTATCCGCCGCTGCGCAGGCCCTCGTGCCCGTAGCGGTCGTAGGTGGCGCGCCGCTCGGAGTCCGACAGCACCTCGTACGCCTCGGCCGCCTCCTTGAACTTGCTCTCGGCGTCGGGGTCGTGACTGTTGACGTCGGGATGCAGCTCGCGCGCGAGCCGCCGGAACGCCTTCTTGATCTCGGCGTCGTCGGCGTCTCGGCCGATCTCGAGGACCTCGTAATAATCGCGTGGCATCGTCGGGCTCACCGTTCGTCGTAGATCTCGGCGATGAATGTCGAGAGCTGCGCGGCGGCCTCGCGGACTGAGCGGATCGCGCGCGCGTAGTCCATCCGCAGCGGGCCGATCACCGACACCGTGCCGAGGCTCCGCTGCGGGAGCCCGTAGCTCGACGCGACGACCGCGAGCGAGCGCAGCGCCGGCGCCTCGTTCTCGGCGCCGATGCGGACGTTGACGCCGCGCTCCGAGAGCGCCGAGCGCATCAACCCGAGCAGCGTCACCCGCCGCTCGAGCATCTCCATGATCGCGTTCAGCTCACCAACGTCCTCGAAGCCGCCGCTCAGCAGGCGTGCGGTGCCCTCGAAGTAGAGCGTGCCCTGCGTCTCCCGCTCGGTCTCCAGATGCGTGAACACCGGCGAGATCGCGTCGAGGAACATTGACTCGGTGCCGGACAGCGACGGGTCGTGAAGCCGTTGTTGGAGCATCCGAGCGCCGAGCCCGAGACCCATCAGGCGCTCGTTCAGGTAGCTCGCCGCCCAGTCGGCGAGTCCAGGATCGACCGGTCGCGGGAACGTGAACATGCGCTGCGTGACGCCGCCGGTGGAGGTGATCACGACCACCATCACGACCTGGGGCTGGAGCACGAGCACCTCTATGTGGCGGATCGTCGAGGTGTCGAGCGGCGGAGCGGTGACGATCGCGAGCAGGTTCGTGACCTGCGACAGCGTCTCGGTCGTCATCCGCATCGCCTCGTCGAGCTCGCGCCGAACCAGCGACAGCGCCAGCGGCGGCGCCGATGAATCGCTCTCCGGCGGCAGCAGCCGGTCGACGAAATACCGATACCCGGCCTCGGTCGGCACCCGCCCGGCCGACGTATGCGGGTGGGCCAGCAGCCCGATCTCCTCCAGGCTGGCGAGCTCGTGCCGGATCGTCGACGGGCCCCACTCGATCCCGGCGGCCAGCGCCTTCGAGCCCACGGGCAGGCCGGCGTCGAGGTACTCCTCGACGAGCCTGCGCAGCACGAGTTCCTGACGGTCTGTCAGCACGCGCTGGATTGTAGGAACCGCCTCGCGCCCACCCTGCCGGCCGCGGCCGTCAGCGCGCAGCGGTGACGGCGGTCAGCTGCTCGAGCGACTCCTGCATGCGCTCGGCCAGCGAAGGGCCACCACGATCGGTCACCCAGCGCTCGAACGCGATCCTGAACACGGCGATTCCCGCCTCGGCGGCCAGGCTCGCCGCCGGCTCCTCCACGCCGCGCTCGCGCAGCGCGCCCGCGAGCGCAGTGGCGAGCGATGCGAGCTTGATCAACTCCCGCTCCTGGAGCTCCGGGCTCGCGGCGATGATCGCGTGACGGCGCCGCGCGAACTCGCCTCGCTGCTCGAGGCCGGCGGCGATCGCCTCGAGCCCGGCGGCGACTGCTTCGATCGGCGACGCATCGACGGGCGCGTGCTCCACCGCTTCCACCAGCACTCGCTGAAGCTCGGCGCCCCCGGCGAACAGAACCTCGCGCTTGTCGGCGTAGTGGCGGAAGAACGTCCGCTCGGTCAGGCCGGCGCGCTCCGCGATCTCCGCGACCGTGGTCTGCTCGAATCCGCGCTCACCGTAGAGCTCGAGCGCCGCCTCCGCGAGCCGCCCGGGAGCGTCCGGCTGCCATCTGGCCATGGCGCGATCATAGTGATGACAGCGGTTGACATGCCACCGCGGTCAGCGTCGCAGCCGGCCGCGCCGCCCCCGCCTCGCTACTCGCTCAGCTCGGCCTCGGCGTTCCGGATGATCCGTTTGCCCGACTGCTCGGCCTCGCAACGCGTGATCGCGAGACCGTCGCGCACCTCCTCGACCGAGCCGGTCACCTTGACGGCCTCGCCGAGCATGCCCAGGCCGCGGAACTGGACGGACAGGCGCTTCAGCGACTCCGGACCGCCACCGGCCTCGGTGTTCGCGCGCGCGACCTGCGCCATCGTCCACAACCCGTGCAGGATCCGGCCGGGAAGGCCGGCGCTCTGCGCGTACTGCTCGTCGATGTGGATCGGGTTGAAGTCGCCCGACGCGCCCGCATACCGGACGGTCACGTACGGGTCCGGCGTGACCTCGAGCTCGATCCGATCGCCGGCTTCCAAGCCCCTCACACCCCTCTCACGATGTTGGTCCAGGTACCGGTGCAGACGGTCCCGCCGCGCTGGTTCACGGACACCGACTCGAACACGTAGAAACCCAGGCCGGCTCGTTCGGACACGTCCTTGACCGACCCGGTGGTCGTCACCTCGTCGCCCGCCACCACGACCGGCCCCCACCGGAACTCCTGCGCCCCGTGGACCATCATCAGGAAGTTGATGCCGACTTCGGGATCGAAGATCCCGGGCATCACCGCGCGGCTCGAGTACACGACCGCGAACATCGGCGGGGCCACGAGATCGGCGTAACCGGCGCCGCGCGCGGCCTCGACGTCGTGGTGCAACGGGTTCGTCTCCCCCACGGCGCTCGCGTACTCGCGGATCTTCTCGCGCCCGACCGAGTAGGTGACGGGCTCGTACGTCTTGCCGATCGCTTCGGTATTGACCGCCATCGCGGTCGCGGAGTCTATGGACTCGCGCTCGCGTAAGGAATCGGCGCGAGCGCGGTTGAGCGAGTGACACCAACCCCACTGGAGGTCCAATGCTCACCCACCGCCACACATTTCTCGCCGCGATCGCCGCGGCGCTGTGCTTCCCCGCGAGCTCGCTCGCCGCGCAGGTGTACGCCGCGCCGGCGCCGCACGGCGCCGGGGACTGCTCCTCGCCCGCGAACGCATGCTCGATCTACACCGCGTTCGGAGCGCTCCAGACCGGCGACGAGCTGATCCTCGCCGGCAGCGACGGCTCCTACGGAACCGCGGGTGCCCCGCTGACGCAGACGCTCGAGCCGCCCCAGGGGCACGAGGCGATCGACATCCACGGCGCGGCGGGCCAGCCGATGCCGGTGATCTACTCGAACGCGAGCCAGGTCATGTACCTCCAGGGCTGGATCAACGGCCAGGGCTACACGGTCTCCGACCTCGATCTCGAGGACCTGAATCCCGCCAACGGCAGCGACCTGGATATCGACGGCTCGGCCGACCACGTGCTGGCGCACGCGACCGGCCAGAACGTGATCGTGTGCAACCTCGGCGGCGCCCCCGGCATCACCGCGACCGTCACGGACACGGCCTGCATCGGCGACGCGCCGTACGACGTCGGGCTGTGGTCGCAGAACAACGCGCTCGGGGCCGATCAGCTCGTCCTCCGCAACGACACGCTCGAGAGCCCCACCGGCTACGACGGCCTCCAGGTCAACGCCGACAACGGCGCTGAGCTAAACGCCACGGCGACGAACATGATCATCAGTGGCGGGTCGGAGGACATCGACGCCTACGACGACGCGACGAGCTCGCTGAACCTGACCGTCGATCACTCCGACTACAGGACCGTGGACACCGGTGCAACCGGCGCAACGGTCACGGCACCAGGCACGGCCACGAACATCACCGCGGTGCCGAAGTTCGTGGACGCGGCAGCTGACGACTTCCGCGAGGCGCCGTACTCGCCGACGATCTGGACCGGGATCACGAGCTCGGCGAATGGGACAACCGACCTCGATGGCAACCCGCGCGATGTCGCCGGGCACACCGACATGGGCGCGTATCAGGCCCAGCCAGGCACCCTCACGGTGCTCACGACCCGCTCGCGAGTACGCCATCGCGAGGTCAAGATCCGACTTCGGTGCAGCGGCGGCGCGGACGGGTGCACGGGGCGGCTGCGCCTGACCGAGAACATCACCGTCGTCCTGGGGCGCCAGTCGTTCTCGCTGCGCTCCGGCCAGGCCGTGACCTACAAGGTCCGGCTGACCCACGAGGCGCTGGTGCTGCTCAAAGCGGCGCATCCCCACCGGCTCTCAGGGAGGACCGAGAGCGACCGCAGCGACGGTGGCCCGACGCGTTACGCGCCGATCACACTCGTTGGCTGAACCAACGATCAGATGATCACGGGCACGGCGCCGCCATCGACCGACCAGGCGGCGCCGGCCACGTTCGAGGCAACCTCGGAGCACAGGAACACGATCACGTTCGCGACCTCCCGCGCGGTGCCGTACCGGCCGAGCGGGAGTCGCGACGCGGTCGCTTCGAGCACCTGCTCCCGCGTCACCCCGCGCGCCGCGGCGAGCTGGTCCGCGAGTCCGCCCGGCGCCTCCCACAGGGCGCCCGACAGCGGTCCCGGTGCGATCGCGTTGACGAGCACCCCGCGCGACGCGTACAGGTCCGCGAACGAGCGCGACAGCGACAGCTGCGCCGCCTTGGTCACGCCGTACGCCATGTTCGTCCCGGACGGCCGCTTGCCAGAGGACGAGGTGACGTTGACGATCCGGCCCCAGCCGCGCTCGGCCATCGCCGGCGCCAGCGCTCGCATCAGGCGCATCGGGCCGATCACGTGCAGCTCCCACTGCGCCTGCCAATCGCCGTCGCTCAGCTCGTCGGCCGATTTCGCGGCGGAGGCGCCCGCGTTGTTGACCAGCGCATCGACGCGGCCGAACGCCTGAACGCAGGCATCCCGGACGCGCTCGCCGGCATCCGGCTCGGTGACGTCGAGCGCGAGCGGCTCAGCCCCGGCGGCTCCCGCCTCGCGGCACCGCTCGGCCAGCTCGCGCAGCGGCGACTCTCGCCGCCCGATCAGCAGCAGCGCGGCGCCCTCGGCCGCCAGGGCGAGCGCCGTCTCGCCGCCGACGTCTCCGGCGGCCCCGGTGAGCAGACACGCACGTCCAGCCAGGCCGAGCTCCATCAGCCGGCCGCAGGGACCTTCACGCGCTCAGCTGACTGAGAAGTGCAGCTTGACGGCACTATTGATCGTGATTTGCGTCACGCCGAACCCCACGACGTTGTACAGAAACCCGCACATGTAGTGCCACTTCTTCTCGTCTTTGTTGAGCGGGAAGGGCTCGCTGAAGTGACCAGACACCATCGTTTGGCCCAGCGCGAACGCGGCGACACCGCGGCCGCCGCTCGTCTCGGCGCGCTGCGTCTCCGTCTTCAGATTCGAGCACTTGCGCGTGTCGATGATCACGGCGACGTACTCCTGTCCCACGGTGACCTTCGCATACCCGCTCGCCCTGTAGGTGCCCGGCTTCGGATGGCTCGGCACATTGAGCTTCAGCGCGTAGGTGCCTTTGGCGAATGCGGGCGCCGCCACGAGCGCAAGCATCATCAGCAGCGCCGCAACACCCGTTGCCTTTCGTGCCCACAACCCCATGCGCGACGGATCCTACCGCCGGCGCCAACCGGCTGTCGGCTGCCCACGAGAGCCGAACAAGTCGAGCGGGTCCGGCTCGGGCTCGCCGAGCGGTGCCGCGTGGCTGTTCATCAGCCGCTTTGTCACCGGGCTCCGTAACGTCATCGGCCTGCCCGCCGGGACGAGCGGGATGCCCGTCCGCCGCTTCCTCCCGGTGTGCGCGGCGTCGTGCGTCGTGTGGGCCGGCGTCACCGCGCTCGAGTACTACTTCTTCGGCCACGCGCTCGCGGGCGCGAGCACCTGGCTCCAGATCGTGCTGATCTGCATCGGGATCGCATCGACCGTGCTGACCCTCGGACCGATCCGCCGGCGCGCGCTCAACCGGCTCCGAGCTGCGGACCCGGGTTCTGCCTGACGCCCGACTCACCGGATGGCGTGCGCTGCGGCATCAGGCATGATTGCCAGATGGCCGCAACCGCAACCGGAACCGGACCCGGGACCGGCGACCGCGACGGGGATGGGAATGGGGCGATCATCCGCACCCGCGGACTGACGAAGGTCTACCCCGGAGCGGACTTCGCGGCCGTCGACGGCCTTGACCTCGAGGTGCGCCCGCGTGAGATCTTCGGGTTGCTCGGTCCAAACGGCGCCGGCAAGACGACTACCGCCGGAATGCTGACCACGCGAGTGATCCCGACGGGTGGAAGCGCGTTCGTCGGTGAGGTCGACGTGATCGCCCAGCCGGCGCTCGCCAAGCAGCTGATCGGCGTCGTCTCCCAGCAGAACACGCTCGACCGCCAGCTGACCGCCTGGGAGAACCTGTACTTCCACGGCCGGCTGTTCGGGATTCCGGCGAAGGAGTCGCGCGAGATCTCCGACCGCCTGCTCGACCAGTTCCACCTCTCGCGCTGGGCGAAGGCCTCGGTGTTCGCGCTGTCGGGCGGGATGGCGCAACGGCTGATGGTCGCGCGCGCGATCTTCCACCGCCCGGCGGTGTTGTTCATGGACGAGCCGACGGCCGGACTGGATCCACAGAGCCGGCTCGCCCTGTGGGAGATCCTCGGCGAGCTGCACGAGGCCGGGCAGACGATCGTGCTCCTGACGCACTACATGGAGGAGGCCGACCGCCTGTGCCACCGGGTCGCGGTGATGGACCACGGCAAGATCCTGGCACTCGACACGCCGGCCGCGCTCAAGCAGTCGGTCGGGGCGGACACGATCGTGACCGTCAGGGCGGCGGGAGACGTCGGCGCGCTCGCGAGCGCGCTTGAACGTGATGTGTCCGGAGCCACGCGCACGCGTGAGCTCGAGGACGGCGTCGAGCTGCACGTCAAGGGGACTGAGCGAATCGTGCCGGCTGTGGTCGCGGCTGCCGAGCGGGCGGGCTTCCAGCTCGCCGACCTGTCGATCGCGGAGCCGACGCTCGAGACCGTGTTCATCAACCTGACCGGAAGGGAACTGCGCGAATGACCGCCACCACCGCCCCCGGAGCCGCCACCACGGGCCCGGGCGAGATCGCTCTGGCCCCGACCCGTTCGGTGTTCGCGGCCAGCCGCACGGCGCTCGGCGCTTTGATCCTGCGCGACCTTGTGGTGCTGAAGAAGCACTTCGGCGAATTCGTGCTGCGCGTGCTGATCCAGCCGTTCCTACTCGTGTTCGTGTTCCTGTACGTGTTCCCGCACATCGGCCAGGGCGTCGGCGCCGGCCACGGCAGCGCGGCGGAGTCGGCGTTCGCGTCGGTGCTGGTGCCGGGCGTCATCGCGATCTCGATCATGTTCCAGGGGATCCAGGCGGTCGCACTCCAGATGTCGACCGAGTTCGGCTACACGCGCGAGATCGAGGATCGCGTGCAGGCTCCGTGTCCGATCTGGCTCGTGGCCGCGGCGAAGGTGCTGTCGGGCGCGACGCAGGCACTGCTCGCGGCCGTGATCGTATTCCCGATCGCGGCGGTCGTTCACGCGCGCGGCGTCAGCGCACACCTCTCCGTGCACTGGCCGATCGTGCTGACCCTGATTCCGCTTGCGTGCCTGGCGATGACATCGCTCGGGCTGCTGCTCGGGACGAAGTTCGAACCGCGGAACATCGGGCTGATGTTCGGCTTCGTCGTGTTGCCGCTGACGTTCCTCGGCGGCACTTACTACCAGTGGACGCGCCTCTCGGGCGTCACCCTCGGCTCGGTCCACTGGCTCCAGATCCTGGTGCTGATCAACCCGCTGATCTACATCACCGAGGGCATGCGCGCCGGCCTCACAGATGGCATAACCCACATGCACCTGTACATCATCTACCCCGTGCTGATCGGCTTCTGCGTGCTGTTCTGGTCGGTCGGCCTGAGGAACTTCAAGCGCCGAGTGCTCGTTTAGTGTCCTGGGTCGAATTTTCGACTCAGGTACTGGTCACGCCGAGTAGCGGAGCTTGACGACGCGGTCGGTGTGCCACTTGCCGACACCGACCGTGTGCGCCAGATAGCCGCACAGGTTGTGCGCCTTTCGCGCGTACTTCAGGAACTGGAACGGGTTGCTGAACTGACCCTGGACGCTCACGATCGCGAGGTTGCCGGCGTTGTACAGGTTGCCGCCGGTCTCCGAGTGGCGCAACTCGGTGGAGTACGAGTTCGAGCAGCGTTCGCGGTCATAGAACACTCCGAGTACCTCGGAGCCGGAGTTGAGGTACAGCAGGCCCGAGGCCGTGTACATCGCACCGATCTTCGGATGGCGCGGGAGGTTGATGCTGAGCTTGTACGTCGCCTTGGCCAGCGCAGGGGCGGCCACGAGTGCGAATGCCAGCGTCAGCGCAAGCGCCCCGGTCAAACCCGCAACTCCTCTGCGGTGCCCCATCGGAGTCGAGCTTATCGAATCCGTGCGCCACACTCGCCGGGTGCTGAGCTCGCACGAGATCAACCATCTGCTGCACGAGTACGGGCTGACACTCGTGTTCGCGATCACCGGGCTGCAGGCGCTCGGCGTGCCGCTGCCCGGCACGACGGCGCTGATCGCGGCCGCGCTGTACGCGTCCACGAGCCACGGGCTGCCGATCGAGGGGGTGATCGGGGCCGGCGCGCTCGGCGCGCTCGCCGGTACGAGCGCCTCGTACGCGATCGGGCGCTATGCGGGCGAGCGGGTGCTCGCGTCGGTCACGCAGCGGACGCGTGCGAAGCCCCAGCAGCTGCAGCGGGTTCGGCTCGAGTTCGCCGAGCACGGTGCCGCGTGGCTGTTCATCGGCCGTTTCGTCACCGGGCTGCGCAACGTCATCGGGCTGCTGGCAGGTACGAGCGGGATGCTCGTCCGGCGCTTCCTCCCGGTGTGCGCGGCGGCGTGCGCCGTGTGGGCGACCGTCAACGGACTCGAGTACTACTTCTTCGGCCACGCGCTCGCGAGCGCGGGCACCTGGCTCCAGGTCGCGCTGATCTGCGTCGGGATCGCCTGGACCGTGCTCACGTTCCGCGTGCTCCGCCGGCGCATGCTGAAGCGCCTCGACGCCACGCTCTCCTAACCGGCTGCCCGCGCGAGCGCCGCCACGCCGTCGGCGATCGCGCGCTCGGACAGGTTCCCGAAGCCCAGCGCGAGCACGGTGGTCTCCGCGCCCCCTCGCGAGCCCTCCACCACATGCACGCCCACCCCGGCCGCCGCGGCTGCGCGCTCGTCGAATGCTCGCAACGTCACCGGCACGAACAGTCCCGCGGCGATCCCTTCCGCGTGTGCATTCGGCAGCGAGCGCTCGATCGCGTCCATCAGCCGGTCTCGCCGAATCCGGTAGCGCAGGCGCATCCTGCGCAGGTGACGATCGAGATCGCCACGCACGATCAGCTCGGCCAGCGCGAGCTGATCGAGCGCCGGGGCGCCGCGATCGGCGACGGCCTTCTCGTACGTGACCGCGCCGCTCAGCCACGACGGGGCCAGCACCCAGCCGAGCCGGAGGCCCGGCGCGAGGCGCTTCGAGACCGATCCGATATGAGCCACCCGCTCGGGCGCGAGCCCCTGCAGCGCGCCGACCGCGTCGCGGTCGTATCGCAGCTCGGAGTCGTAGTCGTCCTCGACGATCAGCGTGTCCTCGTCCTCGGCCCATTCGAGCAGCGCCGCCCGGCGCTCGGACGACAGGACCACACCGGTCGGGAACTGATGCGCCGGCGTCACGACGACGACCTCGCAGCCGGAGTCGATGAGCTCGTCCACCACCAGACCGTGCTCGTCGACTGCGACCTCGATCGGCTCGAGCCCGGCCGCCTCCGCTGCCAGGCGGTGCTGCGCGTAGCCCGGCGCCTCGACGGCGATCCGCTCGATCCCGCGCGCCCTCAGCGTCCGGCACAGGACGGCGAAGCCCTGGGTGAAGCCGGAGCACACGATCGTGTGCTCGGGTTCCGGCGCCGCTCCGCGCGCGCGGCCGAGATACGCCATCAGGGCGTTGCGGAGGGCCGGCTCGCCGCGCGGATCACCGTGCCCGAACGCGCTGAGATGTGCCTCGCGCGCGGCGGTCCGCAGCGCCCGCGTCCAATCGGCCCGCGGGAACGCGGCGAGGTCCGGCAGCGCCGGATCGAAGTCGTGGGCGAGCCGCGCCCCGAGCGACGTCGCGGCGAGCGGGGGCCGCTCCCGCTCGCCGCCCGCGAGCAGCGCCACGCGCGTCGGAGCGCCCTGCGACGCGGTCAGGTAGCCCTCGGCCGTCAGCTGTGCGTACGCCTCGAGCACGACCCCGCGTGAGATCCCGAGCTCGGCGGCCAGCGCGCGCGAGGAGGGCAGCCGCGCCCCCGGTTGCAGCCGCCCGCCGCGCACCTGCTCGCGCAGCTCCTGCTCGAGCTGCTCGTGGAGCGTCGCGGCTCCGCCTCGCCGCAGCGCCAGCAGCAGCCCCGGCCCGGCAACTGGCTCTCTCTCGTCCATCAGAACTGGACCTTAACAGCGAGCCAGTTGCATCGTACGGTTCCGGCATGTCCAGGCAACAGATCACCATCGTCGGCGGCGGGCTCGCGGGACTGACGGCAGCGATCGCGTGCGCCGAGGGCGGCGCCCACGTGCGCGTGCTCGAGGCTCACGACGAGCTCGGCGGCCGCGCCCGAAGCACCGACGGGCCCTACCGCGCGAATCTCGGCCCGCACGCGCTGCTCTGCAACAGCCCGTTCTGGGGGTGGTTGGGCGAGCGTAACCTGCTCCCACCGTCCGCCCGGCCCCGCCTGTCGGGCCTCCGTTTTCGCTGGCAGGGCGAGATCCGCCGCGTGCCGGCGGTCGGGGCAGCCGTCGCGGCGCTGCGACTGCGCGGCCGCAAGGCGCCGGTCGAGCTCGACTTCCGCACCTGGGCCGGCGAGCAGGTCGGGTTCGAGGCGGCCGACCAGATCGCGCGGAGCGCCGGCATCCTCACCTACCACCACGACCCCGGGGAGCTGTCGGCGGCGTTCCTCTGGGAGCCGATCATGCGCGCCGTGCTGTCCGCGCCTCCGACGACGCGCTACCCGATCGGCGGCTGGTCGCGGATCATCGAGCGGATGGAGCGCCGGGCGCGAGAGCTCGGCGTCGAGATCGAGCGCGCCTGCACGGTGGAGTCGCTGCCCGAGCCGCCCGTGATCGTCGCGACCGAGCTCCGGGATGCACGGACGCTGCTCGGCGACGACGCGCTCGATTGGCTGAGCGGCAACGCCGTCTGCCTGGACCTCGTGCTCGTCCACCGTCGCGGCGATCCGTACGTGGTCGCCGATCTGCAGGATGCCGGCTGGATCGAACGGTTCACGGCGGTCGATCGCTCGCTGGCGCCCGAGGGCGAGGAGCTGATCCAGGCGCAGATGCCGATCCGCCCGGATGAGCCGCCCGAGGCGGCGGCGCACCGCCTCGAGGACCTGCTCGACGCCTCACTGGCGGACTGGCGCCCCCGCGAGCGCTGGCGTCGTCGACAGGTGATGACCGGTCGCACGGGTGCGCTCGACCCGCCCGGCACGACCTGGCGCGACCGCCCCGCGGTCGACCGCGGCGGTGGCGTGTTCCTCGCCGGCGACATGGCCGCGGCGCCGGGCTGCCTCTCGGAGATCGCGTGGGCCAGCGCGGTGCAGGCCGCCGAGCTCGCGCTCACAGCGGTCGGCGCGGTGGCGGCGGCCCGATGATCCGGTTCGCGCGGGCCGGCCTGGTGCTGGTCGGGCTCGCGAACGCCGAGGTCGGCGCGTGGGGCGAGCTGTCGCCGCACTCCTTCTACACCACGTTCCCCGGCTTCGGGCACCACTGGGTTGCCGCGATGGGTGTCTACGACGAGCACCTCATACGCGACTACGCGGCATGCGAGATCGGGTTCGCGGTGCTGCTGTGCTGCATCGCGCTGTGGCTCGCCGACCGCCGGCTCGTGCTGGCCGGCGGACTCGCGTTCATCGCCGCCACCCTCCCCCATTTCGTCTACCACCTGACCACCACCGCGATGCTCTCAACGCAGGACAACATCGCCAGCCTCGGCTCGTTCGTGGTCGAGATGGCGATCGTCGCGGTGGCGATGTGGGTGTCGTGGCAGCAGCGTCCAACCGCGACCAAGGAGTCCTCATGGCACGCCTCGAACCCGCCCAACCACGTGGCCTCGACCTGATCCGCCGCTACACGCACCGCGCCGCCAAGCGCATGTACCGGAAGCCCACCGAGCCGGTCACGACGCTCGCCCGCCACCGTCCGAGCTCTCGACATGGCGCACGTCGGTCCGCTTCGATGACGTCGACCGCGTCGTGCTCGAGTGCGCCGAGGCGATGACCCGCACGCCGGTGGACGTCCCCGACGAGCTGTTCGCGCGGCTGCGAGAGCACTTCGACGACCGTCAGCTGGTGGAGCTGACGATGGCGATCTCGCTGGAGAACATGTTCGGCCGCACCAACTGGGCGTTCGGAATCCATGGCGAGGGCTTCTCCGAGGGCAGTACTGCGTTCGACCCGACACCAACGCGCCGCACGCGGTTGTTGCCGGGTAGGGCGCGCGCTAGCCTTTAGCGCATGGCTCATCGCTCCGCGCTGAAGGCATCCGACGAGGACCGCGAGCGGGTCGCCGAGCGCCTGCGCCACGCCGCCGGCGAGGGCCGGCTGCTGGCGGAGGAGTTCGAGCAACGGCTCGCGACCGCCCTGCGCGCGCGTACCTATGGCGAGCTCGATTCGGTCGTTTCGGATCTTCCTGGCGGCCGCCCCTCGCGCGGGGGACATGACGTGTCGGCCAAGGGGCGGCGGCGCGGGCTCCCGAGTCCAAGCCCGTTGATGCTCGCCGCGCTGGTGATTGCGATCCCCGTGATCGTCGCGGCGGTGATCGCCGCGATCGTCGTCCTGATGACGGTGATGGCGATGTGGGCGGTGCTCGCGCTCGTCACCTGGCGCGCATTCGGCAACCACGGCGTCCCCGGACCCTGGAGCGTCGCCACACATCGCCGTCGTCGGATCCAGGGCACGCGGCGCAACGCGGTCGGCGGCTTCGCGCCCTGGCATTAGGGCCCTCGTGACCGACCATCCGGCGCTCAGAGCTTCGGACTCCGACCGGGAGCGCGTCGCCGAGCACCTGCGCCAAGCTACGGCCGAGGGCCGGCTCCGAGCCGAGGAGCTGGACGAACGGCTCGGCGCGCTGTTCGCCTCCCGCACATACGGCGAGCTCGATCGCCTCGTGGCCGACCTGCCGGAGCCCGCCCCGCCGCGATCGCCCGAGCCGCGCGGCGCGCCCGTGCCCGTGTGGATCGCGTGTGTGGTCTCGGGCGCGCTGACGTTCGCGGTGCTCGGGATCCTCGCCCGTGGCCACCAGGCTGCGGCGGTGGTCGGCCCGCGCACCTCCGGTGCGGCGCAGCACGTGTTCTTCACCCAGGGTCCCAACGCCTCGGTGCTGACGCTGTTCGTGCTCGTGCTCGCCGCGACGCTGATCGCCGCGGCCGGGTGGGCGTATTCGCGGGCCGCTGAACGGAGCGGCCGCCGGCTCGGTCAGCTAACTCTTCTCGCCGAGCTCGAGCACCGCCAGGAATGCCTCCTGCGGCACCTCGATCCGCCCGACCTGCTTCATCCTCTGCTTGCCCTTCTTCTGCTGCTCGAGCAGCTTGCGCTTGCGCGTGATGTCGCCGCCGTAGCACTTCGCGATCACGTCCTTGCGGTACGCCTTGATCGTCTCGCGCGCGACGATCCGGGAGCCGATCGCCGCCTGGATCGGGACGTCGTACTGCTGGCGCGGGATCTTCTGGCGCAGCTTCTCGGTCAGCGTCTTGCCGGCGTCATACGCCTTCGAGCGGTGCACGAGCATCGACAGCGCGTCGATCGGCTCCCCGCCGAGCAGGATGTCGAGCTTGACCAGATCCGATTCGCGCAGGCCGATCAGCTCGTAGTCGAGCGACGCGTAGCCGCGGGTGCGCGACTTCAGCTGGTCGAAGAAGTCGAGCACGATCTCCGCGAGCGGCAGGTCATAGGTGATCTGCAGGCGCTCGGAGGACAGGTAGTGCATCCCCGCGTGGTCGCCGCGGCGGTCCTGGCAGAGCTCCATGATCTGCCCGACGTACTCCTTCGGCGTCAGGATCGAAGCACGGATGTACGGCTCGCGCACCTCGGCCACGCGCGCCGGGTCGGGGAAGTCGTTCGGCGAGTGGACCGGCATCACCGAGCCGTCGGTCAGCGTCACCTCGTACTCCACCGAAGGCATCGTCGCCAGCAGCTCGAGGTCGTACTCCCGCTCGAGCCGCTCGCGCACGATGTCCATGTGCAGCAGGCCGAGGAAGCCGCACCGGAAGCCGAAGCCGAGCGCGTCGGAGGTCTCGGGCTCCCACGACAGGGCGGCATCGTTGAGCGTCAGCTTCTCGAGCGCGTCGCGCAGATCCGGGTAGTCGTCGGAGTCGATCGGGAACAGCCCACAGAACACCATCGGCTTGACCTCGCGGTACCCCGGCAGCGGCTCTGACGCCGGCTGTGCCCTGGTCGTGAGCGTGTCGCCGACCCGGAGCTTCGTCACGTCCTTGATGCCCGTGATCAGGTAGCCGACCTCGCCGGCGTGGAGCTCGCCGGCGGGGGTCATCTGCGGCGTGAAGAAGCCGATGTCGTCGATCTCGGCCTCGGTGCCGGTCTGCATCGCCTGGATCCCCTCGCCCTTCGTGAACGTGCCGTCGACGACGCGGATGTAGGCGATCACGCCGCGGTACTGATCGAACTCGGAGTCGAAGATCAGCGCCCGCGGCGGGGCGTCCGGGTCCCCCTCCGGAGGCGGCACGCGCGCGATCAGCTCATCGAGCACGTCGGTCACGCCCTCACCCGTCTTGGCGCTGATCCGCCGAACGCTGTCGGCGGGCTCGCCGAGCAGCTCGGCGACCTCCTCGGCCACCCGCTCGGGCTCGGCGCCGGGCAGGTCGACCTTGTTCAGGCACGGAATCAGCTCGAGCCCGGACTCGACCGCCAGGTACGTGTTGGCGACCGTCTGCGCCTCGACCCCCTGAGAGGCGTCCACGACCAGCAGCGCGCCCTCGCACGCGGCCAGGCTGCGGGACACCTCATAGGTGAAGTCGACGTGACCGGGCGTGTCGATCAGGTGCAGCTGATACGTCTGCCCGTCGTGCGCGGACTCGTAGAACACTCGCACCGCCTGCGCCTTGATCGTGATCCCGCGCTCGCGCTCGAGGTCCATCGAGTCGAGCAGCTGCGCGCGCATCGCCCGCGGATCGACGGTGTGGGTGAGCTCGAGGATCCGGTCGGCCAGCGTCGACTTCCCATGGTCGATGTGGGCGATGATCGAGAAGTTGCGGATGTGGGCCTGGTCGGACATGTGCCGCCGACAAGGGTATGCACAAGCGGCTGAGACGACTTCGAGACCCAGCGGGCACTGACAACCGCGGCGGCAGATCGCCGCCTCGCCACCGAAACCGCTCAGGCGATGGTGAACGTCTTGCTCGCGGGGCGCGGGTCGGCGCCGGCGGCATTGACGCCGCGCACGACGAAGCTGTAGGCGCCGCGCTTCAGATGCTTGTAGCTCTTCGGCGATCGGCACGAGGCGAACCTCGGCTTGGCTTTCTTGTGGCCCTTCGCGACCGGCCCGAGCAACGCGCACTGATAGCCGCTCGCGCCGTGAGCGCTGAAGCTGAAGCTGGCGGTGTGCTGTTTCGAGTTGATCTTGGCTTTGGAGATCTTGGTGTGGGAAGGGGGAGCCGGCGCGAACGCGGCAGTCACGTGCTCGCCGGATGTGATCGTCACATCACACGCCCCGGTCCCCGTGCAGGCACCGACCAGCCGCTGAAGCGCGAGCCGCCGGCGGGCTTCGCGGTCAGGGTCACGTGCGTTCCGGCCGGGTAGCTGTGGCTGCAGGACCCGGGGCAGGCGATCGAGGACCCGGTCACGGTGCCCTTGCCCTTCCCGCTCAGCGACACGGTCAGCGTGCCTCCAGTACTCACCGTGATCTGCTGCGAGATCGTCGCCGCCGGGTCCGTCGTGCAATACGCGGTCTGGCCGGTGAACGGGCCGGAGGTCGAGCACAGGTCGCTGTCGGTCAGCGTCAGCGTGACGGTGTACTTGCCCGGCTGCGCGTAGATGTGTGAGGTGCTCGCACCGCTCCCGGTGCTCCCATCCCCGAAGTTCCATGAATCGGTCGCGATCGAGGCGCTGCCCGGGGTCGAACGGCTCGCGCTGAACGTGGTCGACGACCCGGGCGGCCCGACGGTTGCGGTGAATGCGGCCGTCGGACCAAGGTCCGGTGTGACCGCGAGCCAGTCGGGCTTGGGGACGTCGGTGCCGGTGGAGATCGTCGGCGCGCCGGTGGCGGGCGACAGCGCCCCGGCCGCTCCGATCGAGAACTTCGAAACCTCGCCGATGGCCTCATCGACCACGTACAGGTTCTGCCCGTTGGGCGACACGGCGAGGCCGTACGGGAACGAGTCCGCTCCCGGTGGAGACGGTCGGCGCGCCGGTCGCCGGCGACAGCGCCCCGTTCGCGCCGACCGAGAACTCCGAAACCGTATCGTCCATGTGGTTGGTGACGTAGACGTTCTGCCCGTTTGGAGACACCACTATCCCGAGCGGCTCGTTGCCGGTGGCGACCGTCGGGGGGGCGCTCGCGGGCGACAGCGCCCCGTTCGCACCGATCGAGAACTCCGAGATCGTGTCGCCGCTCTGGTTGGCGACGTAGAGGTTCTGCCCGTTGGGCGAGACCGCGAGCGAGACTGGGGCGGTGCCGCCCCAGTCGAGACCGTCGGGGCGCCTGTCGCCGGCGACAGCGTGCCGTCCGTGCCGACGGAGAATTCCGAGATCGTGTTGTCGTCCTGGTTGGCGACGTAGACGTTCTCCCCGTTGGGCGAGACCGCGATTGCAGTCGGACCCTGGATGAGCGAGGTGCCAGAGGCGACGGTCGCCGGGCTGAGCGCCGACAGCGCCCCTGTCGCGCCGACCGAGAACTGCGAAACCGTGTCGTCACCGGCGTCGGCGACATATGCGTACTGCCCGTTGGGCGAGACGGCGACCGCGTCCGGGTTGTCGCCGGTGGTCGCGGTCGCGGGGCTGAGGGGCGACAGCGTCCCGTCGGCCCCGATCGAGTACTGCAACACCTCTTGGCTGACGCCGCCGCCGCTGGTGACGTAGACGTTCTTCCCGTTGGGCGAGACGGCGACCGCAAACGGCAACGATCCGGCGCCAACCGTGGCAGGACTGAGGGCCGACAGAGCGCCGCCCGACGAGATCGAGAACTGCGCAACATCGTCGGCGTCGCTGTTGTTGGCGACATACAGCGAATTCGCTGATGCCTGGGATGCCAGCGCCAGGGCGACTGCTGACACCAGCACCACCAAAGAGAAAACCGACATCGGCAATCGGCGCATCAGGTGCCTGCCTCGCTTGGTCCCGCGACCACGGTCCCGTGGACACGCTTCACGGCGGTGATCCTATAGCGGAACGAAACGCGCCGGTCAACGATTGCCCGCCCGCGCAGGCGCCCCATCACGAGCGCCTCGATCTGGCGCGCCTCCGGGATCCGCATCATCAACACGAGCTTCGCGTACAACCCGCCGCCGGCCGCCACCGCCAGCCCCACCGATACGATCTGTGCGGGGATCGAGCGCCCGACGATACCGTCGGCGACCCCCCACACACCGCGCGCGAGCACGGCGGCGAGGGCAGCCGCGACGAGGATCCGCATCGTGATCATCAGCGTCTGCGCGCCCTCCAGCCGGCCGTCGAAGCCGACCCGCAGCCGCTCGATCTGCAGGTAGGTCATGACCATGTTCGCGACCGCCGTCCCGATCACGAGACCGGCGATCCCATACGGCTTGTACAGCGCGAGCGAGACGATGATGTCGACGATCATGTTCACCGCCGCGAGGCTGGTCGGGATCCACGGCCGCTGCAGCGCGAAGAACGTCCGCGTCAGCAGCAGGTTCAGCCCGCCGAACGGGAGGCTGATCGCGAACCACCGCAGCGCCTCCGCGGTCAGGCGCGTCGACTCGGCGTTGAACGACCCGTGCTGGAACACGAGCCGCGTGATCGGCGTCGCCAGCACCAGCATCCCTCCCGCCGCGGGGATCAGCAGCAGGTTGATCTGCCGCATCCCGTTCGCGAGCGTGTGCCGCATCGCCGCCGGCTCGCGGCGCGACGCCTGGCGGCTGAGCGTCGGGAACAGGACGGTCGACACGGCGACGCTGAACACGCCCTGCGGGAGCATGTAGATCAGGAATGCAAGCTGGATCGCGCGCGGCCCCTGGCCATGGATCCCGTGCACGAGTGCGCCGAAGGTCGAGTTGATCAGCGCGTCGAGGTTGACGATCCCGAGCCCGACCGTCACCGGCAGCATCAGCCCGAACACCTGCTTGACGCGCGGGTCGCGCCAGTCGAGCTCGAATCGCAGCCGGAAGTCGATCCGCCGCAGCGCCGAGCCGATCATCAGCATCTGCACGACACTCGCCACCAGCCATGCGATCGCGTACGCATAGATCGAGTGGCCGGGCGAGAACTTCGGGTGCAGCGCAACCAGCAGCACGATGATCACGACGTTCCACACGACGGGCGCGAGCGCCGGGATCGAGAACTCGTCGTAGGACTGGAGGATCCCGACGAGCATCCCGGTCAGCCCCAGGATCAGGACGACCGGGAACATGATCTGCGTCAGCGTCGCCGCCAGATCGCCGTCGAAGTTAGGCCCGTTGAACAGGGGCAGAATCAGCCCGGCGAGCACGATCCCGAGCACCGTGATCGACCCGAGGACGATCAGGATGATCCAGAACAGCGACGAGGCGAGCCTGAACGCGTCGCGCTTGCGGTTCTGCTCGAGCAGATCGGTGAACACCGGCACGAACGCGGCCGACAGCGCCGCCTGCGCGAACAGGTTCGACATCAGGTTCGGGATCTGCGAGGCGATCGTGAACGCCGACGCCGCCTTGCTCGTGCCGTAGAACCCGGCCGCGATGATCTCGCGGACCAGCCCGGCAACCCGCGAGAAGGCGGTGAACACTGCGAAG
The DNA here is from genome assembly GCA_963826895.1 of uncultured Solirubrobacterales bacterium. GTDB lineage: Bacteria > Actinomycetota > Thermoleophilia > Solirubrobacterales > Solirubrobacteraceae > Palsa-465. The sequence continues at coordinate 105,107 of CAWGYJ010000007.1, forward strand.
ATCGCCGTGTTGGCCGCGATCCGGCGTCGTTGCCTGGGAGCGCGGTCGTCGGGCGGTTCGGTCACCAAGGCCGCGCTATAGTACGGGCGCGCCGCGGCGGAACGACCGCGGCTTTGCTATGGCGAACATTCACTCCCAGAAGAAGCGCATCCTCCGCGCCGAGCGTGAGCGGCTCGAGAACCGCCGTTACACGTCGAAGATCAAGACGTACTTCCATCGTCTCGAGACGGCGGTCGCCGCCGGTGAGGACGAGACCGCCGACACCGAGCACCGCGTGCTCGTGCAGTCGATCGACAAGGCGGTCAAGGCCGGCGCGCTGCACCGGAACACCGGCGCTCGCAAGAAGTCGCGAGCGGCGCGAGTGCGTCGCGGCGCGCAGTCGTAAACGGCTGACGACCGGAGCGCAAGCGTCGCAAGGACGGTGCACCGCCGGCGAAGCCGGTGGTCGGCGACGTGTGCCTCTGGCACACGAGCGACCGAGGACGCCGCGACGCGCCGCTATCCGGCCGTCAGGCGGCGATCCGCTGGATTGCGAGCAGAGCCGCGGTGTCCTCGCCGACGCCGCCCTTGCCGCCACCCCCGCGTGAGGCCAGCTCGAGGTCGGCCATCTGCTCGATCGCCTCGCGGAGGCGGTCCACGCCGGCCCGCCGGGCGTCGTTGAGCAGCTGGTCGGCCGCCTTCGACGGCATCCGCAGGCCTTTGCGCACCTGCGCCGCGGACTCTCCGGCTTCGAGCGCGACCGCGACCTCGTGGGCTTGGCGCAGCCGCTGCGACATCCAGTAGAGCAGCCCGGACACCCGCTCGCCCTGCACGCGGAGCGCGAGGTACGCGCGTGTCGCCGCCGCCGGGTCGCCGCCCAGCAGCGCGTCAGCGAGCGACCAGGCCTTGCGCTCGGCCGATGGCGCGGCGAGCTCGTCGATGTCCGATGCGTCGAGCGTCGCCCCGGCGCCGAACTCGAGCGCGAGCTTCTCCAGTTCTCTTAGCAGCCGCTGCTGTCGATCCCCGACGTGCCGTACCAGGGCGCCGGGCGCGCCTGACTCGAGCGTGAGCCCGAGCTCCTTCGCGCGCGCGCTGACCCACTTCGGCAGCTCCCACGGCTTCACGCTCAGCTCGGCGCTGATGTCGCCCCCGGCCTTCTGCACGGCGTCGTGCAGTCGCTTCGGCGCCGCCGCTCGTCCCTCCTCGCGCGCGAAGAACACGACCGTGGTGTCAGGCGCGATCGCGGCGAGCGCGGAGACCAGCCCGTCAAGCTCCTTGTCCTTCCATCGCTCGGTCCCGTCGACGATCAAGAAGCGCCGCCCGATCGCGAAGGTCATCGCGCTCAACGCCGCCGCGACCGAGTCCGGATCACTCTGCTCGCCCTCGAACAGCTCGACGCCGTTCGCACCGCTCTCCTGCTCGGCGATCGTTCTCAGGCGCGCGCGCCGCTCGGCGATCCGGCCGTGGTCGTCGCCGTGGATCAGGTACGCGGGCTTGAACGCGGGCACGGCCTCGAGTCTAGGGCTACCTCACGACGACGTTGACCAGCTTGTCGGGCACGACGATCACCTTCGCGATCTCGTGCCCGTCGACGTGGCGCCGGACGCCGGGGGCCTCGAGCGCGAGCTTCTCCAGCTCGTCCTTCGGCGCGCCGGTCGGCGCCGTCACGCGGTCGCGCACCTTGCCGTTCACCTGGCAGACGAGCTCGAACGTGTCCGTGCGCAGCATCTCCGGATCGGCGTCGGGCCACGGCTGCTCCCACACGAGCTCGCCGGTCAGCCGCTCGTACACCTCTGCCCCGAGGTGCGGTGCGAACGGGAAGATCAGCGAGGCCGCGGTGGCGGTTGCGAAGCGGCGCGCGTCGAGGTCCGCATCGGGGTTGCGGTAGAGCTCGTTGACAACCTCGATCACCGCTGCGATCGCGGTGTTGAACGCGAACCGCTCGGCGACGTCACCGGTGACCTTCTCGATCGCCCAGTTCGCCTTGCGCACGAGCGTCAGGGCACCACCCTCCGGATCGGCCGGCTGCTCCGCCGGCCCGGCCGGCGATTCGGAGGCGAGCTCGTCGCCGAGGCGCCACAGGCGCGAGAGGAATCCGAAGACTCCCTTGACGCCCGTGTCCGACCACGCCGCATCCTGATCGGCCGGGCCCACGTACAGGACATAGCAGCGCGCCGCGTCGGCCCCGTACTGCTCGACGATCGCGCTCGGCGCGACCACGTTGCCCTTGGAGCTCGACATCTTGATGCCGTCGCCTCCGAGGATCATCCCCTGCGTGAACAGGGAGGCGAACGGCTCCTCCGCGCTCAGCAGCTCCATGTCCGCGAGCGCCTTGACGAAGAAGCGCGCGTACATGAGGTGCAGGATCGCGTGCTCGACGCCGCCGATGTACTGGTCGACCGGCATCCAGCTGTCGGCGATCCCGCGGTCCCACGCCGCCTCGTCGTTGTTCGCGTCGCAGTAGCGGATGAAGTACCAGCTCGAGTCGACGAACGTGTCCATCGTGTCGGTCTCGCGCTTGCCGGGTCCCTTGCAGCGCGGGCAGGTGGTGTTGACCCAGTCCTCGGCGGCTGCGAGCGGCGAGCGCCCTCGCGGCTGGAAGTCCTCGATGTCGGGGAGCTCGACCGGCAGGTCCTCCACCGGCACGGGGACGAGGCCGCAGCCGTCGCAGTAGATCACCGGGATCGGGCAGCCCCAGTAGCGCTGCCGTGACACGAGCCAGTCGCGCAGCTTGTAGTTGACGGACGGGTGCCCAAGCCCCTGCTCGTCCAGCCAGGAGACGATCGCGTCGTACGCCTCCCGGTTGTTGGCGCCATCGAACTCGCCGGAGTTCACCATCGGGCCGTCGCCGGTGTAGGGCAGCTCATCGTCGGGGCCATCGATGACGCGCCGGATCGGAAGCTCGAAGGACACGGCGAAGTCGTAGTCGCGCTGGTCGTGGCCGGGCACCGCCATGATCGCGCCGGTGCCGTACTCCATCAGTACGTAGTCGGCCACGAACATCGGCAGCTGCTCGCCGTTGACGGGGTTGCGAACCGTGCGGCCGAGCGGCACCCCGGTCTTCGTCTTCTCGGCCGCCCCGCGCTCCTCGGCGGACTCCTGCAGCGCCTTGTTGACGTATTCGTGGACCTCCTGCTCGTGCGCGGTCCCCGCCGCGAGCTTGAACACGTCCGGGTGCTCGGGCGCCATCACGAAGAAGGTGGCGCCGAACAGCGTGTCCGGGCGGGTCGTGAACACCGGGTAGTCGATCGCGAGCTCCTCGCAGCGGAACGTGACCTCGGCGCCCTCGCTGCGGCCGATCCAGTTGCGCTGCATCGTCTTCACGTGCTCGGGCCAGTCGATCGTGTCGAGCTCGTCCAGCAGCCGGTCGGCGTAGTCGGTGATCCTGAACTGCCACTGCTCCAGCTGGCGCGCCTCGACCAGGTTCCCGCACCGCTCACAGCGGCCGTCGATCACCTGCTCGTTGGCCAGCACGGTCTGGTCGAACGGGCACCACTTGACCGCCGCCTCCTTGCGGTACGCCAGCCCGCGCTCGAGCAGCTTGAGGAAGATCCACTGCGTCCAGCGGTAGTAGCGCGGCTCGTGGGTGCCGAACTCGCGCGACCAGTCGATCGAGATGCCCCAGCGGTGGAACCAGTGGCGGTAGGCGGCGATCGACTTGTTGGTCGCCTCGCGCGGGTGCACGCCGGTCTTGATCGCGTTGTTCTCCGCCGGCAGCCCGAACGCGTCGTAGCCCATCGGATGCAGCACACGCCGGCCGATGCGGCGGTGGAAGTGCGCCAGCACGTCCCCGAGCGCGTAGTTCTTGAGATGCCCGATGTGGGGCTCGCCACTCGGGTACGGCAGCATCTCGAGCACGTAGGACTTCTCGCGCGGATCGCCGTCCGGGTCGTTGTCGACCTCCCAGGTATGGTCGCGCGCCCAGCGCTCCTGCCAGCGAGGTTCGATCTGTGATGGGTCGTAACGGCCGGTCGACATGGCGGCTCAGCTTAGTGGTACCGCGCGGCGATGCCGGCCCTTGTCACGGTGCTTTTCTTGCGCTGGTCCGGGCGTGAGCGCTTACCATGGCGCCGTGAACGACCGCACGGACGAGGGCGCCGGGCCAGAGGTCGGCGAGGACTCCGAGCTCCCGACGCAGGCCGAATCGCTGTTCGACGTCCCGGACACAGGTCAGGAGGCTGCGCCGGAGTTCGGGGCGAGCGCGCCCGCAGAGCCCACCGGTGATGCGGTCGTGGCCGAGGCGGACCCGTTTGACGAGCCGCCGGCGCCGGACGCCGCGCCCCCGGGCGCGACTCCCCCGGGCGCCACAGCGGCCGCGCGCCAGGTCGCGTCGATCGTCTCCGCCGCCGAGCAGAGCGCCGAGCGGATGCGCGCTCAGACCGAGGAGCGGGTGCGCAGCCGGATCGCCGAGGGCGAGCGCGCGGCGCAGAACCGGATCACGGCCGCCGAGGAGGAGGCCACCGACATCGTCAAGTGGGCCCAGGAGGAGGCGACGCGGCTGCGCGAGGCGGCGCGCGTCGACGCGGAGAGCGCCGTCGCCGATGCGACCAGCGAGGCGCTGACGATCGTCGCGCGCGCGCAGGAGACGGCCGCGCGGCTGCACGCCGAGGCCGAGCAGGCGAAGACCGCCGCCACCGGCGAGGCGCTGACGATCGTCGCGAACGCCCAGGAGTCCGCCGAGGCCGCGATCAAGGCGGGCAACGACGAGGTCGCGAAGAAGCGCGACGAGGCCGAGGCCCGCGCCCGCGAGCTGCTCAGCGGCGCCCGCACGGTCGCGAGCGACGTCCGGACCGAGGGCATGGAGGTGGTCGCGAACCTGCGCGAGCTCGGGGACTCGCTGCGCTCCAACGCCGACAGGCTGCTGCGCGACATCCAGAACGTCCACTCGCGGCTGGTCGCCCAGATCGAGCGCGCGGACACCAAGAGCGGCGTGTCCCGGCCCGCTCCTTCGAGCTCAGGTCGCCTGATGTCCGGCGAGGCTCCACGTCCGTCCGCCTCGGCGCGTGGCGACCGGGACCGGGACGTCCCCCCGCCGCCGGCCGACGGCGAGGTGCTCGACGTGCCCGAGTTCATCCCGCCGCGGTAGCGCATCTCCTTCCGTCCGGTTCGCGTGCGAACATATGTTCGTATGGAAAGCTCAAAGGAGCCGTCGCTGAGCAGGCGATAGTCCTGGCGGCCGTCAAGCTTGGCGTCCCGGTGCTCAAACCTGTCGCCGAGCACGGGCGCACCGACCTGGCGCTCGACATCGGCGGGCGGCTGTGGCGCGTGCAATGCAAGTGGGGCAGCTTCGACAGCGTTCGAAGCATCGTCGTTGCCAACTTGCGAACAAGCCGGCACACGCCTGCGGGCTACGTTTTTACAACCTACGACCAGAGCGAGATCGACCTGTTCGCTGTCTATTGTGGTGAGCTCGATCAGTGCTTCCTGCTCGCGATCAGCCGCTTCGCCGGTCAGTCGCAGGTGTACCTCCGGCTGACGCCGCCTCGCAACAACCAGCAGTCATGCATTAACCTTGCGGGCGACTTCACATTCGACGGGGCTGTAGCTCAGCTGGGAGAGCGTCGCGCTGGCAGCGCGAAGGTCAGGGGTTCGAGCCCCCTCAGCTCCATCAATCAGACGGTGGCCATTTCGCTTGGAGGAACGCGTTTCGCGACCGGCTTGGCCACTGGATGGATCGCGTCGCCGCTGGCGAGGAGGTGATCCTCACCCGCTTCGGCAAGGCGCGGATCCGCCTCTCACCCGCCGTCTGAGTCCCGGCCACGGATCGCTACGGCGCCGCCGGCGGCCCGCCCGTCCCGCTGCCGGTGGTCGCCCCGATCAGCGCCGGCGTGGCGTTCGGGTTGACCGCCATCGTCACGCCGGCGGCGAGACCCTTGCTCAGCCGATGTCCGAGCTTCGTGACCTCGAGCAGCGCCTCGGAGCCGTGCTGGTCGGTCCACACGTGGTCGTTCGAGTGCGTCACGACCGCGACGGTCTCGGTGTCGTACGGGGCGAGCTTGTAGACCTCGGCGTTGACCGCGTCGGGCGGGAAGATCTGGCCGGTGTGCGCGATGTGCCCGCCGGTCAGCTTCGCGCTCCGATCGGCGGAGCCGATGTGGATGCGGGCGTGGATGTGGGTCGTGCGTCCCGAGTAGTGCCCCGGGAAGATCGTCCTGAACGTGACCTGGCCGTGCTTGTTCGTGAACTGGACGCCGCGCAGGTAGGTCTGGCCGAGCGTGCTCTCGGAGCTGATGTCCGAGTACACGCCGTGCCCGTTCGCATGCCAGATGTCGACGGCGGCGTGCTTGAGCGGCTTGCAGGTGAGCGAGCTGATGATCGTGATCGTCAACTCGAGCGGCAGCCCGGCCTGTCCGAGCACGATCTCGTCGCGGACATCGTCGACCGCTACGTAGAACGGCCCCTCCTCCTGCTCGGCGGTGAGCGTGCACGCCTTCGCGGCGTTTGCAACGTGCTCGTGTCCCTCCGAGCGGGCGTACGCGGTCGCGGCGCGTCCTGCGCCGCCGGCAAGGATCAGGCCCGCTCCGCTCGAGCCGAGCAGCGCAAGGCCGCGGCGGCGCGTGATCTGGTGTGGATTGTCGTCAGTGGTCATGTCCCTCGCTCCGATGGATTGAGAGCGAGGGATGATCGGAGCGGTGGCTAAGCCGGGCGTAGGAACCCGGGCGCGATGGGCGAGGCGGCGCGTCAGTCGAACAGCGCGCGCGCGTACCAGTCGCTGCTGTCGGCCACGCCCGGAACGGCGAAGAAGTACCCGCCGCCGACCGGCGAGATGTAGTCGACCATCGGCTCCCCGATCAGCCGCTTCTGATTGGCGACGAACTGGCGCACGAGGTTCTGCTGGAAGCAGTTGAAGATCAGCCCCATGTTCAGGTTGCCGGTGAGGTCGACGCCGTTGTCGTAGTTGTAGCCGCGGCGGAAGATCCGGCTGTCCTCGCTCCCTTTGGTGCGCGGGTTCGCGAGCCGGATGTGCGCGTTGAGCGGGATCACCTTGCCCTTGGGGTCGGCGGCGAAGTCCGGTAGCGCCCCCAGGCTCCCGGTTCCGAGCACGGTGCCGGAGGCGCGGTAGCGGCCGATCATCGTCTGCTGCTCGTTCAGCGACACCCGGTCCCAGAACTCGATGAACTGGCGGATGATGCGGCACACGTGGTAGGTGCCGCCGGCCGCCCAGGCGGGCTCGCCGCTGCCGGGCTGGACCCACATCAGCCGGTTGGCGACGGTCAGGTCGCTCACGTCCGGATTCGCGATTCCGTCCATGAACCCGAAGTGGTTGCGCGGTACGCCGGCCGGGCGCGGGGGCGCGACGAAGCCATCCATCCGCCAGTTGATCTGCATCCCACCGCGCGTGTGCTTGGCGATGTCCCGCAGGGCATGGATCGCGGTGTCCGGCCTGCCGCCGCAGATCTGCAGGAACAGATCCCCGCCGCACAGGTTCGAATCGAGGTTGTCGTTCGGGAACGACGTCATCTCGCTCAGGTGGATCGGCTTGCGCGCCGCGATCCCGAAGCGGTCGTCGAACAGGGTCGAGCCGAGCCCGACCGTGACGGTCAGCCCGTCTGCGGGGATGTCGGGGCCGAGCGTGCCGCTGTCCGATGGCGGGTGAACGGGGCCGAGGTCGGTGGGCATGCCGCCCGCGGTCAGGAAGCGCGCACGTTCCGTGAGCGTCTTCAGGAGGTCCACGAGCCCCCCGCGACTGGCCGCCGTGACGTTGAACGAGACGAACAGGCCGGCCGGCGGCGGCGGGTTGACGATCCCCGCCTGCCAGGGACCATGGAACGGGACGGCGGGAAGCCGCGCCGCCGGATCCGAGCTGACCGCGAGCTGGAGCGGTCCGTCGGCTTGCAGCGGATCGGGCCCACCCGCCCGCCGCGCCGCCGCTTCGGCACCGGAAGCCCCCGCGCCCAGGGCGCCGGCGCCCAGCGCGGCGGCGCCGGAACGCGTCAGGAAGTTGCGCCGGTCGATCTTCACTGCGCACCCCGCATCGTCAAGCCATCAGGCAAACCGCTAAGAATTCTCTCAGACAAGTGCGCACGCGACGTCACCCTCCCGGGCACCGCCGGCATCGGCGCCACACCCGCGCCTCCCTGCGAGACTCAGGATCCATGCTCGTGCCCAGGGGCGCAAGAACGAGCGCGGCAGTGGCAGCAGCGCTGGCCGTCGTCGTGCCGGCGCTCACGGGGCTCTCGGCTCCCGCGGGCGCTCGGACCAGAACACGCCCGTGCTCGTCCTACCCGGTCCCCGGCTCGCTGGCCCCGCGCGCCACGAAGGTGCCGGCGGCGCTCACGGCGAGGTACGCGGTCCTGCGCCGCCGCCAGCGACGCGCGGACCGGCTCAGCCGCGATCAGATCGATCCGAGCCTCGGCGCCGCGGGCGTGATCATGTCCGGCACGCGCTTCCTCGGCCGGGCTTCCTACGGTGGGCGGATCTACCTGATCCCCGCCGAGCACGTGCTCGTGTTCCGGCTCGCGCCGCTCAGATGCCTGCCCCCGGACCAGCGCGGGCTCGAGCAGACGCTGCGCCCGGTGCTGCGCAGGGAATACCGCCACCGGGCGATGTGCATCGAGGTGATCGGCGGCAACGGCTCGAGCCCGCTCTGCGCCGCCGCGAGCGGCGCCCCCGACGCGCTGCTGTACGTCGCCGGGACGCCTGGGTTCGGTCTCGTCCCGGACGGCGTCCCCGCCGTCACGGTCACCTACCAGACAGCCCCGCCGCGCACCGTCGCCGTACACCACAACTTCTTCGTGATCGTCTCGCCGTCGCACACGGCGGCGCCGTGCGGCGTCCAGTGGCTCAACTCGGCCGGGACGGTGATCAAGACCCCGACGGGCTGCTCCTATCTGGGCGCCGAGACGAACGAGCTCGACCAGTACAGGAACTACGTCGCGGGCAGGCTCTCGGCGCTCAATTCAAAGGTCGCGGCGCTAGCGTCGGCGATCGCCTCGGGCAACGCCACCGACGCCGAATCGGCGTGGCTCGCGGCGCACCTGACCTGGCTCGAAATCGGTCAGGACGACGGCGCGTACGGCTGCTTCGGCCAGCTTGGCGGCGACATCGACGGACTGGCCGCCGGCCACCCGCTCGGGACCTCGGATCCGGGGTTCACGGGCTTTCACCGGATCGAGTTCGACCTCTGGACCGAGCACGATCTCGCCGCCGCAGCCGCCGACACGGCCACCCTTCAGCGGCTGTTGGCCAGGCTCCAAGACGCGCCGCTCTCGAGCTATCTGCCGGCCAGCCCGACGGGCATCGGAAACTGGCTGCTGCGTCCTCACGAGGTGATCGAGGACGCGATCAGAGACTCACTGACTGCCGAGGACGACTACGGCAGCGGCACGGACCTCGCATCGCTCACCGCGGACGCGGCCGCGGTACGCGTGATGCTGAGCGAGCTCGCCCCTCAGCTCGATCCGCTCGCACCCGGCCTCCGGCGCCGCGCCGACGCTCAGCTCGACGCGCTGATCTCCGCGATCGACGCGACCCGCGTGAACGGCGCCTGGGTGTCGGTCGAGAACCTGCCGGTCAGACAGCGCGAGCAGGTCGACGCCGACGCCGACGCCGCAGCCGAGACGCTCGCGCCGATCCCGGACCTGATGACCAGCACCGGCCACAACGCGCCCGCGACGTAACCCGTAGCTACCCCTGCTGCTTCGCAGCCTCGATCGCAGCCGGGGGATCGAGCGCCGGATTGCCCTTCGCGAGCTCGAGCGCCCGATCGGCCACGTCCGCGGCCTCGGCACCGCCCAGCGTGTCGTCCCGCAGCGCCAGCGCCAGCAATACCTGGCGCAGCAGCTCGGGATCCTGCGTGTCCGGCGGGGGCCCGGCCGGAGGGAGCCCGCGAACCGCCGCGAGCAGTTGCGGTGCGCCGTTGCCGCCGCCGAACAGGCGCCCCGGATGCTTGTCCGGGATCATCGCGACGATCGCGCCGCTCGCCGGGTTGACGAGGTTGACCTTGCTTCGCAGCCCCGAGCGCTCGAGCGCGAGCCGGTAGCCCGACAGCCGCAGGTACCCGAGCTGCGCCGCGAGTTGGCTGAACGCGGACATCTCGGCCTCGTCGCGCAGCTTCGTCTGGTGCAGCGAGATCTGCGTGCCGGCGTCGGGCAGCGACGGGTTCGGGTCCGGCGCCACCAACAGGAACGCCTGCGGGCCGAGCCTGCCGGCGCCGACGCCCGCGATGTCCACGAGCAGTTGGTAGCCACCGAGGCCAAGAGCCCCGACGATTCCGTTCGGAACCGGGTGAGCGGCGAGGTGTCCGGGGGGATGGTCCATGACGGTCAGCCCCCCTAGTTGTCGAGCAGCCCGCCGACGATGCCGCCGAGCAGCCCGCCGCCACCGCCGCCCTGGGCCGCCGCCTGACCACCGCCGCCACCGGTCTCGGCGCCCGGCGGGTGGAAGTACGCGCTCTGCAGCCCGACCTTGCCCGGGCCGGTGAAGCGGTTGAACACGAGCTGGCCCGCGCCGCCGCCGAGGAACCCGGTCTTGAACCCGTACAGCTCCTGGGTCATCGACACCGAATGGTCGCGGAACAGCCAGCCGCCCGGCTCGATGTCGATCGTCTCCCCCGCCTCGAGCTGCTTCTCGAACACGTTGCCGTATCCGTGGACCCAGACCACGCCCTCGTGGTCGCCGGCGAAGAACTGGTCGATGAAGAAGCCGCCGCCGTACATCATGTTCGCGAAGCCCTTGATCCGCGTGTAGTCGTACTCGACCCCGCCGGTCGCGGCGAGGAACTGGTGCTCGCGAACGACGATCCCCTCGCCGGGCTGGATGTGGAGCGCCGCGATGTGCCCGGGCGCGTCGCGGCTGAACGCGATCTCGCCCGGCGACTGCGCCTCGAGCAGCAGCAGCGGCATGCCGCCGAACGCGCGGCGCTTGAGGTTGCCCTTGAGCGGGTGCAGGCCGATCTGCATCTCCGGGTACTTCCACAGCAGCACGTGGTGCTCGAAATAGACGGGAACCTGCCCGTCGAGCATCATGTGCAGCACCGGCACCAGCTCGCCCTCGAGCCGGTACCCGACCCCGGGTGCGGTGCCCTGGGTGATCTGCGTGGGAAGGATCTGCGGGGGCGTCGGCATCTGGTTCTCCTCATCCGCTGGGTCGCGTGGGGACGGAGCAGCACCCGCACCGGCCCCGCTTCTGGTCGCGCACACTAGCGCGCGGGGGCGCGATCCGGCTAGTGCGGCGCCGGCGTCGCAGCCACGCCGGCTCCGGCGCGAGATAATCGCGGCGACGTGCCAACCGTCTACGTCACCGGCCACCGGAATCCCGACACCGACTCGATCGCGTCCGCGATCGGGTATGCCGAGCTGAAGGGCCGGCTGGACCCGAACAACGACTACCGCGCGATCCGCCTCGGGGAGTGCAATGCGCAGACCAAGTGGGTGCTCGAGCGCAGCGGCGCTCCCGAGCCCGAGTTCCTGCCACACGTGATGCTCCGCGCCTGCGACGTGATGCGCACCGGCTTCCCGATCACGCGCGAGGACGAGCCGATCCGTCACGCGGGCCTTGGGATGGCGCGGACCAACCTCGAGCTGACGCCGATCGTCGACGACGACGGCGCGCTCGTCGGGATCGTGTCCGAGCGCGCGCTCGCGCGCCGCTACATCCGCGAGTCGCGCGAGACCTCCACGCTGGAGGACGCGCCGACCCGCGTCAGCGCGGTCGTCGACGTGCTCCAGGGAAAGCTCGCGTCCGGCGAAGATCGTGAGCTCGCCGGTCGCGTCTGGGTCCACTCGATGGACCTCTCCACCCCCAGCGGGATCTCCGAGGGCGACGTGGTCGTGGTCGGCAACCGGGACGACGCGCAGCGGCTCGTGATCGAGCTCGGCGCCGCGCTGCTCGTCGTCTCGAACGGCGCCGACCCCTCCGAGCCGGTGCTCGAGCTCGCGCGCGAGCACGGAACGCCGATCGTCGTCTCCCCACTGGACACCTACGTGTCGGCCCGGATGATCACGCTCGCCGCGCCCTGCCGCGCGTTCATGGAGAAGGACCCGCTGACCGTCTCGCCCGACTATCTGCTGGCGGATGTGTCCGAGCAGATCAAGGAGATCCACTACGGCGCGGCGGTGGCGGTCGACGCGCAGGGCCACCCGGTCGGCCTGATCACGCGCTCGGATCTGGTCGCGCCGACGCGCCGTAGGGTGATCCTCGTCGACCACGCCGAGCAGGCGCAGAGCGCCCCCGGGATCGAGCAGGCCGAGATCGTCGAGATCCTCGACCACCACCACATCGGCTCGATCGAGACGCGCGTCCCGGTGACCGCCACGTTCGACCCGGTGGGCTCGACCGCGACGCTGGTCGTCGAGCGGTTCCGCAACAACGGGCTCGAGCCGAGCCATTCGACCGCGATCGCACTGCTCGGAGCTGTGATGTCGGACACGGTGATCCTCAACTCGCCGACGACCACCGAGCGCGACCACGCGGTCGTCGAGTACCTCGAGCGCGTGCTCGCATTCGACGGCAAGGAGTTCGGGCGAGAGATGTTCGAGGCGACGGCCGACGTGTCCGAGGTCCCGGCCGACGAGATCATCAACCGCGATGCGAAGCGCTACGAGCTGCGCAGCGGCCAGCAGATCAGCATCGCGCAGATAGAGGTGGTCGGAAAGGGGCTGCTCGACCGCGAGCCGGAGCTGCTGGTGGCGCTCAAGCGCGCCCGCGAGGACAAGGATCTGGCGCTGTACGCGCTGATGGTCACGGACGTCCTCTCGAAGGGCACCGACCTGCTCGTCGCCGGCGATACGCAGGCCGTGGCGCGCGCGTTCGACAAGCCGGCCAAGGACGGCGTGATCGAGCTGCCGGGCGTGATGAGCCGCAAGAAGGAAGTCGCGCCCACACTGCTCCAGGCGCTGTAGCGGCGGAATCGTCTAGGCGGTGAGCGCCTGGACCGGCGCCTCGCCCCACAGCTGCTCGAGCCGGTAGTACTCGCGCATGTCGGGCGTGAACACGTGCACGACCACGTCGAGGTAGTCCATCAGGATCCACTGCGCCTCGCCGACGCCCTCGACGCGCCGCGGGAGCAGCCCGTGCCGGCGCTTCATACCCTCGTGGATCGCGTCGTGGATCGCCTTGCACTGGCGGTCCGAACGGCCGCTGCAGATGACGAAGTAGTCGGTGTACCCGATCATCTCGCGCAGGTCGAGCTGCACGATCTCGAGCGCTTTGCGGTCTGCTGCGAGCTCGGCGATCGAGCTCGCCATCTGCTCTGGCGTCATGCGGGCGTCGTCCCCCTGTACAGGTTGTGGCGTTCGATGTAATCGGCGACCGGCGCGGGCGTGAGGTACCTGATCGGCTCCCCGGCCCGGACCCTCCGGCGGATCATCGTCGAGGAGATCCCGATCCTCGGCATCCGGAAGTACTCGGCCCGGTCGCCGCCCGCGAGGCCGATGAGTGCCTGCTGCACCCTCTCGCGGGCGGTGCCGCGGCGCTTGGCGACGGCGAGCGTGGCGAGTTCGAGCACTCGCTCGGGCTCTCGCCACAGCGGCAGTCCTGCCGCGACGTCACCGCCGACGATCAAGAACAGCTCACTGTCTGGCGCCCTGGAGTTCAGTTGTTCAAGGGTATCGACCGTGTAGGACGTCCCGGCGCGCTCGATCTCGAGCTCTGAGACCGCGAAGCGCTCGTCTCCGTCGATCGCGCAGCGGCACAGCTCGAGCCGGTGCTCGGCGCCCGGTTCGTCCTCGACCGGCTTGTGTGGGGGCGTTCGCGCGGGGATCAGCATCACTCGATCGAGCCCGAGCTGAAGGTACGCCTCCTGGGCGCAAACGAGGTGACCGAGATGTGGCGGATTGAACGTCCCGCCGAGGATGCCGATGCGCACGGGGAGACCAGACGGCGCCGCGGGTCAGGGGCGGACGTGGCCCGCGCCCTCGATCAGGTACTTGAACGTGCACAGCTCGCGCAGCCCGATCGGGCCGCGGGCGTGGAGCTTCTGGGTCGAATTGCCGATCTCTGCGCCCATCCCGAACTCGCCCCCGTCCGTGAACCGGGTCGACGCGTTTACGTACACGCAGGCGGCGTCGACGCCCAGCTGGAAGGCCCGGGCCGATTCGGTGTCGCGCGTGACGATCGCCTCGGAGTGACCCGAGCCGTAGCGGTTGATGTGGTCGATCGCGTCCTGCGCGGAATCGACGACGCCGACCGCGATCGTCATCGCCAGGTACTCGGTCGCCCAGTCCTCGTCGGTGGCGGGAACGACCTCGGCGTCGCCGGCGAGCTCGCGGACGCGGTCGTCGCCGTGCAGCTCCACGCCGGCCGCGGCGAGTGCGTCGAGGGCCCGCGGCACGAACTCTGGCGCCACCGCCTCGTGCACGAGCAGCGTCTCAGCGGCGTTGCAGACGCTCGGCCGTTGCGTCTTGGCGTTGACCGCGATCGCGAGCGCGTCGGCGAGGTCCGCGGTCGCGTCGACGTAGACGTGGCAGTTGCCACTCGCGGCGTAGATGACCGGGACCGTCGCGACCCCCTTCAGAGCCGCCTTCAGCCCCTCGCCGCCGCGCGGGATGATCAGGTCGACGAGTCCGGCCTGCGTCGCGAGCTGCTCGAGCTCCTCGTGACCGCCGCCGGCGACGAGCGTCAGCGAGCCTTCCGGCAGCCCCGCACGCGATGCCGCCTCCGTCGCGACCGCCGCGAGGATCGCGTTCGAGTGCGCCGCCGTCGACGAGCCACGCAGCACGATCGCGTTCCCGGACTTGAGGCACAGGGCGCCGGCGTCGATCGTGACATTGGGCCGGGCCTCGTACACGACCGCGATCACCCCGAGCGGCACGCGCACGCGGCGGACGTCGAGCCCGTTCGCGAGCCGCCCGCCGTCGATCACCTCGCCGACCGGGTCCGGCAGCGCGGCGACGTCGCGAACCTGTCCTGCGATCGCGGCCACCCGTCCGGGATCGAGGGCCAGACGATCCATCAGCGTCTCGCTCAGGCCGGACTCGCGGCCGCCCTCGAGGTCGAGCGCATTCGCCTCCAGAATCTCGGCCGTACGCTCGATCAAGGCGTCCGCGATCGCGTGCAGGGCGTTGTTCTTGGTCGCCGAGCTGAGCGTCGCGAGCACGCGCGACGCGCGCTTCGCCGCGGCGCACTGCTCGGCTACGGATGTGGTCGTGACGGCCATCGCTGCCTTTAAAGGTTACGCAAGCACGAAGTAGTCCCGGTGGACAGCTTCGGCGGTCGCCCGCGGCACCAGCTCGCGGACGTCGGCCGACTTCAGCCCGCGGACCTGGCGCAGCTCGTCGGCAGAGTAGTTCGAGATCCCCTTGCCGACCGCGACCCCGTCGTGCGCGATCTCGATCGCGTCGCCGGCGTCGAACTCCCCGGCCACGTCGACGATCCCGACCGGAAGCAGGCTGGTCCCCCCCTCGCGCAGCGCGCGGGCCGCGCCGGCGTCGACGACCACGCGGCCGCGCGCGGGCTTGGCGTACTTCAGCCACAGCTTGAAGCTCGAGTAGCGCCCCTCGCGTGCCGCGAACCGCGTGCCGACCGGGTCGCCGCATGACGCGGCGGCGATCGCGCCGGGCGTCAGCCCGCTCGCGATCACGGTCGGGATCCCGGCGGCGGTCGCCATCTCCGCTGCGACCACCTTCGAGCGCATCCCACCCGAGCCGAGCGGCGACGTGGCGTGCCCGATGTCGAGCACATCGAGCGCCTCGAAGTCATCGACCTCGGCCACCAGCTGCGCATCGGGCTCGGCGCGCGGGTCGGCGGTGAACACGCCCTCGGCGTCGGTCAGCAGCACGAGCAGCTCGGCGCCGAGCAGGATCGCCACCTGTGCGGCGAGGAAGTCGTTGTTGCCGAACGAGATCTCGTCCGTGGTCGTGGTGTCGTTCTCGTTGATCACCGGCACAACGCGCCACTCGAGCAGCTTTCGCAGCGTCTGGCGCGCGTTCAGGTAGTGCGTCCGGGCGCTCATGTCGAAGAACGTGAGCAGCACCTGCGCCGTCGGGATCCCGCGTTCGCGCAGCAGCTCGTCGTACACCTGGTAGAGCTTGCCCTGTCCGACCGCGCTCGCTGCCTGCAGCTCGTCCATCACGCGCGGACGGAGCGGAAGCTCCATCACGCCCATCCCCCGCGCGATCGCCCCGCTCGTGACGACCACGACCTCGTCGCCGCCGAGATGCCGTTCCGCGAGCTCATCGCAGATCCGGCCGAGCACGTCGGCCCGCACCGCGCCGCGCTCGTCGGCGACGATGCTCGAACCCAGCTTGACGACCATGAGCGCCATCGCGGCGACTAGGTTAGGCGCAAACCCTTCGACCGGCACCGGGTTGCACCGGTGAGCACTCGCGCTCGTGATGAGCGCGAGTGCGTCCCCGGTGCCCCGGAGCGGCTCAGGCTGTCAGCTCGTCATGCCGTGCGATCCGGCTGGCTGCACCTTCTCGCACCACGGGTTCTTCGGCACGCCCTTGCACGGATTCGGCATCGTCGGCCGCAGCTTCACGGGCGGCAGCTTGTGCAGACCGTTGTTGATCGCCGTCACCCGCGGATAGTGGTCCGTCGGGACACACGAGGACACCCCGCCGATCTCGTCACCGGAATCGCACAGCACCTGGGTGAGGAACGGACCGTTCGGGTTGGCCACCGCCTGGTTGCCGGCGCACGACGGATACGCCGTCTCGAGCGCCTGCGCATCCGTGTTCAGATGACCGCTGGAGTCGGTATTGCCGCTGAAGCAGTCATTCGGGTTCCCGCTCTGGAAGTTCAGCTCCTCGAAGTCCCCGTTGGTCGGGTTGCCGAAGCTGCCGTCGTGCGAGAACTTGTTGTTGAGCACCGCGTCGCCCCACTCGTCGAACAGGCAGCTGCCGGTTCCGAGCAGCGGATAGTTGGGCGTTCCGCCCGTGCACGGCCCACCGCTGTCCGGGTATGGCACGAGGATCATGCCCCAGGCGTCGTTGTTCGAGAACGTGTTGTCCATGATCGTGTCGAACCGGCCGCCTGACACGGACATCCCGGTGCCGACCGGACCGGCAGCCGCCGAACCCTCGGCGGGAACGTTCGGGTTGTTGTTGTCGTGCACGTTGTTGTGCATGAACACCCAGCACGAGTGCGTGTGCGTGATCGGGCTGATCCCGTTGTTCGGGCACTCCCCGTTCTGCGGTGGCGGGTTGTCGCCGTTCTGGCTGTTGGTGTCGAACCCGTCCTCGTTCTGGTCGAACTGCGAGTTCTCCACCACCAGGCTGCCGCCGGAGTTCGAGCCCGAGTAGCCGAGCGCGTTGTACTCGCCCCAGGCGTTGTTGACGACCTGGTTGCACTGCTGCTGGCAGGCGCCGATGTAGTAGCCCGAGTCGTTCATGTTCGACGCGTACGTGTTCAGCCACGTGCCGCCGTCCCAGTTGCTCGAGAAGATCCCGTATTCCGCCGCCGAGACCTCGCGCTGCTTCTGCGTCTGATGCGTATCCGGCTCGTAGAACGTGCTCGTCGCGTTCAGGTACTCGCCGAGGTAGCCCCAGCCGCCGATCTTGCCGCTGTCGGCGCCGCCGTTCCACCAGATCTCGTTGCCGGTGCCGCCGTCGCCCCCGGTGCCACCGAGGAAGTTGCAGGAGGTCAGGTTCTCGACGTTGACGTTGCGGGCCTTCCAGACCATGACGCCGTTGAGGCCTGCGCTGTTGAGGTCGACCGGCCCGCTGCCGGTCTTCGGGCCGAAGTTCTGGTCGGCCGTGTTGTCGTTGCACGCCGGGCCCTTGGTCGTTCCATCGACGATCACCGTGTTGCGGTTCATCCCGCGCAGCGTGACCCGCGGCGTCGTGATCAGCACGCCCGCCGGAAACTCACTCTTTGTGCCGGGGGCCGTCTCGAACGTGTTGGTCTTGTAGTCGCCGGGCGCGACGAGGATCCAGTCGCCGGCCTTGGCCTTCTTGACCGCGGACTCGATCGTCTTGTACTGCCCTTTGACGCCGTGGTAGGTCCCGACGAGCAGGACCTTGGCTCCCGCTGCGGGTACCAGCAGGGCCACGGCCGCAACCGTGATCGCCCCCACCAGACCCGGTGAAATGCAACGACGCATCCAGACTCCTCTCTCTTCTGTTCTCTGGCACTCCGGCCGCGGGCGATGCTACACGTCGGGGTCCAGGTCGAACGCCACTCCGGCGATCTCCACCTCGTCGCCCGCGGTGAAGCCGCTGTCCTCGAGCGCCCGGATGACTCCGATCCCGCGCAGCCGCCGCTCCAGATGCGCGAGCGCGTCCTCGTTGTCCAGGTCATACCGGGCGAGCAGCCGCTCGACGCCCGCGCCCGTGACCTTGAAGCTGCCCTCGCCGATGCGCTCGACGGCGAACGCGCGCGGTGCGGCGGGCCGGAACACGCGGTGCTCGGCGAGCTCTCCGGGCTCGCCGCCGCCCGCATGCGCCCCCTCGCCAAGCTCCTCGACCGCCTCCCGTACTGGAACGCGCCGGAGCACCGTGCTGGTGAGCTCGTCGAGCCCCTGCCGTGTCGCTGACGAGGTCAGGATCACCGGCACATCCGCTCCCAGGCGCTCGCTCCAGGAACGCCGGGCGGCGGCTCCCGTCTCGGCGTCGACGAGGTCGGCCTTCGACAGCGCCAGCACCCGCGGCAGCGCCGCCAGCCGTGCATCGTGGAGCGCCAGCTCGGCCTCGACGAGCTCGTGGTTCGCCACCGGGTCCGACCCGTCCAGCGGAGCAAGGTCGAGGACATGAACCAGCAGGCGCGTGCGCTCGACGTGCGCGAGGAACTCGTGGCCGAGACCGGCGCCGGCACTCGCGCCCTCGATCAGCCCCGGGATGTCGGCGATCACCAATTGGCGGTCGTCTGCGTGCAGCGTGCCGAGCACCGGCTCCAGCGTCGTGAACGGGTAGCCGGCGACCTTCGGCTGCGCCCGCGTGATCCGCGACAGCAGCGAGGACTTGCCGGCGTTCGGCAGCCCCACCAGCCCCACGTCGGCGAGCAGCTTCAGCTGCAGCGTGATCCACGATTCCTCGCCCGGGAGACCGCGCTCGGCGAATCGGGGCGCCTGGTGCGTCGGCCCTGTGAACCGTTTGTTCCCGCGCCCGCCTGAGCCGCCGCGCGCGACCATGGCGCGCTGGCCGGGACGTACGAGGTCGTGCCGGGTTCCGTCGCGCTCGACCGTCGCGAGCGTTCCCGGCGGGACCGCGATCTCGAGCGTCGGTCCGTCGGCGCCGTGTCGCTGCGACCCCTGGCCGTGGCCTCCGCGCTTGGCGCGGAAGTGCAGGCGGCGGCGGAAGCTCTGAAGGTCGCGCAGGGAGTCATCGCACACGAGCTCGACGTCGCCGCCACGCCCGCCGTCGCCGCCATCGGGGCCGCCCTTCGGCACGTGGGCCTCGCGGCGGAAGCTGAGGCAGCCGTCACCGCCTGCGCCGGCCTCCACGTGGATACGCGCCCGATCGTCCATTGGGATGATGCTGTCATGGCAGACGACGTATTCCTGATCACAGGCGCATCCAGCGGGATCGGCGCCGAGACCGCTCGCGAGGCGGCGCGGGCGGGGTACCGGCTCGTGCTCGGCGCCCGGTCGCTGGACAAGCTGACCGCTCTGGCGGATGAATGCGGTGGCGCGGAGCGCGCGACGGCGGTGCAATGCGACGTCACCGAGTGGGAGCAGCAGCAGCGGTTGGTGGCGGTCGCGCTCGAGCGGTTCGGGAGGATCGACATCGCCTGGGCGAACGCCGGCTTCGGCGCCGCGCGCGGGTTCCTGAACGAGTCGCCGGAGTTCTGGCGCGAGATGGTGCTGACGAACGTCTACGGCGCCGCGCTGACGATCCGCGCGACGATCGAGGCGCTGCGCGAGTCCAAGGGTCATCTCCTGCTCACGAGCTCGGTCGCAGGGCGCCGGGCGCTGCCCGGCTCGCTCTACTCCGCCACCAAGTGGGCGGTGACGGCGATGGGCGAATCCGCACGGCAGGAGCTGGACGGCAGCGGCGTGCGGGTGACGCTGATCGAGCCCGGGATGGTGGATACGCCGTTCTTCGACAACCGCCCGGCGGACGCGCTCGAGCCGGCCGATGTCGCGCGAGCGGTGATGTACGCGATCTCGCAGCCGCCGCACGTCGACGTCAACGAGATCCTCGTGCGGCCGACCGCTCAGGGCAACTGAGAGTCCTCGCCGGTAGGCGACTGAGAAGCCTCTTTCAGTCCTTGCACGGCGCGCGCTGAGCGCCATAGGCTGCGCACGTCCAACAAACGGCAGCGGGGCGCCGTCAGTGGGACGCGCCGATGCCACAACCAGGGTGGAGGTGGAGGTCGTGGCGTCGCTACTCAGTGAGTTCAAGAAGTTCCTCGTCAAGGGAAACCTGGTCACGCTGGCCGTGGCGTTCGTCATGGCGACCGTGTTCGCGTTGCTGGTCAAGGCGTTCATCACGGACCTGATCACGCCGATCATCGCGCTGATCTTCGGCAAGCCGGATTTCGCCGCGCTGTCGTTCACGATCAACTCGAGCCATTTCCTGTATGGCGATTTCCTCAACGCCCTGTTCACCTTCGTCGTAACGGCCGCGGCGATCTTCTTCTTCGTCGTCAGGCCGTACGACGCGTACATGTCAAAGCGCAAGCCGGGCGACGATCCGGACACCAAGGAGTGCCCGGAGTGCACCAGCGAGATCCCGGTCGGCGCGAAGCGCTGCCCGCTCTGCACCGCGCAGCTCGTCGCGAGCTGACCAACCCCGCGAACTGCTCACGCGCCCGGCACATGATCGTGCGCGTGAGCGTTTCGCGGCGATTATCACCGGGAAACGCTCACCCGCCGCGGGTCCACGCCACGCGTGAGCAGATCACCGTGACTATCCACGGGAAGCGCTCACGCGCCGCGAACCGGGACCCGCGTGAGTGGTTCTCGTGGTGGCTAGGCGTCAGCGTCGGCGTCGTCGGCCGGGGCTTCGGCCTCAGCCTCGTCGACCGGCGCCTCAGCCTCGACGCCGCCCGCAGGCGCCTCAGCCTCGACAGCCGGAGCCTCGGCCTCGACAGCCGGGGCCTTCGCCTTCGGCTCGGCCGGCGCCGGCCGCTCCGCGACCGCCACGCCACCACCGCCGTCCCCGTCTGCGAGCACCGCCACCACCCGTCCGCGCCGACCGCGGGTGAACGAGACCGTCCCCGCCGCGCGCGCAAACAGCGTGTCGTCCTTGCCGATCCCGACACCGTCGCCGGGCTTGAAGCGGGTGCCACGCTGACGAACGATGATCTCGCCGCCGGTCACGGCCTGACCGGCGAACACCTTCACGCCAAGGCGCTTCGCGTTCGAGTCGCGGCCGTTGCGGGAGGAGCCGAGGCCCTTCTTATGAGCCATCCGGAGCCTCCCCCGAAGCGGCGCCCGCGCCGGCCTTCGACTTCGAAGCCGACGACCGCCGCGCCGCCACCTTGATCGAGCTGATCTCGATCCGGGTCAGCTCCTGGCGATGGCCGTTGCGACGCTTGTAGCCGCGCTTGGGCTTGAACTTCACGATCCGCAGCTTCGGCCCGCGCTCGTGCGCCACCACCTTGGCCTGGACCTTCACCTTGGACAGATCGTCACCGTCGACGACCTCGGCGCCGTCGACGTACAGCAGCGGCTCCAGGGCGACCGACGCACCCTCGTCATCGGGCAGCCGCTCGACGAGCAGCCACTGGCCCTGCTCGACGCGGTACTGCTTGCCACCTGTTTTCACGATCGCGTACATGTTCAGTCCGAGGATGATGCGGCCGTCGCCTCCGACGAGGTCTTGGCGCCAGAACGGCGTCGCCCGCCTCTGCGGCCACGACGCCGAGGCTTCGATTCTACGCCATCGCCGTTCGCGCTCGCATCCGCCGTGCCGCCGGAATCGCCCGCCGGCACGTCGACCAGGGTAGCGACCGCGCCCGTGCGCCCGACCTCCTCGAGGCGCACCAGGTGCTTCTGCCCCACGTACCGCGTGCCGCCGCGGACGGAGATGATGTAGCCGTCGATCTTGGCGACCGCGTCGCCGGCGCTGTACATGTGCGGCTCGACGATCTGGACGTGCACCTCCTCGCCCTCTCGGAACGGGAGCGGCGCGCTCGAGGACCTCCTCGCGCGTCGCCCTCCTGGAGCACCGAGAAGTGCTCGAGCGGCAGCCCCTCGGAGCCCTCGAACACGAACACCTTCCCGGTCTCCTCCTCCACGGCCCGCAGCGCGCGAGCGTCGTTGCCCGTGAACTCCATGCTCACCCGAGGGTTCATCTGGATCAGGATCGCCTCCGCGGAGGTCTCCTTGGCGAGGTCGCGCATGCGACGCTCGAACTCGATCGCGATCGTCTCCTCGGACTTGATCACGCCCTCGCCGTCGCAGGTGGGGCACGGCCGGGTCATGATCTCGCGCACCCCCTCGGTGACGTTCTGGCGGGTCATCTCCACCAGCCCGAGCGGCGAGATCTCGACCACGAACGTCTTCGTCCGATCCTCGTCGAGCGCCTTGCGCAGCGTC
Organism: uncultured Solirubrobacterales bacterium; assembly: GCA_963826895.1. Classification (GTDB taxonomy): domain Bacteria; phylum Actinomycetota; class Thermoleophilia; order Solirubrobacterales; family Solirubrobacteraceae; genus Palsa-465. The sequence goes on from CAWGYJ010000007.1 coordinate 127,449, forward strand.
TTCAGGACCGCGTCGCGGTTGCGGGCGCGGGCCATGTCGATGAAGTCGATGACGATGATCCCGCCGATGTCGCGCAGCCGCAGCTGGCGCACGACCTCGTCGGCGGCCTCGAGGTTGGTCTTGGTGATCGTGTCCTCGAGCCGGGCGCCCTTGCCGCGGCCGATGAACGAGCCCGAGTTGACGTCGATCACGGTCAGCGCCTCGGCGTAGTCGATGATCAGATAGCCGCCGCTCGGCAGATCGACGCGCCGCGACAGCGTCGAGCGCAGCACGTCCTCGACCCCGAACGCCTCGAACAGCGGCGTGTCCTCCTCCCACAGATCCACGTGCTCGACCAGGTCGGGCGCGGTCCGCGAGAAGAACGACACCAGCCGGTGGTGCTGCTTGGGATCGTCGACGATCGCGCGCTCGAATTCGCTGGAGTAGATGTCGCGGACGACCCGCACCGAGAGGTCGGCCTCCTGGAACACGAGCGCAGGGGCGGGCGTGTCCGCAACGCGCTTCTGCAGGACCTCGCCGAGCTTGAACAGATACTGCAGCTCGCGCTCGAGGTCGATGCGCTCGGCGCCCTGGGCGGAGGTCCGGATGATCGCCCCCGCGCCTTTGAGGTCGAGCTTGGCGGCCTGCTTGCGCAGCCGCTCGCGCTCCTTGTCGTCAAGCCGGCGCGAGACTCCGACGCCCTCGCCGTACGGGGCGTAGACCATGTAGCGGCCCGCGATCGTGAGGTCCATCGACAGCCGCGCGCCCTTGCTCTTCAGCGGGTCCTTGACGACCTGGACGACGACGTCCTGGCCTGGCTTCAGCAGATCGGTGATCTGCTTGCCGTCGCGACCGGAGCCGCGACCGCGCCGCGGCGCATCGACTCCCGGCATGACGATCTCGTCGACGTGCAGGAAGCCGTTCTTCTCCAGCCCGATGTCGACGAACGCGGCCTCGAGCCCGGCGAGCACGTTGTCGACGCGCCCCTTGTAGATGTTGCCGACGATCGACCGGTTGCCGCGACGCTCGAGGTAGAGCTCGGCGACGTGGTATCCGGCGGCCGGCTTGGTCTGCTTGCGCCGCCGGCGAGGTGTCGTGGTGCCCGGCTTACGGGCGGCGATCGTGCCGGTCGCCTCGAGCAGCGCGACCCGGGTCTCCCCACGGTCGACGCTGACCAATATTTGCTTCTTCAATTGTGTTCAGTCCTTTGGTATCGGCCCCGCCCACCGCGATGGCGGTGGAGCCTGTGTCGGCCTCGGGCGCCCGTCGGGCGCCGGCGAGGCGGTGCCGGCAGCTCACGTGGTGGCGCCGGCTTTCCGGGCGCTCAACGGGGGGCGCCCAGCCATTACAGAAGTGCCCTGCTCTTGCCCGCGGCCGTCAGGCGAGCCTGAATGTGGATCGACTGCAAGAGCCCGAAGGCGATGAAAGTCACTACGACCGAGGATCCCCCATAGCTGATCAGTGGTAAGGGTACCCCGGTGATCGGCATGATCCCCACCGTCATGCCGATATTGACGAAGACCTGGAACATCAGCATCGCGAGGATTCCCCCTGCGATGACCGTGCCATACAGGTTCTTGGACATCGTCATGATGCGTAACGCCCGCCAGATCAGGAGCGCGTACAGCGCGAGCACGATCGCGGCGCCGACGAACCCGTAGGTCTCGCCGATCGCCGCAAAGATGAAGTCGGTGTCGTTCGCGGGCAGGAAGTTGAGCTTCGTCTGCGTCGCGTTCGCGCCCCGGCCGGTCTTCTCGCCGGAGCCGATCGCGATCAGCGACTCGGTGATCTGGTACGTCTGGTTCTGGGGATTGCCGGACGGGTTCAGGAACCCGGTCAGCCGCTCCTGCTGGTACGTGCTGAGCGGGTGCACGCCGACCGCGGGTGCGGCCACCAGCGCGATCACGATTGCGCATACGAACAAGGTTACGAGGGCGGTCAGCTGCTTCCACGAGGTGCCGGCCACGAACAGCGCCATGAATCCGATCGCGACGTACACCATTCCGGTGCCGAGGTCCGGCTGGGGGATCACCAGCATCGCCGGGACCAGCGCCAGCAGCATGATCCGCGCGGTCGTACGGCGCTCGTGCAGCCGCCGCGACCGATCCACGACGAACCCCGCGAGCGCGACGATCAGCAGCACCTTGCCGAACTCGGACGACTGGAACTCGAACCCGGGGAGCGGGATCCAGCGACGCGAGCCGTTGACGGCGGGCATGCCGAACACGACGATGTTCAGCGCGATCATCAACCCGTACAGGCCGTACTTGTACTCGCGCAGCCGCGAGTAGTCGAAGCGCATCAGCACCAGCGCTGCGAACAGGCCGATTCCGGCGTAGAGGATCTGTTTCTCGGCCGGACCGCTGCCGACGCCGCCGTGCAGCGTGATCACCGAGCAGGCAACGAGCCCGAGCACCGCCACCAGCAGCAGCGGGTCGATCAGCAGGTAGCCGCCGAGTCGCGGCCCGCGGGCCTCCTCCGATGCCTGGATCGGCACGCCGACGCTCATAGCGCGTTGCCGCTCCCCGTCCCGGCGGTGTACGTCCCGGTCCTGTTGAGGAACCACTGCGACAGGATCTGCCGCGCGACCGGAGCGGCGGCGACGTCGCCGAACCCGCCCTGCTCGACCCACACGACCACCACGATCGGTTTGCTGGTCGCGCTCGCCGGGACGAAGCACGCGTACCAGGCGTAGTCCTGTTCGACCCCGTTCGAGATGTACTGCGCCGTCCCGGTCTTTCCGTACACCTGCTCGGGGAAGTTGCCCATCACATCCGCCGACGTTCCGCCGGGCGCGGAGGCGGCTTCCCGCAGCCCCTCGCGGATCGTCTGCAGGTACAGCGGATTGATGTTCAGATGGCGGCGGGCCGGCGGATCGATGGGCTGCAGCACCGTGCCCTGCGCGTTCTGGATGTCCTCGCCGACGTGAGGGGTCACGATCGTGCCGCCGTTGGCGATCGCCGAGTAGGCGACCGCGAGCTGCAGCGGCGTCACCTGCACGTCGCCCTGGCCGACGGCCACGTTGACGTTGTCGCCGATCGTCCAGCTCTCGGGCGGATACACGGCGAGACCGCAGCCGCCCGGCGCGTGCTTGGGATCGCCCTTGAACGGACCGGTGGCGTCGTCGCACTCGGCCTCCAGCTTGTTGCGGTTCGCGCGCCAGGCCGGGGTGGGCAGCGTCCCCGTGAGCTCGTCCGGCAGGTCGATCCCGGTCGGCTGCCCGATCCCGAACAGCCGTGCCCAATGCTCCAGCGGCCCGCCCTGCGGCACGTCCTCGTTCATCCTCGCGCCGAGGTTGTAGAAGAACACGTCGTCGGACACCCGGATCGCGTTGACCAGGTTCAGCACGCCGTTGGCTGCGTGCCCGGAGTTGTGCAGGCAGTCCGTGGGGTCTCCGGGGAAGCAGAACTGGCCCGTGTCGTCGAACGTGTCGTTCACGAGCCAGCTGCCGCTCTCGAGCGCCGCCGTCGCCGTGATCGGCTTGAACGTCGAGCCCGTCGGGCCTTCGCTCTGGATCGCGCGGTTCTCCAGCGGGTAGTTGCTGGCGGCGTTGTTGAGCTGGTCGTATACCGACTGCGAGACCGGCTTCGCGCCGCTGAAGATGTTGGGGTTGAACGTCGGCAGCGACCCCATCGCGTAGACGGCGCCGTTCTGCGGGTTCATCGCCACGAACGCGCCGCCGGGCGAGTTGTTCTGCGTCATCGAGTCCTGGAGCGCGTTCTGCCCCGCGTTCTGGAGCTTCGTGTCGAGCCACAGCTTCAGGTTCTCGCCCGCCACCGGCTCCTGCACGTTCAGATACTTCTGGAACTCGTCGTTGGCGTTGATCTGGATCCGCTGCTTGCCCGCGATGCCCTGCAGGTACCGGTTGTACTCAGCCTCGAGCCCGGATTGCCCGACGATCGACTGCGCCGGCAGCCCCTTGAACTCACCGATGCCGAGCCCGTTCTTGCCGACCTCCTGGGCGCTCGAGTGGTCCGACCGTCCCGAACAGCTGCGCCGCGAGGTCGCGGTAGGGATACGAGCGCGTATACACCTGCTGCACGACGACCCCGCGGTAGTTCTGCTGGTTCTCGGCGATGAAGTACTCGACGTCGGGGATCACGTCGGGCTTGACGGTCACGTTCGCGTAGGGCGCCTGGTAGACCGAGGTCGCGACCAGGCACTGGATCTCGGGCAGGTGGTAGCGCTTGATCGGCGCCACGACGCCTGCGGGCTCCGGTTTTGCAAGCTTGCAGCCGTGACGCAGCGGCTTGTCCGAGATCCCGAGCACGTGCGCGAGCCGCCGGTAGACGACCGTATCCGCGTGCGGGATCAGCGGCGGGTACATGTTGGCCGTGGTCACCGGCACCGGCATGTCGGGTGGCTCGATCTGGACGTCGAGCGCCTGCGTGCTCGAGACCAGCAACGCGCCACTCGAGTCGAGGATGTCGCCGCGCGGAGCCGGGATCGCGACCTCCCGCAGCGTGTTGACCTGCGCTTGGGCCAGGTACGACTGCCCGTCGAGCACCTGCAGGAACCACAGGCGGAAGAAGATGATCGCGAACATCGTCAGCGCGAAGCCGCCGATGATCGCCACGCGCAGGGCGAGCTGCGGCGTCAGCGGCGGGCGCCGGTCGTCCGGGTTCTGGATCATCGACCGGAGCGCGGGATCGGCCCGAGCCGCTCGGACGGGCGCTGGAGCGGTGAGAGCCCGCCGGTCGTGTAGGCGCGGCGGCGGCGCCGGCGCGGATCGTCGGGCAGCGCCGGGTGGATCACGCGCCGCACGAGCGCGTACACCGGCAGCGCGATCAGCGTGTTGACGAGCACCTGGAGGAAGATCTGCTGGACGAGCAGCAGGCTGACCGGCGACTTGACCCCGAGCGAGAACTGGATCACGGTCATCCCGAGTCCGGTGAACGCGGTCGCTGCCGCGCCCAGCGCGAGCGGCACGAGGCCGTGGGCCGGGTCGCGCAGCTCGAGCAGCCGGCCCGACCAGTACCCGATCACGATGTACAGCAGCGAGGTCACCCCGAGCGTCTGGTAGAGCGCCGTGTCGACGAACAGGCCGGTCGCGAAGCCGAAGATCGCGCCCGGCAGCGAGCCGCACAGCAGCCCGACCGACATCACCACGAGCGGCCCGAGATCGGCGGTCACGCCGAAGATCGAGATCTGCGAGACGGCCGCGTCCTGGACCACGACCGCAATGAACGCCAGCGCCACCAGGCGCAGCTGGAGGTTCACCGAGAAACCCGAGGTCACGGTACCTGCGCCCGCACTGTGGTTCCGACCTGCGGTTCCGTCAGGACCTGCACGAACGACAGATCGCGCAGGTCGGCGTCCGGCGACACCTCGATCTGGCCATTGTTGATCAGGTTGTTGATGTTCGCGTTCGACACGGTGCCGATCGGAAGCCCGCGCGGATACAGGTCCCGCAGCTGCGGATCGCTCTCGTCGACGAACCCTGCGGTCACGACCTGCTCGTCATACGCCGGACCCGCCTCAGAACCACTCGGCTTCGGCAGGTCCTGGAGGAGCAGCTCGTTCGGATTGCCGGTATCCGGCTTCAGCACTCCGGTGTCGCCGGCCCCATCCTGCACCTGGGCGGCGGCCGCGAACGTCGGATCGGTGATCAGCTCGACGATCGACACGGTCGAGTCGGCGACCGTGACCTTGCCGACCAGGGCGCCGTCCCCGACCACCGGGTCGTTGACGTGCACCCCGTCGTCAGAGCCCTTGTCGACCGTGATCGTGGCGTACCAGAGCGTCGGTGAGCGGCCGATCACGTCGGCTCCGACGGGCTGGTAGGCCGCAATGTTGTCGGTCTGGTCGAGCTTCAGCTCGCGCGCGAGCTGCGGGTAGTTGATCTGCTCCTCGCGGAGCTGGGCATTCTGGGCGCGCAGCTGATCGATCTGGCTGTCGAGCTGCTTGACCTTCGACTTCGCGTTCAGCGTGTCCGAGAACCAGTTCGCGACGTCCCTGAACGGCGACAGGACCTTGCTCGCGCCCTCCTGGATCGGCGACAGGACCTCCACGATCCCGCGCTGGACGGAGTGCAGCGGGCTCGACGGCGACTCGCCGAAGTATGCGGTCAGCAGGATCAGGGAGACGGCGACGAGCACCGCGAGCACGGCGCGGCGGCGTCGAACGTGTTTGTCATGCACGAGATCGGTGTCTCCAAGGTCTGAATCGGGGCCGCTGCGGACACAAGCCGCAAGTTAGTACCGGCGACGCCGATTGCGTGAATTCTTGCTCGAACGGTGGATCGCTTCGAACTCCTCCAATGACCTTCCCGAGCCGACCGCGACGCAGGTCAGCGGGGACTCGGCCAGATGGGCGGGCATCTGCGTCTCATGGCGCAGGCGCTCTTCGATGCCCTGTAGCAGCGAGCCTCCTCCAGCGAGCATGATGCCACGATCCATGATGTCGGAGGCGAGCTCGGGCGGCGTGCGGTCGAGCGTCTCCTTGACCGCGTCGATGATCTGGGACACCGGTTCCTCCAGCGCCCCGCGGATCTCCTCGCTCGTCAGGACCACGGTCTTCGGCAGCCCGGAGACCATGTCGCGCCCGCGGATCTCCGCCTGCACCTCCTCGGGCAGCGGGAACGCCGAGCCGATCTCGAGCTTGAGCTCCTCTGCTGTCTGCTGGCCGATCAGCAGCTTGTACTCCCGTTTGACGTAGTTGATGATCGCCTCATCGAGCTCGTCGCCGCCGACGCGGATCGACTGCGAGACGACGATCCCGCCGAGCGAGATCACGGCCACCTCGCTCGTGCCGCCGCCGATGTCGACGACCATCGAGCCGGTCGGCTCGCCCACGGGCAGCCCGGCGCCGATCGCGGCGGCCATCGGCTCCTCGATCAGGTACGCCTGGCGGGCGCCGGCGCTCAAACAGGCTTCCTCGACGGCGCGCTTCTCGACCCCTGTGACGCCCGAAGGCACGCACACCACGACCCGTGGGTGCGCCCAGCGGTTCTGGTGCACCTTCTGGATGAAGTGACGCAGCATCTCCTCCGTGACCTCGAAATCCGCGATCACGCCGTCCTTCAGCGGCCTGATGGCCGAGATCGTGCCGGGCGTGCGGCCCAGCATCCGCTTGGCCTCGATCCCGACCGCGTGCACCTCGCCGGTGCGCGAATCGACCGCCACCACGCTCGGCTCGGACAGCACGATTCCACGCCCACGCACGTATACGAGCGTGTTCGCGGTGCCGAGGTCGACCGCCATGTCGCGGCCACCGAAGCCGGTGAGGTACGTGAAAAAGCCCATGCGGAATCGACGGTACGGAAAAGCGACGGACGGGCGGCGAGGTACCGGGAGAGGCGCTCTGAGCTGCCGGCTCCGTCGGCGCGGAGTGTAGCGGACCCCCACTGGTCGGGCCGTCCCGCCGGATCGCACCGGTGCCGGAAAATCGCTGGAAAAGAAGTACAGTCCGGCCCGTGGGGCGAGGGATCCGATTGGCTCTGATCTGTGCTGCCGCGATCGCGTGGTCCGCCGGACCGGCGGGGGCGGCGACGCTGACGGTGCAGCGGACCTACGACGACTCCGGGACTGCCGGATGCACCGCATCGGGCACGAGCGCGTTCAGCTGCCCCACGCTCCGCGACGCGGTCACGTACGCAGGCGAGGGCATGGCCGGCACCAACCCGACGGTATCGCTCGGATCCCACATCTACACGCTCGCGGGCCAGCTGATCGTCAGCGGGCCGATGACGATCACGGGGACTGGTGCCACGACCACGGAGATCGATCAGTCCTCCCCGGGCGCGCGCGTGATCGACGACCAGCTCGGCGCAGCCTCGCTGACGCTCGACGACCTCGAGGTCACCCGCGGGCAGCTCGTGTCCTCGAACGGCACCGGGGCCACCGATCCGTGCGACCCGACCACCGGTGAGGCATTTGGCGGTGGGATCTGCGCCGAGGCGCCGCTGACGCTGAACGACGTGGCCGTGACCGGCAACCACGCGACGGGCGCGGCGGGCGACCTGTCCGACCCTGACGGCGATCCGGCCGCCGGCGGCGGCATCTACGCGACCGAGGCCCTGTCGCTGGCCGATTCGAGCGTGTCGGGCAACACCACCCACGGCGGCGCCGGGTACCCCGGCACCAGCTCCCAGACGGGCGGGAACGGCGGCGTCGGCGGGTCGGCGGCGGCCACCGCCGGCAGCCTCCAGATCAGCGGCAGCTCGATCACCGACAACGTCGCCACGGGCGGCAACGGCGGCGCCGGCGGGACCACGACCGTCGACGCGGAGGCCGGCAACGGTGGCGACGCATTCGCCGCGGTCGACTCGACGAGCGCCACGATCAGCGACTCGACGCTGTCCGGCAACAGCGCCACCGGTGGCGCGGGCGGCGCGACCACCGAGAGCTCGAACGGCGGCGACGGCGGCAACGCCTACGGCGGCGCCCTGTTCACGACGTCGGCCACGATCTCGCAGTCCACGATCACGGCGGACAGCGCCACCGGCGGCGCCGGCGGCTACGCCAGTGACGGTGGCCGGCTCGGCGGCCCCGCCGGCGGGGCTGCGGGAGCCGGGGCCCTGCTCCACAACGACCCGAGCTCGATCGCAGAGAGCACGATCGCGGCCAACACCGCCACCGCCGGCGCGAGCGGGGCGGCCGGCTCGGGAGCCGCCGATCAGGGGGACGGCGCGCCGGTGGCCGGTGGCGGGGTCGCGAACGGGATCCCCTGGAACACGACCACGTACCCCGGCGCCGTACTCACGATCACCGCCAGCACGATCGCCGGCGACAAGGCTGTCGCGGCCGGGAACATCACCGGGATGAAGAGCACGTCGAATGCGTTCGGCGGCGGCGTGGCGTCCACCGTCGGCGCGACCACCACGATCGTCAACTCGACCGTGTTCGGGAACCTGGTGAGCGCTCCGGTGGCCGGCGGCGCCGACGGCGGCGGTGTCGACGCCGAGGGCGCCGCAACGGCCGTCACGCTCGCCTCCGACACGCTCGACGGCAACCAGGCGAGCGCATCGGTTCCCGCCGACACGTTCGGCGGCTCGGTCAACTCCGGAACCGGCGCCGCTGTGACCCTCGAGGACACCATCCTCGCCGGCGCCGGCGCTCCCGGCGCCAACAATTGCCAGCAGGACGGCGGAACCTTCGTCGACGGCGGCCACAACTTCGAGGACGACGGCGGGGGAACGTGCGAGCTGCACGCCGACGGCACCACGCACGACCTCGTGGGAGGCAACCCGCGCCTCCCGTCCGCCCTGGGCGCGAACGGCGGTCCTACGCAGACGCTCGCGCCGGCACCCGGGAGCCCGCTGATCGGCGCCGGCGGCGCCTGCACGGACCCGACGCTCACCTCAGCCGGTCCGCTGAGCACCGACCAGCGCGGCGACCCCCGCGACGGCGCCTGCGACATCGGCGCCTTTCAGACCGAGCCGATCGCCGTCACCGGCGCGCCGGCGGTGGGCGGGCACGCCGTGACCGGTTCCACGGTGCTGTGCGCCCAGGGCTCGCTCAGCATCACCGGCGATGGCGCCAGGAACGCCGCCGGCGCGATCGCCGCCACGGCCGTCTCCTACACGTGGCTGGCGAACGACAAGGCGATCCGCGGCGCGACCGCCGGCCGCTTCAGGATCCCCCAGTCCGACGTGCACGCCCGCCTGTCGTGCAGGGTGAGCGCGATCGGCGCCTACGGCAGCGGCTCCGCGACCAGCCGCGCGGTGTCCGTCGCGGCGCTCGCGCCCGCGATCTCGAAGCTGTCGCAGAGCAGTCGGCGCTGGCACGAGTCCGGACGCCGGTCCGGGACCGAGTTCGCGTTCTCGCTCAACGAGGCGGCGAAGCTGGCGCTGCGGTTCACCCGCGGCCGCCGCAGCGCCGGCACGATCGCGATCGCGGGCCGGGCCGGCCACAACACGATCCGGTTCGCCGGGCGCCTGATGCGCCGCAAGCGCCTGGCGGTGGGCGGCTATACGCTGACGATCACCGCGAGCGCCGACGGCCTGCGATCGCGGCCGAAGACCCTGAGGTTCACGATCCTGTGAGCAGCAGCTCGGGAACGAGCTCGAGCAGGGTCGCGACCGGCAGCCCGACGACGTTCAGGTAGTCCCCCTCGATCGACGCCACGAGCGCGGCGCCGGCGCCCTGGATCGCGTAGCCGCCGGCGCGCTCGCGCCACTCACCCGTGCGCACGTACCAGTCGACCAGGGCGTCATCGAGCGCCCTGAACTCCACCGTCGTGCTCGCGACCGCGTGGCGCGCACGACCGCCCTCGATCAGGCACAGGCCGCTGAGCACCGTATGCCGCCGGCCGTTGAGCGCCGTCAGCGTCTCGCGAGCGGCGTCGGCATCGACCGGCTTGCCATGGACGGTCGCGCCGAGCGCGACGATCGTGTCGACTCCGAGCACGAGCGCATCCGCTGCGCGGTCACCCGCCGCCGTCGCGGCGGCCTTGCGGTAGGCGTTCTCGGCCACGAGCTCGTGAGGAGGACCCTCGGTGACCTCCTCGACCTCGGGCACGACGACCTCGAATGGGATCCCGAGCTGCTCGAGGATCGCCCGCCGCTGGGGGGAGCGAGAGGCAAGCACGAGCCGCACGGCCGGCGCGCCGCTCAGAGGTCGGGAAAAAAGAGCCCGAGCTCGCGCACGCCCGACTCGGGCGAGTCCGAGCCGTGGACCATGTTCTGCCCGACCTCGATCGCGTAGTCGCCGCGAATCGATCCAGGGCTCGCCTCGATCGGGTTCGTCGCGCCGATCACCTGCCGGGCGGCCGACACGGCCTTCTCCCCCTCGAGCGCCATCGCCACGAGCGGGCCCGAGGTGATGAACGCCACCAGCTCCTCGAAGAACGGCTTCCCCTCGTGCTCGGCGTAGTGGCGCTCGGCCGTCTCGCGCGTCATCGTGAGCTGCTGGAGCGCCACCAGCCGCAGCCCCTTGCGCTCGAAGCGGGCGATGATCTCACCGGTCAGGTTGCGGGCAAAGGCGTCGGGCTTGACGAGGATGAGCGTTCGCTCCATGGACGGCTGGTCTCCTTAGTGTCGTGAGTTGGAAATTCGTGAGTGGATTCGCGAGTGGCTGGGCGTGACTGGGGCCGCGCGCGAGGCAAGCAGATATTGAAATACCTGCGCCGAGCGGGTGGTTCCAGGCACGTCCAGACGCCGCGAAGCTGCCACCGAATTTTCGACTCGCGGCACTTAAGAAGAGGTTCAGTTGGTCGGCTGGCTGCCCGCGCCGCCGGCGGTCCCCGCCGTCGGCTCGTCGGCGAACGTCGCCGTCTCGCGGCGGGTGCGACGCGCCCGGCGCGGCGCGGGGGCCGCTTCTCCGAGCTCGGCTTCGCAGAACGGGCAGATCTTCCAGGACGGATCGAGCGGCCGGCCGCAGGTGACGCAGGGATCCTTCAGCTTGCGCATGCAGCTCGGGCACCGCAGAAAGTCCTTCTCGACCTCGTAGTCGCAGTGAGGACACAGGTGGTAGCCGCTCCCGGCGAGCTGCGCCTCGGCGGCCTGCATCTCCAGCTCGCGCTCGCGCACGTCGTCCAGGTATTCCGGCGGGCGGACGATCATGTAGATGATCGTGCCGACGAACGGGAACAGCGATGCGGCGGTCGCGCAGGCGATCAGCATCGGGTCTGCGATCCGCCGGCGGGCATCCGCATAGGTCCAGTAGACGAGCGCGAGCCACACGACCACGAGGAACAGGAGCACGAGGTTCGCGGCGAGGTTGACGCTTGAGTTGTGAATACCGAAGACGCCCGGCGCAAGCATGGTGATCGGCGAGTGTAGTGGTAGGTGTGGCTGGAACGTGGGGAGTGCGTTGCAGGTGGTGCTAGAGGAACAATCGGCCGAACAGATAGCCGATTCCGAAGAACACGAGGATCACGACCGCCACGATCAGGGCGACGAGCCCGATCATGGTAAGGAAGTTGGGCTGATGGTCCTGTTCGTCCACGGCGTTCACAGCATCGACGCGCGGCGGCGGCCGGCCGGCGCCAGCAGGTCCGCGACGAGGTAGATCGATCCGGTTGCGAGCACGACCCCGCCGGGGCCCGCCAGCTCGCGCGCCCGCTCGACGGCTGCGCGCGGGTCGGCGACGACCTCGGACGGCGGGCCCGACAACTGCCGGGCGAGCGATTGCAATGTGGGCGGAGGCAAGGCACGGGGATTCTGACTGCTGGTGAAGACGAGCGCATCGCACATGCGGGCGAGCTTGGCCAGCATCCCGGACGCGTCCTTGTCGTCAAGGATCGAAATCACGCCGACGAGCCGGTCGTGACCGGCCATCAGCTCGGGAAGCGACTCCGCCAGCGCCGCGATCCCGTCGGGGTTGTGGGCGCCGTCGAGCAGCGTCAGCGGCTCGTCCGCGATCTGCTGCAGACGGCCCGCGACGCGGACCGATGCGGCGGCCGAGGCGACCGCGGCGGGGTCGAGCGACCCGAGGTAGGCCCGCGCCGCCGCGATCGCCACCGCGAAGTTGCGGCGCTGGAACGCTCCCGGCGCGCCCACCGCCACCCCCGGATCTGACCCCGCCTGCACGATCGTGGCGTGACGCTCGGCCGCGACCGAGCGCGCGACCTCGAGCGCCTCCGGCGCCAGCTCGGGCCCGAGCACGAGCGTGCCGCCCTCCTGCACGACGTCGAGCTTCTCGGTCGCGATGTCGTGGATCGTCGGCCCGAGCCAGCGCGTGTGCTCGAGCCCGACGCTGGTCAGCACCTGGACTCGAGAGGGGATCACATTGGTCGCGTCGTAGCGACCGCCGAGGCCCGCCTCGATCACGGCCGCCTCCACCCCGCGCTCGGCGAGCTCGGAGTACGCGGCGGCGGTCAGCGCCTCGAACTGGGTCACCCGATCGTCGCCGGACAGCGACCGGTTGACGAGCTCCGCGGCGCGCGCCGTGCGCTGCACGGCCGCGGCGAACGCCGCCGGTTCGAGATCGTCGTCGCCGATCCGCACCCGCTCCCCGAACGCGACCAGGTGCGGCGACAGGTACGAGCCCGTGAGCAGCCCGTGAGCAGACAGGATCGCGGCCGTCATCCGCACGGTCGAGCTCTTGCCGTTGGTGCCGACGACGTGAATCGAGGCAAAGCGCCGCTCGGGGTGACCGAGCGCGGTCATCAGCCGCCGCATCCGGTCAAGGCCGAATCGCATCCCGAACAGCTCCAGCGACAGCAGGTAGCGCTCGGCCTCGTCGATCGTCCAGGCGGCGCTCACGCCTCGTCCTGGAGCGCGCGCAGCTCGGCCCGCAGCCGCTCGAGTTTGTCGCGCTCGGCCTGCACGACCTCGGGCGGCGCCTTCGCCACGAAGCCCTCGTTCGCGAGCTTGCGCTCCGAGCGCTCGATCTCGGCCTCGAGCACTGCGATCCGCGCCGCGCGCTTGCGGACGGCGGCGTCGAGGTTCAGATCAGCGCTCGGAAGCAGTTCGATCATCCCACCGGGGATCGCGATCGCAGCCGCAGCCGGTCCCGCCCCGTCGGGCTCGAACGACAATCTGCCGAGCCGCGCGAGGTGCTCCGCCACGTCCTCGTAGCCATCGGCCGCAAGCCGCGCACCGAGCACCGCCCCCGCGCGCACGCCGGCGTCGATCACGCCACGCGCGCACCGCCTGGATCGCCTCGATCGCCCGCGCGATCGTCTCCTCCGCCTCGGCGTCGGCGTCGCTCGCCGCTCCGTCCCCGTCGACTCGCGCCGCCAGCAGGCCGTCGGCTCCGGGCACATACGAGTAGATCTCCTCGGTCACGAACGGAATCACCGGATGCGCGATCGCAAGCGTCTCCGTGAGCACGTGCAGCAGCGTCGCCGACAGCGCGGGCTCGCCTTCGCGCAACCGCGGCTTGACCAGCTCGAGATACCAGTCGCAGAGCTCGCCGTACACGAAGTCGTACAGCGCCAGCGCGGCCTGGGCGAAGTCGTATCGCTCGATCCGCCCAGCCACCTCATCGCGCGCCCGCTCCAGCCGCGACAGGATCCAGCGGTCCTCGATCGCCGACGGCTCGATCGCCGCACGCGCGTCCGTGCCCACGCCGAGCAGGATCAGCCGCGCCGCATTCCACAGCTTGTTCGTCAGCTGCAGACCCTGGGCGACCTTGTCCTCGGCGAACTTCACGTCCTGCCCGGACGACATCGCGAGCAGCCCCCACCGGACGGCGTCCGCGCCGTACGCCGGGAACTCGCCTCCCGCGTCGAACACCGGCGGGCGAGGGCCGCCCTCGATCAGGTCGAGCGGATCGATCCCGGTGCCGAGCGACTTCGACATCCGCCGCCCGTCCGGCGCCTGGATGATCGAGGTGATGTGCACGTCCGAGAAGGGGATCTCGCCCGTGAACTCGAGCCCCATCATGATCATCCGCGCCACCCACAGGAAGATGATGTCGCGGCCGGTGACGAGCGCATCCGTCGGATAGAACGCCCGCAGCTGCGGCGTGTCCTGCGGCCACCACAGCGTCGCGAACGGCCACAGCGCGCTCGAGAACCATGTGTCGAGCACGTCCGGATCGCGCTCCCAGCCCTCGCCGGCCGGCGCCACCATCCCGACGTAAGTCTCCTCGCCGCGGTACCAGACCGGCAGCCGGTGGCCCCACCACAGCTGGCGCGAGATGCACCAGGGGCGGATGTTCTCCATCCAGTCGATGTACACGCGCCCCCACCGCGATGGGAAGAACTTCACGCGCCCACTGCTGACGACGTCGATCGCGGGCGCCGCCAGCTCGTCCATGCGCATGAACCACTGCAGCGACACGAGCGGCTCGATCCGCTCGCCGGAGCGATGCGAGAACGGCACCGTGTGCGGGTACTCCTCGGTGCTCGAGATCAGACCTTCGGAGCGCAGCTCGTCGACCACGGCGCGCTGAGCCTCGGCGACCGTCAGGCCCGCGAAGCGCTCCGGCGCATCGTCCGTGAGCCGCCCGTCCTCGCCGATCACGCTCAGCTGCTCGAGCCCGTGACGGCGGCCGATCTCGAAGTCGTTCGGGTCGTGTCCCGGGGTGATCTTCAGCGCGCCGGTCCCGAACTCGGGCTTCACATACTCGTCGGCGATGATCGGCAGGCGGCGCCCGACCAGCGGCAGGATCGCGAACTGCCCGACGAGGTCGCGGTAGCGGCCGTCGCCGGGGTTCACGGCCACCGCGGTGTCGGCGAGCATCGTCTCGGGCCGCACGGTCGCGACCGTGATCGAGCCATCGCCAGACTCGAGCGGATAGTCGATGTAGTACAGCGTGTCGACCACGTCGCGGTCCTCGACCTCGAGGTCCGAGATCGCCGAGCGGCTGCCCGGATCCCAGTTCACGAGATACCGGTCGCGGTAGATGTAACCCTTCTCGTACAGCGCGACGAACACGTGCAGGACCGCTCCCGCGTACGCCTCGTCGAGCGTGAACCGCTCGTCGTTGTAGTCGCACGAGGCCCCGAGCCGCTTCAGCTGCTCGATGATCGCGCCGCCGTACTGCGCCCGCCAGTCCCACACGCGACGCTCGAACTCGTCGCGGCCGAGCGCCTCGCGGCTCGTCCCCTCCGACACGAGCGCGCGCTCGACCTGCGTCTGCGTGGCGATTCCGGCGTGGTCGGTGCCGAGGATCCATTTCGCCCGCCGGCCGCGCATCCGGTGGTAGCGGATCAGGCAGTCCTGCAGCGAGTTGTTGAGCGCATGGCCCATGTGCAGCACGCCCGTGACGTTCGGAGGTGGGATCGCGATCGAGTAGTTCTCGGCCGCGGTCCCCTCTGGCTCGGGGTGGAACAGCCCCGACTCGAGCCATCGCCTGACGATCCGCGGCTCGACCTCGGAGGGCTCGTAACGGGTCTTGTCGGCGAGGTCGGACATCGCGGAGCGATGAGTGTAGGTAGCGAACGGCAACCGAAGCGATCTCATGTTTGGGCGCTCTGGCGCCCCGGGTACATCGGTGCTGTCGTCGAGCGTCACCGATGACGGACGGCGGCTCAGAGCTCGAGCACGCGCCAACCGCTCCGCCCCTGGCAGACGGTCAGCGGCGCGATCGCGGCGCAGGCGGTTCCGTGACACGGGCGCGGCACGTAGCCGCAGCTCCCGCGCATCCGGATCGGACCGGTCGGCAGCTCTTCGAACACGCTCGGCGCGCGCGTCGACGCCGCCGCCAGCCCGATGGCGCATGTGTGCGGCGGCCCGAGCACCTCGGAGCCGATCTGCGCCGCCAGGCGCGGGTCGAGCAGCGCGCAGGCCGCCGCGTAATGCTGGTGGGCGACATCCGACCGCAGCGCCTCGATGACCCGCTGGACCGCCGCCGGACCGCTCGAGGCGCCGCCCGAGGACCCACCGCACCCGCAGAGCACGAGCGCGCCGATCGCCGATGACAGCGCGGCCGCTCGGCGCGCGCCCCGCCCGCTCAGGCCGCCTCTTCCTCCGGCGCCGCGACGGTGACGAGCGTCGGTGCGACGCCCTTGTCGATCGTCTCCTTGGTGACGACGCACTTCTGCACGTCGCGCCGCGAGGGCAGCTCGAACTGGACCTCGAGCAGCACCTCCTCGATGATCGAGCGAAGCCCGCGTGCGCCGGTCTCACGCTCCAAAGCCTTGTCCGCGACCGAGTTCAGCGCGTCCTCGGAGAACACGAGCTCGATCCCGTCGAACTGGAAGAAGCGCTGGAACTGCTTTACGAGCGCATTGCGCGGCTCGGTCAGGATCTGCATCAGGTCATCGCGCGAGAGCTGGTGGATCGCCGACATCACCGGCAGGCGGCCGATGAACTCCGGGATCAGCCCGTACTGGATCAGGTCCTCGGGCAGGCAGTGCTCGAAGATCTGCCCGAGGTCGCGCTGTTCCTTGGTCTTGATGACGGAGCCGAAGCCGACGCCCTGATGGCCTATCCGCCGCTCGATCACGCGATCCAGGTTCGCGAACGCGCCGCCGCAGATGAACAGGACGTTGGTCGTGTCGATCGACAGGAACTCCTGGTGGGGGTGCTTGCGGCCGCCCTGCGGGGGAACGCTTGCGGTCGTGCCCTCGAGGATCTTGAGCAGCGCCTGCTGGACACCCTCGCCGGACACGTCACGCGTGATCGACGGGTTGTCGGCCTTGCGCGCGATCTTGTCGACCTCGTCGATGTAGATGATCCCGGTCTCGGCCTTCTTGACGTCGTAGTCGGCGGCCTGGATCAGCTTCAAGAGGATGTTCTCGACGTCCTCGCCGACGTAGCCGGCCTCGGTCAGCGCGGTCGCGTCGGCGATCGCGAACGGGACGTTGAGGATCTTCGCCAGCGTCTGCGCGAGCAGCGTCTTGCCGCATCCGGTCGGGCCGAGCAACAGGATGTTCGACTTCTGCAGCTCGATGTCGTTCTCATCGGACTGCATCATCTGGACGCGCTTGTAGTGGTTGTAGACCGCCACCGAAAGCGAGCGCTTCGCCTGCTCCTGCCCCACCACGTACTCGTTCAGCACGTCATAGATCTCGCGCGGCTTCGGCAGGTTCTCGATGTCGAAGCTCGGCGGGGCGGTCAGCTCCTCGTCGATGATCTCGTTACAGAGATCGATGCACTCGTCGCAGATGTAGACGCCCGGGCCTGCGATCAGCTTCTTGACCTGCCGCTGCGACTTGCCGCAGAAGCTGCACAGAAGCTGTTCGTTGGAGTCGGTGGGACGCGCCATCTCTCTCTCCGAAGCTCGGGACCCTCAATCGCCCGATCTCGCCCGTCTAAGAGTAACCCCTCAGTGCTGCGAGATCACGCGATCGATGATTCCGTACTCCTTCGCCTCCTCAGAGCTCATGAAGTAATCCCGCTCGGTGTCCTTGCGGACCTCCTCGACGGGCTTGCCCGTGTGGTGGGCGATGATCTCGTCGAGTCGTCGGCGCACGTCGATGATCTCTTTAGCGTGGATTTCGATATCTGTAGCTTGGCCCTGGAAACTTGACGACACTTGGTGGATCAGGATCTTCGCGTTCGGCAGCGCCATGCGCTTGCCCGCGGCGCCGCCGGACAGCAGCAGCGCGCCCATCGACATCGCGATGCCGACGCAGATCGTCTGCACGTCCGGCTTGATGAACTGCATCGTGTCGTAGATCGCGAGCCCCGCGTAGACGGACCCGCCGGGCGAGTTGACGTACAGCGAGATGTCCTTGTCCGGGTCCTCGGACTCGAGATGCAGGAGCTGCGCGACGATCAGGTTCGCGATCTGATCGTCCACCGGCGTGCCGAGGAAGATGATCCGCTCGTTGAGCAGCCGGCTGTAGATGTCGAACGCCCGCTCGCCACGCGACGTCTGCTCGACCACCATCGGGACAAGTGGGCTCATGCTCCTCGCTTCTTTCGCATCCGGTCTCGGATTCCTGCCGAGGTGCGAATGTAGCAATCGGGTCCGGCCGCCCCCGGCGCTCCGCCGCCGCGGACTCAGCTGCCCGGGGTCCAGATCTGCCCGGCCCCGCCTTCGGGCGGGCGGGTCGTATCCCCCTCGCCCTTCCCGGGCGTCCACAGTTTGTCCCTTGCCTGGGCCTGCTCGACGCTGATCGGCTTGGCCTCGCGCACCAGCAGCTCGATCGCCTGGGCGGTTGCCAGGTCCTCGCGGACCCGATCGAGCCGCCCGGCCTTGCGCAGCTCCTCCATCACCTGCTCGGGCTTCTCGGACTCCCGCTCGGCGATCGGCGTCAGCGCCTCCACCAGCTCCTCGTCGCTCGGCTCGATCTGCTCCGCTTCGACGATCGCCGCCAGCACGGCCTCGCGCTTGAGCGCCTGCGCCGCCTCGGGCTCGGCCTCGTGCGCCAGCTGCTCCTCGTCCTTCCCGGTGATCCGCAGATACGCGTCCTTTGAGATCCCCTGCCGTTCGAGCGCCGTGAGCATCCGCTCGAGCATCTCGTGCGCACGTGCGTGAACGAGGCGCTCGGGCGGGTCGACCGTGGCCGCGTCGACCGCGGCGCTCAGCACGGCCTCCTCGAACTCGCGCTCGATCGCGCGGTCGTCGGCCTCCTTCAGACGTGCGGCGATGTCGTCGCGCAGCTCGGCGAGCGTGTCGAACCCGGCGGCCGTCTCCGCGAACTCGTCGTCGAGCTCGGGCAGCCTCTTCGTCTTGACCTCCTTGACGGTGACCTCGAACGATGCGTCCTGGCCGGAGTGCTCTCCGTACTCGTCCGGGAAGGTGACGTTCACCGCCCGCGTCTCGCCGGCCGAGGCGCCCGCGAGCTGGTCCTCGAAGCCGGGGATCAGCCGCCCCGAACCCAGCTCCAGCAGCTGGTCGCGGCCCTCGCCGCCCTCGAACGGCTCGCCGTCGATCGAGCCGACGTAGTCGATCACCACGTGGTCGCCGCTCTCCGCCGGGCGCTCGGCGGTCTCGAGCGTCGCGAACCGGTCGCGCAGCTTCTCGAGCTCCTCGTCGACCGCCTCGTCGGCCGCCTGGGCCTCGCGCTTGCCGACCTCGAGGCCCTTGTACTCGCCGAGCTTGGCCTTCGGGCGCACGCCGATCTCGATCGAGAAGGCCAGTGGCCCGCCTTCGCTCGGCAGCTCCTTGACGTCGAGCTCGGGCTCGCCGACGGTCGCGATCCCGGCTTCGTCGATCGCATCGATGTACCACGAGCCCAGCGAGTTGCGCAGCGCCTCGTCGAGGACGGCATCCCGCCCCAGCCGGCGGAGCACGACGGCCGGCGGGACCTTCCCCTTGCGGAACCCGTCGATCCGCATCTGCCGGCCGAGCTCGCGCGCGGCCTGCTGGATGCGGCGCTCCACCTCCTCGGCGGGCACCTCGGCATCGACGCGCACGCGCGACTCGGGAAGCTCGGTGACGCTGGTCTTGACGGCGGGCATCGGGGCGCCAACGATAGCTTCCGAGCATGGTTTCCCGGATCGCGGGGCGTATCGTCACCGGACCCGCGGCGTTCTTCGTCGCGTGGGTGATCGACATCTCGGCGTTCGCGCTGAGCGTGTTTCGGCGGCGCCTGCGTCGCCGGTGAGCTCTACGATCCAGAGTCGGATGCTCCCCTGGCAGAGGCTCCTCGGGGCGCGTTTCGAGTTCCTCTGCATGACCCTTGCGCTGGCGGCCGCGCTGCCGGCGCGTGCCGCCGCGTCGCCGAACCAGCAGTCGATGCTGATGGACGACCAGGAGCTGATCTACTCCTCGCCCTCGCACGTCGTCAAGACGCTCGAGCAGCTCTCCTCGCTCGGGGTCACCACCGTCAACGTGTCGCTCGTCTGGTCGCTGATCGCGCCGGACGCGAGCTCGCATCAGCGCCCCGACTTCGACGCGACCAATCCGAACGCGTCCCCGACCGGCGCGTGGGCCCGGTACGACCTGATCGACCTGACGGCCCACGAGCTCGGCATGCCGACCTGCATCAGTTCGCGCAGGCGGCAGGGCGGCGTTACGACGGCTCCTACGCGAATCCCTACGCGAGCGACTCCCCGTCGTCGGGATCGAGCCCGTCGCTGTTCGGGGTGCCGCTGCCCCTGGCCCTGCCGGGCACCGGCTCCGGCACCGCCACCCTCAGCTCGCAGAGCTCTGAGCCGGCCTCGCTTCCGGCCGTCGACTACTGGAGCATCTGGAACGAGCCCAACGAGCGCTCCTGGCTGAATCCTTGGCATCGCGGCAAGGAGCTGCTCCAGCCATCGGAGTACCGGGCGATGGTCGGCACCGCGTGGAGTGCGCTCCGCGCGACGGGCAATCCCGCGCGCTCGATCCTGATCGGCGAGACCGCGAACGTCGGGATCTGGCAGCCGCTGCCGTTCATCCGCGCGATCTACTGCGTCGGCGGCAATTACCGTCAGCTGCACGGCCGCAGCCGCCGCCGCCGTCGGCTGCCCGACCTCCCAGAGCGCGTCGCAGTTCGCCGCCGCGAACCCCGGCCTGTTCCGCGGCGCCGGGTTCGCGCATCACCCCTACTCGTTCGACGTCGCCCCGAACCGCCCGTACCCCGATCCCACATGGGTGACGCTCGACAATCTCGGCACGCTCGAACGGGTGCTCAACCGGATCTACGCGGTCTACGGCCAGTCGCGCAACGGCGGCGTGCCGCTGTACGTGACCGAATGGGGCTACAAGACCGACCCGCCGAACCCGTACGCGAAGACCAGCGAGGCCGAGCAGGCGAGCTGGCTCGACGAGGGCACGTACATGACCTGGGCCGACCCGTACGTGCAGGGCTTCACGCAATTCGAGCTCGTCGACGCCGAGCCCAAGCTGGACAAGAGACCGGGCAGCCGCGCGTACTGGAACACGTTCCAGACCGGGCTCGAGCTGATCAACGGCACGCCGAAGCCCGCGTATGACGCCTTCCGGCTCCGGCTCCGGCTGTGGGTGCCGGTCCCGCGTCACAGCTCGCGCGTGACCGTCTGGGGCCAGCTCCGGCCGGCCGACCATCAAACGCTCCAGTACGGCGTGCTCGAGTTCGAGTCCCGCGGCTCACGCAGCTTCGAGCAGATCCGCGAGTTCACGACGGCGAGCCCCCAGGGCTTCTTCGTGGCTCACGCCGGCCTGAGGTCCGCCGGCAAGCTGCGGCTCGCCTGGCTGTCGCCGACCGGCGCCGTGTACTACAGCAGGACGATCCCGATCAGCTGACCGCGGAAGGGCCCCGCGCGTCAGTCCTCGCTCGGGGCTTCGGCTGTGCCACTGCCGCGGATCAGGTTGCGCACCTCCCGCAGCGCCACCGGCAGGGTCGTCATGTCGTACGTGCGCGAAGCCTTGATGTCGCTCAGCATCGCGGTGGAGCGCTCGACCGAGCCGCGATGCGTCTCGATCCAATCGTCGACCGCTGCCTCCCCGGTCTCCTGCACCGAGTCCAGCACGTCCTGCGTGAGCGCGCGGTGCAGGCTGAACAGGTCGTCGCGCAGCGCCGCTCGAGCGAGCGCCTGCCAGCGGTTCGCGCGCGGCAGCTCGATGATCCTGTCGCGGAGCCAGTTGAGCTCGAGCCGCGACCCGAGCCCGAAGTAGATCGCCATCACGTCCTCGACGGGGCGCTTGCACGTGTTGGCCACCTCCACGATGTCGAACGTCGACAGCATCGATGGCATGCCCGCCACCCGCACCCCGAGAGCGTGCGGTACTCCCGCCTCCTCGAGCTCGTCGACCCTGGTCGCGAACGCCCAGCGGTCGCCGCCGTCGAGCACGTCGGGCAGCGCGGCGGCCAGCGTCCGGGCTCCGGGCTCGAAGTACCCCGTGATCGCCTCGATGTCCAGCGACGCCGGGTTGGCGCGCGCGAGCCATCTGGTCGCGCGCTCGACCAGCCTGCGGCCCTCGATCAGCATTGCGAGCTGCGCGTCCGCCGCCACCTCGTTGTCGAGCGCCTCCACCTCGGACCAGAACGAGCGCATGTCGAAGATCTCGCGCGCGACCGCGTACGCACGCGCGAGGATCGAAGGCGGCGCACCGGTCTCCTCGCCGAGCCGGAACGCGAATGTCGTGCCCGCCCGGTCGACGAGCTGGTTCGCGACGACGGTGGCGATGATCTCGCGGCGCAGCCGATGCCCTCGCATCTGCTCGGAGTAGCGCTCGGGCAGCGGCGGCGGGAAGTAGCGCTCGAGATCGTGCGCGAGATACGGGTCCTCGGGCAGGTTGGACTCGAGCAGCTCGGCGTACAGGTGGATCTTGCAGTACGCCATCACGACGGCCATCTCCGGCGCCACCAGCCCCTGGTGGGCGGCCTTGCGCTCGGACAGCGCGTCGTCGCTGGGCAGGAACTCGATCGCGCGGTCCAGATGCGCGACCTGTTCGAGGTGGCGGATCAGGCGCTGCGTGCACGTCGATCATCGGCACCGCCTGCGCGAGCGCGAGGCTGAGCGCCTGCGTCTGCGTATAGCTGCCGTACAGGACCCCCGCGGCGACCGCGTCGGTCATCTCGACGAGCAGCTCGTTGCGCTGCTTCTCGGTCATGTCGCCGTTCGCGATCAACGCGCCGAGCAGGATCTTGATGTTGACCTCGTGGTCGGAGCAGTTGACCCCGGCGACGTTGTCGATCGCGTCGGTGTTGATCGCGCCACGCCGTTGCGCCCGCCCGAGCGGGCGTACTCGATCCGGCCGCGCTGGGTGAGGCCGAGGTTGCCGCCTTCGCCGACGACGCGGCAGCGCAGCTCCGCGCCGTTGACGCCGGAGCGCGTCGTTGGCCTTGTCGCCGACATCGGCGTGGGTCTCGTCGGTCGCCTTCACGTAGGTGCCGATGCCGCCGTTCCAGAGCAGGTCGACGGGCGCCGCGAGGATCGCGCGGATCAGCTCGTTGGGCGCGAGCTCGGCCGCCTCGATGCCGAGCGCCTCGCGTACCTCCTCGGAGATCTCGATCGACTTGGCGGTGCGCGCGTACACGCCGCCGCCCGGCGAGATCAGCGACGGGTCGTAGTCGCTCCACGACGAGCGGGGCAGCTCGAACAGCCGCTTGCGCTCGGCGAAGCTCGTCTCGGGATCCGGGGTCGGATCGAGGAACACGTGCAGGTGGTTGAACGCCGCGAGCAGCCTGGTGTGCCGCGAGAGCAGCATCCCGTTGCCGAACACGTCGCCGGACATGTCGCCGATCCCGACGACCGTGAAGTCGGTGGTCTGGATGTCTGTCCCCAGCTCGCGGAAGTGGCGCTTGACCGACTCCCACGCGCCGCGCGCGGTGATCCCCATCGCCTTGTGGTCGTAGCCCTGCGAGCCGCCCGAGGCGAACGCGTCGCCGAGCCAGAAGCCGTATTGCGCCGACACCTCGTTGGCGATGTCGGAGAACGTCGCCGTGCCCTTGTCGGCGGCGACGACCAGGTAGGGGTCGTCCTCGTCGTAGCGCACCACCCGCGGCGGCGGCACGACCTCGCCGCCGACGATGTTGTCGGTCAGGTCGAGCAGCCCGCCGAGGAACGTCTTGTAGCACTCGATCGCCTCGGCCTGCAGCGCCTCGCGCCCGCCCTCGGCGGGCGGGCGCTTGAGCACGAACCCGCCCTTCGAGCCGACCGGGACGATCACCGCGTTCTTGACCATCTGCGCCTTCATCAGGCCGAGGACCTCGGTGCGGAAGTCCTCGCGCCGGTCGGACCAGCGCAAGCCGCCGCGCGCGACCCGGCCCCCGCGCAGGTGGACGCCCTCGACGCGCGGCGAGTAGACGAAGATCTCGAACTTCGGCCGTGGCCTCGGCAGCAGCGGCACCTGCGCCGGGTCGAGCTTGAACGACAGCGACGAGCGCGGCTCCCCGTCCTCGCCCGTGCGGTAGTAGTTGGTGCGCACATCGCCTGGATCACCGACAGGACGCTGCGCAGGATCCGGTCCTCGTCGAGGCTGCGGACCGCGTCGATCCGCGCCTCGATGTCGGTCACCAGCGCCTCCGCGCGCGCCTCGTCCCGTGCCTCCGGATCGAACCGCGCCTCGAACAGCAGCACGAGCAGCGCCGCGAGCTCGGGATGGCCCAGCATCGTCCGCTCCATGTAGCGGTCGGAGAACGGGATCCCCGCCTGGCGCAGGTACTTCGCGACCGCGCGCACGACCGTGATCTCACGCCCGCGCAGACCGGCCCGGAGGACGAGCGCGTTGAGTCCGTCGTTCTCGAGCTCTCCGCGCCACACCCCGAGGAACGCCTCGCTGAACGCGTCCCGCACGCGCCTCGAGATCCTCCGCCGCGACCTCCAGCCCGAAGTCGTAGATCCACATCGGCTCCGACCCCTCGGGCGTGATCTCGTACGGCCGCTCGTCGACGACCCGCGCGCCCATGTTCTCGAACGTCGGCAGCACGTCCGACAGCGCCACGCCGCCACAGCTGAACAGCTTGCAGCGGGCCATGTCCCCGGAGGCCTCGAGCGGCCGGTACAGAGTCAGGATCGGGCAGTCGGCGGTCAGTTCCTCGAGCCGCGCGATGTCGGTGACGGCCGAGCGCGCGACCCAGTCGCACGGTACGCGGCCGGGAACGCCGACTGGTAGCGCGCGAACAGATCGCCGCTGTGCTCCTCGCCGTACTCCTCGTGCAGCGCGTCGCGCAGGTCGTCGGTCCACGCGCGGGTGGCGTGCACGAGCCGGGATTCCAGCTCTGCGAGGTCGTACTTGTCCGGCGCGTCGGGCGCCAGGTGCACGACGTAGTGGACCCGCACCAGCAGAGATTCGGACAGCTGCAGGGTCCAGTCGACGTGGACACCGCCGAACGCCTCCGCCAGCAGCCCGGCGACCCGCTCCCGGTTCTCGGTGTTGAACCGGTCGCGCGGGATGCAGACCAGGCAGTCGATGTAGCGGTCCAGCGGATCGCGCCGGACGAACAGGCGCAGCCGCTGACGCTCGCCGAGCCCCAGCATCCCGATCGCCACCTCGAACAGCTCGTCCGTCGTGGTCTGGAACAGCGAGTCGCGCGGATAGGTCTCGAGGATCTCGAGCAGCGCCTTCTGGTCGTGGCTGGCGGGCGGGAACGCCGCCCGATCGAGCACCTCCTCGACCTTGCCTCGCAGCAGCGGAATCGCGCAGCGGGCTCTGCTTGTACGCCGAGCTCGTGTACAGGCCGAGGAACCGCCGCTCGCCGGTGACGTTGCCCGCATCGTCGAAGCGTCCGGACGCCGACGTAGTCCAGGTACGCGGGACGGTGCACGGTCGAGAGCGAGTTCGCCTTCGTCAGCACCAGCAACGCACGCGACTTCGCCAGCGCAAGCGCCTTCCCGTGAAGCACCGTCAGCGGCGTCGCCGGCGCGCCGGACAGGATCCCCAGGCCGGAGCCCTCGAGCGCCCGCAACCCGGTCGTCCCCTCGCCTTCCTGGAGCTCGTACTCGCGGTAGCCGAGGAATGTGAAGTGATTGTCGGCAAGCCACTCGAGGAACGCCCTGCCCTCGGCCAGCCCCTGCTCCTCGACCGGAGGCGGCCGTCGCTCGAGCTCGTCCACGAGCTCGCCCATTCGCTCGCGCATCGCGGGCCAGTCGCGCACGGCGGCACACACGTCGTCGAGAACGCGGGCGATGCTGTCGTGCAGCTCTTCGAGCTTCTCGCGGTCGGTCTCGCGAGCCACCTCGGCGTGGATGACCGACTCCGCGATCGCGTCCTCCGTCTCGGGCCCCGGCTCGAGCAGCTCGGTGAGCCGGCCGTCCTCGTCGCGGAGCGACCCACATCACCGGATGGATCACCAGGTCGATCAGATAGCCGCGCCGGCCGAGCTCCATCGTCACCGAATCGACGAGGAACGGCATGTCGCCGTCACGAGCTCGACCACCGTGTGGGATGAGTGACCAGCCGTTCTGCTCGAAGTCGGGGTTGTAGACGTGCACCTTCGTCTCGCCCGGCGTGCGCGCTGCTGCAGCTGGTTCCAGTGGGCGACCGCGGCGCCATAGAGGTCGAGCGGGTCGCGGTCGGCCAGATCCTCGGCCGGGACCCAGTGGTAGTACTGGCGCACGAACGACATGCACTGAGCGGCCTGATCCTCGGGCAGGCGCTCGCGGATCCTGGCGCACACAGCGTCGATCAGCTCGGTCTCAACGTCAGCCGACTTCAGCGCCATCTGGCTCTCACCCTCTCCGCGATTCCTCGCTGAGCCTACTGCGCCACCTCGGCGGTTGCACCCGCAGGCTCTCACGTTGCACTTACACGAGGCCGATAAGAATCGCGGGCGCTGTCGCGCGCCTTCACGGCGATTTGACGATTGATGGGACCAGCTTCGAACAGATGTCCAGCCGCAGTGTCACGGACGTACTTCTGGCCCTCCGGCTCGTCGTTGCTGTGACAGAGCCACTTTGTGAGGCGCCGGGCGCCTCACGTGTCAGGAGGAGTCCATGAGAAGGATCTTGATGGGACTTGCGCTGGCGTCGACGCTGGCGCTCGGGGGAGGTGTGGCGCTTGCCGACGGCGGGCCGGGCGGGCCAGGCGGGCCAGGTTCCCAGGGCGGTTGGGGAACGACCGGTTCGGCGGGCGCGTGGGGCGCCACCGGCGGCCAGGGCTTCCAGTTCCCGGTGCCGGTGGTCGGCACAGTTGTCTCCACCGACGCCGGTGGCAACGCCGACAGCTTCGTCGCGAACGCGTTCGTTCCCGGCTTCGCCATCCCGATGCCATGGGACGGCGGCAACGGCGGCGGCGGTTCCGGCGACCAGAGCTCAGGAGGCGGCTTCGGCCAGCTGTTCGGGTCGCTCTTCGGCTCGCTGTTCAGCCTCGGCTCGAACACGGGCCTCGGCTCGTTCATGAACGGCGGCTCGGGCCTCGGATCGGAATTCCGCTCAGATCTCCGCACCCACGACGATGGCACCGGACCTGCCACGACGCAGGTGACGATCACCGGCGGCGACAGCACCGTCGTGTTCGTCAACGGCGCGAGCGGCAGCGTCTCCGGGATGAGCCCGGGCGACGAGTTCATCGCCTTCTTCGACGGCACTCCCGGCGAGTCGATCACGGATCTGGTGCAGAACGCGCCGTTCGCGATCATCGATCACACGCCTCCGGCACCGAAGGAGCTGTACGCGTTCGTCGGCACCGTCTCGAACGTGGCCACCACCGACGACAACGACGGCACGGTCACGGTCGACGTCCAGGGCGCGATGCCCGCCGGCATCGCCTCGAGCGGCGATTCAGTGCCGTTGACGGTCACGTCCGACACGCTGGTCCTCGGCGGGTCGAGCACGACCGGGTTCGACAGCAACCTGACGGACGTCAGCGACAACGACATCGTCGTCGCCGCGGTGGTCGCGCCAGAGGGCGACACGCTCTCGCAGATCGAGGCGCTGCCGCTGAAGGTGCTGCTCGACATCCCGGTCTCGCAGACCTCCGGCGAGACGCAGTCCCAAGCTCGTGAGAAGGCGCTGAAGAAGGCGCTCGCGATGATCGGCGACAAGCTCAAGAGCAGCAAGACCAAGCACAGCAAGAAGTCCCACCGCAAGTCCCACTCGCGCCACGCGTCGCGCAAGCACGCGCGCCGCGCGACGTGATCCAGCCGGGGTGGCGAGCCATGGAGCACCTGGCGTGGACGCGTTAGCGGCCACGCCCCGCTCCCGGCTCGCCGCCCCGCGCCGGCTCCTGCGGCTGCGCTCGGACGCGGCGCTCGCCGAGCGCTTCGCCGAAGGTGACGAGGCGGCGTTTACGGTCCTGTTCGAGCGCCACCGGGCGAGCGTCGTCGCGGTCTGCATCGGCGTGCTGTCCTCGCGCCACGACGCCGAGGACGCCGCCCAGGAGACGTTCGCGGCGCTCGCCGTCGCGCTCCGGAGCTCCCCGCCGCGGGAGCTCCGCGCATGGCTGACGCGCGTCGCCCGCAATTCGGCGATCGATCTGGCCCGCAGGCGGCGCACGCGGGAGACGGTCACCGACGAGCTCTCCGATGTCGGGGGCCCCGATGGAGTCATCTCTTCACACGTCGTCAAGGACGAGCTCGAGTCGGTCATCGCCGGCATCCGCGAGCTGCCCGAGTCGCAGCGCACGGCGTTGCTGATGCGCGAGCTGGCCGGGCACACGTACCGCGAGATCGCCGACCTGCTGGAGACCGACGAGGACTCGGTACGGGGCCTGATCGCCCGCGCGCGGATCGGGCTGCGCCAGTACCGCGAGGCGGCCGAGCTCCCATGCGCCACCGCACGCGTGGCGATCGCCGCCGAGCCCGACGGGCGGCGACACGACCGGACCGTGCGCCGGCATGTGCGCGGCTGCGCATCGTGCCGGGCCTACCGCAGCGCGCTTCGCGACGATGCCCGTGCGCTGCGCGGGCTGCTGCCGGTCCAGGCCGGCGGCGCGGCCGGCGGCAGCGCCGTCGTCGGCCTCGCGGCCAAGGGCGCGCTGCTCGGGACCGCGGCGACGCAGGTCAGCGCGGCCTGCGCGGTCTCGGTCTGCGCCGTCGGCGGGATCGCCCTGCTGGCGCCGGCGCTCACATCTCATCGCCACCCGTCCCCGAGCGCCGTCGTGCATCGGGCGGCGGTCCGGCGAGCCGGTCCGGCTCCTCACGGCCCGACGGCCGGCACGGCGCCGTCCGCGTCCACGCACAACTCGAGCGCCGCCGCCGGCGCCACGTTCCGCCACTCCACCTCAGCGCTGACGATCACGAGCGGCGCCGTCGGTCACGCCCGCGCCCGCTCGGGCCGGACGTCGGCGACCGGCTCGACGGCCCAGCCCTCGGCGCCGGCGCGCGGCCGCTTCACGGTTCCGTCGGGCGGGCGTCCGAACGGCACCTCGCAGTCGTCCACTGGAACCGGACAGAGCTCCGCGGGGAGCCCGCGATCCGGACCGGGATCGGGCAGCCCGTCCAACGGCACGCTCAGCAACACCGGCAGCTCGCCGCCCGCCGGCGCGTCGGGCCCCGGCTCCGGCTCCGGCTCCGTCCCCGGCTCCGCCCAGCAGAGCTCCACCCCGAGTCCGGCCGCTTCCGGCTTCGACGGCAGCGACGACGACCGCGGCTACACGAGCTGGCCGGTGTCTCAGGCCGGCAGGGCTCCGGCGAGTGGTCCGGGCCTGGCGGTGTGGGCGCGACCGGACACGAGGACGACGGCGGCGGCGGTCAGGGCACGAGCGACTCGAGCGCCACCCAGAGCTCCGACGACGGCACCTCCGGGTCCGGTTCGGACTCGGGGTCCGGGTCGAGCTCGGGCGCCGGTTCGGACTCCGGGTCGCCTACCGGCGACTGAAGATCACGACCGGGATCTCACGGTCGGTCCGCTGCTGGTACTCGTCGTACGCCGGCCACACCTCGGTCATCAGCTTCCACAGCCGCTCGCGCTCGTCCTCGCCGGCCCTGACAGCCCGCACGGGGATGCGCTCGTCCTTGACCTGGATCAGCGCGATCGGATCGGCCTCGAGGTTCTTGTACCAATCCGGGTGATCCGGCGCACCGCCCTTCGAGGCGACCACGATCCAGCGATCGCCGTCCGCGCGATGGATCAGCGGCGTCGTCCGCTCCTCACCCGAGTTGCGGCCGCGCGTGGACAGCAGCAGGATCTTGGTGCCGCGCCAGTGGTATCCGCGCTCCCCGTCCGTCTCGCGGTAGACGCGGACGTGCTCGGCGCCGAACAGGTTGTCGTCGTCTGTCACAGCTCGAAGCTTAGTGGTCGCCGTCGCCAGTCATAATCCCGGCGCAATGGCCGAGCAGGACGGCCTCACCGCTGCCGCCGACGCGATCCTCCGCCGCGACCCGAGCGTGCTCACGCTCGGCGACTGCCTGCGCGACTTCCTCCGCCGCCGGACGCCGCCGTTCCTCGCCGCCGCGATCGCCGGCGCGCTCGCGTTGCGGATCGCGCTCGGCCACTGGGACTGGCACGACGCGGCGGTCGCGGTCTGGCTGCTGTCGTTCCCGATCCACGCCGTGCTCGGCGGCGACCGCCTCCCCCACGCCGCCACCGGCCTGCTCGTCAGCTACCTGATCTCGCGGCGTACGAGTGGTGCCACTTCCTGATCCACACCCCCTATCGGCCGAAGGGCCGCTACTACCGCTCGATCTGGCGCGGCCACCGCCTGCACCATTACAAGAACGAGCACTACTGGTTCGGGGTCACCTCGACCGTCGGCGATCAGATGCTCCGGACCGCGCCGGAGCAGTCGACGGTCGCGAAGTCGAACACCGCCCGCACGCTCGGCGTCGACGTCCCCTAACCGCTCGGCCGCCCCCTCGGTGTGGGGTGTTCTTACCATCTGATGGGAAAAGCGCCCCACACGCCCGCCAGTACGGCCCGCTTGACACGCAGGCGAACATATGTTCGTGACCAGCGACGGCAGCGCCTACACCCGCTTCCGCCGCGCGCTCGAGGCCGGCAACGAGATGATCGTGCTGGCCACGGCGCGCGAGCTGCCGCACATCGCGCTCGACGATGCCCTGCGGATCTGCCTCGTCCTCCGCGGCGGCGACCGCCGCCGCTACGAGCGCGCCGCGGTCCGCTGGCTCGGCCGGTTCGCGCTCGAGGCGCGCGGGATCACGATCGCCGACCTGCGCAGCGCCGCCGACGCGCTCGACGCGCTGCCGACGCGCGCCAACGACGCGCTCGAACGGCTGCAGCGGCTGTGTCTCGAACACGGCGTCGGCTGAGCCGCTGACCCGCCTCTAGCGCGGGCCGGCGTCGATCGCCGCGCGCACGTCCGCCTCGCGCGGCGTCGAACCGAAGGCGTCGAGCACCCAGGTCGCGCCGGCGGCCTCCCACGGCGCACCGTCTTCCGTCGGAGCGATCTCGACGACCACGTCGTACGGCCGCCCGTCATGGCCGGCCGCCGCCCGCAGGTCCCGCAGCTCTTCCAGGTACACCCGAAGGTCGTCGGGCCCGGACATCTCGATCGGGAACATCCCGTCGTAGCGCGCGGCGCGCTCGAGCGGTCGGCGGTGCGGCCAGCGCGTCGCGACCCAGATCGGGATCCTCGGCGATTGCACCGGCGGCGGTTCGAACTCGCCGCCCCACATGCCCACGAGCCGCTCGAGACCCTCGTCGAGCAGCCGCGCGCGCTCGCGCGCGTCGACGATGTCGCCGAACGGAGCGAGCTCGCCCGTGTTCGAGGCTCCGAGCCCGACCCCGAGCACGAGCCTTCCCCGGCTCAGGCGATCGAGCGTCACCGTCTCGCGCGCGAGCTTCTGCACCCGTCGGCGCGAGAGCGGCGTCACCATCGGACCGATGCGCAGCCGGTCGGTGGCGCAGGCGATCGCCGCCAGGCACACCCACGCATCCGAGACCTCGGACACCGGCTCCCGGTGGACGATGTGATCCCACAGGAAGAAACCGTCCCAGCCGCGCGCCTCCGCTCTCGACGCGAGCTCCGCGAGGAGCGACGGGTCCGACAGCTCGTTGAACGGCGCGACGAACAGTCCTCGCTTGACGCTCACCGGCGCGAGCGTAGCGGTCAGCCCGTCGCGGCGCCCAGCACCGCGCCGCCGCACAACCCGAGGACGATGCCGGCGAGCTGGAGGCGTGTCGGATGGCTGCGCCCGAGCAGCCGGCCGAGGGCGATCGTCGTCACCGGGTACAGCGACGCCACAGCCGCGACGATCGCCAGCGCACCGCGGTGCGAAGCGATCGCGTATGCGACGTCGCCAACGACGCCGACGACGGCGATCAGTGCCAGCTTCGGCAGCCGGGCGTGGTCCGGGATCAGCGATCGCAGCGATCGCCGCTGACCCCTCGCCCCGACCGCAGCAGCGCCCGCGGCGGAGATGGACGTGCTGAGGTGCATCACGGCGGTGGCCCAATACGGGTCGACCTGCGCCGCTGCGTGCAGGCAGCTGAGCGTCGCGCCGACGGCCGCCGCTGCCACGAGGCACGTGAGGATCGCCTTCGGCGTCCGCCCGGAGCCCGGCCCGGCGTCCGCCGCAGAGCTCCAGCTGCTGACGCCTGCTCCGGCGACGGCGCAGCTCAGGCCAACCGCGACCTCGGGGCCGAGACGCTCGCCGCCGGTTAGGCCGACTGCGACCGCGAACACGCTCCCGAACGCGCCGACCGGCGCCGTGATGAACGCCTGGCCGTGGCTGAGCGCGCGGTAGATCAGGCTGAGCTCGATCGTCACCGTCATGCCCGCTACGGCCGCGAGCAGCAGCCGCGGGTCGGCCGGCGGGGCAACGCCGCGCGCGACCAGAACGGGCACGAGCAGCGCGACGCCGATCAGCTCCGCGAGAGCCACGACCACGAACACCGGTACCTCGGCCCGCGATGCGTCCCCGCCGAAGTAGTCGGACGCGCCCCAACCGACGGCGGCCATCGCCGCCAGCACCACCGCTGCTACGCCCATTTCTCGTGCTCCGGCAAAATGGTTTTCACTGGTGTCAGTCTACCACCGCTCGGCTCTGGCAAAACATGGTTTGCTGGTAAACTACGGTGAACATGAAGCCAATTCAGGAGCTCCCGTTCATTGCCGGCCACGTCGCGCTTGACTTCGTCAACACGGCCGAGGAGCGGGGCGATCCGCGCGCCGAGGACGTGCTGCTCTCACCGGCGGACCTGCGCATCTGGGGCCGGCGGTACGGGCTGATCGGCGCCTCGGCGAAGGCGGCCGACGATCGCGCGGAGCTCGAGCGCGCGCTGGAGCTCCGCGAGCTTCTGTACCGCGTGTTCAGCGCCTGGGCGCACGGGCGACCCCCTGCTTCGCGCGACCTCGACCGGCTCGGCGCGCTCGCCGCGGACGGCTACCGGGCCGGCCGGCTCCGAGCGGCCGGCGGCGACGGAGACGTGCAATGGCACTGGAGCCGGGGCGATCTCGCCAGCGTCCGTCACGTGGTCGCCACCAGCGCCGTGGAGTTGCTGCGCATGGGACCGGCTCGGCTCAAGCAATGCCCGGGAGACCAGTGCGGCTGGCTGTTCCTCGACACCACCAAGCGCGGCAACCGCCGGTGGTGCCAGATGCGGGAGTGCGGGCAGGACGCCAAGGACGAACAGCGGCGCCGGCGCCGGCAGGAGCGCGATCCGAACCTCCGGTAAATCCGAACCGAGGTCTAGCGTTCCCGCCCGTGACTGACGGGCCGGCGATCGCGACCAGCGGTCTCTCGAAGGACTACGGATCGGGTCGCGGCCTGTTCGGCCTCGACCTCGAGGTCCACCGGGGAGAGGTGTTCGGCTTTCTCGGCCCGAACGGCGCAGGAAAGTCGACCACGCTGCGCCTGCTGCTCGACCTGATCCGCCCGACCGCGGGCTCCGCGCGCGTGCTCGAGCTCGACACCATCAGCGACAGCCTCGAGGTTCGCCGCCGGGTCGGCTTCCTTCCCGGGCGATCTCGCGATGTACGGGAAGCTGAGCGGGCGGGCGGTGCTGGACTACCTCGCGCGGCTCCGAGGCGGAGTCGACGCCGGGGTGCGCGACGGCCTCATCGCGCGGTTCGACGCCGTCGTCGACCGCCCGATCCGCCAGCTGTCGACCGGCAACCGGCAGAAGCTCGGACTCGTCCAGGCGTTCATGCACGAGCCGGAGCTGCTGATCCTCGACGAGCCGATCGCCGGACTCGATCCGCTCGTACAGCGGAGCTTCCACGGCCTGCTCGGCGAGGTGCGCGATCAAGGGCGCACCGTGCTGCTGTCCTCGCACACGCTCTCCGAGGTGGAGCGCGTCACGGACCGCCTCGCGATCCTCCGCCAGGGGAAGCTGGTCGTCGTCGACTCGATGGAGAACCTCCGGCGCGTCGCCGTGCAGCGCCTCGAGATCGAATTCGCCGCGCCCGTCGCTCCGGAGGAGTTCAAGGCGCTGCCCGGGGTCGTCGGCGTCGCCGTCGATGGGTCGACCGTGACGGTGAGCTTCGAAGGCCCGGCCGACGCCGTCGTCAAGGCTGCCGCCCGGCACGAGGTGCGCGCGATCCGTCCCCGCGACGACGATCTCGAGGACATCTTCCTGCGCTATTACCGCGAGGAGAAGTCGTGAGCCGGGCGACGACCGAGCTCACGCTGCGGCTGCGGCTCACCGGCGCGATCTCGGCCTCGATCGGCCTGATCGCCGTGATGGCCGCGGTCGGCGCGCTGTTCCCGTCGATCGGCCACTCGATCGGCAGGCTGGACGTTCCGAAGAGCGTCAGCAACCTGCTCGGCGGCGCCGATTACGCCACGATCACCGGCTGGTTCCGCAGCGAGATCGCCGCCATCTACGGCCCTCTGGTGGTCGCGGGGCTCGCGATCACCGGCGCGGCGGCGGTCACGGCAGGCGAGGAGGAGGACCGGATCATGGCGCTGGTGCTGGCTTACCCGATCCGCCGGTCGCGGCTGGTCGTCGCCAAGGCCGCCGCGATCGCCGCCGTGGTGCTGATCCTCGCGTTCGCGACCTGGATCGGGCTGATCGTCGGCGTCGCGATCGCCGGCGGCGGCATCACCGTCGGCCACATGACCGCGCTCGCCGTTCAGCTGGCGCTGTTCGGATTCGTGGCCGGCGCATCGCGATCGCGATCGCCGCCGGCACCGGCCGTCGATCGCTCGCGACCGGCGTCGCCGCGGGCGTCGCCGTACTCGGCTGGCTGATCAACAGCTTCGCGCCGCTGGTGAGCGGGCTCGGGTGGCTCAAGTACCTGTCGCTCTTCTACTACTACGCGGGTCACGATCCGCTCTCGCGCGGCGTCGGCGTCGGCGACGCGATCGTGCTCGCGGGCCTCGCTGTAGTGTTGGTCGCCATCGCCGCGCTGGGGATCGAGCGCCGCGACCTCCGCGGCTGATCACGCCTCACGGTACGGCTGGCCGTACCCCTGCGGACTACTGCTGCCCGGCTGGTCAGAACGGACGGTGCGGATCATGCTGGTGAACGTCGCACGTTCGCCGAAACCGATAGCCGAGGTGGCCGACATGAACGATCCCGAGCACGCCGCAGGCACGCCCGCCGCTCGAGCGGCCGGCCTGGTGAAGACCTACGGCCAGGGCGACGCCGAGGTCCGCGCGCTCGACGGCGTCGACGTCACCTTCGACCGGGGCCGGTTCACTGCCGTGATGGGCCCGTCGGGGTCGGGCAAATCGACGCTGATGCACTGCATGGCGGGGCTGGACGTGCCGACGGCCGGCCAGACGTTCGTCGGCGAGCAGGAGATCGCCAAGCTCGACGACGCGGGACTGACCGACCTGCGACGCGATCACATCGGCTTCGTGTTCCAGTCGTTCAACCTCGTGCCGACGCTGACGGCGGAGGAGAACATCACGCTCCCGGCCGACCTCGCGGGCGCCGATGTCGACGGAGATTGGTTGCGCTACCTGGTGCAGGCACTGCGGATCGGCGACCGCCTCACGCACCGGCCGAGCGAGCTGTCGGGGGGGCAGCAGCAGCGAATCGCGTGCGCGCGAGCGCTGATCGCCCGGCCCGACCTGATCTTCGCCGACGAACCGACCGGCAACCTGGACTCGAACGCCTCGGGCGAGGTGCTGGCGTTCCTGCGCACCGCCGTCGACGAGCACGGCCAGTCGATCGTGATGGTCACGCACGATCCACGGGCCGCTGCCTATGCCGATCGGGTCGTGTTCCTCGCCGACGGGAAGGTCGTCGACGAGCTCGCGTCGCCGACCGCCGACGGCGTGCTCGACCGGATGAAGCGGCTGGACGGCTAAGTCGATGCGCCGGGTGACGATCAAGGGACTGCTGGCCCGCAAGCTGCGACTGGCGCTGACCGCGCTCGCGATCGTGCTCGGGGTCATGTTCGTCACGGGGACGCTGATCCTCGGCGACACGCTCACGCGCACGTTCAACGATCTGATCGGCACCGCGTACCAGCACGTCAGCTTCCAGGTTCGCGGCAAGGTCCAGCTCGGCAGCAACACGGCCGCCGCCGTCAACGGCACCGCCGACCGCCGGCCGGTCCCGCAGTCGATCGCCCCTGAGATCGCTCGACTGCCGGGCATCGCCTACGTGCACGGCTCGGTCAACGGCTACGCGCAGTTCATGACCAGGGACGACAACGCGATCGGTGGTGGTGGCGGCTCCGCGCTCGGATTCTCGTTCGACCCCAACCAACGACTGTCGCCCTATCGGCTCGTCCAGGGCCGGGCGCCGGCCGGGCCCGACGACGTGGTGATGGACAAGCACACCGCCACGAAGTACGGCTTCGCGATCGGCGACTCGGTGCTCATCAACCTGCCGAACCGCCCGCAGCGGTTCCGGATCAGCGGCATCGTCACATTCGGAAGCGACGACAATCTCGCCGGCATCACGCTCGCGGGATTCGATCTCGCGACCGCTCAGCGCCTGTTCAACTCGGTCGGTCGCTACGACGTGATCGACGTGCTCTCACAACCGGACGCCGACAACGTCAAGCTCCAGCTCGCGATCGCGAAGCTGCTGCCGCCCGGCGTCCAGGTCGTCAGCGGGCAGACGGTCGCGAACCAGCTCTCGAGCGCGGTGGACCACGAGCTCTCGTTCATCTCCACCGCACTGCTCGTATTTGCGCTCATCTCGCTGTTCGTGGGCGGGTTCACGATCTTCAACACGTTCTCGATCACGGTCGGCCAGCGGACGCGTGAGCTGGCGCTGCTGCGCGTCGTCGGCGCGAGCCGGCGGCAGGTGTTCCGCTCGGTGCTCGGCGAGGCGGCGATCACGGGACTGGTTGCATCGCTGATCGGCCTCGGTGTCGGCGTGCTCGCGGCGCTCGGCCTGAAGGCGCTGCTGAAGGCGTTCGGGATCGTGCTGCCACCCGCGCCGCTCGTGTTCGAGGCGCGGACGGTGGTGGTGGCGATCGCCGTCGGCGTCGGCGTGACCGTGCTCTCGGCGATCCTGCCGGCGCGCCGCGCGGTGCGGATACCGCCGGTCGCGGCGCTGGTCGACCACAACGAGGAGTCGGGCCTGCCGCGCCGCGGCAGGGTGACGGGCGGCGTGGCGGTCGCGCTGCTCGGCCTGGTCGCGGTCATCGCGGGGCTGGCGCAGCCGACGATCGCACTCGTCGGGGTCGGCGCGCTTGCCGTGTTCGTCGCGACCGGGATGCTCGTGCCGGTGCTCGCGCGGCCGCTTGCGAGCGCGCTCGGCCGCCCGCTGGCGCGTGCGTTCGGGATCGCCGGCAGGCTCGGGCGGGAGAACTCGATGCGCAACCCGCGCCGCACCGCGCAGACGGCGGCCGCGCTGATGATCGGGATCGCCCTCGTGTCGACGATCGCGGTCCTCGGAGCCTCGCTCAGCGCCTCGGCGAAGGCGCAGGTCGACAGCGCGGTCAGGGCCGACTACATCGTCAGTGGCCAGGGCGGGTTCAGCAAATCGGTCATCCCCGCGGTCGCGACGCTCCCCGGAGTCGAGACCGCGACCACCATCTATCAAGGGCAGTTCGAATTCCGCGGCTCACTGAACAGCCTCGTCGCCGCGACGCCGGCCAACCTCTCGGGCACCGTCACGCTGCACGTCACCGACGGCAGCGGCTCGCCCGCGCTGGCGGCCGGCGAGTTGCTGATCGACACGACCACAGCGAGCAGCGATGGGCTCCACGTCGGCTCGATCGTGCCGGTCAAGTTCGCCCAGACGGGGCCGGCGACGATGCGGATCGGCGGAATCTTCAAGCCCAACCCGCTCGTCGGCAGCTTCGTCACCGGCGCCCCGTTCTTCCTCGCCCACTACGACAACCCGCTGCCGACCTCGGTGCTCCTGAGCACGGCCCCGGGTGCGCACGACCTCGGTGGCGCGCTCAACCGAGCGCTCCTGCCGTACGCGAACGTCTCGTACAAGACGCGCGCGCAGTTCGAGCAGTCCCAGGAGAACTCGATCAATCAGCTGCTCGGATTGATCTATGTGCTGCTGGCGCTCGCCATCCTCGTGTCGCTGATCGGGATCGTCAACACGCTGATGCTGTCGGTATTCGAGCGCACGCGCGAGATCGGGTTGCTGCGGGCGGTCGGAATGAAGCGCCGCCAGGTCCGCCGAATGATCCGCTCCGAGTCGGTGATCATCTCGCTGCTCGGGGCGGTCGTCGGGATTGTGATCGGGACGGCGCTCGGACTCGCGCTCGCATCGTCGCTGCGCGACAAGGGAGTCACGAACATCGCGGTCCCGGTGGCGGAATTGATCGGCTTCCTCGTTCTGTCCGCGCTGCTCGGGCTGATCGCCGCCACCTGGCCCGCGCGGCGAGCGGCGAAGCTCGACGTGCTGGCCGCGATCGCAACCGAGTGACACTGTGCCCGGCGCGCGCCAGAATCACGAACCGATGAAGGCGAAGCTCTGGGCCGTCGGGATTGCCGGCACGCTCGCTGCCGTCGGCGCTGCGTGGCTGGCGGGCCACCAGCCGCCCGGCCGGCCGACGGAGCCGGGCCCGGTGCTCGAGCTGCTGGTGGGCGTCTCATTGCTCGGCTGCGGACTCGCCTCGTGGCGAGCCCGGCCGGAGAACCGGATCGGCGTCGTCATGGTGCTGACCGGCTTTGCCTGGTTCGCCGCGCAGGTGATCGAGGCCTCACAGCCGTGGCTGTACACACTCGGCTTGCTCGTTCAGTCGCTCTGGGTCATCGGCCTGCTCTACCTGCTCCTGTCGTTTCCGTCCGGTCGACTCACCGGGCGCACCGACCGCTGGCTCGTATGGGCGGGCGTCGGAGTGGCGCTCGGTCTGCAGCTCTTGGCGCTGCTCTACGGCAACCGGTCCGGCGTGGGTTGCCCCAGCTGTGTGCACAACCTGTTGCAGGTAGTCCACGACAACCATAAGGCCAAGGGCTGGCTGGGCCTTCGGGATTTGTTCGGCATCGCCCTGGTGCTGACCTTGATCGCGATCCTGACCCGGCGTTGGTGGCAGGCCAGCGCACCGCAGCGCCGGGCGGTTGTGCCGGTGCTGGTGGCGGGCGTCGCCACGCTTGTGACGCTCATCTGGAACGTGGGCGAGGACCTGTTCGGCAGTCCGCTGGGCGCGCTTCCCGCGAACGTCTGGTTCTACACGATGGCGACCGTGCCGGTCGCCGTGATGTTCGTGTTCCTCCAGCGGCGGCTCGACCGCGGGATGGTTGCGGGGCTCGTCGTAAAACTGGGAGCCCCGACCGCCCCGGTCGGCCTCCGTGATGCGCTCGCCCAGGCGCTCGGCGACCCGTCCCTCGAGCTGGCCTTCTGGTTCCCCACCGAACGCTCGTACGTCGATGCCGATGGCGCGCCGGTCAAGCTCCCAACACTGGACGAGCACCGCAGCTCCACGTTCGTTGAACGCGACGGGCAGCCGATCGCGGTGCTTCTGCACGACCCGGCGCTCGAGCACAACGCCGAGCTCGTGCGCTCCGTGTGCGCTGCGGCGAGCCTCGCGCTCGAGAACGAGCGCCTCCAGGCCGAGCTCCGCGCTCGCCTCGTCGAGCTCCAGGCCTCACGCGCGCGCCTGGTGCAGGCGACCGACGCCGAACGGCGCCGGATCGAGCGCGACCTGCACGACGGAACGCAGCAGCGGCTCGTGTCGATCGCGATGTCGCTCGGCCTGCTCGAGTCTCGCCTGCCGGATGACGCGACCGGAGCGGCGCCGCTCGTGCGGGAGACGCGCGAGGCGCTCGCACTCGCGCTCGAGGAGCTGCGCGAGCTGACGCACGGGATCAATCCGCCGCTGCTCGTGGAGCGCGGGCTGCCGGACGCGCTCGACGAGTTGTGCCTGCGCGCTCCGCTCCCGACACGCCTGCAGCTCGAGCTCGGCCGGCGGCTGCCGGACCAGGTCGAGACGGCCGCTTACTTTCTTGTCAGCGAGGCCCTGACCAACGCCGCCAAGCACTCGCACGGCACCGAGGTGGCGGTGATCGCCTCCGACGACGGGCGCTCGCTGACGGTCGAGGTGCGCGACGACGGGATCGGCGGCGCCGGCGCAGGCGGCGGCTCGGGGCTCCGCGGACTGTCCGACCGGGTCGAGGCGCTCGGCGGCGAGCTCACGGTGTCGAGCCCGCCCGGGCGAGGCACGGTTCTGCGAGCGGTGATCCCGTGCGCGTAGCGCTGGCGGACGATGCGGTGCTGCTGCGCGAGGGCCTGTCGAGGTTGCTCGCAGAGGCCGGGTTCGAGGTCGTCGGGCAGGCGGCCGATGGCGAGGAGCTGCTCGAGCTCGTCGGGCGGACCAATCCCGACGTGGCCATCGTCGACATCCGCATGCCGCCGACCCACACCGACGAGGGGCTGCGCGCGGCGAAGGTGATCCGCGAGCGCTGGCCATCGGTGGGGATCCTCGTTCTCTCCCAGCACGTCAACGCGAGATACGCGGTCGAGCTGCTGTCGACGGGGACCGACGGCGTCGGCTACCTGCTCAAGGAGCGCGTGTCGGACCTCGCTGAGCTGTCGGCGAGCGTCAATCGCGTCGGCAGCGGCGGTTCGGTGCTCGACCCCACCGTCGTCGGCGAGCTCGTCGGCCGGCGCCGGCCTCAGGACAACCCGCTCGAGCACCTCACCGAGCGCGAGCGCGAGGTCCTCGGGCTGATGGCGGAGGGCCGCTCGAACCACGCGATCGCCGAGCGCCTGTTCGTCACCGACCACACGGTCGAGAAGCACGTCAAGAACATCTTCGGCTCGCTGTGCCTGCCGCCCTCGCCGGACGACCACCGGCGCGTGCTCGCCGTCGTCACGTACCTGAATTCGCAGTGAGCCGGCGACCCAGTGGCCCCGAGTGGGCTGCTGAGCGACTACTGACATCATCCCCGTCGTGGCTCTGTCCGCTCCGACCGCTCAGCTGCCGGCCTCGGGCGGGCAGGACATCGCTTACGTCGTCGAGTCGTTCGAGCCGATGGACGACTCGATCCGCCCGCTGGTCGACCAGGGCCTGCTGCCGCGCGCGACCTACGTCCTGCCTGACGGCACCCCGATGGTCCCCGCCGACCATGCCCAGCTGATCGCGGACGCCGGCGGAGACCCCGGCGCCGTCGCGGCGCATTTCAGCGAACGCTTCCTGGCGGCCGGCGGGGATCCGGCTGATGCTGCCGAGGAATACGAGGCATGGTTGTCCGGGGAATACGGGGCCTGCCTGCGGACGACGTCGCCCGAGGCGATCGTGGCCAAGTCATCGCTGATGGATGCCCTCCAGGCCCTGCTCGCTCGCCCGGCGCCCGGCAACTCGAGCTGGCGCAGCGCACTGAGGTGCGCCGTGGACGCGCTCGATGCGCTCGAGCGACCGTTCGCCGATTACGATCGCGAGCGCTTCGGAGGTCCGACCTCGCGCGACCGCCTGATCACCGCCACCCGCGAGCGCCACCCGCACGTCTGGGCCGAGACCACGACCGAGTGAGCGGCGGGCTTCGGGATCGCCTGCTGAATCAGCCGGAGGGGGCCCGACGCCGGCCGGTGATCAGCAGTCGGAAGAAGTTGACGAAGCCGAGGAGCACGAGTACGAGTGACACCTTCTCGAGCCGCCTCTGGCCCGCCTCCGTCAGCTCCCGCGGCGGCGGATAGCCGACCCGCGCGATCGTGGCCGACAGCCATCCCGCCCACCAGCCCCCCGCAGCAAGCCGAACCATCTCCCAATTCTTGGTGTCCAGCACGCGACGCGCGGTCGCGAGGAGACCCGTCCAGACGACGGCGCAACCGAGGCTGTACCCCGAGTATGTGTTGAGGCGCGATCTCACGCCGCTCACGCTACCGCCTGCGCGGCGGTGTGGCTAGGTCACGGTCCCCAGCGCAAGTGGGATGACGCGCTGCGCGCCGGCGCGGCGCAGCTGACCGCCGACCATCGCCAGCGTCCAGCCCGAGCTGCGGCGGTCGTCGAGCAGGATGCCGGTGCCGGGCGGCGGCGTGGCGATCACCGCGAACGCTCCGCGGACGTTGGCGGCCTGCTGAACGGCGTTGGCCATCTCCCGCTGCGGCGGGCGATCCTCGGTGCGCCGGACCAGCTGCACGTGCGGGACCCCGAGCTCGGCGGCGAGGCGCTCGGCCAGCCGGTCGATCGTGCCCCCGAGGCGCGCGGACGGGACGGCGGTGACCCAGGCCGCACCGCAGCCGGCGCCGTCGCAGGATGTCCGCGAGCCCGACGACGACCTCGTCGTCGAATGACGCCGGCACGCAGGCCCCGCTCGATCGCCGGCCACCAGCCGCCGTCGCCGAAGCGCGCCAGCGCCCAGCCGGGCTCGATGCGGGCATCCTCCGGGATCTTGCGCATCGCGCCGGCGGCGTCGGGCGCCATCTTCTTGACCTCCAGCTCGACCGGCCTCGAGCGCAGATGGCGGCCCGCCAGCTCGACCAGCGCCGGGTCCGGTGGGCGGCGAAGCGCGGCGCGGTGCAGACCGAGCAGCGACCGCAGTCCTCGGCGTCCGGGTCGTCGAGCTCCTCCTGCAGCACGCGCATCAGGCAGCGACCGTCGGTGCCGAACGCCGCCATCGCCTGCTGCTCGGCGCGGCGCAGCGCGGTGACCTGCGCGTAGCGCTCGGCGTCGTAGGTCCACTCGGAGTCCGGGGACCGCCATGCCAGCGTGTGCCGTCGCGACGCACCGCGCCCTCGACGTCGAGGATCTTCAGCATCGCCTCGATGCCGGCCCATGCCGAGGTTGACGACGGCCATCAGCTCGCGCGTGGTGCGCCCTTGCTCGCCGGCGCCCTCGAGCTCGGCGAGCACCGCCGTCGACCCGCTCGCGCGGCGGGAACGCCTGCTCGATGAAGAAGTCCTGGATGCGACGGTCCTCGCCGCCGCGCAGCAGGACGATGTCGGCGTGCGTCGACGCCGCGCCCGGCGCGGCCGACCTGCTGGTAGTAGGAGACGACCGAGCCCGGCGCCTGGTAGTGCACGACGAACGTCAGGTCGGCCTTGTCGTAGCCCATCCCCAGCGCGCTGGTCGCGACGACCGCCTTGACCTCGTTGCGCAGCAGCCGCTCCTCGGTGGCGATCCGGTCGGCGGTCTCCTGCTCGCCGCTGTAGGCGAGCGCCGAGATGCCGTTGGCGCTCAGGAACGCCGCCACCTGCTCGGCGTCGCGCTTGGTCAGCGTGTAGACGATCCCCGAGCCCCGGCAGCGCCGGCAGGTGCTCGACCAGCCACGCCAGCCGCTGCGCGGGCCGCGGCAGCTCGAGCGACCTCCAGGCGCAGGCTGGTCCGCGCCAGCGGACCGCGGTAGGAGCGCAGCGGCTCACCGCCGGCGGCGGCGAGCTGCTCGACGACGTCGCGCGACGACGCGATCGTTGGCGGTCGCCGTCGTGCCGAGCACCGCGACGTCGGGCGCGAGCGCGTCGAGCATGTCCTTCACGCGCCGGTAGTCCGGGCGGAAGTCGTGCCCCCAGTCAGAGATGCAGTGCGCCTCGTCGATCACCAGCAGCCCGACCGAGCCGCGAACAGCGGCAGCATCTCCTCGCGGAAGCGCGGGTTGTTCAGCCGCTCGGGGCTGATCAGCAGCAGGTCGATCGCGTTCTGC
Organism: uncultured Solirubrobacterales bacterium; assembly: GCA_963826895.1. Taxonomy (GTDB): domain Bacteria; phylum Actinomycetota; class Thermoleophilia; order Solirubrobacterales; family Solirubrobacteraceae; genus Palsa-465. The sequence goes on from CAWGYJ010000007.1 coordinate 170,853, forward strand.
GGCGAGCCGCTCGCGAACGTCGTCCCACTCCTCGCGGTTGGTGCTGTTGATCGTGTGCGCGCGCAGCCCCAGCCGCTCGCGCCGCCGCGATCTGGTTGCGCATCAGCGCGAGCAGCGGGCTGACGATCAGCGTCGGCCCGGCGCCCGCCTCGCGCAGCAGCGCGGTCGCGACGAAGTACACCGCCGACTTGCCCCAGCCGGTGCGCTGCACGCACAGCACCCGGGCGCGATCGACGACCACGTCCCGGATCGCCTCCAGCTGGCCCTCGCGAAACCGTGACCCGCCGTCGGCGGTGAGCGAGCGCAGACGAGCAAGGGCGGTGGTGTCGAACGTCTCCGAGCTTGTGACCGTCACCGATGCATCCTGGCAGGCGCCCCGGCGGGTACCGGAGCAGCGCTGTTGACCGATTAAGTAGAGTGTTGGTCAGGCGCGCGTCTGCTCGCGCCAGGCAAGGGTGATGGTTGATGACGAGGGAGGTCCAGCATGGCCGGATTGGCTCAACGGCGCGCATCGCGCCGCGCGGAGGAGGATCCGGGGGCACTGCCGTCGACGGTGGAGGCCGCTGACGGGTTATCCCGTAGACGCTTCCTCGGTTACCTGCTGGCGGCGCCGACGATCGTCGCGGGCGCCGAGTTGTTCCTTGCGCAGCCGGCCTTGGCGTCGTTGCCGACCGTGCAGCCGGTCGACGCCTACGACCTGACGGATCTGTTGACGGACGCGACGTTGGCGACCTCGAACCTGATCACCGTCGTCGTCAACACCGACGGCACCGTGTCGTTCGCGCTCCCGCGCGCCGAGGTCGGGCAGGGGATCACGGCTGCGGTCGCGATCACGATCGCGGACGAGGTCGGCCTGGCGATCGACAAGGTCAAGATCACGCTCGCCAATGCCCGCCCCGAGCTCGTGTGGAACCAGCTCACCGGCGGTTCGAACTCGATGCACTCGATCTTCACGCCCGTGCGTACGGCGGCCGCGACCGCCCGCGGTCGGCTCGCCCACACCGCCGCGAGGATGCTCGGTGGGCAGGCGTCGAGCATGACCGTCAGGGGTGGGGTCGCGACGGCGCCCGATGGGCGCTCGCTGACATTCGGAGAGCTCGCGAGCGAGGGCGCCGTGTCGAAGACGACGATCGTGCGGCCGCAGCTCAAGCCGCACTCGGCGCTGGCCCTGGTCGGGACGCCGCAGCGGCGGATCGACGCACTTGAGATCGTCACCGGCACGAAGCAATTCGCGAAGCTGATGTGGCACCGGACCGACAACTTCCGCCAGGGCCGCGTGCACCCGATGTGCACGTCGCGCGTGAGGATCGCCTACTCCGGCAGCAACGTGCTCGCCTTCGACCAGCGGCACACCAGCGTCGCGACCGACTTCACCCACGGGTTCGGCGAGATCCTGACCGCGCAGCTGGTGGTCGAGCCGGTCGGCGACCTCGGCTATGCCGAGACGATCTTCACCCTGACCCAGAACGTGCCCTACAACTTCGGTCCGGTCACGCAGCTGCTGAACGAGATCTACGAGTCGACACCTTCAACACCTCGAGCAAATCGGTCCGAGCGACCTTCTCAAAGCCGCCCAGCTGTGTTCTGAAGGCCCCGAGTCGCACAGTGTCACACGCCCGTTCGAAGCATCCGAAATCCGGACAGGCGCCCTCGACAACACTCACGCTCCGGGTCACGTGCGACCAGTCGGCCACCGTCACGCTCGCGGGCACGATCACCGAGCTGCTGCACTCCACAATGAGCCACCGCAAGCCTCGGACCAAGACGGTCCGGATCCCGCCGACGCACGCATCAGCCGGCGCGAGGCTCGCCAAATCGCTGACACTCATCATCCCGACCGGCGCCGCCCGCGCGCTCGCCGCGCACATCCCAGAATCCGCTTCCTTCAGGCTCACCGCGACGAACACCAACGGCACAGGCACAGCCTCGCTGAAGCTGCAACGGCTCAGCGCCTGACCCGCCACACCCCCGCACCGAGCTCACCGCGCCCGGCCGGGACGACAGAGGCAAGCGGTGAGGCATGGCGGCAGTCATCGCGCCTCACTCGTTGGCTCCGCGCTGGGGGCCGGCGTGCAGCGTCCGGTTATCCTCGCTGCGTGCCGATCTATGACTTCGAATGCGCAGCGTGTGGCGAGCGCTTCGAGGCGCTCGTGGCCGCGGCTCAGCGGCCGGCGTGTCCAGTCTGCGGCGCCCCAGAGCCGACGAGGTTGTTCTCGGCGATCGCCGGGGCGCCCAAGACTGGTTTGCGCGGCTCGGCCGCACGGCGCTCAGACAGCTTGCGGCACTCGCGGGATGAGCAGTTGCGCGAAGGGCTCGCCAACAAACGGGAGTTGAGAAAGCAGTCCGGTGGTGATCAGCGGTGATCGACCGGGGGATGTTCGACCTGGTCACGGCCACTGCTGCGGTCGGCAGCCCCAGGTAGCGGCCCGGCTACGAGCGCATCGCTGAGCAAATACGGGCTTGAGCCAGGCTCCGCCCGCTTTCGGTCTGGTCTCAATCGCGTGGCTCGCCGCTCTAGCTGCAAACCGAACATTGCTTGACCGAACCCGCCCGGGGCTGTTATTGACCGACGGTAGATAGCACGGTAGCTCAGCCGTGTGCACTTGTCAACCGCTGGTCAACAAGTTCGCCGCAGAACCACAGTTCGGCTCTCCGAGCCTGCGCTCTGGGCGTGGCCGGAGTACCGCCGACGCACCGCCGCTGGACACCTCCCACGGGTCCCTCTAACCGAAGGTGAACACGTATGCCTCTACGCCGGAGGCGAGGAACGTGATCTCGAACGTGCGGTCGGTGATCGGTCCCCGTTCGCGGACCAGTTGATAGAGCCGCGGTTGGGTCACCGTTCCGTGGCCTTCGTCGTCCACGTCGAGTCCATGCGCATCGCCGGGAGGTTCGCCGTTGACGAGTACTCGGAACGGCACGGACGTGCCCGGCTCCCGGCATCGCAGGACGAGATGGACGTCGCGGGCGTGGAAGCGGAACGCGATCCCTCCGTCGGCTTGGTTCAGCACGCTGGCTGCGCTCTCGATCGTCCACTCCCCGGAGAGGGCCCATTGGTTGAGCCTCAACGAGTCCGGCACGACGTAGGTTCGAGGCTCGTCGAACGCGACGCCACCGGGAGACGTGAAGTTCTGAGTTTGCTCGTAGCCGAGATACGTCTCGGGCGACGCCAGGTTCGTCCAATCGGCTTGAGCCTCGAAACCGCCGGGGGCGACGGCGACCAGAGCGTCACCGACGCCCTCGGCCCCGGCCTCGCGCAGCAGCCGCTGGATGACTCGTTCGCACTCTTCGTACCGACCCTCGCCGAATTGGTGGTGCCGGATTTGTCCCTGCGCGTCGGCGATATACACGGCGGGCCAGTAGTGGTTGCTGAACGCGCGCCAGACCCGATAGTCGCTGTCGATCGCGATCGGATACTCGATTCTCATGTCGTTCGCAGCGTGGCGGATGTTGTCGACGTCGTGCTCGAAGGGGAATTCGGGCGTGTGAACGCCAACGGTGACCAATCCTCGATCGTGGTACTTCTCCGTCCATGCGCGGACGTAAGAGAGCGTGCGAAGCCAGTTGATGCAGGTGTAGGTCCAGAAATCGACGAGAACGACCTTCCCCGCGACATCCCCCGCGGTGAGTGCAGGAGAGTTGAGCCACCCGGTCGCCCCGTCGAAGCCCGGGAGGTGACCCTCGGAGGACATCGGAGCCGGCCCTCCGTGGCGGAATGCGTCGAGCCAACTCACGTCGCACCGGCCGGCGGGCCGAACGATGGACTCGTCCCCGGCTTGATCGCGTCTCCGGGCGGGGCGCTGCTCAGCGCGCGCATCGCGGTCATCGTAACCAAGCGGGCCACTGACTCCGCGCCGGACCGACAGCTGGTCTGGAGTGCCCGGCACAGAACGAGAGGCGGCCGTCCAAGAGCTCGGTCGCCGGACTGCTCGGCCCTGGCTGAGGAAGCGCTGGGCTACGACAAGAGCAGGTCTGTGTGCGCGTTCGCACCCGGAGCGTTGCTCAGCCCAGTACGGAGGCGACGGGACGACCGTCTTCGAGATACACGCACGCCGGTGCAGCGACTCCGGCGCTCACGCGACGGCGAAGGGGTCCGCTGAGCATCGAACTCGCCTTGCGCACTGCGACAAACCGATACTCGTCGATCTCGCCGCCGACCTCGAGCCTGATCGCTTCGAGTTGGCGCTCGGTGAACGTGCCGCAGTCGAACAGGAACCGGACGCCACCGGGCCGGTGGGGCTTCGGTCGCAGGAAGTCAATGCAGACGAGCCGCGCTCGAACGACCTCGAGTCCGCACTCCTCGCGCGTCTCGCGCCGACAGGCCTCCCACGGCGACTCCCCGCCGGGCTCGATCTGACCCCCAGGGATCGTCCAGCCCTTCTTGTAGTTGGGCTTCAGTATCAACAGGCGACTCTCCGCGTCGAAGATCAACGCGCCGGCCGAAGCCGGAATCCGCGGGACCGCATCTTGCGCCGCTGCGATGACAACATCACCCACGACACGATTATCACCCGACCTTGCGGTGTTCGTCGGCGCTTGGACGCTGGGACGCGCAAGCACGAAAGTTTGCAGCCGCATTGATCCTCGGGCTCCGCTCGGCCCGCGGCGAATCAGCTGCTCACCCCCGGCGCGCTCGCCCCCTACTCGTGCCTCGGATCTGATCGGGGCCGGCGTCGCTGCTGCCTCACATCCCAACCTTCAGCGAACGTCACTCGCAACCGGACCGAGCATCGGAAATCGATATCTGCGCCACCGTGATGCCCGTTGGCGGACTGCTCCGCGCACACCCAGCCGGGAGTCGTTCGTGAGCGAGTTCGAGTCGCGGGTATTCGTGGTTCCCGAACGTGACCGTCCAGAGGTCACGAAAAACGTCGCGGTGGTCGGCCCTGCATACCAAGTCGGCCGTCTCTCCACCCGCCAGCTCGAGGTTCACTGGTCGACTGGAGCACCAATCAGCTCGCACCCGGATTTCGTGTACGCCCGACTCAACCTCGGCGTTGAGCGTGCCGCCTGCGCGGAGAGCGCCGACATCTCGCCCATCGATCTCGATGCGGAAAGCCCGAAGCCGGCTGCTTCCGCTCTCCGGACGCGTCACCACGACCCTCGCACCCATGCCGTCCATGCCGTCCATGCCGTCCATGCCGTCCATGCCGGGATCAGCATCCATCTCTGTAGCGAGGATATCTGGACGCCGTTACGTGTCCCGCTCTGGGATCACGACCGCGGTCGAATGGCGTCCGCAATGGCGAAGTGACCGCCCCCGTTCAGGGAAGTGTGCGGCGGTCAGGAGAAGCTCGTGAGGAACGCGACCTGTGCCTTGTGGCCGCGGGTGAGCTGTTCGTCGGCTATCCCGATCTCTTCGATGATCCCGCCGCGGACCTTGAACACGGCGGTCGAGGCTCCGTTCGGCGCGAGATACCAGTAGTTCAGACCGATGTGGAACGGGCCGGTCAGCTTGACGAGCTTGCTGGCCGCGGCGACGGTCGCGCCGCATCGGATGCCGTGGACCGAGTAGTAGAGGCTCGAGGTCGACGCCCAGATCACGTGTCCCGCCAGTCCGCGTTCTGATTTCGGCAGCGTCTTGACCAGCTTCGGTGACGCGATCCCGACGCGCACGCCTCTCGGTGTCAGGCAGAAGAAATCCTCGTACTTCTTGCCGCGGTTGGAGCTGTGCGCGAACGCATGCAGCGCTTGGGCGCGTGTCATCCCCAGGCGGAGCAGCCCGAGCGTGTCGCCGCTCAGCTTGCCGCTGGCGCCGGGGCAGCGCGCCACGCGCGGGACGGGCACCGGGACGCCGCGGCTCGTCGCCGGCTTCCCGGCGCCACCGGCGTTCGACGCGGTCACCGTGCAGGTGATCGTGAGGCCCTCGTCGATGCTCTGGATGGTGTAGCTGTCGGTGGTCGCGCCCTGGATCGGGGTTCCGTCGAAGCTCCACTGGTAAGCGAAGGTGGGGTTGCCGCTCCACGTTCCGTGCGAGCACGACAGCGTCTTCCCTGCCTTCGGCGTGCCGCTGATCGTAGGCAGTCCCCCGGTGTTCGACGGTTTGCCGCCGGCGTTCACCCCAAGCGGCACGACCACCCCGTTGGCGCTGTTGGCTCCGACCGCGACGCAGCTGGTCGCGCTTGTGCACGCCGCGCCCGTGAGGTCTTCGGTGCCGGTGACGGTGATGGGGGTGCCGGGAGTTCCGTCCGCGGCGACCGGCACCACCTGACCGGCGAAGTCGTTATTCATCAAGCAGCTGGCGCCGGTGCAGACATCCCCGACCGCGACACAGCTCGAGCTAGTGCACGCCACCCCTCGGAGAGTGTGCGTACCCGCGACAGCCTGGACGGTGCCAGGGGTGCCGCCGGCGGAGAGCGGCACCACCACAGCGCCCGAGCTGCTGGCCCCGACCGCAATGCAGCTGGTAGCGCTCGGACAAGCGACGCCTTCGAGATCGCTCGTGCCAGGGACTGTCTGGACGGTGCCAGGAGTGCCACCGGGGGAGAGCGGCACCACCACACCGCCCGCGCCGACAGCGATGCAGCTGGTAACGGTCGGACAGGCGATCGCGTCGAGCGCCACCGTAGGCCCGGGGAGCGTCTCAGCAGCGCCGGCCGTGCCGTTGACGATCGGGACCACCACCTCTCCTCCGGGAAACACGGAGCCGAGGGCCAGGCAAGTGCTCGCGCTCGCGCACGCCACCGCGCCGAGCTCCTGGGTTCCGCTGACGGTCTGGAGGGTGCCGGGGGTCCCGTTGTCGATCGTGACAACCGACCCAATGCCGGTTCCGCCGACAGCGACGCAGCTGGTCGCGGTCCCGCACGCGACCCCCTGGAGGAAGCTGGCTTGGGCGGCGATCGCGGTGCCCGGGGTGCCATCAGCCGCGAGCGGCACCACCACACTACCCGCGCCGCCGGCCCCGACCGCGATGCAGCTGGTCGCACTCCCGCACGCCACTCCCGAAAGGCCGACGGTCCCGGTCACGGGCCGGGCGCTGCCCGGGGTGATGTCGGCCAGCGCCGACTGAGCCATCACCAAGCCCACCGTCACGGCCAACCCGATCCCGACCAGCAGCCTGACCGCACCATCCAGCACCCGGGAAACCAAATCGCGAACCCTGACTCCTGCTCCGGCGAAGCCCCGGTCCGTTGACATTGCTCGCGCCCTCATGTCGCACCCTCAGATTGGAAGGCCTGCAAGCCTGGGTGTAGCACAAACGCGCGCGACCGACGGAACGAACACCGGAGCGCTCCCACGCTCTTGGTCCGGACCATGACCGGCGACCGCGGTCGATCGCGAATCAGTCAGCCACGCGCAGCGGTCGGGAGTCTCGCCCCCAGGCGAAGGATCCGATCGCCGCCCAGCGGCCGCGTGGTCCTGAGCGAACAGCGGCACGCCAAGCAAGGCGCTCCGCGGATATCGCCGTCGCAGTTGCCATGGACAACCGCACGCTCAGGACGCCCGGCATTGGGGGCGACGCCGGCAGCGCCGGTGTCCGCAAGCAAACACTGAGCGGACACACCCGGGTACGATGCTTCGCTACAGCGGTGTGGCATCTGGTTCGGGGGAGCGGAGGGCCTCTGTACGTGGAGGTGGAAGTGGCTCTCGGGGTGTTGATTGAGATCAAGATGCCGCTAACCATGCGCCCCGCTTGGCCCCGGCCTGCGTCGTGGGTCCGATGAGCAGGATCATCGCGTTCAGCCTGTATAGCGACCGGGCGAAATACACCGTCAACGCAGTGATCAATTGCATGCTGGCGCCGGCCGTGTACCCCGGCTGGGTCTGTCGGTTCTACGTTGATGACACGGTGCCGCTGGGAATCGTCGCGTTGCTCAGGTCCTTCGAGCACGTCGAGCTGGTGCAGATGTCCCGCCACCACGATGCCGGCGCCATGCTGTGGCGCTTCCTACCTGCCGGTGAGCCCGGGGTCGACGCGATGATCTCACGGGACGCCGACTCGTGGCTGGGTTCGCGGGAGGCTGCCTGCGTGCAGGATTGGCTGGCTAGCGGCCGGGCGTTCCACATCATCCGCGATCACTGCTACCACCGTCAGCCGATCATGGGTGGGCTATGGGGAGCACGTGGCGGCGCGCTGCCGGAGATGGCCGAGTGGGTGGCGGACTTCTCCCGTTACGGGGCCTACGACCAGGCCTTCCTGGCCGAGCGCGTCTATCCGCTCGTGGTCCACCGCTCCCGGATCCATCAGGGCGAGCGACACGATCTGCCTGGAGGGATCACCTCCGGCTTCGACGATGGGGCTGTGACGATTCCCGCCTACGAGGAGGTCGACGAAGCCGTGCCCGGCCTGTCATACCTCGAAGCCCACCGCCTGAACGGGTTTGTATGCTCGCACTGCCGGCGGACTCATCCGAGCTACGCCGGCGGGATTCTGGAGCGGATCCCTCCCCAGGCACTGGAGGCGGTACGGAAGCTCGCCCGCGAGCGAGGGTTCTCGCCCGAGGACATCTACGGCCTCGCCAGTCCCCTTGAGCGGATGCCGCCCCGGGCGCTTGAGGCGGTGCGGCAGCTGGTCCGCGAGCGAGGGCTCTCGCCCGAGGACATCCCCGGTTTCCCGTCACCCCCACCCCCTGAGCGGCTCTCCTCACGCATAAGGCGACACCTACGCGAAGTCCGGCGCACGCGTCGCGCGCGACGGATTCGCCGTAGGGCCCCGGGCTAGAACCGGCATCCACCCGCCCGCGTCGGCGTGCACACGTTGCCGCTTCACCGGTTGCCCGAAGACATGGCCGCTCTCGCCGGTGCCGGTCCCCGACGCAGCCACCTCGGCAGATGGCCGACCGAACGGCAAAGCAGCGACGTGAGGCTGCTCCTGTTCCTCGATTGAGAGCGGCCGCGGAAGCGCGACCGGTAGGGATGGGCAACCGCGCGCTCTCGAGGGCCGCCAGTGGAGGGTCGGCGCCGGCGGCGCGGGCGTACGCAATCCAGCCTTGAGCGGACGCTCGCGCGGCGCCGGGCAGCAGCGGCCAGCGATCCGACGTCGGCGAGGCACATACTGTCCACGATGACCGGCCCTGGGATTGAGCAATGCGCCAGCGACTATGCGGTTGCCATCCGCATGGGCCATGGCGTTTCGCTTGCACCGGAACAGGCTCTCTTCGACGCGCTCGTGAGCGTTCAGCTGAACATTGGAGCCGACAAGGCGATCGATCGGCACCTCGCGACCCTGCTTACCGAGTTGATCGTCGCGAGCTGGGGTGGCACCACGAACTACGCCGGCAGTGAACGCGAAAAGGTCGAGCGCTCCATCACGCACGTCGGAGAGGCGGTCATGGCCGTCCTTACCCCGAGCCCCGCCGCCCTCGCACTGACGCGTCGCGGCGATCGGTCGAGAAGTCTAAGAGCGTGCTCGGGCAGCCTTGGGAGGCGGCTGCCGGTCAAGTCCTTCGCAATCTTCTTCTGACGGTGAGCGCCCGAAACGGGAACGACCAGCGGACGCCGTTCTAGCGGTCTCGGGCCATCCGCCGGCGTTCGCGCCCGTCAGCCCGAGACCTTGAACGTGACCTTCTGCGCGGTCCCGCCGTTCGGGGTCACGGTCAGCTTGTAGGTCCCCGCCACCAGCTTGCCCGTGAAGGTGAACTTGTTCGAGCCGACCATCCCGGAGCGCGTGATCGTGTTGTGCACGCTGACCAGCAGCATGCACTTGTGGTCGTGCTTGTTCTTGGGAGAGGCTTTCACGCACTTGCCGCCGACCGTCCGCCCGCTTGTCTGAAGCGCAAGCTCGAAGCTCACCGTCCGCGCTGCGTTGAGCGTGTAATGCGCCGTCAGCTTGATCGACAACTGACATGACTTATCGCGCTTGTTCTTCGTCGAGAGCTTCACGCACTTGCCGCGCACCGTGCGGCCCGCCGCCGAGAACGTCCGCGGCGACACGCTCAGCTTCGAGACCGCCACGACGGGCACGACCACCTTCCGCGTCGTGGTCGCCGCCGCGCTCCCGTTGCAGTACGCCGTCTGCCCCGTGAACACCGTCAGCGTTGAGCATCCGTCCGCGTCTGTCACCGTGAGCTGGGCCGTGTACGTACCCGGGCGCGCATAGGTATGGGTTACGGTCGCCGAGCCGCTCATCGTCGTCGAACCATCCCCAAACGACCATTGGTAGCTAGCGACGGTGCTGTCAACCGAACTCGACCCGGACGCATTGAAGGACGATGCAGACCCGGCCGGCGTGGCCGACACCGTGAACGACGCCACCGGAGCCTGATCGGGCGTCACCGCGATCCCGGCCGGCCCGTCGCCGCCCGCGACCGTCGCCGTCGCCTGCGGCGCGAGCGCGCCGCCCGCCCCGACCGAGTACTGCGACACCCCACCAGTCCCGTCAGTGCCACCGTTGGTGACGTACACGGACTGGCCGCTCGGGCTCACCGCGATCCTCAGCGGCGCGTCGCCGCCCGCGACCGTCGGCGTCGCCATCGGCGCGAGCGCACCGCCGGCTCCGATCGTGTACTGCGACACGCCACCGGACCCAGACGTCAGGTTGTTGGCGACGTACACGTTCTGGCCGTTCGGGCTCACAGCGATCCCGTCCGGGCCGTGGCCCGCCGCAACCGTCGGCGTCGCCATCGGCGCGAGCGCGCCGCCCGCCCCGACCGCGTACTGCGAGATCCCACCAGCCCCATTGGTGTTGTAGTTGATCACGTATACGTACTGGCCGTTCGGGCTCACAGCGATTCCGGCCGGCCCGGAGCCCGCCGCGACCGTCGGTGTCGCCATCGGCGCGAGCGCGCCGCCCGCCCCGACCGTGTATTGCGACACGCCACCGGATCCATTCGCCCCGTTGTTGATCACGTAGGCGTATTGGCCGTTCGGGCTGACCGCGATCGCCTCCGGGGCGTCGCCCGCGGCGACGGTTGGTGTCGCCACCGGCGCGAGTGCACCGCCCGGGTCGACCGCGTACTGGGACACACCACCAGGGCCATCGCTGTCCGCGTTGGTCACGTAGACGTTCTGGCCGTTCGGGCTCACGGCGATCCCATACGGGGCATCACCGCCCGCGACCGTTGGCGTGGCCTGAGGCGTAAGCGCGCCTCCAGCCCCGACCGCGTACTGCGAGATCCCACCGGACCCATCCGCGCCACTGTTGGCGACGAACACGTCCTGGCCATTGGGGCTGACCGCGACCGACGTCGGCTCGTTGCCCGCCGCGACCGCCGCCGTCGCCTGCGGCGTAATCGCACCGCCCGCCCCCAGCGAGTACTGCGAGATCCCACCCGACACATCCGCATCGTGGTTGGCGACATACACGCTCAGACCAGCCGCGCTCGCCGCAGCCGGCACAAGCAGACCGACAGCCACCGCAACCGAAACCAACCACGGCCGAACCCCAAACGTACCCGGCAGAGAACACCGACCATCGTGACGCCTGACCATTGAACCGCCCCCTGTCATGAACGCTGCCTGAACCGGATGTACCGGCCCCGATCAGCTCCCCTAGCGGCAAGCTGCACGATTACGGCCCGCCCAGCCTAGCTCATGCAACCGCCAAAGCAAGCCAGACGCCCGCGCGTGTGCATTGCCACGTGAGCGGTCCGATCGCCCACCGGAAAGCCCATCGACCATCGCGCAACCTGCGGCAGGCGTGGCATACTAGTGGCATGGCTCGCACACGGCTCAGCACAACAGTCGACGCGGCCTTGCTGGAAAACGCGCGGCGGTTGCGCGCCGAACTGACCGATGCGGCCCTGATCGACGAAGCGCTCGAGGCGTTCCTCGCCCAGCACCGGGCCGCCGAGACGGACGCGAGCTATGCCGCGTATGACCGGCAACCGCTCGATGATCCGGATGCGTGGGGAGATCTCGCGTCGTTCCGCCGAGCCGCGGCTGCCTCGTGAGTCAGGCTCCTGCTCGAGGCGAGCTGTGGTGGTGCGAGTTGCCGGAAGTCGGCCGGCGCCCAGTCGTTGTCCTGTCGCGTGACGCTGCCATCCCGCGGCTCCGGCGAGCGCTCGTCGCGCCCTGCACGACCACGATTCGAGCGTTGCCCAGCGAGGTGGTCCTGGAGCCCGGCGACGACCCTGTTCCACAGCGTTCGGCGGTCAGCTTGGATTCAGTCGAGAGCGTCTCGCTCGGCGTCCTCGTCGAGCGACTCGGCCGGCTTGCTGACGCCCGAATGCGCGAGATCTGCGCGGCCCTGGCGGTCGCCGTCGACTGCCAGGTCTGAGCTGTGGCCGCGCGTCCGCGCCCGCCTCGGATCGCTACGCGCGCATTTAGGCGGTCCGACACAGGTAGGTGGGCGACGGCATCGTAGGCGTCCGGTACCAAGGTGCAGCGAACACGTCGCAGACGTGTGTCCCGTTGGGGAGATCCTCGTGACGCTCGGAGCGGAGATCGTGGTTCGTCTGCACGAGCAGGAGTCACGTGGTCGGCGAGATCTCGTAGCCGCTTTACGCGACGCACCCGCCCCGCGTCACGGTTAGCCGACCCGGAATGTGCGTTTCAGCAGCGTCCGGGTGCGCCCGTGTGTGATGGTGGTGATCACGAGGGTGTAGCGCCCAGCCTTGAGCCGGCCACTCGCGTGCAGGCTGATGCGGCCGTGGCTGATCGTCACCGTCCCATGGGCGATCGTACGACGTGCATGCAGTATCCGGAATGTGGCGTGAACGGTTGCATTCGTGGTGCTGAACGTTCCGGCCGGGAACTCGATCGAGCATAGGATCTGGGCCAGTTGGCCGTTGCGACAGGCGAGCTTCGCTGCCGGTCCCCGGGGGCCCCGGGGACCGGTCGCGCCGGTCGGTCCTTGCGGGAGCGGCCCTCCGGTGCCAGTCAGGGTCACGGTGGCGGGCGTACTCGGCGCGTTGGTGAAGATGGTCAGCGTCGCTGAGCTCGCCCCGTCGGCCTGGGGGTCGAAGCGAACGCCGATGCGGCAGCTACCGGCTGGCGCGACCGGCTCCTGGCAGCCGTTGTCGATCAGGTAGTCCCCGGGGTTGGTCCCGCCGGTCTGAACACCGGAGATGGTGAGTGGTGCCGAGCCATCGTTGGTCACGGTCAGTGGTAACTCGGTTCCCGCAGTGCTCTGGGGCTGGATGCCGGGGAAGCTGATCGCCGAAGTGCTGAGAGCGGCGGTCGGGACGTCGTAGGTGATCACGACTTCGGCCGCAGCAGTACTCGGGGCCGCGGGGACCAGGATCGTCGCGCCCGCCACCGTGAAGTTGCCACCGCCACCTCCACCGCTGCCCTCGGAGCCGCTGCCGCCACCGCCACCGCCGTTGTATCCGCCACCGCCCCCACCGCCGGCGCCCGCTCCACCGCTCGCCCCCTCTCCACCCAGTCCCGAAGACCCGGCCAGCCCGGACTGAATGTCGCCGGCGCCGGCGCTGCCGCCCGCAGCCACCGTCCCAGGGCCTCCGCCCATCGAGCTCGCATCGGGGGCGCTGGCGCCGGCTGAGCCGGCGTTGCCGCCGATCGCGTCGGCGCCCGCGCCACCACCACCGGCGGCCGCCACCAACGCTCCCAACGAGGAGAACGGCGAGCCGAGCCCGACGACCGACGCGCCGCCACCACCGGCCCCACTGAAGGTCAAGTTCGACCCTCCGGTTCCACCGCCGTCAATTCCGGCCGCGCCGGCCACACCGGTCCCGCTGCCCGGCCCGCCGACACCGCCGACCCCGACGAACAACTGCTCGCCCCCGGCGACCGGGACCGTGGCGGTGACCGAGGCCCCCTCCCCTCCGCCCAGAATGCCAACCGACCCGCCCGCCGCACCGGTCGCAGCCACCGTCAGGCTGGTCAAGCCAGCTGGCACCGTGAAGCTATAGCCACCGGGCGTGGAATACGTCGCCGTGGTCGTGACCGGCGGGGCGGCCACTCCGGTAGCCGGAACCGCGAGACATGCCGCACCGGCCAACAACCCGGCCTGCGCGGCCCGCGATGCCCGCTGCCGCATGATGCTGCTCCGTCTCCGCGAGAAACCGATCGATCCGCCCATGTCGCCGCCCTCAGTCAGTGTATGGTCACGGTCCAGCAAGCCACATACTCCCATCTTCGCCTCCACCCAGCGCACGCTATGGAGGTTCGACATGGCCGGGTCGGCGCCGGCGTCGCAGGCGTCCGAGAACCAAGGACCATCGGACGAGCTTTGCTGCCGTAGCGCTGGTGCTTCTCGATCGATGCACCACTCCGAGGGCGGTTGATTGGAGCCCCTGGTTTCCGATCTGAATTCGCAAGGCTGGCCACGTCAAGCATCGCCGAACGAGGCTGCGACCCAGGTCACGGTGGCCGCTGCCGGCCCCGTCACTGACAGCGGGCGTAGGAGTTGGCCGGCCGGTAGTCGAGTCGTGCGCAGCTGGTGGCCGAGCCGACGCGTAGGCGCTGTTGCTCTAGCTCGATGTCGAGGATCTCGCCCCAAACCGGCCGGTCATCGCGAGGGGCCGTGGTGGCTTGACTTGGGGCTTGCGCGAGTGATGGAATCTCGGCGTGATCGGAGGCCAACAGGGATTGGGGTTCCATGATGGGAATTGCTGATCGTTTTGGCACGGAGGCTGGTCGCGGGTCGGAACGGCTCGCCCAGAACGCCCTGCCAGGGCGGCTAACGCGTGCGCTTGGGCTCGCGTGCGCCGTTGGCGTGGTGGCCGTGTCGCTTGTCGTGCCGGTGGCATCGGCCGCCGTCACGCCCGACGAGGTGTGGGCATTCGGCGGGGACGATGTGGGCCAGCTGGGCAACGGCACCGTGTCGGGGTCGGCGATCGGCAGCAGCACGCCGGTGCAGGTGTACGGGGTGTACGGGGGCACGCTTTCGGGGGTGATCGCGCTCGCCACCGGAGAATCGAACAGCCTGGCGTTGCTTTCGAATGGGACCATCGATTCGTGGGGCGCAAACACCTTCGGCGAGCTTGGCGACGGCACCACGGGCGTCTCGGCGAGCAGCCCCGTACCGGTCCAAGTACAGGAGGCGGGTGGGGGGCGCCCTCTAGGAGGGATCACCGCGATCGCTGCCGGCAGTGACCACGACCTGGCGCTGCGATCAAACGGGTTGGTCTACGCGTGGGGGCAGGACAGCTTCGGTCAGTTGGGCGACGGCGAGCCGGCCGCCACGGAGGACCTCCCGGTACAGGTCGAGGGGGTGGGAGGTGGCGGCACCACTCTGATGGGGGTGAGCGCGGTCGCCGCCGGCCAGGCCTTCAGCCTCGCGCTGCTGTCAAACGGGGGCGTCGACTCGTGGGGCATCAACACCGCGGACGAGCTGGGCGACGGCTCATCCGGCGGCGGGAGCACCACACCGGTGACGGTGACCTTTGGCTCGAACGATCCGATTTCGGGAGTGACCGCGATCGCCGCCGGCGGGAGTCACGCCCTGGCGCTCGTGTCTGGCGGGACGGTCGACTCGTGGGGCTTGAATGGCGATGGCCAGCTCGGCAATGGCGGCGTGAGCAACTCGGACGTACCGACCTCTGTCAACGGAGTCAACGGGTCGGGCACGCTTTCCGGGGTCACTGCGATCGCCGCCGGTATGGAGCACAGCCTGGCTCTGCTCTCGAACGGGACGGTCGTCGCGTGGGGCGACGACAGCTTCGGTCAGCTGGGTGACGGCTCGTCAGGCGGCCACACCACGGCCCCGGTGCCGGTCTCGGGACTGACCAACGTGGTGGCGATCACCGCCACCCAGAACTCGAGCTACGCACTGGAGTCGAACGGGACGCTGTGGGCGTGGGGCGCCAACATGAATGGTCAGTTGGGTGACGGTGGTGGTGCGAGCGCTAACAGCGACGTGCCGGTGCAGGTAGCTGACCTCGGAAACGGCATCTACGCCGCCGACGGCGCGGCCGCGCTTGGCGGCGGGTCCTCGGCGTCCACCCTACTGGTGCTGGCCCATCCTGTGGCGTCGCTGTCCGCCACGAGCCTGGCGTTCGGTACCCAGGCGCAGGACACGATCGGGCCGGCCAAGCAGTTGACGCTGACCAACACCGGCGCGCCCGGCCTGGTGGTGAGCAATATCGACAACAGCGGCACCGATCCGGACGACTTCATCAAGAGCAACGACGGCTGCACCGGCGTGTCGCTCGCTAACGGTGCCGGCTGTCAGATCGACATGCGGTTCGCGCCAACGGCGGCCAGCGGCACCGCCGAGTCCGCGGCGCTCACTGCCATCAGCAATGCTGCAGGGACGGCCCCCCAGGTGGCGCTCACCGGGACCGCCGGAAGCCTGCCTCGGGGACCACAGGGAACGACCGGACCGCAGGGAACGACCGGACCTAAGGGCCCTCAGGGCAAGCAGGGACCGGCCGGCAAGATCGAGCTGGTGACCTGCACCCCCAAGAAGGTCCACGGCAAGAAGGTCACCAAGTGCACGACCCGGCTCGTGTCCGGCACGGTCAAGTTCACGGCCACTGCCGCCGATCGGGCCTCGATCACGCGCGGAAAGGTGACCTACGCCACCGGTGAGGTGATCGGCACGACCCCGGGACACCCGGAACTGATGCTCGTGCCGCTCCGAGGCGTGCGACCCGGCACGTACACGCTCACCTATCGCACCCGCAGCGGGAGGCGAACGATCACCCATCGGACACGGATTCTGCTCGGCTGAGAGCGCTTCCCGGGGTCCTTCGCCGGGGCGCTCGCGGGTCTGGGCCAGGGGATCACGATCGAACCTCCGGGCTTCTGGGTTCAGATCGGAAACCAGAAGCTACGCTGAATCACTTGCTGCCCCTGCTTCGGGCTAAGAGCGGAAGCCACTTGTCGTCTCAGCTGGGATCGACCAGCGGACGCTCTTGGCGTGTCCGCAAGGGAACCACCAGCGGACGCTTTAGAACGTGGAGTCTTGACCTCGTACGGGTCGTGCGCCACAATTGTGGCGTGACCAGCGAGCCGCTCCGCTCAGTACGAGACCATCTGTCAGAGATCGTCGATCGTGTCGAACGCGAGCACGATCGAGTGGTGATCACACGGAATGGACGGGAGGCCGCTGTGCTGGTGAGCGCAGCCGACCTCGCCGAGCTTGAGGAAACCCTGTCGGTCCTCAGCGATCCCGAGGCGCTGGCGGACATTCGCGAGGCGGATGCTGCCTACGCTCGTGACGATGTCGTTCGCGGCGTCGACGCGGTGCGCGCTTTGCGATCGTGAACGCCCCCGGCGAGTACGAGCTCGTCGTCACCCCGCCGGCCGCGCGAGCCATCTCCGAGCAACTGCCGGAGGCGGTGGCGGCGGCCGTGATCGAGTTCCTGACGACCACCCTGATCCGAGAGCCGCGGCGTGTCGGCAAACCACTTCGCCGCGAGTTATCCGGCGTCTGGGCAGCCAGGCGCGGGACCTACCGCATCCTGTATCGCGTACGCGAGGACCCACACGAGGTCATTGTGCTGCGGGTTGAACATCGCGGAGATGTCTACCGGCCACGGTGACCCCCGCCAGCGACCGTCCCACACGAGCCCACCGGCATCTCACCACCCAACGATCAGCGAACAAGCGGTCGGAGACGAGCACGCGGCCAGATCCTGGCGACACCCGTGCTCGGCGCGTCACTGCCTCGCGGGCCAACGATCTACTAATGCACGGGGATCTGGATCTTCACGTGCTTCGTCCGGCGTGCGACCGCGACGACGGGCTGTAGCGGCGCACGATCGACGCCCCAGACGACGCCAAGTGTGTAACGGCCCGGGCTGAGCCAGAGGGAGAACTCTCCGTGCCTAACGGGCCGCACAGCGACAAGCCGACCGCTCGCGCTCACAACGCGTACTCGACCGCTACCGAATTGCCGACAACCTCCCGGCGCACGCCCGCCGCAGACCTTAACTACGCCCACAATTCGCGCGTCTTGCACCTTCGAGTGGGCATTCGCCGCGGTGGTCATCGCGAAAGCGGCCACGAGCACAAGTGGGATGAGGCCCCCTCGGCGGATCACGTGGGTCACGCTACCAGCCCGGGGCTCCGCCACTAAGCGGCTCTAAGCAACCCGCTGTCGCTTCCGCTTCGGTGCGATTTGCGAATGCGACTCGGGTAACGATCGAGCGGGCGATGCCTCTTTGCCGCCGATTACGGCGCGCTGATCGGACCCGACGGCTGTCGCAGTTCGTGAACGACCATCGAACTCCGGCAGTGCCCCGGCTGCCTCTCGTCGATCACATCCGTACTCTCGCTGTTCCAGCTCTTCTGCCGGTTGAGGATGTCGCCGCTCAGGTCGATGATTCCTTGAGATGGCAGATTCTTGGATCTTGACTCTGGGTTGGCCTCGAGCCACCTCGTCCTTCCCCTTCGCCTGGCCTGTCAGGCTCTCGATAGCCGCCGGATCATCGAATGCGAGACCACAACAGGGATCGACGAGCACCGACTTATTCATCGTGATCCTGAGGTCGTTATCACACACTCTCGCCTGATCCCCGGCATCTTTGGCGGCACGGCCGTTGAACTTGTCGGCGAGCGCAACGAGCGCGCGGCAGTCCAAATACGTCTTGGTAAGCGGCGGGCTAGACAAGCGCTGCTTTCCGCCGGGTTCGTTGTACACGATCAACGCCGATGGCTGCCGTCGCTGACATCTTGGCCGCAAGCGTGGTCGCCACCGAACACGATCCGCCGGATGGCCCGGCGCGAAATCCGCTGATCGCGCTCAGGCCGGCACGTTTCTTCAACGGCGTAGGAACCGCCAAGCCTCCTGCTTTGGGTCTACAAGCGGCAGCGCGGAGCAGCCGCAGGGCCGTCTCAGGTCGGATCGACCAGCGCACGCTCCGGGAGGCCCGCAGTGGAGGGTCGGCGCCGTCGGCGCGAGTGTCCGCAAACCAAGGTCGTGCGAGCACCGTCGAGAGTGCGGATCTGGCTGAGAAGCGCGGACGCCGCTGCGGTCCGCCGCCAGGGACCCGCTCTCAGGTCGTCGGGCTACTTCGGGGTGCTCGGACTCGCCGCGTCGCGGTTTCGTGCCTTAGATCGGGCGATAGCGGACCCGGCTGCGTCCTGACCGGCGCCCGCCTCAGAGGAGCAAGAGCGCGGGCGTGCTGGCCGCGCGACGGACCAATAGTCTGCAAGCGGCTCGGCGGCGGCCGCTTCGCGATGAAGCGGCAGCCGCGCGAGGCGCCTCTCCGACTCGGACTGGGGCTGCAGTGAGAGTCGGCTGTGATTGACGGTCGCGAAATGTGCCTAGGGGGCCGGCTTGACCTCGAAGTTCAATTCAATGAACTCCATCGGCGGGAGCTCGGCCCCTGGCGGCAGCTTTGGCGCGAAGTGGCCCTCGGCAAACGCCCGGCAGTCCTCGCGTGAGTCCCACAGCTCGATCGCCCTGTAGCCCGAGCTGGCGGCGCCACTCCAGTGGCCCCGAAACCCTGGGGCCGTCTGTAGCTCGTCGAGGACTCCGGCGTGGCGCATCCCTTCCGCGAACGCTGCGTCAGCGCCGGGGATTTCGACCATCATCAAGACCGGCATTTGAACCTCCTGGCGTCTGCCGGCAGCACCGGCATTTAACGATTACGGAGCTTTTGACACCGGAGCGTCGGCAAAAGGGGCGCCGGGTAGATCGAATCGCTCTAGGTAGCCGGGGCCGAGGAACCAAGTCAGCTCGGCGATCCGCGGGCCGGCAAGCGACAGCACCAACAGCCCGGACTGCTGGATCGACGTTGAGGGCGGATCGATGTAATAGGTCCCGAACGCGGGCGCCCCGTTCGCACGGGTCGCGATCAGACGGCTCGACTGGCCCGAATGCCCCTGAGAAACCGCCGCGAGGAACGCGCCGATCGGCTCCGGGCCGCGGTACTCGTGCGAGGCAGGCGGCATCCGGAACCACGCGTTCGCAGTGACCAGAGCGACCATCCCGTCGATGTCGTCAGCGAGGAACGCCCTGGCGAACTGCTCCACCAGCTCCTGCTCCTCCACCGAGGCGGGGGTCGGTGGAGCGATCCGCTGGGTCGGATCGCCGAGCTCCTGCTCGATGGTGGCGCGGGCGCGCTTGAGCGCGCTCTTGACACCCTCGACCGAGGTCTCGAGCATCGCCGCGGTCTCTGCGGCGTGGAAGCCCAGCACGTCCCGGAGCACCAGCACGGCGCGCTGGCGTCCAGACAGTCGCTGCAATGCGCTGATGAACGCCAGCTCGATCGTCTCACGGGTCTCATAGCGCGCCGCTGGGCCTGGCTGGCTGTCCGCCAGCCACCCGAGCCGGTCATCCGGATACGGCTCCAGCCAGTGAGGATCGGACATCCTCGTCGGCGCCGGGATCTCAAACGTCAGCGGCGGTATCGAGTGCGGGCGGCGACCGTCGTCGCGCAGTACGTTCAGACATCGGTTAGTCGCGATCCTGTAAAGCCATGTCCGCAAGCTCGATCGTCGCTCGAAATTTGCCAGCGCGCGCCAGGCGGCCAGCATCGTCTCCTGGAGCACGTCCTCGGCATCCTGCACCGAGCCCAGCATCCGGTAACAGTGAAACTCCAGTTCGCGCCGGAACGGTTCCGTCAGCTCACGGAAGGCAAGCTCATCGCCAGCGGACGCCCGCTCGAGCACAGTCGTTGTCACGCTTCAGATCGTCCCATGTTGAGCCATCAGCTGACGTCGTGAGTTGTGTAGCCGAGCGCCTTGCGACGCTCGCCCCGCCTCAGGAGCAGACTGGCGCGTCCGCACGGGAGCCCTCGGCGAACAGCCGGAGGCTTTCTTGCGTCGCGCCGCGGTGCCGGCGACATCAGGTCCCGCCATCCTGGTTTGTGTCGCTCTCGTTTCGTGGCCGCGCCGGCATTGTTGCGGTCCTGTGTCGCGGCTCGCTCGCGCACCCGCAACAGTTCGTCGAGGTTGTCGCCTGGCGGATGAAGGAGAACTCGTGACTGGATCAGGTGCTGCGGTAGGCGCCGAGGAAGAGGTCCACTGCGCTGTCGGTGTAGCGCCTGCGTTGTGCGGGGCCGGGCGGGCGGTCGTCGCCGGTGAACATGGCGTGGTTGAGCGGGGTCGTGAGGACAAGCGATTGGAAGTGCTCGGCGGCGAGCGCTGGGTCTTGGAGCCGTAGCACTCCTTCGTCGGCGAGCCGTTTGAACGCAGTCGTCCATGCGGCGATCGCGCGCCCGGGACCGTTCTGTTCGTAGGCGCGACCGAGATCGGGGAACCTGCCGGCCTCGCCGATCACCAGTCGGCGCAAGCGCAGGTTCGTAGGTTGCATCACCGCATTGAGCAGGAGCATGGCGAGCTCGCGCAGGCGTTGGGCGAGATCTCCATCGTCGCTGAGGTCGACGATCTGCTCATAGAAGGGTTGTGTGATCACCGCGATGAGGTCGTTGACGATCTGCTCGAACAGCTGCTGCTTGTCGGCGAAGTGGTTGTAGACCGTCGGCTTTGAGACCCCGGCGGCGGTCGCGATTGCGTCCATGCTCGCGCCGGCGAAGCCCTCGGCGAGGAACACCTCGGTGGCCGCGTCGAGGATCGCGCGACGCTTGCGGATGGATCGGGTCTCTGAGATTGGCTCGGCAGCGGCGGGATCGGTCATGGCGATTCCTTCGGGATGGGCGATGAGTTTCGGGACTGGCGCAGGTCTACGACGTAACTGAACCGTTTAGTTTGACAGATGCATTCGCTTGACATTTACTACACGGTGCAGTTTAGAAACCTCGGCCAACGAGGTGACCGGAAACCACAGCCACTCCCGAAGGAGAAGACCATGGGCAAGATCGCGGTACACGAATTCATCACGCTCGATGGCGTGATCGATGCGCCGACGTGGACGTTCGACTACGGGTTCGAGCCGAAGATGGGCGAGGCGATCGGTGCGATCATGGGGTCCTGCACGTCGATCCTGCTGGGTCGCCGGACCTACGAGGAGTTCGCGCCGGCGTGGTCGGGGCGGACGGCCGAGCAGGACCCGGGCGCGCCGTTCATGAACGACTCGCCCAAGCACGTCGTCTCGTCGTCGCTGCAGCGGGCGCAGTGGTGCAACTCGACGATCCTTGGCGCTTACAGCGCTGAGGCGGTCCGCTCGCTGAAGGATCAGACCGACGGCCAGATCTACGTCAGCGGCAGCGGGACGCTAGTCCGTGCGATGCTCGCTGACGGCCTCGTCGACGAGCTCCACCTGTTCGTCTACCCGCTGACCCAGGGCGCGGGCCAGCGGCTGTTCGCCGGCGCGCACAAGGCCACGTTCACGCTCGCGGCAAGTGACGCCTACGACAACGGCGTCCTGTATCTGCACTACGAGTTGGCCGAGTAGCGTGGCGATCGCACTCCGTCGTCTCACAAACCAGGAGCAGAGCATGGCGTTGATCAACACAAACCCCGAGAAAACGCAGACGATCGAAGGGGCAGCGCACGGCGCCACCATCTCACTGATCCTCGACCGCAGCAACCCCGGACAGGGCCCCAAACTTCACCGCCACCCCTACGACGAGACCTGGCTCGTGGTCGACGGAACCGTCAACTTCCAGGCCGGCGACAAGACCAAAATGGCCGGCCCTGGCGACGTCATGATCGTCCCGGCGAACACCCCACAAGTTCACCAACGAAGGCCAGGGCCACTCAAGGCTCGTGTGCATCCACGCCAACCCCACCGTGATCGGCGAACGGCTGGAATAGCCGCCGTCCGGCCAGGACCGCTCAGGCGGGCAGCGCGCCGGCAAGTTTGAGAAGCAGCAACACGACGATCAGGATGATGTATCCGCGGAGCAGTGCCAAGGTGAGGAGCCGTGGTTGAGTGGGTGTCGGCGGCTCGACGAGTTCGAGGGCGGGGGCGCTCCAGGTTTGCCGTTGCCATGGTGTGAGGGGGCTCGCGGGGGATGTCGGTCGTCGGTTGCGGATGTGACTGGTCGCGAGCGCGAGTCCAGCGGCTAGAAGGAGCGTGATCGTTGCGGCCAGCGCGATCCCGATCTTTACGTCCTTGAACACGGTGGTGATCGTGAGCAGTGTTGAGAGTGCGAGCACGACGGCGATGGCGAGGATCGGCTGCGGCGTTGAGCCAGCGCCCGTTGGTGAGCGGTCCCAGGAGTTGCTTGTCGTTGCAGAGAATCAGGAGGAGGACGAGCGTGCTGGGCAGCAGGATCCCGGCGAACGCTTGTACGAGCGTGGTCACGGTTCCGAGCGGGAGCTGCGGTAGGAGCACGATGGCGGCGGCGAGCGCGATGATCGTCGCGAAGCTGGCGTGGAATGTTCGGGCGTCGCGCCAGGTGCGGTGCAGTGAGTGCTTGATGCCGAAGACCTCCGCGATCGCGTAGGAGCCCGAGAGCGAGACGACGGACGCGCCGAGGAGTGATGCGTTCAGGAGCGCGATCGCGAATACGACGCCGGCGGTCGGGCCGAGGTGCGCTCCGATGCCTTGGGCGACGGCTGCGGCGTTCGTGAAATGGCCGCTGAGATGAGTGCCGGAAAGTGTTGTCGCGCTGAGGATCAGGACCGCTCCGGCGACGAGCGCGAAGAGGAGCGCGCCGATCGCGGTGTCGGCGCGCTCGTAGCTGAGCCACCGTGGCGTGATTCGCTTGTCGACGACGTTGGACTGTTGGAAGAACAGCTGAGCGGGCGCGATCGTGGTGCCAACGAGCGCTACGAGCAGCAACAGCGTCGTGGTGGCTGTGCCGCCGCGCAGTGTCGGAATGAGCACCGGCGGTGATTGCGGCCGGGTGGGGGCGGCTGATCAGCGCGAGCGGGATCAGCGCGAGGTCGGCGGCGATCATCAGGTACATCGCTCGTTCCCAGAAGCGGAAGTTGCCGCTGACGGTTACAGCGATCAGCAGTGCTGCGGCGACCGGCACCGACGCGTATTTGGTGAGGCCGAGGTAGGAGAGCGCGAGCGCGACGCCGATGAACTCGGTGACGAGTGTCGCGAGGTTGAGGACGAGCAGGTCCGCGAGCGAGAATCCGCACCACAGCTTGCCGAACCGCTCAAGCGTCAGCCGCGCGTGGCCCGAGCCGGTGACGGCGCCGAGCCTGGCGACCATCTCCTGGGTGATGTAGAGCGCTGGGCAGAGCGCGATCAGGACCCAGAGCAGGCGCATGCCGTGGTTCTGTCCTGCTTGCGAGAAGACGGAGATCGTGCCGGCGTCGTTGTCGGCGACCATCACGACGATTCCGGGGCCGAGGACCGCGAGCAGCGTTCCGAGCTTTCGCCGTAGCTGTCAGCCGCGGCCCGGTGTCGAACGCGTGAACGGTGCCGAGTGCCCCTTCGATGTCGCCGATGTGAGCGCGGTCAAGCGCGTTACGCCGGTCGGCGGCCGGCGCGAAGGCAGGGGCTGGGACGCTCATGGCGCCCGTTCGAGCTCGCGAACGTGGGCGAGCGCCGCGTCGATCAGCGCGGCGGTGTAGTCGTTGCGCAGCGCGTACAGCCGTGTTCGACCGACGCGCTGCATGCTCAATAGCGAGTTGTCTCGCAGGACGCGAAGTTGATGGGAGACGGCGGATTGCTCCATCCCGACCGCGTCGACGATCTCCGAAACGGTCCGCGGCCCGGAGCGCAGAGCGACGAGAATCCGAAGCCGGCTGGGAGTCGACAACGCGAACATCGTGTCCGCGACTCGAAGTGCAGTGGCCTCGGGAATCCCTTGGTCGCGACCGTCGCTGTCATGATGGCCGCTGTCGGCTCGCGGGTCAGATCGACGCATCGATCGGCGTGTCATCGGCGGCTGGGCTGCTGTTGGGTCGTGTCGGCACGGCGCTTTATCGTATGTAAAGTGCTTCACGCTTTCATGCAAGGTCGTGGCGACAGCGACGCATGCCTGCCAACGACGCCACGTCACGGCATCCGCACCCGAGCTGAGGACGGCCAGCCGGTCCTCGCATCGGCGTCATCGTATCGGCGTGGCCGCGTGGTGGGTGGCTGAGTCGAGCGTCTGAGCGCCGGCATGACCTCGACCACCAACCCACCGAGCATCCCCTTCCCAGCCGACGAGGGCCCGGGTACTTCCGAACACGCAAGCCTGCGCTCGCCGATCGGTTCGGGGGGCGACGGTCGCGGTGGGCCGCCGGGGACCTACCCGGAACTCGACGCGCTGACGCCGCCGCCGCGGCGGCGCTACGTGTGGCGGGCCGTGCTCGGCTGCCTGATCGTGCTGCTCGCAAGCGCGGGCGCGGCGGCGGTGGCCGTGCTCGAGCAGGTCCACACGATCGTCCAGGACATCAGCGTCAACAAGCCGTTGAAGGTGAGCTCGAGGGTGCTCGCGCAGTCCAGCTTCGGGCAACCGGAGACGCTGTTGATGGTCGGTGACGACACCCGCTCGGTGTTCAAGTACTACAACGCCTTCGTCCCCAATCTGGCCAACGAGATGCTGCTTGTCCGGATCGACCCGAGCAAGCCGTGGATCTCGATGATGTCGCTCCCGCGCGAGCTGTGGGTCAACGTCACCGAGCCGGACGGCGTGACGTACACGAACCGGCTCAACTCGGCCTATACGTACGGGACGACGACGCTGCTCAAGACGATCAAGCAGGTCACGGGGCTGTCGGTCAACCACGTGATCGCGACAACGTTCACCCAGTTCGAGAACGCGATCAACACGCTCGGTTGCGTCTACGACACGATCGACGAGCGCTACTACAACCTGAACGACGGCCCCCAGGGACCACTACCAGAGCGTCAACCTGCAGCCCGGATATCAGTGCCTCAACGGCAGCGAGGCCGAGCAGTTCGTCTCCTACCGCCACACCGACACCTCGCAGGTCCGCGATGCCCGCGACCAGAGCTTCCTGCTCGCGGTCAAGCAGCAGTACGGCCACGCAGCTGGCCGGCAACATCGGCGAGTTCGAGAAGGTGTTCGGCGAGACGGTCCAGACCGACCCGGAGCTGCGCAGCGCAAGCGAGATCCTGAACCTCGCAGACCTGTTGATCAGCGCGGAGGGGCTGCGCGTCCGCCAAGTCCACTTTCAGACGATCCCGTGCGACGGCACGACGTGCCCGCCCGCGGATCTCACCGCCACCCCGCAGCAGATCCAGGACAGCGTCCACAACTTCCTGTTCGGCGGCGATACCACCCCGACCGGGCAGGTCGCGGCGATCAGCCACAAGATCAGCCGCCGCGGCGGGCTCGCGCACTTGCCGCTGACGCCGACGCTCGCGTCCAACATCGCCGCCGAGCAGGCCGCCGCAGCGAAGTTGCAGTTCACCGCCGAGTTCCCAAAGGTCCAGGACCTGGCGGGCAGCGCGATTCCCGTCGCCCCGCAGTGCACGCAGCTGGTGCAGGCCTGCATCCGCAAGTACCTGATCCACGCCCCGAACGGCGACGCGTACCCAACCTACGTGGAGGTGTTCTCCAACGGGGACCTGGGCCAGTTCTACGACGTCCAGGGAACGACCTGGACCGGCGCGCCGTTGTTCGCGGACCCCAATCAGACGATCCGGGTCGGCAGGCGGACGTACGACCTCTTCTACGACGGCAGCCATCTCGAGACGATCGCATGGCGGGAGTACGGCGCCGTCTACTGGGTCCACAACACGCTCACCGACGCCGTCGGCAACGGCGAGCTGCTCGCGATCGCCGAGCAGACCGCGCCGATCGGCGCCGTTCGCAGCACGCACGGGCACGTGATCCTGAAAGCCTTCTCGGTCCCGACCGACCAGGCCCCGACGGTTGAGACCCCTCTGGTTGAGTCTGTCGGCCGGGTCGGTGGTCTGGTCGCGCTTGCGCTGCTGCCGCTCGGCGTGTTCGTGGTGTTCCGCAACCGGAGGCGGCTGCGAGCCCTGCGCGACCGTGTGAACGCCGCGGCAGTGCGGACGGTGGTCCTGGAGAACCGGCTGACGGCCGCGGCGGCCGGCTACCAGCCGATCGCCGCGCAGGCAGCCGCCGGGTACGCGACCGGTCGGCCCCCCGGCGCACCGCTCGCCGGCGCGGCACCGGCTCCGTTCAAGGGCTACGGATCACGGCGACTCTGGATTCCGGTAGCGGTCGGACTCGGGCTCGTCCTCGCCGCCGCGGTTGTCTACCTCGCGCTCGACTCGAGCGCGCTCGAACAGAAACACAAACCGCGAGCGCAACCCGTACCGACCGCACCCGTCGCGGTGCTCAACGCCGGGCAAGTGCCCCAAGCCGCGCACCACCTCGCCATCGACCTCACGCGCCACCACGTTCACGTCGTCGGTACCGGCAACCTGGCAGCGGCCCCGCCGACCTCCTACGAGGTCCTCTACACACCAGGCGACGCGAAGCAGGCGCGGCTGCTGGCAGGAATCCTGACGGCACAGCACCCGCACGTCGCCCCGATCAATGCCGCGACGGCGCAGGCCATCGGTTCCAGGCCGAAACTGGCGATTGTGATCCCCTGAGCTAACGGACCGGCGGCTCACGCCCGCCCCCGGGCCTACATGCCGGGCAAAGCCGAGCACGGTCAGCCCGCTGCCCCCCGGCCAGCTAGCCGCGGTCAGCGACTGCCCCACGATCACCAACTCCACGGGCGCGGCCACCGTTGCCTCGAGGCTCATCAGCACCCTGCTCTCCATCCATCCCGAGCATGTCCAGCGGATCCGCCAACTGCTCTGCTTTGCGCGGATGTCCTCGGCGCGCCGAGGGTCCAGACTCAGCAGCTCGCACCGCTCGTCGGACACATCGTCATCCTAACGCGCGTTGGGTTGAGATCTCTCTGGATGGGGCGGACGCGAGGCGACTCAGGCATATCGTGGTCGGGCCGTAACTTGGTCGTTTTCGATGGCTTGACAGAAAGAATTAGGCATGCCATATTCTTATCCGCATGTCGGCGCAACAATTACTTTCGGCTGCGGTGCAGGACTATGCGAAGGCGGTGTACGCGCTCGAGACCCGTGGCGGCGCGGCGGTCTCGACCAACGATCTCGCCGCGCGGCTCGGGGTGACGCCCGCTTCGGTGTCGGGGATGGTGCGCAAGCTGACCGAGGTCGGGATCGTCGAGCACGAGCCCTATCACGGTGTGCGGCTGACCGAGGAGGGGCGGCGCGTGGCGTTAGAGGTGCTGCGCCACCATCGCCTGCTCGAGCTGTTCCTCAACCAGGAGCTCGGGATGTCCTGGGATCGCGTGCATGCCGAGGCCGAGGTGCTCGAGCACGTGCTCTCCGAGGAGCTCGAGCAGCTGATCGCCGCGCGTCTGGGTCACCCGTCGGTCGATCCGCACGGCGACCCGATCCCCACACCCGAGCTCGAGATCGACGAGCGCGCGAACCTCGAGCCTCGACGGCTGCCAGTCGGTGCGGCGGGCCGCTTCGTACGCGTGTCTGATTCGGATCCGGGGATGCTGCGCTACCTCGCCGAGCACGGCATCGTGCTCGACGCCCGCCTTGAGGTCGTGGACCGTCAGCCGTTCGGCGGGCCGGTGTTCGTTCGGTTCGGCGAGCGCGAGCAGCCGATCGGCGGCGAGCTCGCGCGCGCGATGCGGATCGAAACCGAGCAGCAGGGCAAGCGATGACCCCGCCGCCCGGCCGGACCGGTCCCGCGCTCGGAGGCGCCGGCGCCGGCCAGACGCTGCCGCTCTACGAGGAGCTCGAGGAAAGCGCGCTCGAGCGGCTGCTCTCGCGCGGGAGGGTCCGCGCGACGCTGTTCATGCTCGGTCCAGCGTTCGTGGCCTCGATCGCGTACGTCGACCCGGGGAACTTCGCGACCAACGTGCAGGGCGGCGCCCAGTTCGGCTACCTGCTGCTGTGGGTGGTGCTGGCCGCGAACCTGGTCGCGATGGTGATCCAGTACCTCTCGGCGAAGCTCGGGATCGTCACCGACCACAACTATCCCGAGGTCGTGCGCGAGCACTTCCCGCGCGCGTTCACCTGGGGGATGTGGGTGCAGGCCGAGATCATGGCGATGTCGACCGACCTCGCCGAGTTCATCGGCGCCGCGATCGGACTGAACCTGCTGTTCGGCGTGCCGCTGTTCCCCGCCGGGCTGATGACCGGCGTGATCGCGTTCGGGATCCTCGGGCTGCAGGCCCTCGGGTTCCGCAAGTTCGAGCTCGCGATCAGCGCCCTGCTCGGGATCATCTTCGCCGGCTTCCTCTACGAAACGCTGCGGATCGGCCCGTCCGTGCACGGCTCGCTGCACGGCCTGATCCCCAGCATCCACGGCACCACCTATCTCTACATCGCGGTCGGGATCGTCGGCGCGACCGTCATGCCACACGTGATCTACCTCCACTCCGCGCTGACCAAAGGCCGGATGCCGACCCGCAACGACAGCGAGAAGAAGCGGGTGCTGCGCTTCGAACGCCTCGACGTGTACATCGCGCTCGGGCTCGCCGGGCCTGGTCAACATGGCGATGCTCGCCGTCGCCGCCAAGCTGTTCCACACCCCGGCGCTCTCAGGCCTGAGCACGATCCAGCAAGCACACGCCCAGTTCGGACATCTCGTCGGCGGCGGCGCAGCGCTCGCGTTCGCGGTCGCGCTGCTCGCCTCCGGCGCCTCCTCCTCAAGCGTCGGCACCTACGCCGGCCAGGTCGTGATGGCCGGCTTCATCAACTTCCAGATCCCGCTCGCGCTCCGCCGCGCGATCACGATGATCCCCGCGCTCGCCGTGCTCGCGATCGGACTGAACCCCACCAACATCCTCGTCCTCAGCCAAGTCGTGCTGTCCTTCGGCATCCCGCTCGCGCTCATGCCACTCGTGATCCTCACCGGCCGCCGCGACATCATGGGCATCCACGTCAACGGCCGCACCCTCCAAACCGCCGCCTGGACGATCGCGATCGCGATCAGCCTGATGAACATCTTCCTGATCTACCAACAGTTCTTCATGAGCTGACCCAAAACGCCCTCGGGCGCCCCAGACAGCATCTCGCACCCGGAAACGAGGTCGCCGCAAGAGCGTCACATTCGAACGTC
Organism: uncultured Solirubrobacterales bacterium; assembly: GCA_963826895.1. Classification (GTDB taxonomy): domain Bacteria; phylum Actinomycetota; class Thermoleophilia; order Solirubrobacterales; family Solirubrobacteraceae; genus Palsa-465. The sequence continues at coordinate 200,486 of CAWGYJ010000007.1, forward strand.
TGCGATGACCGTCCGCTCCGACCGCGCACACCCGCTTTCATCCAGCCGGGAGCATCGCGCCTCCGCCCATGACTCACCCGCAACGCGCGGACCCAAGACTGCCCGGTCCGGTAGCGAGTAGTCCCTTCCTGCGGCAGCGCTCGCTCGGTTCGAATAGCAGCGCATCGTCAACCTATCCCACCAAGGGAGGATTCATGGAATCCGTGCTGCTAGACGTCGCTGGCCACCGCCGCTCACCAGCGACCATACCCGGCTACCACCGAGGTCGTCCACCCCGAAACAAGGGCGAACAGTATCCGGCCGATCCGCCCACGGTCGAGGAGATCGTCGCTGTGATGAACGCGGCCGGTGACCGCGCCGACAGTCACCGACTTCGCGCGCTGGTGGTGCTGCTGTGGCGCGCCGGACTGCGGATCAGCGAAGCGCTCTCGCTCTAAGAGAGCGACTCGACCGGACCCGCGGTGCTGTACTCGTCCGGCGTGGAAAGGGCGGCAAGCGCCGAGAGGTCGGGATGGACCGCTGGGCATGGGACCAGCTCGACCCCTGGCTCGAGATCCGCGGCGGGCTCCCCATCGGCGCACTGCTGTGCGTAATCCACGGACCCACCGCCGGACGACATTGGGAAGCGTCGGCCGCGCGCAAACAGTTGCATCACGCGGCCGCGGCCGCAGGCGTCAGACGGCGGTTTGCGCCACACCAACTGCGACACGCCCACGCGGTCGAGATGGCGCACGAAGGTGTCCCGCTCGTCGTCATCCAGCGGCAACTCGGGCACGCGAACCTCGGTATCACAAGCATTTACCTGCAAGGAATAGACAGCAGCGAGATCATCGGCACCGTCCACGGACGGCCGTCTCCGACGATCTCCGCCAGCGCCGGTCTCCAGATGAGGCGGTAGATCGGACCGCGACCGGGTCGGCTCGGCGTTCGCCCGGCCGACCCAACGCCGCACCCCAGTCTGGCGAATTGCGGGTCAATCACCGTCGTGTGGACGAGTCCTGCTCTTCTCGGGCCACGGGGAGAGCTGACGGTGCTGGCTTGATCTGCCTGCTGCTGATGCGTCAAGACGAGACGGCTGACCAGCCTGACCAACGACGAGACTGTGCGAGGCCGGTACCGAAGGGCCGCAGTCGACCGAATCTGAGCGATTACCGCTGTGGAAGCGGAGTACATTCAAGACAGCTTCGCCCTAACCCTCGGCGGGCTGGTTTGTCCGGCTTCAGTCATCCGGCCGGCGTCGTGCGACACCTCGAAGGTGATCGCGACACCAACGTCATGAGGAGCTAGCCATGTTGGCGAGCAAACGCCGAGGGGAGCAGGCGGCTACGAGTGGGTTGTCGGCTTCGAGCGGGGAGGGTTTGAAGCCTTCAATGCGCGACGCCGATCTAACTGCGACTGCCGCCTGGTCCAGGCGCGTGCGGTGGATCGGGGGGCTGATTCAGGCTGCCTTCGCCGGATTCTGGTTGGTGCGCGGGAGCGTGGTGATCGGCGGGGGCGTGGCGGATGTGCTGATCGCGGTGTTTGGCGTGACCGTGATCGGCGTGTTTGTCTACGCGGTCACGGCAACGGCCGGCACCGCCCCTCGGCCGAAGACTCCGGAGGGGAAGCGGATCGAGCGTGACGTCACGATCGCGACCGTCCTCGAGTTCGCCGCGGCGATCGTTCTGCCCATCATCGTGAGCTCCGCCGGTCACTCCGACTGGGTGCTCCCGTCGATCGCGATCACTATCGGGCCGCTCTTGCTGTGGCTGGACCACCGGGTCCACGTACCCCGCTACCGGCCCGTCGGATGGGCACTGACCCTTGGACCGGTGGTCCTCGTTGCCACGATGTCAGGCACGCCGCTGATCGCCACCACCGGCATCGCCGCCGGCTTGCTGCTACTCGGGACAGCCCTCGCCGGCTTCCACGACCTCGCGGGCGTCCGACGCGGAGCGGAGCACACCAAGGCCGACAAGGTTGCCTTCCTCGACCAGGGGCGCAGCTATGAGTGAAGATCGGCTGCATGTCGTGTTCGGCTTCGGGCAGGTCGGGAGTGCCCTCACCGCCCACCTGGCTGAGCTTGGCCTGCCGGTTCGGGTGGTCTCGCGGAACCGGCCATCGGAGCTGCTCGACGGCGTCGACTGGCGGGCGGCCGACGCCACCGACGCCGAGGCCGCGACGGAAGCGGCCAAAGGTGCATCGGTCGTGTACCAGTGCCTGAACGCGCCGTATACCGATTGGCCGGAGCGCTTCCCGCCGCTGCAGCGGGGCGTGCTGGCGGCGGCCGAGCGCACCGGTGCGCTGCTGGTAAGCCTCGAGAACATCTACGGCTACGGCCCGACCGCGGGCAAACCGATGACCGAGGATCTCCCGTTGGCCGCGACGACCGTCAAGGGCCGAACTCGAGCGGCGATGACCCAGGAGCTGCTGGATGCCGCAGATGCCGGTCGGGTCCGCATCGCGATCGGACGGGCGTCTGACTTCTTCGGTGCCGGCGTTATTGAGTCATCGGTCGGTGAGCGCGTTTTCGGCAACGCGGTCGCCGGCAAACGCGCTGACTTCGTTGGCAACCCCAATTTGCTGCACACCTACAGCTATATCCCGGACATCGCGGCGGGTCTGGCGACCCTCGGCACCGACGAGCGCGCCGTCGGCGGCGTGTGGCACCTACCGGGGCCGGAGACCGTTACGACCCGAGAGCTGCTCGGCCTCGTCGCCGTGGACGTCGGGCATCCGGTCGGGGTTCGCGTGCTGCCCAAGCTCGCAGTGCGCGCCCTCGGGCTGTTCAACCCGACGATCCGCGAACTCGTCGAGCTGTCCTACGAATTCGAGCAGCCGTTCGTGCTCGACACCGCCAAGTACGAGACAACGTTTGGCACCTCGGCCACCCCGCTAAAGGCCGCTGTCACCGCGACCGTCGACTGGTACCGCGACCGCAATGGAGGCTTGGGCAAGTCATGACCGCTACCGACACCGACCGATTTCGCGAGTTCTCAATCCGCGACGGGCTGATGCGGGCGAGCAACTCTTACCGGACTGCCCGCCGGTTCCCGAGGCCTTCGATCACCACGCTCGCGATCATGAGTCGCCGGACTGATGCCTGTTGGGCGGCCTGCCGGCGATGATCCCGCGACAAGCGCACCACGCTCGGTGGGCGGCATTGGTGGTGCTGTGCGCCGCGGCCCTGATCATCAACGTGGACAACACGATCCTCAACGTGGCTCTTCCCACGCTCGTGCGCAAGCTGGACGCGACCTCTAGCCAACTGCAATGGGTCGTTGACTCTTATGCGCTCGTGTTTGCGGGTTTGCTGCTCGTCGGTGGCAGCCTGGCCGACCGGTTCGGGCGAAAGCGCTTCTTCCTGCTCGGCCTGACGGTCTTCGCCACGGGATCGGTCGGCGCTGCCCTGTCAGGGTCGGTGGACGTATTGATCGCGTGGCGAGCGGTGATGGGGGCCGGGGCGGCGCTGACGATCCCCGCGTCGTTGTCGATCATCAACGACGTCTTCCGCGACCCGGCGCAGCGCGCCAGGGCGATCGGCGCCTGGGCCGCGACGATCGGGCTCGGGATTGCCATAGGCCCGATCGCCGGCGGTTTGCTGCTGGCCAGGTTCTGGTGGGGCTCGATCTTCCTGGTCAACGTCCCGATTGTGATCGCCGCGTTCGCGGGAGCGATGGTGGTTCTGCCCGACTCAAAGAACCCGGCTGCCGACCGTCCCGATCCCGTTGGTGCCGCGCTCTCGATCGCCGGCCTGGGCTTGTTGCTGTGGGCGATCATCGAAGGTCCGACCGAGGGCTGGAGCTCGATGAGCGTGGTCGGAGTCGGAGCGCTCAGCATTGCCGCGCTCGCCGGCTTTGTCGCCTGGGAAGCCCACACTGAGCACCCGATGCTGAACCTGGCCTTCTTTCGCGATCGCAGGTTCTCTATAGCCGCGGCGAGCGAGAGCCTCGGGATCTTCGGGCTGATGGGGGTCCTGTTCTTGCAGACCCAGTTCCTGCAGTTCGTCCTCGGCTATTCGCCCCTCCAAGCCGGACTGCGGATCCTGCCCACCGCCGCGATGATCTGCCTCGCCGCGCCGCTCTCACCGATCATCGCCCGCCGCATCGGGATCAAGCTCGTCGTCGCCGCCGCCCTCGCCGCCATCGCCGGCGGCCTGTGGCAGATCTCAGCGGTCTCCACCCCTGCCACGAGCTACCAGGCCATGCTCACCGGCTTGCTGCTGATCGGGGCGGGCGCCGGACTGCTGCTGCCCACAGCGACCAACTCGGTCGTCGGCTCGGTCCCACAAGGCGACTCGGGGATCGGATCGGCGACCAATACCGTCGCCCTTCAGGTCGGTGGCGCACTCGGCGTCGCTGTGATCGGCAGCGCAATGTTGACCCGCTACCAGAGCCACCTCACCGCGGCGCTCGCCGGTCGACACGTACCGGTCGCCGCGATGCACGCCATCATCGGCTCGCTCGGCGGTGCCCTCACCGTCGCCGGTCACGTCGGTGGCACCACCGGCGCCGTCCTGGCGCGCGCCGCGCGCGCCGCGTTCATGAGCGGCATGCAGGTTTCACTGGCGGTGGGTGCTCTCGTCGCCCTCGCCGGCGCCCTGCTCGTGCTCGCCCGTCTGCCATCGCGAACCTCCCAACCATCACCAGATCTCAGCCCAGGAGAACCAGCGCGCACCGCGACCGGTCCGATCGTGGGATCAGCAGCGTCTCGCCAAAGCGCCTGATCCGCCCGCCCGTTCAGGTTCGGTCAGGACGCGATCGGATATCCCTCTGTACCACGAGCACGGTTCCGCAGCGCCCCACACTTCGGGCTCGGCTTCCGCGAGCGGCCCGCTTTGGTTCCGGCACAAACATCTTGCCGCCCCGCCAGCCTTCCGTGCAACGCGCGGAAACCGTGCATCCTGCCGGTGATCGCTTTCGTCTCGAGAGTGCCCTCAGAGCCCACGACTGCATCCGGGGACGAATGCGATCGTCCGCAGACGCGTGCGTGCCGTGCGAAGGAGAACAGCGTGCTGCTATGTGATGGCGAGTGGCGCGTTGGCTAGGTACATCGGCGCCCGCAACCACGCGTGGACGCCTGAGCGGCATCGGGAGACTGGCTCCTTCGCCGATCGACAGCTGCGCCAGCAGGTCAAGACGAGTTGGTGAGCCGCCGGAGCGCAGTGCTGACGGCGCCTGGGGCTTCGTACCAGACGAAGTGCCCCGCGCCGGAAACGACCTTGAGGAATGCGCTCGGGGAGAGATCGGCGGTAGCGCGCGCCGCCTGCCCCCACGGGAATGGACTGGCACCACCGGCAAGGACCCCGTAGCGCACCGCGCCCGCCGCAAGTGCGGCCGACACCTCATCGGTGCCTTCGCTGAGCTCCCCTGTGAGGCCAATGTAGGCATCCCGACACGAAACGTAGGCCGGCATCGGCGGCACGTTCTCAGGGTCGGCGAAATACGAAGGCCAGATGATCCGCCGTGACTCGAGCCGCTCCTCGGTGGTCAACTCCCGTGTCTTCTCGAGCTCGTCCAGCTCCAGCACCCGCTCGCGCCCGGCTCGCGGAGCGCGGGCGAGCATCTCCGCCTCGAACGCAGCTCTCCCTCCATCGCCGACGATCCCAAGCGTGTCAACGGCGAGCATGCCGAGGAGCCGCTCTGGGTGCGCCGCCGCTAGCCGCAACGCCAAGTGGCCCCCCCACGAGTGACCCACCACCAACGCCAGAGCCCAATCCAGCGCGTCCAGAACGCACACCACGTCCTCGATCGCCTGAGCGATCGTGAATGGACCTTCAAGCGTCGACGGTTCAAGACCCCGCTGCTGGAAGATCGCGACACGGAAGTCTGTCTGGAGCTCGACGATCAGCGGCTCCATATAGTCGTAGCGCAGTCCAGGCCCTCCGTGCAACAGCAGGACCGGCCGCCCGTCGCCCACGACCCAGCCGGCGACAGTCCCCCCATCGACCGTCGCCGTGAATGCCGAACGCTCAATCACAGCGCGATCCTATGTAGGCATGGCGAGTCCCGCAAATCGCCCGCCCATCCCGAAGCTCGCGCCGCAACTCGAGACTGCCACCGAGCCCGCCCGATCCGGCCACCCGATCGTCGCCAACCCAGTCGCGCGGCCGGCGGGGTCGTAGAAGTGGATGCGATCGTCAGCGCCCCGGCGTCGTCGTGATCGTGTCCGTGTCCGAGCGGTCGTGTGGTTTCGCTGGGATTGCCCGCCACGGCATAGCAGCAACGTGCAACTGGAGCGGTTTGCCCAGCTTGTTGTGTCCCTTGCCGGGAGCGCTGGCCGCGATGTCTGAGAGCGTCACAGAACGGTGGGCTCGCGGCATTCTAAGAACGAGATGGATGACGCGGACGCGTTCATTGCGGTCTACGAGCGCGAGCGCGAGGCTGTGGTGGTGTTTGTGGCCCGGCGCACGCTCGACGCGTCTCTGGCAGCAGAAATGACGGCGGAGACGTTCGCGCTCGCGTTGAGCTCTTGGGCGCGACTTCGTGGTCGGTCAGAAGCAGAGACCCGGTCGTGGCTGTTCACGGTCGCGCGCCGGCAGGTATCGCGGTATCGGCGACGAGCCCAGGTCGAGCGGCGGGCGATTGAGCGTCTGGGTATCAGACTGCCATTGGTCGACGAGGATGACCTCGGGAAGATCGAGGAACTCGCGGGGATCGCCGACCTTCGCGTCGCTCTTGGCCGCGAGCTGGCGCGGCTAAGCGTTGAACAGCGCGACGCGGTCCGGCTGAAGATCGTCGAGGAACATTCGTATGAGGAGGTTGCACGTGCCCTGGGGATCACCGAGCAGGCGGCACGCGCTCGGGTCTCGCGAGGGTTGCGGACGCTCGCCCGCGCTCTTGAACCGCACTACGGACTGAGGGAGGCATCGAGATGACTGGCATTCGATTCTTCGAGGAACTGGGTAGCGAGTTGGAGCGTGTCGCACGCCGGACACCGGCCCCCAAGCGTCGAGGCTGGCGAGTCCCGGTGGGCGGGGTTGCGGTGGTGAGCTCGACGCTGGTCGCTGTTGTCGTGGCCGTTGGCGCGATCGTATTGCTCTCACACACTCGTACGGCCCATCCCGTCGGCACGGCCAAGCCGTCGGGCGCGCCGGCGTTCCCGACGACCGCGGCGCGGCACCGCGGCGGCGGAGGCGATCCTGCGAGCGACGTCCTGACCATGTCGAGGATGTTCTTGCCGTTTGATCAGCGCTTGACCAGGCAGGTGTCCGGTCTTAAGGCTGTCGTCCGTTTGGCGGCGAGAGCCGGATACCCGGTTCGGGTGGCGGTGATCGCCTCCAAGCTAGATCTCGGCGCGGACCCGGCACTGTGGCGACACCCGCAGAGGTACGCCGAGTTGCTTGGAGGCGAGATCTCGGGCATCAACCGCGACCCTATCCTGATCGCGATGCCCAACGGGTTCGGGCTCTACCAGCCCGGACGCACGCAAGCGGCGAGCAAAGCCGAGCTCGCGGACACGCCAGTCCCGCTGATGACAGGGAGCCTTGTGATGCTGGCGACCGCGGAGATCAGGATTCTGGCGGCGGCGTCTGGGCATCCGATCGCGAACTCGGGCAAGCTAAGCCACCGACATCGATAACGGTGACGGCGCTGCGGCTCGTGGTTTGGGACGATCTCGACCCGTCAGGCTCGCCAAACGGTGATTACCGTTGAGCGGCGAAAGCGGAACGACACCCGGCTGGACGATCGCATTCGCGTCTGGGATGCGGCTAGCCGCGCCATCGCCATGGCACGATCGGCTTGCGGCATCCGTGCAGCAGCCCTGCTCCGACGGCGTGGTGGCTGATCGCGACAAGAGGTGCTCGAGGCCATTCGATGGCATGACTGAGTGGCAGCCGCGGGATGGTCGCGCTGTTACGCCCGTGTTAGGGGACATCTCGTACAACGGACGGATGCCCACGAAGCGGATCCGAAACCTGTCGGCCACCATGATCGTTGCGCTTGCCTGCGGCGTCGCGCTCTCGGCCTGCGGGTCATCGAGCAAGAAGTCCGTCGCTGATCGCGGTGGGAACGCGCTGATCGCGTTCAGCAGGTGCATGCGCGCGAACGGCGTCACCAACTTCCCCGATCCATCCGGGGGCGGCGGGCTGAACATCGCCGGCACCGGCATCAACCCCCAGGCGCCAGCCTTCAGGTCCGCACAAGCAGCATGCTTCAAGTTGATGCCGGGCGGCGGCCCCAGCACGCACGCCACCGAGCAGCAGATCAAGGAAGCGACCGAAACCGCTGTGTGAATGCGCGAGCACGGCGTCACCGGCTATCCGGACCCGATCGTCACCGCCAAGCCGCCGGCGATCAACCCGTCTGACTACAGCACAGCTTCGTACGGGAACGGGATTTTCATCGGGATCCCCAGCTCAATCAACGTGAATTCACCGGCGTTCGAGGCTGCTGCGAAGACCTGCAACGCTCGCTGAGCGTCTATCTCCGGTGACGGAGGAGTGGGGGGTCCGCTGACCGCGACGCCGACCGGAGGTCGGTCGGTGGCGCCCGCATCTGAAGCGCGTGTCCCTGGCTGCGCGCACGATGGCATTGGTCGCTGGTTGGGCCCCGGCTGGACGATGCAACGCGACGATCTACAAGCCCGGCTCCAGGCCACTCGGTGTTTAGGTTGACGATCGCATTCGCCCAAGTCCCCGGCAAACGCGGGGTCGTTCAGCGTTGCCGTGTTGCATGGCGGCTGGCTGGGTGTCGTCTTTTCGCGGCCGCGGGGCACGCGATACCGTGGAGGGCATGCAGCCGGACTCGCGGATGGTGTACTCGACGGTCGACGGCGATCTGCGCAAGTCGCGTGACCCTGGGCTGAGGGAGCGGCCGGCCGATCGCGACCGCGTCAAGGTCCAGCGCCAGGTCACGGGCCGCCGGGGCAAGGCCGTACGACCGTCTTGGGTGTACCGGTCGACGACATGGGGCTGAAGAAGCTCGCGTGGGAACTGAAGAAGCGCCGCGGCGTCAGCGGCTCGGTGAAGAATGGCGTGATCGAGATTCAGGGCAATCATCGCGATGTGGTGGTCGAGATGCTCGAGGCTGAGGGCTACACGCCCGCCCTTGCCGGAGGGTGATGCGCGTCGATAAGTGGCTCTGGACGGCGCGGCTGTTCAAGACGCGTGCGCTCGCGGCGGAAGCCATCAAGGGCGGGCGCGTGCACGTCAACGGTGTGGCCGTCAAGCCAGGCCGTGAGGTAAGGCCCGGTGACGAACTCGAGCTGGCGCTCGGTCCCGTCCGGCGGACCGTGATCGTGCGCGGCGCGGCGGAGCGCCGCGTGTCGGCCGCAGAGGTGGCGCAGCTATATGACGAGACGGAGGAGAGCGTCGCAGAGCGCGAGCGCCAGGCGGAGTTGCGCCGACTCACCGCGCCGGTCGATCTCGGCGGGCGGCCGACCAAGCGCGACCGCCGCCGCTTCGACGCTGGCCGGCGCTAGCCATCCGCTTCGCCGGCTTGCACGGACGGAGAGGCCCGGACGCCTACCCTGCTTTCGGCGAAACACGATCACGCTCAAAGTCCGGCCGCTTACCGGAGCCGGCGTGCACCCACCGCCAGGTGACCTGCGGTTAGGTCTGCAGGTCGAGGATTGCGTCGGCCAGCCATTCGGCCTCGTCGATCCATGACTCGACGGCCGCGCAGGGTCGGATCACGAACTTGGACAACCCGGCTTTGACGTAGTCGTTGATGGTCGAGCGTAGGGCCGCCGCGCCGACGGGAAGGATCGTCAGCGGGTCGATGTCCGGGCGTCGCGCCGCCAGCGTGCGAAGCAGCTCCGGATCAGGGGACACGCGGGCATACGCGATGCTGAGACCGAAGTGTTCGGGGTCGATCTCGCGTCCGGCCTTCTCGGCACTGGCCTGGATCCGCTCCCTTGCCGCGTGCGCTTCGCCCGCAGTCACCTGCGCGCCAAGCCAGCCGTCCGCGACCCGGCCAACACGGTCAAGCGCCCTCGGCCCACGACCCCCGAGCCACACCTCGAGCGGGTCCTGGACCGGTCGCGCGACCGCCGCCAGCCCGGTCAAGGACCAACGCTCGGACGTGTGCTCAACGATCTCGCCGGCCCACCAGGCGCGGAGCAGCCCGAGCACTTCCTCGAGCACCTCGCCCCGTCCCGCGTCTCCGAGCCCGAGCGCCTCGCGCTCCCCCGGGGCCCCGATCCCGGTCACGAAACTCAGCAACAACCTGCCGTTCGAGATGCGATCGAGTTGCGCCAGCTCCTTCGCAAGCAGAAACGGATTGCGCCCCAACGGGACCACGTTCGCCCCCAACCTCAGGCGCGTCGTCCGTCCCGCAACATGCGCCAGGCCGAGCAGCGGATCGATCGCCGGCGCGACTGGGAGGTCAGATAGCCAGATCCCGTCAAAGCTGCTGGCCTCGAGCGCGTCGGAGAACGCCAGGAGCTCGCCGTCTGCCAACGCGGCGCTACCCGGGGCGACGGCCAACCGAATCTTCATCCGATCATCGTCGCAGGCCGGCACCCGCGAATCCGAACGCCCGAGCCGCCAGAGGCTGGCAACGTGCGGACGAGGCGTGCTCAAGCCGGAACGTGGGCTTCAGGCGGCGAGCACCGGCCCCAGCCGCTGCTCCAACGCTGCGCGGGGCAGCGCGCCGACAACTCGGTCGACCTCTTTCCCGTCCCGCATCACGACGAGCAACGGAATCGACTGCGCGCCAAATCTGCTGGCTAGTGCTGGGTTCGCGTCGACATCCACCTTTACGACCTTGAGGTGCCCCGCGTGACGTTTGGCTAGGTCTTCAAGCACCGGCGAGATCATCCGACACGGCCCGCACCACGCCGCCCAGAAATCCACCACCACAGGCACCGACGCGGTCGTCTCAGCCGTGAACGCGCTCGTATCCGCGTCGACGACCCACGGCAGCGTCGACTTACACCGCGGGCAGCGCGGGACCCCCTGGGCGACCGGGCCGACGCGATTACGCGCATTACATTTCGGGCAGCCGATGATGCTCATCACCACCAGGGTAGAACCCGGCTGAACGGCGTTTACCTCGACCAGCGATCAGCCGCTTGAACGCGCGTCTGGATGCAGCTCCGCGGCCACGCGGAGAACATGCGTCAAGCGGTCGAGCGAGACCACCAGAACGTCGCGCTCGACGCCCCGAGCCCGGACGAGGCACATCACGCCGAGGGCGCCGCAGCGTGCTCATCTTCGCCGGCGCCGTGACAGCCACGCCGCCTGCTCGCGCACCCGAGCGGGATGACGGCCGTCGTACGTTCTGGTCTTCGTCTCGATCGCGACCGCAACCCCAGTCGGGGAGATCGCCAGCGAGTCAATGTCTCCCCCACCCTGCCACCGCAGCGAATGCCGCACCCGCCACCCCTCGGCCTCCAGCGGCACGAGCGCACGCTGCACGTCGTCCTCCGAGCGAGCACCGACGCGACTGCGACCCGCGAGCACGAGCCAGTGGCGAGCGTAGAAACCCAGTCCCAACGCGGCGAGAAGCAGCAGCCCGGCGGGCTCAAGCGCCCCCGCACTGGCGACAACCAGCGAGAGCAGCACCGCGGCGACGCTTCCCACCGCCGCCCGGCCGACGCGCGACAGACGCCGGTACTGCTGTCGACGCGCGTAGTTCAACTCGTGTCCTCGCTCGCTGGCGAGTCGGCTGACGAGCTCGCCGAGCGGCTTGGCATGAAGACCGAATGGGTCTGGGCTCAGGCCCGCGCCGGCCGGATCCCGCACGTTCGCCTCGGCCGGTACAGGCGGTTTCGCGAATCGGCGGTCGAGGCCTGGTTGCGGGAGCTCGAGACCGGCGGGGCCGGGCGGCCGGCGGCTGCTCAAACGCGCCCGATCGCGCTGCGCCGGCGCGCATAGCTCGACCGCCCAAACCTCTAACTGAGTTCCCCGACGCCTCGTTCTTGGACGCCCGTCGGGCGCTCCGAACAGCCGATTTCGGTACCTCGAGCATGCACGCACCAAAATAAATTCATGGACAATTGATGGACACTTGCCCTGAAGGCGTCTACGCCGGAAAAGGGAAAATCGCTGTCTAGCAGGGATTTATTAAGGGTGAGCGACGAGATTCGAACTCGCGACCGCCGGGACCACAACCCGGAGCTCTACCAACTGAGCTACGCCCACCGTGAGATGACTGAATCTACCAGCGCCCCACCGCTCACCGAAGTACCCTCGCGGGCCGGTTGAGCGATCTGAAGGGAACCCAGGCGGGCGGCGCAGGGCCCGCAGTATCGGTGATCACGGCGCTCGCCGCGCGCCGCGAGCACCGGCTGTCCGAGATCCACGCGGTGCTCGCGGCCGCCCCGGTCAGCTGGGAGTGGCTGATCCAGCTCGACGGCGAGCGCGCTGCCGAGCCGCCCGCCGCGGTGCTGGCGGACCCTCGGACACGGCTCGAGCGGAACGGCCGCCAACTCGGAATCGCCACGACCCGCAACCGCGCGCTCTCCCGCGCCTCGGCGCCCCTGCTGCTGAACGTCGACAGCGACGACGTGCCGACCCCCGCTGCGTTGACCGAGCTGCCGCCCGCGTTCGATGACCCGCAGGTCGGGCTCGCGTTCGGCGACTGGGTCGAGCACTGGCCCGACCGCGACCCGTGGACGCCGGACCTGCGCTTCGATCCCGGACGGCTGGAGCCCGGCACGCTGTCGAGCATCTGGGCGGCGGAGCGCTGGGTGCCGCTGCATCTCGCCGGCGTGATGTGGCGTACCGAAGCGGTGCTCGCCGCAGGTGGCTGGAGCGCGACGGTCGGCGGCGCCGACATCGGGCTGATGCTCGGCGTCGACGCCGGCTGGGCGAGCTTCTACGTCCCGGCCACCACGTTCATCTATCACCACCACGGCGAGCAGGTGACGGCGTCGGACGAATATCGCGCGCAGTTCGAGCTCGACATGCGGTTCCTGGAGCGGCGCCGGCAGGCGCTCTACCGCCTCTCGCAACGCTCTCCCGCCGGCCGCTGAGCGGGCGATGTTATGGCGCTGTGACCTCCCCTCCGGGAGGATGTGCCGGTGCGTGTACTCGTGATCGAGGATCACGTCGAGCTCGCCGACGACATCGCGGACGGACTTCGGGACCGCGGGATCGCGACCGATGTCGCCTACGACGGTGCCTCCGGGCTCCAGAAGGGCCTCGTCAACCGCTATGACGTGATCGTGCTCGACCGGGACGTCCCACAGCTCCACGGCGACGAGGTCTGCACGGCCCTGGGTGACGGCGATTCGGCCGCGCGGATCGTGATGCTGACGGCGGCGGCGGGGATCCGCGAACGCGTCGAGGGCCTGAACCTCGGCGCCGACGACTACCTGCCGAAGCCATTCGCATTCGACGAGCTCGTCGCCCGGCTGCACGCGCTCGCGCGGCGGGGCCCGACCGGTTCGCCCGTGCTGCTCCGGGGCGAGCTCGAGCTCGATCGCGCGCAGCGCCGCGCGGTTCGCTCGGGCACCGAGCTGGCCCTGACCCGTAAGGAGCTCGGCGTGCTCGAGGAGCTGATGCTGGCCGACGGCGCCGGTGCGGCACAACCGCGCCGACGGCTCGATCTGGGTGGCTACGCGACGAAGCAACGGCACCGCCGTGCTCGAGCTCGCCAACACCGGCCCGGCGATTGCGGAACAGCAGCTGCCCGCCCTGTTCGAGCCATTCGCCCGCGGTGACGAGCGGCTCAGCTCGGGCGAGGGCGTGGGCCTCGGCCTGTCGATCGCGAACGCAATCGCGATCGCCCACGAGACCGCGATCGACGCCCGTCCACGAGCGGGAGGCGGGCTCGAGGTGACGGTCCGGCTCGCCGGCTGACCCGGCCGGCCGCCGTCGCATATCGTGCGCGCATGCCCGACTCGCTGACGCTTGAGCGCTCGGACGGAATCGCCGTCCTCACGATGCGCGCGCCGGAGCGCCGCAACGCCCTCGATCTCGAGATGGCGGCGGCGATGAGCGACGCGTGCGATGCGATCGACGCCGATCCGGCGATCGGCGCCGTGATCGTCACCGGCGAGGGCAGCTACTTCTGCGCCGGGGGCGATCGGAACGTCCTGGCCCGTGCCGGTGAGGATCCGGCGGAGCCCCAGACGTACGCCGCGATGAGCACGATCTACAACGCGTTCGCTCGCGTCGGCCGGCTCGAGCCGCCGACGCTCGCCGCGATCCGCGGCGGCGCGCTCGGCGCCGGGCTCAACCTGGCGATGGCGACCGACCTGCGGATCGTCGCCGACGACGCGGTGCTCCTGTCGGGCTTCCTCCCGATCGGTCTCCATCCGGGCGGCGGGCACTCACTGCTGCTTGCCCGCGCCGGCAGCCGGGAGACCGCAAACGGGCTCGCTCTGTTCGGCCAGCGTCTGACCGGAGCCGAAGCCGTCCAACGCGGACTTGCCTGGAAGGCGGTGCCGAGCGACGAGGTCGACACCGTGGCGCGAGAGCTCGCCGCCGTGCCCGCCGCCGACCCCGAGCTTGCCCGCCGGGCTGCCCTGTCGATGCGCCGGAGCACGGGGCCCCCGGCAATCCCGTGGGACGCGGCGCTGGATCTGGAACGCACGTCGCAGATGTGGTCGATGCGCCGCAAGGCGCTCGCCGACTGAAGCGAGACGGGGAACTTCGCCCGGGAAACCGGCGTCCTCTACGGTGCCGATGATCGCCGTGAGCGCCAAGAGCCGGATTCCTCGCAGCCTGCTGCTCGCCTGCGTCGGGGTGGCGGTGATCGTCGTCCTGCCGGTGATCATCACCGTTATCCAGGCGTTCCAGGGCGGGTTCTCGTCCGCGTCGGACGCGCTCGATGCCAGCTCGACGCCGACGCTGCTCGAGCACACCCTGCTGCTCGCCGTCGTCGTCACCCCCGTGTCCGGCGTGCTCGGGGTGTCCGCGGCCTGGATCGTCGAGCGCACGCGCGTCCCCGGTCGCCGGATCTGGACGCTCCTGCTCGTCGCCCCCCTCGCGATACCGCTGTTCGTGACGAGCTACGCGTGGGCGACGCTTAGCGAGTCGCTGACCGGCTTCTGGGGCGCGACCGGGATCGTGACCTTCTCCTATTACCCGATCGTGTTCCTGCTCGTTGCCGCCTCGCTGCGGGTGATGGACCCGGCGCTCGAGGAGACCGCGCGCTCGCTGGGTCTCGGAGCGTGGCGAACGTTCTGGCGGGTCGTGATGCCCCAGCTGAAGCCGGCGCTGCTCGGCGGCATGCTGCTGGTGGTGCTCGACACGCTGGTCGAGTTCGACGCATTCGTCGCGCTCAAGTTCCAGACGCTGACGGTCAGCATCTACGCGCAGTACCAGCTCAGCTTCAGTGCCTCCGGAGCGGCGGCGCTGGCGCTGTTGTCGATCGTCGCCTGCGTGATCGTGCTGTTCGGCGAGTCGTGGCTCAGAGGCGGCGCGAACTACACGCGGATCAGCCAGGGCGCCCGGCGCGGGATCGTCCGTTACCGGCTGGGCAGGTGGATGCCGCTCGCGCTGATCGTGCTGACCGCGTACGTCGCGTTCGGTCTGGGCATCCCGATGGTCCGGCTCGTCGACTGGTTCACCGAGGGCACGCGGACGGCCGGCGCGGCCGCGGCTCCGTCCGGGCTGTGGTCGGCGCTGCTGACCACCGTGCTGCTCGGGCTCAGCGCGGCGCTCGTCGCGATCCTGCTCGCGATGCCGATCTCGATCCTGGCGGTCCGCTATGCCGGTAGGACCGCGACCGTGCTCGAGCGCAGCGTCTACCTGTCGTTTGCGCTGCCCGACCTGGTCGCGGCGATCGCGCTCGCGTACGGCGCAAGCCACGTCGCGCACTTCCTGTACGGCACCGTCGCGCTGCTGGTGCTCGCCGAGGCGATGCTGTTCGTCCCGTTCGCCGTCGTCGCGCTGCGCAGCACGATCGGGCTGATCGAGCCGGCGCTCGAGGAGTCCGCTCGCTCGCTCGGGCTCGGGCCGCTGCGGACGCTGTGGCGCGTGACGGTGCCGCTCGCGCGTCCGGGGCTCGCGGCCGCCGGCGTGCTCGTGTTCGCATTCGTGCTCGGCGACCTGTCGACCGCACAGGTGTTGCTGCCGCCGGGTCTGACGACGCTCGGCACCCAGTTCGCGGCCGATAGCGGGACCGTCGCGTTCGCCGCCGCCGCACCCTACGCTGCGGCGCTGATCGTGCTGGCGCTGATCGCGACGTACGTCCTGATGAGCCGCTTCGGCCGCGTCCGCGAGCCGGCAGGGGGCTGACGATGGCGGAGCTGCGCTGCGATCAGATCACGGCTTCCTACGCCGGCTCGGAGCAGCCGGTGCTCGCCGGCGTCGACCTGGTCGTAGCGGACGGCACCGTCACGGCGATCCTCGGCGCATCCGGAAGTGGCAAGACGACCCTGCTGCGCGTGGTCATGGGCTTCGTCGCCCAGGACCACGGCACGGTCGCGGTCGGCGACCGAGTCCTGTCCGACGGATCCCGCGTGCACCTCGCGCCCGAGAAGCGCTCGATCGGCTACGTCGCGCAGGAGGGGGCGCTGTATCCGCACCTGACGGTCGAGCAGAACATCTCGTTCGGCCTGCCGCGCGCCGAGCGGAAGCTCGGCGCTCGCGCGGGCGAGCTGCTGGAGCTGGTCGGGCTCGACCGCGCGTACGCCGGGCGCCGTCCCGGGCAGCTCTCGGGCGGTGAGCAACGCCGGGTCGCGCTCGCCCGCGCGCTCGCGCCCAGCCCGCCGCTGGTGTTGCTCGATGAGCCGTTCTCCGGCCTCGACGCCTCGCTGCGGACCGAGACGCGGGAGGCCGTGCTGCACGCGCTCGCCGCTCGCGGCACCACCGCCGTGCTGGTCACCCACGATCAGGCCGAGGCGCTCTCCACCGGACGGGAGGTCGCGGTGCTTCGCGAGGGACGGCTGATACAGACGGCGTCGCCGTCGGAGCTCTACCGGACCCCTGCCGATCTCGACGTCGCACGGTTCGTCGGGGGGGCGGTGGTGCTGCCGGGGGCCGCTCGCGCGGGGGTCGTTTCGACCTCACTCGGGGACCTCGAGCTGATCGATCCGCGGATCGAGGGTCGCGTCGAGGCGATGGTCCGGCCCGAGCAGATCGAGCTCGTCGCCGAGGGCAGCGGCGTTGGCGCGAAGGTGGCGGGGGTCACGTTCTACGGCCCGGACACGGTCGTCGAGCTGGCGCTCGACGGGGTCGCGTCTCCGATCTCGGCGCGCGTCCTGCGCGGACATGATGTGCCGGACGCCGGCACCCCGGTCGGGCTTCGCGTCGTCGGCCCGGTGATGGCCTACCGCGTGGGCGACGTCGCGGGCCCCACGGCGCCGGCAGATGCCCGGGTGGGCGAGCGCTCGTGAGCTCACGCCGGCTGGTAGCCGCGGCCGCGGTCGTGGCGCTCGCCGTCGCGCTGGCGGGCTGCGGCGGCACCGCGCCGAACACGATCGTGCTCTACAACGGCCAGCACCCACAGCTGACGAGCGCGCTGGTCTCGGCGTTCACCCACCAGACGGGAATCCACGTCAGCGTCAGGACGGGTGACGGGATCGTGCTCGCCGACCAGATCCTCCAGGAGGGCAGCAACTCGCCCGCGGACGTGTACCTGACCGAGAACTCGCCGGAGCTGATGAACCTGCAGCAACACGGCCTGCTGGCGAAGCTGCCCGCGTCGATCACCGACCAGGTTCCCCAGCGCGACGACTCGCCGGCCGGCGACTGGGTCGGCATCGCGCTGCGGGTGTCGAGCCTCGCCTACGACCCGGCTCGGATTGCCCGCGCGCAGCTCCCGGCCTCGATCCTCCAGCTCGAGCAGCCGCAGTGGAAGGGCAGGATCGCGATAGCGCCGACCGATTCGGATTTCGTGCCGCTGGTCGGCGCGATCGTTGCGACCTACGGCGAGACCGCGGCGGTGAACTGGCTGAACGGGCTGAAGCGCAACGCGCAGCTCTACCAGGACGACGAGAGCGTCGTCGCGGCCGTGAATCGCGGCGCCGTCGCCACCGGAATCATCAACCAGTACTACTGGTTCCGTCTGCGCCTCCAGGCCGGCGCGGCAGCGACCCCGAGCCGCGTCTACTACTTCCCGAACCACAACATCGGCGGCCTCGAGAACATCTCCGGCGCGGCCGTGCTCGCCTCGAGCACCCACAAGACGCTTGCCGACCGGTTCGTCAAGTTCCTCGTCTCAGCTGCCGCGCAGCGGATCCTGGCCGGCAGCTACGACTTCGAATACCCGGCCCGCCCGGGCATCCCGCCCAACCCCCAGCTTCCCCCGCTGAGCTCGATCGGAGCGACGACGCTCTCGGTGGTCGCGCTCGGCAATGACCTGGAGGCATCGCACCTGATCGAGCAGGCTGGCCTCGCCTAGGAGCGGGGCGTCCCTTCCCGGAGTCCGGTGTTGACGGGCGGGCTAGTCTGCTTCGACCCCGGACCGCAGACCACGCATGGCAGGCCGAGCTTGAGCTCGCCGGCTTATGACACACACGATGCTCGCTGACATCTACAAGCCCGAGCTTTGGAACAGCTACTTCACGATGGTCGGCAGTGGCGTTGCCGCGTTGACCGGGCTCGTCTTCGTCGCCCTGTCACTGAACGTGTCGGAGATGACCAAGGATGCAACTCACAAGTACCGGTCGATCAACACATTGGCCGGGTTGACCGCCGTATTTGTCAGGTGTGGCTTGGTATTGATGGGGGGCCAGGGCCACAGAGCGGTCGGGATAGAGCTGTTCGTGATCGCATCAATGGGAGCGATCAGCTTCGTGTACGGCTTCCGTCAGGCGTTCAACAACGACGCTCACCCCAGCAAGCGACGACTGGTGACTGGAAGCTGTCTCTACCTTGCCGAGTTGGCCGGCGCCGTGGTGCTGATACTTGGCTCCATCGCCGGCCTGTATGTAGCCGCCGCCGCGATCCTGCTGAACGTGGCGTTCATGATTTCGGCGGCATGGCTGCTGGTCGTCGGTGTGTACGAGGCAAGAATGAACGCTTAGTCCTCGGCGGACAGCTCGGCGATCAGGCGGTCCAGTTCCGGCACCTCCGCGCGCAGGCTCGCCAGGTTCACGACGATGCCCTCCTGGGTGCTGCGCGCGAGCACGACCACCGCCTCCTCGTCCACTGACGGATTCTCTTCGCGGTGCGGTACATACGGCGGTACGTAGACGTAATCGCCGGGGCCGGTCTCGACGCGCCGCTCGACGTCCTCCTCGAGGAACACGAACACGGGGTGCCCGCTGACGACATAGATGCCGGTCTCCGCCTCACCGTGGTGATGATCGGCCGAGATCATCCCCGGAGCGACGCGCGTCTCGCCCATCCAGATCTTGCGCGAGCCGTTCCGCTTCCCCGAGATCGCCTCGTAGCGGCGCATCCCCGGCGTCTGGGCGGTGTCCTCGCTCAGTTGATCACGACCGGTGTGATGCAACCGGCGGTGCCACGCGGCGGTGCCGTCGTCCTGCCCGGGCTCGGCGCTCACGTGACGCGCCCGGCCTCGTCCACGAGCGGCCAGGAGCACGAGCTGAGGCCGTCGCGGTGCTGGTCGGCCCATTCGCTCTCGAGCAGCGCGTAGCCGAGCTCGTCGGTCCACTCGCCCTTGAACCATTCGTTGCTCACCTGGTGCGCCTCACGGCGCATCCCGAGGCGCTCGGCCAGCCGCGACGAAGCCGGATTGCGAGCGTCGACTCTCGCCGCCAACCGGTGCAGCCCGAGCCCGTCAAAGGCGAGGTGCATGACGGCGTGGGCCGCCTCGGTCGCGTAGCCGTGGCCCGAGTGGGCGGGATCGAGCACCCAACCGAGCTCGCCGCCACGGTGGAGCTCGCTGTGGAACGCCAGCAGCACATCGCCGATCACGCGTCCGGTCGCGCGCAGCTCGATGCCGAGCACGAGCGGGTCACCCTCGGCCAGGATCTCGGTCCTCGCCCAGATACCGCCGAGCTTCTCGGCGATCGCATCGGCGTCCATCGGCTCGAACGGGACGTACCGGCACACGTCCTCCCGGGAGCGGTAGGCCAGCAGCGCTTCGGTGTCGGCGGGCGTCAGCGGCCTCAGCAGCAGCCGTTCGGTGCCGACCGGATATTCGGGGCGAAGCTCCATGACGGCCATCATGCCAAGCGCCCCCGGCAGGACTCGAGACCTGATCGATGAACCCCCTGCTGCGTCGGTCGCTCGCGTCTTGCGATCAGCCTCGGGCGGCTGGCGCGATCATGGTCCGGGCTTGGGTATCAGGCCGAGTATCCGGTCGAACCGCGGCACTCCGACCCCGGTGGCGAGGTCATAGCCACGATGCGCGCTGTGCCCGGGAACGCGACGTTCGTAGCGGTTGTTGCCGGAGATGACGTCGTAGAAGGCGCGGGGGTGGTGACGCTCGAGCCAGTAGACGAGCCCGTTCACGGGACCGAGCGGCGGCTGGCCGGCCGCCTGCAGCCGGGCGCTGATCGCGCTGAATGCCGCGGCGGCGAGCGGGGCCGCGGCACTCGTCCCGCCGTCCAGGAGCCATTGACCGTCGGCGATGATCGGATACCCGGGGAGCATCGACGCGTTCACCGCCAGGTCGGGCGTCGCGCGTCGGTTGCCCGAGATGTGGATGTAGCGCTGATAGGGCGGCCGTCCGTAGCCGAATGCCACGCCGCCGCCGCCGGCGCCGCCGCCGTTGGCGGGCGTGAGCCAAGGTAGGTCGTTCCATACGACCTCGTTCACGCGCTGGTTGCGACGGTTGAGCACGAGCCGAGTACCGCCGACGCTCGTGACATACGGCGAGTCCGCCGGCCACGCCGTGCCAGGAAACGGTGACCCGTCGCAGGTCGACCCCGAGTCGCCGGCGGAGCCGAACACGCCGACCCCGGCCAGCCCGAGCCGCACGAACATTGCGTCGAGCAGCCGCACCCCGGCGATCGACACTTTGTCGGCCAGCCGCTCGCAGTATCCGTAGGAAATCGAGAGGGCGTCCGGCAACCGGCGCAGCCGCATCAGCTTCGCAGGCCCCAGGAACCACAATGCCTGCGCGCCCCACACGCCGGTCTGCAGCACCGCCCGCAACTGCGGGGCGATCCCGCGCACGAGCGACAGGTCCTCGATCGGCTCAGGCGTGTCGGGATTGAACCGGCTCGTCTCGCTATCGGTGAACAACATCTGGACACGGCCGGCCGGGTAGTGAAAGCAGCGAGCGGTCGCAACACCATCAGAGGGGAGAATCGATTCCTCATCGTTGAGGATCGCCACCGATCCTCCGGCTCCCGCCCCGACCTTGTCGATCCCGTACGCGTGGCGGATCTGGCCGAAGCTGTAGCCACCGAGCCTCCGGGCGGCCGCGCAACCACGCGTCCAGGTCCCCTCGTTCTTCGGTCCCGGTGCGGCAGTGCGCAGCGGTGGCGGCGTCGGTGCGGTCAGCCGCCTGCTCGTGCCCGTGACCGGCCGCACCGTTCGTTCGAACGTCGCGATCACCTCGCGCACGAGCGGCTTGACGGTGGCCGGCAACCGCGGCGGACGGTTGGCCTGATACAGCGTCGCGGTCTCATCGGGAAGGCTCGTGATCTTGACGTGAAAAGCGCGCTCGAGCCGAGCCTGCGTGCCCCTGACCCGCGCGAACACGCCGCTCGGGTCGATCGATGCCCGCAGCCCGAGCCGCGTGATCGCCGCAACGAACGCCCTGCGCGTCGCCGGCGAGGCGCCGTAGCGACGAGCGATCTCAGCCGGGCTCAGAAAACGCCGATAGCTGGCCGAACCCGGCCGCTGGACCGCCCAAAACGCCGCCACCGCCTTCGCATCCGGCCGTTTGAGCCCGAAATAGAACGTCAGCACCGGCGGCCGCTCGGCGCCCGGCGCAGCCAAAACCGCCCGCGAACCAGACGCGTTCAGCAGCAGGACGGCGAAAGCCAGCACGGCCCCGCCGAATGCCAGTCCCGCCCACAGCCTGCTCACCACGCCCATCGCGGTCATCGTAACCAAGCGGCCACAGACGACTCGCGAAGTTGACTGACCCCCGGTTGAAGCGGACACCTTGGTCGACCGAACCGGGGGGAAGTTGATGCTGTGCTGACGTGTGCTGCAGCGGCGCGGGGGACACTTGCATCAGCGGGACGTGCTGCCCCCCGAGCCAGACGTGCGGCACCACGTGCTGCCCGAGCGGCGAGGTGTGCACCGATCCCGCGACCGCGACATGCGGGCCGACGCCCTGCCCACACGGCCAGACGATCTGTCAGAACTTCACCAAGGCCGCGACGATCTGCTGCACCGACGGATTGCAGTGCTGTGCGAACCTCGGTGCTGGGACAACACCGCTGGCCTGTACTGCTGTGCTCACGTGGCGCCGGAGTTCTCAGCAAGCCGCGGATCACCGATCCTGGGCTGATCGACGTGGCTCAGATTCGCGCTCGAGGCTGACAACCCTCGCCTGGCTGAAGAGCGTTCGAGTTGATGGTGACACCGCTGTCCTTACGTTCGCGGATCACAAGTTCTCGTTGGCCGAGGTAGAGGGCCAGTCAGGCGGCGCCATGGGAGTGGTTTAGCCCGCGGAAACCGTTCGAGTCTGGCCGAGCCACGCCTCGGACGGAGAGTGGCAGCTAAGCGCTCGAAAACCGCCTCACGCTGGCCGAGTAACCAGGCATGGTCACGCTCCGGAGCTGTTCGCAGACATGGGAGGACGCCAACGACCGCGGTTTCGTTTCCTGGCGTCGCGCTCCCGGACAAGGCGCGCTCGTCTCAGTGACGAGCGCGGTGCCGAACACTTGAGAAAGCGCCGCCGACCAGCCTCCCAATGACCGGACACGGCGCGGACCGAGCCGCTAGCCCAGGGAGGCCGCGTGGCCGCTGTCGCTCTTAAGAGCCTGAGTTGTCAACGATCTGGGCGATCTCGACGAAATCAATGGTGGGTGGTACCCCATAGAGGGCGGTCACCCGCTCGCGCAGCTCGTCGGTGAAGAAGCTCTCGGCTACCTCCTTCGAGTCCCAGACGTAGAAGTTCGTTGCCCGTCTGATGCGCCTCGTCGAAGGTGAAGAACTTGAACCGAAGACCGGGCATGCCCTCGAACATCGCCCGCGCGTTTTCGGCCACCGTGACCACGCGCGCGTGATCGAAGTTGCCGTCATATTGGAACGTGACGTTGACGCCGATCACTTCGTCCCTCCGTACGGTTGAGCGAGCCTTACGGACTGACCGGCAGCTCGTACGACTGTCGGTCGTCCCGACCCTATCGCCGTTGACATACGCCGTCTAGAGGAGCCGGGGCTCCGCAGTCATTGGGCCGCCTGCATCGCCGGTGTTGACCGTGTCCCTCGGCTCGATCAGGAGAACCTCGGTCTCTTCTTGAGCGTCGGGGCAGTGTTCGACGCCGCGCGGCACGACGAAGATCTCGCCGGGCTCGAGCTCGATGTCGCGATCGCGCAAATGGATCGTCAGCCGGCCGCTGATCACCAAGAAGAAGTCATCGGTCTCGTCGTGCTTGTGCCAGACGAACGGCCCTTTGACCTTGACGACCTGGAGCTTGTAGTCGTTGAGGAAACCGACGATTCCCGGCTCGTAAGGGTTCTCGAGCAGCGCCAGCTTCGCAGCAAGATTGATCTTGTCGTTCATGGCGCAGACGTTTACAGCAGATCTGCCGGGCGCGGCGCGCCGCGGGCCCGGAGCGTCCGCTTGTCCTTGGTTCGCGGACTGCCCTTCGCGCCTGCGGCGACTCGCCCGTTTCGGGCGTCCTGAGCGTCCGCGAGGTCGATTCCCTCGGTGAGCCAGGGATGGTCGAAGGCTAGGCTGCTGTTGTGTTCGGGACTACCGAGCCGCTGCGGGCGGCGATCCTCGAAGCGTTTCCGGAGCGGCCCTTTCAGGTGCTGCTGCTGGACGGCACACGAGTGCCGGCGAGTTGCGGTGAGGGACCGACTTTCCTGATCAGGTCGCCGCGCGCGATCGCGCACGTGCTGCGTTCCCCGAACGAGCTTGGGTTCGGGTCGGGCGTACGTCGCCGGGCTTCTTGACGTCGACGACCTCGATGCTGCGATGCGGATTGTGGACGAGTGGCAGGTGCCGGAGATTGACATCCGAGTTCGGTTGCGGCTGATGGCCGCCGGCGTGATGGCGATGGGTCTGGTTCGTCCGCCGCGGCGGCCCGCGTCCGAGTTGGTTCTGCGAGGCCTGCGGCACACGGTCGGTCGCGACGCCGCGCGGTGCGCCACCATTACGACCTCGCGAGCGAGTTCTTCGAACTGTTCCTGGATCGCTCGATGACGTTCGTGCGCGATCTTCTCGCGTGGAGCGCAGACTCTCGAGGAGGCCCAGGAGGCGAAGCTCGAGCTCGTTTGCACCAAGCTGGCGCTGACGGCGGGTCAGCGGGTGCTCGATGTCGGCTGCGGCTGGGGCTCGTTCGCGATCCATGCGGCGTCCCGACATGACGTCGAGGTCGTTGGTATCACCTTGTCCGAGCCGCAGGCGCGCATGGCCAGGGAGCGCGCTGACGCTGCCGGCGTCGCCGATCGCGTCGAGATTCGCGTGATGGACTATCGCGAGTTGCCGGACGAGCGATTCGACGCGATCGCGTCGATCGGGATGGTCGAGCACGTCGGGGAGAACCAGATCGAGTCGTACGCGAGGACGCTCGCGCGCCTGCTGAGGCCGGGGTGGATGGCTGCTCAACCACGGGATCGCCTACCTGTCGCACACCGACACCGAGGGCGGTGACTTCTCCGAGCGGTACGTGTGGCCGGATGCCGCGCCGCTACAGCTCTCGCTTGCGCTGGGTGCGCTCGAGCGTGCCGGGTTCGTCACCCGGCACGTCGAGGACTTCCAGACCGACTACGCACGTACGCTGGCCCACTGGACCGCCCGCCTCGATGACCACCTCGACGAGGCGCTCGCGCTCGTCGGGCCAGAGCGCCTGCGCGTACGGCGCCTATACCTGAGGGCTTCGAGGATCGGATTCGAGACCGGCTTCACGTCCGTCTACCAGGCGCGCTGCGAACTCACGGCCCCGCCAACCACAGCGCTTTGACCCGTCCGCCTCGGCGCGGCGAAACACGTTGCCCGAAGCTTAGGTGCCCAACCTTCTCGCAAGTCTGGCTTGCTAAAAATTCGTTATATGCAGGGCCTTTCCCAGCGCCCCCGGCAGGACTCGAACCTGCGACCATCGGCTTAGAAGGCCGGCGCTCTATCCAGCTGAGCTACGGGGGCGGGATCTGTAGGAGACTGTAATCGTGTCGAAGTTGCGAGCCGTGCTGGCGGTTGCGGCGCCGGCGCTCGTCGCGGCGCTGATCGCGACGGGCGGTGCGGCGGCGGCGCGAGCTCGGGGCTCCGGCGGTTGCGCCGTAGCGGGCACGGACAGGTCGATCGACCAGATCTACCGCCCGGATATGCAGGCAGCGATCGCGTACGCGCACACGCGCGCCGGCGACATCGCATTCGCCGTACGAACGGCCGACCGCTTCTACGGCTACCGGCCGGACCACGTCGAGTGGTCGGCGAGCATGGTCAAGTCGATGATGCTGGTCGCCTACCTGGACGAGCCGTGGGTGGCGGATCGGGCGCTGAACGGGCACGACGGCTCGCTGCTGTGGCCGATGATCACGGAATCGAACAACAACGCCGCCGATCAGGTGTACGAGGCCATCGGCCCGGGCGCTCTGTACGCGCTGGCCGCGCGCGTCGGGATGAGCTCCTTCTCGACCCAGTCGATCTGGGGCGAGACGCACGTCACCGCCCGCGGGCTGACGAAGTTCTTCCTGCACATCGACTCGTACGTGGTGCCCCGCCACCGTGGGTACGCGATGGCGGCGCTGTCGAAGATCGTCCCGTACGAGCGCTGGGGCGTCGGCGAGGTCAGACCGAGCGGCTGGAAGCTGTACTTCAAGGGCGGCTGGGGGTCCGGCACCGGGCTGATCGACTCGCAGGTCGCACTGCTGCGGCGCGGCTGCTCGCGCGTTTCGGTCGCGGTGCTGACGATGTACGACGGCTCCCACGCGTACGGCAAGGCGACGCTCCGCGGCCTGTTCGGGCGCTTGCTGCGCGGGATGCCGAGGTTCAGGCGCGACGCGCCGAACAGTGCTCGCTAACGCATAGGATCAGCGCATGAGCCCCGTGCTCCTCGTCGACGAGCCCGCGCCCCATGTCCGGCGGCTGACGCTCAACCGCCCCGACCAGCTCAACACCATGACCGCGGAGCTCTGCGAGGCGCTGCATGTAGAGCTGCGTGCGACCGCCGGCCTTCGCTCGTGCCGCGCGGTGATCGTCACCGGCGCCGGCCGCGGGTTCTGCGCCGGCCTCGACCTGCACGGATACGGCCAGGCGCCCGACAACGCCGGCGACGACCTGGCACGCGACCGGCTCGCGAACCAGGAGCACATGTCGCGCCTGATCCTCGCCGTCCGCTCCCTCCCCCAGCCCGTGATCGCTGCCGTCAACGGACCGGCCGCCGGCTACGGGCTCGCGTTCGCGCTCGCGAGCGACATCCGCTATGCGAGCAGCTCGGCGGTGTTCCGCGCCGCGTTCATCAACATCGGCGTGTCGAACTGCGACATGGGCACGAGCTGGCTGCTGCCGCGGCTGATCGGCGCCTCACGCTCGCACGAGCTGATGCTCACCGGTCGCAGGGTCGACGCCGAGGAAGCGCTCCGGATCGGACTGGTCGCCGACGTCGTCGAAGGCGATCAGCTGGCCGAGCGCGCACTCGAGGCGGCCGGGCAGATCGCGGCGCTCGCGCCCTGGGGCGTGCGGCTGACGAAGCGCGGCATTTGGGCCGCGCTCGAGATCCCATCCGAGCAGGCGGCGATCGAGTACGAGGATCGCCAGCAGATCATGGCCACCCTCGGCGTCGCTCCGCCGGAGGCGATCGCGGCGTTCCTGGAGAAGCGACCCGCGGAGTTCATCGATTGAGCGACCTGTTCGACATCAGCCGCAAGACCGCGCTCGTGACCGGCGGCTCGCGCGGAATCGGCGCGATGATCGCCCGCGGGCTGCTCGACGCCGGCGCGCGGATCGTGATCTCGTCGCGCAAGGAGGCGGACCTGAACGCGACAGCGGAACAGCTTGCGGCGTACGGCGAGTGCGTCGCGATCCCGGCAGACCTCTCGAATGAGGACGGTGCGCGGGGGCTGGCGTCCGCCGTCGCCGAGCGCTTCCCGGAACTGAACATCCTCGTCAACAACGCCGGCGCCACCTGGGGCGCGCCGGTCGAGGACTTCCCGCAGTCCGGCTGGGACCGCGTGATCGGGACGAACGTCGAGGGCATCTTCCACCTCACGACCGCGCTGCTGCCCCAGCTGCGAGCGGCCGCCACGGCCGACGACCCGGCGCGCGTGATCAACATCGGGTCGATCGACGGGATCCGGGTGCCGTCGACCGAGAACTACAGCTACAGCGCCAGCAAGGCCGCCGTGCACATGCTCACCCGCCACCTCGCCAAGCGGCTCGCCTCGCAGCACATCACCGTCAACGCGATCGCCCCGGGCCCGTTCGAGAGCAAGATGATGGCCTTCGCCCTCGACAACCCGGACACCCGCGCCGCCGTCGAGTCGATGGTGCCGCTCGGCCGCATCGGCCGGCCCGACGACGCCGCCGGGCTCGTCCAGTTCCTCGCCTCACGTGCCGGCGCCTACCTGACCGCCACCGTGATCCCGATGGACGGCGGGATCAGCGGCTGCGGCTGACATTTGTCAACCAAATAGATCGGGGTGGCCGGATTCGAACCGGCGAAACCTCCCGGACCCAAACCGGGCGCTCTACCAGGCTGAGCTACACCCCGAGGCGGCGCCCGAGTCTACCCCCAGCCTTCTCTAACCCGGTCCATCCAGGCGCCCAGTCGAGCTCGCAACAGCGTGTCGTGAGCCTGGACCGGCGCCACGCCGTGCTCGCACCGCCAGACTCGCCCTCGGAGCTGAAGACGGTTCGATTTGCGAAACATGCCGACGAACTGCGGTTCAACCGACGTCGTCGTGGAGCAGCCGCGTCCAACCTACCCACATGTCGGGGACCACGCTGCAGAGGACAACCCGGCCGCCGGACAAGCGGTCGCGTCAGCCGATCCGGATGATCGTCAGGCGAGCGCTCGTCGGCGTGGTGCCGGCACCGATCGGGAGCAACCCGCCGTTGGTGTCGGACGCCACGAACTGAAGACGGATGACGTCTCCGGCGCTGGCCGAGACGATGGCGGTCGTCGGAATGACGACTGAAAACGCCGCAGGCGCAACCGGGATCTGGTCGGCGGCCTGGCTCCCCGGGATCTCGGTGCCGTTCAGCGTGAGTCGCTCAGACATGGTCAGCGTCGTGTAGCTGTCGCTGCTCGTACCGGCGCTGATGCTCGCGTCGATGAGATATTCCCCCGCAGTGGTGAGCGTCACGCTCGAGGATCCCGGCGTGAACGAAATGCCACTGCTTTGGGACACGTCGGAGAACGTCACGTTCTGGAAGGTGCTCGCAGCCGCCGCTGCTTGCGCGGTCGTGTCGTAGACGCTCAACAACGTCCCTTCGAAGTCCGGGCCGGTGGCGCCGGTCGTCCCTCTCGGACCGGTCGCACCAGTCATGCCGGCGGCCCCCGTTCGTCCGCGAGGACCGACCGCACCGCGTCGTCCGCGCGGCCCTCGCGGGCCCCGCGAGGAATGCGATTGGGGCTTGTCACGATTCGCGTGCGCGGTTGGGGTCGCCCCCAGCGTCGCGCCGGCGTGCAGGGCAAGCGCCCCGACAGCCAGCAGAGCTCCGGCCAGCAACACCCTCCCCATCACGGCCCTGACCGTCATTTCGCTCACCACCATAGTGAGGGTGGCGGACGGCAAGGCAATCGCTTGGCACGGATGAACCGTCGGTCACGCTCGTCGAAACGGAGACCGAGATCGCCCTCCGGCAACGCGCTGGACGCCGGTCTCTCGCCGCAGTAGGGTCACCCAGGATGCCAGCCCGCTTCGAATATGCACGCATCTTCTGGTCCTTGGCGGATCAGCCTGAGGCAGAGCCCAAGACGAGCGTGACGCTCCCAGACGGCTCCGAGCGGGAGTATCCGACGCGGCTGGCAGCGCTCAACGAACTCGGGAAAGACGGTTGGGAGCTCGTCGCGCTCAGCTCGCCCACCCTGACGGTCAGCAGCCTCTATCTCAAGCGCCAGATCGCCGACTGAAGCGCCGTACACCGCCCACAGGCGCGCGCCGCTCAATTCAAGGATCTCAACGCCACCCTCTGCGGCCTGCTCGCGGGCCTTTGATGCGAAGTCGAGACGGATCGAAACCGGCTGCTCGACCAATTCGCGTTCCGCAAGCCGACGAAGATCAAGCTCCCGGACCCCTCGGACGCGATGTTCGGCAACCGTCTGTCGCTGCCACCGGCACGCCGTGATGAGCCACCGATCGAGCCCCTCGATCCTCAAATCCTCAATGGTTCCGGGGGTGCAAACTCGCCATTGACGGTCGTCTTCGGCAACGCCAACCGCTCCGCGATCTCCCAGCGACGGCTTTTTCTCGACTCGAAGCTGCGTCACCCGCTCTCTCACATAGTCCGGATGAGCCATCTCAACCGGAACGTATGTTCGCATGCATGCCGGACGGAAAAGCCCGCGGCGAACCGGCGAGACACTTGGCGCCGAGCCCGACAGCGCGAGCCGGTTGCTAGTACCGTCCGCCGCCGCAATGGCCGAGATCCAGCCGCTCACCGCACTCCGTTACGACCTCGAGAAGACCGGCGGTCTCCAGGACGTCGTGTCGCCGCCATACGACGTGATCGACGCCGCGCAGCGCGAGCAACTCATCGCCCGGTCGCCGTACAACGTCGTCGAGATCGACCTCCCCCAGGGCGAGGACCCATACGAGAACGCGGCACGAACGCTGACCGAATGGCGCAGCGAAGGGATCGTCACAGAGGACGATGAGCCGGCGATCTGGGTGCTCGAGCAGGACTACACAGGCCCTGACGGAAAGCAGCGCACCCGCACAGGGTTCCTCGCGCGCGTGCGCGTGACCGCGTACGGGCCGGGGACGATCCGCCCGCACGAGCGCACGCACCCGGGCCCGCGCGAGGATCGGCTCAAGCTGACCCGCGCCACCCGGGCCAACCTCTCCCCCATCTTCTCGCTGTACTCGGACTCCGACGGCGTCGCACGCCGAACGCTCACCGCCGCGACCGAGGACACCACCCCATACGCCGAGACCACCGATGACGACGGAACCGTCAATCGCCTCTGGCGGACGGCCGACGCGGACACGATCGCCGCCCTGCAAGAGGCCCTGGAGCCCGCCGAGCTGCTGATCGCCGACGGCCATCACCGCTACGAGACGGCGCGCGTGTACGCGGAAGAGATCGGTGACGAGGGCCCGCATCGGTACGTGCTGATGTGCCTGGTCGCGCTCGAGGACCCCGGCCTGACGGTGTTCCCGACGCACAGGCTCGTCAACGATCTGACGCCCGAGCAGCAAGAGCGACTCGCGGAAGCGCTGAAACAGGACTTCGAGATCGAGCGGCTCGAAGACGAGCAGCAACTCGCGCCGCCGGCCAACGAGGAGCTGAAGATCGGCTACATGGACTCGCACTTCCTGCGGCCGTTCATGCTCACCCTGAAGGACCAGGCGACAGCGGACGCAGCGCTTGCGGAGCACGCCGAGCCTTACCGGCGGCTCGACACCGCCGTGCTCGAGGCGCTGATCCTCAAGGGCGCACTCAGCATGACCGACGAGAGCATCGACCACCTCGACGGGCTCGGCTACGCGCGGGACTTCGCGCAGGCCCTCGAACTGATCCACGACAAGGCTTACGACGCGGCCTTCTTCATGGCGCCGACGCCCGTGCAGCGAATCCAGGCCGTCGCCGAGAGCGGCGAGAACATGCCGCCCAAGTCGACATACTTCTACCCGAAGGTCCCGACCGGCCTCGTGTTCAACCCGCTCGACTGAGCAGCCGGCGGGCCGGGGCATCCGCGAGACACAGACATGGTCAAGGTCACCGCCCGCCGCACGAACCCGGACTCGCTCACCCACGAGGTGGAGCTCGGCGCGCACCGGATCACGGTCGACGAGCCCGTCGAGCTCGGTGGCGACGACGCGGGGCCGAGCCCGCAACAGCTGCTGGCCGCCTCGCTCGCAAGCTGTACGGCGATCACGGTCGAGATGTACGCCAAGCGCAAGGAATGGGACATCGGCGCCGCCGAGGTGGACTGCGAGTACGAGAAGCCTGAACCTGGCTCGCCGACGAAGTTCAAGCTGACGTTGCGGCTGCCGAACAGCCTGAGCCAGGAACAGGTCGAGCGGCTGGGCGTCATCGCCGCGAAATGCCCGGTCCATCGAGTGCTCTCCGGCGAGGTGATGTTCGAGGAGCGGATCGAGCTGGTGGCTCCCGAACAGGCCTCCGCCTAGCCACCGACCGCCGGCTCAATATATTCAGGCCGATGTCCATGCCCTCGGCCGGGGACGATCTGAGGCGCGTGCTGTTGCGCGTGCCGGAGGCGCTGTCGCTCGAAGTCGCCGGGCGCACCGACGCCGGCGTGCTCGTGCCGCTGTACGCGCACGGCGGAGAGATGCACGCGGTGTTCACCAAGCGCCGCGACGATCTTCGCCGCCATCCCGGCGAGATCTCGTTCCCCGGCGGGCGCCGCGAGGATGGCGATCGCGACCTGAGCGAGACCGCGCTGCGCGAGGCGGAGGAGGAGATCGGGCTCCCGCGCGGCGATGTCGAGATCGTCGGGGCGCTGCAGCCGACGCCCACGATCGCCACCGGCTATTCCGTGTACCCGTTCGTCGGCCTGATCGCGCCCGGACACGAATGGGAGCTGAGCCCTGGCGAGGTCGCGGCGGTGATCGAGCTGTCGCTCCCCGCTCTCCGGGCCGGCTACGCCCGGCGTCGCCTGATCCGGCGCGGCCTGCCGATCAGGACCGATACGTTCGTCGTCGGCGACGACCTGATCTGGGGCGCCACGGCGCGGATCCTCGCGGACCTGTTCGACCGGATCGCGTCGCTCAAGACGCGCGGGGCGGCGTGAGCACGCGCTCCACGTCGTCCGCCACCCGCACTGCCCAAAGCTCCCAAGGCACCTCTCCACGCAGAGCAACCAGCTCGAACGGGATCCGCGAGGTCGAGCAGAACGAGGTCACAAGCTCGCCGCCCCGGCCGAGCACAGCAGCGTCGACGCCCCCCGACGCCTCGTAGACGAACCCCCGAACCGGGGTGTCGAGGATTCGAGTCAGCAGCATCTCCAACCGCGCGCCGTGCAAATCGGACAGAGCCGCGTCCGAACCCTCGGCCGAGCCGAGCAGCACGCACACCACGCCCACGCCCGCGAGCGCCGGCGCAAGCGTCACCACCCGATCGGGGTCGGCCACGACCGCCTCGGCCCCGACCCCCTCGATCAAGGCGACCGCTTCGGGATCTCGCGTCGTGCCGCGCACGGCGTGCCCGCGCGCGATCAGCTCGTTCGCCAGCGAGCGCCCCCGGCACCCGCAGCCGATGATCAGGACCCGGGCCAGAGCCGTCTAGCCGCCGTACTCGCGGCGGACCTCTTCGCGCGTTCGCTCGGGCAGGCCGCGCGCCCGCCGACGCGCATTCGTGGCCTCGAGCAGCTCGTCGAGCTCGCGGTCGGCCATGTACGCGGCGCGGCGCTGCTCCAGCTCGCGGCGATCCTGTGTCACGCGCAGCTCGAGATCCTCGACCGTGACCTCCGCCTCACCGCGCCGCCGGCGGCGGGCGTTGTGCGCCGCCAGCATCTGCTCGAGATCCTCGGCCTCGAGCTCCTCCCGCTGCTCGGTGATCTCGCGCGCCGAACGCATTCCCAGCTGCTCCATCCCCGACCCCGGATAGAAGTGCCCGATCAGAACCAGCGCGATCACCATCGCCAGCAGGAAGCCCACGAGCACGAGCACGAACGGGTCCACGATCCCCAATCTTAATCTCCGCCGATCTCCAATCTTAATCTCCGCAACTCTTTCCGAGGACTTGTGTTTGAGGGGGCACCACAAGCCACCGCTCGGCAAGGGCCGGAGAACGGGCGGGGGGAGTCATCCTCAACGTCGCAGGGAAGGAGCATCATGCGCCCACGATTCACCGTGCTCGCATTGCTTGTGAGCGCACTCGCGTTCGTGTCCGTGCCCGCCGTCGCATCGGCCCACGGACCGCGTCACAACCATGGCCTGACGATCGCCGCCACGCCTAACCCGATCACCGCCGGCGAAGGCGTGCTGATCTACGGCAAGCTCAAGGGGCCCGATCCTGGGGGCCAGACGGTGTACCTGTATCACCGCGTCAACCCGGCGCCGGGGTTCAGCCTGATCAGCAAGACGACGACGGACAAGTACGGCTTCTACTGGTTCACGCGCGCCGAGGGCGTCGTGACCTCGAACCGCGAGTGGTTCGCTACCGCGCCCGGCTCCCCGGGTGTCCACAGCCGCACGGTCCATGAACTGGTCTACGCCGAGGTCACTCTCAACGCGTCGACGATGAACGGCACCACCAACCAGCCGGTCGTGTTCAGCGGCCACGTGACCCCGAGCCACGCCGGCGATCGGATCCTGCTTCAGGAGCAGGGCAGCGCGACCGGTAACGCTTGGCACACGCTGAAGACCGGCCTGATCGGCCCGGGCTCGAACTACTCGATCTCGTACCGGTTCCGGCTTCCGGGCGGCTACACGCTCCGGACGCTGCTCCGCAGCGACGACCGCAACCTCGCGAGCGTGTCGTCGCCGTTGACCGTGACTGTCCAGCAGACCGAGGTCCCGGACTTCACGATCAACACGTCGAGCCCCGTGATCCCCTACGGGCAGTCGGCGACGATCAGCGGCACCCTGTACCTGGCCGGCACGACGACGCCTGATCCCAACGTCAGCGTCACGCTGTGGGGTCGGACCGCCGAGGCGAAGAACCACACGATCGGCACGCCGGTCGTGACGGACACGAACGGCGACTACAGCTTCACCGAGTCGCCGAGCAGCAACACCGTGTACCAGGTGCGGACCACGTTCGCGCCGCCCAAGCACCGCGCGACCGCGCTGCTGTTCGAGGGCGTGCAGGACGTCGTCATGCTCACCCCGCCGGCATCGACCGCGACGGTCGGCCAGCACATCCAGTTCACCGGCTCGGTCTCGCCTTACAAGGCCGGTCACGTGATCTACCTGGAGAAGCTGGGTTCCGACGGTTACTGGCACATCGCCGAGGTCAGCCTCGTCCGCAACGACTCGACGTTCGCGTTCGGGTGGACCTTCGGCAATCCGGGCACGAAGGAGTTCCGCGTCGTGATCCCGGGTGGGCCCGACAACATCGGCGCCGCCTCCTCGACGGCGACGATCAACGTCACCCTGCCGCCGACGCCGAACTCGCTGCCGGCAGCGCCCACCTCGTAGGCAAGCTCGGACAGAGGTACGTCCGGTTTCCGGCCCTCCGTCGCGTCAGCGGCGGGGGGCCGGTCGGCGTTCTACGCCGCCACCGCCCACAGCCGCCACGCGCCCGGGACCCCCTTCAGTTCCTGCTCGCCACGGTCCTCGAAGGCGATCCCGGAGCCGACGACGAGATCCTTGACGGTGTTCGACACGAGCACCTCGCCGCCCCGCGCCGCCGCCCCGACCCGAGCGCCGATGTGAACGGCGATCCCGCCGACGTCGTCGCCCATCACCTCCACCTCGCCGGTGTGCAGGCCGCTCCGGATCTCGAGGCCGAATCGGGAGTGCGCCGCGTCGCGGACGGCGGTGGCGCACCGGATCCCCCGCGCCGGCCCGTCGAACGTCGCGAGGAATCCGTCCCCCATCGACTTCACCGCGCGTCCCCGGAACCGCATCAGCTCGCGGCCGACGGCCTCCTCCATCGACTCGAGCATCTCGCGCCAGCGGCGATCGCCTAGCGCGGCCGCGCGGCTGGTCGAGTCGACGATGTCCGAGAACATCACGGTCGCGAGGACTCGTTCGGGGTCGGGGGCATGTCGCGCCCCGGTGAGGAACTCCTCAACCTCGGCGAGCAGCTCGTCCTGGTTGCCGGTGAACAGCAGCGTGTCGTGGCCCGAGAGCTCGACCATCCGAGCGCCCGGAATGTGCTCGGCGAGATAGCGGGAGTGGCGAATGTCGATGTACTCATCCCCTGGTCGATGAAGCACGAGCGTCGGCGCCTGGATCGACGGGAGCACCGGCCGCACATCGACCTCCGAGTGCATCCGGAAGAACGCGACTGCGGTGCCCGGGCTGGCCGCCAGGCGCTCGAGCCGCCCCGCCCAGCGCAGCAGACGCTCGTCCGGCGGCTTGCGAGACAGCCCGGAGACCCAGCCGCCGGAGCCCCAGTTCTCGCGCATCGGCTCGACCAGCTCCTCGCGCTCCTCCTTCGTCAAAGGCCAGTCGTAGTCCGGCGCCTTCGTCATCCGCGGCGTCGCCTCGTACAGCACGAGCGCCCGCGTGCGCTCGGGATGCGTGGCCGCGAACAGGCACGCCATCGCTCCCGCCTCGAGCTGCGCGAACAGGACCGCCTGCTCGACGCCCACCGCGTCGAGCACCGCCACGACGTCATCCATCTGCTCCTCCAGCGTTGGCGCGCCGTCGACCGAGTCCGAGAGCCCCGAGCCGCGGCGGTCGAACGTGATCAGCCGCCCGAAGTTGCCGAGGCGCCGGAACAGCCTCGCGATCGACGGCTCCTCCCAGACGTGTTCGCCCTCCCAGACCCAGGTCGGCACCCAGAGGATGTCGAGCGGTCCATCGCCGTAGGTCTGGTACGCGATGTGCAGCTCGCCGCTGCGGGCGTATCGAGTCTCCGGCGCCATGACGACATCGCAGCGTACCCGGACCAGATAGCGTGCCTTGACATGGACTTTGAACTCACCGATGAACAGCAGTTGGTGCGCGAGACGGCGCGCTCCTTCACCGACAACGAGATCGTCCCGCGCGCGCGAGACAACGATCGCAACGAGCACTTCGACACCGAGCTCGTGCAGAAGATCGCGGCGCAGGGCTACCTCGGGGCGATCGTCCCGCGCGAGTACGGCGGCGCCGGTCTCGACTACCTGACCTACGGCCTCGTCGTCGAGGAGGTCGGCCGCGGCTGCAGCGCGATGCGCACCGTGGTGAGCGTGCAGACGAGCCTCGTGTCCTCGGCGTTCATGCGCTGGGGGACCGAGGAGCAGAAGCAGCACTACCTGCCGAGGCTGTGCTCGGGCGAGTGGCTCGGCTGCTTCGGCCTGACCGAGCCGGACACCGGCTCCGATGCGGCCAACCAGAAGACGCGCGCGCGCAAGACCGACTCGGGCTGGGTGATCAACGGCTCGAAGATGTTCATCTCGCTCGCCAACCACGCCAAGGTCGCGCTGATCTTCGCCCAGACGGATCCGGAGAAGAAGCACCGCGGGCTCGCCTGCTTCCTCGTCGACACCGACCAGCCGGGCTTCAAGCCGCAGCCGATCCACCACAAGATGGGGCTGCGCGGCTCGGACACCGCCGAGATCGGCCTCGACGACGTCGAGGTCACCGACGACCAGATGCTCGGCGAGATCGGCGACGGTTTCAAGATCGCGATGAGCTCGCTCGACTCGGGTCGCTTCAGCGTCGCGGCCGGTTGCGTCGGCATCTGCCAGGGCTGCGTCGACGCGTCGGTCAAGTACTCCAAGGAGCGCGAGCAGTTCGGACGCCCGATCGCGAGCTTCCAGCTCGTCCAGCAGATGATCGCGAACATGGTCGTCGACACCGACGCGGCGCGGATGCTCACGTGGCGCGCGGGCTACCTGAAGGACGCCGGCAAGCCGAATACGACCGAGACATCGATCGCCAAGTACTACGCAACCGAGGCGGCCGTCCGCAGCGCCAACAACGCGATCCAGGTGCACGGGGGCTCGGGCTACGTCGACGACTACCCGGTCGAGCGCTACTTCCGCGACGTCCGGGTGACGACGCTGTATGAGGGCACCTCGCAGATCCAGCAGCTGATCATCGGCCGCGCCGTCACCGGCATCAACGCGTTGATCCCCGCCTAGCCGGATGCCCGGCAGGCCGGACACGATCGGCGTCCTCGGCGCCGGGACGATGGGCTCCGGGATCGCGCAGCTGGCGTGCGTGGCGGGCGCACGCACGCTCCTGCACGACCCGATCCCGGAGGCACTCGAGAAGGGCATCGGCTCGGTCCACAGGCAGCTCGATCGGGCCGTCGAGCGAAACCGGATGAGCGAAGCCGAGGCAGCCGCCGCGAAGGAGCGCCTTCAGCCGGCGGCCCAACTCGCCGACCTCTCCGGAGCGGGGCTCGTGATCGAGGCCGCGCCGGAGAACCTCGAGCTGAAGCGGAAGATGTTCGCCACGCTCGCCGACGGGATCGTCAACGGCGAGTGCGTGCTCGCCACCAACACCTCGTCGCTGCTCGTGACCGCGATCGCGGCCGCCGTCCCGCACCCCGAGCGCGTCGTCGGGATGCACTTCTTCAACCCGGCCCCCGTGATGCGGCTGCTGGAGGTCGTGGCCGGGCCCGAGTCCTCGGAGCCGGCGCTGCAGACGGCCCGCGCGACCGGCGAGGCGATGGGCAAGGTCGTGATCGACGCGGTCGACGGCCCCGGCTTCCTCGTCAACCGCAGCAACCGTCCGTTCGGGCTCGAGGCGCTGAAGCTGCTCCAGGAAGGGGTCGCCGACGTGCCGGCGATCGACCGGATCGCCAGGCTCGAGGGCGGTTTCCGGATGGGCCCGTTCGAGCTGATGGACCTGGTCGGCGTCGATGTCGGCTTCGATGTCTCGCGGTCGTTCTACGAGCAGAGCTTCTACGAGCCGCGCTGGCGGCCGTCGATGATCACCTCGCGCACGGTCGCCGCCGGGCACCACGGCCGCAAGTCGGGACGCGGCTACTACGACTACTCGAACGGGACCGACGCGTACCGCGACCCGGACCCCGAGCAGCCGGCGCCTTCCCAGGGCGACGGGGTCCTCGTGATCGCCGGCGACGGCGCGCTCGCCGAGCAGCTGGGCGATGCGGCCGCGGCGGTCGGGTGGGACGTCCGGACGCCGGATACCGCCGACGGCGAAGTCCCGTTCCTCGTACTCGACTGCACCCTCGGAGACGAGCCACCGGCGCCGCTCGAGGGCGGACCCCAGGCGATCCTCTGCGCTGCCGGCTCGCTCGCGGCGCTCGACCCGGGCGGAAGCGCGGTCGGCTTCCACATGCTGCCGCCACTCGACGAGGCTCAGCTCGTGGAGCTCACCCGAGGCACGGCCACCGCGGACTCGGCCGCCGCGGCGGCGGAGCGGCTGTTCGCGAGCCTCGGCAAGCACACCGTCTGGGTCGGCGACGCACCCGGCCTCGTGCTCGGCCGGATGGTCTGCCAGGTGATCAACGAGTGCGCGTTCTCGCTCGGCGAAGGCGTCGGCTCGGCCGCCGACATCGACACCGGCATGATCAACGGCCTCAACTACCCGCGCGGCCCGCTCGCGTGGGCCGACGAGATCGGCCTCGACCACGTGCTGATGGTCCTCGACGCGCTGTACGAGGAGCGGCGCGAGGAGCGCTACCGCACGGCCCCGGCGCTCCGCGCGCTCGGGCTCAGTGGCCGTCTCGGCCGCCAGACGGGCGCCGGATTCTTCGAATACGACTCCGACCCGGCATGATGGTCCTCAGATGAGAGCCGTCACGTTCCAGGCGCCCGGTGAGGTGCGCATCGAACACAAGCCGGAGCCGGAGCTCGCCGCGCGCGACGACGCGATCGTCGCGATCGAGGCGAGCGGCATCTGCGGCTCGGACCTCCACATCTACCACGGGCGAGTGAAGATCGCGCCAGGCTTCACGATCGGGCATGAGTTCGTCGGCACCGTCGTTGCGGCCGGCGACGATGTCACCCGCGTGAACACCGGCGATCGCGTGCTCGGCTGCTTTCACTCAGCCTGCGGCACCTGCTTCTACTGCCTGAAGGGCGTCTACCAGAAGTGCGACGTCGCCCGCGTGTTCGGCCATGGCGCGGCGCTCGGCGATCTCCCCGGCACCCAGGCCGAGCGCGCGCTCGTGCCGAACGCGAACCTGACGCTGCGCCGTGTCCCGGAGGGCGTTCCGGACGACGTGGCACTGTTCGCGGGCGACGTGATGGGAACCGCCTATCACGCGGTTCAGGAGGGCGACGTCCGGCCCGGCGACAGCGTGGCCGTGCTCGGGCTCGGCCCGGTCGGCCTGTGCGCGGTCCAGATCGCGATCGCCGCCGGCGCCACGCCAGTGCTGGCGATCGACACGGTTCCGCAGCGCCTCGAGATGGCGCGATCGTTCGGCGCCGTGCCGATCCATCTGACCGACGAAGAGCCGCGCAAGATCGTCCAGGCCGCGACCGGCGGCCGCGGGGTCGACGCGGCGATCGACGCCGTCGGGCACCCCGACGCGCTTGACCTGGGGATCCGGCTTGCGCGCAAGGCGGGCACGGTGGTCGCGATCGGCGTGTACGCGGAACCGTGCCAGGTCCACATGGGCCTCGTCTGGATCAAGGGATTGACGGTCCGCGCGGGGCAGGCGAACGTGATCGGCCACGTCGACCGCGTGCTCGGGATGCTCGCCGCCGGCACGCTCGACCCGACCCCGCTGGTGACCCACCACATGGCGCTCGACGATGCCCCCGAGGCATACGGCGTCTACGATCGCCGCGAAGCGCTGAAAATCGTCCTGAGCCCGTAAGACGTACCCGTAACGCGCCGAGGAGGCCACACCGCCATGTCGACCACCGCCCTGCCCGAACAGCTGTCCGACGCCGCGCGCGAGTTCGCCGGTGCCACGCAGCTGCTGCTGATCGACGGCGAGCGCGCAGAGGCCGCGGACGGCCGCACGTTCGAGACGCTCGACCCTGCCACCGGCGAGACGATCACCACGGTCGCGCACGGGGGCGCCGAGGACATCGACCGGGCCGTGAAGTCCGCACGCGGCGCACTCGAGAGCGGGTCGTGGGGCAAGACGACCGCGGCCGAGCGCGCGCGGGCGCTGAACCGCCTCGCCGACCTCGTCGACGAGCACGTCGACCAGCTCGCCCAGCTCGAGTCGCTGGACAACGGCAAGCCGGTGAAGCTCGCCCGCTTCGTCGATGTCGCCGGCAGCGCCGCGCACTTCCGCCATTTCGCGGGCTGGCCCGAGCGTGTGCTCGGCGACGTGATCCCGGTCGCGCAGCCGAACATGCACGTGTACACGCGCAAGGAGCCGGTCGGCGTCGCCGGCCAGATCATCCCTTGGAACTTCCCGCTGCTGATGGCCGCCTGGAAGCTCGCGCCGGCGCTCGCGGCCGGGTGCACGATCGTGCTCAAGCCGGCCGAGCAGACGCCGCTCACCGCGCTGCGGCTCGGCGAGCTCGTGCTCGAAGCGGGGATCCCCCCGGGGGTCGTCAACGTCGTCACGGGCGAGGGCAACACCGGCGCGGCGCTCGTCGACCATCCCGGCGTCGACAAGATCGCGTTCACGGGCTCGACCGTCGTCGGCCGCGAGATCGGCGCCAAGGCGGGCAAGGCGCTCAAGCGCGTGACGCTCGAGCTCGGCGGCAAGTCGCCGAACATCATCCTGCCGGACGCCGATCTCGACGCGGCGATCGGCGGCTCGTTCCAGGCGATCTACTTCAACACCGGCCAGGCCTGCAATGCGGGCAGCCGTCTGTTCGTGCACAAGGACGAGTTCGACGACGTCGTCTCGAAGCTCGCCGAGCGCGCGTCCAAGACCCGCCTCGGGGCAGGTCTCGAGCCGAGCACCCAGCTCGGCCCGGTCGTCTCCTCCGAGCAGCACGAGCGGGTGCTCTCCTACATCCAGTCCGGGCGCGACGAGGGCGCCGAGCTCGTCACCGGCGGCGGGGTCCCCGACGGCACTTCCGGCTACTTCATCGAGCCGACCCTGTTCACGTCCACGAGCGACGATCTGAAGATCACCCGGGAGGAGATCTTCGGGCCTGTGCTCGTCGCAATGCCGTACGAGTCGCTCGAGGAGGTCGCCGCGCGCGCGAACGACAGCGAGTACGGCCTCGCGGCCGGAGTATGGACGCGCGACGTCGGCAACGCGCACCGGCTCGCGGCGATGCTGAAGGCCGGATCGGTGTACGTCAACTGCTGGGGGATGTCGGACGCCGGCGCCCCCTTCGGCGGCTTCAAGGCCTCCGGAATCGGCCGCGAGCACGGCCGCGAAGGGCTCGAGGCCTACCTCGAGACGAAGGTCGTCTGGACCAACCTGGGCTGACCGGGGTCAGTCGCCGCACGCGCCGCACGCGCGTCCTGGAGGCCCGTCCAGAACCCTGCTGGACGTCTGTTCGAGCAAGTGGCCGCATGCTGGCGGGACCGGCACACCCCGCCCGATCCATGACATGTGCCCCGTACACGCCCATATCGGATCGCAGCGCTGGCGCTCGCCACGCTGACGATCGCTCCGGCCGCCGCCGGCGCGCACTCGCGCAAGCAGCCCGATCCGATCGCCCACATGGCGACCAGCTCGAGCGCGTGCGCCAACGCGAACACGCCCGCGACGCAGGCCACCAAGCGGGTGATGCGCAAGGCCGTCGTGTGCCTGATCAACCAGCAGCGCACCTCCCGGCACCTCCCCGCGCTCCATGAGCAGTCGCAGCTCGAGCGCTCCGCACAGAGCTGGACGAACACGATGGTGCTGCAGAACATCTTCACGCACGGCACCGCGTTCTGGAAGCGGATCTCGGCGGTCGGCTACGACTGGCAGGTCGCCGGCGAGAACATCGCCACCGGGTTCGCGACGCCGCAGCAGGTGGTCACCGCCTGGATGGCGAGCCCCGGCCATTGCCGCAACATCCTGGACCCGCAGTACGCGAGTGTCGGCACCGGCGTCTCCTCGCTGCCGGTGCTTTCGGCGGCCTCAGGCCCCGCGACCTGGACCCAGGACTTCGGCCTGACGATGACCCAGACCGATCCGTCGCACAACTGGGGTCCGGCGGACCACTGCCCGTACAGCTGATGCACCAATTTTCGACATGCCTAGAACATCCGCGTACCATCCAACCCCGCGCCCTGGCAGGGGTTCGTTAACGAGAGCGCGCGTCCGCGCTCACCCCGTCCAGCCATAGGGACCGAGCCGTTCCAGATGAGCATGTCCGAGACCGACAAGCCCGTCCGAGCCTTGCGCACCCGTGTGCGCTCCGTGCTCGCCATCGCGCTGTCCGCGATCTGCCTCGCGGCGCTGTTCGCCGCCGCGCCGGCCGGTGCCCACCGCGGCCATGGCCGCAGGCTGTGCAAGTGGGAGAACGCCCACCCGAGCCAGGTCGGAATCGGCGCCGTCCGCAGTGCCGTCCTGTGCCTGATCAACCACGAGCGCGCGATCCACGGGCTGCCCAAGTTCCGCGTGTCCGGCAAGCTGAACAACGCGGCGCAGCGCTGGGCCAACACGATGGTCGCCACCGGCAACTCCGGCAACGGGGACCTGAGCGCCCAGATCAGCGCCGTCGGCTACAACTGGTCGCAGGCCGGCTCGGTTGTGGGCTCCGGGTTCCTGACGGCCGCGAAGATGGTCGCCGGCTGGATGGGCGATCCGGGGCACTGCGAGGTGATCCTCGATCCCACGTACCGGAGCGTCGGTACGGGCGTCAACG
The DNA here is from genome assembly GCA_963826895.1 of uncultured Solirubrobacterales bacterium. GTDB lineage: Bacteria > Actinomycetota > Thermoleophilia > Solirubrobacterales > Solirubrobacteraceae > Palsa-465. The sequence continues at coordinate 242,771 of CAWGYJ010000007.1, forward strand.
TCCACGCCGTCGCCGGCTACTGGCGCAAGGGCGCCACGTTCGCCGAGGACTACGGGCTCTCGATGGGCCAGTCCCCCGCCTCAGGAAATTGGGGCCCAGCGGACCACTGTCCTTACTAGGCGACTCGCCTAACTGACTGCAGCGGCTTCCGCAGAACCGCCGGCGACTTCAGCGCGCGCCAAAGGCGCCGCGTCGCGCAGGTACCACTCGGCGTCGAGCGCCGCCTGGCACCCCGAGCCGGCGGCGGTGATCGCCTGCCGGTAGGTGTGGTCGACGAGGTCGCCGGCGGCGAAAACACCCGCAAGGTTCGTCAGCGTCGAGCGGCCCTTGGTGACGACGTAGCCGTTCTCATCCAGGTCGACCTGACCGGCGACGAGCTGTGACTGGGGCTCGTGGCCGATCGCGACGAACGCGCCGGCTGTCTCCAGCCTCCGCTCCGAGCCGTCCTCGGTGTTCCGCAGGTGCGCCACCTCGAGCGAGCCGTTGCTGGACTCGCCGGTCGCGAGCTCTTCGATCACGTACGGCGTCAGCCATTCGATGTTCGGGATCGCCTTCGCGCGCTCGAGCATGATCTTCGACGCGCGGAAGTCGTTGCGGCGGTGAACGATCGAGACCGTCGAGGAGAACTTCGACAGGAACATCGCCTCCTCCATAGCGGAGTCGCCACCGCCGACGATCACGGTCGGGACGCCGCGGAAGAACGCCGCGTCGCACGTCGCGCAGTAGCTGACGCCCCGTCCGGAGAGCTCGAGCTCCCCGGGAACTCCGAGCTTCCGGTGCTGCGCGCCCATCGCGAGCACCACGGTCCGGGACTCGTACAGGTCCTCGCCGACCCACACCTTGTGCAGGCCGCCGTCCCTGGCCAGCTCGACCTTCGTCACGTCGTCGGTCTCGAGCCTCGCTCCGAAGCGCTCAGCCTGGTCGCGGAACTTCTGCATCACCTCCGGGCCCATGATCCCGTCGGGGAACCCCGGGTAGTTCTCGACGTCGGTCGTCTGCTGGAGCAGCCCTCCCCACTGGAACCCCTCGATCACGAGCGGCTCGAGGTTCGCGCGCGCGGTGTACAGCGCCGCCGTATAGCCGGCGGGCCCGCTGCCGATGATGATCACGCGCTCGCTCACTTCATTAAGTATAGCTTGGCGCCCCGGTGCCCGTCTCGGCAGCCGCCGCGCCGGCCTCCGGCGCCTTGGCGGCGGCCCCGGCGCCCAACGCACGCTCCTCGTCCCAGCGATGCACGGTCCGGCGAAGCTGGAAGTAGGCGACGGCACCAGGGATCGTCGGCAGCCAGAACGCGAACGCCCGGTACGCGAGCACGGCCACGATCGCCACCTGGGCGTTCACGCCGAACGCCGCGAACGCGCCGATCATGCCGCCGTCGACGCCGCCGATCCCGCCCGGCAGCGGCAGCGCGTTACCGAACATCCCGACGAAGTACGACATCACGATCACGCCCTTCGGCGGAGAGGCGCCGAAGGCGTGAAAGCACGCCCACAGCACGCCGATGTCGAACCCCCACCACGCGACGGCTCCCAACAGCATCGGATCGCGTGAGCGGACGAGCGCGATCGCCGTGCGCACGCCGGTCCCGACAGCCGCGGGCAGCGCGGCCAGGTTGCGCGCGAGCTTCGAGTACCAGTGGGTCCCGCCCGTCCCGCGGGCGACGAGCCGTTCGAAGTCGCCCGGAACCAGCGAGACGGCGAGGAAGACCGCGATCACGCCGGCGCCGAAGATGGCGGGGATCACGGTGATCGCGAATGGGGCGCCGTTGCTGGGGATGATTCCGAGGTACAGCCCCAGCCCATCGATCACGAGCGTGATCATGAACACCGCGTACAGCATCACCATGAACGCGACCAGCCGGCATGCGGCGATCCGCGCGTCAAGCCCCGAGCGCCGCAAGGCCCAGCCCGTCAAGGCGAGCCCGCCGGCGCCACCGGCAGCGAACAGCCGGGTGGCCGCGAGCCCGGCCATGGTGATCTGATAGCTCTCGCGCCAGTCGATCCGCGACGGGGGCCGCACGAACACGGCCCGGAACAGCATGATGTAGCCCCCGAAGGACAGCACCTCGAGCACGGCGGCGACCGCGAACCACCACGCGTTCCCATGCTCGATCCGGTTCCAGGTGTCCTGCAGCCCGACGAGCTTCGGCAGCACGAAGTACATGAACGCGACGATCGAGACGACGAAGATGATCGAGGCGAGCAGCCGCCTGCGGGTGATGACGACCCGCGGCATCTCCTCTGCGTGTGCGCGCGCGGGTGCGGGCGCATCGGCAACCGACTGCGGCGCCCGTCCATCGGTGTGGGCGTCGTCGGCCATCAGCGGCTACGCCGGATGTGCCCGCGCCTCGAGTGCCTGCAGCGCGGCGGAGAACCGCCTCGCCGCCGGCGCCAGCTTCGGCGCCATGCGACGCACCGACTCGGTCAACGCGGCGCCCGCGAGCAGATCGACCGCGTAGTGCTCGCCGAGCTACACGAGCGCGAGCCCGAGCAGCCCTGCGTAGGTCGGCCCTACGGCACCGGCGGCAGGGTCGACATCGGCCAGCAGATGCGCGGCCATCAACGACGTTGCGAAGTGCAGCGACGGCATTGCAGCTAGGGGGTTTCCTCCGAGGACATCGTAGAGGGGCTCCCAGCGGTCCTGCCAGAACTGCTCCCCGTACTCGATCATCATCCGGCGGACCTTCGCCGTCTCGCCATCGCCGAAGCGCCCGTGCGCGGCCGCCTACCACGGCGGCGCGGTCGGAATCGCCCAGTAGAACACCGCGCCCGTGTTGAACACCGCGTACATGCGCGTCGCGGCGCCGCCGACAGTGCTCGGGCCGGCGGATCATCACGTACAGCACGCTCGTGTGCGGGACGAAGAACCACAGCCAGTGGCACCACACGAGCACGCGCTCGAACCGGTTGACCTCGCCCGGAGTCGAGAGCCGCTGCAGCCGCAGCGTCGGTGGCACGCCGAGCCCGAGCACCCGGTCGGCGATGATCGGGTAGCGGACATGGACGCGCTGCTCGAGCCGGTCCGGGTTGTCGTGCGGAAGCTCGTACGCCGCCAGGTAGGCCCACATATTGAGCGCGCACACCGCGATGTCTCGCGAGCGCCGCCGCGGCAGCGCCACGCACAGCGCCACCGGCGCCGTCGCCGCGGCCCCGAGCACGGCAGCGGGCGGCAGCTTCATGCGCCGCCGCACGATCGGCGCCGCCACGCCGGCCGCTACCAGCGCCCACGCCGCACCTCTGATCAGCTTCGCCCGGCGCTCCAGCACGGGGCGGGCAGTATACGTCCGGCCCTCCACCGCGCCCATGGCGGGCCATCGACGGGCCCGTGTCCGTCCTCGAACCCCGGCGGCGCGGCCCGGACGGGGCGGTGCTGGATAGAATGCCGCGGCCTTGCGACCCGGAGACACACGCCACCGGACCGCGCGGATCGCGCTTGCCGTCAGCGCCGCGCTCGGCGTTGCGCTGATCCTGGCCCCGTCGGCCTTCGCCGGCTTCATCACCCCGAAGACCGGCGGCTCGCCGAACGCCGACGCAATCTCGTCGCTGTACAAGATCGTTCTGTACATCGCGGCGGTCGTGTTCGTGATCGTCGAGGGAGCGCTCGCCTACTCGGTGTATCGCTTCCGCGCCAAGAAGAACCCGGTGGCGGCGCAGATCCACGGCAACACGCGCCTGGAGATCGGCTGGACGGTCGCCGCGGCGCTGATCCTGGTCGTGCTCACGGTCGTCACGTTCATGAAGCTGCCGAGCATCATCAACGCCGCCGAACTCCGACTCCGACGGCCTCGTGCTCTCGGCCTCGACGACCGAGCCGAATCCGCCGAACGGCAAGAAGTACGTGATCTGCGTGCAGGGCCGCCAGTACATCTGGCGCTACACCTACGGCGCCGGCTGCCTGAACAGCTGCCTTCGCCTTGAAGCTGCCGTACTCCTACACGACGATGTACGTGCCGGCGCACACGACGATCGTGCTCAAGATCCAGTCGACCGACGTGATCCACTCGTGGTGGATCCCCTCGCTGGGCGGCAAGGTCGACGCGGTCCCCGGCTACACCACCTACACGTGGTTCAAGGCGGCGCAAGTCGAACGCGCTCTTCCACGGGCAGTGCGCGCAGCTGTGCGGGGCCAACCACGCGGCGATGGTCGCCTACGTGCAGTCGATGACGCCCGCGAAGTACCAGTCCTGGCTCAAGTACCAATCGACGGCCATCAGCAACGCCAACGACCAGGTCGCGCAGCTGCGCCGGCAGCTGACCGCGACCAACAACCTCGGAATCTGAGTGTCTGACCCAGGGAGATCGATGTCCACCACTGACTACGCGCTCCGGCCCGCTCCGCAGATCATCGCCCACGAGGTGGCGAAGCCGCGAACGACCAAGAAGTGGGTCGACTGGGTCACCACGACCGACCACAAGAAGATCGGGATCATGTACCTCGTCCTCACGTTCGTGTTCTTCTGCCTCGGCGGGGTCGAGGCGCTGATGATGCGCGTGCAGCTGTCGGTCCCGAACAACACGCTGGTCACGCCCGAGCAGTACAACCAGCTGCTGACGATGCACGGGACGACGATGATCTTCCTGTTCGTCGTCCCGGTGATGGCCGGCTTCGGCAACTACTTCCTGCCGCTGATGATCGGCGCCCGGGACATGGCGTTCCCGCGCCTGAACGCGCTCTCGTTCTGGCTGCTGCTGTTCGGCGGGATCGTCTTCTACGCAACGATCTTCTTCCAGCCGCCCGAGGCCGGCTGGTGGAGCTACCCGCCGCTGTCGGAGCGCGCTGTACTCGCCGAGCGGCGGCCAGGACGCGTGGATCTTCCTGATCCACATCACCGGCATCTCGTCGCTGCGTCGGCGCGATCAACTTCTACGTGACGATCGTCAACATGCGCGCGCCCGGCATGAGCTGGGGCCGGCTGCCGCTGTTCGTGTGGTCGATCCTGGTCTACGCGATCCTGCTGATCATCGCGCTGCCGGTGGTCGCCGCGGCGGTCACGATGCTGCTGACCGACCGCCACTTCGGCACCCACTTCTTCGACCCGACCGCGCACGGCTCGCCGGTCCTGTGGCAGCACCTGTTCTGGTTCTTCGGGCACCCCGAGGTCTACATCATGATCCTGCCCGGCTTCGGGATCATCTCCGAGGTCATCCCCGTGTTCTGCCGCAAGCCGATCTTCGGCTACAAGGCGATCGCCGCCGCCACCGTCGTGATCGCGTTCCTGGCAACGCTGGTCTGGGCCCACCACATGTTCGCCTCGCCGCTGCCCGATCGTCGTGCTCGGCTTCTTCATGCTCAGCTCGTTCCTGATCGGGGTCCCGACCGGGGTCAAGATCTTCAACTGGATCGCCACCCTGTGGCGCGGATCGCTCGTGATGACGACCTCGCTGTACTTCGCGATCGGCTTCATCGCGATCTTCACGATCGGCGGCATCACCGGCATCTTCCTGGCGGTGTTCCCGGTCGACTGGCAGCTCAACGACACCTACTTCGTCGTCGCCCACTTCCACTACGTGCTGATGGGCGGCGCCGTGTTCACGGTGTTCGCCGGGATCTACTACTGGTACCCGAAGATGACCGGCCGGCTGCTGAACGAGCCGCTGGGCAAGTGGTCGTTCTGGTTGATGTTCATCGGCTTCAACGTGACCTTCTTCGTCCAGCACGCGCTCGGCCTGTCCGGCATGCCGCGGCGCATCTACACCTACCAGCCGGGCCTCGGCTGGTCGACCTACAACCTGATCTCGACGATCGGCTCGTTCATCCTCGGGTTCGGGGTCCTGCTGACGATCATCAACGTCGTCCGCAGCCTCAAGCACGGCGAGATCGCCGGGCCCGACCCGTGGAAGGGCAACACGCTCGAGTGGTTCACCACCTCTCCGCCGCCGGTCAACAACTTCGACGAGATCCCGCGCGTGCGCTCGGTCGAGCCGATGCGCGACATCCGCCGCCAGGTCGAGCGCGAGACCGGCGTCCGCCAGAAGACCGGCGGCTCCGAGCGGTTCGCGCGGGTGTAGGCTAGCCGCCGTGGGCCACCAACTGAGGCTGCGCGTCCCATGAGCACCTCGACCCCGAGGGTCGCCCGCGCGGTCCCGCTCACCGGGCGCGGCGGGTGCTCGCCGACTACTTCGAGCTGACCAAGCCGAAGGTCCAGTCGCTGCTGCTGTTCACGACGGTCACGACGATGGAGATCGCCGGCAACCCGCCGGTCTCGAAGATCGCGCTGACCTGCCTGGGCGGCTACCTGTCGGCCGGCGGCGCCGGCGCCGTCAACCACTGGTTCGACCGCGACATCGACGCGCGGATGAAGCGCACGGCGACGCGGCCGATCCCCGCCGGGCGGATCTCAGCCGCGGGCGGCGCTGACGTTCGGGATCGTGCTCGCGGCGCTCTCGTTCATCCTGATGTCGCTGACGATCAACGTGCTGGCCGCGTCGCTGGCGTTCGGCGGCTTCGTCGGCTACGTCGGCGTCTACACGATGTGGCTTGAAGCGGCGAACGCCGCAGAACATCGTCATCGGCGGCGCCGCCGGCGCGATCCCGCCGCTCGTCGGCTGGGCGGCGACGCGCGGCTCGCTCTCGTGGACGGCGGTCTACCTGTTCGCGATCGTCTTCTACTGGACGCCGCCGCACTTCTGGGCGCTCAGCCTGCTGATGAAGGACGAGTACGCGAAGGTCGGCGTGCCGATGATGCCGGTGGTCCGCGGCGAGCAGGAGACGCGCCGGCAGATCCTTCTGTACAGGCTGCTGCTGTACGCGGTCACCCAGCTGCCGTTCTGCGTCGGCGTGTTCGGCGTCTTCTACCTCGTCGCGTCGATGGTGCTCGGGCTGGCGTTCATCGGCGGCGCCGTCCGCCTCTACCGCCGCGCAGACCGAGCCGCCGCGCTGAGGCTGTATCTGTTCTCGATGCTCTACCTGGCGCTCCTGTTCGGCGCCATGGTCGCCGACGTGAAGCTGTAGGGCCGCCCGTGGCACACCGGTGGGGCCTGGGCGCGGTGCTGGCCGTCGCCTGCGTGGCGCTGATCGCCACCGCGCGTACGACCGGCCCTGCAAGCGCGGCAACCCGGACGACCGGCGGCGGCGGCCCACCGGCCCTGACGTTCCGGATCTACGCCCGCCCGGCGACGCGCATCAACTCGAGCAGCTGGGTCGGCCGGATCGCCAAGGGTTTCGTCGGCGTCTCGATGGACTACTGCGCTACCCGGAAGTACATGGCCGGCGGCGCCGAGCCCGTGCTCGCGCACCTGCTGCTCGGGCTCTCGCCGCGGCCGGTGGTGAGGATCGGCGGCAACGGCCCCGACATGCCCTGCACCGGCAAGCGGCCGCGCCCGATCCTCCCCGAGGCGGCGCTGATCGCGTCGCTTGCGCGCGCGACCGGCGCGCGCCTGATCCTCGGCATCAACCTGATCGCCCACGATGCGCTGCTGGCGGCGGTCGAGACCAGGGGCTGGTGGACGAGATCGAGCGGCGGGCTCCGTTCCGGTACATCCAGGCGTTCGAGATCGGCAACGAGCCCGACCGTTACGTCCGGTACGGCGCCAGGGGCTCCACCCGACCGAACGCGATCAGCTCGGACTTTCATGCGTATCTGAAGGACTTCACGACTTGGGCGGGCGTGATCCGGGCCGCGGCGGAGAACCCGCATGTCGCGATCGCGGGGCCGAGCCTCGGGCGCATCGGACTGCCGTGGCTGGCCGAGCCCAATGCCGGCGACTTCGGGCAGTTCCTGCGGGCGCCGGCGAAGCCGACGCTGATCACCTTCCACACGTATCCGCTGCACGGCACGAGCCGCTGTCCGGCATCGGACTGCCCGTCGATCGAGAACCTGCTCGCGCCCGCCGCCAGCACCGGCCCCGCTGACGAGGTCGCGCGGTTCGTCGGCTCGATCGGTTGGTGGCGGCAGCTTCGGGTCGACGAGATGAACTCGGTCACCGGCGGCGGCGCCAGGGGTGTCAGCAACACGTTCGCGTCGGCGCTGTGGGCGCTGGACACCCTGTTCGAACTGGCGCAGGCGGGCGTGTCCGGAGTCAACGTGCACACCTTCCCCTCCGCGCAGTACAAGCTGTACACGGGGCCACACGGCGGCTGGCGTGTATTCCCCGAGTACTACGGGCTGCTCGCCTTCGAGCGCGCTGCGCCTGCGGGCTCGCAGCTGTTGGCGGTGACCGGCGGCAGCGCCGATCCCGAGCTCGACATCTGGGGTGTCAGGCAGTCGAGCGGGCGCCTGGTGGTCGTGGCGATCAACAAGTCGCCGCACCCGGCCACAGTGCATCTCACCGGCGCCGGCGTGCCGGCCGCCGGCTCGGCACGGGTGGCGTGGCTGCGGGCCACGCCGACCGGGGTCCGCTGGCGCTGCCCGCGCGGTTACGCCTCGACGGGCCTGTGCGCGATCGGCGGCGTGTCGCTCGGCGGCGCGAGCTTCGGGCGCGAGGCCTACCTGGAGGCGACCGCACCAGGAGCGGCGTGCTCGGCCCGGTGAGGCGCGGAACCTGCACGCGTCTTGTCCACTGCGATCCGCAGCCGGCGGACGACACCGGGATCACCCTGACGCTGCCCGGCGGCACCGCGGTGCTCGTCAGCGGTCGGTGATTGTCGATAGCATCCCCGCCGGCATGGATAGGAAGCTCGCACGTAAGAACATCCGCTCGGGCCTGATCGCCGGAGCGATCTGCTTCTTCATGTTCGGCATCACGTTCGTGGCCGCGGCGATCTACGTCCATCCGTGACCGATACGCCGCGCGACGCGCCGCCCCCGGGTGAGGAGATTCACCTCCCGGGCCCGACGCTGCTCCCGATCGTCACCGCGGCCGGCATCACGCTGACCGTGATCGGCACCACGATCGGCTGGATCTTCTCGATCCTCGGCCTGATCATCACGGTCTGCGCGATCGTCCGCTGGATCCGGGACACGCGCCGCGACGTGGCGGCGCTGCCCGAAGAGCACGGCCACTAACCCGTCAGGCCGCCGAGGCGGGCACCTCGCAGCTGGCGCCGTCGGCGGTCCAGGCACCGACGATGTCACGCATCGACAGGATTCCCGCGATCTCGCCCCGGTCGACCACGATCAGGTGGCGGAAGCGGCCGCGGACCATCGCCGCCGCCGCCTGTTCGAGCGACCAGTCCGGCGAGGCGAACGTCAGCTTCGAGGTCAGGTGGTCGGCGACGTGCTCGGAGTCCGCGTCCTGCCCGGATCCGACCGAGATCAGGATGTCTCGCTCGGTGATGACGCCGGGCCCCTGCCCGTCCGGATCGAGCACGACCGCGGCGCCCACCTGCCGGCGCACCATCGCCGCGGCCGCCTCACGGAGCGTGTGTCCCGGCCCCACCGTCAGTACAACCTCGGTCATGCCCTCCCGGACGTCCATCACGACCTCCCCGCTCGGCGTGCTGCTCGCGCAGCACAAGCTTGCAACGATTGCCTCAATCATAGTAGAGTCGTGATCGCGCGTCGCGAGCGTTTGCCCGTGCGCTGACGCTGCGTTCGTCGCGCCGAACGCATAGGATCCCGGCCGGAGATGCGAGAGCGGCCAGGAGCCACGGGTGCGTAAGAACACGGCGGTCCAGATGATCGTGTTCGGGACCGTTCTGACGGCGGTCACGCTCGTCGTGGTGTTGAGCCTGCCGTGGTTCCCTGCCCTCGCCTCGACGCAGGCCAAGCGGATCCACACGCTCTACGACGTGCTCCTGATCGCCTCCGCGCCGATCTTCTCGCTGGTCGTGACGGTCGTGATCTTCTCGGTGATCAAGTTCCGGATGCGCCCGGCGAGGAGGACAAGGACGGACCGCCGATCCACGGCAACACCCGGCTCGAGGTGATCTGGACGACGCGGGCCTGCGGTCCTGATCCTCGGGCTGTGCATCTACTCATACACCGTGCTGCGCTCCAACGAGGACTCGCACAAGGGCGAGATGCTCGTCAACGTCACCGAGCGCCAGTTCGCGTTCGAGTTCTCCTACCCGCGGCCCGGTGGCAGCCAGGTCGTCTCCCCGGTCCTGTACCTGGCCGACGACCAGCCGGTACGTGTTCCACATCCGCTCGCTGGACGTGATCCACAGCTTCTTCGTGCCGGACTTCTCCGAGAAGATCGATGCGGTCCCTGGGATCACGACCGACCTGCGGGTGACGCCGACGCGGCTCGGCGTCTACCCCGCCGAGTGCACCGAGCTGTGCGGGGCGGGCCATGCGTTCATGCGCGCCGAGGTCGAGGTGGTGACGCCCGCCAAGTTCCAGACCTGGCTGAGCTCGCAGAAGCTGAACGGCACCCCGCCGATCGGCGTGCCGCCGGCGTTCGCGGTCCAGCCCGGGGTCCCCGGCGACTCCACGCCATCCACCCCGCCACCCGGCACCACGTACAGCAACTCCACGAGCTCGAGCACGAACACGCCCGGCAGCCCGAGCAGCTCGAGCTCCAGCAGCTCCAGCAGCTCCAGCTCGACGTCGAGCGCCGTCGCCGCCGGCAAGGCGATCTTCACCGGCTCGGCGGGCTGCTCCTCGTGTCACACGCTGGGCGCCGCCGGCGCCTCCGGAACGGTCGGCCCCGACCTCGACTCCCGGCTGCGCAGCGATTGCGCGACCGCGGCATCGAAGAAGATCCGCGGCTCGACGTTGACGCAGTGCGTCCATACCGCGATCGTGAATCCCTACGCCTATATCCCGACCGGCTACTCGAAGGGCGTGATGCCCCCGAACTTCTCGACCCGCCTGAGCTCGACTCAGATCTCGGACCTGGTCACCTTCCTCTCTACCGTGGCAAAGTGAGGACCCCGTGTCAGTGACAACCGCACCAAACCCGGGACCGAGACTCGAGGATCAGCGGCCGACGCGGATCCCCCTACCCGCCAAGCTCCGGGCGCCCGGCTGGTACCGGGCGGCGCTGTTCATGGTGATCGGGTTCGCGTTCTGCTTCGGTCTGGTCGTCCTGATCCGGTGGCTGATGCACTACCACCCGGTGCTCGACGGGGACGCGATCACGATCGTCGCGCTGATCGGCGTGCCGCTGTTCTTCCTCGTCGGCATCGGGACGATCGACTACTGGTTCTACTGGGCCGCCGGCAAGGCGACCCGGCCCGAGGACCACTCCGCCCACGGCGCCCGCACGTGGCGCGACTACTTCCGCGTCAACACCGACCACAAGGTGATCGGGATCCAGTACGTGGTGACCTCGTTCTTCTTCTTCCTCGTCGGCGGCCTGCTCGCGATGCTGATGCGCGTCGAGCTGGCCAAGCCGGGGATGAAGTTCCTCACGCCCGAGCAGTACAACGGCGTGTTCTCGGTCCACGCGACGATCCTCATCTTCCTGTTCGTGATCCCCGTGTTCGCGGGCCTCGCGAACTTCGTGCTGCCGCTGATGATCGGCGCGCCGGACATGGCGTTCCCGCGCCTGAACGCGCTCTCCTACTGGATGCTGCCGCTGGCCGGGATCATGATGCTGATGAGCTTCCTGGCGCCGGGAGGCTCGTTCGCGTCCGGCTGGACGGCGTATGCGCCGCTGTCGACGACGATGCCGCTCGGCCAGCTGTTCTTCACGATCGCGGTCCAGTTCGCCGGCGCCTCCTCGATCGCGACCGCGCTGAACTTCCTCGTGACGATCATCACGATGCGCGCGCCCGGGATGAGCTTCTTCCGGATGCCGCTGCTCGTGTGGGCGAACTTCTCGACCTCGCTGCTGGTCGTGATCGCGACGCCGTTCATCGCCGCCTCGCAGTTCTTCGTGCTGCTCGACCGCGCGCTGGGGTTCCACTTCTTCGACGCGTTCGTCGGGGCCGGCAAGGACGGCAACGTGATCATGTACCAGCACGTCTTCTGGTTCTACTCGCACCCGGCGGTCTACATCATGATGCTGCCCGGGTTCGGGATCATCTCCGAGGTCATCGCGGTCAAGTCGCGAAAACCGATCTTCGGCTACCGGATGATGGCGTTCTCGCTGCTGGCGATCGTCGTGCTCGGCTTCACCGTCTGGGCGCACCACATGTTCGTCTCCGGCATGGCGTCGTGGATCCGGATCCCGATGATGATCACGACCGCGATCATCGCGATCCCGACCGGGCATCAAGATCTTCTCGTGGCTCGCGACGCTGTGGCGAGGGGTGCTGCACGTCGACACGCCGATGCTGTTCGCGCTCGGCTTCCTGACGATGTTCACACTCGGCGGGATCAGCGGAATCATGCTGGCGATGATCCCGTTCGACATCCACGTCAGCGCAGACGTACTTCATCGTCGCCCACATCCACTACGTGCTGTTCGGCGGCTCGGTGTTCACGATCTTCGCCGGCGTCTACTACTGGTTCCCGAAGATGACCGGGCGGATGTACGACGAGCGCCTCGGCAAGTGGCACTTCTGGACGACGTTCATCTTCTTCAACCTGACGTTCGGCGCCGATGCACATCATCGGCATCGAGGGCATGCCGCGGCGCGTCGCCGAGTACGCCGAGAAGTTCGCCGACGTGGAACCTGTTCATCTCGATCAGCGCCTGGTCCTCGGCTCTCAGCACGCTGATCTTCCTCTACAACATCGTCGCCAGCTGGCGGCGCGGGCCGCGCGCCCCGGCCAACCCGTGGCGCGCGCCTGACGCTCGAGTGGCAGGTCTCCTCGCCGCCGCCGATCTTCAACTTCGACGCGGTGCCGACGGTCGTCGGCGGCCCGTACGAGTACGGCGTGCCCGGCGCGGTGCACGGCATCTTCAAGCCGCCCGCGGAGGCGAAGCCGGTGCCGGCCGGCGTCGGCGGCCAGGCGACCCGAGACCCAGGGATCGCAGCCAATGAGCACGAGCACTTCATCGCGTCGACGACGATCCTGGTCGTCGCCAACGAGACGATCGGCGGGCGCAAGCTGCTCGACGAGATCCGGCGCGCGCGGGCGACGATGTGCGCTTCGTCCTGTGCGTGCCGCAGACCCGGCCGCGGGCGGGCCTCGTGATCTACGACGACGCCGTGTTCGACGCCGCCCAGGCGCGCGTCGACCTGGCGCTCGAGGTTGGTGCGCTCGGAAGGGGATCGACGCGCGATCGGCGAGGTCGGCGATCCGGATCCGTACACGGCGACGATGGACGCGGTGCGCGAGTACGACCCCGACGAGATCATCATCTCGACCTACCCCGAGACGCGCTCGGGCTGGCTGCGCCGCGACCTGGTCGAGCGCGTGCGCGAGGCGACCGGGCTGCCGGTCGAGCACGTGGTCACCGACATCGACGCCGAGGGGCTCCCGTTCCACGTCACGCTCGCCGTCGCCAACCGCACGGCGCGCGGCGACGAGCTGCTCGAGGCGCTCAAGGCCAAGGCCGACGCAGTACACGCAGGGCGACCAGCGCGAGCTGTTCATCTGCTCGTGCCCCAGGAGGGCGGCGACGGCCGCGCCACGCGCCGCGCGCGGACCCGGCTGGAGCTGGTGCTCGATCGCCTGCGCGTCCGCGGGCTGTACGCCGCCGGCATGATCGGCGACCCGGATCCGTACACGGCGATCATGAACGCGCTGCAGTACTTCCGCGTCGACGACATCGTGATCTCGACCTTCGCCGAGACCAAGTCGGGCTGGCTGCGCGCCGATCTGATCGAGCGCGTCCGCCGCGCCACCGGCAAGCCCGTCGAGCACGTCGTCCACAACGACACCGGAGCCGCGACCGCGTAGGAGACTCACGCCATGGAAGCCGCCTCCGTCGCGCCCACGCCGAGCACCACGGACCGCCCGCGGCCCACCGCTCCTCGCGCGTCGACGCGCCGACGCTCGGGATGCTGCTGTTCATCATCTCCGAGATGATGATCTTCGGGGCGTTCTTCACGGCCTACTTCTTCATCCGGATCGTCACCCACAACCCGTGGCCGGCGCCGGGAACGAAGCTTCCCGAGGCGGTCGCCGGCATCAACACCGCGATCCTGCTGTCCTCGTCGCTGACGATCCACTGGGCGCTGACCTCGATCAAGAAGCGGCAACCGCTTCGGGCTCAAGGCCGGGATGGTGGCGACCTTCCTGCTCGGCTTCACGTTCCTGTTCGTCCAGATCAACGAGTACGTCCACATCGGCTTCGCGCCGCATGACTCCGCGCAGGCGACGGTCTTCTACGCGCTGACCGGCCTGCACGGCGCCCACGTCTTCATCGGCCTGTGCCTGCTGCTGATGGTCACGATCCGCTCGTTCCGCGGCCACTACTCGCCCGAGCACCACGGGGGATGGAGGTGCCGGGGATCTACTGGCACTTCGTCGACATCATGTGGGTGGTCGTCTACACGACGGTCTACGTGCTGTAGGACGCTCGTGTCCGAGGAGACACCCGGCGGTCGCAGGGTTCAACCCGCTGCGCAACGAGGCGGACGTGTTCCGCTTCCTGGTCTGGTTCGTGGCGGTGGTCGCCGCGATCGTCGTGATCGTGCTCATGATCCAGGCCGCTGTAGCGCTCCAGGCCGCCCAGGTGACACCATGAACGGCGTGCCCGTTCTCGCGGCTCGTCGAGCCCAGCCACCGATCGCGCTTCCCGTGCGTGGTGCTGCTGTCGCGTCCCGTACCGGGCGCGCTCACGCACGCTGAAGCAGACGCGACGGCCGGTGCCGGGGTGGCGTCAGGGGTGCTACGTCGCCGGGCCTGGTGGTGCTCGCGATCGCGCTGTCAGCCCGCCGGTCGACACCCTGTCCGACCAGCTGCTGGTCGCCCACATGGCCGAGCACCTGCTGATCGGCGACATCGCCGCGCTGCTGATCGTGCTCGGGCTGACCGGGCCGCTGCTCGCGCCGCTGCTGCGCGATCGCGGGATCGCGCGGCTGCGGGTGCTCACCCACCCGGTCGTGGCGATCGTCGTGTGGGCGGTCAACTTCTACGCCTGGCACTCGCCCGCCCTCTACCAGGCGGCGCTGCGCCACGACGCGCTCCACGCGCTCGAGCACGCCACCTTCCTGGCCTTCGGGATCGCGGTGTGGATGGCGCTGCTCGGGCCGCTGCCCAAGCCGCACCTGGTTCACCAACGCCTGCGCGGCTGGTCTACATCATCGCCGTGCGCCTGATCGGCACGGTGCTGGCGAACATCCTGATCTTCGGCGGCACCGTCTTCTACCCGTACTACCGCTCGGGCGACGCCCACTGGCACATCAGCCCGATCGCCGACCAGGTCGCCGCCGGCGGCGCTGATGATGGTCGAGGAGAGCCTGCTGACGATCGGCCTGTTCTGCTGGCTGTTCCTGAGCGTCGCCCGCGAGCACGAGCAGCGCCAGGAGCTGCTCGACTACGCCGACGCAGCACGGAGCTCGAGCTCGACGAGACGCGCGCCGCCCGGGCCGTCGCCGCCGGGCGCGGCGACGAGCTCTGGAGCGGCTCAGCGCCGGCTGTCCGACCCGCACCGGCGCCCAGCCCGCGCGCCCCGCCGGCCCCGCGGCCGCCCGAGCGCGCTACTTGCCGCCGTCTGAGAGGAAGTTGACGAGCGCGGTGATCTCGTTCGGTGCTCAGCGTCTGCCGCGAAGTTCGACGGCATCACGCCCGACGGGTAGCCGGACGGGATGTAGGCGTACGGATCGATGATCGCGGTGTGGATGCACGTCCGACGCGTCGCGCCGCGGATCTGCTTCGACGCCGGCAGCGCGCAGTCGGACTTCAGCCGCTGATCCAGGTTCGGCCCGACGGTGCCGGTCGCGCTCGGCGGCAGCGAGCGTGTGGCAGCTCGCACAGCCGCCGACGCCCGTGAACACCATCTTGCCGTCCGCCGGCGTGGTGCCGGTGACGGCGCCGGCTGGGCCAGCGCGCCGGTGTCCTGGCCGGGCACGCGCCGCCACCGCGCCGACGTAGGCCGCCACGTCCTGGGCGTCCTGGCCCGTGTACAGCTTCGCCGGCATCACGCCCTGGGTGTTCGGATACTGGATCCAGTAGTCGACGAGACCCTGGATCGACGTGTCTTGACGCCGTCGGTGCGGTCCTGGCGGAACGCGTCATCCAGGTTGGGGCCGATCGTGCCGGTGGTGTTCGGCGTGCGCGAGCGTGTGGCAGGCGCCGCACTTCTGCACGAACAGCACCTTGCCGCTGACGACGTTCGTCGCGGGGTGCTTGAGCGCGCAGCCGCCCAGCAGCGACGAGCGCCGCCAGGGCGGCGACGCACGTCGCGATGCTCCGTGGAAGGCGTGATCGGGCTCCGCAGCATCGGTTGAGCGCGGCACTCTATCCAAGGCGTCGCGGCTCGATGGCGCGGCGCGCCGCCGATGCACGTGCGGCGCCGTCGATGGCACGTGGGCGACCGCTGAGGCTGTGCGCCGCCTGAGCCGCTGGGGCCGCGGCGCCGCTGGTAGCATCGCGCGCGATGAGGATCAACCAGAGGTACCGGATGCGGACGCCGTCGACGGGCCGCGAGATCGATCATCGAGGCCGAGCCCGACAGAGAGTACGTCGACCGGGAGACCGGCGAGGAGCTCGAGGTGGTCGCGAAGCTGCTGCCGCTCGCCCCGACCCCCTCGGAGCTGCCGTGGGCGGTCGACAACCTTCGCTTCTGCAACTGGTGCGACCAGCTGACCCAGAAGGATCTCAACGACTGCCCGAACTGCGGCAGGCGGATGGAGCCGCTCGGCTCCTAGGAGCTCTCGATGGCCGTGATGAGTAGCGGGACCCGGCGCCGGACACGGCGGCTGAAAGCTGCACTGGCGGCCGCATTCGCAGGCGTTGCGCTGTCCGTCGCTCTCGCCGCCTGCGGCGGCGGCGGCACGCCCGCCACGACGGGTACGGCCGGCATCCCCACCTTGACCGTTCCCGGTGGCAGCTCGGCGAGCGTTTCCGCGGGGGCGTCCTCCACGACCACCAGCACCACCAGCTCGACCACACCGGCAGGCTCGTCCTCGTCGGCGTCGAGCGGCTCATCCGGGACGGCCGGCGCGGGCACCGCCCCGAGCGGGACCGCCGGCACGGGCGGCACGCCCGCCTCGTCGGCTTCCGGCGGCGCGAACCCGACCGGCGGCGGCACCCCCACGGGCACGGGTACCGGCAACTCGAGCAGCAGTGGCGGCACGAGCGCGAGCGGCGGCGCCGGGCTCGGCAACAACTTCTGCACCCAGAATCCGGGCGCCTGCTCCGGTCAGTAGCCGCCCGCGCCGGTCAGAGCAGGCCCACCGGGCCTGAGCTGCTCAAGGCCGGCGGGTCGAGTGCACGTACTTCTTCGGATACGGCGCGGCGAGCACCTCGGTGACGTTGTACTCGACCCGCGTGCCGGCGTAATCGCACTTGTACGGCGTCGTCTGACCGATGGTCAGCTGCGCATTCTGATAGTGCCCGGCATGGGCGCAGTTCGTCTTCCGGCTCTGCCGGTAGGCGAACTTGCCCTTGTTGAGGAGGTAGGTCAGCACCGGCGCCCAGGTCGGGATCGTGAGCGCCACGGTCTCGCCGCGCGTCACCGGAATCGGGGTCGTGAGCGGGAACTGCACGACGCGGCCGAGGTATGGCTGCAGATGCTCGATCGGGCTCACCGCAGCGACGGTCCAGGGCCGGCTCCCGGCCGTTCCCTTGCCCGGCTTCAGCACGGTGATCGCAGCGAGCGTGACCCCGCCGTACGCACTGTCGAGACCATGGATCACCTCGTGGGCGGTCTCGGTCGAGTTCCCGCTGATCGTCGCCAACCCCACGGTGAACGCCACCAGCTGGCCGTCAGTCTTGACGGTCGTGGGATATGTGACCCCATCGCGGATCGTCTCCAGCGCGGTGGCGCGCGTCAGCACGATGTTGCAACCGTTCTTCGCCGGGTCCGGCGGGCACTGGGGCGACACGACAGGCGATTTCGTCGCACCGAGCACGGCGGTGCCGCCGATCGGGGGGCCCGTGCTCGTGGTGGTGCCGGTCGCCTTCGCGGTCGTCGTGGTGGTCGTCTTCTTCTGCGACTTGGAGGTCGCGCCCAGCACAGCGGCCGGCAAAGCCCCTGCAAACAGGGCCACCACGACGATCAGAATCCGTTTCATACACCTCATTGAACACGACTTGGCGGCCAGAGTCGCGTAATGAATGCATAAGACCGCGGCCGCCCGGCGCGCTATGGCCCCGAGCGGCGCGCCGAAGGCTAGATCTTGGTGACGTTGACCGCCTTCGGGCCCTTCGGGCCCTCTTCCTCCTCGTAGTAGACCTTTGCTCCCTCCGCCAGCGACCGGTAGCCGTCGCCGCCGATACCGCTGAAATGGACGAACAGGTCGCGCCCGCCGTCGTCGGGCGTGATGAAGCCGAAGCCCTTGTCGTCGCTGAACCACTTGACGGTTCCCGTTGCCATGTACTCCCCTTCGGTGCAGCTCGTTTTACGGACGGCCGGCACGCATGGAGCCGACCTCGGACGGCCGAAAACGTAGCAAGGACGGGCGCTCGGCGGCCGGCGGCCGCGTAGCTCCCTGCTCAGCGCCCCTCGAAAGTGGCCTTACCCGGCCCCTCGTCCAGGAACGACCGGACCGCGTTCTGCAGGTCGTGGTCGCGAACAGCCCACCGGCGATGCGGCCGGTGTCCGCATCCGCCGCATCCACGCCGCCCTCGACGTAGCGCCGGACGATCCGTTTGGTCGCCGCATGCGCACGGGTCGGTCCCTCCGCGAGCGAGGAGGCGAACGCCCGCGCGGCGGCGTCGAAACCGTCGTCAGGCAGCACGCGGTTGACCACGCCCCAGCGCTCGAGTGTCGCCGCATCGAACGGCACGCCGGTCATCACGAACTCCTGCGCCCGGCCCGAGCCCGGCCCGCTCGGCGAGCCGCTGCGTCCCGCCCATCGCCGGGCGTCAGCCCGACCACCTTCTCCACGAGCCCGAACGAGGCCGACTCGGCCGCCACGATCAGATCGCAGCCGAGCGCCAGCTCGAAGGCCCAGGTCAGGCACAGGGCGTGCGCCGCGAACACGACCGGGCACTCGAGCCGCTCGACCCGCCGGACGATCGACACCAGCGCGTCGAACACCTCGGCCGCCGCATCCGGGCCCTCCTGAGCGGCGAACAGGGACACGTCGACGCCGCCCGACACGATCCGCCCATCGGCGCGGAACAGGACCGCGCGCGGCTCGGACGCCTCGAGCTGCTCGATCGCGTCCCGCAGCCCGAGATCCATCGCCTGGTCGTACAGGTTCACCGGCGGCGAGTCGAACGTCACGACGATCAGGCCGCTGTCGTGGTCGAGCCGCACCGGGCGGCCCGCGGTGCTCATCGCAGCGCCGCCGCAGCCGCGGCGATCTCATCCGGGTCGCCGGGCGCCGGGCACCCACGGCAGCTGCAGCGGGTCGCCCTCGTAGCGCGGGATCACGTGGATGTGGAAGTGGAAGACCGTCTGCCAGGCGGCGCGTTCCGCACGAGTTGATCAGGTTGACGCCGTCGGCGCCGAGCCGCTCGGACACGCGCGCCGGCGAGGCGCTGCGCCGCGACCGCGACCGCCGCCAGCTCGTCGGGTTCGATCTCCAGCAGGTCGCGCGCGTGCCTGCGCGGGATCACGAGCGCGTGCCCGCGCGTCGCCGGGTTGATGTCCATGAACGCGATCGTGCGCTCGTCCTCGTCGACGATCGTGGCCGGGCAGCTCGCCGGCGACGATCTTGCAGAAGATGCAGTCGGGCTCGAACTCGGCCATCGCGGCGGCAGCCTACCCGTCGCGCTCGTGCAGCTCTCGCGCGAGCGCGAGCGCTTCGGCGCGGTCACGTACCTCGCCGGCGAACGCAGCCTCCTCGAGCTCGGCCAGCAGCCGCCCGACCTGCGGCCCGGCGCACTCCCGAGCGCCCGCGGCGAGCTCGTCGCCGCGAACCGGCGCGCGCGGGGGATCGGCGTTCCACGCGAGCGCCTCGCCGAGCATCTGCCGCGCCAGCTCGAGATGGCGCGCGATCGCACCGCTCGGCGTTGTCGCCGCGGGTCGCGAGCCGGTCGGCGACGCTCAGCAGCGTCACGTCGACCTGCGACCGGGGCGCAGCTGCTGCAGGTAGCGGTAGACGTCGCGCCGCGAGCAGCGGCATCCGATGCACGAGGAAGCCGAGCCGCAGGTGGTGGCGCATGAGCGCGGCCACGTGCTCGATCAGCCTCTCCGAAGCGCGCAGCCGCCGCAGGATCGCCGGCCGCCAGCTCGGCGCCGGCGACGTCGTGGCCCATGAACGTGACCCGGCCCGTCGTCGGTGACCGCGCGCGTCTGCGGCTTGGCGATGTCGTGGAGCAGCGCGCCGAAGCCGCAGCGCCTGCGCCGCGCGTCAGCTCGTTGGCGAACGGCTCGGCGAGCACGCTCGCGGACGGTGTCCGCGAGCTCGCCCCAGCGTCGCACGGGGCCGCGTTCGAGCTCGAGCGACCTCTGCGAGCACCGCCAGCGTGTGGTCGTGCACGTCGAGGTGGTGGAAGCGGCTCTGCTCCACGCCGCGGAGAGCGGCGAGCTCCGGCAGCACCACGGCGGTCGCCCCCGTCGAGTCCATCAGCGCCAGCCCCGCAAGCGCCCCGTCCGCGGCGACGATCCGCTTCAGCTCGGCGAACACGCGCTCCGGAGCGACCGCCGCCAGCGAGGCGCGCACTCGCCCGAGCCGCGCTCAGCGTCCGCGCCTGAACCGTCGAGCTCGAGCTCGCAGGCGAGCCGTGCGAGCCGCATCACCCGCAGCGGGTCGCGCGCGAACGCGTCCGGCGCGACCATCCGCAGCGTGCCCGCCGCGAGATCCCGCAACCCGCCGAACGGATCGACGAATGGTCGCCGCCCACAACCGGCTCGGCGATCGCGTTGATCGTGAGGTCGCGCTGTGCGAGATCGTCCTCGATCGTCTCCCCCGTCGAGCGCCATCAGGTCGACCTGCCAGCGAGTGGTCGTGGGCGACGACTCGCCAGACGCCGAAGCCCGCCGAGAGCTGGAACGCGTGCCCGCCGGCGCCACGCGCGAGCCGGCGCGCGGCAGGCTCGACGAGCTCGCCGGCGAGGACGACGTCGAGGTCGCCCGTATCGACCCCGCAGGCGCGATCGCGAACGGCACCGCCGACGAGCCAGGTGCCGGAGCCGAGCTCGGCCAGCGCGCCCAGCACGCTCGAGCTCAAGGCACCGTCCACCCCGTCCCGGTGGTAGGACGCGCGGCACCCGCCGCGAGATCCCGCAGGTGACCTCGTAGTTGATCGTCCCGATCCGCCCGGGCGAGCTCCTCGGCGCGTCTGGCGCTCGGCGCCGTCACGCCCGATCAGGATCGCCCCGTCGCCGATTCCAACGCCGGCGACGGGCCGAGATCGACCGTGATGTTGTCCATGCTGACGGTCCCGCCGAGCGGGTAGCGGCGGCCGCCGATCAACACGTCGCAGTTGTTGCTCAGCGCGCGCCGGACGCCGTCGGCGTAGCCGATCGGCAGCGTCGCCGATCCGTCGTCTGGCGCTCGGCGATGAACGCCGCCCGTAGCCCGGCGCTGTCGCCCGGAGCGGCCAGTCTTGACGGCCGCGACGTACGAGCTGAGCTCGAGCGCCGGCTCGAGCCCGTGCTCGTCGGGGTCCTCGTTCATCGGGTCGCACCCGTAGATCGCGATCCCGCAGCGAACCATGTCGAAGTGCGCTGGCCGGCTCCACGCAGCGTCGCCGCGCTGTTCGCGGCGTGCACCACGAGTTCCGGGGCACGCCGCCCGCAGCTCGTCGGCGAACGGGACGAACGCCTCGAGCTGGCGCAGCATGAAATCGCGGTCCCCGTCGGCGGTCGCGAAGTGCGTCATCGCTCCGGCGCAGCGCGAGCGCCGTCGGTGGCGTCGATCGCACTCGGCGACGCGCAGCGCTTCGTCACGGTCGCGCGTGCCGAGCCGGCCCATGCCGGTGTCGAGCTTGACGTGGACGCCGACCGGTGCGCTGACCCGCAACGGCGGCCAGGTCGCGACGAACGGCTCACTCCAGGCGACCACGCTCCGCGTCCGCCTCCAGCGCCACCGCAGCTCCTCGCGACTCAGCGCGCCGAGTCACGAGCAGCGGCGCCGGCGATCGGCGCCGCCCGCAGCTCAGCCGCCTCGCCGGCGGTCGCGACCGCGAGCCACGCCGCTCCGCCGGCGAGCGCCGCGCGCGCCGCCGGGACGGCGCCGTGTCCGTACCCGTCGGCCTTGACGACCGCGCACAGCTCGCGCGCCGCGGGCGACAGCCGCTGCCGGAGCGTGGCGGCGTTGCGCTCGATCGCCGCCAGGTTGACGCGGGCCAGCGCTCGCATGCCCGTCAGCGTACGTGAGTTACTGGGCGCCGTCACCCGGCGAGCGCTGCGGGCAGACGCTCGATCACGTCGCGCGCGATCACGCCCTCGTCCCGATCTCGGCCGCCGCCAGGCGCCCGGCGCTGCGCGTGGACGAAGACGCCCGCGGCGGCGGCATGAACGGCGTCCAACCGCTTTGCGAGCAGCGCCGCCGATCACGCCCGAGAGCACGTCGCCGGTCCCGGCGGTCGCGAGCGCCGGCGCTCCGCCCGCGGCTGATCGCCGCCTCGCCGTCCGGGGTCGCGACGATCGTGTCGTCGCCCTTGAGCACGACGACCGCGTTCGCGAGCCGCGCCGCGTCGCAGCGCGCTGCGGAGCCGGTGCGCGCCGACCTCGGCGCTGTCGACCCCGAGCAGGCGCGCCAGCTCGCCCGCGTGCGGGTGTCAGCACGGTCGCCGCCCTGCGCGCGGCCAGCGCGTGCAGCTCCCCGGCGTGCGCGTTCAGCCCGTCGGCGTCGAGCAGCGAGCGGCACGGGGGCGCTCGCGCGCCACCATCGCGCGCAAGCTCGCCGGTCGCGTCCGCGCGTCCGAGCCCCGGGCCGAGCGATCGAGCGCATCGGCCCGCCCGCAGCGCTCGAGCACAGTGTCTGACGCCGGCGGCCCGATCGCGCCGCCGGTCGTCGGGTAGCGGCACCGACATCACCTCGAGCAGCCGCTCCTCGAACACCAGGTTCAGCGACGCGGGAACGAGCGCGGTGACGTAGCCGGCGCCGGCCCGCATCGCCGCCTCGGCCGCCAGGCAGGGCGCGCCGGTGAGCCCGGTGGAGCCGCCGCAGACGAGCACGCTGCCCGCCGCGAACTTGTTCGACTCGCGACCCCGGCGCGGGATCGCGTCGATCACCGCAGCCTCGATCAGGCCCGACGCTCGGCTGCGACCGGACCGCCGGGCGGGATCCCGATGTCGATCACGTGGACGTCGCCCGGCGTGGCCCTTGCCCGGCGCGATCCACAGGCCCGGCTTGGCGGCGTGGAAGGTCGACGGTCGCGTCGGCGCGGACGGCCGCGCCCGGCGACTCGCCGGTCGAGGCGTCGACGCCGCTCGGCACGTCGCAGGCGATCACGGTCGAGCCGCCGCCGGCGGCGGCGTTGATCGCCTCGATCGCCCCGCGCCGCCGGCTCTCGCGGCTCGCCCGAGAAGCCGGTGCCGAGGATCGCGTCGACGATTCGCCGCGGCGTGCTGCAGCGCGGCCTCCGTGAACGGCTCGGGTGGCGGCCCGGGCAGCCGCTCGCAGTTGGCCCGCGCGTCGCCGCTGCAGCTCGCCGGGGTCGGCCAGCAGCAGCACGCCGACAGCTCACGCCCGCCGCTCGCGCAGCAGGCGCGCCGCGACGAGCCCGTCGCCGCCGTTGTTGCCCTTGCCGCAGACGACGACCATCGGCCCGGCCGGGACGAGCCCGCCCGCGAGGTCCGCGAGCCCGGCGCCGGCGCGCTCCATCAGCTCGAGCCCCGGGATCCCGCGCTGCTCGATCGCCCACGCGTCGAGCGCGCGCTGCTGCTCGGCGTCGGGCAGCGGCTCGAGCCAGGCGGGCAGGCGCATGCGCCGGCCAGGCGCCGCGATCGCGGCCGCCGCGGCATCGCTGCCGGTGTGGGTGAGCGACACGCTCGACCTGCACGCCGAGCTCGGCGGCGCGCGCCGCGCGCGGCTCCGTGCAGCGCGACCGCCGGCGCCCCGCCGCCGCTCGGGGAGACGACCTCGACGTCGCGCCAGTTCCAGCGCATCAGCGCCAGCGCCTTGCGCGACCGCCTCCTTGGCGCAGAAGCGCGCGGCGAGATGCTGCCCGGGGCGCCCGCGAGCGCCGCGTAGGCCCGCTCGCCGTCGGTGAACAGCCGCTGCGGCCAGCCGCGGCCGGCGCTCCAGCGCGCGCTCGAGCCGCTCGATCTCGAGCAGGTCGATCCCGATACGCGCGGCGCCGTCCGCTCACTCGACCGTGACCGTCTTGGCGAGGTTGCGCGGCTGGTCGACGTTCAGCCCGCGCAGGCGCGCGATCTGGTAGGCGAGCAGCTGGAGCGGGATCACCGCCAGCAGCGGCGCGAGCATCCAGTCGGTCGCGGGCACCGATCACCTCGTCGGCGTGCTCGCGCGATCTGCTCGTCGCCCTCGGTCGCGATCGCGATCACGCGCGCGCCGCGGGCGCGGACCTCCTGGATGTTCGAGACCACCTTCTCGAGCACCGGCGACTCGGTCGCGACGACGACCACCGGCGTGCTCTCGTCGAGCAGCGCGATCGGTCCGTGCTTCATCTCGCCGGCCGCGTAGGCGTCGGTGGCGATGTAGGAGATCTCCTTGAGCTTCAGCGCGCCCTCGAGCGCGACCGGCAGCCCGACGTGGCGGCCGAGGTAGAGGAAGAACTCCGTCTCCGCGAGCTCGCTCGGCGATCCGGTCGATCTCGCCGTCGCCGCTCGCTCGAGCAGCTCGCGATCTGGTGCGGGCAGCGCGCTTGAGCTCGGCGACCGCCTCGGTCAGCTGCTCGCGGGCGAGCGTGCCGCGCAGCTCGGCGAGCCGCAGCGCGAGCAGGTACATCACGGCGACCTGGCAGAGGAACGTCTTCGTCGCGGCGACGCCGATCTCGAGCCCGGCCCGGGTGTACAGCACGCCGTCGGCATCGCGGGTCGCCTGCGAGCCCATCATGTTCGTCACCGCCAGCACGGTCGCGCCGCGCTCGCGCGCGATCCGCATCGCCGCGAGCGTGTCGGCGGTCTCGCCCGACTGCGAGATCCCGATCACGAGGTCGCCGGCGCCGACGACGGGATTGCGGTAGCGGTACTCGGACGCGATGTCGACCTCGACCGGGACCCGCGCCCACTCCTCGATCGCGTAGCGGCCGATCAGGCCGGCGTGGTAGGAGGTGCCGCAGGCGACGATCACGATCCGGCGCACGCCGCGCAGCAGCTCGTCGTCGATCGCGCCGAGGTCGCCGAGGTCGATCCCGTCCCGCGCGCGGCGCGCTCGCCGATCGTCTCCGCGACGGCGTCGGCCTGCTCGTGGATCTCCTTGAGCATGAACGTCTCGTAGCCCTGCTTCTCGGCCGTCCTCCGCGTCCCAGTCGATCTCGACGATCTCGCGCGCGACCGGCTCTCCGTCCGCGGTCGTCGAACTCGACGCCGTCGGCGCGTCAGCACGACGATCTCGTCGTCGTTGATGAACTGAACGCGCGCGGGTGTGCGCGAGGAACGCCGGGATCGCGGAGGCGATGAACTGCTCGCCGTCGCCGCGGCCGATGATCAGCGGGCACTCCTTGCGCGCGCCGACGAGCACGCCGGGCTCGTCGCGCGCTCATCGCGACGAACGCGTAGTGGCCGCGCAGCTCGGCGTAGGCGGCGCGGACGGCGTCCAGCAGGTCGCCCTCGGCGCAGTGGTGGGCGACCAGGTGCGCGATCACCTCGGCGTCGGTCTCCGAGGTGAAGTCCGCGCCCATGTCGACCAGGCGCCGCTTGAGCTCGACGTAGTTCTCGACGATCCCGTTGACGACGATGTGGACCCGGTCGGTGGTGTCGTAGTGCGGGTGGGCGTTCTGCTCGGTCACGCGGCCGTGCGTCGCCCAGCGGGTGTGAGCCGATTCCGGTCTCTGGGCGCTCGGCGACCGCCACCGCCGTCTCCGCGCTGCCGGGCGGCTCCGCGGTCACCCCGCGCGCCGCGATCGCGTCGCGCAGCGCGCTCAGGTTGCCGACGGCCCTCACGGCATCGATCCGGTCGCCGTTCGAGCACCGAGATCCCGGCGCTGTCGTAGCCGCGGTACTCGAGCTGTTCGAGCCCTGCCATCAGGATCGGCCTGGCTTTCCTCGGTCCCACGTATCCGACGATGCCGCACATACGTGTTCATGACTCCTTCGCTGGGGTCGAGCCGCAACGGCGGCCCGCGCTCGCCGTTACCCGTCGGAGAGCGAATTCCCAATGCTAGCGGCAGTCACCGCCGGCACGGCTGTGCCGGCGCCGATCCCACCCCCAGGGTGGAAGTGGCCCTGTGGGCGCTCGAAGAACTCCGTGTAGCGCAGTCCGTGGCTCGCGCACACATCCGCCAGCGCCCGCGTCCCATGCGCGTTGTCCGTCAGCAACTACGCCGGCCGGCGCAAGTCGCGCGGCGCCCAGCTCGAGCTCGGCGCGCTCGTTTTCGTAGCTGTGGAGGCTGTCGTGGATGAACAGCCCCACGGGCGGGGCGGCGGCGAGCACCTTGGGCAGCCCGTCGACGGCGCGCTCGATCCTCAGCTCCCACAGATGATGCGGCCCGACGAGCCAGCCGGCCGCCGGGTTTATGTCGAACGACGCGAGCCGAGCCTCGCCGCCGTTGCGTTCGAGCGCCCTGAGCAGCAGCAGCGATCCGAGGCCATCGTGCACGCCCGTCTCGATCACCAGCGCCGGCTGTATCAGGCGCACGAGCGCATACCAGGCAACGCGGCGGCCGAACGGCGGCTCGCGCTTGCTCCACCACCAGTGGCCGCGCGTCGCCGCGCGCAGCCGGGCCCGCAGCTCCCCGTCGTCCCGCGGCTCGGCCAGCACGGCCGCCGCCGCGGCGCGATCGACGCCGGCGACCTCCGCCACCCACCGTGCGAGCTCGCTCTCGTTCGCCAGCTCGTAGGTGCAGTTCGCGGGCTCCGGGTCGGTCAGCACGTACCGCAGGTTCGGCAACACGGGCGCGCCGACGCGCCGCACGGCCGCCGCCTTCGCGATCCACCGCAGGCGGCGGACGTGGCGCGGATCGAGCCCGACCGACTGCGCCCGCTCGCGGGCCCTTGCCTGCCACGACATCGGCGCCGAGTTTAGGCCGGCTCACTACGCTTCGCGCGATCTCCGCCGACGCCCCCGAAACGCAGGCCGGCAGCGAGCCGTACGACGAGGACAACCTCCTCGACCGGCTCACCAGCCGCGACACCCTCGAGACCCACTACCGCCACCTGTGGCGGCGCGAGCGCGCGCTGCTGCAGCGCCGGCTACCGCTGTCGGGCGGCGATGTGCTGTCGGTCGGCGCCGGCTGGCATCCAGGCCGGCACCTGTTCCCGGCGCCGGCGTTCCGGCTGACCGCCGTGGACGCCGATCCGCAGCGCGTCGCCGGCGTCCGGCAGAGCGGCCGCGCCGACGAGGCGCGGGTGGGCTACGCCGGGTCGCTGGACCTCGCGGACCAGTCGTTCGACGTCGTTCTGTACAGGCTCGTCCTGCACCACATCGTGTTCCAGGGCCCGCTCACGCCGATCTTCGCCGAGGCCGCACGGCTGCTGCGGCCCGGTGGCGCGCTCGTGGCCGTCGAGCCGGGGCTCTGGCACCCGGTCGGGCTCGGGCTCGCGCTCGCGAACCGCACCGGCCTCGGGCCGGCGCTCCACGGCACCCCCGACGACGTCCCCCTCTCCCCCCGCAGGCTCACATCCGAGGCGCGCACCGCCGGGCTCGAGCCGGAGGTGCACGCCGTCACCTACACCTGGCGGCGGATGCCGGCGCCGCTTCAGCGCGGTTTGCAACCGCTGGATGCGCCGCTCGGGTCGCGCCCGCGCGCCGCGCCGTTCGGGCACACCGTGATGCTGATCGCCCGGCGCCCATGACCACTCTGGGGGAGAAACCAACCGCATAGGGTGAAAAGTCCCCCAGAGAGCCCGCTTCCGCACCCGATGGAACGACTCGGAGGGAAACCGGGCATATGCGCCAGAAACGCTCCCAGAGTCGTGCAGCCCGCCGCCTCCCGGCGCGGCGCGGCCGCTTCAGATCGCGCGCAGCGCCTCGAGCATCGATGACGCGGCAGCCGGATCGTCGGGCGGGACGACCGTGATCCGCGTGACCAGCCCGCCGTAGCGCTTCCGCAACTCCTCGACGACCTCTTCCGGTGTCCCAATCACCGCGAACGTATGCAGGACCTCGTCGTCGATCGCGTCCGCCAGCCGGTCCCACTCGCCGCGCTTGGTCATCCCGTTCAGCTCATCCTGCAACTCCCCCCAGCCGTGCAACTCCAACACCGGCCGGTACGCGGGCGTCGAGCCGTAGAACGCGATCTGGCCCCGCACGAATGGCGCGGCGGCGAGCTCGTCCGGATCGCCGCGCCACGACAAGGACGGCCGCTGATCTCGAACCCGTCGATCCGCGACCCACCGTCGCCCGACCGCGCTCGAGCGCCGGCACCGTCACCTCGCGCACATAGCGCTCGGTGGAGAAGCGCGTGGCACAGCAGGCCGTCCGCCACCTCGCCCGCGACCTCCGTCATCAGCGGGCCCGACGCCGCGAGCAGCACCTTCGGATTGCCGAAACCGTTCGGGCCTGGGTTGAAGAACGGCGTCATCAGCGTGTGCGTGTAGAACTCGCCGCGGAAGTCGAGCTTGTCGCCGGTGTCCCAGCCTCCCAGATCGCCCGGACCGCGAGCACGAACTCGCGCATCCGCGGCGCCGGGATGCGAACACGGCATCGAGTAGCGGTTCGTGATGTGCGGCTTGATCTGCGAGCCGAGCCCGAGGAGGAACCGTCCCTGGGAGAGGACCTGGAGGTCGTTGGCCTGCACGCGCGACCGTCATCGGGCTGCGAGCCGAAGGCGACCGCGAGCCCGGTCGCGAGCTCGACGCGTGACGTCCGCTCGGCGGCGACGGCACACGCGATGAACGGATCGAGCTGCGTCTCGGGCGCCCAGCAGCCGTCGACCCCGCCCGCTCGGCGGCGGACCGCGCGCTCGCACCCGCCTGATCGACGATGCGCCGGGTATCCGCCCGCATCGACCTTCATCGCGCGGCAGCTTACCCGCCGCGCCGCAACCGCGATAATACCCCAATGTCCCTGTCTGAATCGGCCTTCCACACCACGCTTCGGATCCCATCAGCAGATCTACGAGCGGACCGATGGCCTGATCGGCACCGGATCCTCGGTGGCCATCCCGCCCTGCTGCTGCGGACGACCGGGCGCAAGAGCGGCAGACGCGAACGAACGCGCTGATCTACGCCAAGGACGGCGCGCGCTACCTGGTCGTCGCCTCGAAGGGCGGCAGCGACCACGCGCCCGGGTGGCTCTTCAACCTCGAGGCACAGCCGGAGGTCGAGGTCCAGATCGGCCGCACGCGCCGGCAGGCGACCGCAGGCGTGATCGGCAGCGAGGACCCGGATTACGCCCGTGTCTGGAAGCTCGTCAACGACAACAACGGCGGCCGCTACGACGCGTATCAGCGCCAGACCAGCAGACCGATCCCCGTCGTCGCGCTGACTCCGAGCGCTTAGGGTCCTACGGGCCCTCAGCCCCGGCGCCCGGGCTCAGAGCAGCTTTTCTCGGCGAGGTCGCCGACGCGAACCGTGCCGCCCTCGGGCACGCGGGCATTGATCCCGCGCAGGTTCAGCTCGCGCCCCACCTTGGAGTTGACGAACTTCGCGGCGTCCACCCCGAACCGCGCCGTGAACTTGCCGCAACCGCGGTGCGGGAGCGCCGTCACCTCGAGCAACGCGGAGCCCACCCGCAGGCGGGTACCGGGCGGAACGTTTCGCCCGCTCAGATCGAGATCGACGTACAGCTGGTCGCCCGCGAGCGCGCGCCGCTCGGGGTGGCCGGCGACGAGCGAGGCGACTCGCGCGTTCATCAACGTCAGCTGCGCATCCGGGTCCGGTGTCCGGTCCTTCGTCGAACCGGCCGGCTTGCACACCCAGTTGTCGCCGACCAGCCCGGCCGTCTCGTCGATCGTCGCCTCGGCGAGAAGCTCGCGCTCCTCGATCGCGGGACGGCGCACGATCAGCTCGACCAGGCCGCGATCGGCCGGCGAGCGGCGGATCTCGTCGAGGCCGTCCTCGAGCGCCGCCAAGCCGAGATGATCGGCCGCAACTCCTTCATCGTCCACGCACCCAGGATGCCATCATCGGGCAGACGTGGAGCTAGTCGAGCTCGAGGTCCCGATCGTCCAGGCCCCGCTCGCGGGCGGACCGTCGACCCCGGCTCTGGCCGCCGCGGTGGCGGGAGCCGGCGGCTTCGGCTTCCTCGCGGCCGGCTACAAGACCCTCGACGCGCTCGCCGCAGAGATCGCCGAGCTGCGCGCGCTGAGCTCAGCCCCGTTCGGCGTCAACATCTTCGCGCCGCCGCCACCGGCATCGGACGTGGAGGCCGCGGCGGTGGCAAGGTACGCCGAGCGGCTGGCCGCCGACGCCCGCAGGTACGGCGCATCGCTCGGCGAGCCCCGCCACGACGACGACTCGTTCGGGGCCAAGGTTCAGCTCGTGCAGCGCGAGCGCCCAGCGGTGGTGTCGTTCACGTTCGGCCTCCCGGCGCCGGGCACGGTCGAAGAACTGCACCGGCTGGGTATCGACGTCTGGGTCACGATCACGAGCCCTGAGGAGGCGGAGCTGGCATTCACGGTGGGCGCGGACGCGCTCGTGGTCCAGGGCGCGGAGGCGGGCGGCCATCGCGGCGGCTTCTCAGATCCCCCAGCCGGCGAGCCGCTGAGCCTGCTCGTCCTGCTCCGGCTCGTCGCCAATCGTGTCGAGCTACCGCTCATAGCTGCCGGCGGCATTGCCGACGGCCCGTCGATCGCCGCGGTGCTGGTCGCGGGGGCGGCCGCCGCTCAGCTCGGGACCGCGTTGATGCTCGCGCCCGAAGCGGGTACGTCGGCTCCCCACCGAGCCGCCCTGGCGCGCCCCGGCGAGACCGAGCTGACGCGGGCGTTCAGTGGGCGCACGGCCCGCGGAATCGTCAACCGGTTCATGCGCGAGCACGACGACGAAGCCCCCGCCGCATACCCCGACGTCCACCACCTGACGAGCCCGATCCGGGCAGCCTCGCGCGCGGCCGGCGATCCCGAGGCCATCAACCTCTGGGCCGGCCAGGCGCATGAGCTCGCGCTCGCCGAGCCGGCGGCCGAGATCGTGCGTCGGCTCTGGGCCGAGGCAGAGGCCGGCCTCGCCGCGGCGCGAGCCCGGCCACGCCCGCCGTCCGGTTGACTCGTCTACTCGGCCGACGCCGTGACCGCGGCGATGCCGAGGCCCGCGGCGACCAGGGCGGTGCCGCCCGCCAGCACGCTCGCCAGCTTCGGCCCGCCGCCCTTGAACATCTTGACGGCCGCGACGGCGTCGCCGAGGTCGCAGACGACCCCGAGCTGCCACCAGAGGGCACTCGCCTCGCCGCTCGTGACCGTCTGACCGATGCCGAGCGCGACATCGCGGATCCCGAACAGCCGCGCGAGATAGATCGCTTCGTGGTTGTCCGTGGCGTTCAGCCCGAACGCCTTGCCGGTGAGTACCGGCGCGGCGAAAGCGCCGGCGCCGATCGCGAGCCGCAGAGCGGGAAGTGCTTGTTTTGGGTTCATGCCCGCGAACCCTAGTTGAGTCCGCACCGGCACGGGATCCCGCCGTGCGCCCGGGTTACCCGATCGCTCGCTCGACCAGCTCGACAAGCCGTCCGCAGACCGCGTCGGTCTCCTCCGAGCTCGGCGCCTCGACCATCACGCGGATCAGCGGCTCGGTCCCGGACGGCGCGGACGAGCACCCGCCCGCGTCCGCCAGCGCCGACTGCTCGCGCTCGATCGCCTCCCGCACCGGCGCGTCCTCGATCGCGGACTTCAGCGCGCCGCGATCCGCGGCGCGGATGTTGACGAGCCGCTGCGGCAGCTTCTCCATCGCGTCGCGGTCTCGCGAGGTCACGGCCGCCGAGCGCCTCGAGCGTCAGCAGCGCGCTCGGCGATCCCGTCTCCGGACGGGCCGAAGCCGAGGTCGATGATGTGCCCGGACTGCTCGCCGCCGAGCGCCCAGCCGCGCCGGCGCAGCTCGTCGAGGACGTAGCGGTCGCCGACCGCGGTCGTCGCGACCTCGACCCCGGCGCTCGCCATCGCCGTGTGGAAGCCGTAGTTGGTCATCACGGTGACCGCGACCCCGTTGCCCGGCAGCCGCCCGCGCGGCGCGCAGGTGCAGCGCCGCGATCGCGATCAGCTCGTCGCCGTCGACGACCACGCCGTCGCGGTCGACCGCGAGCACCGGTCGCCGTCGCCGTCGAACGCGAACGCCGAGGTCGTAGCTCGCCCGCGCGTCATCGCGCTCGATCAGCCGCGTCGAGGTGCGTCGAGCCGCACGCCGTCGTTGATGTTGCGCCCGTCGGGCTCGTCGGCGATCACGTCGACCTCGGCGCCGAGCCGGCGGAAGATCTCGGGCGCGGCCCGGTAGGTCGCGCCGTTGGCGCAGTCGAGCAGGATCCGGCGGCCGCTGAGGTCGAGCGCCGAGAAGCGGGTGTGCAGCTCGCGCAGGTAGTCCTCGAGCGCGCCGTGCAGCCGGCGCACGCGGCCGATCCGCTCGGGCAGCGTGCGCTCGCTGCTCGAGCTCGGCCTCGATCGCGTGCTCGGTGTCGTCGTCGAGCTTGAACCCGTCGGCGGCGAACAGCTTGATCCCGTTGTCCTCGTACGGGTTGTGCGAGGCGGAGATGACCGCGGCGAGCTGCGAGGCCGTGGCGGCGCACGAGCAGCGGCGCGGCGGGCGTCGGCAGCACGCCGCCGAGCAGCGCGTCGCCGCCGGCGGCGGTGACGCCGGCCGCGATCGCGGCCTCGAGCATCTCGCCCGACTCGCGCGTGTCGCGGACGATCAGCACCTGCGGGCGCTCGGCGTCGCTCGCGCAGCTCGACGGTCGCGCGCGAGCAGCGCGAGCGCCAGCTCGGCGGTCAGGAACTCCCCGGCGCGGCCCGCGAACGCCGTCGGTGCCGAACAGCTGGCGCGACATGGGCGCGCAGGGCGCGTCTAGCGCTTGGAGAACTGCGGCCGCTTGCGGGCCTTCTTCAGGCCGGCCTTCTTGCGCTCCTTGACGCGCGGGTCGCGCGTCAGGAAGCCGCGGCGCTTGAGCTCGCCGCGCAGGTTCGGGTCGGCCTCGAGCAGCGCGCGGGAGATCCCGTGCCGCAGCGCGCCGGCCTGCGCCGCGACGCCGCCGCCGTGCATCCGCGCGACCACGTCCATCCGCGACTCGTACCCGACCGCCTCGAGCGGCTGGCGGATCACGCGCTGCAGCGTGTCGCGCGGGAAGAACGCCTGTCGAGCGGCTTGCCGTTGATCGAGTAGGTGCCGCGTGCCGGGCTTGAGGATCACGCGGGCGACCGCCGTCTTGCGCTTGCCGGTGGCGGTGTAGCGCGCGCCGGCGGCCAGGTCGATCGCGGCGTCGGCGATCGGCTGAGACTCCGGCCTGGTCCTGCTTCGGCCTCGCGCGCGGCCGCTTCCTCGGCCTCGGCCTCGGCGGCGGCCGGGCCTCGGCGTCGAGGAATTCCTCGCCCTCGGGGACGATGTCCGGGATCAGGTCGGCGCCGGGGATCTCCGGCTTCGGACGCGGCGTGAGCTCGATCTCCTCGATGTCGCCCTCCACGATCTGCGTGTCGTCCTCGACGACCACATCCTCGCCCGCGACGGCGCCGGCTCCGCGACCGGCGCTGGCACCTCGGCGCAGCGGCTCCTCGGCGGGCGCGGCGCCTGAGCGACGGCCTCCTCAGCGGCGCGGGCTCCTCGGCGGCAGCGGGCTCCTCGGCAACCGGCTCATCCTCCGGCTCCTCCGAAGTCGCCTCCTCAGCCTCGACCCCGTCAGCCGGCTCATCAATGGCATCCGCGGTTGAGTCGTCTTCACCAGCCGCCACGGGCTCCGCAACCTCGCGGACCTCCTCGGAGACCTCGGGATCAGACGGCTCCTCGCCGACGAGGCGGAAGCGTCGTCCGAGACCGTCGCGGCCGTTTCGGGCCCCGCTGCGCTGTCGTCCTCTTCAGCGGGGTCTCGGACGGGACTTCCGCCTCGTCTTCAGGACCGTCGTTCTCTTCACTCACGACGAAATCTCCATCGGTTGCGGCTGCTGGGCGGCGTGCGGATGCTCGGGTCCGGCATAGACCTTCAGCTTGGTGATCTGCTTGCGCGCGAGCCGGTTGCGGGGCAGCATGCCCTTGACCGCGAGCCGGATGACCTCCTCGGGCCGGCGCTCGAGCATCTCCTGCAGAGTGCGGGACTTCAGCCCGCCGGGATAGCCCGAGTGGCGGTAGTAGCGCTTGTCCGCGAGCTTGTTGCCGGTCACCGAGATCTTCTCGGCGTTGACGACGACGACGAAGTCGCCGGTGTCGATGTGCGGCGTGTAGGTCGGCTTGCGCTTGCCGCGCAGCGCGTCGGCGATCTGGGTCGCCAGACGTCCGAGCGTCTGCCCGGTGGCGTCGACGATCAGCCAGTTGCGCTCGCGATCGGTTGGTTTGGCTACGTAGGTCTTCATGGCATGCACGTAACCGCGCCATGCGCAGGCGCGGCCCGGCGGGCGATGATAGCGGCTATTCAGATTGGGCCGTGTGGGGAGATTTGCCCGTCAGGCGGAGTAGCGCCGGCGCCCGCTACTCCCACTCGATCGTGCCGGGCGGCTTGGACGTGATGTCGAGCACGACGCGGCCGACCGCGCGGATCTCGTTGATCATCCGCGACGCGATCTGCTCGAGCAGGTCGTAGGGCAGCCGCGCCCAGTCGGCGGTCATCGCGTCGTCGCTGGTGACCGCCCGGATCACGATCACGTTGCCGTAGGTGCGCTCGTCGCCCTGGACGCCGACCGTGCGGATGTCCGGCAGCACGCAGAACGACTGCCACAGCTCGCGGTAGAGGCCCGCCTTGCGGATCTCCTCCTGGAGGATCGCGTCGGCCTCGCGCAGCGTCGTCCAGCTTCTCGCGCGTCGCCTCGCCGCCGACGATCCGGATCGCGAGCCCGGGGCCGGGGAACGGCTGGCGCCAGACCAGCCGCTCGGGCAGGCCGAGCTCGGCGCCGACCGCGCGCACCTCGTCCTTGAACAGCGTCCGCAGCGGCTCGACGAGCTCGAACTCGAGGTCGTCGGGCAGGCCGCCGACGTTGTGGTGGGACTTGATCGTCGCCGTGCCGGTGCCGCCGCCCGACTCGATCACGTCGGAGTAGAGCGTCCCCTGGACGAGGAAGCGCGACGTCGTCGAGCTTCGCGGCCTCCTCCTCGAAGACGCGGATGAACTCGGCGCCGATCAGCTTGCGCTTGCTGCTCGGGGTCGGTGACGCCGGCCAGCTTCGCCAGGAAGCGATCCTCGGCGTCGACGGCGACCAGCGGCACCTGGAAGTGGTCGCGGAAGGCGGCGACGACCTGCTCGCCCTCGTTCTTGCGCATCAGCCCGTGGTCGACGAACACGCAGGTCAGCCGGTCGCCGATCGCCCGGTGCACGAGCAGCGCCGCGACGCTCGAGTCGACGCCGCCGGAGAGCCCGCAGATCGCCCGCCCGTCGCCGACCTGCTGCGCGGATCCGCTCGATCTGCTCCTCGATCACCGAGCGCCGCGCTCCAGGTCCGTCGCAGCCGCAGATGTCGCTCAGGAAGTTCGTCAGCACCTGCTGGCCGTACGGCGTGTGGACGACCTCGGGGTGGAACTGGATCCCGTAGATGCCGCGCTCGACCGACTCGAACGCGGCGACCGGCGACGCGGTCGAGGACGCGAGCGCGTCGAACCCGGGCGGCGGCGCGAACACGGTGTCGCGGTGCGACATCCAGCACGTCTGCTCGGCCGGCGTGCCGGCGAGCAGCCGGCCCTGCTCGTGGACGGTCAGCTGCGAGCGGCCGAACTCGCCGACCTCGGCGCCCTCGACTCGCCCGCCGAGCTCGAGCGCGAGCAGCTGCATGCCGTAGCAGATGCCGAGCACCGGGATGCCCGAGCTCGAGCAGCTCCGGGTCGAGCTGCGGCGCGCCGTCGGCGTAGACCGACGCCGGGCCGCCGGACAGGATCACGCCCTTCGGCCGGCGCCGCGCGACCTCCTCGGCGCCGACGTGGTGCGGCAGCAGCTCAGAGAACACGCCGCACTCGCGCACGCGCCGCGCGATCAGCTGCGAGTACTGCCCGCCGTAGTCGAGCACCACGACCTCTCGGTCGCGGCCGACAGCCGTCGCCGCGTGGTCGAGCGTGACTCCACCGTCTGCGACGGCTGAGCCGTCGGCTCAGTCGGCGACACCGACGGCCGCCTGCCGGTGGCGCCCATGCCGACGCCCTGCTCGCGCTGCAGGTGCTTGCCCTCGGTCTGCAGCGACGGCGCGACCATCAGCTCGGCGCGGTTGAACTCGGCGATGTCCCGGTAGCCGCAGGTCGCCATCGAGGTCTGCAGGCCGCCCATCAGGTTGAACGTGCCGTCGTTCTCGCGCGCCGGGCCCTTGACGATCTCCTCGAGCGTGCCGTTCTGCTTGGTCGCGACGCGCGTGCCGCGCGGCAGCGTCGGATGGAAGGTCGCCATGCCCCAGTTGTAGCCGCGGCCCGGGCGCCTCGTACGGCGCGCGCCAGCGCCGAGCCGAGCATCACCGCGTCGGCGCCGCAGGCGATC
This sequence comes from uncultured Solirubrobacterales bacterium, assembly GCA_963826895.1. Lineage (GTDB taxonomy): Bacteria > Actinomycetota > Thermoleophilia > Solirubrobacterales > Solirubrobacteraceae > Palsa-465. The sequence continues at coordinate 279,133 of CAWGYJ010000007.1, forward strand.
GCCTTGGCGATGTCGCCGCCGTTGCGCATGCCGCCGTCGGCGATCACCTTGACGTAGTCGCCGGTCTCGAGCATGTGCTGCGAGCGGGCGGCGGCGACGTCGGCGATCGCCGTCGCCTGCGGCACGCCGATGCCGAGCACGCCGCGGGTCGTGCAGATCGCGCCGGGGCCGACGCCGACGAGCACGCCGGCGGCGCCGGTGCGCATCAGGTGCAGGCCCGTGTGGTAGGAGGCGCAGCCGCCGACGACGACCGGGATCGGCGCGAGCTCGCGGATGAACTCCTTGAGGTTCAGCGGCGGGCGGCTCTCGTCCTTGGAGACGTGCTCGGCGGAGACGACCGTGCCCTGGATCACGAGGATGTCGAGCCCGGCCTCGAGCGCGACCTCGTAGTAGCTGCGGACCTTCTGCGGCGTCAGCGACGCGGCCGCGACGACGCCCTGGGCCTTGATCTCCTCGATCCGCTGGGCGATCAGCTCCGGCTTGACCGGCTCGCGATAGATGTCCTGCATCTCGCGGGTGGCGATGTCGTGCGAGAAGCGTCGCGATCCGCTCGAGCTGCTCGTCGGCGTCCTCGTAGCGGCAGTAGATGCCCTCGAGGTTGAGCACGGCGAGCCCGCCGAGCTTGCCGATGATGCCCGGCGCGTCTCCGGCGAGACGACGCCGTCGAGCGCGGCCGCCAGCAGCGGCAGCTCGAACCGGTACGGACCCGAGCGTCCACGTGATGTCGACGTCGTCGGGGTCACGCGTGCGGCGCGACGGGAACGATCGCGATGTCGTCGAATCCGTAGGCCCGGCGGGCCTTCTTTCCACGGCCGATCTCTACTTCCATCTCAGCATCGTAGATCGCCGGTGCGGACGATCGAGAGGGTGGCGGCAACCATCGGCGATCGATGCTAGCAGCGGCACGGGCCGCAGCTCAGCGGCGCGCTCACAGCCCGGCAGATTGCCGGCGCGCCGCGAGCCGGCGTCAGCCGATCTCGGCCGCGCAGCTCGAGCTGCTCGGCGCTCGACCTCGCCGAGCAGCCGCTCGACGCGCGCCGGGTCGAGGATCCCGGCGCCGAAGTGCTGCGTCGACTCGGCCCCGCAGGCGACGCCGAAGCGCAGGCACTCGACCGGCGACTGGCCGGCGTAGCGCGCGGCGACGTAGCCGGCGAGGAAGGCGTCGCCGGAGCCGATCGACGAGCGCGCCTCCTGCTCCGCGACGCGGACGCGGTAGAGCGCCGGCGCGCCGTCCTCGAGCACGCCGCGCGTAGCAGCCGTCGGGGACCGTCATGATCGCCTCGCCGGCGCCCAGCCGGGTCATCTCGACCACCGCCTGCGCGCGATCGTCGACGCCGTTGAACTCGTGCCCGACCAGCTCCTCGGCCTCGAGCTCGTTCGGCGAGACGACGTCGGGCTCGGCGCGCATCGCGAGCCGCAGCGGCTCGCCGTCGGTGTCGATCATCGGTCAGCACGCCGAGCTTGCGCACGTCGCGGATCAGCTCCGCGTAGACGTCCGGGCTCGACCCCGCGCGGGAGGCTGCCGGCGAACACGCAGATGCTCGCGCCCTGCGCGAGGTACAGCAGCTTCTCGCGGAACAGCTCGAGCTCCTGCAGCGAGACCGCCGGTCCGCGCTCGTTGATCTCGGTGTGCAGCCCGGTGGTCGGGTCGAGCACCGCGGTGTTCGTGCGCGACTCCTCGTGGATCCGGACGAACGTCGTTGAGGATCGACTCGTCGTTGAGCGCCTCGACGATCCGCGTGCCGGTGGCGCCGCCGGCGAGCCCGGTGGCGATCACCGGCTGGCCGAGGCGCTTGATCGCCCGCGCGATGTTGACGCCCTTGCCGCCGGGCATCGTCGTCTGGTCGACGGTGCGGTGGCGGCGCCCGGGCGTGAAGCTTGGGCACCTCGAGCGTCTTGTCGAGCGCCGCGTTGAGCGTGACGGTGATGATCATCGGCGACAGCCACGACTCTGCGCGGTGCGTGAATGCCCGCGACGGCGCGACGGATCACAACGCGGCTGCGAGCCCGAGCAGCACGACCACTGCGAACAGCGTAAACGGTCGGGTGATGAACCGGGCCGCGAGCGTCAGCGAGCTGACCGCGGCAGGCGCTGCGCGAGCACGAGCGGGACGCGTGCCAGCGTGCGCCCGCCGGAGCGGACGAGCGCGTAGCCGACGACGGCGCGCCGGCGGCAGCGGGCCGGCGAGCTGTGCGCGACGAACGACCCTCACCGTCGGCGCCGCGCCATTCGCGAGCACGTGCGATAGCCGCGCGCCCGCGATGACCGCGGCGTGCTCGCCGGGCTGGTCCTTGACCGTCGGTCGCGCGAGCACCTCCCCCGGCGCACGACCGTCGCGACGTCGGAAGTTGTCGAAGCCCTAGTCCAGCAGCGCCAGCGTGTTGGCGTCGCGCGCGGCCTCGCTGAGCTCGTCCCGAGCACGCGCTGATCAGCGTCATCCCGTCTCGTCGCCCGGACGCGACCAGCACGTAGCCGGCGCCGGACGGTGTGGCCGGTCTTGACGCCGTTGATCCACGGTACGTGGCCGACGAGGTCGTTGCGGTTGACGACGTAGCCGGACGGGCCCGGTGTCGAGGTGCGCGCTCGGAAGCGCGACGATCCGCGCGAAGAACGCGGTTGTGCTCGAGCTCGTAGGTCGCGAGCTTGACGAGGTCCGCGGCGCTCGAGTAGTTGCCCGGCGTGTCGAGCCCGATCGGCGTCGAGTAGTGCGTGTGGCGTGAGCCCGAGCTCGCGCGCGTCGGCGTTCATCATCGCGACGAACCGGGCGACCGAGCCGCCGCCGACGTTGTAGGCGAGATCCTCGGCGGCGTCGTCGGCGCTCGGCAGCATCAGCGCGAGCAGCAGGTCGTGGACGGTCATCCGCTCGCCCGGGAACGAGCCCGATCTGCGAGTCGGCCGCGACTGCGTACCAGTCGTTCTGCGGTGAACACCTGTCGAGGTGGCGGACGTGCTGGAGCGTCACGAGCGCCGTCATCATCTTGGTCGTGCTCGCGATCGGAAGCTCGCGTTGGCGTCGACCCCGTAGAGCTGCTGGCCGGTGCTCGCCTCGATCAGGATCGCGGCGCTGACGCTCAGCGCCGGCGGCGTCAGCGCCGAGGCCGGCGGCGGCCGCCAGCGCAGGCCCCGGCGAACGCGCATGCGCAGCAGGCAGGCGCAAGCCCCCGCCGCGGCAGCGGAGCGATTTCGCGCGCCGGCTCACCGGCGCAGCCTCAGCCGCTGCCCGGTCTGCAGGCTGTTCGGCGTTGAGCGTCGGGTTGAGCGCCTCGAGCGTCGCGATCGGGACGCCCGGTCTTGCTGCGAGATGCTCGCTGAGCGTGTCGCCGGGCTTGACGACGTAGTACTTGTCGTGCTCGGTGCTTGCCCTTCGGCCCGTCGTTGACGTGCGCGCTGACGGTGGATCGCCGCGTGATGCGCGTGTCGAGGTTGTCGTGCACGATCAGATACGCCCCCACGGCGATCGCGCCGAGGATCGCCACCGGCGCCAAGAAGCGCGCGGGATTCCGAGCCACCATCGGGACGGCGAATCATACCTGCGGCCCGGGACGGCCATGCGCATGCGCTCGAGCCCGGCCGTTATGTCGGGCGTTATGCGGCGAGACTCCAGGCCAGCTCGCGCAGCCGCGCGGCCTCGGCGCGGGCCGCGCGTCGCCGGATCGCCGCCGGCCTGCTCGTGCGCCCGGACGATCCCGCGGGAGGCGGAGACCAGCCCGCCGGCGGGACCGGGCGCGAACGCCGGCGCGAGGTCCTGCACCGCCGCCCTGGGCGCCGACGCCCGGCAGCAGGAACGGCGCGGCGGCATCAGCTCGCGCAGCGCCTGCAGGCGCTCCGGGGCGGTCGCGCCGACGACCGCGCCGACATCGGACAGGCCCGACTCGCCCGACCCCGGCCGCGCCGAGCTCCGCCACGAGCGCGGCGAGCCGGTCGCTGACCGTGCCGCCGCCGTCCGCGAGCTCGCGGTCCTGCACGTCGGCGGCGCCCGGGTTCGAGGTGCGGACGAGCACGAACAGCCCGGCGCCGGCCGTCCGCGCGACGGAGACGAACGGCGCGAGCGAGTCGGCCCCGAGCAGCGGGTTGACGGTCAGCGCGTCGGCGCCGAGACCCGGGACCACCCCGAACGGCGTCGGCGTCTCGCCGAAGAACGCCTGCGCGTAGGCGGCCGCGGAGACGTCGATGTCGCCGCGCTTGGCGTCCGCGATCACGATCAGCCCGCGCTCGTGCGCGTCGCTCGACGACCTCGCGCGAGCGCCGCCCATCCGGGCGCGCCGAGCCGCTCGAAGCACGCCACCTGTGGCTTGACCGCGACGCAGTGCTCGGCGGCCGCCTCGATCACCAGCGCGCAGTGGGCCGCGACCGCGCGACGCGGCTCGCGCCGCCGGCGAGATCGGACGTGCGGTCCGCGCGAGCTCGAGCGCCCGCGGCCACAGCCGAGCCGGATCGGGATCGAGCCCGAGCACGATCTGCGACGGCGCGTCGGCGACCCGACCGGCAAGCCGGTCGCCGAAGCCCGCCACCTCCGACGGCGGTAACGCGTCAGCCGCGCCCGGGCCCGAGCGCTGCGTGGACGCGTCCGCCGGAGGGTTGCGGCTAGTTGACCGCCTTCTTCAGCGGCGCCGGCGGTGAACTTCGGGACGCGTGATGCCGCGATCTGGATCTTCTCGCCGGTGGCAGGATTGCGACCCTCACGCGCGCTGCGCTCCGAGACGCTGAACTTGCCGAAGCCGGAGAAGACGACGTCGCTGCCGCGCTTGAGCGCGTCCTCGATCGTCTCCAGCACCGCGTCGACGGCGTCTCCGGCGTCCTTCTTGCTCAACCCGGCGCGGTCCGCGACCTGGTCGACGAACTCGGACTTCGTCACTTGCTCCTCCTAGAAAGGTGGTAGGAATCTCGAAGCTAACACGGTCCGCGGACGCATTCTGCGCCGTAGGCCCGATCGCATCGCCATTCTCGCCAGTGGAAGGGCTATTGCCAGGTTTTCTGGGCCTCATGTCCGCTATTTGCGGCAATCCATCACCCGCCCCAGCCATCAACCAGCATGATCCAGCACGTCACAAGGCCGATTCAGCGCTCCCAGCTGGGTGAATGCCTCCGTTTCTACGGCCTCCTCGGCTACGAGGAAATCTCCGTGCCCGAGGGCATTCGAGGACCGTGCGGTGTGGCTCGCCCGGCGCGCATCAGCCCGGAACACGGCCGATCTGCATCTTCAATTCGCCGACGCTCCGATCGCCGAGCCAGGGCCACGTGGCGTTCATCGTGGAGCCGTATCGAGGACACCCTCACGAGCCTCCGCGAGGCGGGATACGAGATCGAACCGCGCCGCGAGCATTGGGGCTCGCCGCGCGCCTATGTGCGCGATCCGGCGGGCAACCTCGTCGAGCTGATGGCACGGGCGCCGGGTGAACGAACAGAATAGGTACATGGATCTCGCCCGCGTGGCCTGGCTCGTGACGGTCGGCGTGCTGCTCATTACCGTCGTGATCCTGGTCCTCCAGGGCTACTACGGGTACGCCGGCGTGACCTTCGCGGTGGCGCTCGCGGCCGCGATCAACCTGTTCTGAGCCGCTCGCCCGGCCATGCGACGGAGCGTTAGAGCAGGTCGCTCGGCCGCACGCGGTCCTCGGGCTCGAGGTGGATCAGCACGTCGGCGCCGTTCAGCCGCTCGCGCGATCCGTCCTGGAGCTCGTGCGCGGTCCGGTGGGCGTCCTCGAGCGATCGTTCCGTGGCGGAACTGGACGTGGAGGTCGACGTAGCGCCGCGAGCCGCCGCGGCGCGTGCGCAGCTCGTGGTAGCCGACCACGCCCCGCGCGCGCCGAAGCTCTCGATCGCCGCCCGGATCGCCGTCGACCTCGTCGGCCGGCAGCGCCTCGTCGACGAGCACCCGCGCCGCGCGGCTCAGCAGTCCGACGCCGGTGACACGATCGCGGACGGCGACCAGCAGCGCCACGACCGGGTCGATCCACTGCGCGCCGGTGACGTCGACGCAGCACGAGGCCGAGAGCACGGCCGCCGGACGACGACGCGTCGGTGCGCAGGTGCGCGGCGTCGCCCGCGAGCGCCGCGAGCCGGTCGTCCGCGCGCCGCGCGCGATGCACCGTCGAGACGACGACGTTGACGACGCCGAGACGCGATCACCGCGATGCCGAGCCCGAGCGTGTGGACGTGTGCCGTGGCCGACCAGCCGCGCGGATCGCCTCGAACGCGATCGCCGCCGAGCCGAGCAGGATCAGCATCGCCCTCGATCGCGCGCCGCGAGGTTCTCGATCTTCTCGTGGCCGTAGCGGTGGCTCGTCGTCGGCCGGCTCGCCGGCCTTGCGGACCGAGAAGAGCGCGACGATCGAGGCGACAGGTCGATGCTCGAGTGGACCGCCTCGGTCAGGATCGCGACCGAGCCCGGTGATCGATGCCCGGCGATCACCTTGAGCAGGATCAGCGCCGAGTTGGAGGCGACCGACAGCGTCGCCGTGCGCCGCTGCTCCTCCTGGACCGGCGGGTGCGCCGAAGCGGGCTCGGGCGAACGTGCGGATGTCGGCACGGAGGCGCTCACGGCTCGGACGATCCCAGCCACTCCGCGAGCGCCCGCACCGCACGCCCGCGGTGGCTGATCGCGTCCTTCTCGTCGTCGGTCAGCTCGGCCATCGTCCGGCCGTCGGCACGCTCGTCGGGCAGGAACACCGGGTCGTAGCCGAAGCCGCCGCTCGCCGCGGGCCGCTCGGCGAGCATCGCCCCGCGCAGTCGCCGTCGAACACGCGCTCCGTCGCCGCGTCGCGGGTCGACGTAGGCCAGCGCGCAGACGTAGCGCAGCGCGCTGCCGGCCGGCGCCTCGGCGCATCAGCTTCGCGAGGTTCTCCTCGTCGGTCGCGTGCTCGCCCGGCGAAGCGCGCCGAGCGCACCCCGGGGCGCGCCGCCGAGCGCCGCGGCCTCGATCCCGGAGTCGTCGGCGATCGACGGGCCGCCCGGTCGCCGCGGCCGCGGCGCGCGCCTTGGGCAGCGCGTTGCTCGGCGAACGTCTCGCCGACCTCGGGCGGCAGCTCGACGTCGTCGGGCAGCGGCTCGACGCCGATCCGCGCCGGCGCCAGCAGCCGGTCGAACTCGCGCAGCTTGTGCGCGTTGCGGGTCGCGAGCACCAGCGAGCGCTGCGTCGCGCCACTCGGCCCGCCGCTGCGGCGACCGCCTGCGTCCTGGGCCGCCCGCAGCGCGTCGATCCCGCCCGCGGCGAGCGCCAGCAGGTCGTCGAGGTGCGCGCGCGACAGCGGCGTGCGCTCGGCCGTCGCCTGCACCTCGACGAGCCCGCCGTCGCCGGTCATCACGACGTTCGCGTCGACCTCGGCGGTCGAGTCCTCGGAGTAGTCGAGGTCGAGCAGCGGCACGCCGTCGACGATCCCGCAGGAGACCGCCGCGACGGTCCCGGTCAGCGGCGAGCGCTCGAGCGCTGCCCTCGCCGATCAGGCGCGCGCACGCCAGCCGCAGCGCGACCATGCCGCCGGTGATCGACGCGCAGCGCGTGCCGCCGTCGGCCTGCAGCACGTCGCAGTCGATGTAGACCGTGCGCTCGCCGAGCGCCTCGAAGTCGACCACGCCGCGCAGCGAGCGGCCGATCAGCCGCTGGATCTCGACCGAGCGGCCGTCGAGCCGGCCCTTGCGTGACGTCGCGCTGCTTGCGCTCGCCGGTCGAGGCGGGGAGCATCCCGTACTCGGCGGTGACCCAGCCGCGGCCCTGGCCGCGTCAGCCAGCGCGGCACGCCGTCCTGCACCGAGGCGGTGCAGATCACGCGCGTCTCGCCCGATCGAGATCAGCGCCGAGCCGGTCGCGGTGCGCACGAACCCGGGCTCGATCGTCGACCGGCCGCAGCTCGTCCGGCCGCGCGGCCGTAGCTGCCGCTCGCGGCGACGCGGTCATGCAGCCGGCCTCTGCGCCGGCAGCTCGACGTGCACGACCTCGCCGAGCGGCATCTGCAGAAAGCGCGTGCCGAGCTGCCCGGAACGACGTCGACGTCGCCGGTGCACTGGAAGCGGTAGTCGCCCTCGCCGCGCGCGGGTTCAGCAGCTCGCGCGCGGCGCAGCGCGCGCTCGACGCTGCGCGCGACGCCGGCGCCGGAGGTGACCAGCGTGACGCCGCGGCCGAGCATCCGCTGCAGCATCGGCGCGACCAGCGGATAGTGGGTGCAGCCGAGGATCACCGTGTCGACGCTCGGCCGCGCGCAGCGGCGCGCAGTAGCCGCGGACCGTCTCGACGACGCTGCTGGTCGAACGGGAAGCCCGCCCTGGATGATCGGCGCGAGGTCCGGGCAGGCGACGCTCTCGAGATGCACGTGCGGGTCGGCCGCGCGCACGGCGCGCTCGTAGGCGCCGCTGGCGACCGTCGCCGGCGTCGCCAGCAGCCCGATCCGCCCGTTGCGCGCTGCCCGCGACCGCCAGCTGGGCGGCCGGGCGCGACGACGCCGATCACGTCGACGTCGCGCGCCGGTCCGCGCGAGGTGCTGCTCGAGCGCGTCAGCGCCGCCGAGCTGGCGGCGTTGCAGGCGACGACGAGCAGCTTCGCGCCGCGCCGCGAGCAGGTGCTCGGCGATCTCGATCGCGAACGCCGCAGCTCGCCTGGCGCTGCGGTCGCCGTAGGGGAACCGCGCGGTGTCGCCGAGGTACACGTAGTCCTCGGTCGGCAGCGACACGAGCAGCTCGTGCAGCACGGTCAGGCCGCCGACGCCGGAGTCGAACACGGCGACGGGGTGCGTGTGCGCGGACGTCCATGTGGAGGATCGTGCCAGCAGCCGCGGGACGGCGCTACGCTCGCGCGCGATGCGCGCGCTGGTCGTCACGAACATGTACCCGAGCGCCGAGCGCCCCGCGCTCGGCAGCTTCGTGCGCGACCAGGTGGAGGCGCTGCGCAGGATCGCGGACGTCGAGCTCGAGCTGTTCGCGTTCGCGCCCGGCGGCAGCCGGCCGCGTACGCGCGCGCGGCGCGCGCAGCTGCGGCGCGGCTTCGCCGCGGCGGAGGTTCGACATCGTCCACGCGCACTTCGGGCTGACGGCCTGGCCCGCGCTGGCGCCGCCGGCGCGCGGCACGCGCGGTGACGCTGCACGGCACCGACCTGTCGCCATCCGCGCTCGCGCGCGATCACGCTCGCCGGCGCTGCGCGCGTACGACCTCGTCGCGACGCGTCTCGGAGCCGCTCGCGCGGCCGGTCCCGCGCTGGGCCGTCCAAGCATGACATCGCAGGTGCTGCCGTGCGGCGTCGACACGGACCGCTTCGAGCCGATCCCCCGTGCCGACGCCCGCGCCGCGCTCGGGCCTGACCCGGACGGCCGCTACCTGCTGTTCCCGGCCGACCCGGCGCGCCCCGAGAAGCGCTACGACCTGCGCCAAGGCGCTGGCCGGCGACGTCGAGCTGCTGACGCTGCGGCGACGTCGAGCCCGAGCGCGTGCCGCTCTGGGTCAACGCCGCCAACGCGGTCGTGGTCCCGTCCGAGCGCGAGGGGTTCGGCCTCGCGGCGCTCGAGGCGCTGGCCTGCGACGTGCCGGTGCTCGCGACGCCGGTCGGGCATCGCACCCGATGTCCTCCGGGCCTGCCGGGCGCCTTTGCGGCCCGTTCGAGCTCGCCGCGTGGCGTGCGGCGCTGGCGCCGCACCTCGCCGCCCGGCGACCCCGGGTCGCCGGACGGTCGCGCGCAGAGCTGTTCTCCGCCGACCGGATGGCGAACCGCGTGGTGGCCGCGTGGCGGGGCCTGACGGAGTCATGAGCTCCTTGCGCAAGGCCGTTTTGAGCCCGAGGAGGCGCCGGGCGCGAGGCATATCCTCGCGCCTGCCCGAAGCGTCATGAGCAGCCTTCTGGAACGCATCGCCCGCCGGCGCCGCGCGACGGCGAGCAGCCGTCTGGGACCTCGATCGCAGCCGGTGAACGGGTGGGAGCCGCCACGGCCTGTCAGCGGCGCCGCCCCGGAGCCGGACGCCCACCCCGAGCCCGAGGCGCCCGCCGACCCCGAGCCCGAGCCGCCGCTCGAGCACCACACGCCGGCCCCCGCCACCTGGGTCGAGGACGAAGACGTATGGGAGCAGCCGGCACCGCGCGCCCCGCTCGAGGAGCCGGCGGCGAGCGAGCCGGCACCGCCTCACGCACCCGCATGAGGACCGCTGCTCGCAGTGCGGCGCCGCGCTCGAGACCGACCAGGAGTGGTGCCTGCAGCGCGGCTCGGCACGCACTCTGATCCACTCCGCGCCGGACTGGCGGGGCGGGCTCGCGATCGTCGGCGGCGTGGTCGTGGTCGCGGTGGTCGTGTTCGTGCTCGTGCTCTCGAGCGTCTCCTCGGGGGGCGGCGGGCCGAGCCTGGCCGCCACCGCAGCCACCGTCGCGACGCACAACGCGCCGGCGCCCGGCGCGATCCCAGGCTGCCCCGTCGGGCTCGGCGGCTGGACGGTCTCGGTCACCCGCACCCGCAGCCGAGGAGGCGCCCTGGCACGCGCCCGCCGGATCGCCGCCGACGGCGTCCAGGTCGGCGTGCTCGACTCGACGCTGCACCCGCCGCTCAGCCCCGGCGACTGGGTCGTGTTCTCGGGCCGCTACCCGACGCAGTCGCAAGCCCTTGCCGCCGCCGAGCAGCTGCGGAGCCTCGGGCAGCCACACGCCCGGCCGCTGCTCGTCGGCCGCCCGGCCTGACCCCCGGCGCGCCGGCTCAGCCGAGCGCGGGCCACCACGGCTCGAGTCGCGCCAGCGCATCGCGCACCAGCGGTGAGCCGTCCGCCAGAAGCTCGGGAGCGCCGCCCGCGGGCCCGAGCACCGCCATCGTCGCGGCCACCGACCGCGCCAGCGCGTCGAGCGCGTAGCCGCCCTCGAGCACCACGCCGAGCGGCGCGTCGCGCCCGCGCCGCCGCGTCGCGCATCAACGCCGCCATCGCCGCGAACCCGTCCTCGGTCACGCGACAGTCGGCGAGCGGATCCGCGGCGTGCGCGTCGTAACCCGCCGAGATCAGCACCAGCTGCGGCGCGTAGCGCTCGAGCAACGGCACCGCCACCTCGGCGACCAGCGAGACGAACTCGCGGTCGCCCGGACCCGGGCGGCACCGGCAGGTTGACGGTGAACCCGAGGCCGTCGCCCTCGCCGACCTCGGACGCCGTCCCCGTGCCCGGGTACAGCGGCGATTGGTGGATCGAGACGAACAGGACCTCGGGGCTCGGCGTAGAAGATGTCGTTCGTGCCGTTGCCGTGGTGGACGTCCCAGTCGAGCACCATCACGCGCTCGAGCGCCCGCGGCGCTCGAGCGCATGACGAGCGGCGACCGCGACGTTGTTGAACAGGCAGAAGCCCATCGCCCGGCGCGGGAGCGCGTGATGACCGGGCGGCCGGTGGGCGCTGAACCCGCACGGCGCACGTCGCCGTCGAGCAGCAGGTCGACGACCGCGACCGCGCCGCCGGCGGCGTGCAGCGCCGCCTCGTACGAGCCGGTGCTCGACGAGCGTGTCGCGCATCGAAGTGGCCACCACCGGCGGCGGCGAACGCCTCGATCGGCCTCGACGTACTCGGGCGGATGGACCGCCCACAGCGCCTCGAGCCCGACTTCCGGCGAGAGCGCACGCTCCCACCCGAGCCAGCCGCGAGCGTCGAGCTCGCGCTCGATCGCCACGATCCGCGCCGCGCTGCTCGGGATGCGCCGCCGGTGTCGTGCTCCAGCGACGACGGATGGCTCAGGAACACGGGCGCACCGGGCATCGCCGGTACCGTATACGCGCGCCCAAGCGATGCCCCCGTTCGAATCCCAAGTCGGCGTCGTCGGCGCCGGTGCCGCGGGCCTGTACACGGCGCTCTGCGCCGCCCGCCAGGGCGCGCGCGTCAGCGCTCGTCTCGGCGACGCCGCTGGCCGGCTCGTCGAGCTACTGGGCCCAGGGCGGGCTGGCGGCGGCGCTCGCCGCCGATGACAGCCCCGACCTGCACTTCGCCGACACGGTCGCCGCCGGCCGCGGCATGGTCCGCGAGTCGGCGGCCCGGGTCCTCGCGGCCGAGGCGCCCGCGCGCAGTCGAGGACCTCGCCCGGCTCGGGGTGCGGTTCGACGCCGACCGCCACGGACGGCTCGCGCTCGGGCTCGAGGGCGGCCACTCGGCGCGCCGGATCGTGCACGCCGGCGGCGCGGCCACCGGCCGGCGGCTGATCCGCCAGCTGTCCGCGCTCGTCGCGCAGGACGAGCGGATCGAGGTCCTCGAGGGCCGCCGCGCCACGCGGTGCTCACCGACGACGGCCGCGCGGCCGGCCTGCGGCTCGATGGCGGCCAGCAGCTCCACGCCGCGCGCGATCGTGCTCGCGACCGGCGGGGCCGCGGCGCTGTGGTCGCGGACCACGAACCCCGCCGGCGCGATCGGCTCGGGGCTGCTGCTCGCCCACCGCGCCGGCGCGGAGCTCGCCGACCTCGAGATGATGCAGTTCCACCCGACGGCTGTCGCGACCCCGAACGGCGCCGACGGCTTCCTGGTCACCGAGGCGATCCGCGGCGAGGGCGCGCGCCTGCTCGACCACCTCGGCGAGCGGTTCGTCGACGAGCTCGCGCCACGCGACGAGGTCGCGCGCGCGATCGCGCGCAGGATGCTCGAGACCGACCGGCGCCGTCGGTCGGCCTGGACATGCGCGAAGTCGACCCGGCGCTGTTCCCGAACGTCGTCAGCGCGCTGCGGCGCGCGGGCATCGACCCCGAGCGCGAGCTGGTGCCGGTCGCGCCGGCCGCGCACTACATGATGGGCGGAATCGCGACCGACCTCGACGGCCGCGCGTCGCTCCCGGGCCTGTACGCGGTCGGCGAGTGCTCGTGCACGGGGCTGCACGGCGCCAACCGGCTCGCCTCGAACTCGCTGAGCGAGTGCTTCGTGTTCGGCCGCCGCGCGGCCGATGCGGCGCTCGTCGAGCGCTCGCCGGCCCCGAGCGCGGCGCGGCCGGTCCCGGGGCCTGCCGGAGCCGGATGCGGCCGACGGCCCCCCGCCGCCGCTCACCGAGGACAGCCGCCGGGCGCTCTGGGTGCACGCCGGGCTGGAGCGCGACGGCGAGGGTCTGGCGCTGCTGGCGGACGATCCGCACCCGCTCGTCCGCCTGATCGCCGCCTCCGCGCTCGCGCGGGCGGAGAGCCGCGGCGCCCACCAGCGCCGCGACTTCCCCGAGCTCGACCCGGCGCTCGACGGCCGCCACGTGACGCTCGTCTCGGGCGAGCCGGCGGTGCTCGCGGAGTGGCGCTGAGCGGACCTGTACGGGTCCGTTCATCTGGACGCTCCGCGATTGCGCGCGCAATAGTCCAGGTTTCGGCTTAACGCGCAGTTAATAAGCGACAAAGCTCTGGCTTCACAACCGCGGGAATACTCGCCCGCCAGAGGGATGGCGCCCCGGCCGGGTAGCCGAAAGGAGCATGTCTGCATGTACCGGTTCAGTCGAGCCATCTATCGCGAGCTCGCCGCCGAGATCATTGAGGATCCGCACGGCGAGTGTCCACACGCGAACCACGAGCGCGTGCTGCGCGCGTGCGAGGCGGCGGTGGAGCGTCTGGCCACCGATCGCCATTACTTCGCCCGGCCCTCGCGGACGCTGTTCTGCGACATCCGCGCGTACTTTCCAATGTCGGCCCAGCCACGAGTGCTGCATGTGGTCGAGCGCTACCTGGAGTTCGCCGACGAGTTCCTCGCGTCAGCCGCAGAACGGCTTCGACGTCTACGGGAACCCGCTGCAGTGCCGCGCGAGCACCCGCAAGGGCACGCCGTGCCAGCGGATGCCGCTGCCGCACAACGGCTACTGCCCGTCGCACCAGCACCTGGCCGAGACCGAGGAGCTCGAAGCGGCGCTCGCGGCCTGATCCGCGTCACCGGGCGGCCCAGCGTCCGGTGCAGGCGGGCCCTTGGGAGATATGGGCTACCTGGTAGCTCGTATCTCCCAAGCCGCCCGGACGCGTAAGGTCCGCGCCATGCTCCTCGGCGTCGACGTCGGCGGCACGTTCACCGACGCGGTGCTCGCGTTCGACGGGCGGATCGTCACGGCGAAGGCGCCGACCACGCCGGAGGACCAGTCCGAGGGCGTGATCGCCGCGGTGTCGGCGGCGCTCGAGCGGGCCGGCGCGCAGCCGGCCGACGTGACGTTCTTCGCCACGGGATGACGGTCGCGACGAACGCGCTGCTCGAGGGCACGGGCGCGCGGACGGCGCTGATCGCGACCGAGGGCTTCACCGACCTCGTCGCGCTCGGCCGCCAGAACCGCGCGGACCTCTACCGGCTGTGCGCCGCGCACCCGGCGCCGCTCGTGCCCGACGAGCTGCGCTTCGGCGCCAGGGAGCGAACGACGCCCGCCGGAACACTCATACCCTTGGGGGAGAGAATATTGGCTGGCTGGCCAGCCAGGTGGCGGCCGCGGAGGCCGAGGCGGTGGCGGTGGTGCTGCTGCACTCCTACCGCCACCCCGAGCACGAGCTCGCGATCGCGCGAAGCGCTCCGCGAGACGCTGCCCGACGTGCACGTGTCGCTGTCGCACGAGGTCGTCGGCACGTTCCGCGAGTTCGAGCGCGCCGCCACCACCGAGGTCGACGCCGCCCTGTCCCCACTGCTTCGCCGCTACCTGCGATCGCTGATCGAGACGGCGCGCGAAACCGGGCTTCCGGAGCCGGCGATCATGCAGTCGAACGGCGGCCTGATCGACGCCGCCGCGGCCGCCGGGCACGCGGCCTGGACCGTGCTCAGCGGCCCGGCCGCCGGCGCCGCCGGCGCGGCCTTCCTCGCGCGTGGCGCCGGGGAGCCGGACGCGCTGTGCTTCGACATGGGCGGCACCTCGTGCGACGTGTGCGTCGTCGACGGCGGCGAGGTGCAGGAGCGGAGCGCCGGCGAGATCGCCGGACGGCCGCTGGCACTGCCGATGCTTGCGGTCCACACCGTCGGCGCCGGCGGCGGCTCGATCGCGTGGCGCGATCCCGGCGGCGCGCTGCGAGTCGGGCCCCGCTCGGCCGGAGCCGAGCCGGGTCCTGCCTGTTACGGGCGCGGCGGCACCGAGCCGACGGTGACCGACGCGAACGTGGTGCTCGGGCGCGTCGAGCGGCTCGCCGGCGGCATCGAGCTGGACCACGAAGCCGCCGAGACCGCCATTGAACGGCTCGCCGGCGAGCTGGACCTCACCACCCGCGCCTGCGCCGAGGGCATCGTCCGGGTCGCGAACGCGGAGATGATGCGAGCGCTGCGGGTCGTGACGGTGCAGCGCGGGATCGACCCGCGCCGGTACGCGCTGCTCGCGTTCGGCGGCGCCGGACCGCTGCACGCGGCCGAGATCGCCGACGAGCTCGGGATCGAGACCGTCCTGTGCCCGCGCGCCTCCGGCGTGCTCGCCGCGCTCGGCCTGGTCGTCTCGCCCCGCCGCCGCGACGCCCAGCGGAGCGTCCTGCTGCAGGCCGATGACCCATCCATCCCAGCGGTCCTCGAGCAGCTCGGCGAGCATGCGCGCGCCGCGCTGTCCGAGCCCGAGGCCGAGCTCGAGCCGACCTACGAGCTTCGCTACAGGGGGCAGTCGTTCGAGCTGCCGATCAGGGCGCGAGCTCGGCCGGCTGCGCGAGGCGTTCGAGGCCGCGCACGAAGAGCGGTACGGCTACGCGGACCCGCACGGCGAGCGTCGAGCTGGTCACGGTGCGAGTCACCGCGACGCGCGCAGGCGGCGACGAGCTCGAGCTCGAGCGGACGGCGCCGGGACCTCTCACCGGCCCGGTGATCCCGCTCCCCGGGTCGACCCTATTCGTGCCGCCCGGCTGGACCGCGGCGGCCGATCGGCGCGGCACGGTCAGACTGGAGCGCGCGCGCTGATGGACCCCGTCGAGCTCCAGGTGATGGGCGGCGCGCTGCGCGCGATCTGCGATGAGATGGGCGCGGTCCTGATCCGCTCGGCGCACTCGGCGAACATCAAGGAGCGCCGCGACGCGTCGACTGCGCTGTTCGACCGCAGCGGGCAGATGGTGATGCAGGCCGAGCACATCCCGGTCCACCTCGGGGCGATGCCGGCGGCGGTCGCGGCCGTGCTCGAGCAGGACCACGAGCCCGGGCCGCAGCTGGATTCTCAACGACCCGTATCGCGGCGGCACCCACCTGCCGGACATCACCGTGATCACGCCCGTGTTCGCCGGAGCGGGCGGCGAGCTGATCGCGTTCGCCGCCAACCGCGCCCACCACGCGGACGTCGGCGGCCCGACGCCCGGGTCGATGCCCGCCGACAGCCGCACGCTCGCCGACGAGGGGGTGGTGATCGAACCGCGCGTGCTGGACCAGAGCGCGATCGACGAGCTCAGCTCCCAGATGCGCCGGCCCGACCAGCGCCGCGCCGACCTGAGAGCGCAGCTCGCCGCCGGACGGGTCGGCGCGACCCGCCTGCAGGAGCTCCGCGAACGGGCAGGAGCGGACGCCCTGACGGCAGGCGTTCGAGGCGGTGCTCGACTACGCCGAGCGACGGACGCGCGCGTGCCTGCACCGACCTGGAGGACGGCGTCCGCACCGCCCGCGACGTGCTCGAAGCGGCCGACGGCAGCGACCTCGAGCTGCAGCTCAAAGCCACCGTCGACGGCGATCGCCTGGTGCTCGACTTCACGGGCAGCGCCCCACAGCACGACGGCAACCTCAACTGCCCGCTCGCGGTCACGCGCTCCGCCTGCTACTTCGCCGTGCGCGTGCTGACCGACCCCGACATCCCGCCGAGCGCCGGCGCCTACCGGCCGATCGACGTGCGTCGCTCCCGAGGGGTGCATCCTCAACGCGCGCTCGCCCGCCGCGGTCGCGGGCGGCAACGTCGAGACCTCGAGCCGCGTCGCCGACCTCGTCCTCGAGGCGTTCGGGCGCGCGCTCGGTCAGGGGACGATGAACAACCTCACGCTCGGCGACGAGCACGGGGTCGTCTACTACGAGACGATCGGCGGCGGCCAGGGGGCGTGTGCAGACGCCGATGGCCCGAGCGGCGTTCACGTCGCGATGAGCAACACGCTCAACACGCCGATCGAGGCGCTCGAGCAGGAGTTCCCGCTGCGTGCAGTCGAATACGCGATCAGGCGCGGCTCCGGCGGCGCCGGCCTGCCATCGTGGGGGCGACGGGATCGTTCGCGAGCTCGAGGCGCTGGCGCCGCTGCGCTACTCGCTGATCACCGAGCGCCGCCGCCACGCCCCGCCCGGCGCCGCCGGTGGCGAGCCCGGTGCCACCGGCCGCAACCTGCTCGACGGCGAGGAGCTGCCGCCGAAGGCGACCGGCGAGCTCGCCCCCGGCCGGCGGCTGCGGATCGAGACTCCGGGCGGCGGCGGGTATGGTGCGCGCCGTGATGCGCGTCGCGTTCCTCGGACTCGGGATCATGGGCTCGCGGATGGCGGCCAACGTCGGCCGGGCCGGCTTCGAGCTGACCGTCTGGAACCGCACCGCCGAGACGGCCGAGCGCTTCTGCGCCGAGAACCCCGGCACCAGGCGCGCCGGCACGCCCGCCGAGGCGGCCGCGGACGCCGAGCTCGTCGTCACGATGGTCGTCGACGGCCCGCAGGTCGAGTCCGTGCTGCTCGACGAGCCGCAGGGTGCCGCGCTCGGCGCGAAGCCCGGGACGCTGTTCGTCGACTGCTCCACGATCGGCCCCGCCGCCACGCGCGAGATCGCCGGCCGGCTCGGCGAGCACGAGCTGGCGCTGATCGACGCGCCGGTGACCGGCTCGTCGCCGAAGGCGGCGGACGGCACGCTGACGATCATGGTCGGCGGCACCGACGGCGAGTTCGAGCGCGCGAGACCGGTGCTCGAGGCGATGGGCGAGCTGATCGTCCACGCCGGCCCGCTCGGCCACGGGCAGCTGGTCAAGCTGATCAACAACGCCGTCGCGGCGGCGAACGCGGCCACGCTCGGCCAGGCCTTGATCGTTGCCGCGAGGACGGGTGCCGATCTGGACGCGCTGACGGCGGTGATGGCCGCCGGCGCCGGCGCCTCGACGATGCTGTCGCTGAAGGCCCGGCCGATGCGCGAGCACGACTACTCGACCCTGTTCAAGCTGGACCACATGCTCAAGGACGTGCGTCTGTGCCTGGACGAGAGCGAGGCCGCGGGCGCGCCGTTCCCGTTCGCCGCCCTGACCCGCGACATCCTCTCCACCGCGGCCGGAATGGGTTACGGCGAGGAGGACTTCGCGGCGCTGGTCGAGGCGCTCGAGGCGGCTGCCGGCACCAAGCTGTAGCGGCTCCGAAGCCGCGGCCGGCCGCCCGGCAAGGCCCCTGGAGGGGCTCCGCGCGCCCTCAGATCGGCATTTCCGCTCCGAAAAGGCGCAAAAAGCGCGCTGCGCGACCGGCGAGACACCGTGTATACCCACGAATTTGCAGGGACATTTGGGGATTTGGCGAGCGTCACGTACAATCCCGGCGTCCCGCCTAGATGCCGTGGGTTTCGGCCGCGACGCGCGGGGCTAGTAATAACCTCGTCTCCCCCAACCGATACATGCCGATTGCTTTCAAAGAATGGGCCGTGACTGTGCGGGCGCTCGCCGAAGGCGAGCAGCTCCTGACGCTTCGTAAAGGCGGCATTCGCGAGCCCGACAAACATTTCAAGCTCGAGTACGAGCGTTTCTTCCTGTACCCGACGTTTGATCATCAGTGCTCCGAGTCTGGTTCGCGAGTCGCACCAGCCCGAGCTGGTCACGAGCGCTCGAGGAGGGCGTCTGGAGCGACGGCGAGCCGCCGCCCCACGCACTCCGGCGACCCGGTGACCTGGTCCAGCCCGACCGCGTGCGGATCCGTGCGTGGGCCGAGGTTGCCGCCCATTTCACGGTCACCGATCGTCGGGCGGTCGACGCCCTGTCGCCGTTCTACGTGTGGACGACGGACTACGCCGAGAAGCGCCTGGCGTGGAAGCGGCGTCACCCGCTGCACGTGATCCTGCTGCGCACGTACCGGATCCCGCGACCGGTGACGGTCAAGGTCCGCGACGAGTACGGCGGATGCCGCTCGTGGCTCGAGCTGACGCGAGAGCTCCCGTTCGAGGGCACTCCGGTGCTCTCCGACGATGAGTTCGAGCGCGCCTCCGAGGAGATCGCGTCGATCGCGTCCGACCGCCAGCCGGTTCTCGTCTGATCCGGCCACGAGCCGGCGGATCAAAACCGCGCTGAGCGGACCGGATGCAATGGGTCGAGAGCTCCTCGGCGTCGTTTCGCGCACGCCACGACGAAGCTGACGCAGAGGACGCAGCCCGGGTACTGCGCGGGCTCGAACAGTTGCGCGGCGAGCTGGCGCACGTGTTTCCCCGAACAGTCGACGGGGAGCTGACGGTGGTGATGCACTCGAGCACGGCGTCGCTCTCCCTCGCCAACCCGCTGCTGCCGCTGGGGTGGCTCGCGACCGCGCCGGCGGCACGCCGCTACGTCGCCGGCTGGGCCGCCACCGACGAGCTGCACGTGCTCGCGCCGACCGCGCTCGATACAGCGCGCGTCCAACGTGCCGGGCTCACGGGAGATGCTCGACCGGAGCGCCGCGGCCCTGTACGCACGCCGCGTGATCACCGAGAACAACCGCGAGCTGGGTGAGCGCATGACGCCCGCCCGGGGCATCCGCGAGCTGCGCTGGGCATGGCTGCTCGAGGGCGGGGCCCGGTGGTTCGGCGGCCAGACGGAGCACGCCCGCCCCGCGATCGCGAGGCGACTGCACGAGGGGCGGCGCCCGAGCTTCCCGCCGGGCCTCCGCGATGCCCCGCTGCTCGGAGGGACCGTGATCGACCTGCTGGCCCGGGAGCAGGGCACTCGAGCCGCGGCCCAGTTCGTCTGCCGGCTGCATCCGCAGGGCGCGCGGCCGGCCCTCGCCAAGGCGTTCGACGGCCGCGCGCTCGTCCACACCGAGGGCGCCTGGCGCTCGCACCTCGCTCGCCTGGCCGGCGAGCGGCGCTGAGCCGCTAACGCACCAGCTCGTACACGAGCCACACCAGCGCCGAGCCCGCCGCGACCGCCACCAGGACGGCGGCGAACAGGCGCACCGGCACGCTGCGGGGTGTCACCGCGCCCGCGGGGCGCGGCGGGGCGATGATCTCCGCCTGCAGCAGAACCTCCCGCGCCGTCGCCTCCCCGGAGCGGGGCACGAGCACGTCGCGCGGACCGGCGGCGAGGAAGTCGGGCACGTCGAACCCGGCGCTGCGGCGCAGCATGCTCGGGACGCCCTCCTCGAGCAGCAGCCCCTGGATGAACTCGCCCTCGACCTGATTGCGGGCCCACGCGACCTTGACGGGCTCCCCCTCGGCGAGCTGCGGCTTGATCTTCCTCGCGCGCTCGTGGCGCTCGGAGACCTCGCCCAGCTCCTCGACATCGAGCACGAGCGGCAGCCTGCAATCCGGGCAGAACAGCTCCGAAGCCGGGTGCGCGGCGGCGCAGCCGGGGCAGACCAGCGGCTCCGAGCCGCCGCTCATTCCACGACCAGCTCCGCCTCATTCACCTCGTCGCCGTCGATCAGCCACGTGCGCACCTCGGGCTCGGGCTCCGCGAGCCCGACGATGATCCACAGCACTCCCGGCCAGTTGGCCGCGAACTTGATGTCGGTCAGCGACGGCTTCGGCGCCGAGCGCGTGTGCGAGTGGTAGATCGCGCGCAGGTCGTGACCGCCCTCCTCGATCTCATCGCTGATCCGCAGCGCCTCGAGGCCGTCGATCTCGAACGAGAATCGGTTCGCGAGCTTGTTCTCGGCTCGGTAGACCTTGACCGCGGTCCCGTCGTCCGCGGACACGATCCCGCAGCACTCGTTCGGAGCGTCGGCGAGCGCATGTTCGACGATCTCGTCATATAACGCACGGGCGATCTTCATCCCCGTCGAGGTTATCGTCTGCCTTGACAGTGCCTCGCGGGGTGCCCACATGCCCGAACTGTGGAACGTGCCCGCCACGCTCTCCCCGCTCGGTCTGCTCATATCGGTCTACTTGGCGGTGCGTCACCACCGCGACGGCGAAACCACGATGATGGTGCTGATGCTCGTCACCGCGGCCATCGCGCTGGCAGGCATCCTCGAGCCGTACTGGTTCGGCAGCCACCTCGGAATTTGATGATTCTCAGTCCGCGGGGACTCAATCGCAGGACAAAACCTGCCGATACATCCGGTGATGAACAACAGGCTTCATCTCTTGAGGCAGCTCATCGTGGATGGGATGTACGTCGTCGACGAGCCGGCCGTGGCGGGCGCGATCCTCGCGCGGGCACACCTTCGTGTCGCAGTAGCCGAGCCGGATTTCCGCAGCGATCGGCGGATGCCGGTCGCCCGCTCGTTCCGGCGTGACCGCGACGCGCGCTCGTTCCGCCTGAGCGGCGGCCCGCGCCTTCGCGCCCACCACGTCTGAGCCGTCCTCGCGCCCACCACGCTTGAGCCGCCCTCGCGCTGGCGCGTCCTCCGTCGCACCGTTACCGCGTGCCGTCGACGAACGCCGTCGGCACGGCGCGCGTCACGTTGCCCGGGGAGAGCAGCTCGAGCAGCACCGCCGCGTGCTGTGCCTCGTTGGCCATGATCGTCGCCGCCGTACCCGCCAGCTCGGCGTCGCTGATCCGGGCCAGCTCGGTGTAGTACACGCTCAACGCGGCCCGCTCGGTCTCCACCAGCAGCCGAACGCCCTGACGCGCGCTCAGCGCCGCCAGGCTCCCGAGCCCGCGCGGCACCCGTGGCAGATCATGCCGCCCGAGCTGTCCGCGCAGAGCCTCCAGGTGGGCGCGTTCATGGCCCAGGAATTCGGTCGCCACGTGCCCCGCCGCGGACGTGAGCGCACCGCCGCCCAGCAGCTGCTCGTAGGTCACGATCAGCACCTGCTCGGCGCGGATCATCGCCCGCAGCGCGCCTGCGTCCCCGCGCGTGCCGGCGAGCGCGATCGCTCGTGCGATCAGCTCGCGCCGCGTCGCCTCGGCCACGAGCGCCTGCGCCGGAGCGGTCACCTCCTACTCCGCTCCGCTCGGAAACGCCGCCGGCACGGGCGCTTCCCCGAGAGCGCCGCGGATGATCGCCACGTGCTGGGCATCCGCGGCCAGGATCGAGCCGACGGCAGCCCGTAGGTGACCCTCTGACAGCTGCGGGATCGCCTCGACGTACGCCTCGACCTGTGCCTGCTCGACCTGATGCAGGAGCTTCATCAGCTGACGGGGCGTCCGCGGCCGGCCGAGCGGGTAGGTCTGCGGGCGACTCGCCGGCGGACCACCGAGCGCGTTGATCAGCGCGATCAGCCGGCCGGCGTGGAGCAGGTCCTGCTTGAGGAACTCGGTGGCGATCAGCTTGTCGTACCCGGCCAGGAGCGGGATCGCCGCCTCGTACGCGGCGATCGCGAGGCGCTCCAGCCCGAGCGACCGGTTCAGCAGCGCGATGTCGTGATCGCTGACGGCGTCCCGCAGCCGCGGTGGGTGGTGCGCGGAGCCGCCGCATCCGCCGAGCGCCGTGGCGGCGCCGGCCGCCGCCGACAGCCGCAGCAGCTGCCGGCGGGAAGTGACCGTCGCTACCAAGTGGCCGTCAACGCGACCACTGGTCACCACCAGACGGTCGAGTCCAGGTTCTCGATCTCGTCGATCGGGCGCGTGTAGATCCCGGACGAGAGGTACTTCCAGCCGTCGTCCGCGACGATGAACACGACGTTGCCCTCGTCGAGCTCGCCGGCGATCCGGACCGCGACCCGCGCGATCGCGCCGGAGGACACGCCGGCGAACAGGCGCTCCTCGTCGAGCAGCTTGCGCGTGAACACGATCGCGTCGTGGTTGGTGACGAAGATCTTCCGGTCCAGCAGGGACAGATCGATGATCGGCGGGATGAAGCCGTCCTCGAGCGACCGCAGGCCCTGCACCGGCTCGCCCTGCATCGGCTCGGCCGCGACGATCTTGACCTGGTCCCCGAGCTCCTCCTTGAGCCGCCGGCCGTTGCCCATCAGCGTGCCGCCGGTGCCGAGGCCGGCCACGAACGCGGCCACCTCGTCCAGCTCCTCGAGGATCTCGAGCGCGGTGCCGTTGTAATGGGCGAGCGGGTTCGCCTGGTTTCCGTACTGATACGGCATGTAGTAGCCGGCGTCCTTCTCGGCCATGTCGAGCGCCAGCTCGACAGCCCCGTTGGAGCCCTTCGAGCCCTCCGAGTACACGATCTCGGCGCCGTACATCCGCAGCAGCTCGGTGCGCTCGGGCGTGACGTTGTCGGGCATCACGACCTTGATCGGATAGCCCTTGTGGCCGCAGATCATCGCCAGCGAGATCCCGGTGTTGCCCGAGGTGGGCTCGAGGATCGTCTGCCCCGGCCTGATCAGTCCCTTGCTCCTCGGCGTCCTCGATCAGCGCTCGGGCGACCCGGTCCTTGACCGAGCCGGTCGGGTTGCGGGACTCGAGCTTCGCCCAGATCCGGACGCCGGGCTTCGGGCTCAGTCGCTTGAGCTCGATCAGCGGCGTGTGCCCGATCGACTGGACGATGTCGCCGTACCGGCCCCCGCACGGCTTGTTCTGGAGCTGCTCCAGAGGCATCACTTCAGGAAGTGTAGCGATGCCCCTGGGCGCTCCGGTGCTGCTCAGTAGCCGGGGTAGGAGTACGTGGAGGTCGTGATCTGAGTCGTCGTCGTGGTCGTGGTGGGCGGGTCCTGCTTCGAAGCCGAGGTCGCGATCACGTGCCAGGTGCCGCCGAAGCTCTTGATGCCGTTGCCGTTGGCCTGGCCCTTGCCGCTGTCCTCGGCGAACATGTAGAGCGGGTCGCCGCCGAGCGTCACCTGGTAGAAGCCGTCGCGGTGGAGCTTCCCGAGCTTGCCCTTGATCCCCTTCGCCGCGGTCAGCTTTGCGTTCTTGGACACCTTCAGCGGCGGCCAGAACATGAAGCACTGGCTGTTCTTGCACAGCAGGTGATGGACGGTCTCGGGCCGCAGCGCGTACAGCGTCCGGCCGCTCGCGCTGACGACGAGCGTCTCCGAGAGCTTCGAGTTGTGCGCCGTCTGGAGCGTGGTGGTGGTTTTCGCGACTGCGAGGCCGGCGATCGCGCCGCCTGCGATCAGCGCCGTCAGCACGATCGTGATCCTGCGCCGTTTGTAGTGGGACATACCTGGGCTGCCTTTCGTCGTTGACCGTCGCCCTAGAGGACGGCCGACATCGCCCAGACCTTCCCGCCGGTCTTAGCGGCAGCCGCCGGCCATCGCCGGCAGGATGACGAGCGTGTCGGAGTCCCCGACCGCGGTCTCGAGCCCGTCGAGCACGCGCACGTCCTCGTCGTTGAGGTACACGTTCACGTAGCGGTTCAGCCCGCCATCGGGCGCGAACAGCTGGGAACGCGTGTCCGGATGGCTGTCGGCGAGCGACTCGAGGATCTCGCCGACGGAGCCGCCGTCCGCATCGAGCTCCTTCTCGCCGCCCACGGAGGGGCGCAGGACGGGCGGAATCCGGACGGTTGCCATGCCGTAATCCTTAGCAGACGACAGAGCTCGGCGGAGTCGCCGTGGCCTTCAGGAGGCCAAGCTCGGCGAGTTTCGCGATGTAGTCATCGACCGCCTTCCCGGCTTCGCCCCGTCCGACGCCCGCCCCGCTGCGGGGCTCGGCGATCAGTGCCTCGCGATCGCGGGTGCCGTCCATCGCAGCGACGAGCGCTCGTGCACGCTCATCCTCGAGCCTGACCTGGTCGTGGCGCAGGGACGTCACGTCGGGTCCCTCGAGCGCCTGGGCCCTAGCGAGCGGCGAGGCCACCGCGCAGGGGCCGGTGGCGCCTGAGAAGGCCGGAGGATCCAGGTACAGGTCGACGGCGTCCTCACTCGCCAGAGCCAGTACGGCACGGGCAGCCGACTCAACCGACGAAGAGCTTCTCTGCGCGATCTTCTCGACGGTCACCGCACCGGGCCGTAGGCTCGCAAGCGTTTCGAAGGCCGTGTTCGTCGCGGGCGCCCGTGGTGGCCGCTCGCCGCCCGGCAGGAGCAACCTCGCCGCGGCGTAGGCGCCCGAGATCAAGGCCGGGTCCGGTTCGAGTACCGGGACGCGATCGCGGTGAACGAACATCGAGGCGTTGAAGTCCGTGCCCGAGGCGAGGTCGGCCAGCTGCTGTCTGGACTCGAGCGTCGGCTGGGTGACGCGCCGCAGCCGGTCGGCCCTCGGCCGGCCGAGACGCCACTGCCACCAGTGCGACGGGATCCCCTCGCCGAGGTACCTCAGCCCACCGGACGCGGCGGCCGACACGACATCGTCAAGCCAGAACGGGGTGCTCCACGCCGCAAGATCGTCCCGTCCGAGCACCGCGGGCTCGGCCGATCGGTAGCGCTCAGCGGTCACCGCGAGGATCCGGCCGTAGAGGTCGTCGCCGTCGCCGTGCAGGGAGCGCACCAGATCGACCGCCTCGCGCGCCGTCGTGATCGGGTCGTCGTCGCGAGCCGGTGCCAAGCCCGCGACCCGCTGCCCCGGGAGCAGCACGCACCAACCGGGGAACGCGTTGTAGGAGATGAACGCGACGCCCTGTGGGGCGAGCGATCGCGCGCACAGTTCGACGATCGCGCGGCGCACATCGTCCGCCACCCACGACCACACTCCGTGAACGATGACGTAGTCGGCCGGGCCGAAGTCGCTTCCGGCCTCACGAATGTCGCAGCAGTTGAGCTCGACGTTGCCCAGTCCTGCCGCCGCGGCGAGCCGTCGGCCTCGCTCGATCTCCTGGCGGTCGGAATCGATCCCGACGCACGAAGCCCGCGGTCGCGCGCAGGCGATCGACATCGGGTTCACGCCCGCACCGCAGCCGATGTCGAACACACGCGCACCGGCGGTCGGCGGCGGATCGAGGCCGTGCAGGCGCGCGACGAGCGCGAGCCGATCGGGTTGGGCGGCCGGGAAGGCCCGAGAGGGGTAGGCGGCGAGCGTCAGCTGAGCCGAAGCGATATCCCGGCGGTCCCGGAGAAGACGGCACACTTGCCTGAGCACCCGGAGGTGACAGCGAGCGAGAGCTCGTCTCCGGCCGCGACGGCGACGCTGTCAGACGTATCCGGTCGCGCCGGCTTGGCCGGCCCCGCCCGCTTTCCCGGGCGC
Source organism: uncultured Solirubrobacterales bacterium (assembly GCA_963826895.1). Lineage (GTDB taxonomy): Bacteria > Actinomycetota > Thermoleophilia > Solirubrobacterales > Solirubrobacteraceae > Palsa-465. Next base: position 305,085 of record CAWGYJ010000007.1, read on the forward strand.
GCCGGCCGACCCGTTCACACCGCTGGCCCCGCGCGGGCCGCGGACGCCCTTGAGCTCCCGCTGGGCAGACTTGGTCAGGCGGTTCAGCGGAATCGAGCCGGGCTTGATCGTGTGCCCGTCGATCAGCGCCGTGGCGCCCGCGGTGGCGCCGGCGCCCAGAGCGAACGCACCGGCTGCGATCGCGGCCTTGCCGGCGTTCGACGTGACCCGTCTGCCGGTCGATGGCTCTGTCCTCGTCGCGATCCTAACCCGCGACGAATCCCTGCGTCAAACTAATGCGCGCCGGCGCAGAACGCTTCGTAGTCCGGGAACACGCCAAGCTCGTCGTCGGCGATCGCATCCGGCTCGCGCGAGCAGATCGGGCACTCCGGATCGCGGCGTACCTTGACCTCGGAGACCTCTGCGGCGAGCGCGTCGTACATCAGCAGCCGGCCGATCAGCGGCTCGCCCTCGCCGAGGATCAGCTTGATCACCTCGGTCGCCTGCAGGAGCCCCATCGTCCCCGGGAGCACGCCGAGCACGCCGTTGGCTCCGCACGAGGGTGCGAGCTCCGCCGGGGGCGGGACCGGGAACAGGCATCGGTAGCAGGGCCCGTCGTAGGGCTTGAACACCGACAGCTGGCCCTCGAACCCGAGGATCGCGGCCGACACGACCGGGATCTGGAGCCGCACCGAGGCATCGTTCAGCAGATATCGCGTCGGGAAGTTGTCGAGGCCGTCGACGACGATGTCGTAGCCGGGCAGGATCTCCATGATGTTCGAGGCGTCGAGCCGGACCGGATACTTGACGACCTTCACGTCCGGGTTCAGCTCGCGGATCGTCTGCTCGGCCGAGTCGACCTTGGGAATGCCGATCCGCTCGGTCGAGTGGATCACCTGACGCTGCAGGTTCGACAGGTCGACATCGTCATTGTCGACGATCCCGAGCGTGCCGACCCCGGCCGCGGCCAGGTACAGCGCGGTTGGCGAGCCGAGGCCGCCGGCCCCGAGCAGCAGCACCTTGGCCGCCAGCAGCTTTTGCTGGCCCTCGAGCCCGACCTCCTCTAGCAGCAGGTGGCGCGAGTAGCGCTCGCGCTGCTCGGCGGTCAGCGTCTTGGGCACATCGACCTCGTACCCGCGGTCCTTCCACAGCGTGATCCCGCCGGTCATCGACTCGACGTGCTCGTAGCCGAGGTCCTCGATCAGGGTCCGCGCCGCGTACGCCGACCGGTTGCCGGACGCGCAGTACAGGATCACGTGCCGGGAGCGGTCCGGGACCGCGCCCTCGATCCGAGACTCGAGATAGCCGCGCGGCACATGCTTGGCGCCGGGGATGTGACCCTGTGCGAACTCCTCGGTCTCGCGGACGTCGACGATCGTCGCGCCGTTGTTCATCTGCTCATGCACGGCCGACGGGTCGACCTCGTCGATCCGGTTCTTGATCTCGCGAAGAAGCTCTGCTCCCGACGGGCTCATCTGGAAACTCCCGAATTGCTGTCTGAATTCAATACTTCAGGGAGTATAGCGACGCAGCCGCGCCGCGTGAGCGTCATTAAAGACCCGCGGGGCGCCTCCCTCGCCAAGTCGGAGACGCCCCGCTGTAAGACCCAATCGCTGTCGTCGCAACCCCTGCCCGTAGAAGTTCTCTGGAAGGGCTTGCACGGGAATTATCGGGTAAACGCATTTTGGCCGATATCGGGTGTAGACCCCATCTTTGCGGCCGCTGTCGTGACCGACATTTGTCGTAAGTGGAGCCACTCCGGCTGGCCATGCGATCCCGTTCTCTTCTCGCTCAAGTCCTGGCGGTGAACCTGCTGCTGGTCGCCTCGACCGTGCTCGTCGCGGCGCTGGTCGTCGACGCGCACTTCGTGAGCCTGTTCCGCGGGCGCGAGATGTTCGTGCTCGCGCTGGCGGTGATCGCGACGCTGAGCGGCAACTGGCTGCTGCTGCATCGCCGGTTCGAGCCCCTTGACGACCTGATCTCGACGATGGAGCACATCGACCTCGCCAAGCCTCAGGCGGTCGCGTCGGCTCCGCCTCGCGTTGACAGCGCCGAGGTCGAGCGGCTCGACCACGCGTTCCACCGCATGATCTCCCGGCTCGAGGCCGAACGCCGCGAGGCCGGACGTGCGGCGATCAGCGCGCAGGAGCGCGAGCGCCGCCGGATCGCTCAGGATCTTCACGACGAGGTCAACCAGGCGCTGACCGCTGTGTCGCTGCGGCTTCAGGCCTCGATCGAGCACGCACCGCCGGACCTGCGTCCGGAACTCATGGAAACCAAACGACTCTCCAGCCAAGCGATGGAGGAGCTGCTCACATTGGCCAGACAACTTCGCCCCGCGATCCTCGACGATCACGGGCTGATCCCGGCGCTGCAGACGCAGGTACGCGACTTCGGCGACCAGGCCGGGATGCGCGCCAACTTCAATACCAGGGGAACCTCGCCGCGGCTGACGCCCGAGCAGCAGCTCGTGATCTACCGCGTGACGCAGGAGAGCCTGTCGAACATCGCCCAGCACGCGCGTGCCGAAACCGTCGACGTCGAGCTGTCGTTCGTCGGCCGCACGGTGCTGCGGATCAGCGACGACGGCTGCGGGTTCGAGCAGGCGCGCGACGGCGGCCTCGGCCTGTCCGGAATGCGCGAGCGGGCGCTGCTGGCCGGCGGCAACCTCTCGATCTGGTCACGGCCGGGCCAGGGCACTCGAGTGGAGCTGACGATCGGATGATGCGCGTCCTGATCGCCGACGACCACGGCATCGTCCGCTCCGGGATCCGGCTGCTGCTCGAGCGTCAGGCGGGTCTCGAGGTCGTCGCCGAGGCCGGGGATGGCGTCGAGGCGTTCGACCAGGCGCTCGCCGAGCGACCGGACCTGTGCATCCTCGACGTCGGGATGCCGAAGATGACCGGCCTTCAGGCGGCACGCGCGATCCGCTCGCACCTCCCCGACACGCGGGTGCTGATGCTCTCGATGCACGACGACGAGCGCTACCTGTTCGAGGCGCTGAAGGCCGGCGCCTCGGGTTACGTGCTCAAGCGCGAGGCCGACCAGGACCTGGTGGGAGCGGTGCGTGCCGTGGGACGCGGCGAGGCATTCCTGACGAACGCCGCCGAGCGCTCGATCATCCGCCAGTGGATGGCGGACGGCGCCGACGGGCCGGCGATCCCGCTGACCCCGCGCGAGGAGGAGGTCGTGAAGCTGATCGCCGAGGCCCACACGAACGCCCAGATCGCCGGGATCCTGCACCTGTCCGAGAAGACCGTCGAGTCACACCGGGCCAACGTGCTGCGAAAGCTCGGCATGCGTGATCGGGTTGAGCTGGTCCGCTACGCCATCAGGCGCGGCCTCGTCGAGCCCTAGTCCCGGCCTCGTCGGGCCCGGACCCCTACCATCGCGGCGCGATATGCGCCCCCCGGTCGACCACATCGCCGCGCCGCCGTTTCCGTTGAAGCTGCGCTGGATCAACTCGAAGCCGCTGCGCCTCGACCAGCTGCTCGGCCGGCCGCTGCTGCTCGAGTTCTGGGACTTCTGCCGCCCGAACTCGATCCGCACGCTGCCGTACCTCCGCGGCTGGCACGAGCGCTACGCGGACGCCGGCCTTCAGGTCATCGGCGTGCACACGTCCGGGTTCGCGCCCTCGAATGACCCGGACGCGGTCGCCGCCGCCGCCGAGCGCCTGTCGGTCCCGTACCCGGTCGTCGTCGACGCGGACTTCGAGATCTGGCAGCTGTACGGCAACCTCGGCTGGCCGGCGCGCTACCTGTTCAACGAGCGCGCTCTGCTCGCCGAGTATCACTACGGCGAGGGCGGCTACGCCGACACCGAGCTCGCGATCCAGGAGCTGCTGCCGATCGCCGATCCTCCCGGCGTGCTGCCCCCGGTCCGGCCCGAGGACGAGCCCGGCGCGATCCTCGCGCCCCAGTCCGAGGACCGGCTCGAGCCCCGTTCGACGGCCCGTATGAGGCCGGCGGCGTCTGGGCGATCCTCGACGGCGCCGGCGCCGTGGTCGCGAACGGCCGCGAGCTGCTCGTCGACCACCCGGGCGCGTACCAGCTGATCGAGCACGAGCGGGCGACCGCCGGCTCGCTGGAGCTGCGGATCGGCGCCGGCGTCCAGTGCTACGGCGTTTGCTTCACCCCCGGCGTCGCCGGCTGACCCGTCACCGAGCAGTTGATCAGCGGTAAACGGGCACGATCCCGTCGCGCTCGAGCTCGACGAGCCACGCCGGCGGCGGTCCCGCATTCGCCTTGGACGCCTTCACCGCCGGCAGCCGGACCCGACGCGTGGTCGCCACGCTCGCGACGAACCCGTCGTTGACGCTGACCCGCAACCGGATGCGCCGTGCACGGCCGAATGTCGCGAGCGCGATCTTGATGTGTCCCTTGTCCGTGCCCTCCCAGATCGTCGTCCAGCGCCGGCCGCCAGTGGAGAAGGACACGAACGCGGTTCGCGTCGCACGGCTCTTGTCATGGCTGTTCCAGCGCAGCGTGAGCGTCGTCGCGCCCCGGCGAAGGCGCGGGGTCGACACGGTCACACGCGGAGCGTGAGCCGGCGCCTTGATCCGCTCCAGCACCTTGCCGGCGGCCCGCAGCGTCAGGCCCGCGACCGTCTCGCCATGGGTCGGGAGGAAACCCTCGATCGACACCTGCGGGATCGCAGCCGTCTTCGGCCCGTGCTCGATGTGCGTGAGCTCCATGCTCAGCGGCGTGGTGACGACGACCTTGCCCGCGGCGTTGACGAGCGTCGCGGTGTAAGGCGACTTCCGTGCGCCGATGTCCCCGTTGGTGGCCGGCATCAGCGCCGGTGACACGAGCGTGCCGCCGGGGTCGATGTAGCCACCGACCCAGATCGACGGACCTCGGATCGCCGGTCCGGCGGCCGTCGCGGTCGGGTCGGCGGCAGCGACATCGGCGGACCCCGAGATTGTGCCGTTTCCACTCTCGGTGGGGTCCGGCGTTCCGCCGACCGTGGCGTTCGGGTTCTCTTCATCGACCGGGCAATCGGCGTTCGGTGCGCCCGACTTCAGGCACTCGAACTCCTGCTGCCAGCCGCGAGGGGAGATCCAGTCGGTTTCGGGGTTCGACGCGGTCGGAGTGTTCTGGTAGTCCGGAGTGCCGGCGCAGTAGCTCATGAAGTCGTAGTCGCTGTCCGGGAAGATCACGAACGGACCCGTGCCGCTGGGCTCGGGCACCCGCCAGGCGAGGTTCACCCCGTAGCTCTGGCCGACGGGCGAGCTCGTCGCCGGGCTCGCGGCCCCGTTGGCGAAGTTCGTCGTCGGTTCGAGGTGGCCGACTTCATCCGGCCAATCCGCGTCCGAACCTCCGCCTCCCGGCCCGCCGCACCCGGAGCTCCCGAGCTCGGTGTCCGCGTGCCGGCGGTCGATGCCGTGCCCCATCTCGTGGGCGATCGAGCTGATTTCCCGCTGGGTGTCGGCCTCGGCAACCGGCTCGTAGATCGCCGTGCCGTTCGCGTTTGTACCGACGTTGAAATCGTAGGATGTGTCCCCGTTGACGACGCCGTTGACCTCGGCAAGGACCAGCCGGTGAAACTCGTTGACGTTCCCGTCAGAGGTGAACTGGTTCACCACCCACTTGTCGATCGCGGTCTCCACGACGTTGTCCGCGCTCTGTGGCTTGCCGTTGACCGCCGGTGGGTTGTCGAGGTCCGCGACGTTGATCGTCCCTGTGTAGCTGGTGTCGAGCACGACCTTGTGCGCTGGGAGCGTCTCATAGGCGAGGGCGAGCGCAGCCTCCGGATTTGACGGCGGCGAGATCGTCTGGCCGCCGTTACTGAAATCGATCGCGACCGGTGTCAGCTCGAACGTCGGCATCTGGGTGAACTTCACCCCGGTCACCGACATCGACTGGAAACACCCGCTCGCGCACGACGCGACGGTCGGAGACGGCGTCATCGGACCGACGACGCCGGCGGTGAGCGTCACGTTGCCGGTCGTCCACGAGGACGGCAGCAGGAAGTTGAATGACGTGTCTTCCTCGCCGAGCTGCGTGGTGAAGCTGCTGGCACCGAGTGCGGTCGGTCCGCCCTGGTCGGGGAGCAGGGGGCTTCCCGGCAGCGGTTTGCCGTCGCTGCTGCCCGACAGGGTCGCCGTCAAGCCCGAGGTACCCGGTGCGAGCAGCCCAACGGGGTCGGCGAACACGCGCACGAGCGTCGCGTGACCGGCAACGAGCGGGACCCCGTCGTAGCTGACGGAGGCTCCGTTGGCGCCCAGCTGCGCCGGATCACCGGCCGCCTGCGCGACCGAGATCCCGATCTGTGGGTTCGTGAAAGTCGGAACATCGACCGAGAAGCTGCCCGTCTGGGCCGGCGGCGCGGAGGCGTCCGCAGTCGCAGCGTTGATCAGGTACTGCTTCGTGCCGGCCGGGGCCCCGGGCGCGATCGCGAACTTCAGCGTCGTCGAGGTCGAGCTTGCGCCAACCGTCCCGCCGCTGATCAACGTCACGCCGGTCGGCAGATCGGACACGCTCAGCGTGATCGCGTCATCCGCGCCGTTGAAGCGCTGGACCGTTACCGGAACGCTGACCGTCGCACCTGGGTAACCCTGGGCCGGGTTCGGAGCGGTGATCCCGATCGCCGGAGGCGGCGGTGCAGCCGGAACCTCAAAGCTGAGATCGTCGATCTCGAGCGGGGCGCCGTCGCTGATATCCGACGGACCCGAGATCGTGAAATATGCGATCTCCGCCGACGGGGCGTTGACCGTCAGCAGCGTGTCGGCCTTCTGCCCGACGGTCTTCGTATCGGTGGCGATCACGTCCTCGTTCGCGTTGTAAGCCTCCAACTCGACCGACAGGCCTCCGGCGGCATACGTGTCGACGCAGCAGAACTCCTGGATCTTCCCGCCGGGCGCGCCGGCATAGACGCTGACCGTCGTGGTGAGGGTCGAGAGCCTTCCTTCGAACCCCTCCCAACCGCCGTTCGGGTTGTATAGATTTTCGTTCGCGTAGTCGTTCGGACAGAAGCTGTACGCCACGTTGGGACTCGAGTGCGCGTTCGTCGGGTCGCTCTTGGTGTAGCCGCCGCACCCGGACGAAACCGGCAGCGAAGAGGCGGGCCACATCGCCGCCGGCGGCTTCTGGTCGCTGGGCGGGCTGAACTGGACCCCATCGTTGTTCAGGTACTGAGCACCAAGTGCATCCCCGGGCGAGAGGTCGTCGAATCCGATCGTCGTCGTCGAGGCGAGCGCTGCCGGCGCGCAAACGAGCGCCAGCGCCACGACGACGGCACCTGCAAGCCGACCCCATCCGATCCCACCCATCGCTGCCTCCGAACGTTGCCGTCGATCCGGTCACTGTTTGAGCGGCATTGTCGAACCGGACCCGAGCGTCCCTCTTCGGGAAATGCTACCTGTCTTTTCGGGCGTCGAGCAGGTTGATCAGCTCGGGCGGGCCATCGTCGCCGACCCGGACAGCAAACCCCGCGCGGTAGGGGCTGGCCCCCGGGTCACGACCCACGAACGCCGGCTCCTCGACCCAGCAGCCGGTGTTGATCAGATCGGTCCGCGACGCCACCGTCCACTCCGACCGGTCGTCGCGCGCCAACGGCCCGGCGCGGTGGGTGTGGCCGAACAGCGCATAGCGAGCGTCGATCCCGAGCCGCCCGACCACATCTCCCGCGGCCCGCACACCCGCGCGCCGCAGCTCTGACCCGCTCAGCTCGGCCCGCAGGGGACCGAGCCCAGCCCGGTTCAAGGCCGCGATAGCCACCGGGAAACCGGCCCCCAGCGCCCGTCGCCGCCACCCCGCCTGGCGCGCGCCCGCGAGCGCCCCCCAGGCCCGAGCGGACGTTCCGTGCGAGCTGCGGCCGAGCTCGGGGCCGCCGGTCTGCGCGATCGCGTGGATCCACGCGTACAGCGGCGCGAGCACCGCCTCGTAGTCCTCGGCTCGCGAGGGCTCGCTGTCAGGCTGACCGACGATCAGCGCCATCGCGCCGGCGCCGAGCCGTTCGAGCATCGGCACGGTCGTGTGGCGGTCGCCGTAATGGCCGTGCAGCGCGTAGACGTCGTCCCGGAGCCACACGCCCGGGTACGAAGCGCCCATGGTCGCCGGCTTCAGCGCCCGGGCGACGGCCGCGAGCGGCTCGCCGGCACGCCAGTCGAGCGTTGTCGAGAGACCGAGGGCCGGCACCGCCGAGCGTCGCGCAACACGGTCGCTCCACGCGCGCACGAGCTCGTGGTCGTGGTTTCCGGGCACGACCACGACCTCGCCCTCGGCGCCGAGCGCCTCGCCGATCGCCGCCAGCACCGGCGCGGCCGCATCGAGCGCGTCCCGCATCGGGCCGTGGCGCAGCTCGATCACGTCGCCGAGCAGCACCAGCCGATCCACTCCCGCCGCAGCTTCGAGCAGCCGTTCACGCTCCGGCGCCCGCCGCAGCACGTCGCGCTCGGTGCGCGCGCCGAGATGCAGGTCGGATACGACGAGCGTCCAGCGAGCCGCTCAGCCGGCGCCGACCGCCATCGCCTGGCGGATCGCCTTGGGGAGCATGAAGCGGACGTCCTCCTTGACGACCTCGAGCTCCGGACGTCGGTCGTTGCCGCGCGCGCGGAAGAACTGGACCAGCCGCTGCACGAGCTCCTCCGGCGCGCTGGCGCCGGAGGTGATCCCGACGACGCGCTTGCCCTCGAGCCACTCGTCCGCCACCTGGCTCTCGTTGTCGATCAGATACGAGTCGGCGCCGTGCTCGCGCGCGACCTCGACCAGCCGGTTCGAGTTGGACGAGTTGCGCGATCCGATCACGAGCACCAGGTCGCACTCCCGCGCGAGCTGCTTGACGGCGGCCTGGCGGTTGGTGGTGGCGTAGCAGATGTCGTCGGTGCGGGGCCCGACGATCGCGGGAAAGCGCTCGCGCAGGCGGTTGATGATCGCCCGGGTCTCATCGACCGACAGCGTCGTCTGAGAGATGTAGGCGACCTTGTCGGGGTCGTGGACCTCGAGGGCGTCGACGTCGGCCTCGTCCTCGATCAGCACGATGTGGTCGGGCGCCTCGCCCATCGTGCCCTCGACCTCCTCGTGGCCGGCGTGGCCGATCAGCACGATCGTGTACCCCTCCGCGGCGAACTTCTTCGCCTCGACGTGGACCTTGGTCACCAGCGGGCAGGTCGCGTCGATCGTGCGCAGTCCCGTTGTACCGGCGTTCGCGTGCACGCTCGGGGCGACTCCGTGGGCGGAGAAGACGACCGTCGCGCCCTCCGGCACCTCGGTCTCGGAGTCGACGAACACCGCGCCGCGCTCGCGCAGCTGCTCGACCACGTGCTTGTTGTGGACGATCTCCTTGCGCACGTAGACCGGCGCGCCGTACAGCTCGAGCGCGCGCTCGACCGTCTGCACGGCCCGGTCGACGCCCGCGCAGTAGCCGCGCGGCGCGGCCAGCAGGATCGTCTCAGGGATGCTGGCGGGCATCGAGGACAGTGTAGGATCATCGGAGCCATCAACACGACAGCTCGGCGATCGCAACTGATTTGCGGTGACCGCTCCCGTGCCCGACGGCGAGCCGCTTGGCCACCACAGCTCGCTGCCGAGCGCGTCACCGGCGAAAGCTGGGAGCGCATGCCTCGACCGCCGCGCTGCCGTGCGCGTGGCTGAGACGACGGCTCGCGGCGACGCGACTGGCGCGTCGTCGCGACGTCACGTGCGACGAGATCGGGCCGCGCTCAGTCGTTCGTCGCGTGACGGCTTCGAGCAGGTCGGCGAACTGGCGCCGCGCGGCCTCGCGCCGCGCCGGGATGAACTCGGTCGGGACGCCGTCGGCGGCGGCTCGTAGCCGCGCAGGACCTGGCGCGCGACCGACGCGCGGTGGACCTCGTCGGGGCCGTCGTAGATCCGCGCCGCGCGGGCGAAGCGGTACATCGCCTCGAGCGGCAGGTCGGTCGAGTAGCCGAGCGCCGCCGTGGGCCTGCAGCGCGCGGTCGACGACGTCGTGCAGCACCTTGGCGCCGTAGAACTTGATCAGCGCGATCTCCTTGCGGGCCGCCGCGACGCCCTCGGTGTCCATCTTCCAGGCCGCGTGCAGCGTCATCAGCCGCGCCGCCTGCATCTCGGCCTCGGAGTCGGCGATCCAGTTCTGGATCGTCTCGTGCTCGGCGAGCACGAGCCGTGCGACGTAGCGGTACAGCGAGCGCTCGCAGAGCATGTCGAACGCGCGCCGCGCGACGCCCAGCCAGCGCATGCAGTGGTGGATCCGGCCCGGATACAGCCGCTGCTGCGCGATCAGGAAGCCGGCGCCCTCGGCGCCGAGCAGCGCGCTCGGCGGGCACCCGGACGTCCTCGTAGCAGGATCTCGGCGTGGTTGCCGTAGCGGCCGAAGCTCTCGTACGGGATGCTCCATCGTCGCGACGTCACGGACGATCGTCACGCCCGGGCGTGTCGGCGTCGACGATCGAACATCGACGCGCGCTGGTGCGGCCGCGCGTCGGGGTCGGTGACCGCCATCACGATCAGGAAGTCGGCGATCGAGCCGTTGGAGGAGAACCACTTGTGGCCGTTGATCACGTACTCGTCGCCGTCGCGGACGGCCCGCGTCTGCAGCAGCGTCGGGTCAGAGCCGGCGGTGTCGGGCTCGGTCATGCTGAAGGCGGACTTCAGGTCGCCGGCCAGCAGCGGGTGCAGGTAGCGGTCCTTCTGCTCCGGCGTGCCGGCCAGCGCGAGGATCTCGGAGTTGCCGGAGTCCGGCGCCGCGTTGCCGAACACGAGCGGCGCGATCGGGCTGCGTGCCGAGGATCTCGTGCATCAGCCCGAGCTTGACCTGGCCGAAGCCCTGACCGCCGAGCTCGGGATCCAGGTGCGCCGCCCACAGGCCGCTGGCCTTGACCTGCTCCTGGAGCGGCTTGGCCGCGCGTCGCAGGCCCTCCCAGCCGAGCTCGTCGAGCAGCGTCTCGAGCGGCCAGACGTTCTCGCGCACGAACGCCGCGCATCCAGTCGAGCTTGCGCCTCGAATTCGGGTTCGGTCGAGAAGTCCCAGGCCACGGCGTCGGCAAGCCTACTGCGTCCGGACTCCACCGGGTAGGCTTCGTGCGGATCCGACTGGGCACGCCAGGGGAACACCAGATGGCGCAGCAGCATCTCGACCGCCTGACCTCGATCGACGCGTCGTTCCTGCATCAGGAGGGCCGCGCCTCGCACATGCACATCGGCGGCGTGCTGCTGTTCGAAGGGCCGCCGCCGGACTTCGAGGAGTTCCTCGACCACGTCCGCGGCGCGGCTGCACCTCGTGCCGCGCTACCGCCAGAAGCTGGCGACGCCGCCGCTCGAGACCGGGCGGCCGCTGTGGGTCGACGATCCGAACTTCAACCTCGAGTACCACGTCCGCCACACGGCGCTGCCCGGCGCCGGGGACCGAGGAGCAGCTGTTCCTGCTCGCGGCGCGGATCGCCTCCCAGCCGCTGGACCGCTCCAAGCCGCTGTGGGAGAGCTGGCTGGTCGAAGGGCTCGAGCGGCGACCGCTTCGCGCTGCATCTCCAAGACCCACCACTCGCTCGTCGACGGCGATCTCCGGCGTCGACCTCGCGACCGTGCTGTTCGATCTCGAGCGCGAGCCCGACGCCGCCGCGCCGGCACGCGAGCTCGAGCCGTGGCAGCCGCAGCCGGAGCCGTCCGGCGCGGAGCTGGTCGTCGCGGGGGCCCGCGGGATGGTCACGACCACGCGCCGAGATGATCGCGCGCGCGGTCGGCGCCGCGGCCCGCCCGGCCACGTCGCTGCGATGCGCTGCGTGACGCGGCCGAGGGCATCGGCGAGATCGTCTGGGCGGGGCTGAACCCGGCGCCGGAGACGCCGCTCAACGTCGACGATCGGCCCCCACCGCCGCTTCGCGGTCGTGCGCCAGGAGCTGTCCGACTACAAGCAGGTCAAGGACGCGCTCGGCGGCACCGTCAACGACGTCGTGCTGACGGTCGTGTCCGGCGCGCTGCGCGACTGGCTGCGCTCGCGCGGGATCCGCACCGAGGGCCTCGAGATGCGCGCGCTGGTGCCCGGTCTCGGTCCGGACCAAGGACCAGCGCAACACGCTCGGCAACCAGCTGACGGTGATGCGCGGGCCGCTGCCGGTCTACATCGACGGACCCGGTCGCGCGGCTGCGGTTCGTCCGCGCGGCGATGGACGGCCTGAAGGAGTCAAAGCAGGCGGTCGGCGCGGCGACGCTCGCGGCGGTCAACAACCTGGCGCCGCCGACGGTCCTCGCCCAGGCCTCGCGGCTGAACTTCTCGACCCGGCTGTTCAACCTGATCGTGACCAACATCCCCGGCCCGCAGGTGCCGCTGTACGTGCTCGGGCGCGCAGCTCGAGGACCTGTTCCCGGTCGCGTTCCTGCCCGAGAACCACGCGCTCGCGATCGCGATCATGTCCTACAACGGCGGCATCGACTACGGCCTGCTCGGCGACTACGACGCGCTGCCGGACATCGACGTGATCGCCGAGGGGATCGACCGCGCGCTCGGCGAGCTGCTCAGCGCCGCGCGCGGCGAGCGCGTCCGGCCCCGGCGCCGCCGGCCCGCAGGCAGTCGAGCGGCGCCGCGCGCGAAGGGTCGGAACCGAAGACCGGCCTCCGAGCAGCGCGCCCGGCGCCGGCTCTCCCGACCGCGCCGGCCGCGCGCAAACCGCGGACCGGCGGCCGACATGCGCGCCAAGCGCGCCGCGCGGCAGCCGGCCCGCAGCGCCATCGCTCGGGACTGCTGAGTCAGGTTCCCGCGACGATGACCGACGACGACCTGATCAGCCCGGCGAGATCGCCTACCGCCTCGAGCTGACGGCGGCACAGCTGAAGATCGTCCACACGGCGCTGCAAGTCGCTGTTCGACGATCTCGGGCACGAGGAGCACGACGTCAAGGAGATCGTCGGCTCGGTGCTGGACAAGCTGCCCGGCGAGCACGAGATCCGCGCGATCGATCTCGACCGCGAGCGCGACCGCGGCGCCTGATCACGCCTGCGACGGCGGCGTCTGCTGCCCGCCGGGGCCGGCATTGCATTGCGAACCGGCGCACCAAAATTGCGCCTAACTGACCAACCTACCGCAACACTGGGCATTTATACCCATGGCGAGGGACCTCGGCGTCACCTGGTCCCCACCCCATCCGCCCTAGTCTCGGCCGGCGCAGCCGCGGCCCCCTGAGCGGCACGCTGGCGGGCGGAATGAGATCGGGCGGGTCCGTTGGATCGGGCCCGCCCGATCGCTCTTCCCGGACTGGACCGGCCGCCGGCCGGCGGCGACCGACGGCGGGCTCAGAAGCCCAGTGCGAACTTGGCGTCCTCGCTCATCAGCTCGGGCGTCCACGGCGGCGAGAACGTCATCGAGGACTGGACGTCCTCGACGCCCTCGAGCTCTGCCGACGAACTCCTCGATCTGCTCGGCCACCTGTGGGCCGATCGGGCACCCCGGGCTGGTGAGCGTGTACGTGACGTTCACGTTGCCGCCCTCGACGCTGACGTCGTAGATCAACCCGAGCTCGACGAAGTCGAGTCCCAGCTCGGGGTCGATCACCTCACGCAGCGCGTCGTTTACGTCGTCAATTGAGACCATGGAACCTAAGTGTATGAAATTGCGGTCCCCCGCGCTTGCATGTTAGGGGCATGTTTGTGTAGGTTCCGATACATCGTCGATTTCGATGAAAAGCCGCCGATTTTGCGAGTTCGCGGGGACGAGGATCGATCGACGCAGGGGCGCCGGCGGCCGGCATTGACGCGCGCGTTCCGCGCTCAGGCCGATGTCGTCGTGGACCTGACGGAGCTCGTGTTCGCCGACGCCTCGCTGATGGTCGACCTGGCGATGCTCGCGCGCCGGCTCCGGGCGCACGGCCAGGCGCTTCTGCTCCGCGGCGCCCAGCCGCAGATCCGCACGCTGATCGAGCTCGTCGGGCTGCACCGGCTGCCGGGCGTGCGGCTCGAGGGCCCGGCGGCTGCGTTCGCCTAGCGGCGCCTCACCCACGCCGCAGTAGCCTTGAAGCCAGACATGGTTCTGCTTTCCCTGCTGCTGTTGCTGCTCTGGCCGGTCGCCGAGCTGATCGTGATCATCAAGGTCGCGGAGGCGATCGGCGTGCTGCTCACGCTGGCACTGCTGCTCGCCGGCTGGCCGCTGGGGCTCTGGGCGATCCGCGCTCAAGGCCGTGGAGTCCGGCGGCGCATGGCCGCCGCCGTGAACGAAGGGCGCGTACCGGGCCGCGAGGTTCTCGACGGCGCACTCGTGCTGCTCGGCGGCACGCTCCTGATGATCCCGGGCTTCATCAGCGACGTGATCGGGCTCTTGCTGCTGTTCCCTCCGGCGCGGATCCCCCTGCGCCGGCTGCTGGCGCACAACATGCGCAGCTCGGTCGTGACGCAGACGGTCCGGTTCACGACCCGCGGGCAGGCCTACGACGTCGACTCCACCGCGTCCGACATCGACCGCCCCGAGCTCGGCCGATGACCCCGGCTCAGCCGATGACCGTCCGGACGCTCGCGTTCGGGGATCTCGACACCGGGTTGTGGGGCGTGGCCGGCTCATCGACGGCCGGCGCCGCGGCGAGCTTCGCGGACACGTTCGAGCTCGACCCGGGCGCCCCCGGCGAGGACTCGCTCGTGGCGGCCGCGGGACTCGAGCTTCGCTTCTGCCCCGCCTCTGCACCCGCGCCGTTCCTTCCGTCCGCCGCGAGCATCGACGGGACCCTCGAGCTTTGCGAAGTCCGGGGTGCGGTGCACGCCGACGGGGTCGAGCGCGAGGTCGCGTGCTTCGGCGCGCGGGCCGAGCTGACGCTACCGACCGGCGATCTGTCGTCCGCCCGGCTGGCCACCGGATGGTTCGGCGAACAGCTCGGATTCACCCTCGTGTCGCTGCGGCCGAGTCGCGCCCGCGGTCACGAGCACGATCTCGTGGCCTGCGCGTTCGTCGACGACGGCCACCCGCTCGAGATCGACGACCCGCGCCTGTCGACCACGTATACGGATTCCGGGCTCCCGCTGCGAGCCGGGCTGGAGCTGTGGCCGGTGGAGCAGGAGCCCGAGCAGCAGGCCCCGGCAGACGCGGCCGGCGACGACTCCGACCACGACGACAACTCCGGCCACGGCGACGAGAACGACCGGCCGGCGCCGTACTATCCGCGCCGCGTCGCCGGCGAGAGCGCCCGCGATGCGAGCGTGCTCGCGCTGCCCACGGTCGCGGTACGAGCCGAGCTGTTCCGCTGGCGGACGCGCGGCCGCGAGGGCGCCGGCGTCTACGCGCTCGCGCCCGCGCCGTGACCCGGATCCAGGCGGTCATCTTCGGACTTCGGCGGCGTTCTCACGTCGCCGCTGCTCGACTCGTTCGCCGCCTTCGAGCGCTCGTCGGGCATCACCGGGCACGAGCTCGGCAAGGCGATC
This sequence comes from uncultured Solirubrobacterales bacterium, assembly GCA_963826895.1. Lineage (GTDB taxonomy): Bacteria > Actinomycetota > Thermoleophilia > Solirubrobacterales > Solirubrobacteraceae > Palsa-465. The sequence goes on from CAWGYJ010000007.1 coordinate 320,396, forward strand.
GGCGCGATCTGGGAGCGCGGCGGCGAGAACCCGCTGTTCGAGCTCGAGACCGGGCGGATCACCGAGGCGGCGTTCCTGGAGCAGCTCGGACACGAGCTGACCGAGTCGCTGGGGCGCGAGGTTCACGTGCGCAGCTTCACGGAGACGTTCTTCGCCGAGTTGCGCCCGAACGACCGCATGATCGACTACATGCGCGAGCTCAAGGGCCGTGGCCGGCGGCTCGCGATCTGTACGAACAACGTCCGCGAGTGGGAGGCGCGGTGGCGCGCGATGCTGCCGATCGACGAGATCTTCGACACCGTCGTCGACTCCGCGTTCGTCGGCATGCGCAAGCCGGATCCCGAGATCTACCGGCTGACGCTGGAGCGGCTCGGGGCCGCGCCCGCGGAGGCGCTGTTCGTCGACGACGTCGAGCTCAACTGCGAGGCCGCCGGCGAGCTCGGGATCCGCTCGGTCTGGTTCCGCGAGACCGAGCAGGCGATCGCGGAGATCGAGGACGCCCTCGCCGAGAATTAGTTCTCTACGCCGAGACGGTCCCAGCAGTACAGCTCGAGGCACTCGGCCGCGAGCTGCACGCAACGCTCCTGCGACAGCCACGGGAGCACGGTGTCGAACGCCTGCTCCTCGCCGACGCCGGCCTCGAACGCCTCCTCGCCGCGGAACCCCGCCGCGATCTTCAGCGCCTCGCGCCGGTTCTCGCCGAGCGACGGGAACACGTTGACGAGGAACTCCTTGTTGGGGATCGGGTGCCCGACTTCGAGCGACGCGTGCCAGGCGGCGAGCAGCGACAGATCGTGCTCGTCGAGGTCGGCGACCGCCTTTGCGTAGTGGGACTCGAGCTCGGGCTCGGGGATCTCGTCCACCCACGCGCGCACGACCTCACCCAGTATCTGGCGCCGTGCCTCACGCCCGACCGACTCGGCGATCACGCGGATGGCGTTCTGCGGCTCGATGAAGCACAGTGACATGGCAGCTCCGACTCGGTGTCATTGAGGCGGGACGGGGACGAAGCAGAAGGTAGGCGGTGCGTCGGACGGAGCGACACCGGCGCCGCGTTATGTCATCTACGCAGGACGAACGACATTGCCCGATCCCGCTCACTCCGGGGGACTTTTCCACCCATACGGTGGGTTTCTCCCCCAGACCCGCTCAGCGACGTAGAACGAGCGCGCTCACCGACGGCGAGAACGACGTCACGTGATCGGCGTTCTGGAGCACCATCGCTCGCACCTTGGCGCTGCCCCGCGGCCTGTAGCCGCTGCGCCAGCTGAATCCCGAGGATCGGGTCAGACGCGCGCGACCGAGGACGATCCAGCGTCCGCTCGGATTGAGCCACTCGAGCACCACCGAACCCTTCGTGGCCGGCTTCACCGAGCCGTGCAGGATGGCATGCCCTTGGCGAGCGTTCTCCGCGAGCGTCAGCACGAGGGAAACCCCCTGCTGCACGGTCGGGCTCGTAAGCCCGGCGCCTGTCGCGTACCAGGAGCGGTTCGTCATCACGCTGCCCTTGGCGAGCGTGAACGAGTAGCTGCCGGTCGAGCTCGTCGTCGTGCTGAGCGTCTGCGAGAACGAGCTCGCGCCGGGCAGCTTCTGCCACAGCTCGATCGTCTTGCCGGACGCGGAGGTGGCGATCAACTCGCCGGAGAGCTTCAGCTTCGAGCCGGCGTCCGCGGGGTCATCAGAGGACGTGAGCGTCAACCGCGGCACCGCGCACTCCACCGCGGCGGTGGGACAACATCCTGGAACCGCGTCGGGAGAGTTGATCGGGGGACCGCAGCACGGGCTCGTGATCGGATCGACCTGCTGAGGGCAGACGATCACCCGGGAGCGCTGCTGACGTGCTGCTCCGGCAGCGGTCGAGGCCAACAGGACACCAACCGCCATCGCGCCGATGCACGCGAGCAAGACGATTGAACGAGAACGCATCGCAAACCTCCCGAGGGTCGACGTTCTCGCCGTACTCTACCCAGCCGGCTACAACCCAAGCGCCCCGCGAGCCGATCCGAGCAGATCTTCGTCAGGTTCGCGATCGAGTTCGAGGCCGAGCGTCGCCCGCACGCCCCCGCCCCAGTTGTACAGCCCGAGGTCGAGCGCCTCGAGCGGCACCTCGCACGCCACCGCCAGCTCCCCCGCGCGCCGCTCGAGCAGCAGCGAGTCGCCGATCCCGAACGCGCGCTTGGCGGCGACCGTGACCTCGTTGTCGCCGCCGAGCTGGAGCGCGCCGGCGCTCAGCTCGTAGCACCCGAGCCGGCCGAGCGTGACGAGCAGGTCGAACCGGGCGTCGCGGTGCAGACCGGGAAGCGCGAGCCGCTCGAACACGCGCGCGAACCGGCGTTGTGGCGTCCACGCCGGCTCGCCCCCGAACGCCGCCGCCTGCGAGCCCGCACGCGCCGCCCAGGCGCGATACGCGTCGAGCGTGCGCGTCCCGCGGCCGGGCTCGTGGGCCGTGCGGGGTCCAAGTTCCGCCCCGTCGAGATCGGGGTCGGCGCCTGAGGCCCATGTCGTGCGCACCCGGGCGATCGTCTCGAACGGGTCGTCGCTGTCGAGCGGGCACAGGTAGGCGATCAGGAACGCGAGCCAGGTCCGCTCCTCGATCTCGCCGGGCGACGCCACCTCCGCATACAGCCCGGGCGGGTCGAGCTCGAGCACTCGCAGCCGGGTGGCCGCGAACGCCAGCTCGGCGGCAAGACGATCGGCGTCGACGCTCGACTTCAGCCCCTGGACGAGCGGCGAGTGATAGCCGTCGTCGGCGCCGCGCTCGAGCCGCCGGACGCGCACGCCCGAAGTCGCCCGCCCGCCCGCGCTCGTCCGCCGTTCGCCGGCCGGCCGCGCGGATCGCGGCGCTGCCGTCCGGGGCGCGCCCGAGGACACGATCGGGCGCAGCTCGACCTCCTGCTCGCGAGAGCAGATCGGACAGTTCTGGAGGAGGCGGTTGTGGCGGCAGAAGCTGGGCACTCGGTCACACCCATACTGACACGGCCGCGAGGATGAGCTGTTGAGTGATCGTTACCTCACTCACGCACGGCCGCCCCGCGCCTCGCCGAGTCTCGCGATCCCGCCCAGGAACAGCTCGGTCGCGAACCGAGCCGCTCCCTCCGGATCCGGGGGCTCGCGCTCGGCCATCCGCACGCCGAGCTCGAGCGCGACGCCGGCCATCGCGCCCGCCATGTACCCGGCGTCGAGCGGCGGCAGGTCACCGCGCCCGATCGCGTCGATCAGGTCCGTGAACAGCTCGTCGACCCCCGCGCCGAGGATCGGATCGCCGAACAGCTCTCTGATCGCGCCGGCGTTGCGGTGCATCAGCTCGAACATCAGCCGGTCCTCGACGAGGAACCGGAACCAGGCCAGATACGCGTCGCCGACGAACTGCTCGAGCGTCGTCGCACCCGCCCGCGCCTCGCGCAGCCGGCGGCGCACCTCCTGAGCCGACTCATCGACGACGGCGCGGAACACCGTCTCCTTGTCCGGGAAGTAGTTGTAGAACGTGCCTGAGGCGAGATCCGTGCGCCGGATCACGTCGCGCACGCCGGCCGCGTCGTAGCCGAGCTCGGCGAACACCTCCCGTGCGGCGTAAAGGATCGCAGCGCGGTTGTGCGCCTTCGTGCGCTCCCGCCGTCCGGGCTGGGACGCCGGACGGGCTGCCGGGACCGCGCTCACGCGGCCGCGGCGGCGCCCTGGTCCGCGCGGGCGCGCGCGGGCACCGGTAGCCGGAAGCCCTGCTCCCTGGCACGCACGGCGCCCGCCTTCAGCTCCTTGCCCAGCGCGTACAGGTAGTTGTCGAAATCGACCTGCATCGTGTGGCGCTTCGAGGCCACGTAGCGCTTGAACATCCGCTCGCGCTCGCGCCGCATGTCGTCCTCCATCGCACTCTGCGACGGCAGCGCGTACTCGCCGCGCAGATAGCTCGCGACCCACCTGCCCTGCGCTTCCGCGAGCGGCATGATCGCGCCGAGCGGCTGCAGCAGCGCGATGAAGAACAGGTTGTCGATCCCGGGCTTGAACACGCGCCGGTACAGAGGCAGGTCATTGTCGGGAGCCGAGATGAAGCTCTCGTCGAAGAACGGGAACGTGACCTTGTAGCCGGTGCACCACACGATCACGTCGATCTGCTCGCTGCTTCCGTCCTCGAAGCGGACGCGCGAGCCGTCGATCGCCGCGACGTTCGGCTTCCACGTCATCTCGCCGTGCGCGATCCGGTTAAGGAAGTCGGCCGAGATCGTCGGGTGCGCATCGCCGAGCTTGTGGTCGGGCTTGGGCAGGCCGTAATCCTGGACGTCGCCGACCCCCACCTTGTACATCGCGGTCAGGATCGCGCGGCGGAACGACCACGGCAGCAGCGGCGTCAGAGCGTTGACGCCGATCTGGTCGAGCGGCCGCCCGAACAGGTACTTGGGGAGGATGTAGGCGCCGCGGCGACTCGAGAGGAACGTCCGCCTGGCGACGAAGCTCGCCTCGGTCGCGATGTCCATCGCGCTGTTTCCGATCCCGACGACGAGCACGTTCTTGCCGCGGAACCCGTCGTTGTCGACGTAGTAGTGCGAGTGCATCTGCTCGCCGTCGAACTCGCCCGGGTACGCGGGCTCGGGCCAGCGCGGATCCCAGTGGTGGCCGTTGGCGACCAGCACCGCGTCGTAGCGGCGCGTCTCCCCGGTGTCGAGCGCCACCTCAAAGCTCCCGTCGTGTTCGCGCGCGACATGCTCGACGCCGGTCTCGAACAAGATCCGGTCCCGGAAGCCGAAGTGCTCGACGTAGCTGTCGAAGTACTCCGCGATGTGCGTGTGGTGCGGGAAGTCGGGATACGACTTCGGCATCGGGAAGTCGGTGTACTCCATCCGCTCGCGAGAGGTGTTGATGTGCAGCGAGCGGTACGAGGACGACATCCCGTTTCGGTTGCCGAACACCCAGTTGCCGCCGACGCGGTCTGACTTCTCGATGCAATCGAACGGGATCCCGCGCTCGTGGAGTCCCTTGGCGGCGGCGATCCCGGAGGACCCGGCGCCGATCACGCAGACGTAAGGAAGGTCGGTCATGAGCCGACCGTAACCAAAGATGACGCACCCGTCAAGTTCGCGTCCGGCGCCACCCAACGCCACCCGACTTGTCAGACGACGGACATGTTTAAAGGCCCGGGGGACCCAGATCCTTCTGGGTCCCCCGGAGAGTCAGGGAAGTGGGGGCGCAGTTCCCTGACCGACAGGGGCGGGTTTCCCCGTCCCAAGCTTTTCTTTGCGCCGCGCCCGCCAGCCCAGGGCGGTCGCCTTCGTAACTTCGCGCTTAAAGCTAGCAGCATGCAACCCCGATGGAGAAATTTCGTAAGAGCGATCACACGTACGGCGAGCGAGCTCAGCGCTCGCCGCGAGTCCCCGGACCGCTGAAGAACTCCTCCCCCGGGCGCACGGTGCCGGCGGCCTCCGCCTCGTGCCGGAGCGTTCTGTCCGGGTCGCCGCTCCACGCCGCCCACACGAGCTTGTCGCGATCGTCATCCATCGGCGTGCCGCCGAGGTCGTTGTTGACGACCCTTGCGCAGTGGCGCCCCTCCGCGATCGCGGTCACGATCAGCGACTGCCCGATCCGCGCGTCGCCGCACGCATACACCTTTTCGGCCACGGCGCCGTCCCGCCGGCCCCGGTAGGTCATGTCCGTGCGGATGTTTCCGCGCTCGTCGAGGTCGACTCCGAGCTGCTCGATCACGCCCTCGTGCTCGGGATGCTGGAAGCCGATCGCGATCAGCACGATGTCGGCCTCGAGCGCGAACTCCGAGCCCGGCACCGGCGTCAGGTCGCGCGAGCTCGTGCCCGTGACCTTTCGCGCGTAGACGTGGCTGACGGCCCCGTCCTTGCCGCCGAAGGCCGTGACCTCGGTGCCCCAGCGCCGCTTGCCGCCCTCCTCCAGCGCATACGTCGTCGGCGTCCGCTTCGGCGGCAGTGGCCACGGATGGCGCGGGTCCTCTCCGTTGGCGGACAGCTCCTGGTAGACGTCGAGCATCCCGACGCTCAGAGCTCCCTCGCGGTGCGAGTTCGAGATGCAGTCCATGCCCGTGTCGCCGCCGCCGATCACGATCACGCGCTTCCCCGCGGCGGTGATCTCGGTGCCGGGCTCGGGCGCCCGCGACGGCCGGCCCTCCTGCGCGGCGACCCAGCGATTGCGCTGGTACAGGTAGTCCATCGCGAGGTGGATGTTCCGGAGCTCGCGGCCGGGCGCCTCCAGATCACGCGACTTGCGCGATCCGATCGTCACGACGAGCGCGTTGTGGCGATCTCGGAGCTCGGCGGCGCTGAGATCGCGACCGACGTCGGTGTCGTACACGAACTGGATCCCCTCCCGCTCGAGGATCGCGACCCGCCGGTCGATGATCCACTTCTCGAGCTTCGCGTCGGGGACGCCGAAGCGCATCAGCCCACCCGGGCCCTCGTCGCGCTCGTACACGGTCACGCTGTGGCCGCAGCGGTTCAGCTCCGCCGCCACCGCCATCCCGGCCGGCCCGGCGCCGACCACCGCGACCGTCTTGCCGGTGCGCCGCTCCGGCGGCGACGGCGTGACCCAGCCCTCGTCGAACGCCCGCTCGATGATCGCGAGCTCGATCTGCTCGATCGCCACCGGGTCGTCGTTGATCGCCAGCACGCACGCCGACTCGCACGGCGCCGGGCAGATCCGGCCGGTGAACTCGGGGAAGTTGTTCGTCGCGTGCAGCTGGTCGATCGCCTCGCGCCACTTGTTCCGGTAGACGAGGTCGTTCCAGTCCGGGATCAGGTTGCCCAGCGGACAGCCCTCGTGGCAGAACGGCACGCCGCAGTCCATGCACCGCGCGCCCTGGCGGCGTAGCTCGTCGTCCGGCTGCAGCGAGAAGTACTGCCGGTAGTCGTGCACGCGCTCGGCCGGATCGCGCTTGTCGAACCCGACCCGGTGGATCTTCAGGAAGGCGCCTAGTTCACCCATTTCGAGCCCGGGAGGGTACCGTGCGCGCATGCTCGCACCGATCGCCGCGCACGCCACCCCGCTGCCGGACCCGCCCGCGCCCGCTTTGCAGGTCAGCGCGACTCCGAGGGCACTGCCTGCCGGGGCCGCGTTCGCCGTGCGCGGCGGAGTCGGCCTCGGGCCGGCGACGACCGTCACGTTGCTCGCGAACCCGTATCCGTACACCGGCTTCAAGACGGTCGCGTCGGCCGCCCTCCCCGCGGGCCGCACGGGCCGGACGTTCTCGTTCCGGGTCGTCCTCGACCGGACCACGAGGTACCGCGTTACCGCCACCGGCTCGGGGAGCTCGGCCTTGACCGTGGGAGCGCTCGGCCGTACCGCGATCACCTCGCGGGCGATCACGCTCGGCCGCGCCCGCGTCTCCGTGCTCGTCTACCACCCGCGTGATCTGCGCTGGGGCGGCGCCCGCGTCACCTGGGAGTTCGCGAGCGGCGGTCGCCGCGCCAGATTCGTCGGTTCCCCGGCGACACGGTCGGAGCGGCTGAGCCCGTATGTGGTCAAGCTGACGACGACCGTCACGCTCCCGGCCGGAGGGCTCCGGTGGCGGGCTTGCTTGCACGCGCCGCTCGCCGGCGCTCTACTGCAACGGCATCCGGTGGCGAGTTGCCACGGTCGCGGCTACACGGGGGCCGGGTCGCTGCCCGTCGGCTACCCGAGCCCGGCGGCGGTGGCGCGCGCAGCCGGGTACCTCGGCACGCGGACCGGCCGGACGGCGTTCGCCGTCATCGACAGCGAGGGCCGGCTGTCGGGCGTTCACATGCACTGGACGTTCGTGTCCGCCAGCGTCGTCAAGGCGATGCTGCTGGTCGCGTACCTGCGGCGCCTGAACGCCGAGGGCCGTCACTCCGTCGACGCGTACAGCAACTCGTTCCTGTACCCGATGATCAACGTCTCGGACAACGGCGCCGCGACGCAGACGTGGTCGATCGTCGGTGACGGTGGCCTGTACGCCGTCGCGCGGGCCGCGCACATGACCGACTTCTCGATCGTCGGCATCTGGGCGAACGCGCAGATCAGCCCCGCCGACCAAGCCCGCTTCTTCTTCGAGATGGACTCACTGATCCCGCACCAGTTCGTCGGCTACGCGAACCGCCTGCTGTCGACGATCGCGGCATACGAGAGCTGGGGGATCCCGGCCGTCGCCCGCCCGCGCGGCTACGAGGTGTTCTTCAAGGGCGGCTGGCGTACGACCGGCCTCGGCCAGCTCGTCCACCAGGTCGCCCGCCTGCAGCGCGACGGCCGGACCTTCTCGATCGCGGTGATGACGGACGGCGATCCGTCGATGGGCTACGGGATCGACACGATCGAGGGCGTCACCGCGTCTCTGCTCTAACTTCGCAACCTTCCGCGCCCGGCCGCGTTTCGATAGCTGAGGAACGTTGGGATCGATCATGCACCGGGGAGTCCGTTACGCCCTCGCGGCGATGCTTGCGGCGGCGATCTTCGCAGCGACGGCCGTCGCCGCACAGGCGAAGGCCGCGACACTGACCGGCATCGCCTGCCCGTCGGCTACGCAGTGCACGGCCGTCAACACCGCCGGCCAGGAGCTGACCTTCAAACCGGGCTCCACCGCCAAGCATCGGCTGCACCCGATCGTCTTCGGGCCGCGGTTCCACTTCCTCGACGCCGTCGCGTGCCCATCGGCTCGCGAGTGTGTGGCCGTAGACAGGCACGGCTCGGAGATCACGTTCGACCCGCACGCGCCCGGTCGCCCGAGCGCGGCGGAGATCGACTCGGTCGGGTACGGCTCCGGCTACGGGGTTCCCGCTCTGACCAGCATCGCCTGCGTGTCGTCCTCGCAGTGCACGGCCGTCGACAACCAGGGCGACTTCGTCACGTTCAACCCGGCAGCGCTGCGCCACCGCGACGGTCAGACGATCGACACACCGGACGACGCGTACACCAATCCGCCGAGCCTGCGGGCAGTCGCGTGCCCGACACGCCGGCGGTGCATCGCGGTCGACTCCTACGGCGATGCGCTGACGTTCGCACCGTGGGGCTCGGCCAACGACGTCGACACCACCCAGATGCAGACCAACGGACTGAAGACGGTCGCGTGCCTGAGCGGCGCCCAGTGCGTGACGACCGACGACGCACAGACCTTCACGTTCAGGACGAGCGCCGACTTCGGGCCCAACGGGACCACGATCGATCACGCTCACCACATCGCGGCGCTCGCGTGCCCGAGCACGACCCAGTGCACCGCCGTCGACAACGGGGGCTTCGGGGTCACGTTCGACCCCGCCACGAACCAGGCCGCTTCGCCGGTGGAGCTCCGCGCGGGCGGCAACCTCGGCGCGATCGCCTGCCCGTCGCCGAGCGAATGCGTCGCCGTCGGCTCAGACGGCACGGCGCTGACGTTCGATCCGGTTCCTAGCGGTTAGCGAGCCAGTCTGCGAACGAGACGGTCCCGCGCGCGTCGGGGCGCTCGTTCGTGAGCGCGCCCTCGCGCAACGCCTGTCCGAGCCGCCCCGGCAGCACCAACGGCACCAGCAGCGCACGGCGCCGGGTGGCCGTCCGCCACGTGCGCGCCAGCTCGCGGAGGTCGAGCAGCTCGGGCCCGGCGACCTCGAACCGCCGGCGCAGCGGCGCCCCATCGGCGACGCCGGCGACCGCCTCGGCCACCTCCGCCGCGGCCACCGTCTGCAACCGCGCGCGTGGCAGCGGCAGCACCCCGAACCGTCCGACGGCACCGAACGCCCGCGCCACCAGCTCGTGGAACTGCGTGGCGCGGACGATGCTCCACGGCACCGCTCCGTCGGTCACGAGCCGCTCCTGCTCGGTCTTGACCTTGTAGTAGCCCATCGGCGCTCGCTCGCAGCCGACGATCGAGATGCAGACCAGATGCTGCACACCGGCCGCACCGGCGGCCTCGAGCAGTCGCTTGCTGCCGTCGACGAGCGTCGCCTTCGCGCCCCGCGCCGAGGAGTTGTTGCTCGCGTCGACGACGACCTCGCACCCCGCCACCGCGGCACCCAGGCCCGCCCCGGTCGTCAGGTCGACCGGAAACTCGGACGAGCGCCGACTCAAAACGCGCACGGTGTGGCCCCGAGCGCGCAGCTCCGCGACCAGCGGCGCGCCGAGCGTCCCGCTCCCGCCGATCACCCCGATCGTCCGCGCCGAGCCCTCCATCAGCCCGAATCATCGCGCACCGATGCACGAACCTTCCGCGACGCGGAAGTACCACGTGTCCCGAGCGGCGGCGCTCAGGCCTCGACGGGCTCGCCGGCCGTAGACGAGGCGGCCGCAGCCTCGAGCGCCCGGCGGTAATCCCGCGGCATCACCTTCACGAACCGCTCCGCCGACCGGTCCCAGGAGGCGAGCACGTTGCGCGCCACCAGCGACCCGGTGCGCTGGGCGTGCTCCTTGATCAGCGCCTGGACCTCCTCGATGTCCAGTTCTCCCAGCTCCTCGAGGTCGACGAGCTCGAGGTTGCAGTTCCCCTCGAACGAGCGCCGCGTGTCATACACGTACGCGATCCCGCCGCTCATCCCGGCGGCGAAGTTCCGGCCCGTCGGACCGAGCACGACCACGCGCCCGCCGGTCATGTACTCGCAGCCGTGGTCGCCGACACCCTCAACGACCGCGAGCGCGCCCGAGTTGCGGACGGCGAACCGCTCGCCGGCGAGCCCGCGGAAGAACGCGCGCCCGGCGGTCGCGCCGTACAGCACGGTGTTGCCGACGATCACGTTCTCCTCGGCGCGGAACATCGTCTTGTCCGGCGGCCGCACCGACACGACGCCACCCGAGAGACCCTTACCGGCGTAGTCGTTCGTCTCTCCGCGCAGCGAGAACGTGACACCCGGCGCCAGCCAGGCGGCGAAGCTCTGCCCGGCCGAGCCGCTGAAGGCGATCTCGATGGTGCCCTCCGGCAGCCCGCGAGCGCCGCGCCGCCGCGCGATCTCGCCCGACAGGATCCCGCCGACGGTGCGGTTGACGTTGCGCACCGGAACCGGCCCGAGCCGGTCGAATCCGAGCCGCACCTGCTCGAGGCGCTCGAGCGCGGGCTGGCAGCTGCGCACGAGCTCCCAGTCAAGCGCCGAGTCGAGCACCGGCTCCGGCGGCCGCGTCCGATGGCGCGGAGCGCCCGCCGGGATGTCGGGCTTCGAGAGGACCATCGACAGATCGACCCCGCGCGCCTTCCAGTGGTCGATCGCGTCGTCCATCGCCAGCAGCTCGGTGCGCCCGATCAGGTCCTCGAACCGCCGCACGCCGAGCTTGGCCATGATCTCGCGCACCTCCTGCGCCACCATCATCAGGTACGTCACGACCTGGTCCGGGGTGCCGGCGAAGCGCTTGCGCAGCTCGGGATCCTGGCTCGCGATCCCGACCGGGCAGGTGTTCAGGTGGCAGACGCGCATCATGATGCAGCCCATCGCGATCAGCGGCGCGGTCGAGAAGCCGAACTCGTCCGCGCCGAGCAGGGCGCCGACGACCACGTCGCGGCCGGTCTTCATCTGCCCGTCGACCTCCACCGTGATCCGCGACCGAAGGTCGTTCAGAAGCAGCGTCTGCTGGGTCTCGGCGAGCCCGATCTCCCACGGCACGCCGGCCGATTGGATCGAGGACTGCGGCGAGGCGCCGGTGCCGCCGTCGTGGCCCGAGATCGTGACGTGGTCCGCGTTCGCCTTCGCGACCCCGGCGGCGACCGTGCCGACTCCGACCTCGGTGACCAGCTTCACCGACACCGAGGCGCTCGGATTCGCGCAGCGCAGGTCGTAGATCAGCTGCTTGAGGTCCTCGATCGAGTAGATGTCGTGGTGTGGCGGCGGCGAGATCAGGCCGACCCCGGGGGTCGAGTTCCGGATCGTCGCGATGTAGTCGTCGACCTTGTGGCCCGGGAGTTGGCCGCCCTCGCCGGGCTTCGCGCCCTGGGCCATCTTGATCTGGATCTGGTCGGAGTTCACGAGGTAGTGGACCGTCACGCCGAACCGGCCCGATGCGACCTGCTTGATCGCCGAGCGCCGCAGGTCGCCGTTGTCGTCGGGCTGGTAGCGGGAGGGATCCTCTCCCCCCTCGCCGGTGTTGGACTTGGCGCCGATCCGGTTCATCGCGATCGCGAGCGTCTCGTGCGCCTCGCGGGACAGCGCGCCGAGCGACATCGCACCGGTCGTGAACCGCTTGACGATCTCGGTGGCCGGCTCGATCTGGTCGAGCGGCAGCGGCTCGGGCACCGCGTCGGGCAGCGACCCGTCGTCGCGCGACTCGAACGGCAACCGCATCAGCCCGCGGAGCGAGGCCTTCCGCGCGGAGTCCTCGTTCACCATCCGCGCGAACTCCTTGTAGCTCCCTGCCGAGTCGCCGTTCTGCCCCCGCACCGCATGCTGGAGCTTCGCGATCGTGTCCGGGTTCCAGATGTGCACCTCGCCGTCACGCCGCCACTGGAGCACGCCGCCGACCGGCAGCACGTCGCGGTCGGTGCGCGGATAGGCACGGAAGTGCCGCTCCATCGCCTCGGTCGACAGCTCTTCGAGGCCGACGCCGCCGATCCGCGACGCCGTGCCGGTGAAGTGCTCGGCGATCAGCTCGGGCGCCAGGCCCACGGCCTCGAAGATCTGCGCGCCGCAGTAGGACTGGATCGTGGAGATCCCCATCTTCGAGATCGTCTTCAGCAGGCCCTTGCCGATCGCGCGCACGATCCGCTTCTCGGCCTCCTCGCGATCGAGATCGAGCGGCAGCAGCGAGCGGTCGGCGAGCTCGTCCAGGGACTCGAACATCAGGTACGGGTTGATCGCCGCCGCGCCGTAGCCGATCAGCGTCGCCATGTGGTGGATATCGCGCGGCTCGCCGGACTCGATCACCATTCCGGTGCGCAGCCGCGTACCGCGGCGCACGAGGTGGTGGTGGACCGCCGCGACCGCCAGCAGCGACGGCATCGCGACCCGCTCGGGCCCGACGTTGCGATCGGACAGGACCAGGATGTTCGCGCCGTGCTCGACGTGGTTGGCGGCCTCCGCGCACAGGTCGTACAGCCGGATCTCCATCCCGTCCGGACCGGCCTCGATCGGCCAGGTGATGTCGAGCGTCGCCGCGTCGAACACGTCGTGCGAGACCTGGCGCAGCTTCTCGAGCTCGTGGTTTCGAAGGATCGGCTGATCCATCACCAGCTGGTGGGCCTGTTCGGGCGCCTCGGCCAGCAGGTTGACCTCGCCCCCGACGCCGGCCTGCAGCGACATCACGACCGACTCGCGGATCGGGTCGATCGGCGGGTTCGTGACCTGCGCGAACAGCTGCTTGAAGTACGAGAACAGCGGCGGCTGGCGATCTGAGAGCACCGCCAGCGCGGCATCGTTGCCCATCGACGCGAGCGGCTCCTCGCCCTTCGTCGCCATCGGCGCGATGACCAGCCTCAGGTCCTCCTGCGAGTATCCGAACGCGAGCTGCCTGGAGCGAAGCGGCTCGATCCGCGGCTTGCGCGGGTCTCGATCCGGAAGGTCGTCGATGTGGACGACGGAGCCCTCGTACCAGTCGGCATACGGACGCCGGCGGGCGACGCGCCGCTTGATCTCCTCGTCCTCGACGATCCGGCCCTCCTCGAGGTCGACGAGGAACAGCTTGCCCGGCGCGAGCCGCCCCTTCCGCTGGATTCGCTCGGGCGCGACCGTCATCACGCCGGTCTCGGACGCGAGCACGACGTAGCCGTCGGTGTCCTGCACCCAGCGGCCCGGGCGCAGCCCGTTGCGGTCGAGCACCGCGCCCGCGACGCGACCGTCGGTGAACACCACCGCCGCAGGCCCGTCCCACGGCTCGATCAGGCACGAGTGGAAGTCGTAGAAGCCCTTCACGTCCGGATCGAGGTGCCGCCTCGTGCGATACGCCTCGGGCACCATCATCATCACCGCGTGCGGGATCGAGCGGCCGCCGAGCACGAGCAGCTCGAGCACGTTGTCGAACGTGCCGGAGTCCGAGTTGCCGTCGCGCACGACCGGCATCACCTTGTGCAGATCCTCGCCGAACAGCTCGGAGGCGAGCTGCGACTCGCGCGCCCGCATCCAGTTGACGTTCCCGCGCAGCGTGTTGACCTCGCCGTTGTGGGCGATCATCCGGTAGGGGTGCGCGAGCTCCCAGCTCGGGAACGTGTTGGTCGAGAAGCGGGAGTGCACGAGTGCGAGCCGCGAGACGACGCGCGGATCGCGCAGATCTGTGAAGTACCGCGGCAGCTGCGGCGCCTTCAGCATTCCCTTGTAGACCATCGTCCTCGAACTGAAGCTCGGCAGCGCAAGCTCGGGGCCGCCGGCGCTCTCGATCACGCGCCGGATCACGTAGAGCTTGCGCTCGAACGCGTCCTGATCGGCAATCTCGTCAGACGCGCCGATCAGCACCTGGCGGATGAACGGCGCCGTCAGCCGCGCGGTCTCGCCGACGTAGCGGTCGTCGACCGGAACGTCGCGCCACCACAGCGCGCGCTGGCCCTCGGCCTCGATCGTCTCCTCGATCAGCTGCTCGAGCTCGGCTCGGCGCTCCGACTCGGTCGGCAGGTAGCAGACGCCCACCCCGTAGCGCCCGGGTCGCGGCAGCTCGAGGCCCGACACCGCCGCGCGCAGGAACGCGTCCGGGATCTGGAGCAGGATCCCGGCGCCGTCACCGGTGTTCGGATCGGCTCCCTCGGCGCCGCGATGCTCGAGGTTCTCCAGCGCGTCGAGCGCCTTCTCGACGACCGCGTGGCTCGCCTCGCCCTTGAGCTTGGCGACCAGCGCGATGCCACAGGCATCGTGCTCATTCGCAGGGTCGTAGAGGCCAGTGGCCCGAGGTCGAGCGGAGCGGTGCATGGGGAACGAGTGGAAGCGGACCTGGAGCCGCGCGCGGCCATAGCGGCTCTATCGAATCGGTACCAGCGGGGTGCCGAGCTCAGGCCGCGCGGGGCAGCCGTCAGGCCTTGGCTCTGGTGCGGGACTTCTTCGGCTTGGCCGCGTCGCCGTCGCCGTCGCCGTCCGAGTCGGCGCGCTTGCGCGGCTTGGGCTTCGACGCTGCGGGCTTTTTCGCCGCCCCGTCGTCGCCATCGTCCTTGAGCGCCGCGAGGCTCGCCTCCAGCGCCGCCATCAGGTCCGGCGCCGCCTCGGGCTCCTCGGCCTCGGGCTGCACCGCGATCTCCTCGCCGGCCGCCTTCTTCTCGATCAGCTCGAGCACCCGCTCGCGGTACTCGTCGTGGTACTTGCTCGGGTCGAACTCGGTCGACAGCGACTCGATCAGCTGCTCGGCCATCTTCAGCTCGCGCGGCGAGGCCTCGGCGTCTCCGATCGCGTCCAGCTCGTCGAGCCGGTCGGGCGGCAGCACCTCGTCGCCGAACAGCATCGTCGACAGCGTCAGCACGTCCCCGGTCGGCCGCAGCGCGCACAGCTGCTGCTTGGACCGCAGCACGACGAGCCCGATCCCGACCTTGCCGGTGTCGCGCATCGCGTCGAGCAGCAGCCTGTAGGCCTTCGCTCCGCCGGTCGACGGTGCGAGGTAATAGGAGTGGTCGTAGTAGATCGGGTCGATCTCCGAGAGATCGACGAAGTCCTCGACGTCGATCGTCTTGGTCGCCTTCGGATCGAGCGCCTCGAGCTCCTCGGGGTCGATCAGCACGTAGTGGTCCGGTGTGATCTCGTAGCCCTTGACGATCTCCTCGTAGGGCACCTCTTCGTCGGTCGACGGATCGACGCGCTTCTGCTTGATGCGCGCGCCCGTCTTGGACGAGAGCTGATGGAAGCGAACGGTCTTCTGCGAGGTCGCGCTGTACAGCTTCACGGGCACGTTGACCAGCCCGAAGCTGATCGCGCCGCTCCAGATTGCGCGGGCCATACCCCCCTTGTATACCCGAGTGGCCGGCGGTGTCAAAGCTCCGGCAGCGTTCTTGCCTAGTCTCACGCCATGGCCGGCCGCAGCGTTCAACGTGCATTGACCCTCCCGCCGTTCCAGGAGCTGATCGATGCACATGGGCGCGACGTACACCGCTTCCTGCGCTCACTCGTGGGCCAGGACGCCGACGACTGCTACCAGGAGACGTGGATCGCGGCGCTGCGCGCGTACCCGCGGCTGCGCGACGACTCGAATCTCAGAGGCTGGATCCTGACGGTGGCGCATCGCAAGGCGATCGACCGGATCCGCGCGCGCCGGCGCGAGGCCGTGCCGCTGGCCGAGTTGCCCGAGCCCGGATCAGGCGATGGCGCGCTCCGCGTGGCCGACGAGGAGCTGTGGCTGGCGGTTCGCCTGCTCCCCGACAAGCAGCGCACGGCCGTCGCACTGCGGTACGTGGTCGACGCCGCCTACGCGGAGGTCGCGAGCGTGATGGGCACGAGCGAGGAGGCCGCCCGCCGCAACGTCCACGAGGGCCTGAAGCGGCTGCGCACGGAGTACGCGAGATGAGCGCCGGCGAGCTGGAACGGATGCTGCGCGACGGGACCCTGCCCGACCGTGAGCTGCCGCGAGTCGAGCTCGCGGCCGCGGAGGCCGGGCTGCTCGACGTCGCCTACGCGACGCTCGACTCGCCGCTCGGCGCGCTGCTGGTCGCGGTCACGCCGCGCGGGCTCGTGCGCATCGCCTACCTCGACGCCGGCGAGCGCGAGGACGACGTGCTCAACGACCTGGCGGGGCGCGTCTCACCTCGCGTGCTCGCGGCCACCCGGCCGGTCGACGACGCCCGCCGGCAGCTCGACGAGTACTTCGAGCGCCGCCGCGCCGCCTTCGATCTGCCGGTCGACATGCGGCTCGTGCACGGGTTCGGGCGCCGGGTGCTGCGCGCGACCACGAGGATCCCGTACGGCGCCACCTCGAGCTACAAGCAGATCGCGGCGCAGGCCGGGAGCCCGCGCGGGTACCGGGCGGCCGGCACCGCGCTCGGCGCCAATCCGATCCCGATCGTCGTCCCGTGCCACCGGGTGCTGCACACCGGCGGCGGGCTCGGCGGCTACGGCGGCGGGCTCGAGCGCAAGCTCGCGCTGCTCGAGGTCGAGGGCAGCCTCAGCTCCTGACCGTGAACGCCGCGATCGCGCTGTAGCTCGTGCCGCCCGCGTCGCGGGCGACGGCCGGTCGCGGGACAGCCCGGGATCGAGATGCTCGACACGCACAGCACCTCGCCGGACGCAAACGCCGGCGACGCCAGCACCACCAGCACGAACGCGACTCCCCAGCGCATCGTTGGGGCAATACTACGACCGTTCCCCGCACAAAAGGAGAGTCGCATGACAGCTTTGAAATGGATTGCGGGATCGGCAACCGCGCTCGCCGTGGGCGTCGCCGGCGTGGCGTCGGCCGGCGTGGCGGAGGCCACCGCGCCGAAGCCGCCGCAGAAGCTGGTCGCGACGCGGATCACCCGCCAAGCGCACACGCTGAAGCCCGGCTCGCCGGTCAAGGCCTCGAGCCTCGGCCAACGCGTGTTCATCGATTCGGAGCACGGGTTCGCACTGGCGGACACCGACTCGGCCCAGTACCCCGCCGAGACGACCGACGGCGGCGCGAGCTGGAAGACGTTCGGGCCGGCGCTGCACCTGAACGCCCTGCAGGCGCCGCTTGCGGTGACCGAAATCGGGGTGGCGAACCGGCGTACGGTCTATTTCTACGGCTCAGGCCAGGCCGTCGACGTGACCAGCGATGGCGGCAGGCAGTGGTGGCGGACATTCACCGAGGAGCTGTCGCTGGCCGTCGTTCCCGGCATCTCGGGCCGGCTCGTGTGGGTCACGCAGGACTCGCCCAACGGGGGCGCGGCATTCACGTGGACCTACGAGTCGAGCGACGGCGGCCGGGTGTGGCACTACACGACGGCGCTCGGGGGCGGCTTCTAGGCAGCGTCGGTAGACAACCGGGAACAGTTCACGGTTATCTACCACGCCCCTCAATGGCAGCCTGCGCCACAGCGCCGCTCTCGACCGCGCGGATCAGCATCACGTACGCGTTGCCGAGCAGCTCCGGGGAGACGGCCTCGGGGTCGGACAGCCGCATGATCCCCATGCCGATCCCGAGCGCGAGCATCACGGTCGCGAACCGCTCGAGCGTCGCCCGTCGTCGACGTCGACGTCGCCCTGCTCTGAGCGCGCCCGGCCGAAGCCCGCGAGCGTCTCTCGCCAGGCACCCATCCCGGCCAGGACCTGCTCCCGGAGCGTGTCGTCGCGCTGCGAGCGCACCCACGCCTCGATGAACAGCCGGAACGCGTCGGGGTCGTCGTCGAGCTCGCGCATCCACCGGTCGGCGCCGACCCGCGGCCGCTCCGCCGTCTCGACGGTCGGGTCGAACAGCGAGATCTGCTCGGCGATCTGACCGCTCAGGTGCTCGTCCAGCAGCGCGAACAGCAGCTTCTCCTTGCTGCCGAAGTGGTCGTACACGGCGCCCTTCGTGAACCCGGCCTCCTCGGCGACCTCGTCGAGCGTCGCGGACTCGAAGCCGCGACGGGCATACACCCGAGCCGCCGCCTCGAGCAGCTGTCCCCGCGTGCGCGCACGGCGCTCGGAACGGTCGAACTCGCCGCGCGGCATCAGTGACAGACCTCACACAATGAGCATACCCACGAGTACATATACTCCCGCGAACGGTATCAGCAGGGCCGAGGGAGGTCGAGAATGGCAGCGCGCATCGACAGAGACCAGCTTCCGCCGGGTCCGCCCGGTCCCTCGCTCCTCCACATGGCCGCCACGTGGACCCGCCCGACGGCGTCGCTTCACCGGGCCTACGAGAAGTACGGCAAGCGATTCACGGTACGGCTCCCGTTCCAGCCGCCGTTCGTGGTCCTGTCCGATCCGGCGGACATCAAGGAGCTGCTGACCGCCCCACCGGACGTGATCCACCCGGGCGAGGGCGCCCGGATCCTCGAGCCGGTCGTCGGCAGCAAGTCCGTGATCCTGCTCGACGAGGACGAGCACCTCGAGCAGCGCAAGCTGCTCCTGCCGGCCTTCCACGGCGAGCGGATGCAGCGGCTCGTCGGGCTGATGTCGGAGCTGACCGAGCGCGAGCTCGACGGTTGGCCGACCGGGCGGGTTATGCCCCTGCACCCGCGGCTCCAGCACCTGACGCTCGAGATCATCCTCCGCGCCGTGTTCGGGCTCGACGAGGGCGCCGAGCTCGACCAGCTCCGCGACGCCCTCACCCAGGTGCTGGCGTTCGCGGAGAACCCGCTGTCGGTGATCCCGAGCCTGCGCGAGAAGCTCGGCTGGTGGGGTCCGGTGCGCGACTTCGAGCGCGTCGCGAAACGGACCGACGATCTGATCTACGCGCTGATCGACGAGCGCCGCGCCGTCGCCGACACCGACCGCGAGGACATCCTCGCGACGTTGTTGACGGCACGTCACGAGGACGGGTCGGAGATGACGCGCAAGGAGCTCCGCGACGAGCTCATGACCGCGCTCGTCGCCGGGCACGAGACGACCGCGTCGGAGCTTGCGTGGGCCTTCGAGCGGCTCGCGCGGGAGCCTCGAATCGTGGACGAGCTGCGCGCCGAGGCCGAGGCCGGCGAGAGCGACGAGTACGTGATGGCGACCGTGCACGAGATCCTCCGCCTCCGCCCCGTCGTGCCGAACGCCGAGCCGCGCCTGACCAAGCAACCGGTGACGATCGGCGGCTACGACTACCCGGCCGGGGTCTGCCTGCTCGCGAGCGCATGGCTCGTGCACCACGACCCCGAGATCTATCCCGACCCGTTCGCGTTCAAGCCCGAGCGGTTCGTCGGCGTCTCCCCCGGCACGTACACGTGGCTGCCGTTCGGTGGCGGCCGCCGCCGCTGCCTCGGCGCGAGCTTCGCGCTCCAGGAGATGAAGATCGTGCTGCGCGCGGTCGTCTCGCGGTTCGACATCTCCGCGCCGTCGCCCGCCCCGGAGCACACCGGCAGGCGCAGCATCACGTTCAGCCCGAAGGGCGGCGCGACCGTCGCATTGCAGGCCCGGACGCCCGCGCCGGCGGCCCCGAAGCCGGTGGCGAGCGAGCTCGCGCTCGCCTGAGCGCGTCATTCGCGGTACGGACGGGGTATCTATTGCCCCGTGGACCTACTCGCGCCCGTCAAGCGGTTCGACGCCTTCCAGCAGCGCAACCGCGCGCTGCGGGTCCCGTTCGCGGTGATCAAGAAGTTCGGCGACGACCAGGCCGGGAGCCTCGCGGCGCTGGTCGCGTACTACGCGTTCTTCTCGTTGTTCCCGCTGCTGCTCGTGTTCGTCACGGTGCTCGGGTTCGTGCTGAGCGGCGATCCGAGCGCACAGAGGGCGGTCGAGAACTCGGTGCTCGGCCAGTTCCCGATCATCTCCGACCAGATCAGGGGCCATCAGCTCCAGGGCCATGCGCTGGCCCTGGTGATCGGGGTGCTGACGACGCTGTTCGCCGGCCTCGGCATCACCGATGCCTCGCAGAACGCGTTCGACCGGATATGGGCGGTCCCGTTCAAGGACCGGCCCAACTTCATCCGCTCGAAGCTGCGCGGCCTGCTCCTGCTGCTGATCCTCGGCGGCCTGTTCATCGTCGCGACCGCGGCATCCGGGCTCGTCAGCGGTGGCCTCGGCGGACCACTGCTGAAGGTGGCGGGGATCGCCCTCTCGCTGGCGCTCAACTTCGCGCTGTTCATGGCGTCGTTCAGGCTGCTCACGAGCGCCAAGCTGACGTTCCGCGAGCTCGCCCCGGGCGCTGTGTTCGCGGCGATCGCATGGGAGATCCTGCAGGTCCTCGGCGGCGTCTACATCCACCATGTGGTCAGCGGGGCGAGCAACACGTACGGCACCTTCGCGCTCGTGATCGGCGTGCTCGCGTGGCTGCACCTCGGCGCCCAGTTGACGATCTACGGCGCCGAGCTGAATTCGGTGGTGGCGCGGCGTCTGTACCCGCGCAGCCTGCTCGGCCCGCCGGACACCGAGGCCGATCAGTCGGCGCTCCGCGCGCTGGCGGAGGTGGAGGAGCGCTCCGACGAGCAGCAGGTGGACGTCGAGTTCAAGACGCCGGCCGATCACCGATCCACGGCCGAGCACTGACCCCGCGGGAGATCCGGACGGCCATAGCTGCCGGATCCACCAAGCCCGTCAGAACAGCCGGTCGACCGCCTCGCGCCTCGTCATCGCCGCCGGCCACGAGCACATCCCGTTCTCGCCCGGACAGCCGCTGCAGAGCCCGAGGTGCGGCTCCGCCGCCGGCGCGAACCGGCCGTCAAGCAGCCCGCCGGCGAGCGCCAGCAGCCTGTGCTCCAGCGACGCCACGTCGTCCCGCGTGAACACCGCCACCGCCGGCGACTCGACGCGCTCGAGGAACACGTGCGCGACCTCCACCTCCACCGCGCCGCCGCGCAGCGCCGCCAGCGCGTACAGCAGCCGCTGGGTCTCGTAGGCGCCGGTGATCAGCGCCTCGGGCTCTGCCCCCTCGAGCCGGTCGCTCTTGTAGTCGACGACGAGCGCTCGCTCGCCCGGCTCCCATCCGATCACGTCGATCACGCCGACGACGAGCGCGCCGCCGAGCAGGAAGCCGAATCCCTCCTCGCGCCGCACGCCGCTCGCGTCCCGGAGCCGCGCGCACAGCGGGCTCGCGCAGAACCGCTCGACCAGCGCCACGATCTCGGCCGCCTCCTCGCTGCTCACGCCGGCGAGCGCGGGCGCATCCGGCGAGACCACGGGCCGCCGGAAGTCGAGCTGCTCGAGCAGCGCGTGTGCGATCGTCCCGCGCTCTGTCGCGCTCAGCCCGCCCCCCGGGAAGGCCGTCGGGGCCGGGATGAGCGGTGGGGCGTCGGGCAGGCGGAGCACGCGTTCGAGGTAGAACCGGTAGCCGCACCGCGCGTAATCGCCGAGCGCCGAGTAGCTGAGGTGGGACACGCGTCCCACCCACCCCAGCGCCGGCGGCGGAGCAGGCGGGGGCGGCACGGGCCCGGACGCCTCGAGTGCAGCCGACGCCACCGCCCCCGGAGGCACGAACGCAACCCCCAGCTCCGACCCCGGCCGCACCAACGCCACCGCCACGTCCGCGCCGCCGCGCTCGGCCACGCCCGCCTCCGTGCGCTCGGCGATGTCGGGCACGACCGCCGGCCCGATCCACGCCATCGGCTCGTACCCGTACTCCCAGCGGCCGAGATTGACCGCGCCCGACAGGAGCAGCCGCTCCTCCGCGCGCGTCATCGCGACGTAGAACAGCCGCCGCTCCTCGGCCGCCTCGGTCTCGAGCCGCTCGGCCCGCAGAGCGTCGTAGTCGAGCGCGGTCTCGCGGCCGCCGCTGCCGGGGCGCGCGAGCCTGATCCCGATGCGCCCGTCGCGCCCGAGCCGCAGCAGCGGCGCCGTGCGCCACGGGACGCGGCCGAGGTCAGCCACGCAGACGACCGGGAACTCGAGCCCCTTGGCGCGGTGGATCGTCATCAGCCGCACGGCGTCGAGCGCCTCGCCCTCCACCGGCGCTTCGCTCTCGCGCGGGTCCCCGGCCCCCGCGCGCCCGGCGATCAGCGCCAGGAACCCACGCAGGTCCGGACCGTCCTGCGCTTCGTACGCGCGCCCGAGGCGCATCAGCTTGCGGACGTTCGCAAGCCGCCGCGGCCCGCCCGGCATCGCGAGCATCGCGAGGTCGTAACCGCTCAGATCGAGCGCCCGCTCCACGAGCTCCTCCACGCCGCAGCGCCCCACCGCCGCCCGTTCCTCGGCGAACCAGACGGCGAACGACCGGAACCGCTCGCGATCGGCAGCGTCGAGCGCGTCGAGCCGGCCGTCCGGATCACGCAGCAGCCACCACGGGTCCCGCCCCGCCGCCCGAGACCCCGAGGCCAGGATCACGAGCGCGTCGAGCGTGCACCCGAGGAGCGGCGAGGTCAGCACGGTGTACAGCGCCTCCTCGTCGAGCGGGTTCGCCAGCGCGCGCAGGTAGCAGACGAGGTCCACGACCTGCGGGTGCGCCCAGTACCCGCGGCCGCCGATCACGTACGTCGGGACGCCGCGCTCCTCGAGCGCGCGCTCGTACGCCCGCAGGTCCGTGGTCGCGCGGCACAGCACGACGACGTCCCTGGGCGCGCAGACCCCCGAAGCCACCAGTGACGCCACCCGCGCCGCGAGCGCGCGCGCCTCCGCGATCCGCCACGGCGCCGCGATCCCGATCTCCTCCCACTCGGACCCCTTGTCGGCGATCAGCAGCTCGACCAGCGGCCCGGGCCCGGCTGCACCGTCACCGCCCGCCGTGCCGCTTCGCCCCGCCACCAGTGGCCGGAAGCGCTCCCCCAGCACGTCCGCGAACGCCGCATCGATCACCGCCAGGATCGCCGGCCGTGAGCGGAAGTTCGTGCTCAGGGTCAGCCGGCGCCCCGCCTCGGCCAGCCGCTCGGCGCGCCGCTCGAACAGCTCCACGTCCGCGTGCCGGAACCCGTAGATCGACTGCTGCGCGTCGCCGACGGTGAACAGGTTGTCGTCGGCGATCGCCTCGATCAGCTCGAGCTGGACCGCGTTCGTGTCCTGGAACTCGTCGACCATGATCTGCCCGAACCGCCCGCGGTAGCGCTCGCGCACGGAGCGGTCCGAGGCGAGCAGGTCGCGCGTGAGCAGCTCCAGGTCCTCGAAGTCGAGCGCCGACTCCGCCCGCTTGCGCGCGGCGTAGCGGACGCCGAACTCGCGCAGCATCTCGTCGAGCGCAACCCATGTCCCGGCCGCCCACCGGTGCGCACAGGCCGCACGGAACTCCACGAGTGCTCCGACATAGGCGAGGCACGTATCCGTGGACAGCGCGGCGCCGTTGCCGCCGGGAAGCTTGATCGCGTCCAGCTCTCCGGGCCACGGCGGCTCGCCGCCGGCGCCCACCAGCCCGGAGACCCGCTCCAGCCGCTCGAGCGCCGTGCACACCTTCGCGCTCGGTTGCGCGATCGCGCCGAGCTCGCGCCCCGCCGCCGCCGCGCACGACAGCAGCGCCGACCGCAGCGGCCCGAGCTCGGGGGCGCCGGCGAGCGGCGGCAGCGCCGGCGCGACGACACCGCGCGAGCGCAGCTCGGAGAACGCCGCGAACACCGCCCCCCGAACCGCCCCGACGCCGCCACCCGAAGCGAGCAGCTCGCCGAGCTCCGGGACCCGCTCGGCGACGGCGGGCAGCGCGTCGTCGAACGCGCGATCGGCGAGCCGGTCGGCGGCGGGCCGGTCGAGCACCACGAAGCCCGGGTCGAGACCGGCGGCGAGCGCGTTCGCGCGCAGCACGCGCGCGCAGAATCCGTGGATCGTCGAGATGAACGCGCCCTCGGTCGCGCGCGCCGCGTCGGGCGCCCCGAGCGAGCGCAGCCGCGCGCGGATCCGGTCGCGCAGCTCGGCCGCGGCCTTCTCGGTGAACGTGATCGCGAGGATCGCGCCGACGTCGAGCCCGTCCTCGAGCACGGCGCGCACGAACCGCTCCACGAGCACGGTCGTCTTGCCGCTGCCCGCCCCGGCGTCGAGCAGTACGTCCCCGCGTCGCAGCGAAACGGCGGCGCGCTGCTCGCCGGTCAGCGACAGCTCCAGACGACACGACAGATCCCGGGAAACGCGCAGCCGTTGCGCGAGCAGGTCTCCGGGCACGGCTTCAGCTCGCCGGCCCGCAACCGCTCGGCGAGCGCCACGGCGCGAGCGGCCGCGTCGTCGAGCGCCAGCGACAGCTCCTCCTCGGTGCGCCCGTCGGTCGGGACGACGCCGCCGCCGACGTCGACGTCGTTGGCGAACACCCCGCGTCCGGCGAGCTTCTCGCCGCCGAGCGGCTGGTAGAAGCCCGCCACCGGGGTGAGCCCGAGCAGCCGCTTGACCGCGAGCATGTACAGCGCCACCTGGAGCTGGCGGTCGGCCTCCCAGCGCGCCCCTCGATGCCCGTCGCGTCCGCGGCTCTTGTAGTCGATCACGATCGCGTGACCGTCGCCGTCGGTGTCGACACGGTCGATCAGGCCGCGGACCAGGAGCCCGGGAGCCAGCTCGAGTGCCGGCAGCGCGTCGGAATCGTCGGCCGGACCCGGACCCGACCTCCCGAACCCGAACCGCAGCTCGAGCCCCGCCTGCCGCCAGCCGGGGCCGTTCCGCGCCTCCCACTCGAGGTACCGGCGCAGGTCGGCCTGGATCGACCTCACGGCCGCCGCCCGGACCGCCGCGGGCCGTCCCGCCGCGATCGTCGCGGGCACGTTCGCGAGCAGCTCGTCGAGCAGCTCCAGCGCACTCGGCAGCGATGCCGGCGTGACCGGCCCGCCGAGCGAGCGCAGCAGCCGCTCGAGCACGTCGTGCATGAAGCTCCCGCGCGCGAGCGCCTCGGGCTCGGGCGTCGAACCGCGCCGGCTGCAGCTCGCGGTCGACGAGCCATTTGACCGGGCAGTCGGCGAATGACTCGAGCGCGCCGGCGGAGAGGATCTCCCGGTGGCGCACCAGCCCGAGCGCCTCCGCCGACAGCGACCAGCGTGCCGGGTCCTCGTCCGAGCCGCCGGCCGGCGCCGCCGCGGCCGCCTCGGCGCGCAGCCGCTCGCGCTCGGTCGGGGCGGCATCGGCCGGCCAGACGACGTCGGCCAGCAGCCGGGTGCGCCGCCGCTGACGCCACTCGGGCACGAACAGGTCCGCGACGTCGGAGATGAACGGCGAGGGCAGCGCCAGGTTGCCCTCCTCGTCCGAGGACCGGTAGCTGAGCACGACCCGCTCGGTCGCGCGCGAGACGCACGCGTACAGCAGGTACCGCTCGCGAGCGAGCGAGTCCTCCCGCGCCGCGAGCCGCAGGCCCGAAGCGGCCGCCAGCTCGAAGCGACGCTCGTCGGACAGGAACGGCTCGTGGCCCGGATGCGAGCGGGAACTCTCCTTCGCACAACCCGCACACGAACACCGCGCGGAACCGGCGCGCGCGGATCGCGAGCGGGTCGGCCAGCAGCACGACGCCCGGGTACGGCGCCCCACCCGCGGGCACCGGCAGCTCGGCGAGCAGCGCGATCAGCTCCGCGCCGCCGGGGCGCTCGCCGAGCGCATCGAGCTCCTCCAGCGCGCGGACGAGCACTCGCAGAGCGCTCGCGTCGAGCGACTCCGGCCCCTCCAGCACGGCCGCCTCGCCTCGCACCGGCGCCGCCAGCAGCCGCCGCGCCTGTCGCGGCAGCTCGGCGAACGGGTTTCGCCGCACCGCCTCGAGCTCACCCAGATCCCAGCCGAGCAGCTCCCGTGCCTCCGCCGGCGAAGCCGGCCCCGCCCGCACCAGGGAAGCCTCGAGCTCGTCGGCGATCGACGGGAGCTCGAGCAATCCCGGCGTCCGCAGATACGCCAGCAGATCCGAGGCGTCCGCGTCTTCGAGCAGCGCGCACCGCGCGAGCGCCAGCAGGCCCGTCCCGAGCGCGGTGTGCGCGAACGGCACCGATCGCTCGCACGCCAGGGACATTCCGTACGCCTCGAACACCCGCTCGTAGAGCGGCCCGACCCGCGCCGGCGAGCGATGGCAGACGACGATCTCCTCGCCCGGCACCCCGCCTCGCAGCAGCGCCAGCACCTCCGCCGCGAGGAGCTCGGCCTCGGCACGCTCGCCGCCCGCTTCGAGCAGCTGCACCGCCTCGCCGGGATCGATCCGGTCCTCGTCGGAACAGGGCTCGAACAGCCTCCGCTCGACGTGGTGCAGCGCCACCCGCGAGCCCTCGGCGTACCACTCGTCGAGGGCCGGCAGCTCGATCACCTCGGTGGCCAGCGCACGCAGCTCCTCCACCGTCTCGGCCCGCGCGCTCAGCGCCTCGCGCCCGGCCTCGTACGTCAGCGACACGGTGACCGAGGCGTCCGCGATCCGCGCGAGCGTCTCGATCGCGTCGCGCTCGACCCCCACCAGGTCATCGAACCCGTAGAAGAACACCGCGTCCGTGCCCCACCGCCCGGGCGAGGCCCGCAGCGCATCGAGCGCCCGCCACGCGTACAGGTCGCCGTCCACGAGCCCCGCGCGCTCGAGCTCGCGCACATACGACTGGTACAGCCCGCCAAGCTCGCGGGCGTAGGCGGACCTCGCCGCATCGTCGCCCGCCCACGCCGCCAGCGCAGACGCGAACCGCTGCGGGGTCACGAGCGAGCGCTCGAGCTCGGCCACGAGCTCGCCGACGGCGGTCGCGAACCCGCCCGCGCCCGCCGATCGCTCGAGCACCGACAGGCGCACGCCGGCGACCGCCCGTGCGAGCAGGCGCTGACGCGCCAGCCTCGAAGCGCGGCGTCCGCGGAAGCCCGCCCGCCGCGCGATCTCGCGCGCGAGTCCCGCGAACGTCACCACGGAGCCGCCGAGCACCGTCCCACCGGCCGCGAGCTCGCGCGTGTAGAGCTGCGCGTCCGCGGCGGTCGGCACGACGAGCACCGCGCCGCGACGCGCGGCGGCGTAGCCGCCGAGCACCTCCCCCGCCTTGGCGGAGTTGGCGGGGCCGAGTACCAGCTTCAAGGGCATGCCGCCTATGGTGGCGGCAGCCCCCGACGGCTAATTCAGGCGGCCTCGGGCTGAGCGTCCGCCGGCTGAGCGACCGCCGGCTGAGCCGCCTCGGGCTCGCCTTCGGCCTCGGGCGGCTTCGCGCCCTCCTTCGCCCACGGCTCGTCGAACTCGACGCGCCACTTCCCCTCTTCGGTCTGCATCAGCGCGAGCCTCGACCTGAAGCTCTTGCCCGACCGGCCCTTGAAGCCGGTCACCGGCCGCTCGGTCCGCCCGGTCTTGATCAGCTCGCGCGCGATCGCGATCGGCAGATTCTTCCCGGCCTTCGACTTCCAGATCACGAAGCCGCATCCGGGGTCCTCGCGCGACCAGCACGAATAGCCCTTGCGGTTCTCGACGATGTCGCGCGCGCAGACCGGGCACGGCCCGAGGTTCGCGCGGGGGATCCGGACGTCCTTGAGCTTCGTGTCGAGCTCGCCGACGGTCTCCTCGGCGAATTTGACGATGTCGCCCATGAACGCCTTGCGCGAGTCCTCGCCGGACTCGATCCGCGCCAGCCGATGCTCCCACTCGCCGGTCAGCGACGGCGAGGTCAGCGTGTGCTCGCCGAGCAGCCGGATCACGTTCAGGCCCTTCTCGGTCACCACGATGGAGCGGCCGTCGCGCTCGATGTACCCCACCTGCAGCAGCCGCTCGATGATCGCCGCGCGCGTCGCCGGGGTGCCGATCCCGGACTCCTTCATCGCGTCGCGCAGCTCCTCGTCGTCGACGAGCTTGCCGGCGGTCTCCATCATGTCCAGCAGCGACGCGTCGGTGTACCGGCGCGGCGGCTTGGTCTCCTTCTGCTCCGCGGCGACCTCGCGCACATCGGCGGACTCGCCCTGCATCAGGCGCGGCAGCCGCTGCTCGGCGCCCTCGTCGTCGTCGCGCGCTTCGTCGTCGCCGTCCGCGGTCTCGCCGTACACGCCGCGCCACCCCGGCACCAGCATCAGCTTCCCCCGTGTGCGGAAGACGTGCGTCGCGACCGTCGTCTCCACGCGCGTGTTCTCGAACACAGCCTCGGGATGGAAGACCGCCAGGAAGCGCCTGACGACCATGTCGTAGATCCGCAGGTCGTCGGAGTCCATCTTGTCGACCGGATGCCGCTCGGCGTTCGTCGGGATGATCGCGTGGTGGTCCCCCACCTTCGAGTCGTCGACCACTCGCCCGAGCGGCAGCACGTCGAGGCCGATCACATACGTCGCCGCGGCCGCGTACTCCGCACGCTCGCCGACGAGCCGGGCGATCGGCTTGATCTCCCCGACCATGTCGCGGGTCAGGTAGCGCGAGTTCGTGCGCGGATACGTGAGCGCCTTGTGCTGGTCGTACAGCCGCTGCGCCGCCCTCAGCGTCCGCCCTGCCGTGAACCCGAAGCGGGTGTTCGCCTCGCGCTGCAAGGACGTCAGGTGATACAGCTGCGGCGCGCGCTCGCGGCGCTCTGACTTTTCGAGCTTCGTGATCTCGCCGACCTGACCTGTGCAGGCCGCGACCACCGCCTCGGCCTCGGCGGCGCTCGCAAGCCGCGGATTCGCGCCGACGTGGAGCCGCCCCTCGTACGCGCGCCCCGACGGCTCGGCAACCGGCAAAAAGCCCGCGTCCACGATCCAGTACGGCTCGGGCTTGAACGCCCGGATCTCCTCCTCGCGCCGCGCCAGGATCGCGAGCGTCGGCGTCTGCACGCGCCCGAGCGAGACCGCGCCATCGAACGACGAGCGCAGCCGGATCGTGGCCGCGCGCGTCGCGTTCATCCCGACGATCCAGTCGGCCTCCGAGCGTGACCGGGCGGCCTCCTCGAGCGAGTGCAGCTCGGCGCCGGGCCGCAGCGTGCCGAACGCGTCCGAGATCGCCTGCGGCGTCAGCGAGTTCAGCCAGAGCCGCTGGACGGGCTTCTTCGACCCGGCGTTCTCGTACACGTAGGCGAAGATCAGCTCGCCCTCGCGCCCGGCGTCGCAGGCGTTCACGACCACGTCGATGTCGTCGCGCCCGAGCTGGCGCTTGATCACGTTCATCTGCTTCTTCGAGCGCTCGTCGCGGACGACCAGCTTGAACCTCTCGGGGACGATCGGCAGATCGGCCATCCGCCACTTCTTGAACTGCTCGCCGTACTCGTCGGGGTCGGCGAGCTGCACGAGGTGGCCGACCGCCCACGTGATCACGTGATCGGGCAGCTCGAGGAAGCCCTCGCCCTTGGTGGCGGCGCCCGGCAGGACCTTGGCGATGTCCTGCCCGACGGACGGCTTCTCGGCGATCACGAGTGTCTTTGCCATGAGTGGCCGCAGAGTAGCGCCGATTGCAAGCCCCGCGGAAACGGGTTCGCCAACTGTTCTACGCCGCGCAGCGAGTCGAGACCAGCGTGTGCGTCGCCCGCTCGGCCGCTGCAAGCTCGGTTCGCACCACCGCGTTCGGCACCGCAAACCCGCCCGCCCCCTGCCCACCCCCGACGATCGCGGCGAACACCGTCGCGACCACCTGGCCCGCCGAATCGACCAGTGGACCACCCGAGTTCCCGGGCCGCACCAGCCCCCGCAGCGATGTGATCGATCGTGTCACCGGCCCGTCGCCGTACGCGTCCTCGGTGTGCGTCGGCTGCGTCTGGCCGACCCTGCCCGGCTCGACCACGAACGGCCCGTCCTCCGGGTACCCGAGGATCCCGACCGCTCTGCCGACCGGCGCGGAGGGCGCGATCGGCAGCGGCGCGAGCCGCAACCCCGGCACCCGCAGCACCGCGATGTCGTCGTGCGGGTCGAACGCGACCAACTGCGCCTGCAGATCCGGCGGCGACCCGCCGACCTCCACGACCGTGTTGCTCTCCCCCGCGACCACGTGGGCGTTCGTCACCACGTACCCCGGCGCCGCCACCCACCCCGAGCCCTCGATCCCGAACCCGCACGCGGTTCCGAGGATCCGCACGACGCTCGCGGCGGCGTCGCGGACGCCCCGCGTGGCGAGGATCCCTCGGGTCGGCGGGGCGACGTCGGCGCGCGGCCCGGAGACTGCCGGCAGCGGATCGAATCGCGCCAGCGCGTGCAGGAGCGGGCCCGACGGCGGCAGCAGCTGGTCGAGGTCGCGCAGGATCACGGAGTGCTCGAGCCGCGCTCGCCACGAGGCCGAGCTGGTCGACTCGAGCGCGACCGCACCGACGATCCACGCGATTCCGAGCCCGACGCACGCGGTCAGCGCCGCGCCGAGCAGCCCGTCGACCGCCCGTAGCCCGGGAAGCCGCAGCACCGATCGTGCGCGCATCCCGACGCCCTCGAACCCGCTCGCGAGCACGCCGC
Organism: uncultured Solirubrobacterales bacterium; assembly: GCA_963826895.1. Classification (GTDB taxonomy): domain Bacteria; phylum Actinomycetota; class Thermoleophilia; order Solirubrobacterales; family Solirubrobacteraceae; genus Palsa-465. The sequence continues at coordinate 350,947 of CAWGYJ010000007.1, forward strand.
CGGCGAGCAGCGCGCCGAGCAGACCGAACAGCGGCGCGTACTGCGAGTGCGAGCCGCCCGACAGCAGCAGCGGCCCGACACGCGCCCCGAGAAACGCGCCGATCGCGAAACCGGCCAGCGACAGCGCGCCGACGATGAATCCCTGCACGTAGCCGTAGAACGCGAGCAGCGCGCAGAACGCGACGATCAGCCAGTCGATCGACGTCACGACCCAGAGTGTGCCGTCTGCGAATGCGTTAGGTACCCATGCGGCGAACCGCTACCGTTCGCCTGCTGTGGTGGCGCAAGCGCGAGATCGTCGAGGTAGGCAGCAGTCCGCGCGCCGTCGCCGGCTGCTGACCCGTGCCGCGCCGCTCGCCGGCGTCGCGGTGCTCGCGTTCGCGGCCGGGGTCGTGTACGCGACCGGCCCGGGACGGTCCGAGCGGGCGATGGTCGTCAAGTACGTGACCGACTGGGAGCACGGCGACTTCTTCAAGATGTATGCGCTGCTCGACGCGACCTCCCGCAACACGATCTCGGAGACCCAGTTCGCCGCCGCCTACGCGACCGCCGCGAGCACGGCGACCGCGACGTCGTTCAAGCCGGTCCACGTGGCCGGCGCGAGCAACGGGTCGATCGCGGTCCGGATGCGGGTCGCGACGACCGTGTTCGGGACGCTCCGCGAGACGCTCACGGTCCCGTTCACCGGCAGCGGCTCGGGCGCGCGCGTTCACTACACGCCCGCCCTGACCTTCCCCGGGCTCAGGCCCGGGGAGCGGCTTCACCGCCGCACGAGGCTCGCCTCGCGCGCCTCGATCCTGGCGGACAACGGCGTCCCGCTCGCCGAGGGTCCGCAGCGAACCTCACCGATCCCGGCGATCGCCGGCGAGGTCGTCGGGACGCTCGGCCCGATCTCGGCGTCGGTCGCGCCCGCATACGCCGCGGAGGGCTACCCGAAGCACGCGATGGTCGGGCAGGACGGGCTCGAGCTCGTATTCCAGCAGCAGCTGGCGGGCAGGCCCGGCGGGTCGCTGTTCGCCGGCAGCCGAGTGCTCGCGCAAACCAACCCCGTGCCCGGCCTGACCGTGCACTCGACGATCGACCCGACGATCGAGCAGGCGACGATCAGCGCGATCGGCTCGAGCTACGCCGGAATCGTCGCGATGGACCCGAAGACGGGCGCGCTGCTCGGTCTCGCCGGAATCGCCTACTCCGACATCCAGCCGCCCGGCTCGACGATGAAGATCATCACCGCCAGCGCCGCACTCCAGGCCCACCTGGTGACGCTCGGCACCGAGTTCCCGGTCCAGACCGAGGCGGACATCGACGGCTACGAGCTCCAGAACTCGAACGGCGAGGCGTGCGGCGGCACGCTGCTGAACGCGTTCGCGGTCTCCTGCAACTCCGTGTTCGCGCCGCTCGGGGTCACCGTCGGCGCCAAACGCTTCGTCGCGATGGCGGAGAAGTTCGGGTTCGACCAGCCGTCGACGATCCCGGGCGCGCTCCCCTCGGAGATCCCGTCCGCGGCGACGATCGGCAGCGATCTGTCGGTCGGCTCCTCGGCGATCGGACAGGGCATGGTCGAGGCGTCCCCGCTGGAGATGACCGACGTCGCGGCGACGATCGCCGACCACGGCCGGCGTCCGATCCCGACGCTGCAGGCCGACCAGAAGCCGAAATTCGTGCACGTCGTCAGCCGCCACGTCGCCGCCGACGTGCAGACGATGATGATCGCTGTGGTGTCCTCGATCGGAACGGGGTACACGGCCGAGATCCCGGGCGTCACCGTCGCCGGCAAGACCGGCACGGCCGAGCTCCGCAACACGACCAACACGCCGGGCGGCGACTCGGCCGCGAACACGGACGCATGGTTCGTCGGCTACGCCCCGGCCCAGGATCCGGAGATCGTCGCCGGCGCCCTGTACCCGTCCGCCGGGTTCGGCGCCGCGACCGCCGCCCCCGCGGTGCGCCAGGTGCTGATCGCCGCGCTCGCGCACAAGCTCCCGCCCGGCGTCTGAGCCGCGGACGCGTTCCGCGCGCGGAATCAGCGACCCTGACGCGTCAATCGCCGATGCATCCGACCTTGTGAGACGTGCCAGGGTCGCCGGACGACCCTGAGGGTGCTCACGCCCCCGCGGCTATCGAGTGATTGACGCCTCAGGGTCGGTCCGCCCGCCAATCGCCCAGCCGCCCACCCGCGCCGCCGGTCAGGGCGAGGCTGCCCACGCCGCCATCAACGACGGCGACACACTCCCCTGCGTCCACGCCGCCAGCGCCCCGCCGCCCGGCGCGAACGCGACCGTCGCGTCGTTGTCGTCGCCGGCGGCCGCGACCGTTCTGGCCGGCCCGAACCTCCGCGCGCGAAGCCGGCGCGCAGCCGCACGCACGTCGCCGTCGCGGATCCAGGCGACGAGCACCTCGCCGTGCGCTGAGATCGCCGCTGCGGGCGCCTCGACCGGGTCGCCGGCGCCGAGCGTCAGCACAGGCCCGAAGCGCCCGCCCGCCCGCCGGACGGACGCCTGCACCGTGCAGGTCCCCGTCGCCGAGCACGCGTCCCACGCGATCACCTGATCGCCCGCGCCATTCCCCGCGAACGCCAGATCTGAGGCCAGCACGGCGGACGGGCTGACCTGGACCACTGCGCGCCGCCGCACGTCGTGCGCCATCACGACCGAGCGGAACGCTCCGCGCGCCGAGAACGAGCTCTGCACCCATGCCACCGTCGCGCCCCGATTCGCCGGCGCGAGCGCCAGTTGGTCGACGCTCTTGCTCGAGCCCAGCGACACCGCCACGTGCGGATGCGCGGGCGCGGACCCCGGCGACCCGGCGGCGTAAAGGATCCTGTGCGCCTCGCTCGCGCCGGACGGCCCGGCGACCGACCACGCGATCTCTCCAGCCCCGCTCGGGAGCGCAGTCGCGTCGAGGGCGGTGGGTGCGCCGTCGAACTGGAGCTGCGATACCGACCCCGTGGCGAACGTCCCGTGCCGGTCCGATTGAGCGACCCACAGGCCGCGCTGGGTGGCGATCGCGGCCATCAGCGCTCCGTTCGGCAGTGCCACGAGCCCGGCGTCGGTGGTGCCGGTGAGCCCGGTCACGAGTGCGTGCGACGGGCCGCCGGAGCGGCGCCTGATCGAAACCGTTGCGCAGCACGCGCGCGGCGAGGGCGCCGTGCCCGTCAGCAGCCACAGCGTCCCCGAGCGCGAGAACGCGGTGCCCAGCACCGCCTGCGCGCCGCGGACCGCCTGCGCCCGCCAGCGGCCGGGCGGCGTGCTCGAGCCCAGGAGCGCCCGCGACTGCCCAGGCAGCTGCTCGTTCTGGACCGCGAACGCGATCGCCGCCGCGCCCGCGCTCGAGAACTCGAGCTGCGGACCGACGACCGCCTCGCTCTCGGGCCCGGCGATCCGCGTCGGGCGGCTCCAGACCGCGGCGATGCCGGCGCCGGCGCTCGCCGCACCGACCGCGAGCACCGCTACGACGGCCAGGGCCAGTGGACGCGCCCGCAAGCCCCGCGTCATTCGAGCGTCCTCTGGCGGCGCCGCGCTTTGTCCTCGGACCCTCGTGTGGCAGAGCCACACGTCGGGTCCTGCGTCCGCGCGCGGCATCCGCCAGCGGCCGCTCTCGGTGCCGCGCGACTTACGGACGAGTTCACTAGAGCCGCGGCCCGCGCCACACCCGTCCCCCACGGCTGTCCACCCACACACCGGCGATCAGGCCGGCGATCAGCCCCAACGCGATCCCGATCACCGTGTACGTCAGGCTCAGCGCTCCGTCGCGGATGTACCCGACGGTCACGATCGGGATCGCGATCGCCGTGAACACCGCCACGCCCGTCCCGAAAGGGCTCCAGCGCTGATCCGTCGGGGTCGAGAGGCTCGGCGGCCGCCGTGGCTGATCGGCGCGCCGCGGCTGATCGGGCCGGCGCGGCGGCTCGGCCCGCCGTGGCGGGTCGGTGCGCCGATCGCCTTCCGGGCTCAAAGATCGAGCGAGATCATCGACGGCCCGGCTTGGCCGGGCACGTGGATCTCGAGCGTCAGCGGCCGGTTGGCGTAGATCGAGTCGTTCAGCTTGAACAGCAGCTCGGAGCCCTGCGCAGGATCGTTCGAGGCCGGCGAGTCGATCTGGGGCTGCGTCGCCTGCGGTCCGAGCCGCATCTGCCTCCACGCGAGCTGGTTGATCAACGGGTTCAGCGCGAGTGGGTAGTAGGTGTTGCCCTGGGTGTCGACGATGTCGAAATCGCTCGCCGACACGGTCTCGTGCGCCGTGTCGGTGAAGTTCTTCGCCCACATGAACACCGCGAACCACAGCTGGTTGGCACCCGGAGGCGTGGTCCCGGCCGGCACGCCGGCGAGATAGCCGCGGTCCTCGGTCGAGTACGGGTTCAGCGCGCGCGAGATCTGCACCTGGTAGGTGAGATGCCCGCCGCGCACGTAGAACCCGGTGTTGTTGGCGTCGCCGACCGTCGACTGGCTGCCACGGGCGCCGCACGCCGACAGCACCGCAGCCGTCGCCAGCGCGCCCACGAGGATCCTGAACCGGCGGCTGGTCAGCACGGCGGGGCAGTCTACCCAGCGCCGCGCGCGGAGGCGTCGACCGCGGGTCACCCGCGAGGGCCGGCGCCGACGCCGGCGATCGAGACCCGCTTCCCCCGCCCGCGACCCTGCTCGAGGATCGTGCGCAGCCTGCGCATCGCCTTGTTCATGTGGCGCCGGGTCCAGCCCCGGTTGATCGTGTCGAGCAGCTTGTCGGAGGGGAACACGGGCTCGGTCTCGTACGTGAACTCGACCTTGGTCGCCGTGTTCCCGGCGTTCGGCGTCAGCTCGTAGGTCCCGACCATGCGGATCCGGTTGTACTTGCCACCGCGGCCGCGCTCGACGATCTTGAACGGCGGCTGCACCTCGGAGAACGTCATGTCGGCCCAGCCGAAACGCGTCAGCGGCGCGTCGATCCGGAACCGCGCGCCGGCGCCGAGTCCGTAGGACTCGACTCGCAGCAGGTGCCAGTCGACCAGGTAGTGATCGGAGAACTCCGCGTGATTGGCGATGTCCGCGAGGTACTCGAACACCTCCTCGCGCGGCCGGCTGATCGTCGTCTCGACCGTGATCGGTTCCATGCGGCCCGCAAGTCTATGTCCCGGCGCCGCTCACCGCGGCTCGAAGCCGAGCTCGCCGTACACCCCGGCCAGCGCGGCCTGGAACCGGGCGGCGGTGAACCGCTCCCGGTAGACCTCGCGCGCCCGGCGCGCCAGCCGCTGCCGGAGACCGACGTCCCAGAGCAGCGCCGACAGCGCCGACGCGAGCGCGGGCGAGTCCCCGGGCGGCACGAGCAGCCCGTCGCGCTCGTGGACCAGGTCCTCCGGGATCCCGTCGCAATCGGAGGCGACGACCGCGACTCCGGCCTGGAGCGCCTCCTGCAGCGCGACCGAGCCGCTGCCCTCCTCGATCGACGGCAGCACGAAGATGTCCGCGCAGCGCAGGTACTCGAACACGTCGGGCACGAACCCGGGGATCGCCACCGAGCGATCCAGCCCGAGCTCGCTCCGCATGCGGCGGTGCGCCGGCAGCAGCGCCCCGTCGCCGACCAGGCAGGCGCGGAACGGGACGCCGGCGGCGGACAGCGCGGACAGCGCGTGGAGGAGCCGATCGACGCCCTTGCGCGGGTCGTGGCGCGAGACCGACACGATCAGCGGCGCCCCGGCCGGCTCGAGCGCCCCGAGCGACTCCGGAACCGTCGCCTCCCCCACCTCGGCGTCCTGGAACGCCGCCGGCGCCGCGTACGGCAGGACCCGGGGCGCGACCGATGGGCCGCACAGCTCGCGGACGAGCCGTCGCACCGACTCGTAGTTGCACAGCACGAGGCGCGACCCGCTGTAGCCCCGGCGCTCGTGGGGCGAGGCGACCGCCCACGTCCAGCGCTCGATCGCGCGAAAGCGCACCCGCTGGTACACGCCGTGGCGGGCGTCGAGGCCGGCCACCTTCGCACGGATCTCGTGCGCGAGCGTCGTGTACGCGCTCGCGATCGGAACCGACTCGACACCCCGGCGCGCCAGCCTCCGGCTCGCCGCGACCCCGACTCCGGCCCACGCTCCGAAGCTGTGGATCAGATGCGGCCCCGGAACGTCCCCGAGCGCGGCTTCGATCCCGCGGGCGAGGTACGGCTGGTGCACCGGCGCCAGCAGGGTCCAGAACGGCCGGACCGGGGAGCGAACCAGATGGACGGCGCCGAACTCCGCCTGCTCCACCCGGTCGCGCTCGGCGACGACGAACACGTGCGGCTCGAACCCGGCCGCCCGCGCCGCCAGCGCATGGGCGAGCACGTACGTGCGGTGGCCGGTGACCGGCTCGCGCGGATCGCTGCCGGCGACGATCGCGACCGCTGTCACGCTCCGGCCACCACCGCATCGGCGGCGAACCGCGTCAGCGTCGCGTCCAGCCGCTCGCAGATCGCCTTCCAGTCGTGGTGCTCGACCACGAACCGCCGACCGGCTCCCCCGACCGCGGCAGCTCTCGCCGGGTCCTCGAGCACCGCGTCCAGAGCCTCCTCGAGGGCCTCCACGGACTTGCCGGCCACCAGCACCTCACGCCCGTCGGTCAGCTCGGTCCCGCCGATCGTCTCCGTGAACACGATCGTCGGCAGCCCGGCGGCGAGCGAATCGAACACCTTCAGCTTCGTGCCGCCGCCGAACTCGATCGGCGCGAGCGCCGCGTCGGATGCCTGGAGGTAGGGGGCGACGTCCGGCACCCTCCCGGTAGCGGTCACGTTCCCGTCCCGATACGGGCCGGCGGAGATCCCGCCGACGATCAGAAAGCTGATCTCGGGGCGGCGCTCGGCCACCCGCCGCACCCACTTGAGTCCCTCCACGTCCGGCACCTTCGCGGTCCCGGACATGAACACGACTGTACGGGCGTCCGGCAGCCCGAGCTTCCGTCGCAGCTCCGAGCGCTGCTGCTCATCGACCGGATGCACGCGATCGGTGTCGGCGCCGCTTGGAACCACGACAACGCGACCCGGGTCGACGCCGAGGCGCTCGACGAAGTACGCGCGGTCCGGCTCGCTGACGCAGATCACCAGATCGGCCCGCGCGAGCGCGAACCGCTCCTGGCGGCGCACCAGCGCCAGCACCGGGCTGCGCCGCGCGTTGACGCCCGCGGCCCCGGCGTTGGACGTGCGCGTCAGCACCTCGACGTTGTGCGACATGAACACCATCGGCAGCTCCGGCGCGGCGAGGCGGCAGTACGCGAACTGCCACGGGAACTCGATCAGCGCCACGTCGGCCCACCGCAGCCACTCCCCCAGCAGCCGGGGGCGCGTCACTCGCATGGAGGCGCTCGACAGGACCGGCTGCGGCCGGATCCACGAGCGCGCGCAGAGCTCGGCGGCCGCCGCCCCGAGCAGGTTGCGGTCGCGGTGCTCGTGGAAGCGCTCCGACTCGTCGACGTCGGCCGCGATCGAGCGGCCGCGGAGACCGCGCACCTGCGAGAACACGCGGATCTCGTGGTTCGCGCTCAGCCCGCGGAGCAGGTGATAGATCCGCGTGCTCGAGCCGCCGCCCGGCGGGCAGATCGGGATCGGTGCGACGTCCAGGATCCGCAACCAGCGGAGCATGACGGACCCGCCGCGGGGCGCGCCGCCTGCCGTCAAGCGCGGGGAGCGAGGCTACGCCGCGGCGCGGTGGTCGGTGATCCGCATCGTGTGGCCGAACTCCGGCCCGTGCACGATCCGCGACGCCAGCGGCCGCTCACCGTCGAGCGCCCGGCACAGCTCGCAGCGCACGGTGTCGGAGGCGTACACGTAGACGCGCTCACCGATCAGCGGAGTACGGTGGCAGTGCGCACACCGCTCGCAGCCGGCGGCAAGCGCATCGACACCGCGGCGTAAGAGCGCCAGCTCCAACGCCCGTTCGTCCGTGACGTGGATGTCCATCGCCCCGGTTTTCGGCGCAGATTCGGCGAATCCTGCGTTTGCCGGTTGGCCCAAACGGCAAGAACGGCTGCATTTAGACCAGCTTTGGTCTGAACGTTATGATTATGTTTGTGGGTTCAGGAAGGGGCCCTCAGTCTGGACGTCCGTCCCGTTTGCAGAAGGAGATTTCCATGAAGGCGTGGATGTCGGGAAATGTTGCGGGGACCGGAACTTTTCGTTGTACAGAGTGTGATTACCCCGTCTCGCTCGACGCTGTCGACGAGCTGCCGACGTGCCCCAACTGCGGCGGGACCGAGTTTGTCCGCGCGTCGCTGTTCACGACCGCGCAGAACGCGGTCATCGACCTGCCGGACCAGTCCGACGACAACGACTGGCTGACCGAGGTCCGCGAGGGCCTCGGCGACCCGGGCCAGTACCTGGCGTACCGGAGCCCGGGCGGCGACGTCGTCGCGTTCGCGCTGCACCGCGAGTGGACGCGGATCGGGCGGAGCCTCGCGGCGGACATCCGCTTCGACGATCCGACCGTCTCGCGTCGCCACGCGCTGATCGTGCGCCAGCCCGACGGGCTGCGCGTGCTCGACGATCGCTCGCTGAACGGAGTGTTCGTGAATGGCGAACGGGTCGAATGGTCGACGCTCGCGGACGCCGACGAGATCGTCATCGGCCGCCACCATCTGCACTACGTGGACGTGCCGGTGATATCCGGGATGCGCCACCAGCACAGCCAGCCGGCATCCAGCAGCTGAGCACGGCCGGCCCGGCTGCAGCGGCCGGCTCGCGGACTGCCTGCGGACGTTTTCGGCGCGGGTAACATCGCCGCGCGACGATGCCGCACGCGATTGGCGGGACAAGTATCGGCCGGGGGATCGCGCTGCTGCTCGCGTGCGCGGCGGCGTCCTGCTGCCTGGCATCGCGGGCGGACGCGCTCGCCACGCACGCGACGGGCTGTGCCGGACGGACGCTGCTGAGCTGCTCGGAGAAGCTCGCCGCCTACGACGACTCCGTCACCGGGACGTTCTCGTTCGCCCGCGACTTCGAGCTGTTCGAGACGAGGATCCCGGTCGGGTTGCACAAGCCGGCGCTGGCGCAGTTCTGGCGCTTCGAGGCGGCCTCGGCGGCCGCCAGGGCTCTGCTCGAGTTCGAGCTCGGCAATCAGGACGTCGATCCCGACTTCGAGGTGGCCGTCACACGCCCGGCGTTGCGAGTGACAACGGTCAAGCCGGCCGGCGTCGTCGATCGGACGCTCGCGGCGGCGCTCAACCGGCTGATGGAGTCGGAGGCGCAGGAGGTCGCGAACCTCGAAGCCGCGGCGCTTGCGCTTGATCGGGCGACCGACGCCGAGGTCGAAGGCAACCGTCCTGATTGGGTCGCCTGGCAGGAGTCCGCCGCAGCCGGGTTCGCGCTCGGAGCGGCCGGCGCAATCGGGCGTGTGGTGACCGCCGAGCGCTCCGTGACGCGCCTGTTCGTGGCCCGCCGGCTCAGGTTCGGAGTTGGATCCGCCGATCTGGCGGCCGCGCAGCGGACCGTGCGCAAGCACGGTCTCGCACGTCGCCTCGTGCAGACGATGCAGTCGCTCGGCGTGACCGCGGTGCTGATCGCATACGCCCAGACCGAGTTCCTCAAGGGCAACTTCGGTCCGCAGACGTTCAGCCTGGCCGGCGAGCTCAGTGCGCAGTCGGTGACCAGCACCGAGCGCGCTTTCGGATCGGCGCTGCGGCACTTCGCGGCGCGGATTCCGCGTGTTCGGAGGCCCCCGGCCTGAGCTCGGGCACCGCTCTATAGTGGCCCGCGTGGCGGTCACGATCGCGGTGCTTTCGCAGAAGGGCGGGACCGGCAAGACGACCGCCGTCAGAACGCTGACCGACGTCTTCCGCCGCATCGACCTGAGCGTGCTCGCGGTCGACCTCGACCCGCAGGGCAACCTGTCCGACTACCTCGACGTCGATCCGGACGCATCGCCGACCGTCGGCGACGTGCTCGCCGGCCGCGCCCAGCCGGCGGATGCGGTCCACGACGGGATCATCCCCGCGAACCTCGGGCTCGCCGAGGCCGAGCTCGTGCTCGGCGGCAAAATGGGCCGCGAGCTCACACTCAAGCGCGCGCTGAACGACATCAAGCGCCCGTATGACGTGATCCTGATCGACTGCCCGCCGGCGCTCGGGCTGCTGACCGTGAACGCGCTCGTCGCGGCCGACTACGCGCTGCTGTCGGCCGAGGCCCAGTACTTCGCGCTCCAGGGGGTCGAGCAGGCGCTCGAGGTGATCGAGCTCGCTCGCGACAGCCTCAACCCGGACCTCGAATGGCTCGGCGTCGTGCTCAACATCGCCGACATGCGCACCAGGCACTCGCGCGAGGCGTTCGACTCGCTCCGCGAGCACTTCGGCGAGAAGCTGATCGACACCACGATCCGGGCCTCGATCGCGTATGCGGAGTCCGCCGAGCGCGCCGTCTCGATCCTGGACTACCGCCCCGACCTCGCGGTCGACTACCTGAACGTCGCCGACGAGCTGCTCCGCCGGCTGGGTCTCGACCAGGCCCGCGCCCGGCTCGGCTCCCTGGTCAACGGCGCCGGGCACCCGGTTTCTTAGCCGCCTCTTAGGCCGTCGCGAGAAGCTGCCGCGTCCGTGAGCACCGATGCCCCCGCCATCACCCCGGGCCGCGCCTGGCCTCGGGCGGAGCTGACGCTTGCGGTGCTGGCAGCGCTCAGCCTGCCGCTCAACTTCGTCCACATCACGACGATCTACGAGGGCCTGCCCGCGCATCCGCTGTTCCTGCACGTGCCGGTCGTGCTGATCCCGACGGTTTGCGTGGCGGCGCTCGTGTTCTCGGTCAAGACGGACTGGTGGCGCCGTTGGGGCGTTGCGCTCGCGACGCTGGCCGTGATCGCGCTCGCGGGCCTCGGCCTGACCGAGGGCGCAGGCTCAGCGCTCGAGTCCGCGCTGGGGCTCGGCGGCGGGATCGTCGCCCAGCACATCCACGCCGCGCACATCCTGCGGCTGCTGTTCGTCGTGTTCTGCGCGCTGCTGCTCGCGACGCTCTACGCCTACCGCTCCCCCACCCCCGACGCCGCCCGCGCCGGCCTGCGGATCGTGCTGTGCCTGGTGTCGGTGGCGAGCCTGTACTACGTGTTCCGTACGGGCGACCTCGGCGCGAAGGCCGTCTGGTACGAACGCCTGCACCACTTCGGCGGCCCCGGCGGCGGGGGGTTCCCCGGCGGCGGCTTCGGCGGCCCACCGCCCGGCGGCTGAGCCAGCCGCGCCGCCCAAACCCTGACCCCGCCGCGCCACCCAAACTGACCCCGCCCCACCACCCAAACCCTGACCCCGCGGCGCCACCCAAACCCTGACCCCGCCCCACCCCCACAAAGTGACAAGCCGCCCGCTCCTGTGGGAGCCTGGTCAATACCGGGGCCAGAGCCTGCGCTTCTGACCACGGTCGGCGCGGCGACGGCAATTTGGCACGTTGTGGGGTGTCCGGGGCGGCGCATGCGCCGCCCCGCGCCGGGCCGCATGCGGCCCGGCGGCCTCGGGTGCATGCACCCGAGGCTCCCTATACCGACTTCTGGTAGGCCCGGAACGCCCGCGTCGCGAACCACAGGCACAGCGCCAGCAGCGCGACCAGGAACCCGGCGCGCGAGGCCACGAGGCCCCAGTCGGGATGCGCCTGCGTCGCGGCCCGTCCTGCGACCACTGCCCAGTTGACCGGGTTGAAGTCCGACGTGTGTCGGATCCAGGTCGGCATCAGGTTCGACTGCAGGAACGTCGTCGAGAGGAACGTCAGCGGCAGCACGATGAACTGCACCGCCCCGATCAGCGCTTCTTCCTGGCGCATGATCAGCCCGAAGCCGTTCGACAGCGCACCGAACATCGCGCCGAGCAGCGCCGATACCACGAGCAGCACGGCGACACCGCCGACACCGCCCGGGAACGACGCCCCGACGATCAGCGCGAGCGCAACGATGATGATCGACTGGATCACGACCACCACGCTCTCCTTGAGGATCCGCCCCGCGATCAGCGCCTCGCGGCGCACGGGCGAGACGAGGAAGCGCGCGATGATCCCCTTGTTGAGGTCCTCGATCAGCGCCATCCCGCTCCAGGCGGAGTTGAACATCGCGGTCATCACGACCACGCCGGGCGCCAGGAACGCGATGTACGAGTGCCCGTGGAACCCCGGGATCTCGACGATCTTCTTGAACAGCGCGCCGAACAGCAGCAGCCAGATGATCGGCTGCACGAGCGTCACGGCCACGAACCACGGCTGGCGGTAGAGCTCGCGCAGGTGGCGCAGGGTCATGTAGCCGGTTTGCCTGGCGACGGTCATTGCGCGGCCTCCGCTTCCGCCGCCTCGAACGTGCGGCCCGTGTACCTGAGGTAGACGTCGTCGAGCGAGGGCGCGCGACGGTCACCGACGCGACCTCGATCCCATGCGCCTCGAGCGCCTGCAGCACCGCCGGCACCGCGCGGCCGCCATCGTCGGCACGGGCGCGGAGCACCCGACCGTCGAGCGCCACATCGCGGATCCCGGCGACATCGGCCAGCGTGCCGTTCAGCGCCGCGGCGCCGAGGCGAGCTCGACGTTGATCGCATCGCCGCGCAGCTCGCGCTTGAGCTCCTCGGGCGTGCCGGCCGCGACGACCTTGCCGCGGTCGACGATCGCGAGGTGGGCCGCAAGCTGATCGGCCTCCTCGAGGTAGTGCGTGGTCAGCAGCACGGTCTTGCCCTGCTTGTGCGAGAGCCGGCTGATCTCCAGCCACATCTCGGCCCGGACCTCGGGGTCGAGGCCCGTTGTCGGCTCGTCGAGGAACAGGACCTCAGGGTCGTGCACGAGCGCCATCGCGATGTCCATCCGCCGCTGCATCCCGCCGGAGTAGTCGCCCGCGATCCGGTCGGCGTCGTCCGCGAGCCGGAAGTCGTCGAGCAGCTCCTGCGCGCGTGCCTCGAGACCCGGGCCGCGCATCCCGTACAGCTGGCCCTGAAGGCGCAGGTTCTCGCGGCCGGTCGCGCGGACGTCAACGCCCGAGCCCTGCGAGACCACGCCGATCATCCGCCGCACGCGATCGGGCTGGGCGACGACGTCAGCCCCGCCCACCGACCCGCGCCCGCCGTCGGGCTGCGCGAGCGTCGTGAGGATCTTGACCGCGGTCGACTTGCCCGCGCCGTTCGGCCCGAGCAGCCCGAACACGGTGCCCGTCTTGACGGCGAACGACAGTCCGTCGAGCGCCGTCACCCCTTTCGGGTAAGACTTCACGAGGCCGTCGGCCTCGATTGCCATCTCCATCGGTTACTTCACCTCCGAGTAGTGTGGTTCTCTTGTACGTCGGATATCTTAGGTATCAAGAGGTTTAGATGTCAAGACAATCTCGTAAAGAGGCTCTCGGTGACCGGCTCGGCGATCTGGTGCGCGAGAGCCAGCGTGCGGCGGACATCACCGACGACCTGCTCTGTCAGCTGATGGGCATCAATCGCTCGGACAGCCGCTGCCTCGACATCCTCGACCAGCGCGGCCAGATGACCGCCGGCGCGCTCGCGCAGGAGAGCGGCCTGTCGACCGGCGCGATCACAGCCGTGATCGACCGGCTCGAGAAGGCGGGCTACGCGCAGCGGGTCCCGGACCCGGCCGATCGCCGCCGGGTGCTCGTCGAGCTGACCGACAAGGCGCGCGCGGCGGCGTACGAGTTGATGGTCGTTCCGCTGGTCACCGCGACCCGGCCGCTGCTCGAGCGCTATTCGGAGCGCGACCTCGAGCTGATGATCGACTTCATGGAGCAGGCCGCTGCGGTCAGCGCCGGCCACATCGCGTGGCTACGCGAAAAGCTGCCGCCGCGGGCTGAGGGACGGCACGAGCCTAGAGGCTCTTGACGTCGGCGCCCTGGGACTCGAACGGCGCCCGCATGACACGCGCCCACCCCTCGGTGCGGAGCGACAGCGCTTCGAGCACGCCGCCGGTCTGCTCGTAGTGGCACCAGACGAGCACGGTCGGGCCGGCGCCTGAGATCGTCGCCCCGAGCGCCCCCAGCTTGGGAGCGCTCTCCAGCAGCTCAGCGCTGCGTGGATAGAGGTGGGCGCGGTAGGGCTGGTGCAGGCGGTCGGTCAGGCCGGCCGCGATCAGGTCCCAGTCGCCGCGCGCGAGCCCCAGCACGAGCGTCGCCGCCGCCGCCACGTTCCGTGCGGCATCGCCCAAGCTGACGGTGTCCGGTAGGGCGGCGCGTGCGCCGATGGTGGACACCGGCTCGGACGGAACCACGAGCACCGCCTCGAGCCCCATCGGCGGCTCGAATCGATGTACGCCGCCTTCGTGGCAGATCACGAACCCGCCCTCGAGCGCGGCCGCGACATTGTCGGGGTGGCCCTCGAGCTCGCTCGCGAGCGCCGCGACATCGGCGTCGAGCTCGAACATGTGATCGGCCGCGAGCAGCCCCGCGACCCGCGCGGCGGCGCTCGAGCCGAGCCCGCCGGAGAGCGGGATGCCCGACGTGATCCGGAACTCGACGTTGTCCGCCGGGTGCAGTCGCTCGAACGCGGCCACGACGAGGTTGCCGCGGTCGCGGGCGATGTCGAGCTCGGTGACCACGGCGAACTCGCCCGTCTCCACTACCTCGACGGTCAGGTGGAGCGCGAGCGCCGCCGCGAGCACGTCGAACCCGGGGCCGAGGTTCGCGACTCGAGGCCGGGACGTTCACGAGCCGCCGGCGGCTCAGGGTCACTCGAGCACCGCCCGCTCGATCGCTTTCAGCTCGGGGTCGCAGCCGATGATCGAGCCCGCCTGCGCGAGCGCGACATCCGGATCCTTCAGCCCGTGCCCGGTGAGCACGCACACGACCCGCTGCGCCCCGCGGGCGCCATGGGCGATCAGCCCCGCGACGCTCGCCGCCGATGCCGGCTCGCAGAACACGCCCTCGCGCGCGGCGAGGAACCTGTACGCGCTGAGGATCTCCTCGTCCGAGACCGCATTGACCGCGCCGCCGGACGACGTCATCGCGTTCATCGCGTCCTCCCACCGCGCGGGATTCCCGATCCGGATCGCGCTCGCGATCGTCTCGGGGTGCTCGACCGGCGCCCCGTGAACGAGCGGCGCGGCACCCGCGGCCTGGAAGCCGAACATCCGCGGGTGCATCCCGATCTCCCTGAAGCCGCGCCAGTAGGCGGTGATGTTGCCGGCGTTGCCGACCGGGATGCAGAGCGCGTCCAGCTCGGAGTCGAGCGCTTCGGCGAGCTCGAACGCGGCCGTCTTCTGGCCCTCCATGCGGAACTCGTTGATCGAGTTGACGAGCGCGACCGGGTGCTTGGACGCCATCTCGCGGACGAGTGCGAGCGCCTGGTCGAAGTTGCCGCGCAGCGCGATCACCTTGGCGCCGTGCATCAGCGCCTGCGCGAGCTTGCCGGTCGCGATCTTCCCCTCGGGCACGATCACGACCCCGTTGATCCCCGCGCGGGCCGCGTACGCGGCGGCCGACGCCGCGGTGTTGCCGGTCGACGCGCAGATCACCGCCTGCGCGCCCTCTCTGACCGCAGCCGACACCGCGCACGTCATCCCGCGGTCCTTGAAGGAGCCGGTCGGGTTCGAGCCCTCCAGCTTGAGGTGCACCTCGGCCCCGACCCGCTCGGACAGCGCCGGCGCGAGCACGAGCGGCGTCGAGCCCTCGCCGAGCGTCACGATCGGATCGTGTTCGTCGAACGGCAGGCGACCGCGGTAGCGCTCGATCAGGCCGGGCATCGCGCGGAGGATGTCAGACGCGTCCGGCCTCAGCCCGAGTGGTGCTTCTTGGGCTTCTGCTTCTTGTTCTTGGGCGGCGGTGGCTTGATCGTGAACCTGACGCTCTGTGTCTTCGCCGCGCCGCCCGGATTCGTGGCGCTGAGCACGACCGCATAGGTGCCGGGCTTGAGCTCCTTGTGGCCCGGGCAGCTTCCCCGTGAAGCGGACGGAGTTGGTGCCGAGCTTCGCGTTCAGCGTGAGCGAGCCGCGGCTCCTCGTCTGGCCACCGGCCCGCTGCGTGAACGTGAGCGTCGCCTTGGCGGCCTCTGACAGCCTGGATGAGAACGTGTCCTTCGACTGCCTGAAGCGCGAGAGCAGGGGCGGCGGCTCCTTGCCGACGGTGATCGTCACGACTTGCTCGCTCGCGGTCAGATTGCTCGACGAGGCGGTGTAGACGAAGCTGTCGGCGCCTGAGAACCCCGCCGCGGGCGTGTAGGTGACCAGCCCCGAGACGGCGTTCACCGACGCCGTGCCGTGGTTCGGGCCGCCGGTGATCGCGTACGTCAGCGTGCCGCCGAGTGGGTCTGTGCACTCGAGCTGGATCCGCGCGGCCGTCGCGAACCTCGTGGTCGCGACGCCCGGGAGGCAGCTCGGGCCCGCGATCTACTGGTAGGCGCCGATGTCGGTCTTTCCCGCGACCTCGCGCGGGTTGCCGTCGAGGTCGGTCGCGCCGTTCTGAGAGGAGTCGACGCCGGCGCCGATCGTCGGCGAGCCCGACAGCTCGTGGAAGCTGCCTGCGGCCGCGTCGGCGAACACCGGCTCCGCGCTCTGATTGCCATTTGCGCTGCTCGACGGCAGCGTGAACGTCCCGCCCCCGCTCCCCTGTTTGGTGGTCGCGAAGTTCGAGTCGTGCGCCGTCACGATCACCGAGCCGCTCGCGTCGGAGGGGCTGGTCTGCACGAGGATGTCCACACCCGCGCCGCGCGCGACCGTGTTGTACAGGTCCAGCTCGGTCGTGGTCAGGCTCGTGCCGTTCAGCTGTACCGCGTCGCCACCGGTACCCGAGGCGCTCAGCGTGTCGTTGTCGCAGCGTGGCGGCGACGCTCGTGGTCAGCGGCGGCGGCGCCGGCGCGGTCGCCGCGACGCCGTCCGTCCCCTGCGCCCGGCACACGCTGTCGATCAGCGCCCCCTCGGCGGAGCAGGCGATGCCGCCCGGAGCGCTCACGTGCGCGATCACGTAGCTGATCGTCGCGGGCGCCGAGGTGACCGAGATCGCCGCCGCACCCGTCGCCGAGATTGGTCCCGTCCGGGCTCGCGTAACGGACCGATGCCAGCGCGCTCGTGGCGCTGAGCGACGGCACGGCTCCAACGGTGCCAGCACTCTCGCGATCCGTCGTCCGCTCCCCAACCGGTCTCCCTCCTGAGGCGGTCCCGCGCCCGAGGATACCCGCGCTCCCGGGCGGCACCGGCGGTTGTCAGGCGATCTTGAACGAGAGCTTCGTGGGCTTCGAGCGCCCGCCGGCGTTCGAGGCGGAGATCGTGAGCTTGTACTTCCCGGCCTTCAGCTTCTTGAGCTTGTAGCTGTTCTTGCCGGCCTTGCCCTTCACCTTGACGACGACGCTCTTGTGCCCGCGCCGCGCAAGCGTCAGCGTGACCGAAGCCCCCTCGTTGAGCTTGAACTGCAGCGTCGACTTGTGCAGCCTGACGGACGAGAGCTTCGGCGGCGGCGGCCCGACGGTGATCGTGACCGTCGCCGTCGCGCTTGTCCCATGGCTGCTCGTGCCGTCGTAGGTGAACGAGTCCGTTCCCGAGTAGCCCTTGTCGGGTGTGTACAGCACGCTCCCCCTGGCGTTGATCGTGGAAAGCGTCCCGTGGGAGGGCTGCTTGACGATGGCGTAGGTCACGGCCGCGCCGACGAGGTCGACGCAGTGCAGCGCAGCGGACGCTGAGGTGCCGTAGCGAGCCGACACGCTGACCAGCGAGCACGCCGGCGGCGGCACGAACTCGAGCGCACCGATGTCCGTCTTGCCCTCGATCTGGCGCGGGTTCCCGACGAGGTCGGTGGTGCCGTTGAGCGGCGAGTCAGCGCCGGCCCCGATCGTCGGCGAGCCTGCCAGCTCGAAGAAGTCGCCGGCGCCCGGCACGGCGAACAGCGGCGCGGCAGTCTGGTTCGTCGGGCTTCCGGCGATCGGCGGGGTGATCGTGCCGCCGCCGCTGCCGTTGACCACGTTGGCGAAGTTCGAGTGGTCGGCGGTCACGGTCGCAGCCGCGCCCGACGCCGCCCGGACCAGGATGTCCGCCGCCGCGCCCCGAGCGATCGTATTCGTCATCTCGACGGTCATCGTGTCCGGGCTGAAGTCCGGGTCGGCGACGATCCCTTCGCTGCCGGTCCCCGCAGCGACGATCGTGTCGTTGCGCAGCGTCGCGCTGGCGGAATCAAGCTCCGGCAACGTCAGGCCGATTCCGTTGCTGCTGTTCGCCCAGCAGATGCTGTCCGTCAGCGTTCCGAACATCGAGCAGGCCGTGGATCCGCTCCCGTCGGCCTGGACGTAGACGTGATCTATCGAGGCGTCCGTGTTGATCACGGCGATGCCGGTTGCGTCGCTCTGATGATCGATGACGTCGAGCCGGCTGACGGTGCCGCCCGCGAGGATTTGCATCGCGAGGCCGCTGGAGGAGTCGATCACCGGCGTCGCGGCTCCGGGCTCGCCCTCGATCGTGACCGGTCCAGTGACCACGCCGACGTCGATCGTCATGCTCGGCGTATAGGACCCCGGCTCGACGACCACGGTGTCGCCGGCCCGCGCGTTGCTGGCTGCGGTGACGATGTCGCACGGCTCCGCCTGGCCGCAGACCATGTTGCTCGTCCCGTCCGGGCTCGCGTACAGATCGGCGGCGCTCGCCGCTGCGGGCAACAGCACGAAACCGCCACTACGGTCGCCAGCACCCGGATCCTCATGCGCCCGCCTAACCCTTGATCTTCAGGCCGATCGATTTCGACTTCGTGTGGCCGCCGGCGTTCGAGGCGGCGATCGTGATCGTGTACTTGCCGGCTTTCAGCTTCTTGATCTTGTAGCTGTTCTTGCCGGCCTTTCCCTTCACCTTGACGACGACGCTCTTGTGCCCGCGCCGCGCGAACGTCAAGGTCACCGACGCGGCCTCGTTGAGCGTGAACCGAAGCGTCGTCTGGTGGAGCTTGACAGCGGAGAGCAGCGGGGCCGGCGCCGCCACGTCGACGGCCTCCGTAGCCGTCGCGCTCGTACCGTGAGTGCTGGTCGCGTCGAAGGTGAACTGGTCTTTGCCGTGAAGCCTCTCGCCGGCGTGTACACGACGTGCCGGTGGCCTCGGCGCAGAACGGTCCCGTGGCCGGCTTCGCACGACCGCATACGTCAATGGCGCGCCGACGAAGTCGGTGCAGTGCAGCTGCGATCGAGAGCGGCTGCCGTAGTGCGCGCGCGCCTTGCTCGACGTGCAGCCGGGGGCGGGCACGAACTCGTACGCGCCGATGTCGGTCTTTCCCTGGATCGCGCGCGGGTTGCCGTCGAGGTCCGTGGTGCCGTTCGAGGCCGAGTCGACGCCCGCGCCGATCGTAGGCGAGCCGGCGAGCTCGTGGAAGTTGCCGTCGATCACATCGACAAACTGCGGCACGGCGGTCTGGTTCGACGGCGAGCCGGCGTCGGGAGGTCGATGGTCCCGCCCCCGTCGGCGTTCTCGACGGTCGCGAAATTCGAGTGCGAGGCGGTGACTTCGGCCGTCGCGCCCGGCGGCGCGTTCGCGTAGATGTCCTCATTTGTGCCTCGGGCGATCGTGTTCTCCAGGTTCAGCGTCATCGTCGTGGCGCCCTCGGGGTAGGCATACACCGCATCGCCGCCGGGACCGCTCGAGACGAGCGTGTCGTTGTCGAATGACGCCTCCACGGAGCTCATCACGATCGCCGTCCCCGCGATTCCGTCAAGCCCGTTGGCCCAGCACAGCGAGTTGCTCAGCGTGCCATCCGGATAGCAGGCGATCCCGCCCTCGCCCGAGTTCTCGGCGATGACGTCGCTGATCGCCGACTGCTCACCCGAGACGTAGATCGAGTCCGTGTTGTTCCCGCTGTCGTCGATCTGGACGTCGCTGAGCGAGCTGCCGCCGTTCAGGTTGAAGCCATACGCAGCGGTCGTGTCGATCACGGGGCGGGGCTGGCCCGCCTCACCGTGGATGTCCAGATCCTGGCCGGCATCTGTGAGGTTGTCGTCGATCGGCGTCGGCGACCCATACGTCCCAGGCTCGATGGTGATGTTGGCTCCCGCGGACGCGTCGTTGAACACGGTGACGATGTCGCAGGGCTGGGCCTGCGTGCACGGATCGGTATCGTGCCGGTCGGGCTCGCGTACAGGTCGGTAGCAGCGCTGGCCGCTGCCGGCGTCAGCGCGAACGCGGCGGCGACGGCAAGCGTCCCGGTCCTGATCCCCATGCGCCGCAGCATATACCCGCCGCTGCGGCCGTCAGCGGCGCGCTGCAAGCTTGTACTTGACCTTGACGGCCTTCGAGCGCCCGCTCGAATTGCTCGCCGTGAGCGTGACGACGTAAGAGCCCGCCTTCAGCCCCTTTGCCTTGTAGCTGTTCTTGCCCGCCCTGCCGTTGATCTTGACGGTCACGCGCTTGTGCCCGCGGCGCGCAAACGTCAGCGTCACGGTCGCCGCCTCGTTCAGCGTGAACATGAACACGCCCTTGCTCTGCTTGGCGTGCGAGATCACGGGCGCGACCTTCTTGCCCCCGGGCTTCTTGCCCCCGGACTTGCTCGCGACCGTGATCGACACGGTCGCCGGAGCGGAGGTCCCCAGCTTGGTCGTCCCCGTGTACGTGAAGCTGTCGGAGCCGCTGTACCCCGCCGCGGGGGTGTACGTGACCGATCCGCCGGCGCCGATCGAGGACAGCTTGCCGTGCGCCGGGCCTGACTTGATCGCGAGCGTCACCGGGTCGCCGAGCGCGTCCGAGCAGGCAAGCGACAACGACACCGCGGCGCCGAACTTGGTCGTGGCGCTCACCGCGTGGCAGATGGGCGCGTTGTAGAACTGGTACGCGCCGATGTCCGGCGGCGAGGTCCACGGCAGCCCGTCGAGATCGATCTCGCCGGCGAGCGCGTTCGTGGCCCCCTTCCCGATCGTCGGCGAGCCCGAGAGCTCGTGGAAGTTGCCGGCAGCGGCGTCGGCGAACTTCGGCATCGCCGTCTGATTGCTGCCCGAGCCTGCCGGCGTGAACATGCTCGTCCCGTCGCCGGTCGAGTCATCCATGCCGTTGGCGTAGTTGGAGTGGTCCGCGGTGATCGTCAGCAGTCCGGGCGAGGTCTCCTCACCGGTCACGTAGATGTCCTTGCCGGCGCCGCGGACGATCGTGTTCGTCAGGCTCATCGTCATGTTGGCCGGGCCCGCGCCGATCACCTCGGCGCCGACTCCGCCGGTGCCGGACGCGATCAGCGTGTCGTTGACCGCGACCACCATTGCCGGAAGGACCACGAGCGGCCGCGCCGCGCCGCCGCCCGGTCCGCTGTCCCAGCAAACGCTGTCGATCAGCTCGCCGTCGGGGTAACAGGCCCACGCGTTCGAGCCCGTCGTATGCACGTACACGTGGCTGACGCTTGCCTCCATGCCGAACATCACCGCGATTCCCCACGCGTCGTCAGCCGAATCGTCGACCTCGACGTCGGACAGCGAGCTCCCACCCGTGAGCTGGATCCCGTAGTTCGCGTCCGTCTTGATCACCGGGCGCGCCGCCCCGGCCTGACCGTGGATCGTGAGAAAGTTGCCGCCGTCACTGAGCTCGGTGGTGATGTTGTACGTCCCCGGCTCGATCGTGATGTTGTCGTTCGCCGCGGCGCTGTTGACCGCGGTGACGATGCTCGCACGGATCCGCCTGACCACACGACGGGTTGCTCGTCCCCGTCGGACTCGCAAAGCGATCCGCCGCGCTGGCGGCCGCGGCCGTCAGCGCCAAGGCCAGCGTCGCAAGCGCGGCGATCCTGAGGATGCGATGTATCACGGTAGGCAGCAGCCTAACGGCGCGGGGTCCCGCGCGCAGTGTCTGCCTAGTCTCGATTCAGGCTCAGTCGCGCCGCGGCCTCGCCCGTGGCGACGAACAGCGCCGTGCAATCGTCGATCAGCTCCGCGACCGTGGCGGGCACCTCCCCGTCGAGCCACGCCGCGAACGTCTCCGACAGCCCGCCGACCAGCATCAGCGCACTCAGCTCGACCAGGCGGTCGCTCGACTCGGGCGCTCCGTAGAAGGCGCGGCCCTGCGTCGCGACCAGCGCCGCGAATCCCCTGAGCGTCTGCCGCCGGCGTTCCGCGAGCGCCTCGGACCCGATCGCCGCGGTGAACAGCACGCGAGCCTTGCGCGGGTCGTCGGTGAGCGTCCTGACGCCGGCGCCGATCGCCGCGCGGGCCGTGCTGGTGGCGTCGCCTGGTGGCGGCGTGACGGCACGCAGGATCTGGATCGCGAGCTCATCCGCGAGCTCGTCGAACACCGCCAGCAGCAGCGCGTCGAGGTCGGGAAAGCTTTCGTAGAAGTAGCGCGGGGTCAGTTTCGCCTGCGCGCACACCGCCCGGACCGTCGTGCTGCCGAAGCCCTCGGTGCCGAGCAGCTCCAGGCCGGCGTCGAGCAGCCGCTGCCGGCGAGCCGCGTGCCGCTCCGACGCCGCCACGCCTCCATATACCCGCTTGCCGCCCATCGCGACCCCATGATATCTTCTGGAAACGCGTGTTTGCAGATGGCTACTTCCCTCGCGGCGAGTCGGTCCTGCGCCAGGTACAGGAGGAGCGGCTCGTCGGCCTGTTCTACGGCCAGCGGTCGCTCTGCATCGGCGCGCTCGCGCCGCTCAACTACGTCGGCACGAGCGAGCACACGCGCGCCAAGCTGACCCCGTTCAAGCGCCTCGTTCACACCGGCAACGCGTTCGAGAAGATCTACTTCGGCACCCGCGCAGAGGCCGACAAGGTGCTGTCGTACGTCGCGCGGATGCACGAGCGTGTCAACGGCGCGCTCGCCGAGGACGCCGGGCCGGTGGCCGCCGGCACGCCCTATTCGGCCTACGACCCCGCGCTGATGCTGTGGACGGTGGCGGTGATGGCCGACTCCGCGCAGTGCTTCTACGAGCTGTTCGTCCGCCGCCTCAGCGATGCCGAGCGCGAGGCGCTGTGGCAGGACTACATCCGCTTCGCGGAGCTGTTCGGGATGCCCCGCTCGGCCGCTCCGCCGTCGTATCCGGAGTTCCGCGCCTGGTGGCGCTCGGAGCTGGCATCGAATCGCATGTACCTGACCGAGGAGGCGCGATACGTCGGCTACGCGACCGCGTTCCAGATCCCGCTGCCCCGCCGCAGCCAGCCGGGCAAGCGGGTGCACGACGCGATCATGCTCGGCTCGCTCCCCGCACGCGTCCGGTCGCTGTACGGGCTGACATACGGCAGGCGCGAGCAGTCCGCGTTCCGGGCCGGCGTCGCGCTGATCCGCTCCGCGCGCCGGGTCACGCCGGCGCCGCTGACCCGCGGTTACAACACACGTTCGTTCGAGCTGGTGGCCAAGACCGAGCGCCGAAGGGTGGCGCGCGGCGAGCCGACGCCGCAGATCCTCGTGGATGGGCCCGCCGGCCCGGGGATCGACCTGCTAAAACGCGCGGCGTGAGCGAACACAGCGCGTTCCGGGCGGCCGTCGAGAGCAAGGACTTCGGCGCGCTCGAGGCGACCCTGTCGCCGGACGTGGTGTTCCGCAGCCCGGTCGGTGTTCTCGCCGTACGAGGGCCGCGACGCGGTCGCGGGCCTGCTCCGCGTCGTGGGCAGCGTGCTCGCGCCGGAGCTGACCTACCAGTGGCAGGTCCGCGAGGGCGATCGCGAGGTGCTGTGCTTCCGCTCGCGGGTCGGGGACCGAGACGTGGAGGGCGTCGACCTGATCCGGTACGGCGAGGACGGGCTCGTGGCGGAGCTGGTCGTGATGATGCGCCCGGCCTCCGCGCTCGCGGCGATGCGCGACGCCGTCGGCGCGCTCCTCGCCGGCTGAATCGTCACGCCTAGTCACAACTGTGTGACGCCACTGTCAAAGCTGCTTGCGGGCCGGGCCCGGGCGCGCGACCGTGGGGGGTGTTGGTAGATCCGAGCTACCCCATAGCCCATATCTCCCAAGCCCTGTGATGGCCGAGTCGTTCGATGCTGCCGTTTCTCGGCTCGCGAAAGAGCAGCATCGAAACATCACCCGACAGCAACTGCTCACTCTCGGACTGGGCGGAACGGCGATCCGCAACCGTGTGCACATCGGGCTGCTCCATCGCACCCGCTTCCCCGGCGTCTACGCGGTCGGCACCCCCGCCATCACCCCCCACGAACGCGCCTACGCCGCGATCCTCGCCTGCGGCCCGACCGCGATCCTCGCGGGCGCCTCGGCGATGGTCCTCAACGGCATCTGGCACCGCTGGGAAGAGCCGTTCGAGATCACGATCACCAAAGGAGACCGCCGCCCCAAAGGCACCAAGGTCCACCGCTCCCGCACGATCAGCCCCCAGGACATCAAGCGCCAGTACGGAATCCCCGTCACCTCCCCCGCCCGCACCTTCTACGACATCGAACCACGCCTCACCGACGACCAGCTGATGCGCACCATGAACCGGGCGCTGCACGACCACATCCTCCGCAAAGACGCCCTCAACGAACTGCTCACACGGCTCCCCAACGAACGGCTCGCGTTCTTCCTCGGCGCGCCACCGTCCGACTCACCCCCAGAGGACGAGTTCCTGCCGTTCTGCGACGCCTACGAGATCCCCAGACCGATCATGCACGCCCGGATCGGCAGATACACCGTCGACGCGCACTGGCCCGAGCCGACGCTGATCGCCGAGCTCGACGGCTGGAACTTCCACAACACCGAGTTCGACTTCGAGAACGACCGCCAACGAGACGCCGACAACCTGGAAGACCAACACGCCACCATCCGCGTCACCCGCCGCCGCATGAAACGCGAACCCACCAAAGTCGCCCGCCAGCTCAAGACAATCCTGAGCGACAGGCGACGCGACCGCGCAGCCTAGGACACGTCGAGCACGACCTTGCCGAGCGCCTCGCGCCGGTCGAGCACTCCCAACGCCTCGCCCGCCTGCTCGAGCCCGAAGCGCTGACCCACGACCGGCCGGACGAAGCCCGCGTCGATCATCTTCGAAAGCTCTGCCCCGATCGCCCTCGTCACATCGGGCTTGCTCATGACGTACGCGCCCCACCCCGCCCCGACGACCGACGTGTTCCCGAGCAGCAGCCGGTTGACGCGCACCTCGGGGATCGAGCCGCCGGTGAACCCGACGACGATCACGCGCCCGCCCTCCGCAAGCGACCGCAAACTGTCGGTGAAGCGGTCGCCGCCGACCGGATCGAGCACGACGTCCACCCCGCGCCCGTCCGTCAACGCGCGGGCCTCGTCCTTCCAAGCTCCGTCGGACCGCACCACCTCGTCCGCGCCCGCGTCGCGCGCCACCTCGGCCTTGACGTCGCTCGAGACCACAGCGATCGTGCGCGCGCCGAGCCCACGGGCGACCTGGATGCAGGCCGTCCCAACGCCACCGGCGCCGCCGTGGATCAGCACGGTCTCCCCCGCCACCAGCCTCCCGCGCGTCACGAGCGCGAAGTACGCGGTGTGATAGTTCAGGACGAGCGCGGCGCCCTGTGCGAAGTCGAGCGAATCGGGCAGCGGGAACACGAAGTATGTGGGGGCCACGGTGACCTCCGCCCACGCCCCGAGGAAGCAGAACGCCGCCACCCGGTCCCCCGGCGACACCGCGGCATCGCCCGACACGGACCGGACCACCCCGCCGACCTCGCTCCCGGGGACGAACGGCAGCTCAGGCTTGAACTGGTACTCGCCGCGCGTCTGCAGCAGCTCCGGGAACGAGACGCCCGGCAGCGTGTACGTCGACGACGATGCCGCTGCCCGGGGGTCATCACGTGCGACGCCGAAGGCTCCGGCAGATCAGCGACGCGCAGCGCGCTCTCGGGCCCCGTCAGCTGAAAGATCTCCACAGCCCGCATTAGTGTTCGCCGCCGCAAACATCGTCGTGCCTTGGCGGCTGCAAACCGTCACCGGCCTTTGTCCTCGCTCGCTCGCGTGCCCAAGGGCACGCCACGCTCACTGCGTCCTCGGCCGGCTCGGTTTTCGCTCGCCAATCCACGACGCTGCTCACGACGGAGAACACTGGACCGCGGACCCTATCCGAACTCTTCCTCGAGCACCCTGATCGCCCGCGGCGGCGCCCGCATCGCGTCGAGCCGCGGCGATCTCGGCGCTCGCGGCGGCGAAGCTGCGACTCGAGCACCGGGTGGACGACCATCACGAGCCGCGCCTGGTCGCCGACAGGCCCTTCTGGACGACCGACTTGACCGACACGCCGTGGCGCGCGAGCACCTGCGCCACCGCGCGCGAGCACGCCGGGCTCGTCGGCGACCTCCAGATGCAGGTAGAAGGCCGAGGCGACGTCCGCGACGATCGGCAGCCGCTGCGAGGTCGCCGGCGTCGAGGCCGGCGGGATCATCGCGCTGATCACGTCGCCGAGCACCGCGCTCGCGGTCTGCGGTCCGCCGGCGCCGGGGCCGGACATCGTGATCTCGGTGATCTCCGCCGACTCGACCGTGACCGCGTTGAACGGCCCGTTGATCGACGCGAGCGGGTGGCTCGGGTAGAGGAACGCCGGGTGGACGCGCACCGACAGCCCGCCGCCGATCCGCTCGGCGGTGCCGATCAGCTTCAGCCCGAGGCCGAGCTCGCGCGCGTACTCGAGGTCGTCGGGCTGGATCTGCTCGATCCCCTCGTAGCGGACGTGGTCGATGTGCACCGGGCGTGTCGAACGCGAGCCGCGCGAGGATCGCCATCTTCGCCGCGGCGTCGCGCCCGTCGACGTCCTCGGACGGGTCGGCCTCGGCGTACCCAAGCCGCTGCGCCTCCGCCAGCGCGGCCTCGAAGGTCATGCCCGTGCGCGCCATCTCGGTCAGGATGAAGTTCGTCGTGCCGTTGACGATCCCGTGCACGCGCTCGATCGATGCGCCCGCCAGCGACTCCTGCAGAACCCGGATCACCGGCACGACGCCGGCGACGGCGCCCTCGAAGCGCAGCTGCACGCCCTGGACCGCGCGCGACCTCCCACAGCTCCTCGCCGTGCTGCGAGAGCAGCTGCTTGTTGGCGGTGACCACGTGGCGGCCGGCGCGCATCGCCCGCAGCACGTACTCGCGCGCCGGCTCGACCCCGCCGATCAGCTCGACGATCAGATCGGAGCGCTCGAGGATCTCGTCGAACGAGCCGCCGCGGGACCGCGTCAGCACGCCCGAGAGCCCGGCCGCAGGCCGGTGATGCCGCTCGATCCGGTCGGCGTGGCGCGGCAGCAGCGGCGCGAACGCGCCGCCGACGGTCCCGTGCCCGAGCAGCCCGACCGCGGAACTGCGAGCACGACATCGCCACGTCACCGCCATCAGGTCCTCGTAGGTCTCGCGGCGGACGACGAGCCGCGCCTCCCCGTCGCGGCAGAACACCACCGGCGGGCGCGGGCACGCCGTTGTAGTTGTTCGACCAGCGCGTGGCCATAGGCGCCGGTCGCCGGCGTGACGACGACGTCGCCGGGCGCGGGATCTGGCAGCACCGCGTCGCGGACGATCACGTCGCCCGACTCGCAGTGCTTGCCGGCGAGGTGGCAGCGCACGGTCGCCGGCGGCGAGCATCCGGTCGGCGATCACCGCCTCGTACTCGGAGCCGTACAGCATCGGCCGCAGGTTGTCGGACATGCCGCCGTCGACCGCAACCCAGGTCGAGACGTTGCGCTTCACGGTCTGCACGGTGTACAGCGTCACGGTCGAATTCGCGACGAGCGCGCGTCCGGGCTCGATCAGCAGCCGCACGCCGGCGCCGAGCGCGGCGTGCGCGGCGTCGACGATCGCGCCGACGTAGTCGGCGATCGACGGGGGTTCCTG
The DNA here is from genome assembly GCA_963826895.1 of uncultured Solirubrobacterales bacterium. Lineage (GTDB taxonomy): Bacteria > Actinomycetota > Thermoleophilia > Solirubrobacterales > Solirubrobacteraceae > Palsa-465. Next base: position 378,508 of record CAWGYJ010000007.1, read on the forward strand.
ATCGGCTGTGTACGCGACGCCGAGCCCGCCGCCGAGGTTGTAGACCCCGAACGTCGCCGAGCCCGCGATCGCCTGGACCGCGAGGCGGAACGGCTCGAGCTCGAGCAGCTGCGAGCCGATGTGGCAGTGCAGCGCCGACGAGCCGCAGGTGCGGCGTGTCCGTCGCGCGCTCGATCGCGCGGACCGCGTCGGCCAGGTCGAAGCCGAACTTCGAGTCCGCCTGGCCGGTCGAGATCGCGTCGTGGGTGTCACCGGCCACGTCTGGGTTGACGCGGATCAGCACCTCCTGGACGACGCCCAGCTCCCCCGCGATCCGCTCGAGCCGATCGAAGTCGTCGAACGAGTCGAGCACGATGTGGCCGACGCCGGCGGCGAGCGCCTCGCGTAGCTCGGCCTCCGACTTCGCGTTGCCGTGCATGTAGATCCGCCCGGGGTCGAAGCCGCCGCGCAGCGCGAGCGCCAGCTCGCCGCCCGAGGCGACGTCACACGCGAGCCCCTCGGCGGCGAGCAGCTCGGTACACCGCCGTGCAGGGAAACGCCTTCGACGCGAACAGCACGTCGCCGTCGCCGTGGCGCGCGGCGAGACCGTCGGCGAACGCGCGCGCCCGCGCACGGAGATCGTCCTCGGCGACGACGTAGACCGGCGTGCCGAACTCGCGCGCGAGCTCGACCGCGTCGCAGCCGCCGATCTCGAGGCGGCCGCGCGTCGTTGATCGCGCTGCCCTGCGGATAGACGTGGGACAGCTGGCGGCCGGCGGTGCTCACGGGCGGCGAAAGATAGGGCGTCGAGCGGCCCGGCCCGCGCTCACCGCTTCGTATCGCTTCGTATCCGTGCGTGAGATCATCGGCGCGTGCGGCGCCTGCGGACGATCACTCCTGTGCTGCCGGCCGAGATCGGCGCGCCGGAACGGGCTCGCCTACGCGCTGTGGCTGCCCGCACCGCGCAGCCGTCCTGCGCGGCGGGGTGGTGATCCTCCACGGCGCCGGCTCGTGCAAGGAGAGCCACTACGACTTCTGCCGCGCGCTGCTGCCGCTCGGGTTCGCGGCGGTCTGCGTTCGACCAGCGCGGCCACGGTGAGAGCGACGGGCCGATGGACGACCGCGCCGCTCAGCGACGTCGCACGCGATCGCCGGCCTGCTGCGCGAGCGCACCGGCGCGCCGCGCCGTCGCGCTGCAGAGGTTCGAGCATGGGCGGCTACCTCGCGCTCGTCGCCGCCTCGGACCAAAGCCTGGACGCCGCGGCCGTCGTCGCGATCTGCCCGGCAAGCGCCGGCGGCCTGCGCCAGGCGCTGCGCACCGGCGAGCACCGGTTCGACGCCGACGCGGAGCGGCTCAGCGCGCTGCTCGCCGAGCACGACGACCTGCACGCGACGGTCGACGCGCTGGAGATGCCCCGTTCTGCTGCTCCACGCCGAAGGCGACGAGGTCGTTCCGGTCGCAGCACTCACGCGAGCTTGCCGGGCACCTCCGCCATCCCGTCGAGCCGGCTGATCGTCGTGCCCGGTGGCCACCACCGCTCGATCCAGCACGACGAGGAGCTTCAGGCCGTCAGCACTCGGTTCATCGAGCAGGCGCTCGGAGCCCGAGAACCGCCGACACCTCGTTCGCGAACATGAACACCTGCGTCGTCCCGAACGAGTTCCACGGATCGACGAGCAGGCAGTCGGGTGACGCAGCCGACAGCACGGTCTGGATCGTCTCGGGACTCTCGAACTCGGAGTGATTGGTCGCGACGATCACCGTGTCAGCGTCGGACACGGCCTCGGTCAGGGGCTGCGTCGGCGTGAGTGCGTGTGGGTCGCAGACGGCGACGTCCGCGAGCTCGCGCTCGAGCAACCGGATCAGCTTCGGCGACAGCGAATCGCGCTCGTCATCGGTGTCGCGCTTGAACGTCAGTCCGAGGACCGCGATCTTGCGGGACACGATCGTGCCCAGCCGGCGCTTGATCCCCTCCACGAGGAACAGCGGCACGGACTCGTTCACGCGGCTGACGGCGAGCAGCATCCCCGGCGCGTGCGAACGTTCCTCGGAGAACGCGAAGTCCTTGCGCAGGCAGGTGCCGGCGGTCAGCCCGGGGAGCGCGATCCCGCCGCGCGGGTATTCGCGATTGATCAGGTCGATCACCTCGAACACGTTCGCGTCGTAGCGCTCGCAGTCCATCATCAACAGATTCGGCAGCGCGAACGTCGTGTAGCGGAGGATGTTCGTCCAGATCTTCGCGAGCTCGGCCTGCACCGGCGTCGTTCGCTCGATCGGCGCGCCGAACACCTCGAACACGGCCGCGGCACGATCGGCGGAGGCCTGATCGACGCCACCGATGATGCAGGGCAGAGAGGTGATCTCCTCGAAGAACCGGCCCGCCGCGATCCGCTCGGGTGTGTGGGCCACGAACACGTCCTCGCCGACCCGCAGGTCGCGCTGCTTCTTCAGGTATCCGGCGATGAAGTCCGTGGTCCCCGGCGCGATCGTGGAGCGCAGCAGCAACGCGTGCCCGCGCCGCAGATGCGGCAGCAGATCGTCGACGACGGCCCGGAGCTGGCGCAGGTCGGACTCGATGTGCGAGAACGACGGCGTGCCGATCGTGATCACGATGTTGTCCGTACGGGCTGCCTCGGCGGCACGTTCGCCGAGCTCGAGCCGACCGGTCCCGTGCACGCGGTCGAGCGCTTCCTGCGCGCTGGGCTCGTTGAACGGCATCCGCCCGGCACGAAGCGATTCGATGATCTCGGGGTCGTGATCGATTCCGAGGACCGGAACCCCGCGGTCGGCGAACGACAGCGCGAGCGGCAGCCCGACACGACCCAGGCCGATGACCGCCGTTGTCGGACCTGTGCTCATCGCGAACGGGACGGTACTACCCGTGCGGCCCGTGGCGGTCGCGCTGCGGGTCTGAAGATCCGGGCTACTGCCCGCCGAGCAGGCCGCCGAGCGCCTTGCCCGCGCCCGACACCACCCCACCGGCGCCGCTCAGCACCGACCCCGCGGCCGAGCTCGTCTGCCCGAGCGCGCCGTTCAGCCCGAGCTTGGTCGCGATCACCTTCGCGACGCCGCTGACGGTCGAGCCGATCGTCTGCGTCGCGGAGGACACGGTGTTTCCGACCGCGCCGGTGGCGGTGTGGATCACGCTCGTGACGGGATTGCTGCCCGTCGGCGTCGAGCCGCACGAGGACGCGCAGCCGCCGCTCGGAGAAGAACCGCCGCCCTGCTGGGGCGGCGGAGCGACGCTGCTCGACTGGCGCGACGTGCTCCCGGACGACTGCCCGTCGCTGACGACCACGCGCGAGACCGAGGTGTCCCCGCGACCCGAGCTCGAGCGCGCGTGAGTTGCCGAGCCGCCTGAACCGCCTGCGCGTGTCCCAACGGGCACGGCCGCGGCGGCTACCAGCTGGCGGTCGACGCCGGACGGCGTGGCTCGCGGCAACTTCCCGAAGATCACGGTCGACGCGGAGCTCGCGCTCCCGACCTGTGGCCAGCCGCGGAACGCGACCAGCGCGCTCGCGAGCACGAACACCATCGCCGCGCCCGCCAACAACGAGCCCGCGGTACCGAACCCTGCGATGTATGCCCGGGTGGCGCGCATACCTTCGAATCCTGCATCGGCTGCAGGATTCCGGAGCTTTAGCAGATGTTCGAGCGCTGTCTATGCTGACTGGACGGATGTCCGAGCGCAACGACACCGCAAGGATGCGTGCCCGCGAAGCGGAGCGAGCGGCCGAGGAGGCGAAGCTCGCGGACTCCTCGGAGGATGAGGAGGAGCGGCTCACGCACGAGCGCCGCGCCGAGAAGGCGGCGTACCTCGCCGCGAAGCTCAGCGAGCAGGAGCAGGCACCCGACGAGGACTGAGCTTCGGCGCCGCCGGCCGGGCGATCCCGCCGTTGTTGTGCAGGCGCCAAAGCCACACCGCGCCGATGATCATCAGCGCGATGCTCTCGAGTTGCGGCGCGGTGAGGCCGAGCAGCACCCTGTGATTGCGGCGGATGAACTCGATCAGCAGCCGCTCTGTGCCCGAAAGCACGAGGTAGAACGCAAACAGCGCCCCGGGCCGGAACCGATCGCGCATCCGCCACAGCCACCAGGCGACGAGGCCCATCAGCACGGTCTCGTAGATCGGAGTCGGTAGCACCGTGACGCCGGGCGGCGTCGGCACGGTGCCGTGCGGATAGCTCATCGAGGTCGGGAGCGCCGAGCGGATCCCGTAGTCCCCGTCGCCCGACACCTGGCACCCGATCCTCCCGATCGCGTATCCCATCGCCAGCGGGACGCAGGCCAGGTCGAGGAGCGCGAGGTTGAAGATGCCCCGCCACCGGGCCCAGAGGATCACGCACAGTGCGCCGCCGAGCAGCCCGCCGTACCAGACGAGCCCCGAGCCCGAGAACAGGCTCGAGAACAGGTGGTGCTTCACGAGGCTGTAGTTCTGGATCACGTAGTAGAGCCGTGAGCCGACGAGCCCGCCGACCAGCGCCGCGAACGCCATCTCGTAGGCGTAGTCGAGCGGCAGGTCCAGTTCGCGAAGCCGCCGCACGAGGATCGCCCCGGCGGCGATGAAGCCGCACGCGAACACGATCCCGAAACTCTTCAGCGAGATGCCCAGCACGTGGATCTCGGGCTGCACTCACACCAGATTACGGCCGGTTACGTCACGATGTCGGGGTGAGTCCGTGGTTCGACCTGCAGTCGCACTCGCTCTACTCCGACGGCGCGCTCCCGCCGGCCGAGGTCGTGCACCGTGCCGCGCAGAGCGGGATCGAACTGCTGGCGCTGACCGACCACGACACGGTTGACGGCGTCGACGAGGCGCTCGCGGCGGCGGACGAGGCCGGCATCAGGCTCGTACCCGCGGCAGAGCTGTCGGCCGTGCACGAGGGAAACGAGGATCTGCACGTGCTCGGCTACGGGATCGACCACCACGATGCCGAGTTCGTGGCGCGGACCGTGGATGCGCGCGCCGACCGCGTCGTGCGGGCCGAACGGATGGCCGACAGGCTCGGAGAGCTCGGATTCGAGGTCGACGAGACGGTGCTCGAGCGACGCCGTGCGAGCGGCCGCTCGATTGGCCGCCCGCACCTCTCGCAGGCGATTGTCCAGCACCCCGCGAACCACGACCGCCTCCGAAGCGAAGGGCTCGAGACCGTCGAGCGGTTCCTACCCGCGTATCTGATCCCCGGCCGGCCCGCGTACCTGCCGCGAGAGCGCCCGACCGTGCCCGAGGCGATCGGCTGGATCCACGACGCCGGCGGTGTCGCCGTGTGGGCGCATCCATTCTGGGACGTCGGTTCCGAGCAGGAGGTGCTCGACACGATCGACCGGTTCGCGCAAGCCGGCCTCGACGGGGTCGAGTGCTTCTACGCCACGTTCAACCGGGCACAGACCGAACTGCTGGTGGCTCACTGCGCCGGTCGTGGTCTGCTGCGCACCGGCTCGGCCGATTTCCACGGGCCTGACCACGCGTTGTTCAACCGGTTCGGCGCGTTCGAGCTGTACGGCCTCGAGCCCGATCTCGGCCCGCTCAGCTCATAGCGAACACTTCATCGGCGTTCCTACCATTGGCCCCACGATGAGCGGTAAGGCCTCATTTGGCCGCGATCCCGGGCTCCAGGCGCGGATGCTGCTGACCCTGTTTCTGCTGGGGCTCGTGTACGTGGTCCTGATCGGTGTGCTGTTCGCCGCCGGCGCCGGCGCCGTCACGATCGCGGTGATCGCCGGCGCCCTGTTCCTGGTCCAGTACTTCGCCTCGGACAAGATCGCGCTCGCCTCGATGGGCGCGCATGCCGTAGAGCCCGGCGACAGCGAGTACGCACGGCGCATGCACGCGGCGATCGACCGGCTGTGCATGCAGGCGAACCTGCCAAAGCCGCGCGTCGCGATCGCCGACACGGCGATGCCGAACGCGTTCGCGATCGGCCGCTCACCGAAGACCGCAACCGTGTGCGCGACGACCGGCCTGCTCGCCCTGCTGAGCGATCCCGAGCTCGACGCGGTGCTCGCTCACGAGCTGACCCACGTCCAGAACCGCGACGTGCTGGTGATGACGATCGCGAGCTTCTTCGCCTCGATCGCCTCGTTCATCGTTCAGATGGGGTTCTGGTTCGGCGGCATGTTCGATGAGAACGACAACGGGATCTCGGAGCTCGCCGTGATCGCGATCTCGGCGATCGTCTACATGGTCTCGTTCGTGCTGCTCCAAGCGCTTTCGCGCTACCGCGAGTTCGCCGCCGACCGCGGCTCGGCGATCATCACCGGTCGCCCGAGCGCGCTGATCTCGGCGCTGTACAAGATCGAGGGCGGCATGAGCCGGATCCCGCAGCAGGACCTGCGCGCGGCCAACGGCGAGCTGGCCGCCTTCTACATCTTCCCGCCGAAGGCCAAGCAGACGGTCGCGAGCCTGTTCGCCACGCACCCGCCGCTCGCGGCACGTGTCGCGGCGCTCCAGCGCTACGAGTCACAGCTTCAGCGCGCGGCGTAGGTCCTGGGCGCTTAGTCTTCGACGGCATGAGCTCGCCCGGCCTGACCGTGTGGCTGACCGGCCTTCCTGCAGCCGGGAAGACGACGCTCGGCGACGCCCTTGCCGCCGAGCTGCGCGCCGCCGGTCACACGGTCGACCGTCTCGATGGCGACGCGCTCCGTGCAAGCGTGTCCTCAGACCTCGGCTTCAGCGCGGCCGACCGCGATGAGAACGTCCGGCGCGCAGGCGAGCTCGCCGCTCGATCGGCCAGTGACGGCGCGATCGTGGTGGCGTCGCTGGTGAGCCCGTACGCGGCGGGCCGGACAAGCGTGCGTGAGGTGCACTCAGCACGCGGGATCGCGTTCGTCGAGGTGTTCGTCGACACTCCGCTGCAGGAGTGCCAGCGCCGGGACCCACGCGGCCTGTATGCCCGGGCCGAGCGCCGCGAGATCGCGAACGTGACCGGCGTCGACGACCCGTACGAGCCGCCAGACCGGCCCGAAGTTCGCGTCCATCCAGGCCCTGAGACCGTGGAGCAGTGCGTCGCCGCAGTCTGCGCGGCTGTGGACTCTCGTCTGCGACCATAGTTCGCGATGGGGTTCCTGGACGTCCTCACCGGCCGGCGCAAGCTCGCGGGCCCGGCGCCGGATCGGCTGTTCGCGATGTCGACCGCATACGTGACGCTGCAGACGTCCCTGAACATCACCAGCCGCGGCGCCGCCGCGATCGTGTTCCAGCCGCTCGCGACGGCCGATTTCGAGTCGATCGTCAGCGACATGGAGCAGGTCGTGCGCGGGGTCGCCGGCGACAGCGGCACCACGGTGCAGAGCGAAGACGACAGCTACGGCTTCCGCTGGCTGGTGCTGAAGGGGGCCGAGTTCGACCAGCTCGTCGTCGGCATCAACGCGGTGAGCGATGAGCTGCAGGCGGGCGGCTACGGCGACCGCCTTCTCTGCGCCGCGTTCAGCTTCGAGGACTCCCACAAGCGATCCCTGTACTGGATCTACAACTACAAGCGCGGCGCCTTCTACCCATTCGCGCCCACCGGGCCCGAGCAGCGCGACATGGAGCACGAGCTCCAGCTCAAGGCCCAGATCGGCTCGGATCTGCCCGTCGAGCAGGAGCTCGAGCGCTGGTTCCCCCTGTGGGGCGCCCCGATTTGAACGACGGATGGCGGAGGCGCTCGGCCGCGGCGGTCGCGTGCGTCGCCGCCGCGCTGACGGTGGCGCAAACGGCCGGCGCGATCCCGACCGTCCCGCTGTCACCGATGCCCGGCGGCTCGTCCTTCTCAACCGGTTTCGTCGACGACCAGCTGTTCGAGAACCCCTCGCTGTCGGTCGAGCACCGGTCGTTCGACAACGCGATGGCGATCGGACCCGCGCCCAGCTCGAGCTCAAAGAGCTGGGTCCACCTCGGCACGCCGCCACCACGCCGCCGTCCACCATCCGGCGCACACGGTGACGCAAACCGCGTCGACCCCGGCACCCGTCGTCACTTCCTCGCCGCCCACCGAGCCGTCCACGCCTGCACCCGTCGTGACCTCGCATCCGATCACGCCGACTGTGCCCACCCAGTCCTCGTCGCCGTCGGTCTCGTCGGTCAGCCAGTCATCGCTGCCGAGCGAGAACGCGCCCCAGTCGGGGGTCGGGAACGGGTCGGGTGGGGGCTGACGGGCGCCCGCCGCAACGGATCGCTCAGCCCGGGATCAGGCCCTCGCCGCTGAACTCCGCCTTCGCCTCTTCCAGCGAGACGTCCGGCGGCGGCAGGATCAGGTCGGAGCCGAGCAGGTCATCGTCCGCGACCGGCTGCCCGTGCGCGCGGACGAACTCGAGCAGCTCTCGAACGCCGCGTGGAACCGCGGCCTCGTCGTCGGACTCGCAGCTCGCGACGGCGGCGTTGTCGAGCTCGTTGAGCCCGGGTACGTCGTCGTCGCTGAGCTCGTACTGGCCCTCGGTCGAGATCCGGACGATCACTGGCCTGCTCCTCGGCCGCCTGTTGCCGGCGCTTCGGTCGGCCGTCGCTCGCGGTCGCCTCGGAGGCCGGCCGCTCGCCGGCGCCGCGAGCTCGCCCGCGGCGGACGCGCTTCCGGTGCCGAGCTCGGCCTTCATCTTCGCGAGGTCGTCGTCGACCGCGCTGGTGCTGGACAGCGCTGCGAGCTGGCGGTCGATGTCGTCCTCGTCCGGAGCCGAGCTGCGTCAGATCGTCGAACGTCCCCGAGGCCTCGAGCTCCTGGACCGCGTCGGCGCGCGCCTTCATGTTCTCGGTCTTGTCGATCGCGCGCTGCATCGCCAGGCCGACGTCGGCCATCTCCTCGCCGACGCCTGTCGCCGCCTCGGAGATCTTGACCTGCGCCTCGGCCGCCGAGTACTGCGCCTTGATGACTTCCTTCTTGGAGCGGAACTGCTCGATCTTCGCGCGCAGCTTCTGCTCGGACGCGGTCATCTGCTCCTGCTGCTCCTCGAGCTGGGCGATCTGCGTGTCGAGCGACTGGAGCTCGGTCTGGATCACGTTCTTGCGCTCGAGCGCCGTGCGCGCGAGATCCTCCTGCCCGGCCGCCAGCGCCTGACGCGCCTGCGTGTCGAGCTTCACGACCTGCTGCTTGAGCTTCTCCTCCTGCAGCTGGAGTCGCTTCTTCGAGGTGACGACGTCCGCGATGCCCTTCTTGACGTTCTGGAGCAGCTCGATCTGCTTCTGGTAGCTGTAGTCGAGCGTCTCCGACGGATCCTCGGCGCGGTCGAGGAGCTTCGAGATCTTGGCTTTTACGACTGTCGACATGCGCCCGGAAAGGCCCGGCATCGCATCCTCCTTGGCAGCTGGCTGAACGAGCATCGCTAAGGGTAGCTGGACACCGCTTGCTTCACAGGTGACAAGCGGGGCGGTTGTGCCTATGCTCCCGCCGCCCGACCGCACCCGTTTCTGGGAGGCACGATGCGCAGCACCTCGCTGTTGCTGCTGCCCACCGCCGCGATCACCGCGCTGGTGCCGTCCGGCGCGCCGGCGGCCGCGGCCGGCACGTGCTCCAGTTCCACGCCTCAATACTGCCCGACCCCCACGGTCACCACCGGGAGCGCGGCGAGCATCGCGACCACCGCAGCGACGCTGAGCGGGACGGTCAACCCGGGCGGTGCCGCGACCAGCTGTGCGTTCGGTTACGGCACCACCACCACCTACGGCAAGGCGTCGAGCGCACTGACGCTTCCTGCCGGAACCGCGACCCCCGGTCACCCTCACCGAGCCGATCTCGGGCCTCGCAGCGGGGACGGCATATCACTTCGAGCTCTTCTGCCTGAACGCCGGCGCCACGGGTCTGGGCGGCAACAAGACGTTCACGACGGCGTCGACCTCGAAGCCGAAGCCCAAGCCGGTGAAGTCCAAGCCGAAGCTCAAGCAGAAGAAGGCGTCCGTTTCGAAGAAGCGCGTCGTCAAGCTGACCGTGATCTGCAGCAACTCGACTGCCTGCAAGGGCAAGCTGTCGATCTCGCTGAAGAAGCAGTCGCTCGGGAACAGCGTGAGCTACTCGGTCAAGCGCAGGAAGAGCAAGACCGCGGCGTTCAAGCTGACCAGCAAGGCCCTCAAGCAGCTGAAGAAGGCCACGCACCACAGGGAGAAGACGTCGGCGAAGCGGACCGACAGCGACAAGGGCAGCTCGTCCGGCACGCTGACGCTCACCTTCAAGTAGCGCGCCGGGTGCCCCGCCCGGCGCCCCTGCGCGCGGCAATCGGCTCCACCACGAGCGTGCCGTGGCCATAGTGCCCGCCGCGGAACACTTAGGATCACCCGCGATGGACCCGAAGCCCGCCGCCGAGTCGCACTCGCTGCTCGCCCGCTGGATGAGCATCCTCGACGCGAACAGCGCCGGCAACATCCACGGCGGCACGGTGATGAAGCTCGTCGACGAGGCCGCCGGGCTGTCGGCGATCAAGCACTCGCGCTCGCGCGTCGTGACCGCCGCGATGGACCGGATGACCTTCCTCGTGCCGATCCACGTGGGCGAGCTGGTCACGTTCAGCGCCTCCGTCAACGCCGTCTGGCGCACCTCGATGGAGGTCGGCGTCAGGGTCGAGAGCGAGAACCCCCGCACCGGCGAGCGACGGCACGCGAGCACCGCGTACCTGACGATGGTCGCGGTCGACGACGACGGGAACCCCGCGCCGGTCCCGCCGTTGATGGCATCGACCCCGGACCAGCAGCGGCGGCTGCGCGAGGCGGAGCTGCGCCGCACGAACCGGCTCGCCGAGCGCCAGCAGATCCTTCGCAGCCGCGAGGCCGAGGAAGTGGCCTAGAACCCGGGGTAATACCGCGCCTGGAACCCAGGTGCGCTCTTCATCAGCGGGCGCCAGCGGGGCCCGCTGCCGGGATACGTGCCGCGAGGCGCGGCGGGGCCCTCGGCCGCGGTGTCGAAGCGGATGCCGGCGATCTCGATGAACGCGTGCCCTTCGCTGGTGTAAACGGTGATCCACTGCCCGTGGCCGCGCTTTCCCCAGCTGAAGAAGTCGCTCGAATCCATCGGGGTCTTCAACAATCCGGCCGCGTGCAGCACGTAGGAGACCGAGCCCGAGCAGTCGTAGCCGCGGGAGACGAAATCGGCGTGACCGCCGCCCCAGATGTACGGGTCGTGATCGATCTTGTCGCCCGCCCAGATCGCGCGCTGGACCTGCAGCGGCGCGAACGACGGCGCGTACGCCACCCCGTGGATGATCTTCGCGGTCATGCCGGGCACGGTCGGATCGGTGGGCGCCGAATTCGGCGCCTTGGCGATCAGGCCGGCTCCGCCGGTGCTGGGGCTCGAGGCGAGCGCAGCCGGCGCGCCGATCAGTGCCGACACGGCCAAGGTGGGTATGAGTAGTCGCGTGACCCGCAAGTCGTTCTCTTTCGTAGGCCTGCGGGGTTAGCTGACGGGCTGGCGCTAAAAGAGCCTGCGCCTCCCACGGATTCACCGCGGGATTAGCCCCTGGGGATTTGGGTCCCCCGCTCCACGGCTTGTCGTGTCCGTGGATTAGGCGTTTCGGCACTATACATATTCGCGCCCGCGTAACGTCTCTCCTCCCAGTCGGCGGCGCCGGCCCCACGCAGGGCCGCTAACGTCCGGCCGACGATGCGACGGCGACTGTCAACGCTCGCGCTCGCGGCCGCCTGCGTGGCTCTCGCGGGCTGTGGTGGCGGCACTCAGCTGATCACCGGCTCCTCACCCTCATACAGCGGCGGCAGCGGCGTCAAGGCGACGTCACCGCAGGCCGGCCAGAAGCTCGGCTTCCCCACGATCGCCACCAAGAACACGACCCGCGTCGACGGCGCCGACCCGATCGCCGACGCCGCCGGGGTCGCGCTCGCGGTGTACCCATCGGTCGGGGCCGGCACCCATCCGCAGGCGGTCGTGATCGCGCCGCAGGACGATTGGCAGGCGTCGATCGCCGCCTCGGTGCTGATGGCGCCGCCGATCCGGGCTCCATTGCTGCTGTCGGGGAAGGGCTCGCTGCCGTCGGCCACGGCCGACGCGCTCAACGACCTGTCGCCGACCGGCTCGGGCGCAATCAACGGCGCGCAGGTGATCGATGTCGGCGACGTCCCGAAGCCCGGTGGCCAGCGCGCCGCGACGATCTCCGGGTCGAGCCCGTACGCGGTCGCCGCCGCGATCGACCGCTTCGTCACCGCCGCCGGCGGCGGCAAGGCGGCGGACGACGTCATCATCGCCTCGGGCGATCAGCCGGCCTACGCGATGCCCGCCGCCGGGTTCGCCGCCGAGAGCGGCGACCCGATCCTGTTCGTCACCTCCTCGGGCGTCCCCGAGGCCACGCGCCAGGCGCTGTTGGCCGACCAGAACCCGCACATCTACGTCCTCGGGCCGCCGAGCGTGATCCCCGACAGCGTCCTCGCGCAGCTCGGCAAGTACGGCTCCGTCAAGCGCGTCGGCGCGCCGGATCCGGCGGCGAACTCGGTCGCGTTCGCGCTCTACCGCGACCCGGCCTGCCCGGTCGACCAGCCATGCGCTCACATCCCGGGCAGTTTCGGCTGGGCGATGCGCGGCCCGGGCCACGGCTACGTGCTGATCAACGACCAGCGGACGCTCGACGCGGCGGCCGCAGCGGCGCTCTCGAGCAGCGGCGACTACGGTCCGCAGCTGCTGGTCGACGATCCCTCTACGCTTCCGTCCTCCGTGCTCAACTACTTCCTCAACTACGCCACGCCCGGCTACACGCAGGAAGGCCCGACCGCCGCCGTCTACAACCACGGCTGGGTGATCGGAGACCAGACCGCGATCTCGGTCGCGGTGCAGGCACAGATGGACGCGAGGCTCGAGGTCGTGCCGCAGGCGGGGAACGGAGCGAGCGGCGGATGAGCCAGGCCGAGCATCCCGATCGCGCGCGCGAGGGCCGTACCGTCACCGTCGACGACGTGCGCGTGCTGATGGGTGCGTCCACCCCACACTTCGCGCTCCAGCTGCGCGAGCGGATCCGCACCTTGATCCGCGGGCTCCCCGCCGATCACCCGGCGCGGATCGAGGGCGAGCGTGAGATCGCCCGGCTCGACCAGATCGCCTACTCCGGCGAGGTCCGCGGCCACCAGGCCGAGGCCGGTCTGACGCCGCTCCCGAGCGTCACGCCGGAGTCGAGCGCTCCGGAAGCGCACTGACCGCCGCCGGCACGTGCTTGTGCCACGGGGTGCCCGCGAGCGGGTCGCGCCACCGCGTCTCGGTGAGCTCGTTCGCCGCGACCCCGGTCAGCACCGGCTCCCCGCGCTCGTCGGGGTAGTCGACACCCTGGCCGTTCGGGAGCGAGATGTGCCCCGGCAGCATCGCATCGGTGATCTCGACGAGCGCGTCGGCTGAGCCGGCCGCAGTCGTGATCCGCGCGCGGCCGCCGTCCGTCAGGCCGAACCGCTCCGCGTCGAGCGGGCTGATCCGCAGCGCGCCGCCGGCGTCGCGCTTGCGCCACGCCGGGTCTCGGATGATCGTGTTCGCGGTACTCGAGCGGCGCTCGCCGGCCGACAGCACGAGCGGCAGCTCATCGGTCGTCCACCGCGGGTTCTCGTCGCGGAGCCCGCGAAGCTCGTCGAGCAGCCCGGGGATCGCGAGCGACATCCGGCGATCCGGCTTGCGCACGTAGGCCCAGGCGTCGTCGTAGTCGTCGAGCGTGAACGTGATGCCGGAGCGACCGTCGAGGATCGCGTCGAACAGGGCCTCGCCGTCCTCGTGCCCCGCGCGTCTGACGGCGTCCGGATACGCGGTGGCGCACCGGTGGGCGAGCCCCCACAGCGCGGCGGCCGGCGCCGCGCCGTCCGTGAGCGTCGGGCCGAGCGTCTCGTACAGCACGTACGGCGCGAGCCCGATCAGCTCGGGATCCTCGGCCGCGGCCGCCGCGAACGCGGCAGCGAACGCCCCCCGCCCCCCGCGCGCGGCCTCGCGCAGCGGCTCGAGCCGCTCGTCCGAGACGGCGCCGATCGCGCGAATCAGGCGCGCGTGTATCTCGGGCTCGGGCAGCGTCCCCTCGAGCGGCTCCATCAGCGGCGCGCGGAGCTGGAACGTGTTGCGCGGGAACTCGAGGTTGAAGAACGTCGCCTCCGCACTTCTCGAACTGGCTCGCGGCCGGCAGCACGTAGTCGGCATGCCGGGCGGTCTCGGTCATCGCGACATCGATGACGACCGAGAACTCGAGCGCGCCCATCGCCTCGCGGAAGCGCTTCGAATCGGCGATCGAATGCGCTGGATTGGAGCTCTCGACGATCATCGCCCGCAGGCGCCGCTCGGTGGTCGGTGAGGATCTCGTCGGCGATCACGTTGCACGGCACGAGCCCGCCGATGATCGGCGCGCCGGTCACCGGCGTGCGGCGGTCCCAGCCGCCGTGGCGCGCGAGCGGCGCGAGCTGCGAATGGAGATGCATCGCCCCCGGCTTGCCGAAGTTCCCGGTCAGCAGCCATGGCAGCTTGTTCAGGTAGGAGCACCAGGTCGGGCTGTGCGGCTCCTGCTGGATGCCCAGGTCCTCGAACGAGCGAGACGCTGCGGCCGCCGCGATCCGCCGCGGCGGCGGCGCGGATCAGCTGCTCGTCCACGCCGCAGCGCGCCGCGTATCGCTCGACTGGCACCTCGGCCAGCGCCGCAACGACCGCATCGACGTCTGACGCAGTGCGCGTGCAGGAAGCGTTTCGCCGACGAGGCCCTCCTGTACGAGCGTCGCCGAGCAGCGCGGCCAGGCACAAGGCGTCGGTGCCCGGCTGGACCCGCAGGTGGATGTCGGCGAGCTCCGCGGTCTGCGTCCGAGCCGGGTCGAGCACGATGAGCGTGCGCTCGGGGTCGCGCGCCATCTCCCGCAGCGTGACGCGCGCGCGGGGAAGCTCTGGGAGTGCCATGGGTTCTTGCCGAGGAAGACCGCCACCTCGGCAGTGCTCGAAGTCGCCGCGCGTGTGGCCGCCGAGAGATGCGAGTCCGACGTACCCAGACTCGCCCGTCTTCTCCTGGGCCAGCGCGCTCGACCGTAGCCGCGCCCCGAGCGCGCGCAGCAGCGCGCCGCTGTAGGCGCCGCCAGGTGGTTCCCCTGCCCACCGCCGCCGTAGTAGAAGATCGTCTCGCCGCCATGGGTGTCGCGGACGCCGGCAGGCTCGCGGCGACCCGCGATGGCCGTGATCCCAGCCGACCTCCTCGAAGCTGCCGTCAGCGCGGCGCCGCAGCGGGCTCGTCAGCCGGTGGCGCCCGTTCTGGTAGTGGTCGAGCCGCATGCGCCTTGTTGCACGTGTAGCCCTGCGACGCCGGGTGCGCCTTGTCGCCGCGGATCGGCGCACAGGCGCCGCCCTCCTCGCAGCTCGACCTCGATCCCGCAGTTGCACTCGCACAGGATGCACGCCGTCTGTGCCCACATGGCGTCGGCCATCATGCCCTCTCGGCCGGGTAGGTGAGATCCATCATCGACACGTGCTGGCACTCCTCGGGCTCGGGACCATGACGCGTGTCATAGTCGGTGCCGCGGACGATACTATGACGCGCGTAATAATCAAGCCGTGACGCTCGAACAGACCCGATGACGACCCCGCAGATACCCCCACGCCGGCGCATGATCGAGAGCGCCGCCGTGCTGATGCGCGAGCGCGGGGTCGAGAAGACCTCGTTCTCCGAGGTGCTCGCACACTCGGGCGCGCCGCGAGGCTCGATCTACCACCACTTCCCTGGCGGCAAGGCGGAGCTGGTCGACGAGGCGACCCGGTACGCCGGCGAGTTCACGGCGGCGGCGTTCGCCGCCGCGCTCGCCGAGGACGATCCGATCGCGGCGATCCACGGCTTCTCCGCGATGTGGCTGCGGATCCTCGAGCGCAGCGACTTCAGCGCCGGTTGCCCCGTGGTCGCGGCGGCGCTCAGCGGCGGCTCACAGGACACCGCTGCCGGCGCGTTCCGCAGCTGGGAGCGGGCACTCGAGGAGGCGCTGGCCGGCCGCGGCGTCGAGCTCACGCGCGCAGGCGCGATCGCGACGCTCGTGATCGCCGCCATCGAGGGAGCCGTCGTGCTCGCTCGGGCCGAGCGATCGGCCGGCCCGCTCGAGCGCGTGGCCTCCGAGCTCGAGCACGTGATCTCGGAAGCGGTCTCCTGACGGGACCCGCGGCTCGCGCCGGTCGCGGCCCTACAACCCGAGCGTCTTCGCGATGATCTCGCGCTGGATCTCGCTCGTGCCGCCGTAGATCGTCGTCACGACCGCGGTGCGCACCTGGTGCTCCATGTCGTACTCGACCGCGTAGCCGTAGCCGCCCATCATCTGCATCCCCTCGAGCGTCATGTGCTTCGCCAGCTCGGTCGCCTTGAGCTTGCACATCGAGGCCTCGCGCGGGAACAGTGCGCCCGGGTTCGCGTCGACGCGCTGGGCGGTGTCGTAGATCAGCAACCGCGTCGCCTCGAGCTCGGTGGCAAGGTCGGCGAGCCGGTGCTGGATCGTCTGGAAGGAGCCGATCGGCTTGCCGAACTGCTTGCGCTCCTTGACATACGCGAGCACATCGTCGAACGCGCGCTGGGCCATCCCGAGCGCCTGCGCCGCGATGATCAGCCGCTCGTGGTTGAGCCCGGCCATCAGCTGCATCCAGGCCTGGTCCTGGACGCCGAGCAGCCGCTCAGCCGGGACCTCGCAGTCGGTGAAGAACACGTCGTTGACCTCGCGCCCGCCCATCGTGTCGATCCCGCGGATCTCGAGCCCGTCGACATCGGTCGGGACCGAGATCATCGACAGGCCCTCGTGCTTGTTCGACCCGCGGGATCGTGCGGCACACGAGCAGGATGTGGTCGGCCGCGTGGGCCGCCGTGATCCAGGTCTTCTGGCCATTGATCACGTAGCTGCCGTTCGACCCGCTCCGCGCGGCAGGTCAACGAGCCGACGTCCGAGCCGGCCTCGGGCTCGGACATCGCGATCGCCTCGACCCGCCCGCGCGCGACGCCGCCAAGGATCTCCTGCTTCTGCTCCTCGGTGCCGAAGCGCTCAAACGCCTTCGCCGTGATCATGCTGACGCCGAAGAACCCGATCGGGATCATGCCCGCGGGTCGACTCCTCGCACAGCAGGCACATGTCGACCGCGCCGCCGCCCGAGCCCCCGTACTCCTCCGGGATCCCGGCGCCGAGCCAGCCCAGCTCGGCCACCTTCGCGTACAGCTCGGGGTTGTGCGGCTCCTGTCCATGGTGGGTGAGCGCGTCGCGCTGCTCGCGAGTGCCGCACTCCCGCCTGGCGAAATCGCGGATCGATTCGACGAATGACCGCTGCTCGTCGGTCAGGTTCTGGATCATCTCGGGCTCCTCATCTATTGGCAAGCTGCCAACACGAGTATCTCACGCAATCGGGCTTGATACGTATGGTACGGATGAGTTATACTTCGTACCATGACCACCACCTTGAGAGACGCCCCGACGCTGTTCCCTGCCGAGCACGAGATCCCGGGGCTGCTGGTCGGCCCGGACTCGGTGACGTGGCGGTTCTCGAGCGACGCACGCCTGTACTTCGTGATGCTGTACGCGCTCCTGCTCCAGGTCGCCCACCCGGTCGTCGGCGCCGGCGTGCGCGACTACTCGGACTTCGAGCAGCGGCCCTGGAACCGCCTGCTGCGCACGATCGACTACGTCACGGTGCTCGTGTACGGCGGCGCCGATGCGGTCGCGATGGGGCGGCGGCTGCGGGGCGTGCACAAGGGATTCAAGGGCGTGCGCGAGGACGGTCGCCCCTACTACGCGCTCCAGCCCGAGGCCTACGCGTGGGTCCACGCAACCCTGCTCGAGACCTACGTCGCCGGTCACGAGCACTTCGGCCTGCCGATGCGCCCCGACCAGAAGGAGCGCTTCTACCGCGAGTACCGCGGCCTCGGACGGCTGATCGGGGTCCGGGAACAGGACCTTCCCGGCTCCTGGCCGGAGTTCCGCGCCTACTTCGACGAGACCTGCGCGACCAAGCTCGTCCGCACCGTCAGCGTCGACCGCGTGCTGGCCGCGACCCAGGGCGACGTTCCGCCGCCGCTGCCGATCGTGCCGAACGCCCTCTGGCGCGCAATGCGCGTTCCCGCCGGCCGCGGGATGTGGCTCGGCGGGGTCGGCATGCTGCCCGGGGAGCTGCGAACCAAGCTCGGGATCCCGTGGACCGAACGAGACGAGCGCCAGTTCGACTCGATCGGGCGCGCGTCCCGCGCGCTCACGCCGGTGCTGCCGAAGCCGTTGCGGATCGCCGGCCCCGCACAGCTGCGCATGCGCCGCCGCGCAATCGCGCGCGGACCGCTCGGGCCGCGTGGCGAGCGCAGCGCACTCGCACATGCCGCCTAGCAGCACCGCGACCGCGCGCGTTCTCGAGCTCGCCTTCGACCCGTCTGTCCCGACGGCGGACGACGCGATGGCGCAGCGGATCCTCGACGCCGCGCTCGAGCTCGCGGCGGCATCAGGGCTCAGACATCTGACGATGGACGACGTCGCGCGGCGCGCGCGCGTCGGGCGGATGACCGTGTACCGCCGCTTCGGATCCAAGGACGCCCTCGTGGATGCGCTGACAGTCCGCGAGGCGCGGCGCTGCCTGGCCCGGATCGCGGCGGCGATCGATGCACGCAAGCCGATCGCCGAGCAGCTGACGGACCTGTTTGTCGTCGTACTGAGCGTCATCCGGGAGCATCCGCTGCTCGAGCGGCTCGGGCGGGTCGAGCCCGAGGCGATGCTGCGCGAGCTGACGCGGAACGACAGCGCCGCGTTCACGCTCGTGCGCGAGTTCCTGATCGGCTTGCTGTCGACGGATGAGATCCCGAACGGCGACCCGGCCTTGCTGGCCGAGCTCGCCGTCCGGCTCGGCGCCTCATTCGTGCTGATGCCATCGAGCATCTTGCCGCTGGACGATGAGCACGCGCTCCGCGCCGCGGTCGGGCCGCTGGTTGAATCACTCACCCAGTGTCCCCCGGCGCAGATACCCGTCCTGGATTGACGAGCGAAAACCAAGCCGGCCAAGGACGCAGTGAGCGTGGCGTGCCCTTGGGCACGCGAGCGAACGAGGACGTAGGCAGGCGACGGTTTGCAGCCGTCAAGACGGACGGTATCTGCGGTGGGGGGCACTAGTGACGACCATCCGCCACGCCGACCCGGCACGCGACGCCGCCGCGTGCGCGGCCATCTACGAGCCGTACGTCACCGGCACGGTGATCTCGTTCGAGCTGACGCCACCCGACGCCGGCGAGTTCGCGCAGCGGATCGACCGGATCGCGCGCACCCATCCCTGGCTCGTCGCCGAGCTCGACGGCGACACGATCGGGTTCGCGTACGGATCGCCACACCACGAGCGCGCCGCCTACCGGTGGGCCGCGGACGTCAGCGTCTACCTTGCCGCCCGGGCTCAGCGGCGCGGGATCGGCCGGGCTCTTTACGAGCGCCTGTTCGGGTTGCTCGCGCAGCAGGGCGTCCGCACGCTGTGCGCCGGGATCACGCTTCCGAACGACGCGAGCGTCGCGCTGCACCAGGCGCTCGGGTTCGTCCCGGTGGGCATCTACCGAAACATCGGCTTCAAGTTCGGCTCGTGGCACGACGTCGGCTGGTGGCAGCTCGAGCTGCTCCCGCCGATCGACGAGCCCCCCGAACCGGTCCCCCCGGCCCGCAGCTAGACGACCGGCCGACGGCCCGGACACGGCCCCACCACGGCCGGCGACGGGGCTGCACACCGCCCGCATCACACCCCCATCCGTCCCATAAGAATCCGGATTACGGTGTGAATTCGGCCAACTCTGAGCAATGATTGCGATTAATCACTCATGTGCAGGGTTAGTATGGGATTGGCGCCATTGGATCTGACGAGTGGCTATTAACCGATGAACGACGTACTGGGTCCGGGACGCGTGGCCCGGATCCTGCTGATAGAGGAGCGCGCGCACGACGCGATGCTCGTCGCCGAGATGCTGCGGTCGGCCTGGCCGAGCGGGCTGGTGCTGATGCACGCCGCGCGGGTCGACGACGCGACCCAGGAGCTCCTCGACCACAGCGCCTCCTGCGTGTTGCTCGGGGTCGCAGAGCCGGCTGAGACCGGGCTGATCGAGCACATTCACACAACGGCGCCGGACGTCGCGATCGTCGTGCTCGCGCCCGAGGCCGGCGAAGCCGACTCGCTCCAGGCGATCCGCTGCGGCGCCCAGGACCTCCTGTGCAAGTCCGAGCTGAACCCGGCCGGGCTCAGACGCGCGCTGACGCACGCGATCGAGCGCAAGCGCTCGGAGATCCAGCTCGCGCATCAGGCGCTCCACGACCCGCTCACCGGGCTGCCGAACCGTGCGCTGTTCTTCGACCGCCTCGGCGTCGCGCTCGACCGCTCGCGCCGCACGAGCGCATCGGTCGCCGTCCTGTTCCTGGACGTCGACAAGTTCAAGGACGTCAACGACTCGCTCGGCCACGCCGCCGGCGACCGCGTGCTGGCGGCGCTCGCCGAGCGCGCTGCGGGCGATGCTCCGCCCGATGGACACGGTCGCGAGGTTCGGCGGCGACGAGTTCACGTTCCTGTTCGAGGAGCTCGGGTCCGAGCGCGAGGTGGTGCTGATCGCCGAGCGCATCAGCCGCATCGCCAGCGCTCCGATCCGGCTCGAAGACGGCGGAGCGAACGTGACGGTGAGCATCGGCATCGCGATGGTCACCGACCCGAACATGCCGCCCGAGACTGTGATCCGCGAGGCCGACGCCGCGATGTACCGCGCCAAGGAGCTCGGGCGCTCGCGCTACGAGCTGTTCGACGAGGGCTCGCGGGCGCGGGCGATGGAACGCCTCGAGCTCGAGGGCGCCCTGCGGCTCGCGATCGAGCGGCACGAGCTTCGCGTCCACTACCAGCCGCGGGTCGCGCTCAACGGCACGGCGCACGTAACCGGATTCGAGGCGCTCGTGCGCTGGGAGCACCCGGAGCGTGGGCTGCTGCGTCCGGCAGCGTTCCTGCCGCTGGCCGAGGAGACCGGGCTCGTGCTCGCGATCGGCGAGTTCGTGATCCAGCAGGCGCTCGCGCAGCTGAGCCGCTGGCGCATCACGAATCCCGACCTGACCATGTCGATCAACCTGTCGGCCCGCCAGCTCGAAGATGCCGGGCTGATCCCCACGCTTGCGGGCGCGCTCCGCGGGCGCGGCTCGGAGCCCGATGCGCTGTGCCTCGAGATCAACGAGGGCGCGCTGGCGGAGCGCCCCGATGCCGCCACGCGCGTGCTCGACGGGCTGAAGACGCTCGGCGTGCGGCTCGCGATCGACGACTACGGGACCGGGCCTCGGCTCGCTCGCGAACCTCAAGGCGATGCCGTTCGACACGCTGAAGATCGACGCGAGCTTCATCGGCGACCTGGCCGGAGATCCGGAGCAGGCGCCCGTGGTCGGCGCCGTCGTCGAGCTCGCGCACGCGCTCGGGCTGAGCGTGATCGCCGAGGGCGTCGAGACCGAGGAGCAGCTCGAGCGGATCCGCGCGCTCGGGTGCGACGGCGCGCAGGGCTACCTGTTCGGCCGGCCCGTGCCGGACAGCGAAGCCCAGAACCTGCTCGACGGCGTCGCCTGCTGAGCCGCTACCCGCCGGCGACGTCGCGCCGCAGGAACACGAGGAACGCGGCGCCCAGCGCCGGCAGCCCGTAGAGCGCGCACACCCAGGCGGCTCGCACGATCGGCGCCCAGTCGATCGGCGTCCGCAGCAGCCCCTGCCAGGCGTTGAACTGCGTCGAGAGCAGGTAGGGCTGCAGCCGCACCCAGCCCGGGCAGGATCCCGATCAGCTGGAACAGTAGTGAGATCATCAGGGTCCCGACGACCGCCGCCGCGCTGTTACGGGTGACGACCGACAGCAGCAGACCGATCGCCACGATCGTCACGATCGGGATCAGATAGATCAGCATGCTCGCGTAGACGAGCTCGAGCCCCTTCGGAGCGGACACGATCGTCCCCGACAGGCTCTCCAGCGGGTTGAACCCGGACTGCAGGCA
Source organism: uncultured Solirubrobacterales bacterium (assembly GCA_963826895.1). Taxonomy (GTDB): domain Bacteria; phylum Actinomycetota; class Thermoleophilia; order Solirubrobacterales; family Solirubrobacteraceae; genus Palsa-465. Next base: position 400,359 of record CAWGYJ010000007.1, read on the forward strand.
GCCGGCGATGACCGCGACGGTTCCGGTGAGCAGGATCGCCACCACTCCGTACGTCAGAGCCGTCGAGCGCCTTGCCGGCGAAGATCTGCCAGCGCTCGAGCGAGCGGGTGAAGATCGTCTTGAGCGTCCCGTTGTGGTCCTCGGAGGCGAAGATGTCGCCCGCCACGAGCGCCGTGATCAGCGGGAACATCCAGACCGCGCCGAACAGCAGGATCACGAGCGGCACCGCGAGGCCCGAGCGGTCGAGGTAGGACGAGAACGCGAAGTCCCCGTGACCGTGGTGCTGGCGGAAGTGAACCGCCAGCACGAACAGGATCGGCACGATCACCGCCGCGCCGAGCCCAAGATAGGTTCGCTTCAGATACCGGAGCTTCGTCAGCTCCCACCGGTACACGGTCAGAACCCCGGGACCCCGCCCGGCGACGGCGCCCGGAGCGCTGACGGCGGACACTGAGCCACCTCCGCGGGCTCTGGCGCCGGCGGCGCGGCCGAGCCGGCGCCCTCGGTGTAGGAGAAGAACAGGTCCTCGAGCGTCACCGTCTGCGGCGTCAGCACCCGGATCAGCGCGCCCGCCTCGATCAGCGCCTGCGACAGCCGGGCTGCCGCCGACTCGTCGGCGACGAACACGATCCGCCCCTGCTTGAGCTCCACGTCGGAGACTCCCGGCTGCGCACGGCAGACGGCGAGAGCGCGGTCGTCGTCGGTGCTCGAGAGCGTGTACTCGGTCCCCGCTCCGCGCTTCAGAGCCGCGATCTCGCCCTCGTACACGATCCGCCCCGAGCGGACGATCGCGACCCGGTTGCACAGCTCCTCGACCTCGGCCAGCAGGTGGCTCGAGAGCACGACCGTCATCCCCTCGTCGGCGAGGCGGCGGATCAGCAGCCGCATGTCGCGCATCCCGGCAGGGTCGAGGCCGGTGGCGGGCTCGTCGAGCAGCAGCAGCTTCGGTTCGCGGAGCAGCGAGGCGGCGATCCCGAGCCGCTGGCGCATCCCGTGCGAGTAGCCGCCGACGCGATCCTTCGCGCGGTCTGCGAGCTCCACGGTGTCGAGCGCCAGGTCGATCCGCGAGGCGGCGCCGTAGCCGTCGTACGCCGCCAGCAGCTCGAGGTTGCGGCGGCCGTTCAGGTACGGGTAGAACGTCGGCGCCTCGACGAAACCGGCCACGCCCTGTAGCGCGGCCGACCGTCTGCTGCGGGTCGCGCCCGAACAGCCGGACGGTGCCGGCGGTCGGGCGGATCAGGCCGAGCATCATCCGCAGCGAGGTCGTCTTGCCGGCGCCGTTCGGGCCGAGGTATCCGTACACGTCGCCGACCTCGACGGTCAGATCGACGCCGGCGACGGCGGTCAGCTCGCCGTAGCGCTTGACCAGCCCGCGGACTTCGACCGGCGCCGGCTCTTCACGTCATAGCGAGCGCGGCGACCGCGTCCGCGGTGGCGGGCGTTACGGACCCGATCACCGTGTACGCGACCGACGCCGCGCGTGAACCGAAGCGACGGTCCCGAGCGCGGTCTGGAGCTGCTGAGCGGTGGTCCCGTTGATCGACACGGTCGGGATGCTGAGGCCCCCGCCGCCGCTCGACGTCACCTGCCGGGTGCCGTGCGTGGCCTGCTCGATCACGGCCACGCCGCTGAGCCCGTGGCCGTAGAACACGAAGGCGCCGTCGTCGCCGAGCCGGGAGACCGACGTGCGCGACAGGCCGCCGGCGGTTGCCGGCGCGTCGAGCGCGAACGAGAGCGTGCGGGCGACGGCGCGACGCGCGGCCGACGCCTTGTGCTCCGTGCGTCGCCGGTCGGCGTCGGAGATGTGCTCGACCCGCGTGCCGGGCGGCGGCGAGACGTCGAACACGGACGACGCCACCGGCCCGTAGGAGATGTCGGTCGCCTTCAGCTCGATGATCGGTGAGCTGTCGCCCCTGGCGTAGATCGCGAACCGCAGCGGGACGCCGCGGATCGCGTCCCACGCGAGCTGGAAGCCGCCCAGCAGGCCGCCGTTGAGCTGCGGGCGAGATGCGAACCGTGTAGGCCGCCTGACCCGGCGACGTCGCTCGGGATCGCGCCGGACACGTCGAACGTGCTTCGAGACCCGGGTCAGCGCCTGGGTGATCGCGGCGACGGTCGGGATCCGCGCGGGAGCGCGCGCGGACGCGTGCGCGCGGGCGCGGCGAGCATCGGCTGCCGCGTGCGCGGCCGAAGCCGGCACCGACCCTCGTATGCGACGTTCTGTGCCGGGTCGTAGATCGAGAAGCGCCCGTTGTCGTACACGATCTGCCCGTCGCCGTTGTCGGACTGCAGCTCGATCCGCAGCCGGTGATCGCCGGGCGCATCGGTCAGCCACAGGCGCCCGCTCGCGCCCTGGAGCAGCGGGTCGGTCGGACCCTGGAGGTCGGTCGCGTCGATCAGGCTGTTGGTGAACGTGATCCGCGCGCTGATCCCGGTGACGGCCGGGGCGCGCAGCGCCTGCCGGATCGCAACCGGCAGCGGCTCGCGCTTGGGCACGGGGCCGTTCCCGATCGCCGCGACCGCGATTGCCGTGCCGGCGGCGGCAACCCCGACCACGCTCGCGATCAACACGAGCAGTCGCCTCGTCGAGACCGTCCGCAAATACCTCACGCAAATACTTTGGCACATCGAAATGCCCGGCTCGACCGCTCTTATGTGCCTGTGAGAACTCACACAGCCCGAGCGACCGCCCGGCAATCTGAGACCAGATCGAGACGCCAGAACCGTTGACGCCGGGCGGATCGGTTGTCACGATCCGCTCGGATGCCGGGGAAGGGCTCGCCGATTGCGCGCCGACGCGTCGCGCTGACGATCATCACGATCGCGGCGCTGGCCGTGTCGCATGCGCCGGCGGCGGCCGGCGCGGCCACGAGCGACGCCGCCGCGACGCAGCTCGTGCTCTCGTCCGCCGACCTGGCCACGATCGGCCTGCGCCCGGCGCGCGTGCGCGCGTCCACCGCTGCATCCCGGCTCGGCCGGGCGCTCACGAGCGCCCGCGAGCTGAGCGCGGTCGCGGGATCGGCCGGCACTGGCCGCGGGAAGCGGCTCGAGGTCGACGCCTTCGTGCTGCGCTCCGACCGGGACGCGAGCCGCATCCTGACCGCGTGGCGCAGGGCCCATCGCGCCGGCCGCCTGAAGCTTGCCGACGGCGGCGCCGAGTTCGTCGCCGGCTCGCGCGAGCGCAGGACGGCCGAGGTGCTGTTGCGAGCGCACGACCGGCTCGGGCTCGTCGTGCTGACGCTTACGCGGCGGGCACACACGGCGGGCCCGACCGCGGTCTCATACGCACAGCTGGCGCTCGCACGCCTGTCGGCGAAGCTGCCGACGACGGCCTGGGGGAAGCTGCTCGCGCAGGTGAGCCCGAGCGGCTCGGTTTCCGAGACGACGGCGCTCGAGGCGGTTGCGCTGAGCTACGGGCCGCTGCCCGGATCGATCCGCCGTCCGGCGGGCGCACCCGCGTTCCGTCGGGGCTGCCGGCAGCCGCGTGGGCGCTCCGCTACCTGCCGAAGCTGAAGCCGCGCCTGCGCCGCGCGGTCCTTCACGACCTTGGTCTCGCCGACCCCGGCTCATCGGCGCACATCGCCACGTTCGGGGACGCGGCTTTCATCAGAGTGCGTCGCTGACCAAGGCCGCGAATCAGTGGGCGTCGGTGTACGCGGACGGCGGGCATCTCGCGCACGCGCTCGGATTGACGATCGTCGCCGGCACCACGAGCTCGCCGATCGACGGTGCCGACGCCGATGCGCTCCCCGTCGACGCCGCCGGCGCGCTTTCGCTGTCGGGCCCCTACTGCCGGATCCGCGTCGCTCCGGGGGTCGCGTCCGGGTCGATCTCATACCTCACCGTGGTCCTGGCCCACGAGGTGTTCCACTGCTTCGAGTTCGACCTCGACCACAGCTGGCCCTCGCAGGGCGACTGGCTGATCGAGGGGATGGCCGAGTGGGCGGCGCTCAGCGTCGATCGGGTGATGACGCCCACGGCGGAGGCCTGGCTGATCGATTACCTCCAGAACCCGGGCCGCGCGCTGTTCGCTCGCACGTACGACGCGAGCGGCTTCTGGGGCCACTCCGACGACACGGCGGGGAGCCTCTGGCCGAAGGTCCGCGAGATCCTCAACGCCTCCAGCGACGAGGCCCGATTCGGCGACGCGGGCGGCAATACGACACCGTTCCTGACGACCTGGGGCTCCAGCTTCTTCCAGCTGTCCCGCGGTGGACCGCCTTGGACGACGCAGAGCCCGGAGCCGGTGCTCAGCGGCTACGCGGCCCCGCCCACCGAACTCGACACGGCCGCCGGCCCGGCCGCGGTGGAGGCCGCGCCGTACACGACCGCCCAGTACGCCGTCGAGTCATCGGCGTCGGCGCCGCTTCTGCTGGTCTCGATCAGCGGCTCGGCGCGCCTCGGCCGCACGCAGAACTACACCGATCTGGGCGGCGCCTGGTTCTGTACCGCGACCCCGGAGGCATGCGAGTGCCCGCCGGACACCACCGGGAGCACGCCGCCCCACCGGCAGTTGTCCGACTTCGCGCCGCTCGGCCTCAGCGGCGACCCGGGCAGCGGCACTCACGGCACGCTGACGGCTGCCACGCTTGCGGAGTTCTGCCAGCCGATGCAGAAGCAGTCGAACAACGGCAACGCCGCCAGCGGCGGCGACCCCCACCTGATCGACTTCGACGGGGCGCTGTTCGACTTCCAGGCCGCGGGCGAGTTCACGCTGCTCAAGTCGACGCGGGACAACCTCGAGATCCAGGAGCGCCAGCAGCCGTTCCCGCATTCGCGCTCGGTCGCGGTCAACACGGCGGTGGCGATGCGGGATGGCCGCGCGATCGTGCAGATCGACTCGTTCAACAACTATGGCGTCAAGGCGTTCGTCGACCACCGGCCGGTGCACGCGCCCGACGTTCGGTTGGCGGGTGGCGGAACGCTCAAGCTGATCCACTTCGGGATCACGCTGCCGAAAGGCCTGACGCCGGCCGCGATCTGCAAGCTGGCACGGGAGGCACCGAAGTTCGCGGACTTCTGCAAGAAGCTGGTCGCCGCGTTCGTGACCGGCTCCACGAGCGCCGAGGTCCGCTGGCGGGACGGGACCACTGTCGACGTCGACAACGGACTCACCTCCGACAACGCCAGGACGTGGACCCCGGCGCTGACGCTCCAGATCAAGGTCGCGCGCGACCGTTTGCGCCACCTCACCGGCCTCCTGGGAAACGCCGACGTGTCGGCCAAGGACGAGTTCCGCGGCCGTCAGGGCCAGCGCTTCAACGTGGACGACATTCTCGCCGGCCCCCTCGGCACGCCCGAGCAGGCCCACATCCTGTACGACGAGTTCGGTGCGAGCTGGCGGATCACGCAGCGCGAGTCGCTGTTCGGCTACCCGCGCGGCAAGAGCACGAAGTCGTACACGATCCGGAACTTCCCGCGCACCACGTTCAACCCGGCCACGGCCCCGCCGGGCAAGACGGCGCAGGCGGCTGCGATCTGCCAGGCGGCCGGCGTCACCAATCGCGCCGTCGCCCAGGACTGCGAGTACGACGTGCTCGCGACCGGCAACCAGGGCTTCGCCGCCGGCGCGGCGCCGCTGCAGACGGTCGCGAACAGCTACACCCCACCGGCCAAGACGCCGCCGTTGCACCCGATCGGCCTCGGTACCGGAGACGACCCGCCACGGATCGCGTACGACCCGGCATCAGGCGACACGTACATCGTGTGGGAGGACAACTCGCTCGGCTCGATCGACGTCTGCACGCTCACGACCGCGGCGCCGGAGTGCAACGGCGGCGCCGGGCCGTACAAGCTCGTCGACCAGCTCGCCCTCGCCGGTGGGGCGAGCCCGACCTACTTCTCACCGCAGGTGCTCGTGCAGCCCGGCGGGACGGTGGTCGTGCTGGCCGAAGCGGACGGAGCCAGCGCCAGCGCGAACGCTCCCGGCTACAGCGACGACGGCGTCGTCGCCTGGAGCTCGCCGGCCGGCGGTGCCGCGTTCGCATCCCCGGACCAGGGCATCGACGATGGCGGGACTCTGCTCGCCTCCTCGGTCGGCACCGGCGACATGCCGGGCAACGGCGCGATCGCGCTCGACAGCTCCGACATCGACGTCTACAGCAACGAATATCCGTTCGGGAGCGGCTCCACCGACTTCGGGCTCGGCGCGCCGGCGCCGGCCACGACCCCGGTCCCCGATACCACCGCCCAGTATGGGACCGATCTCGAGATCGACGGCAACGAGCTCGCCTCGATCCCGGATCCGTCGGCCCCGGGGAAGTACATCGTCGTTGCCGTCGGCTCCGATGAGGGCAGCCCGACCGGGTGCCCGGCCGGCACCTCGGAGGCGACCGGCTACGGCGTCGCGATCGGCACGCCCGCCCAGCTGCAGACCCAGGCGGCGTGGGGATCCACGTACTTCCGGCCGATCTCGTGTCAGGCGTTCGCGCCCGTGCTCGCCGGCGGCGGCCCGAGCGGCGGCACGATCGGCCTGCTCGAGGACGAGGGCCCCGGGCTCACGGGCAGCGGCGCCGACGGGATCTACTACCGCAGCTTCAGCACCGCGACCGACAGCTTCGGTCCGCCGATCCCAGTCTCGGACGAGACCACGCAGACGCTGGACGGCGCCGAGGAGCTGAGCGTCTCACAGGACAGCACCGGTGGGGTCTATGGCGTCTGGCTCGACGGTCGCGGCTGGACGCTCGACTACAGCGCCGACGGCGCGAGCTGGCCGGCGGCGCGCCCGACCGGCCTCACCTCCGGCACGAACGTGACTGTCCAGGCCGTCGGGGACGGCAATGCCTGGCTCGCGTACCAGGACAACGGCGAGGAGTACGTCGTGCCGCTCGCGTTCAGCCGGCTGGCAACCGGTTAGCGCCGCGGATCAGACGGTCTCGTACAGCTCGAGCAGGTGCCCGCGCGCCCGGCGCCAGCGCCGCTCCACGTCCGCTTCGTCGTTCGTGAACCGCAGCACGGCGAGCCCGCGCATGATCGCGAGCCCCATGTCGAGCACCTCGCCCGCCCGCGGGCGCGCCATCAACTCGGGGAACATCTCGCTGGCGCCGGCCGCGATCATCCGCGTGACGTCGCGCGCGACCTCGGCCATCGCCTCGCGGATCTCGGCGTCGGTCCGGGCCGCGACCCACAGCTCCATCGTCGCCTGGAACACGGGACCGGTGTGGATCTCCCAGGTGCGGTCGAGCAGCAGCTCGAGCCGGCGGCGATCGGTGCGCGGGTGCATCGTGTCCTGCTCGCGCAGCTCGGCCGCGAGCTTGAACGCGAGGTGCCGCACCGCCTCGGCCACGAACCGCGCGCGGGTCGGGAAGTAATGCATCTGCGTGCCCTGGGAGACGCCGGCGCGGTCGGCGACCTTGCGCGTGGTCAGCCCCGCGTAGCCGTCCTCGATCAGGCACTCGAGCGCGGCATCGAGCAGCGCGGCACGGGTGGTGGCACGGCGCTCGGCCTGGGTGCGGCGCGCGGGTGCGTGCTCCGCGGCCTCAGCCATCAACCGCACCGGCCGCGTGCATCTCGCGCAGCCGGCGCTTGAGCACCTTGCCGGTCGGGTTGCGCGGCAGCTCTGGCAGGAAGGCGACGTCGCGCGGCACCTTGAACCGCGCGAGGTTCTCGCTGACGAAGTCGCGCACCTCGTCCTCGGTCAGCGACTGCGCCGGACCGGAGCACGACGAACGCGGCGAGGCGCTTGCCGAACTCCTCGTCATCGACGCCGATCACCGCGGCCTCCTCGATCGCCGGGTGGGTGATGAGCAGCTCCTCGACCTCGGCCGGGAACAGGTTCTCGCCGCCGGAGACGATCATGTCGTCGTCGCGGCCGTCGATGAACAGCCGCCCGCCCTCGTCGAAGTGGCCGACGTCCCCGGTGCTCATCAGGCCGTCGATCATCTCCTTGTTGCCGCCGCCGGTGTACCCCTCGAACTGGTAGCCGTTGCCGACGAAGATCCGCCCGACTGTTCCCGGCTCCAGTGACCGGCCGGCCGTCCTAGTCGTACAGCCGGACGATCGCGCCGAACGGCGACCTGGCCCGCGCAGCCGGGCGCCGCGCGCAGATCCTCCGGCGTCGCGAACGTCGCGTAGGCGACCTCGGTCGAGCCGTAGAAGTTGTAGAGCTTGTCGCCGATCGTCTTCTGCGCCCGGCGGACGAGCTCGGCCTCGAGCTGCGCGCCCGAGCAGAGCACGATCCGCAGCGAGCTCGTGTCCCATCGCGCGGGCTCGTCCTCCAGCAGCGACACGATCCGCGCCAGCATGACCGGCACGACGACGAGCGCGGTCGGGCGCTCGCGCGTGGATCGCGTCGAGCACGCGCTCGGGCTTGAAGCGCCGCTCGCAGATCACCGTCGAGCCGAGCGACACCGCCAGTGCCATCTGCGTGTAGCCGAGCGCGTGGAACATCGGCGGCGCGCCACGTACGTCGACTCGTCGCGACCGGAAGGGCACCTTCGACAGCAGCGCTCCGATCGGCGCGAGCGACCGGCCGCCCGATCGCGGCGCGCCCTTCGGCGTTCCGGTCGTGCCGCTGGTGAGCAGCACCAGCGCCGCGTGCTCCGACGGCGGCGGCGGGACCTCGCCGGCGTGCTGGGCGATCAGCTGCTCGAGCGTGTCGCAGGCCGCCCGGGTTCGACTCGGCCCAGCCGAGCACGCGGCCGTGCTGCGGCTCGATCGGCGCCGCGAGCTCCTCGTACTCCTCGTCGTGGACGAGCAGGACGACGCCCTCGCGCGCGCACACGTCCCGCAGCTGCGGCCCGCCGAAGTCGGTGTTGAGCAGCAGCAGTCGCGCGCCGATCTTGCCCGCACCGAAGTTGATGTCGATCAGGCCGCGGTGGTTGCGGCACAGGATCCCGACCGAGTCGCCCTCGCGCAGCCCACGCGCGCGCAGCGCGCACGCGAGCGCGCTCGAGCGAGCGTCGAGCTCTGAGAACGACAGTGTCCCGAGCTCGTCGATCAGCCCGGGCTTGTCGCCGTGGCGCTGCGCGGACAGCATCACGGCGCTGGCGAGCTGCCCGTACTGGGCGCTCAGCCGCAGCCCCTTGATCGTCTCCCGCGGCGGGTCGCCGCCGATCACCCCGGCGCGCCGCATGTGCGAGAGCGCGCGGAGCTCGTTCGCCACCCGGCGGGCCACCGCCGCCACCTCGCGGCTCACCTTCGATACGTCCGGTAGCTCCACGTCCGCCACTCTATCGAGAAAACTAATCATTCGACTGATTTGTTTTTCTGGTACCGTCCGCGACCGCCGCCGCCGATGAACCTCGACGACACGCCACCGCAAGCCGAGTTCCGCGCCCGCGCCCGCGCGTGGCTTGCCGAGCACCGCCACGAGTCGCCACCGCCGATCGCGGGGCTGCACGTAGAGGATCCAGCGCCCTACCGCGAGTGGCAGGGCAAGCTCGCGCGCGCCGGCCTGGTCGGGGTCACGTGGCCGGTGGCGTACGGCGGTATGGCGATTGCCTCGGCAACACCGCAGCGACGCGCGATCACTGCTGCCGGCTCTTCTCGGGGCCGCAAAAGCTTAACACAGCCTGCCGCCGCTCGTTTACTGGTACCTCGCTGCGCTTTCCCATCGAATTCAGCTCCTCGGGGTATGCGGTCGTGACAGCCTGGCTGTCACGACCTGACCTATTCTGCCCCGAGAAATCCTCTCACGCCACGATTCCCAAGAACCTTGGGCAAGACACGATCTGTTGATCGACCAACTCCTCGAGCATTTGCCTGGATTCGGCAACGGTTAGAACTCCGAACAACTCGGGCCATCGCTTGAGCAACCGCCGGCGTTGGCGTTTCACCTGTTCGTCGCTCAAGTCACTGCGCAGGTCCTCGAAGGCAGTCTTGCCGCCCGGCTGCACACCATCGCTGGCGACGAAAATGACGGCGATGTCGCGATCATCAGCAATATCCATCGGCTGCCGCCCCAGCAGCCTGACCGCTTTGAGTCGGTCGACCGACTGAAAGACATCTTGTGTTCAACTGCTCACGCAGTTCCTCCCATTGCTCCCGCATCCAGATGCATCCCGGCGCTGACTTTTCAAGCTCGGCCACCAGCTTGGCGGGATGGTCCGGGTCATCGGCCGTCGTGCTCGCCGACGTCTTCCGCTTGCAGTCCTCTTTGGTTCGAGTATCCGGCAGGTTCCCGTAAGCGCCCGTCGGCCCGCAACGATCGTGGAACAATCGCCTTCCCAGCGCGCGGACCGCTTCGATCTCATTGTCGTCGGAATTATCAACAAGTTTGGTGGTCCGCTCCCATTCATGCGCACCGCGTGCTCGACTTCGAAGGAAGCGCAAACGCTCTGGTGCATGAGAAATTCCGCGACATCGTTGCACGGATCGGTAATCGCCATCCACTTGTGCTTGCGGCTTTCCGCGACGTACGATTCATCGCGCAAAAGCTTCCGCTTCCTGGAACGCATGCCGTCTCGATAAGAGTTCATCGACGATCGCGCACGACCCGCCGCCGTCTTTGGGCCAGTGGACAAAAGCGCATCAGCGCGATTCGCGGCGATCTGCTTCTCCGTAGCCATGGCGAGCTCCCGCTTGAGTAATGATTTCCCGTCCTCATTGAACCCAGACAACGGCCCACATTCGAACGACGCCACTGACCAATGTGGCATATATTCCCTCGTACGCAAATCCAATCCCGTTTACGTCGGCATCAAGAATCGGCAGCACCCGCACGCCCGACGCAACCGCGAGAATCCTGCGCAAACGGCAGAAATAAGTAGCAGGCGCATGCCGTGTGCCGTCCGCAAGGCGTGTGCCTGTTAGCTCCGGTAAGACATTTCCTGCCCGTGCGCCCAATTGCGTTGACCGGTTAGACGAGTCGAAATACCCGCGTCGGCGTATGCGTTGAGCCGAACAAGCGGGTGGCGAACGGCTTCGCAATAACGGTGGGCTCGCTCAAAGTGCGAGTTCGGGTTACCGGTGTGCCGCATCGGGCCTCCTGATAGAATGGAGCGTGTCACTGCGGATTCGCGCGTCGGGAGGACCCTCACATGGTCCCGCAGAATATCAGTGAACTTGAGGACCACCGAAAGTTCCTGGAGAACCGGGCGAAGTTCCCGTTGGACGAACTGGCGCGGCGCGCTGGCCGGTGGATCGCATGGAGCCCCGACGGGGCCCGCATTGTGGCCGAGGCAGACGACCCCGAGTCCCTCGACCGGCTCGTCCTTGACGCCGGGGAGGATCCCGAGCGGTGCATCACGGAAGGCATCCCCGCGGACGACGCAATCATCGGTGGCGTAGCCTTTGGGACGGAGCTAGGATGAAATTCCCGTACGTCCGGCTGCCGACGCGGCGCCCGGTTTACCCGCTCGGCGGGGTGGCTGTGCGCTTCCGGCCAATGCTCGCGCTCCGGGTCGCCGGCCCCAGTGGGTCGCGCATTCTCGACGCCAACCTCGACTCAGGGTCCGACGACACGCTGCTGCCTGCCTACCTCGCAGGACGCCTGAGGGTAGCGTGCAGAAGCGTGCAGCAAGCCGCCTCGCCCGCACGTCCCCTTCTGCGCCTATTGCGTCGAAGCCATGCCGTGGCCAGCCAGGCTCGAGCGTAGGCCCATTCGCGGAACGCGGTCGCTCGCGAGACGCCCATGGCTTCCGCGGCCTCGTCGATTGACAGGCCACCAAAAAGTCGCAAACGCGCCACCTCGGCGGATGTCGGGTCTTCGATTGCCAGCCGGGTGAGCACTAGGTCGATGTCGAGAATGACGTCCGGGTCGGCGGCTTGCACCGGCTCTTCATCCGTTAATGCGAGAGTTCGGTCGCCTGAACCTCGTTTCGCGGCTCGGCGGCGGCGAGCGTGGTCAACCAAGAATGCGCTGCATCGCCACGGCGGCGGCGCGAAAGAACCGACTTCGATCGGCAAAGCTCGCGTCCCCTAGCCGCAGATAGACTTCATGAACCAGGGCCGTGGCGTCGAGCGTATGGCCGGGCGACTCGTCGGCGAGCCAGCGGCGGCGAGCACTTTGAGCTCGTCGTACACCAGGGGAAAGAAGCCGCCGTCAGCCGGCTTCGCTCATGTCATTTCGTGCCC
>CAWGYJ010000008.1:0-353896 GCA_963826895.1 uncultured Solirubrobacterales bacterium
GCGGCTCGAGCTGACCGCAATCGGCCCGCTGGACGCTCGCCGCCTGATCTCGGAGACGCTCGGGCTGAGCGTGCCGCGCCCGCTGGTCACGCGGATCGTGGAGGCGGCCCACGGCAACCCGCTGATGGTGCTCGAGCTGGGCCGGCTGCTGCTCGAGCACGGCACGCTCGAGTTCGGCGCCGAGCTGCCGGCCCCCGAGCTCGCGCGCGAGCTGTTCGGTGCGCGCGTGCGTGCGCTGCCTCCGAACGTCGGGCGCGCGCTGCTGGCGGTGTCGCTGAGCGCGGATCTCAGCCCGAGCGAGCTCGCCTGGATGGCCGGCCCGACGGCCGTCTCGGACGCTGCGGCCCATGACGTGCTCGCGCTTGACGGACAGCGCGTGCGCGCATCCCATCCCCTGCTCGCGGCGGCGGCGCTCGAGCACGCGCGGCCGGCCGAGCGCGAGGCGGTCCACCTCGAGCTGTCGAACGCGCTCGACGATCCGGTTCGCGCCGCCAGGCACCTGGCGCTCGCGACCGCGGTGCCCGATCCCGAGCCCGCGCTCGTCGTCGCGCGCGCGGCCGGAGTCGCGCGCCGGCGCGGCGCGGCCCGAGACGCGGTCGACCTCGCCGAGCACGCGCTGAGGCTGACGCCCGATGGCGACCCCGAGCGCGTCGAGCGCGTTCTGACGCTGGGCGAGTACCTGCTCGGCGTCGGCGACTTCGATCGCATGCAGGCGCTGCTGGAACCGGAGCTCGAGCAGCTGCCCGGCGGCGCACCTCGCGCGCGCGCCCACATGCTGCTCGCCCCGCCGTCCGGGTTCGAGGGACACACGACCCACGTGGAGCAGGCGGTCCGCCACGCCCAGGACGATCCCGAGGTACTCGCCGTGGCGCTGTCGATGAAGGCGGTCCTGTTCGCGGTGATGCGCATCGAACGGCTCGAGGACGCACTCGCCTGGGCGGAGGAGAGCCTCGCCGTAGCGACCGCCCGTGCTCCGGGAGCCGAAGCACGCGCACTGGACGCGCTCGCGTGGACGCGCGCGCTGCGCGGGATGCCGACCGAGGGTCTCGTCTCCGTGATCGAGGAGACCGGCGAGAGCCTGTACGAGCAATCCGCCGAGCGGATCGTGGCGGTCCAGCATGGCTTCCGCGGCGAGGTGGAGCAGGCCCGGAAGATGATCCAACGCCTGGCGGCGCTCGCCGATGAGCGAGGGGAGTCGCTGTCGAGCGAGATCATGCTGCTGCACCTCACGGAGCTCGCCATCCGTGCCGGCGACTGCAACCGGGCGCGGCAGGTGCTCGAGACGTGGGAGACCTGGGCCGCGCTCGATCGGGTGACGCCCGCACGGCTGCGATGCGGGGCTCTGATCGCCGCGCTGAGCGGTGACGAGCGGCGGGCGGTGGACCTCGCCGAGTCCGCGATCGAGCTGAGCGACGACGCCTGGGACCTGTTCGAGTGCGAGCGGGCACTGGGTCTCGCGGCGCTGCTCGGCGCCCGCGCGCAGGATGCCGCCGAGCGGTTCGGGCACGTGTGGCGCCATATGGAGCGCGAGGGCGTCGAGGAGCCCGGCGCGTTCCCGGTCGCCGGAGACCTGGTGCAGACGCTCTGCGAGCTTGGGCGTGGCGACGAGGCCGCAGCGGTCGCGGCGCGGCTGCGGAAGCTGGCCGATGCCCAAGATCATCCGTGGGGCCTCGCGACAGCGGCTCGCGGCGAGGCGCTGATCGCGCTGCTCGAGGGCTGGGACGAAGCGGCGCAAGCGGCGCTGCACGAGGCGGCGGCGGCCTATGCGCGGCTGGACCTCGGATTCGACCGCGCGCGGACGCTGCTCGGGCTCGGGCGGGCGCAGCGGCGCCACCGCAAGTGGGGGGCCGCACGCAACACGCTGACGGCGGCGGCCGACGCGTTCAGCGATCTCGGCGCCCCCGGGTGGGCGGATGTCGCCCGCGGCGAGATCGAGCGCGTCGGGGCGCGGCGCCCGGCCGGCGACGGCGAGCTGACCTCCGCCGAGTCGCGGGTCGTCGCGCTCGCGGCGGAGGGCATGTCGAACAAGGAGATCGCGCTCGCGCTCGTGGTCACCGTGCACACGGTCGAGGTGCATCTCTCGCGCGCGTACGCGAAGCTCGGCGTCAAGTCGCGTAGTCAGCTCGCCGGGGCGCTGGCGGCGCTGCCGTAGCACGGCGGCTGTACCCCTCTTGTCGCCGCGTCGGCAGAGGTGTATGTTGCCGCCTGGGCGTTCTCCGATGAGGTTCCGGCTTGTATCGGTGTTGGTGGTGGCAACGGCCGTCGTGCTCGTGTTGCCGGCGGTGGCGCTGGGCATCGCAGGTCCGACGCAGCTCTCTCCGACGGGACAGCAGCAGGTCTACACCGTGCCGAGCGGCGTGCTGCTCGAGGGCGTGGTCGCCATCGGCGGCTGGGGTGGGAGCCACGATCCGCAGCCGCCCGCCGTCAACGGCATCTTCTCCGAGCCCGCAGTGGTGTCGGGTTATCTCGCAACGACGCCGGGACAGACGCTTTACGCCGAGGTGGGCCAGAGCGGCACGGCCGGGGGCGGCGCGACGTTCGGCGGTGGCGGCGCGGCCGGCAGCCCGCCACCCGGAGTTCCCGACTGCATGCTCGCCGGCAGCGACATGAGCGTTCCGTGCGACGGCCCGTGGTCGGGATCGGGCGGCGGTGCGAGTGACGTGCGCACCTGCTCGGAGCTCGTCGCGAGCTGCCCAGGCGGGGGAACGTCCGCCGAATCGCGGCTGCTCGTCGCGGCGGGCGGAGGCGGGACAGGCGGGACGGGTCTCAACGGCAACGGCGCCGGCTGCGACAACGGCGGATATACCGGCGGAGCGGGACGCAACAACCAGCTTCCGTCACCGAGCGCGTCGGGCCCTGCGGCGATCAAGACCGCGGCCGGGATCGTGATCCCGGGCTTCGCCGGCGGCGGTGATGCTTCGGTGATGACCGTGGATGGCTCGACGGACGCCGCGATGGGAACGACCACGGCGGGCGCGGGTGGCACACGAACCGGGTGCTCGGTGAACACCGTGTCCTACTCCGGGAGCGTCGCCGGTGGCTCGGGGTCGGGGGCGGACGGTGGCGCCGGCGGCAACGCGGGCGGGCTCGGCCCCTGCTGCGGGAGCACGGACTCTGCTCCCGCCGCGGGTGGTGGTGGCGGGGGCGGTTACTTCGGCGGGGGCGGCGGCGCGACGGGCATGGGTGCATGCAGCGGAGCGGACTGCAACGGGAACGGCGGCACCAGCGCGGGCGGCGCCGGCGGCTCGAGCTTCATCGCCAACGCGATCCAGGATCCGATCACGGGAGGTGGTTACAACGTTGGTGATGTGTTCATCGAGTTCGTGCCCGTGATCGAGATCGACGCGCCGGCCAATGGTGCGGTGTACACGCCCGGGCAGGTCGTCGACGCCTCCTGGTCGTGCGGGTACAGCTATCCGACCTCGCTGGGGTTGGGAGGCTGCACGGGGACCGACCCCGCGGGCACCGCGATCAGCACGACCCCCGGCACCCACACGTTCACCGTCTCGGGCTCCGACAACCAGCGGACGACGCTCTCCGCCACGGCGACCTACACGGTCAAGGCTCCGGTAACGAAGCCCCCGGCCGCGAAGATCACGAAGGCCGCCATCAGCTCAAAGCATCACAGCGCCAAGTTCACCTTCGGCGCGGCGGGCGCGGCGGGCTTCCAGTGTGCCCTGAGCAGGACACGCAAGGGCAAGTCCAAGGCCCCCGGATACAGCTCCTGCACGTCGCCGAAGACCTACAAGCACCTCAAGGCCGGGAAGTACACGTTCTTCGTGCGCGCACTCAGCGGCACCGTCGCGGGCAAGGCCGCCGGCAAGAGCTTCAAGATCGGCTGACGTCCGGCCGGTCCGGCACGATGCCCCGCCCATGGGTTCCAGAGGGCAGGGGCAAAATTCGACTTCTTTGCGCGCGTGGCAGGTCCGCGCGCTTCAGTCGATGGCCTCCTGGTCGGCCGGGCCGCTGCTGATCTCGGCCGCCCCGGGCGCGGGCAAGACGCGGCCGGCGCTGGAGTTCGCGCGCCGCCAGCTCGCCTCGGGCGCGATCGATTCGGTCGTGGTCGCATGCCCGACGGCCCCGCTGACGCGACAGTGGGCGCACGCCGCCCACACGCTCGGGCTCGACCTCGCGCCCGATGCCGGGTCGCCCCGCCCGCCGCAGGGCTTCCGCGGCGTGTCGGTGACCTATGCGCGGATCGCGAAGGCGCCGGCCCGCTGGCGCTCCGCTCTGCGGGCGCGCTCGCTGGTGATCGCGGACGAGGCCCACCACCTCGGTGAGGAGCTCGCCTGGGGCGAGGGATTCGCGACCGCGTTCGGCGCGGCGCCGCGGTGGCTGCTGCTGTCCGGAACGCCGTTCCGCTCGGACGCGACGCCGATCCCCGGCGTGCGATATGACCGCGACGGCCTCGCTGTGCCGGACGTCTCCTACGACTACTCCGAGGCCGTGCGCGACGGCGTCTGCCGCTCGGTCTGCTTCGTCGCATACGACGGCACGCTGTCGTGGCGCAGCGGCGAGGACGTGATCGAGTCGAGCTTCGAGACGGTGCTGACCAAGCGCGAGGCCAGCCGCCGCTACCGGACCGCGATCTCGACCGAGCTGCCCGACGGGCTGCCGCGGATCCTGCGCGAGGCCGATGCCAAGCTGCGCGAGCTGCGCGCCGCCGGGCACCGTGACGCGGCCGGTCTCGTGATCGCCGCCGACTCTGACCACGCCCGCCGGCTCGCCGCGCTGGTGCGCGAGGCAAGCGGCCGCGCGCCCGTGGTCGTGCTGCACGCCGAGGCGCGCGCGGCCGAGAAGCTCGCCGCGTTCCGCGGCTCGCGGGATCCGTGGATCGTCGCGGTCAACATGGTCTCCGAGGG
Organism: uncultured Solirubrobacterales bacterium; assembly: GCA_963826895.1. Lineage (GTDB taxonomy): Bacteria > Actinomycetota > Thermoleophilia > Solirubrobacterales > Solirubrobacteraceae > Palsa-465. Next base: position 4,863 of record CAWGYJ010000008.1, read on the forward strand.
AGTCGACATCCCGCGGCTGCGGGTCGGCGTGTACGCGACCGCCGCGAAGACGCCGCTGATCTTCCGCCAGATCGTCGGTCGGTTCGTGCGCACGCTCCCCGGCCGCGCCGCGGAGCCGAGCTGGCTCTACCTCCCGGCCGATCCGGTGTTGCGCGACCACGCGGAGTCGGTGGAGCAGGAGCTCCGGCAGGCTCTGCGCCGGGGTGACGGCGATTCGGACGGGCTCGACGAGTTCGACCGGCCCGAGCGGACCGAGACCGAGCTCGGTGAGGGGCTGATGTTCGAGCCGCTGAGCGCGGACGTCGCGCCGCAGATGACGCTGTTCGGGCCGCCGGCGCCGCGTCGATGCGCCCGGCGGCCTCCGCCGCCCCGGTTCGGCCGACCGCGCCTGACCCCGGACCCGAGCCCGCCGCGATGCCGGCGTTCGAGCGCCGCGCGCTGCTGCGAAGCCGCCGCCACGAGCTCGTGTCGGAGATCACCCGGCGCGACCGCTGCAGTCACCGCGAGGTCAACGCGTGGATCAACCGGCGGATCGGGATCGCCCGCGTCGACGAGGCGACGCTCCCCCAGCTCGAGCGGTCGGTGCAGCTGCTGCTTGACAACCTCAGCTCGGGCAAGCGCGTGCACATGTAGGTTGACGCGATGCCCACATTCGAGATGGAACCGATCGGGTGGGTGCGCTCGCCCCGCACCGCGCCGATCGATGACGACTGGGGCTCGCTCGTCGCCCATATCGAGCTCGATGGGGCGCGCTTCGGCCCGGAGTCGCTCCGCGGGCTCGACGAGTTCTCGCATGTGGAGGTCGTGTACGTGTTCGATCGCGTGACCGAGGGCGACTTCGAGGCGGAGGCACGGCGGCCACGCGGCAACCCGGCCTGGCCCGAGCTCGGCGTGTTCGCCCAGCGCAACAAGCGCCGGCCGAACCGGATCGGGGTGACCACGTGCGAGCTGGTGGCAGTGCAGGGCCTCGAGCTGACCGTGCGCGCGCTGGACGCGATCGACGGCACGCCCGTGCTCGACATCAAGCCCGCATGACCGAGTTCGCGCCCCGCCAGGAGGTCCGCCAGCCGCGCTGGTCCCACGAGTTGATGAGCGGCTACTGGTAGCCGGCTCCGGGCGTAACGGGTCTCCTGGGATCCGAAAGATTGAAGGTTTCCGCTATTTCGCATTGAGGGTCCGGGCCCTACCGTGTGGCGTATGTTCGAAGCAGCACGCCTCGAGTTCCCGCTCGTCGAGCCCCTGACCGAACTCACCGCGGACCGCGTGACCGCGATGATCATCGGCACCTCGCTCGGTGGAGTCGTGTACGAGGAGACGCTGGGCGGCACGTATGCGCGTGGCGTGCGCAAGCTCCGGCTGCAGGTGGAGCCGGTCGACGAGCCGCCGTACGAGACCGAGCTGATGCTCGATCCCGAGGAGACGATGGTCCCGGTGAAGCCCGGCACGCGGATGCCGGTGCTCGTCGACCGCGACGATCGCCGGAACGTCGCGCTGCCGCAGTTCAACCGCTGGTTCGCGCTGCCCGGCGGGATCGTCTGGCAGCCCCCGGCGGCTGACTGACGCGTCTACGTCAATCGAGGTCGAACCAGTCCGGGATTCCGTCGGGATAGTGAACGGCGGCAAGCAATCTCGGGGACAATCCGAGTTGTGGATCTCGGCATCGAGGGGAAGGTGGCGCTCGTCACCGGCGGTTCGAAGGGGCTCGGGCTCGGGATCGCCTCGGCGCTTGCGGCCGAGGGCGCACGGGTCGCGGTCAGCTCGCGATCGGAGGAGCGGATCACGGCGGCGGCGGCGGAGATCGGCGCCCGGGGGTTCGTCCACGACGCAAGCGAGGTGGATGGCGTCGAGCGGCTCGTCGCGTCGGTGGAGGATGCGTTCGGCGGGCCGGTCGAGATCCTGATCGCGAACAGCGGCGGTCCGCCCGCGAACCCGGACGCGCTGTCGTTCGGCCTCGACCAGTGGCGAGCGGCATACGACCTGTTGCTGCTCGGGCAGATCGCGCTGATCGAGCGCGTGCTGCCGGGGATGCGTTCGCGGGGTTGGGGCCGGGTGCTGTCGGTGTCCTCGAGCGTCGTCCGCGAGCCGAGCCCCGTGCTCGTGCTGTCCGCCGCGCACCGTGCGGGCCTGCTCGCGGCGCTGAAGACGATCGCACGGCAGGTCGCCGCCGACGGGGTGACGATCAACTCGCTGTTGCCCGGCCTGATCGCGACAGACCGCACGCGCTCGCTCGGCGCCGACGCGCCCGAGCAGGTTCAGGCGCTGCCGGCAAAGCGGCTCGGGACGGTGGAGGAGTTCGCTGCCGCGGCCGCGTTCCTGTGCTCGGCCCGGGCGAGCTACATCACCGGCACGACGCTGCTCGTGGACGGTGGCGCCACGCGCGCCGTGTGATGCGTGATGCATGATGCGTGATGTGTGATTCCTACGGGCGCGTAGTATTGTCGGGAGATCGCCATCCCTGACCCGGATCCGCAGCCCCGGCAGCCCTCGCTCCTCGACCGTGCATTGGCCGAGCTGCCGCGGCAGCTCGCCGACCGCCTCGCCCGCCTCGTGCGCGGCGTGCCCGATGAGCGGCTCGAGCAGGTGCTGCGAACGCCGGTCCGGCGCGTGGTGCTGGACGCGATCTTCTGGCAGATGCCCCAGCAGCTCGACCGCCGCGGCGCCACCGGCGTGGACGCGACCGTCCGCTGGGTCCTGACCGGCCGGGGCGACGGCGGCTTTGACGTCTACGACCTCGTGATCTCGGAGGGACGTGGGCGAATCAGCCGCAGCGGACGCCACGTTCCACGGCTGACGATCACGCTCGGCGCCGCCGAGCTCGTCCGGCTCGCCTCGGGCGGACTCGACCCGATGCAGGCGTACTTCAAGCGCCGGCTACAGCTGTCGGGCGACATCATCCTCGCGGCGAAGCTGACCGGGCTGTTCCGGACCCCGCGGCGGCCCTCGCCTCGCCGAGATCCCGGGACTACCCCGCGAAGAGGCGCGGGTCCGCCGTCGTGATCCCGTGAACCCGGAGCGCCTGGAGCGCGTCGATCGCGGCTCGCTCGTTCACGGTCCAGGCGTAGAGGAGACCTCCGCGCGCCGCGACGGCTCCGACCAGGCCGTCGTCGATCAAGCGGTGCTGTGCCATCAGCGCATCCCAGCGCCGGGTCGCGAGGCCATGCAGGACGTGCTCGCGCCAGTCGCCCCAGCGGTGGCTGAAGCGAGCGACCCGGCCGCCGATCGAGATCCCGGTGCGCACGGAAGGCTCGAGCTCGCGCAGCGCGTCGATCACCGTCGGAATCTGAGATGACAGCAGCGCCCGGTCGAGCAGGCGGTGGCGGCGCAACTGCTCGAGCAGCGAGTGCTCGCAGCCGGTCTGCTTGATGTCGACGTTCAGGTCGATGCCGTCGAACCGCGGGCCCGCGAGGTGCGCGAGCGCTTGGCGCAGCCGGACGCTGCTCCCGCGGCGTGCGTCGAGCAGCGTGTGGGCGAGCACGAGCTCGCCGCGCCAGGCGCGCACATCGAACTCGACCATGTCGACGCCCACCTCGAGCGCGGCGTCAAATGACTCGAGCGTGTTGGCCGGGGCGATCGCGCTCGCGCCTCCGTGACCGATCCGCTCGCAGCGGTATCCGCTCATATGCGCCGCTAACCATCGCAGGTTCGGCGGCCGGATATCGTCGATTCGTGTGGACGATTACGTATCCGTGAACCGCGCGGCGTGGGATGAGAGGGCGCCGGCGCACGCTGCATCGCCCGACTACGCGGTTCAGTCGTTCATCGACGACCCCGAGTTCCTCAGCCACGTGGTCCGCTTCGACGTGCCGCGGCTCGGGGACATCCGCGGGCTGCGCGGCGTCCATCTCCAGTGCCACATCGGCACCGACACGCTGTCGCTGGCGCGGCTCGGCGCGCAGATGACCGGGCTCGATCTGTCGGGCAGCTCGCTGGCCGAGGCCCGGGCGCTGGCCGCACGGGTCGGCGCCTCGATGGAGTTCGTGGAGGGCGAGGTCTACGACGCCGTGTCGCTGCTCGGCGCCGGACGGTTCGAGCTCGTGTACACGGGCGTCGGGGCGCTGTGCTGGCTGCCTTCGATCGATCGCTGGGCCGGGCGTCGTGGCCGAGCTGCTCGCGCCGGGTGGGCGGCTGTTCATCCGCGAGGGCCACCCGATGCTGTGGACGCTCGACGAGTATCGGGTAGACGGGCTCTTGTGAGCAGGCGTACTTCGAGCGCGAGAGCCCGTACGTCGACGAGAGCGCCGCGTCGTACGTCCAGACCGACCGCGAGTTCGAGCACACCCGATCGCTGAGCTGGAACCACGGGATCGGCGAGATCATGACCGCGCTGCTCGAGCGCGGGATGGAGATCACGCAGTTCGTCGAGCACGACAGCGCCCCGTGGGACGCACTATCCGGGCAGATGGAGCGCGACGAGCGGATGGAGTGGCGGCTGATCGACCGGCCGTGGCGGCTCGCGGCGACCTACACGCTGCAGGCCGTCAAGCGGGCATAGCCGCTTGCGTTCATGGACGGTGCGGGCATACGATCCGGGCGTGTTCGCAGCGCTGACCCGAAACGCGACGCTGTTTCGCGATCGCCAGCGCCCGATCCAGATCCTGCTCGGCGGCGTGATCCCCGCGATCGTCGGCGCGATCGGCGGAATCCTGATCGGTGTGTCCGTCGGCGCCTACTACGCGCTCGGTGGAGTTGCCGCGCTCGGTTCGTTCCTGGCCGGGTTCGAGCATCGCGACGGGTGGGGCGGCGCGGACCGCGGCTTCTTCGGGGGCCTGATCTACGGCATCGCGCTGCTGCTGGTGCACGCCGCGGCCGGGACCACCGCGAAGGTCTCGCTCGGCGGCACCCCGCCGCTGTTCGCGGTCCTGACCGCGATCATCGGGATGTTCATCTGCGCCGCGGGCGGGCGGATCGCCCGGCACTACCGGGAACGGGCCGGGATCTTCATCACCGACCCACGCCCCGAGTAGCTACTTCACGAGCTTGCCCGCCGCGTTCACCGCCGGCCACTTCGCGCCGAACTGGTTGTAGTTGATGTAGGTCGTCTCGTGCGGCTCGCTGTCGCCGGCGTACGTGTAGAGCGCGTGGCCCGCGTACGTGAGCTGCTTGGTGCCGCTCTTGAGCGTGATCGTGCCGATCAGCGACTTGTCGATGCCGGGGCCCGCGAGCACCGCACCCGGCTTCACGACCGGCCACGCGGTCAGGCAGGCGTGGATGCTCTGGCACGCGTCCTTGTTGCGCTTGTCCTTGTCGAACGCGTAGATCGTGTAGCCGTTGTGGGCCACGAGGACCTTGCCGAACTTCCCCTCGCTGTGCAGCTGGAGCGCCGGCTTGCCGCCGCTCGCGAGCGCCAGCGTGGCCGACAGCGCGATGGACGCTACGGTTGCCAATGCGATCGTCGTGATCCTGCTCACCTAACTACCTCCGGGTCTAGATGGTCGTCGTCTCGAGCGCTCCAGCCATCGGCCCTGGCGGAAAAGCGCTCTTTTCGAGAGGACGCTCGAACTGACTGAACGCTTCCCTTGGTCGCCCGTGCTTGAATGTAGCGGTGGGAGCGCCCTTAAGCGGAAGGGTCTTGTGAGGAGAGCTGTACTCGGGATGGTGCTTGGCATTGCGGCGGCGCTGGCGATTGCGCCCGCGGCGTTCGCGTCGTCGAACGGCATCGAGCACCTGAATTTCGCCGCCGGCCCGTACCACGTGATCCCCGGCGCGAACCTGATCCTCGATCAGTACAACCACGTTCCCAAGCCGGACGTCGACGGCTTCATGATCCAGATGAAGCCGAACCTCGTCTATGCGCTGCCGAACGGCAAGTGCTGCGGCAAGGTCCCGCCGACCGACATCGTCCACCTCCACCACGGGGTGTGGCTGTCGAACGGCGCAGCGGGCCAGGGCGAAGGCAACGGCGGCGCCTACGGCGGGCTGTATCCGTTCATGGCCGCCGGCGAGGAGAAGACGACGGTCGAGTTCCCGCCCGGCTACGGCTACCCGATCGGCGCGAACGACCTGTGGGTCCTCAACTACATGATCCACAACCTCACGAACAAGCCAAAGCTCGTCTACATCACGTACGACATGGAGTTCATCCCCGCGACCTCGCCGCTCGCGTCGACGATCACGCCCGTGCACCCGATCTGGATGGACGTAGAGGACGACCACATCTACCCGGTGTTCAATGTCAAGCAGGGCAGCGGCAAGAACGGCAAGTTCATGTTCCCGGAGATGGCCAAGGACCCGTACGCGGGCGAGCGCACCCTGAACGAGTTCACGGTCGACCATCCCGGCGTGCTCGTCGCCACCGCCGGGCACCTGCACCCGGGAGGCCTGTACGACGACCTCGACATGACCCGGCCTGGCGTGAAGTCGAACGGTTCGAACCCCGCCGGGGACGTGCCAGGCTCGGTGCGATTGTTCCGCTCCAAGGGGGTCTACTGGGACCCCCACCACGCACCCGTGTCCTGGGACGTCTCGATGACCGCGACCGCCGACAACTGGCGACCGCAGGTGCAGGACGGCGACGTGCTGCACATAAGCGCGACCTACGACTCGAAGCTCGCCTCCTGGTACGAGGTGATGGGGATCATGGTCGTCTGGGAGGCGTGGGGCTCCGAGATGCACGGGGTCAACCCGTTCACGACCAAGCTCAATGAGGCCGGGCACGTGACGCACGGCCACCTGCCGGAGAACAGCTACTACGGCGGCACGGCCTTCGTCGGCACCGACCCGAACAAGCTGCCCACCTGCCACACGGACAAGGTGACCATCGCGGCCTTCAAGTACATCCCGGACGTCAACGGCAACACGAACTGCATCCCGACGATCAAGCGCGGACAGTCGATCACGTTCACCAACGAGGACGCGAGCTCGCAGGCGCTGTTCAACCCGGTCAACCCGAACCCGTTCTACATGAGCGAGGTGTTCCACACGGTTACCTCGTGCAAGGACCCCTGCTCGCTGAACTACGGGATCTCGTATCCGCTCGCGAACGGCGCGGGCAACTTCGACTCCGGGGAGCTCGGAGTCGGGCTGCCGGGCGTCGGCTCGCTGTCGTGGAGCACGCCCAAGAACCTGCCGCCCGGGACGTACACGTTCTATTGCCGCATCCACCCATGGATGCGAGGGGTGTTCCGAATACAGTGAGGCGATGGCTCGCCGTTGGGCTGGCGGCCACCGTGATGGGGATCGCAGGTTGCGGCGGCTCGTCGAAGACGAGCGGCACCAGCGCGAGTGCGTCCGGGTCGAGCACCACCACGACGACCTCCACCAGCGTCACCCCACCGACGAGCACCGTACCGGTGAACCCGCCGGCCGTCGCCGAGATCCCCGCCGCCGAGCGCCCGTCGCTCAGCCAGTTCCCGCCGGCGTCGGGCCGCACGCTGATCGACATCGCGCACCTGATCAAGGGCACCGCCTCGCTCGGCCCGGCCGACAGCTTTTTCACGACCGGCAGGCAGCGGTTCGCGTTTGCGCTCACGACCAAGGCGCAGCGCTACATCTACGCGCCGACCGCGGTCTACATCGCGAGCGCGCCGAACAAGCCCGCCCAGGGGCCGTTCCTGGCGCCGATCGACTCGATGACAGTCGCCCCGCAGTACCGCAGCGCACAGAACCAGGGACCCGGTGGCCTTTCGGCGATCTACCACTCGGAGTTGCCGCTGGCGAAGTCGGGAGTGACCGACGTGCTCGCGATCACGCGCGTCGGCCACAAACTGATCGGCGCCACCGGCGAGCTGGCGGTCGCGCTCAGCATCCCGATCCCGGCGCCGGGCCACCGCCCGCCCGACATCGCCACCGACACGCTCGCGACCACGCACGGCGACGTCGCGCTGCTGACGACGCGCACGCCGCCCGAGAACATGCACTCGGTCTCGTTCAACCAGGTGCTCGGCAAGAAGCCGGTGGCGCTGCTGTTCTCGACCCCGGAGCTCTGCACCTCGCGTGTGTGCGGGCCGGTGACCGACATCCTCGTCTCACTCCAGCATGAGTACCCGCAGATCACGTTCATCCACGAAGAGGTCTACGTCGACAACGACCCGTCCAAGGGCCTGCGCCCGCAGATGCACAAATTCGGCCTGGAGACGGAACCGTGGCTGTTCGTGGTCAACCGCAAGGGGATCATCACCGCGCGGCTCCAGGGCGCCTTCGGCGTCAACGAGGCGCGCGCTGCGCTCGAGTCCGGTCTCCGGGGGTAGGCTGCCGGGCAGATGAAAGCGGTCAGGTTCGACGGCTACGGCGACATCGACGTGCTGCACGTGGTCGAGGTGCCGGATCCGGTGCCCGGCATCGACGAGGTGCTCGTACGGGTCCGGGCCGCCGGCATCAATCCCGGCGAGGCCTCGATCCGCAAGGGCCTGCTGCACGCGCGCTTCCCAGCGACGTTCCCGTCGGGTGAGGGCAGCGACCTCGCCGGCGTGGTCGAGCAGGTGGGCGACGGCGTCGAGCGCTGGCAGGCAACCGACGAGGTACTCGGCTTCACCAACAACCGGGCGAGCCACGCCGAGCTCGTGCTGGTCGAGCCCGAGAACCTGACGCCAAGGCCGGACGCGGTGTCCTGGAACGCGGCGGGCGCGCTGCCGGTGGCGGGCGCGACGGCGTGGGCGGCCGTACGCGCGGTCGCGCCGTCGGCCGGCGAGGTCGTCGTCGTCTCGGGTGCCGCCGGCGGCGTCGGCACGATCGCCGTGCAGCTGGCCCGCAATGCGGGCGCGACCGTGATCGGCCTGGCCAGCGAATCCCACCACGGCTGGCTACGAGCCCACGGCGCGGTGCCGGTCGCGTACGGGGACGGGGTCGCGGAACGGATCAGCGACGCCGGCGGCGGTCGCGTCGACGCGCTCGTCGACACCTACGGGTCGGGGTACGTCGACATGGCGATCGAGCTCGGGGTCGCTCCCGAGCGCATCGACACGATCATCGACTATGACGCGGCCGCCCGGGTCGGCGCGAAGACCGACGCCAGCAGTCAGGGGATGAACGCCGGGGTGCTGGCCAAGCTCGCGGCGCTGATCGCCGACGGCAGGCTCGAGATCCCGATCGCCCACGCGTATCCGCTCGAGCAGGTCCAGGACGCCTACCGCGAGCTGGAGCAGCGGCATACGCTCGGCAAGATCGTGCTGAACCCCTGACCACTGACCGGAGCCCCGACATGCAGACGATCGGCACGGAGGAGCATTTCGTCACCGAGAAGGTGCTGGCGGCGTGGGGCGGCGCGCGGGAGGACCTGCGAGCCAGCGTCCCGCCGGGGGCGATGGGCGAGCGCTTGCTCGAGGTCGGCGAACAGCGGATCGCGGCGATGGATGAGGCCGGGCTGGACGTGCAGGTGATCTCGCTCACCGCCCCCGGCCTGCACGACCTGCCGGCGGAGGAGGCGACGCGCCTCCAGGTGCAGACGAACGACCAGATCGCGGAGCTCGTCCGCGCTCGCCCCGACCGCTTCCAGGGGTTTGCGACGCTCGCGCTACCGGCGCCCGAGGCGGCGGCGCAGGAGCTCGAACGGGCGGTCACGGAACTCGGGCTGAACGGCGCGATGCTGTTCGGCCGCACCGGCGAGCGCAACCTCGACCACCCGGACAACTGGCCGATCTTCGAGGCCGCCGCCGCGCTCCGCGCGCCGCTGTACATCCACCCGCAGCCCCCGCAGGCACCGGTCCAAGCCGCCCTCTACTCGGGCTTCGACGAGCAGATCGACTGGGCGTTCGCCACCTTCGGCATCGGCTGGCACTACGAGTCCGGCGTGCAGTTCCTGCGGCTCGCGCTCGCCGGCGTGTTCGACCGCTTCCCGGGCCTGCAGGTGCTGCTCGGCCACTGGGGCGAGGTTGTCCTGTTCTACCTCGACAGAGCCGACGGGCTGTCGATGCTGGCCAAGCTTCCCCGTCGCTTCTCCGAATACGTGCGCACGAACACCTACATCACTGCCGGCGGCATCTACAGCGAGCGCTATCTACGGTGGGCGATGGAGCTGGTCGGGGTCGAGCGCATCCTGTTCGCGACCGACTACCCGTACCGGCCCGCGCCCGAAGGTGGCGTCGAGCACTTCCTGGCGTCCGCGGGGCTCGATCAGGCCGATCAGGAGCGGATCGCGTCGGGCAACTGGAACGAGCTCGTGGCGGGCATCCGCCGCTGAGCCCAGCCACCGGCTCGCCGGACTGCGCTCGAACGACGCCGCGTGATCGCGGACCGAAGCTGGCCTAAAAGGCCTCTAGGTTCGCTCGAACGTACGCGACCGAAAGGAACTGCAATGCCCGAGCGCGACCGATACATCCCGGGGGTTCCCTGTTGGGTGGACACCAGCCAGCCAGACCAGGACGCCGCCGCTCAGTTCTACGGCGGGCTGTTCGGCTGGGAGCTCGAGGACGTGATGCCGCCGGAGGCCCCTGGCCGGTACTTCATCGCACGGATGCGCGGCGAGGACGTGGCCGCTGTGGGGGCCGTGGCCGAGGGTGCGCCCCGGCCGCGGTGTGGAACACGTACATCTGGGTCGACAGCGCCGATGAGGCCGCTTCGAAGGTCACCGGTGCCGGTGGCGCCGTGCTCAGCGAGCCGTTCGACGTGGGGGACGCGGGTCGGATGGCGGCGCTGGCCGACCCCGAGGGGGCGGTCTTCAACGTCTGGGAGGCGAAGCAGCACCGCGGCGCCGGAATCGTCAACGAGCCCGGCTCGTTGAACTTCAACGGGCTGAACACCCGCGATCCGGCCGCGGCGAGGAGCTTCTACGGGCACGTGTTCGGATGGCGGACGTTGGCGGTGGGCGGCAGCTTCGAAGCCTGGACGCTGCCCGCGTACGGCGATCACCTGGCGCTCGAGCGGCCGACGATCCGGCAGGAGATGGCCGACATGGGCGTCGCCGGGTTCGAGAACGTGGTCGCAACCCTGAACCCGATCGGCGACGATCAGCCGGACACCCGCGCCCATTGGAGCGTGACGTTCGCGGTAGCCGACGCCGACGCAACGGCTGAGAAGGCCGCGGAGCTCGGCGGCACGGTGGTCGTAGCGCCGTACGACGCGCCCTGGGTCCGCGCGACCGTGATCGCCGACCCGCAGGGCGCCACTCTGATCGCCAGCCAGTTCGTGCCCGAGGGGTCCTGATCAGCTCCTCCGGCTGATGGGCACGCGCGGTAGTGTGCACGTCCGGATGTCGTCCAGCGAGGGCAACCGGCCGTTCGGGGCGCGACGGATCGCAGTCGTGGCTGCGCTGCTGCTCGCGCTCGTGCTCGCGGCGCCCGCAGCCTACGCGCACGCTGCTCCCGTGTGGCTGCCGTTCACGCACGAGCCTCCGTTCAATCCGGGGGCGATGCTGTTGCTCCACGATGGCCGGGTACTCGTTCAGGACAACGGCGCGAAGCTCGGGGGCACGAGCCGCTGGTGGCTCCTGACCCCGAGCGCGTCCGACAGCTACCGCGCCGGAACCTGGAAGCGTGTTGCCTCTCTGCCGTCCGGCTATGGCCCGATCTCGTTCGCGTCCGCTGTGCTCCCTGATGGCAGGGTCTTGATCGAGGGCGGTGAGTACAACTTCGGCAAGGACGACTACACGAACAAGGGCGCGATCTACGACCCGATCAAGAACTCGTGGACCGCGGTTGCGCCGCCGATGAACGGAGAAGGCGAATGGGTGCGAATCGCCGACGCACCGAGCGCCGTACTCGCCGACGGCGATTTCATGCTCGGGGCATCGGGCTACTCCGGCACCACGGTGCAGGCGATCTTCGACCCGACGACGCTGACCTGGACGCCGACCGGCAAGGACAAGGCCGACGGCAACGGCGAGGAGGGGTGGTCGCTGCTGCCCGACGGGGAGCTCTTGACGGTCGACACATCCGACGTTCCCAACACCGAGCTTTACGACCCGACGAAAGGCAGCTGGCACAGCGCCGGCGCGACGCCGGTACCGATCGTCGACCACGAGGGCGAGATCGGGCCGCAGGTCCTGATGCCGGATGGCGCCGTGTTCGCGGCGGGCGCGAACGGCAACAACGCGCTGTACGAGACATCGAGCGGAAAGTGGACGGCGGCCCCACCGTTCCCGGTGATCAACGGCAAGCAGTACGACATCGCCGACGGGCCTTCCGCCGTGCTCCCCGACGGCGACGTGCTGCTCGAGGCGAGTCCCGGCGAGTACACGCCGCCCTCGCATTTCTTCGTCTACGACGGAACGCGGCTGAACCGCATCACGGACGCTCCCGATTCGGCGCATGTGGCCTCGGATTACGGCTTCATGTTGGAGCTCCCGACCGGCCAGATCCTGTACGACCCCGAGTACGGTAGGGCGCTGGACGTGTACAACGCCGGGGGCCGTCCCCAGCAGAGCTGGCGCCCGAGCATCACGTCCGTCCCGACCCAGCTCAGCGCCGGCACCACGTACACGTTGTCCGGCCTGCAGCTGAACGGCCTGACCCAGGGGTCGGCGTATGGTGACGACTTCCAGGACGCGACGAACTACCCGCTCGTCAGGATCACCGGCGACGCCGGCGGGGTCGTCTCGTACGCGCGGACGTTTGGCTTCTCGAACATGTCGATCGCTCCGGGGGACCCATCCTCCACAGAGTTCACGGTGCCGCGCTCGATTCGGAACGGGGCCTCCAAGCTCGTCGTCGTGACCAACGGCATCACCTCGCGTGCCGTCGACGTGACGATCACCGGTGGGCGGCGATGAGAACGGGAGCACGGCGGCTGGGTCTGGGAATCCTGGTCGCACTCATGGTCGCCGCGTCCCCCGCTTACGGCCGCGGCGCCGCCACGTGGGTGCGACTCGCCCACCCTGCGAAGTTCAACCCGGGCGCGATGCTGCTGCTGACCGACGGCCAGGTGCTGGTGCAGGATCAGGGCTTCTCCGAGAGCGGCACGCGGCAATGGTGGCTGCTGACTCCGAGCCGGTCCGGGAGCTATCGCGACGGGACGTGGAGCCGGGCGGCATCGCTGCCCGCGGGCTACGGCCCGATCTCGTTCGCCTCGGCCGTGCTGCCGGACGGCCGAGTCCTGATCGAGGGCGGGGAGGACAACCTCGGCGCGCAGGGCGTGGAGATCAACAAGGGGGCGATCTATGACCCGACGACGAATTCGTGGAGGTCGGTCACGCCACCGATGGGCGGCCGGGGCGAGTGGGGGCGGATCGGGGACGCGCCGGGCGCCGTCCTGACCGATGGCGACTTCATGCTCGGGGTCTCGGGCTACTCCGGGAACAGGGACGAGGCGATCTTCGACGCGCGGACGCTGTCGTGGACACCCACCGGAACCGGCAAGCGGGACGGCAACGGCGAGGAGGGCTGGACGCTGCTGCCGGACGGAGACCTGCTCACGGTCGACACGACGGACTTCCCGAACACCGAGCGCTACGACCCGGCGACCGGCAGCTGGCACAGCGCGGGCAGCACCCCCGACCAGCTGATCGACGGTGACGGCGAGATCGGCCCGCAGGTGCTGATGCCGAACGGAACCGTGTTCGTCGCCGGCGCCACCGGCCGCACCGCGGTGTACGCGACCGCGACCGGGAAGTGGACACAGGGCCCATCGTTTCCCGTGATCGGCGGCAAGCAGTACGACATCGCGGACGGGCCGGGAGCCGCCCTGCCCGACGGGAACGTGCTGCTCGAGGCGAGCCCCGGCGACTACAACCCGCCGTCGCATCTGTTCGTCTACAACGGGCACCGCCTGAGCCAGATCGCGGACGCCCCCGGCTCCGAACAGGAGGCCTCGAGCTACGGCTACATGCTCGTGCTGCCGACGGGGGAGGTCATGCTCGACGCGCGGCTCGGCGCCCTGTACCTGTTCGAGGGCGGCGGGCGACCGCAGGCGGCCTGGCGACCGGGCGTCACCGGCGTCCCGAACGAGCTCGTCGCGGGTCACACGTACACGCTGACCGGGATCCAGCTCAACGGGCTGACGCAGGGCGCCGCGTACGGGGACGACTTCCAGGACGCGACGAACTACCCGCTCGTCAGGATCACCAGCACCGCCGGCGGTGTTGTCACCTACGCGAGGACGTTCGGGTTCTCGAACATGTCGATCGCCCCGGGCAACCGCTCCGCCACGCGGTTCACGCTCCCGCGCTCGATCCGGAACGGCAACTCGAAGCTGGTCGTCGTGACCAACGGGATCACCTCGCCGGCGGTCACCGTCACGATCGGCGGCGGGCGGAGCTGACCGCGAGCACCGCCGCAGATCAGTTGATCTTGATCTTGAAGTGGCGGCCGCGAAGCGTGTAGGCGTCCACCTGCGGGTTGACGCTCGCTCCCAATGGCTTGCCGCTGATCCCGCCCGCCGGCACGATGATCGTGCGGCCGGCGATCGCGATCGGCGCGTTCGTCGTCGCCGGCACCTTGGTCTGGTACACGATCGCGCCGGTGCGACGGTTGAGCGCGACGAGCGTGCCGTGCTCGAGCGTCGTGAACAGGAGGTCGTTCGAGACGGTCGCGGCGCCGAGCGGCACCGACTTGAGCTTCGTCGCCCACAGGACCTTGCCGGTCGCGACGCTGAGCGCCTCCACCTCCCCCGGGTCCGGTCCGACGCCTGACGGCTTCGACGCCGTCGGCTGACTCGTGCTCGTGAACGCGAGCGGCACGTTGAGCGTGGCCAGGTAGATGGTGCCGTCGGCGAACGCCAGGTTCGTCAGCACGCCGCCGAGCGATCCCGGGGCGATCGTGTACGGCACCTTCAGGGTGATGCTGTGCTGGAGCAGCTTGAGCGAGTCGCCCTCGGTCCCGTTCTGCTCGCCGACCGGCACGTCCCAGATCAGCTTCCCGGTGGTGGCGTTCATCTCGTAGACGTAGCCCATCTTGCCCGAGCCGATCACGACCGGGACCCCGCCGGCGACCGCCGAGATCGGCGAGGCCTGCATGTCGTAGTCCTTGAAGTCGTTCGGGACGCCCTGGTAGTACCAGCGCAGCTTGCCGGTGGCCGCGTCCAGGTTCACGTCGCTGTCGGTGTACAGCTGGGCTTCGGGGTGCGTAATCGCCGACTCCATCGACTGATACGGGTTTCCGATCCCGTACGTGACCGATCCGTCGGTGCCGACCAGCGGCGTTTCCCAGGCGCCGCCTGACCCGAGGCCGAGCGCCTGCACTCCCGGTTCAGGGCCGTTGACGGTGTTGAACTTCCACTCCACCGCGCCGGTCGACTGGTTCAGCGCGACCAGCACGCCGCCGCCCGGCCCGATCGCGTACTGGCTCGCCAGATACACGCGGCCGTCCGCCACCTCGGGCTGGATACCGAACGTTCCCTGGCCCTTCGCGAGGACGCCGGCGTTCCTCCAGACCGGCTTACCGGTCGCCGCGTCGAGCGCGAACACGGCCGTGTTCGTCGCCCCGTACACGGTGCCGTTCGCCACCGCGACTCCGTTAGGCCCCGGCCCGGTGTTCTCGGGTGCGTTGCATTCGTACTCCCACTCGAGCTGCCCGGAGGCGAGCGACAGCGCGTACACGTTCGCGTCGAGGTCCTGGATGTACACGACGCCGTTGACGACGATCGGGTTGGCCGCCAGTGAGCCGGATCCACCGACACCGGTCGCCGCGGGGCCCGTGATCTTGTAGCTCCACGCGGGCGCAAGCTTCGAGACGTTGGCCGACGAGATCGCCGAACTCGGCGCGACCCGCGTGTTCGCGAGGTCGCCGTTCGGATCCGGCCACGACCCGGCGAGCCGCCGCGGCTGTCGGCGGTCCCGGCGATCGTCTTGCACGCCGACGCGGTGGGCGCGCTCTTGCCGGCCCCGCCGCACGCCGCGAGCAGCAGCGCGCACGGCGCCAGCAGGGTGACGAGCCGCGCTACGGGCGCACCTCGTAGTAAAGGTTGGCCGGGTCCTCGAAGTCGTGGAGCCGGAACCGGGTGAAGCCGGCGTCTCGCGTGAGCTGCTCCAGCGCCCGCGGGGGCAGCCCGATGGTGCCGAGCCCGGCACCGTCCGGCTCGGACAGCGCGGAGGACATGCACGACGAAATCGAGAAGCCGAGGAACATCGCCAGCATCGGGTTACGTCGATTGCCGGCCCAGGTGTCGTCGCATCGGATCTCCTTTACAAGCCAGGTCCCGTCATCGGCGATTGCACCGCGGATGGCCGCCGCCGCAGCGTCAGGCCGCGTCATGTCGTGAAGGCAATCGAGGGTCAGCACGAGCGCGTGATCGCCGGCCGCGGGAAGCTCCTCCGCCCGGCGATCGATGATCTCGACGTTGGTGAGCCCCGCCTCGGCGATCCGTGTCCGGGCCCGCTGCACTGCGTGGCTCGAGAGCTCGTACCCATGGAACGTCGAGCGCGGGTAGGCCTCGGCCAGGCTCGTGAGCGCGACGCCGGCACCGCACCCGACGTCGGCCACCAGAGCCCCGGCGCTGAGCCGCTCGTGCACCCCGTCGAGCGCCGGCAGGATCGTCGGCACGAGGCTGAGCCGCGCCCATGGCGCGAGCATTCGCTCGGTCTGGTGCACGCCCGCTTGCCCGTGGCGGTCGTACGGCATCCCGGCGCCCGTCCGGAACGCCTCGGCGATGTCGTCCACGAGCGCCGCGTCCGGCGGGGCCCCGAAGGCTCCGGCCGCGAACATGAGGCTGTCCTCCTCGCGCGCCAGCACCGAGGCGCCGACCGGCGTGAGCTCGAACCGTTCGCCGTCATCGGACGCGAGCAGGTCTGCCGCGGCGTTGCCTCGCAGCCACTCGCGCAGCCATCGCGGGTGCAGGGATGTCCGCTCGGCGAGCTCGTCGGCAGTGAGCGCGCCCGCCCCATCGAGCGCCTGGTAGAGCCCGAGACGATCGCCGAGGTTGATCAGCAGCGAGACCATCTCGCCCTGCTTGTAGCCCCAGACGCGGAACGCGAAACGCCCGACCTCGTCGGGGTCGAGGTGGTCGTCGGGCGTGCTCGGCGCGTCGGTCACGCCGGCGCCGGCGCGCCCTGCAGCTGCTCGGCGAACGCGTCCGAGGTCATCACGTCCGAGAACATCGGGTAGTCGAACTTGATCGCGTTCTCGTGCTCCTCCGCGGACGTCGCCGCGACGCAGTCCGCCAGCGTGATCACCCGGTAGCCCTTCTCGTAGCCGGTCCGCATCGTCGACTCGACGCAGCAGTTCGTGAGGAAGCCGCCGAGCGCGATCGTGTCGATGCCTCGCGCGCGGAGGATGAAGTCGAGGTTCGTGGTGGCGAACGTGTCGAGCCCGCGCTTGCCCTCGACGACGACGTCGCCGGCCTGGGGCGCGACCGAGTCGACGATCTCGGCGCCCCACTCGCCCTTCACGAACGCCGTCGAGTCGACCACGCCCTTGAGGATTCCGTACGGGTGCTGCGACAGCTCGCCGTAGCCCGGCGCGAACGTGATCGGCGCGTGCACGATCGTGGCGCCGGCCGCGCGCGCGGCGTCGACCAGCCGTCTGGTGTTCTCGAAGCATCCCCGTGCTCTCCATCACGCCCTCGACCGCCTCGTGCAGCACGCCCCCTTCCGAGGTGAAGTCGTTCTGGTACTCGATCAGCACCACGGCGGTGCGCTTCGGATCGATCGACACGGGGGGGTCCTCTCCTCGAGTGCTGGACGGTGCCTGAACTCTAGTCCGACTCGTCGCCGCGGTTCGACTGATTACGTTGGGTCGCAATCTCGCCGCGAGCGAACGTTGGCGCCGGCGTCGCAATTATTTCGACGCGGGAGACAGGGTTCGCGTGCCGCCGCCCCCTGGGAGCTTCGCGACGCCCTCAGTCGCGCGCCGCCGCCCGCGCTCGCCCGGGCACGCCCGCCTGGCGCGTGCGCGCCGGAGTGCCGAAGGCTCGGTCGCGCCGCGCCGAGAGAGGGCTCGTCTCGATCTCCTCGGCGTCGGCGAGCGCCCAGGTCAGGCGCTCGAGCAGCTGCTCGGCATAGTGCTCGCTGCCCAGGTTGTCGGCGGTGACCCGCTCACTGAGGACGACGCGGCCGTGCTCGCTTGGGGGCCGGCTCACTTGGATGATGATTCGAGGCATGTTGTGCTCCAGTCGATGTCAGGGGTTCAGGAAAGGTCCGGCCGTCCGCGACAGGAGGAGAGGTGCCGTCGCGGACGGCCGCCGACATCGCACGGCAGCAATGGCCACGATGCTCATGCGACGAAGGTAGTCACCTGTCCGTATATTGTCAAGTAAATCGATTGATTTACACAGCTTGCTCACGTCGTCGGGGCGTTGCTGCCCGTGCTCGTGGCGAGGTCCGGGAGCGGCGCCAGCGTCTCGAGCGCGGCGTCGACGTCGGCGTCGACCTGCTGGCGTGACCGGAGCGGCAGAGCCTGGATCGAGAGCCGGCCGCCGATGGCGTGGGTCAGGACGGTGAGGTCGGCGCGCGCCTGCGCGATCAGCTGCGGGGCGAGCAGGTTGACCTGCGGCGCGAGCTCGCTCAGGAGCTGCCGGGTGGCGGCGACGTCGGCCGCGACCGAGGCGAGGTCGGTGCCGCTGCCGTAATCGTCGTTCGCCGTCAGCGAGTCGCGGAGCGCGTCCTCGAGCACCTCGTGCGGGCGCAGCAGCCAGTTCGCGATGCCGTTGGCGGTGGCGGGGAGCCAGCTGCTCAGCGACGTCCTCGTCACACGTGTCAGCAGTTGCCGGAGGGTGGCGGTGTCGGCCGCCGCGGCGGCAAGATCGCGCCGGCGCCAGAGATCGAATTCCACCCGGTGAAATCCGGTGAAGCCGGGATCCGCCGTCCCCAGCCGGTGACCGGCCGCGAGGCCGTCGATCTGGCCGCCGAGGGAACCGAAGGCGCCATAGGCGCCGTCGTCCTGACCGATCTCGAGCCACGTAAGGTGCGCGGTCAGCCAGACGGCACGCGCGCGCCCGAGGTTGCCCGAGCGGATCGCCACGGACAGCGCCGCGACCTGCGACCGCACGCTTGTGAGCTTGCCCGCGACGTAAGCCCGGTACGCGTCAAGCTCGCGGCGCTCGGTCAGGAGGTACGAGCAGCCGGTCGCGACCTTCTCGACGCTGCCGGTCGGAGCCAGCCACTGCACGCCACACGGCGGCGCCTTCTGGCCCGGCGCGACGATCACGAAGAAGTTCCGGCGCACGGCGACCGTTCGCGGCGGCGCGGCCCAATACGAGACAGTGACCGCATTGACGCCGTTCGGCACGAGCCCGAACCCCGGGGTGCCGTCCGAGAACAGCAGCGGGTACGGATCGCTGGTCGCGGGGACGCATTCCTGCGAGCGGGTCGGGCCACCGAGCACGAGCACGCACAGGCCGCGCTGGCGGTATTCGCTCCGCAGCAGGCTCAGCGACCCCTGCTCGATCACGCGGTCGACCCGCGACAGGCACCGAGCCGGAGCCAGCGGCAGCGACAGCAGGTGCTCGGCGGGGATCAGGTAGATGCGCCCGCCGGCCGCGGCGTCGCCGGCGAACCGGCTTGCCGACATGATCAGACCGGACGCCTTGAGCGAGCCGACCTGACTGGCGCTGAGCTTGTCCGCGGGTCGCTGGGGCTCACCGAACAACGTGTATCGCGCCGCCAGCGCGGCGGGCACCTTGGTTCCGGTCGGCGCGGTCGCCCCCGGCGCAGGGAAGGACGAGCACGACGAGTCGCTCGCGGATGCCCCGAACGGCTTGGCGAGCACCAGCACCACAATGACGATGCCTACGGTCAGCGCTGCGCCACCGGCGGCGATCAGGGTTGCGCGCCTCAACAGCACGGGCTGAGTCTCTCACGCGCCCATGGCCCAACCTGCCGGCACGTCCAGGCTGCACAGTTACGCCTTGTTTGGCCTATTGGGTCCGGCATGATCAGCGCGCGAAGGGGGGCGAACAACACCACAAACGAAGGGCTACACGCTCAGCATCTCCGCACCCAGTCGGGCGCGACGTCCCCGCGGTGGACCTACCCGACCGTGAAGACCGGATCGGGCCTGGCCGACTCCTCGGAGGAGCTGATCGCCGAGTCGCCGGAGATCTGCAGTGGCCGGCGCTGCTCGCTGGCCCAGCTGTCGGACTTCGGCACGGTCCGCGCGCAGCTGTCGGCGCTGAACGGCACCTGGTTCAGCATCACCTGGCATCACGACTGATCCCAGTGGCGCTTTGGCTGAGGCCCCTCGCGCCGCAGGGCGCGGGGGGTCTCGCCTCGCTCGGACCGTCACGGGGCCCGGGGCTATCTCGTCTCCCTGGGAGATGAGACGAAAGGAGCCCCGATGAAGGTATTCGTGGCGGGCGCCACCGGCGCGCTCGGCAGATCACTCGTCCCGCAGCTCGTGGCCCGAGGACACGAGGTCGTCGGGATGACGCACACCGAGGCCAAGCAGGACCTCGTGCGAAGCCTCGGCGCGAGCCCGGTCGTGGCCGACGCGCTTGACGCCGATGCGGTCGCGCAAGCCGTCGCGTCGGAGGGGCCCGAGGTGATCGTGCACCAGCTCACGGCGCTGTCCGGCGAGCTGTCGATCCGGGACATGCGCCACCCCGAGCGCGCCCCGATGGCGGTGATGACCAACCGGCTCCGCACGGAGGGCATCGACAACCTGCTGGCGGCCGGTCATGCGGTGGGAGCCCGCCGCTTCATCGCGCAGAGCTTCCTGGCGTTTCGATGGTCCCCAGCCGACAAACCGGTGCTGACGGAGGCAGACCCGCTCGATCTCAACCCGCCGGGGGCGCTCCGGCCTGCGCTGGTGGGCATCGCCCACGTCGAGCAGGCCGTACCGGCAATCGAATGGGGCGAGGGGCTCGCCCTGTGCTACGGCGGCTTCTACGGACCGGGCACCGGGATCAGCCTGGCGCCGGACGCGGCGATGGCGAATGCGGTCCGCAAGCGCCTGCTCCCGATCATCGGCGATGGCGGCGGCGTCTGGTCCCACATTCACATCGACGACGCCGCGACGGCGACGGCAACGGCGGTCGAGCGTGGAGAGCCGGGGATCTACAACGTCGTCGACGACGAGCCCGCGCCGGTGGCGGAGTGGCTACCGGCGCTCGCAACTGCGCTGGGCGCCAAGCCGCCGAGGCGGATCCCGCGCTGGCTCGGCCGACTGGCGGCGGGTGAGATGGCGACGCTGATGATGACCGAGTCGAAAGGGTCCTCGAACGCGAAGGCCAAGCGCGAGCTCGGCTGGGAGCTCCGGTACCCGAGCTGGCGGCAGGGCCTCGCCGAGGGACTCGGCTGAGGCGCGATTACATCCGCTCCAGCAGCCACGCGTGCACCTCGTCGAGGTGTCGCGGCAAGAGCGTCAGATGACCGTCTTCGTCCGACAGCCGCGCCTCCACCCCGGGGATCGCGCCGGCCAGCCACTCGCCGTGGCCGAAGGGAACGAACCGGTCTTGGCGGCCGTGCAGCAGCAGCACCGGCGTACGGATCTCGCCGAGGTCGAACCCCCATGGGCTGGTCAGTGCGACGTTGTCGTCCCACCACCCGTCCGAGGAATGCCGGAGCCCTGAGTCCGCGCAGTCGACGAAGTACTGACCGAGCTCACCCGACATCTCCGCGGCGTCGACCGGTGAAAGCAGTGTCCGCATCTGTTCCATCATCTCGGCCGCCGTCTGGGACAGCATCTCCACCCGGTATTGCTCGCACTTGGCGCGTGCCGCGACCGGATCGCTCAGCTCCAGCTTCGTTTCCTCGACGTTGAGCTCCCCCATGCCCTCGAAGTAGTCGAGACCGTCGGCTCCCAGCGGCGCCGGCGCAGCCAGCGCGCCGACCGCCGGGACGAGCTCGGGCAGCAGCGCCGCGCAGGCGATGGCATGAGGGCCGCCGCCGGAGATCCCCCAGACTCCAAGCCGGTCGATCCCGAGCGCTGCCGCGATGTCGGCGACGTCGGCGGCGCAGTCGCCAACTGTCCGGCCTTCCTGCCGTGTCGACTCCCCGTATCCCGGCCGGTCATATGAGATCAGGCGGACCCCGTCCCGCTCGGCTCGCTCCGCGTGGGGCTCGAACACGAGCCTCGAGCTCGGCGTGCCGTTGTGAGTGAGCACCGGCGTGCCGGCGGAGTCGCCGTACTCCGCGATCCGAACGGTCCGGCCGTCCCGCGTCGTGATGTCACGCTCGGTCACGACCGCATCCTCTCTCGGCCGGCGCCGGCGGTCAACCGGCGCCCTCCTTAAAGTGTCCGCAATGCCGGTGTACGTCGACTACGCGTTCGGGGAGGGCGACTGGGGCCGTTGGAGCGGCGGGGGCCACATGCAGGCCGACACGCCCGAGGAACTGCATGCGATGGCCGAGCGGCTCGGGCTACGCCGTGAGTGGTTCCAGTCCAAGCCGGCGCGCCCGTGGCACGACCACTACGACCTGACCGCAGAGCGGCGCGAGCTCGCGATCGAGCTCGGCGCGATCCCCGGCGGCCGACGCGAGACGGTGCGGCGGATCGCGGTCTGGCGAGCCGGCTTCAAGGCCGTCAGGTGACAGCGCTGAAGCGTCTCGTCGTCTCGTTCGCGGCGGCCGGCTGCGTGGCCCTCGTGGCCGGCGCCGGGAGCACCAGCGCGTTCCCGGCGGCGAGCGCGGCAACGGCCGCGAGCGATCGGCTCACGGGCCCCGAGAGTTGCTGGGGCAAGACGTGCGTGCCGGCGCCCGGCGACATGGTCGTCTACCGACTCCTCGATGGGCCGTTCGCCGGCAAGTACGTCTACATCGTCGAGAACGTCACCTCGATCCCTCCCGGGCAGCGAATGCCCAGCGGCTGGCCGCGGCGACCACACGGTGAGCGATCCCGGGACCGGGCAGACGGAGGCCGAAGGTGCACATCGGTCCCGGGCGGTTGCGCGCGCTTCGCGCGCTGTCGCATCACCACGCGGCGCCGAAGGGGCTACATCAGCTGGTTCGCGGTGGCGATGCTGACCGTCGGCTCCGTCGGCTATCTGGGCTCGGCGCCGGCGCTGGCGGTGTTCGGGCTCGCGTCGGTGTTCCTGTACGTGCTCCCGGCGATCGTGTTCCTGATGCCGATCGCGCTCGTCGCCGCCGAGCTCGCATCGGGGTGGGAGGGCGGCGTCTACAACTGGGTGGAGCGAGGGCATCTCGGCGCCGATGGGGATGGTCGCGGTGTGGTGCCAGTTCGCGCAGACGATCTTCTACTACCCGGCGCTGCTCGCCTACGTCGGCGGGACGCTCGCCTACGTGATCGACCAGCACCTGGCCACCAGCGGCGTGTTCACCGGCGCGGTGATCATCGGGCTGTTCTGGCTGAGCGTGCTCGTGACCTCGCGCGGGCGTGGGCTGCTGACGAAGCTCGCCTCCGGCGGCACGGTGATCGGGACGCTGGTCCCAGCTGCGCTCCTCGTCGGCCTCGGGGTCGCCTACCTGATCCAGGGCAACCATTCGCAGGCGCCGATGACGACGCACCACCTGCTGCCGGTGTGGAACGGCCTGGCCGGCCTCGTCCTGATCATCAACAGCTTCTTCACCTACGCCGGAGCCGAGGTGAACGCGGTGCACGTCGACGAGCTTCAGAACCCGGGGCGGGAGTTCCCGAAGGCGATGTTCGTCGCCGCCGGCGATCGTGCTGGCGATCTTCATCCTCCCGACGCTCGCGATCGCCTGGGTGATCCCGTCGAGCGAAGATCAGCCTCACCGCCGGCGTGATGCAGGCGTTCGACGTCCTGTTCAAGCACTTCGGGCTGTCGGCTTCGCTCGTGCCGATCGATCGCGATCGCGCTCGCGGCCGGGGCCCTGGCCGGAATGATGGCCTGGCTCGACGGACCGTCCGAGGGGTTGCTCAAGATCGGCCGGGAGCAGGGCTACCTGCCGCCGTACTTCCAGAAGCTGGACCGCGAGGGCATCCAGGTTCGGATCCTCGCCGCGCAGGGGGTCGTGATCACGATCATCGGGCTGCTGTACGCGCTGGTCCCGAACGTATCGAGCGCCTACTGGGTGCTCGCCGCGATGGCCACCCAGGTCTACCTGATCATGTACGTGCTGATGTTCGTCGCGGCCGTGCGCCTGCGTCGCGTCGCAGCCGGGTCACCCGCGTGGCTACCGCGCGCCGGCGCTGTATGCCCAGTGCGTGGTCGGCGTGCTTGCGTCAGTGGCGGCGTTCGCGATCGGGTTCGTCCCGCCGTCTCAGTTCAGCCACGTCGCGGGCCCGGTCGTCTACGGCGTCCTGATCCTCACCGGAGTCGCGCTGATCGGCGTGCTCCCGCCGCTGCTGCTCGAGTGGCGGCGCAAGCCGAGCTGGAAGGAGTCGGCTCCGGCGCAGACGCCGGCTCAGTCCTGAACAGCGGCGCTCGCCCGCGAGTGCGGCCAGGCGGCGACGGTCCTGCGGAGACCTTCCTCGAGGCCGACCGCCGGCTCGAACCCGAGCAGATCGCGTGAGCGGCTCAGGTCGAGCGAACGCCGGCGCTGGCCGTCCGGGCGGCTGTGATCCCACTGGATCTCGCCGCCGAACTCGGTCAGCTCCGCGATGATCGCCACGACCTCGGCGATCGATCGCTCCGAGCCACTGCCGACGTTCGCCGAGAATGGGCGCTCCGCGCGCTCAGCGGCGAGCACCAGCGCTCGCGCCGCGTCGTCGACGTACAGGAAGTCGCGGGTCGCGCTGCCTGTGCCCCACACGACGACGGGCTCGTCCCCGGCCTCATGCGACTCGAAGAACTTCCGGATCAGCCCCGGGATCACGTGCGAGTCCTCGGGGTCATCGTGATCGCCCGGGCCGTACAGATTCGTCAGGATCGGCGTGCAGGAGCGGAAGCCGTACTGCTTCCAATACGCCCCCGAGAACGTCTCGAGCACCCGCTTCGCGATTCCGTAGGGAGCGTTCGACGGCTCGGGGCTCCCCTCCCAGAGATCGTCCTCGCTGAACGGCAGCGGTGGCGTTTCGGGGTACGCGCACACACTCGATACCGCCACCAGCCGGTCCACTCCCTCCAGGCGCGACTGCTCGAAGACGTTCGCGGCCAGCAGCAGGTTGTCGTGGATCAGCTGGCCTGGATGACGAAGGTTGAAGCCGATGCCGCCGACCCGGGCTGCGAGGTGAAAGACGATGTCCGCCTCGGCGACGGCGGCACGAGCGCCTTCCGCGGTCCTGAGCTCGAACTCGCGATGGCTGACCGCCCGTACGTCGGCGCCGAGCTCGCGCAGCAACCGAACCAACGCCGTGCCGAGGAAGCCGTCGCCGCCCGTGACCGCCACTGCGGCTCCGTGCCAGGTTTGTGCGTCAGGACTTGCCATTGCGCGCCCCGGCCGATCGTACAGCGCGCCCGAGCAATGGTCGTTCTACTCGCCCAGCAGCAGCTTCTTGGCCTGCGCGAACTCCTCGTCGGTGAGCCGGCCGCGGTCGTGCAGCTCGCTCAGCTCGGCGAGCCGGTCGACCGTGCTGGGGGGAGGCGGCCCCGCGGCGGGCGGGGCGGGCTGGACTGGCTGAGTGGCTCCCAGACACGATCACCTGGCCCGCGAACGTCGAGTTCTGTCCCTCGCGCGCCTGTGCGAGGTTGAGCTCCTTGAGCTGCTTGCCCATCTTCGACAGCTTCCACAGCGAGGTCGCGCTGCCGAGGTCCATCTGCCCGATCTCCGTCCTCGTCTCGGCGACACTCGCCTCGTCGACGGTGCCCGCCGGTGCGGGCGCAGACACGAGCGTGTCCATGTCGATCATCGTCTTGTGATCCTTGGGGTCGAACAGGACGGTCATCGTGCTGCCCTCGTTCGGGGGCCGGCCGATCTTGAAGTACACGGCCAGATCGACCTCGAACGGCTCGTCGCCCTCGGGCGTCACCCGCAGTGTCAGCTTCCACTTGCGGTCGGTCGCCATCTGGCCGGAACCCATCGTCCACGTCGTTGGCTCTGACTGCACCACCACGGCCGGCGCGCGCAGGCCGTCGGCGAGCAGTCGCTTGTGAAGGCGCTCCTGTGATCCGAACATGCTGACCAAGATAAGACGCGTTTTCCAGGCGTCAATGCCGCTCGGGTCTCGTTCCGGTATCGCTTACCGGGTACACGCGGACGGCTGCACTAGCGCCGAGCCGTCCGCACCTTCTTGGCAACCACGACCGGCAGGTCCACCGCGACCATCGGGTTCAGCCGCACAGCGTGCCGGTACGCCGCCGCGGCCGCCGCGTCGTCGCCGTGGCGCAGCGCAAGATCGCCCAGCAGGCCCCATGAGACCCAGTCCTCCGGACCGTTCGCGATCGCTCGCTCGAGCGCGGCGCGGGCATCGGGGTACAGGTCGAGCCGCGCGAGTGCGGCAGCGCGCACGTAGTAGGTGTCGACGCTGTCTCCCTCGAGCGCGAGCGCGTCGTTGGTCTTCGCGAGCGCGGCCACCGGATCCCGCGCGAGCAGCGCCCGGGCGTCGGCGCGGAGATGGTCGGCCACCATCGTGCGCGCTGTGAGCAGCGCGGCGACCACGATCGCCGCGACCACGATCGCGCGGAGGAGCCTACCCAGCCGGCCCGCGGACGCCCACGCCGGGAGCGCTCGGCGCTTGGGACCGTCGGCCGGGGACGGCGCGTCGCCCGTCGGCGAGACGAGCACGACCGCCGCTCCCAGGGCGAGCGCGGTGATCCCCGGAAACAGGTGGATCCAGTCGACGCTCGTCTGTCCGAGCCAGGACAGGAACAGCCCTCCCGCGCCGACCGCGACCAGCCGCTCGATCCCGGGCGCCTTGGCCCGCCGGCTCCAGCGCCACAGCCCGAGCACCGGCGCCCCCAGGAACAGGGCCAGGGCGAGCCCGCCGACCAGGCCGAGCTCGGCCAGCGTCTGAAGCTCGATCGAGTGCGGCTGCGTGATGTCCTCCGCCGTTCGCCGATCGCGGAAGTAGCCGACCGTGTAGCTGCCCGCGCCCACGCCCCGCAGCGGCTCCTGTTCGAACTCCTTCCAGGCCACGCGCCAGTAGTCGTAGCGGTTGCCGCCCCCGGAGAACAGCCGGAAGGACTGCGGCGACGGCGACAGGTGGATGAACGCGTTGTACTGGTCGCGGATCCTGTGCTCGATGCTGCCGGCGTTGAGCCCCACCGCCACGGCGGCCGCCAGCGCGAGCCCGGCGAGCGCCGCCGTCGAGGCCTGCGCGAGGCGACGATCGGCGCCGTCGACGCGGCCCCGCGCCGCCGCCCCGCAGGACAGCAGAACGGCCCACACACAGCCGACCCCGGCCCCCGCCAGCAGCGCCGCGAGCGCCGCCTGGTGGATGTCGTGCAGCGTCGCCACCCCGGTCGCCGGGTCCGGATGCTGGTAGATCGGGGCGATCCAATGCGCGGCGAGCGCCACGCCCGCCGCCACCGCCAGGACGACCCACAGACGCGTGCGCCGGCCCGGGACGAGCGCGAACAGCACCAGCCCCGAGAGCGCCAGCGCGACGACGGTGCCGCGGCGCTCGTCGGCGAGCAGCAGTGCCCCGAGCGCCGTGGCGCCGGCGATCGCGAGCGCCGCCGGCAGCCGTCGCCGTGTGTGCGCGGCCACCGCGACCAGCGGCCAGAAGCCGAGCAGCAGCAGGTTCGCCTCGGCGTTGACGTAGCCGATCGGCTGGTTCAGATTCGTAGCCAGGAACAGTTCTTGGGCGCTCGGAAGCAGCATCCGCACCAGCACGTAGCCGGCGAACGCCAGCGCCGCCGCGCTACAGGCGCCGAGTAGGACGAGCGCGACTCGCCGGTCGCGATCCACGAGCAGCACGAGCGTGATCGCAACCGCCGTGTACAGCGCCCAGCGGTTCGCTGCCACGAGCGCCAGATCGGCGCGGTCGGCCCACCCGCTCGAGAGCAGCGACCACAGCCACAGGCCCGCAAGGCCGCCCACGAGGGCCAACGCCGTCCCAGAGGGGAGCCTGCGCACTGCGATCACGAAGGTCAGCGCGATAGTCAGGAAGACAAGGCTGGCCGGACTCCACAGCGCGGTGTCGTAGAAGCCCGACCAGAACGCGCTGACGCCGAACAGCAGGCCACCGAACGCGGCCAGCCCGCAGCGGACGTACAACTCCTTCGGCCGCTGGCCGGTCGCCGGCATGCAGCTCGAATCTATCGCCTGCCGAAGACCGGCCGGTCGCCCGGTATGGCGCCCCGATCCCGGTCGCTATGCTCGTTCCGTGGGCGAGAGTTCGTTCTCCAGCCCGATCCTGGTTGCAATCGTCGCGACGGCCGCGACCGCGCTGCTCCCGTCCTCGGCACTCGCGCTCGGGCCCGGTGTCCACATCAGCCCGGGTAGTCCCTCGGCAGCCGAGTACTCGTTCCCGCTTGGCAGCGCCCGCGCCGGTCTGAGCGGGCAGCGCTCGAACTCGTCGGCGAGCTTGTATTCGGCGCCGTTGTTCGGCGTCGGCATCACGCCCCACAGAGTCCGGCCCGGAGCGGGGCCTGCCGGCCGTCGACGGACGCACGCCTCGGCTGGCAGCGGCTCGCGCTCCAGCCGGCGCAAGCCGCGCTCCGGAGGTTCCTCCAGCGTGTCAGCGCGGGTCTCCCCGGGCGCCGTTGCGCAGGCCCGCAGGCTCGAGTCGACCGTGTCGAGAGGATGGCTTGACGGCTCCATGGCCGGGCTCGCGGTCGCCGTCCTGCTCGTCGGCATCCTCGGCGGGGCGCTCGGGTGGGCGCTCAGGCGACGTGCGACGGGCACCTAGCCTGCACCCGGCCGCGCGCAGGCTTGCGGCCTTGGTGTTTGCACTATCGATCGTCACGGCGATCGCCGCCGCTCCGGCCGGCGCCCACTTCTCCTCCCGCAAGGCGATCTGGGGGCCCGCGATCCAGGGCGGGGTCTCGGAGTGGCCGACCTACCACAAGCTCGGCGTCGGCATCTACGAGGACTACCTCGATTGGTTCGCGATCGCCCCGCGGCGCCCGCGCGACCCGCAGAACCCCAGCGACCCGGCGTACCACTGGCCGGTGGCGATCACGGACGCCGTCGCCGCAGCCAAGCGGTACCACATCCGCGTCGACCTCGACCTGTACGGGACGCCAGGGTGGGCGAATCACGACCGCTCCTATCAGTGGGCGCCGACGGACGTCCGCGACTACGCGAACTTCGCGATCGCGGCCGCCAGGCGTTACCCCAGCGTCCACCTGTGGATGATCTGGGCCGAGGCAACGCGCGCCGGAGACTTCGATCCGAGCGCGAACCCCCACTGGTACCAGAACAAGCTCACGCCCGCCGAGGCGAGGGGCCCGCACAAGTACGCCGAGATGCTGAACGCCGCGTACTTCGCGCTCAAATCGGTCAGCCGCGCGAACCTCGTGATCGGCGGTATGTCGTTCACCGGCGGGAACTACAAGCCCAAGCAATGGATCGAGAACCTCGTCCTGCCGGACGGCAAGCCACCACACCTCGACATGTACGGCCATAACCCGATGAGCGACCGCGAGCCGAATCTTGCCAACCCGCCGTCCATTGACGGCTACGCCGACTTCTCGGATCTCGGCCGCTTGGCCGGCTGGGTCGACCACTACCTGGGGCGCGGCCGTCGGATCCCGCTGTTCCTGTCCGAGTGGACGATCCCAACCGCGCCTGATTTCGAGTTCCCGTTCTGGGTCGACGCTCCGGTGGCGGCGAAATGGATCACCGCTGCGTTCTCGATCGTGCATCACTGGCGGCAGATCTACGCGCTCGGCTGGATCGAGCTGCAGGACAGCGCTCCAGGTCCGCAGGCGGTGACCGGCGGTCTGCTCTACGCCAACGGCAGGCCCAAGCCCGGCTTCTTCGCGTTCCAGAACGGCTGAGACACTTCAGAAACGCTGCACTAGCGACCAGGGACTCCGGTGATCCAGTTCCCGATCAGCGAGGCGAGCACGTCGGGCTGCTGGAAGATCGGATTGTGAGCCCAGCTCTCCTCCACATGCAGCTTCACGAGCGACGACGCGGACGCGAACTCCTCCCACGCCGCCTGCCTCGGGATCCGCCGCTCGGCAGGCTTCCCGGACGCGAGCAGCAGCGTCGGAATCGCCAGCTCCTTCGCCAGGGGCCGAGTGTCGTGATCGAACGTGGCGAGGACCAGGTCGGCCGCGCGCTCGGGTGTCACCCGCTCGCGGATCTCGCCATCAACCTCCACGAACAGGTCGCGGAGGTACGCCACCAGGGCATCGCTCTCCGTGCACTCCATCATTGCGGCGACCTCGCGGACCGCGTCCCCCCAGCTACGGAAGCTCAGCACGCCGCCGGCCATCCACTCGACGAGCGCCGTCCGGCCTTCGGTGATCGGCATGCCGTACGCCGCCATGTCGCTCGCCTCCATGAACCCGCCGTCGAGCAGCACGGCGCTCTGAAGCCCATCCGGTGGCGCGCACGCGAGCCCGACGGCCACGTACGCACCGAGCGAGTGACCTACGACCGCGCGGCAACCGCACTCCTCCACGACGGCGCGAGCGATCTCGACGAGCCGCTCGAACGTGCACGGCTCCAGTGGCGCCGAGCCCCCGTGCCCTGGCGGATCGACCGCAACGGCGCGGAACGGCAACCGCGGCACCAGGGACTCGTAATACGCCCCGGTCGACCCCAGGCCCGGCCACAACAGCACGCCCGGCATGGCCGGATCACCCGACTCGCGAACGGCCAGCGACTCGACGATGCGCTCGCTCACACCGCGAGAAGCTAACGGCTTGACAGCGGCACCGCGGACCAGCATGATGCCGCGCCGGAACCGTCCAATCCGCGGGCGGATGCTCGGGGAGTCGCACCTCGCGATGCGTTCCGCGCCGCGGCGTGATATTTAACGCGTCGTAATCCGGGCTGGGCGATACGGGACGGGGGACGGGCATGGGACGATTCAGGGCGGTTCTTGCTGGTTGCGCGATCGGGCTCGTGTTGCCCGCGTCGGCATCGGCGGTGACGTTGGTGGTGCAGGGGACTGCCGATAATGCAGGCTCGGCTGCAGGGTGCACGGTCGCGTCGAGCGCCGGCACGTATAACTGCACAACCGCTCGCGACGCGGTCGTGTTCGCGAATACGTCCCCGGACGCCGGCAGCGACCCGACGATCAAGCTGGGCGCCGGAGAGTTCGACCTCACCGACGGCTCCTTGAGCTTGACCGTCCCGGCGACCATCGCCGGCGCCGGCGATCAGGGCAGCACGGTAACGACGATCAAGCAGACGGCCACCTACACCGACGCGATCGACTCCTCGCAGGCAATGACGGTGCGCGATCTCGTCGTCAAAGGGTCCCCGGTGACTCCGGGTGTTTACGCCGAGTCAGGCGGAATCGACGACAGCGGGACAGGCGCGGTGATGCTGAACGGCGTGACCGTGACCGACAGCACCGACCAATGGGGCCCCGCCGCGGCCGCGACCGGATCCAGCCCCGGCGCAACCGGCCAGGAAGTGTTCGGTGCGGCAATCGAGACCGACGGGACCCTCACGTTGACGAACTCGGTCGTCTCGGACAACAAGGACATCGGGGGCGCCGGCGGCGCGGCGAGCCCCACTGAAGGTCCCGGAGCCGGCGGTGGGGCTTACGGAGCGATCGCGGTCACGGCTCTCGTGATGAGCGGAAGCGTCGTGACCGACAACATCTCGATCGCCGGCGACGGTGGTGCCGCCGATGCGTCGGGACAGACGGGCGGCGCAGGCGGCGAGGGCGAGGCCGGCGGCATCCTCAGCGGCACACCGCTGAGCATCAGCTCCAGCGTGATCTCCGACAATCACGCGTACGGCGGAAACGGCGGCGCGGCTGACGGCAGCGGGGGCGGCGGCAGCGCCGGCGTGGTGCTCGGCGGTGGCCTCTACCTGTACGCGGGCTCGGCAGGTGCGTCGAGCATCACGGACACCACGATCTCCGGGAACACGGCCGAGGCGGGGAAGCCGGCGGCCGACACCGCCGGCGGCGGGTTCGGTGGCAATGCGGACTATGCGGGCGGCGCCGGCGTATTCGTCACCGGCAACCTGCCTCTGGGCATCTCCTCGAGCACGTTCAGCGGCAACCAGGCGATCGTTCAGAATGGCGCGGCCGGGGCGGGGACCGAGGTCGGATTCGCCGGCTCGGCTGAGGGCGGAGCGCTGTACGTCAACGACGGTCCTCAGGCCACGATCGTCAACTCGACCATGTCCGGCAACACGGCCCAGTCCGGCACGGGCAGCGGAACCCCCGGCACGATCGGAAGCTTCGGCGGCGCGATCGACGCGTACGGCGGTGGCACGACGAAGGTCGGGCTGTACAGCGACACGATCGCGGGTAACAGCGCCGCGACAGGCCTCGGCGCCGGCGGTGAGATGGGCGCGAACCTGATCGCCATCGCAACCCCGCTCACGCTCCAGGACACCGTCGTCGCCGACGCCGAGCCGGCCGGTGCGCCCAACTGTTCATTCCAATCCGGCGGGGCAATCACCGACGACGGCCACAACCTGTGGGATGGCAACCCTGATGTGTGCGGCTTCAGCTTCAGCGAAGACGACCAGCGCGTCATCAACGCCGGGTTGAACCCGCTCGGCTCCAACGGCGGGCCATCGATCATCGCGAGCGGCAGCACGCCGGCGATCCCCGAGGCCCAGACAATCGCTCCTGCCGCAAACAGTCCGGTGATCGGTTTCGGCGGGGCATGCACCAACCCGCTCGCTCAAGGGGCGACGAATCCGCCGTTCCCGGCGCTCACCGTCGATGAGCGCGGACGCCCGCGGCCGGCCACCTGCGACATCGGCGCGTTCCAGACCCAGCCGCTGAAGGCCTCCGGCACCCCGGTGATCAAGGGGCGCGCCATCGTCGGCGGGGACCTGGGCTGCGACGGAACGTTCACCGCAACGGGTGATGGAGCGTTCACCTCGACCGGCGCGATCGGCACGATCAAGTTCACGTACGTGTGGTCGAGCAACGGCAAGAAGCTCGGCACCGACAGCGGCTACACGATCACGAACAAGGATCAAGGGGACGGGATCATCTGCACCGAGACCGCGACCGGGGCCTACGGCCAGGCCTCTGCAACGAGCGCGGCCGTTCACGTCCCGCCTGCGATCACGCTCACGAAGGTCTCCGAGACGCACAAGACCTGGGCCGAGAGACACTCCAAGCACGGCCCACCGGTCGGCACCACCTTCTCCTACACCCTGAACCAGCCTGCGACGGTGGTCCTGAAGTTCACGCAGCAGGTCAAGGGACGCAAGGTCAAGGGCAAGTGCGCCGCGCAGACGCACAGGAACGCGCGCAAACCGTCGTGCAAGCTGACGCTCAAACTCGGGACGCTCAAAACGACCGGCCTGGCGGGGAAGAACAAGCTCAAGTTCGCCGGCAAGGTCGGCCGCAAGAAGCTCCCGGCCGGCAGCTACGAGGTCACGCTCACCGCCGAGACCGGCCCAGGCGACGCCAGCAGGACGCTCCGCTTCACGATCGCGCGCTGACCGCGTCGCACGGGGCGGGTGCCTGCCCCTCGAGCGTGCGTGCCCGCGCCACCGTGAGCAGCACCGCGAGCGCGCCCGCGCCAGCGGCCAGGACGAATGCGCCGGTGGCCCCGGTGTGGCCGATGAGCGCCCCGCCGCCAGCGGCTCCCAGAGCGCTCCCGATCTCCATCGCCGTGGCCAGCCAGGCGAAGGCCTCGGCCGCCGTGCCCGCGGGGGTCGCCCCGTCGACCATGCCGTAGACCGTCGACTCGGTGGGCGCGATCGTGGCGCCGGCGATCAGCAGGACTGCGCCGAGCGCCAGGACCCCGCCGGCTGCAGGCGCGAGCGCGAGATGTCCGACGGTGAGCGCGATGAGCCAGAGCACCAGCCCGACGACGGTGCGCGCGCCGCCGCCGAAGCGGGCGACGAGCACGCCACCCGCGAAGGAGCCCGCGCCCCACAGCGCCAGCAGCGGCGCCGCGGCCGCGGTGCTGCCCTCGAGCGCCTTCGCCACCGCGGTCACCGCCACCTCGTCGGCGCCGAGCAGCACGCCGAAGCAGAGCAGGACGAGCGTGAGCGTCCTCATCGCGGGAGCGCGGAGCGCTTCTCCGCGGCGCCGCTCCGGTGCGGGCTCCGGGCGCCAGGCGCGTGAGGCGGGCTGCATCGCGAAGCCTGCGGTCGCCGCCAGCAGCACCGCGCCGCTCAGCGCGAGCGCGCCACCGGTCGACCAGAGCGCCCCGACCCCGAGGACGAGCGGTGGTCCGGCGACCCAGGTCACCTCGTTCAGCGAGGTCTCCAGCGCGTACGCGGCCTGCAGTTGCTCGCGGTCGGGAACCAGGGTCGGCAGCTGGCTGCGCAGGCAGGCGCCGACCGGCGGGGTCGCGAGCCCGATTCCGGCGGCGAGCGCCAGCAGCAGTCCCAGCGGCGTGTGCGCGGGCGCCACCGCGAGGATCACCAGCAAAGTCGCCGCGGCGAGCGAGCCGGCGAGCAACACCGAAGTCTGGCGGCCGCGATCGACCAGCCGACCGAGTGCGGGCCCGCCGATCGCCACGGAGGCCGCGTACGCCCCGGTCATCGATCCCGCGATCGCGAACGAGCCGGTGAGCCGCTGGACGTGGACCACGAGGCCGATGCCGAGCATCGCCAGCGGGAAGCGTGCCGCGATCGACAGCGCGAACTGCCGACGTACTGCCTTGGCGGAGAGGATCGAGCGCATGCGGCGATGCTAGGGTCCAGCTGGTGCAGATAACAGATCCAGAATCGTGCCCATAGACGAGACCAGTCAGCCGATCGAACTGCTGCTGTCAGTGGTTCGGGACGGCGGGCGCACGCTGGGAGCACAGATCGAGGACCAGCTCCGAGACTCGATCCGGAGCGGGGCGCTGCACCCGGATGCGCCGATCCCCTCGACCCGAGACCTCGCGCGACAGCTCGGGGTCTCGCGGCGAGTCGTCGTGGACGCGTACGCACAGCTGGCCGCGGAGGGGTACCTGCTTCTGCGTCAGGGCGCCCGACCGCGGGTGTCGGGCTCCGCAACCGCGCCGGCGCGATCGCACGATGTGGAGCCGCGGCGGGTGGCGTCTGCGGATCCGGTACGACTTCCGCCCCAGCGTTCCGGACGTCTCGGGCTTTCCCCGGCAAGCGTGGCTGAGGTCGCTTCGCCACGCCGTCACCACGATCCCCGACGCCGACCTCGCCTACGGCGACCCGCTCGGCGTGATGTCGCTCCGCAGCGCTCTGGCCGAGTACCTGGGGCGCGTGCGCGGAGTGGTCGCAGAGCCCGACCAGGTGGTCATCACCAACGGGTACACGCAGAGCCTCGGCCTCGTCTGCCGCGCGCTCGCCCGGGCGGGTCGCCGGCGCATCGCGCTGGAGGACCCGAGCAATCCCGAGGACGCCGAGGTCGCGGCGCGCGCCGGCCTCGAGCCGCTGAGCGTGCCGGTCGACGGTGCCGGAGTCCAGCTCGGCGAGCTCGAGCGGGCGGGAGCCGACGCGGTCGTGGTCACCCCCGCTCATCAGCACCCCACCGGCGTCGTCATGACCGGGGAGCGCCGCGCGGAGCTGCTGGCCTGGCTGCGGCAACGTTCCGCGGTGGCGATCGAGGACGACTACGACGCCGAGTATCGCTACGACCGCGCCGCGGTCGGGGCGCTCCAGGGCCTTGACCCCGACCGTGTCGTCTACACCGGCTCGGCCAGCAAGACGCTCGCGCCGGCGCTCCGGCTCGGTTGGCTGGTGGCGCCGCGCTGGCTGCTCCACGCGGTGGGCCACGAAAAGCTGCTCGCCGACCGCGGCACCGCTCGCATCGAGCAGCACGCGTTCGCCGACTTCCTGGCCCGCGGAGAGCTCGACCGGCATCTGCGCCGGATGCGAAATCGCTACCGGGGCCGCCGCGACGCGGTCGTCGGAGCGCTCGCCGAGGCGCTGCCCGAGGCGGAGATCCGAGGGGTCGCAGCCGGGCTGCACGTGACCGTCCAACTGCCCGACGGCGTCGACGAGGAGGCGCTGCGCGAGCAGGCGAGGGAGCGCCGGCTCGAGATCGAGACGATGAGCGAGTTCAGCGCCGGCGAGCCGGCGGGCGGCCCCGTGCTCCTACTCGGCTACGCACAGATGTCCGAGCCGGCGATCGCCAGAGGCGTCCGCGAGCTCGCCGAGGCGGTCCGGGCCGCCCGCTGAAGCGCGGCGCTCAAGTGCTTCGCGCCCGGAGCCGATGGTCGTATAGCCGAATCGAGAGTTCCCATGTCTGCCGCATCCTCCTTTCATCTGGGCGTTGACGGGACCGACGCGACGGACGACCTTCGTCGCGTGCTCATCCGCGCGCGTCAGCGGTATCTCGAGGATCCGCGGGGCGCGCTGGCCGACACGGTCCGGTGCCACGAGCTGGCCCGGTTGCTCGGCGATGACGTGCTGTGCGCGCGAGCGCTCGCACTCCAGAGCGTGATCTCGCTGCACCGCGGCGATCTGCGCAGCGCGATGGGGCTCTCGGTGAAGGCCCAGAGTCACCTGGGAGAGGCCACCGACGTCGTCACTCGCGCGGAGCTCGCGGCGGTGAAGTCCCAACTCGGCTTCTTCATCGGTGCCTACGCAGACGCGCTCAGCGACGCCGAGCTGGCGATCGGGCTTGCCGACAGCAGCCGCGACGTTCCGTTGCAGATCTACGTCCGTCGCACGACCTGTGTCGCGCTGGGGAACATCGGCGTGCCGGACTGGCGCGATCGCCTGGAGTGGTTGGTGTCGCTCACGGCAGGCGCGGGCCAGGCTGGGGACGAGGCGATGGCGCGCAACGATCTCGCCTACTGCCTGCTCGAGCAAGGGGATCCCGCGCGCGCGCGCGACGAGATCGAGCGTGCGCTCGAACTGACCCGCGGGCCGACCGCCGACAATCGCTTCCTGCTCGCGGTGCTGTACTGCACGCGAGCCGACATCCGCCTCGGCGCAGACGACGCAGCCGGGGGGCTCGAGGACGCTGAGCGGTCGATCGAGCTGTTGACCGAGGACGGCGACCCGAATCCGTACGTGCTCGGGATGGCCGTACGCGCCGAGGTCCAGGCGCGGATGGCGCTCGGACATCCGATTGAAGCGCAGGCCGCCGGGGAAGGCGCGCTCGACTGGCTCGGCGAACGCGTGCCCCAGACCCGGAGCCTGATCCTCACCACCGTGGCCGAGGCGCTCCGCGCGGCCGGCAGGTCCGAGGAGGCCTACGAGGCGCTCGCCCGCTCGGCCGAGCTCGAGCGCCAGGCCCTCCGGGAGTTGTCCGAGATGAAGCTCGGGCTCGAGCGCGCGACCCTCGAGGTCACAGCGGCGCGACGCGAGAGCGAGTCGCTGGCGCTCAAGAACCGGCAGTTGGCCGAGGCGCACGCTGAGCTCGAGCGACGCACCGAGCAACTGGAGGAGCTCCATGCCCAGCTGCGCGAGCAGGCCGAGCGCGACTGGCTGACGGGTCTGCACAACCGCCGCTACCTGGCTGGCGAGCTCGAGCGGCTGAGTGGGGAGCGGTTGACCGGCGCGGTCAGCCTGGCCGTGCTCGACATCGACCGGTTCAAGTCCGTCAACGACCGCTTCGGGCACGACGCCGGCGACCAGGTGCTGATCCGCGTCAGCCGCCTGTTGTGCGACACCCTGCGGGACACGGACATCATCGTGCGCAGCGGTGGCGAGGAGTTCACGCTGCTGATGCCGGACACAAGCGAAGGCGCCGCAGTCGCCGGCTGCGAGCGCATCCGGCGTGCGATCGCCGAGGAGGTGTGGGAGGCGATCGGCGAGAACGTCAGGCTCACCTGTTGCGTGGGCATCGCCTCCGCGAAGGCCGAGCAGGATCTGGCCCCCCTGCTCCGGCTCGCGGATCAGCGGCTGTACGAGGCCAAGAACAGCGGCCGCGACCGGATCGTCGCGGGCGGTTAGCCGATGCGGATCAACTTCTTGTTGACGAACTCGTCCGCGCCGTAGGGGCCGAGCTCGCGGCCGAAGCCGGAGCGCTTGGTGCCGCCGAACGGCAGCTCCGCGCTGTCGGCGCCGACGATGTTCACGTACACCATCCCGGCGTCGATCTTGTCGGCCACGCGCTTACCCTGCTCGGGGTCGGTCGTCTGCACGTAGGAGCCGAGCCCGAACGGGATGTCGTTCGCGAGCGCGACCGCCTCGTCCTCGGACGACACGCGATACACCTGCGCGACCGGGCCGAAAAGCTCCTCGCGGCGCACGTCGTTGTCGGGCCCGATGTCGGTCAGCACCGTTGCCTCGAAGAAGTTGCCGTCCCGATGGCCCCCGGCGCGGACGGTCGCGCCCTCGGCGATGGCGCGGTCGACCTGCTCCTGGAGCCGGTCGGCGGCGGCGCTCGAGGAGAGCGGCCCGAGCGCGGTGTCCGGCGAGTTCGGGTCACCGGGCTCCGCGGCCGTGAGCGCCGCTGTGAACTTCTCGAGGAACGGCTCATACAGCTCGTCGACGACGATGAAGCGCTTAGCCGCGTTGCACGCCTGGCCCGTGTTCTCGAGCCGAGCGCCGACCGCTTCCGCGACGGTCTTGTCGAGATCGTCGGTGCCGAGGACGATGAACGGGTCGGACCCGCCGAGCTCCAGCACCACCTTCTTCAGGTTGCGTCCGGCGATAGCGGCGACGGCCGAGCCGGCCCGCTCGGAACCGGTGACCGACACGCCGCGCACACGGGGATCGGCGATCACCCATTCGATCTGCTCGTTGGTCGCGTAGATGTTCTCGTACGCACCCGCGGGGAATCCCGCCTCGCCGAAGATGCTCGCGATCGCCGCAGCCGACTCGGGGCACTGCGGCGCGTGCTTGAGCAGGATCGTGTTGCCGATGACGAGGTTCGGACCGGCGAACCGGGCGACCTGGTAGTACGGGTAGTTCCACGGCATGATTCCGAGCAGCACGCCGAGCGAGCTGCGCCGCACGACGGCGGAGCCGTCGCCCTCGAACCACTTCACCGGCTCGTCGGCCATCATCTCCTCAGCGTGGTCGGCGTAGAAGCCGTAGATCTCACCGCAGAAGTCGACCTCGCCGAGCGCCTGCTCCACCGGCTTTCCCATCTCGCGCACGATGATCTCCGCGAGGTGCTCTCGCTGCTCGACGTGCAGCTCGCCGACGCGGCGGATGAGCGCGGCCCGGTCGGCGACGCTCGACGAAGCCGACCAGCCGCGATGGGCCTCGTCGGCTCGCGTGATCGCCGCGCGCAGCTCGTCGTCGGTGATCGTCGGGTACTCCTTGACCGTCTCGCCCGTCGCTGGGTTCACAACCGCGTAGATGCTCATATCGCTCACTCTCCTGACGACCCTCCGTTTGAACCGATGCTACTTCCGGTCGCTCGGCGGCGCATGATGAAAATCGTCGGCGTGCTGGTACACGACGGAGTCCGGCTCCACGAACACCAGCGTGCCCGCGCCCGGCACCGGCTCGGGGTATGTCCGCCCCGTGTAGTCGAACGCGCGCTGCTCGAGCCACTCGCGCGCCTCGGGCTCGCCACGCATCTCGACCACGCGGCCGCGGACGCGAACCGCCCGATACGGATCCTCGAGATCGGTGATCGAGATCGCCACCCGCGGGTCGCGCCTGAGGTTCCGCAGCCCGACCGAGCTGTCCTCCTTGTAGAGCACGAGCCGATCCCGGTCGTCGACGTCGATCCAGACCGGCACCGAGTGCGGCGACCCGTCGTCCATCAGGGTCGCGACGTGCGCGTAGTTCGGCCCGGAGAAGAGCTCGCGGGAATCGAGGTCCAGCACCGGCGCGACCTACCCGGCCGGCTCCAGTTCGGCCAGCTCGTGCAGGAGCGCCGGGATGTCGGCCGGCAGCCTGATCCCGAGCGTCGACAGATCCCCGCGGACGTCGATCGGGATGTCCGAGCCATCGATGTCCTCGTTCAGGACCCCACCCATGAAGACGGGCTTGTCGCCGACCTGCGCGCGGCGCATCTCCTCAAGCAGTGTTGTGGCGAACGAGCGCGCGACACCGTTGTGGGTGGTGATCACAACCGCATCGGCGTCGGTCTCGACGACGACCTTGACGATGTCCTCGGGGTCCCGGTTGACGCCGAAGTCGATCACGTTGTTGCCGGCAGTGGTCAGCACGGACGTCAACAGGAACTCGGCGAACTCGTGCACGTCGGTCGAGCTCACGACCACCTTGCGACCGGGACCGCCGTTCTTCGGAGGCTTGGCGGCGAGCTCGGCGAGCAGATGCTCGCGCCGCTCCATCGTGTCGCGGACGAGGTCGGTCTGGAGAATCGGGCGCCGGCCGCGCGGGAACGACGGGTCCGGTTCTCCGGCGCCGAACAGCTCCTCGCATCGCTCGGCCCCGAGCCCGCGGAGCGCGAACAGCATCTGCGCCGGATCGGCGACGTCGATGTTGGCCGCCTTGAACGTCGCGATCAGCGAATCGCGGAAACGCATCCCGCCCTGGACCAGCCGATCGCGCAGGACCTCGATGCTCTTCCAGTCGATCGAATCCTCCACGAGCGGGACGTAGTACTCGAGGCGCCGGCTGATCGCCTGTGCCGTCGCCACCTCCCGCCACGTTGGAATCCGCTCGGTCTCGGTCACGGGAACGGCGATCGGCGCACCGCCGAGGCGGTACCGGCGGTCGACGAGCTTCATGAACAGCACGTCGCTCGAGAGCACGGCCGCGTTCGCCTCGAAGTCCGGCGTGTTTCCGATCGTGTCCCCCTGGACGAATCCGGCGGGAACACGGTTGGGGTTCGTCGCCTCGAGCGCGAGCGTCACGGCCGACTTCGTGATCGGGTTCTGAGTGAGTCCGCCCCAGGAGCATGAGTACGGGACGCCGATCAGCTGTTCTGAGATGTACCGCTCGACGATCGCCCAGCCGACGTAGTTGGCGTAGTCGTGGAACACGCCCGGGTACCCGTCCTCCAGATAGGAGTCGAAGCACACGCCGTGATCGCTCCACGCGGCGAGCGCGCCGGCCGCTTTGACGACGCTCACGGTCTGCGCGACGTCGTCATCCCAGTAGGGCCAGCGCCAGCAGTACTGCGACAGCACCCCGATCGTCGTGATGCCGACGCGGAGCGCGTCGAGCGCGTTGTCGACCGATCCCGGGCCACCGATCATGTTGTCCGCGGCCTGCGGCTGGATCGGGACCGTGTGCGCGAGCTCCCACCAGTCCTGGTCCGTCCAGAGCACGGGCCCGGTCTCCTGCGGAGCGTCCGCACGCATGTCCTTGGGCAGACCCATCCGGCGCTCGGCCAGCAGGTTGAACCGATCCGGCGGCCGGATCCCGCGAGACAGCGCGTCCTCGTATATGGAGCCGAGGGCATCGCGCGTGTCGGCCCATGTCGCAAGGCCGATGTTCATGCACGTGCACTGGAATCCCTCGGCACGTGCGCGCTCGCGCCACTCGCGTTCGGACTGCACCCCGTTGTGCTCGTTGCACATCGAGCGCGCGCGTTCCACACCCTGACCGAGAGCCATGCCCTCGCGGACGATCTCCGCGCCCGGAGGCAGCGCGTCCGGAATCAGCGCCTGGAGATCGACCTCAGTGGCCATGTGAACACCTCTCCCTCGTCCGGTCCGCCATCATCGATGCGAGGTCTGGCATGATAACGACGGTTGGACAGAGTGTCCAGTAACCCCGGGGCCTCGCGAACGGAGCTGCGATTGAGGATCGCCGTCCTAGCCGACTTCGGCAGCACCTTCACCAAGGTGTCGCTCGTCGAGCTTGGAACCGGGCGGCTCGTCGGTCATGCGTCGGCTCCGACCAGCGCAGACTCGGACGTGATGAACGGCTATCGCGCGGCGGTGAGCGAAGCCGTGGGCGGGGCCGGGGCGAACATCTCGATCGACGCGCGGCTCGCGGCTTCGAGCGCCGGTGGGGGCTTGCGCGCGGCGTCGGTCGGGCTCGTCGAGGAGCTCACCGCTGCCGCGTCCCGTCAGGCGGCGCTCAATGCCGGCGCGCGCGTCGAGCTCGTGCTGAGCGGCCGGCTGTCCGACAAGGACGCTCGCTCGCTCGAGCTGGCGGAGCCGGACATCGTGCTGTTCTCCGGCGGCACCGACGACGGCCAGAAGCGGATGGTCCTCGAGAACGCAGAGGTCGTGGCGGGAGCGCGGATCGACGCGCACTTCGTGGTCGCCTGCAATGCCGAGATCTCGCGGCAGGTGGCGCAGCTGCTGTCCGTCGATGGGCGACGGGTCGATGTCGTCGACAACGTCCTTCCGGAGATCTCCAGGCTGAACGTCGCGCCGGCGCGCGAGGCTATCGGTCATGCATTTCTCGAGCATGTGATCGCCGGCAAGGGCCTCAGCCAGACCGACGAATTCACCCGCTCGGTGGTGATGCCGACCCCCGAAGCGGTGCTGACGGCAACCGAGCTGCTGGCGAGAGGCACCGGGGATCGGGCCGGCTGGGGGGAAGTGGTCGTGATCGACGTGGGCGGGGCGACGACCGACGTGCACTCCGCGGCGAGCTCCACGCGCTCCACGCCCGGCGTCAACCAGCCGCTGCTCCCGATCCTGCCCGTCCTGCGCACCGTGCAGGGAGACCTCGGGCTGCGCTCCAACGCCGGCTCGGTCCTCGAGCAGGATCGCGAATGGATACTCGCTGCATTGGATCCCGGGTACGACGTCGAGCAGGCCGTGCTGGAGAGAACCCGCGATCCGGCGTTCCTGCCTCCAGACGACGATTGGGCGATGGATCGTGCGCTCGCCACCTCGTGCCTCACCTACGCGCTGCAGCGCCATTGCGGACGGCTGTCGATCCGCGTTCGCCCGAATCAGGCCGTCCGATTCGCGGTCGACGGGCCTGACTTTCGCGAGGCTCCGCTCGTGATCGGGAGCGGTGGCATCCTCGCGCACAGCGCTCAGGCGAGCGAGATCGTGCGCGCGGCGCTCGCCCGCTGCGACGCGCAGGCGCTGACCCCCAAGAGCCCGAGCGTCGTGATCGATCACAGCTACATCCTCGCCGCGGCCGGCCTACTGGCGACGATCGATCAGACCGCTGCGCTCTCGCTCATGACCTCGGAGCTTCAAGAGCCGTCGGCTCGCTCGGCGCGCTGATCAGCCGGCGGCGACTGCCTTCGAAGCGGTGATCGCAGCGCTCAGGCTCGGCGCCGCGGCAAGCAGCCGCTGCGTGTACGGGTGCTGAGGCGAACCGAGCACCTCGGCAGTCGGCCCCCGCTCGCAGATCACGCCCTCGTTCAGGACCAGCACCTGTTCGGCGATCGTGGCGACCACGCCGAGGTCGTGCGAGATGAAGATCACCGACAGGCCGAACTCGGAGCGCAGCTCGCGGAGCAGCTCGAGCACGACCGCCTGCACGGACACGTCCAGGGCCGAGGTGATCTCGTCGCAGACGAGTACGTCCGGGCCGGCCGCGAGCGCGCGGGCGATCGCGACCCGCTGACGCTCGCCGCCCGAGAGCTCGCGTGGATAGCGCCGGGCGATGCGGGCCGGAAGGCGAACCGCCTCGAGCAGCCGCTCGACCTCGGCCGCCGCCGCGCGGCCGTTCATGCCCTGCAGCAGGCGTGCCGGCCTCGCGATCT
Organism: uncultured Solirubrobacterales bacterium; assembly: GCA_963826895.1. GTDB lineage: Bacteria > Actinomycetota > Thermoleophilia > Solirubrobacterales > Solirubrobacteraceae > Palsa-465. The sequence goes on from CAWGYJ010000008.1 coordinate 47,927, forward strand.
CGTCCGCCACGGAATGCCGGGGATTGAGTGCCTCGGCCGGATTCTGGAACACGATCTGGATTCGCCGCCGATCCTCGACGGTGCGCTTCCGCGCCAGCGGTGCGAGCACCTTCCCGCCGAGCACGATCTGCCCGTGCGAAGGCGGATGCAGACCGGCGATCGCACGCGCGATCGTGGTCTTGCCGCTGCCGGACTCGCCGACCAGGGCCACGCAGCCATGCGGCTGCACCCCGAACGAGATGTCTTGCGCGGCGACCACCTGCTCCCGGCCGCTGCGGTACTCGGCGCCGAGGCTGTCAACGGTCAGCAGCGGCGCGGCTTCGGCCGGCGGCGCCTTCGGCACGAACGCGACCCATCCGACGGCCGGCGTGCTCTGCCACTCGAAGCAGCGCACGCTGTGGTTGGGGTCGATCTGCTCGGGCGGTGGCGACTCGCTGTCGCAACGCGGCTGTCGCTGGGGGCACCGAGGCGCGAACGGGCAACCGGGAGGACGCTCGCCGACGCCGACGGCGGTGCCGGGCATCGACTCCAGCGCCCGCGGGCGCAGGTGGTCGGGCGTCGCGGCCATCAGCCCTCGCGTGTACGGGTGGCGGGGCCGGTACAGGATCTCCGCGGCCGGTCCCTGCTCGACGATGTGCCCGGCGTACATGACCGCGATCCGGCTCGCGATCTGCGCCACGACCGCGAGGTCGTGCGTGATGTAGAGCATCGCCACGTGCTCCTCGTCCCGCAGACGGAGCAGCTCCTTGAGGATCCGGTCCTGCGTGACGACATCAAGGCCGGTGGTCGGCTCATCGAGCACGACCACGACGGGATTGGACGCCAGCGAGGCAGCGATGCACACGCGCTGCTGCTGGCCTCCGGACAGCTGGTGCGGGTAACGCCGCGCGAACTCCAGGCCTGCGGGAAGACCCACTCGTTCGAGCAGGGCAGAGGCGTCCTGCTTCTCGGCCGGTTCCCGGACCATGTCGAGTACCGCGGCGCCGATCCGCAGCGACGGGTTCAGCGCCGTGCCCGGATTCTGCGGCACGTACGACACGAGCTCCCCGCGAGCCTCCTGGAAGTCGCGCTTGGACCGCAGCTCCCTGCCGGCGATCACGACCTCGCCCGCGGCCAGCTTCTGGGGCGCCGTGTTGTAGCCGAAGATCGAGAGCGCGGTGGTGGTCTTCCCAGAGCCCGACTCCCCCACCAGGCCGAGGATCTCGCCGGGGGCAAGCTCGAGGTCGACAGACTCGATGATCGCGTCGCCGTTGGACAGCTCGACGCGGAGGTTCGTGGCTCGCAGCGCCGCGGTCACGTCATGTCTCCGGACCGGCTCCGCTGGCGGACGTACGCGTCGCCGACGAGGTTGACCGCAATGATCAAGAGCGCCAGGATCGCCGCCGGCGCCAGCAGCGCGGCCGGGTTGGTCGAGATGATCTCGCGATTCTCGGAGATCATCAGGCCCCAGTCGGCGGTCGGCGGCCGCAGGCCGAGACCGAGGTAGTTGACGCTCGCGATCAGGATGATCGACCAGCTGAAGCGGATCCCGAGGTCGGCGACGATCGACGGGGTGATGTTCGGGAGGATCTCTCGGCGGAGGATGTTCGCCGTTCGCTCACCGCGCGCGACGGCCGCCTCGACGTAGCCCCTGGTGGAGACCTCGAGCGTGGCGGTGCGCACGATCCGCGCGACGCCCGGGAACAGCACGATCGCGGCCGCCGCGATCAACACCCCGCGGCCACCGCCGAAGGCTGTGACGAACAGGAGCATCACGAGCAGCGCCGGGAACGAGAGGAACACGTCGACGGTCCGCATCAGCAGGGGGTCGGCGATCGAGCGGGCGTAGCCGGCGATCAGCCCCACGGTGATTCCGATGAGGTACGTCAGCGCGGTCGCTGCGCCTGCGAGCAGCAGCGTCGACCTTCCGCCGCTCAGAACCCGGCTGAGGACATCGCGGCCCAGGAAGTCGAGGCCGAGAGGCGCCGAGCCGCTCGGGCCCGCGCCGGGAATGCCGATCGGCGCGGTCGTGCTGTGCGGCGCGAACAGCGGGCCGAAGACCGCGATGAACACGATCAACGCGAGCAGGGTCCCGCCGATGCGGCCGCCCCAATCGGCCGTCACCGCGCGCGGAAGCCGTGGACGACGGCGGGTGAACGACAACGAGAGCGCGCTCAATTCATCCCCGTCCTGAGCTTGGGAACGAGGAACACCACGATCACGTCCGCGATCAGGTTGATCGTGATGTACAACGCCGCGAGGATCACGGCGGCGGCTTGAACCTCGATCACGTCCCGCGACGTCACCGCGTTGACGAGGTACGTGCCGATCCCTGGGTAGGCGAACACGCTCTCGACGATGATGATCCCGCCCACCAGATACTGGAGGTTCTGCGCGATGATCTGCACGCTCGGCGCGAGTGCGTTGCGAAGCGCGTAGCGCGTCAGCACGCGCCGCTCGCGAACCCCGTTGAGACGCGCGAAGTGGATGTAGTCCTGCTGAAGCGTTTCGACCATCCCCGCCCGTACCTGTCTGATGCCGGCTCCGGCGGCGACCGCGAGGAGCGTCAGCACGGGGAGGATGAGCGCCTTGATGTTCGAGAAGGGTGACTCTCCCGGGCTGAGCAGCGCGATCGGCGGTAACAGATTCAGCTTGTTGAAGAACACGTAGATGAGAATCGTTCCGGTGACGAATTCCGGCAGCCCGCCGAAGACCAGCGCCGGGAACGAGATCGCGTGGTCAGCCGCCCGCCCGGCCCTGATTCCCGCGAGCGCTCCGAGCACCAGGGTCAGCGGAATCAGCAGCACGGTCGTGAGCGCCGCGAGGACGAAGCTGTTGAAGAGCGGGTCGCCGAGCGTCGACGACACCGAGGCGTTGGGCTTGGACTCGATCTCGGCCACGACGGAGTTGCCGAAATCGCCGTGCACCGCCCCGCCCAGCCACGTGAAGTAACGCGCGAGAACCGAGTGGTCCAGGTTGAGCTGGGCGTCGAGCCTGTGAACCACGGGCGGCTTTGCGCTGCGGCCGAGGATCACGCTCACGGCGTTGCCCGGCAGGATGTTCGTGGCGATGAAGATCAGGATCGAGACGACGAACAGCGTCGCGATACCGGTCAGTACGCGCCTGACGATGAACCAGACCATCGGGTGGCGGCCGGCGGGCCAGAAGCTTCGTGGCTTGGTCTCAGGCGGAGTGGCGAGTGCGTCGGGTACGACGACCATCAGGCGCGGATCGCGATGGTCAGCGGTCGCACATGGCTATGCGAGCCAGCCGTCCTGCAGGCGCCAGTTGTTGTAGCTGAACCCGGCACCGGCGGTGAGCCCGCGAACGTTGTTTGCCGCTGTATCGACATACGGGAGGTTGCCCCAGACTAGATAACCGCCCTCATTGAACTGCTGCAGCTGGCATTGCCGCCACAGCGACTGCGCCTGGCTCTTGTCCGTCGCCGCGATCGCCTGCGAGATCAGCTTCTCGGCGGCGGCACCGCCAGGCTGCTTGCCCCAGTGCGTGTCCGGATACGGGGCGCTCAGCGTGTACTCGGACAGGTAGGCGGACGTGAGCGAGCAGACCGGCTGGTCCACCTCGTAGCCGAAGTCCCGGATCGTGAAGCCCCCGGCGGGCGTGAAGTACGTGGCGGCGTTCTTCACCGTGACCACGACTTTGACGCCGGCGGCCGCCGCCTGCTCGGCGAGCAGCGTCGAGGACTCGACCATCCCGGGCAGGAAGTCGGTGGTCGGCAGCTGGAACGTGTCTCCGAGGACACCGGCCGCCTTGAACAGGCTCCTCGCCTTCTCGACATCCTGCGTCCGCACGAGGTCGTCGGCGTAGTACTCCGTGCCGGGCGCGAGCAGGTCGTATGCCGGGGTGCCGAAGCCCGCCCAAGCTCCCTCGATCAACGCCGGTCGATCGACCAGCGTCTTGAAGGCCTCGCGGACCCGGTTGTCGGCGAACTGGCCCGAGTCGACGCGCATCGTGAACATGTAGCTCTCGGCCGCGAACGGCGAGGACAGGACCTGAACCTGCTTGGCGCTGAGCTGCTCCCGCGCGGTGACGAGCGGCGGGGTCGGGAACAGGTTGATGCTGCCACTGAGCAGCGCGTTGAAGATCGAGTTGTTGTCGGTGAACGAGGAGTCCACCACGAGCCGATCCACGTACGGCTTGCCCTCTTCCCAGTAGTCGGGGTTGCGCTCGAACACGCTCTGGCTGCCGGGCGTGAACGAGACGAAGCGGAACGGACCCGTTCCGACCGGATTCTTGGCGACGCTCTTCGGCATGGCCCCATTCTGGACGACGCCGAAGTCGTAGTACGCGAAGATCGTGGGGAACTCCGCCACGGGTGTCGCCAGCGGCACCTCGACCGTCAGCTTGTCACGCTTGCGGACGTCCTTGAAGTTCACCAATCCGGCGAGGAACCCGGAGGCGAAGTTCGCGGTCGGGTTCGACCACAGCTTCTGGAAATTCCACACCACGTCGTCCGCGGTGAACGGCTTGCCGTCGTGCCATGTGACGTCAGGCCGGAGTTGGAAGGTCCACACGCTGGCATCGGCGTTCGACTCCGCGGACAGTGCGAGGCCGGGCACGATCGGGGCGATCTTCTCGCCCGGGTAGAACAGCAGGTTGTACAGGTTGTAGTCCCGCACGTAGTCGGGCGTCCCGACCGGCGTCCCGGGGAAGATGTTCTCCGACTGGCCGCCGCTGATCACGCCGACCGTGAACGTGCCGCCACGCTTTGGAGTGCCGCCGGGGAGAGCGCTCAGAGCGCCCGACGGCGTGCTGGTGGTGCCGGAGCTGCCGCCCGACGATCCGCCGCAGCCCGCCAGCAGGCCGGCTCCGGTGAGCGTGACTCCGACCTGCGCGGCGCCGATGAGGAGGCGCCGTCTCGTGATCTCGCCGGCGGCGGGCCCTTCTCCTGGTTCTCCGGCTCGAAAAGACTCGGTCTCGTGGTCCACGTCAATCTCCTCGTCCTCGCCGTGCCGCGCCGCGAGATCTGGTCCCCCAGACGGCTGCCATCACCATCTTCGGCGTGCCGCCGAAGCGCCGCGACTGTACCAGCCGTTGGACAAGATGTCCAGTCTCAATGCAACCCGGTCGCGCCGTCGGCTAGCCTCCACGAGGGCCAAAAAAGTAGGGAGGGTCTGTGACCACCACGCTGGCAGCGCCATCGGGAAGAACGCCAAGCTATGAACGGATCCTCGACGCGGCAAAGACCCTGTTCCTCGCCAAGGGGTTCCCGTCGACCTCGATGGAGGCGATCGCTCAGCAGGCCAACGTGGTACGGGCGACGGTGTACAACAACTTCCTTGACAAGGAGGCGATCCTCGACGGGCTCATGCGTCCCTACATCCTGGGCTACGCGGAGATCCCCCAGCGGCTGCGAGCCCAGGCACGTCCCGATCAGACCTCGTTCGAGCTCGTCGAGGAGATGATCCGCGGCGCGATCCTGTGGCGGATCCAGAACGCCGAGCTGCGGCCGCTGATCGACCTGTCGAAGCACCTGCCTCGATCGCACTGGAGCGAGTGGAACGCCGACGCCGACACCGCGATGCTCGGCTGGATCACCGAGATCCACCGGCGCGACGCCGAGCGTGGCCTGACTCGACCTGGCGTCGACCTCGAGTTCGCGCTTCCGGTCCTCTACTCGATGATCGAGGGAGTGATCAATTCCTTCGATGTCAAGGCGAGCCGCCGCACGGGTCGACGAGGCCGTCCGGCAGCTGACGCTGCTTCACTGGCACTCGCTGTACGCGATCGAGCCGGGCGAGCTCGCCGAGCGTTCTGCGGATGGCCGGAAAGGCTCAGCCCGCGAGCGCTGAGACCGCGACATGTGCGCGATCCAGCGTCTCCGAGATGTCGTGCTCGGTGTGGGCAGTGGAGACGTACCAGATGTCCCGCGGCGTGGGCTTGGTGTACACGCCGCGTAGCCGCAGCTCCCGCTTGAGCTCGAAGATCCGGTCAGCGTCGTTGTGCCACAGATCACGCATGCTGCTGCCGGGCCCGGGGCCGAACCCCAGCCCGAACATCGTGTTCGTGCCCTGCACGTAGCCGCCGATCGGCCGCAGCAGTTCCGCGAGCCCCTGCCGCAATCGTCGCGACAGGCTCTCCATGCGGTCATAGACGCCGCTCTGCGACAGCACCGAGACGACAGCGGGGATCGCGGCCAGGCAGAGCGGGTTCGAGTTGTAGGTCCCGGCGTGGAACACGCGCCGTTCCGCGATCAGCTCCATGATGTCCCGGCGCCCGCCGATCGCGCTGATCGGGAAGCCTCCCGAGAGCGCCTTTCCGAGGCAGGTGAGGTCTGGCGTCACGCCGTAGAGACCCTGTACGCCCGACAGACTGACGCGGAACCCGGTCTGGATCTCGTCGAAGATCAGGACCGCTCCGTGTTTGTCGCACAGCTCCCGCAGCCGAGCCAGATAGCCCGGCACCGGCTCGATCACGCCGAAGTTGCACATCAGCGGCTCGGTGAGAATCGCCGCGATCTCGCTCCCTCGCTCGGCGAACAGTCGCTCGAGCCCCTCGGAGTCGTTCCATGACGCGACGACGGTGTCGGCGTACGTGCTCGCCGGCTGGCCCTCCGACACGGGCACGGTCACGGGCGCCTCGAGCGGCCCCGCATCGGCCGCCGGCGGCGCGTACGAGATCGACACCTGATCGGTCCATCCGTGGTACTGACCTTCGAACTTGACGATCAGGTTCCGCCCGGTGGCCGCCCGCGCCAGCCGCATCGCCCCGAGCACGGCCTCGGTGCCGCTCGAGCTGTAGCGCACCATCTCGATGCTCGGATAGATCTCGGCCAGCAGCTCGGCGACCTCGGCCTCGAGACGGTGTGGGATCCCATAGACCGACCCCCGGCTGAGCTGTCGATGTACGGCGTCGACGATCACCGGGTGTGCGTGGCCGAGGATCAGCGGCCCGTAGGCCAGCAGGTAGTCGATGTACTCGTTGTCATCGACGTCCCAGATCCGCGATCCTGCGCCTCGGCTCACGAAGATCGGATGCGGATGAACGAGGCCTCGGTCGTTCGAGCCGACGCCGCCGGGGACCACCTCCCTGGCGGCGCTGTAGAGCGCCGCCGAGGCGTCGAGCGCGTAGGTGCGATCGGTCAACATGGTGAGAGGCGGCCGGCCGACGGCATCATCCGGGCATCAACCATCCGCCGTCGACGTGCAGCACCTGCCCCGTGACGTAACCACCGCCGTCGGACGCCAGGAACAACACAGCTTCGGCGATCTCCTCGGGGCGGCCCATCCGCTTCAGCGGGGTCATCTGGATCGCCTGCTCCACGTGGGCGGCCGGTATCTCCCAGTCGGCCTCCCAGTTGGCCTCGATCGCGCCGGGCGCGATCGCGTTCACGCGAATGGTCGGGGCGAGGTCCCGGGCCAGCGAAGCTGTGAGGGCCCGGACTGCTCCTTTCGCCGTGCAGTAGCCGACGGCGACGGAATTGACGAGGTTGTCCTGATCGATGCCGTTGCCGTAGGAGCCGGAGAAGTTGACGATCGCTCCCCTTCCGGCCGCCCGCATGTGCCGGGCGACGGCCCTGCACATCCGCACGCTGCCGAGCACGTCGACGTCGAGCAGGTCAGCCAACTCCGCCGGGACGATGTCCCGGAAACGAACGGCGTCCCTGGGGTCGATGCGGCCGGCGGTGTTGACGAGCACGTGAATCGCTCCGTACCGCTCCACCGCGCCCGAGACGAATTGCTCGACCGACGCCTCGTCGGTCACGTCCAGCGGCGCGGCAAACGCCTCGCCTCCCCCGGCTCGTATCTGCTCCACGTTCCCGTTCGCCGAGTCCGCGGACGTCCGATAACCGAGGACCACATGCGCGCCTTCGCGACCGAGCGCGCGAGCCACCGCTCCGCCGAGCGCGCCCCCGGCGCCTGTCACCACCGCGACCCTGCCGGCGAATCTGTGACCGTCGTTCCAGATCGTCTCGCCTGCTGTCATGGCCGCCTCTCGCCCCTAACGCTCGGAGTCGCCCATACACGCGCGACCTTACCTGCTTCTGGACATCTTGTCCAGTCGCGTGGACGCGTTCCGTCCCGACTCAGCCCTTCCGGCAGCGGCGATGAAGCTATCGGTAACGGCGCCGACGCCGGTGACATCGTCGAAGCCGTCGGTCTCGCGGAGGCTGCTGTCCCGGCCGAGGGTGATGACGCAGCGCCCGCCCGCGGGCCCTCCGATGCTGCAGTCAGCCGATGGGGCGCTGGCGATCTGCGGCGCCGCCGGCTGCACGATGTCGCGGATCGCTGCTGGTTCTCGCAACGCGTACAGAAGGGGATTCGGCGAAGCCGACGGCATGGCCGCCCGCCTGCTTGGCGTCGGCTTCGAGCGCCGCGACGATCGGGGACGACCCGCTCGTGCCGCCCTCGACGACCTGCTCGTAGCGCCCTCCGGGGCTGGTGTAGCCGATCTGCCAGCCCGTGATCGGGCTCGCGTCCGCGGCCACGTCGGGAACCGCTCGGTCCGCCGGTTCCGAGCCCCGGGCCGTGGCGAGCGACCGGGGGACGACGCCGCGTTGATACGCGGGCTCCGCAAACAACTCGCTGCGCCCGCCGGTCGAACCCTCGGCGAAGGTCCCCGGCGGCTTCTGGAGGTACGCAGTGCCGGCGCGATTCTCGGGAGCGATCGTGTCGCCCCACCCGAGCTCGCCGGCGACGCGTCCGGACTCGCCGATCTCGAGCGTGGTCCCGCCGACCGCCGTCGCCCAGGGATCGGACGCGGGGAAGGTCACGGCGGCGGGCGTCCCGGGCTGGTTGTTGGTGTCGTCGCCTCCGTCGCCGGCGTCGAAGTTGAAGCCGATCCCCTCGGCCGCGCCCTGCTCGAGGATCTGGCTCCACGCAGCGGCCATCGCCGGCGTGTAGTCGGATTCGAGCGTGCTGTACGAGTCGGTCTCGACGTCGGCAAGGTGCCGGTCGACGATCCGGGTCTCCGCATCGAGGAAGTTCAGCTCGAAGCCGGAGGTCGAGTTGCTGCAGTTGACCGCGACGTACACCACCCGCGCGCCCGGGGCGATGATGTGCGCCGTCTCGACATCGAGCGGCTCCTCGGGCAGATCGGCGTATCCGGGCTGGCACGAGGAGGTGCGCGCGGGGCCGAAGCTCTGGCTGAACTGGCCCGGGGCGAACCCGGGCAGGTGGTGGGCGGCGAAGAAGCGGTCGGCGTCGGCTCGCATCGAGGCGAGCGCGCCGTCGAGCACGATCGCGATCGTCGCGCCCTTGCCGGTGAACCGGCTCACGCGGTACGCCTCGCGGAGCTGGCTGGGGGTGTAGCCGCAGACGGCGGTCGGCGCGGTGTGGTGTCCGTACGCGGTCGGGATCCGTGCCGTGTGCTGGCCCCACCAGGCCGAGCACTTCGGGGATGCGGTCGACGCTGTGGCGCCGCCGGAATCGGCTTGCGTGTAAGCGTCGTCGTCCAAGCCGACCGCGGCCGCGACATCGCCCGCGATCGAGGCCGGGACCGATGCCGAGCGGATCGGCGCGTAGCCGGTGGGCGCGGCGGCGCTGGGACCGAACGCGTGGATCGACGTTCCGAGCGCGCTGCTGACCGCCGGCGCTGGTCCCTCGAGCGCGACGTAGTGGGTCGTCGTCGCGGTGACGTCGAGATGGTTCGCGGTCGCCCACGCCTGCACGGCTGCGGTCTGGGACTGTGTCGACCCGAACCGCTGGACGAAGGCCGCCGGCGTGAGGTAATGGCGGAACTGGCTCGACCCCGGTTCCGAGACGGCCTGCGCAAACGCCAGCTCTCTCGTGGGCGAGACCCCGGCCAGGTAGAGGCGGAACGGCACGACCACGGCCGTCCGCGCTGGTCCGTCATCGTGTGCGTACTCGATCCACGACGGCACGGGGTTCGGCAGCTGTACGCGTCCCGCGGCGGTCGGGCCGCCGGCGGCGAACGCTGCTTGCGCAGCCAGGGCTGCCGCGACCGCGGATCCCGCCGGCAACAGGTGGCGCCTCGGCCCCATGGGCTGACAGGCTACGAGACACAACGCGGGAAGGCTGCCGATGTACAGTCGTCGGCGGTGTTTGGGAGTTCCCGCGGGAAGCACCGATCTGGACCGGTCGGGCCTGGATGGCTCGTGCGGCCGCGGATGCTTGCGCTCGCAGTCGCGGGGTCACGGCTCTCTGCCTGATGCCCCCGAGGGCGTGGGCGGCGGAGACGATCTCCGTGTCGTCCACCGCGAGCACGCTCGGGGCGGGACCGGCGGGACAGTGCACGCTGCGCGACGCGCTGGTGGTTGCGGACGTGACCTCGAACCCGGCGCTGGCGTCGGACGCCGACCCGGGTGGAGGCCTGGCGGCGCGTGACTGCTCGGGCGAGACCTCGGGCAGCGGCTCGCCGTACACGATCGAGCCTCGGGACAGGACTGACGAACACGCTGGATCAGGTCGACAACTACTGGTTCGGCCCCGACGGATTGGCCCCGGTCTCCGACAGCGTCACGATCGACGGTAACGGCGCGACGATCGAGCGCTCGCGCGGCGCCCGACACGCCGGCGTTCCGGTTCTTCTATCGTGTCGGGCGGGCTGTCGGGGATTCCCGCCGGGAGCCTGAGGCTCGATGACCTCACGCTCTCGAACGGGCTGGCCGAGGGGGGCGACTCGAACGGCGGTGGCGGTGGCGCCGGGATGGGCGGCGCGATCTTCGATCAGGGGACCCTCGCCCTCGCGCGGGTGACGGTCAGTGACAACGAGGCGGAGGGGGGCAACGGGAATGACGCATCGGCCAGCCTTGGTGGCGGCGGGATCGGCCAGACTTCGCAGTCCGGAAACGCGGGCGGCGGGTTCGGCGGCCCGGCGCCCGGTGCCGATGGCGGTGCCGGCGGCACCGGTGGCTCCGGAACGGCCCCCGACTATCCGGGCGGCGGAGGTGGAGGCGGCGGCTTCCGATCGGTCGATGCCGGCAGTCCTGGCAGTCCTGGCAGCGCGGCCGGTGCGCCCGGCGGCGCCGGTGGCGGCGACGGCGGCTTCGCCGCCGGCGGAGGCGACGGAGGCAGTGGCGGCCACGGTGGGGGTGGCATCAACTGCGCGGGCGGCGATGGTGGGCTCGTTCGGCCTGGGCGGAAGCGCCGGCTGTGAGGACACCGGCGGTGGTGGAGGCGGTGGCGTCGGCGGCGGTGGCGGTTGGGGCGCCGGGGAGACCGACAGCGGCTTCGGCGGCGGCGGCGAGTTCACCGTAGGCAACGGCGGCTTCGGCGGCGGCGGCGCTGGTGGCGGCGCTCCCGGTTTCGGCGGTGGCTCGAGCGGGATCATCAACGGCGGCGGAGGCGCGGGCATGGGCGGGGCGATCTTCTCGCTGTTCGGCGGGGTGACCCTCGCGGACTCGACGCTGTCGGGGAACAGCGCGGTCGGTGGGGCCGCGGGCACGATCAACGGAGCACCCGATGCCGGCCCGGGCGACGGACTCGGTGGAGCGGTGTTCAACGTCGATGGCGAGGTCTCGCTCAGCGGCTCGACGGTCTCGGGAAACAGTGTCAACGTGGGCACCCCTCTCGGGGGTGGGATCTTCAGCGTCGCGTTCGGGAACACGATCGCCGGCGGCGCGCCGACGACCGCGACGCTCAGGCTGGCAGGGTCGATCGTGTACGGGAACACCGGTGCAGACCTGTACCTCGATCAGGGCAAGGGCAAGGCGACGGACAACAGCGATGAGGCGCTGACCAGTCCGAGCGTCGTCGGCTCGATCGACACCATCGGCGGCGCGACCGCGTCGGGGTCGCCGATCGCCTCCGATCCGGTCCTGGGACCGCTTCAGAACAACGGCGGGTCGCTTCAGACGATGGAGCCCGGTGCGGGCAGCCCCGCGTTCGGTGCCGGCAGCTCGTGCGACGCCACCGACGAGCTCGGCCTCCCGCGCCCGGCGAACGGATGCGATCTAGGCGCGCTGGAGCTGCACGCTCGCGCCGCCATCGGTCACCGCGACCGGCGCGACCGCCATCTCGACGAGCGGCGCGACCTTGAACGCAAAGGTGAATCCGAACGGTGGGATCGCCGGCGACGAGTTCGAGCTCACCACCGAAGCCTCGTTCGCGTCGTTCAAGACACTCTCGGCTGCCGGCGCGGGGCCGGGCACGTCCAGCGTCGCCGTGGTCACGAGCGCCACGGACCTGACATCCGCCTCGACCTACTACTACCGCCTCGCCTCGAGCAATGCCGGGACGCCGCGCTACCTGGGCGGGGGCAGCGCGACGAGCAACGTCGTGCAGTTCGCGACCCGCACCCCGGCGACGTCGAAGAGCGTCACCGTCGGCGACGTGAAGCTCACACTCACTGCTGCGACGGAGGTGTGCACCGCCAGCGACGGCAAGCTGACCGCGTCGCTGATGTCAAAGCAGCTTCACAAGGGGGCGAAGGTCAAGCTCGTGAGGGCATCGTTCTCCGTTGAAACGGGACGCGCGCACAACGAGCGGGTGCGTGTCTCGGTGAAGCTCCCCACCTCCGGCCTCAAGCCTGGTGGCCACACGCTGAAGGTGACGATCACCTACACGGAGACCCAGAAACGGCACGGGCGCCAGACGAAGAAGACCCGTTCGACGACGTTGAAGATCCGCTTCTCGATCTGCTGACCGACGTCCGAGCCGGAAGCTCACCCGAGTTCGTCAGGTCGAGGTGAGGACGACGTGCTCCTCGCCGATCCACAAAGGCGAGTGCTCGAGGTCGATAAAGCGCCGTTCATCCTCGAGCAGCTCAATCGCGGCCTGCCGGCCCTCGGGCGTGGAGACGGCGGCGATCACGTCGTCCAGGCTGTCCCACCACAGCTCGGCCTCGCCGTCGTAGACATCGGGTTCGCTGCCGCGCGCGGCGCTCTGCGCGGCCGCGACTTCGGATGAGCGCGCGTGCGTCTGGACATACCGGCGAATCCGAAGCGCCTCGGCGTGACGGGACACGAGCGGAGCGTGCTGGTCGCGCCAGTACGCCTGGAACTCCTCGCGCGTCATCTCGGGCTTGCGCCGGAGGCTGAACACGAGCTTGATCATGTCGGTGAGACTACCTGCGTACGATCGGGCGGTATGGATCTGCCCGCCGGCCCGCGTGCTCCCGCAGCGTGGCAGACGGTGGCGTGGATGGCGCGGCCGGGCGCGTTCCTGTCGCGCGCGCACGCGCAGTTCGGCGACCCGGTGACGATCCGGACGTATTGGACCGAGGAGCCGATGGTGTTGTTCTCGGGTCCCGACGCGGTTCGTGACGTGTTCGGGCTCGACCCGGCAATCGCGCCCGCGGGCCAGAGCTGGGAGTTCCTGCGTCCGTTCGCCGGTCCGCATTCGATCCTGCTGCTCGACGGCGAGGAGCATCTGCGCGAGCGCCGGCTGATGGCGGCGCCGTTTCACGGGGAGCGGATGCGCGCGCTGGCGCCGTTGATCGAGGAGCTCGCGCGGGATGAGCTGGCCACCTGGGACGGTCCGGTGGTGGCGCTGGAGCGGATGCGCAAGCTGACGCTCGAGATCATCCTGCGCGTGGTGTTCGGCGCCCGTGGAGCGGAGGCCGCGGAGCTGCATGACGCCGTCGAGGGCACGCTCGGCGGCGTTCGCTCGATGCCGCGGATGCTCTCGATGGCGCTGGTGCAGCGCGACCTCGGGCCGCGCAGCCCGTGGGGTCGCTTCCGGATCGAGGTCGAGCGCTTCGACTCGCTGCTGTACGAGCTGCTGGCGCGCCGCCGGGCCGCTCCGGCCGATGACTCGGTGGTGGCGATGCTGCTCGAACAGCGCGACCAGGACGGCAACGCGCCGACCGACCGGCAGCTGCGTGACCAGCTCGTCGCGCTGCTGGTGGGCGGCCACGACAGCTCCGCGGCGACGTTGGCCTGGGCGTTCGAACGGCTCGCTCGTCACCCCGCCGTGATGGACCGCCTGCGCGAGGACGACCCGGCGTACGTGCGAGCAGTCGTCAAGGAGGTCATGCGGGTGCGCCCCGCGCTGACGATCGCGCCGCGCCTGCTGCTCGAGCCGGTGCAGATCGCCGGGAGATCCGTGCCCGCGGGGGTGCAGGTCGCGGCCTGCCTGTGGCTGGCGCTGCGCCGGGAGGACCTGTGGCCCGAGGCATCCGCGTTTCGCCCCGAGCGATGGCTCGAGGACCCGGCTGCGGACCCTGCGTCCTGGATCCCGTTCGGCGGCGGCGTGCGTCGGTGCGCAGGCGCGCCGTTCGCCGAGATGCAGATCCGCGAGATCCTGCGCGTGGCGGCTCCGATGAGAATCCGACCGGCCCGGGCCGACAGCGAGCGCGCGCGACGCAGCATGCTCGTGGTCGTGCCCGACCGCGGCGCCAGGCTGCGAGTCGGCTGACCGCTGCCAGATGCAGGTCGAGCTGCCGACGCAATAAGCTCGCTCGCGTGTGGGACCACGCGTACAACCGGCATGTGAGATCAGTGATGGCCTCGGGCAAGTCGGCGGGTGCCGAGGTGCTGCTGGCAGAACCGGCCGGACGGGGCGGAATCAGCACGGGCGACGTCTCGGTCCCGTGGCGGCTTCACCTACGGATCATCCCCGGCGACGAGCCTCCGTTCGAGCTGGACGTGAAGATGGAGGTGCCGATCGTGATGTCGCTGACCCCCGGCATGACGCTCGACGTGATCTACAACCCCAAGCACCCCGAGAAGATCATCGTCGACCCGAAGAGCGCCCCCAAGGACACGCGGGAAGGCAACGTCGCGTTCGTGATCGAGTGGGCGCGTGCGCAGGGACAGGACACGACCGGCATGCAAGAGGCCGCCGATGCCGAGACCGACCCGATCGCTGCGGCGGAGGCCGCTTCACGCCAGCTGCGTGCGAACATCATGGCGCGCAGCAACGCCCAGCTGGCCGCATCTCTGCGCGCCCGCGGCGAGGCGCCGGAGTTGTCCGTGGACGCATTCAAGGCGCAGCTCGAGAAGCTGAACGAGCTCAAGGCGAGCGGCGCGCTCGACGAGAGCGAGTACCAGGCGGCGAGGCAGAAGCTGGTCGACAGGCTCTGATCGCCGAGGGGCCGGCGAATCGCTCAGGTTGCGGCGAACAGCGAGGCGATCCCGGCAACGTCCTCGGGGCGCTCCGGGTCGGCTGCGACGCGGAGAATCACGTGCTCCTGTTCTTGGCGCACGGTCCACGTCACGAACGAACAGCACTCCCGCTCGGCGGTGGTGAGCTCCAGCAATTCGCTCCGTACGCCGGGCTCGAGCGCGTAGCGGACTTCAAGCAGATGCCCGCGGACCCGAGCGACGGGGCGGCCTCGTTCGGCCAGTGCCTGCCAACGGCGCATCCGCTCGGCACCCTCATCTGGGACGAGCGTGCATGCGATCGGGAGAACCGAGTCCGATCCGCTCTGACTGGCCATCTCGTCATGGTTGCAGAACTGCGTTCGGTGGCCCGGAAGGCGCGCGTCGGCGATACGACGGGATCGTGGCCGAGGCGCAGCCTGCGTCTGCCAACGGCGCGCGCGGAGTGGCGCGGAGCGGCGGTAGGCTGCGTCTGATGCCGGACGCGGCGGCCCATCCCGAGCCGTTCACGCAGACGACCGCTCCCGCGGCACTCGAGGATCTCGATGCGCGGCTCAGAGCGACGCGGTGGCCGGACGCGCCCGAGGACGCCGGCTGGTCGCTCGGGACCGACCTGGCCTACCTCCGTGAACTCGTGGCGTACTGGGCGGACGAGTTCGACTGGCCGGCGCAGGAGGCGGCGCTCGCCCGGTTCCCGCGCTTCCGTGTTCGGCTCGACGGCCTTGGGATCCATTTCGTCCACGTCCGGGCGATCGCGCCGGCAGGGCCGCGTTCTCCCACTGATTCTCAGCCACGGCTGGCCGGACTCGTTCTGGCGCTTCACGAAGGTGATCGCGCTCCTCACCGACCCCGGCGCGCACGGCGCCGACCCCGCCGACGCCTTCGACGTGGTTGTCCCGGACATGCCGGGCTACGGGTACTCCGACCGCCCCGCCGGCCCGCCCCTGGACTCGATCGCGGTCGCCGGCCTCTGGGCTCAGCTGATGAGCGTCCTGGGTTACGCACGGTTCGGCGCGGCGGGCGGGGACATCGGTAGCCATGTGAGCCGCTACCTCGGCCTCGATCACCCCGACAGGGTCCTCGCGGTCCACCGGACCGACGCCGGGGTGCCGATCATCCCCGGCGACCCGGCCGAGCTCGCGCCGGAGGAGCGCGCGTGGATCGACGGCGCCGCCGCCTGGGCCGCGACCGAGGGGGCATACGCCGCGATGCACCGCACGAAGCCCCAGACCGCGGCGTTCGGCCTCACGGACTCGCCGGTCGGGCTGGCTGCGTGGATCGTCGAGAAATTCCGGGCCTGGAGCGACTGCGGCGGGGAAATCGAGCGGTGCTTCACGAAGGACGAGCTCCTCACGAACGTCACGCTCTACTGGCTCACGGGAACGATCGGCTCCTCGATGCGCATGTACCACGCGAACGCCGCGATCCCGCCCACGCAGCTCGCCCGCCGGGTCGAGGTGCCGTCCGGCTTCTCGCTTTTTCCCGGCGACATCGTCCGCCCGCCGCGCGCGTGGCTCGAGCGCACCGCGAACGTCGCACGCGTGACCGAGCCCGCGCACGGCGGACATTTCGCGCCCTTCGAGGAGCCCGAGCTGTACGCGGACGAGCTGCGTGCCTTCTTCCGCCCCTACCGGGCGGCAGTTCTGACGTGAGGCGCCGGGCCGCCGCCGGTAGGCTGACGGCATGGCCTACAGGCATCTGCTGGTGGCCTACGACGGAACGGCGGAGGGAGAGGAGGCCATCCTCGCCGCCGGCCAAATGGCACGCCGGCACGGGACCCGGCTGACGATCGTAGTCGTCGTCCTGCTGGAACAGCCTGTGCGCTGGGTCACCCGCTGGCCCAGAGGAACGCGCGTCTGGAACGACGTCCTCCTGGACCGGGCACGCGCTGACCTCGAACACGCAAAGCAGCTCGCGGACGCGCCGGCGGATTTCACCGTGCTGTTCGGTTCCCCGCGCGAGGCGCTCCCAGAGGGCGCTGAGGAATTCAAGTGCGACGCGATCATGCTTCCGTCGAGACGACGCGGCAGCCTCGCCAGACTGTTGTCACGGGACCAGGCGGCCGCGATTCGCGGACGCACTGCTTGCGACGTTCTGCAACCTCGCTGAGACCTGGGAAACGCCTACCGGGCGATAGGAGCAGCGGGGACCGAGTGCCACACGGTCTCGGGATCTTGAATGATCGAACCCAGCATGAAGTTCTGGTAGAAGAGACCGGTGTCGCGGCCTGACCACGCGACGTCGTAGGGCTCCCCGGTGAAGGTGTGTCCGATCTCGAAGGATGTCGGGAACGCCTTGGGAAGGCCAATGCCATTCCAACACGCCCAACGGATCCGGTTCTGCTCCATCCAGTGCCTGATCTGGGTGTCCGCCACATCGATGCCCTGTTCGCGCAGCTTGGGGCCGGCCAGCAACTCGAGCGCTCGGCGCGCTCCTGCGAGGGTGATGATGTACGCGTGCGTGGTCCACGACAGACCTCGCACGACGCGCCGGCCGGCGTCTTCCGGGCCGAAGAACATCTGCCTTCCGTCGACGGTCATCCGGTTTCCCAGAAAGACGAAGTCAGCATCGCGCGGCGTCTCCGCCCAGTAGCTTGGACCGAGACTGTCCAGGTCGGGGCGGGGCAGGACATCGTCCTCGAAGATCAACAGGTACGGGAGACCCTGGTCGACCACTCGCCTCCACAGCCGGAACATGGCGAGCGCGCAGCCGACCTCGCCGGGCTTGACGCCGGGCCGGAACGACCAGCCCTCCGTCGCGGCGATCTGGCGCACGTCGGCGGTGAAGGCGTCCACGCCCTCGGTGAGCGCGATGTTCGCGAACCCGACATCACGCAGCTTCGCGAGCGAGTACTCGGCTCGGGAACGGTGACGTGGCAGGTACACCATCACGCCACCCCGCGCTCGCAACTGATCAAAGGTCTCCGGCAGGGGCATCGACTCCATCCCGCGGTAGTAGCTCGGGCCCCTCTCGAGGCCTTCTCGTGGGATGATGATGACGATGTTGGACGAACCAGTCGCCGCGAGTGACGAACACGTTGCACTGCGTCACCTGTCGGCGGCCGAACGGGCGGCCCTGGGGAAGAGAGCTCGTACCGCGGTTCCCCGCTCGGCTCACGGAACGTGGGAGCCCTCTGCTCGCGAAACCGATCCCGTCGAGCTGCTCGAGCGGCAGGCGGAGACCCGTGCCGCGGATCTGATTCCGATCCGGCACGGCCGAATGCTCGTGTCGCCGTTCTCGTACTTCCGGGGGGCGGCGTTGTCGATGGCGTGTGACCTTGCGAGCACTCCGGTCTCGGGGCTCGACGTCCAACTCTGCGGTGATGCGCACCTGTCGAACTTCGGCATCTTCGGCTCGCCCGAGCGTAACCTGGTTTTCGACATCAACGACTTCGACGAGACCGCGCGCGGGCCGTGGGAGTGGGACGTCAAGCGGCTGGCGACGAGCCTCGAGGTGGCCGGTCGCGAGAATGAATTCAAGAGGAGCGACCGTGCCCGGATCGTGCGCCAAGCGGTTCGCTCATACAGAGACGCCATGCGCGAGTTTTCGAGACTGTCGATGCTCGAGGTCTGGTACCAGCACCTTGATGTCGAGGACCTGGCGCCTCGTTTCCGATCGTTGCTGGACCGCAAGAAGACGCCGAGTGTGTGGCGAGCGATCGCGAAGGCTCGCGCACACGACAACCTCCAAGCCTTTGAGAAGCTCGCCTGCGTCGTCGACGGAGAGTGCAGGATCGTCAGTGATCCCCCGTTGATCGTGCCGGTCGAGGAATTGATGACCGGCCTCGAGCCGGGTGTCATGGGTGAGGCGTTGCGCCGGAGCATCACCTCCTATCAACGGACGCTGTTGCCGAACCAGCAGCATCTGCTCGAGCAGTACCGGCTTGTGCACCTTGCGCGCAAGGTGGTGGGTGTCGGCAGCGTCGGCACCGAGGCCTGGGTCGTGCTGCTGCTCGACGGTCGTGGCTCGCCGCTGTTCCTACAGGTCAAGGAGGCTGAGGCCTCTGTGCTGGAGCAGTTCGCACGTAAGAGTGAGTTCTCGCATCACGGCGAGAGGGTCGTCACCGGTCAGCGGCTGATTCAGGAGGCGAGCGACATCTTCCTCGGCTGGGACCGGTTCCCGTGGCAGGGCCGCAGCCGGGACTTCTACATCCGGCAGCTCAAGGATTGGAAGGGATCCGCAGATGTCGCCGGCATGAGCGCGGCGGGCATGGCGCTGTGGGGGCAGATGTGCGGCTGGACGCTTGCGCGTGCCCACGCCCGGACCGGCGACCGAATCGCAATCGCCGCCTACCTGGGGAGCTCGGACACCTTCGACCGTGCCATCCGTGCCTTCGCGGTCAAGTACGCCGACCAGAACGAGCGCGACCACCGCGCGGTGCAGGAAGCCGTGGCGAGCGGGAGGTTGACCGCCCACACCGCGCTGTAGCCGGGATTTCTATTGATCCCGCATCGGAGGCTTGTCAAGGCCCCGCTGGGCGTTGCGCCACGCCGCCAGCGCGGCAGGCGTCC
Source organism: uncultured Solirubrobacterales bacterium (assembly GCA_963826895.1). GTDB lineage: Bacteria > Actinomycetota > Thermoleophilia > Solirubrobacterales > Solirubrobacteraceae > Palsa-465. The sequence goes on from CAWGYJ010000008.1 coordinate 67,382, forward strand.
GCCGCGCCAGCCGCATGACCCGCTGGGCGTAGCCGCAGATGAGGCCGAGCGTGCCGGTGCGCGCGATCGGATAGCCGAGGCGGATGTAGTCCGGCGAGGGCAGCAGCTTTGCCCAGGCGAGCCGCGCGCGCCCGCGCAGCGAGCGTTCGGCGAGAAATTGCTCGAGTGCCAGCGCGACCAGCCCGTCGCCGTCGCGGAGCAGCCGCACCTCGGCCGACTCCGAATGCGTGAGCCCGAGACGCTCAGCGAGGGCGGCGCCGTCCGGAACCATCCGCAGCGCCGCGGCGAACGGCTCGGCGGCATCGAGCCGCTGCGCGATCCGCGCGGCCTCGCTCCAGACAGGCTCGTCGAGACGGTCGAGCGCATGGCGAAGGTCGTCGAGCGGCTTGGGCACGTCCTGCCCGTGCTGGATTGCGTGAAGCGACACGACGACGGCCTGGGCCGCGACGCCGAGCACCTCGAGCTCGGTGCCGGCGACCGTCAATCCGCTCGGTGCCGTCGCTCAGCTCGCTCCAGACGCGTTCGGGATCGACCTTCGGCCAATGGATCGACCGATGCAGGTCGATGGCCACCGTCACGCCACCTTGGCGGATGAACTCGACAGCGTGCATCGGCGTCTCGGTCATCCGAACCCCGAGCCACCGCTCGGGGAGGCGCCATTCGATAGCGAAGCTCGATCAACACCGCCCCCGCAGCATCGAACTCGGCGGGCGCCACCAGCAGGTCCACGTCGTCGTAACGGCGCCGGACTCCGTCGGGGTAGAACCGGCTCTGGATCGCGGGGCCCTTGATCAGGATCGGCCGCAGGCCACGAGCCCGCATCGCGGTGATCGCCCGGGCCGCGGCGGCGTCCAGGATCAGCCGGCGTGCGCCTGCCATCAGCTCCTCGGGGCGTGGCTCGGCTCCCCCGGTGCGGCCGCGGCCTCCAGCTCGCTGCTGTTCATCCGCGGCCCGAGAACACAGTCTTGATCGTCAGCCACAGGATCAGCGCGTCGAGCCGCAGACGGCTGTACTTGATGTACCAGAGGTCCCGCTGCAGCTTCGCCACCGTGCCGTGCGCGGAATCCGACGGGCCGAGCGTCACCTGAGCCCAGCCCGTCAGCCCCGGGCGGACGTGGTGGCGAGCGCTGTAGTACGGCAGCTCCTCCATCAGCTGTGCGGCGATCGGCACCTGCTCGGGGCGCGGACCGACCAGCGCCAGCTCGCCCGTGATGACGTTCCAGAGCTGCGGCAGCTCGTCCAGCCGGAAGCGGCGCAGGACCTTGCCGACCGGCGTCACGCGTCCGGCCTGCGACGAGGCCCACGCGGGCGTCGCGTCGACGGTCGGCGCCATCGTCCGCAGCTTCAGCAGCACGAACTCGGATCCGTCCTTGCCGACCCGCGGCTGCCGGTAGAGCGCCGGCCCGGGGCTGGTCAGCCGGATCACGATCCCGGCGATCAGCAGGAGCGGCAGCGACAGCAGCAACGCCGCCGTGGCGAAGATGAGCTCGAAGCCTCGCCGGACGTGACGCCAGACGCCCGGGCGCCGAAGCGCTCCGGATTCGAACAGGAACCACGTCGGCGACAGCTCGCTGAGCGGCACCTTCTTGAACTCGCCCTCGTAGTAATCGAGCAGCTCGCGGACGCGCAGCCCGGCCGCCTGAAGCTCCGCGATGCTCCTGGCCAGCTCGGGATCGTGCATCGCGTTCTCGTGGACCACGAGCACCGTTGCTCGGGTGGCGAGCGCGTCGGCGACGAGCCGGGCTGCGATGTCGCCGTCACCGGGCCCCGTGTGGAGCGCCGCACCGACGAGGCGTGCGTCATCGCGACGCGAGAGCTCTCGCTCGAGGTCACGATGCGCGCTCTCGGAGCCGACGAAGTACACGCGGCGGAGGCTGCGCCGCATCCGGATCTCAACCTGCCGCAGCGCGCGCGCGATCGACAGGTCGAGCACCACAAGCGCCGCCGTACCTCCGAGCCGGGCGGCCGACGAGCCGGATCCGGCGATGGCGCCACCGGCTGCCATCCCGAGCGCCGCCACGAGCGCGGGCGTGAGCGTGGCGAGAGCCCTCGCTGCGACCGTCCTCTGCGGCAGCGTCTGGCACAGCGCGTCGTACAGAGCCCGGACCACCAGCGTCACGATCGCCGCGGCGCCCAGCAGCTCCAGCCACTCGATTCCGTGAGCACGGCCGACCGATACGGGGATGAAGACGCACCCGCACAGCGCCAGCATCAGCGACCACGAGGCGAGCCGCGTGACCGGCCAGCTGGGGCGCTCGTCGAACGCGCGCTCGAGCGTCGCGTCAGTGGCGAGTGACTCGGACGCGAGTGTCATGCTCGGAGCGCGGCCGCCGCCGACTGGATCAGGTAGGGATCACCGGGGTTGAGCTCCAGCGCCCGGGCGTACTCGGCGCGCGCGACTCGGTAATCGCCGCGGCGCATCGCGAGATCACCGAGCAGTGCCGGCGGGACGTAGTTGTCCGGCTCGACCCTGCTCGCATCCAGCAGCGCGTTCCTCGCGGCCTGGTAATCGCCAAGGCGCGCGTAGGCGGATGAGATCGAATACAGGGTCGTGAGCGAGTAGGGGTCCAGCTGTTCGGCGGTGCGCAGCGTCGAGAGCGCGGCGAGCGGCGAGCGCACTACCCGGCCGGCGCCGGCGGCGGCGAAGCGACTGGCGGCGTACTGACGACCCACCGAAGCGGCGAGCAGGGCGATGACGCAGAATCCGGCGGCGAGCGCTCCGCGGCGGGCCCACGACGGGTGCCGGGCCGAGGTGACATGCGGGCCTGGATCGCGCGGCGCGGGCACGACGAGCAGCGCCGCCGCGACCAGTGCGGTTCCTGCGAGTCCGGGAATGTCGTACAGCCAGTCGACGCTTGTGTCGGCCAGCCAGGCCGCGAAGATCCCGAGCGCGGCGATCTTGATCAGGCGGTCCTCGGACGCCAGCGTCCCGCGCTTGACGAACCCGGCACTGAGCACTGCGCCGCAGAACAACAGCAGGAACAGCACGCCCCCAACCCCCAGCTCGGCTGCCATCTGCAGCTCGAGGCTGTGTGGCTGAAGCACGTACTCGGGGTTGTTGCGAAGCCGGTAGTAGTCGGCGTCGTAGTTGCCGGCGCCGACCCCGCCGAGCGGATGCGCGCGGAACTCGAGCACCGCAACCCGCCACAGGTCGTAGCGATAGCCGCTCACCTCCGTGAACCGCACCGCCGCGCTCTCGTTCACGTGATCGGCGGTGAACGAGTGCCACTCGCTGGAGATCCTCGTGCTCCCGAAGGCCAACCCGGCGACCACGAGCACCGCCGTACCGATCGCGAGGACGCGGCCGGTGAACCGCAGGCGCCGTTCGACGAGCTCAGCCGGCGTCCGCTCGCTGAGCCTCGCGAGCGCATAGCGGATCGCCGCCGCGACCAGCGCGCAGGCGATGATCGCGGCCGCCGCCGCTCGTAGCAACCCGTGGCTGGGAGCCAGCAGCCGGTCCGCCGCTCCACCGGCGGAGTACACGGGAAGCGTCCACGGCAGCGTCAGCGCGACCGACGCCACGACGAGCAGCAGGTTGAGCGCCCGGCGCACGCGATTCGGGGCGCAGATCAGCACCAGTGCTGCGCTCACGACCATCCCCAGCAATATGGCCCGCGACTGGGTCAGTACCAGTGTGCCCCCGATCATCGAGGCCGCTCCGATCGCGCCGGCCCGCATCCACCGGCTCCTGGACGTCTCGGCGACGGCGATCCACGGCCAGATTCCCATCACGAGCAGGCCGGCGGTCCCGTTGATGTAGCCGAGCGGCGCGTTCAGCCGGCGTTCGAGGAATGCGTCCTGGCCGCCGCCGAACAGCATCACGAGCGCGAGCACGACGCTCGTGATCAGCGCCGCCGAGCCGAGCAGCACGACGACCACGCGCGCGGTGCGCCGTTCGCGCACCGTCAGCAGCGCGATCGCGAAGATGGCGGCGTAGAGCGCGAGCCGATTCGTCTCGGTCCACGCGGAGTCTCTCGACTCGGCCCACAGCATCGACGCCGCGCTGAGCACGAGCAGGCCGCCGAGACCGACACACGCTGCCTGCCCGCGGCGGGTCAGCGTGATCCGCGCGTTGGGCAGGACCGCCACCAGCAGCGCCATCGCCGCCAGCGCGAGCGGCGCCCACACGGCGAAGTTGAAGTAGCCCGTCGCGAGCGGCGAGACGGCGAGCGCGGTGGCGACGAGCACCGCGACCCAGCCCAGCGCCGGCAGGCCCAGCGGTGACGGACCGGCGCCGAGCCGGCCGGTGGACCGAGTCGCGCCGCGCTCCGTTCCGGCCCCGGGCGACCGCCGCGCCGCAGCGTCGGTCGCGGGCGCCGACGTCGTCACTATCCGGCCTCGGGGCTCGTCCCTCGACCGCGCCGCGCCGCCACGAAAGCCCCCAAGCCTCCGAGCCCGAGCACCAGCGCCGCCGCCGCGAGCATCCAGACGATCCCGGCGGCACCGCCCGAGCCGGAATCGAGCACCGCCGCCCGGAACGGCCTTGACCGAGGCCTTGCGCGCATGATGCACGAGCTTCCGGCGCTCGGCGCGATGCGTCCGCTTGCGCGCGTGGCGTCGGTACGAGTCGGTGTGCACCGGCGTGGCGGGTGGCGCCGGCGTGGCGGTCGTGGTGGTCGCCGGAGCCAGGCGTGATCCCGCTGCCGAACAGCTTGTCGGAGCCGGGGCCGTTGGGGGTGGAGGCGCCGCGCGCGCTCCCGAGCGGGACCGCGTACTCCTTCGCCGACGGGCTGCCCGGGTCGACGTGCACTCCGGGTTGAAGCGGCGCGCTCGAGCCAAAAGCCAGTGCGGGAGCGGACAGCGCAAGCAGCAGCACCGCGCACGCAGACCAGCGACATCGGCGGCGCGGCGTCATGGCCTGATTCTATAGCCGCAATGTCCACCACCGTGATCGTCGACGCGTGCTCTCATCGAGGCAGAGGTGGGCTCGCCTACCTGGCCAACCTGCTGCCGCTGCTCGCACAGCAGCCCGGGATCGGCGAGGTGATTGCGGTGGTCGAGCGGCCCGCGGCGCTGGCCGATCGGCTCGCCGGCACGGAGAGTACGGGTGAAGCAACGACCCGGCCCGGGCGGCGTCCCGGCCCGCTCGGCGTGGGAAACCGCCGTCCTCGGCGCCAGGGCACGTGGCGGGGTCGTACTGATCCCGAACGCGATGATCCCGCGGCGGCTGCCGGCCGCCGTCGTGACCGTGCCGCACAACATCTTGCCGTTCGAGTCCGGGCGGCCGCTCGATGCCGTCCGCCGCGCGGCGATCATCCGCACGCTGCGAACGGCGACCGGGGTGATCTTCGTGTCCGAGGCGATGCGCCGCGCGGTTCGAGACCACACTCGGAGCCCATCGCTCGAGCGCGTGATCCCGCACGGACTGAGCGAGCCGTTCCGCGGCCCGGTGCCGAACGGGACGAGGCGAGACGCGATCGTGGTGGTGGGCGACGACTGGCCGCACAAGCGCGTGCAGCTGGCGGTGCGGGCGTGGGAAGGGCTGGGGTCCGATCGGCCACCGCTACGCGTGATCGGAGCCTCCGGCGAGGGCCCCTTCTTCGAAGGTGCGCTGACGCCCGGTGGCGTGGCCGATGCGCTGCGGCACGCCCGGTTGGTGGTGCTGCCCTCACGCGCCGAGAGCTTCGGACTGCCGGTGCTGGAGGCGCTCGCGTGCGAGGCTCCACTGGTGCTCAGTGATCTGCCGGCCTTCAGGGAGACGGCAGCCGAGCACGCGAGCTTCGTTCGCAGCGACCGCGTGGAGCGATTGGACGGACGCGATGCGCGTGGCGTTGCAAGACCCGCCTGAGCCAGGGCCCGCGACGTGCTTGGGCGCTGAGCTTCGACTGGCGGCGGACGGCGGCCGCGACTGCCGAGCTACTGCTCGAAGCTCATCGCCTGCACACGCACGCGCGCGCGAGCGAGCTGATTTGCGCGATGCGGATCCTGCTCATCAACCAATACTTCCCCCCGGACGGAGGCGCCTCAGCCTACCTGCTCGGTCAGCTCGCCGAGGATCTGGCGGCGGCTCACAGCGTGAGCGTGCTGGCGGGCCGTCCGAGCTACCCGGCGCTCCACGGCGACCTGCTCCCGCAGGGAGTGAGCGTGCGGCGCGTGCCGTCGAGCACCTTCGGCCGCAGCTCGATCGCCGGGCGGCTGGCGAATTACCTCACGTTCGTGGCCATGGCCGCGATCCAGGCTTGCCGCGGGGAGCGCCCGGACGTGATCGTGACGCTGACGAACCCGCCGTTCCTCGGCCTCGTAGGGGCACTGGCAGCGGCGCGCCATCGCACCAAGCTCGTGATCGTCTGCCACGACGTGTTCCCGGACGCCGCGATCGCCCTCGGACGGCTTCGCAACCCGGTGCTCGAATGGACGTGGCATCGGTTCAACCGCCTTGTGCGTGCCCGAGCCGCTCGGATCGTCGTCGTCGGCCGCGATATGGGGGAGCTGCTCCATGCGCAAGGCGTCGACGCGGACAAGCTGGCCTTCATACCGCCCTGGGCTGATCGCCGGCAGGTCGACGAAGGGGCGACGCGAGCGCTCCGCTCTGAGCACGGATGGGACGGAAGGTTCGTCGTGATGCATGCCGGCAACGTGGGGCTCGCCCAGAACATGGCGATCCTTGCCGAACTTGCAGACCGGGTTCGCGACGTGCCCGAGATCCTGATCGTCGTGCTTGGCGATGGGCCGGCGCGATCCGTGCTGGAACGGGAGGTGCGCGACCGCAGGCTCGCGAACATCGAGCTGCTCGGGACGCTGCCGCGTCCGGACGCCCTGGCGCTGATCGCGGCAGCGGACCTGCACGTCGTATCGCTGGCTCCGGGCATGTGGGGCTGCTCGTCGCCCAGCAAGACATACGGGATCATGGCCGCCGGGCGGCCGTTCGTCGCCGCCGTCGATGAAGGTTCGGAGCCGGATCGGCTGGCCGCCGAGCATGGCTGCGGCTGGCGCGTCCCGGCCGGCGACGCCGACGCGCTGGCGGCGATCGTGCTCGCGGCGCGCAGCGAAGCGCTCGACGAGATGGGCGAGCGCGGGCGGCGCGTATTCGAGGAGCTCTACGTGCGGGAGCGACTCACCGATCAGACCGCACGGCTGCTCGAGGACGTGGTGCGGGGGTTCTGAGCGGCCGTTACCATCGACACGATGGATCGCGTCCGGGTCCGCCACGCAGTGACTCGCGCGGCCCTGGTGGGGGCTGCTCTGCTCGCGTTCGCCTCGGCGCCGCGCGAGGCACAGGCGTTCAGCAAGGCGATCTGGGGCCAGGTGTACCGCAACGGGGTCAATCAGTTCCCGATCTACAAACGCCTCGGGGTGAAGATCTACGAAGCCGACCTGTACTGGGACGAGGTCGCTGCGCGGCGACCGCACGATCCGGCGAACCCGCACGATCCCGCTTATCAGTGGCCGGCGTCGATCGCGCAGGCGATCACCCAAGCCAAGCGCTTCCACATGCAGGTGCTGCTCGAGATCATCGGCACCCCCGGCTGGGCCAACCATGGGAAGGCGTGGAACTGGGCGCCGAGCAAGCCGAGCGACTACGCGACGTTCGCCGCCGCAGCCGCACGCCGCTATCCGTATGTCCACCTGTGGATGATCTGGGGAGAGCCGACGCGCGCACCGAACTTCGAGCCGACCACTGCCGCGAAGCCGGGCGCGCGCCTCGATCGCAAACAGAAGCTCGGCCCGCACATCTACGCGCAGATGCTCAACGACGCCTACGGAGCGCTCAAGAGTGTCAGCGAGCAGAACCTCGTGATCGGCGGCTGCACCTACACCACCGGCAGCCTCGACACCGAGCAGTGGGTCCAGAACCTGCGCCTGCCCAACGGCCGCCCGCCGCGGATGGACATGTGGGCCCACAATCCATTCAGCTTCGAGGCGCCCAACTTCCACGACCCGCCGTCGGGCGGCGGCGCCGTGCAGTTCTCGGACCTGCCCGAGCTCGCCGGCTGGCTCGACCGGTATATCCGCAAAGGGCTGCCGATCTTCCTGTCGGAGTTCACGATCCCGACGGCCGTCGACACGGAGTTCAACTTCTATGTCGATCCGCGCGTCGCCGCGCAGTGGGTCACCGATGCGCTGCGGCTCTCGCGGCACTGGCATCGGATCTACGGCCTCGGCTGGATCAACGTCTACGACTCACCGCCCGAGAGCTACGGCGGGCTGATGACCGTCAACGGCGTGAAGAAGCCAGACTTCTGGGCGTTCGCCAACGGGTAGCGGCTAAGTTGTCGTCGTGAGCTTCCGCATCGAGCCGGGCGTGCTGGCGATGACGCTCGTGGTCCGTGATGAGGACGACATCCTCGAGTCGAACCTCGAGTACCACCTGGCCCAGGGCATCGACGTGATCCTGGCGCTCGACCACGGCTCGAGCGACCGCACGAGCGAGATCCTCAGCGACTACGCCGGCGGCGGGCGAGTGCGGTGGCTGCGCGAGGACGACCGGCCCCACGACCAGGTGCGACGTGTCGGCCGGCTGCTGCGAATCGCCGCCGAGGAGTATGGCGCGGATTGGGTGATCCATTGCGATGCCGACGAATTCTGGATGCCGGCCGCCGGCTCGCTGCGCGACGTGTTCGCGGCCGTGCCTCGCCGGTACGGGCACCTCGTGGTGCAACGCAACAACTTCCTCCCGACAGCGGACGACGGGCGGCCGTTCCATCAGCGGATCGTCGTGCGCGAGCGACGATCCCTGAACCTGCGCGGCACCGGGCTGGAGCCGAAGGTGGCGCAGCGTCCCGAGGCGGCGACGGTCGTGCTCCCCGGCAATCACGCGTTGGCATCGCCGTCGCTCGAGGCGGCGCCGGACATCGGCGCGGTCGAAGTGCTCCATTTCCCGATGCGGAGCTTCGAGCAGTTCGAGCGCAAGGTGGTCAAGGTGGGCGTCGGGTACGAATGCCTGCCCGACAGGAGCCCCGATACCGGGATCGATCAGCTCCAGCTCCTGGAGGTCCATCGCCGGGGCGAACTCGACGGGTACTACGAGTCCGCGCATCTCGACCCCGAGCGGATCAGGCGCGGGCTGGCCGTCGGGGACCTGGTGGAGGACCGGCGGCTGCAGCAGTTCCTCGCGAGCGCCGATCGTCCCAACGGCGATTCACTCGCGGCCCGCAGGTTGATGCGACGGGCCTGGAACACGGCGTCGGCGGATTCGCTTCGAGAGGAGCTCGCCGAGACCCGACGCGAGCTCAAAGACGCCACGGCGACGCTCGCCACGATCCGCTCGAGCCGGCTGATGCGATACACGGCCGGGGTGCGGAGGGTCTACTACCGCTGGACCGGGCGCTAGCTCAGCGGCTCGAAGCCGGGCCGGCCACGGGGGATCTCCGAAGGGTTGCGCACGCCGGCGCGGTCTCCCGCCTGATCGAGCACGCGGAGCGCCCGATCGTCGTGGGGCCAGCGTCCCCGGGCCCGCTGGAAGGCATCCGCCAGGTCGCCGAGCTTTGCGAGCGTCGCGAGAGCGTTCACGGCCTCGTCCTCGGCGATGCCGTCGCCTTCGACGAAGCGGTCCAGGATGGCGCCCGCCACGGCCCCGACCGTGTCCAGGCCGGCCTCGGGCGCGGCTGCGAGGCTGATCTCGGGCTGGTCTTCGGACTCTTCGGACCCCCAGCTTCCGTCGGCCTGCAGGACGAGCGGAGGCAGCCCTTCGTCCGTGCCGTCGAGCGTCAGGATGTCTCCCCGAACGTACCAGCGGAGTGCGTATTTGCGAATCGACCCGACGCCGACGCGGTTGCCGGTAAGCAGCTCGAGCAGCCTGCTCTCCAGTCCCGGTCGCTCGAGGCGGAACCAGCGGGTCTGCGTGAGTGCCGCCTCCATTTCGGCATCACGCTCGGAGCGGGGCGGCAGCGAGCCGATCCGGCCGCTCCAGCGCTCGCGCAGCTCGGCGATGAATCCCAGGCACTCCGACTCGTGACGGAACCCTTCGGCGCGCTGGTTGCCGCCGCTGAGCCGCCACTTCGCGCTGTTGCGGTGCTGGAAGAGCAGCTTGCCGTCGAAGCCCCGCTGATAGATGCCGGTCGCGGTCAGCCGCGCGGGATGCTCGGGCATCGCCCAATCCGCGCCGGCCAGCAGCCAGGCGAGATGAAACGTGTCCTTGTCCCCGCCGGTGTGGGGATAGAACCACTCCGAATGCATGTTCATGTGCAGCGCGATCTGCAGCGCGTGCCACCAGCGCGGCTTGTCGACCAGCAGCTGCCCGGTCTCCCACGCGGGCTCGCTCCGGAACGGCACACCGCACAGCTCCCAGATCGGATTGTCGGCAGTGATTCGCTCGATGTCCGGCCAGAACAGCGCCCCGGCCTCGGTGAACTGCGGCAACTCGAACAGGAACTCCGGATTCATGACCACGACGTTGTCGGCGTCCAGCAGCATCGCCTGCTCGAAGCGTGAGTGGACGAGCGCGTAGGCCTTCAGCTCCCAGCCGCCGAGCGTGCGCGCCGGCCACGTCCGGCTGACCTCGAGCGCATCGACAACCTCCACTCCGAGCTCCGCGAACATCGCCGCCTCCAGCTCGCCGAGCTCGCGCGGGCCAATGTGCCAGAGCTGAATCGGGAGCCTGCAGTCGACGACGCGGCGCAGGACGCTGATCGCCACCCAGGCGCAGGTCAGCACGCGAGCGCCGCCGGCGCACATGACGATCCCGCGGCCGGCGAAGCGGCCGGCGGGATACGGGTGCTCTTCGGCGACGACCTGACGCAGCTGCTCGGCTGCGGCGGCATTGGGGTCCGGGTCGACGTGCTCGCGGATCGGTGGAGCGTAGGCGAACATATCCGGCCGTGCCCGAGTCCCTGTTGAGCGCCGCGATGATCGTCCGCGATGAAGCGGCGCACCTGCCCGACTGCCTCGAATCGATCCGCGGGGTGGTCGACGAGATCGTGATCGTCGATACCGGCTCGACCGACGAGACGGTCTCGATCGCGCGCTCGTTCGGCGCGCACGTTCACATCCATCGGTGGGACGGGGATTTCGCCGCTGCGCGCAACGCCGGCCTGGAGATCGCAACCGGGCGGTGGATCCTCTACATCGACGCCGACGAACGGCTGCGCCCGATCGATCCCGGACTGGTCCGATCCGTGGTCATGGAGGCGAGCGAGGTGGCGCTGCGCGTGCGCCTGAAGCCGTTCGCGGGGGCCACCCCGTACTGGGAGTACCGGCTGTGGCGCTCGGATCCGCGGATCCGCTTCGAGGGAGTGATGCACGAGAAGGTGACGCCGGCAATCGGCGCGCTGGTGGCGGGCGAGCGGATGACCGTCAGCGAGTCGCCGCTGTTCATCGACCACGTCGGCTACGACGGAGACCAGACCCACAAGCACCACCGCAACCTGCCGCTGCTCCGTGCCCAGCTGTCCGCCGATCCGACGAGCTCGTACAACTGGAGTCACCTCGGCGAGGTGCTGGAGGGCCTTGGGGAACACGAGCCATCCGAGGCGGCCTTCGAACAGGCGGTGGAGGTCGCGCGTGCGAGCGGGCAGAGCCCCGGCGCGCTGGCCTTCGTAGAGCTGATCCGCGTGCGCGGCAACCGCGGTGAGGACGTCACGGGGCTGCTGGACGAAGCGCTGTCCAGCTACCCGGACAACATCGCGCTCGGATGGCTGGCTGTCTGCGCGGAGGTCGAAGCCGAGCGTTACGAGCAGGGGCTCGCGCGACTCGAGCGCTTCAACGCCGAGTTCGACACGGAGATGCCGATCGAGGACGAGGTCGCGTATCCGGCGGAGCTGTTCGGAGTCCGCGCGGCGAAGGCCCGCGGACTGTGCCTGTTCAAGCTCGGCCGTTACGGAGAGGCCGCCGTCTCATACCGGCGCGCCGAGCAGTTCGCGGCCGACGATGAGTCCGTGCGGCTGATGCGGAGCCTTTCCGAGCGCCGCGCGCAAGGGCTTCGCGGCGACGGGGCCGACGGCGGGGGCGAGGGCGACGGCGAGGGCGACGCCGAGGGCGACGGCGGCGGCGACGGCGATCGCGAATCGATCGGGGCCGGTTGGGCCGCCCGAGAGCTGCTCGGCGGGCTGGTGCTCGACCTCGCCGGTGTGCCGATCAGGTTCCGTGCGACGGACGCGACCCGCGCCGGTGCAATCCACGCGGTACTCGCCCGGATGCCGTCGAGCGGCGGCGAGCCCCTCGCGCAGTTCACCTTCAGCCGCCATCGCCTACCGCCGCCGGGCCGCGCCGCCGATGAGCACCAGTCCGGGGTCGAGTTCTGGCACGACGACGAAGCACTCAGCATCGCCTCCGGGCCCGAGGTCGGCGGCCGCGTCCAGTCAGGCGAGGCGACGCTTGGCGGCTACTCGCCGAACCTGGGTCGGCTCTTTCATCAGCTGGCGCCGTTCATGCTGGCGAGCCTGCTCGCCCCCCATGACCGTTTCCTGCTCCACGGCGGCGCGATCCAGCGCGACGGCGAAGCGGTGATCGTGCTCGGGGACAGCGGGCTCGGCAAGTCGACGCTGATCTTCGGCGCCCTCAATGCCGGCTGGAACGTGCTCTCGGACGACCTGGTCGTCGTTCGCTCAGAGGGCTCCGGTCCCATCGTCAGCGGCATCCCGAAGAGCCTCGCGGTCCCGCAAGAGATTCTCGGTGACGACGTCGACGGCTTCGCGCTCGCTCCGGACGCGCGCAGTCGCCGGGCACTTGCGTTCGAGGACTGGGATCGGGGTGCGTATCCGGTGAAGGCGGTCGTCGTGGTCGCGCACGGCGACGGGGAGCAGACGGAGGTCGAGCCGATCGAGTCCTCGCAGATGCTGGAGCTGCTGATGCGCGGCATGCTCTCCCGGCAGCCGCCGAACGTCCGTGGCTACGTACGCCTGGCGATCGCCCTGTGTGCCCTTCCAGCCCGCCGGCTACTGCACTCGCGCGCACCGGAGACGCGCGCGCAGCAGGCCGCGGAAGCGGTCGCCGCCCACCTGCTCGGCGTTACGGGAGCTGGTTGCTGATCTGGTTCGTTGCCGCGTGCGCGACCGACGAGCTCAGGCTCTGAAGGTCGAATGACGCCACAAAGGGCGCGGCGAACGCGGTGGACGCGACAACGCCCTTGACGAAGCCACGGCGGTTCGGTCGAACGTCATCTAGAAACTCGGGATCAGGCGCCATCGATGCTCCCTAGGTCGTGTTGCCTCGGCAGCAGGCTATCACGTCAGCCCAGGCCATTTCGAGCCGATGTGCTCCAGCGAGCCGAGCCAGACGCGTGCGCAGAGGCGCGCCCGATTGGCCAGCTGCGCGACCGCCCTGACCGCTCCGATCGGGTTCCCGCGGGGATCGCAATGCGACATCAGGATCTTGGCCATCTCGTGGCGCGGGATCTCGGACAGCCGCGTCTGGCCGCCGTAGTTGGTCTCGAAGTGGATCAGCATGTCGGGCCTCCCGGTCGTGATCCTCCAGTCGACGCCGGCCTGCGCGAGATCGAGCACCCACGAGCCGGTCTCGATCGTGTCCCCGACGAACGGCAACTCCTCCTTGGGCGGCGAGCCCGGCGGGACCCGAGCGTCGGCGCCGCACGACCCGCAACGGCCGCGGGTAGGTGGTGACGACCCCGTCATGGAGGATCGCCATGTCGTCGCCTTCGACGTCAACGTCGTGAGCGATCAGCTGTAGCCCCAGCTGCGAGCGCTCGCGCAGCGAGGAGCCGACGACCATGAACCGGTCGCCGCCGTGACGTGCGGTGAGCGCGAACAGCACCGGTGCCCCTGGCCACGCGTCCAGCGCGTCGCGCTGGATCCGCTTGTACAGCGTCGCGAGCACGCGGCTCGAGTCGAACTGCACGTCCACGAGCTCCCCCTCGCGTGAGATCTCGTACCCGCCGTCCGTCCAGCGCACGTCGTAGGAGACGGTCGACCGGGCCGGCTCCGGCTGAGTGGCGGACTGGATCAGGAACCGCAGCGCGTCGCGCATCGCCGGATCGTCGGCGGAGATCTCGAAACTGACCCGGAGGACCTGAAAGCGCAGCGGGGCGCTCAGCTGATGAGGCCTTCGGAGCGGAGCTGCGTGAGGCACTCGGCGACCTCCGCTTCGGGCGGATCCGGAAGTTCGTATGCACGCTGCAGCAGCGCCGCGATGTCCTTGTCGCTCTTGGTGCCGTCGCACAGCTCGAACACGACCGCGGCCGTGTGATTGAAGAAATGCACCCGATCACGCTCGGGGTCGTAGGCCACGAAGCCGTCCTCGACGTCGGTCAGTTCAAGGTCGCTGGTCATCGTCGGCAAGTCGCTCATCGGCGCGAATCATAGTTTCAGCGCGCGTCTCAGGGCACGGCGCGCCGTCGCTATGCTCCGCCGTCATCGATCCGTCCGTGCTGATCCTGACCCCGGTCAAGCAGGCGGCCGAGCACCTGGACCGCTACTTCGAGCTGGTCGGCCGGCTCGAGCATCCGCCCGACCGGCTGAGCCTCGGGCTGCTGGAGAGCGACAGCACGGACGGCACGTTCTCGCTGTTGGAGGCGCGGCTCGAGGAGTTGCGCTCGCGGTATGCGCGCGTGACCCTGGTTCAGCGAGGGTTTGGGTTCCATATGCCTGCGGGGGCGCCGCGGTGGGCGCCGCCGTTGCAGCTGGCGCGGCGCGTCGTCCTCGCCAAGAGCCGCAACCACCTGCTGTTCGCCGCGCTCGACGATGAGGAATGGGTCCTGTGGATCGACGTCGACGTGTGCGACTACCCCCGGGATGTGATCGCCCAGATGCTCGCCACCGGCAAGGACATCATCAACCCCCACTGCGTCGTCAGCCCCGGCGGCCCGACCTTCGACTGGAACGCGTGGCGCAATCAGGGGCACGAGCGAATGGATTCCCTGCGGGGAGAATCCGACCTGGTGCGGCTCGATGCGGTCGGTGGCGCGATGCTGCTCGTCAGAGCCGACGTCCACCGCGCGGGCCTCGTGTTCCCCTCATACCTCTATGGCAGCGAGAGCCGGTTCGCGCGGGACCGCAGCCCGTTCCGGCCGACCGGGAAGGGCGAGGTCGAGACCGAGGGGCTGGGGATGATGGCCAAGGACATGGGGGTCGAGTGCTGGGGCATGCCCAACCTGGAGGTCGTGCACCTCAACCAGTAGGTGGCGGTTCGGCGGGGCGCCGCGTCGCCCGTCTGCCCTGTGCGGTTATCACAAGGTGATAACCGCACAGCTGCCATGTCGCCGAGTTGCAGCCGGTTTGGCCGGCCGGGCCAGCTGTTCAACCGGTCCGCCGGCACGGATCGCGAACCAAGCTGCCCAAGCCGTTATCAACTCTTGCTAAGCGAACCGGCGGCGAAGTTCGGACTCGGAGCGACCGCCGGGGCGACGACGGCCTCAGCCGTACACGGGGATCTTGCGCCAGCTGGGCAGCAGGATGTCGTTCTGGACGTCGTTCGGCGCGGGCATCGCGGACCCGTACCAGCGGCTCGGCGCGTAGACCTCGGCACCCCGGTTCAGATACGCGCCCCACCAGCTGAAGGTGCTGTTCGCAATCACGCTGATGTCGCAGCCGGTCATCATGCACAGCGACGTGTAGGCGTCGAGATCGACGTACAGGGCGTCCTCGATGCCGAGCCACTGGCTGCACCACGGCAGATCGTCGGAGAACACCAGGTAGGTGACGTCGCCGCCGATCGCCGCGACCGCCCGGTCGTAGTAGCCGTCACCAGCCAGATCCCCCCACTGGTCCGAGAACCCGGTGCTGACATAGTCGCCTCGGCGTACGTGCACGGATACGAGCGGCCGTCGATACCGGCGGCGCAGCGCGAACAGCGTCGCCTCGCTGCGAGCGCGTACCTCGGGCCTGAAGCGAAGGAATCGGACGAGCTCCTGCCCGCAGTGCTCGAAGTAGCGATAGCACTGGAAGTAGCCGTGGAACAGCGTTCCGTCCGGCTGGTCGAAGACGCGCGGATCGTAGTTGCAGGAACCGTTCTCCTCGCCGAACCAGTGCACGGCCCCGGGCCCGGTCCGCGGGATGTCCAGGTCGAAGCAGTCCCAGATGGCCTCGCCGTCACGGGCAAGGAAGTACTCGTACCCGCACCGCTGCGCGATGCCGAACAGCAGCCCGACCTGAAAGATCTGGTTGCCGAGCTTGCCGAACTCCGGGCCGAAGCAGGAGGACGTGATCATCGCGCCGGCTGCCGGGACTGGCGCCTGACGAAGCTCAACGGATCGCCCGCGCCACCCGCAGCCGCTCGATGCGCTCGAGCAGCATCCGGCTCTCGGCGTTCTCGATCACGCCGCGCAGCAGGGCGTCTTCGGCCTTCTTCGTGAAGAAGTCGCCGGCCGCCGCGAACGCGGCCGGGCCGGCGTGCGGGATCGCGGCCGCGCGCTCCAGATGGCGACCGGCATCGCTCGTGCGGCCAAGCTCCTCGTAGGCGCGGGCGATCAGGAGATGCAGCTCGGCGCTCCGTGGATTCAGCGCGATCCCGCCAGCCAGGCAATCGGCGGCCTGCTGGTGCTCGTTGCGCATCAGGTGGATTCGGCCCATCGCCGTGCGTACCTGCCAGCCGGTGTCGTCGGGGATCCCGGATGGCAGCCACATCTTCCCGCCGCGCTTCAGTGCCCGCGCGTAGGCGCGTAGCGCGGGCTCGGAGCGGCCGTCATCGACGAGCGCCTCGCCCAGCGCGCACCAGGCTTGCGGCCACTTGGGGGCGAGCTTCGTCGCGGCCTTGCACAGCCTCACCGCCTCCGCCGAACGTCCCTGCGCGGCGACCACGCGCGCAAGCGCGATGTACGCGTCCGGCACCCAGATCTGGGTCGCCGGCCCGCTTGATCGCGCGCCGCAGCGCGGCCTCGGCCTCGGTGTGGAGGCCCAGGTGACGCAGCGCCGCGCCGAGGTTGTACCGATGGAACGGCTCGCGGGGGGCTTCCCGGACGGAGCGTTCGAGCAGCGGCAGGTGCCGGCGTGCGCGCGCGGCCGGGTCGTGACGATCAGCGCGGTAGTCGTGCTGGTGCAGGACGATCGCGTGAGCGCTCGAGCGCGAACTCGAGTTCGGCTCGGCGCGGCAGCAACTGCTCCTCCACGCGTCCCGCGTAGCGCAGGTCGGGGTGCAGTGGGAACAGGACGGGGATCCGGCGCTGGATCGCGGACACGGCGCCGTCCATGCCGAACTGGTGCAACTCGTGGGCGGCGTAGCCGACGAACCGGCCCTTCCTCACCAGCCGGCGGATCCGGCCGGCGCTCCACGGGTCGAGCGTGTGCGTTCCGTCGACCATCAGCACCCAACCGCCACCCGCTCGGTCGAGCGCGTCGTTGCGCACCGCCGCCATGTCCTCGCTCGCCTCCGCGTCGACGACGATCGTCTCGTCGGCAACCGCCTCCAAGCTCGCCAGGCACTGCATCACCGGCGCCGTCTTGTCGTGCACGACGACGCACGCGGTGATCCGCGCCGCCTTCTTGCGCGGTTTCTTCGCCTCCCGCCGGCGTCGGCTGTCCGCCGGCGGGACCGGGCCTCGCTCGGCGATCGCCTCGAGCCGCTCGCGGACCGCGTCGGCGACCAACTCGGGGCGGCAGCTGACGAGCACGTCGGCGCGCGCGCGACGGCCGAGCGCTGCGGCTGCACTCTGATCCCTGTAGACCGATCGCAGCTTGCGGCGCAGGTCGCTTGACCGACGGTTCGGCCCACTTCTGTCCGCGCATCCAGTCGGTGTCCGGCGTGGGCGACGAGCTCGTAGTCGACGAGCTAGGAGTTGTCCGGGTTCATGAACTCGAGGTGCCCGCTCCACGCCGTCGCGATCGTCGGCAGCCCCATCGCCATCGCCTCCATGTACGGGCGCCCCCAGCCCTCGCCGCGCGACGCGAGCACGAACGCATCGGCGGCGCGGTACAGGCGCGGCACGTCAGAGATCTCGAGCTGCTCCTCGAGCACGACGACCCGCGGCCCCTTCTTCGGATCGCGCTTGAGCCGGCTTCGGATGAACGCGTCGACCTCACGCCGGCAATTGGTGCCGCTGGGCGCGAGGTCCGGGTCCGCCTTCAGCAGCAACGTCACATCGTCGCGACGGCCGAACTCGTCGAACCAGGCCCGCAGCAGGATGTCCCAGGCCTTGCGGCCGATCCAGGCGAACACCGACAGGAACACGAACCCGCGCAGACCCTCGACCTCCAGCGGCGCCACCGATGGATCGAACAGCTCCATGTCGAATGTCTCGGGCACCTTGTACAGCTTCGAGGCGGCGACGCCGGCGTTGGCGAAGGTGCGGAGGTTGTGCTCCGAGGGCACCCACACCTCGTCCATCAGATTGCACCGCTGCACCCACTCCGCCGGTACCCCGGTCGTCTCGAACATCGTGCGCCCGAGGCTCGCGATCGCCGCCGGGTGCCGCTTGAAGCGGTTGGCGCCGATGTGCGCGACGTGCACGAACTCGTCGGGCAGGTCGCGATTCAGCAACGCCCCCAGCCGCTCGGCCTTGTGGGGGGGACGCGGCCCGAACGTCCGATCCCACTCGACGACGTTCGCCGCGACGTGCAGACCGGCGTCATCGAGCGCCTCCACGGCGGCGATCGCCTCCTCGGTGTAGCCGCCCTGCTCGCTGAAGTGGCTCGTCCACGCGATCGCCGGCAGCCGCCCGGCACCCGGGCCGCTGCGCGTACCCGGGCCGGAGGGTCGGGGAAGACGCCAGGCGCGGTTGCACTCCACGTGCGTGAGCCGCCCGTCGATCAGGTACATGAGCTCGTCGGAGCGAACCGTCGTCGGCGACCAGCGAGTCGCGAACTCGCGGGCCGAGCGCAGAAAGTCGCCACGGGCTCCGGGCGTCGAGCGCCCGTGCGAGCGAACCGCGGCGTTGGGCGCGTACAGAATCGGCCGGCCGCGAGCCCGCAGCCGCAAACAGAGGTCGGCTTCCGCCAGGTCCTGCCCGAGCGTTTCGTCGAACCCGCCGGCCGCGACGAAGCTCGCCCGGGTCGTCACCATCCCCTCGCCCGCGACCGCCGGCACGATCCGAGCGCGATTGACCTGGGCCTCGGCCGGATCGTCGCCCTGGTACACGCGGTAGGGGATCCGATCCCCGTCGAGGACCAGCCCCGCGTGCTCCACCGTCCCGTCGAGACCGACGACCTTGCTTCCGGTGGCGCCGGCGTTCGGACGGCTCAGCTGCACCTCGACGAGGGCGTCAAGCCAGCCGGGCAGCGGAACCGCATCGGAAGACGCGAACACCAGCAGCTCACCCGATGCGGCCCGTGCGCCTGCGTTCCACATCGCAAGCAGGCTGCCCGAAGCGGGCGCCACGACCAGCTCGTAGCCGCACGCCGGCGCGGACTCGGTCAGCAAGGCGGCGAATCGAGCGGCCCCCTCGCCCACCACGTCCGCGACGACGATCGAGCACAGCGGTGCGCCGGTCTTCAGCTGATGGGCGGCGGCGAACAGGATCTCCTGGGCCGTGAGCTCCTCGGCCACCTCGGCGGAGACGCTGCGCAGGACGAAGTCGTCCGACTCGACGACCACGCCGATCGGGTCGGGCCGCAGCGCCAGCGGGTCGAGATGGCCATCGCGCACGAGGCGTAGCCAGCGTGCGTCGAGGCCGGCAGCCGAGAGCTCGGAGGCGAGCTCGGATCTACTCGAGCCTCGGCCTTCGGCCTGCTCCGGGCCGGCGCCGTCCGAGAGCAGGCCGGACACGTGGTCTTCGAGTCGCCGCCGGTTCCGGGCCGCGGGCACGGTGCCGACGATCACGCCACCGGGCCGGACGAGCCGGGCGAGGATCGGCAGCACCACCGGCAGGTCATCCCCGGTCGACGCGAGGATCGCCGCGTCGAACGCCTCGCCGGCAGATCGGACGACGGCGCCCGCGCGCGCGATCCGGCTCAGGTCCGCGTGGTCGACGCGCTCGACGTCCCGCCCCGCCAACTCGACCGAGACGTTCCCCAAGACGAGCAGACGGGTGGCGCCGGCAGGCAACAGCTGCTCCAGGTCCGCCCGCGGCCTGCGCCGGCGCTCCTCGCGGAGGATGTGATTGTGGGAGAGCCAGTTCCGCTTCGAAGAGGCCGGCGCGTCGTCCTCGAGCGCCATGCGCTCGTAGCGAGCGTCGTCGTAGATCTGCTCCTCGACCGTCTTCTCGTGAACGATGCCGGTCCAGTCGAGCGTCTCCACGTTGTCCGTGACCGCGCTCGCCCCGCCATGCGGGCGAGGGTCGAAGCGCGCCCGGTTCTTGCGGACCAGGCGGAAGTGATGGATCTTGCCGCGCTCGACGCCGTCGACCGAGTTCTCCTTCTGGATCCAGTACCCGTCGACGTCGCGCTTGACCATGCCGCGAAGCTCGCGCTTGAGCCGGTCGGACATCGTCTCGTCGGCGTCGAGGATCAGGATCCAGTCTCCGCTCGAGCGCGATGCGGCCAGCTCGCGCGACGGCTCGGCGTGGCCGTGATGGACGTCCCGGATGTAGACGTCGGCGAGCCGCTGAGCGATCTCGGGCGTGCGGTCGGTCGACATCTGGTCGACGACGACGATCTCGTCAACGTGCGGGCGCGCGTCGGACAGGCACTCCTCCACGCGCGCCTCCTCGTTGAACACGATCACGTTCAAGGAGATCCGCGGCAACGAGGAGACTGTATCCACGCTCGTCCTCACATACGACAACGAGGCCATACCCGACGGCGTGGGCGCGCAGCTGCAGCGGATCTACGGCACCTACGCGATCTCGCGCCTGCTCGGCGTGTCGTACCTCCATTCGCCGCTGGCGAAGGTCGGCTACCAGGGCCTGTCCGCTTTAGAGGCGAACGCAGCCGATCCGGCTTTCCACCACCTGTTCAACGAGGTGTTCACCCTGCCATCCGACGTCGACCCGTCGGCCTCCACCTCGGCCTCGGCCGGGATGCCCACGCTCAGGCTCCCGAACATTTCGCTGAAGGTGGCGCAGGAACTCATCGCCTGGACCGGAGGGCCGGGCGGAGGCAGGAGAACCCTGGTCCGGTTGGCGACACCGCACGGGATCGCAGACCAGTTCCCCGACAGCTACGGCGTCTGCGCGGAGCACTCCCCGTTCACAGCACCTGCCCGCCACGGCCGTCCGCTACGCGTGGCGCTGCACGTCCGCCGGGGCGAGCAGATCGTCCTCGACTCCGATCGGATGCTGCCGAACGGCTACTACGTGGGCGTCGCCCGGCGCGTCGCTGCCACGCTCGAGTCGCTAGGGCTCGAGTACGAGATCGAGCTGTGGAGCGAGGTGCCCACAGGCGACTTCGTCGCCGGGCCTCAGCACCACGGGATCAACGGGCGGATCAGCGAGCCGTTTGCCGTCCGCGCCGAGATGTACGGGCTGGAGGAGTTCAACGCGCTGTCGAACCTGGTCCACCGCCTCAACGGGCGGGCGATCGACTGCCTCGAGGGCCTCGCGACCGCGGACGTCCTCGTGATGAGCCGCTCGTCGTTCAGCTACGTGGCGGCGATCCTCAACCGGGACGGCGCCGTCATGTACCACCCGTTCTGGCACCGCGGCATGTCGTCCTGGATCGAGGTCGAGCCGGACGGGGCATTCGACGCCTCGCGGCTGGTGACGGCGGTCAGGCGAACTCGGCCTTGACCTCCTGAAACGAAGTCGTAACGTTCGCGCCGGGACCGATGTCGGGTTCGACGCGCAGACCTCCGAAGATGGTCTGGCTTGCCGCCATGATGATCGCGCTCGGCGCCGTCGCGATCGTGGCGGCGACAGCCAGCGGCTACACGTTGGCCCCGCCGGTGACAGGGAAGTTCGGCGGTCAAGCCAACCCTCCCGCGCAGGGCCCGCTGAGCTGGACGGGAACGGTGACCTACGCCACGCCCGGAGCGCCGGACTCCGCGTATCTGACATCCGGCAGCGTGTCGTGGACCGTGTCCGGCACGGACTCGAGCGGCTGCATCTGGGACGGGACGGGAAGCTTTGCCTTCAACAGCTCGTTCGCGCTCAGCGGCGGCAGGGACGGCGGGATCACGTTCAACGGCAACACCTATTCGGCTTCGGTGGGAACCGCGAATCCGGACCCGATGAGCAGCTGGGCGCTGCCGGTCACCGTCACCTGCCCCGGCGAATCACCGCAAAACGAATACGAGGAATGGGGCGGCTGGCTCGAGACCGGGCCGGGTCGGCCTGCCAGCGGGTCGCAGCTCACCGGTACATACTCCTATCCCGATGGGCTCGGCACGTGGAACTGGAACCTGACAGCGAGCACCGGACTCGTGGCCCGGCCGGGCGGCCCCTACTCGGTGCTGCGCGGCGACACGGTGACGCTCGACGGTTCGGCTTCGACGCCGGCCAGCCAGATCCAGGCCTACAAATGGACCTTCGCGCCCGGCCCGGGCTGTCCGAAGGGGCTCAAGCTCGCCCCCGGCACGGGGGAGCAGGGTCAGCGTGTCAAGTTGGTGGTGCTCTGCTCGTTGAATGGGACGTTGACTGTCAGCGGTGGCGGGCAGCAGTCGCAGCCGGCCCCGTTCACGATCAACGTGCGCGCAAGACCGTGGAACACGCCCGTCATGCAGGCCGACCCGGCGTTCGTGTACGCGAACCTCGGCGGTCCGCCGACAATCACCAAGACAGCGGGCGGAAAGCATCTGCTGAGCGAGACGATGGGCGAGAACGTGTCCGACTGCCCGGGCGCCTCGCCCGGCGGCCGCGCATTGGCAGACGAGCTCATCTGTCCGCTCAAGCTCGAGGACGGCTTCACCGTGGTGGGGCCGATCGATGATCCGCACGGGCCGTTCAACGGCTTCTACTACGTCGGCGACGCCACCTACTATCTGCTCAGGCTCGCGCTGATCAATGAATGGCTGGCACCCGGAGCGCCGGCGCTCCCGGGCTCCACGGACCCAACGCGGAACTGGTACTCGTACAACGCGCGCCACGGTCATGCCGCGCAATACATGCGGGCGCTGCTGGCGCATGAGAGCTGGGGCCGGACCGGTTACAAGCGCAGCGGCCATACGCAGGCGCTCGCCGCCGGCATCAAGACCAAGCAGGCCGGGGAGCCGCTTGACCCGCGAGCACTGGCGGAGGAGCAGTTCAGCCGCGACCGTGACGGGCTGATCGATCTTGTCGAGGACAAGGTACGAGACGACCAGGAGCCCCTCTTCAAGACCAGCGCCGACCCCCTGGCGACGATCTGGAGCGGCCTCATGTGGACGTGGTCAACGGACTTCGGTAAGTGGCTCGAGTTCACGGATGTCGTCGGGCCATCCGATTCGCGGTGAGCGGGCGGCAGCGCCGGCGCGAGACGATCACGATCGCGTGAATCCCGGGCCGGGCTCGGGGGTCACGTCACGGACATCGATTTCCTGGCCGCAGTGGTGGCAGGTGAGTCGTGGGTCGGCGATCTCTCCGCAGGTGTCGTGGCGCAGGACGATCGGCGGGCCTTCGGGGCCGGCGAGGTGTGTGTCGCCCCAGCGCATCAAGGCGATGATCGTCGGGAACAGGTCACGTCCGGCATCGGTCAGCCGGTACTCGTGCCGGTCCGGGTCCCGGGCGTAGGGGACGCGCTCGAGCAGGCCGGCGTCGACGAGCGTCCGCAGGCGTGCCGACAGTGTCGGCCGCGGGATGTTGAGGTTGCGGGCGAGCTGCCCGTAGCGACGTACGCCGAAGAACGCTTCGCGGAGGATCAGGAGCGTCCAGCGCTCACCGACGAGCGCGAGCGCGCGTCCGACCGACTCTCCGTCGAATCGATGCTCGAGACCTTGGGTCGCAGACATGGTTCAGCTAGTGTACCGGTACAACAACTGAACCAGTCGTGTGGTAGCGTGATCGGACCGGTTAGTCGACCACGACCCACCATCGAGGTTTCGATGAACGAGAAGCAACCGCCCACCGCCGTCGCCCGCACCGAGGGAAGTGAGATCGAGCGGGTCGCGCGGAAGCTGTCCGGCTTGGCGCGTGAGCTGGCGGTGGAGACCGAACGGGGACGGCGACTCCCCGACGAGCTCGTTGCCGCGCTCCGTGACTCCGGCCTGTTGAGAGGCGGTGCACCGGTCGAGGTCGAAGGGGCGGAGCTCGCTCCGGGCGTCGCCCTTCGGTGCGCGGAGGAGGTGGCTCGGGGTGATGCGTCGGCCGGCTGGTGTGTGTCGATCGCGATCACCAGCAGCCTGCTGGCCGCCTACCTGCCGCCCGAGCCGCGCGAGGAGCTGTTCGGCGGTGGACGGGGCGTCGCCGCCGGCGTGTGGGCGCCGCGGGGCAAGGCACGCCCCGTGGACGGCGGGGTCGTCGTGTCCGGCCGCTGGGCGTTCTGCAGCGGGATCTCGCACGCCGATCTGCTGTTCGCCGGCTGCCTCGTCGACGCGACGGGCGGGCAGGCGGGCGACCGCCCGGCCCACGCGGTCCTCGCGATCGAGAAGCGCGACCTCGAGATACTGGATACGTGGCACACGCTCGGCCTGCGAGGTACCGGCAGCCACGACGCGACCGCGAGCGAGGTGTTCGTTCCGGCCGCGCGGCTGTTCTCCCTGTTTGACGGACCGCGCCTCGACCGCCCGCTGTACCGGTTTCCGATCTTCGGCTTCTTCGCGCTGTCGATCGCCGCGGCGGCACTCGGGAATGCAAGGGCGGCGATCGACGAGCTCGTCCAGCTCGCCGGCGGCAAGGTCGGGCTCGGCTCGAGCCGGACGCTCGCGGAGCGCGCGTCGACGCAGGCGGAGGTGGCCCGAGCCGACGCGTCCCTCAACGCGGCGCGCGCTCTTTATTACCAGGCCATCGACGCCGCATGGAAGGCGGCGTCCGAGGACGACGCGCCCGTTGATGTGTCACTTCGCACCGGACTGCGACTTGCCGCCACACATGCCGTCCGGACGTCTGCCGACGTCGCACGATCGATGTACGACGTCGCCGGCGGCACGGCGATCTACGACCACTCGCCTCTGCAGCGGCGCTTCCGCGATGCGCACACGGCCACGGCTCACTTCCAGGTCAACGAGGCGTCACGCGAGCTGCCCGGCCGGATCCTGCTCGAGCTGCCCGCCGACGCCTCGATGCTGTGAGCGGGCCGGTTCCGGCTGCGTCGGGATCCGAGCTCGGCGTCGTGATGCCGTTCTGGCTCGACCGCCCCGACGAGGAGGCGGTCGAGATCGCGCTCGCGGCCGAGCAGGCGGGGATCGAGACCGTGTGGGTCGGCGAGATGGCCTCGTTCGACGCGTTCGCACTCGCCACCGCGATCGGCCTGCGTTTGCGGACACCGGTGGTTGGGTTGAAGATCGGGCCGCTCGCCATCGGTGTGCGCAGCCCGGTGGCGATTGCGCTCGGCGTCGCGTCGGTTGCGACCCTGACGCGGCGTCACGTCGACGTCGCGCTCGGCGCATCGAGCCCTGCGATCGTCACGGGCTGGCACGACCGGCCGTGGACGGCACTCGCGCCGCGGATGCGCGAGACGGTCGAGGCGCTGCGCGCGATCCTCGCCGGCGAGCGAGTCGATCTCGACGGCGAGCACGTCCGCATCCGTGGCTTCAAGCTCCGGCGAGCGCAGCCCGATACGTCGATCACCGTCGCGGCGTTCGGACCCGCGATGACCCGCATCGCGGCGAGGCATGCCGACGAGGTGGTCCTCAATCTGGTCACGCCCGAGCATGTTGCCGTCGTTCGCGCGCGGATCGATGAAGAAGCGGCCGCGGCGGGCCGGCCCGACCGGGTGCGGCTTGCGGTCTGGATCCCGGGGGCGCTCGACCCCGGCGGCGAGGCCCATGCCCAGCTCGCCGGGCAGCTCGCGGTGTACCTCGGAGCGCCGGGCTACGGCGAGATGTTCGCCGCGCTCGGGTTCGGCTCGCTGGTCGACCGAGTGCGCGGCGGCGGTACCCGGCGCGCCGAGCTGCTCGCCGCGATCCCGTCTGAGCTGCTCGAACAGGTGGGCGCCATCGGCAGCGCTTGTGCTGTCCGCGAGCGGATCCGCGCCTACCGCAAGGCCGGGGCCGACCACATCGGCGTTGCTCCGAGCACCGCCGAGGACCCAGCCGGTCGGAGGCTCCTCGGGGCTCTCGCGCAGTCCGCGTCGCTGAGCTAGAGCGGACCGCCCGGGCGAATGTGTATGGCGCTCGGGCCGATCAGATACAGCGGTCGGTGCGACGCGAGCCGCTCGACGATCAGCGAGTGCAGCCGCGAGAAGCTGAACGCGTGCACGAACACGGGGGCCGCGACGACCCGGCTCGGGCGACTGAGCAGGCCGTCGTTGACGGTGTCGAGGTCGACCTTGAGCGACTCGGATGGGTCGACGTTCGGGATCTCGACCCAGTACTCGCGCGCCTGCAGCGCCCGTCCGATGCCGTGCAGCGATCCGATCCGGCGCAGCTGCGAGCCGGGAACGCTCTGCTGGAACTCGATGCCGTCGGGCTCGGTGAGCGCGAGATTGATGCCGTCGTCGACCGATGCATCGCCCAGGTCGAAATACACCTTAAGGACGGAGCCGTCATGCAGCACGCCCACGATCTTCGGCGATGACGGCGCGGCGGGCGCCGGGGCGCTGAACGACGACAACGTCAGGACCCGACTTGGAATGCCGTCGCTGTCGGAGAGGAACGCGACCAGCTTCTGATGAGAGCCGGCGTCCAACATCGGCTCGAACACGACGGGCAGCCCTCCCGCCGGCACGCTCCGCGGTTTCAGTGCGGGTGTCAGGACCTGGCTCGCCGGCTGCCCGCCGGCGGTGCCCTCGTCGAGAACCGCGACCGTGCCGTGGAACTTGGTCGGGAGCTTGAGGATCAGGCCGCGCAGGCTGGACTCGTCGGCCGCGGGTACGTCGAGTTCGCCGGCCGTCTCACCGAGTCCGAAGCCGTCGGCACGGGCGGTCCCAGCGAGGCCCGAGATGCGCATCAGCGACGGCGCGAACAGCAGATGGTCGGTCCTGAGCAGGTTGCTCGAGAACGACCGGTGGCCGATGCGCACCGTGTAGTTGGTCGCCGACCCGGTGAGCGTCACGCGCTCGACGGCGGGATTGAACTGCGTTGGGCTGACGGGCGGCTGCTGCTGGGCGACTGCGTAGTCGACGACCGGCGGTGAGTCGGCGGCGACGCTCAGCTTCCACTCACCCGGCCCAGGATCCTCGACGAAGATCGTCGTAGTCGTCACCTTCGGGCACGAGCTTGCGGTGGTGTTGAACGTCGCGCCCGCGTCCGCGCGGCAGTAGGCGCTGCTGGTCGAGACGAGGTCATCGACCGGCACAGGGTTCTGATCGACCAGCGCACTTGACTCCATCGTCTGCCCAGGATCTCTCGTCCCGCCGCTCATCGCGGCGACGCCGTCGAACCCGTAGTAGCCGGGTGCGGCCGGGGTCGTGAAGGTGCGCTTATCGCCTGCGGGGCCGGTGAGGGTGACGAGCGGCGTCGCACCCGGCGCCTCCTGGCTCACCAGCGAGTGGACCTGCACCGCGACGACCGCGCTCGTGCATCCCGCCCGCTTCGGGTGGGCGGCCGGGCACATCCCGTCCTGATGCAGGCTGAGACACCCGGCGGGCTGGACTGAATCGCCCGCGGCCTTACACGCCGGGCTCGAGCCCGGCGCGAGCACGGGAAGCTTCGTCGGATGACTGAGCGCTCGGTTCAGCGCGCCGGCGCGATCCGTGGCCTGGCCCGGTATGTCGGACAGAGACGGCGGGATGTACGGCTGCAGGTCACAACCGAGGAAGAGGTGGACGCCCGTATCGGGGCCTCTCCACGCGACGCCGATACCACCAGAGAAAGTGAACGCCAGCAGGCTGATCGAACCACACGCGGCGAGACCGTAACTGGAGACCAGCCCGTTGACCCCGAGGCAGTAGAACAGGCATGCGTGGCCACCGCCGGTCAGATAGAACTCGCCGTTGGAACCGACCGCGCCCTTGACGTTGATGTCGATCGAGCCGACGCCGAAGTCCTTGCTGATCGTGACGTGCATCCCGATCCCCTGCGGTGTGAAATCGACGGCGAAGTTCCCGAACTGGATCCCCTCGATGTCCGCGTTTCCCTCGACGGAGACCTCGGGCGTCGTCGCGGAGTGGTGGTAGGCGTCGACGATCACGCCGCCGGTGATGTTGATGATGTCGGCGACCGCCGCCGTGATCGCGCCCGCGACGACGGTCGGGTCGGTCTGGATGTCGAACTTGAGGTCCTTGAGCAGCACCGGCGTCGGCGCAAGATCGATCCCGGTCCCAGATGAGACCTCGCCGCCGGCGTCGATCAGGCGGCCCTGGCCGATCTCGACGCCGATCTCGACCTTGTTGATCGGCAGCGGCAGATCATCCGGGAACTGGACATCGACGCGTCCGATGAAATCGCCGGTCTTCTGGATGTAGCAGAAGGAGGCACCCGCGGGAAGGCTGATCGGTCCCATGTCGGTGTCCTGCGGAATCGTGAGCCCGCTCTTGAGGTTCGTCGACGGCGGACAGCTCGGGAGCTTCGGGAAGCCGGGCAGCGTCTTGCTGTCATTCGAGAACCGGCCGGGGGCCGTCGGGAAGCTTCCGGCGATCACCGGCTTCGGATGGTGCGCCCGCGCGACGTTTGCGAACGAATGGCTGCTGACGTCGGTCGCGGCGGGGACGTCGCTGCCGTACAGGAGGACCTGTGAGCTGGCGGTCTGGCTGCTGGCAGCGTTGCCGAAGCCGGGAGGCAACGAGTCCCAGAAAGCGACCCGGCTCTGGCCGGAGGTCGAGAGGGCGATGCACGGCGTGGTGACGACACTGAAGCCGTCGTAAGTAGCACCGGGCGTGAGCTGCCATGTCAGACCGGAGCCGGGATACAGGCCGCACCCCTGCACGGTGTTCGTCGGGATCCCGCCTCCGACGGGCGCGAGGTTGCCCTGGGTGAGCGGGAGGAAGTGCCACTGCGCGTTCTCGGTCGTGAAGTCGCTGATGAAAGCAAGACCGGGCGCCCCGTTCGATCCCCCGCCGAGCGCGAGGTACAGGTCGCCGTTCGGCCGGTTCGAGCACGGGTTGACGTCTCTGGTCAGGTCGCTGTCGGGAATCGAGCACGGCTCGACGTAGAACTGGTTCGTGTTCGGGTTGATCACGATCGCGTCACCAGGCGACGGGGCGATCGGGATCCCGCTGATCTCCATGACCGACGTCGTCGCGTACAGGTCCGGGTCATTGTGGGGGCCACTTGCGATCACGGTCATGCAGTTGCCCGAGAAGGCGAGGTCGTGGCCGGCGATGTCGATCGTTGCGGACTGCACCGTCTCGCAACGGCCCGCCTTGCGGCCGGGCTCGGCCAGCAGCCCGTCGATTCGCGTGACCGCGCCGAGCCCGGCCTCGTTGTAGGCAGCGATCGAGACCGAGTAGGTGCCAGGGTGCGGCAACTCGAACTCGAGGTCGTTGGGGTTGGTCGTGATCAGCACCGGGTTGGCGACGCCGGTCGATGGGTTCGTGACCGCGCCCTGCGCGGCGGATTGGTGTCCGCGCTCATCGGCGCGGACATCGCGCTTCGCAGCTGCGTCGGCCGCGCTTTGGAGGCTCGAGTTCGGGCCGCTCTTCGGGAGCGGTCCCGGCGGCGCAGCCGCGTTCACTGTCCGGTCGGCGTATGCCTGGCAGTCGTGCGGCGCAAAGGCGCCGTCCTCGAGGTCCCCGAAGCTCGGCACGGCCGTGGTCGCCAAGTCGCTCGCGCGCACGCTGTGAGGGTTCGGCGGCCCCGTCGCCGGCGCCTTAATCGTCACTATCCCGCCCGAACTGGTGGTGCCGCCGCCGACACCCACGGAATCGCCCGTGCTCTGAGACGACGGGACGTTCGACACGCGGCCGGCCCACGAACCGACATCAGACGGGTAGCTGCAATCCGAGACGATTTTCCCGTGAAATATGTTCTGCGGCTCCTGGACATTGGCGGTGTTCGGCTGACCGACCGAGATCGCGTAGTACAGGATCGGATCCTGTGCGTCCGGTGACGCGTTGAGCTTGAGCCGCAGCGTGTCCCCGCTCGTGATCGCGAACGGCTGCGTTCCACCCTTGCCAGGTGCCGTCACGCACGGGCTGTTGGTGCTCACATCCGCCATGCAGAAGTTGAGCTGCGGATTGCTCGGCGGTGTCAGCGGGATGGTCTGGGTCACGGGAGCCGACGCCACTCCCTCGGCGTCATACGCGACCATCGTGACCTTGCGCGGATTCACGGAGCCGTTCCGGCCCTCGGTCGCCCCGGTCGCCGGACCGAACTGGTGGGCGAGCGGAGTGTCGAGACCGACAACGGTCGCGTAGTTGTAGAGGAAGTTCCACTGGTCCTCGAGCTGCTGGGGGCTGTTGGCGCCGTAGTGGGAGAGGTCGTAGGGACCGAACCGCACCGTGTTGATACCGCCGCCGGAGGATGTCGGTTCCTCCGGGATGTTCCACCCGAGGCCCGAGCTGTAGCTCGTGATGAACTCACAGTCCCCGTTCGCATAGGGGTCGTTGACGCCGAAGTCGGGGAAGCTGTACCCGGGGAAACAGCCCGTGTAAGGCATACCCTGCTCCCCCTGGTAGCCGTCGATCGACTGCAGGTAGACGTTCGCGAGCGGCGCGTAGCCGATCGGGCCGTAGTCAGGGCCACAGCCGGCGCCGCCGCATGCCGTCCCGGGCAGCGTCGGGGTCTCCGGCGTCGAGGCAAACCCCGGCTTCGAGGCGAACCCAAGATTGGAGTTTCCGATCTCTGCCAGCGCGGCGTTCCAGAAGTTGACCGAGAACGACCCGAAGCCCGCGGTCGGTGAGTACGTCGGCTGCTTCTGGCAGAAGTTGACGTAGCGAGGAGGTCCCCCGCTGATCCCGAGGTTGTACAGACACTGTGCGCCGCCACTACTGAGCGGTCCGGTGCCGAGATCCTGCTCGCCGGGCACGGTCGTGAACTCACCGAGGTAGCCATGGCCCAGGCCCGTTGGCGGCACCAGTGCCGAGCCGGTGTAGTGGCTGCACAGTCCACCGGGCAAGCAGGTGACGTCCGGCGGGTCTGGCGGCCCGTCGCCGCCGAGCCAGAAGTCCTCACGGACGATCGAGTCCGACGCGGTCGCCTGCTCCTGCGGCAGCGACGCCTGTGGGACGATCGTCACCGGCTGCGTCACATCCGTCGACGCTGCCCTATTCGTGCTTGACACCGGCGCCCTGAGAATCGTGAATGAGGCGGTCGGCGGCTGTGTCAGGACGACGACGACGTTCTGGCTCGCGGCCGCGATCTCGCTGCCCGCGTCGCTCACCTCGACGGTGACTGGGAACACGCCGGCGTGACTGAACGTGTGCTTCATCGGCTGGATCGACGACGACGTGTGGGCCCCGTCTCCGAAGTTCCAGGCGTACGTCAGCCCCGGCTGCCCGGCGTACTGCGCCGGCGGTGTCATCGTCGCCGAGATCTGCTCGCCGGTCAGAAGCGGATCGCTGTCCGGGCTGATCGCGAGTCCCGCGTCGGAGACGAGCGCGCCCAGGCTGGTCGCGGTCCCGGTGCCGCCGATATTCGAGGCGGTGACCGTGCACGTCAGTTTCTGGCCCTTGTCGGAGGCGATGACCGAGTAGGTCCTGCTTGTCGCTCCGGCGATCGGAACCCCGCCGCGGTCCCACCGGTACGTGTAGCCGGTCGGGCTGTTCTCCCACGTGCCGGTGGAGCACGTCAGGGTGCCACCGACGGCCAGCGATCCGGTGATCAACGGGGGATCGAGGTCCTCGGGCGCCCGCGGACCGAACGACCAGGCGGCCCCGAGATCTGAGCTCGAGGCCCCGTCAGCGGGTCCACCGACGAGCGCCGCGCTCGCGCCCGTGGAGAGCGCAACGGACGAACCGAATGCGCCGGTGCCGACCTCCCCCGAGCCCTCGAGCTGACAGATCTGCGCACTGGCGGTGCAGTCGCCGAAGAGGTCGGACACGAACGCCCACGTCCCGCCGGAATCGCTGTACAACGAGGCTTCGCCGTCACCGCTGCGGGCGCTCGGGCTTCCGATCAGAGCGGACGCGCCGTCAGGAGAGAGCGCGACGCTCGCGCCAAACCTACCGGTCCCGGTCAGCTCCGATCCCTGTTCGGTCCAGTTGCCGCCCGACGGGGCGAACACGTATGCCCCGCCCGCGCCGGAGTTGTCGGAGGGAACGCCGATCAGGGCGGTGCTGTCACCGTTCAGCGCCACGCTCGCCCCGAAGTCAGTCGGGTAGCTCTGATGAACCGGGTTGGCCAGAACGGTCCCCTGCTGTGACCAATTCCCGGTGCTGTCGCTGGTGAACACCCATGCCGCACCGGAGCGCACGAGGTTGGTGTTGGGGACGTCGCCGTCGCTGGGGCCTCCGATCAGCACGGTGTCGCCGTCCGAGCTGATCGAGACCGCGGATCCGAAGTCCCCGTCGCCGGACTCGCCGGTGCCCTCGTTGGCACAGCTGCTTGTGCAATCGCCGACAAGCTCGGCCTGCTGGGACCAGTGACCGCCGCTGTCGCGGGTAAACACCCACGCCGCGCCCGTCTCCGGCGTCTCGACGGTCGTCGTCGCCCCGTTCCCGGGCCCACCGGCAAGCAGCGTGTCGCCGTTCGCCGAAACAGCCACGCTCGCGCCGAGGTTGCCGGTGCCTACCTCGCCCTGTCCCTTGAGCATCGCCTGCTGGGTGAAGCCGGTTCCCGAGCGGACGAACACCCACACGGCTCCGTGACCTGTGGAGACGTCCGTGCCCGACACGGCCCCGTCGTCGCTGGCACCAATCGCAATCGTGTCGCCGCTCGAGGAGATCGCGACGCTCGCGCCGAAGTGCCCACCATCGGTCTCGCCGGTCCCCTGGTCTGCGCACGAGCCCGAGCAATCGCCGATCAGCTCCGGCCCGACCTGAGTCCACACCCCGCCGGAGTCGGTGAACACCCATGCGCCGCCCGCGCCGCCGTCATCCCCGGGGCTTCCGATCACCGCGGTGGTCCCATCCGGCGTCAGCGCGACGCTGTGGCCGAACGCCCCGTCAGCAGAGGAGTCGGGAGCGAGCTTTGGGCCGACCTGGAAGAGCGGGTCGATACGCACGGGATACGTCGCGCCACGTACGTCGACCCATAGGCGGATCACTCGGCCATGCAGCGTCAGGCCGCTCGGGAGGGCCCGGCCGTGCCCGTCGACGGCAAACACGCCGCCGTATCGGAGGGCGATGCGGCCGCCGGGCGTGAGGAGCGCGACGCCTGCTCGCGAAGCGATCGGGCGCAGGGTCCCGCCGAGGCGGAGCGCCAGCGTCAGCTCCCGCGACCCACCGACCGGGGGAGCGCCGATCGTGAACCCCTGTTCGACCCCGAGCGGGCCTCCTGCGTACCACTCGCGCACGCGTCCGCGGTCGAGGACGACACGATTGCCCCGGGCCTCGATCGAGCGCACCGAACCGACTTCGCTCATGGTCGTCCCCCGGCCGATGCTGGTCAGGCGCAGGGTCACCGAGCCTCCGGCGAGCCGGACGGCGAGATCGCGCGGCCCGACGTGAGCCGGGATCCCGTCCGCGGTCAGCCTCCACCCGCCGTCAGCGGGCACCGCGGCGTAGGCGGGCACGCTCGCACCGAGTGCGCCGTTGATCTGTCCCAGTGCGCGCGCCGACGACGAAATCGCGTGCGCGCGAGAGCCGGTGGCCGGGGCGCTAGAGCGCAGCACGTGCGGGCGCGACGCGACGGTGAGGAGCGTGAGTGCCAGAAGCACCAGCGCGACGACCCCGCAAGCGACGGCGAGCGCTTGTCTGCGCCGAGACCAGCCGGAACCGGAACCCGGACGCCGGGCGCCGCTGGTGGGCGTCGCGGCGACAGGGAAGTTCGGGCACCACGCGTCCAGGACCGGTCCGTCGAGTCCGACGCTCAAACCGCTCTCCTCTGTTGGTCCCAGGGACCTCCCCGTCAGCCACGCTATAGCGGGCACCCGGCACTGTCAAGACGAGCGCCGGCTACAGCACTAATCGCGCTCGAGCACCAGCTTCGTCGCGGGCTCGAGCCATGCCTCGTCGGCTCGATCCCAGGGCACGATCGTGGTCGGCACCGCGAGCGGATCGAAGCGACCTTCGGCGAACAGCTGCAGCACCTCAGGCAGCAGACGGCGCGAATCGGCTCTCGACAGATGAACGGTGATTCCGTGCGTGTACATCTCCAGGAGCGGGAGCGGCACCGTCGGCGCGAAGTGGATCGCCACCGCGGTGCAGAATCCATAGTCGTCGGTTGAGCGCAGCGCCGCGGTCAGCCCCTCCAGCTCGCCGGTCCCCTCGACCGTGATCGGCGCGCGGTCGTACCGCCGCGGCCACGGACCCTGCCTGTGCTCCACCTCGGCCCCGAGCGCAGCCGCTGCCGCGCAGCGTGCCTCGTCGCCGTCGACGTACCGCACGCGCGACGAGTCCAGAGCGCGCGCGAACGCGACCGCGTACAGACCGATCGAGGCGGCGGCGCCGTTCAGTACCAGCACCTCGGCTCCGGGGTGTTCGGCGAGCTGGGGGCCGACGGCCCGATAGGCGTCGCACGCGTTGTCCGGCAGGGTGCAGAGCGCGCTCGCCTTACCCTCCCTCGCCGGCAGCAGCATGTGATCAGCGGCGGGAACCGCAAGCACGTCGGTCACCGCCCCACCGTGACCTCCACCCGCCTCTCCGAATCCAAACGCGGCCCCGGCTCGGGCGCGGTAGGTGTGACACGCACCGAAGCGTCCGTCACGGCAAGCCACACACGTCCCGCAAGAGACCTGGAACGGGACCAGCACCCGCTCGCCGACGCGGCGCGCGCTGACCTCGTCGCCGATCGCGATCACCTCCGCCACCATCTCGTGTCCGACCGGGAACGGCCCGGGGAAGAAGCCCATCGCCGCCATCGGCTGGTCGAGATCACACCGCGCGACCGCCAGCGGACGCACGAGCGCACCATCGGGGTCGGACGGCTGTGGTTCCGGAACGTCTTGCCACGCGACCCGTCCAGCCTCCAGAAACGCGAGTTGGCGCATCGGCGAGCAGCGTAACGGGAGTCGGGAGCGAAGTATTTGCCTGGAGGCTCCAGGGCCCTGCGAGACTCGCGGCTCCGGCGCAACTGTCGAGAGGAGATCCGTATGTCGGACAGCGTCTATCGAGTCACCGAGGTCATCGGTGTCAGCAGCGAGTCCTGGGAGGCAGCGGCCAAGGCCGCCGTCGAGACCGCAGCGAAGAGCGTGCGAGAACTGCGGATCGCGGAGGTCATCCGGCAGGACCTCACGATCCAGGATGGCGGCGTGGTGAACTACCGGGTCCGTCTCGGGATCTCGTTCAAGTACGAGTCCAGTGAGTAGGTAGTCGCAGCGCACGCGCCGGCCCGAGCAGCGATCCTTCGCCGCTTCATGGATCGCTCGACCCCTCGCAACGGCGGCATCTCGTTCTGGTATTCGAGCACCGGCCTGCCATCGCGCCGGCCGGCGCTCGACGCCGACCGCGATGCCGATGTGTGCATCGTCGGCGGCGGGTTCACCGGCCTGTGGACCGCGTACTACCTGAAGCAGGCGGCTCCACATCTTGACGTCGTCGTGCTGGAGCGCGAGTTCGCGGGCTTCGGCGCCTCGGGCCGGAACGGGGGCTGGCTGTCCCGTCACTTCGCGGCTCCGCGGGACGTCGTCGCCCGGAGCCACGGCCGCGACGCGGTCGTGGCGATGGAGCGCGCGATGCGCGACACGGTCGACGAGGTGATCGCCGTCTGCAACCGGGAGCGGATCCAGGCCGACGTCGTCAAGCACGGGCTGCTCCGTGTGGCCCGCGGCCCGGCCCAGGCAGCGCGACTGCGCGCGGCATTGGCCGATGACCGCTCATGGGGTGTCGGACCCGAGGATCTGATCGAGCTGGATCGTGCGGCGCTCGAGCAGCGGATCCGCGTCGCCGGAGCGACCGAGGCGGTGCTCGACCGCGATGCCGCGCGGGTCCAGCCGGCGAAGCTGGTCCAGGGGCTCGCGGCTGCGGTGCAGCGGCTCGGTGTGACGATCTATGAGGGCACGTCCGTGACCGAGCTCGTCCCTGGCGCGGGCGCGCACGGACCGCGGCACCGTGCGCGCTCGCTACGTGCTCAGCTGCCTCGAGGGCTTCACGGCCGGACTGCGCGGACAGCGCCGCACGTGGCTGCCACTCAACTCGGCGATCGTCGTGACCGGCCCGTTGCCTTCGCAGCTCTGGAGCGAGATCGGCTGGGAGGGCGAAGAGCTGCTCGGCGACTGGGCGCACGCATATGTGTACGCCCAGCGGACGGCGGACGGGCGGATCGCGCTCGGCGGCCGCGGCGTGCCGTACCGCTTCGGCTCGCAGACCGACCACGACGGGCAGACTCAGGAGCGAACGATCCATCAGCTCACCGCGACGCTCGCCGAGATGTTTCCGGCCGTCGCCTCGGTGCCGATCGATCAGGCCTGGTGCGGCGTGCTCGGCGTGGCGCGCGACTGGTCGCCGACGGTGCGGCTCGATCGGGCGACCGGGCTGGGGATCGCCGGCGCCTACGTCGGGAACGGCGTCGCCACCACGAACCTCGCGGGGCGGACGCTGCGCGACCTGGTCCTCGGCGAGCGAACCGAGCTGACCGAGCTCCCGTGGGTCGGGCACACCGCGCGCCGCTGGGAGCCGGAACCGTTCCGCTGGATCGGAGCCCGACTCGTGTACGGGCTGTACCGGCACGCCGACCGGCGTGAGGCCGCGACCGGCGCAGTGCGAACGAACCCGGCGGCGCGGTTCGCCGATCTGCTCTCGGGCCGCTGAGCCGATGCAGGCGAATCGGAGCCGGGTAACGTCACGCTCGTGACCGAGTCATTGCCGGACGCGATCGGGCGCGCACTTCACGGGGTCTCGCCGGAGCTGCACAGGCGCGCACGCCGTCCATACCATCGCGTCCGGGACGGAGCGCGCAGTTTGCTCGCGGCCATGGGCCATGCGCTCGCTCCCGACTCAGAGGGCACCGCGATCGCTTCCGCGCTTGCGCTGTCCGCGGGCATCCAGCTCGACCTGGCACAGATGCGCTGGATCGTTCGGGGCTTGCAATTGCAGCCGGCCCCGCGGTTCCTCGTCTTCGGTTGTGGCAACGACTCTCCGTTCTGGGAAACGGTCAACAGCGAGGGCACGACGATCTTCCTGGAGGACAGCGAGGCGTGGGCCACACGCGTCGCAGAGCGCCTCACCCGCTCACCGGTCCACTTGGTCGCGTATGACACTGAGTTACCCCAGTGGCGGAAGCTGCTCGACCATCCGGAGCAACTGCATATGGACCTGCCCTCCGACGTGACGGCGGCCAACCATGACGTGATCCTGGTGGACGGGCCGGCCGGTTACCCGGAGTACTTCGACGAGTACGGTGCACATCCACCCGGTCGCATGAAGAGCATCTTCATGGCGTCGCAGTTGGTGCGACCAGGTGGGCGCGTGTTCGTGCACGATTGCCACCGCGAGGTCGAACTCGACTACTCGGCCAGGTACCTGGGCAACGATCGGCTGATCACCGAGGTCCCGGGCTCGTTCGGAACGCTCCGCGGCTTCCAGATGTGACGGTGTGTCAGGATCCTGGCGTGCGCTTGGGGCTTCACGCACTCGGGATCGGAGCCGGCGCACGGCGCGCCGTGATCGATGCCGTCGCCGTGGGCGCGGAAGCGGCCGGGTTCTCGACATTGTGGGCGGGCGAGCACGTGGTGATGGTCGACCGGCCCGAGTCGCGATACCCCTACTCGGACGACGGCGTGATCGCCGTGCCGGCGGACGCCGATTGGCTCGATCCTCTCGTGACGCTCAGCTTCGCCGCCGCGGCGACCGAGCGGATCCGGCTGGCGACAGGCGTGTTGCTGCTGCCCGAACACAACCCGGTGTTGCTCGCCAAGCAGGCCGCCAGCGTGGACGTGCTCAGCGGTGGGCGACTGACGCTCGGCGTGGGCGTCGGCTGGTCGCGCGAGGAGTTCGAAGCGCTAGGTGTGCCGTTCGCCCGGCGTGGCCGGCGCGCGGACGAATATCTGCAGGCGATGCGCACGCTGTGGCGCGAGGACGTTGCGTCGTTCGACGGTGAGTTCGTGTCGTTCGATCGCGTCCGCGTCAATCCGAAGCCGGCGCGCGAGCGGAGGATTCCGATCGTGATCGGCGGGAACAGCGACGCCGCGCTGGGTCGCGTGGCGAGGCATGGCGACGGCTGGTACGGGTTCAACCTCAGCGGAGTCGGGGAGGTCCGCGACCGGATCGGAACCCTCGAGAGCCTGTGTCAGGACCGCGGGCGCTCGATCGATGAGCTGCAGCTGGCCGTCGCGCTCGAGGACGGTAGTCCCGACGACGTCGGCGTCCTGAGCGAGATCGGGATCAGCGAGCTCGTGCTGGTCGCGGCGCCGCCTGAAGATCCAGATGCCGCGGCTGAATGGGTCGACGCGCTCGCCCGGCCGTGGCGTGACGCCATCGGCTGACGGCCCGTTCGCCTTGCGTCAGCGAGCGCGCGTCAGCGATCCAGCAAGATCTGTAGCGAATGCGGGTCCTGGCGCTGATCGCGGTCGCGATGCTGATGACACTCTCGGCGTGTGGGAGCGTCTCCGCGCCGGCGACGCGCTCGCCGCGTGTCGGCTCGGCGGCGGGACTGGCTCGCACGCCCCCGATGGGGTGGGATCCGTGGAACGCCTACGGCTGCAGTGTCAGCGCAAAGCTGATCGAGGCGGCTGCCAAGGCGATGGTCGCCGACGGGATGAAGAAGGCCGGCTACGAGTACGTGAATATCGACGACTGCTGGCCGGCCCCGAGGCGCAACGCGTCAGGCAAGCTCGTCGCGGACCCGTCGCGCTTCCCCGAGGGGATCAGACCGGTCGCGGAATACGTCCACCACCTCGGGCTCAAGCTCGGGATCTACGCAGATGCCGGAACGCAGATGTGCGGGGGCACCGCTCCGGGCAGCTACCGGCACGAGGCGCAGGACGCGGCGACGTTCGCCTCGTGGGGAGTCGACTACGTCAAGTACGATGCGTGCAACATCCCGTTCCGCCGCTTCCCAGGCGAAACCCGCGAGCAGGTGTACAGGAAGTTATACAAGCGGATGGGCGCCGCACTGGCCGCCACCGGCCGGCCGATCGTGTTCTCGATGTGCAACGGCTGGGACCCCGCTGCCCACCCGTGGTCGTGGGGCGCGGCAATCTCGAACCTGTGGCGCACGACGGCGGACATCTCTGACAGTTACCTGTCGATGCTGTCCAACTTCGACGGCAACGTGCACCTGTATCGATACGCCGGCCCGGGTCATTGGAACGACCCGGACATGCTCGAGGTCGGCAACGACGGGGAGAGCACGCTGGAATATCAGACGGAATTCAGCCTGTGGTCCGAGATGGCCGCGCCGCTGATCGCGGGTACGGATATCGCGCACCTCTCGCACGCCGATCTCGCCATCTATGAGAACCGGGGGGTGATCGCCGTCGACCAAGATCCGCTCGGCCGGCAGGGCGTTCCGGTCGCGAGCTCGCACGGACTCTGGGTTCTCAGCAAGCGGCTGGCCGACGGCTCCAGATCTGTGGTCCTGTTCAACTCAACCGACACCGCGGCACCGATCGCGACGACCGCAGCGGCGGTCGGACTTCCGGAGGCTCCGATCTATCAGCTTCAAGACCTGTGGACCGACGACGTGAGTGAGAGCGGCGGTCGCATCGGCGCCTTCGTCAGCGCTCACGGCGTCGCGATGTACCGGGTGAGTCCCGTCTCACCCACGGGCACCCTGATGCCCGACACGGCGCTGTCACTGGTCGCCGGCTCCGGGTGGCTTCCGGCCGGCCACTCCACGACGGTCACCGAGTCGTTCACAAACAACGGCGTCTCGCCCGTGCAGCAGGTGAGGATGTCGTTCTCGGCTCCCCGCGGATGGAATGCGACGCCACTCGGCGGTTCCGGCGTTGCCGATCTCGGAGCGGGCCGGACGGCCGCGGCCTCGTTCCGGGTGACGACGCCGGCCGCAACCGCCCCGCTGGCGACTGCTGATCTGACCGCCGCGGTGCACTACGTCGCCGACGGTCAAGCGCGCGCCTCGACCGCGACGCTCGGGGAGCTGCTCGTGTCCGCGTTGAAGGCGCCCTGGGCCGTCGCAGACACGACCGGGGCCCGAGCCGTCTTCGGTCGCTTCGGAAGCGCGTTCGCGATCAAGTCGAGCGGCACCGGCGTCGGCTCGGGATCGACCACCGTCATCCCACCGATCGTCGCGTCCGACTCGTACGCGGCGATCTACAGGAAGCGTGCCGCCGGCTCGGTGTCGACGGCGAGGGTCACCGTCACTTCGGACGCCGGCGACGGGGCGTGGGCGGGCGCCGGATTGTTAGAGCGCCGTGCGATGGATGCGCCGGCCGGCTCACCCGACACGATCACCCTTTTCCTCGATGTGCACGGGGCGGTGGGGATGACGTGGAACCGGACCGGAGGCGCGAAGGTCGACAGTGCCGTCAGGTTGCCCGACGTCGCGCCCCGGACCCCGGTGAGCCTGAAGCTGGTCCGGTCGGGCCGGCGGTTCACCGGCTACTACTCGGTCGACGGCGGCTCGAGATGGATCAGGGTGCAAACGGTCACGGTGGCCGCCCGGGCAGCGGCCGGCAGGCTGGACGCCGGCATCTTCCACGCCTCGGGCTCGGCCCGCTTTGCGACCGAGGCCGGATTCCGGAACTTCAGCGTGAGCTGACGCCCGGGTGCTGCGCCTGCTTACGACGATGCGTGATCAACACCGAACGGGGCGAGTGCGCCGCGACGGCCTCGGCGACGCTGCCGATCAGCACACCGGCAAGGCCTGTGCGTCCGTGGGAGCCGATCACGATCAGGCTGCAGTCGTGGTCCTCGGCGACGTTGACGATTCCCTTCCAGGTGGGCGCCGCCTCGATCGCCGCACTGCGGGCCCGGAATCCCGCCTGCTCGGCGAGTGAGGCTCCCGCGGCCGCGGTCAGCTCGGCCGCGTGGCGCACCTCGGCGGCCTGCTCCGCGTCGAACTGCAGCCCGCCGACCGGCACGAACCCGACATCGAACGGCTGCCAGACGGTGACGACGAGCGCGTCGCGTCCGGTCCGGAGCTGTTCAGCGGCATCGTCGATCGCGAGCTTGGCCAGCTCGGAACCGTCGTAGGCGAAGATGACCGGGCCGGTGCCGGCTGCGAGCTCGTCCGTGGTCATCAGCTCACGGTCTCCTCAACCAGGCTTCGGTGGGCGCGACGTTGGCGCACGCGGGCCAGGAGCGGCGGTGAGTACCACGCGGACCCCTCCCCTTCGATGAAGCGCTCCAGGTCAGGTGTTTGCGGCCGCGCTCCACCGAGCGCGTAGAGCAGGACGGCGATGGCCGCGCCGCCGATGGCGAGGGCCAATCCGATCCACAGCGCGGTACCGGTGCCGGCGGCCGCGCCGCCTCCGACGGTGGCGGCGAAGTGCGCGAAGATCGGGGCGATCATGAACGCCGCCACCGCCCGCATCAGCTCGACGATCGCGAACACTCGCTGGAGGTTCGCGGCCGGCAGCGAGAAACCGGCGACGAACAGCGCCGGCGCCACGCTCGCGCCGAGTCCGATGCCGGTCAGCCCGGAGCCGACCAGCGCGAGCGCCTGGCTGGGCGGCAGCTCGATTCGCAACACGACGATGCCGGCCGCCAGAAACGCCATTCCCACCAGCGGGAGGTAGTGCATCGCGCGGGTCTTCATCACGGCGCCGAGCGCAAACGCCGTGAGGACCGCTCCGACGAGTTCCGGCAGAAACAAGAGCCCGAGATGCAATGGGTCATAGTGCGGTGCCAGCACCGCGGCGGTGAGCGCGGTCGCCGACACCGAGGCCGCCGCCGCGAACAGTGCCAGGCTGATGGCCGCGACCGGGATCGTGCTGGAGAACATGCTGCGGATCGTCAGCAGCGGCCGCGGGGCCCGGTACTGGTTGACGATCACCACGACGATCAGCGCCAGCCCGACGAGCAGCGGGACGAAGGTCCACGGGCTCAGGAATGGGTGGGTGAGCAGCTCCGAAGCGCCGAAGAACGCGGCGGCGCATCCTGCGGCGGCGAGTGCGATCACGCCCGGGACCCAGGGCGCGCTGCGGTCGGCGGGAGGTGAGTCCTCGAAGGTCAAGAGCGAGAGGACGAACGCCGTCAGCGCGATCGCCGCGACGACCCAGAACAGGGGCCGCCACGCATGTGCCTCGGCCTGGACCCCGCCGACCGTGGGGCCGAGTGCCACGGCGCCGAAGATGCACAGGCTCATGATCACGGCGGTCTC
Organism: uncultured Solirubrobacterales bacterium; assembly: GCA_963826895.1. Lineage (GTDB taxonomy): Bacteria > Actinomycetota > Thermoleophilia > Solirubrobacterales > Solirubrobacteraceae > Palsa-465. The sequence continues at coordinate 109,292 of CAWGYJ010000008.1, forward strand.
GCGCAATCTCGCGAGCCCGAACCCGAGCGCGAGCGGGGGGACGGCCGCGATCAGCAGCAGGCTCGTGCACATGCCCTGAAGCACACGCCCGGCGATGAACATCCAGGGGTCCTGCGCGGCCGCGGCCAGGATCGATCCGAGCACGAGCACAGCGGCGTACAGGACCATCATCCGCCGCTGGGGCAGATGTTGCGCGAACTGCACGGCCAGGACCGTGCCGACCGCGTACGCGGCGTTGGCCATCCCCGTACCAACGCTCATCGTCTGCAGGCTCATGTGAAGGTCGTGGGCGATGATCGGCGAGAGCGGCTGGAGCGCGGCGGATATCGCCAGATACGGAACCAGCGCGAAGATGACCATCGCGGCCGAGGCCGGATAGCGGCCCGCCAGTCGACCCTGTCGCATCAGTGCGGTCCCCCCACCCCGGGTTGGGGCGCGATCGGCCGGCCCGCGGCGCGCGGCGCCCGCAGCTGTCGAGCCAGGCGGCGAGCCTCCGTGGCGACCACCGCGAGATAGTGGCGATCGCCCGCCCGCCGTCGTGGCGGCGATGGCCTTCCGCGGGTGCCGAACCGGTCGGCCGGCTCAGCAGACATGGCTCGCTTCCCTTCCGTAGCCGAAGAGGTAGCGACGGGCCCTGGCCTTGGCGCCGAGCCCGGTGAAGCGGACGAGCTCACGGCCGTCGGTGAGCGCCACCGCCCAGCCGTGACGGATCGGTTTGAGTGTCAACGCAACGGGATTCACCAGTTCCCTCCTTCGAGCGGAGCGTTCGTGGTTTGGACGGATGCGGATGTGGCGCCGAGCAGCCGCGGGCGGAGACGCAGGTAGGCGACGACGCCACCCAGCCCGGGGACCCAGAACGCGATCGCGTGGTAGACGATCACCGCTGCCGCCGCGTGCACCGGTGACACGCCGTAGAGCACCAGCGCGCCGGTGAGACCCGCGTCGAGAACGCCCACCCCGCCCGGGACAGGCAACCAGTTGGCGGCGTAGCCGATCGAGTAGGCAAGCATGACGACCCCGACGCTGGGCGCATGCCCAACGGCTCTCAACGTCACCCACAGGACCGCGATATCGAATCCCAGGTAGCCGATGGCGCCGATCAACCGCCAGTTCGGGCGCCGGGTGAAGAGCGTCGCCTCGGCCTCGCGCACGCCGGTGGCGAGCGCGCTCAGCGGGCGAGGGACCCGCTCTCGAGAGGCGAGCAGCCACGGGAGCGCGGCGATGAGCAGCGTTCCGACAGCCGCCACGGTCGTCGGCAGCACGACGCGCAGGAAGTCATGGGGGCCGGCGGCTCCGGCGATCAGCGCCACGCCCCCGCCGACGAGCGCCAGGCTCGACATCAGGCCGCCGAGGAAGAAGAGGCCGGCTGACCGTCTCACGATCCAGCCCAGCGGCGCTCCGGTCAGGCGGATCAGGAAGGCTCCGATCGCCAGCCCGCCGGCGCCGCCCCCGGGCAGGAGCGCGCCCGAACCCTGTTCGGTCCACGCGAGTGAGCGCGCGTCGCGCGCCGGGACGCGGTCGAAGAAGAGCCTGAACACCACCACGAAGCTGAGCGCCGAGGCGAGTTCCAGCGCCACCGCGAAGAGCACCCAGGTCGCACCGATGTGGCGGATCTCGTGCAGGACGCCTCGCAGCGCGGGGACGGAGGCCAGCAGCGCGATAAGCAGGACGACGGCCAGGGCCATCGTCGCCACCCGCCGCCCGACGTGAGGGAGCTTCAGCCGACGCCGCTGCCCTGGCCGCTCGCGCCGGCGCGCGGGTGAGCGGCTGCCGATAAGCGGCTGATCGGTTGAGGACAAGGCCGACATAGCTGCTCACACCGCCCGATCGACCCGGTCGAAACTCAGCTCCGGTGTCGCGCTCTGCGCCGAGCGGTTTCTGTCGAGCGTTGACATTCGTGCCTGATCGATCTGGACAACCGTCACCATTTTCCACGGAAGTTATAACACGAAACGGAGAATCATGTCCAGTTCGCCTGGTTTGCAGGGGTTCTGAAACGCCTCATCGAGCCTTGCGGACAGCCTTCTCCGGTACTAGACTCGAGCCGATGACGGGTACCACCAGCGAGCCGATACTGCGCAAGGATGCTCAGCGAAATCGGGAGGCGATCCTGGATGCGGCCCGAGAACTGTTCGCGGACTGCGCCGACGTCCCGATGTACGAGGTCGCCCGGCGGGCGGGCGTTGGGCAGGCGACCCTGTATCGGAACTTCCCGGATCGCCGGAACCTCGCCGCAGCGCTGTTGGTGGAGCACATGGAGAGCATCGAGCGCCTGGCGGGTGAGCACGCACGCGACCCAGATGCCTTCTTCGTCCTGCTGAGAAACGTTGTGGAGACGATGGCCCGCTTCTATCCGCTCGGTGAGCTGGCCCGAGAGGACGCGTGTCTCGGCTCCGAGCTCGACCGCCGCAGGCGGGGGCTCGCGGAGCTGATGAAGGAGCCACTCCTTGCCGCCAAGCGCGCCGGCACCGTCCGCCGCGACCTAACGGTCGATGACGTGTTTCTCGTCCTCTCGATGGTCAGGGGGGCCGTCGACACGGCCGACGATCGCACCGGGCGCGCCGCTGCGGCGGCCAGGGCGCTCGCGCTCGTGTTGGACGGGATCACGCCGTCGCGAACCGACGCCTGAGTTCGGCGTCCCGCATCACGTGGCGGCGCCAATCGGACAGCGCCGTCCGCTCTGCAGATAGTCGGACACCGCTATCCGGTAGCTGACCGCGGGGTCCTCGACGCGCTCAAGTGCTCAGCGGCTCTCAGCCGGGAAACGACGACGCGTACGCGCTGTACGGCACCTGGGTCAGCGCGCTTCACGTTCAGCCCCACGTGCTGTGGCCACAGTCGGGCAGCAACGGCGTCGTGATTCTGGACAGCTCCTCGAGCCGGTGGTTCGAACGGCGTGCTGGAGGCCCGCCTCGAGATCCCGCACCGCAGCTGCGGCCACCCCTTGACGAGCCGCCAGCCTCGCGCACTGAAGCAAGAGGTCCGGGGGTTCGGGTTGGGAATTGGAGGCGCTCTGCGCACGGGCCGCGGCCAGCACCGTCAACGCCCGCTGTTCTTTGCCGGCATCCAGGTGGGCCCGCGCGTACACGGTCGGATACGACGGCCGTCCCGCCTTCTGCCTCGCCTCGACGAGCGGCTCCAGGCGCTCGAGCGCGGCCTGCGGGCGGCCAACTCCTCCTGCGTGAGGCCGACAAGCCGGCGGTGGCGCCGCAACAGCTCACCGCACGAGCTACACCGCGCCTCTCACTGCCCGGTCAGTGACGCGTAGCCGAATTACCGCCCCCAAGACCCGCCCGTCAATCGGGTTGCCGGCCACTTGTCCGGGTGTGCTGTCCGGGTTTGTCCCTGGACACGGGCTTTTACAGGCTCCATCGTTGAGGGACAGGCTCGATCGTGGAGGCCGCATCAGCGTCATGCCGTTATTCGTCGCCGATCACCGCCATACCCCGGCAACTTGCCCGCTGGGCGTGGACACTCGTCAGGAGTTCCTGGAGCACATCACCGCAGCCAACGCCAGCCGCCACGGCGCCACGATCCTCGCCGAAGCCGTCCCGACCGGACAGCACCGCCTCCTCCTCATCCCCATGCCACCGATCAGAGCCAGGTCGAGCATTTCCTCGGCTTCCTCGGCCAATACGGGACGCTTCAGATCACCCCTGCACAGAGCACCGAAGCCGTAAGCGCTCACGGGGGATGCGCGGCGGGCTAACCCGGTGGAAGCCGCATCCGCTGGATCCAGTACTCGCTGGTCAAGGCCGGCGCGGGATGGTCCAGCCTACGCGCCGCCTCCATCCAGCCACTCAGATTGTCGGCGGTGAGATCGTTCCAGCTGGCAAACGGAAACGCTCGCACCTCGTCGAACAACGGATCGAGCGACGAGGACGGGACCAGGACCACATGGCCGAGCACCAGTGCCTCCCACGTCCGATGGCAGTCCAGGCCAGCGCCGTGCGGGCTCAGCACGAACGCGTACTCGCCGCGACGCCGCCACGTCTCGGCCCGAGCCAACTGCGTGTCCTGATGGACGACACGCGGGTGAAAGCGGAGCACGCCGGCGATCCACCTTCGCGGCTGCACGAGGCTCGCCCCGGCCGGGGGCGGCGTCCGATACGCCGACCACACGAAGTCGATGTAGATGGCGGGTATTCGCGCTGCGACCGGCGGTAGCTCGTGCGCGATCTCCTCGAGCTCGGCCTCCTGCTCGGCCGGCGTGGCGATGGCCTGGCCCCAGGCGGGCCGCACGCTTCGCGTGTGCAGGTCGACCCCGGACCGGAATCGGCGACACGCGGCTCTGTCCGGCGGTGCCGTCGTAGTTCTGGGTGTACCAGTGGAGCAGGTACGGCGACTCGAGCAACGCAGCCGCCACCGCCGGCGCGGATGACGGCATCGAGCTGGGTGTGTCCCCGGTCACCAACACGAAGTCCCCCCGGATGCGCGGGAGCACGCGGTCGACGAACGACGGGAGCCACGAGCCGCGCACCCAGACCAGCTCGCCGCCACCAATGTCATCGAACCGTTCAACACGGTCAATCAAATCGAGCGGACCGGCCCCAACATGATCGCCACCAAAGGCAGGCACCGGCACATGGTCGTAGCCGTTCGGGAACTCGTCGGGGATGCGCCGGTCACAGCGCGACGCCAGTCCCTTGTTCCAGATCCACGTTGGCGCCCGCCTATTCAAGTCGCTGGAACGCTCCGACCGGCCTCGAATCGCACGTCCACTGCTTGCTTGAGCTCATCGGCGCGCGCGCTCACGAGCGTCCCGCGCAGCAGGTCGACCAACGGCCCGCGGATCACCATTCCCAGCATCCGGCCAAGGTCGACCTCGAGGTCGTACGTCCCCGCGTCCGGTCGCTGCCCAGGTCCTCCAGCTTCCAGCTCCCGTCACCGATTTGAGCTCACCCTTCTCCTGGCGCCAGGTCAGCACGATCGGGGCGTCGTATGCGAAGCGCACGGTCGACTTGATCGTACGGACCTTGGCATCCGACTCGCTCTCGCAGAGCGTCGCGCGACCCTGATCGTCGCGCTCGAGCGCTCGCAGCGACTTCAGTCCGCCCTGCCATTCGGACGCTCTCTCGACATCCTCCACCAGCGCCCAGACCCGATCGATCGGCGCGTCGATCTCGGCGGTCGAGCTTCCGATGATGTTTCCCATGTGCGTAGCCTCGCACAGATCACCCCTTGGCCGAGGTCCACCGCGAGATCACTTCAAACCTCGAGGGGACGCGCCAGTGCAGGATCGACCGGCCTTCAGGAGGCCGTCGGCAGCGTGAGCACGTACATCAGCGCGCCGAGGAACATGATCGTCCCGAGCGTGAGCACGATGACCCGCAGCCGCATCCATTCCAGGCGGAGCGAGATCGCCGACAGGAACAGGACGGCAGCGAAGAAGACAGTCGACAGGATGTGATCGTCGTCGTTGGTCTTGGCCGTGTCCCTTCGGTGAAGAGCTCGTCGGCACGGCTGTTGTCGTGTCGCAGCCGTCGTAGCTGAGCCGGGTGGTACTGCGGCATGTAGGTCGGACCGGAGGGGCGTTCGGGTTATTCAACGGGTCAAGCGCCAGCCAGGCGGCGAACACCGGCTGGAACGCGGGGCGGAACCGCCGGCGATAGTCGGCGGCGAGCCTCGGATTCCCGGACTCGGTCGCGTTGAACCAGCCGTTGACGAGGATCAGGTCGGACAGGTGGATTTGACCGGCCGTACGGTCGTCCTCGTCGGCTTTGACCCGCAGCGCCGACGCCTGGCGTAACGCTGGGACTGCTCGCCGGACCAGAGCGCGGCCTGGTAGCCGCTCCACGCCGTTGCCAACGTCGCCAGCGACAGCAACACGACCGCTCCGAGCTCGAGCCACCGCTCGCGGTGGCTCGTCTTCCTCTGGCTCGCCGCGATTCCGGCGACTCGCTCAGCTCGTGCGGCGCGTGGATGTGAACGTGGGACAAGACCGTGGAGTCAGCACGCGGGCCGTCTGCGGATCACGGGCTCGGGCTCGCGGCACCGCGTCGGATCCGATCATCGACGGCCGCAACCGCCCCGACGTAGGCTGCGTGGGTGCCGAAGGCCGTGGCAAGCACAGCGGGTGGCCACCGCCAAGGTGGCGGGGTGCGACCGAGCAGCGGAAACAAGCTCAGGGTCGCGGTCATCAGCGTGGCGCCAAACGCCAACGAGGCGCGCGGCTCCCCAATCCTGCGCCGCAGCACCCCGTGCCAGAGACCGAATACCGAGCCGTAGCTCCAGCGCAAGATCAGTCCGAGCTCCCCCTCCTCGGCGTCGGTCACGTTGCCGAGATGAAGAACGCCCGCAACGATCGCCCCGGGGACATGGCTGTCGTCGTAGTCGAGGGGCCCGCGAACCTTAGGGCGCATCCGGCGCTCCAAGGCGTATGCGGCCGTCATCGCCGCGGTGCCGGCGGTTCCGGCCAGCACGCTGCGAATGGGCCACGGCAGCTTCACGGCGGGGACGGTCATCTGATCTCTCCGGACCTCGAGTCGAACGCGTACGAGCAATCTTCCTCGTCTCCGGATCCCCGCGTGTCATCCGATAGGGGTGAGAGCCCGGTGAACGAGGCACAAGGTCAGACGACGGGCTCAGCTGAGTTCGTCAGTGCGGAATCCTGGGCCGGGCTCGAGCAGGCCGGCGTCAACGAGCGTCCGGAGTTGTGCCGAGAGTGTCCGTGGGTGCGCTCACGGCGGTCGCTTGGCCGTACGCATTTTCAGCGCTGACCCGCACCCGCAGCCGGGCGTGCTGGTCGGGCGCGCACGGTCTTGTACCTGCGTTTGGTTGCGCCTCGGATGTCCGACCAGCCGGTTGTGCGGCCGGTTGAGCGCTGCCACTGGTAACGGTAGGAAGTGGCGCTTGGCGTCCAGCGGCCCGCGCAGGCGATCAGAGCCTGTCCGAGTCGCGCCTTGCGGGTCACGGTCGGCGGGGAGACGTTTGCCGGCGCGCCCTGAGCGAATGCTCATCGGCCACCGCAGCCCGGTTTATCTCCGCGCCTATGGTCGAGGCAGCCGCCATGGCGATCCGAGACCGAGAACGGGCGGCCAGGCCACCGCTGGAGCCCATGCCGCCCGGACGGCCGCTGCTTGACCGTCGTGAACTCAGCGCGCGGCGAGCTGATGAGCGGCGGCGGCTTCGCCGGCGGCGGATCCTTTTCGGGACGCTGGCTCCGTTGGTGCTGGTGGTGCTCTACTTCGGGATCTCCTACGCGAACTACATGCTCAAGCCGACGAGCGAGACCTTCTCCGAGCGCTCCGCGGAGTGGGTGCGCGACGACGTGCCGTTCGGCAACTGGATCATCGACACGGCCGAGCACTACACAGCGAGCGCGCCCCGCAAGGGCGGCCCTGGGCTGAAGCGCCTGCCCAGCGTCGGGCTCAGCCCGGCGCGGCCTCCGGTCAAGCACGCGAAGCACGTCACCTACACGCCGCCACCGATCAAACCGGTGTTCGCCACGCCGCTGCCCGGCGAAGGCGTCTGGCACCGTACGGGTCCATCGGTCGATGGCGGGCCGCCGGTGCTCGTGACGACCTACCGGCCCAGCACGGAGTACCCCTCGATCGTCGCCTACGTCCTGTGGATCGACCACACCCGCACCGACCTCGCCTACTACCCCGGCCGCTATGAGCCACCGAGCGCGGTCGACCGGGGTCCGATGATGGTTCCCGTCGATCAGCGCTACCGGCTGCTCGCCACCTTCAACGGCGCCTTCACGCACGTCGACACCAATAACGGTTCGGCGGTCAACGGCCACACCAACGAGCCGCTGATCGATGGCAACGCCACGCTCGTCGGCTACCGCGACGGAACCGTGAACATCGTCAGGTGGACCGGCGGGCCGAACGCGCCGGCCAATGTCGCCTGGGCGCGCCAAAGCCTCACCCCGATCCTCTGGGACGGCAAGCTCAACCCCGAGCTGAACACCGACCCGAACAGCATCCAGTGGGGTTACACCCTGGGCGGCGTCACCTTCACTCCGCGCACCGCCGTCGGCGTCGACGCCCACGGCAACGTGATGTTCGTCGTCGCGTCGGAGGCGACGGTGATCTCGCTCGCCCAGATCCTTCAGCACATCGGGGCGGTTCGCGGGATGGAGTTCGACATCAACCCCGAATGGCACACGATGATCACCTACTCTCACAAGAACGGCCTCGGGCCGACGATGGTCGAGCCCCAGCCCCAGCAGTCCCCCGACCGCTACCTCACCCCCGACGACCGCGACTTCATGGCGGTGTTCTCCAAGGTGCCCGGGCCGGTCACCGTCCCCTTCAAGTAGCGGGCGGATCCAGCCTTTGGCGTCCTGAGCTGTTGCGAACCGCCTGGGCGTCGACAAGTTCGCGGCTCGGCCAGAGTCTTTAGCGCAAAAAGCGAATCATCAGCGCATGACTGGAGACGCGGGGAACTGACCGATACCGAGCCGCAGACCGCGGGCGGGAAGGTGCTCTGGCACTTCACCATCTGGTCAGGCGATCTCGCCGGCACGGCGTCGTCGAGTGACAAAGCTATGTCGCCTACTTGCACGTCGATGACGTTGATGGCTTCCACGCGTGCGCTGTTGCGGCAGGTGCTGAGGTGCTGAAGGCCCCGACCGACGAGCCCTGGGGGATGCGGGAGATCGGCCTGCGATCACCGGACGGCCATCGGTTCATGCTCGGCCAACCGATCAGACCCACCTGAGGGCAACCCTCGGTACTCCGCGGCATGCCGGCGATCTCCTGCGTGAAAGGTCGGGAATGGAGCGCGCGGACCCCCGTTGTCCGCGCGCTCTCCCGCAGCTACGCGTCGTTCAGCAAAGCGCCGAAGAACCGGCAGCCGGCACCGGGCGTGTTGATCGCGACGCCGATCGTCTGCGCCGTGGAGAAGATGGCGACCTCCCCGTTCGGATCGAACGCTTCGAACTCCGCCGAGTTGCCGTCGTCGGTCATGCTCGAGTCCTGTTCTGTGACGTCGTACGGCGTGCCGCCCGCGTCTTCAGGATCGTCCCTGCTCCGGGCTCGGCGTCCGCTGCCCTCGGAGACGTTGGTTCCAGACTCGGTGGTGGTCACCGCGAGCTCTCCGTCGGTGTTGCCGCCATCGGCCTTACAAGTCGCCACGAACGTCAGAGGCCCATAGGTGAACGTGTGGGCGGCATCGCCCTCGTTCATCGCGAAGTCCCAGCGCAGGACCTTCGACGCGGGCAGATAGCCGGCGGCGGGCTGGCCACCCAGCTCCAGCGCGTTCGCCGCCGTGGCGGCGCTTGTTGCGGTCTTGGCGCTGGCCGCCTGCTTGGCCGAGGGAACCGTCCCGAGCTTCTTCAGGTTGATCTGCTGGCCCGTGAGGGTGTGGTTGATCAGCCGGTTGCCGGCGATGCTGTGCTTCTTGATCGAGGACCCGGCGATCAACGTCTTGAGTGGTCCGGCGACTGCGCTCCCTGTCATCGCCACGACGAGCGCGACAATTGCGACGACCATTGCAGCCGACGGACGCCGGCGGCTTTCTGCGGACGTCGACACCTCCGATTGCGGACCCCCTCCGGCGGTCCTTGGTTCAACGCGCGCACTCTAATCCGCCCCGAAGCTCGCATCACCAACCAGGCGACGACGGCGTCGCCTTGAGCCGCGGGCGGTTGCATCAGGGGATCGGGGTCCCCGGGATCGTGTTGGCTTCGACCGTCCCGTTCATGGCCGCCGTGAAGACGACGCCGTCGACGACCGTAGGTGCCTCAGCGAACGGCGCCACGTCCGCCTCCCACACGATGCTGCTCTTCACGCCCCAGACCCGGCCGGCCGCGGTTGTCACGGCAAGCCAGTCTTCGGTGCCGGCGAGGCCGACGACCGCACTCCCAAACCGCATGACCCGCTCGATCGAACCGTTCTTGCGTTCGAGGGAGACGACGTTTCCGTCCCGATCGCCGACGATATAGCGGCCGGCGGTGAGAACGCCTCCGGCGCTGACCGCGGCGCCGACCTGAGTCGACCACACGCGGGCGCCGTCGCGCTCCGAGAGGGCGTAAACCGTCCCATCGCTCGATCCGACGTAGACCTCGCCGTCGGCGACGCTGGGCATCGCCGTGACGACCCCGCCCGTGTGAAACGTCCACCGGGATCTGCCGGTCGCCGCCGACAAGGCCGTGATCGCCCCGCTCCCGTCGCCGACGATCACCGAGTCAGCGGCCAAATCGACGGCCACCGCTCCCCGGACCGCTCCGCTGAGTCGTGCCCGCCAGATCACGGCGCCGTTCGCCGCACGCAGGCAGTAGACGGTTCCGTCGTCTGAGCCGACGTAGATGTCGCCGCCGGCCACCGTGGGCGCCGATCTGACGGCCGAGCTCGTGCGTGTCCTCCACACCGGCGAGCCCGTCCGGGCATCGAGTGCGACGACGGTGCCGGCGGCGGTGCCGAATACGACGTCCGCACCGGAGATGGCCGGGGTGGAGTCGATGGCACTCCGTTCAGTCGCGGTCCACACAGGCTTCCCCGTGCGGATGCTGAGGGCCGTTAGGACCCCGGCCTCGTCGCCGACGTAACCGATCCCGTGCCACACCGAGAGCGCCGTGGGGGCGGTCGCCCCGAGCTCGTGGCTCCACCCGGTCGCCAGGAATGCGGGAGGTCCAGGGGATGAGTGGAACAGGAACACCCCGTCGTCGGGCTCGTAGTCATCGCCGTCCGGGTCGTAGCCTGCCTGCGACCACTCGTTGGACACTTCAATCGGTACGGCGGCGTAGCGTCGGGACGTACGGCCGCTGGCGGACACGACACCGGTCCCGAAGACGGCCGACGCGGGGATCTGGACTGCGGTGCGCGGCAGCTCGCCCGTGCGGGTGGCGACCGCCGAGGCGACGGAGGTGTCGTCGAGCTTGATGTCGACGGTCTCGTCGCGAGCGAACCCCGTGCCCGACAGGGTGATGGCCGCGCCTGGGGCGACCCACTGCGAGCCGGCGACGGTCAACGCCGCCCTCCCCGGATCGGTCTCAACGGTGAACGTGGCGTCAGCCGTCCCAGGCGACGGCGAGAGATCCGCAACATCGGCGATCCCGTTGGACCGGACGGCGCCGGACAGCACCCGGAGGCTTCCACCGACCGCCAGGACGTGGAGCTTCACAAACCACGACGTCGACGCCGCACCCGGTCTTGTCGTGATCGCCTGGTTCGAAATAAAGCTCTGGATCCATGTGCCGGTCCGCCCGTCCCACCAACGTCCGTCAGGGCCACCGGACTGGATGGCAACCTCGACCCGGCTGACCGACCCGCCCCAAGCGGTGCCGCGGATTGTGAGCTGTCCGTCTGGGCTCACGACGGTCGAGCCCGACCGCGGCGAGGCAACCGCCGTGGATGGGGCAGCGCCGTTGCCACCATGGGGCGCAAGGTCGTACAGGAACCCGTCAGCGTCGGCCGTCACGAGGCTCCCGTCGACATCGGCAAAGGACGAGGTCGCGTAGCTCCCGGCCTGGTACTGATACAGCAGCTTTCCCGAGACGACGCTCAGGACGTCGAAGGCCCCTGCCAGCGTGGTCACGGCCACGACCTGCTGGCCGGCCGGCCCGACAACGGCCGGTGCCGACATCGACTCGACGTCTCCAGTGTTGAACGTCCAGTCTGGCCGGCCGGTCACGGCGTCGACGGCCATCACTCCGCCACGCTCGCCAAAGATCAAGCGCCGCCCGACAAGCGCCGGCGTGGACCGCGAGCGATGGTCCAGGGGCAGCTGGGCACCGTAGTCATAGCTCCAGAGCCGGCGACCCGTCGCGAGGTCCAAGGCAAATAACCAGCCGTCCTCGGCGGGGACGTAGGCAACGCCGTCTGCGAAGCCGTTGCGGCCGGGAGGCGAGATGCTGACCCCGGCGCCGACATCGGTGTCGGAGAAGCCCCGAATCGACGGTGTCCTGAATGACCAGACCTTTGCTCCGGTCGTGGCGTCGACCGCGTAGACGCCGTCGTCAGGGTCAGCGGTGCCGAGCAGCACGAGCGCCCGCCCATGCCCGTCGACGCCGAAGCTCAGCGGGTCCCAGCTGCCGGTGGCCGGGGTGTCGTAGTCCGAGAACTTCCACTCGACGGCGCAGTCGGATGCCTTGAAGGCGTAGAGGGGCCCGCTCGACACGCCGTTGTCGAGCGCCGTCGCGTAGATCACAGGTCCGGTTCGGGCGAGAGTCGCATCCGTCAGGCTGCCGTTCTGGCTCCCGGCGAGCGGGATCGAACATTGGGTCGCGCCGGTCGCGGCGTTGAGCTTGTACAGGACCGAGTCGTCCGCACGAGATACCCAGACCGAGCCATCCTCGACCAGCGGCGTGCTCAGGATCCTGGTGCCGAGGTCAACCGACCATGCGGTCTGTCCCGTGCTCGCGTCGACCGCCATGAAGTCGCCGGACTCGGTTCCGATGTACACCAGCATCCGGCCAAGCCGCTCGTTCCATGCCGCCACCGGCGAACTCAGCGCCGGCGCCCCAATCGGCACCATCCAGCGCACGCCGAGGCTGGGAGCATCGGCGACGGAGATCCCGGGATCGCCGGACGTACCCGAATTGCCGGCGTCGTGCCCGTACTTCGGCCATGCATACGACCCCGACGGCGGTGTCGCGGCGCCCGCTTGTGCGCCGCCCGCTCCGCAGAGGCAGGCGGCGCCGGCAAGCGCCAGCACCAACCTCGCCACTCGCCGACACGCAGAGCTCGCGAGCGCCCGCTCGCGAAGCCGCCGGATGAGACGATCGAATGTTTGCCTGCTCTCCATCGCCGGCCCCTTTCGTTAGGTCGGCGATGAATCTCCCGAGACGAGGTCACGCTTCGGTCACGAACGGTCACGACACAGTCACAACGCCGAGGGCAAAGGCCAGCTCGCAACCGCCTCGCAAGACTGCGTCTATCTCGGTGAAGAGCAGGCGCAGCGTCTCGCCCGACTGGCCCGCCAGAAGGCGCGCGCAGAGGCAGAGATCCTGCGCGAGGCGATCGCCGCCTGTCGGCCCACGTCGTCGCGCGATCGCCGCTTTGCTCTGGCGAGCGGTCTGTCGAGGTCAGCACGTTCCCGGAGTCATCGACGGCAGCGCACCGCGGGCGCGATGAGCACGAGACCGCGGTCAGGCCCTCGTTGGACGGTTGGGGCGGGTGGGGAATTACATCCGTCGATGTTGGCCAGCTTCCACGCGCGCTTGCCGCCACCCGGGTCTCTCGAGCTCAGAACCTTTCCCGACGTGTCGACGGCGACGCAGAACGAACTCGACGGGCAGGGCAATAACCAGAGACTGCGACTTCCATCGACGTGGGCGAGGCTCCAGGCCGAGACCGGCTTCGCCTCGACCGGCACAGTCGCGGTTGTGAGCCCACGAGGACACCCGCAGCCGCGCCGACAACACAGCGCATGCCACCGCGCCACCTATACCGTGCACCCAGCGGACTGTTTCGGCGAGGCTGCTGTGCCACCACCTCGAGCCACCGAACTCCACCCCCTCGAGCTCGCGCTCCTCATCGCTGATCTCAAGCGCTTCGTTTCAATGGTTTGCCTGTGGGACGCCCAGGACGGCGGCCGTGAAGCCGGGTACCCGAAACTCGTATGACCCGTTCGTCTTGGGGACCGACGACTCGACGCGGTGTCCGTGCCAGAGGCCATCGGCGCCGATTGATTGGCCGGCGAAGGTGACGCCGCTGTCTGCCGCCAGCGACGGTGCCAGCAGCCGGGCAAGCTCCGCCATGCCACCCGGGGAGGGGTCGCGGAACCTGATCACGACGGGTCGTGAGCCCTTATTGAGCGCCAGCACCTTGAGGCCAGCAGCGGACCTGACAGCCCACGCGTTCAGCGCCGGATCGGACTCGCCTCCCGTGCCGGTGGCGTGAGCGACCTCGAGCTGTGACCCTGGCCCGAGCATCTGCTCGAACACGAGCAGGCCGTAGAGCTCGGGTAGGGGCACGATCCCGCCGGGAGTCACGTGGAACGGAGCGTTTGGCATCGATGGGTGGATGTGCCAGCTGATGCTCTGGACGCCGGCGCGGAGCATCGCGAACAGTGCGTCGGGCGCCCACAGCGCGGTCGCGAACGACTCGGCGATGCGCTTGCGCCCCCCGCACACGAACGAGTTCATCTCGGTAACACGCACCGGTAGATCGTGAGCGCGAGCGACCGCGATCTCGTCCGTGAGTGTTCCCGCGAGCCCCGAGGTGTAGCGGTCGCTGAGGAACGACAGCGGCGTCGGCACATGGACCACGCGTGTGTCGCACGTGGCCGTCGCGTAGCGGTGGATCGCGATCGACTGCGGCGAGAGGTGGCCGAGGTGCAGCAGCTTGCCGAGCCATAGCAGGCTTGGATAGGTCATATCCGGAGCTGTCAGCGGGAGCCCAGGGATCGCTCGGCGGAGCGCGCCGGCGTACGCGAGGTAGTCACGCAGGTACTTCGCCGCTGTGTAGTGCAGAGGCCAGCTCGCGCGCATGGACGCGGCCGTGCTCGCGATCCGCTCCTGCCCAAGCCACGGCTGCGTTCGATACAGATCCGGTTCGTTGCCGATCGCAACGCCCGCGAAGGTGCCCTTGGGTAGCGCCGCGGCCGCCGCGCGGGTGAACGCCACTGCCATCGCCGGCGAGTGCACGGCGACGTTGAGCTGCAGCTCCACGCGTAGCGAGTCCCGCCGGACTAGCGTCGCGAGGTCACTGAGCCACTGCGGCGACAAGACATGCACCCAATGCGGCTCGGGGCCGCGCAGAAAACGTGCCGGTTGCGCGGTCGGCGGGATCCACAGAACCTGGTCCGCCGACCGGCCGCCGAGCCGCAGCAGCAGCCGCGAGCCATCGCCCGGACGGAGCAGTGAGAGCACGTTGTCAAACGCCGGTCCGAGCCGCTCATACTCCGCGAGCTCCGTGTACTCGATCGACAGTCCGAAAAACGATTGCGGGATGGGCTGGCTTTGGCCGGTGAGCGTGACGTCGGCGACGATCGGCGACGGTGTGCCGCTGCGCATCGACGTCGCAGCTGCAGAAGAGCGCGCCAGTGCGCCAGATCCGAGGGCGAGTGCCGCGATCCCAGAGATCGTGCCGAGCGCGAGCCTCATTCGATGAGTTCTCATGCGGCGGACTCTTCACGGCCGCGATCACCAGACGGTCACCGTCGGTCACGATGCGATCACAGGCCGCCGAAGCGCACAGGCGATGCGTGCGGGTCCGGAACCGCCAAAGAGGATTTGCGCCAGCCCGAACTGCAGCGGGCTATCGCCCGCGCGGCTGTGCTCGCCTGACTACTGGCCGACGCCTACAGAGGTGGTCGTGCTCGTGGTCGAGTGGGTGCGGCTAACGGTCACATGGGTCGTGGTCGGGGTGGTCGTGGCCTCCGTCGGGGTGGTGCTCGTGACCGTCTGAATCGGGAAACGCGACGACGTTGATTGGAAGCTTGTCGAGCTGGACGTTGTGGTCGTTGACGTGGGAGGCGCTGCCGGCCCTGGCAGTGGCGCAAGTCGGAGCGCGTTCAGCCTCGTAGCGGCGAGCGACGCCGATTTCAACGCGCGCGTCGCGGCGGCCACCGACTCGCTCGCGGCATCGGTGTACCGAACTGCCGCAGCGTAGGCGTGGCGATGGCCGCCCCGTGCGTCCGTCGCCAGCAGCGAAAGCCTCCTTGCCTCGCTCAGCAACGCCGACCGGAGCTGGCCCACCGGCGCGCGGTAGCGAGCCGGTATGTTCAGCTTCGCGAGCCCTGACGCCGCCGCGTCGTCAGCCCTCGCCAGCTCCGCGGCAGCGGTTGCGCGCGCGGCGAGGGTGGGCTCCGACAGCGTGCCAAGCCGTTGGCGCGCAGCGGCAACGGGTGCAACGGCGGCATCGATCGCGCGGGCGAGAGACTGGTTGGGTCCGGGCGGGAGCACCTGGGAGGCTTGGACGACAGCACGGCTCGCGAGAGCCGCGCATTGATCTGCGGTGACCGAGGCGCGGCACACGACCGCCGCATCGCCGTCAGCCAACGGCAGCACGAATGCCGCGAGCAGCCCGGTCGGGGTCGACCACTGGTACTCGCGGCCGGGCGCTCCAGCGACGGTCGTGCTACTTACCTCCGTCGGCGTTCCATAGGCTGCTGTCAGCGTGGGTGGCGGCCCTCCCGGCACCGCCGCAGACCTCCGTAGCGTGCCGGCGCCGAGCTCGACCGTGCCGTCGACGAGCTGGATCGGCACACCGTTGAACAGGGTCCTGAGCTGAGCGCTGATTGGCTGATGCCTCCATGCGTTCGGGTAGGTGATCGAGAGCGGTCCGCTGCGTGCCACCCGTTTGTGGGCGCTGCTCTCGCCGGCGATCGCGAGCAGGGCGACAGCCGCTCCAGCCAACGCGAGTAGGACGGCAGCGATGAGCACCCGGGGCCCGCGGCCACGATTGGCGGGAATCGCCGCGCGTCGCCTGGGCGTCGCCGCTTCGATTGCGCCGCCGTTACGGGCCGGCGGTTGATCCACGGTCGCTCGATCTCTGCTCTCGGCGGCGGTCGGTTCGGTTGTGCTTTGGAATGTCGGCGACAGCTGTCGCATCGGCGGCGGCACTCTGTCGATCACGTCTGCTGCGAGTGCGAGCAGTGCACCCGCCGAGTCGAGCCGCGCCTCGGGCAGCTTGGCCATCCCGCGGGCCATCATCTCGTTGAACCGGTCAGCACCGGGCTGGTCGGACGGAATCGATGGGGCCGGAGCGTTGACGTGCGCGTACAGCACGCCGGCGTCGGTATCCCGCGGATACGGGACCTGACCCGTGAGACACTGGTACACGACCACGGCGAGTGCGTAGATATCGACCGCCTGGGTGATGGTGTGACCGAGGATCTGCTCGGGCGCCGCGTAGTTGGCACTCCCGACAAAATCGCCGGCCGCGGTGAAGCCGGCCGTCGTGGTGCCTTTCGCGATACCGAAGTCCGCGAGATATGGATGCCCCGAGGTGGTGATCAGGATGTTCTGCGGCTTGATGTCTCGGTGAATGATTCCGGCCGCGTGGGCGGCGTCGAGGGCGTCCGCGATCGGCGTCAGGATGGTGATCGCCTGCTCTCCGGACAGGCCCCCAGCGCGCATCCGATCGGCGAGCGTCCCGCCGCGAACCAATCGCATTGCCAGGAACAGCCGTCCGTCAGTCTCGCCCGAGTCGAAGATCGACACGATGTTGGGATGGTCGAGCGCCGCGATGCTCCTGCCCTCGCGGCGAAAGCGCTCGCCGAAACGCGTCGTCGTGTGTGAGCGCGGGGGAGAGCACCTTCAGCGCGATCTCCCGTCCAAGCGAAACCTGCTCGGCCCGGTAAACGATCGCCATGCCGCCGATGCCGATCACGTCTTTGACCCGATACCCACTGAGCATCGTGCCCTCAGACAAGATCATCGATCCGATCGCCATCGCCGTGCGCCGCCGGTCCCCGGAATCGCCGATCCCGGAACACGCGAAATGTTACTCCCCCAACCTCAGGTCGGGGGAGTTTTTGGCGTTCGATCAGGGGCCGAGCTTTCATCCCGAGCCGGGGCGCGTCGAGCAAGCTATGACCGCGTCCGAGCGGCGGTGAGTGGTCAGCAGCCGGTTGGATCGGACATGGCACAAGCCCCAGCGGCGACGGTTGGCGGCGACCCGAGCTTGCCTGCACCCGTCAGCCGACCTGGTGTGTGCCACTTCCCCGAGTACCACTGCATCTCGTACAGAAAGCGGTTAGTGCCCTTCCAGAACACATCCTCTTCCCCGTCAGGATGGATTGCCACGGCCGGCGCCGATCCGAGTAGGCCCGAGCCGGACAGCACTTTCACCTGCCAGTGGTTCTCGGTGCCGACCAGCTCGTACAGATATCCGTTGCTCCCCTTCCAGAAGACGTGATCTTGTCCGGTGAGGGGGTCAACGGCGGCGGCAGGCGGCGAGCCGAGCTTGCCCGCCTCGCCTTGCTCGGACGCAGCGATCGATGTCGGCTGCATCTCGTACAGGCGACCGTTGGTGCCCTCCCAGAACACATCCTCGTGTCCGTCCGGGTGCACTGCCACCGTCGGCGCCGATGCCAGTGGCCCGGAGTTCAACATCTGGGAGGTCCCCGTCACGGCCAGAGGGTTAGAGAACGTCAGGTGCCACAGCCACCCGTTGACTCCCTTCCTGTTGACCCCCTTCCAGAAGACATCATCAGCGCTCGTCCGGGTCCGTGGGGTCAACCACGGCGCTGGGAGCGGAACCGAGCGTGTCGGCATTCCCAATTGGCGTTGGCCCGATCCAGGCGCCGAGGTACCGCATCTCCTCGAGTTGTCCGCCGGGCGCCGTCCAGAACACGTCCTGCTGCCCATCGGGGTGCACCGCGACGCTCGGCGTCGAGCCGAGCCTTCCGCGATAGACGGGTGGCGAGGGGTCCCAGGCGCCAAAGGTGTACTCGAGCTCCCACAACTTACTGTCGGTTCCGCGCCAAAGCACATATTCGGCTCTCGGCGGGGGCCCCCACGGCGGGCAGGTCGTTGCCGGGGGGATAGTCCATGGATCCACGGCCTCGGCACTCGTGAGGCCTCTGACGGACGCCGGCATGCAGCCCTCCGCCAGTCGCGACCACGCGCCGTGAAACAGGCCGTACAGCTTCCAGCGCCCTGTTAGCCCGGAGAAGTACGCACCGATGAGGACTCGCGTTGTCGCCGACACCCGCACCGGTGGCGAGACGTCCAGGATGGCCTCGCCCGGGTTCTTGTTCCTGGTGAACCCTGCCCCGCCACAGGCCGAGCATGCCGCGGTGACGTTTTCGGTCGGCCCCGTTCCCGGAACCTCGAAACCGAGGATCGTGATCTTGCCGGCATGGCTCGTATACACCTGACGTGCGAAGAACGAGCCGACCGCGGGGGTGGGAGCCTCGACTCCCGCCGATGCCAGCGACGCCACCGCCATCGCGGTGAGCAGCACGGTCCCGGCGGAGGAAACTAAACGGCGCTTACTCGCCAAGGCGCGTCCGAAACGCCCCTCCATGCGCCAACTGTACCCACCGTTGCGCTGCCCGGGGGAATTCTCATCACGACCGTGGCTCGCCGGCGCTGGGCCCCGCCCCGCGCCGGCGCGCGCGGGACGGGGCGGTGCGCCTGTCTCGGCCGACAGGCACGTTCAGGCTGACCGCGCCGCGTCTCCACTGGTTGCGTGTACGTCGAATGAGCTCGTGCGATGCGAGCGTGAGCCTGGTGACGACTGGTGCTGTGCAGTCTCCGGCGCCGCGATCACGTGTCGGTCACGACCGGTCACGGCGGGATAACTCCGCGTCCCACGCGGTGTCCGAGGGCATCGAAACGTTCGTGGGACGCTGCCCCCTGAGCCCTCCCAGTGCTCGGGCCAGTGAGCACTCAGGACGCGCTCAAGATGTCATCCAAGCACCGCGAACAGCCGCCAGCGCTCTTCCACTCCCTTGAGGGCGTGCTCGCCTCGATCGGCGAACTCGAGGCGCGAGCCCGCGACCAGCTCCTTGAGGGTGCAGGAAACAAGCACCTCGCCGGATTGTGCGGCCGCCGCGACCCGGCTCCCGATGTGTACGGCGATTCCGCCAACGTCGTCACCGCGGCGCTCCAACTCCCCGGTGTGCAGTCCGGCACGAATGGCTAGTCCGAGCTGCTCGGACTCCTGGCGGATCGCCAGCGCACATCGGATCGAGCGGGCGGGACTGGGAAACACCGCCAGGAATCCGTCGCCCGTGTTCTTGATTTCGCGGCCAGCGAACCGATCGAGCTGCTGTCTCACCATGTCATCGTGGGCGTCGACTAGCTGATGCCACTTCTGATCGCCCAGCCGGGTGGCCAGGCCGGTCGGTCCGACGATGTCCGTGAACATGACGGTTGCCAGCAGGCGGTCTTCACCACCGTCCGTGCCGGTCTCGTTCAAGAACTGGTCGACCTGCCCGCTCGCGACGGTTGAGCCGTCGGATGGGCAGCGATACTCGATCGTTGTCCTGCCGATGCGCAGCACATCACGATCTCTGAGGCGCTGGCGGTGCGTGACCCGGACACCGTTCACGTATGTGCCGTTGCGGGAGAGCCCATCGTCTGCCGCCGTCCAGCCGCTCCCCATGAGTTCGAGTTCGAAGTGGACGCGGGAGATCTCGTCATCACCGTCGACAACGATCGTGTTACCCGGCCGGCGCCCGACCGTTGCCCGCTCCAGCTCGCCAAGGCCGGCGATGACCTGGGCGCCGGAAGCGTCCTTCCACACCAGGAAGGCGGACTGAATCGCGTCCCAAGTGACAGCGCTCTTGAACTCAGTCAGGGCAGCGCCACCCTGACCGACGGGGTGAAGCGCTTGCGTTCCCGTGCCCGGCAGGAGTGATGGCTCGTGACGCAAGATCGCCTCGTGCAGCGCCCGTAGCTCGGCATTTGGCTCCAGGCCGTACTCGTCGATGAGAAACTGCCTCGCCTCCATGAACGCCGCCAGGGCCTCCGGCTGGCGCCCAGCGCGATAGAGGGCCAGCATCAGCTGTCCGCGCATACGTTCACGGTCCGGGTTGGCCGCCGCCAGCGACCGGAGCTCAGGGATCAAAGCGGAGCTCTCGCCGAGCGCGAGCTGCGCGTCGACACGCAACTCGAGACACGACAACCTCATCTCCTCGAGCCGCATGGCCTCCAAGACAGCCCATCCGTATCCGACGAGATCGCGCATCGGCGGCCCGCGCCACAGGGACAGCGCGCGTGAGGCACACGTCGATGCGCGGCTTGAATCGCCGCTCGCGTGAGCCCTCGACCCCTCGACGGTCAGTTGCTCGAAGCTCTCGCTGTCGAGCTCCCCCTCACCTACCTCGAGCTCGTAGCCGCCGGGGCGGGTGTGAAGGCGCTCGGCGCCGGCGCCGAGCGACTGCCGGCAGCGCGCGATCGCCATCTGCAGCGGCTTGACTCTCGGCTCGCCTGACCAGACATCCTCCACGAGCCGTTCGCCTGGGACGATCTGGTTCGCCTCGATCACAAGGCGAGCGAGCAACGCACGCTGCCGAGCGCCCCCCAAGGGCATCGGCGCGCCGTCGACGTGGACCTCGACGGGGCCGAGCAGCCCAAAGCTGATTTGGCGCCGACAATGTTCCTCACCTCGACCGGATGGTGTCGGCGGCGCGCGAACGCGTTCCTGCGTGCCGGCCATACAGGCCGCCCACTGTCTCCATCCGATAACCGACAGGCGTCGCGCCGTCCGCGAACCTCATCCACCAAGTCCCATCCATACTTGCGCCCGGAGCCCGCGACCTTCGCTGCGAGCCGGAACGTGGCCATCGTATACCCGCGGACGGCCGAGATCGATGCCCCGTGAGCGGTGTGGTCGGAGACCGGGCACACCTCGACGCCCGCCGCGGCAAATGACGCACCACCGTCGCGGTCGCAATCGCCCGCGACGGTTTCGTGACAGACGCCGGCTTCGTAACGGTGGCGGAATCGCGCGGAGTGTAGATTGGCGGCCACGTCATCCCATGAAGGGGCACCACATGAATGGATTCACAAGGCTGGTCGCTGGACTCGGAGCGACCGTCCTCGCTGGGCTCGTATTGGCAACCTCATCTGTCGCGGCGGGCTCGCTGCCAGCGCTGACGCTGACGCTCACCAAGAGCGGCGTGGCCGTCGGCGGCGCGGAGGTCTCCGGGGCGGTCAACGTCGTCACCACCGTGAAGGGGAAGGTTCCAAACCCGGAACCGGCGCTGATCGAGCTTGACCCCGGAGTCCCGCTGTCGGCCATTCCGAAGGTGAAAGCGACGATCCAGGCGCACCACGGCGACTTCAATTACCTCGACGGTTACGCCTCGATGGTGTTCGATGCCGGGGCCACACCCGGTACCAGCAGCGCGCAGACGGTGCTGACCCCCGGAACCTACATCGCCCTCGATCTCAACGGTTCTCATTCGGGGCCGACACCGTTCGTCGTGACCGCGTCCGCGTCCCCAGCGACGCTCCCAACCCCAGGCGCAACGATTGCCTCGATCGAGTTCAACTTCACAGGCCCAACGACGCTCCACGACGGCGAGCTCGTGAGGTTCGAGAACGACGGCTTCCTGTTCCACATGATCCAGGGGCTTGGCGTCAAAAGCCTCGCCGACGCCAAGAAGGTGGAGGCGCTGCTTCTGGCCGGCAAGGACAACGCGGCCGGGAAGCTCGCCACCAGCTCCCCGGTGTTCGACGGCGGCCTGTCGCGCGGTGGGATGCAGCAGGAGCTGATCAACGAGGCCCCCGGCTACTACGTGATCGCGTGCTTCATGGACACCCAGGACGGGCGCGAGCACACGCAGCTCGGGATGGAGAAGACGATCCGGATCGTCAAGTAGCGCGACGGAGATCATGGTTTGGTTCCGTGCCCAGGCCCCGCAGCGCCTGGGCACGGACGAACTCCCGACCTGATGTGTGAGCCTTAGCTGAAGCTCGTCAGGAACGCGCGCTGCGCGGTGCGTCCCCGCATCAGCGCGTTAACGCCGATCCCGATCTCCTCGACGATCTCGCCGCGCACCTTCAGCACGGCCATCGAGGCGCCGTTTCCGGCGAGGTACCAGAAGTTCAAGCCGATGTGGAACGGCGCCTCGAGCTTGAGCGCCTTGTCCGCTGCCATGACCGTCGCGCCGGGACGCACGCCCCGAACCGCATAGAAGGCATTCGATGTCGACGCCCAGATCACTCGGCCGGCATACCTGCCGCGCTGGGGCCGTGGGAGCGTCTTCAGGAGCGCGGGCGAGGCGTAGCCGACGCGGACCCCGTTGGGCGTCAGGCAGAAGAAGTCCTTGTACGCGAACCCGCGTGTCGAGCTTTGCTTGTACGCCTTGCGCGCCTGCGCGCGCGTCATCCCGAGGTGGAGCAGACCGAGCGTCGTCCCGGCTAACTGGCCGGTCGCCGCCGGGCAGTGGGCGACATGCGGGACGGGCACGTCCGCTCCGTTGCTCAACGCCGGCGCCCCGGCGCCAGCCACGTTGGACGCGCTGACCGTACACGTGATTGTCAGCTCCTCGTCGGCGGTCTGCACTTGATAGGTCGCTCCGTCAGCACCGGCGATCGGCGTCCCGTCGCGGCTCCACGAGTACGCATACCGGGTCGGGCTGTTCGTCCATGTCCCCTTGGAGCAGAACAGCGTGCTGCCCGCCTTGGCCGTGCCGCTGATCCGCGGCGCAGCCGTGTTGACAGGCACGGTCTCGGTCGGAGGCGGGCTCGTCACGACCGTCTTCGCCATCGACGGGCCGCAGGCCGACCCCGCGGAATTGTTGCCCGAGTCGCCGCCGTAGCCGGCATACCACCAGTAGTCACCCGTGCTCTCCGGCGTGAACCCGGCGGAGGGATCGTAGGTGCCGTTACCCGTCACGATCACTCCCGTCCCAACCGGCGACCCGCCCGACGCGCACGACGACGGCGCAGTGGGCTGCGGCCCGAACACCGTGAAGCTGATCGACCCCGTCGGCGAGGCACCGCCCGACAGCACCCCCGACAGAGCCGAGGCCGCGATCAGACTACCCACGGTCCCCGACGACGGGGCACTCACCGACAACGACGGACTCGCCTTGGCGGTGGTGACCACCGTCTCCGTCATCCCTGCCCCGCAGGCCGAGCTCAGGGGGCTGTTGTTGGAGTCGCCGCCGTAGCTGGCATACCACCAGTAGTCACCCGTGCTCTCCGGCGTGAACCCGGCGGAGGGGTTGTAAGTGCCGTTGCCCGTCACGGTCACCTCCGTCCCCACCGGCGAGCCGCCCGACGCGCACGCCGAGGGCGGCGAGGACTGCGGCCCGAACACCCTGAAGCTGATCGACCCCGTCGGCGAGGCACCACGGGACAGCACCGCTGACACTGAAGACGCCGCGATCGGACTCCCAACGGTCCCGGGCGACGGCACGGTCACCGACAACGATGGACTCGACGAGGCGGAGAAGATCTGCGCCGCGCCGACGGGGAAATCGTTGCCGAACGACGGGTCGCCGATCAGCGCGATCGTCCCGTCGGAGGACAGCGCCACCGCGCCGCCGAGGCCGTCAAATACCGCGCCCGAGCCGTTGGTGAGCGTGGCCGTTGGCGTCGAGGTCGTGGACCACGACCCCTCAGAGGCAGCCTGGAACACGTACGCCGCGCCCCAATCGACGGGACCGACGTACGCGTTGAACGCCCACAGGCCCTGCGCGCCCGGGGCGCCGATCAGCGCGGTCGTCCCGTCATCGGACAACGCCACGGCGTCGCCGAGCTGGTCGCCCGATTTGCCCGCGCTGTTGGTAAGCGTCGCGGTCGGCGTCGGGCTCGTGCTCCACGACCCCTCCCCCGAGGCGTCGAACACGTACGCCGCGCCCGCGGAGCTATTCACGCCCGGTGCGCCGATCAGCGCGGTCGTCCCGTCCGAGGACAGCGCCACGGCGCTACCGAGGCCGTCCCCCGACACGCCCGAGCTGTTCGTGAGGGTCGCGGTCGGCGTCGAGCTCGACGCCCACGACCCCTCCGCGGAGGCGTGGAAGATGTACGCCGCGCCAGTCTTGTCACCGACGCCGTCGGCGCCGATCAGGGCGGTCGTCCCGTCCGAGGACAGCGCCACCGCGTTACCGAGGCCGTCACCGGAGGCGCCCGAGCCGTTGGTGAGCGTCGCGGTCGGCGTCGAGCTCGACGACCACGACTCCTCCGACGAGACGTGGAACACGTACCCCGCGCCCGCCGAATTGTTCACGCCCGGGGCGCCGATCAAGGCGGTCGTCCCGTCATGGGACAGCGCCGCCGCGCCGCCGAGACCGTCACCCGATTTGCCCGCGCTGTTGGTGAGCGTCGCGGTCGGGGTAGAGCTCGGGCTCCACGACCCCTCCGACGAGACGTGGAACACGTACGCCGCGCCAGTGTTGTTGACGCCCGGGGCGCCGATCAGCGCGGTCGTACCGTCAGCGGACAGCGCCACGGCGTCGCCGAGCTGGTCGCCCGATTTGCCCGCGCTGTTGGTGAGCGTCGCGGTCGGGCTCGAGCCCGAGCTCCACGACCCCTCCGACGAGACGTGGAACACGTACGCCGCGCCAGTGTTGTTCACGCCCGGGGCGCCGACCAGCGCGGTCGTCCCATCGGGGGACAGCGCCACCGAATAACCGAGATTGCCGGCCGTGGGGCCTGAGGGGCTGGTGAGCGTCGCGGTCGGCGTCGAGCTCGAGCTCCACGACCCCTCCGACGACGTGGTGTGGAAGACGTACGCCGCGCCTGCGTCCTCGAGCGAGCCCCCGACGTCCGGCGCGCCGATCAGCGCGGTCGTCCCGTCGGAGGAGAGCACCACCGCGTCGCCGAGCTCGTCGTTCGATTTGCCGGCGCTGTTCGTGACGGCCGCCGTCGGCGCCGAGCTCGACGCCCAGGACCCCTCCGACGAGACGTGGAACACGTACGCCGCGCCAGTGTTGTTCACGCCCGGGGCGCCGATCAGCGCGGTCCTACCGTCAGCGGACAGCGCCACCGCGCTGCCGAGGTCGTCATTACTTGCGCCTGAGCTGTTGGTGAGCGCCGCGGTCGGCGCCGTGCTCGAGCTCCACGACCCCTCCCCCGAGGCGTGGAACACGTACGCCGCGCCAGTGTTGTTCACGCCCGGGGCGCCGATCAGCGCGGTCGTACCGTCGGAGGACAGCGCCACCGCGCTACCGAGGCCGTCACCCGAGCCGCCCGCGCTGTTGGTGAGCGTCGCGGTCGGCGTCGAACTCGAGCTCCACGACCCCTCCCCCGAGGCGTGGAACACGTACGCCGCACCTACGTACGAGGCGCCGATCAGCGCGGTCGTCCCGTCAGAGGAAAGCGCCACCGAGTAGCCGAGCCAGTCGTGGACCGCGCCCATGCCGTTGGTGAGCGTCGCGGTCGGGCTCGAGCTCGAGCTCCACGACCCCTCCGACGAGCTGTGGAACACGTATGCCGCGCCCTTGCCACCGTTCCCCAGCAAGGCGCCAGCCAGTGCGGTTGTCCCGTCAGAGGAAAGCGCCACCGAGAAGCCGAAGAAGTCCTCCTCGCCAGAGCCGTCGGTAAGCGTGGCGGTCGGCGTGGAGCTCGAGCTCCACGCCCCCTCCGACGAGGCGTGGAATACGTACACAGCGCCCTCGTAGCCGTTCACGCCGTCGGCGCCGATCAGCGCGGTCGTGCCGTCAGCGGACAGCGCCACAACGGAGCCGTAGAGGTCATAGCCGCTCACGCTCGACAGAGATCCGACCGTGAGCGTCGCCGTCGGGGTCGAGCTCGAGCTCCACGACCCCTCCGACGAGCTATGGAAGATGTAGGCCGCGCGTGCGGATGCCACGAGCGCGGTCGTGCCGTCCTGCGACAGCGCGACCGCTAAGCCCTGTCCGGCGCCGGGGGTAGCGGTGAGGGTCGCGGTCGGGATGGTCGTGGTGGTCCAGGTTGGATCGATCGTCAGCGGATATACGGCGTCCTTCGTGTCGACCACGATCGCCGGGCCGCCGACGGTGACGTGGAAGTGCGCGGTCATCATCCGGCCGCGGGCGTCGGTGGCGCGCAGGCCCGCGTAGACGAGGCGGCCCGCCCGAACCCCGTCCGGCTCAATCGCCGAACCGTCTCTGAGCGTCTGCCAGCGAGCCGCCGAACTGAACGTGAGATCAAGCTTCGAATCCGCCGCGAGTGGGTGGCTGATCGTGAAGCGCTGCTCGACACCGCCCGCCGTCACCGCGTACGCGGTCGTGACGGCTCCCAGGCGTTGGACGAGCCGCCCCGCGCTGAGCGAGGTCTGCCTCACCGAC
Source organism: uncultured Solirubrobacterales bacterium (assembly GCA_963826895.1). Lineage (GTDB taxonomy): Bacteria > Actinomycetota > Thermoleophilia > Solirubrobacterales > Solirubrobacteraceae > Palsa-465. The sequence goes on from CAWGYJ010000008.1 coordinate 135,866, forward strand.
AGCCAGACGCGCCGATCTCCCCAGGAGAGAGCGACCGGGCGCAGCGACGCGTTCGCCAGCCCGGGGAGGTGAGCGATCACCGTGCCGTCCGAAATGATCCGGGCCGTAACTGCCGGCGCCGGGGCCTTCGCCTGCCATCCGCCCGCAGCCGGCTCGATCCCCGAGATCAGCGGCGCGCGGCCCAGGCCGATCGGCCCGGGCCCCAACCTCGCGTGGATCGCAGCTACGAGCGCAGCCGGAATCCCCCGCTGGCCGCTATGCGCCGCGGCACCGCGATGTGCGTCGCCTTCGAACATCGCCGGCACGAGCGTCGCCGCCAACGCGACCACCACCACCACGAGCCCCGACCGGGGCCGAATCGCCACCAGGATTGTGACGCCGATCCGCCTCATCTCTGCCCCGCGCGGAGCTTCCCACCGGCGGGCCGGTGCTGTCAAGTCGCGAAGACCGCCGGTAGAACGCCGGCCAAGCTCGCGCCCGCGTATGCCAGGCCGAGACTGTACGAACCGCGCATCGCGTCGCGGATGGTCTCGTTCACGGGCGCCCGTTACGACCCAGCAGCCGCCCGCACATCCGCAGCGCGTCGGCCTCACGCGGGACTAACTCAGTAGTAGTACCCCCAGCCGGACTCGAACCGGCAATCTCCTGCGTGAAAGGTGCGCGCAGGCGGCGGCGGATGCAGGGCGCCGACTGCTGCTCTCGTGCTTGCGAGTTCGGTTACCCAGCTACTAGCCGCCCCCCGAGCCCGCACGTCCCCACAGCGTGCCAAAGCCCGCCGACCCCGAACTCCGAGGTCGGGAAGGTTGGCTATAGGCCCAGAACCGACCTCCATCACCCCGACGACGTCGGTTTGTCAATCCGCGGGGCTTCAGCAACGGGGCCCACCACCGGAACGCGCACGCGTGGAATCAACCCTCTAGCGGCTATCGACGGATTGGCGTCTGCGCCACCAGAACTCGACCGCCGTGTTCTGAACCGGCGCGCGGTCAGCACCGCAGGGTCACGCTGAGCCGCGTGATCGAGGTCCTGCCGCGCGTCGGCTTGAAGGTGAGCGTGATCACGATCGGCAGCTTGCGGCGCGTGCGCAGGATCCGCTTTGCCTTGGCGTTGGGCCTGATCTTCACTTTCTCCGTCCCGGCCTGCTTCACCTTCACGCGGACGCGGTCGACCAGGATCGCCTTGCCGACACGCGCGGTGACGGCGGCGTCGGCAGCGGCTCCACTGCCGCCCGTGGTGCCGCTCGCGGTGAGCGTTCCAGAACCGGCTACGGTCGTTGCGACGGTGGCGGTTCCGCCAAGGGAGCTGGTGACGCTGGCGTTCGGGTGCTCTGCAGCGACCAGCTGGTGCCGTTCCACTGCTCCGCCACCAACACCAGCAACAAGTCGGGGACTGCAGCGGTGAGGGTCAACATCTACAACCCGGACTGCACCCAGTAGCCGCTCGGTTGTCGGCACCGGCCGCTGGCGACGGAGCACAAGCGAGCAGGACCGCGAGCGGTTCGATGACGGCAGTCCTCGATCGGGGTGAACGTGCGGCGGTCGGCGATGAGCCCACCGCGTGGAGCCAGCGACGCACCACTCGCCGAGAACACCCGCCGCGACGCGACCGAGACGAGCAGCGGGATTCCTACGAACGCTCTGCGACCACATTCCAGCGACAGCTCGTATTCCTGTTGCCGGGATCGAGCACGGCCAGCACCGCCAAGCACACCGTCAACCCGATCATCGACATCACGCTCGGCGTCCTGATACTCCTGATTGCCGTCCGGGTCGGGAGGGGCCGGGACCGGCGTCTGCGCTCGCGGCGCGAACGCAAAAGAGAAAAGGCCGCGAACAAGCCGCCGCCGCGCTGGAGGCGCGAATTTGAGCAAGGGCTCCGCCCGCGACGCGTTTGTCGTCGGCGTACTGCTGAGCTTCCCCGGCGCCACTTACATCGCCGGGATGGACGAGTTGAGCAAGCAGCACATCTCGAACGCCGCAACGGTGCTCGCCGTGCTCGCGTTCACCATCATCCAACTCGTTCTGCTGGAGGTTCCGCTGCTCGGATACGCGATACGACCGGAATCGACCAACGCTGCCGTGCAACGGTTCAGCAGCTGGCTGACCCGCGACGGCGTCAAGATCGCCGTGATCGGCGGCTCCGCGATCGGCATCTTCCTCCTCGCGCGCGGGGCGATCGGCCTGGTGCACTGACTCGGGCGCGTCCTCGGACGGCATCGGGCGGCAGCTGAGCCCGACGCGGCGCGCCGCTTGGCGGCATCGAGTCCGATGACTGAGGAAGAACACCGATTCACCTCCTACTCGGCCGCAAATGTGCTCGATGCCGACATCCCACACGTCGAAGACGCTGCATGCCGGTCGCTACACGCTCACGCTCACGACCCGGACGGGAGGGAAGAAGCACAGCACCAGCGAGTCGATCACGATCACCTGATCCACGCTCCGTTGCGCAGTCCGTGCTGCAAGCGGGCTGGGGTGCGCCTGCTCGCCAGGCCGAGCCGTCAGGTCTGTGAGACCGAACGAATTTCTTTTTGGTCTGTGCACATAAGCGCCTGCGATCGGAGTACAGTCGAATGTGAGCTGGCCCTGCGGCCAGGACACTCACCCCAGGCCCGGATGCCACCAACGGCGCTATTGCGCCACGAGGCGCGGAGCGTGGGTTACTGGTTTTGACTGCGGGGCTGGTGTCGTACGTCTTAGGCGTTATCCCGCCGACCCGGTGGGCGCGTCTCAATGTGATCGACCCGTGCTGGGGTTCCTAGCCCATATTGGCGCGGGCGAGTCCGCGGTTCCGACCAAGGAGTCCAAGATGTCGATTGTCGAGTCAACCGCTTACGCGGCGCCGGGCGATCCCGGCAGCCTGGTAGAGCTCAGGGAGCGATACGAGAACTTCATCGGAGGCGAGTGGATCGCCCCGGTCACCGGGGAGTACAGGGAGAATCTGACTCCGTCGACGGGTGAGCCGTTCTGTGAGGTCGCGCATTCCGGGGCGCAGGACATCGAGCTGGCGCTCGATGCGGCGCATGCGGCGAAGGCTGAGTGGGGCGAGCGCTCCCCCGCGGATCGCGCCGCGGTGCTGAATCGCGTTGCGGATGCGATCGAGGAGAACCTCGAGATGCTGGCGGTAGCGGAGAGCTTTGAGAACGGTAAGCCGGTGCGCGAGACGCTCGCCGCCGATATCCCGCTCGCGGTCGATCACTTCCGGTACTTCGCGGCCGCGGTGCGTGCCGAGGAGGGGCGGATCTCGGAGATCGACGCCCAGACCTACGCCTATCACTTCCAGGAGCCGCTCGGTGTCGTAGGCCAGATCATCCCGTTCAACTTCCCACTGCTGATGGCGGCTTGGAAGATCGCGCCGGCATTGGCGGCGGGCAACTGCACGGTACTCAAGCCCGCGAGTCCGACTCCGTGGTCGGTCCTCAAGCTCGCCGAGGTGATCGCCGAGGTCGTCCCGCCGGGGGTTCTGAACATCGTCAACGGCCCAGGCGCAGGGATCGGCAAGGCGCTCGCGTCGAACAAGCGGATCGCGAAGGTCTCGTTCACCGGGGAGACCGTCACGGGTCGGTTGATCATGAGCTACGCCGCTCAGAATCTGATTCCGTCGACGACCGAGCTAGGCGGCAAGTCGCCGAACATCTTCTTCGAGGATGTGATGGCGGCCGATGACGCGTTCCTTGACAAGGCGATCGAGGGTCTGGTCCTGTTTGCGTTCAACAAGGGCGAGGTCTGCACGTGCCCGTCGCGTGCGCTGATCCACGAGTCGATCTACGACGAGTTCATGGCCCGCTGCCTTGAGCGGATCCGCGCGATCAAGCAGGGCGATCCGCTCGACCGGGAGACGATGATGGGCCCGCAGGTCTCGGCGGCGCAGCTCGAGAAGATCGAAGGCTACGTCAAGATCGGACGCCAGGAAGGTGCCGAGGTGCTGACCGGCGGCGAGCGCCCAGAGCTGAACGAGCATCTCGCCGGCGGCTACTACTTCGAGCCCACGGTGCTGAAGGGCCACAACAAGATGCGGGTCTTCCAAGAGGAGATCTTCGGGCCGGTGCTTTCCGTGACCACGTTCAAGGACGAGGCAGAAGCGCTCGAGATCGCCAACGACACGCTGTACGGGCTCGGCGCCGGTGTCTGGACCCGCGACGGCAGCCGGGCGTTCCGGATGGGTCGCAGGATCAAGGCCGGCCGCGTATGGACCAACTGCTACCACCAGTACCCCGCGCACGCCGCGTTCGGCGGTTACAAGAGCTCCGGCGTCGGCCGTGAGAACCACCGCATGATGCTCGAGCACTACAGCCAGACCAAGTGCCTGCTGGTCAGCTATGACCAGAACCCGATGGGGTTCTTTTAGAGATGCAAGCAGCGGCTCAAGCTGGTAGGCCCGCTGTCGGGGTCACTCCGGCGGCTCTCGAGGTGATTCGTCGCCTCGAGAGCGAACACGGACCGCTCGCGTTCTTCCAGTCCGGGGGCTGCTGCGACGGCAGCGCCGCGATCTGCCTCAAGGACGGCGAGCTGCCGGCGGGGCCCCATGACGTGTTGCTCGGAAGGATCGGGGGCGCGCCGTTCTACATCGACTCCGACCAGTACGAGCGATGGGGCACGCCGCGCTTTCTGATCGACGTCGCTCCCGGCGCCGCCGAGGGCTTCTCGCTCGAGGGCCTAGACGGCGTGCATTTCGTCTCTCGCGCACCGTGACAAGGATCGGCGGCGCTGATCACCCAATGACCGCTCAACCCAACCTAGAACAACCCGACAGGGACCGACCACCGAAAAGGAAGTAGGAAACCATGGCCACTACAGCCATTCGCCAGCCCCATGTCTCAGAGGCTGCACCCACCACTTACCGCGCGGCGGTCGTCCACGACTTCAACAGCCCGCTGAGCATCGAGCAGGTCCCGATGCCGAGACTCGATCCCGGACAGGTGCGCGTGAAGGTCGAGGCTTGCGGCCTCTGCCACACCGACATCCACGCCTCCAACGGCGACTGGCCGATCAAGCCCTCGCCGCCCTTCATACCCGGCCACGAGGGCGTCGGCATCGTCACGGAGCTCGCGCCGGGTGTGAGCGAGGTCGCCGTCGGTGACCGTGTCGCGATGCCGTGGCTCGGCTACGCATGCGGGTGCTGCGACTACTGCGTGTCCGGCTGGGAGACGCTGTGCCTGGAACAGAAGATGATGGGGTACACGATCAACGGTGGCTTCGGCGAGTACGCCACCGCCTATGCCCGCTACGTCGTCAAGGTCCCCGAGGGCATCGATCCGTTCGATGCCGCGCCGCTCACCTGTGCCGGCGTGACCACCTACAAAGCCGTCAAAGTCGCGGGCACGCGGTCCTCAGATTTCGTGGCCGTGTTCGGCGTCGGCGGTCTGGGACACCTCGCGATCCAATATGCGGCGATCGCCGGCGGACGGGTCGTCGCGGTCGACGTGATCGATGAGAAGCTCGAGCTCGCACGCCAGCTGGGCGCGGAGTTCACGATCAACGCCAAGAAGGAAGACCCGGTCGAGGCGATCCAGCGGCTGGGCGGCGCCAACCAGGCGATCGCGCTTGCCGTCTCACCACGTGCGTTCGAGCAGGCGTACGGGTCGCTGCGTCGTGGCGGGACGCTCGTGTTCGTCGCGTTGCCGGCCGACAACGAGGTCAAGCTCCCGATCTTCGAGACCGTGCTCAACGGGATCACGATCGTCGGCTCGATCGTCGGCACACGTAAAGACCTACGCGAGGTGTTCGAGCTTCACGCGGCCGGCAAGACACGCGTGATCCGCGAAACGCGATCGCTCGACCAAGTAAACGACGCCATCGCCGACGTCGAGGCCGGCAGAGTAGCCGCACGGATCGTGCTCGAGCCCTAGACACACATGACGGCCGACGACGTTCATCGCGCGGTCGAGCCGGAGGGTGCGATGTCCCCAGTGGCGGCGGCGATTCCGTCCCCTGTTCTGGCCCTGCACCCGTCGGCGTCCTACGGCATCACGATGCGTGTGCGCCAGCGGCAGCGGCCGGGGGCGTTCGCGCGGGTCGCCGGCGCGATCGGTGAGACCGGCGCCATCCTCGGCGCGATCGATCTCGTGCGGACCGAGCGCGGTGAGGTGGTGCGCGACGTGACCGTTGCGTGTGGGGACGCCGCGCATGGCGAGGCGGTTGCGGAGGCCGTTGGGAAGCTGGACGGGGTGACGGTCGAGCGCGTCTCTGATCGCACGTTCCTAATGCACCTCGGCGGCAAGATCGAGGTGAATGGGACGATCCCGGTCAAGACTCGCGATGACCTCTCGATGGCGTACACGCCGGGCGTCGCGCGAGTGAGCCTGGCGATCCACGAGGACATCGACAAGGCCTGGTCGCTGACGATCAAAGGCAACACGGTGGCGGTGGTCTCGGACGGGACAGCGGTGCTTGGGTTGGGCGACATCGGCCCCGAGGCCGCGATGCCGGTCATGGAAGGAAAGGCGCTGCTGTTGAAGGAGTTCGCCGGAGTCAATGCCTTCCCGCTGTGTCTCGCAACCAAGAACACCGACAGCATCGTCGAGTTCGTCAAGGCGGTGGCGCCCGGGTTTGGCGCGATCAACCTGGAGGACATTTCGGCGCCACGCTGCTTCGAGATCGAGCGGCGCCTGCGCGACGAACTCGACATCCCGGTCTTCCATGATGACCAGCACGGAACGGCGATCGTCGTGCTCGCGGCGCTGATGAACGCGCTGCGGGTCGTCGAAAAGCATGCCGCGGCGGTCAAAGTCGTTGTCGTGGGCGCTGGCGCTGCGGGAACCGCGTGTACCGAGATTCTGCTGGCCCACGGGGTGCGCAACATCATTGTGTGCGATATCGAAGGCTCGCTCTATGCCGGTCGGCCCGGCTTGGACTCAGTACGGGAGGCTCTCGCGGCGCGCACGAACCCGAGCGGGCAACGGGGCATGGCCAACGACATGCTGCCGGGCGCCGACGTGCTCGTCGGAGTGTCTGGGCCGGGTGCGGTGTCCGAAGCGGCCGTGCGCAAGATGGCAGCTAGGCCCGTGGTGTTCGCGATGGCCAACCCCGAGCCCGAGGTGCGTGTCGAGGCTCTCGTCGACGACGTCGCGATCATGGCCACGGGTCGTTCGGACTACCCGAATCAAATCAACAACGTGCTGGCCTTCCCGGGCGTCTTCCGCGGCGCGCTGGACGTACGAGCCAGGACGATCAACGAGCAGATGAAGCTCGCCGCCGCGCAGGCCATCGCCGGAATGGTCGCAGACGACGAGCTACACGCCGAATACATCATCCCAAGCGCGTTCAACCGTGAAGTGGTCAAGGCAGTGGCTCTCGCGGTCGCGCGGGCGGCAGAGGTCAGCGGCGTCGCGCGCCGCCCCGCCGGTAGCACGGCCGAGACAAATTGAGCCGTTCAGTACGACGTGCACCGCGAGCAACCGGTCACAGATGAGGCGGATCCGCCCGCGGTTGCGCACGATGACTCCCCGCCGCTTCCATCGGAAGCGGTCTTGACACTTGCCGAGGGCCGGGAAGCCCCTGATCCTCAACGGTGGCGGGCGATTCCGAATGAATACCCCAGCCGGACTCGAACCGGCGATCTCCTGCGTGAAAGGAGCGAGCAGGGGTTGGCGGATGGGGGCCGGATAGCGGAATGTGCCGAAAGTCAGGGGATTCTGTCGGTCGCCCAGACTTCGACGGCTGGGATCTCGGCGGTTCAGGCTTCCCTCGCGCTTCCATACTTCGAGTCCGGGAGCGCGGCCTGCGAAAGCTTCGGGCATGGCTGTGGATCGCATCCGCAGGTGCAGCAGGCCGTGATCAGCCGACCTGTGCTCACACGTCTGAGGTTGCGGCGCGTGCCGCCCAATGTTGTGGTCGGGTGGTCGTACGGGTCGGAAGCAAGATCAGCTCTCGACCCCAAGTGTCCGGTTCTGAACCCTAAATAGCTGAAACTGTGAGTGAGGAGGCCTCGGCATCGCCGAAGGCAGCGCACGTTGAGCCAGGAAGAATGGTGAACGTTCCACTCACGATCTCGGTGTGCTGCACGAGAACGGGCATTGCGGTGATGGTGACCAGTCGATAGGAGAAGCTCAGTTGCCCGGTATCGCCGTTCGTGACCGTCAACGGCGTGGTCGAGAGATCGGTCGAGGAGGAAAAGTTCGTAACTGAGAAGTCGTTCACGGTGCCGATGCCGAATGAGGCACCGGACGTCGCGGAAGTAGCGTCAATGTCTGCGTCGCCGCCAGTGCACCTAAGCCCCAACGTAAGCCTCCGAAGTGGTTCAGGAGGACATCGTCCGTGTTCGCACCGGTGGAGCCGTTGATCTGAGCAAACGTGAACCCGCCGACGTTGGCGGCGCTCGTGGCGTTGGGGACGGCGCTCGAGACCTGGTGGCCTAGAACCGCGGCGGCTACGCCGCCAATGCGTTGGGCGTCATGAGTCGCGAGGACTGGTACTTCGCTAAGTGATCAGTGCCGTGGATGGACCGAGAATCAGGTGGCAGCGCGCCTCTCGGCGGCTCGCACCCGCTTGACCATAGTCTCGAGCATCGCCCAGGCGACCTCGGGATGCGCCAGCGCAAACGGTCGGAAAACCCACGCAGAGAACACAAGACACTTGATGTCGCTGTTGGCGACCACTGTTGCCGACCGTGTCTCACGATCGATCAGCGCCATCTCGCCGAAGAAGTCCCCACGCCCGAGGGTGCGAACGGCCGCCCCGTCGACCATCACAGTTGCGGTCCCCTCCGCGATTACCGAGAAAGAGGCGCCCACCGCGCTGTCCTCGGTCAGCTTGGTGCCGGCGGGGAAGGACCTCTCGTGGGCCTCGCGCGCGAGCTGAGTCAACTCCTTGGGCTTGAGCTCCGCGAAGATCGAGACCTCTCCGAGAACTTCAGGCGACTCCTCCATAGGCGCGGATCATATCCCGTGAGGCCCGTCCCATTTTCAAGACCCTCTTTGGTGTTGCATCGGCGCGACTCACCCCCCGATCTGACACCAGACCGCTGCTTCCCTCTGCCGGAAACCCCTCGACGGACGTGCTGGCGACGGCCTGGGCGACCGGTCTCCCGACCCGCGGCCGCCGCCTCGGTGAGCGCGTCGCGCAGGTGTAGCCTGCTCGCCAGAGATGGCGATCTGTGAGCGGTGCGGCTACGAGAGCGCGGCGGGGCTGCGCTTCTGCGGCGCGTGCGGGGCAGAGCTGCCCGCGGAGATCGCGCCGCGGCAGACGCGCAAGGTCGTGACGGCGCTGTTCTGCGACGTGACCGGGTCCACCGCGCTCGGCGAGGAGCTCGATCCCGAGGCGCTGCGCGCGGTGATGAACCGCTACTTCGCCGAGATCCGCGCCGCGATCGAGCGCCATGGCGGGACGGTCGAGAAGTTCATCGGGGACGCCGTGATGGCGGTGTTCGGGATCCCTCAGGTGCACGAGGACGATGCCCTGCGCGCCGTCCGGGCAGCGGCCGAGATCAGAGAACGGCTCCCGGCGATCGCCGAGCAGGTCGGCGTCGCCCTGCGCTTCCGGACCGGCGTAAACACCGGCCCGGTCGTCAGCGGCGAGGGCGAGAACATGGCGGTGGGGGACGCGGTCAACGTCGCCGCCCGCCTTGAGCAGGCGGCCGCGCCGGGGGAGATCCTGCTCGGCGAGCAGACGCTCGCGCTGGTCCGCGACGCGGTTGAGGTGCAGACGCTGGAGCCGCTGGAGCTGAAGGGCAAGGCCGGGCCGGTCGCGGCGTTCCGGCTCGTGCGCGTCGACCCCGCTGCGGCCGGACTCGCGCGCCACCTCGACGCTCCGCTCGTCGGACGCGAGCAGGAGCTCGCGCATCTGCGCGAGGCCTGGGAACGCGCGGTCCGCAATCACGGCTGCCATCTGTACACGCTGCTGGGTACTGCCGGCGTCGGGAAGTCGCGGCTGGTGGCGGAGCTGATGACGGGAATCGGCGAGCAGGCAGCTCTGATGCACGGCCGCTGCCTGCCGTACGGCGAGGGGATCACGTTCTGGCCGTTGGTCGAGGCGCTGGGCGCGACGCCGGAGGCCGCGCCGGTGATCGAGCGGCTCGGCGGCGGCAGCGCGGCGCCGGAGGAGCTGTTCTGGGAGGTGCGACGACTGCTCGAGTCGCTGGCCCTGCACCGTCCGGTGATCCTGTGGCTCGACGATCTGCAGTGGGCCGAGTCGATGCTGTTCGATCTGCTCGACCACGTTGCCGACCTCTCGCGCGAGGCGCCGATCCTGCTCATGTGCACCGCTCGGCCGGAGCTGCTCGAGGTCAGGCCGGGGTGGGGCGGTGGCAAGCTGAACGCGACCACGGTGCTGCTCGAGCCGCTCGCGGGCTCGGACTGCGAGTTGTTGCTTAACCAGCTCGGCGACGGTCTCGAGGCTGCGGAGCGCACTCGCGTGATCGCCGCCAGCGAGGGCAACCCGCTGTTCCTGGAGGAGATGACGGCGCTCGCGCGCGAGCGCGGGACGGTGGCCGTGCCGCCGACGATCCAGGCGCTGCTCGCGGCACGGCTCGAGCGGCTCGGGACCGAGGAGCGGGTCTTGCTCGAGCGCGGCGCCGTCGAGGGCGAGGTCTTCCACCGGCTCGCGGTCCGCGCGCTGCTCGACGAGCAGCCGGCGCTCGCGCTGGAGCCCCAGCTCGCCGGCCTGGTCCGCAAGGAGCTGATCCGCCCGCACCCTCCGAGCGTGGGCGACGACGACGCGTTTCGCTTCAGGCACCTACTCATCCGCGACGCCGCCTACGACGGGCTACCGAAGGCCACGCGGGCGGACCTCCACGAGCGGTTCGCCGCCTGGCTGGCCGAGAACGGCGGCGACCTGGTCGAGCTCGACGAGATCGCCGGGTGGCATCTGGAACAGGCGATTCGCTACCGGCACGAGCTCGGCCGGGCGGTCGAGCCGTCGCTCGCGCTCGCAGCCGCCCAGCGCCTGCACACGGCCGGACGGCGCGCCCATGATCGCAGCGACGTGGCGGCGGCAAGGAACCTGCTCGAGCGCGCTCTCGCGGTGGCTCCGAGCGACGATCGACTACACGCGCGGATCGCGGTCGACCTCGCCGAGCGGCTGCTCGAGGGCATCGAGGCGGCCCGTGTCGACGAGCTCTTGTCCGACGCGGAGCGCGATCCCGACACGGCGCTCGCAGCCGGCCTCGTGCGTCTCGAGTGGCTGATGCGCGCGCGCCCGCACGAGGCGGTGGCGGCCTCGCAGTCGCGGCTTCCGGGGATGCTCGAACGGCTCGAACAGGTCGGCGACGAGCGCGGGCTGGCGAGGGCCCATCTCGTCGCCTCGCTCATGCACTGGCTCGTGAGCCAGGCCGAGCCGTGCATGGAGGAGTTGCGGCGGGCAATCGATCACGCCCGGAAGGCCGGCGACAGCGCCTTGCTGCGCACGGCGCTCGTGCGGGGCACCGGGCCGATGGTCCAGGGGCCCTATCACGCGAGCGAGCTCGGCGAGTGGTTGCGCGAGCTCTCCGAGGAGCCGGGTGCGTTCGTCGCGTCGAGGGTGCGGCTAGGGGAGATCGAGCTCGCGCGGCTCGAGGGCCGGTTCGACGACGGCAGAGAGTCGGCGAGGGTCGCCCGCGATTCGATCGAGCAACTCGGCCAGCACACGATGATCGCGTCGTGCTGCTACTTCCTCGGGCGGCTCGAGCTTTCGGCCGGGAACTACCTGGCCGCGCGCGCGGCCGTGCTCGAGTCCAACGAGATCCTCGCGGCCCAGGACGAGCGGTCGTATCGCTCGACCCGGCAGGCGGAGCTCGCGCGGATCTCCGAGCTGCTCGAGGACCACGAAGCCGCACGCGAGGCTCTCGAGCAGGCGGAGGAGCTCGGCGCGAGCGAGGACATCGTCAACTTTGCGATCACGCACCCGGTCCGAGCGCGGCTGGCGCTCCGCGACGGCGATCGCTCGGGCGCCGAGCGCTGGGCGCGCAGCGCCGTCGAGATCGCGGATAAGACCGACTTCCCGATGATCAGGGCGGATGCGAGGCTCGAGCTGGCCAGGATCCTAGTCGCGCTTGAGCGCCGCGACGATGCGGTCGCCGAGGCACGGGCGGCGCTCGAGCTGTATGAGTCCAAAGGCGACCGGCCCGGGGCCCGGCAGGCTCGTGGTTTCTTGGAAGAGATTGCGCGTGGAGCCAATCAGGGCTAGCGCGGACGGATACCGGGAGGACCGGGGCTACTCGTTACAGACGGCGATGCTCTCGCGGACCTCGCCCGCACGTGGCGCCGAGCCAAAGCCGGTTAGGACCAGGCCGGCGCAGGCCGCCTCAAGTAGTAGTAGTACCCCCAGCCGGACTCGAACCGGCGATCTCCTGCGTGAAAGGCAGGCGTCCTAACCGCTAGACCATGGGGGCTCGCAGGCATTGTAGGTCTGCTTTGCTGTGCGGCGATGAGCGTGAGCGCGCAGCTTTCGGTCAGGCGCGGCCGCGAGGCGGTGGAGTTCTACAAGCGCGCGTTCGGGGCGGTCGAGGTGTACCGGGTGGCGGGCACGCACGAGCATCCCGCCGTGGTCTCGCAACTGCAGGTCGGCGACGCCTCGTTCTGGGTCGCGGACGAGTCGCCGGAACACGAGAACTTCAGCCCCGAGACGCTGGGAGGCTCCACGGCGAGAATGCTGTTGATCGTCGATGACCCGGATGCGGCGGTGGAGCGAGCGGTTGATGCCGGCGCGAGGATCGTCCGACCAGTGACCGAGGAGCACCGCTGGCGGCTCGGGCGGATCGCCGATCCATACGGCCATCACTGGGAGATCGGCAAACCGCTTGTCCCGTGGCCGCCGGCGCGCCACTGACCGGCGCTCGCGCTCACAGCGATCCGCCCTGCAGCAGCGGCTCCCAGAAGCCGCACTTGTGCTCGTCGTAGTAGGCATCTTCCGGCATCGCGCGGGCGCCGCCGGGCGTCAGCTCGATCGTCGGGGTGCTGGTCCCCGTGACCCACCGCGGCCAGGCCGGCAGGCCGGCGCCGTTCGGGTCGCCGGTGCGGGCGAAGTTGCCCCAGTAGCGGCCCATCTGAATCGCGATCTTGCGGTCGGGGACAGTGAACGGCGGAATGTGAACGGCGGCGTGGCCGGGATTCCACTGGAACAGGAACGGAAGGTTCGCATCGTGACCGTCCTCGATCGCGTGGAACCTGCCGACCACCTCGACGTTGAACGCATGCGAATCGGTGAACTCCCAGCTGTAGACCGCCGGGGCGCCGCCGCCGAGCATTGCGTCGCGCTCGAGGACGTTGCTGCAGGCGATCATCCCGTCCGTCGTCACCGCGGACGCCTCGGTGAACGTGTCCGGGTACTCGGTCGGGTTGTATTCGGCGGCGATCTCCGCGGCCTCGGTTGCCCCGTACACCTTGAGCCCGGGCTGGACGAGATCGGCCGCTGTCAGCGCGTGTCCAAGGTCATCCTCGTAGATCGCTGCGAACAACCTGCCCTCGTTGCGCGTGTTGCCCATCATCACCGGCATCCTGTTGAACGTCCCGGCCTCGAACGCGTCCGTCCACGGCTCAGGCAGGCTCGGGGTCCCGGTCACCGGCGTCCAGTAGAGGCCGCCGTCGCGGATCAGGTCAAAGTCCTCGTGCGCGGCCGCGAGCGCGCGCCCGGCGGGCACAGCCCGCAGGCAGGCGGCCTGAGTGGCCACGTCGGTACAACCAAGCGAAGTCGCGTACGACGCGTCGTTGCGGCTCTCCGCGGCAGCCATCGTCGGCAGCGTCAGCGCCGTCGGGGCGCTCTCGACCTCGGCGCGCTCGAACAGCCCGGTGGCGAGCGGCGAGGCGAGTTGCGCAAGCACACTCTCGCCGCCGGCGGATTGGCCGAACAGCAGCACGTCCTGCGGGTTGCCCCCGAACAAGGAGATGTTGTGCCTGACCCACCGCAGCGCAGCGACTTGATCCATCAGCCCGTAGTCGCCCGAGCTGCCGTTCTGCTGCAGCGACCTCAAAGCCAGCCAGCCGAATGGCCCGAGCCGGTAGTTGATCGTGACCACGATCGCCCGGGCGGTCGCAGCGAGGAAACGTCCGTTGAAGTCATTGCCCGAGCCGTTGACAAACCCGCCGCCGTGGATCCACACCATCACCGGCAGCCGACCGCGCCCGGCGCGAGTGCCCGGCGCGTAGACGTTCAGGTACAGGCAGTTCTCCGATCCCTGCGCAGCGTCGTACTGCGTCTTCGCCTGGAGGCAGGGTGACCCGAAGCGAGTCGCCGTCCGCACGCCCCGCCAACTCTTTACCGGAGCCGGAGGCCGCCACCTGAGGTCCCCGATCGGCGGCGCTGCGTACGGGACGCCGAGCCACTGGCGCCCGCCCGAAACGACGGCTCCTTGAATGAGCCCGGAGGCGACGTGGACACGCGTCGCGTCGGGCTGCGTTTGCGCGATGGCGTGTGTTGGCACGGCCGCCAAGACGATGGCGGCGAGCGTTGGGGTGCGGATCATCTGACCATCTCCTCTCGTGTTCGATCGCCGATGATCGGACCAACGCAACATGCGCGCAATCGATATCTACGCGCTTACTATCGATGTAATCGATAGTGTGATTCAGGCAGCGCTCCGGGCCTTCGCGACTGCACGCAGGTCGTCCATGAGCGCCCTGACCGGGGCCGGCTGCACACCTGCGAGCACGACCGCCACCAGCTGGCGTTCAACCCGCGGCTTGACCGGGATCAGCGCCACCCCGGGGACTCGCGGATCGGGGAGCTCCAGCACGAGTCCGACCGCGCCACCAGCCGCCACGAGCTGCGCGGCCGACACGTCGTCGGTGGTCTCGAGCGCCTCGCGTGGGCGCACGCCGGCGGCCGCCAGCAACTCCTCGGTTTGCGACCGGAACTCCGGGAACCGTGATGCCGACGGCATCACCCACCGCTCGCCGCTGAGCGCCGACAGCTCAACCGACCGGCGGCGTCCCAAGCGGTGGCCGGCCGCGACCGCGACCATGAGTGGGAGCGCGAGCAGGGCCTCGGTGGCGAACGTCCGGGCATCCGGCATCGGATCTCGGCCGCCCACGACCGTCAGCCCGACGTCGAGGCGCCCGCTCCGCAGTCCGAGCGGCACCTCGGCCGGCTGGGTCTCGACGACCATCAGGTCCAGCCGTGGGAACTTGACCCTGAACGCAAGGGCTGCCGGTGTCACCACCGTACGCAGGCCACCCACGACCGAGCCGAGCACGATTCGGCCGGACTCTCCGTCACGCAGTGAGCGGAGCTCGCGGTCAGCGCGGGTGAGCTCCGCCACGGCGATCGCCGCAGCGCGGTAGAGGGCCTCGCCGGCGGGCGTCAGCGACAGCGGCCGGGTCCCCCGGTTGATCAGCCGCTGACCCAGCTCGCGCTCGAGTGCGAGAACGTGGTGGGAGACCGAGGACTGGGTGTAGTCGAGCGCCGACGCCGCGGCCGAGAACGAACGCCGCTCAGCGACCTCGAAGAACACGCGCACCCGTCGTAGGTCGAGCATCCTGGCGCCAGCCTACGCCGTCGCGCAGGCCCCCGATCGGAGCCCGGCCGGGGTGATCGTCTACTGTGCGAGCCGTGAACGACGACTGGCGCCTCCACGTCACATTGCGCGATCCCGACCACGCAAATACCCTTGCCGCGAACCTCACGGCGAGCGAGATCGAGCATGACCTGAGCCCGAAGCTGCAGGATCGGGTCGCGATCTCGCGCGACGGCGCCGAGCTGTTCTTTTATGCGGGCGCGCGCGAGCCGCTCGACGGCGCCAAGCAGCTGATCGCGCAAGTCGCAGGTGAGCGCAACTGGCAGCCGGAGTTCGAGCTGGCGAGGTGGCACCCGACCGCCGAGGAGTGGGAGGACGCCGACGCGCCGCTGCCGTCGACTCCCGACGAGCAGGCTGCCGAGCGCGCCGAGCTGATGGAGCACGAGCGCGAGCAGGCAGCCGCGCAGGGCCATGCCGACTTCGAGGTCCGGGTCCAGTGCCGGTCGCATGCAGACGCCGTGCACCTCGCCGAGCGGCTTGAGTCAGAGGGCTTGCCGCATGCTCGCCGGTGGCGCTACGTGATCGTCGGCGCCACGGACGAGGACAGCGCGCAGAGCCTCGCCGACCGGCTGCGCGGCGAAGCGCCGGATGGCTCGGAGGTCACGGTCGAGGGGAGCGCCGACGCGGCGCTGGCGGGGCGCCCGCCGAACGTGTTCGCGCTGTTCGGCGGCCTCGGCGGCTGACCCGGCGCCCGGCGCCCGGCGCCCGGCGCTCGGCGCCGCTCAGGAGGGCAGGCGAGCGGCAGCGGAAGACGCGCCGAGCCCGGGCTTCGACGTCCCGGCGACCGTGCAGCGATACCCGAGAGCGGCGCGCAGACCCTTGATCTTCACCGGCGAACGCCGGCCTCGAGCGGTCACCTTCGAGTGGCCCGACCTACAGGTGACCTCGTAGCCCGTGACCTTCGCCCCGCGTGGGCGCGCGGGGCTGAACGTGATCCGCCCCGAATGGGTGCCCGTGCGTCGCGCGCGCACGCCGCGCGGCGCCGCGGGCGTGATCACACCGGCGCGGATGATCAGCGTCCGGTGGGTGAAGGTGATCCCGGTGATGTCGACCTCGAGCGCGCTGGGCTGCTGGGTGACCGTGACCGTCCCGGATCCGATCGAGGCAGCGACTCCGGATGTGCTGATCGTCGAGGGGTCGTTCACGCCATACACCGACTCGAGGAAGCTGTCGGGAATCAGCAGGTGGAAGTAACCGACGAACGTGGAGCCGTCGGGATACTCATGCTGGTCGGCGAGCTGGAGGACGAGCTCGTTGCCACTCGGGGTCGAGACGATCTCCGGCGGCAGCCCCGTCTCGTCGATGTTGGTCCACATGTTCATGCCGTAGAACGACGGGATCTGCGCCGCCGTATACAGGCTCGGCAGGTTGTAGTCGCCGACCTGGACCTGGAAGTACGCCGCGTAGTCGCTCGACGCCTGGAACGGGCACGTCGGGATCGCGGTGCTGAAGTCGCAGCCGGTGTTGTTGTTGTATTCGACCGGGTTTCCCGCGATCGTCATCTGGTAGGTGCCGCCGGCCTCGGGTGTCCGCGTGTAGGTGAGGTTGTTTCCGATCCCCGCCGCAACCCGCGGCACCATCGTCCCCGTGTTGACGACGATGCTCCAGTCATCAGAGAGGGCACCGGCACCAAGATCGCCACCTGTCGTCTGGCTCTCGACCCAGAGGGTGAAGTTCTGCGAGCCCCGGTCCGTGAACGGATCCAGCACGACGTAGTAGTTCGGATCGGTGTCGAAGATCGGCGAGCCGTTGAGCGTCGCCGAGACGATGCACGGCGGCGAGGCCTCGCTGCACCAGCCGGGCGGCGTCATGGCTGAGGCGCGCCCGGCCGAGAGCGTGAGGAACAGCACTGCCACGAAGGCAGCACACACAAGGTCCCGGAGCGGGATGCGCCAATACGTGGAGCGTGGCGTCATCGACTCGGCGCGAAGTCAAGCAGGTTGCGCGGTCAGCGTGGCGCTTTAGCGGTCGGGCCGACACGAGCGGCGCGCTCGAGGAGTTAATCTACGGGCATCGAGATCGAGGCCACGTTATTGCTCGGGCTCTTTGCCCTCGCGTTCGTGCTAGCAGGGTTGGTCTACGCAGGACGGAGCTGCGGCATGGAGCGCCATCCGAGATTCAGGATGCGGATGCTCGTGCTCTCGGCGACGCTGCCGTTACCTGTGTTGTTGATTCTCGCCGCCGCGTACTTCCACCTGATCTCGCAGTCGATGACTCGGCAGCTGGGCACCTTCGTTCCGTTCCTTGGATTCGTGCTGATCCTCGTCCCCGGCCTGCTGTTCCAGCCTCTCAATGTCCCGCCGCCGGAGCGCGACGACGATGACTGGCGCCACGGACCCGACGAGCCGAAGCCCGACTCGCCGCCGCCGACCGGCGGCATCCCGCTGCCCGACGCCGCGCAGTCACGGTTGCGCGTGCGCGACCACGCCGCCGGCCACGCCGACCGCACTCGAGTCCGGCGCCCGGCGGGCGCGCCCGAGCGCCGGCCGCTCACTCCGTCACAGCGCTAGCCCGAACCGTTCGCGGGCGCGCCGCCGAAGGCCAGCTCGTTCCCGTCCGGGTCGCGGTAGATCGCCTTGCGCACACCGTTCGAGAGCGTGAGTCGCTCGTCGGGCTCGAGCCCGCGCTCGGCGATCGCGGCAACCTGTGCATCCAGATCGTCGACGAAGATCAGCAGCACGCCGTTCCCAGGTGCGGCCGGATGCTCGACGACGTAGACCGATCCGTCGTCGGCGAGCGTCCACACCGCCTCTGTCTCGAGCGGGAAGCGCGTGGGCTCGCCCAGCAGCCGCTCGTACCACGGCAGCGAGGCCTGGAAATCCCTCGCTCGCAGGCCGGCGAACAGGTGCAACGACACCGTGACAGTCTATGGCCGCCCGATCAGACCGGAAGGAGACGACATGACAGACGGCGCACCCGACAGGAGCGTTCCGGCGAGGGAGCTGAGTGACGGCGCATCGATCCCGATCCTGGGTCTGGGCGTGTGGCAGATACCGGAGGGCCCCGAATGCGTGAATGCGGTTCGCTGGGCGCTCGAGCTCGGCTACCGCCACATCGATACCGCTCAGGCGTACGGCAACGAGGAGAGCGTCGGGCGGGCGCTCGGCGAGAGCGGAATCCCGCGCGAGGAGGTCTTCATCACCACCAAGTTCTACCCCGGGAGCCGGGACCCGGCCGCCGAAGCCGAACAGAGCCTGCGGCGCCTCGGCGTCGACCAGCTCGATCTGTACATCGTGCACTGGCCGCAGGGAGGCCCGACCTGGGCGTGGCCGGGGATGGAGGAGGCGAAGCGACGCGGACGCGCTCGCTCGATCGGCGTCTCCAACTTCAGCGTCGGAGAGCTCGAGCAGGTGACCGCCGTGGCGACGAGCCAGCCGGTGGTCAATCAGGTCCAGTTCAGCCCGTTCGCGTACCGGAAGGGGCTGCTTGCCGCCTGCTCGGATCGGCGTATCGAGGTCGAGGCGTACAGCCCGCTCGGGACCGGCCGTCATCTGTCGGACTGGACCGTCGCCGAGGTCGCCGAGCGAATCGGGCGCACGCCGGCCCAGGTGCTGCTCCGGTGGTGCGTCCAGCGGCAGACGATCGTGATCCCGAAGTCGACGCACCGAGAGCGGATCGAGGAGAACGCGCAGGTGTTCGACTTCGAGCTCGCCGACAGCGACATCGCGACGCTCGACGCCCTCGATCGAACCGGCGGCACCGACGCGGCGAGTGAGCACAAGTGGTGGCGGTAGTCGAGCGGGACGAGCCCGGGAGCGATCAGCTCTTCGCCGAGGACAGCCGCGCGATGGAGTTCCGGAACAGGGAGTCGGAGCTGTAGCCGGCCAGCAGGGCAACGCCGATGTCCTGGAAGTGCTTGGGCGCGTCGCCCGCGCCCCATAGGGACCCTGTGACGACGACGATCGGAATCAGCACGAGCAGGATCGAGAGCCAGCGCAGGCGCAGCCAGTCGAGCCCCCGGGCGGAGGCATAGATCCTCAACGGGTCGTCGAAGCTGATGTTCGCAAGGCTCTTGGACGCGATGTGCGCCGCCGCGCCTCCTACCACGCACAGGTACAGCACGAGCATCTTCGGAAACCAGTCAGCCGGCCATTCGGTGATGTCCGCGGCGCGCAGCAGGGCGAACACCGCGATCACGATGCCCAGCCCGAGGGCGGGACCCCACAGCACCGCGGTTGTCGTGTACGCCTTCTCCCACGTGGTTCTCGCGGTTCGATAGAGCGACCCGGAAGCTGTATCGACGGCGAGCGAGACACGGTGGCCATCGAACGCGGGCGGATCCTGGGCGATCCAGTCAAGGAGCTTGGACGTGTCGTCCGCCGGCAGGTTCCATTCGGCGAGGGCGGCAGCGACATCGACTCGCTCTCCGACACGCGCCGTCGTCGAGCGGTCGACGAGGAGCAGGAGCCCAGCGTGCCGCGACGCGTCCGCTAGCGCGGTGAGCACTGTCAGCGCCACCTCGGCGATCTCGAGCGGATCCTGCGGCCACTCCTCGGATCCGCCGGGGGAGTGCCATTGCTCCTTGTGGTGCGGCCAGGCGGCATCGGCGTTGACGAGAGCGATCGCGAGCATCTCGGAGTGCGGTCCGACCGCGCTCACGGTGGCCTCGCCGCCGTCCTCGCCCATCAGCCAGTAGCCGGCGGCGCTCGGACACCACCGCGAGGCGAGGTGGTTGGCCGCGGCGATTGCCTGTCCGAGCGCGGCGAACGCGGTGTTGATCGGGTCGTGATCCGGACCGGTGTCGGTGGTGGTCGCGGCTGCGCCGGCCGGAGCGATCGCGGCGGTGCGCACCGCGACGATCGCGTCGTGCCACGGCCCGAGCCAGGTGGCGATCCGTCGTACCTTGGTCAGGACGTCGGCGGCGGTGGTGGCCGCGGCGAGCGTTCCCGGCAGCACCTCCGGGGGCGCCGAAGCCGCAGCCCTCGCCTCACTGGACGCCGCGTCCGTGTGCTCGTTGTCCGGATCTGGATCCGACGTCGCCCCACTACTCACGGCCGACACTGTCATCGACCGCCGCGAGCAAGTCAAGCCGCGCTGATCACAGGCTGTCTCAGCGCCAGCCGAGCGCCGGCGCCACGAGGGTGAGGATGTTCTCGATCACGTGGGCGTTGTACTCGACACCGAGCTGGTTGGGCACGGTCAAGAGGAGGGTGTCCGCGGCGGCGATGGCCTCGTCCTCGCGGAGCTGCTCGACGAGCACCTCGGGCTCGGCCGCGTATGAGCGGCCGAAGATCGCGCGCGTGTTCTCGTCGATCATCCCGACCTGGTCCTGGGAGTTGCGCTCGCCGCCGAAATACGAGCGATCGGCGTCGGTGGTGAGCGCGAAGATGCTGCGGCTGACCGACACGCGTGGCTCGCGCTGATGCCCAGCCCGCTTCCACGCCTCGTGATAGGTCTCGATCTGCTTTCGCTGCTGGACGTGCAGCGGCTCCCCGGTCTCGTCGTCCTTGAGCGTGGAGCTCTGCAGGTTCAGGCCGAGCTCGGCGGCCCAGACGCTGGTCGCGTTCGAACCCGATCCCCACCAGATCCGCTCGCGCAGTCCGGGCGAGTACGGCTCGAGCCGCAACAGACCCGGCGGGTTGGGAAACATCGGCCGGGGATTTGGCTCCGCGAAGCCCTCGCCTTCGAGCACCTTGAGCGCGACCTCGGCATGCCGGCGCGCCATGTCCGCGTCGTCCTCGCCCTCGGCCGGCTGGTACCCGAAGTACCGCCACCCATCGATCACCTGCTCCGGCGACCCGCGGCTGATCCCTAGCTGAAGCCGGCCGCCGGCGATCAGATCCGCCGCGCCGGCATCCTCCGCGAAGTACATCGGATTCTCATAGCGCATGTCGATGACCGCGGTACCGATCTCGATCCGCGATGTCCTGGCGCCGACCGCTGCCAGCAGCGGGAACGGCGAACCCAGCTGCCGCGCGAAATGGTGGACGCGGAAGTAGGCGCCATCGGCGCCCAGGCCCTCCGCCGCGACCGCGAGCTCGATCGACTGCAGGAGCGCGTCACCGGCAGAGCGCGTCTGGGAGTAAGGGGTCTCGCTCCAGTGGCCGAACGAGAGGAAGCCGATGCTCTTCACACGCTAGAGCTGGTCCAGCCGCCCGTCGGGGTAGTCCGGATCTTGTGAGCTGTACGGACCGGCGTCGCCCCGCAGCGTGCGGTAGCGGCGATCGAACAGCTGGAGCACCGCCGTGACGTCGGACGGACCGTGGATCGCGTGGCTGACCCCGGCTCCGGCCTCCGCCGGCTCGGCGTCTCCGTGTTCGATCAGCACGTCGTGCTCGCGGTCGAGCACCGGCAGCTCGGCGGTGCCAGTGTCGGGACGCAGGACGCCGACCTCGGAGTCCTCGTACCTGACAACTGCGGCTCCGTCGGATCTGCGTTCGATCCGGACACCCGGCCACGTCGCCAGCTCGTTGGCGACCTCGTCGACAAGCGCCGAGACGTCGGGCATCGGAGCTCAGTCCTTCTTGCCGTGGAGAGCCTGCTCCAGCCGCTCGTGCGCGCGCTGCCATTCGCCTTCGAGCTTGCGAACCAGGTGATGGTGTTCCGCGGGCGCCTCGCCGTCCTTCAGATTCGCCTCCTCGCGAGCTTCGGCCAGCCGCATCTGCGCCTCGCGCTCCTCTTGCTCGACCTCCCCGTACTGAGATGGTTCGTAGACGCCCATGACTACACCTCCGTCGTTCGTTCGTTCCGACGCTTACCAGCCTCTCACACTCAGCCTACGGGCAGGACCTGAGCACCGGGTATCGCGTCGATCAACGCCTGCACCTCGATCCCGAACACGTCGTGCGGGGTTCCCGCCGCCGCCCGCGCACAGCACCAGCACCGGCTCGTCGCCGTGGAGGAACACCAGCGACTTGACGATCTGACCGACCTCGACCCCGAGCGCCGACGCCGCCAGCTCGGCGGTACGCGCCGAATCGCTCAGCGTGACGACCTCGATCTGAAGTCCCCGCTCCTGGAGCCGCCGGGCCAATCGTGCCGCCGTCGGGTGCATACGAGCAGTCTGACGGTCGCGATCGCAGGCGGTCGGGCGCCGCCCCGGGACGACTGGTATACCGCTCGGCGTGCCCTGGATCGACGTTCACGGCCTGCGCGTGCAGGTGACCGGCGACTGGCCCGAGCCGATCGAGAACCTGGGGCTCGACTTCGCGTGGTTCGAGCAGCGTCACGACACGACGGACCTGCCCCATCTGACCGTCGAGATCGAGCGACGCGCACCGGAGCTCGACCGCTTCGGTGCGCTGGTGGCGAGCTTCGTCACGCCGCGCAACGTCGTCTACCAGGGCGACGGCGTCACCGTCGTCGACTACTTCGGCAAGGCGGTGGCGGTGCTCGACCACAACCGCTCGCGCCTCACCGTCCAGGGCGAGGACGAGCATCTCGTGCACGAGGCGGCGTATCTGTACCTGCTCTCACGCTTCGGTGAGCATCTGGAGTCGAAGGGGCTGACGCGTCTGCACGCGCTCGGACTCTCCGGGCCGCGCGGCGCGATCGCGTTGCTGCTCCCGTCCGGTGGCGGCAAGAGCACGCTCGCGCTGAGGGCGCTGCAAGCCGAGGGGGTCCGGATCCTGTCCGAGGACAGCCCGCTGCTCGACCGCCACGGGCGGCTGCATCCGTTCCCGCTCCGGATCGGGATCAACTCCACCGACGCCGATCAGCTACCGGCGGGGAGCGTTCGCCGTCTCGAGCGGATGGAGTT
Source organism: uncultured Solirubrobacterales bacterium (assembly GCA_963826895.1). GTDB lineage: Bacteria > Actinomycetota > Thermoleophilia > Solirubrobacterales > Solirubrobacteraceae > Palsa-465. The sequence continues at coordinate 158,988 of CAWGYJ010000008.1, forward strand.
CCACCCGAAGCTGGCGCTCGACCTCGACGCGTTCTCCGACCGGATCGAGCCGTCCCCCCAGCGGCTCCGGCATGTGGTGATCGGCCGGCGCACGCTCGGATACGAGGCTCGCCTCGAGCGGGTGTCCAGGGCGGCGGCGGTCGGGGCCCTGACGCGAGAGGCCGTGGTCGGCGTCGGTATCTACCAGGGGATGGAGTTCATCCTCCAGCGCGGGCTGCGCGACGTGATCGGCAAACTCGATGTGGCGCTGGTCCGCGCCGGCTGCTGCGCCGCGGGCCTTGCGCGTGCTCAGGTCTGGCGGGCCACCCTCGGCCGCGATCGCGAACGCAACTGGGCGGCGCTGGAGCCCCTGCTCCGGTAGCGCCCGCTTACGTAGACTGACCGCCTCGAGCCGATGAACGAACGTCTCAGACCGGGCGCGCTCAGCCTCGGAGTCGTCGTCCCGGCCACGGATGCGGCGCCGTTCCTGGACCGATGCCTGGCTTCGATCGCGGACGCGGGCGACGGGCCGGACGAGCTGATCGTCGTCGGCCACGCGGGGATATCGGCCGTAGACGCGAGGAACGAGGGGGCGTCGCAAGCGTCCTCTGACGTGCTTGTTTTCATCGACTCGGACGTGCTCGTCCACGCCGATGCGTTCACGCGCATCCGGACCGCCTTCGCGATCGATCCACGACTTGACGGCGTGATCGGCTCCTACGACGACAGCCCTGAGGCGCCGGGCGCCGTCTCCGGCTTCCGAAACCTCCTGCACCATCACATCTGCGCCTCGGCCGCGGGACCGGTGGCGACGTTCTGGACCGGGCTCGGCGCGGTCCGCCGCGACGTGTTCGAGACCGCGGGCGGCTTCGACGACGCGCTCCGGTGGCCGCGGCGCGCCCATGATCGCCGCGACTTCATGGCTGACGTGGCGTTCGGCGAGAAGCTCGCCGATGCCGAGCGCCGGATCGTGCTCGACCCGCAGATTCAGGGCACGCACCTCAAGCACTGGACGCTGCCGCAGATGGTGTACACCGACTTCCTGCTGCGCGGCGTCCCCTGGGTGCGCCTGCTGCGCAGGCGCGGCCGGGTCCCCGGACACCTGAACCTGGGGTGGCGCCATCGGATCAGCGCGCTCGTCAGCCTGCTCGGAGCGGAGGCGCTGGTGCGGAGGCGGGGCGCCCGCGCCGGGACCATGGCGATCGTCCTGATCGCGCTGAATCACCGGTTCTACGCGCTGCTGCTCCGACGCCGGGGACCGGTCGAGGCGGCCGCCGGCGTGCTCGTGCACATGCTCCACCACCTGACCTCGCTTGCAAGCGTGGTCGCCGGCCTCGCGATCCACGAGCTCGAGCGACCTCAGACCGCGTCCGCTGCCACCGCCGCAACGGCGGCCGAACCCGTCCGCTCGGCGGACCCCCTGAGCGGCGACGGATCCTCGCCGCAACGCGCGCTGCTCAGCTGATGCCGGGCACGCTCGCGGGCGCGCTGCTCACGATCGTCGCGTCGCTGGCGCTCGGGCTGGCGATCCTGAGAACCGTCGCGCCACGTCTCCCGCGGGCCGTCGCCCCCGGCGTCGGGTACGCCGCCCTGATCTGCGCCGCGGCCGTGCTCGTGAGGGCGCCGGGACGCGCTGTGACCGGGCTCGTCGTGCTGGCGATCCTTGCGCTGGCCGCGGCGTGGCACGTGCGTGCGGAGCGCCCGCGACCTGCGACCGTCGCCGGCGGCGCGGTCTCCATGGCCGCGGTGCTCGCGTTACTGCTGCTGCCGTTCCTCGCGGCGGGTCACTTCGGACCGCTCGGCGTCGGGATGGACAACGACCTCGGCTTTCACCTCGGCTGGGTCTACGGCCTGGCGCACGGCCCGGCGCCGTTCCCGTTTCTCAGCCTCAGCTATCCGCTCGGGAGCGAGTCGCTCGCGGCCTGCCTGACCTCGCTCGGGCTCGGCGACGAGCAGGCATTGATCGGGGTCACGGCGGCCGCGATCGCGCTGACCTCGCTCTCGGCATTCGCCGCGCTGAGCTCGTACGACTGGAAGCTCCGCGTGCCGGTGGCGGTCGCCTGCGGCATTCCGTATCTCAGCGCCGGGTACTTCGGCGAGGGGTCGTTCAAGGAGCCGATCATGGGGTTGCTCGTGCTCACGCTCGCGCTCGCGACAACGGCGCGCGCTCGGACCGGCAGAGGCGAGGCGGCCGTGCTGCTCGTGCTGACCGTCGCGACGGTCTTGATCTTCGGGCCCCCGGGACTGATCTGGCCGCTCGCGTTCGTGCTCCTGGGCGTGTTCGCCGGCCGTTGGCAGCGCCCGCGATCGCGTGGTGAGCTGGCGCGCCAGCTGCTCGTCGCCGCGGCCGCGCTGGGCGCGGTCGCGCTGCTGGCGGCGGCCGCCGGCGCGCTCGGCAAGCAGATCGGGGCGAGCGGGTTCCGGATCTACCTCGGAGGCCCCCCGGCCGGCGACTTCGGCGGCAACTTCCCGCGCCAGCTCCCGATCACCGAAGGACTCGGGGCGTGGCTCGGGCGCGACTTCAGGTTCCCGTACTCGGCCGGCGTCCTTTCCCCCGCGGTCGTCGTGCTCGCGATCGTCGTGTTCGCAAGCGGCGCTGCCGGTCTCTCACGGAGCTGGCGGACGTCCCCGCTGCTCCCGACCGCGGCGGCGATCGTGATCTACCTCGCGGCCCGGGAAACCACGCTTGCCTACTTCAGCGCGAAGCTGATGGTCAGCGCCGGGCCGCTGCTCGCGTTGTGCATCTTCAGCGGCCTGCTCGGCATCCGGCCGTCGACTCGGAGCCGCGCGCGGAGCGCGGCGCCGGTGGCGCTCGCGCTCGTGTTCGCGGCGACGGTGATCTGGTGCAGCGCCGCCGCGCTCCGAGCGTCGCCAGTCGACGATCCCGCGCTCGGGGCCGAGCTCGAGTCCTTCCGGCCGCTCGTCGTCCACCACACGGTCGTGTTCCTCGGCGACGACGGCTGGAGCCCGGAATGGCTGCGCGGGGCGACGCTGAGCGCATCCGGGGTGAGGGCGCCGTTCACGGTCCAGCCGCTGAAGTCGGGCGATCCGCCGTTCGACTTCGACACCCCTGATCCGCCGGTGCTCAACACCGCCGACTACGTGATCACGACACGCACGCTCGACGCCTCTGCGCCGCCGGTCAACTGGGCGCTCGTCCGGACGACCGCGCACTACGAGCTGTTCGCCCGCCATGGCACGGCGCCGGCGCGCGAGATCCTTGACGAGCAGAGCGCGCCCGGGGCGACGCTCACCTGCTCGCAGGGCTCGGCGCGAGCGCTCGCGTCGCAACGCGGGATCGCGGCTATACGAGTAGCCCCGGTTTCCTCCTCGCCGTGGCGGAGCGCCGCCGGCCTGACGCTCCCGGAGTACCCGGGGCTGACGGCCACGCCGCTTGGTCCCGGGGTCGCATTCTCGACCTTGCACCCGATGCCCGGCCGGGTCGAGCTGTCGGTGGCCTACCGCACGTCGCTCCCGGTGACCCTCTCGGCCGGTGGTGTGCCCGTCCACCTCACGCCCACGCTCGAGCCGTACGGTCCGCTCTGGCGCGTGGCGGTGATCTCGACGCGAGGGCGTCCGCTGACGCTTCGGTTGCAGGTCGGCCAGGGACACGTGCCGATCTCGGGCGGAGCCGGGCTGATCGGGCGGGTGACCGCGGTCCCGGATCGGCTCGGGGACACGATCGTGCCGCTCAGAGCTTCATGCGGGCGATACGTCGACTGGTACCAGCGGACCCGCTGACGCCCGGCAGTGCATACGCCGGCAACTCCCGCACGAGCCTTCGCGCAGCGTCAACGGTCCCCGAGGGGAGTCTCACCCGGTCCTCGATGACCGCGCGGTAGTGCTCGAAGGCCTCCTCCGCACCGCTGTCGTCCATCGTGCGCGACACCATCCGCGCTCCTTCCGCGAGCGTCAGCGGCAGCGTCGGCGCGCGCGCGGCGACGGTATCCAGGAGCGCAGCCGCACGGGCCGCACTGAGCAGCATCCCGAGCTCGCGGCTACCGCCGTCGCCCGGCCCGGACTCCGGATCGGCGTGCACCCACCGACGATGCTCGGCCACGGCACGAGCTGCCGTGTCGGCGATCGACCATCCACGGAGGTTGGGGAAGGAGGCGGTGCGCTTGCGCTCGAGCAGCGCGAACGAGACCGGATCGGTCGTGCGGCACTCGATCACGCGCAGCCGCGTCCTGATGAAGCGCGTTGCCGGCCGGATCAGCAGCCGGTCCGCGCGCAGCGTCGGATACGGACCGTCGTCGACACGGGCGGCGGCCGTGTAGGCCGCAGGGTCCGCAGGGTCGGCGGTCAGCGGCGCGAACGTGTCGTCGGGCGCCAGCGGACAAGCGAGCGCCCGCCAGTCGGCGAGCGGCAGGATGTCAGGCGAGCGGCCGCCCGAGAGCGATGGGTTCGGCTTCCACGGGCCGCCGGCGAGCACGGGCCCGGCCGGGTCGTTGCCGGCGAGCTCCACCTCCGTGAAGCCGGCGACAGCGGCGGCGGCGTCCACCGCCGTGGCGACACGCGCCGACATCCGGACGAGCAGTGGCAAGGCCTCGTCGAGCCCGCGCGTCGGGTCCGGGCGGCGCGTCAGCGACTTGTGCAGCGCAAGCACCTGGCGGAACCCCTCCCGCTCCTCCGGCAGCAGCTCAATCCCGCGCTCGAGCGCGGCCCGGCGCCCGCCGAGCCGCTCACCGTAGGTCAACCAGACCCAGATCCGCACGGACTCGGCGACGGACTTCACGCACAGGTCCGCCAGCCGTGGCCCGACCGGGTTCACGATCGCCCGCGGCAGCATCCGCCACCAGAACACGAGCTCGAGCCACGCGTCGATCCGCTGGAGCTGGGGGTCGCGCGCCGGCTCGGGCGGTCGCCGATCGGGGCCGGCGAGCCGGCGCCAGTCATCGAGGGTCCCGTAAAGGCCGGGCCGCGTGAGCAGCCTGACGGTGTCCGCGTGCGACGAGTCGCCGACATACGCGGTGCGGTCAGGGTCCGCCGGGCCGATGTCATCGAGACCGTAGGTCAGCGCCGTAGATCCGACCAGGTCGCGGAGCTGCGATTGCTCGTACACGCGCAGGTCGTCGATGATCGGGAACTGCTGAAGCAGCTTGCGCCCGCGCATCCGGCCGGCACGCCGGCGGATTCGGAGCGCGGCGGCATCAGGAGCCCCGCGACCGTCCCGCAACACCACCACGAGATCCACGTCTGAGAGGCCGGGCAGGAAGTCGGGGCCTTCCAGTGTCATGTACGCGGCGGCTCGCAGCTCGCGCCACAGCAGGCACACGACGAATACGCGCGCGGCGATCCGATACATCAGCGCCCATATCCTTCGCAGGGGAGTCTCGCTGCTCAGCAGGACCGCGCGTTGGATCGCGAATGTGATCGGCGGTCGCTGGATCGGCACGAGCGCAGACTAACGAGTGCGAAACGCTTGACGGGAAGGCCGACGAGCGAGTAGTTTTCCGCGTCGGACAGCTAACTGGGGAGCATCGCATGGCCAGAATCCATCCGCTCGCGCGTACAGAGGGCTTGACGATCGAAGAGGTCGAGGACGAGGTACGCGTCTACGGCGAGACGTCCGACGTCGGCTGTGTGCTCAACGAGACCGCCGCGATCGTATGGCGGAGCTGCGACGGCAAGCGCACGCTGAAGGATCTCGTCGCCGTCGTCAGTGAGCAGCTCGGAACGCCGGCGGACGAGGACATGGTCCTGATGGCCCTCGACAAGCTCGCGCTGCACGGGCTCCTGCTGTCCGGCTACGAGCCACGCAGCAGCAGCGCTGAGCGACTCAGCCGCCGCCGCTTCTTCAACCGCGCGGGCATCGCCGGCGCCGCGGCCATCGCCGCGCCCGTGGTCTACGCTGCCGCCGCGCCGGCGGTCGCCTTCGGTTACGCGTACACGTATCCGTCCGACCGGCGTCTGAAGCGCAACATCAGGACCCTCCGGGGCCGGCGATAGCGCCTGGCTCGCCTGCCGATGACGAGAGCGTGATGGCGCTCGTCAGGCAGTTGCGCGGCGTCTCGTTCGACTGGCGGGACGACGGGCCGTACGGGCAGGAGGGGGCGGACCTCGGCGTGATCGCGCAGGAGGTCGAGCAGGTGTTCCCCGAGCTCGTCCGTACCGACGATCAGGGCTATAAGCAGGTCAACTACATCGGGTTGATCGCCCCGCTGATCGAAGCGGTGAAGGAACTCGACGCGCGCGTGCAGGCGCTCGAGGGCGGCGGCGAGCGGCCTTAGACGGCCATCGCGTCTTCGGCGTCTTCGGCAAGCACGCGCTCGATCAACTCCGCGACGCGAGCCTCACCGGGGTACTCGAGCAGATGCTGCGAGACCTCGCGCGCGGCGGTCTGCGCCTTGTCGCTCTCGAGCAGGAGGCGCACGGCCTCCCGAACCTCGAACGGCTCCTCTTCGGCGCCGACGCCGATGCCGAGATTGCTGATCGCTCGCGCCATCGGGAACTGGTCGAACGCCTGCGGCAGGACCACCATCGGCACCGCTGCGAGCATGCTCTCGTGGGCCGAGTTGCAGCCGCCGTGGGTGATGTGCACGCTGGCGCGCGCCAGCACCTCGCGTGCCGGCACGAAGCGCCGCGCGGTGACGTTGTCCGGCAGCGGTCCGAGCTCGGCCTCGGTCACCCACTTGCCGTTACCGGTGGAGATCAGCACGTCCACCGGCTCGTCCGCGAGGCCTGCGATCACAGCTTGGAAGGGCTCAGGCCGGGCGTTGTAGGCCGTGCCCAGGCATGCATAGACGAGCGGACGGCCCTTCGGCCGCTCGGTCGGCGGCGGCGGGCTCATCAGCGGGCCCATCAGTGCCCAGTGGGCACCCAGCAGATGAGTGCCGAGGATCCGCTGCGTCGTGAAGGCGAGCATCGCGTCGCCGGCGCTATGGATCGTGGTGTCACCATCGATCTCCACCCCCCACCGGCGGGCGATTCCGGCCCAGCTCGCATTGACCCGCTCCGTCGCCTCGTGGTCGGGCGGCTCCGGCAGGTGAGGGTCGGACAGCGACGGCTTCGCGTAGGGAGCGACGAGCGGAAACATCGGATGCGCGACCAGCCGAGGCAAGCCGAGGTACTCGCCCGCGACGCGCGCCCACGGAGCCTGACCATCGTGGATCACGATCTCGGAGCCGGACGCGTACACCTGCTCGATGAGGGGCGGGGTGATGCGCTCGGTCGTCTCGAGCAGCTCCATCCCGAATCCGACGCCGGCGGTCTGCGGCATCGGCGGCTCGTGCGGCTCGAATCGCGCACCCAATTCCTCTACCTGCGTTCGATGACGCTCGGGGCCCCACAGGACCAGCTCGTGCCCCTGCGAAGCGAGCACAGCCACGAGCCGCATCGCAGCCGCGGAGTGGCTGTAGAACGGCACTGTTATGACTGCGATCTTGGCCACTGCGCGCCCGTAATCTACCGTGTGAGAGAGTTCTCACCGCAGCACGTACACAGCCGAGCTAACAAGGGACATTGCCGATGAGTACTGGGGGGATGAGAGCGCTCTTTGCGGTGGCGCCGGACGGGGAGCTTGGGCGCGTGTGGCAGCCGGTGTCCGATGTCAGCTGGTCGCGATGGATCCCGGCAGGGCTCCGCGTCGACAGCGGGCCGGCAGCGTTCGACAGCCCAGACGGGCGGATCGAGGTGTTCGCGAAGGGCCCGTCCGGGTGCCTCGAGCACTCCTGGCAGCTGCGCGCCGGAGAGATCGACGACTGGTCGGACTGGATCGAGCTCGGCCCTGAGATCAGCTTCGATCCGGCGGTGTTCCAGCTCGCCGACGGACGGCTCGAGGTGTTCGCCGCCGGTCCCGACGGGACGCTCGGCCACAGCTGGCAGCTCGAGCGCGACGATCCGACGGGCTGGGCGGAGTGGGACTCGTTCGGCCAGGAGATCCGCAGTTCGCCGGTGGTGATCCGAAACGTGCACGACTTCCTCGAGGTGTTCGCGATCGGAGCGGACGGGTGTCTCGGCCACGTATGGCAGCAACGCGGGCTTCACGGCGGCATCGAGTGGTCCGGATGGAGCTCGTTCCGATTCGAAATCCAGGGCAAGCCGGCGGTCTGCCGGCAGTCGGACGGTCGCATCGAGGTGTTCGCCGTCGGCGCGGACGGCCGGCTCGGGCACATCTGGCAGGAGCCCGATCCCGGTGGGACCACGAGCTGGTCGCGGTGGGGATCCTTCGGGCACGAGGTCAGCGGCCCGCCGGCGGTGATCCGAACGGTCGCCGGTGGGCTCGAGGTGTTCGCGCTCGGAGGCGACGGGTGCCTCGGACACCTATGGCAGCACCGCGATCCCGGGGGGATGCTCACTTGGTCGGACTGGGACTCGTTCGGACACGAGATCCGCTCGTCACCGGTGGTCGCGCGAACCCCCGAGGGACCGCTCGAAGTGTTCGCGATCGGCTCGGATGGGCTCCTCGGCCACATCGCGCAGTGGACCGACGGCGACCAGTCGGGATGGACCGAGTGGGAGAGCCTTGGGATCGCCGTCTCGGAACACCCGCCGTCAGTCTGTCCGAGCGGGGTCCTCACCGGCGTCGAGTTGCAACCTCCGATGACCCCGCCGCCGCCACCGGAACCGTTGTCGCAGGCAGCCACGCGAAGCACGCTGAGGGCCGACTTCTGCGTGATCGGTGCGGGGCCCGCGGGCGTGACGATCGCCGAGGGGCTCGTGCACGCGGGCGCCAGCGTGGTGCTCGTCGAGAGCGGCAGCTGGAATCACGAGGCCGACGCGCAGATGCTCAACCTCGCCGACGCGGACGGGCCGATCATCAAGAACAACCTGCGCTACCTGCGCTCAGGGCGCGTGCGCGGGGTGCAAGGCTCAGCCTCCATCTGGGGCCGTGGTTTCTGCATGCCGTTCGGCCCGATCGATTACGAGCGCCGGGATTGGGTGCCGATGAGCGGCTGGCCGTTCGATGGTGCCGAGCTCGCTCCGTTCGAGCAGCGCGCGGCGGCGACATTCGAGTTCGAGCCGTTCCCCGCTTCGCCGCCCAACGGCTCGCTGAGCAGCCTCGAGTACCACTACCCGCCCAACCCCTTGCTGTTCCGCGCCAAGCTCGGTTGGCTCGTATCGGATCCCAACCTCCGCCTCGAGCTCGACGCGACGATGGTCGAGATGAACGTGAACGGCGACCGGGTCGACTCGGTCCGGTGCGCGAGGCGGGGCGGCGGCGAACTGATCGTCAAGGCCGGCACCACGATCCTCGCGGCCGGTGGCGTGGAGAACGCGCGGCAGCTGCTGTTGAACGCGCCAGGGCTGCCGGCGAGCAGTCCGGCGACGGGCCGCTACTTCATGGAGCACCCGCACGTGGTCGTCGGTACCGCCCGGTTCCCGGACAGCCAACGGGTGCGTCCTTACATAGACGCCTACGGAGGCCAGCCGACCCTCGACGTGTTCGCGCTGCCGGATGAGACCCAGCGCCAGGAGCGCCTGCTCAACACGATGATCCAGGTGCGGCCGAAGTATCACCCGGTCCCCGATCGCGGGCCGGTCGAATGCGACCTGTTCGCACGCGCCGAGCAGTCGCCCAACCCGGACAGCACGGTGACGCTCGCCGAACGGCTGGACCGGTTCGGCTGCAGACGGCCATACCTCCGCTGGGAGCTGCTCGACGACGACTGGACGAGCATCGTGCGCACCGCGGAACTCGTCGTCGCCGGCCTCCAGGAGGAGTTCGGCGCCTATGCGTCCCTGGTCGTCACCCAGGACACACCCTGGCCGATGCAGGCCGCAGGGCCGACCGCTACCGGCGACGCCGCCTGGGGCAACCACCACATGGGCACGACACGGATGGCCGGTGATCCGGCGAACGGGTCGGTCGATGTCAACTGCCGGGTGCACGGCATGGAGAACCTGTACCTCGCCGGCAGCTCGGTGTTCCCGACGGGCGGCTGCGCGAACCCGACGTTCATGATCGTCACGCTCGCGCACCGCCTCGTCGATCACCTCGCAGCGCCGTGAAGTTCGAGCACGCGTTCACGGTCGCGGCGCCGATCGAGGACGTGTGGCCGGCGCTGCTGGATATCGAGCGATCGGTGCCGTGCATGCCCGGGGCGAAGGTGCTCGAGAGCGATGGCGTGGAGGCGTACCGGGTCAGGGTTCGGCTGAAGCTCGGACCGCTCTCGATCGCGCCGAGCGCGCGGCTGCGAATCACTGAGCGCGACGATGCGGCGCGGCGCGCGACGATCGTGGCCACGGCCGCCGAGGCGGACGGCAGCGGGCGCGCCGAGGCGCGGGCGCGGGTTGACGCGGTCTCGGCGCCACCTGGGACCCGCGTCTCGATCAGCGCGGAGGTCCAGCTCACCGGGACTGCAGCGCTCGTCGGGCAGCGACTGGTGGCGGAGCTGGCTCCCATCTATCTGCGGCAGTTCGCCGCCAACCTCGAGCGCGTGATCGCGCACCCGTCCGCGCCCGCCGCCTCCGCCCCGCCGGCCGCACTGCCGCTGTCCGAGGTCGCGGCGACCGTCGTCGGCTCGCGGCTGCGCGACTCGCGGGCACTCGTGGTCACGGCGCTCGTGTTCGCGGCGATCGGCTACGCGCTCGGGCGACGCGGCTCTTCTGGCTGATCGCGTGCCGCGCGCTCGAGCCACCACGAGGCGTGGAGATCGTCCCGACCGACGTGGTAGGTCCCGACCTCACGGTCGAGGAACCGGAAGCGGACGCCGGCGTCCAGCATCCGGCGCGCCAGGTTCCAATCGGCCGGCTCCTGCAGCAGGTACGCATGCGGGTCGTACCGGAAGCCGCGCAGCGCCGCATGACAGAGAGCGGACTGGAAGATGAAGTCGCCGCGCTGAGGAGGCCACGTCCCCAGCGTGGTCTCGATCTCGGACCCCTCGATCAGGACCCGCATCCTCCCATAGACGAGCTCGGAGCGAGTCTGCTGTGCCTCGCGCAGAAGGACGTCGAGGTGATCGGGATCCCATTCGTCGTCATCGTCGAGTGACGCGATCCAGGCCCCGTCGGCGGCGGCGAGCGCATCGTTGTACGGACGGGTTCCGGTCACGAGCCAGCGCTCGTAGCGATCCTCCGGGTACGGTCCGCGCACGCTCCTATTCTGGAAGCTGATCCGAGCATCGCCCAGGGTGTTGATGCGTTCCGCGACGTCGTCGCTGACGCCGTCGCCGACGATCAGCAGCTCCCAGTGGGGGTACGTCTGCGCGAGCACCGACGGGACGGCGCGTGTGAGCAGCTCGTTGGTGTTCTCGTATGTCGCGATCCGCACGGTGATCAGCGGGGTTCCGGTGAACGCCTCGGCGTATGCGTCCGTGCGGCGCAGCTCCGCGAGCTGCGCCGGCCAGTTCTCGATCCGGTCCGGAAGCCGCTCGATCAGCGCTCGCAGCGTCGCCAGCTCGCTCTCGATCGCGGTGATCCGGGACGCCAGATCTGGCGCCGCTCGGGCGGCTGCGTCGCCGTCGGGCGTCTCGTGATCCTCGCGCAGGCGACGGAGCATGTCGGCCTCGAGGTGTGCGAACCGGCCGGCGAGATCGTCACCGACCGCGCCGCGGATCGCCGCCACCTCGTCGGTCAGCAGATCGACCTGGCGGAGCATCAGCTCGTCCACCTGGTGCTCGTGGGCGGTGAACGGCTTCATCAGACGTAGTGCCGCACCTCGTGCCAGCGGGCTGAGGGGTCCGACCACGGAGCGATCTGGTGCTCGCGGTCCGGATTCCAGCAGCTGGTGCACGGTGGCGGTGTCGGTGGGTCTGGTGGTGACGGATCGGGGATCGGCGGCGAGACGCTCGTGGATCGCGGCGAGCCGGCGGCGGAACATCGGCGCCACCGCCGCGAGCCCATGCCGGTCGCGGATGTCCTGGGCGGCCCGGGCACCTCGCGCCGCGGCCTCCTCAGGCCGCTCGAACACGCTACGCATCTGCGCAACCGCATCCGTGAGGTCGGGTTCCGCCCATTGCCCGTCTGGAGGATACGGGTCGGCGCCATCCCCGATCTCGATCATCGAGTGCTTGACGAGATAGCTGTTCTCGGACGACATGTAGTCGAGATTGCCGGAGTAGCCGGTGGCGATCACCGGCTTTCCGAGCCACATCGACTCGGCGAGCGTTATCCCGAAGCCCTCCGAGCGATGTAGCGATACGTAGCAGTCACAACTCGCGAGCAACGAGTTCTTGCGAGCCGGGGGTAGGTAGCCATTCATCACTCGCACGTGGGCATGGCGAGCCGCGGCGTCGCAGACCTCATCGTGTGCGACCGGTCTGTACTGCTCGTTGATGCACTTGAGCGTCAACGTGGCTCCGTCGCCGGGGCCGAACGCCGACGCGAACGCCTCGATCACGCCGAGCGGGTTCTTGCGTTCGAGCACGCTGTTGTAGTCGTACGTGAACAGGAACGCGAACTCGTCGTCGCCGAAGCCGAAGCTGGGCCGGTCGACAGCGATGTCGTCCGGCAGGTCGACCGCGACGGGCATCGTCACCACCGGGACCGGCGCCGTCGCTGCGAGCGCCTCGGCGACGAACGCCGAGCCGGCCCAGACCTCATCCACGTGCTCGAACGATCTCTTCAGCCGCTCGGGGAAGCTCGCAACCTCCCACCACCACCAGCCGATCGAGTAGCGGCCGCGCATGATCCCCGACGGGTCGGCCGCCAGCGCGGGCATGAACTCGGCGTTGGCGCAGACGAGATTGACCGGGAACGACGCACGATCCCAAGGGACGTCCGCGAACGGCAGGTCGTCCAGCGTCGCCGGCGGAGTCAGACGCACCGGCAGCACCGGGATCTGGGCCGCATCGAGCGCGGCGATCGCCCCCCTGGCGATCTCGCCCACCCCGAGCACCGACCGGAGATAGCCGATCACGTTGACGCCGAAGTGCGGCTCGGCCTGCGGCGAATTCATGATCGATGGTGAGCTTGGTCGGCTAGGGGAGGTAGGAGCCCGGTAGCCGAGCGGGGCAGCCGCCGGACATCGCGCAGTCCAAGGCGAGCGCGCTCGCCCGGTAGGGCCGGCGCTTGGGACGCCAGCAGGACTCGGATCCCATCTGGCCGAAGTCGCACGTCCAGCCCCGATAGGTGAAGTACGAGTCGGCATTGCTCGTGCCGTTGTGCGCGGTGGCCCGAAGGTGCATCACGGCGTTCAACACGCCTCGCGCGGCCGCGCACGACGCGTTGCCGCGAACGTAGACGCGCCACCGATCGTGACGTCCGTGGCGCGAGTAGGGCACGCTGGCGTGCACGAAGCCGCATCGCCGTGGCGAGCCCGAGCCCGCTTCGCTCACCGAGGCAGCCAGGAACAGCCCGGCCACAGCGAGCGCGGCAACCAGCAAGGGCCGACCGTTGCGCACGAACGCCACTCTAGCCGCCCCGAATCTGCTTGGCGAGGGGCGGCCGGCGCGAGCCTCGCCGCCGCGTTGGCGTACGTGGCCGCGAGACCGCCATCAGCAGGTAGAGCATCGCCATCAGCAGCAGGGGCGCCAGCGTGAGGCTCGGGATGACGTCGCCATGCCCGATTCCCGACGCGCCGATCGCCACGAGCATCGTGATGCTCAGCAGCACAGCGACGGGAACTACGTATCGACGGAACACGAGCAGCACCCCGCCGACGGCCTCGAGGACGCCCGCGAAGATCTCGAGCGCGGAAGGGAACGGCAGGCCGAAGCTGCGAAACGCGTTCAGCTCCCAGTGATGGAAGACGAACTTGACGAGGCCCGCGAAGAAGAAGATGACCCCGGCGATGACCGCAACCCTGGTCGCCGATCTGTCCTCCTCCAAGCGCGCATCGGGGAGAGCGACGAACCGGCGGTTCACCGATGCGAGCGTCATCAGCCTCAGGCTACATCGGGTGCTGAGCCTGTACGGCCGGCATGAACCGCGCCACCTCTGTTCAGCTAGTGGTCGCCCGCGGCCGCATCTGGAGACAGGGCGAGCGCCGGTGCATCTTGGGCGTAGATGAACGTCGCGTTCCGGCCGTTGTGCTTCGCGCGGTAGAGCGCTCGGTCGGCGGCCTGGAGGAGTTCGTGGGCCGTGTGCGCGTGCCGGTTTGAAGACACGCCGGCGGACATCGTGAGCTTTCCAGCAACCTCGAACGGCGCAGTTTCGATCGCGCGTCTCGCTCTCTCGGCTGCCAGGTAGGCGCCGTTCTGGGTCGTTTCGGGCATCAGCCAGGCGAATTCCTCGCCACCGATCCGCGCGACGAGCTCGCCGGTTCGCGCGATCGCGGCGAGGCGTTGCCCGACTGCGACCAGTACGTCGTCGCCGGTTTGGTGGCCGTGCGTGTCGTTGACTTCCTTGAAGTGGTCGATGTCGAACAGCGCGAGGCAGAGTGCGCGCCCGTGGCGGGCTGCTCGTTCGACCTCCGAGTGCAGCCGCTCCTGGAAGGCCCGGTAGTTCGCGAGCCCCGTGACCGGGTCAGTCGCAGCCTGGTGCATGACGGTCTTCCACGCCTCGGCGTTGGCGATCGCGACCGCGACGAGCTCGCCGAACCGCGCAAGGCGCTCCGCAGCGGCCGATGGGACGCTCGTGTCCGCTGCGAATGCCGACACCAGCCGAGCCCCACAGCCGACCGCCGATCACGACCGGGGCGGCCAGCGCGCCGCCGAGGTCGAACCGTTCGAGGATCGGCTCGCTCGTACGGTCATCGTAGGCTGCGACCTGCACGGGACCGCCGCTCTGGTAGACCCTCGCAGCCGCGCTGGTGCCGGCGAGGTCGATGGTCTGCCCGGTTAGCTCGCTGCCGGTGGCGCTCCAGCCACCGACGATCTCGCCAACGCCCGCCGGTCCGTCAAAGCGAACGACGCCACCGACCACCCCGTCGAACAGGTTCGCGATCTCCTCGGCGACCGCGCGGAACACCGTACCGGGCGGTTCGCCGGTGGCGACCAGCGTCGCGATCTGCCGCAGCGCGTTCTGCGAGGCGAGCATCTCGGTCGCCTCGTCGCGTTGCCGTTCGACCGCGGACTGCAGCCGCGTCCGATCCGCGATCAGCAAGTGCAACCGGTCGACGAGCTCGACCACGGCCACACCGAGGACGGCCGCGATCACGACGAGGAGACCGCCCGAGCGCCAACCGCTCGAGGGGTAGCGCGTCCCGCCGATCACCGCGATCGGGACGAACATCACCATCGCGGCCCCGGCGATCGCGAACGCGAGCTCGCCGCGCCGGCTCCGAGCCGCAGCCCAGATGACCGGGAGCAAGAGCAGCGAGCCATACCCGGGAGTCGGCCCGACACCATCGCGCAAGAGGACGACCGAGGCGAGGAAAGCCACGATCATGAGCGGAGCAACCCACGGACGGGTACCGCCGCGTCGCGTCAGGACAAGCAGGAAGCCGACCAGCACCTGCAACACGAACGCCGCGGCGATCTCTCCGACACGCAAGCGTGATTCCAGCCCGAGCAACCCCCATGTCACGGTGAAGCACACCGCGTAAGGGACCAACAGCGGAGCGCCACGGCGGGAATGGACGACGGTCACGGTTATCACCAAGCGCCGCAGGAAGCCGCGCCCCGGGCGATGCTCCAGGTATCGGCTGCCGCGAGCGAAGCTTGAGCGGCGATTCTCTAGCCGGTCACGAGCGCCAGGACTCGGCTCTCGATCTGCTCCCGCGCCTCCCACCCGTCCCGCGGCAGATCGCCGGCCTCGATCATCGCCCCGGCTTCGTAGCGGGTGAAGACGCGCGGGTCGATGTAGGAATGGCGCGCGACCGTCGGCGTGTTGCCGAGCGCCTGCGCCACGGCCTTCGAGGCGACCACCGGCGCGCGGGCGGTCGCGGGACGTTCCGAGGCCAGCGTCGCGGCCGCGATCACGGTGGCGTTCCACGTGCGGTACTCCTTGGCCGAGAACGGTCCACCTGACTCCGCGCGCAGAAAGTTGTTGACGTCCTCCCGGTGGATGCGAGTCGGTCCGTGCCGGCCGAGGAACACGAGCAGCTCCTCGGGCGCAGCTCGCCGGCGTGCGAGCACCCGCAGCACCCCGATCGCCGGTGCGTCGACGATCGAGACCCGGTGGCGCTTGCCCGCCTTGCCGACGTAGTCGAACGTCGCTGCGCCACGACGGATCGCGACCTGGTCTCGGCGCAGCGTGGTCAAGCCGTAGTGCCCGTTGTCCCGGGCATAGCGGTCTGAGCCGACCCGGAACAGTCCGACATCGAGCAGCCGAAGTGCCAAGCCCAACACCCGGCGGTGGCTCAGGCCGCCCATCGGAGCCGAGCGCCTCGGAGATCCGGATCCGCAGCGCCGGCTGCACTCGCGCGAAGTCCTCCATGTCGTGGAACTTGACGTCATCGCGCTCGTGGCGCCAGTCGGGGTGGTAGCGGTACTGCTTGCGGCCGCGGCTGTCGATGCCCGTGGCCTGAAGGTGGGCCATCGGGTCCGTGGCGATCCACACCTCGGTCCACGCCGGCGGAAGCACGAGGCTGCGAATGCGCTCCAGCGTCGCCGCGTCCTCGACCGGCAAGCCGTTCTCGTCCGTGTACGCGAAGGCGCCAGGACTCCCGACACGATGCACGCCCGGATCGAAACCGCACACCATCCTCAGCGGCTGCCGGACCACAGGGACTGCCCCGCGGTCAGCCGACACGGAGCGTGCCGACGAACCCCCGGTACGGCTTCTTCGACGCGTTACCGACGACGATGCAGCGGGTCGGCTGTGGGCAGGCGATCGCGATGAACTGCTCGGGCAGCGTGCGACGCCGGCCTGGGACGCCGTTCTTGATCGTGACGCCGACCCCGCGGGCCGTCCGCTGACTTCCGGGGGTGTCGCCGAGTGCCTCGCAGGTGCCCGCGGTCGCGCAGGCGACGGCGGACAGATCCGCCGTCCCCGACACGAGATGCACCGTACCGAGCTTGCCGTTCGAGATCGTCACGACGGTGCCCTCGTGGGCGTGTGGTGGCGCGAACCCGCCGACGGCCACGCACCTCGTCGAGGTCGGACAGGCGATGCTCTGGAGATCGAGCTGACCGGGCTCACGGTGCTGTGACTGCGGCGCCCCGCCGTCGATCGATTCGATCAGGCCACGGTCGCCGTTGTTACCGACTGCCTCACAGACCGTGGCGCTGCCGCAGGCGATCCCGAACACGAATCCGAACCCTGGGATCGGCTGGTAGTCGGTCGGGGCGCCGTTCGTCGTCTGGACAAGCTCGCCCTGGTCGGAGCCGCCCGCCTCGCAGGTGTTCGTTGCGGCGGGACACGCGACCGTGCCGAGCACGTACGCCTTCGGCGCCACCTGCTGAGCCATGCCGATGGCTCCTGCGGTGAGCCCGAGCACCACGCCCAGCTGCTTGGAGGTCTGGCCAACCGCGACGCACTGGTCGGCGCCCCCACATGCGATCGCCTGAAGTGTGGACGTTCCGCGGACTGTCTCGGCACGGCGCGGGACGCCGTTCATGATCGGGACGACCGAGCCGGCGTGCTTGGCAAACCCGACCGCGTAGCACTGCGCGGCCGACGAACATGCGACGCCGTCCAGCTGAGCCGCGGCGCCAGGTAGGGGGTGCACGGCGCCTGCGGACGAAATCGCGACGGCGACACCCCGTGCCATCACAGTGGCCGCACCCAGCGCAACCGCCGCAGTCGCAGCCAGCCCGACTACGGCGGCCCTCACAGAGACGCTGTCGTGCACCAACGCGGCGCGAATCTAACAGAACCGAACCGGCTGGACCGAAGGTTCAGCTCCGGAGGTTGACGTGCGCGGGAACAGGCCGTGGTTCGACTACCGGATGGCGCCGATCACGGTCCCGGGGCTTCCGCATTTCTTCTGCTTGTTCGCGAAGCCGCCGTGGAACGCGTCGAGCACGCCTCCGTTCTCAACGTAGACGGTGTCGGTCTTCGGGTCGACCGCGAGCGCCTCGGGGTTGGTGAGGTTGTAGACGGCACCGACGACCTTCCCGCTGTGGCCGCTGATCTCGTCGACGAAGCCCGGACAACCGGCGGTCTCGTTCACGTTGCTGACGTAGACGGCGTGCGTCGCGGTGTCGACGGCGATGCCGTCGGCGGAGTTCGCGTTCTTGAGCTGCTTCGTCTTGGCGAATCGCGCGCCCGTACCGTCGATCGTCGCCACCTCAGGACCGGTGGAGCTGTCCAGGGCAACGTACGTCCGATGCGTGCCCGGATCGGTTGCCAGACCGCTCGGTGGGTCGAGCGTCTGGATGCTGACCGGGTTGGCGGAAGTCACGCCGAACAGCTGCCCGGTCTTCAGGCCGACGATCCAGACGCCATCGGTTCCGCCTGAGGCGCCGCCACCGACGTATGCAACGTCCGTCGCCGGGTCGACCGACACGACTGCCGGGTAGAGGATGTCGCCGCCGTCGATCGGCGCGACGACTGCGTTCGTGTGGCCGTCGACCGCCGTGATCGCGTAACCGGGGCCCGCGGCGTACATCGCGTCGGTCTTCGAATCGGCGCCAATGCCGCCGGCGATGCCGGGAGCGGGGATCTCGTCGGTGAGCTTGCCGGTCCGCGCGCTGATCACGGCGATACCTCCCGCCGTCGCGTCCGGCGCCACCACCAGCTCCGGATCGGCGACGTAGAACGTGCCGGTGGCAGCGTCGTCCGCCACGGAGGCGAGCGATGCTCCGTCCAGGTCGATCGTGTGGGCGAGCTTGTGCGTGCGGCCGTTGACGATCCAGACCCTGCCACCGCTGAATGCGTTCTCGTTGGTGGAGCGGACGGTTCCGGTCGCGGCGATCGTGTCGCTCGCCGGATCGACCGCCACATTGTTGCCAGGCGCGTCCGGGGATGACGCGCCGGCGGACGCAGGCGCGAGCTTGATCTTCGTCACACCGCTCGCAGCGGCCGATGCGCCGGCCGGCGTTGCGGCGATGCAGAGCGCGGCCACCAGCGCCGTCGCGGCGGAACTCTGTGCGAACGCCCTCGTCATGGTCCTCATCTCCGCCCCCTCCAGTTGGCCCACCAGAACCCCGCCTCCGGCGCGATCTTACCGGTCGCTTCCCCCTGTCCCGCGTGTGGGTGGGAGCGGCGCGGCGCGTCGCCAACCGCGCGAACATCGCTCGTCCGATTCAACTGCTAGGAAGGGAGGGATGGTTCTGCTCGTCACGTACGACCTCGGGGTGGACAGCGACCACGGCGCAGTGGTCGACGCAATCGATCGCCTGGGGGCAGCAATCGAGATCCAGCAATCGGTGTGGATCGTCGCAACCGATCACACCGTCAAGGCCGCGTTCGATCACGTGGCGGTGGAGTGTGAGACACAGGACCGCCTGTTCGTTGGCCCGCTCGAGATCGGCGGTATGTGGCGAAATGCTCTGTCCGGCAACGATGCCTTGATGCGAGTGATGGCGAGCGGGCGGGGCTGACCGAACGCCCAAAAGGCACCCGGATCAATCGATCACGACGCTAGGCCCTCGGGTGGGCCGGCGCGGGCTCGACTGGTGTGCGCCGCGCGTCGACAGCCGCCGGCGACGCCGTGGCGCCCAACAGCTCCGCGACACCTCGCTCGATCCCATCGCAAAGGACTTCGATGTCGGGCGCGGTGTCGAAGTCGCCCGTGACGCCGAAGTTGATCCCGCCGTCGTAGGAGAAGATCGCTACCCCGACCCGGACGTGGCCGCCGAGCGGGACGAACGGAAACGCCTCGAGCATTCGCCTCCCCGCCAGGTACAACGGCTGCTGCGGCCCGGGGACGTTCGTGGTGACCGTGTTGACACTGCTCTGCGGCAGCCGGGTCCCGACGCGACCGGCGAGCGACAGCAGCATCGCGGGTGCGAACCCGCTCAGCGCCGTCAGCCGCTCCGCCGCCACAGCCTGCCCCGAGTGCTTGAGCTCCTGCATCTGCTCATGCAGCGCATTCAGCCGCTCGACCGGGTCCTCGATCTCCACCGGCAGCTCCGCGAACATCGCCGACACCTTGTTGTTGTAGGTTCCGTGCTCGTTGTCGGCGCGCACCGAGACGGGCACGAGCGTGCGGATCACTCGCCCGTCGACGTCCTCACCACGGGACCGGAGCAGCTCCCGGAAACCGTTGGTGATCACCGCGAGGACGACATCGTTGATCGTCACGCCCTCGTGTCCCTGACGGATCCGCCTGACGTCCGACAGCCGTGCCCGGGCCCAGTCCCAGCGGCGGTGCGGGCCGATCGGGCCGTTCAGCGACAGCGCGGGGTTGCGGTCGAGCAGCGGCCGCAGGTTGGCGACGCCGCGGGCGGTGTCGATCGCCTGCTGCGCAGCGCGGCGCGGACCCCGCGCCGCCGACAGCACGGTCCGGACCGCCTCGTACGGACTCCCAGCGCGCAGCCGGAGCGAATGACCGATCAGCTCGGCGGGGGTCGGTTCGGGTTTTGGCTGCCAGTCGTCGTGGTGCGCGGGGGGCGCCTCGCGCTCGTGGCTCAGAACCACGCTCAGCAGATCGGTGGCCGAGACGCCGTCGACCATGCAGTGGTGGGTCTTCGAGATCAGCGCCCAGCCGCCGTCGTCGAGCCCCTCGACGACCCACATCTCCCACAACGGCTTGTTCCGATCGAGCTGCTGCGACATCACCCGACCGACCAGGTTGCGCAGCTCCTGGTCGCCGCCCGGCGCAGGCAGCGCGGTGCGCCTGATGTGGTAGCCGAGATTGAAGTGCGGATCATCGACCCAGGTCGGCCGCCCCAGCGCCAGCGGCACGAATCGCACCTTCTGGCGGTACCGCGGCACCTCCGGCAGCCGTGCCGCGATCGCATCCTGCACCACGGTCGCCTCCGGGACCGGGCGTTCGAAGATCCCGACCGACCCGATGTGCATGTGCGTGACCGCGTCCTCGATGTGCAGGAACGACGCGTCGAGCGGGCTCATGGTCTGCATTGGCTGCTCTCCTCCGATTGGAACCCTCTGCGGTCCGTGTGCCACGGTCCCGTGCGAGCTAAACATAGACCCTGCGCGCGTCCGACGATCATGTCCAGCGCTTCGCCCGGTACCAGTGCAACAGGCCCGGCTCCGGCTCCGCTATGGGCCCCCGACCGTCAGCCCGAACGGGCTGCCCTCAGAGTCCTTACAGATCGCCCACCGGGATCCCGGATGGACGATCGCGCCGCCCAGGGCTGTGACCGTCGCGAGTGCCGCATCGAGGTCGGTGACCGAGAAATACGGCAGTGAGAAGGTGTCCCCCGGCCCACGGCCCCGGGCGTGGACGCCGACTGCGGGGCCGGGGCCATGCGTCTGCCAGCCCTGGCCTTCCTCATCCGCGCGGTCGTCGAGGCTCGCGTCGAGAAGCTCCGACCAGAAGCGCCGCGCACGATCGGGATCGTCGGCTGGGAACTCGATCAGCGAAAGGCCGCCGCTCACGGGTTAGACGATAGCCTCGCGCGGCGTCCTGCGTGGGGAGTCCTCACTCGGGGTGCGCGGGGTGCGCGGGGTGCGCGGGGCGCGCCGGGCTCAGGCCGTGGGCACCAGGGTTATCTTGCCGTCAGTCTCGTCGTACGTGATGGTGAAGGCGTAGAAAGCCTGCACGCCATAGTTCACGAATGGGCTTCTGAGGCCGGGCTCGACCGTGAGCGTGTCCTTTGATTTGGTCACTCCTGCACCGTACGACCAGAATGGCGTCCTCGCCCCGGGCAAGAAAACCGCCACCGGTGTTCCGGTGCGGACCCGGTTCGTCCCGGTTTCGCGCAGCGCGGTGTTCAGGGGATTGCCCCAAAGCTGCATCGTGTAGGTCCCCGAGTCAAAGAGCCCGGGCACGCACGCGTGAATGGCGCCGACCGTGTCACATAGCCGAACCTGTGAATCTGCCCACGCGGTGTGTCCACCGGATACTCCCTGATTCCTCAGTTGCACGGTTGCCGCCGTCCCGGGCCCGAAGGGTGTGCGCGCCCCGAGCACGAGCGCCCCGGACTTGCCCTTCAGATGCAGGCTCCAGGTATCCCCCAGCTGACCCGACATGCCAAGAATTGGGCTGAACAACCCTTGAGGGTTCTTGTCCAGGCCAATGCCGAGGATTCCGTATGCGCCGTCCTTCATTGGCCGCGACACACCGCCGGCCGCCTCACACGCAGGCTTCGACGGAATGCACGACGCCTGCTCTACCAAGCCGAAGGGCACGCTGGTCGCCGTCGGCTGGCCCCCGATCCTGACCACGGCTCGGGCCACGACACCGACGAATCTGTGACCTCCGGCGTACGTAATCGCATCGCGCTGAGCGGTGACGCTCACGCCTCCGCCGCGAGCCGTATTGACAACCGGCGCGTACATCTGAAGTCCGGTAGAACCCGTGTCGAGCAGCACCGGCACGGGCTTCGAGTTGCCGACGCGCACCTCGACCATCGGCTGTGCGCCGGTAGCCGCGCCCTGGCCTCCGTGGATCGTGACCGGCACCGCCACGGGCGCAACGGGGCTGCTGCCGGGATGCGCCGCGGCTGCGACCGGGCCGGTGACGAGGATCGTCGTGCTGACGAACGTTGCAAGCAGGATATGGCGCACTGCAGGTTCCCCTTCTTGGAAGGCTGACTACATCCCCAAAACCCCCGGGCGGCCACATAGTTGCGACATCGCGCTCCGGCCCTACCGCGGGCTGCCGCACCAGCGATGTAGGCTTTTCGCAGGAGGGGGCTGTCAATGCCCTGAGGTCTCGCGATGGGCCCGAGGGCTGCGGCCAGGACCCTAGTGAGGCTTCCATTGGCCTTCTCAACGGATATGTCTGGGGACTCGGTCGCGACATCCGAGGATTCGACGCCGGCGGCTGGCCGGGAGATCCCGCTGCCGAACGCGAGGGCGTCGGACCGGATGCGGCTGCTCTTGCTCAGCTTTCTGGTGCTGTTCGTGGAGTTGGCGCTGATCCGCTGGACGGGCGCCGACAACGTGTACCTCGCATCGCTGACGAATTTCGTGCTGATCGCGAGCTTTCTCGGGATCGGGATCGGCTTTCTGCGCGCGGACTCTCGCCGGAGCCTGCTGGCGCTGGCTCCCGTCACGCTTGCGCTGCTGGTGGCGTTCGTACTCGCCTTCCCGGTGGCGATCAACAAGATCACGCGTAGCCACCTCCTGCACGGCGCGCGCGGGCTGCCGCTGCTCCCCGAGTGGCTGAGCGTCTCGGTCATCTTCCTGCTCGTCGCCGCGACGTTGGCCTGCATCGGGCAGGAAGCGGCTCGGAGCTTCCGGCGGTTCAGCCCGCTCGAGGCGTACCGGATCGACATCCTCGGAAGCCTGCTCGGGATCACCACGTTCTCGGTGCTGTCGTTCCTGTGGCTCCCGCCGGTCGCGTGGGGGGCGATCGTCGCGCTCGCGTTCGTCGCATTGCTCTGGCGCCGGCTGCGTTGGTGGCAGCTCGGCGCTCTCGTTGCCGTGCTGGCGCTTCTCGGGGTCGAGTCGGCGTCGTCGACCGACTACTGGTCGCCGTACTACAAGATCCACGCCATCCACGTCGCAGGTCCGAGCTCCGTGCGCGGGATTCCGACGCACGGCGTGATCACCGTCTGGGCGAACAACATCCCGCACCAGACGGCGTATCCGATCTCGACGCTGAGACGGCTCGAGCCGTTCTACTTCTATCCCTACCGGCACGTCGATCGCAGCCGCCTGAACCACGTGCTGATCGTCGGCGCCGGTACCGGCAACGATGTGGCGGTCGCGCTGTCAGAGGGCGCGCGGCACATCGATGCGGTCGAGATCGATCCCGTGATCCAGAGCCTCGGCAGTCGCTGGAACCCAGACCGTCCGTATCAATCGCCCCGGGTCACCGTGCACATCAACGACGGGCGCGCCTTCATCCAGGACACCGACAGACGCTACGACCTGATCCTGTTCGCGCTGCCCGACTCGCTGACCCTGCTGCCGGGCCAGGGCAACCTTCGCCTCGAGAACTACCTGTTCACGCTCGAGTCCGTACGCCGGGTCAAGAGCATCCTCGAGCCCGGCGGCACGTTCGCGATGTACAACTACTACGAACCGGCGCTGCTCGATCGCTACGCGACGACGTTGCTGACCGTGTTCGGCTCGCGGCCGTGCGAGGAGGTCGGCTCCCGGCTCGCCGGCCGTCAGCAGGCGGTCCTGACCGCTGGTGCCGGCGCGACACGCAATTGCGCAAGCCCGTGGAGTGGGCACAAGACCTCGCTGGCGACCGACGATTGGCCGTTCCCGTATCTGACCAGCCACTCGATCCCGTCGCTTTACCTCCGGGTCCTCGCGCTCGTGCTGGTCGGCTCGTTCGCGCTCGTGTGGCTCGCCGGTGGCACGCCAACGCGGATGCGCAGGTACACGGATCTGTTCTTCATGGGTGCTGCGTTCAGCCTGCTCGAGACCAAGAACGTCGTGCAGTTCGCGCTCCTGTTCGGCACGACCTGGTTCGTCAACGCGCTCGTCTTCGCGGGCGTGTTACTGAGCGTCTACGCGGCCGTCGAAGTCGCAATGCACGTGCGCCTGCCTCGCGCTAAATGGCTCTACCTCGCGCTCGCCATATCCCTGGCGGTGGCGTGGTTCGTGCCCCAGGAATCGATCCTGTCGCTGGCGCCGGTCCCGCGCTTCATCGTCGGGGCAGCGGTTGCGTTCGCACCGATCTTCTGCGCCAACCTGGTCTTCGCTCAGCGCTTCCGCGACGTCGCCTCCTCGACCACCGCATTCGGCGCCAACCTGCTTGGCGCGATACTCGGCGGCGCGCTCGAGTACGTCGCCCTGATCACCGGCTATCGCTTCCTCCTGGTGATCGTGGCGGTCCTTTACGCACTTGCCTTCCTGATCGCAACCACGCGGGGGCAGCAGATCGCGGCCTGAGAGCGAGAGGTCGGCCGTCGGCGCTGACGCTCGCCTTCGCCGGGATCCCCGAGAGCTTGACGCCAAGGCAGCCGCCGCTCTCGAACGCCGACATCGTGGCGCCGCTGCTCGGCTTCGTGACGACGCCGTACTTCGCCGCCCCGCTCGACGCGCTCCAGCGGACCGTCACCGTCGTGCCGCTGCGGGTCAGCTGCAGCTTCGCGGGCCTGCTCGGCAGCGCCTGGTTCGGCAAGGTGTAGATGGCCACCTGCGTGATCGCCGCCGGCAGTCCGTTCCGCGTGACGACCGCCATGATCCGACGCTTGCCGCCCGGACCGAGCGCGGGCGTGAAACGGACCGTGGCGCAGAGCTGCGCACCGCCGACGACGCTCGCGTGCGTGCCGTGGCAGGCCGTCCCGTGTACGTTGCCGACGGTCGTGCGCTTGCCGGACGCTGCGCTTTCGTCGAGCGCCAGCTTCGATCCGGTCGGCAACACGTAGCGAAGATGGAGCGTCCGCCGGCCGCGCGGCCCGGCGGCGGGCATAACGTGGCGACCCTACCTCAGATCGCGGCCGCGATGGGGTCGAGAAGTGCCCGGACCGAAACTGAACTGAAGCGCGCAGCTCGGTGAGGAGGAATGCGGCTCAGGCGACCGAGCCGGCCGGGCCCCCGACCCCGACGCCAGCCGTCGCCGACACACGCACCAAACCCGACATCGCCACCACCCTTTCCAACAATCGCGACGACGCCCACAGGCTGATCGCCCGGAAACCACAACCTACACCCGACCGCAAAACACACCAACCCCCGAGGGGCTAGAGGCCACCGGCGCGGGAGCGATATCGCTGCAGCGCGTTGCCGACTCGCAAGGCGGCGCGCATCGCCCTGGGCGCGGTGCGGGCGGTGCGAAGCGCGGCACGGTCAAGCGATGTCTCGAGCGACGTCTCAGCGGGCAGCATCGCCGGCTGGTCGGCTGCCGCGAGCGCGTATAGATCCCAGCTGCCCGGCACACCCTTCAGTGTGTGTTCGCCGCGTTCGACGAACGCGAGGCCCGAGCCCGCCACGAGGTCGTAGACCGTGCGAGAAACCAGCACCTCATCGGGCATCGCCATAGCGCCCACTCGTGCGCCGATGTGCACGCTCAACCCGGTGAAGTCGCGTCCAGTGCGTTCGAGCTCCCCCGTGTGCACCCCCGCGCGCACCGAGATGCCGAGCTCCTCGGCCGCCTTGCGAATCTGGTCAGCGCAGCGAACCGCGTCGGTCGGCCCATCGAACAGGCTGAACGTGCCGTCGCCGGTGACGTTGATGAGCCGCCCGCCGCTCCGCTCGACCTCGAGCCGCACGTGGCGCTCATGTGTCGCGCGGAGCGCACGGTACTCGGCGTCGCCGATCCGGGCGAGCAGCTCGGTGGACCCGACGACGTCAGTGAACAGCATCGTGCCAAGGAACCGGTCCGCGTTGGGCGAGTGCCGCGCGCCGGTCGCAGCCTCCTCGATATGCAGCCAGACCAGCATCCACGCTTCGCCGATGGCTGCGCCCGCGGGAGTCGGAGGCAGGTGGTAGAAGCCGGCCTGGGGGATCAGTTCGGCCACTCGGCGCACCACGGCCTCCGGTTCCGGCGAAGTCGGCGCGTACAGCACTCGGGTCGGCGACCGGACGGCGCGAAGAACATCGCTGATATCAAGGCGAACGAACCACTCCCAGTACTGCCGAGCAGTCGCGGGCGTCGCCGAGCACCGTTCCAGCATCGCCATCAGCCGGCGGTTGTAGCCGGTGCCCTGCACCGGGTCGTACACGTCGATCACGGCACCGCTTCCCCATCGCTCCACAGCCGGGCGCCAGCGCGACACGTACTCGGCGGCGTCACCGCTCGTCCATCCGTGCAGCTCGGCATCCGGAGCGAGCGGGCCACACGCGATCGGCTTGAACAGAACGAGGTTCGCCACGCGCTCAGGCGAGCGCGCCGCGGCGAGCGCGGTCAGGCCGGACGTGGTGAGCACACCGACCAGCGTCGCCGCCCGCATTCCGACTGCGTCCATGACGGTGAGGATGTCGTCGGCGTGCTGTTCGAGGGTCGGGAGATACCGGATTCGCTCCGAGAGCCCAAAGCCACGCGGCTGCATGTAGACCGTGCGCGAGAAGGACGCACCCCGCTCGAACACCTCGTGGATGTAAGGGTCGGTCCAGCACAAGTCGAAATGCTGCGCGGTCTCGCCGACCACCAGCACATCAACCCCTCCCTCGCCCACAACCTGATACGCGAGCTGAGCTCCGTCACGCTCTATGTACCGCGCCTCGGGAGCGTCCACGCCACGAAGGCTAGAGCCACCCCCCCCAAGGACGATCTATCGGGCCGCGCTCCGGCGTCCTGCAAATGCGCCCAGGGGCGGCCCCGGACGGGCTGGCTCTCTTTGGCTGCTCATCCGATCGTGATCGTCTCGCGTTGGCGGTTGCTTTCGCGTGTGAGCGTCAGGGTGTAGCTCCCCTTGCGGATCGTGCGCCGCGCTGTCAGCAGCAGCGTGGTCTTGTTGCCCGCACGGCTGGCCAGTCCTGTGGCGTACACGACGTCGCCGCGTGAGAGCACGGCTGCGCTCACGTCTCGCGTGGTGGTGAACTTGACCGGGGAGCTGGTCAGCTTGGTGGTGCACTTCTGGACGGTCTTCTTGTGCTTGCCCTTGCCGGTGGTCACCGTCTTGCAGGTCACCAGCTCGACCTCGCCGGCCGGACCTTGGCGACCGGTGGCGCCGGTGGCGCCGGTGGCGCCGGTGGCGCCGGTCTTTCCGGCTGCCCCGGTGGCACCAGCGGCTCCAGTCGGCCCCTGCGGGCCGGTCGCCCCGGTCGCGGGGGCGTAGGGGGTGATCGTCACGGATGCCGCCACGCCGGGAGCGGCAAGAGCAAAGATCGAGCCGGCCGGCCCCATGCTCGACCCGCCGCCGCCACCCGCCGCCGCGACGTTGCTGCCCGAGCCCGAGCCACCACCGCCACCGTAGTATCCCCCGCCCCCGCCGCCGCCCCCGCCACCGAAGCCGCTGCTCACACCACCGGTGCCGCCGAGGCCGATCCAGGACGGCGCTGCGCCGGCGCTGCCGCCGGTGCCCGTATGGCCGCCCCCCGAGGTGTCATCGCCCGCCGCGCCGGGGGAGCCTTGCCCCGCGCCACCGCCACCGGGAACGTCGCTCTGGCTGCCCTCGACGCCGGCGTCGCCGGTAAATCCCGCGTTGCCGCCGGCGCCGTCGCCCTGGCCATCTGTCGAGTCGCCAGGCGAGCCGGCGCCGCCACCGCCGCCGGCGACGACCAGACGCGGATCGGTCGGACACGAGACCGCCGCCGTCGAACAGGTCCGCACGTCCGAGGCGCCGCCACCGCCAGCGCCGCCGTCGTCTTCGGAGTCAGAACCACCAGGGCCTCCGCCGTCCGTACCGTCCGTTGGGGTGTTGCCAAAGCCGCCGATCCCGCCGACCTCGACGTACAGCGTCGAGATGCCGTCCGGGAGCAACACGTCAGCACTGACGATCGCCCCGAGGCCACCACTCGCGCTCGCGCTCGCGTTCGACGTCGAGCCACCAGCAGCGCCCGTCGCAACGACATGGACCGTCGTTACACCCGCGGGGATCGTGTAGCAGTACTCGCCCCCACCCTCGAACACGCTTGTCGTGCCAGCGACGCCGGCGATGCAACTCGGCGAGGCGGACGCAGACGGAAGACCGCCCCCAACACCCGCCACCCCCCAGAGCAGGACCAAGGCGCACACCGGGGCCAGGTGCCACGGTCGCCACATGCAGGGCGGCTTGCGCTCCCAGCGCATTCGGCGAGTCTGACCGATCGCGCACCCTGCTGCAAGTCGGCCACCACGGTCAGCCTCCACACGTCCGGACCGCCGGCTTCCCCATCCGGCCCGGCGTCCCGCGATCGCTTTGATCGTCCTGCCAACGCAGCCGCGCCATCGGAATGGGGACGACGGGATCACCCAAGAACAGGCGTCCCGCCTGACGCCCATCTACACCGCCCTGGATCGGCTCTCACCCCGCGATAGCGATCGATTGCCGATGAGCCTCGGCGATGAACTCAGGCGCGCGGACATCCGGTACCCAGATCTGCACAGGGCGCAGGCCCTGGCGACGCAAGCGCTCGCGGTGTTGACGCACGCGATCACGAGTAGAAGACACGCGGCGAAATGTCACATGTAACGGTCGTCTGTCAACCAGAACGCCGAAGCCCAGAAACCGGTTGCATCTGAGCCGGGAGGCAACTCCCAAGGCTCGCGCCATGGAGGCCCGCGAGCAGTCGGTCCGGCTAGGCTCCCGGCTCATCGTCGTGATCTACCATCTCCGCGCCCACGGATCAATCTGCATCGCAGCGAGAGTCGATGCGAAGCTGTAACCAGAGATGCGTGAGCTCGGCGTCGGGGTAATCGGCTGCGGATACTGGGGCACCAACCTCCTGCGCAACTTCGCCAGCGCCCCGGGGTGGGACCTGCGCTGGGCGTGCGACGCAGATCTGGACCGAGCTCGCGCCAGCGCCGGTCAGTACCGGGGGCAGATCACTGCTTCAGTCGCCGACGTCCTCGGCGATCCGGCCGTGGCGGCGGTCGCGATTGCCACGCCGGCCCCCAGCCACGCCAGCCTGACGCTCGCCGCGATCGACGCGGGCAAGCACGTGCTGGTCGAGAAGCCCCTGGCCCCCTCCCTCGCCGAAGCCGAGCAGATCGCCGCAGCCGCCCGGGCAGGGAGATCGGTGGTCATGTGCGACCACACCTACTGTTACACGCCGGTGGTGCGTGCGATCCGCTCCCTGGTTGACAGCGGTGAGCTCGGCAAGATCCAGTACTTCGATTCGGTCCGGATCAACCTCGGTGTGGTGCAGCCGGATGTCGACGTCTTCTGGGACCTCGCGTTCCACGACCTCTCGATCCTCGACTTCATCCTCCCGCCCGAGGTCGCGCCCGTGAGCGTGGCGGCGCATAGCGCCGACCCGGTCGGCACCGGGCGGGCCTGCACCGGCTACTTGACCCTCCCTCTGCGAGGCGGCGGAATCGCCCACACCCATGTCAACTGGCTCAGCCCGACCAAGATGCGGCGCATCATCATCGGGGGCTCCGAGCGAATGATCGTCTGGGATGACCTCGAACCGTCTGAGCGGCTGCGGATCTACGACAAAGGGGTCTCGTTGGCTGCGCCCCTGACCCCCAACGAGCGCCGGGGAGCGCTGATCTCCTACCGGCTTGGCGACATGGTGGCCCCGGCGCTGCCCGAGACTGAGGCGCTCCAGGGGGTCGTCGAGGAGCTTCGGGGGGCGATCCTCGAACGACGATCGCCCGGCACCGACGTCGAGGCGGGGTTGCGCATCACGCGCGTCCTCGACGCGGCGAGCGCCAGCCGAATGGACGACGGGCGCCTGGTGGCGCTCGAGCGTTACCGGGATTGAACCGGGATCCCATGAGCGGGTCATCGCGGTCTTCCACTGATGTACTGATCGCTCCGGCAACGAGCTACGCACCGGCAGCCGACCTGGCGGTGGTGACGAGCTACTTCAACTCGCACCACTACGACAGCAAGCGAAGGGCGTTCGATCTGTTCGCCCATTCGATGGACCGCTCCGGTATCCCCCTGTTCGTCGGGGAGTGCGCATTCGGTGACAGCCCGTTCGAACTCGAGGAATCCGCGTCGGTCTTCCGGTTCCGCGCTCGCGACGTCCTCTGGCAGAAGGAACGGCTGCTCAATCTTGTAATCGAACGTGTCCCAGATCGCTACTCGAAGATCGCGTGGATCGACGCCGACATTCTGTTCGAGAACCCCCGCTGGGCGATCGACGCTTCCGAGCAGCTCGACGAGCTGGCGGTGGTACAGCTGTTCGATCGCGCCATCCGGCTCCGCCCCGAGGAGACCGCCGACAGCGGTGGTCCGCGAATGTGGAGCTACGGCTTCGTCCATGCCACGCTGCCGGCGTTCACCCACTTCGGGGAGGGCAACCTCCACGGAACGACCGGACTCGCGTGGGCAGCGGACCGTCAGCTTCTGCAGACCGTCGAGCTCTACGACGCCGCCATCGCCGGCGGCGCCGACGATCTGATGGCGCACGCGTTCAGCGGCGACTTCTCCGGCCGCTGCCTGCCGTTGATCCTGACCGCCGGAATGGTCGAGCACTTCCGCGACTGGGCCGAGCACGCCTGGGCGGCGGTCGGCGGCAGGCTCGGCTACGTGCGCGGTGCCGCCCAGCATCTGTGGCACGGCGAGGACCAGAATCGTGGATACGTGGCCCGCTTTCACGAGCTGAACAGGCTCGGCTATGACCCGTTCGCCCATCTCCAGCTCGACTCCGGAGGACTCTGGGCATTCACCGATGCCGGCAGCCGTGCTGTCGCCGAATGGACGCGGGCCTATTTCCGCGAGCGTCAGGAGGACACCCGGGCGGCCGCCGTGCCGATGGTGACCGGCTTCGGCTTCAGCCTCAGCCGCCCTGGGGCGCCGGGCTTCGACGACGAGCTTGACGAGGCGCTCGAGCGCGCCCGCACCCGGCTGCCAGGCTTCGATGAGCTGACCGCGTCCGAGCGGGCAGGGGTGCTGGAGGCGATCGTGGAGATCGGCCCGTCGCGCTTCGACGCGGTGCTCGCCGAGGTGCAGCTTCGGTCGCTCCGGTCTCCCGGAGAGCCATCCGAGTGGTTTGATCGGATGGACTCGGCCACGGTTAGAGGGTTCTACGAACTGTCGAGGTGGGGGTGGGACCTGGGCCGCGCCCAGGCGACCGCCCAGACGCGCTACGAGGCCGCGAGCGGTGAGTCGTTTGACGCGCTGCCGGATGCGGTGCGGGCGGTCCTGACATTCGTCGTGCGTGACTACGGCGACCGGGCTGTGGCGTTCTGGCACGCCGTTGGAGGGCACCGCTGGGCTCAGGCGATCGACGAGCTCGAGCAATTGCGCCGCCCGCATCCCGCCCGTGCCGAGGTGGAGCTCGCGTTACGCAGCGTCATCGAGATGGGTCAGCTGCCGGACGGCCGAAGCCCACTCAGGCATCAATCGAAATGATTGACTCCGACCCCGAGCACAGTTACGCTTTCCCGTCATGGGCAGCGAGGTGCTCGCTCGAACGGACGGACTGCTGACCGAGGAGATCGACGGCGACCTCTTGGTCTACGACAGGCCGCGCGACGTCGCCTTCAGGTTGAACTCGACTGCCGCCCTGGTATGGCGAAGCTGCGACGGGACCCGGACCGTCGGCGACCTCCTCGCGGTGCTGACAGAAGAGCTCGGCGACCTGGCCAACGAGGACATGGTGCTGATGGCGCTCGACGATCTCGCCGAGCACGATCTGATCCTCTCCGGCTATGAGCAGCGTGACGGCGAAGCGGTTCGACTCAGCCGGCGGCGCTTCTTCCGTCACGCCGCGGTGGCCGGGGCGGCCGCTGCCGCGGCACCGCTCGTGTACAGCATGGCCGTGCCGACGAGCGCCGCCGCAGCCGCACGTTCGCCCGCTGCCACCTAGACCGTCTCAGGTCGCTCGCGATCGCTGACTGCGCGCCTGTCGCAAGAGCGCGGCGTGTAGCTCCAACCACCACTCCGAACGCCCATCGTCAGCGCCGATTAGCGGCCGGAGCTGTCCGTCGAGCTCATCGATGACGGCGTCAGGCGAGATCCCCTCCCGCACCCTGTGGGTGGCAAACGAGGTCACGTACCGCTTTCCCAGGTCCTGGTCAAGCACCCAGGGATAGGCTCGCAGCGCGTCAAGCAGCTGCTCGCGGGCGCGGGCGATTTCTCCGATCTTGGTCAACGCGTACGTTGGCTCGAGCGCTGCTCGTGCTCGAGCTGCGTCCTTCACAGCCGCGTAGTCCGGCGAGTCGGGCAGCGTTCGTAGTGCCTTTTCGATCACCAGGCTCAAATCGCGGGCTGCCGCTCCGCTCGCGACCTGGCGGAGGTACTGTCCGTTGGGGGACTGGTTGTAGACAGTGACCACCGCGGGCACGAACAGGAATTGGTGATGCCGCGCCATCCGGAGGGAAACGTCGTAGTCCTCGTACGTGGCGAGGCTCTCGTCGAACTCGCCGGCCCGATGGAGCGCTTCCCGGCGGGCGAGAAGGGCTGCATGGTGCCCGCAGAAGCTGTCCATCAGCATCTCGAGAAACACCCAGCCTGAGGGCGCGCTGCCGGCGGTCGGGTAGAGCCGTTGCGACCCGGCCTCCGGCACCACCGCCTGTCCGTAGACGACGCCGACCTCAGGATTCGCGCCCAGCACGGCTACCTGGAGCTCGAGCTTGTGGGGCAGCCAGGCGTCGTCATCGCCGAGGAAGCTGACGAGGGATCCCGTGCTCGCGCGGACACCATGGTTGAGCGCAGCCGCAACTCCGTGCCGCGACGAGAGGCGGATGTATCGGACGGGCGGATATCGACGCACCGCCTCCTCGGTCGCGTCGTTGGACCCATCGTCGACCACGATTGCCTCGACCTCGAACTCCTCATCGACTCCCCGTTGCGCGAGGATCGACTCAATCGCTCGTGGCACGCAGTGTGCGCGGTTGTAAGTGGGGATGATCGCGCTGACGAGCGGCCGGGCCGCCGGTCGGTCCTGTGGGCCGCGGTTCACCTTCAGCTCACTGCACGTGGTAACAGATCGGTGTAAACACTGGCCGTCTCCGCGGCGATTTCATCCCAGCGGAGAGTTGCGGCGTAAGCGCGGGCAGCTCGGCCGCGTTCGGCCCGGCCATCGTGGTCACCAATAGCCTTTGCCAGCGACCGATCGAGCGCTCCCGGTGAACGGGGATCATAGAGATAGCCAACATCGCTCGGCAGCGCCGACAGAGATCCGCTCCGAGGAGCAATGATGGGTCTCGCAAACGACAGCGCGAGTAGTGCAGACCCGCTGTTGGTGATCGTCCGATACGGCAGGCAGACCACGTCGGAGGCTCTGAAATAGACCGCCACATCCTCGTCATTGACGTGACCCTCGTGTGCAGTGACATTTGGCTGTCTCGTCGCGCGGCGGATTTCCCGTCGGAGGGCCAAGTCAGGAACGGGACCTGCGAGGAGGAGCTTCGCAATGGGGCACTGCAACCGCTCGAATGCGCTCAGGAGGTCGGAAACGCCCTTGTACGGGCGGATCTGCCCAAAGAACAGCACGAGAATCTCTTCGTCATCGACAGCGAGCCGATCGCGCGCAGCACTACGGCTGATCGCATCCGGGTAGACGCCGAGGTAGTTGCCGTGAGGAATCACCCGCATGCGCTCGAGGTCGAGCTCGTAGCTGCGCATCTCGTCGATCGTCGAGCTTGACAAAACGATCTTCGCGTCGACCTTCCGGGAGAGAAATCTGGCCGCCTTCACATCGTCGAGAGTCTGCGCCTCATGCGGCAGGACATTGTGCACTGTCCAAACAAGACGGAAGGCCAAGAGCTTCGCCAGATAGATCGTGACCGGCAACAGGAACGAGGCCAGATGCTTACTGAGCGCCCGGTCGCGAGATAACCAAAAGCTCGGCCAGTGAATGTGTAACAGGCGATAGCCCTGAAGACGCTTTGCAACCAACGATGCCAGTAGCGGGAGCGACCCAAGCCTGCGATGGAGGCGAACGTACGAGACCTCGAGATCTGGATGCGAGGCGCCCATCACCTGGTAGAGACGCGTCTGATACGGATTGGTGTACGCCGGAAACACGAGGATCTTCATGCTGGATCCGAGGTGCTCGCCGCTCGCTCGCAGGCTCATCAGACGCCTGCGCTCAACGCCTCCTGAACGTCATCGAGCAGCGCGTCCCACGGCTTTCTCGCCTCGAGCAGCCACCGCATGTTTCCTCGCCGCCGACCCGCCGCGGCCGCCACCGCCGCTTCCAGCGTGCCGGTATCTCCCACGAGCTCCGCGAACGCGTTCATCGCAGCGCCGAGGCGCTCAGCGGGGTCGGACACCTCGTCGTAGCGCTCGTCCACAAGATCCGCCCAGGTCTCGAGCCCCAGCTCGCGCAGGCGCGCCAGCGCTGCTCGGTTGCCCACGAGGACCATCGGGCCCCAGCCAAGCAGGCCCTTGAAGCTCTTCTCGGAGAGAAATCGGCTCTCGCCCGCGAGAAACGTCTCATTCACGAGTTGCACGGCACTGGCGGCTGCAGCCGGAGGAAGCAGACCCACGGCATCCGCATTCTCGTCGAAGTAGCGCTGGTCATCACGGTGGAACGTCCGGTCGATCCTCAACGGCAGCAGGTCGAGCAACGCCTGAACCTCGCGATCTCGGTGCCCGGGCTCCACCTTGGCCAGCTCTTGCGCGGTGGGGCACGGGAAGCTGACGAGGCCATGCTCGAGAAGCCCCTCGCCGAACAGGCGCCGTAGGACCGCCCAGCGATGCGGCCGGAAGGCGCGGTTCAGGCACGCGTAGCGTGCGGCGCCCGGCCCCGGTGGCGAATCTACGAGCCGGCTCCGGGGGCGCCATCCGAGCCGGGTCCGCCGCCAGCCGATCGTTGCGTCATCACGACGCTCGAACACCGTCCTCGCGTCGGGCACCCGACCGCGCTCTGTGCATTCTCGGGCCGAGGCTCCCACGAAGGCGGAGAAGGGCTCGCACTCACGAGCGGTGAATGGTGCCGCCTCCCTGCCGCGGGCCTTCAGCCACGCGGTCAGCTGAGCCGACGCTCCGTCGTCTCCATTGACGAACCACAGCTGCGCCGGCGCGAGGTCGTACTCGTCGGCGATCCGGGCCAGCGCGTCGAACAGCGTGAACGCCCCGCCAGCCGGGTCGAACAGCACGCGGCTCTCGTGCATCAGAGATACCAGGACGATCGCACGCCCAGCGCGCGCCGCGTGGCCCACCTCCGGCGCCAGCACCACGAGCGATTCGCGCTCGCCGTTCCGCGCGCACCACTCGACGGCCTCCCAGCGCAGCTCTACCGGATACACGAACGGCCGCGCCGACCATCCGGCCGAGGCCACCGGGACGGCTTCGAGACGCTCCGGACTGAGCAGGCAGAGCAGCGGGACCCAGTAGGTCCATACCGGCCGCCGCGCGTTCGCCGGTGCGATCCCGACAGACAGACCCGACCCTCCGTTCTCAACAACCACCTCGTCGAACGCGATCGTCAGCGTGAGGTCGTCGTCAATCACGCCGCCGGCTGGTGTGTGGGCATTCGTGTGCGGCGACCCGGCGCGATGACAGTCACGCCGGCGTCCTGCGCGCGGACGATCGCCCACGGGTCTATGACGACCGACCCGGGGGCGAAGCGCAGGTCGGCGAACTGACTGTGGTTGGTCGCGATCACGAACACCTCGGCGTCGAGCGGCGGCTCGCCATCGTCGATGAACGGGTCGAAGGCCCGCACATCACGGCCGCGGCCCGAGATCATCGACGCGAGCAGCACCGCAGCGCTACCGGCCGTCACGTTACTGTCGGCCTTGAATGCCTTGCCGAGGACGGCGACTCGCCCGTCGAAGCGATCGACGAGTTCGGCCAGCCAACGCGTCTGGTGATCGCGCGCACTCATGACGTCGGCGAAGATGTCGTGACTCAGGCCGACCTCGCGCGCCAGCCACGAGAGCGCGATGCCGTCACGTGGATGACAGGGACCACCGTCGCCGATGCCGGCATCCATATACGCGGGGCTCACGATCCGGCGTGTCGCATTCTTGAGGACACCCGTCACGTTGTCCACGTCCGCGCCCAGCTTCTCAGACAGCTCCATCAACACGTTGGCGTACACGATCTTGAGCCCGATGAACGTGTTGTAGGCGACCTTCGCGAGTTCCGCATCGACGATCGGGAGCTTGAGCACTGGCGCGGGTGTCAGTTCGGAGTAGTACGCCTCCAGCAGCTCGACTCCCTCCTCGTCATCGGCGCCGAGAAGCACGAACTCAGGGTCGAGGTAATCCTCGACCACATGCCCCATTGAGGCAAAACACGGGTTGTAGCTCAGGTGCACCCGATCTCGCACGAGTGGCTTCGCGACGCGCTCGATGGTCCCTGGGAGGACCGTCGAAACGATCGCCACCGCAGGCGTGCAGCCTGAAGCCGCTGCCGCCGTGGTGATCCCCGTTAGCGCCGAGGCAAGCTGCGCGTAGTCGAAATCCTCGCGGACTTCCCCCAGCGGCGAGGCCCCATCAAGGCCCTCCCCATGCGGCGTCGCCACGACCACGAAGACAATCTCGCTGGTGGCGACCAAGTCGACCAGGTCGACCACCTCGAGCTGGCTTGTCGCGAGCAGCTCGGGGACCTGATTCTCGCGGTGGGGCCAACGGCGCTGCTCGATGGCCCGCCTGACCAGGGGGTCGACATCCGTGCCGCGTACGCGGTGTCCGCGCGACTCGGCGGCAAGCGCGCAAGGCAAACCAAGCTTGCCCAACCCGATGAAGCCGACGTCCACCGGGCCGACGATAGCGGCGGCGCGGTGCCGCTCGCAAGCGCGACCATCTCCCGGGCGGCATCGGTGGTCAGTGTCGCCAGTTCCCGTCTGGAGTCCGATCGGTACCTGGATACCCGCGCCGAGCCGAGTGAGCGTGTATACCGGTTACGCACGGTCAAGGCGCGATTGCATCGATTACGGTTAGAAGCAGTGGCCCGGATCGCGCTGGTGAACCATCCATCTTTCAGTCACATCGAGGCCATGTCACGGCTGACACGTGTGCTCGTGGGCCAGGGGCACGACGTGATTGTCTGGGCTCCCAAACGCTGTCGTACGCAGATCGAAGATGGTGGGGCGCGCTTCGAGCCGCACGCCCCAGACCTGTCGCGTGGGAAAGGGGATGTGCTGGCCGCGCGCTTGGCGTCAACCACCGAGCGGTTCGCCGAGCAGCTGATCGAGCAGTTTCAGGCCTATGACGTCGAGCTGGTCGTGCGGGACAGCACGACCCCCTGGGCCCTGGTAGCGGGCGAGTATCTCGGGATCCCCCGGATCGTCTCGCATCCCATGTTTCCGATCGTCGCGCGGGACGATGCCGCGACGTCGGACGGGGAGTCGGTCCGAGCAAGCTCCGATTCCGAGGAGGAGGAGGAGGCGGCGGCGGCGCCGGCGGCGGCTCGAGAGCGGTTCGAGTCCACCTGGCTGTCGATCGCCAGCCGGTGGGGCGTCGAGCTCGACGATCTGAGCGGCATATTCCACAACACCTCAGAGCCAACGATGACGTTCACAACCGAGGTGATCGTGGGGGATCATCAGCTGCGGCCGAGCTGGCGGTGCATCGGTCCGCTTCTATCTCCTCCGCCGCCGGCTGCGCCGAAGAGTGGTCGCCCGCTCGTGTACGCGTGCTTTGGCACCACCTACAACACCCGGCCTGGGCTGTTCCGGACGGTGATCGACAGCCTCGGCGAGGAGCCGTGCGACGTGCTCGTCTCGACCGGTGGAGGGATCGTGTCGGCGACCGACCTGCGGCCGCTGCCACCGAACGTCGAGCTGCGGAAGTTCGTGCCGGCCCGCGAGGTACTTGCGCGGGCCAGCGCGCACATCACCCACGGCGGCTGCAACTCGGTCCACGAGTCGCTGCTGGCCGCTGTGCCGATGGCCTGCCTACCCCAGTCGGTCGACCAGCTCCCCCTCTCCCGACGGATTGAAGAACTGGGAGCCGGGCTGATTGTCGAAGAGGACGCGGCGCAGATCCGCGATGCCGTGCGGCTGCTGCTCGACGGCTCTGACGCTCACGCTCATGCCCGTAACCTCCGTGACCATCTCCTGAATTACGACGGTGAGGCGCGCGTGGCGGCCGCTGTCGATCAAGTCCTGCCGGCGTAGGCGGGTAGCCCGAGCAGAACGTCACGAAACTCAGCCAGCAGACGTCCCGAGGGTCTGCGAGAGCTCAGGCGTAGCTCCTCGTAGGAGTCGCGGACCTGCCGAGCGAGTGGTGGCTCGACCAGCGCCTCGAGCGTGGCATCGACGGTCATCGTCAACACGGGCTGTCCGTCCTGCAAGCTCTCCCAAGCAAGCGCTGCGCGCGCGGCCGTGATCAGCCGGCCGAGCGCGTCAACGGTCAGTGGCACCGAGGTGTCGAGCTCTGCGAGCCACACGCCGTGCTCTCGAACGGCGCGCTGCACTGTGTGCTGCACGGACAGGCCCCTCATATTCGGAAAGCGAGCGACGCTCTCGCCGCGAACCAGCGCGAACGACACGGGGTCGGTGTCCGGGCACTGCACGGTCCGCAGTCGCAGGCGTTTGCCCATCGGAGCGGGACGCAGCATTAGCTCTCCATCGACGAGCGTCGGGTACGTCCCGCGAGCG
The DNA here is from genome assembly GCA_963826895.1 of uncultured Solirubrobacterales bacterium. Taxonomy (GTDB): domain Bacteria; phylum Actinomycetota; class Thermoleophilia; order Solirubrobacterales; family Solirubrobacteraceae; genus Palsa-465. Next base: position 197,745 of record CAWGYJ010000008.1, read on the forward strand.
GCGAGCGCGGATAGAGCCGCCAGCTGTCCTGGGTCGCACGGATCACCGTCAAGCACCACGAAGGTCTCGTCGGGCGGCTCCCAGAGACAGACCATCGCGCACCAGTCGACGAGGGGCAGGAGGCACGGTCCCTCCCCGTCGGCCGCCGTCGCCGCCCGCTCCCACCAATCGCCGGATGGAGGCCGCAGCTCGGCGGGATCGCCAAGCAGGAAGACCTCGGTGCAGCCGGCCACCTCTGCTCGCCGTCCCAGCACGGTAGCCACGCGCGCCGAGAAGCGCACCAGCAACGCCAGCGCCTCGGCCAACGGCGCCGCAGGCAGCTTTGTCAAGCTGTCGTGTAGCTGACGCATGCGCTCGAGCGCGAATGCTTCCTCGGGGAGTTCCTCGGCCGCCCGGGCGAGAGCCTCGACCCGTCGTCCAACCTCCTCACGATGCTCGACCCACAGCCAGATGCGCGCCGACTCGGCGGCGAGCTTCACGCACGTGGACGGATTCCTCAGCTGGTCGGGATGGCTGCAAGCGTCAAACGCCCATCGCCACCAGAACTGAAGCTCGAGCCATGCCGCCAGGTAGCGCTCGTCTTCGTCCCGGCGAGCCTCAGGGGGGCGGCGGTCCGGCCCAGCCAGCAAACGCCAGTGGGCGGTGGAGTCGTACAGACAGGGGCGTTCCAGCCGCCGCATCTTGTCCGGATCGGCGTAGCGCCCGCCGTAGACGGCATGGTTGACGCCTCCGGCGCCGGCGTCGTTCAGTCGATAGGTGAGGGTGCAGTTTGTGGTCGCATCGCGCAGGTCGTCGTCCTCGAATACCTGAGGCGAGTCGAACAGCAGCCCCCCGAGCACGGGCAGCGCGCTCGCAACGCGCTCGCAGCGCTGCCTAACCCGCTGGCGCGCGAGCCCAACCCCGGCAAGATCGGCGGGCAGCACGATCGCAACATCGATGTCGGTCAATCCGTACAGCTGGTCGGCCCCGGTGAGGCTTCCGGCGAGGAATGCCGCCGCATCATGTTCGCTGCGGCACAAGTAGGCGACGTAGACACGGGCGATGACTACGTATATGCGCCGCCACAACCAGTCCAGGCCGTGGCCTGAGGTCCACAGCATCGTGCGTTGCAAGCTCGGCACGACACGGCGCGCAAACGGGCGTCGATCGATGGACATGACCTTCAGGCGGTCATCGAAGCAGCGGCAGCGGCGCGGTTGGTTCGGCCGACATCTCGTCGTTGATCGCCGACCGGATCGTCCGCGAGGCACTCACGGGCGTCGCGCTTAGTCGGCGCGTCGTCGCGCCCGGAACCCGGCGGGTGTCGGCCTTGGAGATCATCCGAGTCCCGAAAGTGTGCCGTAGGTCGTGGAAGCGGAGCGATCGGAGCCCGGCGACCTCGAGAGCACCGCGGCCGATGCCAAGATCTCGACCGTCGATCGCTACGCCGAGACCTTCGGGTACGTCGTGCAATGCCACCTCCTGCGCCTTCGGGTGAGCTCGGCGATAGGATCCTGCATGCGCTGCATCACCCTGAAGGGGGATGCAGTTCGCGCCATCCGTGGCATAACGGAAGATTCATGGGCCGCGCGCTTTACGGAATCGGTCGTTTCTGTGCGGCGCATGCGCTGCCGGTCGTCCTCGCCTGGATCGCTCTCGCGATCGGTGTCGTCGGCGTCATGTCGGCGGTGGGCAGCATGACGACCAACGACCTGTCGCTGCCGGGCACGGAGGGACAGCAGGCGACCGACCTGCTCGAGGCGAAGTTCCCGCCGCAACAGAACGGCTCCAATCCGATCGTGTTTCACGTCACCAAGGGCAAGGTGACCGACGCGGCCAACAAGAGCGCGATCGAGGCCTCCTACCACGCCCTTGTCAAGGAGCCCGACGTCTACTCCGCCACCGACCCGTTCAAGAACGCCGCGTCGGGGCTGGTCAGCGCGGACGGCCGGACGGCCTTCATCCCGGTGCTGTTGAAGGTCAGCAACGGTCAGGTGACAGAGAGCCTCGCCCAGCGGGTCTTCGACGCCACCGCACCCGCTCAGAAGCAGGGCATCGAGGTCGCCGCGGGAGGGACGATCGGCAGCGCGCTCTCCCCGTCCCCGACGGAGAGCAGCGAGGTCGTGGGGCTGCTTGCAGCGATGGTCATTCTCGCGATCACGTTCGGCAGCTTCGTCGCGATGGGCCTACCGATCCTCACCGCCGTCCTCGGCCTGGCGACAGCGCTGGGAACGATCGGCCTGCTCAGCCGCGTGTTTACGATCCCGGTCGTCGGGCCGACACTGGCGACGATGATCGGTCTCGGTGTCGGGATCGACTACTCGCTGTTCCTCGTCACCAAGTACCGAACACATCTCGCGACGGGCGTCGAGCGGCGTGAGGCGATCGCGCGTGCGGTCGCCACGGCCGGCGGTGCGATCGTGTTCGCGGGTAGCACGGTGGTGATCGCACTGATGTCACTGTCGGTCGCCGGCATTCCGCTCGTGTCCGCGCTCGGCTACGCCACCGCGATCGCCGTGTTCACGGCGGTGACCGCGGCAATCACGCTGCTTCCGGCGGTCCTGTCACTGCTCGGGCCACACGTCTTCGGCGGCAAGCTCCCCGCGTTTCTGCGCGCCAAAGAGACCAAGGACACGGGCCGCGCTGGCTTCTGGGGCAGATGGGCGTCTGCGGTCACCCGCCACCGATGGGCCTGCTGTCTCCTAGCCCTTGCGATCCTCGTCCCGCTGATCATCCCACTCTTCTCCTTGCACCTCGGGCAGGAAGACGTCGGTGTGTCGCCCAAGGGCACCACCGAGCGGGAGGCCTTCGACCTAATGACACAGGGGTTCGGAGCCGGTTACAACGGCCCACTCGTGGTGGCGGTCGAACTGAAGCCGGCAGCGAAGCCCAGCCAGCAGTACGAGAGCGAGTACAGCCAGGCGAAGGCGCTGCAGTCGGACCTGCAACACAAGCAGGGGTCGCTGACCGACCAGTCCAACCAGCTGAAGGCCCAGCAGGCGTCGCTCCTCAAGCAAAAGCAGCAGCTGGAAGCACAGAAGGCGAGCCTCACCCAGCAGAAGCAGCAACTGCTGGCCCAGCAGCTGCAGCTGACGAACGAGAGTAACCAGCTACTGGCACAGAAGGCGGCACTGCCACAGCAACGGGCCCAGCTACAGCAGGAGCATGCCTCAGTCGAGCAGCAGCGCGCCGCGCTTCCCGCTCAGATCAAAGCAAACCTGGCGGAGCGCGCCCGTCTGACCGCCACGCTCGGCGTGATCCTCGCCGCCGAGCGGGTCCTCGAGGCGTCGCTCGCGTCGCACGGGTGCGATGCCGACCCGAGCCGGACGGGCTGTTCGCGTCTCGCCGGGCTACTTGCATCGGCCCAGGCGCGGGAAGCATCTACCCGCTCGGCGCTGGCGGCCAACGAGGCCGCGCTGCAGGACCTGAAGACCCAGGCCGTCCAGCTGGTGCAGCAGGCCCAGCAGCTGATCCGCGACGCCGCCGCGCTGGTCGGGCAAGCGGCGAGCCTCGCGGCCCAGGCCGCGTCCCTGCAGCAGCGGGCGTTCGCACTGCAGGCGGAGGGCGCGGCCCTACAGCAGCAGGCAAACGCGGCGCAAGCTCGGGCCGCGTCCCTGCAGCAGCAGGCAAACGCGCTGCAGGCCCAGGCCGACGACTTGAAGGGGCAGCAGCAACAAGCCCAGAATGAGCAGAAGCAGGCGATCGCGCTGCAGCAGCAGCTGACCGACGAGCTCACCTACGCCGGCGGTGACGACCGTGGCACAGACCCACGGATGGTCAAGCTCCAGGATGCCCTCGCAACGCCGTCGGGCGTGCTGCGGGTCTTGCCACCGACGATCAACAAGGCGGGTGACGCGGCGACATTCGGCGTGATTCCCAAAACCCGTCCGGCCGATGCCGCCACGGCGGATCTCGTCGGACAGCTGCGCAGTGTGGTCATTCCGCCCGCGATCCGTGGCGCCGGCTTGACCGCTTACGTTGGCGGCGTCACGGCCGGGAACGTCGATCTCGCCAGCAAGATCTCCTCAAAGCTGTTCGAGGTGATCGCGGTCGTTCTGGTGCTGAGTTTCCTGCTGCTCATGATCGCGTTCCGCTCGCTTCTGATCCCACTCCAGGCTGCGATCATGAACCTGCTCTGCGTCGGGGCGGCGTTCGGCGTGCTGACGGCCACCTTCCAGTGGGGCTGGGGACTCGACCTGGTCGGGTTGCCGAGCCCCTACGGAACCGTCCCGATCGCGAGTTTTGTACCGCTGATGATGTTCGCTGCCCTGTTCGGCCTGTCGATGGACTACGAGGTCTTTCTCGTCAGCCAGATCGCGCAGCATCACGCCGCCGGCGAGGACCCCAGGGAGGCGGTCCGCTCGGGACTCGCGGCGTCCGCCAAGGTGATCGCCGCAGCGGCGATCATCATGATCGCTGTGTTCGCGAGCTTCATCCTGAACTCCGACCCGACCGTGAAGCAGTTCGGCGTGGGGCTGTCGGTCGCGGTGTTGCTCGCCGGCACGATGGTGCTGCTGTTCGCTCCCGCGCTGCTCGTCCTGTTCGGCCGCTGGACCTGGGTGATGCCAGGTTGGCTTGGGAAGGTGCTTCCGCATCTCGACGTCGAGGGAGAAAACGCCCTGCGTGACGAGGTTCCGGCCCCAATCCCCGTACCGGTCCCGGCGCATATGTCGGCTGGCGCGGCGCCGAGCCAGGATCCGCCGGCTCGGCGCGACGGCTCGCCCGAACCGGCGCTCGATGGACAGGCCTCGATCGACCCGATCCCCGCTGGAGAGGACCGATGACGCGCCGCTGCCTCCGGAATCGCCGCCGGACTCCGTTCGGCGAGCTCGGCTCGGGCTTGGCGATCATCGCCGGCGCCGTGGTGCTGGCAGGCTGCGGGCAGTCAGACCAGCCGACGACCACCACAACCCAAACGACACCGTCCGGGACGGTCGGCTCGACCCTGGCCGTAAGCGATAGCAGCGGTACGAAACTTGGCGTCATCGTCGAACGGGTGACTGATCCGGCGAGCGGTGCGAACGAGTACAGCAAGCCAGCAGCCGGCAAGCATTTCGTCGGCGTAAAGCTGCACATAACAAACGCCGCAGCCAAGAGCTACGAGAACAACGCCAACAACGAGACCACGATCGTCCTGTCAAACGGACACACAACGGTCGCCGACTACAACCCGATCGCCGGCTGCGGGAACTTCGACAACGGGCAGGTCAAGCTGGCGAGTGGCGCCTCCGCTACAGGATGTGTGACCTTCCAGGTACCAAACGGTCAGAAGCTCGTCGCCGTGCGGTACGGCAACACCGTCTTCCCCGGCACCACCGCGGAGTGGCGCACGTCCTGACGCGGACGCCGCACCCGATGATCCAGTCCGCCAGCTCGCGATCGGTCGCTTCGACTCGGAATCCGTTGAGCTCGAGACTCGGCGACCGGCGGAGAGCGGCGGCCGGCGCTGCGGATAACTCTTCGCAAGCCCGGCGATTCGTCAGCGAGAACCGGCGCTCGATCTTCTTGTAACCGATGACGGTGAAGGCATCGAGCAGTCAGCTGAACATGGTCGAGATCTTCTTCTCCCAGCTCACTGACAAAGCCCTCCGCCGCGGGATCTTCCACAGCGTTACGGACCTGATCGAAGCGATCCAGACCTACGTCGCCGCGCACAACCAGAACCCCGAACCGTTCCAATACCACCTCCTCCCCGCAGAAGATGGCGCGGACCAGTCGGCAGTCGTCGTGCACAAGTAGCTCCTCCAAGCCGGCTCTCGCACTCGCTCGCCATCGCTGGGACAGCCGCAGGGCACGGTCGGAATACCCAAGCTTGCAACCACATCCAGGGTGTGCTTTGGAACGTCGTGTCGGTCAGCGCCCCGCCGCTTTGCCCCACCGGGACGGGTTCGCTGATCGTTGCGGCGTGCCCGAGAGCGCCGCGGGAGCCGGTGTTAAGGTGCGTTCGTGAGCGGGATGGGAGAGTCCTTGCGGGAACCTGGAAGTCGGCCGTTTCCCGACAAGCCGGTTGGCTGGCCCAACCCGGACCTCCCGTTTGAACATCTCGTCGTCGTGATGATGGAGAACCACTCGTTCGACAACCTGCTGGGGGCGCTCGCCCCGACGCGACCCGATGTCGATGGGCTGACGTTCGAAGGTGGCACGGCGATGAACTCGAATCCGGGCGGGACAGATACGCCGGCGTTCGTGCCCGCGTTCCGGTTGCCGGACACGTCTCAGGGCTCCCACGTGTCGCAGTCATGGAAGGAGAGTCACGAGCAGATCAATGACGGCCAGATGGACGGCTTCGTCCGGACGGCGAACTCCGTTCAACCGATGGGCTACTACACGCCAGAGGTCCTGCCGTTTGCGTATTCGCTCGCATCGACGTTCTGCGTTGGGAACCGCTGGTTCTGCTCCCTTCCGGGCCCGACGTACCCGAACCGCCGTTTCCTGCTGGCCGGTACGTCCGACGGGACGACCAGGACCCACGGCGATCCGCTGGTTGGCAAATCCCCTCGGAGCGGAACGGTGTTCTCGCTCCTGTCCAGACACCGGATTAGCTGGGCGGACTACTTCTCCGATGTGCCGATGAGCATGGTCATCGGATCCAGCATCCTCTGGCACCCGTTCCATCACCATCCGATCGACCACTTCTACGAGCACTGCCGCAACGGAACCCTGCCGAAGGTCAGCTTTGTCGACCCGCGGATCGGCGTGGCCTCACGGATCGGGCAGCCGATCGCCGAGCTGCCTCAGCCGTTCCGCGCGTGGCTCAAATGGCTCGTACGAGCGGACCTCACCAATGAGTTTGCAGAAACCGAGGAAGATCCTCAGGACCTCTACTACGGGGAGGCATGGGCGTACAAGGTGGTCACTTCGTTGATCGAGTCGCCGCAATGGCCACGCACATGCCTGATCTACATCTACGACGAGCACGGCGGCTATTACGACCACGTCCCGCCACCGTCGGCGATCCCGCCGGACAACATCAAGCCGATCCTTCAGCCCGGCGATCCCGACGTCGGATTCGACCTGTACGGGCCACGCGTGCCGGCGATTGTCGTCTCTCCGTACTCGAAACCCGGTGGCGTCACAAATGTCGTCTACGACCATACCTCCGTGCTCGCGACGATCGAGGCGAAGTGGAACCTCCCAGCGCTCACTCGGCGCGACGCGAACGCGGCGGACATCATGGACTTCTTCGATCCTGACGGACCGGCGCTCCTGCGTCCGAAGGGCATCCTCGCTCCCGGGCCGACCGGCCCGTCCGGTCCGGTCCAACCGATGTCCTGAGCTGGGACCCGACAGAAGCCCAGAGACGTTCCGATAGACAGCGCGACTCAGACGCGCCTACATGCACAACGCGCCGACCCGGGACATTCCTCGGGACACCGCTCACAAGTACGTCCGCGTCGGACCGCCGGAAAGTTCCGCCCGTCCAGGTACTTCCCGATGCCGCCGCTGGGGCTCGAACCCAGGACCTTCGGATTAAAAGTCCGCTGCTCTACCAACTGAGCTACGGCGGCTCGCCCTGATCATGGCGCACCGCGACGCCGGGTGAATCAGCGGTCGCGGTCGACGATCGCCACGACTTCGATCTCGACGAGCATCCGCGGGTCGATCAGCGCAGAGACCTCGACCATCGTCATCACCGGGCGGATTTCGCCGAAGGTCTCGCCGAGCGCGCGTCCGACCTCCTCGGCGCGGGAGATGTCGGTCACGTAGATGCGCGCCTGGACGACGTCGGTGATGGCCGCACCCCCGCGGACGAGCTCGTGAGCGAGCTTGCGCAGGATCTCAACCGTCTGGTCGTGGGGCGTGTCCCCGAGCACGGCGCCGTCCTCGGTGACCGAGGTGGTGCCGCCGACGAACACGACTCCGTCGCTCGCGACCACGCGGCTGAAGCCGATCTGCCCCTCGTAGGGCGACGGCGGATCGCCACCGAGGCGCAGCGGTCCCGAGCTCAATGGCGGAAGTGGCGGCGGCCGGTGAACACCATCGCGACGCCGGCCTTGTCGATCGCCTCGACGACCAGCGGGTCTCGCATCGAACCGCCGGGCTGGATGATCGCGGTGACGCCTGCCTCGATCCCGACCTCGGCCGCGTCGGGGAACGGGAAGTACGCGTCGGAGGCCATCGCCGACCCCTCGATCGGCACGCGGGCCTTCTCTACGGCAAGGCGCACCGAGTCGACCCGGCTCATCTGCCCGGCCCCGATTCCGATCGTCGCGTCGTCCTTCGCGAGCACGATCGCGTTCGAGCGCACGTGCTTGCACACCTTCCAGGCGAAGGAGAGCGCGCTCCACTCCGCATCGGTCGGGCGGCGGTCGGAGACGACCTGCATGTCTGCGCGATCCTCGAGGTCGTGGTCGCGGTCCTGCACGAGCATGCCCCCGACGACCTGCCGGAGGGCGGGGTCGACGAGGCTCGTCGCCCGCCGCTCGTGGTTGTCGAGGACGCGCATGTTCGGCTTGGTCGAGAGGACCTCGAGCGCATCATCGTCGTAGCCGGGGGCGAACAGAACCTCGATGAACTGCTCCACCAGCGCCTCGGCAAGCCGGCGGTCGACGGGCTTGTTCAGGCAGATCACGCCGCCGAACGCCGACATCGGGTCGCACGCGAACGCCCGCTGGTAGGCCTCGAGCGCGGTCGTGCCGACGGCCACCCCGCACGGGTTGTTGTGCTTGACGATCACGCAGGCGGGGATCAGGAACTCCCCGAGCAGCAGGCGCGCGGCGTCGAGGTCGAGCAGATTGTTGAACGACAGCTCCTTGCCACCGAGCTGAGAGACCATCGAGAGAACGTGGGTGCGGGCGCCGACCTGCGCGTAGTAGGCGGCGCGCTGATGGGGGTTCTCGCCGTAGGGCAGCTCGAGCACCCGCTCGAACGCGCGCACCAGCAGCGGCGGGAAGCCGACGGCCTTCTCCTGGAACCAGCGCGAGATCGCCGTGTCGTACCGCGCCGTGTAGGCGAACGCCTCGGACGCAAGGCTCTCGCGAGTCGTCAACGACAGCCGGCACTCGGATTCCCGGAGCTCTGCGAGCACCGCGTCGTAGCTCTCCGGGCTGACCACCGGCGCCGCGAACGCGAAGTTCTTCGCCGCCGCGCGGATCATCGTCGGGCCGCCGATGTCGATGTTCTCGATCACCTCCCCGTCGGTGACGCCCCGCATTGACGATGTGCGCTCGAACGGGTACAGGTTCACGCACACGAGATCCACGAACTCGATCCCTTGCTCGTCGGCAGCCTGCATATGCGACGGATCGGAGCGGACCGCGAGCAGGCCTGCATACAGCTTCGGGTGCAGAGTCTTGACCCGGCCGTCCATGATCTCCGGGAAGCCGGTGAGGTCGGAGATCGAGCGGACCGGAACGCCGGCGTCCGCGAGCGCGCCCGCCGTCCCGCCGGTGGAGATGATCTCGATCCCGAGGTCCGCGAGCCCGCGTGCGAACTCCGCGATGCCGGTCTTGTCCGACACCGACAGCAGCGCGCGGGCGATCCTCACCTCGCCGGGCGCGGCGGCGGTCGCGGTCTCTGCCTCGGGTCGCGACATCGAGGGGTTCAGCATATCGGCGGGCCGCTCGGCTTGGTCACGGGTGAGCTGGGAGTCGAATCATCGGGTGATCACGACCCGCCGCGGGTTGTCCGGATCGCGTCCGAGCACGCCGCTCGCGATCAGGCGCACGGCCTGGGGAAGCAGCTCGTGCTCTATCGGCTGGAGCGCGTTCAGCACCTCGCTCGCGTCTCGGGCGTCGGGCAGCTCGACCGCTCGCTGGAGAATCACCGGCCCCGTGTCGACGCCCTCGTCGACGAAGTGGACGGTCACGCCGAACACCTTGACGCCGTAGTCGAGACCCTGCTGCACCGCGGCCAGTCCGGGAAACGCGGGCAGCAGCGCCGGGTGGACGTTGATCACGGCGCCGCGGAAGCGGGCGAGGAACTCGGGGCTGACGAGCTGCATGTAGCCGGCGAGCACAACGAGGTCGACGTCGTGCGACTCGAGCCACTCCGCCATCGCGTTGTCCCGGTCGCCACGATCGCCGAAGTCCTCGCGCGCGAACACGTGAGTGGGCACGCCTGCGTCGGCGGCGCGCTGGAGCGCGCGCGCCCCGGGCTTGTCGGACGCGACCGCGACCAGCTGAACGCCGTCGCGACCGTGAACCGTGTCGAGCAGGGCCTGGAGGTTGGTCCCCGAGCCCGACGCCAGAACCGCGACGTTCATGCCGCGCGCAGTTTCGGGAAACGCCCGCCCGTGGACCGCAGCCGCCCCTCGGCGAGCAGCCCATCGACGCGCTCGAGCACGTCGGGGCCGCGCAGATGGGCGAACGAGCCGTAGCCCGCGAGCGAGTGGTACGCGTACTGCTCGATCACCTTCGAGCGGCCGCCGCGGAGGATCTCGACGGCACGGGTGCGGCCGACCGGCGGTCGGGCGGTGACGACGACGTCCACGATTGCATCATCAAGGTCGCCCGCGGCGGGGGCGGCGGATCGGCTGGTGCTTGCGGCGCGTGCGGCGCGTGCGGCGGGGGCTACCGGAGCGACCGCGGGGTCGCACGTGTCGCAGCACGGCACCGTCGGATGCGGCTCGGAGCGGTCGCCGAAGTGCGCGAGCAGCGCCGCGCGGCGGCATCGCGACTGCTCGACATACCCCCAGATCGCCCGGTACTGGTTCCAGCGGATGCGCTCGGCCTCGCGCGCGGAGGAGACGCAGATCCCGAGCAGACGCTGGTCCCAATCGCACACTATCCGGCCGGCGGCGCGGTCGGGCGGCGCCGGTCGTGGGGCCACGAAGCCGGCGCGCGCGAGGTGGCCGATCACCGCCCTCAGTGCCTCGACGTCGGGGCGCCGGCGGCCACCCGGATCGACGAGCCCGGCGAGCTCGGCGAGCGCGACGTCGTAGCTGCCGTCGGCCCCCGCCCACCGCAGCCGTTCGGACACCCGCTCGAACGCGCCGGCGTCGACCCGCGAGCGCTCGATGAAGAACACATGCAGCCCCTTGTCGCGCTGCTCGGCGAACAGGAGGCAGCGGGCCGGCGCCCCGTCGCGCCCCGCGCGGCCGGCCTCCTGGTAATAGGCCTCGAGCGACCCAGGCACCGACGCGTGAGCCACCGTGCGCACGTCGGCCTTGTCGATCCCCATCCCGAACGCGTTCGTCGCCACGATCACCTTCGCGTCCCCGGCCATGAACCGCTCCTGGATACGAGCGCGCGTGCCGCGCTCGAGGCCCGCGTGGTAGACGACGACACGGTCGCCGAGGCCAAGCGAGCGGGACAGCGAGGAGGCGATCTGCTCGGATGACTTGCGCGTGCCCGCGTAGACGATCGCGGGCAGCGCTCCGTTCTCGGCGAGCGCGGCGGCGAGCCGGCGCTCCTTGTCGACGGCGGTGGCGCACGGCACGACCGCGAAGCTCAGGTTCGGGCGATCGAAGCCGGTCGTGACGCGGACCGGGTCTTCGAGTGCAAGCCGCTGGACGATGTCGTTCGCCACCGCAGGCGTCGCCGTCGCCGTAAGGGCGATCGTCGCCTTCGCCCCGAGGCGGGCGGCGGCGCTCGCGAGGGCGAAGTAGTCCGGGCGGAAGTCGTGGCCCCACTGCGAGACGCAATGCGCCTCGTCGACCACGAACAGCCCCACGCGCAGCCGGCCGATCGCGGCCACGAACCCCGGCAGCGCGAATCGCTCGGGCGCGACGTAGAGCAGCCGCACCTCGCCCTGCGAGGCGCGCTCCAGGGCGTCGGCGTTCGCGGGTCGGCCGCGTTGAGAGTTGATCAGCTCGACCCGCCCGGGAGCGATGCGCTGGAGCGCGGTGACCTGATCCTGCATCAGCGAAACGAGCGGCGACACGACGAGCGTGAGGTCGTCTCGCATCAGCGCCGGCAGCTGGTAGCAGAGTGACTTGCCCGATCCGGTCGGCATCACCACGAGCGCGTCGCGGTCGGCGAGGCCGGCGGCGACCGCCTCGGCCTGCCCGGGACGGAACCGCTCGAACCCGAACAGCTCGCGTAGTGCCGACTGGGTCTCCTGCATGGGCAGGCGACCATAGCGGCGGCCCCGGCCGTCTCGGGACCGCCGGGCGCGGCGGGCGAGGCGGGCGAGGCGGGCGAGGCGGGCGAGGACCCACGAAGTGACAAAGTCGCCGACGCCTCAACGACCGAGGTCGATCGTGTGCCCATAGAGCACATTTCCGACCTTCGTCCTTGCGGCGACCGCGACTTTGGCACGTTTTGGGTCGTGTCCGCCCGAGCCGCGCCGGGAGGCGGAGCGAGTGCGGGCCGGGTGGCGCGGGTGGCGGCGGGTGCGGAGTGGCGCGGAGTGGCGCGGGGTGGCGGCGGGTGCGGAGTGGCGGCGGGTGGCGGCGGGGGCGGAGTGGCGCGGGATCGCGCCGCCGAGCGGGGGGCGGCTCGCTGGGCGGAACGACGAACGCCCCGGCGGTGGCCGAGGCGTTCGCGCGCAACCGCTCCAGTCCGGCGCGGCCCGTCAGTGGAGCATCACGATCCGCTCACAACCGTGCCGGCTCGCATACTTCATCGTGTTGCGGCGCAGGAACGCAAGGTTGCCCTTGCCCGAGCCGCAGCTGACGAACGAATGGCTGCCGGCGACGAACACACGGTTCGCGTCGCGCCCGCCGTAGACGTGATCCCGTCCGAGACCGGCGTCCAGCCTGCTGGCGTGGCTCCCACCCCAGATCCAGTCGTTGCCGTTGCCGGCGGTGATCCAGTCGCTGCCGTTGCGGCCCTCGATCCTCGAGTTGCCGTTCCCGACACCGATTCGGGTCTTGCCGGTGCCGCCAAAGATGCGGTCCTTGCCGTTCCCGTCCCAGATCGTCTGGGTCGAGCCTCGACCGTCGACGCAGTCGTTGCCACCGAGGGCGGCGATCCGCTCGTGAGCACCGAATGCGAGGATCCGGTCCGCGTGTGGCGTGCCGGTGACGCGACCGTTTCGCTTGGTCGCGATCAGCACGTACCTCGGACCGGCACCGCTGAGGCACGGGCTCTTGTAGCGCTTGCGCGCGACCGAGACGGCCTCCACCTTGCCACCACTCGGGCCCTTGAACGGCGGCCCGACGACGATGATCTTGCCGCCCGGCAGCTTGATCACGCACACCATCAGCGCGGCGTCGAGCGTCGAGCCCTGCGGGCACGCGTTCAGCACCGGAGGCGGCGTGTTGTTGTCCGTACCGGCACACGGGTCAGACCGCGTGAGGGTGACCTCCGCCTCGCCGACCACGATCGACGCGACCCCCCGGAGGTGCACGTCGAGTACGCGCTCGGTGATCGAGTCGCCGGTCGCGATCTTCTCGTTGACGGCGATGTAGGAGCCGCCTCCGAGCTGGATCGTGGTCGGTGAACCCGCCGACGGCAGCACTTCCTTCTGGCCGTTGACGTAGATCACATCAAGCGTCGAGCTGGCCATGGAGGCAAGCGCGCCCCTGACGCACTCGTAGGCGGCGTCCGACTCGACCGGGCCGACGACACTGATCGTGCCGCTGCTGGTCGGAATCGTCACGCCCTGAACGTCAGCGACCGCAGCAGCACCCGCGGCCCCACCCGGCGAGTACACGGAATCCGTGACCACGGCGGCAGGACCGGCGTTCAGGAAGCTGTTGGAGGTCTGTGTGACATTGACCGAGCTGAGACCGTGATGGTCGCTCGAGCATGGCGCCGTCTTGGGGTTGGCGATGAGCGGCTCGAGAACGGTCGAGCTCCCGAGCGTGACCCGGGCAGCACTTGCCCGGCAACCGAACGGCGTCGTGGTGTTGGTCGCAGCTACGGCTTGGCCGGCGGTCGACAGAGCGCTTATGCCCACTGCGATCGCGACCACCGCCCTGCGGATGGAAACGGAGGTCATCTCGAACTTCTCCCTGGATAACGGCTCGCCCCTGACGAGCCATGGACCGGATTATCCGATCGCCATCGTGCGGTCCAGGCCCAGCGATTACCAGGGCAAACGTCAAACTGCACGCCCTTGCGTGAAAAGTCGTGCACCGATTTACCAAAAATGGACAAAACGGGATGAAAGCCGAACGCGTCCAGTGAACAAACCTGGACAGTGGACGTGATTCGGTGGGCGGCGTCCAGCGTTGAGCGGCGCTCGAAAAGGCTATTTCAGGCCCGAACGAGCGGCAGCTCGACGGCGCTCTCGAGCGCGAACTTCCCGTTCGCCTCTTCGCTGCCCTCGAGTGGGTACTGCCCACTGAAGCAGGCATCGCAATGCGTCCCGCGGTCGACGCCGACCGCCTCGTAGACGCCCGGCAGCGACAGGTAGTGCAGCGAGTCCGCACGCAGCATCGCCGCGATCTCGTCGACCGACCGATCGTGGGCGATCATCTCCTCGCGCGTCGACATGTCGATCCCGTAGTGGCAAGGGTTCTTGATCGGCGGCGAGGAGATCCGCAGGTGGATCTCGGCCGCGCCGGCGTCGCGCAGCATCTGCACGATCTCCGGCATCGTGTTGCCGCGGACGATCGAGTCGTCGACGACGATCAGCCGCTTGCCCCTGACCACGTCGGGCAGCGGGTTGAACTTCAGCCGCAGACCGTGGCGGCGCAGCTCCTGGCCGGGCTGGATGAACGTCCGCGCCACGTAGCGGTTCTTGATGAAGCCGTCGTCCTGGGGCAGCTCGGCCGCGCGCGCGAGCCCGCGGGCAGCCGCGTTGCCGGAGTCCGGCACGGGGATCACGAGGTCGGCGTCGACCGGGGCCTCGCGCCACAGGATCTCGCCCATCCGCGCCCGCGCAGCCTGCAGCGAGGTGCCCGACATCCGGGAGTCCGGCCGCGCGAAGTAGATGTACTCGAACAGGCAGAACGCTCGCCGCGCGCCGGGCGCCACGATCCGGGACTCGATCCCGCGCTCAGTGAGCGTCACGACCTCCCCGGGCTCGACGTCGCGCAGATGCTTGGCACCGATCAGGTCGAATGCGCACGTCTCGCTCGCGACGCAGTACGCCGGCTTGCCGACGCCGTCGTCGATGATCCCGAGCGACAGCGGCCGGACGCCATGGGGATCCCGGAAGGCGATCACAGCGTCCTCCGTCATCGCGACGGTCGAAAAGGCGCCCTTCAGGCGCGGGAGGACGTCAGTAACGGCATCCTCGATCCGCTCGGCCGGGTGGGTCGCGAGCAGCGCCGCGATGATCTCCGAGTCGGAGGTGGAGCGGAAGGGGACTTCGCGGCCGCGCAGCTCGCGGTGGAGCTCGACGGCGTTGATCAGGTTGCCGTTGTGCGCGAGTGCGAGCGTGCGGCGGTCGTCGCGGACGATCGGCTGCGTGTTCTCCCACGCCGAGGATCCGGTCGTCGAGTAGCGGACGTGGCCGATCGCCAGGTCGCCGACCAGAGAGCGCAGCTTGTGGTCATCGAACACCTGCGGGACGAGGCCCTGATCGCGGATCGCCATGATCGGCCCACCCTGGGGCGCGGTCGCGATCCCGGCGGACTCCTGCCCGCGGTGCTGGAGCGCGAACAGCGCGAAGTAAGCGAGTCGGGCAACGTCGCGCTCGGGTGCGTAGATCCCGAACACGCCGCACTCGTCGCGGGGGCCGTCGCGATGAAGGTTCACATGGGCAAGCATGCCTGAGCCTGCGGCTGGATCCCGACCCAGGCTAGCAGCGCCCCGATTCACCCCGTCAGCCGTCAAACGACTCGAGCCCCCCGCTCCACGCGCGCTCCAATTCGGGCACCGGAGCGCTCAACACGCCCTCGATGCTGAGCTCTGAACCGCCGACGCGCCCGATCACCCGCAGCCCTGCGAGATCGTCGGCCCGGCCGGACACGAGGAAGCCCTGGCCGGGGGCCTCGCCGAACGGATCGAGGCCATCGGGCAGCTGGACGGACGCGCCGATGCCGCCGCTCATGCAGCACTCGGCGAGCGCCACCGCGATCCCGCCCTCGGCGATGTCGTGAGCGCTCACTAACAGCCCGGCGCGGACCGAGTCCCTGACCCGCTGGTGCGCGGCGCGGACGGTTGCCGAGTCGATCGGAGGCAGCGGCCCCTCGGGCGCCAATCCGCGGAGCTTCGCGAGCTCCGATCCGGCCGACGACGGGTCGAACGGGCCGACGATCGCGATCAGGTCGCCCTCGGCCGCGAACCCCAGACGGCCGGCGCGGGTCGCATCGGGCAGGCGTCCGGCGATCCCGACGACCGGGGTCGGGTAGATCGGGCCGGCGGGCGCCTCGTTGTACAGCGACACGTTGCCGCCAACGACCGGGATGCCGAGCGCCTCGCACGCCTCGGCCAGGCCCTCGACAGCTTCAGTCAGCTGCCACGCGACGTGTGGCTTCTCGGGGTTGCCGAAGTTCAGGCAGTTGGTCAGCCCGAGTGGCTCGGCGCCGACGCAGGCGAGGTTCGCGGCGCACTCGTACACGGCCTCGGCCGCGCCGCGTCGCGGGTCGCACGCGACCCGGCGGCCGTTGCCGTCGATCGAGACCGCGATCGCCGAGCCGTCCGGCAGCGCGAGCACGGCGGCGTCCGCCGCCTCGGGCCGGCGCACGGTCCGCGACTGAACGATCCAGTCGTACTGCTCGAACACCGGACGCCGCGAGGCGACGTTCGGCGAGCCGAGCAGCGCCAGCAGCACCTGCGCAGGGCTCGCGTCCTCAGCGAGCGTGGCGTCGGCCGGGGCGTACAGCGGACCCTCGTGTGGCGCGGGCTCGAGGTCGTAGAGCGGGCAGTCGTCGACGAGGATCGAGACGGGCATGTCGGCCACCGACCGACCATGGTCGAGGATGCGGATGCGACCGGAATCGGTGACCGTGCCGATCGGCGTCGCGAGCGTCTCCCAGTGCTCGCACACGCCCATCACCTCGCCGACCAGCCCGGGCTCGACGACGCAGAGCATCCGCTCCTGGGACTCGGAGACCATGATCTCGAACGGCTCCATCCCGGGCTCGCGCAGCGGCACGGTCGAGACGTCCAGCTCGAGCCCGACGCCGCCCTTGCTCGCCATCTCGGACGCCGAAGAGGTCAGCCCGGCGGCGCCGAGGTCCTGCAGCGACACGAGCAGCTCGCGGTCGAGCAGCTCGAGGCAGCACTCGAGCAGCTTCTTCTCCGCGAACGGGTCGCCGATCTGCACCGACGGGCGCTTGGCCTCGTCGCCCTCGCCGAGCTCGGCGCTGGCGAGCACGGAGGCCCCGCCGATCCCGTCGCGCCCGGTCAGGGCGCCGAGCAGCACGACGACGTTGCCGGGCCCGGCGGCGGCGCTTCGGATCAGGCGCTCGCGCGGCGCGAGCCCGAGGCACATCGCGTTGACAAGGCAGTTCTGCTCGTAGCTCGGCTCGAAATAGATCTCGCCGCCCACGGTCGGGACGCCGATCGAGTTGCCGTAGTGGCCGATCCCGGCGACCGCCCGGTCGAGCAGGTAACGGGACCGTTCGGAGGTCTCCGGCTGGCCGAAGCGCAGCGAGTCGAGCACCGCGATCGGCCGGGCGCCGACCGCGAACACGTCGCGCAGAATCCCCCCGACGCCGGTGGCGGCGCCCTCGAACGGCTCGACCGCGCTCGGGTGGTTGTGCGACTCGACCTTGAACGCCAGCGCGAGCCCGCCCCCGACGTCGACGACACCCGCGTTCTCGCCGGGCCCCATCAGCACGTGCGGCCCGTCGGTCGGCAATCGGCGGAGCAGCTTCTTCGAGTGCTTGTAGGCGCAGTGCTCGGACCACATCAGCGACAGCATCGCCAGCTCGACGTCGCCCGGCTCGCGGCCGAGCTTGTCGATGATCAGCGCGAACTCGTCGTCGGTGAGACCGAGGTCTCGGTGCTTAGACGAGTGCGTGGCCGGCGACATGCGCTCGAATAGACTCGAAGATCCGCAGGCCGCCGTCGGACCCTGTGAGCGGGTCGACCGCGTGCTCGGGATGTGGCATCAGCCCGAACACGTTGCCGCCGTCGTTGGACACTCCGGCGATGTCGTCCATCGACCCGTTCGGGTTCTCGCCGGCGGCGTACCGGAGCACCACATGCACCGACCCGGGGTCGGGCGTGAAGTAGCGCCCGGTCGTGTGCTTGACCGGGATTGACAGCTTCTCGCCGGGCTCGCATGCGCCCGTGAACGGAGTGTCGGGGTCGACGACGTCGAGCGCCACCTGCCGGCAGATGAACTTCAGCGACAGGTTCGGCAGCAGCGCCCCGGGCAGCAGCCCGGCCTCGCACAGCACCTGGAAGCCGTTGCAGATTCCGAGCACGATCCCGCCATCGCGCGCGAACTCGGCCACCGACTCCATCACCGGGGCGAACCGCGCGATCGCGCCGACGCGCAGGTAGTCGCCGTACGAGAAGCCGCCGGGGACGACGACCGCGTCGACGCCGTGAAGGTCGCGGTCGGCGTGCCACAGGATCGTCGCCTCACCCACGCGCTCGCACGCGAGCAGCGCGTCGACGTCGTCGCACGAGCCGGGGAAGCGGACGACGCCGAACTTCATGTCTGGATCTCGTAGTCCTCGATCAGCGGGTTCGACAACAGCTGCTCGCACATCTCGGGCAGCTTGTCGGGATCCTCGACGTCGAGCTCGATCAGGCGGCCGACGTGAACGTTGCTGACGCCGGCGAACCCGAGCGCCGGCAGCGCCCGCTCCACCGCCTGGCCCTGGGGATCGAGGATCCCCTGCTTCGGCCTGACGAGGACTCGAGCTTTCACTCTGGCGCCCCGGTGCGCCGCTTCCACTCCTCGAGCGGCTCGCCGGTGATCAGCTCGTAGGCCTCCACGTACTTGGCGCGCGTCTTGGCGACGATGTCGGCCGGGATCGCCGGCGCCGGCGGGGTGCGGTCCCAGCCGGTCGACGAGGCCCAGTCGCGCACGAATTGCTTGTCGAAGCTCGGCTGCCCGCGGCCGGGCTCGTACTGATCGGCCGGCCAGAAGCGCGAGGAGTCGGGCGTGCAGACCTCGTCGCCGAGGGTCAGCTCGCCGTTCTCGTCGAGCCCGAGCTCGAACTTCGTGTCAGCGAGGATGATCCCGCGGCTGCGCGCGTGCTCGGCAGCCTTCTCGTACACCGCAATCGAGACGTCGCGCGCCCGCTCGGCGAGCCCGCGATCGCCGATCAGCTCGGCCGCCCCGTCGAGGTCGATCGCCTCGTCGTGACCCTCGGTCGCCTTCGTGCTCGGCGTGAAGATCACCTCGGGGAGGCGGTCCGATTCCCTGAGCCCCTCGGGCAGCTTGACGCCGCTGACCGAGCCTGTCCGCTGGTAGTCCTTCCAGCCGGACCCGCTCAGATAGCCGCGGACGATGCACTCGACCGGGAGCATCTCGAGCTTCTTGACGACCGTGCCGCGTCCGAGCGCCTCTTCCGGGACGCCGTCGGTGACCGAGATCACGTGGTTGGGGACGATGTCGTCGGTGAGGTCGAACCAGAACGCGGACAGGCCGGTGAGCACGTTCCCCTTGTCGGGGATCGCGGTCGGGTGGACCACGTCGTAGGTCGAAATCCGGTCGGAGGCGACGAGCAGCAGGGTGTCGCCGAGGTCATAGATCTCGCGAACCTTGCCGCTCGCCAGGAGGTTGAGATCGGCGAGCGCTGGCATGTTTTCGATCGTAGCGGTCCGGGCCGATGGTCACCGGGCGCACCCTTTGCCGGGCGCGCCCCATAGCCGCTCGTTGCGTGGGTTTCGCTCGCCGGCGTCAGGCCGGGGCCGGAACGGCGGCGCTCGCGGTTGCGCCCGCGAACACCTCGGCCTCGTCGACCGCCCGCCGCGGGAGCAAGCTGATCAGCACGAACAGCACCGGCATCGTCGCGAGCTCGGCCACCAGCGAGTGAGTGATCGCGGTGACGAAGCCGTGGTGGGTGAGCGTCGAGAAGAACAGCGTCCCGAGCGCGGCGACGCCGAGCGCGGCGCCGAGCTGCTGGATCGCGGTCAGCACGCCCGAGGCCGAGCCGACCTCCTCGGTACGGACGGCCGCGAGGATGAAGCCGAACAGCGGCGAGACGATCATCCCGATGCCGATCCCGGTCAGCAGCTGCGGCGCGACCAGGTCGATGGATCCCGTGTGCATACCGTGTGCGGCTATCACCTGGTGCAGCCACCAGATCCCGCCGCCGGTCACGACGATCGCTCCCTGGACGACGAACCGGCCGAAGCGCGGGATCAGGATCGCACCGGCGATGGTCGCGCCGATCGCGGTGCCGAGTGCGAACGGCGCCAGTGTCAGGCCGGCGTGGATCGCCGAGAAGTGCTCGCCGAGCTGGAGGAACAGGGTCAGTACGAGCAGCGTCCCGATCATCCCGGCGAAGAACACGAGGATGGACGCGAGCCCGGCGGTGTAGGCGCGGTGGTGGAAGATGCTCGACTCGATCAGCGGGTCGCGCCCGCGGCGCGTCTGCCGCCGGCTCCACGGCACGAGCGACGCGAACGCGACGGCGCTGCCGCCGATCATCAGGTACGTCCAGGCCGGCCAGCCCGCCTCCTGGCCCTGGATCAGCGGGTAGATCAGGAGGCCCATGCCGAGTCCGGCCAGGATCGTCCCGACGATGTCCAGGCGGGGCGCGTTCGGAGCGCGGGATTCGGGCATCAGGCGCACGGCGCCGATCGCGGCGAGCAGGCCGAGCGGCAGGTTGACGAAGAAGATCAGGCGCCAGCCCGAGCCGAACGCGTTGGCGGCGATCAGCGCGCCGCCGAGGATCGGGCCGAGCACGGCCGAGAGGCCGATCACGGGGCCGAAGATCGTGAACGCCTTGCCCATCTCCTCGGGGTCGAAGACCTCGTGGATGATCCCGAGGCCCTGCGGGATCAGCATCGCGGCGGCCGTCCCCTGGAGCAGACGGCACGCGATCAGCATCCCGGCGTCGACCGAGAACGCCGACGCGACCGACGCCGCGACGAACCCCAGCGAGCCGATCACGAACAGGCGCTTGCGACCGTAGATGTCGCCGAGCCGGGCGCCGGCGATCAGGCCTACGGCGAAGGCGAGCGCGTACCCGCCGATGATCCACTGGAGCGCGGAGGCGCCGGCGTGGAGGTCGTTGTGGATCGTCGGGGCGGCGACGTTGACGATCGTGCCGTCGAGCAGGTCCATGCACTCGGCGACGAGTACGAGCGCCAGGATCGTCCACCTGCGCGGGTGTCCGGTGTTCGAGCGGCGGGGCTGGTCGGTGGGGGGCAACATTATAATTTTCCAATCTTGTGACCGAATGATGTTCGCGAACAGCTGTTCGCAAACGGTGTTCTACACTATCCGCGTGAGCTCGTCAAGCCCCGCCCTGCCCCCGCCGCCGCGGCGCCTCGCCCGGACGCCGCCACGACAGGCCGCGCGGCGGCCCGGCCTGACGGTGGAGCAGGTCGTCGCGGCCGCGATCGCGGTGCTCGACGAGGCCGGCGTGGCGGGCCTGTCGATGCGCAAGGTCGCCGAGCAGCTCGGCACCGGCGCCGCGACTCTGTACGCCTACGTCTCGGGTCGCGAGGAGCTGCTCGAGCTCGTGTTCGACGAGCTGGTCGGAAGCGTGCCGCTGCCGTCGGCGCCCGACCCGGAACACTGGCGCGAGCAGGTCATGACGATGTTCCGCGGCCTCCACGCGGTGCTGGTCTCGCACCGCGACGCGGCGCTCGCAGGCCTCGGACGGATCCCGACGACGCCGAAGACGATGGCCGCCTCGGAGGTGCTGTGCGAGATCCTGCGAACCGGCGGGATCAGCGATCGGGCGATCGCGCTCGGGCTCGACGCGATGATGCTGTACGTGTGCGGCGCCGCCTTCGAGGACAGCATGTTCGACCGGACGATGTCGCCCGAGGAACTGCGCGCCTACCACGAGAGCGTCCACGACTTCTTCGCGGCGCTGCCCCCGGATCGCTATCCGGTGCTCTCGTCGCTGATCGGGCCACTGACCGGGCCCGAGGGCGAGGAGCGCTTCGAGTTCGGGCTCGAGGTGATGCTCGCCGGCATCGAGGCGGTCAGCGCACGGGAGCCGGGCTGAGATGAGCGCGGTCGACGGCGCGGATCAGATCCTCGACGCGGCGCGGGCCACGGTGCTCGACTTCGGCGTCCGCCGGACGACCGTCTCGGAGGTCGCCCGGCGAGCTGGGCTGAGCCGGATGACCGTTTACCGCCGGTACCCCGACGGCGCCGAGCTGATGCGGGCGCTGATGACGCGGGAGTTCGGCAGCGTGCTCGTGCGCGCGCGCGAGGAGACGGCCGGTCTCGCGAGCGGGCGCGAGCGGCTCGTGGGGGCGGCGATTCGGACGATCGAGCTGCTGATGACCCACCCGCTGATGCTGCGCCTGCTCGAGCTCGACCCCGAGATGCTGCTGCCGTACCTGACCGACCGGATCGGGCGCTTCCAGGAGCTGGCGCGCGAGGCGGTGGCGGCGGCGGTCGCGGACGGACAGGCCGACGGGTCCGTTCGGGGCGGAGACGCGCTGGTGCTCGCGGCGGCGTGCGAGCTGGCGGTGCGCGGACTGGTGATCAGCGCGCGCTCGTTGACGGCGCGGCAGCGCGGGCGCGCGCTGACGGAGATGCGCGTGATGCTGGACGCCTACCTCCGCTCCGCGTAGCCCAACCTCGCTACCCGCAGTTCGTCCCGCTCCTGAGGGGTGTGGCGCAAATCCGATGAGCGCCGAAATCCGATGAGCGCCGGTCTGGTTATCAGAAGTTGATAACGCCCCGGGCGGCGGTCGGCGGGTGTTCGCACGAGGGCTTGGTAGATATGCACCACGTGGTGGCACATATCGACCAACGCCGGTCGCGCTGGCTGCGATCCGTGTCATGCCGGCAGGTTGAACGGCGAGCTTGCCGGTGAAATTGGCCGCCGGCGGGCGAGATGGCCGCCGCACGCTTATCACCTTCTGACAACGGCGCAGATTTGACGCGACATCCTCGCCCCGGGACAAACTGCAAGATGCGGTCGCTCACTTGTGACAATGTGACGGCGGATGTATCATCGCCGGTGTGGAGCGCCCGGGCCGGCCATATCCCGACATGCTCTGGTCCGGCTGGGGCGACCCTGCGGAGGCGACGACGCTGCCGGCAGGGGTGCTCGGGCTGCTCGAGCAGGGACTCGGGGTGGAGCGGGCGGGGCGGGGCGCGCCGGGGCGGCGGGCGCCGGCGATCGAGTCGGTCGAGCTCGCGCCCTCGCGGCTGAGCGCCGAGCAGGTCGCGGCGCTGCGGGCGGTGGCGGCGCTCGACCGGAGCGATGAGGCGCGGCTGCGCCACCTGCGCGGCAAGTCGACGCCCGACCTGCTGCGGATCCGCAGTGGCGATTTCACCGCAGCGCCCGACGGCGTGGCGAGCCCGGGGAGCCACGAGCAGGTAGAGCAGCTGCTGACGCTCTGCAGCGACCAGCGGATCGCGGTGGTCCCGTTCGGCGGCGGCACCTCGGTGGTCGGAGGACTGACGCCGCTGACCGAGATGCCGCGTGTCGCGCTTGACCTTCGGAACCTGAACGCACTGCTCGAGCTCGACGAGGTCTCACGGACCGCACGCCTGCAACCCGGCCTGCGCGTCCCCGAGGCCGAGGCGCTGCTGAACCCAGCACGGGTACACGATCGGGCACTTCCCGCAGTCGTACGAGTACCTGACGCTCGGTGGCGCCGCCGCCGCCCGGTCGAGCGGCCAGGCGTCGGCCGGCTACGGACGCTTTGACGAGCGGGTGGTCGGCCTCAAGGTGGCCACCCCGAGCGGGACGATCGAGCTCGGGCGGGCCCCGAAGTCCGCCGCCGGGCCCGATCTCAGACAACTCTTCCTCGGCTCGGAGGGGGCCTTCGGCGTGATCACGGAACTGACCGTCGAAGTAGCGCCCGCGCCGACGACCCGCGTGTACGAGGGCTGGTGGTTCGAGTCGTTCACGGCCGGCGCCGCAGCCCTCAGAAAGCTGATCCAGGACGGACCGACGCCGACCGTGCTCCGCCTCTCCGACGAGGCGGAGACGGCGCTGAACCTCGCTCGGCCGGGCGAGATCGCGGACGGTGACAGCGGTCCGACCGGTGGCTGCCTGGCGATCACCGGCTACGAGGGCACGGCGGAGAACGTGCAGGCGCGACGTGCTGCGGTCACGGCGATGCTCGAAGGCACCGGCGCTCGGCGCGACCCGAGCGCGGGCGAGGCCTGGTCACACGGGCGCTACCGCGGCCCCGTACCTGCGGGACGCGCTGATCGACGCCGGCGCGCTCGTCGAGACGCTCGAGACGGTGACCTTCTGGTCGAACCTGGACACGCTCTACAGGGCGGTCGGAGATGCGCTCAGAAACGCCCTCGGCAGAGCCGTGGTGCTGTGCCACATCTCGCACGTCTACCGCTCGGGCGCGTCGCTGTACTTCACGGTCGCGGCGGCACAGGAAACGATCCGCTCGCCCAGTGGGCCAAGGCCAAGCGCGCCGCCAACGACGCGATCATCGATGCAGGCGGCTCGATCACCCACCACCACGGCGTCGGCACCGACCATCGCGAGCACTACGCGCAGCAGGTCGGCCCGCTCGCGATCGCAGCACTGAAGGCCGTCAAGGACACGCTCGACCCGAACGGGATCATGAACCCCGGGGTGCTCGTCTAGATGCACGCCCCGAGCGGACCGCCGACCTACCTGAACGCCGCGCGCCGCGAGCTGGAGCTGAACGCGCTGGCGGACGGCGAGAGCGTCGACGTGCTCGTGATCGGCGGCGGCGTCACCGGCGCGGGGGTCGCGCTCGACGCGCAGTCCCGCGGGCTCACGACGACGCTGCTGGAGCGCCGCGACCTCGCCACCGGCACGAGCCGCTGGAGCTCGAAGCTGGCCCACGGCGGCCTGCGGTACCTCGCGCAGGGCCATCCGAGCGTCGCGTGGGAGTCGGCGCGCGAGCGCCACCGTCTCGCGACCCACATCGCGCCGCACCTGATCAGGGCGCTGCCGCAGCTGAGCCCGCCCTCGCCGTTGATCGAGACGGGCGTCCGGCTCGGCGACGGCATGCGCGCGCTGGCCGGGACGAGCAGGAAGCGGCTGCCGTGCGCCCGGCGAATCAGCGCCGAGGAGGCGCGGCGGTGGGCGCCGGCCCTCGCCCCGGGGCACGGGCCGGCGCTTCTGCACTGGGACGGCCAGCTGGAGGACGACGCGCGGCTCGTGATCGCGATCGCGCGGACAGCGGCGGCGCATGGCGCGAAGATCCTCACGTACGCGGAGGTCGACCGGATCACGGACACAGGCGCCGACGCGCACGACGCGCTCACCGGCGAGCCGTTCGAGATCAAGGCACGCCACGTGATCAACGCCACCGGCGTGTGGGCCGGCCGACTCGTCAACGGGATCAGGCTGAAGCCCAGCCGTGGATCGCACATACTGGTCGATGCCGGGCGCCTCGGCGACCCCCGCGCGAGCGTCAACATCCCGATCCCCGGTCATTTCGGCCGGTTCGTGTTCGCGATCCCCCGCCCCGACGGGCTCGTGATGATCGGGCTGACCGACGACCCGTATGCCGGCGACGAGCTGCCCGACGCACCGCGGCCGACGGACCAGGACATCGCCTTCCTGCTCGAGAACGCATCGACGGCGTTCGCAAGGCCGCTCACCGAAGCGGATATCGTCGGGAGCTTCTCGGGTCTGCGGCCGCTGCTGGCGAGCGCCGACGAGAACGACCAGACGTCCGACATCTCGCGCGCGCACCAGGTGATCGTCGACCCCGACACGAACGCGGTGACGATCGTCGGCGGCAAGCTCACCACGTACCGCCGGATGGCGCAGGACGCTGTCGACGCGATCGCCGCCCGGCCGGGCGCCGGTGCCGGGCCGTGCGTCACCGAGCGGCTCCCGCTGGTCGGCGCGGGCGAGCTGTCGGCCGGCGCCCCACCGCGGCTGGTTCGGCGGTTCGGATCCGAGGCAGCCGAGCTCGCGCGCGGCGACACCGATCCGATCGCGCCGGGACTGCCGGCCCTCCAAGTCGAACTGCGGGCCGCGGTCGAGTGGGAGGGCGCGCTGACGGCCGGCGACATCCTCGACGTGCGGACGCGTCTCGGGCTGGTGCCGGCGTGGCGCGCGCAGGCGGCTGCCGCCGCCGAAGAGGCCGTCTACGCGATCTCGTCCAGCCGGCCGACGATCTCGTCGGCGTAGCGGACGAACGGCGCGTAGTCGAAGATCTCGTCCAGGTCGAGCGCCGCGCCGGCCGGGTCCGAGGCCAGCAGGTCCCGGAGCGGCACGCGCTCGGAGATGGCCTGCTGCGCCAGCCGCTGGACGATCCGGTAGGCGTCGTCGCGGGTCAGGCCGGTGGCCACGAGCGCCAGCAGCACGCGCTGCGAGAACAGCGCGCCGCAGGTCAGGTCGAGGTTCGATCGCATCCGATCGCTGTCGACCACCATCCCCTCCACCAGGCGGATCACGCGACGCTGCATGTGGTCCAGCAGCGTGGTCGAGTCGGGCAGGATGATCCGCTCGACCGACGAGTGCGAGATGTCACGCTCGTGCCACAGCGCGACGTCCTCGATCGCGGCCAGGGCGTTCCCGCGTAACACGCGCGCGAGCCCGACGATCTGTTCGGACTTGATCGGATTGCGCTTGTGCGGCATCGAGCTCGAGCCCTTCTGCCCCGCGCCGAACGGCTCCTGAACCTCGCCGACCTCGGTCCGAGCCAGGTTCCGCATCTCGGTCGCGAACCGCTCGAGCCCGGCGCCGGCGAGCGCGATCGCCTGACAGCAGCTCGGCGTGCCGGTCGCGCGCGACCACCTGGGTCGAGACCGGCTCGCCCGACAGGCCCAGACGAGCGAGCACGCGCCGCTCGAAATCGGGCGAGGTCGTCGCGTAGGTCCCGACCGCGCCCGAGATCGCGCCGACCGAGCGCCTGCTCGAACGCCCGCCGCAGGCGATCCCGGTTGCGTGAGGCCTCGAACGCGAACCCCGCGAGCTTGATCCCGAACGTCGTCGGCTCGGCGTGGATCCCGTGGGTTCGCCCGGCGCACAGCGTGCCGACGTGCTCGCGCGCGCGTGCAGCGAAGGCCTCCACGAGCCGGTCGGAGTCGGGCAGGAGCAGCTCGGCGACGCGCTGCAGCTGCAGCGCGAGACCGGTGTCGAGCACATCGGAAGAGGTCAGCCCGTGATGGATCCAGCGCCCGGCCGGGCCCGGCCGACGAAGCCAGCACGTCGACGAACGCCGCCGTGTCGTGATCGGTGACGCTTCTCGCGCTCCTCGATCGCCTCGACGGTGAAGGTGGCCGCCCGGATCGCCTCGAGCTCGGCGGGGGTGGGCCCGTCCATCTCCTCGCACGCGGCGACCTCGACCTCGCGCATCGCCTCGAAGCGCGCCTCGTCCGACCACGCGGCGGCGAGCTCGGGACGCGTGTAGCGGGCGATCACGAGCCGAGTTTAAGCGTGCGCGTGCCGGTGCTGGTCACCGGACTGCCGCTGCCGCTCGATAGCGTCACCGTCACGTGGACCGCGAGTGGGGCCTTGCGCTCGAGCAGTCGTTTGACCGCGCCGTACACCGGGCGGCGAGCGATTCCGGTCTGACCACCGGGGATCTTGATCAGGTAGGCGAACAGCACTCGGAGCTGCCCGGTCGGACCGCCGGGGCTGGGCTGGTAGGACTTGGACGTCACCACGAGCACGGTGCCATCGCAGAAGCTGCCGGCGGGCGCCATGCACAGGACCGGGATGTATGCGGTGCCGCCGCGCGTGAGCGTCACGCCGTCGCCGATCGTCGTGGACGACGGGACGGCGAGGAATGTATGCGCGGAGGTCCGCGTCGGGTGGCCGGCGTCGTCGGTCTGAGTCGCCTGCACGGTGTAGAGCCCGAGCGCCAGCCTGTGCGGCCAGGTGACGCTCCAGGTCGTGCCCCTGATGGTCGCGTGCGCGGTGCCGATCGGCTTGCCCTTGGCGGAGGTCCCGTGCCACAGCGACACCAGCACGGTGCTCGAGGCGCCGTAGACGGTGCCCGCGATGCCCGAGAAGGTCGTGCCGTTCTGGGCCACCGACGACCCGGCTGCCGGCGAGACGAGCGTCAGCACCGGGGCGTGCACCTTGATGCTGAACGCGATCGTCGCGCTCTTGCCGAGCCCGCCGTTCGCGCTCGCCTGGTAGGCGACCGCGTCGTACTGCCCGTCGGCGAGCGCGGGCGAGACCTGCGCGGAGAAGCTGCCGTCACTGCCCACGGGCGCCGTCAGGTAGCCCACTTCATGGCTGGGATCGCTCGCCGGCGAGATCAGGATCGCGACCTGGGAATCGCCGGCGGCGGTCGAGGCGGTACCGGTCAGCGTCGGGGTCGAGGTGCTGAGAGGCGAGGATCCGAGCGAGTTGAGCGTCACGGTGGGCGCGGTCGGGTTCGCGATCATGAACGTAACCGGGCTCGACAGGTCCGCGTCGCCGAGCACGTCGTCCTGTTCGGCCTGGACCGTGTAGGTGCCGTTGACGAGCCCGCCCGACGGAACCGACCAGCTGCCATCGCGCTCGCTTGTCGTCAGCGTCTGAACCGGGGTGCCGGTCGCCGAGCTGCCGCTGTACAGGCGCGCCGTGACCCCGCTGTCGTAGCCGAAGCCGTCGCCGGCAGCGCCGGCGAATGTCGGCTGGCCGGACGTGAAGGACTGGTCCGAGGTAGGAGCGGTAAGCGTGATCGCGGACGCCGGCGCGGGGGCCGAGAGCGAGAGCGAGACCTCGGTGTCGTCGCACGATGTCGAGTACGGGTTGAGCAGGCCGAAGCTCGCGTCGGTCACCGTCAGCACGAGCTTCTCGCCGGCCGAGACGCCAACCTGTGTGGAAGCGATCGTCCCGGTAGCGGTGCCGCTTGCCCCCGGCACGTTCGACAGGCTCCAATTCGTGCTGCAGCCGGCCAGGAGGCCTGGCGCGGCATTCGGTTCGGTCACCGTGCCCGACACGGTCACCTGCTCGGTGGCCGGGGCGGTCCAGGTCAACTCCACCGACTGACCCTTCGCCGGCACCATCTGCACCGTCGAGGGAGCCCCGGACCTCGGGACCCCGATCCACGTGGTCGGATCCGACGACGAGTCGACCCAGCCGGTGTAGGTCCCGCCGTCGCCCGCAAAGCTGCTCGAGGAGGCGAGCGTCGCGGCCGACGCTGAATACGACCAGGACTGCACTCCGTATTCGCCGGCCGACTTGAAGTTGCCGGGCTGGCCCCACGAGAAGGTGTTGGCGGATGCGGCCACGGGCGTGCACAGCGCCGCACACGCAGCCAGCGCCGCCACCAGGCCCGTGAATCGCAGACTTCGTCCCACCGCCTTAGAGCGTATCGGCGAGCGGGGCGAGAAGCTGCAGGTCCGCGATCGCGCGACCAAGCGCCCCGGCGGTCAGGCGAACAGGATCCGCGCCGCCAGCACGGCCGCGTTGCGCGCGTTGTCGACTCCAACGCACGCGACCGGCACCCCCGGCGGCATCTGGGCGATCGACAGCAGCGCGTCGAGCCCGCCCGCCACCGAGGTGCGGCTCGTCAGCGGCACGCCGATCACCGGGAGATCGGTGTGCGCCGCGACCACACCAGGCAGCGCGGCGGACAGGCCGGCGCCGGCGATGATCACCTTCAGCCCGCGCATGCGCGCGTTCTTGGCGTAGTCCGCGACGGTGTCGGGGTCGCGATGCGCGGACATCACGCGCACCTCGGAGCTGATGCCGCGCTCGGTGAGCTCGGCCTCGGCCTTCTGCATCGCCTCCATGTCGCTCTTCGAGCCCATCACGATCCCGACGCGCGGCGCGTCGACCTCGAGCTCCTCGAACGCCGTCTCGGGCTCGGCGATCGTCCCCGGGACCGGCTCGGGCGTCGCGCTCATGCGACCCCCAGCGCGATGTCGCGCCGCATCTGCCTGCCGTCGAACTCGATCATGTCCGCGGCAGCATAGGCGGACGCGCGGGCGTCCGCCGCGCCGGCGCCGAGGCCGGTCACGTTCAGCACCCTCCCGCCGGCCGTGACGAGTTGTCCGGAACCGTTGCGGGCCGTCCCCGCGTGGGTGATCTCGACCCGGCCGTCGATCGCATCGAGGCCGGTGATCACGTCGCCCTGGAGGACGACGACGCCGGGTAGCCGGCGCTCGCGAGCACGACGGTCACAGCAGTTCGCTGCGCTCCAGCTCAGGCGCGCGCCGCGAGAGCCCGCCGGCTTCGGTCGCCGCGAGCAGCAGTTCCAGCAGGTCGCTCTCGCAGGCGCGGCAGGATCGCCTGCGTCTCGGGGTCGCCGAAGCGGACGTTGAACTCGAGCACGCTCGGCCCGGCGGCGGTCATCATCAGGCCCGCGTAGAGCACGCCGTGGAACGGGGCGCCGCGCCGGCTCAGCTCGTCCAGCACCGGCTGGTGGATCTGCGCGGCACAGCTCGCGCGCGCGGTCGGCGCCGATCGCCGGCACCGGCGAATAGGAGCCCATCCCGCCCGTGTTCGGCCCCCGATCGCCGTCGAAGATCCGCTTGTAGTCCTGCGCGGAGGCGAGCGGCAGCGCCGTCTCGCCGTCGCACAGCGCGAGCAGCGACAGCTCTTCGCCGTCAAGAAGCTCCTCGACCACGACCCGCTCGGTGTCGAACCGGTGTTCGACGAGCAGCGCCTCGAGCGCGGCGCGCGCCTCCGACTGGTCGGCGGCGATGATCACGCCCTTGCCCGCGGCCAGCCCGTCCGCCTTGATCACCGTCGGGTAGCCGGTGATCGCGCGCGATCCCGTCCTCCACCTCCGCGACCACCTCGTAGGCGGCAGTCGGCACGAGCGCGCCGGCCATCACCTCCTTGCAGAACGCCTTCGAGCCCTCGAGTCGCGGCGCGCGGCGGCACTCGGTCCGAAGCAGCGGATGCCGGCGCGTCGGCGAGCGCGTCCGCGAGCCCGGCGACCAGCGGCACCTCGGGGCCGACCACGACCAGATCGACGTCGCTCCGACGCGGCCGCGGCCACGAGCCCGTCGACGTCATCGGCGGGGACATCGAGCGAGCCGAGCGTCCGCCTCGATTCCGGCGTTGCCGGGCGCGCAGAGCAGCTCGGGCTCGCGCGGCGAGCGCGCGAGCGCCTTGATCAGCGCGTGCTCGCGCCCCCCGCCGCCGACGACGAGGACGGCGCCGGCAGCTCGGAGCTCGCCTCAGAGCGCCAATGAAGTCGTCGATCGGGATCGCGATCAGCGTCTCGTACTTGGCGGTCCCGCGCGAGCCGAGCTCGAGCGACACGCGGGCCATCGTCTTCTCGTCCGGCGCCTCGACGACGTTCACGAAGTCCCAGCGACCGAGCGTCGCCCACTGCGCCTTGACCTCCGCGCCGAGCTGCTCGATCTCGCGATTGACCTCGCGGATCCTCGCGGGATTGTTCTTGATCGTCTGCACGCCCTCGGGCGCGAGCGTGGAAAGCATGATGTATGTCGGCACTCCAACCTCCTTCTCGTCGACGTCGCGTTTGTACCCTATTGCCCGCAGTGCGTGTTCGCGGATCCACAGGGAGGCTGATCGCATCCGGGACGCTGGCGAGCGTGCTGGCGGGTGCTACGTCGTCGGCCGGCGCGGTCGCGCTGTCGGGCAGCGGCTTCGCCGGCAGCCGCGAGTACGTCGTGTCGGTCGACGGCGTGTACTTCGGCGAGAGCAAGACCCGCGCCAACGGCACGTTCCGCAGCTCGCTGCGGCCGGGCGGGCTCGGCGCCGGCGTCGCGCAGCAGCCGAGCAGCTGGAGGTGACCGACGGGACCGTCGCGGCGGACACGAGCTTCACGCTGACGCGCGCGACCGGGGCCCGGTTCCTCGCGACCACCGGCAGTGCCGGCTCGCTGAGGGCGCCGTTCGAGATCTGGGACCTGTCGCCGAGCGGCGCGCCGCGGATCGCCTACCTGCACTGCGTCAGCCCGTCCGGCGCGCTTCACGAGACGGTCGCGCTCGGCAGCACCGGCGGTCGATGCGGGTACCTGAAGACCGGCAAGCGCAAGGTGTTCCCGTTCGCGCCCTAGCCCGGAACCTGGGCCTTCCAGATCGACACGCGCAAGGCGTACTCGCCGCACCCGAGCGGGTCGGTGGCGCGGATCTGCGTCGGCGTGGCCTGAGCGTCGCCGCGCCCGCGTCGGCGTCGCTTGAGGTTATATTTAGCTTTCTCGGACTCGACCGGAGGGCTGCCGGAAGTGAGCAAGGGGCCGACGAGGGCTGAAGTGAAGGCCGTACAGAAGGTGGTTTACAAGCACGCCCGCTTGCAGCAGATCTTCGACGACTACTCCTCGATCGACACGCTGATGCACCTGGACGTGAGCATCGAGCCCCCGGGCGCCGGACCGCCGTGGTTCGTACCCGCCACCGGCAAGGTCGATCCGGCGATCACCGAGTCGGTGATGCGCTGCCACCGGATCTCGTCGAATCTGCAGGCGATCGCGCACGATCTGAAGAAGGTGAAGTTCGACGCGGCCGACCGCAGCACGCTGATCACGGCGTTGACCGAGCAGGCCGCCTCCTGGGACACGCGCGGCGACGCGTGGGGCCAGACCGCCTCGCCGTCGGACAGCTACATCAGCGCCACGGTCGCGAAGATCGCCAAGCACGAGAAGGCCGCGGCGGAGGCGTCGCACAAGGTCCGCGCATACCTGATCTCGTCCGAGGACTTGATGTCGTGAGCGATCACTGGCTCGACCGGCTGTCCGTGCGCCTGACGCGCCGCCAGGCGATGAAGGCCGGGCTCGCCGGAGCGCTCGTCGCCGGCGCTCCCCTCGCGCGGCCGCCCGCGGCCGGGGCGATCGGCGCGTCGGCTTCGCTGCCGTGCTTCAAGGGCTGCGTGTGGACCGACAACAACCACTTCCAGACGGCCTTCGCGGCGTGCACCGTCAACCTCGGTGTCGGCTCGCTCTCGTACCTGATCAGCCCGGTGTTCGGGCTGTTCTCGAGCGGGCAGGCGCTCCAGTGCAAGGACACCGCGATCCTGCACCAGAAGGCCGGCTACAACGATTGCGTCCAGGGCGACGACTGCGGCGGCTTCAACCCCAAGCAGAGCGGCGGGCCGTGCGCGAGCTGCAACAACAACTGCTGCCCGTGCGGGGCGTCGGACAACGGCTACATCTGCTGCGTGTTCGACTGCAACGACCCGACGAACAACTGCTGCCCGGGCGGCGCCGGCGGCGGTTAGGCGACCGCCGGCTCCGAGGGCTCGGGGGCGACCGGCTCGGGCGTGACCGGCTCTGCCGCCGCATCCGCGCGCTCGAGCACCGAGCTCGCCCTCCACGGCCTCGACCCGGACCGTGTCCCCGGGGACGAAACGCCCCTCGAGGATCGCCAGCGCCAGCGGGTCGACGAGCCGCTTCTGGATCACGCGCTTGAGCGGGCGCGCGCCGTAGGTCGGGTCGTAGCCGAGGTTGCCGAGCAGCGTCCGCGCGTCGTCGGTCAGCTCGACCTCGATCTCGCGCTGGTGCGCACGCGCTCGACCAGCCGCGCCACCTGGAGGTCGACGATCTCGCCAGCTGATGCGCGGGTGAGCGGCTCGAACTCGACGATGTCGTCGAGCCGGTTGACGAACTCCGGCTTGAAGTGTCGCCTCTACGCCGCGCGCGGCCCGCCCGGCGATGTTCGAGGTCATGATCAGGACGGTGTTCTTGAAGCTGACCGTGCGGCCCTGGCCGTCGGTCAGGCGGCCGTCGTCCATCACCTGGAGCAGCGTGTTGAACACGTCAGGGTGGGCCTTCTCGATCTCGTCGAGCAGGACCACCGAGTATGGGCGCCGCCGCACCGCCTCGGTCAGCTGGCCGCCCTCGTCGTATCCGACGTAGCCGGGCGGCGCGCCGACGAGCCGCGACACGGAGTGCTTCTCCATGTACTCGGACATGTCGATCCGGACCATCGCGTCCTGGGTGTCGAACATGAACTCGGCCAGCGCACGGGCCAGCTCGGTCTTGCCGACGCCGGTCGGGCCGAGGAAGAGGAACGTGCCGATCGGCCGGTCGGGGTCCTGGAGACCGGCGCGCGAGCGCCGCAGCGCGCTCGACACCGCGCTCGACCGCCTCGTCCTGGCCGATCACCCGCTGGTGCAGGCGCTCCTCCATGTGGACGAGCTTCTCGATCTCGCCCTCCAGCAGCCGCGACACCGGCACGCCGGTCCACTTGGCACGACCTCGGCGACGTCGTCGGCGTCGACGTCGTCCTTGAGGAACTCGTCGCCTCGCCGTCATCGCTCGGCCTGCTCGGCCTCGGCGAGCTGCTTGCTCGAGCTCGGGGATCGATCCCGTACCGCAGCTCGGCGGCCCGACCGAGGTCGGCCTCGCGCTCGGCGCGCTCCAGGTCGGTCCGTGCCTGCTCGAGCTGCTCGCTGCAGCTCGGCGGCGGCGCCGATCGTCTCCTTCTCGCGCTGCCACTCGGCGTGCATCGCGGCCGAGCGCTCGTGCTCCTCGGCGAGCGTTCGCTCGAGCTGCTCGCGCCGCGCGACCGTGCCCGGGTCGTCGTCGTCCTTGAGCGACTCGAGCTCGATGTCGAGCTGCATGATGTGCCGGTCGACCTCGTCGATCTCGGTCGGCTTGGAGTCGATCTCCATCCGGATCCGCGAGGCGGCCTCGTCGACCAGGTCGATCGCCTTGTCGGGCAGGAAGCGGTCGGCGATGTAGCGGTGCGAAAGCGCCGCCGCCGCGACCAGCGCGGAGTCCTGGATCGAGACGTTGTGGTGGACCTGGTAGCGCTCCTTCAGCCCGCGCAGGATCGCGATCGTGTCCTGCGACGACGGCTCGTCCACCAGCACCGGCTGGAAGCGCCGCTCGAGCGCGGGGTCCTTCTCGATGTGCTTGCGGTACTCGTCGAGCGTGGTCGCGCCGACCGCGCGCAGCTCGCCGCGCGCGAGCATCGGCTTCAGCATGTTGCCGGCGTCCATCGCGCCCTCGGCCGCGCCGGCGCCGACGATCGTGTGAAGCTCGTCGATGAACACGACGATCTGGCCCTCGGCCTCGGTGATCTCCTTCAGCACCGCCTTCAGCCGGTCCTCGAACTCGCCGCGGTACTTCGCGCCGGCGACCATCGCGCCGAGGTCGAGCGCGATCACGCGCCGGTCCTTCAGGCCCTCGGGCACGTCGCCCTGCACGATCCGCTGGGCGAGCCCCTCGACGATCGCGGTCTTGCCGACGCCCGGCTCGCCGATCAGAACGGGGTTGTTCTTCGTGCGCCTGCGAGAGGACCTGGATCACGCGGCGGATCTCGTCGTCACGGCCGATCACCGGGTCGAGCTTGCCCAGCTCGGCCGCCTCGGTCAGATCGGTGCCGTACTTCTCGAGCGCCTGGAACTTGTCCTCGGGGTTCTGGTCGGTCACATGGCTCGGCCGGACCTCCTCGAGCGCCCGGGTCAGGCCGTCGTGGCCGGCCCCGGCGTCGCGCAGCGCCTCGCCGGCGGCGCCGTTGTACTCCGACAGCGCCAGCAGCAGATGCTCGGTCGAGAGGTACTCGTCCTTCAGCGCACGCATCTCGGACTCGGCTGCGCGCAGGACCTGGAGCAGCTCGTTCGAGGCGCCGGTCGGCTCGGTGCCGCCGGAGCTCAGCGTCGGCAGAGCGTCGAGTGCGCCGTTGACGGCCGACCGGACGGCGGCCGGATCGACACCCAGCTTCCTCAGGATCGGGACGACGAGGCCCTCCGGCTGCTCGAGCAGGACCGCGAGCAGGTGCTCGGGCGTGGTCTGCGGGTTGCGGCGCTCGTCGGCAAGCCGCTGCGCGGCCTGAATCGCCTCCTGGCTCTTGATCGTGAATCGGTCTGGCTGCATAGGTCCTCGTTCCAAAATCTAAGTCTATGTGACTTAGATTGTAGCACGGTACCTATCAGGCGAGCTTGATCTTCTTACCGCCGGTCTGCGACTGGATCGACTCGCCGGCCGAGCGGATCACGTCGTACACGGTCGTGTTGAACAGCACGCCGTAGACGGTCGCCGTCAGCGGTCGGTGTGCGTTGCGCCCCGCCTTCAGCTTGCGCAGCTCGGTCTTCGACAGCGGGATCGTGACCACCGTGCTCCCGGCCGTCTTGCGCGAGAGCACGCGCGAGTCCTGCTCGACCGCGCTCCCGCTGCCGATGTGCACCATCGCGTATGCGCCAACCAGACATGCAGATGAGCACGAGACCGTGGCCTTGATCGCCCGCGCGCGGATCGCGCTCTGGCGCCCGGCCACCGACAGGGCGATGTGCATGATCGGCGGCTCGGCGAGCACCGCCGCCTGCTCGAACGCCGCCACATTGAGGCTGCCCCATCCGGACGCGTCGTCGAAACCGGCAGCGGCGGCGCAGCACCCGAGCGCGCCGCCGCGCAACCCGCCCGGCAGGAACACGTCGTTGTCGCCGACGGTCACGTCGTCGAACACCGTGGTCCGCGCCGCCGACTCGCCGAGCTTGTACAGCAGCGGGTTGGCGAGCCCGAGGGTGGCGCGCCCGGCGGCGTGCAGCGCCTCGTCGACGAGCGCGAAGCCGCC
Organism: uncultured Solirubrobacterales bacterium; assembly: GCA_963826895.1. Taxonomy (GTDB): domain Bacteria; phylum Actinomycetota; class Thermoleophilia; order Solirubrobacterales; family Solirubrobacteraceae; genus Palsa-465. The sequence continues at coordinate 233,937 of CAWGYJ010000008.1, forward strand.
GGCGAGCAAGGGCGTCGCCGCGCTCGTGCCGCCGACGCTGATCCAGTCGCTATCCGGGTCGCAGTCGGGTGGACCGGCGGTGCAGTAGATCGAGTAGCCCGGGAGGATGTCGGCGAGCATCGAGACGTCGGGGACGACACGCCCCTTCGACTTGGTGGCGCCGTTCTGGTACGCGGGCCGGCCGAAGCGCTCGCTCGGACCGCCGCCACCCGCCGATCCCGGCTGGACGGCGTTGTCGTTCCAGACCACCTGGCCGGTGATCTGGTTCGAGGCGTTGAGCGTGAAGTTCGTGCCGCCGACCCCGGTGACCCACCACGACGACGCCGGGTAGTTGACGGCGAGGTGATGGACCGGGTTGCCGTTGTCGTCCAGGCAGTCGGCGGAGCCGTCGTCGCCGCTCGAGGCCAGGTACGTGATCCCCGTCGCCGAGGCGGCCGCGAGCGCGGCCTCGACGTCGTTGAGCCCGCTTTCGGTCAGCGACCCGATCACGTCCGATTCGCACAGCCCGAGCGAGGCGGAGATCACCTGCGGCTGCTTGGCGCCGCTCAGCTCGAGCGGCGCGGTCATCGCCTGCAGGGTGTCGGCCGCGGTCGAGTTCGCTTCGAAGATCTCGATCCGCTTGAGGCCCGGGGCCGCGGCGTCGAGCACCTCGAGGTCGAGCGTGGACTCGCCACCGGGCGACAGTGGGCTGGAGATCGAGCCGACCCCGTAGGGATCGAGCTCGGGCACCGGCAGCCCGAAGCACTGCGCGAACTGGACGATGTCGCTCGCCCGGTAGCCGTCGATCTCGATCAGCGCCACGGTCTCCCCCTGGCCCGTGATGCCGGCGGTGTGGAGCGGGTCGAAGTCGTAGGCAGTGAGGTACTGGTTGGGCGTGTAACCGGCGGGGCCGTCCTGCGAGATGCCCGCCGACTGACCGCCGGGGCAGCCGGACGAGGTCCCCGTGTGCGGCCCGGAGGACGGGACGCCCGCGGTGGCGGCGTGGGCGGTCGCGATCGAGCTCGAGGTCACGGGCCGAGTGTCCAGCCCGACGACCCCGCCCGCGGCGCCTGCGAGCGCGGCCGGAACGACGCTCGCCGCGCGGGCCGTGATCGGCGCCACGAAGCGAGTCCCACCGCCGGTCCGGAAGCGTGCCAGCTCGGTGCCGAAGGCGCGCTCGGCGTGGGCCACGGTCATGGTGGCGTCGGCGAACAGGCCGGTCGCGTCGATCGAGATCCGGGTCGCCCCGTTCTCGGACAGGAACCTCGTCACGCGCGTCCGCGCGCGCGCGCTCGCACCGAACCACCGCGACAGCTTCGCGATCGGGGCGTAGCGGCCGTAGTCGGGCGAGCCGGGGGTCGAGACGGCGGCCGCGAACCGCTCGAGCCCGGCCGTGTCGGCGACCAGCGGGAGCACGATCGACAGCGGTTGCGAGGCCGGCGCCGGGCCGAGTGGCGCGCCGGTGCGTGCGGTCGCGGACGCGGGCGCGAGCGCGGCGCAGATGCACACGAGCCCCAGCGTCATCGAACCCCACCTCATGGCACTGCCTTTCTGTGGCTTCAGCCCCGGCGTCGCACGGATGATCGCAGGCCGGGGCCGAAGGGCAACCCGGCCGGGGAGCGCTAAGACGTGACGGTCAGGCTGCGGACCGCGGTCACCTTGGCGATGTTGCCGCGCGAGTCGACCGCCGCTCCGAGCATGCGGATCGTGATCCGCTTGTGGTGGGCGAGCGCGTTGCGCAGCTTGCTCTCGATGCCGCCCGGGAACTTCACGACCGCGACCTTGGTGCCCTTGTGCGAGATCCGCACGAGCTTAGATTCCAGCGACCCGATCACCTTGTTGCCGACCTCGATGCCGGCCTCGACGATCCCGAGGCACGGCTGCGTGCAGTGCACGTCGACCTTGAGCTCGTGGGCCGCGACCGGACGCTGGGGCGTCACGAAGTGCACCGAGACGTCGCCGAACTTCGGCAACGCCGCCTTGGCTGCGAGCGCGAAGTTCGGGAGGTCGATGCTGCCCCAACCGGACGCGTCGTCGAAGCCGGGGCCGGCGGTGCAGCAGCCGAGCAGCTGGCCGTTGCCGCCGGGGATGTAAGGCCCGACGTCGTTCCCGTACGCGGTCACGTCGTTGTAGACCAGGTTGGCCACGCTCGCGGTCTTGCCGATCGCATACAGGAGCGGGTTCACGAACCCGAGCTCCTCGTGGCCCTCGTGGTTCAGGTACTGATCGACCAGCGCTGCTCCGCCGGCGAACAGCGGGGCGGCCGCGCTGGTGCCGCCGACCTCCGTCCACGGACCCTTCTGGCCGCAGTCGGGCGGCCCCGCGGTGCAGTAGATCGCGTAGCCGGGATAGCTGTCCGCGAGCATCGAGATGTCGGGCACGGCCCGCTGATTCACGCCCACGACCCCGTCCTGGTAGGACGGGCGGTTGAACAGATCGCTCAGGCCGCCGCCACCTGCGCCGAGCTGCACGGTGGTGTCGTTCCACACGATCTCATCGCTGATCGTGTTGTTGGCGTTGAGCAGGAAGTTGGTGCCGCCGACGCCGGTGACGAACGGCGAGGACGCCGGGTAGTTGACCGCCAGCGCGTCCTGCGGGCTGCCGTTGTTCGAAGGGCAGTCGGCCGAGCCGCTGTCTCCGCTCGACGCGTCGACGGTGATGCCGGTGCTGGCCGCCAGCTCGAGGTCGCGCTCGAGCGAGTTGATCCCGGCCGCATGGAACCCCTGGTACATGTACGGCTCGCACAGGCCGAGGGAGGCCGAGATCACCTGCGGCTTGGTCCCCACCTGGACCAGCGGATCGACGAACGACGCATCCACCTGAGCGGCATTGCCGTTGTTCTCCCAGACCTGGATGTGAGCCAGGCCGGGCGCCGCCGCGGTCAGGACCTCGAGGTCGAGCGTGGTCTCGCCGCCGGGCGGGAGCGCAGTCTTCGTGCCGACGCCGAACACGGTCAGCGGCGGCACCTTCAGGCCGAAGCAGCTCGCGAAGCTCGAGATGTCCGACGGCTTGAAGCCGTCGGTCTCGATCAGAGCGATCCGCTGCCCCTGCCCGTAGTACCCGGCGTTGTGCAGCGCCGTGTACTGGTACGCGGTCGTGTACTGGTTCGGGGTGAACCCGCCGATGGCCTGGCCACCCGCGCAGCCCGAGCGCGTCCCGCTGGCAGGGCCGTAGGCCGACGACGGCTGTGCCTGCGACGCATGCGCGAGCGTGCGGGGGACGCGTTTGCGGCTGTGTTGCGTCACCACCTGGCCTTGGCCGGAGACGATCGACTGCGTATCGAGCCCGATCACGCCGGTGACATCGGCCGTGAGCGCGGCGGGGACGCTGCTCGCCACGGCGCTGGCACTGGCGCCGACGGGCGCGATGAAGCGCTGCGTGTCGGTCTTGAAACTGCCCAGCGGCAGACCGAACGCCCGCTCGGCGACCGCGACGCTGACGGTCGCGTCGACGGACATCCCGGTGCCGTCCGGCTTCACCGCGGTGGCGCCGATCGAGCGCAGGTAGCGGACGACCCGCTCGGTGACCGCTTTGCTCGCGCCGAAGCGCCGGGCGAGCTCGCCGATCGACTCGTAGTGGCCGTAGAGCTTCGACCCGGGCGTGGAGACGGCGTACGCGAACGCCTTCAGGCCCGCGTCGTTCGCGACCAGCGGCAGGACCAGCTGGACCTTCGCCTGACTCGGCGCCGGCCCGACGAGCTTCGTGCGGGCAAGCGCCGCGGGCGTCGTTGCCGCGAGCGCCACCAGCGCGACGGCTACTGCAATCAGCCTCCGGGTCCCCGACAAAGCACCCGGTAGCCTACCGCGCTCGCTCGACGGGCACCTTGAAAGTCTTCACATCGGCCGAGCGGACGATCGCGCCGCCCTTCACGTACGGAACGATTTCGGCTCGTAGCTCGCGGCGCAGCGCCTCGAGCCGCTGTACCTCGGTGGTCAGCTCCGCGGCGCGTTTCTCGAGGGCGGAGACCTTGCGGGCCATCGAGTCGAGCTGCTGCTCGAGCTCGAACACGCGCTCGACCCCCGCGAGGTTCATCCCCAGCTCGACGGTCATCTCCTGGATCCGCCGCAGCCGCTCGACGTCCTCGTGCGAATACAGGCGCGTGCCCTTCGGCGAGCGCTGGGGCTCGATCAGCCCCCGCGCCTCGTACATGCGAAGCGTCTGCGGGTGCATCTCCGCGAGCTCGGCGGCGACCGAGATCATGAACACGCCGCGGTCGTTCGAGACCTCAACCCGCGTGGTGGTCGTGCGGATCCGGTGGGAGGCCATCAGCGGGCCTCCTCTTGCGCCGCGGTCTTCCTCTCCTGTGACGCGGTGAACAGCTTCGCGCGCGGGTCACCGTTCATGACCTCGGACAGCTTGTCAACGGCTTCGGACTGCTCCTGGGACAGCGACGACGGCACGTCGATCACGAACCGGTAGTGGATATCGCCGCGGCTCTTGCCGCCGCCGAGACGCGGAGGTCCCTCGCCGCGCAGGCGCTGGACGGTGCCGTGCTTGGTGCCTCGCGGAACCCGGAGTCGCTTCGAGCCGCTCAGCGTCGGGACCTCGATCACCGCGCCGCGGATCGCCTCGGGGATCGTCAGCGGCACCTCGACCTCGAAGTTGTCGCCGGAGCGCTTGAACACCGGCGAGTCGCCGACGCGCGTGATCACGAACAGGTCGCCTGGCTGGCCCTGGTTGTTCGGGGCGGGCTCGCCCTTGCCGGCCAGGCGGATGCGACTGCCGTCCTTGACGCCGGCGGGGATGTTGACCCGCAGCCGGCGGACGCCGCGCTGCGCACCCGTACCGTGGCACGTCGGGCAGGGATCGTCGATCACGGTGCCCGAGCCGTGGCAGTTCGAGCAGGGCTGGGAGATCGAGAAGATCCCCTGGCTCTGGGACTCGATCCCACGGCCCTCGCACACCGGGCAGACGTGCGGGCTCGTACCCGGCTTGGCGCCGGTGCCGTGGCACGTCGGGCACGGCGAGGACGTCGGCACCTGGAGCGGGACCTGGGCGCCGTTCACGGCCTGGTCGAAGTCGAGAGTGACCTCGGTCTCGAGGTCGCGTCCGCGCTGGACTCCGGCGCGCCCGCGGTTCGCGCGGCCGGCGCCGGCACCGCCGCCGCCACCGCCGCCGCCCCCGAAGATGTTGGAGAAGATGTCGGTGAAGCCGCCGAACGAGCTCGCGTCGAAGCCGCCCACGTTCGAGAAGCCGCCGAGCGGGCCGGTGCCGCGGTCGTACGCCTTGCGCTTGTCGGGATCGGACAGGACGTCGTTCGCCTGGGAGATCTCCTTGAACCGCTCCTCGGCCTGCTTGTCCCCGTGGTTCTGGTCCGGGTGGTACTTGCGGGCGAGCTTGCGGTAGGCCTTCTTGATCTCCTCGTCGGACGCGTTCTTGCCGACCCCGAGGGTCTTGTAGTAGTCGGGCTTGTCAGGCATGGAGGTGCTCCGTCTATGCCGCGACGACCACGCGCGCGGGGCGGATGATCGAGTCCCCGAGCGTGTATCCACGCTGGTAGACCTCGACGATCGTCCCCGGCTCGGCGCCCTCGGCGGGCATCTGCGCGACCGCCTCGTGGTGCTGGGGATCGAACCGCTCGCCGACCGGCGAGTAGCCCTCGATCCCGACACGTGCGAGCGCCGCGACCATGTCCGCATGGACGAGCTTGATGCCCGCGACGAGCGGGTTGTCGGCTCCGTCGGCGGCTTGCTCCCCGGCCGCTCCGGCTGCAGCTTCGGCGGCCGCCAGCGCGCGGTCCAGGTCGTCGACCGCGGGCAGCAGCTCCTTGGCGAGCTTGATCACGCCTCGGGCCTGCGCCGCCGCCGCCTCCTTGGTGGCGCGCCGCCGGTAGTTCTCGAAGTCGGCCTGGGTGCGCTGCGCCAGCGCGAGGTATTCGTCGGCCTTCGCGGCCTTGGCGGCGACGATGTCCACCGGACCTTCGACGGACGCGTCCCCCGCCAGCGCCTGCTCGGGCTCGAGCTCCTGAGCCTGCTCGTCGGCAGGCTCAGGCAGCTCGGACTCGACGACCTCGTCCTCGGCGTCGACCATCCCGGCCGACTTGGTCGGGTCGTTCGTCATCGCTTAGCCCTCGTCCACAACTTCGGCGTCGACCACATCCTCCTCGGCCGCCGCGCCGTTGGTCGAGCCGTCGGCGCTCGGGCCGCCGTCCTCGGGAGTGGCGGACGCCGCCGCCTGCTCCTGGGCACGCTGGTACATCGCCTCGGAGACCTTGTGGAAGGCCTCGTTCAGGGCATTGGTCTTGGCCGTGATGTCGGCCGCGTCCTCGGTCGTGAGGCTCTCACGGACCTCCTTGATCGCGGACTCGATCTCGTCCTTGGAGCTCTCGTCGATCTGCTCGGCGAGCTCCTTCAGCTGGCGCTCGGCCTGGTAAGCCGCGTTCTCGCCGTTGTTCCGAGCCTCCGCCAGCTCGCGCAGGCGTCGGTCGTCCTCGGCGTGCGACTCGGCGTCCTGGACCATCCGCTTGATCTCGTCATCCGACAGGCCGGAGCCCGACCGGATCTCGATCTTCTGCTCCTTGCCGGTGCCGAGGTCCTTGGCGGACACGTTCAGGATCCCGTTCGCGTCGATGTCGAAGGCGACCTCGATCTGCGGGATGCCACGCGGCGCCGGCGGGATGCCGGTCAGCTGGAACTTGCCGAGCGACTTGTTGTACTGAGCCATCTCGCGCTCACCCTGGAGCACGTGGATCTCCACCGACGGCTGGTTGTCCTCGGCGGTCGAGAACACCTCGCCCTTGCGGGTCGGGATCGTGGTGTTGCGCTCGATCAGCTTCGTCATCACGCCGCCCTTGGTCTCGATCCCGAGCGTGAGGGGGGTGACGTCGAGCAGCAGGACGTCCTTGACGTCGCCGGCGAGCACGCCGGCCTGGATCGCGGCGCCGACGGCGACGACCTCATCGGGGTTGACGCCCCGGTGCGGGTCCTTGCCGGTCAGCTCCTTGACCTTGTCCTGGACGGAGGGCATGCGGGTCATGCCACCGACGAGCACGACGTGGTCGATGTTCGCGGCGCCCTTGTCCTTGGCGTCCTCGAGCGCCTGCCTCACGGGAGCCACGGTGCGGTCCAGCAGGTCGGCGGTCAGCTCGTTCATCTTCGCGCGGGTGAGGCGCGTGTCGAGGTGCTTCGGGCCGCTGGTGTCAGCGGTGATGAACGGCAGGTTGATCTGGGTCTCCTGCGTCGTCGAGAGCTCGATCTTCGCCTTCTCGGCTGCCTCGTACAGGCGCTGGAGCGCCATCGGGTCGGCCGCCAGGTCGATGCCCTGGGAGGCCTTGAACTCCTTGACGAGCCAGTCGACGATCGCCTTGTCGAAGTTGTCGCCGCCGAGGTGGTTGTCACCCGCGGTCGCCTTGACCTCGAACACGCCGTCGCCGATCTCGAGCACGGACACGTCGAACGTGCCGCCACCGAGGTCGAACACGAGGATCGTCTGGTCGGACTCCTTGTCGAGCCCGTACGCGAGCGACGCTGCGGTCGGCTCGTTGATGATCCGCTTGACCTCGAGGCCGGCGATCTGGCCGGCGTCCTTGGTCGCCTGGCGCTGGTCGTCGTTGAAGTACGCGGGAACGGTGATCACCGCGCTGTCGACGGACTCGCCCAGGTACGCCTCGGCGTCCGACTTCAGCTTCTGCAGGATCATCGCGCTGATCTCCTGCGGCCGGTACTGCTTGCCGCCCGCCTCCACGACCGCGTCGCCGTTGGGGCCTGACTCGACCTTGTACGGGACGATCGACTCCTCTTCCTTGACTTCGGCCTCCTTGCGGCCCATGAAGCGCTTGATCGAGAAGACCGTGTTCTGCGGGTTGGTCACCGCCTGCCGCTTGGCGACGGTGCCGACGAGCCGCTCGCCGGACTGCGTGAACGCCACGACGGACGGCGTGGTACGGCCGCCCTCGGCGTTCTCGATCACGGTCGGCTCGCCACCCTCGAGCACGGCCATGCAAGAGTTGGTCGTGCCGAGGTCGATTCCGATTGTCTTAGCCATTTGGGTTGTTTGCTCCTATGGTGGTCTGCTGAAAATCTAAGCCAGATCGTAGCAGATTTGGGGCGGGCGGGTGCGCGGTTGGTCGACAAAATGAGCCTCCTGGGCGGCGAATGTCGACCGCTCGCGTTCGGGAAGGAGCCGGGGCTTGGTTGGCTGGGCGGGCCGAGCATTGTCGGTTCTCTGACCAGGGTTGTGCTCACGCGTCCGCGCCGCGGCGCCGGCTGAGCAGTTCTCCTTGACTGTCACGGGAAACAACTCACGCGCCGCTCGCGGCACTCACGCGTGAGCGGTTTACGGCGTGGGACGCTCGGCCCTGATGAAGGTGTCGGCGCTCGGGCACATGCGGCGCAGGGCGCAGGCGCGGCACTCCGGCCGCTGGGCATGGCAGGTGCGGCGGCCGTGGCGCAGCAGGTTGATGTGGAGCTCCCATTCCTCGCCCGGCGGCGTGATCTCGAGCATCGTGTCGTGGAGCTCCTCGAACGGGGCGCCCGGGCGGAACAGCCCGAGCCGCCAGCCGACGCGCGACACGTGCGTGTCGACGGGCACCTCGCGCATCCCTAGCGCGAACAGCAGCACGCAGGCGGCGGTCTTGCGTCCCACGCCCGGCAGCGCCACCAGATAGTCCCTCGCGCGTTCGACTGGCTGGCCAGCCAGCCAGGCCAGCGACAGAGCGTCGGGCGAGGAGGGGTCGGGGGGCGGGGCGCCGTCGGGGCGGGGGTTGTCCGTGATCGCGCGCAGGATCGACTTGATCCGCGCGGACTTGATCTTCGAGATCCCGCCGGGACGGATCGCCTCCTCGACCAGGTCGACGGGCGCGTCGCGGACGTCGGTCCACTCGGGGAATCGCTCGCGGAGCCCGAGATAGGCGATGTCCCGGTTGCGGTCGTTGGTCGACTGCGACAGCACCGTCAGGATCAGCTCAGCGATCGGGCGGCCGTGGGGCTCGGCGAGCGGGATGCCGTACACCAGCCGAAGCCGGTCGCGGATCGCGCGCACCCGGCGAGCGGTCGGGCGTCGCCACTCAGTCAAGCGCGCCCCACCGCTCGCACACGGCCGCGCCGGCCATCATCGCGGCCGGCAGGCCGGCGGCGACGGCCGCCGGGTAGAAGCCCGTGAGCGCGAGGCGCGCGAGCAGCACCCCGTTGACCGCGTCGCCGGCGCCGATCGTGGAACGGATGTGCGAGAGGCGGATGCCGGGCGCATCGGCGCGAAGCTCGCCTCGCAGCAGTGCGCCGCGCTCACCCAGGGTGATCACGACGAGCCGCGCACCGGCCTTGACCAGCGCGAGCGCTGCCCGCTCCGGGTCGTCCTCGCCGGTCATCACCGCCGCGTCGAAGGCCGTGGCGCGCACGAGCAGCGCGCCCGGCACGCAGGCGTTCGCGCTGGCGGCGGCGTCCGCACGGGAAGCCCAGCGGCCGAGCCGCAGATTCGGGTCGAAGACCACCGGCCGGCCGAGCTCGAGCGCGGTTCGGAGCGCTCGCATCGACACCTCCCGCTCACCTGCGCCAACGAGCGTGTTCGAGGACAGGAACAAGCCCGCCGAGTCGGCGACGGCCTCCTCGATCCGGTCGCCAAGCGCCTGCACCGCGGCCGCGATCGCGTCGCCATAGATCGCGTACGTGGCCTCGCCGGAGCCCGAGACCACGACCGTCGCCACCGGGGTCTGCACGGCCGGCAGCAATGAGAACCACGACACCTCGACGCCCTCGGCGATCAGCCGGTCCAGGAGCCAGCGACCCCACTCGTCGTCGCCGGCGCCGCCGGCCACGGCGACGGAGGCGCCTTCGCGCGCGGCGAACACGGCGACGTTCGCGACCGAGCCGCCGAAGTGGGGCACGAACGCGCCGGCGTCGGCCAGGCCCGCCACGGGGCGCTCGCAGATCAGGTCCACGAGCGCCTCACCGAGACACAGGACGCGCGCCATCAGCCGCACGTTACTTGGGGACCACGGCGCAACCCCCTATCCTCGCCGCGCGGTGCACGTCGACGAGCACACGATCGAGCTCGACGGGGCGCCGGTGTTCTACCGGAGCGCGGGGGAGGCGGCGGAACCGGTGCTCTATCTGCACGGGTCGCCGACCAGTTCGGACGATTGGGTCGGGATGCTCGAGCGCACGGGCGGGATCGCACCCGACCTGCCCGGCTTCGGGCGCACCGCCAAGGGGGGCCACCTCGACTACACGCTCCGTGGCCACGCCGACTTCATCGAGCGGCTGCTGGCCGAGCTCGAGATCGAGCGCATCAGGCTGGTGGCACACGACTGGGGCGCCGGCGGCGGGCTCGTGTTCGCGCAGCGCCACCCCGACCGCATCGACAAGCTCGCGCTGCTCGACGCGCTGCCACTGCTGGAGGGCTTCGAGTACGGGCGCGCCGGCCGGATCTGGCGCACCCGCGCACTCGGCGAGCTGGCGATCGGCTCGGTCACGCGGTGGGTGATGAAGCGCGAGCTGCGCCACGCCACCGTCAACGAGGAGATCTGGACCGACGAGCGCCTGCGGACGGTGTTCGACCAGTTCGACCAGGGCACGCAGCGCGCCGTGCTGCGCCTGCACCGCGCGACGGGGCCGCGCGAGCTGGTCGCGGAGGGCCTCGAGCTGGGAGAGCTCGCGATGCCGGCGCTGGTGCTGTGGGGCGACCAGGACCCGTGGATCGCGGCGAGCTGGGCGGACGCGTATGCCGAGCGCCTGCCGAACGCCACCGCGGAGCGAGCGGCCGACGCCGGGCATTGGCCGTGGCTCGAGCGCCCGGAGGTCGCGGAGCGGCTCGCGGCGTTCCTCAGCCCGGGCGAGTGATGACACTGCTCCGCCACCGGTATTTCCCGACCGCGGTCGCGGCCGGGTTCGCGCTCGTGTACGTGATCGTGTCGCCACCGAGCCTCGACCTGGCGGCGCACCTGTTCCGCGCGAAGCTGTTCAACGAGGAGGGCTTCGGGCTGTGGGACAACTGGTGGTACGCCGGCCACAACACGGTCGGGTACAGCGTCCTGTTCCCGCCGATCGCGGCGGCGCTGACGCCGCAGCTCGCGGCGGGGATCGCAACCGTCGGCACCGCACTGCTGTTCGAGCTGCTCGCGCGCGACCAGTTCGGCGACGACGGGTGGCTCGGAGCGCTCTGGTTCGGCGCCGCAACGGCGACGAACCTGTACACGGGCCGGCTGACGTTCGCGTTCGGGATGCTCCCCGCGACCGCGGCGGCACTCGCCCTCTCGCGCCGGAGACCGGGAGTGGCCACCGCGATGGGCGTGCTGACCGCGCTCTGCAGTCCGGTGGCTGCGCTGTTCTCCGCGCTCGTCGGCGCGGCGTACGGGATCGCAGGGCTGACCGCAAGCCCACGGCGGATCAAAGCCGGCGCCTGGGGCGCCGCCGTGATCGCCGGCTCGCTCGTGCCGGTCGGGCTGCTGGCCGTCGCGTTCCCGGAGGGCGGGACGTTCCCGTTCGGGCTCTCGACCCTGTGGCCGGTCGTGCTCGTGTCGCTCGTCGCGCTCGCGGCGACGCCCCGCTCGGAGCCCGCGCTCCGCGCCGGCGCCGCCCTGTACCTGCTCGGGTGCCTTGCCGCGTACGCGATCCCGACGGCCGTCGGCAGTAACGCCGCCCGGCTCGGGACGCTCGCAGCCGGGCCCGTCGCGGCGCTGCTGTGGTACCCGAGGCGGCGCCGGCTGCTGGCCCTCGTAGCCGCGCCGCTGCTGTTCATCCAGTGGCAGGCCGCGGTGGGAGTCGTGGTCGCCTCCGACGATCCGGCGACGGTGAACTCGTACTACACGCCGCTGCTCGACTTCCTCTCAGCGCAGAAAGGCCCACCGTTCCGGATCGAGATCCCGTTCACGAGCTCGCACTGGGAGAGCTACGCGGTCGCGCCGCGGTTCCCGCTCGCCCGCGGCTGGGAGCGGCAGCTGGACATCAAATACAACCACCTGTTCTATGGCGGCAAGCTGGACGCGGCCACCTACGACGCATGGCTGCACTCGCTCGCCGTGCGGTACGTGGCGGTCGCCGACACCAGCCTCGACTACTCAGCCCGCGTGGAGGCGCGGCTGATCGATCGAGGGCTCCCGTACCTGAAGCTCGTGATGCGCTCCGCACACTGGCGCGTGTACGCCGTCGCGGACCCGACACCGATCGTCTCCGGGGCGGCGACCCTGACAGCGCTGGGGCCGAATTCGGTGACGATCGACGCCCGCCGCGCGGGCACGGCGCTGGTCCGCGTCCGCTACTCGCCCTACTGGGCACTCGGCGCGGGCGACGGCTGTGTGGTGCAAGCGGGGCAGTTCACCGGCCTGCGGTTGCGGCACCCCGGACAGATGAAGCTGGCGATCCGGTTCTCGCTCGGCCGAATCGGGGCAGACTCGCCCCGATGCAGCTGACATCGCCGGCCAAGAGACAGGAACCAAATCCCGGCCTCGGTAGGATGTGGGGCTTCTAATGCGCGCTCGGCTACGTGAATTCGAGGCGCGGGTGCTCCCGCGCGGCTGGTTCGACGTGCTCCGTCAGGTGAGCATGTTCGCCGGTGTGTACATCCTGTACCAGATCGTCCGCGGGCTGATCAGCACCGGGAATCTGTACAAGCCGTTCGGCGACGCGATGAAGATCATCAACCTCGAGCGGACGCTGCACGTGTTCGCCGAGCCGAGCATCCAGGCTTGGGCGCTGTCGAAGCACTGGCTGATGGACCTCGCCGACTGGTCCTATCTGTACTCCCATTACGTGGTCACGCTGTCGGTGCTGATCTTCATCTACCTGCGCCGCAACGACTCGTTCAACTTCGTGCGCAACATGTTCATCATCGCGATGCTGCTCGCGCTCGTCGGGTACGCGGTGTTCCCGACGGCGCCGCCTGCGCTGATGCCCGAGTGGGGCTTCACCGATGCGATCTCGCAGTTCCTCGGCGTCGCGCACGTCGACTCGAGCGGCGCGACGAGCGCGTTCGTGAACGTCTATGCGGCGGTGCCCTCGATGCACGTCTGCTTCGCGGTGATGACCGGCTGGCCGATGGCGAGGCTCGTCCGCCGGCGCTGGGCGAGGATCGCGTGGCGGCTCTACCCGCTGTGGATCACGTTCGTGGTCGTCGCGACCGGCAATCACTACTTCACCGACGTGTTCCTCGGCGCGCTGACCGCCGGCGTCTCGGCACTGCTCGCCAAGCAGCTGCTGGCCCGGGCGAGGCCCGATGTCTGGGCCTTCCGTCAAGCTACGGCCTAGTGCTCCCCGCCGTGGACCGCTGACGCATGCCGGAGCAGACCCAGACCCCGCCGGCGCGCCGCGAGCGGCCTCGCCGCACACGCCAGCGCGGCGAGGGCCCGACGACCCAGGAGTTCGTCCGCAACAAGCTGATCGAGTCTCGGCTGACGCCGAACGCGATCTCGCTGACCGGCTTCGCGCTGAACCTCGCCGCGGCGGCACTCGTCGTCGGGCGGCTGTTCTTCCTCGCCGGGGTGGTGTTCATCATCGGCTCGATCATGGACACGCTCGACGGCCGGTACAGCCGGATGTCCGGCAAGGGGAGCCCGTTCGGCGCCTTCCTCGACTCAACGCTCGACAGGGTCGAGGAGGGGATCGTGCTGACCGCCGTCGCCGCGTACTTCGCGGCGCGGCACAACCAGGCCGCCGTGGCGGCGGTCGTCGCGGCCGTGCTGTTCAGCTTGATGGTGTCCTACACGCGGGCCCGCGCCGAGGCGCTCGGGGTTGAGTGCAAGGTAGGCCTCGCAACGCGGCCGGTACGCGTGGTGATCCTGTCCATCGGTCTCGTGTTCGCGCGCGGGGCCGGCCTCGGGCACTTCTATCTGCTCGCACCGGCGGTCTATGTGCTCGCCGGCCTGACGCTGTTCACGACGGCACAGCGGATCTGGCACGTTCGCCAGCAGCTGGAGCGCACCGCGCCCTGAGACTTTGCGCGTGGGCGGGGCCTGCGCTACGGTGGCACCGATGTCCGGACCGGGCTTCGCACGAGGCGTCGTGTTGGCGGCGCTGGCGGCGCTGGCGGTGCTGGTTGCGCCCGCGAGCGCGCTGGCCAACACGACCGTGTGTCCGCCGACGACCGGCCAGGTGAATGGGATCGACGTCAGCTCTTACGAAGGCACGATCGACTCGCGCCTGCTCGCAACCGGCTTGCCGGCGCACGCGAGCATCGACGCAATCTGCAACGGCCGCGGCTGTCCATTCCAGAGCCGCGCCTTCACGGCGCACGGCACGCGAGTCAATCTCGCCTCGCCGTTTGCTCACCACACCCTTGCATCGGGGGTCACGCTCGAAGTCTTTGTCGCCGTCAAGGGAGAGGTAGCCAAGGTGTTCTTGTTCCGAATGCGTCGCTCAAAGGGACCACTCGTCACCCGCCTATGCCAGGCGCCGGGGGCTCCGAGTCCAGCGACCTGTGCGGCGTGAGGCTTGCAACAACGATCGTCGCCGCGGCAGTGGCCGCAGCACTCGTCGCGCCGGCGAGTGGTGCGAGCACGCTGAAGTGGTCGGCGGCGACCGCGATCGACCCGTACGCGCCGTCGTCGAACCCGGCGAGCTTCTACTCCGCCTCGTGCCCTGACGCGTCGCTCTGCTTCGCCGGTGGCGCGGGCGACTTCTATGCGTCCCACGACCCGGGGTCCACAAGATCCTGGGTGCTGAGGCGCAGCCCGTTGGGTGAGATCAACGAGCTGTCGTGCCCGACGAGATCGCTGTGCGTCGGGCTCGACGCGCTCTCGGGCGCCCTCGCAAGCACGCGCGACCCGGGATCCCGCGATCCGGCCTGGCACGAGGTCCGGTTCTCCCAGCACGACGCGCCGTTCGCGATCTCCTGCCCGAGCCGCTCGCTGTGCGTGGCGGTCACGGGCTTCGGCGCGATCGAGAGCTCGACCGACCCGACCGGGGGACGCGGTGCCTGGAAGCTGGTGCAGCCTGCCGGGGGTTCCGCCCTGGACGCGATCTCGTGCCCGACGACGCACCTGTGCATCGCCGCCGGAAACACCTCGCGCCGGTTCGAGTTCGCGACCTCGACCGACCCGACCGGCGGCGCCCGCGCCTGGCATCTGACCAGCGGGCCGCGCCTGCCCTCGATGGACAGCCTGCTCGGGCTGTCGTGCCCGTCGGCCTCGCTTTGCGTCGCGGGCACGAACGGAGCCGCCATTCTCAGCAGCGCGCATCCGCTCAGCGGCGGCTGGCGCCTGACGAAGATCCCGAGCGCGACGCAGATCGACGCCGTGTCCTGCGTCTCGGAGACGAACTGCTTTGCGGGCGACGAGTTCGGTGCGGGCGTCAGCTCGACCGCGCCGGCGGCGGGCAGGTGGCGCCGGGCCCACGCCCCCGGCCTGCTGGACGTCACCTGCGCCGATGCTTCGCTGTGCCTCGGTCTCACGCAGGGCGGACCGCTCGCGATCTCTCGTGCTCCCGCCACCGGGCGATGGCACAACGCCGTCGTCAAGGGCTCGAGCGACGTGCTCGGGCTCGCCTGTCCGACGTCGACCGAGTGCGTCGCGATCGACGACGCCGGCAAGATCCTCAGCTCGGCCGATCCCGGCGGCGGCGCCGGGGCCTGGCGCGCGCTGAACTTCGGCATCGGGGTCTACGGCAGCGAGGACGAACCCGGCAATTCGGGCGACATCGTGTGCCCGTCCGCCTCGCTCTGCGTGACGGGCAACAACGGTGAGATCCTCGTCTCGCAGCATCCGCTCGGATCGAGTACGGCGTGGCGCGCGACGAACGGGCTCGATGACGAGAGCAACAGTGTCGCCGGGATCTCCTGCCCGAGCACCGCGTTCTGCATGGCGCTCGACGCCGAGGAGGACGGTGGCGGTCAGGTCCTCGTGTCGTCAGCGCCGTCGTCGAACGCGCACGGGTGGATCAGCTCGATGTGGCCGGCCACGAACCTCGGGCCTGTGGCCTGCGCGTCGAGCACGCTCTGCATCGTCGGCTCCGGGTCGACGCTGTACGTGACCACCGATCCCGGGGCCACGCCGCCTAGCTGGAATCCGATCCACCTCGCCAAGGCCGTCGTCAGCCTGGCGTGCCCCGGGACGAGTCTGTGTGTCGGAACCGACAGCTCGCACGCGGTGGTGAGTTCGACGCAGCCGGCCATCGCCAGCTCGTGGAAGCAGACCACGATCGCGGGCGGCGCCGGCTCGAGCATCTCGTGCCCGACGACGTCGTTCTGTGCCACGGCGGGAGGCGACGGTGTCAGCTACTCGACTGACCCGGGGGCTCAGACCGGCTGGACCCGGCAGACCATCCGCCATGCCTACCCGGTCGACCTCGATGTGGTCTCGTGTGCCTCGGCGCACTTCTGCGTGGCATCCGGAGCCGACGGTGAGACGACGATCGGCAAGCCGTGAGAACCGACGGCGGTGTAACAAACACCGCCGTCGGCCATACATACAACGGGTGTCTGCAGCGCGGTTTCGCAGCGCAGGCGTGATTTCGAGAAGGGAACTCCTCCAGTGAGCAAGACCAACGGTTCCGGCAACGGCCGGGCGCGCTACCAGGAAGACAAGGTCCGCGTCGCGATCATCGGCGTGGGCAACTGCGCGAGCTCGTTCGTGCAGGGCGTCCACTACTACCGCGACGCCAACCCGGACGAGAGCGTCCCCGGGCTGATGCATGTCGACCTCGGCGGCTACCACGTCAACGACATCGAGTTCTCAGCCGCGTTCGACATCGATGTCGAGAAGGTCGGCAAGGACCTGTCGGAGGCGATCTTCTCCGGGCAGAACAACACCTACAAGTTCGACACGCACGTGCCGAAGCTCGGGGTCGAGGTCCAGCGCGGGATGACCCACGACGGCCTCGGGAAGTACCTGTCGCAGAAGATCACCAAGGCGCCGGGTCCGACGGTCGACATCGTCGAGGTGCTCAAGGAGACGAACACCGACGTCGTCGTGTCCTACCTGCCGGTCGGCTCGGAGCAGGCGACCAAGTGGTATGTCGAGCAGATCCTCGAGGCCGGATGCGCGATGGTCAACTGCATCCCGGTGTTCATCGCTCGCGAGCAATACTGGAACAAGCGGTTCAAGAAGGCCGGCGTGCCGATCATCGGCGACGACATCAAGTCGCAGGTCGGCGCGACGATCGTGCACCGCTCGCTGGCGCGGCTGTTCCACGATCGCGGCGTGAAGCTGCTGCGGACCTCGCAGCTGAACGTCGGCGGCAACATGGACTTCTACAACATGCTCGAGCGCGAGCGCCTCGAATCGAAGAAGATCTCGAAGACGAACGCGGTGACCTCGATCATGGGGCACACGCTGCCCGCCGAGGACGTCCATGTCGGTCCGTCGGACTACGTCGCGTGGCTGACCGACCGCAAATGGGCGCACATCCGGCTC
Organism: uncultured Solirubrobacterales bacterium; assembly: GCA_963826895.1. Taxonomy (GTDB): domain Bacteria; phylum Actinomycetota; class Thermoleophilia; order Solirubrobacterales; family Solirubrobacteraceae; genus Palsa-465. The sequence continues at coordinate 251,194 of CAWGYJ010000008.1, forward strand.
GAGGGTCAGGCATTCGGTGACGTACCGCTGACCGCTGAGCTGAAGCTCGAGGTGTGGGATTCGCCGAACTCGGCCGGGATCGTGATCGACGCCACTCGCTGCTGCAAGCTGGCGCTCAACAACGGGCTCTCGGGCCAGCTGGACGGCCCGAGCTCGTACCTGATGAAGTCGCCGATGCACCAGCGCCCGGACGACGAGGCGCGAGAGATGACCCAGGCGTTCATCGCCAAGTACGCGCGACCACGCGCTTCGCGCGCGGTGCCCCCGCTGCCGAAGGCCAGGCCGGCTGCCAAGCGCGCGGCGGCGAAGAAGTAAGTCAGCTCTGCGGCACGAGCAGCGTGAAGCGCGCGCCGCCGGACGGGACGTTCTCCACCGTGATACTGCCGCCCATCCGGGCGGCGAGCTCGCCGACGATCGCAAGGCCGAGGCCCGAGCCGACCTCGCGCTCTGAGCGGTAGCGCTCGTACAGGTAGAAGCGCTCGAACGCGCGAGGCAGGTCGGCGGCCGCGAGGCCCGGCCCGGTGTCCTGCACCTCGATCTCGCCGGGGTGAGCGGTGACTGTCACGGAGCCTTTCGCGGGCGTGAGCCGGAGAGCGTTCTCGATCAGGTTCGAGGTCACTTGCATAAGGCGGTCCGGGTCGCCGACCGCGGGTGCCGGCGCGTCGTGGTTCGCGGTGAGCGCGATGTTCAGCTCCGCGGCCCGGAGCCGGTGGCGCTCGACCGCGCGATCCACGACTTGTGCAAGGTCGAGCGGGACCCGCTCGACCGAGAACCCGGCGCGCTGAAGCCGCGCGAGGTCGAGCAGGTCGGACACGAGCCGCTCGAGCCGGCCGGCCTCGGCACCGATCACCTCGCTCGCCTGATCGGTCGCGACGGCACCGTCGCCGAGTGCCTCGGCGTACCCGCGGATCGAGGTCAGCGGCGTCTTCAGCTCGTGGCTGACGGACTCGAGGAAGTCGCGTTGCTGATCTCTCGCGCGCGCGAGGCTGTGAGACATCAGGTTGAACGACTGTGCGAGCTGCGCCAGCTCATCGTCGCCGGTGACCGGGACATCGACCGGCTCGTCTCCGGTCGCCACCTGGGCGGTCGCGTCCGACAGCGCCGCGATCGGCCGGGTCAGCCGCCGCGCGAGCAGGTACGAGGCGATCGCCGCCAGCAGCGCCCCGCCGAGGCCGGCGAAGATCAGGCTCGCGAGGAACGGGCGCCATTCGGCGAACGCGAGGCCGGCGCCGCGCACGAGCACGATCCCTCCCCGTTCCGTGCCGCGAGCCGCGTACATCAGCGACTGGCCGCCGATCTGGATCCGGCCCTGAGAGTCCGTCAGGTCCTGGATGTGGGCGACGATCAGCTGGGCGGCCCCGATCCGCACCGCCCGCGGGTGACCCGAGTCGACGCGGTACACGTGCTCGCCGGCGTTGAGCGCGCCGGGCGCCCCTCCGACGAGCGCCACCACGTCCGCCTGTCGGATCAGCGCCACCAGTCGCTGGTTTGCCACCTGTCTGCGTACGAGCACGGCGGCGACGAGCACAGTCAGCACACAAGCGGCCACCGCGGTCCCGGCGACGACCCGGAACACACGCCGGTGAAGGCTCACGCGGTGGCCTTGTAGCCGACGCCGCGCACGGTCCGGATCAGATCCGGGTGGCCGAGCTTCCGGCGCAGCTGCGCCATGTGCACCTCGACCGTGCGGGTCTGGCCGGGCGAGACGAACCCCCACACGGCCTCGAGCAGCTCGTCGCGGCCGACGACCCGGCCGTGGTTGCGAACCAGGTACTCGAGCAGCTCGAACTCGCGCTGGGTCAGCTCGAGCTCGATGCCGTCGACGTGGACCTCGCGGGCGGCCGGTGAGAGCGTGACGGGGCCCAGGGAGAGCAGATCGTCCTCGCCGGCGCGGGCGCCACGACGCAGGACCGCCTTGATCCGGGCGGTCAGCTCGCGCGGCGAGAACGGCTTCGACACGTAGTCGTCGGCGCCGAGCTCGAGCCCGGCGACGCGGTCGGCGACCTCGTCGCGGGCGGTGAGCATCACCACCGGCACGCGGCCGGCGATCCGCCGGCACACCTCGAGGCCGTCGATGCCCGGCAGTCCGATGTCGAGCACGACCAGCCGGATGGGGTGGCGCGGCAGCTCGGCGAGCGCGTCCTCGCCCGAGCGGACCCAGATCGCGGCGTAGCCGTCACGCTCGAGGTAGGTCTTGACGAGCTTCCCGATGTTCGGGTCGTCCTCCACAAGCAGGATCGTGTCGGCCATCGGCGCAGATGCTAGGGCCGGAAACACCCTGCTTCCGTTGGGATTTACACGCAGCTGACCTTTGGCTGAACGCCGCCTTGCGCTGATGGCCGACGATCACCGGGTACCCGATACATGGCCGGCAGAGCAAAGGAGTCAGACATGAACAGATCACGACTGAAGCTGGGAGCGGTGGCGCTCGTGTGCGTCGCACTCGGCGCCGGCGCCGGGGTGATCGCCAACAGCGCCGCGAGCACGTCCGCGCCCGCGAGCGCCTCGCACGCGGGCCGGTTGCACGCTCGGGGTCGCCTCGGCGGGCTCGCACGACGCACCGTGTCGGCCACGCTCGTCGTCCACACGAAGCAAGGGTTCGCCGACGTGACCATCGCCCGCGGCACCGTTCAGTCGGCGTCCGGGAACCAGCTGACGCTGGCCGAGGGCACGAAGACCGCGACCTACAAGACGGTCACGCTCACGCTCCCGTCGAACGTCCGCGTGTGGGACAACGGACAACGCTCCACAAGCCTCAGCGCGGTGAGCCAGGGCCAGCGCGCGCTGGTGATCGTCGGGCCGCGGCGCGCGTGGGTGATCGCCCACACGCCGAAGACTCCGTAGGGCGGGCCTAGAGAAAGCCGCCCATCGCCAGGCCACCATCGACGACGAGCGTCTGGCCGGTGATGTAGCTCGACTCGTCGGACAGCAGGAACAGCGCCGCCTGGGCGACCTCCCAGGCGGTGCCCTGCCGTCCGAGCGGGATCCCGGTGCGCTCGCGGCCGGGTCGCGAGGCCGAGGCGGCGCGGCCGAGAGGGGTGTCGATCAGCCCGGGCGCGAGCACGTTCGCGCGCACGCCGGAGCGCGCGCCCTCGAACGCAACGTGGCGGCAGAGTCCGAGTAGGGCGGCCTTCGAAGTGTCGTACGACGGGATCTGGCTGCCGGGACGGATCCCGGCGACCGAGCTGACGAACACGATGCTGGCACCCTCCGGGAGCGTCGGCAGCGCACGGCGTGCGATCAGCATGTGTGCGCGCAGGTTCACGGCGAGCACGCGGTCCCAGATCTCGGGCGTCGTGCCCTCGAGCCGGAAGCCGGCGCCGATGCCGACGTTGAGGACGATGCCGTCGAGCCCGCCCAGGGCGGCCGCGGCCTCGTCGACCGCGCGATCGCACGCGTCGGGCTCGCTCACGTCGGCGATGATCGCCGTGGCCGTGCCGCCGTCCTCGCGCACGAGCCGAACCGTCTCGTCGGCCGCCGCGGGCACCCGGTCGAGGACCGCCACCGCCGCCCCCTCGCGCGCGGCAAGCACCGAGATCGCCTGACCGTTGCCCGGCGGCGCCTCGGGGTCGCCGACGCCCTGGCTGCCGCCGCCGACCACGATGACGCGTCTACCGGCGAGGCGCATGCGGCTTGCAGCTTTCCGATGAGCGCGTGCCCGGAGCGACGGTGACGGAGATGTCCTTCGCTCGTTGGCACGACGCGATGATCAGCGGCGATGCTCCGCGCTTGGAGACGATCGTCCCGCCGTTGACGCGGGCGCCGTAGCCACCCGGGTAGTCGAACAATGGCGTTTCGATCGCGCTGAGCGAGCCTGCGGCGAACGTGCCCTTCCCGGACGCCCTCCGCGTCGTGTAGCTGAGCTTGAACGTCTTGGTACGGCGGTTGTAGGCCCACGAGATCGGCGTCCCGGCGACCACATGCGGGTACGGCTCGACGAGCGCGTCGAGCGTGGAGGTGACGAGATTCGAGCCGGTCTTCGGCTTGCGCGGGTCGTTCACGATCCCCTCGGCCGGAGAGCCGGTCGGGTCACCGCAGACGCAATACGCCCACTCCGTCCAGGGGACCATGTTCTGGTCCGCGAGCGTCACGATCGTGTTCAACTCGCTTCCCTGCGTGCTCGCGCCGAACTCGTCGAGGAACGTGCCGGCGCCGCTGGCCTTGATGTCGGTTGCCGCGTTCTTGAAGTTCGTGGCGTTGCTCGAGCACGGACTCGTGGTCAGGCAGTAGTCGTGCCACGCGAACACCGTGCGCGGGTCGTTCAGAGCGCCGACGTGGTCCTGGAAGCCGAAGTCGAACGTCACATACGGCTCGTAGAAGACGAGGTGCGTGTCGTCGACCGTGCGGATCGCCTTGTCGACCTTGCGGTACATGCCGGTCAGCTGCGCGTCCGAGGCCGGGCAGCCGGTCGGCGCCGCACAGATGCCGTAGTCGCTGCCGGGGAACGGCTCGTTGATGAGCTCGTAGCCGAGCACCGACTGGTTGCCGTCGAAGCGCTGGGCCACATATCGCCAGGCGGCCGCGTACTGCTCCTGTAGTCCGACCCCACCGGGCCCGGGCTTGTCCGCCCAGAAGCTCTCGAACGCCTGCTGGAGCGCCGGGTTGAGCTCGTAGCCCATCGAGAACGGCGTCTTCGTGTTCGGGAGCCCTCCGTCCTCGATCGCCCACGTCGGCCAGCCCTCCCCTTCGAACTCCTCGTTCAGCTGGTCCTGGTGGAAGTCGAGCAGCGACACGATCCCGTGCCGCGCAAGCGTCTTGACCGTTGAGGCGATCTGGTTCAGGTACGCGCTGTCGAACACGCCCGGCTGCGGCTCGAGCGCCGCCCAGATCACTCCGACGCGCACGGCCGTGAAGCCGATGCGCTGCAGGAATGCCGCGTCACTGTTTCCGAATCCGCCCGCGGCCGGGTAGTACGGCGCGAGCTTGTAGACCATGTTCGTCCCGTGCATCACGACGACGCGGCCACCGGCATCCGTGATCCAGCGGCCCGCATGGGAGAGGGGAAGCGCTGGAGTGGCCGTGGCGGCGATGGCCGACGCGGGCGCGAGGCAGGCGACGAGCGCGCACCAGATCGCGAGGCGGCGGATCGCAACGTTCACTGCCCGCGACCCTAGCCGATAGATTCGCGCCATGGCGCTGATCCCGTACGCGGACGAGGACCCGCAGGACGAGCGCGCGGAGGCGGTGCTCGCGCGCCTGCCGGAACCGCGCATCAACCTGTTCCGGATGCTCGCGAACGCGCCTGCCCTGATCGGCCCGGCCTTGCGGCTCGGCGAGGCGATCCTGACCAAGTCGGACCTCGATCCGAGGCTGCGCGAGCTCGTGATCCTCCGCGCAGGGCACGTGACCGGAAGCGAGTACGAGGTGGTCCAGCACGAGGGCATCGCGCGGCTCGTCGGGCTCACCGAGGAGGAGATCGCAGGCGTGGCCGGCGATCAGCGCCCCGCGCTGCGGCTGGTCGACGCGCTGCTGCGAGACAGCGGGACGCCCTCACCCGAGCTGGTCGCCGAGGTGGAGCAGGAGCTCGGCCGCTCGCAGCTGCTCGAGGTGATGCTGACTGCCGGCTACTACGCGATGCTCGGCGGCCTGATGCGCGCCGTCCGGCTCGACGTCGACAACGTGCTCGAAAAGGGCATGCTCGACCGCGAGCGCCTCGGCGGCTGAGCGCCTCGCGCGGCGTTGCTCTCGCGCCAGTACGCCAAGCTCTGCGATCGGCGGGATTTCGACGATCCCGCGCTGCTGCGCGGGATCCGCGAGCTCGTCCCCGAGCGCGACGCGCTCGCGCATATCGAGCGCAAGGTGTGGGAGTTCGGGATCGTGATGCTGTTCCTGGCAGATGTCGGAGTCCTGAACGACGACACCCGCGCGCTGTCGGTCGGGGCCGGCGACGAGCGGATCCTGTTCTGGCTCGCGAACCGGGCCGGGGAGATCGTCGCGACCGATACCTACGGCGAAAGCGAGTTCTCCGGCGCGGAGGCAGACTGACCGATCCGCGCGCGCACGCGCCGTCCCCGTACCGAGAGGAGCGGCTCACGGTTGCGCGCATGGACGGACGGGAGCTGCGGTATCGGGACGAGAGCTTCGACGTCGTGCTGACGATCTCGGCGATCGAACACTTCGGCACTCGGCGCGAGATCGCCGCCGCGGCCGCCGAGATCGGCCGCATGCGCAGGCCCGGTGGGCACGCCGTGATCGTCACCGACTGCTTCGTCACGCTTTCGCCGATCGACACGCTCCCGGTGTGGTTCGCCCTGCGCCGGCTGACCGGCGGCCGTCGCAGCGGGCCGGCGACGCGGCGGCGGCGGAGCGCGCTGGCGCAGGTTTTCACCCCGGCTGAGCTCCAGAGCGTCGATCGTCGAGCCGTCCAGCCTGCGACTGCTCCAGCCGCTCCGGACGGGCATCTCGCCGGCGACATGGGAGCACCCGCGACTGCTGATCCGCCGCGGACGCTCGGCGTTCACGTCGGTCTGCATGGTGCTGTCGAAGCCCTGACGGGCGCGGCGGACACTTAGACTGGCGGCGTGCCGTCCACAGAGGACCTCGCGATCGCGCAGGTGACGCCGTTCGCGTGGGAGGTCGCGAACGAGGTCAACGAGTACGTCGCTCGGGTGTCCGAGCAGCTCAGCGCAAGCGGCCACCGGGTGCTCGTGATCGCCCCGTCGACATCCTCGGCGCTCGTCCGTGACACGCGGCGAGCGGTGCGCTCCGCGCCGGAGACGCTGCTCGAGCGCGCGGGCGCGGGAGAGCCCGTCGTGCTCGGCGTCGGCGAGGTGCTGCCGTTCTCGCCGGCGCGGCGGCGGGCCGCCTCGCTGCCGGTCGACGTGGCACGGACGATCGAGGAGACCCTGACCGCGGTGGCGCTCGACGTCGTCCACGTGCACGAGCCGTTCGCGCCGAGCGCTTCGAGCGCGGCGCTGCGCCACTCGCGGGCGCTGAACGTCGGCAGCTTCCACAACCCGACCGAGCGGGTCCTGTCGACGCAGTTGACGGGGCCGCTCTCACGTCTGCTGTTCAGCCGGCTCGACGCGCGCACCGCGAGCTATAGCGCAACGCGCAAGCTGCTCGAGCGGTACTTCCCAGCCGACTATCGCGTGATCGTGCCCGGTGCCGATCAGCTGCCGGCGCATTCGCGGCCCAAGGACGGGCCGGTCGAGCTCGTGATGATCGCGACCGAGGAGCGGGCGGCGATGCGGATGTTCCTGCGCGCGCTGCGGGCGCTCCGCGACGACCTGCCTCCGTGGCACGCGACAGTGTGGTCCGAGCGGCCCCTCGCGGCGCCGGCGACGCTCGGGCGGGCGCTGCGCGAGCGGGTCCGGTTCGTCGACGGATCGACCGGCGGCGGGACCGGGCAGCTCGAAGCGCTGGCCGGAGCCGACATCGCCGTGCTCGCGTCCGACGGGCTGCGCCCGACCCCCGCGACGATCGTGCGCGCGGTCGCGGCCGGCGCGGTGCCGGTGGCTTCGCGGCTGCCCGCGTACGAGGACCTGCTCGGAGAGGGCGAGCACGGGCTGCTGTTCGAGCCGCACGACGTCGTCACGTTCGCGGCGCAACTCGAGCGGCTGATCGACGACCCCGAGCTGCGCGGCAGGCTGCGAGACGGCGCCAAGGCGCTCCGGGCGCAGTTCAGCTGGGAGCGGGTCTCGGACGAGTTCGAGCAGGTGTACCGGGAGCTCGTGGCCCGGCGCCACGACGGCCGCTCGAACGAGCGCGTGCACGCCCGCCTGGAATCACGCCGGCTGATCGACGTCGACCTGCACATGCACACCGACCACTCCTACGACTGCGCCACCCCGGTGGAGGTCCTGCTCGAGGAGGCGCGCCTGCGCGGGCTGGGCGCGATCGCCGTGACCGACCACAACGAGATCTCGGGTGCGCTCGAGGCCCGAGCAAAGGCCGACGGGATCAAGGTGATCGTCGCCGAGGAGGTCAAGACCGCCGGTCAGGGCGAGGTGATCGGGCTGTTCATCGAGGAGAAGATCCCGCGCGGGATGACGCTCCAGGAGACGATCGACGAGATCAAGCGCCAGGGCGGCCTCGTCTACGTCCCCCACCCGTTCGACCGGATGCACTCCGTGCCCGACTACGAGCACCTGCTCGGCGTGCTCGACGACGTCGACGCGATCGAGGTATTCAACCCCCGGGTCGCGATCTCGGAGTTCAACGAGGAGGCGCTGCGGTTCGCGCTGAAATACCGGATCCCCGCCGGCGCGGGATCGGACGCCCACGTGCCCCAGGGACTCGGCTCGGTGCGCATAAGGATGCGCGACTTCGACGGTGCGGAGGAATTCCTCGAGTCGCTGCGTGACGCCGACATCGTGCGCAACCCGGCGAGCCTGCTGTACGTGCAGGCGCTGAAGTTCCTGCAGACGAAGGCGATGCCGTCGGGAGCGCGCAGGGCTTCGCGGGACCGCAGAGTGCGCCGCGCCACGGGTGCGGCCCGCCGCAAGTCCTGATGCATTCGCAGGGACAACCGCGGGTTCCGTCCAATCCGGGGGAAGTGCCGGCGACCGACGACGAGATTCGCGAGAAGTATCTGGAGCGGGCGATCCGCGAACTGAACACGTTCGCGCGCGATCTCCAGGCCTGTCCGCACTGCCCGCGGGGGCAGCTGATGCCCGTGCTCGGGTCCGGTCATCCCCAGGCGGACATCATGCTGCTGAAGTATTCGGCGCGGCCATCCGAGGTCGAGGAGGGGGTCGCCTTCTACGGCCGCACCGGCAACGCGTTGATGAAGTCGCTGAAGCGGCTGTCGATCGATCCGCTGGCGGTGTATGGGACGCTGTGCGTGAAATGCCCGGTGGCGGACCCGGTGATGGCGGACCCGGCATGCATCGCCAGGCTGCTCGAGGAGCTCGCGATCGTCCAGCCGAAGCTCGTCGTGGTGATGGGCGCAGACGCGCTCGCGGTCCTCAACGACCTCGACATCCCGCTCGCGCGCGAACTGAGCGAGTCGCCGGGCGAGGTCCAGCGGCTGACGCCTTCGATCGAGGCGCTGTACGTCCCGAACATCGACGAGGCGCTGGACGAGGAAGACCGCAAGCGAGAGTTCTGGGCCGCGTTCCGGGTGCTGGGCCAGTGGTGGGCGGACCTTCCTCCGTACTGAGGGCCTGGGGCTGGCCCGGTCGGGCTAATAGTCTTTCGCCGCGCGCATGATCCGAGACACGGACTCGTTCCTGATCGTGCTGGCGGTGGCGGCGGCCGGGCCGCTGCTGGCCGCCGCTTCCGGGCGCGCCGTCAGGAGCCTGATCGTCCCGATAGTGGTGTTCGAGATCGTGCTCGGCGCAGTGGTCGGAGCGCACGGGCTCAAGTTCGCCCATCTCGATCAGACGCTCGACGTGCTCGCGACGCTCGGCCTCGCGATGTTGTTCTTCTTCGCCGGCTATGAGATCGACCTCTCGGTCGTACGCGGTCAGCCGCTGCGGCTCGCGGTCGTGGGTTGGCTGATCTCGCTCGTGCTCGCCTACACGATCGCCGGCGTGCTCGCGGCCGCGGGGATCGTGATCTCCGGCGTGCTGACCGGCTCGGCGATGTGCACAACGGCGATCGGCACGATCCTCCCGGTGCTGCGCGACAACGACCAGCTCGGCGGCCGCTTCGGACCCCTGATGCTCGCCGCCGGCGCTGTCGGCGAGCTCGGCCCGATCCTGATCGTCACACTCGTGCTGACGACGACCTCGGACCACGTCTCCCAGGGGTTGCTGCTCGGCGCGTTCATCATCGTGACCGTGCTGGCGGCGATCGCCTCGAGCGTGTCCGTAAAGCGCTGGTGGGACTTCATCGCCCGTTCGATGGAGACGAGCGCCCAGCTCCCGGTGCGGTTGACGGTGCTGCTCCTGGCGGCACTGGTCGTGCTCGCCGACCACCTCGGCCTCGACATCATCCTCGGGGCGTTCGCCGCCGGGATGATCGTGCGCGGGATCCTCAAGGACCGCGAGGACGTCGAGGAGCTCAACTCCAAGCTCGAGGCGATCGGGTTCGGGTTCCTGATCCCGTTCTTCTTCATTCAGAGCGGGATGAAGCTCGACCTGTCCGCGCTGACCGGCGGGTTCGACGCCGTGGCCAAGGTGCCGCTGTTCCTGCTCGCGTTCCTGATCGTCCGCGGCACGCCGGCGTTGCTCCTGTACCGGAAGCAGCTCGATCGCGATGACCGCATCGCGCTCGGGCTGTTCTCTGCGACGGAGCTGCCGATCGTGGTGGCGATCACGGCGCTCGGGGTCAGCGAGGGGCAGATGCGACCGTCGACCGCGGTCGCCCTGGTCACCGCCGCCGTGCTGTCGGTTCTCATATTCCCCACGGTTGCGATCGCGGTTCGCGCACGCGGAAGGCGCGCGTCTGCGGCCCCCGCCGCGTCGGCGTAGACTCGCTCCCGTGGATCTCGAAGAGCACACGCTCGAGTCGGTCGGGGATCGCTGCGAGGAGTGCGGCGCAAAGCTGACATCGGAAGAGCAGCAGACGGCACTCGAGTCGGGGGGGCCGGCGCTGTGCTCGATCCATGCGGCCGAGGACGAGCCCGGGCTCGCAGCCGAGGACGAGGACTTCGGCGGCGACGGCTGAGGCTCGCTCCGCGAGCCCGTCTCTAGATCGTCAGGACGATCTTGCCGAGCTTGCCGCCGGCGGTGAAGCGGTCGTAGGCCTGATCGACCTCGTCGAGCGGGAACGTCCCGGCGATCGGGACCTTGACGGCGCCGCTGGCGAGGTGCGGCAGGACTTCGCGCTCGAACGCGCGCGCCGTCAGCGCCTTCTCCTCCAGCGGCCGGGGGCGGATCGTCGACGCGAAGATCCGTCCTCGCTTGCCCATCAACGCGCCGAGGTGGACCTCGGCCTTGGCGCCGGCGCCGATCCCGATCACGGTGATCCGGCCGAGCGTGTTCAGGGCGTTGACGTTGTCGGGCATGTTCGGCGCCCCGACGAGCTCGAGGATCACATCGAACGGCCCGTGCTCGGCGAAGCCCTCGGGCGCGAGCACGGTCGCGCCGAGGTCCGCGACCCGATCGCGCAGCGCTTCGTTGCGCACGGTCGCATACACCTGCGCTCCCGCCGCGCGTCCCAGCTGGATCGCCGATGTGCCGACGCCGCCGGCGCCGCCGTGCACGAGCAGCCGCTCGCCGGATCTGAGGCCGGCCTGCGTGAAGATCGCGTCGTGGGCGGTCGTGAACGTCTCGGGGGCGCCGCCGGCTTCGGGCCAGCCGATGTGATCCGGGACGGGGATCAGCTGGCGCTCGTGGACGGTCGCGAGCTCGGCCTGGCCGCCGCCGCCGACGATGCCCATGACGCGGTCGCCGGGGTTGAAGCGGAAAGCGTTGGGCCCGGTCCTCGCGACCTCTCCCGCCAGCTCGAGCCCGGGGATGTCCTGCGGGACGCCCGGCGGCGCGGGGTAGCGCCCGAGCCGCTGGTGCATGTCGGCGCCGTTGAGACCGGCGGCGCGAACCTTGATCAGGACCTCGCCCGAGCCGGGCTCGGGATCCGGGCGCTCGGCGATCACGAGCTCTCCGTCCTCGATCGTGACCGCCCTCACGCCGGGCAGCCGATCTCGTCGTCGACGATCAGCGCGCCGGTGGACGGGTGACCGAAGCTCGCCCTGAACGTGAACGCGTACGGGGTGGGCCCGTGCACGGTCAGGTGCTCGAGCCGCTGCTTGGCCTCATCGACCGTCGGCTCGTGCCCGGCGGGCACCCACCACAGCACGAGGTACGTGTCGAGCTTCTCGAACCACAGCTTGCGCCGGCGCATCACGCCGGTGTGACCGGTCGTGTAGACGAAGCGCCGCAGTTCCTCGATCGACTCCCAGACGGACATGTTGACCATCATCCGCTCGTCCTCGTATGGACGGATCGCGGTCGCGTCGCCGTCCTCGGTCTGGAGTCGCCACACGAATCCGGGCGCCCCGTCGGCGAGCGCGTTGATGCGGTCGAGCTCGGCCGCGAACCCCGCCATCACCGCACCGTCCATCGGACCCTTGGCGAGCCCGATGTTCAGCTGCGCGAGATGGAACTCCACAGATTTGATGCTACCCAGCAAGGATCGCTGCGGCGACTCGGTCGGGCGCCTCGAGCTGCGGCCAGTGGGCGACGTCCGCCAGCTCGGTGAACGGCGCGTCGGGGAGCCGCTCGCGGATCCGCTCGGCCATGTGCGCCCCCGATACCGGGTCGAGCATCCCCCAGATGAAGCTCAGCGGCACGTCGGTGTGCTCGAGCGCTCCGACCCACCGCTGCTCATTCGCCCGGCGGTCGGTCATGTAGTGGATCAGCAGGTGCAGGTTCCTGTACCCGTCGTCGCGCTTGAGCGAGTGCCAGATGTGCACGCTGTCCGCATGGGCGTCGTAGCCCGGAGCGAAGGTCGGCGCCAGGCTCGCGATCATCAGCTCCTCGTTCAGCGCCGCGCTGAGCAGCGGGCCCTGCTCGGGGTCCAGCAGCACGGTCTGCGCAGGCTGCGGGCGGTGGAGATCCGGGTACACGCCGCCGTTCATGAACGTGATCGCTCGGAGATCGGTGCCCAGAGTGTTCTCGGCCCGCCGCGCGAGCAGCTCCTGGGCCACCGAGACCGCGTAGTCATGAGCCACCACCGCCGTCGACGCGATCCCCTCCACCTCCCACAGCTCCTCTACGAGGTCGGCCTGCTCGTTGATCGAGTACGGGTGCTCGATTGGCTTGTCCGAGGCACCGAAGCCGAGGAAATCGGGGATCAGGAGCGAGTACCCGTTCGCCAGCCGTGGGGCGATCTTGGCGTAGTCGTGGCCCGAGCTCGGGAAGCCGTGGAGCAGCGTCATCGGTGTCTCCGAGCTGTGGAACCGGCGGATGAAGATGTGCCGCTCCGCGCCGCCGCCGCTGAGCAGCTCAGCCTGTTCGCCGGCGCGCCACCAGGATTCGATCGAGCTCATGCCTTCGTGAGCAGCGCCACGCACTCGATGTGCGGCGTCTGCGGGAACATGTCGACCGGGCGGACCTTTTGGAGCGTGTAGCCGGCCTCGACGAGCTGCGCCGCGTTCGGGGCGAGCGTCGTCGGGTTGCAGGACACGTACACGATCCGGCCCGGGCCGGCTTCGATGATCCGCCTGACGATCTTCTGGGAGAGGCCTGCTCTGGGCGGATCGACGACCAGCACGTCCGGCTTCCCGGCCGTCTGCACCAGTTCGCGCAGCGCGAGCCGGACATCGCCGGCGAAGAATTTCGCGTTGTCGATTTCGTTTGCCCGCGCGTTCTCGATCGCGTCCGCGACCGCCTCCTCGACTATCTCGAGCCCGAACAGCTCCGCCGCACGCGGGGCCATCGAGAGCCCGATCGTGCCGATCCCGCAGTACAGGTCGTACAGGCGCTCGAACCCCTTCAGCCCGGCGTACTCGGTCGCGAGCGCGTACAGCTGCTCGGCCATCTCGGTGTTCGTCTGGAAGAAGGCGTCGGGGGAGATCCGCAGCGACAGGCCGCTCAGCTCCTCGGTCAGCCGGTCCTCGCCACTCAGCAGCTCGGTCCGGCCCCCCTGGGTGGTCTCCGCGACCGAGTCGATCTGGGTCCACAGCAGGCTCATGTTCTTGTCTGGTGGCAGGGCGGCGGCGACGAGCGCATCACGGTCGAACTCGCCCGGCGACGTGATCACCCGGACCTGGAGATGACCGGTGCGGCGGCCCTCGCGGACGACGAGGTTTCTCAGGAACCCCGTGCCCGCGCGGCGGTCGTAGGCCGTCAGCCGCTGCTCGCGGCAGAAGTCGACAACCCGCTCGCGGGCGGCGTTCCCGGGTTCTGAGGCGAGCATGCAGTCACGGACCTCGACGATCTGGTCCCACCTTCCGGGCGCGTGGAAGCCGCACACGAGCCGGCCGTCCGCATCGATCCCGAACGAGTACTCGAGCTTGTTGCGGTAGCGCCATTGCTCTACCGCAGGGACGATCGGCTCGAGCTCGTATCCCTCGAGGCGTCCGATCCGCCTGAGCGCGTCGTCGACCTGCTCCTGCTTGGTGGCGAGCTGGGTTTCGTAACGCAGCACCTGCCACGGCGCGCCCGGGTGGTCGGCAACCGGCTCGATCCGGTCAGGTCCCGGCTCGAGCAGCCGGACGACCTCGGCCTCGGCGTAGGCGCGCTTGGCCTTGCCGACGCGCGCGAGCACGCGGTCACCCGGCATGCCGCCGCGGACGAACAGGACGTACCCGTCCTCGCGCCGAGCGACGCCGGCGCCGCCGTAGGCGAGCGATCCGACCGTCAGCTCGAGCTCATCACCGCGCGCCGGGCGCGCGGACACTCCGGTGGCCGCGGACTCGCTCAGGCGAGTGCCTTCTCGACGGCCTCCAGCACGGACTTCCGGTTCGCGTGCTTGCGCTCGTAGTCGCGGACCCTGCGGAGCTCGGCGCTCTTCAGCTCGCCGAGCCGCGCGGTCACCTGTCCGGCGGTGAGGTCATCGAAGCCGAGGATCGGGAACGACGGTCCAACCCTTGCCGTGCGCCGCGCGCGATCGGCCGTCCGGACGATCCGATCCACAGGCTCCGTACGGCGGGCCTTGCGGGTCGCGGACTCGATCTGCGAGCGGCCGCGGTCGAGCTGGCGCTCGAACTCGGCGACCAGGTCCTCGGACTGCGTACGGCCACGGCGGACGAGCTCTGCGACGAGCTCGTTCGCGTCGCTGCGCGTGACGCGACCGCGCTTGGCAGCCTCGTCGAGCGTCTCCTGGATGCGGTCGCGGGTCAGGATCACGAGGTCGATCGGGTTGCTGACGTTGCGGGGCGTGCTCTTGCTCGACGCGGCTGTGCTCGCGCGCGGCTTGGCGGCGGTCGACTTCGCGGGGGTGGACTTCGCGCGCGTCGACTTCGAGGCCGTCGATTTGGCGGCGGTCGCTGACTTCGGCTTCGCGGCCGCGCGCGACGTCGCGGCCTTCGGCTTGGCGGCCGGGCGCGACTTGGCAGATGAAGACTTCGGAGCTGGCATGGCTCCGAGGCTATCCGATCAGGAACTCCAGCAACGCCTTCTGGGCGTGCCGCCGGTTCTCGGCCTGGTCCCAGATCCGCTGGCGCTCTCCGTACAACAGTCCCGCGGAGATCTCCTCCCCGGGATGCGCGGGCAGGCAATGCAGCGCGAACGCGTGTGGGGCCGCCTGGTCGAGCAGCGCTTCGTCGAGCCGGTAGGGCTCGAGCGAGCGGCGGCGCTGCTCGGCCGTCTGTGGGATCGTCGTTCATGCTGACCCACACGTCGGTGTACACGGCGTCGGCGTTCTCGACGCCTTCGCTTGGATCGTTGGTCAGGAAAGCGTCAGCGACCGGCTCGAGCTCGAACCCATCCGGTGACGCGATCCGGACGTTGACGCCCGCAGTCCGTCCGAGGATCGCAAGCGAGCGCGCCACGTTGTTCCCGTCGCCGACGTAGGCGAGCGTCAGGTCGTTCAGGTGGCCGTAGTTCTCTTGCAGCGTCTGCAGGTCGGCGAGCGCCTGCGTCGGATGGTGGCCGGCGGTCAGCATGTTGATCACCGGCACGCTCGCGTATTGCGCGAGCTCCTCCACGAGCTCGTCGGGGCCGGTGCGGATCGCGATCGCGTCGACGTGGCGCGAGAGCACGAGCGCCGTGTCTCGGGGAGACTCCCCGCGGCTCAGTTGCATCTCGTCCGAGCGGAGCACGACCGGATGGCCGCCGAGCTCGGCGACCCCGACCTCGAACGACACGCGCGTGCGTGTCGACGGCCGCTCGAAGATCAGCGCAACGCTCTTGCGCTCGAGCGCTCGTGAGCTGTCCGGCTCCGCCTTCAGCTCAGCGGCTCGGTCGAGCAGCTCGACGAGCTCGCTGGACGTCAATTCGGACCCGGTGAGGAAGTGACGCAAGCGCAGCAGTGTACGGTCGGGCGGTGGCGCGAGGGATGCCGCGACGGATCCGAGTGTTGACCTGGAACCTGTTCCACGGCCGCTCGGTGCCGGACTCGCGCGGCGAGCTGCTCGGCGAATTCGCGAGCACGCTCGCCGGCTGGGACTGGGAGGTGGCGCTGCTGCAGGAGTGCCCGCCGTGGTGGCCCGAGCCGCTGGCGCGCGCCTGCGGCGCCGAGCAGCGCCACGTGCTCACGTCCCGCAACGCACTGCTGCCGATCCGGCGCGTCGTCGCGACCCGGCGCCCGGACCTGTCGCGCTCGACCGGAGGCGGATGCAACACGATCCTCGTCCGGCGGCCCTCCGTGTCCGAGCATCGCGCGGTACGGCTGTGCCGGTGGCCCGAGCGGCGGTGGATGCACGCGGTCCGGCTGACATCCGGCGGATGGATCGCGAACGTCCACGCCTCGGGACCGGACGCGCTCGCGATCCGCGACTGCGCACGGGCGGGCCTGGTGCTGCGGGAGTGGGCCGTCGGCGGTCCGGCGCTGCTGGGCGGGGACTTCAACGTCGCGGCACCGCCGGTCGCCGGGTTCGCGCTCGCCGGGGGCCACGGGGTCGACGGTTTCCTCGCAGCGGGCTGGCGCGTTCGAGGCGGTCGGGTCTCGGTGCTCGCTCGCGGGCGGCTCTCGGACCACGAGCCGGTGGTCGTGACGCTGGATAATCGGGCTTGATGCCGCTGCCACTGGCGCTCGTCAACTTCGACTCGCCGACCGAGGTGCGCACGTTCCCGCTCGGGCGGTTCGAGGTTTATGAGGTCGGGCCGATGACGCTCGGGCGCGCGACCTACGAGCCCGGCTGGAAATGGTCAGAGCACGTCGGCGCCACGACCGGAGAGCGGTTGTGCCAGGTCGAGCACGTCGGGCTGGTGCTCGCAGGCGCCGCCGTCGCGGCGATGGGCGACGGCACCGAGCACGTGATGCGCGAGGGCGACTTCTTCTACATCCCGCCCGGCCACGACAGCTGGGTCGTGGGCGACGAGCCGTACGTCTCGCTCCACATCATGGGCAGCGAGACGTACGCGGCGAACGCTTAGGAGAGCCCCGCGACCGAACGGACCATGTCGACGATCTCGGCCGGCGCCTTCGCCGTCGATCCGCAGTCGAAGGGCGGCTCGGGGTCGTACTCGATCCCGAGCTGAATCGCCTGAGCCAGCTCCGGCCCGTGCATCCGGTGGACGAGCGTCAGCGCCATGTCGATGCCCGACGAAACCCCGGCGGCCGTGATCACCTTTCCCTGCTCGACGACGCGCCTGCTGACGGGCTTGGCGCCCAACTCGGCGAGGCGGTCGAGCGCCATCCAGTGGGTGGTCGCCTCGAGGCCGTCGAGGATGCCGGCGGCGCCGAGCACCAGTGAGCCGGTGCAGACGGATGTCGTGTATTGCGAATGCTCGAAGGCGTGGCTGAGCCAGGCCAGGATCTGCGGATCGTCCATCAGCTCGCGCGTGCCGTAGCCGCCCGGGAACACGATCACCTCGGGCTCGGGGAGGTCGTCGAGCGACTCGTCGGCGACCAGCGCCAGCATCTTCGTCTCGGTCCGCTTCGGCCCCGGCTCGGCAGCGATGAAGTGGACGGTCGCGCCCGGAATGCGCGACAGGACCTCGTAGGGGCCGACGGCGTCGAGCGCCGTGAGCCGGTCGAAGATCGGGATGGCGATGTTCACGATGCTGTTCTCCTGTCGATCGGGATCACGTTTCCGAAGTGACGGCGGTAGTCGCTCGGGCTCGCGCGCAGCCGCCGCGCGAACGTCCGCCGCAGCGTCTCGACCGTGCCGAACCCGCAATCGCGGGCGACCTGGTCGAGCTGGTGCTCGGTCGTCTCGAGCAGCAGCCGCGCGCGCTCGACGCGTAGCGACTCGACGTAGGCAGCGGGCGTGGAGCCGACCTCCTTTGCGAACACGCGACTGAAGTTGCGCTCGCTCATGTGGCAGCGGTCCGCGAGCGCGGGGTTGGTGAGATCGTCTGTGAGGTGGTCGGCGATCCACTGCTGGAGCTCGCGGATCCGGCGGTGCGACGCGGCCTGGGTCCGCAGTCCCGCGCTGAACTGCGCCTGGCCGCCGGGGCGTCTCACGAACAGGACGAGTGAGCGTGCCGCGTTGAGCGCGGCCTGCGGCCCGAGGTCCTCCTCGACGAGCGCGAGTGCGAGGTCGATGCCGGCGGTGACGCCGGCCGACGTGTACACGTTCCCGTCGCGGACGAAGATCGGGTCGGGGTCGACCTCGACGCTCGGGTGGAGCCGGCGCAGCGCGTTGCACGCCGCCCAGTGGGTGGTGGCACGGCGCCCGACGAGCAGGCCGGCTTGCGCGAGGAGGAAGGCGCCGGTGCACACGGAGGTGACGCGGCGCGAGCGCTCGGCCGCCGAGCGGATCCAGGCGATCAGCTGTTCGTCCTGCGCGGCGGCGCGGGTTCCCTGGCCGCCGGGGACGATCAGCGTGTCGATCGCGCGGCGGTCGTCGGTCAGTGGCGCGTCCGGCGTCAGTGCCAGGCCGCTCGAAGTGCGTATCGGCTCGGCCCCACTCGCCGCCGCCCCACTCGGCGCCGCCCGACTCCCCTTCGCTCCACTCGCCGCCGCCCGACTCCCCTTCGCTCCACCCGCCGCCGCCCCACCTACCAACTCGATCGAATAAGTGTCACCGGCGGGCGGGCGGGCGCGGTCGGCGAGCGAGAACACCTCGCTCGGGCCGGTGATGTCGAGGGCCTGCACGCGGTCGAAGGCGACGATGACGATGCGTCTGGGGGCGGGCACACGCCGGATGATTGCGGTCGGTGGCGTTGGCCGCAATGACATCGACCGGACGATTCCGGCCATGGCCGTGCACGAAACTACCGCGAGGCGGAAGTCTCGTGGGGGACGTCTACTGGCCGCGGGCGGCGCGCAACCCGAAGCCGCGGAGCACGAGCAGCGCGCGCTCGCCGAGGGTGCCGCGCGCCGGCAGCACGCCGAGCTGGACGGCGGCGTCGTAGAGGTCGAAGAACGCGCGCACCCGCCACAGCTGGTCGTGCTCGAGCTGGCAGTAGAAGACGCAGTGGACGACGACGAACCGGTTGCTGGCGGGCAGGCCCTCGAGCGCGGCGCGGTGCGTGCCGAGCAGCTTGGCCGGCGCCGCCACGAAGTCGCCGCTGTGCAGGCGCTCGCCGGTGCGCTCGAGCCGCACGTCGGGGAAGCCGGCCCACAGCCGCTCGGCGTGCGCGGTCACGGCATCGATGCCCTCGAGCGGCTCGTCGCAGAGCGGATCCTCGTAATGGATCGAGTTCGCGCACACCTCGGCGAACGCGTCCGGGTCCTTGCCCGACCACGCGGCCTCCCAGCCGTCGAACAGCCGATCGACGGTGGAGGTCATTCGTCGAACACCGGCACGCCCTCCTCGGGTGTCGAGGCCTCGGCGTACAGCCGGCGCGGAATCCGGCCGGCGCCCGCGGCGAGCCGGCCGGCCTGCACGGACAGCGCCACCGCGCGGGCCATGCCGACCGGGTCGTGAGCGCGTGAGATCGCGCTGGCGCACAGGACTGCGTCGCATCCGAGCTCCAGGGCCAGGGCCGCGTCCGACGCCGTCCCCACGCCGGCGTCGAGCACGACCGGCACGCCCGCGCGCTCGACCAGGATCGAGATCGCGTACGGGTTGCGGATCCCCATCCCCGACCCGATCGGCGACCCGGCCGGCATCACCGCGACGCAGCCGATGTCCTCGAGCCGGCGGGCGAGCACGTGGTCGTCGGTCGTGTACGGGAGCACGATGAAGCCCTCGTCGACGAGCTGCTCGGCGGCGCTGACGAGCTCAACGGCGTCCGGCCACAGCGTGCGATCGTCCCCGATCACCTCGAGCTTGATCCAGTCGGTCTCGAACGCCTCGCGCGCGAGGCGCGCGGTCATCACGGCGTCCCGCGCGGTGTAGCAGCCGGCGGTGTTCGGGAGGATCTGGACGCCGCAGGAATCGAGCACGTCGAGGATCGAACCGCGGGGATTCGGTTCCCGCCCGACCCCCAGCCGGCGCAGCGCCACCGTGCACATGTCCGTCCCGGATGCGATCAGCGCCTCGCGGAGCAGCTCGTGGTTCGTGAACCCGCCGGTGCCGAGCATCAGGCGCGATCCGAACTCCCGGCCGGCGATCACCAAAGGCTCATCCATCCCGTCATCCTCCCTGAATCGCGGCGACGACCTCGACCCGGTCGCCGTCGGCCACCTCGGTCTCCGCCCACCGCCCACGCGGGACGACCTCGCCGCGCAGGGCGACCGCGACCCCACGACCGCCGGAGCCCGCGCCCGGGGACAGCAGCGCCACCATCGCCGCGACGGTCGCGCCATCGGCGACTTCGCGCGGCTCGCCGTTGAGCGTCACGATCACGCGTGCACCCCGCTGAACCGATCCGGCGAGAACGCGCCGGACGGCACCTCGCCGCGGACCGAGGCCACCACCAGCTCCGCCGTCAGCGGCGCGAGCAGGATCCCGTTGCGGTAGTGACCGGTCGCCCAGTGCAGGCCCGGTAGCGCGCCGGCGCCGATGATCGGCCCGTTGTCCGGCGTCCCGGGACGCAGGCCGGCCATCAGCTCGTCGATCACGAGCTCCGAGACGCCCGGGACGAGCTCGCTCGCGTCCCGCAGCAGCTCGAACACCGCGCCGGCCGTCACCGTCCGGTCGAAGCCGCGCTCCTCCATCGTGCCGCCGATCACGTACCGGCCGTCGCCGCGCGGGACCACGTAGCCGCGACCCATCCGCACGACGCGCGTCAGCAGGCCTGGACCCGCGGGGTCGTGAAGCAGGATGATCTGGCCCTTCACCGGCCGAGCTGGAACGACCGCCTCCGCCGGCAGTCCCGGGATCGACGCAGACCACACGCCCGCGGCGACGACCACCGCATCGGCGAACAGCCTGGTGCCGTCGCCGAGCGCCACGCCGCGGACCGCGCCGTCCTGCACGACCAGGGAGGCGACCTCCGTGTGCGCACGCAGCTCGCCGCCGGCCCGCACGAGCGCCACGGCGAGCGCAGCCGTGAGACGCCGTGGGTCGATCGCGTGGTCGTCCGGCACATCGAGCGCCAGGCGCAGCGCCGGCGCCAGTGCCGGCTCGAGCGCGCGTGCCTCACCCGGCAGCAGACGCTCCACCCGCAGACCCATCGAGAGCCGCATCGCCAGCTCGCGTTCGAGCGCCTCGGCCTCGTCGCGGTCGCGCGCCAGCAGCAGGGCGCCGCTTCGCACATACCCCGGATCCAGGCCCGAGGCGTCGGCCAGCTCGGAGACGAACGACGGGTAGGCCGCCGCCGACCGCATCCCGAGCGCGAGCAGCTCCTGCTCGCCGATGTAGGCCTCGGCGATCGGCGCGATCATCCCGGCCGCGACACGCGAGGTTCCGGTACCGGGCTCGTCGCGTTCGAGCACCGTTACCCGCAGCCCGCGCTGCGCGAGCCGCCACCCGGACGCGAGCCCGATCGCCCCGGCCCCGACGATGATCACATCAGCGGATTCCACGTGTCGATGCTAGCTCAGCACCCGTGCCAGACTGGGGGTGTGGTCGACCTTCTGACCCGCCTGGCGCAAGCCCGGCTGTACTTGATTTGCCCCGTCATGCCTGACGAGTTCCTGCACGCCGCGCTGGACGGCGGCGCGGACATCGTGCAACTGCGCGCGAAGGACCGGCCAGACGCGGAAGTGGTCGCGGCGGCGCGGCGGTTCAAGGCGGCGTGCGCCGAGCACGATGCGCTGCTGATCGTCAACGACCGCCCGGACCTGGCGGCGCAGGCCGGCGCGGACGGGGTACACGTCGGGCAGGACGACATGGCGGTCGCGCGCGCAAGAGCGATCGTCGGGCCAGACCGAATCGTCGGGTTGTCCACGCACACGCCCGCGCAGGTCGACGGCGCCGAGGGCGTCGATTACATCGGGGTCGGGCCGGTGAATGCGACGCCGACCAAGCCGGGACGCCCGGCGGTCGGCCTGCACCTGGTGCGCTACGCGAGCGCGCACGCCCGGGTGCCGTTCTTCGCGATCGGCGGGATCGACCCCGGCAACATCGCCGCCGTCCGGGCGGCGGGCGCCGAGCGGGTCGCCGTCGTCCGCGCGATCGTCGACGCCCCGGACCCCGCGGCGGCGGCGCGGGCGCTGATCGAGGAGGTGCGCGTTGGGGCAACGTAGCCGCAAGCGCGGCCGCCGCGAGAAGCCGCCGGCGTCGCGCGCAACGGTGGCGCAGGCGGCGCCGGCAGCGTCCGCCGCACAGCCACGCCGCTCGCGCTCGGAGGCCAAGAACGCGGCCGTGCGGGCGACGCTCAAGCCGCTGGACCCGGACGAGCGCCCGTGGCCGCTGGTGGTCGGCGCGATCCTGGCCGCGCTGAGCGGGGGCGTGCAGCTCGCGCTGTGGGCCTTCGGCGTCAAGCTGAAGGTCGCCGGCACGCACGCCGCGGCGGGCTCGACGATCGTGTTCGGGCTGCTGATGTTCGTGTGCGCGATCGGGATGTGGATGCGCAAGTACTGGGCCGTGCTCGGATTCATGGCGATCCTCGGGATCACCGTGTGCTTCTTCGGGCTGGCGCTGATCAAGGCCTCGAGCGTGCTCGGATTCGCGGTGGGGATCGCGGGCGTCTCGATCGGCGGGTTCCTGTTCTACAAGCTCGTGCGCACGCTCAGCCGGATCCAGATGCCCGAGTACCCCGGCCGTTGACCGACTAGCTCGAAGCGTTGATATAGGCTGGGAGTCGTGCCCGAATCCTCATATGACTGCATCGTCATCGGCTCCGGCCCGGGCGGCTATGTAGCCGCGATCCGCGCCGCGCAGCTTGGAATGAAGACCGCCTGCATCGAGAAGGCCGACGTCGGCGGCCGCTGTCTCAACGTGGCATGCATCCCCGCCAAGGCCGTGCTCAGGGTGGCCGACGTACTGGCCGAGATCCGCGACGCGGGCGAGTTCGGGATCAAGGTCGGGCCGCCCGAGATCGACTTCGCCGCCGTCGGCGCTCGCCGCCAGAAGGTGATCAAGACGCTGACCGGCGGCGTGGCCGGCCTGTTCAAGAAGAACGAGGTCGAGCTGATCGAGGGCTCGGCGTCGCTCGCCGGCGACGGGAAGGTGAACGTCGGCGGGCAGACGATCGCTGCGAAGACGATCGTGCTCGCGACCGGATCCGTCAAGCGGCCGATTCCCGGCACCGAGTTCGGCGGCCGCGTGATCGGCACCGAGGAGGCGTGGGCGCTGAGCGAGCTGCCAACGGCGATGGCGGTCGTCGGGGCGGGCGCGTCCGGCGCGGAGATCGCCTCGGCATACGCGCGCTTCGGCGTCGAGGTGCGGCTGTTCGAGGCGCTCGACCGCGTGCTGCCGACCGAGGACGCGGACATCTCGAAGCTCGCCGAGCGCGGGCTCAAGAAGCAGGGCATCGACGATTCACACGCCACCCCGGTCCACGATGTCGTCAGTGCTGAGCGCAGCGTCAGCTTCCAGTTCGGCGAGGAGAAGGGCGAGGCCGACTGGCTCGTGATCGCGGCCGGCCGCGGCCCGGACATGGAGGGGCTCGGCCTCGACGACGCCGGCGTGCAGCTGAGCGACCGCGGCCTGATCGAGGTCGACGGCGCGATGCGCACCAGCGTGCCGGGCATCTATGCGATCGGCGATCTGGTCCACGGCCCGGCGCTCGCACACAAGGCCTCCGACGAGGGCGTGATCGCGGTCGAGGACGCCGCCGGACTGCAGACCCATCCGATCGAGTACATCGACATCCCGCGCGCGACGTTCTGCACCCCGAACGTCGCGAGCTTCGGGCTGACCGAGGCGCAGGCGCGCGAACAGGGCCACGACGTGGTCGTCGGCAAGGTCCAATACGGCGCCGTCGGCGCCGGCACCGTATACGGCGACCGCACCGGACTCGTGAAGATCGTCGGCGAGAAGAAGTACGGCGAGCTGCTCGGCGGTCACATCGTCGGCGCCAAGGCGACCGAGCTGATCCAGGAGCTGGTCAACGTCCGCGCGCTCGAGGGCGGCTACCCCGAGGTCGCGCGCTCCGTCCACGGCCATCCGACCCTGTCGGAGGCCGTGATGGAGGCCGCCCGCGCGGCCGACGGCTGGCTGATCCACGGCTGACCGCCGGCACCCGACGGTGACCCAGCCGGTCTTCTACTACGACCTCGGCAGCCCCGGCGTGCTACGTGCTCGCGGAGCAGATCGGGGCGGCGTTGCCGCAGGCGGAGTGGGAGCCGGTGCATTTCGGCGTGTCGGAGGAGGTCGACCGAGGCGCGATCGAGCAGCGCGCCGCAGAGGCCTCACTGCAGCCGCTTCGGTGGCCCGAGCGCTGGCCACCCGACACGCGCGCCGCAATGCTCGCAGCCACATACGCGAAGCAGATCGGCCGCACGGTCGCGTTCTCGTTCGCGGCCTTCCGCCAGGCGTTCGCCGGCGGGCGGGATCTCGGCGACACGGACACCGTGCTGATCGCCGCGGCCGCCTGCGAGATGCACCCGAGCGCAGTGCTGAAGGGAATCGAGCTCCGGTCCACCGCGGCCGCGCTCGAGCGTGCCGGCGAGCGCGCACGGGCGGCGGGCGTCGAACGGGTGCCCGCGATTCAGCTGGACGGGCGCGTGGTCCACTCGCTGGCGGAGGCCTACGCGTGAGGGCGAACCGGGCGTTCCGGCTGGTCGTGGCGCGCGAAGGGCTCGAGCCCGCCTTCCTGGCCGACCGCGATCGGCTCGACCGGATCGAGGTGGTGTCGATCGACGACGAGGAGATCGTCCTGTACTGGGAGCTGCCGCCCAAGGACGCCGCGAAGCTCGTCCGCGAGCTGCGCGAGGACCTGGTGGCGCTCGACGCGCACGAGTTCGTCGACGCCTGGCTCGGACGGGACGGCGACTGACGTGTCGCGGGGTGAAGTCGAGATCGTCGAGCCGACCGCCGCCGAGCGTGCGATCGGCCGGCGCGCGGCGGAGTCGCGGGCGACGATGCCGTTCTACGAGCTCGGGGTCGAGATCGAGATCGGAGCGCGGTCGGGCACGGCGGTGACGCTGCGGGCGGTCGCGCTGGCCCTGCGCGAGTCGCCGCGGGCGAACGCGGCCTACCGGGACGGGCGGTTCGAGCTGTATTCGCGCGTGAACGTCGCGGTGGTGATGGGCGACGTGGCGCCGACCGTGTTCGACGCGGACACCAAGTCGATCGAGGAGCTCACCGCCGAACTCGAGCAGCTGGGAGGGCGGGCGGAGCGCGGGGAGCTGACCTCGCCCGAACTCTCGAGCGCGACGTCGACGTTCGCCGAGCTCGGCCCGCTGGGCATCGACCGGCCGTCGATCGTGCCCGTGATCGGGCAGGCGGTGGCGATTGCGGCCGGGGCGATCCGAGAGCGCCCGCTCGTGCGTGGGGGAGCTATCGTGCCGGGCCAGACGATGCAGCTGACGCTCGCCTGTGACCACCGGATCCTGTACGGCGCCGCCGCGGCGGAGTTCGGCACGCGCATCAGGCAGCTGCTCGAGGAGCCCGTGGAGCTGTGACCGACACGCTCGATGACGCTGCCCGGCAGATCGCCGAGCAGGGACGCGACGCGCTCGTCGAACGCCTGCGTCCGGCGTTCAAGGAGGCAGCGGCAGCGCACAGCGACGTGCTCACGCTCGATGACGAGCAGGTCGAGCGGATGGTGCAGCGCGCGGCCGACCGCGCCGACGGTCTGCAGTGGCGCCGCGCGCTCGCGTCGGTCGCGAGCGATCAGCTCGGGATCGGGCTCGGAGAGGCGCTCGGCCACCCAGCGGTGGCGCGCGCGCAGGCGATCGTCGGGGCGCCGTCGTACGAGGAAGCGCTCGTGGCGGTGTCCGGGGGGAAGACGGCGGAGGCCGGTCCGGTCGAGCCCGAGGCCCCGGAGCAGCCCGAGAGCTCGGAGGAGCCCGACCCGGTGGGTGAAGCCGAGCCCGAGGAGGTGGATGACGAGCCCGAGGCGCCGCGGGAGCCTGACGACGAGGACGATTTCGAGGACGAGCGCGAGTTCGGGGAGTCGCCGCCGATCGAGCCCGTCAGCCTGAAGGCCGTGCACCTGGGCGGGATCGCCAACCTCCGCAACGGGGCGGGCGACATCGAGCTGCGCTTCTCGGAGGCCGGGATCGACCTCACCCGCGGCGACCAGCGGCTCGGCCGGCTTGCGTGGCGTGAGATCACGGCCGTCGAGACACCGAGCCCCGCCGGGCGGCGCCGGCGGCGCCAGCGCTCGGACGGGACGATCGTGATCCGCAGCGCGAACGGCAGCGCCACGTTCGAGATCTCCGGGGTGACGCCCGAAGAGCTGCACGACCACCTCGCGCCGCTGCTGGAGGACCGCTGAGCATGCGGCGTGCGTTCGGCCCGATGTTCGTGTTCGCGGGGGTCATGCACTTCGTGATTCCCGACGTGTACGAATCGATCGTGCCCGACTACCTACCCGCCCACAGGGCGCTCGTGTACGCGAGCGGGATCGCGGAGATCGCCGGCGGGCTCGGGTCGATGATCCCGTCGACCCGGCGCCGCGCGCGGCTGCTGAACATCGCGACGCTGCTCGCGGTATTCCCGGCGAACGTGCACATGGCCGTACACCCCGAGCAGTACCAGCAGGTGCCCGGCGGCAAGGCCGCGCTGTACGGGCGGCTGCCGGTCCAGGTGCTGTTCCTCGCCTGGGCGAACGCCGCCGGCCAGTAGCGACCGCCTACGCGGGCTCGCGCTCGAGCACGCCGATGTCGTGCGCGAGCGACTCCGGGGTCAGCTCTGAGACCGGATAGCCGATCCGCCAGATGCCGCGCTTGTCGATCAGGAAGACGAACGCGGAATGCTCCTCCTTCGTGCCAACCTGGGGCTGGAT
Organism: uncultured Solirubrobacterales bacterium; assembly: GCA_963826895.1. Taxonomy (GTDB): domain Bacteria; phylum Actinomycetota; class Thermoleophilia; order Solirubrobacterales; family Solirubrobacteraceae; genus Palsa-465. The sequence goes on from CAWGYJ010000008.1 coordinate 277,803, forward strand.
GTAGTAGTCGTGCCAGACCTTCTCCATCACGGACATCGGCCCGTTGAGGAAGTTGAAGCGCCCGGTCAGGTGCATCTTCGCGATGAATTTGCGCCGGTTCGCCGGCGTGTCCTGCTTGGGGTCGACGCTGAGCGCCATCGCCGGCACGTTGCGCCCGCCGTTCGGCAGGTCGTTCAGCGCGCCGAGGATCTGGTTGGCCATCAGCGGGCACGCGCCCTTGCACAGCGAGTGCATGAACGTGAGGACGACGACCTGCCCGCGATACTGCGACAGCGTGATCCGCTGCCCGTTCTGGTCGGTGAGCGAGAAGTCCTTCGCCACGAGGTGCGGCGGCATCGTCGGGCCCTCGAGCTGGTTGGCGCCGATGGTGGCGTCTTGGTGCCGGGAGCCGCCGCTGCCGCCGAGCAGAACGACGCCGATCGCCACGAGCAGCACGAGCAGCACGCCCGCCAGCACTCGCTCGGTGACACGACCGCGGCTAGCCGTCATCAGCTGGATTGTTGCACCGAGCCGGAGCTCGGGAGGCGATAGAGCCGCGATCGGCCCCGGAGACCGGCATCCCGCGACACGGCACGGCCGTAGCGCCGGATCCACAGAGCCGCGGGCGTGCACCACTCCTTCTGCGACGGGTCGCTCGCGCAACTGCGGTCGGCGACGAGCGCGTACCGGACCTGGCCGGCGGCGATATCAGCGCGCAGCTGCGCGACCGTGATCAGCGCGCGGCCGCCGAAGCTCGGGGTCAGCGGCAGGATCGCGCGACCATCGCGGATGACCAGCGGCGCGAGCTTCAGCGGATCGTCGACCGCGAGCTCGTAGCGGATGCCGGCGGTCCTCGGTTCCAGGAGCGAGGACAGGCCCGTGGTCTGTGGGCCGTTCTCGGTGGCGAGGCCGCCGGAGTCGTTCTGGTGCGTCCGCGCCAACAGCACCGACTCGTGGACCGGGAACGCGAGCGCCGTGATCAGGATCAGGACGGCCATCGGCCAGCGTGCCGCGGTCGCGCCATGACCGCTGGGCGCCCTGGCTGCGGTGGCGTGGGCGATCCGCGCCGCGCCGATCGCAGCGATCACGAGCGCGAGCCCACCGGTGGCGATCGAGCCGGGGTGCAGGCCGCCGGCGTACAGGCAGATGCAGCACCGCCTCGAGCAGCTTGACGTTGAACGCGAGGCGGACCGCGTCGTGGAGCAGCGGCACCGCGAGTGGCCGGCCAGCGCCTCGGGCAGCTTCAACGCGAACGAGCCCCAGCCGAACGGCTTCACGCTCAGCACCTGCAGCCACAGATCGACATCGACATGCTGCGCACGGCGGCGTCGTAGAACGTGTTCGCGCCGACGCCGGAGAGCCCGGCGAACCGCAACACGGCCGCGGCCACGGTGATCGCGCCGAGCGTCCACGGCACGAGCCGAGTGACCGGCAGCGGGACCGTCCGGGTCTCTCGCGTGCGCCTGGCGGGGAGCGCGGCGACTTCAACTCCGCCGGGCATTGCGGCCATACTGCCAGAGATGACCAAGGCTGCTGTGCTCGCCGCGAAGCTGCGGGGGCCGGTCGCGGACGAGCGCGTGCTGGCCGCGGTTGCGTCGATTCCGCGGGAGCGGTTCGTGTCGGCTCGGCAGCGCCGCCGCGCGTATGCGAACGAGGCGCTGCCGATCGACTGCGGCCAGACGATCTCCCAGCCGCTGGTGGTGGCGCGGATGCTCGAGCTGCTCGCGCTCCGCCCGTCCGATCGGGTGCTCGACGTCGGGACCGGGTCGGGCTACCACGCCGCGCTGCTGTCGCTGCTGGCAGCCGAGGTGTGGACGATCGAGCGCCACCCCGCGTTGAGCGCGCGCGCTGCCGATGCAATCGGCGAGCTCGGGATCGACAACGTGTCGTTCATCGTCGGCGACGGCCGCGAGGGGTTCGCGGCGTGCGCGCCGTACGACGCGATCAACGTCGCGGCCGCGGCCGGCGATTCGGTTCCAGCCGCGCTCGAGGCCCAGCTGGCCGCCGGCGGTCGGCTGGTGGCGCCGGTCGGCGAGCCCGAGCAGCGTCTCGTGCTGGTGCGGCGCGGGCAAGACGGTGCGCTCGACCGCGCCGAGCTCGAAGGCGTGCGGTTCGTTCCGTTGGTCGCCGACGATTAGGCGCGCCAGGCGATCGCGGCGGCCTCCGAGCGGCTCTTGACCCCGAGCCGCCGGTAACAGTGCTCCAGATGCTTCTGCGCTGTCCGGACGCTGATCCCGAGCCGCGCGGCGATCTCGTGCTCCGAGGCGCCGCTCGCCAGCAGCTGAAGCGCCTCCGCCTGACGGCGCGTGAGCCCCAGCTCCGCCAGCGCGTGGAGCGACGGTGGCGTCGGGTCCGTCCTCGCCTGCAGCGCCCGGGTGTACCGGATCGCATTCCGGTAGGCCTGGATCAGGAACGGGCGTGCCGCGTTCAACAGGTCGCGCTCGCGGCCGGAGAAGTCTCGCTTGCGGCGACCGAGGTGGATCGCGAGGATCCGGCGGTCCTCGCCGCTTTCGAGCGTGAACGCGATCTGGTGCTCGAGGCCGATGACGCCGTACACGCGCCGGTAGATCTCGAGCTCGTGCAGCTCGTCGGGAGTGACCACGTCCGAGAACCGATAGGCGCGACCGTCGCGGGTGTCGTCGAAGCGGCGGACGAGTGGGTTCTCGCGCGCGAGCTCGGCGAACGCGCCGAACAGCTCCTGCGGCACCGGCGGGTCGACGATCTCGACGATCGACTGCGGGTCGGGCCCGACGTCGCTCAGCCCGATCCAGTCCGCGGGCACCACGCGGTGCAGGGCGGCGAGCACGCCGGTGCGGTACTCGCGAAGGTCGAGAAGCTCAGCCGTGTCGGCGATCAGCTCGAGCAGACGGTTCCGCGGCATCGTCCGTCAGTGTGCAGCACCTACCATCCATCGGGCATGTGGCGAATCGCTCGGCCATTGGCGCTGGCGGTCGCGGCGGGGTTGATCGCCGCCGGGTGCGGCGGCGCGCGCGCCACCAGCACGACCACCGAGGCGGCCGCAGCGGTCGTGCGCACGTCGTCGTCGAGCACGAGCTCGAGCACGGTGCCGCGCCGCCGGCACCGCGCGGCTCCGGTCCAGATCGACCCCGGCGGCCCGATGACCAGCGCCTCGCGTCCGCTCGCGGGCAAGGTCGTCGGCATCGACCCGGGACACAACGGCCGCAACTACACGGACCCGTCCTACCTCAACCACCTGATCTGGAACGGGCGGGAGGAGGAGGGGTGCGACACCACCGGCACCCAGACCGACTCGGGCTACACCGAGGCGCAGTTCAACTGGAACGTGGCGCGGTACCTGACGGCGGACCTGAAGGCCGAGGGCGCGAAGGTCGTGCTCACGCGCCACAGCAACGACGGAATCGGCCCGTGCGTGAACACGCGCGCCGAGATCATCAACCGAGCGCACGCGGACGTCGCGATCGACATCCACGCCGACGGCGGACCTCCGGGCGGCCGCGGGGTCACGGTGCTCCAACCGGTCGCCGACGGACCGAACGACAAGGTGATCGCGGCCTCGAAGCGCTTCGGACGCATCCTGCTGGCGCGCTACCGCGCACTCACGCGGATGCCGGACAGCAACTATGACGGGGTCGACGGCTTCCAGCCGCGCGACAACCTTGCCGGACTGAACCTGACGACCGTGCCGAAGGTGCTGATCGAGTGCGGGAACATGCGCAACGCCACCGACGCGGCGCTGCTCGTGCGGTCCTCCTTCCAGCGGACCAGCGCGCGCGCGTTCGCGCAGGCGATCACCCAGTTCTTGACCGGGCACCGCTGAGCCGCCCGCGCATCACCTCCACCGCCACCGGGCTCTCGTCGATCAGCACGAATCGCCGGCCGAGCTGCTCGCAGACAGCTCCCAGCGTGCCCGAGCCGGCGAACGGATCCAGGCACCAGCCGCCGGGTTTTGACGAGGCCTGGACGAAGCGTCTGACCACGCCCTCGGGCTTCTGGGACGGGTAGCCGGTCTTCTCAGATCCGTTCGTGGGGACGATCGTGTGGAACCAGACGTCCGTGGGACGCTTGCCTCTGGCCGCCTTCTCTGCGGTGACGAGGCCCGGTGCCATGTACGGCTCGCGATCGACCGCCTCGGCGTCGAACCAGTGACTGCCGGGAGTCTTGACGTAGGCGAGGATCGTGTCGTGCTTGGCGGGCCAGCGGCGGCGCGGCTTGGCGCCGTAGTCGTAGGCCCAGATGATCTCGTTGAGGAACGCGTTGCGGCCGAAGATCTCGTCGAGCAGCAGCTTGCAGTAATGCGCCTCGCGGTAGTCGATGTGGAAGTACAGCGTGCCGTGGGGCGCGAGCAGGTCTCGCAGGCGGGCGAGGCGGGGTCCGAGGAAGTCCAGGTAGTCGGCGAACTCGTCGTCGTAGGCGAGTGACCGGAGCAACTTGGTCTCGTAGCGACGACCCCCGAACCCGGTGCGGTCGCCGTCGGCGCTGGCGGTCGTCGCGAGCGTCCGTCGTGATTGCGCCCGGCCGGTGTTGAACGGCGGGTCGAGGTAGATCAGGTCGAACGTCTGATCCGGGAGACGGTTGAGAGCGTCTGCATTGTCGCCGTGGACGATCAGGTCGTCATCGAGCGTGATCGGCTCCCCGGCCGTGTGGACGCGCATGATCGCCGCCAACGGTACTGCTGCCGGGGGGCGGAATCGCGCCGTTCGACGCGATCTAGCGCCGCTGCGCGCGGCGGTCGCGGCGCCAGGTGCGAAGCGCGGCGCGTGCGAAGCGCACGCCGTAGCCGAAGTTGCCGCCCTTCTTCGTGCCGGTCGCGTGCTTCTCGCGGTCGCGCATCGTGGTCGGCACCTCGGCCAGGCGGAAGCCGTTCAGCGCGGCGGAGATCATCAGCTCGGACGCCTGGTACTGGGGCTGCTCGAGCGTGATCGCCGCGGTCACGTCCGCGCGCATCGCCCGGAGCCCGCAGGCCGGGTCGGTGATCGGGTGGCCGACGAGCAGGCTGAAGAGCTTGCCGAACAGGATCACGCCGGCGTGGCGCATACGGTCGGTCGTCAGCTCCGCGCCAAGGCGGCGCGAGCCCGACACGAAGTCGGCCTCACCCGCGAGGATCGGCGTGATCACGCGCGCGATCTCCTCGGGCTCGTACTGGCCGTCCGCGTCGATCGTGCAGATCAGCTCCGCGCCACGCGCGCGGGCGAGCGCGTACCCGAGCTTGAGCGCAGCGCCCTGGCCACGGTTGACCGGGACGTCGCACACCAGCGCGCCCGCACGTGCCGCGGCATCCGCGGTGCCATCGCCTGCGCCGTCGACGATCACGATCGTCTCGCACTCGAGGTCGCGAATCTCGGAGGGGATCTCCGCGACGACCTCGCCCACCGTCGGCTCCTCGTTATAGGCGGGGATCACGACGGCGAGCGGCGCCCCGAGTCCCGCAGGATGCTCGGCCAGGAACGCAAGCGCGGCCTCGCGCTCCGCCGGCTCGAACGCCGGGAGCTGGAGGTCTGTGACGAGCTCGCCGAAGACGGCCAGGTGATCGTCACAGCGCGGCGCCCACGGCGCGCGGAAGCTCGCGCGCATCATCTTCTCCGACCGTGCCCGACCACTCGTCCCACACGCCGGCCACGCCCTGCTCGAACGAGTAGCGCGGGCGCCAGCCCCGGTCGTGGGCGCGCGAAGGATCGACGACCACGGCCGGCATCTCGCCGGCCTTGGGCTCGCCGTGGCGAACCGGCAGGGGCGCGCCGCTGATCCGCCGCACCGTGTCGACCACGTCGAGCACCGACAACGATGTGCCGGTGCCGATCAGGGTCGGGCCGGTCCAGCGCTCGTCGGCGAGCGCCAGGCGCATCGCCGCGACGACATCGTGCACGTGCACGTAGTCGCGCAGCTGTCGTCCGTCGCCGTAGATCTCGAATGTGGTGCCGAGCCCGATCGCGCGCATCAGCCGCGCGACGATGCTGTCCTTGGCCTGCATCCCGGGGCCGTACACGTTCGTCAGCCGTAGGCATGCGCAGCGGACTCCGTAGGCGGCGGTGTATGCGGACATCAGCATCTCCCCGGCGGCCTTGGTCGCGCCGTACGGGGTGAGCGGCGCGAGCGGCGTGCTCTCGGTGATCACGGGAGCGTCGGTGGGGCCGGTGATCGCGCCACCGGTCGACGCGAACGCGATCGAGGAGACGCCGGTCTCGCGAGCGCGCTCGAGCAGTAGCGCGGTGCCCGTGACGTTCGTGCGATGGGTCAGCTCGGGGTGCTCGACCGACCGCAGCACGGACGTCACCGCGGCGAGGTGGACGATCGAGTCGAAGCGGCCGTCGAGCGCGCGCTCGACGACATCAGGGTCGGCGATGTCGCCACGAACGATCTCGACGCTCGGATCCGGATGCGGCTCGAGGTCGAGCACGCGAACGTGTGCGCCCGCCGCGGACATCGCCGCGACGACATGGCGACCGATGAAGCCCGATCCTCCCGTCACCAGAACCCGGCCGGGGGCGCCGTTTACGGGCGCGAGTGGTCTCACGTTCGACATTCCACGTACCCATCTACCCCCAGAACCACACTTTGCATACGAAGCTCCGGTTTGATTCAGGTCCCTTCCAGATCCGCGATGCGCGTGGCCAAGCGCAGCGGGCACGGGTCGGCTTGTTGTGAATCGCAGACCAGCGAGCACACGACAATAGCCGACCGGCCGTTATTACATAGGCCGCGAGGGCGCGATCGTTACGCAAGTCTTATGTCGCCATACTCGCCGTAATGCCCCCTCGGACGCGGATCGTGCTCGTCGGATCCGCGGTGATTCTGGTGATCGCGATCGTGGTCGCCGCCGGCCGCGGCAGCCCTCCTCCACTCCGACTGCCATCCGGGCGACTGACCTGGTCGGCGACGCCGCTGGGCTACGCCTCCGGGCACGATCCGCAGTTCGTCGCGCGCGCGGTGTCGGGAAGCGCGTACGTGCTGTTCGCCAAGAGCCCCGGCGGTGTGCTCGCGACGGCGGCGCGGGTGGCACGCTGGCGGCCTGAGATCAACGCGGCCGTGGCCGGCAGCGGGATCGACCCCAACGTGCTGGAAGGGCTGGTGTTCCTCGAGAGCGCCGGCGACCCGAACGCGCTCGCCGGAGCCGACGCGGCGGACGCGGCGGGGCTCACCCAGATCCTCGCCCAGACCGGCTCATCGCTGCTCGGGATGAAGATCAACCTTGCTCAGAGCCGCCGCTTGACCGGCGAGATCGACGCGGCCTACTCCGCGGGCAATGTCGCGCTCGAGACACAGTTGCAGCGCCGGCGGGCTCGGATCGACGCACGGTTCGACCCGCCGCGAGCGCTCGCCGCCACGGTGCGTTACCTGAAGCTCGCCGAGCGGGACCTGGGCGGCCGTCTCGACCTCGCCGTCGTCGCCTACCACATGGGAATCGGCAACCTCCAGCGCGTCCTGTCGCTGTACGGCGGGGGCGTCGTTCCCTACGTGAAGCTGTACTTCGACACGTATCCGAACAATCACGCCGCGGCCTACAACCTGCTGTCCACGCTCGGCGACGACTCGAACCTGTACTGGTGGCGAGTGCTCGGCGCGGTGCAGATCATGCACCTGTACCGCACCGATCCGAGCGCGTTGCGGCGGGTGGTGGCGGACGAGCTCGCGCCGCGCCGGATGAGCTCAGGGGCGCTCGCGCCGGCCGCCGTCGATCTGCTCGCCGAGCTCCAGTACTCGGTCAAGCAGTTGTGGCCCGGACGCGTCCCGCTGCAAGTAGCCACGCGGGGCGGGCTCACGTTCTCGATCCGGCGGCGGTACGCCAGCTACGCGCAGGCGGCCGCGTTCCAGGCGGTGCTCGATCGCCTCCAGGCGCTCTCGCTGATCAACTGGGCGCGGACGCGGACGCGAATCGACGTGACGGTCGCGCCCGGCGCCGCGTCGTATCTCGTCAAGGGGCCCTGACCGCGACGATGCTCATGATGTCGCCGGGATTGATCCGGATCGTCCTCTCCTCAGCGTGGAGTGCTGTCAGCGTTCGCTGAAGCGTCTTGGATCCCGGCAACCCGGCGCGCCGCAGGCGGTCGGCAGCGAAGCGGGCGCTGACGCGCCGCCCGACTGTGATACTCGATCGGCTCGAGCCCGCACTCGCGCAGCAGTCGCTCGAGGGTGGGGCGCGAGAAGAAGAAGTAGTGGTCAGGTATCAGCTGCCGCCAGCGCGTCGGGGCGAGCCTGAACCAGACGTTGTCGACGGTCGGCGTCTCGATCAGCACGGTGCCGCCCGGGCGGAGCAGCTCGGCGACACGCTCGAGGGTCTCGTGCGGGGAGTCGAGGTGCTCGATCACGTGCAGCATCGTGATCGCGTCGAAGCCGCTCTGCTCGATGCCGGCGAGCGTGCCCGTGCGGACGTTCAGGCCGGCGGCACGGGCCTGAGCGCTCGTGATCGGGTCGGGCTCGATGCCGGCGGCCTCCGGGAAGGTGGTTTGCGCGACGGCGAGGAACGTGCCCGTGGCGGCGCCGACGTCGAGCAGGCTGTCTCGTCTCCCGACGTGGCCGAGCAGGCGTTGAAGCCGCTCTTGGTCCGCACGGATGCGCAATGGCCGTTCGGCGTCCTCGACGTGGTGATCGACGAGACCCAGGGTCGCGACCTGCGCCGCGAGCTTGTGGGAACGCTCCTCGTCTGCGCCGTCGGCGAACGTGAAGTCGCTGCGTCTGGTGCCGACGTAGACGAGGCCGCAGTTGCGGCAGCGGACCAGCGAGCCGTCGAGGAGCGGCGAGTCGAGCAGGTGCTCGGGGTCGCCGGTACCGCACAGGTCACACGCTTTGTGCATAGGCGGGATATATTCGCGGCCCATGACCGATGCCGTCAGAACACCGGACGAGCTGCTCGAGGGTCTGCCCGAGTTCCCGTTCGAGCCTTCGTACCGGTCGGTCGACGGGCTGCGGCTGGCGCACATCGATTCCGGCCAGGGCGCGCCGGTCGTGTTCTTCCACGGCGAGCCGACGTGGTCGTTCCTGTGGCGCAAGGTGATCCCGCCCGTGCGCGACGCCGGGTTCCGCTGCATCGCGCCCGACCTGCCGGGCTTCGGACGCTCCGACAAGCCGACGGCGCTCGACTGGTACAGCTACGACCAGCACGTGGCTTGCATGGCGCCGCTGCTCTCGGATCTGGACCTTCGTGACGCCACGGTGGTGGTGCACGACTGGGGCGGCCCGATCGGGCTGCGGCTGGCGGTGGAGCACCCCGACCGTGTGGCGCGGATCGTGGTGCTCGACACCGGGCTGTTCACCGGCCACCAGAAGATGACCGACGCTTGGATCGCGTTCCGGGACTTCGTTCAGCGGACCGAGGACCTGCCCGTCGGGTTCCTGGTGCGCGGCGCGTGCAAGACGGATCCGGGCGACGAGGTGATCGCGGCTTACGAGGCGCCGTATGTCGAGTCCGGAGTCGAAGGCCGGTGCGCGCGCGTTCCCGCTGATGCTGCCGACGGACCCGTCGATGCCGGGCGCTGCTGCGGGACAGCGCGTGCTGGATGCGTTGAAGGGGGACGAGCGCCCGAAGCTGTTCCTGTGGGCCGACTCGGACCCGGTGATCCCGCTGGAAACCGGGCACCGGTTCGCGGCGTCGCTCGGTGGCTCAGTGGATCACGTGATCCCGGACGCGAGCCACTTCCTGCAGGAGGACGCCGGCCCCGTGATCGGGGCCCACATCGCGGATTGGCTTACCTCTGCGTGAGTCGGTGCATGGAACTTCCGCTGTGCGGAAGTAACGCGCAGCGCTAGACGGGCTGGGTCTCCCGCTCCGGCGCGGGGGCGGCTGCCGGAGCGGGGGCGGCGGCCGGAGCGGCCTCGTGTGCGACCGTGGGACCGTCGCCCGCCTCGCGGGCGACCGTCGACGCCATCCGCGCCTCGTACGCCGCACGGGCGCCGTGATCGGGCGCCATCAGCACCTGGTCGCCCTTGAGCGTGCGCGCGATCCGCTCCATCACGCGGCGCGGCACGAGCGCCTGCGAGCGGAACAGCGTGCCAACCGACTTCGGCACGAACACGTCGAAGCGGCCGGTCTGGAGCGCCTCGACGATCGCCGCCGCCACGTCCTCGGGCTCGACCGCCTTGAACCCGCGCGTCTCGGGCAGGCCTGAACCCAACTCCGTGTGGACCACGATCGGCATCACGACGGAGGTCCAGATGTCGGTGTCGCGGACCTCGGCACGGATCGCCTCGGTCAGCCCGACGACGGCGTGCTTGGTGGCGCAATAGGTCGCGCCCCCCGGGAACCCGGCCTTGCCGGCGGCGCTCGCGATGTTCACGAGGTGACCGCGGCCGCGCGGAAGGAAGCGCTCCAAGGCCAGCTTCGAGCCGTAGATCACACCGTGGAGGTTGATGTCGATCATCCGGTGTGCGGTCGCGTCGCTCTCCTCCACAAACGGGCCGATCGGCATGATCCCGGCGTTGTTGATGAGGGCGTCGAGCGGGCCGAGCCGCGACTCGACCTCGGTCAGGAAGGCGTCGAAGCTGGCGCGGTCGGTGACGTCGAGCGGCAGCCCGATCGTGCCGCCGCCGAGCTCCTCGGCGGTGCGCTCGGCGAGCGGCGCCTCGATGTCGCCGATCGCGACCTTCGCGCCCTGCGTGATCAGCGCCGCGGCGGTCGCCCGGCCGATCCCGCGCGCGCCACCGGTGATCGCAACAACCTGCCCGGCAAGCGAGCGTGTGACCTTGGCCATGGAACTAACCCTCCTGGATCATGCTGAACGAGCGGAAAGCGGAAGTATCGCGGGTCGGCGCAGCCGGCGCTGCGAGGGCGTCAGCCGTGTGCGCTCAGAACGAACGTGGCCGCGTTGTGGTGGCCCTTGGTCGTCACGCGCGCGGTGACCGTGAGCTGGTGGCGCTTGGCCAGCAGCTTCCGGCCCGCCTTCGTCAGCTTGATCTCGACCTTGTTCGCGTGCGAGCCAGGCTTGCCGTGGAAGTGCGCCGAGCCGAGGACGACCACGCGCGCGATGTCGGCCTGCGTGCCGGTCGGGCTCGTTTGCAACGTGGCCGCGCCCGAGCACGTCGTGCCCGCCAGGCACCAGACGTCGAGCGACACATCGCCCTGGCCGTTGGGTGAGAGCGACCCAGGCGCAACCGCCGGGCCGGCCGACTTCGACGGGGACGGCACGAGGCAGCGTGAGAACTCGGAGGTGCCGTCGGGGCCGGTGGCGGTCGCGGTGATCACCTGCTTTCCGCTGGGAAGCGACACCGTGGTGTCGATCGTTCCGAGTCCGGTGCCGTCAGTGTGCACGACGATCGACTTGAGGAATGTCTGGCCCTCGCCATTGCCGCTGGGGCTACAGGCCGCACTGGCAAACAGCTCGACCGTGTAGTCGCGGTCGGTGCTCGAGTTCAGCGAGCCGACGACCTCGGCGGACCCGTGTGCGCCAGCCGCCCCCGCGAACACGGGGTAGTTCTGAAGCCCGTTCGGGCCGGGGACCGAGCCGCCGTTGTGGTTGGGCGTGACATCGAAGTTGATCCCACCGCCCGGGGCATCACCCAGCAGATCGATCCCCAGACCGACTCCCACGTCATTCGCCTTGGCGTCAGCGCCGTTCTTGTAGATCGAGTTGCGGGAGATCGCAATCGTCGGGAAGTGCCCCTCGAACGACGGGCCCGCCCACACGCCGCCATCGCCGTTGTTGGCCACCGTGTTGGTGGCAAACGAGCCGGTCGTGTCGCCGATCAGCCATGCGCCAACGACGTTGCCGAGCGGCGCGCCACTGCCGTTCGTGCCGATCAGGTTGCCGGTGATGTTCGCCTGGAAGCCGGGCGTCACGTCACGAGGTGTCCGCCGATCCGCGCTGGCGCTCGACGACTGGCCGGTGAGATCCGCATCGAGGCCGCCGGGCGTGAGGTTGGTCCCCCCGCCACCGCCGGACGCCGCCACCGCGAGGGCATCCTCGTCGGCTGGAGCGCTCAGCGCCGCGGTCTGATCGTCCAGGGTCACCTGAGTGGCGGTCGGCGACGCCGCCTTCAGCTCCGTCGGAGTGGGCTCGAAGTGGGCGAACACGATGCCCAGGAAGTTGTTCACCGCCTGGTTGCCCTGGATCGTCGACGCCGCCGCCTGGAACACGCCGATTCCGAGGAGGCTCGTGGCGGCCTGGTTGCTCTGAACCGTCACGCCGTGTCCTCCGCCCACGGTTATGCCCAGCCCGGTCAGCTCGACCGTGTTGCCGGAGATCGTGTCGCCCGGGGGATTCACATCGAGGATCCCGAGAATCGAGCCGAGCTGGCCGACGGCTGTCACCGTGCTCCACGCCGGTGGCGCCCCTGTGGCGCTCGGGACGTAGCCGACCGTGTTGTCGGTGATCTGGTTCGAGAGCGAGCTGGGACCGCTGAACGCGAAGATGCCGAACAGGTCGCCGAGCACCTGATTGTGCGCGACCGTCGTATGGCCGGTGTCGCTCAGGATGATGCCGATCAGGTTGTGCAGGCCCGGGTTCGGACTGCTGCCGGTGAGTGAGCTGAGCAGATCGCTGAACGGCTGGTTCGTGCCGACCTGGTTGCCGGAGATCGTCGCCCCGGAAACTCCGCCCACGATCACTCCGAGCGCGTTACCCTGGACCGTGTTGCCGGTGCTCGAGCTTCCGCCGATGACCAATGCGGGCAGGTGTCCGAGAGCCGCGATGCCGACCGCGTTGCCGATCACGTCGCCGACCACGCCGGAGGAGTCCGGTCCGATCTTGTTGCCCTGAATCTCGACATCCGCAGCCGACCCTGCCTCCGCGGTGACGTCGATCCCGACCACCGCATCCGTCACGACGTTGCCGCTGATCGACGCTCCCGAGATGTCGCCACCGTCGGGCGCGACCTGAATCCCGGCAGACAACGCCGTATGCCCCAGTTCCGGCGTAGACGGACCCGACCGGCTGCCGTTGGGCGCCAGCCCCAGCCAGTTGCCCTCCACGTCGGCGTCGTCGCCACCCGAGCCGATGCGGATCCCGGCGCCAAAGCCCAGTGCCGTGGCCTCGGCCTCCGCCGGGTCCGGCGGCGTCGCCACATCGACATCCGACAGCGAGTGGATCTCGCCCACCGGGTCGCCGGCGTCGGCGATCACGTTGCGATCGGCTGCCCCCGTGCCACCGATCGTCGCGTCCGGCGAGTCAACCTCGATCCCGACGGCGTTCGGCGCGTCCGGGTACGTGCTGCCCGTCGCCGGTTGCGTGCCCAGCCAGTTGCCGGTCACGCTGTCCCCGCCGTCGTCCTTCAAGGCGATTCCGTCGCCGGAGAAATCGCTGATGTACATCCCCTGCACGGAGCTGTCGCCCCCGTCGAGTTCCAGGCCGTTCGCACCGTTCCCCGCCGAGGTGCCGTCGAGCTCGATACCCGGTTGGCCGGTCGTCGTACCGGGCTGAGTCGTTCCGTCGATCGTCAGCTGGCCGGTCGCGGCCGGCAGTGGTGATGCCGGGCTGATCACGGGCGTCCCGGTGACGCCGGTGATGTCGAAATCGATCTCCTGCGGCCCGCTGAGCGAGTTCGCGAGCTGGATCGCCGAGCGCAGCGTGCACGTGTTCGCGGTGCTCAGGCAGGTGCCGTTGGCGACGCTGTCGCTCGCCTCGGGCTGGTCGCCGGCGCTGGTGACGACGATGCCCTGCTTGAGCAGGAAGCCGACCTGGTTCCCAGTTGTGGTGTCAGCGGCGATCCCGGCGATGTCGCCGTTGTCGTTGATCGCAAGCGCGTCTATCAGTATGAGGTTGGAGTTCGCGGGCAGCAGCGAGTTCAGGTTGACGACAGTGCCGTCGGGCTTCAGCAACGCGGCGGCGGCGATTGCCTGTCCGTCGTAGGTGCCCGCGATCGTGCCCACCACGTCGTGCTCGGCGTTGACGCCGTTGTAGGCGATCAGCCCGGTGAGCGGGGTCTCGGTGCCGCTCGGAAGCCTCAGGTAGTACGTCTTGGCATTGTCGGGTCCCTTGTAGCCGAGCACGGTGCCGTCGCTGGCGAGATCGTTCGCCTCGAGCGAGAGGTCAGCGTCGCCGGTGAGGAGGTGGTCGCCGCTGTAGGACGGGGTCAGGTCGATCGCCGTCCCGGCCGCGCTTGGGTTGGTGCCGGACCACAGGTAGTACGTGGTGACGCCGGCGCCGCTCGAGGTGTCGACGGTCTCGCCGAGGATCGTGCTTCCGTCGGGGGTGATCGCGTCGGCGCTCGAGTCACCCTCGCTCGGCTCGTTGGCGGTCCCGACCTCGGTCAGAGTTCCGTTGTGATCGATCCAGCCGCGCTGCCCCAGATCGATCAGCGATTGCCCGGAACCGGAGTACGCCGCCGAGGTGCCGACGATGTCTCCAGCCGTATCGATGTCATTCGCCACGGCGAAGTCGCCGCCGGAGGGGGTGTCCGGACTGAACGGCCCGATCTCGGTCGGCGAGGTCGCCGCGATGCCGCTCCAGAAGGCGGCGTGAACTTCGCTGGTGCTGGTGGTCCCGGCCCAGCCGACGATCGTCCCGTTAGTGTTGACGGCAGCAGCGTCGGTGTCGGCCGGCGAGTCGAAACTGGGCAGCGCCGTCAGCGTCCCCTTCGACCACACCGCGGCGCCGTCCGTGTCCTGATCCTGCCCGACGACCACGTCGTTTCCGTTGAGCCCGGTCGGGACGATGTCGCCGAGGTTGAACACGGCGTTCGCCTGCGCGCTCGCGACCGGGAAGAGGCAGACGGTCGCCACGACGAGAGCGACCCGCAGCCGCACACGAACCACGCATGTTGCCCTCAGCCTCGTGCCGAATGATTTGGCCATAGCGCCCCGTCGCCGGCGTCAAAACCGGCAAACGCTGCGCAAACCTAACAGCACCCGTCCTGTCACACAACCGCGCCTACGTATCCCTACGTAGGCGCTGTTGGCTCAGCGGCCGCCGGGGCCCGAGTTGGAGCCACCGCCGGTGCCGCCGGTGCCGCCGCTGCCACCGCTGCCGGTGCCGCCGGTGCCGCTGCCGGACCCGCCGGAACGGCCACCGCCCGTCGGCTGCGTGGGCGAAGGCGCGGGCGCAGGGGTGGTAGTGGTGGGCGACGGGGTCGAGCTCGTGGTGGTCGTCTGGGTGGGGGTCGAGCTGGTGGTGGTGCTCGTCTTCTGAGCACTGCTGGGGGTGGTCCCGCTGGACGTCGTCGATCCGGTCGTGCCGTGGCTCGTCGCCGGACCGCCGTTGTTTCCGCCCCCGACCGGGTTCACGAAGTGGCCGCCACCGCCGCTCGTGCTGTGGCTGGAGGTCGAGGTGCCCGAGCCGCTGGTGGTCGGTGTCGGCGTGGTGGTCGGCTGGGTGCTTGCGGGGGTGCTCGGCGTCGTGGCGGCCGGGCTCGAGCTGCTGGACGCCGGAGCCGTGGGCGCCGGCTGGCTTCCGGTTCCGAACGTGCCCGCGCCGATGTAGGGCGAGCTGCCGCTGGTGCCCGATTGCCCTGATTGCGGGGTCGTCGGCTGCGCGGGAGTCACGCCGACCGGCGCCACCGGGACCAGCGGGCTGATGATCGGCTTCGACCCGACGAGGCCGGCCGGCGAGAGCGGATGCAGCACCTCCACGAGGGTCGCCTTCGAGGCGCGGCTCAGCTGGCGAGTCGCCGCGGCAGTGCCGAACGAGCGTGACGTGGCGGACGCTGCCGCTACGACTCTCGGGCCGGCGACCACCGCGGACCGGCCGGCGGCAGCTGCGGCCGGCGCGCCGGCGTGCGCGGACCGCGCGGGCGCCTTCGCCGAGGCCGCAGCGCGGTGGTGGTGCGTCGCTGCGCCGGTGGTGACCTGGATGTCGTGGACCGCGACGATCGTGCCGGCGGTCCCGACGCCCGCGAGCGCCGCTCCGAGCACGCCCTTGAGCACGCCGCCCTTGAACACGGAGCCGGCGATCGTGCTGCCGCCGACCGCGCTCGCCGTGGCGCCGGCGCCACCGCCGACGGTGGCGCCGAGCACTCCCTCTTTCAGCGCAAGCGTCGGCGCGACCGGGAGCAGCAGCCGTAGCTGGTGGCGCTGGCGGTCGACCTCCTCGCGGAACTCGCGGCAGCCGGGGCACTCGCGCAGGTGCCGCCGCAGGTTCGCGCGGCGAAGGGCGCCGCCGCGCAGGTTCGCGAGCTGCTCGCGGATCTCCGAGCAGTCGGTCTCGCGCGCGGTGCGGCTGGCGATCAGCGATTCGCGGGCCTGGAACACGAGCGCCTTCACCTTGTCCTTCGGCACGCCGAGGACGCCGCCGATCTGCTCGTGACTGAGCGAGTCCATCTCGGACAGCACAAGCGCCGCGCGCTGCTCGTCGGGCAGCCGGCCGAGATCGAGCACGAGGTCGCGGAGGTCCTGGCGCCGCTCGACCTGGGTGGCGAGGCCCTCGGTGGCGGGCTCGTCGAGCTCGGCGACCGGCTGCTCGCGCCGGGCTCGCAGGATGGAGTAGCAGCGATTGCGTGCGATCGTGAACAGCCATGCGCGGAGGTGCATCGGCCGGTCGGTCGAGATGAGGTCGTTGTAGGCCGCCAGGAACGTGTGCTGAAGGGCATCCTCGGCCTCCTCAGCACTGCCGAGCATGTGGCGGCAGAACGACAGGATCGCGCGGTGGTGGCGATCGTAGAGCGCCTCGAACGCATTGCCCCGCCCCTGACGGATGAGGTCGACCAGGTGGGCATCGCTCGCAACGCGAAGCAATCGCGGCGATGCGATTCCCGAAACCCCTGCCGGCGCCGCCCGAGGCACCGCGCTCGCTTCCATACCGAGATTATGCTCTTTTCAACGAGCTTTTGCGAGTGCCAATCCATCATCCGTCTAACGCTGCCACGGCTCGCATGTTGGCCTGTTTGGCTGGCTGGCCAGCCACCGCGAGCGGGTCGTTTCCCGCGGTCCCGCCTGGAGGCCGGGGGTGATCGGCCCGTTCGTGGATACCGGCTGGTTGGCCAAGCACCTGGACGAGGTCGTCACCGCGGACGTCCGCTGGTACCTCGACGGACGTTCTGCGCGGGAGGCCTACCTCGCTGGACATCTTCCGGGCGCCGTGTTCGTGGATCTGGACACGGTGCTCGCCGCGCCGGCGAGTCCGGAGCGTGGACGCCACCCGCTGCCCGATCCGGACGCGTTCGCCCCGGCGCTCGGGCAGCTCGGGATCGGGGATCGCGACACGGTGGTGGCATACGACGACGACGGTGGCGTGATCGCCGCACGGCTCGTATGGATGCTCCGCGCCACCGGCCACGAGGCGGCCGTGCTCGACGGCGGGATCGACGCCTGGGACGGACCGCTCGAGGCTGGACCGTCCGCGCGCGCGGCGGCGCAGTTCCGAGCACGCGAGTGGCCGCGCGCGCTGATCGCGACGATCGACGAGGTCGCGGACGCCGGCGACGCGGTGGTGCTCGACGCGCGCGATCGCGATCGGTACAGCGGCGCGGTCGAGCCCGTCGATCCCCGGCCGGGACACATCCCCGGCGCGCGCTCGCTGCCGGTTCGTGAGCACATCGGCCCGGACGGCCGGCTGCCGGCACGTGAGGAGCTGCGCGAGCGCCTGCGTGCCGTCGGTGTCGGGGAGGACTCTGTGGTCATCTCATACTGCGGCTCGGGCGTGACCGCGTGCCACAACCTGCTCGTGCTCGAGCACGCCGGCATGCAGCCCGGGCGGCTGTACCCCGGGTCCTGGTCGCAGTGGAGCGCAGACCCTTCGCGCCCCGCGGAGACGTCCTAGCGGGGCGGTCACCGCGGGGGCGGCGGGCCCGGCGGGTCGATGATGTCGCGGCCGGTCGGGCGCGAGCTGCTCGTCGAGCTCGAGCTGCCAGTAGTAGCGCGTGAACGTCACGCCGGCCGTGTACTCGCCGACGTGCGGCTCGATCGTCTCGCCGCGCGCCATCCGCACGATCAGCTCGGGGTAGGTGCGGCCGGGCAGCGCCGCGTACATCGGTGCCGGGAAGGCGCCGCCGAAGCGGGTGTTGACGTCGGTGATCCCGAGGCCGATCTCGCGATCTCGGAACACCTGCACGGTGCACGGGCCGCGCGCGCCGAGCGCCTCGACGACGCGGCGGCCGAGCTCGACCAGCTCGCGGTCGTCGATCACCGTCCCCTTGATCGACTCGCCGCCGCGGGACTCGATCATCGTGCGCGGGATCGCGTTCAGGCAGCGGCCGTCCAGGTCGGAGAGGCAGTCGATCGAGAACTCCGGGCCGTCCATCAGCCGCTGCACCATCGTCGGCTCCTTGACGTACTCGACGAAGAACTCGGCGGCGCGGGCGTCGTCGGCGCGGTGGATCGAGCGTGCGCCCGAGCCCTGGCGCGGCTTGACCATCACCGGGTAGTGCTCGACCGGGTCGCCGGGCAGGACCGTCGGCGGCGAGGGCAGGCCCAGGCGCTCGAGCAGCAGGTGGGCCTCGTACTTGTCAAACGTCGCGCGCGCGACCTCGGGGTCGGGCACGAACGCGGGCAGCGCGCCGGCTCTGCGTGCGTGGGCCAGCACCTCGAGGTCGAGGTCGGTCAGTGGCACAACAGCGCCGACATCGTAATTTTCGCAGAGCGTCGCGTAGGGCGGGAACGTAGTCGGGATCGTCGATCCGGCGGCACGGCGCGTGCGGTGGTGGGCGGCGTACTGCGCGGGCGCCAGCGGGTTCGGGTCGGCCGCGATCGTGGTCGCGTGCCGGGCGAACGCCGACACGATGTCGTAGCGCTTGCCGACGCCCGGTGAGCAGGACGGCGGGCTCGCGGTCGCGTTCACTCGGATCCCATCCGCCGCGCTCCCCTTGTAGAGGCCGGCGCCGCTGAACACCGGCCCGCAGCGTCCTGCGCAGGATCTCGAGATCCAGCCGCAGCGAACGGTGCTCGACGTACCACAGGTCGAGCTCGATCCGCTCCGACCACGGCAGCGAGGCGCGGCCGTTGACCTGTGCCCAGCCGGTGATCCCCGGCTTGACGGCGAGCCGCCCGCGCTGGCGCTCCGTGTACGCGTCGACCTGGTGCTGCAGCGTCGGCCGCGGCCCGACGATCGACATCTCGCCGCGAACCACGTTCCACAGGTTCGGCAGCTCATCCAGCGAGTAGCGGCGCAGCAGCGAGCCGATCGCGGGTGATCGCGGGCGTCGCCGGCGGAGATCGCCAGCCCGGCGCCGGTGAACTCGGCGCCGTGCACCATCGTTCGCAGCTTGAAGATCTCGAACGGTCGCCCGTCGCGGCCCACCCGCACCTGCGTGTAGATCGGGTCACCCGCGCGACTCGAGCCTGACTGCGAGCGCCGCCAGCGCGACCAGCGGCGCGGTGAGCACCGAGCCGATCAGGCCGACCGCGATGTCGAACGCGCGGCGCGTCATCGGGTCCCCTCCGCCGGCTCCCAGCCGACGCGCGGTCCCGTGCGCGCAGCCAGTCCCACAGGCCGGCCGCCAGCGACGCGGTCGTGAGCACGTAGTACCGCGCGACCAGCAGCGGCCGCGCCGGCACGACGGGCGCGAGCAGCGCGCCGGCGAGCAGCGCGAGCTGCAGCGCGAGCGTGACCACGTAGACCCAGCCGTCGCCGATCAGCGCGATGTTGAGCCCGAGCGCGATCAGATGCAGGAACGGGCTCAGGTAGCGGAGCACGCGGTGCGAGAAGATCATCAGCGCATAGATCGGGTCATAGCCGCGCGGCGACAGCATCCCGCCGCGGATCACGATCGGCCAGCCGTGGCTCATCATCCGCCGCTTGCGCGCGAACTCGCCCTCGATCGTCGGGACCATCTTCTCCGAGCCGCGCGCTGCCGGTGCGTAGACGGCGAGCCATCCGCGCTTGACCATGTTGAACGGGAACGAGAGGTCGTGGCCCATGATCGGGTCGACGATCACGTACGCGTCGCGGCGGGTGGCATAGATCGCGCCGTTGCCGCCGGTCACCGAGCGCAGGCGCGACTCGAGCCGGCGGATCGCCATCTCGTAGCGCCAGTACAGACCCTCCTGGTTCGAGCCGCGCTCGTTCACGAGCGCGACCGTGCCGCACACGTACCCGACGCGCTCGTCGGCGAACGGCGCCACCAACTCGCTCAGCGCGCCCTGTTCCCAGGCGACGTTCGCATCGCTGAACGCGACCAGGTCCCCGCGTGCGCGCTCGACGGCCTGCGTCCTGCGCGCGGACCTTGCCGCCTCGCGGCAGCTCGAGCACAAGGTCGGCGCCCGCCTCGCGAGCGCGGGCGGCAGTCGCATCGGGGGAGCCGTCGCAGGCGACGATCACCTCGACGAGTCCAGGCGGATAGTCGAGCGCACGCAGGTTCGCGATCCGCGACTCGATCACCGTCTCCTCGGCGTAGGCGGCCACGATCACCGACACCGACGGCAACGCGCCCGGATCGGTCGCGACCCTGCGACGCCGGAGCGGCGCGAGCAGCGCGAGCAGCGCCGGGTAGCCGACGTGGGTGTACACGAGCAGCGCTACGCAGACCCAGAAGATCGCGGTCATCGGCCGGTGATTGTGGCGGTCAGGACGCGAGCGCGCGGTACAGCGCGAGCGTCTGCCGCGCGACCTCGTCCCAGGAGTACGGTCCCGCGGCCGCGGCGGACGCCGCCGCGGACAGCCGAGCGCGCTCGCCGGGGTCGTCGATCAGCCGTTGCAGCGCGGCCCGCAGAGCAGGCGGATCGTCCGGCGGCACGAGCACGCCCGCGCCGGTCGCGGCGACCTCACCGAACCCGCCGATGTCCGTGATGACGACCGGCTTGCCGAACGCGAGCGCGGTCGCGAGCACGCCCGACTGATCGAAGCGCTCGGTCTGCTTGTACGGCAGCACGATCATGTCCGCCCGGGCGAACCACGCCGGCAGCTCGTCGTCCTCCACGAACCGCGGAACGAACCTGACCGAGGCGGACGCCGCCGCGCGCAGCGGCTCGATCGGCATCCGCGGGCGCCCGACGATCCACAGCTCCGCGTCGCGGTCGATCCCACGCCAGGCCTCGAGCAGCGTGTCCACGCCCTTGTACGGGCGCAGTAAGCCGAAAAAGAGTGCGACTGGTCGGGCAGGTGGGGCGGATTCGGGTGGCGGGCGGATTCGGGCGGCGGAGCGAACTCCGGCGGGAGCGGCCCGACCGGGAGACGCGCGAGGTGCTCGAACGCGCCGTGGTGGATCACGTGGACCTTCTCGGCCGGAATGCCGAGCGCGTCGACGAGCTGCCGGCGGCCGTAGCCGGAGTGGACGATGACCGCGTCGACGCGGTCATACAGGTGGTGCTGGGCGGCGGCCTGGCCGGGGCGCGGCTCGCGCGGCAGCAGGTCGTGGGCGGTCAGGACGAGCGGTCGATCGGGGAGCAGCGCCCAGTCGAGGTATTGGAGGTCGAGCCATTGGAAGTGGACGACGTCCCGGGCGCGGGCGGCTCGCCGGTAGCGGAGCATGTCGGGGACGTGCTCGGCGAGCTTGGAGGCCTGTCTGAGCCTCGATCCGGGCGCGCCGGCCGCGTGGCGGTAGAAGGACTCGCTGACCGTGTAGCCGACGGGTGCCGGGACCGAGCCGTACGCGAAGCGGCTCGTGACGAGCCTGACGTCGGCGCCGGCCCGGGCGAGCGCCGCGGACAGTGCGTGGTCGTACGGTGGCGTGAACGCCGACGGGTCGACGACGTCAACGCGCATCGTTCGACATCCGCAGACCGATCAGCTCGTCGAATGCCAGGATCAGGTCGAGTCCGGCGAACAGGACCCGGTCGCGGGCGGTCGCGGGCGTCGCCGGCGCGCCGGCGGCGGTGCCGGTCCGGCGACCGCGGCGGCGCAGGACCCGGGCGAGTGCAGGTTCGGGCGTGAAGCCGGGATACCTGCGAGCGAGCCATGCGCGGCCGGCCGCGTACCCGCGCCACTGGCGGCGGAGCTCGCGGACGGTCGAGCGGTATTGATGCTGCACGCCGGCGGCGCGCGGCTCCAAGCTCCAGCCCGCCTCCTGGAGTCGCCAGCTGAAGTCGGTGTCCTCGGCGGCGCGGACGCCCTCGACGAACCCACCGAGCTGCTCGAACGCGGCGCGGCGGACGAGCAGGTTCGCCGCCACCGCCCGTGGCATGAACGCGTGCGACAGGTGCGCCTGCTGGCCGAGGAAGTTGCGCGCCGCCCCGTAACGCTCGGCCAGCGTGCGCGCGCCGGCGGCGGGGACGACCTCGCCGGCGAGCGCCCCCACGCGGTCGTCGATCGGTGCGGAGAAGTACGAGTCGAGCAGCCCTGGGTCCGGCGGTACAGTCCGCGTCGAGGAACAGCACCCAGTCACGCGTGGCTCGGGCCGCGCCGGCATTGCGGGCGTGCGACGGGGAGCGCTCGCCGGCGGCGGGCACGACGGTGATGCCGCCGGCCGCACCGACACCGCCGGAGTTGTCGGACAGGATCAGCTCGTCGCCGTCACTCACGTTCAGCGAGCGGAGCGAGGCGATCGCCTGCGCGGCGGCGGGCGCATCGCCCGCGAACGGCACCACCACCGACACGGGTGGACGGCTCAAGCCGCGGCCACTTTCGAGCGCGCCCAGCTGAGCAGCGACCTCGCCCGCGCGAGCTCCTCGGGGTGGGCGAAGCCGCTCGCCAGCAGCGCCAGCGGGAATCGCCGCGAACACCAGCAGCGCGAGTGAGGAACCCGACGAAGCCGTGGGTCGGGAGCAGCAGGTCGCCGGCGACGGCGAGGCCGCCGATCACGACCACCAGCTGCGCCAGCCGCCGCCACTCGAACGAGGCGGCGAACGCGCGGCGGATGAGCAGGTGCATCACGCCGAGCATCGCCACGTAGGCCCCGCACAGCGCGATCCCGGCGCCCGCGATCCCCAGCGGCGGCACGAGCACGAGCAGGAGCACGACGTTCGTGACGAGCCCCGCCAGCGCAGCCGGGAAGTTGCGCTGCGAGTCACCTTCGCGCGCCCGGCGATCACCAGCAGCACGACCCACAGCCCGTACATCGCCCAGCCGAGCGACACCCACGGGATCGCCCGATAGGCCTCGAAGTAGCCGCGGAGTGGTCAGGAGGCGCAGGATCCACCGGCCCTCGAGCGCGAGCCCAGCGACGACCCAGCCGCGAGACGAGCACGTAATAGGTGGTGACGAGGCCGTACAGACGCGCCGCCTGCGCATCGTCGGTGACCGAGTAGGCGAGCGGCGGCCATGCGTACTGGAACGCGCGCACGATGAACGCGATCGCGCCGGCGAACTTGATCGCGATCGAGTACCGGCCCGCGGCCGCCGCACTGCGCTCGTGGTACAGATGTAGTAGCGGTCGACGATGCTGAGCGCGTACACCGACGCCTCGGCCGGGACCGTCGGCAGCCCGAACCGCAGCAGCACCGACAGCTGCTCGCCGCCGCGTCCGGCGCGGGACCAGGCGGCGGCGCATCGTCCACCACAGCCCGAACAGCACCAGCGTGCTCGGCGCCGTAGTTGCCGAGCAGCAGCCCGCACGCGCCCAGCTTGAACCCGACGACGAGCACGACCGACGCGGCGATCGTGAGCGCGACGTTGGTCAGCGACGCGGTCGCGTACGTGCGCAGCCGCTCCTCGACGCGCAACAGGCCATAGGCGAGCTCGAGGTTCGTGAACGACCACAGCCCGAGGACGGCGATCAGGTACGCCTGCTCGGGATGGCGAATCTGGTGGCCGAGCACGAGATTCGAGAGCGGCGACGCGGCGGCGGCGAGGGCCAGCGCCGCGATCGTGGTCGTGACCAGGAGGAACAGCGTGGCGCGTCGCGCGAGCGCGTCCCGGCGCGCCGCGTCCTCGTCGGTGAAGTAGTAGCGCAGGAACGCCTCGATGATCCCGAACCGGACGAGGATGCTGACGAGGATCACCGTCGTTCGCGAGCAGCTCGACGACGCCGTAGGCGTTCGGCGCCAGGTAGCGCGTGTACACCGGCAGCAGCAGGATGGCCATGAACTTCGAGACGACGTCGGCGATCTGGTACGCGCCCAGCGACCGGACCAACCGCAGCAGGTAGGCGCTCACGGCGCCAAGGCTACGAGGCCGCGAGGCCGGTTACCGCGCGAGTACCTGCCAGAGGCGGCTGATCAGCTCCTGCGCATCGACGTTCGCGCGCAGGCTCGAGCCGAATCCGACGAGCCCGACCTGGACCACCGTCCCGCGCCCCAGGTGGTACCCGACGATCGCCGGCGCGTTCGTGGTGACGCCGGCTTCGGAGCTCGCGCCGCCCGGCACCTGAACCGTGAACGGCTGATAGGTGCTGTAGCCCTGGAAGGCGCCCGACGTGGTCGAGAACAGGTTCAGGCCATCCTTCCCCACCAGGATCGGGTCGGTCACGTGAGATGCCAGTGCGCCGTGCCGGGCGCCGAGCATGTCGATCGCCGCAGGCTTGCTCGGCCCGACCGCCTCGCCGTTCTGGAGCGTGACCGTGCGCAGCAGCGAGCCGATCCCGAGCGACAGCACGTTCCCGCCCCCCTGCGCGTACTCGCGCAGCTTGGTGGC
This sequence comes from uncultured Solirubrobacterales bacterium, assembly GCA_963826895.1. Lineage (GTDB taxonomy): Bacteria > Actinomycetota > Thermoleophilia > Solirubrobacterales > Solirubrobacteraceae > Palsa-465. Next base: position 302,066 of record CAWGYJ010000008.1, read on the forward strand.
GAGGGACTGGGGCAGCCACATCTCGTCGCCCGCGAGCACGACGCCGCGGTAGCTGTTCAGCTCCGGGCCGACACCCTCGGCGAGACCGAGGTCGGTGGTCAGGTCGTAGGGCATCTTCTCCTTGGCCAGGAACGCGAGCAGGCCCTCGATGTCGCCGAGGCCGGCCGGCAGCCCGTTCGCGAGCACCCGGTTCGTCAGCCCAACCGGCACGCCGGCCGTGAGCGTGTTCGGCAACCCGTCGCCGTCGTACGGACTCGAGCCGACATCGTCGACGGGGTTCAGCCCCTGCCACGTCAATGCCGGCAGCACGACCAGGATCTTCGGCGGGTGGCTCGAGGGCGCGGCGCTCGCGACCACCGGCACGGCGGTGCGATACCCGCCCGAGCGCAGGTACAGGATGTACAGGCCGGGGCCGCTCCTCGGGAGCCGCACGTGCAGCGCGACGCCGGTGCCGGGACCGCTCGCGACCGGCTTGCGCGCATTCGGGAGCGCGAGCGACCAGCGGTACGGACGATCGCGCGAGTCAACCGAGATGGTCGCGCGCTGCCCGGCGGCGACCGGGGTCATGGGCGGCGCCGCGGCGAGGTATCGCACGGTGACGCCGGCAAGCGGAGTCGTGCCGGGCGGCGGCGGGATCACGACAGGGAAGCGGTTCGTCGTGCAGGAGCGGTTCGTCGTCCGCAGGCCGATCAGGTAGGTGCCCGCCGGCGGCGGCGAGCCGTCGATCAGGCCGTCCCACGTGGCGGTGCCGTGGGGGTTGTGCTTGGTCGCGAACTGGTAGACGAGCCGGGGGGCGCCCGGCAGATCGGTGCGGTAGACCAGCACCTCCGAGCGGAAGCCCTCGTTGCCGCGGAAGCTGATCGTGACCGGCTGGCCGCCCGTGATCACCTGCGGCGCGACCTTGTAGACGTCCGGGTGCGGTGGCGTCGTCTGCACCGTGACCGGCGGCCCCACGTCCTCCGTCCGGCCCTGATCGATCAGCGCCACCTGGAAGTAGTACTGCCCGTCGGGCACGACCTCGCCGTTGCTGGTCCGACCGTTCCAATAGAACACCCGGCGTACGGTCAACGAGTTCGTCGCGGTCTTCTTCGGCATGTACCGATCCGACGCAACCTGATCCACGTCGTTGCCGTCGGAGTCGACGATGTACATGTTCACGTGGTCCGAACGGTGCACGAGGTAGAACGAGATCCGGGTGCGGCGGAAGCTGGTGGGGATGCCCTTGATCCGGCAGACACCCGCGTCGACGGGGTTGATGAAGCTCGGCGCCGGACGCGGCTCCCCTGCGAAGAACGGCGTCGTGACCTTCAGGTGCTGGTGACGAAGAAGGCGGCGACGACGGTCGCTGCCACGAGCGCCGCGAACGCCGCGCCGGCAGTCGCCTCACAGCGCCACCAGCGCCACGTTCGGCACGTCGAACTCGTGGAACGCGTCCAGCCCGCGGGGATCGTCCAGGCACAGCATCACCCGGATCGCAGCCGCCGTGGCAGACGACGAGCGCCGGCAGCTCGCCGTGCCGCGTGGATGTCGCTCAGCGCCGCCGCGACGCGCTGCTGCTGCTCGAGCAGCGACTCGCCGCCGGGGAAGCGGAATCTGTCGCCGGCGCGCCTCCACGCCGCATAGCCGGCTCGGGCTCGTCGCGCTCGATGTCGATGAACAGCGTGCCCTCCCAGCGGCCGCGGTTCGCCTCGCGCAGGCGCGCGTCGAGACGGGGCTCGAGGCCGATGCGCGCGCCGGCGATCTCAGCCGTCTCGCGCGCGCGGCTGAGATCGGAGCACCACAGCGAACGGAAGCCGCTGTCGGCGACCCGCTCGGCGAGCCGTCGCGCCTGGGCGCGGCCGGTGTCGTTCAGCGGCGTGTCCGTGAACCCCTGGACGCGGACCGGCTCTAGGTTGTCGTTCGTCTCGCCGTGCCGCGCGAGCACGATGCCCTCGGGCCAGTCAGTCGCTCACGATCGAAGTCGCCGACCGCCGTATCGGACCGCAGCCCGAGCGCTGATCGTCTCGAGCGACAGGACGTCGTCGGGCGAGATGTTGCCGAGGTTGACGTTCGGCGCCGAAACGGCGGACGAACCACACCTGCTGATCCTTGCGCGGCGCCTCGAACAGGAGCTTGTCCGGTGCCACCGCGTGCACGATCTCGTCGATCAGGCCCATCCGCACCTCGCCGTCGTGGCGGAAGATGCCGACGCGTGCCGCTCTCACGCGCCTCGGCGATCACCTTCCAGGCGCCGGCCTCGAGCTCCTCCTGGATCTGCTCGACCCACGCGGTACGGAGCCATGATCTCGGTGTCGTCCTTGGAGCCGACCTCGGACAGGACGGTGAACTCCGCGCGCGAGGCGCTCGATCAGCTCGAGCTTGCGCTCGTGGCTCGATGGTGATCGTGCCGTCGGAGATCTCGATGTGCTCGAGCCCGAGCTCGTGCAGCCAGGCGACGAGCGGCTCGAGCCGGTCTCTGCGCGATCGCGAGCTCGGTCAGCGTGCCGCCGAACATGACCGGGATCCCGTACTCGCGATAGCGGGCGAGCTTGGCCTCGAGGTTGCGGTCCGCAGCGCCGTGCCCCAGCCGAGCTTGACGAGGTCGACGTAGTCGCCGGCGACCTCGATCAGGCCGTCGACGCTCGGCGACCGAGAGGCCGCGGTCGAGCACGTGCGTGATGCCTCGCTGACGAGGCTTTGCGCTCCGATCAGGGAGGTTCGAGCAGGTCCGCCATCGGATGCGGCTCGCGTGATCAGTGGCCGAAGCCGAGGTCCTGGCCGATCGTGACGACCACGTCGACGTTGCAGCGAGGTCTGCGGGCAGGCGACGGCTGTGTGCTCGAGGTGACGGCTGAGACGGAGCTGGTCGGGAGCTTGAGCGACTTCGCCACCTGCTGCGCCGCGGCCTTCTGGCCTGGCAGGTAGGCGACCGACGTCGTCGTCACGGTCGCGCTCGCGGCGTTGGTGGCGGAGCCTTGCTTGAAGCCGGCGTTGCCGAGCGCTGGACAGGATGTGCGCGGCGAGGTCGGCGGTCGCGGTGCCGTTCAGCACGGTGACCGTCACAGCGCCCTTGTTGAACGCCTTGGCCTTCGTCTTGTGGCGCGCCGACGGCGCGTTCGATGTGGTGGCGTTTCCGCTCGGATTGCTCTTGCCGCCGCTCGAGGTCACGATCAGGAGAACGGCGATCACGGCCGCGACACCGAGCACCGTGAGCAGCGCGGCGAGGCCGCGCCCGAACCGCGACGAGCCGCGCGAGGGAGGCTGTCGCAGCGGCGGCAGCGGACGCGGCTGGGCGCCGCCGGGGCGCAGCTGCACGCGCGGGAGCGGCTCGCTCTTCCGGCTCGTCGAACAGCGGATGACTTGACGGTGTCGCCGCTTGCGCCGTTGCCGCCACCGGCGCTCTCGAGCCCGGCCGGTGGCTCCGCGACCGCGGTGGCGGTCGCGGCGACTCCGGCGGCCGTCGCCGGAGCCGGACCATCGGCAGCCACCGGCTCGGGCGCCGATGGCGACGGTGCGCGGCTGGGCCGGAGCGGCGGGGGCTGACGGGCCGCTCGCCGCGACGGCGGGCAGCGGGATCAGATGCGTCGCGTCGGTCAGCGCGGGGCGCGCCAACGCCCGCCGGCGCCGACGGGATCGCGAGGGCGGCGCCGGGTGCAGCTGCGGCGGCCGTAGCCGCGGCCGCGGCGGCCGCGCCCAGGACTGCCGGCGCTCCGCCGGTGGCTGTGCGAGCCGGCGCCGGATTCGCGAGCGGGCGAGCGATCGGCGAGGGCACGGGACGCGGGCCGGCCTGCTGGGCCTGGGCGCGCGCGGCGTTTGCGACCTGCGACAGCCGCGCCTCGAGCTGGGCGGCACGCTGCTCGGCCTCGTCGGCGCGGTCGCGCAGCGTGGCGGTCTCGCGCGCCTGCGCGAAGTACAGGAGCACCAGGATCGCGAGCCCGATGATCGCGGCGAAGCCGGCGTCGGCACCCACCGAGCTGATGAAGTGATGGACTGAGAAGGCGAACGGGATGGTGCGCCATGGTCTCGGGCGCGCAGTCTACGGTGCGGTCCGGGCGCCAGCGCTGCCGGCCGGCACGGTGCGCGCGCGTCGGACAGCTTGGAGACGTGTTTCGCCAGCGCGGCGGCGTCACCTTCCAGCACGAGCAGGTTGATGTCGCCGAACGTGCGCTCGACCCAGGCCGGGTCGAGCGCGCTCGCGCTCGGCGCGCAAGGATCTTCTGCGCGGGCGTCGGCTGCGGGTGCTCGTAGGGGTTGAACAGGTCCTCGTGGAACTTCTCGCCGGGCCGGGCGCCGACGATCTCGATCGCGATGTCGCGCTCGGGCTCGAGCCCGGAGAGGCGGATCATCGTCTCGGCGAGCTCGAGGATCTTGATCGGCTCGCCCATCTCGAGCACGAACACCTCGCCGCTGCGGCGCCGCTGCGTCGCTCAGCGAGCCGGCGCGGATGATCAGCTGGACCGCCTCCGGGATCGTCATGAAGTAGCGGGTCATGCGCTGGTCGGTGACCGTCACCGGGCCGCCGGCCGCGATCTGGCGGCGGAAGATCGGCACCACCGAGCCCGAGGAGCCGAGCACGTTGCCGAACCGGACGGTCGCGTAGCGCGTCTGCGGGTAGCTTGCGCGCCTCGGCCTCGACCGCCCACTCGGCCAGCGCCTTGGAGGCGCCCATCACGGTCGCGGGCTTGACCGCCTTGTCGGTCGAGACGAGCACGAACGTGCCGACCCCGAGCTCGCCCGCGATCCGCGCCACCAGCCGCGTCGCGAGCGCGTTGTTGCGGATCGCCTCGACCGGGTTCAGCTCCATCATCGCGACGTGCTTGTAGGCGGCGGCGTGGAAGACGATCGACGGGCGGTGCTCGGCCAGCACCTCGCGCATCCGCTCCTCCTCCTTGCAGTCGGCGAGGACCGGCACCGCGGTGCGGACGTGGCGCTCCTCCTCGAGCTCGCGCTGGATCTCGAACAGGTTGTCCTCGGCGTGGTCGACGAGCACCAGCCGGCGCGGGCCGACGCGCGCGATCTGGCGGCACAGCTCGCGAGCCGATCGAGCCGCCGGCGCCGGTGACCAGCACGATCTGGCCGGCCAGGTAGGCGCCGACGCGCTCGAGCTCCTCGCGGACCGGCTCGCGGCCGAGCATGTCCTCGACGCGGACCTCGCGCAGCTGGCGGGTGACGCGCAGCTGCCCGGAGCCGTCGCGCAGCAGCTCGAACACGGTCGGCAGTCGTGCGCACCGGGATCCCGCGCTCGCGGCAGGCGGTCGACGACGCGCGCGCGCAGCGTGCCCGGCGCCGACGGGATCGCGATCACGACCTCGTCGGGCTCGACCTCGTCGAGCACGCGCGCGAGATCGCCGGTCGCTGGTCGTGCCGAGCACCTCGCAGCCCGTGCTCGTCCTTGATGCCCTGCTTGCGCGGGTCGTCGTCGAGGAAGCCGACCGGGCGCAGGCGCAGCTGCGGGTTGCGCATCAGCTCGCGGACGACCAGGCGGCCGCCGTCGCCGCCGCCGACGATCAGCACCTCCCGCGCGCCCTTGCCGGCGCGGAGGCTGCGGACACGGCCCTCGGTGACCAGCTGCACGGCGAAGCGCGCGCCGACGAGCAGCGCGAGCGCCAGCAGGAGGAACAGCGCGATCACGCTGGCCGGGCAGCGTCACGCGCGGCGGTGCCGAACGTGAGCGCGGTTTGACGTGGTAGATCCCGGGGACCGTGACCGCCGTGGTCGCGACTGACGGGGTGCAGCAGCGCGATCACGCCGACGACGATGAGCGTCGACGACGACCACGGCCTTGACCACCGCCTCGTAGTCGCGCTGGCCGATGAAGCGTCCACAGCCGCTGGTACACGCCCGAACGCCGCCAGCACGACCAGCGTCAGCGGCACGACCCACCAGATCGTGTCGGTCAGCAGGTGCTCGTAGCGCACGTTCGCCGCCCCGAATCCCGATCGAATCGCAGCCGGAAGGCGAGGAAATATGCAAGCGCGACCAGGAGTCCGTCCACCAGCAGCTGCGGCAGCGAGTGGCGGTGGACGGGAAAGGCCGCGGATCTGATCCGCCGGACCACGGGGCAGGATTCTATTTGCTTGCCGGTAAAGCCTGCATGAGGCGTTTACCGGCTCCCGACAGCTTCCTGTTTTCAGCTGGGTCCACTGCGGGCGAATTAGGTTGATGATGGTGGTGATGGGACGCCGGTTGATTCTGTTGTCGCCGATCGAGCCCGCCCCGGGCGGGAATGGGCTGGCGATGCGCACGGAGCTGTTCCGGCGGGGCGCGGCTGCGAGCGGGTTCGAGGTCGAGAGTCTGGTCGTGCGCGTCGCGGGCAGCGTCTCCTCGGGTGCTCGGGGCGGCTCGCGTGTGGTCCCGCTCGATCCGATTCGGACCCGCGCCGCAATCCCGGCCCTGATCGCGCAACCGGTGTGGCGCGAGCGGCTCTCGCGCGCCGGCGAGCTGCCGTTGCCGGCGCGGCAGGCCTCGCCGGGGCTGGCCGGCGCCGTGATCGAGGCGGTGGCGCCGGGCCCCGTCGACGCGCTGCACGTGATGCGCTCGTACCTCGCGCCGCTCGGGGTCGCCGTGGCCGAGCGGCTCGCGGCCGGCTCGCTCACGCTCGACCTCGACGAGGACGACGAGGCGTTCGCGGAAGATGCCGGCGATCACGCCCAGGCAGCCGCCTACCGGCGGCTGCTGAACACGTTCGGCGGCGAGTTCCGGGCGCGCTCGGCGGCCTCTCCGGCCGAGGCGGAGGCGATCGCCGTACGTCACGGCCGGCCGGTGCAGACGATCCCGAACGCGGTCGAGCTTCCGAGGGCAGCCGCGCGCTCGCCGGCGTCATCTGGCGACCGCGTGGTGCTGTTCGTCGGAAACCTGACCTACGGGCCGAACGTCGAGGCGGTCCGGGAGCTGGTCGGCGAGGTGCTTCCGCTGCTGAGGCGGCGGCTCGATGATTCCGTGGGGCTGCGACTGCGGCTGGTCGGCGAACACGGCGGTCGGCTGACGCGGCCCGCGGGGCCCGGTGTCGAGCTACCGGGGTTCGTCGAGGACCTGGCGCCGGAATATGCCGCGGCGGATGTCGTGGTCGTTCCGCTGCGACATGGACGCGGCACCCGGATCAAGCTGCTCGAGGCGTTCGCGTACGGCGTTCCCGTCGTCGCCTCGCCGGTCGCGGTGGCCGGTCTCGACGTGTCGGACGGGCATCAGCTGGTGGTCGCACGCGATCCCGAGCAGACCGCGGAGGCCGTCGCGGCGATCCTGCTGGACGGCGAGCGCTCGGCGCGCCTGGCTGCCGCCGCGGGCACGCTGGTGCGCGAGCGGTACTGCACCGAAGCGGTGATTCCGCTGGTCCGCGAGTTCCTCGGCTCCTGACCCCGGCGCCGAGACCGATCCGATACCTCCGCGGCACTGACAGATCCGCGGATGACTGGGATCTTGCCCTTGCAACCACGAATTTCGGAGGGAAGGGCATGTTCGGCAACAAGAAGAAGAAGGAACGGATCCTCACCGATGGGATCTCGGCCGAGGCGGTCGTGATCAACGTCGCCGACACCGGCGTCACGATCAACGACAACCCGCGGGTCAAGCTGACGTTGCAGGTGCAGCCGGAGGGCGACGCACCATTCCAGGCGGAGAAGAAGGTGACCGTCTCGCGGGTCGAGATCCCGCGGCCGGGCGACAAGTACTTCGTCCGCTACGACCCGGCCGACCCGAGCGAGGTCGAGTTCGACACGGCAAGGGTCGCCCAGGCGAACGCCGTGGCCCAAGAGGAAGTCGCGCAGGCGGCAGCGGCCACGGTGCCGGCGGACCTGATGACGAATGGGATCCTCGGCCGCGGCGCGTGCGTCGACGTGCAGAAGAACGACATCGGTCAGCTGGTCGACGTGCAGATGACGGTCGGAGTCCGGCTCGTCGACGGCACGCCGCCGTACCGCACCACCGGGCGGGTGTCACTGACCCACGAGAACGCAGCGATGATCACGCCCGGGCAGACGCTGTTCACGGTCCGCGCGGACCCGAACGATCACAACCGGATCGCGATCTCATTGCAGGAGCAGACCCCAACGGTGACGGTCGACGATCCGTCCGTGGTCGACCCGCCCGCGCGGGCGCTCCGCGAGGGCGTCCCCTGTCAGATCCAGCTGCTCCAGTTCGCCCAGCAGTTCCTGCGGATCCCGGACGGCGAGGAGCTGTACGCCGCCAAGGTCGCGATCGTCGGCGAGGGCAACCAGTTCCAGATCTTCCTGCCGGTGCCGGCCGCCGGCGCCGCGCTGCTGTCGGTGGGGGCAATCCTTCCGGGGAAGCGCGTGGCGGCCGAGCCGAACGTCGTCACGGTCGACTGGACCGCGGCGCTGGCGGGTGCCGGCGCGGGCGCAGGCGCGGCAATCGCCTAAGGGTCCGTGGGGAAATTATCTAACAGCGGGCGCTGAGCAGCAGCTCGGTGATCACGGCGGGGTCGCGGCGCACTCGCTCCGCGACCTCGCCGGTAGCGCCGGCGCGCTTGACGAGCTGCACCTCATCGGCGCGCTGGAGGCGCTTCAGCCGGCCGTCGGCGATCAGCCGCTCGTCGACCGCCCCGAGCCGGCCTTCGAACACGGTCACGACCGGCGTCCCGAGCGCAACCGCCTCACGGTTCATCGTGCCGCCGGCCGAAACGACGAGGTCGGCGTAGTAGATCAGCGACTGGGCGTCGATCGCACGCCGAGGGACCACGAAGCCGCCGCTGCGCTGGAGCTCGCGCCGCTGCTCGTCGGTCCGCGGCAGCACCACCGCCTGGCTGCCGCGCAGCTTCTCGAGCACCTGCGCGAACAGGTCGTTCTCGAAGCGGTGGTAGAGCGACACCGCCGGCGGGCGTCCTGACGACCGCGATCGGCTCCGAGCGGTCGAGCCGCAGCTCCTGCACGACGGCTTCGTCGGGCTCGAAGTCCGCCAGGTAGTACTCCTCCTTGAGCCCCTCGTACGGCCGCAGCTTGCCGCGCGCGCCGTACCGATACAGCCGCTCCGGCGGGATCACATCGGGCACGACAACGGCGCCTGCGCCAGCCGGCAGTTGACGTTGTGCTGGACGGTGGCCCACTCGTAGTCGAACATCGTCGAGCACGGGATCCGCAGCAGCTTGGCCGCGATCGTGATGTCGTTGGAGCCATGCGCCGAAGGCGATGTCGAACCGCCGGCCACGAGCCCACCGGGTGAGCTCGAACGAACGCTCGAACAGTCCGCGCGCCTTCGCGGCGACGTGGCTTCCCCGGTGCCGGCCGATCGCCGTGTACGGGATCCCGAACCGCTCGCACAGCCCGAGCGTCTGCGCGAAGTCGCGGGCGGTCACCTCCACCTCGTGCCCGTCGCGCCTCAGCTGCTCGATCACGGGCCTCAGCACGAGCACGTGCGGGGAGTTCGTGAAGTCGACCCAGATCCTCACGCCGAGCGCTTCCGCCACTGCCGCGGTGACCTGACGTGCTTGGGCGGGCCCGAACGCCGGGCTCATCGGCACCGCCAGCACCGTGCGCGCCAGCTCGTCGGTCGCCGGCAGCGCGGCGCCGGCGAACGGCGCCATCGCGGCCTGCCGGTGGAGCGGCACGCGGTAGTACGCACGGGCCTGGACGCCGGCGGCGTTGAGTCGCTCGATCAGCGTGTCGGCTTGCGCATGGGCGACGACGTACAGGTGCCAGGCGGGCTCCGCTCCGTCGGGTGTCACCGGGAGCGTGACGTGCTCGCCGAGCCCGGCGTCTTCATACCCGCGCGCCAGCGCCCGCCGGCGATCGCACCAGCCGTCCAGCTCTGGCAGCAGCACACGGAGGATCGCCGCCTGGAGCTCGTCGAGGCGCGAGTTGTAGCCGACGTACTCGAACGTCCGCTTGTCGCGTGAGCCGTGGAAGCGGAGCGCGCGCGCCAGCTCCGCAACGCCGTCGTCGTCGGTCGCGATCGCGCCCCCGTCGCCGAACGCGCCGAGGTTCTTCGACGGGTAGAACGAGAACGTCGCGGCGTCGCCGAGCGCGCCGGCGCGGCGGCCGTCGAGCAACGCGCCCGCCGCCTGCGCCGCGTCCTCGAGCACGGGCACGCCGAGCTCGCGCAGCTCAGGCGTCGGCGCCGGGCAGCCGAACAGATCGACCGACAGGATCGCCCTCGTCCGGGGGGTGATCGCGGCCTTGACGGTGGCGACGGTCAGGTTTCGGGTGTCGAGGTCGACGTCGCAGAACACGGGCGTCGCGCCGGCGGTGGCGATCGCCTCGGCGCTCGCGTAGAACGTGAACGACGGGACCACGACCTCATCCCCCGCGCGGACTCCGAGCGCGCGAAGGCCGATCGTGATCGCGTCCGTCCCGTTGCCGACGCCGATCACATGGCGCACGCCGAGGTACGCCGCGAACTCGGCCTCGAACGCCTGCACCTCCGGGCCGAGGATGAAGCGGCCCTGTTCGAGCACGTCGGCGACGCGGGCGGCGATCCGCTCGCGCAACGGCTCGAGCGGCGTGGCGGTGTCGAATAAGGGAATCGTCATCGGCGGCGGCGGACTCTAGCGGTCGGGCACCGGCTACCCTTGGCCGCCAGTGCTCGCGCTCGCCTCGTTGACCGCGCCGCTCGTCAACCTGGCGACGCACCTGATCGGAGACCTTGGCTACGCCGGGATCTTCCTGCTGATGACGATCACGGGGGTGATCGGCATCCCGGGGACAGAGCCGGTGATGCTGTTCGCCGGCTTCGACGCCTACAACCACACGCTGTCGCTCCCGTGGGTCATCGTCGCCGGCGTCGCCGGCGACGTGGCCGGCGCGTCGATCGCCTACGCGATCGGGTTCTACGGCAGCCACGAGCTGCTCGAGCGCCACAGCGGCAAGCTGCATCTGAGCCACGGGCGGCTGGATCGCGCGCACCGCTGGTTCGAGCGCTACGGGTCGCGGGACGATCTTCGTCTCCCGCTTCCTGCCGGTCGTCCGCGCCGCATTCCCGTACGTGGCCGGTGCGGCCGAGATGCCCTACAGGAAGATGGTCACGTTCGCGACGCTCGGCTCGGTGATCTGGGTCGGCGGGCTTGCCGTGATCGGCCGGGAGGTCGGTCACAACTGGCAGAACTGGCGTCACCACCTGGAGTACGTCGACTACGTCGGCGCCGCCGTGCTCGTCGCCGCGGTCGTCTACCTGATCGTGCGCTGGCGCCGTCCGGCACCCAGCGAACCGCCCGTCGATGCCGTCCCCAGATAGCGGCGAGCTTCAAGCTCGGCCAGGCGCTCGCGCTGGGCGCACTGCACGGGCCGGCGGAGCTGCTGCCGATCTCGTCCTCAGGCCACATCGAGCTGATCCCGTGGCTGCTGCGATGGAGCTACACCGACCTCGATCACGAGCTGCGCAAGTCGTTCGAGGTCGTGCTGCACGCCGGCACCGCCGCGGCGCTGCTGATCACGCTGCGCGACGAGGTGTCCGAGGCCGTCGGGGGCATCAATGCCCGCCGGCTGTTGCTGATCGCGCTGTCGTTCGCGCCGCCGGCGACTCGTCGGCTACACGCTCGAGCGGCCGATCGAGCGCTATCTCGGCACGCCGCCGACGATCGCGCTCGGGCTGCTGGCCGGCTCGGCCGCGATGGCGTACGCCGACCGCAGCCCGCAGGAGCGCGAGCACGAGGACGCCGGGCCCGTCGACGCGCTGTGGCTCGGCGTCGCGCAGGCGTGCGCGCTGATCCCGGGCGTATCACGGAACGGCGCGACGCTGGTGGCGGCGCGGCTGCGGCGGTTCACGCGCGAGGACGCCAACCGGCTGTCGCGCCACGTGGCGCTGCCGGTGATCGTCGGCGCGACCGGGCTAAAGGTCGCCCGGCTGCGGAGCCGCGGGCTGCCTCCGCGGGCCGGGATCCCGTTCGCCGCCGGCGCCGCGGCCTCATTCGCCTCAACGCTCGGATCGACCTGGTTGATCAGACAGGTTGAGCGAGATCGCTCGCTGCTGCCATACGCGGCGTACCGGACCGCGCTCGCCGGCCTCGTGCTTCGGAGGCTCGCGCGATCGCGTACGCCCCGAACACCACGATCGCGACGTCCGCCCCGATCCTGAAGCGGCTGTTGCCCCAACCGGTGGCGCCGACGATCGCCGCGGTCCACACCGGCGCCAGCAGCAGCCACCTTCGCGCCGGCCACCGGTACAGGCCGATCGCCGCCAACACCAGTAGCGGGTAGTAGATGACGAGCCCGAGCGCGTCGAACCACTGCCGGCGCGGCTCGTGGTTGCCGATCCGCAGCGGCTGCCAGAAGCTGAACGTCCGCAGCAGCCGCACGCCCGCGACCAGCGCGGCGCGGGCGGGGTGGGCCTCGGCGTACTTGAACCCCGGAGACGGGTTCGCGTCGCCGGTCAGCAACTGATGGTGGGTTCTCGCGTGGGCGAGGCAATTGAGGCTCCACCAGCCGATGTCGTTGCCGTAGTAGGTGTCGTGGCAGTTCGCCGCCGGAATCACGGTGTCGTAGTTGGCGGCGAGCTCCAGCTTGTGGAACACGACCTCGTTGCGGATCACCCACGGGGAAACGACGAGCGCCGCAGCGGCGGTCACCGCCAGTAGCGGTCTGATCCCTCCCTTCCAGACCGCCGGCCAGGCCAGGAACGGGAGCAGGAACAGCGCCTCGGTGCGGGTCAGGACCCCGAGGCCGATGACCGCGCCGAGCGCTCCGGCCCGGCGGACGGTCGGCCTTTGCACCAACTGCGACGCGAGCAGCAACGCCACCAGCAGCAGGAACACGTACAGCGGCTCGGACATGACCGAACCGTCCGCGGTGACGAATGGCGGGTAGATCGGCGGCGATCCCGCTCGCGATCAGGCCGGCGCGCTCGGAACCGCTGGTGCGCTGTCCGAGGACTCCGATCAGCCCCACGTTGACCGTCCCCAGCAGAACCCCGACGAGCCGCTGGGGCAAAAGGTGCACGCCGCCGAGCAACGCGACAGGTGACAGCAGGATCGAGTACAGGGGCGGGTGGAGCGCCGTCGGATAGGCGTGTCCGAAGATCCTCCGGTAGAAGAAGTGGCCCTGCGCGATCAGGTTGGCGGCGCTGTGGTAGAAGCTCGCGTCGCCGCCGATCCCGATCGGCTCAGGGGCGATGACGAAGATGTAGAGGAGGCGGAAGGCAAGTGCCGCCCCGCACGCGAATAAGAGCCTTCGGTGATAGAGGCTCCAGCCGACAGGCATGTACCGCAAAATAGTGAGGAATCGATGAGCGCGATCCTCGGAACGACCCTAAGCGACCGCTACCGGTTGGAGGCCAGGATCGGCGCCGGCGGGATGTCGACGGTCTATCGCGCGCTGGATGAGACGCTCCAGCGCCAGGTCGCGATCAAGCTCCTGAACCGCGAGGTGGCGAGCGATTCGGATCAGCTCGAGCGATTCCGCCGCGAGGCGCGCGCCGTCGCGCAGCTCTCCCACCCCCACATCGTCGGCGTGATCGACGCCGGCGAGGACGAGAACCGGCCGTACATCGTTTTCGAGTACGTCGAGGGCGAGACGCTGAAGGACCGGATCCGCCGTGTCGGACGGCTGCCGATCACCGAGGCCGTGGCGTACGCGATCGAGATCGCGCGCGCGCTGGGCGCCGCGCACGCCCGCCACATCGTCCACCGCGACGTCAAGCCCCAGAACGTGCTGATCGACGAGGAGGGGTCCGCGAAGGTGACCGACTTCGGGATCGCGCGCACGCTCGACGAACAGGGGCTGACGGCGGACGGTCGCGTCCTCGGCACGACCGATTACGTCTCACCCGAGCAGGCGCTCGGCCAGCCGGTCACCGGCCAGTCCGATCTGTACTCGCTCGGTGTCGTGCTGTACGAGATGCTGACCGGCGAGGTCCCGTTCAAGGGCGAGAACCAGGTCGCGGTGGCGATGAAGCACGTGCGCGAGGTCCTGCCCGACGTCCAGACGCGCCGGCCCGAGGTGTCGGCCGCGCTCGCCGCCGTCGTCGACACCGCGACCGCGAAGCGCCAGGAGGACCGGTACGCCGACGATGTCGAGCTGATCGCCGACCTCGAGGACGTGCTCGCGATCGAGACCGCCCGCGCGGGAAGCGCCACCGGCGAGGTGACGACCGTGCTGCGGACGCTCCCGTCGACGGCCCAGCGCCGGGTCCCGTTCCGGTTGCGCCACAAACCGGCGATGGTGGCGCTCGCGATCGTGGTGGTGGCGTGCGCGGCGGGCGCGGCCGTGTGGCTTGCGACCCGGACACATCACGGAACGCCGACGCTCGCGACGCCGCCGCAGACCACCCGGAAGCTGACGCAGGTGCACGTGTGCGACACGTGCGCCTACGGCTTCAACCCGCAAGGCAGCCCAACGGACGAAGCACCGAACGCCGCCCTGGCGATCGACGGCGACCCGAGCACGTACTGGCAGACCCAGGACTACTACGACGAGGCATTCGCTCCTCCGAAGACCGGCGTCGGCCTGTACCTGGACGCCAAGCCGAGCACGGCCGCACGCAAGATCCTGATCGACACCCAGACGCCGGGCTGGAACGCTCAGATCTATGCCACCGACGCGGCGCCGGTGTTCGCGCCGCAGGGCGCGCCTGCCAGCAGCGGCGGCCCGTGGACGCTCGTCGGGTCGGCGAGCAACGTCAAGTCCAGGCAGACGATCACCCTGAGCAGCGGGACAAGGCAGTACCGCTACTGGCTCGTATGGATCACGTCGCTCGGCGGGCACCAGCAGATCGACCTGAACGAGGTCGCGCTCTACCGTTGAGTGCCGGGGCGGCGGACCGGCGGCGACGGCCGGGCGCTACTCGTACTCGTAGAAGCCGCGGCCCGATTTGCGGCCGAGCCGCCCGGAGGCGACCATTCGCTTCATCAGCGGCGGTGGCGCGTACTCGTCGCGCTTGAACTCCTCGTAGAGGCTGTCGCAGACCGCGTACAGGACGTCGAGCCCGATGAAGTCGCACAGCACCAGCGGACCCATCGGGTGCCCGCAGCCGAGCTTCATGCCGGCGTCGATGTCCTCGCGGGTCGCAAAACCGTCCTCGTACATCCGCACCGCGGCCATCAGGTACGGAACGAGCAGCATGTTGACGATGAAGCCCGAACGGTCCTTGGTCTCGATCGGGCGCTTGCCGACGGTCTCGACGAACTGCTTGGCGGCGGCGAGGGTGTCGGGGCTCGTGTCGAGCGCGACCACCACTTCGACCAGCGTCATCACGGGTACGGGCGAGAAGAAGTGCAGCCCGAGCACGCGCTCCGGCGCGCGGACGACCCGAGCGAGCTCCGCGATCGGGATCGACGAGGTGTTCGAGGCGATGATCGCGTGCTCGTCGACGATCTCGTCGATCGCGCCCATCACGCGCAGCTTCAGCTCCTCGTCCTCGGGCACGGCCTCGATCACCAGATCAGCGCCGTCGATCGCATCGAGCTCGGTCGTCAGCTCGATCCGGCCGCGCGCGGCATCAGCGCGGGCGGCGTCGAGCTTGCCGCCGGTCACGGCTCTGCGCAGCGAGTCGTCGAGGCGCTTGCGCGCGCGGTCGAGGCTCGCTTCGTCGATGTCGCGGACGATCACGGGCATGCCGGCGACCGCAACTGATTCGGCGATGCCGGTGCCCATGAAGCCGGCGCCGACGACCGCCACCGATTCGATCATGTTCACGCCCATTGGCCGACATCTTCCTCTTCCCGGAGGGAGTTCGTCGCCCGCCGACGGCGTTCCGGGCTGCGCTCAGTACCGGTGGCGCCGCTCGCGCTCGTAGCGCTCGAGCGCCAGCATCACGAGGCGGTCGAGCAGCTCCGGGTACGGGATCCCGCTCGCCGCGAACAGCGACGCCGTACACGCTCGTCTGGGTGAAGCCCGGGCATCGTGTTGAGCTCGTTGACGAGCACTCGCTCGCCCTCGACGAAGAAGTCGACGCGCGCGAGGCCCGCGCAGCCGGACGCCCTGAACGCCGCGACGGCGAGCTCCCGGATCCGCTCGCGCAGTCGGAGCTCGCGACCCGCGCCGGGACGATCAGCTGCATCCCGCCGGCGCGTGTACTTGGCCTCGTAGTCGTACCAGCCGCGACTCGCCGGCGGCGAGCAGGATCTCGCCCGGGCTCGGAGGCGATCGGATCGTCGTTGCCGAGCACCGAGCACTCGACCTCGAGCCCGACGGCAGCCGCCTCGACGATCGCCAGCGAGTCGTGCGCGAAGGCGGTCGTCAGCGCCGCGGCCGAGCTCGTCCGCGGCTCCGCGACGCGGGCGATCCCGACCGATGAGCCGAGCCGCGCCGGCTTGACGAACACCGGCAGCCCGAGCGGCCGAGCTCCGCCAGCACGTCCACCCGGTCGGACCGCGAACCGGTCCTCGCGGCACCGCGCGGTAGTCGACCTGCGGGATCCCGAGCTGCGCCATCAGCTCCTTGAACACCACCTTGTCCATGCACAGCGCCGAGGCGAGCACGCCGGCGCCGACGTAGGGCACGTCGAGGCACTCGAGCAGGCCCTGAACGGTGCCGTCCTCGCCGAACGGCCCGTGCAGCACCGGGAACACGACGTCGATGTCCTCGCAGCCCGGCGCCCGGGTTCAGCTGACCGGCTCGTCCGTCGATGCGCCAGCACGCCGTCGCGCCCGATCTCGATCGCCACGGGCTCGTGGCCGGCCGTCCGCAGCCCCTCGGCGACCGATGCGGCCGAGGCGAGCGAGACCTCGTGCTCGGACGAGCGGCCGCCGCCGAGCACCGCGACCGCGCAGCCCGCTGCTCATGGTGCTGCGAGGCGTGGTCGTGGTGGTCGTGGTAGTCGGCGAGGTCGTGGTGGTCGTGCGTCGAGCGTGGTCGTGCGTCGTGGTCGACGTGGTGCGTCGGCGACGTAGCTGGCCGACGATGATCGTCACGCGTGCTCTGCTTCTTGGCGGTCTGCGTCCCGCGCCGGGGACTGCTGGATCACGACCCCGTTCTTGGCCTGGTTCGTGACGGTCTGCGTCGTCTGGATGACGTTGAAGCCCGGCCCGCTGAGCGCGCTCTCGGCGCTGCGCCGGTCGTGTCGCCGACGACCGCGGGACCTTCGCGGTCGGCGGCGCCTGGCGACCGTCGATCGTGATCACCGTGCTCGCGAGCGCCGTTGGTGCCGGCGCCCGGGCGTCTGGCTGATCACGTTGCCCGGCGTTGACCGTGCGTCGAGATCTGATCGCTCGAGGTGACGTTCTTGAACCCGGCCGCCGTGAGCGTCGCCTTGGCGGCCGACTGGCTCTCGCCGACCACGTCGGGACCGCGATCTTGGCGGCCGGAGGAGACGAACAGTGATCACGACCGCTGCCGCCTGCGGCGTCGAGCCCGCGTCCCGGCGATCGGTGCCGGTCGCCTGGCCTGCGGCGTAGACCGCTCGAGGTCTGCTGCACGACGTCCGCGCGACCTTCAGCCCGGCCTGCTCGAGCGCCTTGCTCGGCCGCCGCCTCCGTCAGTCCCTGCACCGGCGGGCACGGTGCCGTGCCCGGGCCGGTGGACACGGTCAGCGTGACGGTCGAGCCGCTTGTCGGCCTTGGTCGCCGCCGAGCGGCGACTGCGTCGATCACGATGCCCGGCGGCCTGCGTGAGGTCTCGGTAGATCAGTGCTGAGCCTGAAGCCCGGCGTCCTGGATCCGGATGCGCGCCGTCGACAGCTGCTCGACCGACGACTCGGGCACCTGCGACCTTCTTCGGGCGCGTCAGCAGGTAGGCGGCGACGCCGCCGCCCGGCCAGCAGCAGCACCACGCAGCAGCGCGATCCACGGCCACGGGCTGCTCCGATGCTCGTCGTCGCGGCGGCTCGTCCGGGTGCTCGTCGGCGACCGGCACGACCGGGTGCCACCGGCCATGGGCTCCGGCGCTCGGCGGCCAGGTAGCCCGTGGCGCGGATCGCCGCCGCTGCCCCGGCGGCCGCCAGCGCGCAGCGCCGCGCATGCTGGCGGTGAGCTGCCCGGCGCCCGCCGGAGACGATCGCCTCCCGGCACTGCTCGAGCGCCGTGATGAACTGGTCGGCGTCCGCCGGGCGGTCGGCCGGGTTCTTGTTGAGCGCCCAGAGCACGACCTGCTCGAGCTCGGGCGGGACGCTCGGGTTGATCGGCTGCGGCGGGACCGGCGCCTCGGAGACGTGCTTGAGCGCGATCGTGACCGCCGACTCGCCGTCGAACGGGACCCGCCCGGTGAGCATCTCGTAGAGCACGACGCCGATCGAGTACAGGTCCGATGGCGGCGCTGACCGCGTGGCCCTGCGCCTGCTCGGGCGAGAGGTACTGGGCGGTGCCCATGATCGAGCCGGTCTCGGTCATGTCCGAGGCGCCGGCGCGCGCGATCCCGAAGTCGGTGACCTTGGCGTGGTCGTTGTCGTCGACGATCACGTTGTGCGGCTTCAGGTCGCGGTGGATGACGCCGCGGCGGTGCGCGAACCGCGCCGCCTTGAGGATCTGGATCGTGATGTCGATCGCGCGGATCGGCTCGAGCGGCGCCTCCTCGCGGATCAGCTGCTTGAGCGTGCGGCCCGGCAGGTACTCCATCGCGATGTAGTAGGTGTCGTCGAAGGCGCCGCGGTCGTAGACGCTGACGACGTTGGGGTGCTGGAGCGCCGGCGGCCGCCTGCGCCTCGCGGCGGAAGCGCTCGACGAAGCCGGGGTCCTCGGCGAAGCGGCGGTGCAGCAGCTTCAGCGCCACCTTGCGCCCGAGCTGCTGGTCCTCGGCCAGGAACACGTCGGCCATGCCGCCGGTCCCGAGGCGTGAAGCACCCGGTAGCGCCCGTCGATGATCGTGTCCGGGTTCGAACTCCGGCTCATTGCCCCTCCGCCAGGAGCGTCTGATCACCTTGCGCGGCGATCGGCGCAGCGTACGTGCCGCCGAAGCCGTTGGGGATGCTCGTGAGCTCGACCGCGACCGCGACCTTCGGGTCGTCGACGGGCGCGAAGCCGATGAACCACGGCGTCGTCGATCGGCCGGCGCCCGGTGCGGGCCGAGTCGAGGCGGTGCCGGTCTTGCCGGCGATCTTCATGCCGTCGAGGTTTGCGGCCTGGCCGGTGCCCTCCTCGACGACGTCGCGTCATCATCTGCGTGCTCCTCGGCGCGGTCTTGCGGCTCATCACCTGGTCGTACACCTGCGGCGTGATCGTCTCGACGGTCTGCCCGTCCGTGGTTGACGACCTTGGTGATGAGCTGCGGCTCCATCAGCTTGCCGTCGTTGGCGACCGCGGAGGCGACCATCGCCATCTGCAGCGGCGTGACCAGCAGGCCGCCTGGCCGATCGCGATCCGGCCGAGGTCGACGTTCGGGTTCGTCGGCGTAGCAGCAGCCGTGCCGCCTGCGTGCGTGCGAACTCGCCGCTGGCGAGCATCTCGCCGGGCGGGTAGTCGAGCGGCGGCATCGAGTAGAAGCCGAAGCGCTTCATGTACTTCTGCATCGTCTGGCGCCGACGTCTCGCCGACCTGCGCGAAAACCGTGTTGATCGAGTTGGTCAGCGCCTCGGTCAGCGTGACGTCGGCCGTAGCTCTCGTTGCCGTCGTTCTCGAGCGGAACGCCCGAGACGATGACCGGCGAGTTGCCGTTGATCGATCGAGTCGGGCGTGTACTTGCCGCTGTCGAGCGCCGCGGTGGTGGTCACGATCTTGAACGTCGAGCCGGGCGGATAGCCGCCCTGGGTCGCGCCGATTGACTAGGCAGCCGAGCCGCTGCGCGCACGTCGCGCCTGCGGGTCGTTGTCGTTGTAGGTCGGGTTCGAGTACATCGACCTTGACCGCGCCGGTCTGCGGCTCGATCGCGACGACCGACCCGGCGCTGCCCGGCGAGCTGCGGACGTGCGCCACCTGCTGGGCCTTCGGGTCGAGCGTCGTGTGGACGTCGTCGCCGACCTGGGTCGAGCCGCCGAACGGGCCGAAGATCGAGCTCAGCCCGGTCTGGACGCCCGCGCAGGTCGTGGCCCGCGGACAGCTCGAGCCCGGCGCGCCTCGCCCTCGGCGACGATCGAGTAGCCGACCGCCTGGGCGAACAGCGAGCCCGTCGGGTAGGTGCGCTGCCACGTCCCGCCCGGCGCCGGCACCGACTTGGCCAGCACCTGGCCGTCGTCGGCGAGGATCCGGCCGCGCTTGATCTTCAGCTCGTCGATCAGCGTGCGCGATGTTGAGCGTGTTGTTCTGGAGCGCGGTGGCGTTGAACACGGTCCAGCGCGAGGTCCACACGACCAGCAGCGCGAACAGCAGGATCACGACCCCGAACAGGCGACGATCGAGCGGTTCATGCCGCGCCGTCGGGCCTCCGCGCCCGGTCGGAGACGAGCAGCAGCAGCGCGACCAGCACGAAGTTGGCGAGGATCGAGGAGCCGCCGTAGGAGACGAACGGCAGCGTCACGCCGGTGAGCGGGATCACGCGCGTGACGCCGCCGACGATCACGAACACCTGCAGCGCGAGGACCGCGCGACAGTCCCGCCGCCAGCAGCTTCGAGAACGAGTCGCGGGCGAGGATCGCGGTCTTGAACCCGCGCGCGACGAGCAGCAGGTAGGTGAGCAGCAGCGCGGCGCGCCGAACAGGCCGAGCTCGTCGGTGATCACCGCGTAGATCATGTCGGTGTCGGGCGCGGGCAGCAGGTATGCCGCCGGATGCGTGCTGGGGATCGTCAGCGTCGCTGGCCGAAGCCCTGCCCGAACAGGCCGCCGGCCGCCTGCGCGAACATCGCCGT
This sequence comes from uncultured Solirubrobacterales bacterium, assembly GCA_963826895.1. GTDB lineage: Bacteria > Actinomycetota > Thermoleophilia > Solirubrobacterales > Solirubrobacteraceae > Palsa-465. The sequence goes on from CAWGYJ010000008.1 coordinate 322,638, forward strand.
TGGCGACCTGGAAGCTGCCTCCGATCTTGTTGTACAGAGCCGGGTTGAACGGGTGCAGCCAGGCCTCGACGCGAGCGTCGATGTGCGGGATGTGCGTGCCGAGGTACCACGCGCCGATCCCGAACGCGACCAGCCCGACGATCACGAACGAGACCCGTCTGGTGGCGACGTACAGCATCGCCAGCAGCGCGCCGTAGAACATCAGCGAGGAGCCGATGTCGTGCAGCAGCAGCAGGATGACCATCGCGATCGCCCCAGATCACGAGCACCGGCCCGAAGTGCTTGAGCGGCGGGATCGTCAGCCCGAGGACCCGCCGCGCGCCCATCGACCAGCACCTGGCGCGTGTCGCGCAGGTAGCTGGCGAGGAAGATGACCAGCCCGACCTTGGCGAACTCGGTCGGCTGGAAGGCGATCGGCCCGGGATGTGGATCGCCGAGGTAGGCGCCGTTGACCTGGTCGCCGAGGCCCGGGACCCGCGGCAGCACCAGCAGCACGCAGCGACAGCGACACGATCACGTAGCGGTAGTTCTCGAGCTTGCGGTAGTCCCGGAAGAGCACGATCGTGCCGGCGAACAGGACCAGCCCGAGCACGAACCACTGCGCCTGCTGGCGCGCGTCGGTCGTCGCAGATCCGGTAGACCATCACGAGCCCGAAGCAGGCGAGCACCGCGACCAGCGGGAAGATGATACGGGTCGGCGTACGGGCAGCGTGATGCGGATGAAGATGTGCGCGGCGACGCACAGCCCGAGGAAGATCGCGCCGTAGGTGAGCGACACGTTCGAGAGCTTGTTCGACCGCTGGATGAACACGCCGGCGAACCCGGCCGTGACCAGCAGCGCCGCCGGGAGCAGCGCCGAACAGCTCGCGGTTGCGCGCCCTCATGCGCCGACTTGCCGAGCTCCAGCGAGCGCACCAGGTTCTGGCGCGCTCGTCTGCGATCGCAGATCGTGGTTGAGGAGCGCCTTGCGGCGATCGGCCGGGACGAGCGATGCCGGGAACGCCCGAGACGTAGTACGTCTCGTACATCGGGATCCCGAACGGCAGGACGTACGGGAAGCCCGCGATAGATCGTCACGATCCCCTGGGCGTTGGTGCCGAGGAAGTACAGCTGGCGGGTGGCGAGGTAGCCGCCGCCGCCGATCAGGAACACGCACGAGCGACGATCGCGATGAGCGCCGCCGCCGGCTTGCCGATGCGCTCGCGCCAGTTGCGCGGGCGAGCCTGCTGCCCGACGGGCTTCGGCCCTGTGTGCGTGCGAGGCGCGCGCGGCGCTGCGGCGCTCGTCGGCCGGGCGGCGCTCGGCGCTGGGCTTCGGCGGCGACCGCGCACCGCAGCGGCTCCGAGCTCGCCGTCCGGCGCCCGGTGCGGCGATCGACCGTCGGCTGGTCGACCGAGGGCTCGGCGCGCCGCCGTCCTCGAGCCGGAACAGGACGACGGTGATGTTGTCGCGCCCGCCGGCCTCGTTGGCCTCGTCGATCAGCGCCGAGTCGGCGGCCGTTCAGATCAGGCGTGCTCGCGAGCACGCTCGCCGACCTGCTCGCTCGGAGATCATCGAGGTGAGGCCGTCGCTGCACAGCAGCACGACGTCGCCGGCGCGCACCGGATAGGTCCAGGTGTCGACCTCGACCGTCGGCTCGATGCCGAGCGCCCGCGTGATGATCGACCGCTGCGGGTGCTCCGCGGCCTGCTCCTCGGTCAGCTTGCCCCGCGCACCAGCTCCTCGACCAGCGAGTGGTCCTGGGTGAGCCGCTCGAGCTCGCCGTCGCGGAACAGGTAGGCGCGGCTGTCGCCGACGTGCGCGATCGCGAGCTCGGCGTCCTGCAGGTAGGCGGCGGTCAGGGTCGTGCCCATCCCGGCGCGCTCGTGCTGCGGTCTGCGAGAGGTCGTGGATCCGCCGGTTGCGCCTCGCGCGCACGATCGGCGAGCCGCTCCTCGGGAGTGCCGCCGTCCGGGAGCCCCTGCTGCGAACGCCTCCACGGCGATCTTCGACGCGACCTCGCCGGCCTGCGCGCCGCCCATCCCGTCGGCGACGACGAACACGCGGCGCCCGCGCGAAGCGGAGTCCTCGTTGTCCCGGCGCTGGCGGCCGGTGTCGGTCTGGGCGATGGTGTCGGCGGCGCGCAAGCATGGTGCATGCCTACTGGAGGTAGGAGAACTCGGAGTCGCCGATCCGGATGCGGTCGCCGTCGTGCAGCGGCTGCGGCCCGTTCAGCGGCTCGTCGTTCAGATACGTGCCGTTGGTGGAGCCGAGATCCTCGATCACGAGCACGTGGCCCTGGCGGGTGATCCGCGCGTGCCGGGCGGACGCGAACGGGTCCTCGAGCTGGATCTCGACGTCCCCGCGGCCGAGCGTCGCGCCGTCCATCAGGTCGTAGGCGATGCCCGCCGCGATGCCCGGCGGCGCGCTCGACGAGCAGCCGCGGCTCGAAGCCGGCGTCGTCGGACGGCGCCAGGCCGGCATCCTGCGCCGCGTACATGCCGGTCGCGTCCGCAGGCCGGTCCGTCCGGCACGGCCGCGGGCGCCGTGCCGCGGCCGCGTGCGCAGGTCGAGCAGCGCGCTCCACGCGACCCACATCAGGAACAGGTACAGGACGACCAGGAAGCCGAACTTGAGTCCGACCGAGACTGGCTGCGAGCGAACGTCGCCGAGGAGCAGTCCCATGTTCGCTTACTCCAGCTCGAACGTGATCATGGAGGTCCCGACCTCGATCTCGTCGCCTGGCTTGAGCGACCTCGGGTCCCTCGATCCGGCGGCCGTTGAGGCGCGAGCCGTTGGTCGAGCCGAGGTCGGTCAGCACCCAGGAGCCGCCGCGCGGGCGGATCTCGGCGTGCTGCCGGAGACGTTCGCGTCGTCGACCACGACGTCGCACTGGCGGCTGCGACCGATCGTCGCGCCTGCCGGGCCGACCACCAGCCGCTTGCCGTCGATCGAGCAGCAGCGCGCGTCTGCGTGCCGATCGCGAGCACGCTCCTCGAGCGGCTCGGCGACGCGATCCGCGGTGCTGTAGATCATCGTCCGGCCGGCTGCGCTCTGGGCGGCGAGCGGGCGCCGGCTCCGGCCTCGGTCCTCCTCGGGCTGCACGACGCGGGTCTGGATCCCGAACTCGCCGAGCCCGAGCCGCTCGTCGGTCTCGAACTCGATCACCGGCCGCGACAGCAGCGCCAATCGCTCGCGGCGGGCGTGCTCGAGCAGGTACCCGCCGAGCTCGTCGGCGAGCGCGTCCTCGTAGTCGGCGAACCGCTGGCGGTCGCGCGGCGACAGGTAGACGCGGTACTCGTTGGGGACGTACGTGCGCGAGAGCGAGTAGGACTTGTGCTCCTCCATCTCGCGCGCGAGCTTGCGGGCGATCTCGACCGGGCGGACCTCGGACCTGAAGGCACGGCTGAACGTGCCTTCGACGAGGCCGGCGATCTTGCTCTCGAGGCTTCTGAGCACGCTCATAGGACGTCCCGCCGGGCGGCTCCATGCTACGGAGTCTGGCCGGTGACCGATCAGGACGCAGGCCCGCCAGCGTCGCGAACACGGTCGGCGCCAGCGCGATCGATCGCCGCGGCGGCCGCTCCGAGCACCGGCAGATGTCGGCGTCTGCAGCGCATTCGGCGCTCCAGCCGCGCCGACCGCGGCCGCGGTCGCGGCGACCAGCAGCGCCGACCATAGCGCGACGCGCGCGATGTCGAGCATCAGCGACCGGCCGCGTGACCAGCCACGGCAGCGTGACCGCGGCGAGCGCCCAGACCGGCGCCGGCGCCCAGCACGCCGTCGGAGATCAGCGGGGCGAGCACGTGATGCAGCGCTTCGTACGCCGAAGCGGTCCAGTCGAGCGGCGGCGGCGTATTCGGCGGAAGCTGGAGGTAGAGGCCGCTCGCGGTGAACCGGCGCCGCCAGGAGCAGCCAGAACCAGCCGGCGGCGCCGAGGCCGGCGCTGCGCGCCAGGGGTCCGCGCTGTCGCCGCCAGCGCGGGCCACGCCCCCGCCAGGCCCGATGAGCCCGAGCGCGGGCGCGACCGGCGGCCAGCGGCCAGGCCGCGCCGGCGCGCGGGCAGCAGCGCGACCGGGACCAGCGCGAGCGGCGATCAGCGATCACGCGCCGAGCCCGCGTGCCCGGATCGCCAGCGCGGCGGTCGTCAAGCCCGACTGTCAGCGCGAGCCAGCCGAGACGAGGCACGCGGCGACGCAGCACCGCCGCCAGGAGCGCCGCGATCGGCGGCGCGAGATGCGAGGACGCCGATCGCGTGCACGGCGAGCCAGGCGGCGGCGAGCGCGGCCGCCAGCGCGCCGAGCGCCTCGGCTGCCGGCCACGGACAGCGCCTGGCTGCTCGGCGGTCGTGCTCGTCGCCGGTCGTCCGGACGCCGAGGTCCGTGGCGCGGCTCAGGCTCGGCCGCGATGCCTCCCGGGTCGCGGGTGGCGACGCCACGGCTCGGCGACGACGCCCGGCTCGTCGCCGACTCGCTCGAGCGACGGCGCGAAGCGCGCGCTGGAGGTCGCTCGATCGTCCCGCGCTCGCGCGGCTGCGGGCGCAGCGCAAGGTCGATCCCGCGTCCCAGCTCGCGCGGCAGGTCGCGACGCTGGCGGCGCAGCGGCGGCAGATGCGCGCCCAGCCTGCGGGCGCGCTGAGCGGCCGTGCCGCTGGCCCTGACCGGATTGACCCCGGTCAGCGCCTCGTAGAGCACGAGCGCCAGCGAGTACAGGTCGGCCGGCGCCGAGCCTCGAGCCCCTCGGCCTGCTCGGGCGCCATGTAGGCGAGCGTGCCGACGACGTCGCCGGTTCGAGTCAGCGAGTCGCCGCCGATCACACGCGCGACCCCGAAGTCGGTCAGCTTGGCGGCCGGTATTCGCCGCCGTCGGCGCGGTCCGGGACGAGCACGTTGGACGGCTTGACGTCGCGGTGGACGACGCCGTGGGCGTGGGCGTGGTCCAGCGCGTCGCACAGCGCGAGGCCGATCTCGACGATGTCGCGGTCGGACAGGCGCCCGTGCTCCAGCAGGCTGTCCAGCGTCTGGCCGTTGACGAGCTCGGAGACGAGGTACGCGCCCTCGTCGTCGCACCACGCCTCGTACAGGGTGACGATCCCGGGATGCGCGAGCCGCGCCGCCGCGCGCGCCTCGCGCTCGAAGCGGCCGCCGATGACGCGCTCGCGCGGCGAGCGATCTTGACCGCGACGTCGCGATCGAGCCGCTCGTCGTGCGCGCGCCAGACGGTGCCGAACGCCGCCGGCTCCGAGACGGCGAGTGAGGCGATAGCGGTCAAGCACGAGCGGGCCGGTGCCGCCGGTGATCTTGCGCTTCGTGCGGGTCGCGGCCGGCTCGACCTCGGGCGGACCCTCATGGTCCTGAAGGTGTCGGGTCTCCGAGGTCCCCCCGGCGGCATCCGCCTCCGCATCCTTGCGGCGCACGGTCGGCGCCTGGCTGGGTCGCATGAGGCGCTTTTCCACGCGCCATCGCATGTCCCTGCGCTCCGTCGGCGAGGCTTGTTGCGCCCGCGGGCGCTGCAGGACGGATTGCGGGCTTGCACTTCCGGCCGTACCGGCGGTCATACTGGGCCTTTCTCATCCGCAAGGAGTGAGTGTTGTCGTTCTTCGACGACGTAGACGACGAGCCCGGACAGCGCAGCAGAGCCCGGCGCCGCGCGCCCGCCGATCCTCAGGGGGTGGTCGTCGGCCGTCCGGACGAGGGCGACGCCCGCCTGGTGGCCGGCGTCCGCCGGGCAGCGCTCAGTCGATCCAGATCCGCCGCGCCGTCGCCGCCGTGGTGATCATCGTCGTGCTGATCCTGATCATCCTCGGCATCCACAGCTGCCAGGTCAGCTCTCGCAACAGCGCCCTGAAGGACTACAACAACAGCGTCAACTCGATCATCACGCAGTCGAACGGCACCGGCGCTCAGCTGTTCTCGCAGCTGTCGGGTGGCGGCGGGGCCAATAATGCCGCGTCGCTCCAGGAGCAGGTCAATCGGACGAATGCCAAGGCGCGGTCCGAGCTTCAGAGCGCCGCGGAGCTGAGCGTGCCGAGCCAGGTATCGGCGGCGCAGGAGAAGGTCCTGCTCACGCTCCAGATGCGGCTTGACGGGATCACCGCGATCGGCACCGAGATCCAGCCGGCCCTGAACGCGACCACCAGCCGCTCCGCGGTCTCCAACATCTCCACCCAGATGGCGCGCTTCTACGGCTCCGACGTCGTGTTCCTCGACTACGCCGAGCCCGAGATCGCGGCGGCGCTGAACTCGGCCGTCGGCAAGGGCAACTGGACGCCGTATAGCGGCGGCCAGTTCCTCCCGAGCCTCGACTGGCTGAGCCCCGCTTACGTGGCGAGCAAGCTCGGCGCGTCGCTGCCGCAGTCGAACACCGCCAAGTGCGTGTCCGGCCAGCTGGTCGGTAACGCGCTCGACTCGGTCTCCGTCGGTGGCCAGCAGCTGAACTCGGCCGGCGGCAACACGATCTCCGCCAGCCCCGCCCCCACGTTCACGCTCAGCATCACCGACGGCGGCCAGACCAGCCTGTCAGACGTGCAGATCAAGGTCTCCGTCCAGGGCACCTCGGTCAAGGGCACGGGCACGATCCCGCTCGTCAAGTCGAACGGCGGAACCGCGACCGGAACCGTCACCCTGTCCTCGCAGCCGCCGACCGGCTCCAATACGGTGGTCGCAACGGTCGTCCCCGTCCACTGCGAGACCAACACGTCCAATAACACGCTCACGTTCCCGGTGACGTTCCAGTAGGGGGGCGCTGCGGCGGCCTCGTCCACGCGGGTCGCGCGTCACGATGGGGCGCCAACGTTCGAGAGGCTCGATAACGCGACACCCGCTGGACGGCAGCCCGCAGCGCTCCCCCGGCTGTCCGTGACCGGGCTGCTTGCGCCTGCTCGCCGCGTCCTTCTCCCACCGGCCGAGATCGAGTTGCTCAAAATCTCATGCGTGAACTGGGCGCGTACCCGGGTCTGGGGACCTGCTCGGTAGGCGGCCTGACGGTCCGGGCAGCCGACGCGCCCGGCTTGCGGCCTTTTGAGTTTGCGGGACGCGAGAACTGCTGATTAGCGCGCCGGGCGCAGCGGCTGTCCGGGTCCGTCCGGCCCCCATCACATCAGGGACACGCCAGACCCAGGGTGCGTATGCTGAGGCCGATGCATGACCTCACCAGTTCGGCGGGGATTGTGGCGTTGGCGGCTGGGGGCGTGGCGATCGTCGCGTTCTGCATAGCCGTCGGTCTGGCGATCGCGCTCCGGCGCCTGCGGAACGAGCAGAAGATGGTGCTCGGAGACCGCCGCACGGACCTGGTCTCGCACGCCGCGGAGCTCGAGCGTCAGTTCGGGGCGCTGCACGAGTACGTGGAGGACGCCGCCGCCCGGCTGAACACCCGCATGGAGACGGCAGAGCGGCGGATCGACCGCACGATCGCGTACCGCTCGCTGGTGCGCTACGACGCGTACGGCGAGATGTCGGGGCGCCAGTCGACGTCGATCGCCCTGCTCGATGCGACCCGATCGGGCGTGGTGCTGTCCTCGATCCACCACCGCGACCAGGCGCGCCTGTACGCCAAGCAGCTGCGCGACGGGACCCCGGAGCTGGAGCTCTCGCCGGAGGAGGACGAGGCGATCCGGCTCGCGCTCGAGGGCCGCAAGCGCGACAGCGGCGCCTGACCGCCGGCCGCCGTGCGCGTCGGCTACTTCGGGCCGGAGGGCACGTTCACGCACGAGGCGCTGATCGACGCCCTCGGCGGCACGGACGGCGCTCCGCCCGGCGGACCGGAGCTGGTCTCGTTCGCGACGATCTACGACACGGTGATGGCGGTTCACGAGGGCACCGCGGAGCGTGCGCTGGTGCCGATCGAGAACTCGCTGGAGGGCTCGGTCAACGCCACGCTCGACGCGCTCGCGATGGAGACCGACGACGTCGCGATCGTCGGCGAGGTCGTTCACCCGATCCGGCACTGCCTGATCGCGCGGACCGCGCTCGAGCTGTCGGAGATCGAGGCGGTCGTCTCGCACCCGCAGGCGACCGCGCAGTGCGCTCGCTTCATCCGGACGCGGCTGCCGGCCGCGCGCGTGCTCGTCGGCAGCTCGACGGCCGACGCGGTGCGGATGGTCGCCGAGCACGACGGGCCGTGGGCGGCGCTCGGGAACCGGGTCGCGGCCGAGCGTTACGGCTGCGAGGTGCTGCGGGCAGGCGTCGAGGACGTGGCCGACAACGAGACCCGGTTCGTGTGGCTGGCCCGGGCCGACGATCCCGACGCGACGCCCCCGGGACGTATGAGCGTGGCCGGGCCGTGGAAGACGGCGATCGTCTTCTGGGGCATCGGCTCCGAGGCGCCAGGCTGGCTCGTGAGCTGTCTGTCCGAGTTCGCCGACCGCGACGTGAACCTGACCCGGATCGAGTCTCGGCCCCGCAAGCAGGGCCTCGGGCGATACATGTTCTTCGTCGATCTCGAGGGTCGCGACTCCGAGCCACACGTCGCCGCGGCGCTGATGGCGGTGCGCGGGCACGTCGAGGTGCTGCGGGTACTCGGCTCGTTCCCCGCAGCCTGAGGCGCGCCGACCCGCCGTCACCACTGGGTTTCGCCGCCACGCCCACCGGTAGAATCCGCGCCGCGATGGGCACGCAGGCACTACCCGAGCCAGTGGGGTCCGCGCCGCTACCAGAGCACCAGCGGCGCGGGCGCGAGGTTGGCCGGGTGCTCGTATTGAACGCGACGTACGAGCCGATCAACGTGTGCACGGTTCGCCGCGCCGTCGTGCTGCTGCTCAAGGAGAAGGCCGAGGTGATCGAGCACGCCGACTGGAAGCTGCACTCGGCGACCACGACGCTCGCCCGGCCGGTCGTGATCCGTCTCGTGACCTACGTCAGGATCCCGCGCGACACGCACCGGCGCAAGATCACCCGCCGCGCCGTGTTCGCCCGCGACGACTGGACGTGCCAGTACTGCGGCGCGCGCTCGAACCTGACCGTCGATCACGTCGTGCCGCGATCCAAGGGCGGCGAGTCGAGCTGGGAGAACATCGTCGCCTCGTGCGCGCCGTGCAACCGGCGCAAGGGCAACTCGCTGCCTCGGCAGGCCGGCATGCGCCTTCAGCGCCAGCCAAGGACGCCGAACCCGAACGTGTTCATCCACGTCGCCAGCCCGACGATCCCGGCGGCCTGGCGGGCGTACCTCGTCGTCTAGCGCCCCGGGGCGGGGCGGGCGCGGGCGGCACGAGCGGGGCGGGCGGCACGAGCGGGGCGGGCGGCAGCGAGCGGGGCGGGCGCGGCGGGCGGCGTGGCCGGCCCGGGCTTGCGCCCACCGGAAAAGACGAAGGGCGCCGTCGAGACGGCGCCCTTCGCCCAAATGGCTGCTACATCTCGCGCCGGAACTCGTATGCCGGAGGGACTACTCCCGACGTCCAAGCGCGACGGTGTCGCGGGGGGACTCCGCTAAGCGGGGTCAGCCTCCGACCTAGCGGCCGGACACCTCCAGGGTCCCGCAAAACATGTCAGACAAGTTCGGACCACCTCCTTTCTCTGGTCCCGTCAAGATAGCGAAGGCGGCGGCGAGAACCAACCGTTCCAGATGCTCCATTTCGGCGCCGCCGCGGTCTGCCTTTCACCGTTTAGGAGGGTCAGGCTCCGGGCGCCGGCCCAGGACGAGGGTGCGCTACTCGTCCTCGGGCGGCTCCGCGGAACCGTCGTCGTCGAGATCCGGCTCTTCGGCGACCGGCCCTGAGCCGTTCGCGTCCTCGCCGAGCAGTCCGCCGGCGGTGGGCTCGGCGCCGTCGCCAGATCGGCGCCGTCGGCCAGATCGGCGCCGTCGGCCAGATCAACCGGCCCGGCGACGTCGCCCTCGGCCACCGGCGCGGCCGTCTCGGCCTCTGACTCGACCACGAGCGCCACCGCGCTGACCTGGTCGTCGTCACGGATGTTCATGACCTTGACGCCCTGCGATGCGCGGCCGTAGCGGTTGATGCCGCGCACCGATGTGCGCTGGACCATTCCGTTCTGGGAGATGAAGACCAGCTCCTGGTGCTCGCGGACCACGAGCGCGCCGGCGAGCGCACCCTTGTTCTCGGTCAACGTGATCGTCTTGACGCCCATCGTCCCGCGGCCCTTGGCGGGATAGTCCGAGATCGACGTGCGCTTGCCGTAGCCGTTCTCGGTCACGACGAGCAGCTCGTCGTCGTCGCGCGCGACATCCATCGCGAGCACGGCGTTGTCCTTCTGCGAGACGTTCATCCCGCGCACGCCGCTCGTGTCGCGGCCCATCGACCGGACCCTGTGCTCGGAGAAGCGGGCCGCCTGGCCCGAGCGCGAGACCATGATGATGTCGTCGTCACCGCTCGTGCGACGAACCGCGATCAGCTCATCGTCGTCGCGGATGTTGATCGCGATGATCCCGTCGGCCTTGATCGGCGTGTTGTAAGCCTTGAAGTCGGTCTTCTTGATCATGCCCTTGCGGGTCGCGAATACGAGGTACTTGCCCTCGCCGAAGTCGCGCGTCGAAAGGACGGACTGCACACGCTCCCCTTCGCGCAGCGGCAGCAGGTTGACGAGCGCGCGGCCCTTCGCGGTCCGCGAGGCCTCGGGCAGCTCGTACACCTTCGAGCGGTAGATCTTGCCGCGGTTGGTGAAGAACAGCAGGTAGTCGTGCGTGGAGCAGACGAACAGGTGCTCGATGTAGTCGTCGTCCTTCATGTCCATCCCGGTGACGCCGACGCCACCACGACGCTGCTGGCGGTAGGTCGAAAGCGGCAGCGACTTGATGTAGCCGGAGTGGGTGATCGAGATCACCATCTGCTGGTCGGCGATCAGGTCCTCGATGTCGATCTCGCCCTCGGCGAACGTGATCTCGGTGCGCCGCTCGTCGCCGTAGGCGTCGGCGATCTCGCGCAGCTCGTCCTTGATCAGGCCGAAGATCCGATCCTCGTCACCGAGGATGTCCCGCAGCTCCTTGATCCGCTCCAGCAGGTCGGCGTGCTCCTGCTTGATCTTGTCCGCCTCGAGCGCGGTGAGGCGGCTGAGCGTCAGCTGGAGGATCGCCTGCGCCTGGATCACGGTCAGCTCGAAGCGCTCGACCAGACCGTTCCGGGCGGTCTCGGGATCGCGCGAGGCGCGGATCAGGGCGATCACCTCGTCGAGGTTGGCGAGTGCGATCAGCAGCCCCTCGAGAACGTGCGCGCGCTCCTCCGCGCGCCGCAGCTCGTACTTCGTGCGCCGGATGACCACTTCCCGCTGGTGACTGACGTAGTGGCGGATCATCTCGCGCAGCGACAGCGTCCGCGGGACGTTCTCGACCAGCGCGACCATGTTCACGCCGAACGTCGTCTGCATCGGCGTGTGCTTGTAGAGCTTGTTCAGGACGACCTTCGGGATCACGCCGCGCTTGAGCTCGATCACGAGCCGCATGCCCTTGTCGCTCGAGTGGTCCTCGATGTCGGAGATCTCGGGGATCTTCTTCTCGTGGACGAGGTCCGCGATCTTCTCGATCAGGTTCCCCTGGCCGCCCTTCTTGACCATGAAGGGCAGCTCGGTGACGATGATCGCCTCCTTGCCCTGGCCGATCGGCTCGATGTGCGCGCGAGCCTGGACCCTGACCCGGCCGCGCCCGGTGGCGTACGCCTCGCGGATGCCGGCGCTGCCGAGGATGATCCCGCCGGTCGGGAAGTCCGGGCCCTTCATGTGCCGCATCAGCCCCTCGATGTCGATCTCGGGGTTCTCGATGAACGCGATCGTCGCGTTGATCGTCTCGCGCAGGTTGTGGGGCGGGATGTTGGTCGCCATCCCGACGGCGATGCCCGACGAGCCGTTGACGAGCAGGTTCGGGAACCGCGCCGGCAGCACGAGCGGCTCCTGATGCCGGCCGTCGTAGTTCGGGACGAAGTCGACCGTGTCCTGGTCGAGATCGCGCAGCATCTCGCTGGAGATGCGCGCCAGACGCGCCTCGGTGTAGCGCATCGCAGCCGCGGGGTCGTCGTCGATCGAACCGAAGTTGCCCTGGCCGTCGACCAGCAGGTAGCGCATCGAGAAGTCCTGCGCCATCCGCACGAGCGTGTCGTAGATCGCCGAGTCGCCGTGGGGGTGGTACTTGCCCATCACGTCGCCGACGATCGCCGAGGACTTGGAGCGCGGCCTGTTGGGCTGGAGCCCAGCCTCGCTCATCGCGAACAGGACGCGACGGTGAACGGGCTTCAGGCCGTCGCGGACGTCGGGCAGCGCGCGCCCGACGATGACTGACATCGCATAGTCGAGATACGCAGAGCGCATCTCCTCCTCGAGGCCGCGCGGCTCGATGTTGCCGCCGCCGATCGTGTCCATTGCTGACACGCGTCGCCTCCTATACGTCCAGGTTGGTCACGAGGCGAGCGTTCTCCTCGATGAACGCGCGCCGTGGCTCGACGGCATCGCCCATCAGCATCGAGAAGATCTTGTCGGCCTGGGCGGCATCCTCGACAGTGACGCGCACGAGCGTCCGTCGCGACGGATCCATCGTCGTGTCGCGCAACTGCGCAGCGTTCATCTCGCCGAGCCCCTTGAAGCGGTTTATGTTCACGCCGCGCCGGGCCAGTGTCAGCACCTCGTCGCGCAGCGCCCCGAAGGTCAGTGCCTCCGCACGCTGCTCGCCGAGCGAGATGGTGAACGGCGGCGTGCCCGCGGTCGCGACGAGTTGCTCGTGCACGCGCAGCAGCTGCCGGTACTCGTGCGCCTCCAGCAGCGAGCGCCGCACACGGTGCGTGCGCGCCAGGCCGCTCTTGCGCTCGACCGCCCGGACGACGATCTCGACCGGGTCCTCGGACAGCACGTCGGTGGTGAACGCCTGCCCGTTCGTATCCGCGTTCGTGAGCAGCTTCACCAGGGCGTCGCCGTTGTCGATCCGCTCGTCGAGCACTCCCGACTCGGCGAGGAATGTCACTGCCTCATGCCCATAGGCACTCCGGAGCGCCGCCGCCCAGCCCTCGTACTGCTTGAGCAGCTTGCCGAAGCGCTGCCAGCGGGCCTCGGTGAGCCTGAACTGTGTGTTGTAGCGATCGAAGATCTTGAGCTGTTCGAACTTGCCGTCGAGCAGGATCTCCTCGAGCTCGGATTCCTTCTCGATGTAGCGCTCCGACCTGCCGGTCTTCACCCGGTACAGCGGTGGCTTGGCGATGTACACGTAGCCCGCTTCGATGAGCTGCTGCATCTCGCGGAATAGCAGCGTCAGTACGAGCGTGCGGATGTGCGCGCCGTCGACATCGGCGTCGGTCATCAGGATCACCTTGTGGTAGCGCGCGTTGTCGATGTTGAACTCGTCGCGATGCCGGTGCCGATCGCGGTGATCAGTGCCTGGATCTCCTGGTTCTGCAGCACCTTGTCGATCCGGCTCTTCTCGACGTTGAGGATCTTGCCGCGCAGCGGCAGCATCGCCTGAACGGAGCGGTCGCGGCCCTGCTTGGCGGAGCCGCCGGCGGAGTCGCCCTCGACGACGAAGATCTCGCACAGCGACGGGTCCTTGACCGAGCAGTCGGCGAGCTTGCCGGGCAGGCGTCGAGTTCTCCAGCGCCGACTTGCGTCGCGTGAGGTCGCGCGCCTTGCGCGCGGCGGCGCGCGCCTGCGCGGCCTGCACGGCCTTCGGATGACCGCCTGCGCGTCGCGGGGGTTCTCCTCGAGGAACTCGGCCAGGCGGGCGTTGACGATCGACTGGACGAACCCGGCCATCCCCGGGTTGCCGAGCTTGGTCTTGGTCTGGCCCTCGAACTGCGGGTCGGTGAGCTTGGCCGAGATGACCGCCGTCAGGCCCTCGCGAACGTCCTCGCCGCTGAGGTTCTCGTCCTTCTCCTTGAGGACGCCCTTGTCGCGCGCGTACTTGTTGAGCGCGCCGGTCAGCGCCGAGCGGAAGCCGCACAGGTGCGAGCCGCCCTCGATCGTGTTGATGTTGTTGGCGAACGAGAAGACCGACTCCTGGTAGGAGGCGTTCCACTGCATCGCGACCTCGACGGCGCCCTCCTCGCCCTCGCCCTCGAACGAGATCACCTTGCTGGTGGATCGGCTCCTTGTTCTCGTTCAGGTAGCTCGACGAAGTCGACGATCCCGCCCTCGTACTGGAACTCGACCCTGTGCCCCTCGCCGCGCTCGTCGACGATCGTGATGTGCAGGCCCCGGGTGAGGAAGGCGGTCTCGCGCATGCGCTCCTCGAGGATCGTGAAGTCGAAGTCGAGCGTCTCGAAGATGTCGGCGTCCGGCAGGAAGGTGATCGTCGTGCCGGTCTCGTTGGTCGCCTCGCCCTTCTGGCAGGTCGCCCGTGCGGCTTGCCGCGCTGCGTAGTTCTGGCGCCACACGTGGCCGTCGCGGCGGATCTCGACGTCGAGGTCGCTCGGACAGCGCGTTGACGACCGAGACGCCGACGCCGTGCAGGCCGCCGGAGACCTTGTAGCCGCCGCCGTCGCCGAACTTGCCGCCGGCGTGCAGCACGGTCAGCACGACCTCGACCGCCGGGCGCTGCTCCTTCTCCATGATCGCGACCGGGATCCCGGCGCCGTCGTCGACGACGGTGACGGAGTTGTCGGGGTGGATCGTGACCGAGACGGCGTGAGCAGCGGCCGGCGAGCGCCTCGTCGACGGAGTTGTCGACGACCTCGTAGACGAGGTGATGCAGACCGCGCTCGCCCGGTCGAGCCGATGTACATGCCCGGACGCTTGCGGACCGCCTCGAGTCCCTCGAGAACGGTGATGTCCTGCGCGTCGTAACTGGGCTCATCATTGTGGGCGCTCGGTGGCGCCGTCGTCGTTCGTCAACGATCCTCCGATGACGTTGAGACGCCCCGGTGTCCGCGCGACGCTTCGGCGCGCCGGGGCGTCGAAGAATCTGGTGTACAGAAGAATAGCACAGCGGACCCTGGAAACGACCTCTGCGGCGGGGCGATTTGCCTGCAAAATGTGGCAAAAAGCGTGTCGGCGTGTGACGAATTTCGCCCGACCGTGAAACGACTTCGAACGCGCCACTCCGGAGCGGCCGTCAGGACCCGTCAGGACCGGCCCGGAACGGGCGTCGCAACGCACCGCAGACGGGTCAGCCGGACCCCGAGACGCTCGTTCAGGCGCTCGAGAATGTCCGGCGCCATCAGGTCGAGCTCCTGTGCCCAGACCGACGCCGAGCAGGAGACCGTGAGCACGCCGGCGCGCTCCGACGACCGGCTGCGCCTGGGACGCGATCGATCGCGCCCACGACCTCGCGCCAGGCCCGCTGAACGTCGGCGAGCAGCGTCTCGGGCGCGAGCTCGTCGCGCGAGCCGCTCGAGCGCGAACGTCAGCGGGTCGTGGGGCGCGGCGGTGACGCGTCATCGCGCCCGCTGCCTCGACGCAGACCTCGCCGTCGGCGACCGCCAGCCGGGCGACGCCTGGCTCGCCGGCGCCCGGGCACCTGCTCGAGGTCGGTCGTCGGTGATCACCGACTGGCCCCTCGACGCCGCGCAGCAGCTCGACCAGCGCCGGCGGCGCCGGCCGATCGAGCTCGCTCATCACATCGTCGAGCAGCATCAGCGGCGGCGAGTGGCGGTGAGTCGGCAATGCGCCTCGCGCTCGGCCAGCAGCAGCGCGAGCAGCGCGAGGCGCTGCTGGCCCTGGGAGCCGTAGGCGCGCAGCTCACGGCCCTCCGCGGAGCAGCGAGACGTCGTCGCGATGGGGCCCATGGCCGGTGAAGCCGCGCTCGATGTCGGCCGTCGATGCGCTCGGTGAGCTCGGCGCGCCAGCTCCTCGCGGTCGGTCGCCTTCGAGCGCGGCCGGTAGCGCGATCGCGGGATCGCCGTCGAGTCCGAGCTCGGCGCGCCAGGCGCTCGAACGGCTCGGCGATGCGTCGCCGACGGCCGTCGCCGGTCGCCCATCAGCGCGATCCCGTGGCTGCGCCAAGCTGCGCGTCCCAGCTGTCGCGAGCGACTCGCGGCTGACCCGGCGCCGGCGCGGATCCGCGCGATCAGCGCGTTGCGTTGCGGCCAGCGCCTGTGCATACGCCCGGCGCGTGGCCACACGCGCCGGCCACAGGGCCGCGACGAACTGATCGAGATGCGCGCGGCGCAGCGGCGGGCGCGCCCTTGATCGAGCTCCAGCCGATCAGGCAGGAAGACGCTCACCAGCGGGCGCTCGGTCGACGTCGAGCAGCCGCTCGACGGTCGCGCCGTCGACGCCGCATCCGCTTCGGCTCGCCCGGGCGCGAAGCCGACCGCCAGCTCGTGGGTGCCGTCGTCGCCCTCGACCGTCGACGACGACCCGCGTGGCGCGCTCGCCGAAGCGGACCACCTCGCGCTCGTTGGCGGTCCGGCACGAGCGGCCGGTGCAGCCGAAGTACAGCGCCTCGAGCAGGTTCGTCTTGCCGGCGCCGTTGGGCCCCGTGATCACGGTCAGCCCGTCGCCGAGCGTGCAGCTCGGCGTCGCTCGTAGCAGCGGAAGTCGCGGAGCGTGAGGCGCACGGACGCGCACCGGCCGTGCACTGCGTCTAGACGTTGAGCCTGATCGGCATGATCAGGTACCGGAAGCGGCTCTCGTCGCCGGCCTCGATCAGGCCGGGGCGCAGCGGGCTGATCAGCTTGAGCAGCACGTCGCCGTCTTCGATCGCCTCGAGCCCGGCGCGCAGGAACTCCGGGTTGAAGCCGATCTCCAGCGGCTCGCCCTGGAACGCGACCGGCAGCGACTCGCGGGCCTCGCCGACGTCCGGCGTCTGCGCCGACACGGTCAGCTCGCCGGGCGCGAACGCCAGCCGCAGCGGCGCGTTCTTCTGCGCCAGCAGGCTGATGCGGCGCACGACGTCGGTGAGCTCGCTGCCGGCGATCCGCAGCTCGTGCTCGAAGCTCTCGGGCAGCAGCTGGCGGTAGTTCGGGAACTGGCCGTCGATCAGCCGCGAGGAGAGGATCACCGCGGCCGAGCGCGAACAGCACCTGGTTCTGGCGCACGCTGATCGCTCAGCGACGCATCGTCCTCGGCGTGCGTCACGAGCCGTGCGAGCTCCTGCAGCGCCCGCGCCGGGACGTTGACCTCGAAGCCGGAGCTGACAGCGGCGCCTCGAGCGTCGTCTCCTTGACGCTCAGCCGGTAGGAGTCGGTCGCGACCATCCGCAGCTCGCGCTCCGAGGCCGAGACGAGGATGCCGGTCAGCACCGGGCGCGTCTCGTCACGCGAGGCCGAGCCGGCGACCTTGAGCGCAGTCGAGACGAACGCGTCGGCCGGGACGGTCACCGTGCTCTCGGGATCGGGCTCGGGGAACGGCGGGAAGTCCTCTGCGCGCAGCGTGCGGATGTGGAAGGTGGCGTTGCCCGAGACGAGCTCGACGTCCTGCTCGGCGCGCGCGCAGCTCGAGCGACACGGCCTGCGCCGGCAGCGAGCGCACGACGTCGAGCAGCAGCCGCGCCGGCAGCACGACGGTGCCCTCGCGAATGACCTCGGCCTCGAGTGGGACGCGAAGGCCGACGTCCATGTCGGTCGCGCGCAGCTCGCACGCGCCCGAAGCGGCCGAGAGCTGAACGCCGGACAGCGCCTGGATCGCGCTGCGGGTCGAGGCGACGCGGCTGACCGTCTGCAGCTGGGCGAGCGAGCACGTCGCGCTCGAGAGAGATCTTCACGATGAATACCTCAAGAAGGGATGTAGAAGTCATAGAGCGAATAAGGGCTGTGGAGAAGTCGCACATTCTGCCGCACCTAGCGGGATAGTTCTCGTTTCTGGCGGACAGTCAAGTCTGTCAAGAGGCTGCGGTCGCCCTGCCCTGCGCGCAGGACCGCCGTCGAGCGTTGTGAACATCGCCAGCAGCTGTCGATCGGTCTTCGACGAGCCGGTCGGAGACGCGCTTGCAGGCATGCAGGACGGTGGCGTGGTTGCGGCCGCCGAACGCCGGCGCCGATCGTCCTGCGAGCGACGTGTCCGGTGAGGTTCGCGGGCGAGGTGGATCGCGACTTGGCGGGGCCAGGCGACGCGGGCGTGCGCCCGGCGGAGGTGAGCTCGTCGACGGTGAGCGTCGAAGTGCGCGCCGACCGCCTGCTGGACTCGGCGATCGATCGTGATCCCGGCTCGCCGCCGCGCGCGGGTGGATGCGCGTCGAGGACCTTGGTCGCGAGCGGGATGTCGATCGGCCGGCGCGTCAGCGAGTGGTAGGCGACGATGCGGATCAGGGCGCCCTCGAGCGCGCGGATGTTGTCGGTGACGCGGTCGGCGATGAGCTCGAGCACGCCGGGTCGGCGAGCGTGATCCGGTCGAGCGCGGCGCGCTTGCGGAGGATCGCGACTCGCGTGGCGTGGTCCGGCGGGCTGGATGCTCGGCGACGAGGCCGGCCTCGAAGCGCTCGCGCAGGCGCTGCTCGATCGCGATCAGCGCGCGCGGCAGCCGGTCGCAGGTGAGCGACGAGCTGGCGGCCGGATTCGTACAGCGCGTTGAAGGTGTGGAAGAACTCCTCCTCGGTCTTCGCCTTGCTGGCGAGGAACTGGACGTCGTCGATCAGCAGCACGTCGGCGTCGCGGTAGGCGTGCTTGAAGCCGTCGAGCGACTTCGCTGGCGTTGAGCGCGCTGATGAAGTGGTTGGTGAACGCCTCGACGGTCGTGTAGCGGACGGTGGCGCCGCCACCGTAGAGCAGCACGTAGTTCCCGATCGCGTGCAGCAGGTGGGTCTTGCCAAGGCCGGGCGGCGCGTGCAGGAACAGGGGGTTGTAGGCCTGCCCGGGGTGCTCGGCGACCGCGAGGGCGGCGGCGTGCGCGAGGCGGTTGCCGTCGCCGATGATGAACTGGTCGAAGCTGTAGCGGGGGTTGAAGTCGAGTGCGCCCGGTTCGGGCTCGGGATCCTTGTCGGCGGGACCGCTCATCGCGCGACCGCGCTCGGTCGGAGAACCCGAAGCGCGCGGCGGGGCCGAAGCCGGACTGCGACGCAGCGCTCGAGCGGCTCTGCATAGCGCCCGGAGATCCACCGCCCCTGTGGTCGCCGGAGCCTTGAGGGTCAGCACGCTCGCCGTCCCAGGCCTGCGAGCTCGAGCGGGCGCAGCCAGATCTCGTACGTGGACTCTCCGAGCGCTCGCGATGAGCTCGGCTCGGATCTGGCGCCAGGCAGGACTGGCTCGGGTTGCGCGGGCAGCGTCCAAGCGGCTCCTCCTGGAAGAGCGTTCGGTGAACGATTCGTCAAGGCCCGGACGGAAGGCGCCCGAGCGGCGGCGAATATACCAGCGGCTTCACGACCTCCGGAGAGGCTCCGCGGGGCGTTGGCGCAAAGCGCGAGAAAAAGCGAGCGGCACGTGTCGGAGGCTCTCGCGATACGCGGCCTGCCGGCCGTGGCGACCGGTGCCTGCGTATACTGGATCGCCACCCTGCCGGGCCCGGGTTCACGGGCTCGCTGCGGCCCCACCACAGCGATGAAGCGCACGTATCAGCCAAAGAAGCGCAAGCGCGCACGTACGCACGGCTTCCGCGCGCGTATGCAGACGCGCGCCGGGCGCCTGACACTGAAGCGGCGGCGCGACAAGGGCCGCAAGCGCCTGACGGTCTGATGCGCTCCGCGGCGACCGGCCTTGCCGTCGGTGGCCGTGTCCGGCCGTCCAGCGACGAGGCAGGCTGTCGCGCAGCGCGGAGTTCGATCGCGTGTTCCGGCACGGCCGGTCGCATGCCGGCCGGGAACTGGTTCTGTACGTGTTTCCTCGCGGGGAGGACGCCGGACCGCCGCGGCTCGGCCTGTCGGTGTCCCGCAAGGTGGGAGGCGCCGTCGAGCGCAACCGGGTCAAGCGGCTGCTGCGCGAGGCGTTCGCCTCCGGAGCGGTTGCGCTCCCGGCGGGGACCGACGCCGTCGTGATTGCGCGCCCTGATGCCAGGGATCTTGCTGAGCGCGAGGGTCTCGACGGGAATCGCCGCGTGAGCTCGGGGCTCTGGTCGCGCGGGCGGCGGGCGCTGCGGGTGAGCGCGAGACTGCCCCGTCCGAGGAGCGACGGCGTGAGAGCGGCTGCGCGCGCATCGCCGTGGCTGCCGATCCGGCTGTACCAGCGGCTGCTCTCGCCGCTCGTCGGGCAGCGCTGCCAGTACTACCCGTCGTGCTCTGAGTACGCCGCGCAGGCGATCACCAGATTCGGCATACTGCGCGGACTCGTCCTGGCCGGCTGGCGGTTGCTGCGATGCAACCCCTGGAGCCCGGGGGGATTTGACCCCGTCGAGGAGCAGCGGCTGTTCCGAACCCGACCGGAGGCGGCCACCCCGACGCCCTGACAGATGCTCGTCGCAGCAAACATCTTCCAGCCGCTGATCACGTCTTCGAGTCGGTGCTGAAGTTCTTCCACAACACAGTCGGCACCGGCTGGGGCTGGTCGATCGTGCTGCTGACCGTCTGTGATCCGCGCGCGTGCTCGTCCCGCTGACGGTCAAGCAGTTCAAATCGATGCGGCGATGCAGCGGCTCGCAGCCGCAGATGAAGGAGATCCAGGCCAAGTACAAGGAGGACAAGCAGCGCCAGCAGCAGGAGATGATGAAGTTCTACAAGGAGAACAACGTCAACCCGCTGGCCTCGTGCCTGCCGCTGGTCGCGCAGCTGCCGGTCTTCATCTCGCTGTTCTACATGCTGCGCAAGAGACCTGCGCGACGACATCTGCCCGTCCGTTCAGATTCTGTACCGCCACGTCAACCACCTGGGGCCGTCGGCCACGGTCGCGTGCACCAAGGGGCCGCTCGGGCCACACGCGCCGGAGCCGCGCACGCGGGGTTCCTGTTCATCACGGACCTGACGAACAAGGCCACAGGCGCGACCTTGGTGGTCCTGATCCTGCTCTACGTCGGCACGCAGCTCGCCTCGACGATGATGATGTCCTCGCCGATGATGGACCCGACGCAGCGGAAGCTGATGATGTTCATGCCGCTGATCTTCGTGCTGTTCATCGTCAGCTTCCCGGCGGGCGTGATCGTCTACTGGATCACGACGAACACTTGGACGATGGGCCAGCAGTACATCGTCAAGAGGCGGCTCGGACCCCAGGCGCCACCGGTGCCGGTCGGCGCGGGCGGAACCGCCGTCGCCGGGCGGCCTGGAGGCGGTTCTGCGGGCGGCGGCTCTGGCGGCGAATCCGGTCCGAACGGGTCAGGCTCCAACGGCTCCGGCTCGGCTCCGGCTCCGGCTCTGGCCTCGCCGGCGGCCTCGGCGGTCTGCTCCGAGGGAAGCCGAAGGAGCAGCCGGTCGCCGCGGTTCCCGCGCGAACGGGTCCACCCCCGAAGTCGCCGCGCAAGAAGAAGAAGCGCTCGGGACGGCGGCGCTAGCCGTGGAGGCTTCCCTGAGTCCCGCCGACCGACTCATCGATCTGCTGGAGTTGATCGCGGATCAGGCGGGCGTCGATGCCGAGGTCCGGGTGCAGGAGGACGAGGACGGGCTCACGGGCGAATACATCGGCGAGGATCTTGCCGTCCTGATCGGCCGCCAGGGAGAGACGATCGACGCGATCCAGCACCTGGCTTACCGGATCGCCTACAAAGGCGAGCGTGACCGCCGCGGAGTGACCGTGGATGCCGCCGGTTACCGCGAACGCCGAGCGGTGGCGCTGCGCGCCGCCGCCGACCAGGCCGCCGAGGCCGCCGTCAGCGATGGCCGGCCCGTGTCACTCGAGGCGATGACCGCACTCGAGCGCAAGGTCGTGCACGAACACCTGAAGAGCCGCCACGACGTCGAGACGTACAGCGAGGGCCAGGAGCCCGACCGCCGGCTCGTCGTCGCGCCACTCGTCGCGTAGCTGCTCCATCGAGCGCCGGAAGCGCGTGGGGTTGGCTCTCCCGAGTAGCCCGGGCCGCGTTTCACGTTTGTTGTCCCGGTGAAACAGCCGGGACGTGCGCTACAACGAAGCGCGTGAGCCCGATGAACGACTTCGACCACGGACTGCTCGTCGGCCTGCTGATCGGCGAAGGCTCGTTCGGCGGTGACGGGAAGCAACCCCAGGTCACGCTGCGAATGCATGTTCGTCACGAGGCCATGTTCCAGTGGCTGATGGAGCGGTTCCCGCGCACGCGGCTGTACGGCCCCTACCACCACGGCGGCCGGTCGTACTACCAGTGGATGGCGCGGGGTCCGGCGCTTGTATCCGATGTTCTGCCGCTGCTCGAGGACTCGCTGCACGCGGGCGTCGACGGCTATGCCGCGGAGCGGCTCGAGCGGATGTTGACCCGATATGCGGACTACATCGCCCGCGAACGCGCTCGAGCAGACATCTGATGGACGTACCGGCGCGGGTACGCGAGCTGTGCGATCTTCACGCACTGCCGGCCGGCGCCGCCGCGCAGCTCGTCGCGCTGCTCGAGCTGCTCGCCGACGACCCCGTGGCGCCGACGACGGTCACAGAACCCGCGGCGGCGGTGGACGTGCACCTGGCCGACTCGCTCGCGGCGCTGTCATTTGAGCGAGTGAGGTCTGCGCGGGCGATCGTCGACATCGGCTCAGGTGCGGGCTTCCCCGGGCTTGCGCTTGCGATCGCCCTGCCCGGCGCGAGCGTCTCGCTGCTCGAGAGCAACGGACGCAAATGTGAGTTCCTCGAACGGGCGGTGCGGGCTGCCTGCGTCACGAATGCGGCGGTCGTCCGGGCCCGAGCCGAGGACTGGCCCGAGGGGATCGGCCGCTTCGAGCTCGCCTCCGCTCGTGCGCTGGCGCCGCTCGCGGTGGTCGCGGAATACGCCGCACCGCTGTTGGCACCGGGTGGGACGCTGATTGCGTGGAAGGGTCACCGTCAACCTGAAGAGGAGGAATCTGGGCTGGGCGCTGCGGCCGAGCTCGGCCTCGACCTGACGCAAATCGCCCAGGTGCAGCCATTTGTAGGTGCGGACGCCAGGCACCTCTACCTGATGTCGAAGGTCAGACCCACGCCGGTCCGGTTTCCCAGGCGTCCGGGGCTCGCTCGCAAGCGCCCCCTCGGCGCTTCGTCTGACCGCCGGCGTCGCTAGCGTGGTGATGAGCATGGGGACCGTCTACGCGATCGCCAATCAGAAGGGCGGAGTCGGCAAGACCACGACCGCCGTCAATCTCGCCGCCTGCGTCGCCGAGGCCGGCTACGAGGCGCTGCTCATCGACGTCGACCCGCAGTGCAACGCGACCGTCGGGCTCGGGATCGGCAAGGACCGCGAGCCGACGATCTATGAGGTCCTGATCGATTCCACCCCGCTCGAGGACGCCGTCGTGGCAACCGATGTCGAGCACCTGGCGCTGGTTCCCGCAGGTCCCGATCTCGCCGGCGCGACGGTCGAGCTGCCACGGATCGCCGGCTCCGAGACTCGCCTGCGCGAGGCACTCGCGTCGATCCGCGACGACTACGCGTTCTTGTTCCTGGACTGTCCCCCCTCGCTTGGCCCGCTGACGATCAACGCGCTCGTCGCGGCCGACCGCGTGATCGTCCCGGTGCAGTCCGAGTACTTCGCGCTCGAAGGCCTCGCGGGCCTGCTCGACACGCTCGGGCTGGTCCAGCGCGAGCTGAACCCGACGCTCACCATTGGCGGCATGCTGCTGACGATGCACGACGGGCGCACCCGGCTCGCGCAGGACGTGGAGCGCGAGATCCGCGAGCACTTTCCCGAACATGTGTTCGCCACTGTGATCCCGCGCAACGTTCGCGTCGGCGAGGCGCCGAGCTTCGGGAAGCCTGTGATCCATCACGATCCGCACTGCCCGGGTGCGGACGCATACTTCGAGCTCGCAAAGGAGGTGGCCGCCCGTGGCTGAACGACAGAAGGGCATGGGCCGCGGACTCGCCGCGATCCTGTCGGTCGCGCCCAAAGACGATGCCGAGGAGCTGCGGGAGCTGGCGGTCGAGCTGATCAAGCCGAACCCGAACCAGCCGCGCCGGTCGTTCGATGAGGACTCGCTTGTCGCCCTCGCCGGCTCGATCCGCGAACGTGGCGTGCTCCAGCCCGTGCTCGTCAGACCGCTGGCGGGCGGGCGGTACGAGCTCGTCGCCGGCGAGCGGCGGTGGCGGGCCGCGAAGCTCGCGGAGCTCCAGACCGTGCCGGCGATCGTCCGCCACCACGACGATTCGGAGTCGCTCGAGGTCGCGCTGATCGAGAACATGGCGCGCGAGGACCTGAACCCGGTCGAAGAGGCCCGCGCGTGCGCCGCGCTGGTCGAGGAGCTGTCGCTCACGCGCGAGGAGGTTGGCCTGCGCGTCGGCCGCAGCCGCGTCGCGGTGTCCAACCTGATCCGGCTGCTCGACCTCCCGGACGAGGCGCTCGAGCTGCTCGAGCGTGGACTGCTTACGGAGGGTCACGGCCGCGCGCTGCTGCTCGCCTCCGAGCACGCCGACCGCCGCAACCTGGCGCGGGCCGCCGTGGACCGGCGATGGTCCGTTCGCGAGCTCGAGGCGCGGGCCCGCGCGGTCGGAGGCGCAGCCGGAGACGGCGCGGCCGGTGGTCGTGCGGTGCGGCCACGTCGTGCGATGCACCCGGACCAGGAGGCGGCGATCGTGCAGCTCGAGGACTCGCTCGGCGCGGCCCTCGGGGCCGAGGTCGACGTCAGCGCGGCCGGCGGCGGCCGCTACCGGGCGAAGCTCGAGTTCGACTCGCTGGATGACGCACTTGCGTTCGCGCGCCGGCTGTCCGTACGCGCTGCGGCCTGAGCTTGCGGGCAAGCCGACGGCGTAGAGTGATGCTGCCGCTGTTCGCTCGGATGCGACCAGGGCTCTACCCACGGAGGAGGACCGACATGACCGGATCGCGTCCAGCAAGCGGGCTCCGGCCCTTTGGCTGCCGGTGGGCGACCGCCTCGGTTCTTGCCGCGGTGTTCGTGATCGCCACGGCGGTTGGACCCTTGACCAACGTCGCCCGCGCTGATGTGACTGCAACGACCATGTTCCCGTCGGCTGGGGAATATTCGTTCACCGTACCTCCGGGCGTGACGAGCATCTCGGTGACGGCCGTTGGCGGTGCGGGTGGCGCGAGCTGCGACGCCGCGGGCGGAGAGGGCGCCTCGGTCAGCGGCGCGTTTTCGGTCACTCCGGGTGAGCAGCTTCAGATCGGTGTGGGCGGAGCCGGGGGCACGGCCACCTGTGGAACGCAAGGCGGTGTCGGTGGCTTGGGCGGCGGTGGTGTCGGCGGCACGGGCTCAGTGTCAGACGGTGGTGGCGGTGGTGGCGGCGCCACCGTGGTGAGCGGTCCGTCGCTCTCGGCGGGCTATCCGTCGGTGCTTGTGATCGCGGCTGGTGGCGGTGGCGCTGGTGGCGGCCTCACCGCCGGCGCGGGAGGCGACGCCGGTTCTCCGGGTAATAACGGGGGCGGTGCCTGCGGTGCGGGTGGCGCCGGGACGAGCTCGGGAGGCGGAGCGGGCGGCGGCACGTCGGGAGGCTGCAGCGGTTCCGATGGCACCGGCGGAAGTCTCGGACTCGGCGGGAGTGGCGGCGGGACCGAAGTGGGTGGCATCAGTGGCCTTGGCGGCGGTGGCGGTGGCGGTGGGTACTACGGCGGTGGTGGCGGCGCGTCCCCGATCCCGGCCGCCGGCGGCGGGGGCGGCTCGAGCTTCATCGCCGAGGGCACGCTGGTCGCGACCCCGACCAGTGCTTCGGCCGGCGTCACGCTCACCTATGTCGCCCCGACGGCCGATATGAGTGCCCCGTCGATCACGTTCGCGAGCACCCAGCCGCAGGGAACGGCCAGTCCCGAGCAGAAGGAGACGGTGACGAATAACGGCTCGGCCCCGCTCGTCGTCTCGGGAATCTCGCTGGCTGGCGCCGACCCCGGCGACTTCATGCTGGCCAACGGCTGCCAGCAGCCTGTCGCCGTCGGGTCGAGCTGCCAGATCGGCGTGCGTTTCGAGCCCGCATCGCCAGGGTCGCGGTCAGCGACGATGACCCTGACAACGAACACCGAGACCCAGCCCGCTGCGATCGACCTGTCCGGTACCGGTGGCGCGCTACCGACGGGCGCGACGGGTGCGACGGGTGCGACCGGCCCCCGCGGTCCGGCCGGGAAGGTCGAGGTAGTCACGTGCAAGGCCAAGACGGTCGTCGTCCACCGCAAAAAGACGACCAAGGAGGTCTGCACGAGTAAGACGCTCACCGGGACGGTGACGTTGCCGGCGAGCGGCAATGTGGAGCGGGCGACGCTCTCGCGCGACGGTCGTACGCTTGCGGGCGAGCGCATCCTCAGCGCTCGCGGTACGTGGAGGCTCGTATTCGCTCCGGCGCGAGCGCTGGCGGCCGGTCGCTACACGCTCACGCTTCATGGCGAGCAGCACCACCGATCGACCGTCTCCAGGACGCTGATAACGATCGAATGACCGGGTACGATTGGCCTCGCCGGGCGATTAGCTCAGTCGGTTAGAGCGCTTCTCTGATAAGGAAGAGGTCCCAGGTTCGAGTCCTGGATCGCCCACTCTCAGGAAATCCCTGCAAAGCGGGCGATTTACTGAGATCGCACCCCGTCGCCGCGCTCCGCTTGAGCTGGCATTTGGGTGCAATACGGGTGCATCAGGATTTTCCGGGAGTACCGATCTCGGCCGGATCGGACGGCGTAACCGCTCCCGTCGGAGACGCGAACGTCAGCCACGTCGTAGCTCGTCGGCGGATGTCGCTCACCCTCGTCAGCGCGGTGGGGTCGGCATGACGGCGGCCAGCCACAAGCACGATCCCGTCACGATCGCGGACCGCCGTGAGCTGCCCTTCTTCATGGTCTACACGCGCGCGGTCGAGGCAATCCGCGAACACACCGCCGGCCCCAGGCGCGTTCGCACCATCGGGTTCTACGGACTCCTCTGCCAGCTCGCCAACGAGCAGCGGAACATCGGCCAGCAACGCCGCGTCCGCTACAGCTACGACCTCCTTGCCGCCCGCGGCGGAGTGTCCAAGGGAAGCGTCGCGAAGATGCTGGCCTGCCTCGAGCAGGCCGGTGTGCTGCGGAGGGAGACGCAGGCCGACCCCGAGCGCGGCGGCAGCATCAGCATCGCGCATCTGCTCATCCACGAGCACAGCTTCATCGCCGTGACGGTCCCGATGGCCGACCGGCTCGCGGCGCCTCGAGACGGAGGGCATCTGCTGCGAGATCTCGGACTGATCGTCGTCCTGCTCGAGTTCTGCGTGCGGCAGGGTCCGGAAGGGACGTGGACCCAGGCGCAGGTCACTCGCGCGCAAATCGCCGAGCACTCAGGGCTGCACGTCGAACGCGTCGACGACTGCCACCACATCCTCGAAGCGGCCGGTCTGCTCACCATCGAACGGCGACGAGCGAACAACGGCGGACGGAACCTGCCGAGCATCTACACCGTCCACGAAGCGCCACTCGGCCAGGGCGGTGAAACGGAACTGGCTGGGCGCCAGAACGGTACTGGCAGGGCGGCGGGGCGAAACGGCCAGGGCGGTGAAACGGAACTGGCTGGGCGCCAGAACGGTACTGGCAGGGCGGCGGGACAGAACTGGCAGGGCGGAAACGCCGCCACCGGCATCGCTGATTCGCCGCCCTCTAGCGCGCGCGCAGGTGACGGCGATCCAGAAGAACAACAAGAAAACTTCCAGGGCGGTCAGCCGGAACCGGTCGACGGTGTGCGCTCCATGGCATACGGGACGAGGGACTGGGTTATCGAGTCGTTCATCGATGCCTGGAAGCCGGCGCTGGGCAGCAGCCCGGCAATCCGGTACGGCCGCGACACACGGCGCTGGCACGAGGCGGCGGACCGACTGCTCGAGCGCCTCGAACCTGAGCGCATCACGGCCGGGTTCACGCAGATGGTCGCCGACCCATACATCGGCGCAAAGGCCACCACCCTCCCCGACTTCGATCGCATCGCCGAAGAGCTCATCGCGAAACGCTTCGCCACCGCGGACCGCGACCGGCACGGCACGGCGGTCCCCCCAACCGGCGACCCGAGATCACCCGACGCGAGCGCTCTCAGCTGGCCGGCTGCCAAAGACCACCTCGCCCGCGCCATCCAGCGACACGGGCGCGACCACCGCGCGGCGGCGCTCGCCGAGCTTGGCGCGATCCACCCCACCCTCGAGCGCTTCGTCCTGGCCGCCCGCTGGACCGTGCTCTGCGAACACCCCCTGCACTACTCCGAACGGCAATACCGAGACCTATGGGCCGAGCTCATCGAGCGCAATACACGACGACCAGGAGCGCACAGCGGCATGACATCGGCCGTCCACAACGCCGCGCACGCTCAGAACCTCGAGGCCGAGCGGTCAGTGCTCGGCGCCGTTCTCCTGGACGAACGCCATCTCCACGCCGCCCTCGACGTCGGCCTCCAGGACGACGACTTCTACCGACCCGCACACGGGCGAGTATTCGCTGCGATGCGGGCGCTGCACAGCGCCGGCGAGGCAATCGATCACCTCACGGTCGCTGCGCACCTCCAACGCAACGGAGAACTCGACGATGTCGGCGGTTCAGCGAGCGTCGATGAGCTCGCGGGCTGGGTGCCGGCGGCCGGACACTGTCGCGAGTACGCCGCGATCGTGCGCGACCTCGCGCAGGTCCGGCGGCTCATGCGCGCGACCTACGAGATCCAGGCCGCTGCAAGCGCACCCCGCTCGGGGTCCGACGAGCTGATCGAACGCGCCGAGCAGCTGATCTTCCAGCTCCGCGCGAGCACAGTCCGTGGCCGACAGCGGCTTCTCGCCGACGCGGTCACCGACGAGGTGGACCGCCTCGCCCAGTGCTCGCAATCGGGCCGCGCCGTTCCCGGACTCACCACCGGGATCGCTCCGCTCGACGAACTGCTCGGAGGCCTGCAACAGGGGCGCCTATACGTCGTCGCCGCACGGCCGTCGATGGGCAAGAGCCTCATCGCCCTGCAGATCGCCCGGCACGTCGCAGCCGTCGAGTGCGGTCGTGTGCTGTTCGCCTCGATCGAGATGAGCGACTCCGAGACCGCCCAGCGCCATCTCGCCGCCGAATCAGGCGTCGCACCGAGCCGCATCCACCTCGGGCGCCTGCACGAACACGACTGGCCGCCGCTGCTGAAAGCCGCGCAGGCGAGCGTCGATCTTCCGCTTCACCTGCTCGACGACGGCGACCTCTCCCTCCCCACGCTGCGCGCGCACGCCCGCCAGGTCGCGGTGCGCCACGGCCGGCTGGAGCTGCTCGTCGTCGACTACCTGCAACTGATGCGCGCCGAGAAGCCGAGCGGCAACCGCGTCGAGGACGTCTCGGCGTTCAGCCGCGGTCTCAAGCGCCTCGCACGCGAATTCAGCTGTCCCGTGATCGCTGTCTCCCAGCTCTCTCGCGCCGTCGAACAGCGGCCCGACAAGCGCCCGCTCCTGTCCGACCTGCGGGACTCGGGACAAGTCGAGGCGGATGCCGACTGCGTCCTGATGCTCTACCGCGACGACTACTACGACCCCGACTCCGAGCGACCCGGCGAGATGGACCTCATCGTCCGCAAGAACCGCCAAGGCCAACTCGGTCAGATCGCCACCCGCATCGACGAGCAACTCCGCTACTCGCCCGTCTGACCACCACGCAATGCCCAAAGCATCGCCCACACCAACCACACCCCCTTCTTGAGGAGACGCGCTCATGACTGCACGGCACCATCGAACCGAGGCAAGCTGATGTACCGGCTCCTCGTCTGGTCCTCCAAGGGCGGGGTCGGCAAGACGACCTCCGTCGCGAACCTCGGACCCGCACTCGCGCGGCGCGGCAACAACGTCCTCCTCGTCGGGTTCGACGCCCACCAGCCCGACCTCGAGATGACCTTCGGCATCGAGGACGACGACGACGTCACGCGGATCGAGGATCTCCTCGCGGGAAGCGCCGACCCGCTCACCGCCACGATCGAGATCGACGATCCGATCGCCCGCACGCGCAACGACAAGCCAGGCGGATCGCTAAGGCTGCTCGCCACCTCGGAGCGCCTCCTCGCCCTCACCGCCGATGTCGCCGCGACTGGTCGCTTCGACGCCCTCGATCAACTCCTGATGCAGCTCGACGAGACCGCCGACATCGCACTGATCGACACCACCGGCGCCGTCACCCCGCTCACCCGCATGGCAATGTTCGCCGCCGACGGGATCCTGTTCTGCGGCGAGCCTGGCGTCTACGAAGCCAAGACCATCGCGCGGCGCCTCGACGAACTCGACGAACTCGGCGTCGAGGCGGGACACGCCATCACGCCGGTCGGGATGCTGTTCGTCCGCACCAACGCCCGTTCCCGCCAGCTGCGCGCATGGGCGACCGCGTTCGCCGACGCCGAGCAGTTCCCGTCCGGCCCGCTGTACGTGTTTCAGACGCACATCCGCCAACAGAGCTCAGTCCGCGACCACCCCGGATACGGAGTACCGACGGTCTTCGCCGATCCCGGTGGACGTGTAGCTCAGGACTACGCCGCAGCCGCCAAAGAGCTCGAGGCGCGCCTCGAGCAACTCGCCCAGGACCAGGCCGCGTGAGCACCGTGACGCGCGTCACGCACCCCGAAACCCCCGGCAACTCCTGCGATCCACGAAGGAGGGAAACGATGGACACCGACGACAACGCTCTCGAATCGGCGCGCAATACCGGCTACCACCAGATGGCCGACCACGACCAACACACGCTCATCGAGCGGCTCGAGTCCGCCGTCGACAGCGACCGACAGCTCGCCGCGGCGTTACGCGGAGCTGCGGCCGCGCTCGAAGACGCCGCCAGCCGCTACGAAGCAGTCGCCGACGTGACCGACCCGGACGCCGCCGTCGGCTACCTCATCGACGACCCGGGCACCGGCACCGAGACCGTGTGGTGCGTCGACTGCATCCCCAGGGTTGCGCTCGCGGATCACTCGCCGATCTGGCCGGAGGGCACCGCGGCGGAGGAGCCTTGCATTGCGTGCGGCCAAGTGCTGATCGACATCGCAGCAGGAATTCGATGACCGCCGACCCCTACGAGCAGGGGCACCGCCCGCTCGCCCGCACATACGAGAGACGAGCGAGCAGCCCGGCGGCCGGCCGGCTCTCGCCGACTTGTTCGCCCGCGACCACGATTCGCCAACCACGCAAGCGATCGCACCAGACTGATGCCGACCAAGAACACCGTTCCCACCCGCATCCTCACCCGACCCCGGCGTTCACCCCCACCGCCCAGCAGCGCGCTGTTCGGCACGCTCGCCGACCAAGGCCGGCTACGAACCGTGGAGTACACCGCCGTCACGCCGAACCCCAACCAGCCACGCAAGCAGTTCGACCAGGACGCGCTCGAGCGCCTCGCCGAATCGATCCGCGCTCGCGGGCTGCTACAGCCGCTGATCGTCCGTGAGACCGAGCCCGGAAGCTTTCAGATCATCGCCGGCGAGCGGCGCTGGCGCGCCCTCGGCATCATCGAGGCGGCCACCGTCGACGTCCTGGTCAGCGAAAACCAGGACGACGCGACCGCACTACAGGATGCGCTGATCGAAAACGTCGTG